>CAWDRU010000002.1:0-2755000 GCA_963804815.1 Blastocatellia bacterium | reverse complement strand
ACCGACCTTTACTCGCCGGATTTCGCGCAAGGCCAGGTGATGGATTACAGGTATCCGCCTTTTTTTCTACTTGCACTCACCCCCCTCTGGTTTTTGCCTTACAAGATCGCCGCCTACATCTGGTATCTGAGCGCAATCCTTCAAATCGCAGGTTGCGTTTTCATATTTTATCGTCAAATTAATTTCGACCATTCAGCGAAAGCCGCCTGGTTGATCATATTTTTTGCTGTGGGCCAATACTTTGTAATGATCCTGCACTACGGCAACGCCCATCTGCTGGCTGTCTTTTTGCTTTTTGTCTCATTTTATTTTGTCATTCGACGAAATAACTGGTGCGCAGCGATAGCGATATCGTTAGCTATTACAATCAAGCTTACGCCGCTTCTGATCCTTCCGTACTTTGCATTGAAGAGGAGATGGAAATTTCTTTCTCTGGTGGCTGCGCTGCTGATTGCAATCAATATCGCGCCCGCAGCATACTTCGGATTTGAAAAAAATACGCAATTGTTAAAGTCGTGGTACGAGCACGTGATTGCAGATCAGGGGTTTCACGAGATGAACGGCCCAATAAATCTCTCGCTAAAAGGGGAACTCCTAAGGTTTTTTTCGCAGACAGACTATTCGCAGCGAGTTGACGGAGACGTGCAGTATCCCTCCATTAACGTTGCGACCAGTTCACCCGAGATAATTGGAAATATCTGGATTACAATTGCTGCGATAACCTTTTTCTCGACGCTCGTACTGATATGGTTTGGTTCAAAGGAATCCGATCAATCTGAACGGCGGGTTCCACTTGAGCTTGCGCTGATGATCTGTCTGATGCTGTTCGTCGGCCCTTTGACCTCAAAGATTTACTTCATAGCACTCTTGTGGCCTATCGCCAGTCTTGCAGGCTTTGCATTCAATAATTCCACGTCGCAGGCTTTGCGTGTGAGGGGTATGCTCATCCTTGTGGCTGTGATCAATTCTGTCTTGCCTTTGCTGCCCGGACGTTCGGTTCAGCGATGGCTGCTGGTTCTAGGGGTAGATTTTTATGTGAATTGTCTGGTGGCGGCGGCTGTGGTATATGCTCTATTTTGTATGCGTCGCGAGCCTCAAACGCTATCCGACGAGTTGCAAACACAAGCCCCATCAGCAGCCAGAACATCATGACTACTTCGCCGTCGCCAAAGTTGAAATGAGCCAGCGAGCTTACGTTAAACGCGATGAGCGCCCCCAATCCTCCAAGCGCTATACCTCTCATGCTCCATCTCCGCTCAGACTTCAAACGCTTGCAGAGTTTCCAGGTTTCTACGGCAAAAATCCCCATCATCGAAAAATAGAGCATGAGCGCGGGCAATCCCCACCATGTTGCTATTTGAATAGGCGTTGAATGAAAATGGCCGGGCGGCAGTTTTCCGTCTTCGTACAGACCCCAACTCTCTTTCAGTTTGCCTTCGCTCCCTTTGCCTATACCGACTAGAGGGTGATCTTTTATGATGCCAAACGCTTCGCGCCATACTTCCAATCTGTAAGCAGTGCTTCCTTCTTCAGAGTCCAGAACAGAGATGCCACGCGACCGCTCGATTATAAAATAGGCCGCAGGAGCGGCGAGCATCAGACCAAGAAGCGCTGCGATTATGACGCGGCGGCGCGCGCTCGCAATAGTCATGACGGCTATGGCTAATGTCAGTCCTGCTATGGCTGCGCGCGTCGAAGTCATTATCAGTGTTGCTGTTAGTAGGATAAACGCTCCACCCAATAGAAATGCCGTGACCGATTTTTTATCGGGAAGCGCTAACAGCATCCCCATTGCAAGGGCTGCGATCAATTGCAGCACTTCAGCATAAGTCTCGTAGTGGCTGTAAAAGCCCATCACACGAAAATTCCTGCCCGGCGACGTAGTGAGGCCCAATCGTTCAACGCCCACTCCGTCGAGCTTTCTTGAGATAGAAGTTTCGGCTACGGCTTCGTTTCTATGAAACTTGATTCTTAACTGCCCCCGCTGCGTGGGCGACGTTCGCCAGGAATCAATTATCAATGACAGGTCTTCCTGAGTATTGACCATCTGGCCGTCAGCCTCGATTATTACGTCTCCGACCGCCAGCCCCTTATTTGCAAACGGGCTGTCCTCTTTGATGCTATTGATGCGAATGCCTCGTCCTATTCCCAGTTGTACGGCGCTGTAGGCGACATTCGCCATACAGGAGGCTACAATCGCAAATGCCAGAAAGCTTGCAAGGCGGAGACTCCTTACCTTGTTGCTGACAAAGTAGAATGCGAGGAAGAAGGCAGGACTCCGCAGACCTTTCACGCTGACCAGCGGGTCGTATGACAGGAAGGAAGAGATTACGCAACAGGCGAAAAATCCCAGTAACGCAAGATCAACAGGCGTTCTTGGTATTTGCAGATTACGGCTGGCAACCATCTGCACAGCCCAGGCCACCAGCCCAAGAAGAAATGCCCCCTGCGTTATCGCAATCGAATGAGGCGCAAACAGAGCATACATTACAAGTGAAAATATAATGGTGCGTTCCGTCAGTGTATGGATTCGCGGGCTGCCTGATATAGGAAGGCCGGAAGCAGTATTATTTATCAAGTCTCGTCAACCTCGACGCTGCATTCAACACAAACATAATAAATCCACGGGAGAGTATAACTATTCTATGATGCGGATGGGCGCAAAGCAATACTGCATGAGTCCCGTGACCAACTTCATAAAGTTGCGCGGCGTGTAACACGTAAAGGAACCATGAGAATTATGCTTCGTCTGCTCGGATGGATAGAGTTATTTTCCCAGTCGTTGATTCGTCAATTGGCTTAGGTAGTATTTCATAAACTCATCGCGCTTCGGCTCAAGGCAAATCTTCACTGCCTTACCCCGCTCCCGGTCAATGCGCGTATAGCCTTCTTCATCAACGATCAGCGGCACAGTCTCCTGTTTTGCGAAGAATGTTCCTGAGCTGGCGGTTTCCGCGACCGCCAGTTGATCGTGCAGCGTCATACGTTGCGTTGGGCTGCTGAGCCACAATCGATACAGGCATTCCAGCGCATAGGTGAGCGGTGAGTCATAATCGGCTACACGCTTGCGCTCCTCGTCGCTCAACTGAACATGCGTCGTGGCATCGAGCGGTACAATCGTCAGCGGCAAGCCTGCTCCGTAAACAAGCTGTGCGTCTGCGGTAGATTGATAGACATTCCACTCACGCACGGGTTTATTGGGGCTATACGATGTGCCGTACACACACCCGCTCATCAACACGACGCGCTTTACATACCTGGCTAAATCAGGCTCTTTCCGCAGCGCATCGGCGATGTTTTGCAACGGACCTACCGCAAGCAGAGTCACTTCGCCGGGATAGCGTTTGACCGTTTCTACGATGAAGTCAGCGGCGGATTTTTTTGCTGGCAGCTTTGCCCGGAAATCTTCGGCCCATGAGTATTGCTGAAATACTTTGTCATTGGTTTTGCGCCCGACGAAAACAGGTATATCGTCGCGTTTGGCGACGTGGAGCATCTTACAGGCAATCTTTGCGCGCGCTGGCGTGTTGCCGTGTGTGATGGTCACGCCGAGCGGCGCAAAGCCCTGATAGGAAATCACGAAGGCAAGCGCCCACGCATCGTCGATGTCGTCGCCGATATCCGTATCGAGAATGATTCTGGTCTTGCCGCTCTGAGCAGAAATGATTGCTGGAAACAGGACAAGAAAAAGTAGAGCAGATAAGCAGAAGGAGAGGGTTTGCGCCCTCATTTTACGATTACTGTTTTGTGCGGGACTCATCATTGCCAAAGTATATGCGGCTGTATCGTCAACTGCTCACCCTCATACGCCGTTCAGAAGCCGGACGCTCGGCATCAAGCGGGTCGCGCAAGATATAACACAAGTCGCACAAGGAGTAAAAGCAAAGCGCCGCGCCTTGCGCTCTACTCTGCAAGTTCGTCAGTCTCTGTGTCGTAGCGAACCTGCAAAGGGGATTTTGCTCGCGACCAACGAGACTGACTGTATATCTGCCTCGTTGGTCGCGATTACTTTATCCTTAAATATTCAGGTCGAAAGATCAGACCGTTGCCATCGCCGACTTCCGTAATCCGAAGTACTCTAAGCCCGCAAACATCGCCACACCGAAAGCCTGAAAAACGATAAACGCATAGCCCGGCCCTGTCGGTTCAATCCATCCGCTCAACAGGAGCAGAAAGCTATCTGCCGTCCAGAGCACGTTTAAGACGATGACCGCCCAGACCACCGGCTGCGATAGATTCGCTCGTTTTGCCAGATAAACAAGGAATATCGCGAACGGCAGCAGCCCCGTGCCTGCATAGCGCGATAGCTCGGAAGGCAATCCAAACCATTGCTCCAGCAGACCCGCGCCAAGCATCATAAGCAAACCGGTGGCGGCGCACGTCGCCGCGTCGGCAAATAGAACCTTGCGAAGAAAAGGCGAAGTAGTAAGTATCTTCATGGTAATCCTGAACCTCCGTTGCTGTATTAGGCTTTCTCGTTTGCCTTGCCCGCATAATTTCACACTTGTCGAATGCAAACAATTACCTCAGAGGTAATGGAGCGACTTCTCGACTCGTGATACAGTCCAATTATGATGAGCAGCGTTCAAACTCAACCGGTAGGGAATCTTTTGCGCGATTGGCGCAGGCGTCGCCGTCTGAGCCAACTCGACCTTGCTTGTGAAGCGGAAATCTCAGCAAGGCATTTGAGCTTTCTCGAAACAGGACGTTCGCTGCCGAGCCGCGAGATGGTTCTCCGGCTTGCCGAACAACTCGAAATTCCTTTGCGTGAGCGCAATGCGCTGCTCGTTGCAGCCGGATATGCGCCGACATTTCGGGAGAGACCGCTCGAAGACCCGTCGCTTCAGGCGGCGCGCAAAGCTGTAGATCTGGTGCTGGCCGGACACGAACCGTACCCGGCGATAGCTATAGACCGTCACTGGACTCTGGTTGCATCAAACCGTGCTATACCGCTTTTTCTCGCCGGAATTGCCCCGTCGCTGTTGACACCGCCGGTCAATGTTCTTCGGCTCAGCCTGCACCCGCTGGGACTTGCGCCACGGATAGTCAATCTAATGGAGTGGCGTTCGCATCTTCTCGCGCGCCTGCGACACCAGATTGAGGCAACCGCAGACCCTGTTCTTGTAGAGTTACTGAACGAACTCAGCAACTATCCAATAGCGATTGAAAATAGATACAAAGCTCCTGCCAACACGGATTACGCTGGCGTGGTAGTGCCTCTTCAGCTCGCAACAGAAGACGGAATTTTATCATTTATCAGCACGACGACCATTTTTGGAACGCCTGTTGATATTACTTTGTCGGAATTAGCGCTAGAGTCATTCTTTCCAGCCGATGCTGCTACATCAGATACCTTAAGTCGAATTCTTAAGCCGGATGAACAGTGATTCGAGCATCAGCAGTCTACTTCTTTTACATAATCGAGTATTGGAAAACTTATATCTACGCCGGAGGGAAATGTGGTTGAATTGAAAGGGGCACTCTGGAAAGATTGATCGGGCGCAAAAATTTACCCGCAGGTGCGCCCGAATTTAAGAACTCTTGTATTTTTGGCGCAGGTGAAGAGGAGGAAATCAGATGATATATCGTATCGCAGCGCAAACGGTTTTGATGGGAATTCTGTGTCTTGTCGCGGCTCCATCCGCAGTCCCGGAGGCGATACAGGAAACAAAGATCACTCCACTCATGATGAAAGATCTGGCTGGACTGACCGGCAAGGAAGCGGTGATGCTCACGGTCGAGTATGCGCCGGGCGCTTCGTCCAGCAAGCATCGGCATAACGCGAATACATTCGTCTATGTCCTCGAAGGCTCCATCGTCATGCAGGTCGAAGGCGGGAAGGCGGTGACCTTGGGACCGGGCCAGACCTATTACGAATCGCCCGACGACGTACACGTCGTTTCTAAGAATGCGAGCGACTCACAACCGGCCAGGTTTCTGGTCTTTTTTGTGAAGGATAAAGGCGCTTCGTCACTCGTTCCTGTGAAGTGAAGAGGGAGCGCGCATTCGACTCACTGTCAGGGCAGAGCCTGAGCTGGCCGCTTGAGCGTAGCGGTGTAGCCTTGCGCGTATCTGGTTAATCTAACAGATTGAGACTCGTACTCCTTTGACGAGTCATTTTCATACTCATTAATCGGCGCGAAATGGCACAATCCTTGCGATGTATTTATTCGGCTGTAACAAAATCCAGGACGAACCGGAAAAGGAAGGCAATTATGCACGAATTATATATCAAAGAGTTGATCACAATGACTACCTTGACTGAACGGAAAACTCAAAATGAACGAACAAGAGATGAACGCGGCTTTGATCTCGTCGAACCGATGACGCCGTTCACCGAATTCACAGCCCCCAACTAGCCCCCGATAAGAGGCGGCCATCTGATAACGAGCAGGGAACCAAATCGCATCCGATTACAATCTTTCAAGGTTACTCCTGCCGGAATATGTTCTGTTGAGTAATATTTATCTCAACAGCCGCAATAATAGAAAGCAGGTGCGTGGTCAGCAAAATGTTCTGGCTGCACCTGCTTTCTATTGTGATTACCTACCACATCCGATAAGTACACGAACCTGATAAAATAGACTATACGCTGTGCGAATTTCTATTTGCGCCCGGCCACCCCTGATTGGATTAACTGTGTAAAAGTCTGAGTGTTTGCAGCAGGAGCGAAAGCCTTGCGGAGCAATCTGTTATGATGTAGCCTCAAATTATAGTCATAAGTTTCAGGAGGTGAGCAGACCATGAGCACTTACAACGATTCCAGTGATAAAACGAACGCTGACAAAGACTGCAACTGGGGTGCCTCTGAGGGCGTCAGGCAGGCATTTGCCGCTCTTCCATTCGAGCAAAAGATATCAACCCTCATTCGAGTGGAACTCGATATGCTCGGAGATGCAGTTAACAGTGTGATGTCCGCCGCATCGCGCGCTGCCGATGAAATCTCAAAGGCTTTTACCGAAGCCGAGTCGGAGGAAGCCAGCGCCACAAGCGGTGCTGCGTCTTAAACTGCTGTTTCGCGCCGTTCAAGGTTTGAGATCGATTTCGGAATACAGGTGAATATTATGAGTGAGAGCTTGCAGCTACGCGAGCCGCTTTTTAAGCTCGTTGTTCGATTTGGCAATGGGGAGAAGCTTCAACACATCGTCAGCCATCCAATCGAGTCGCATTTGATCACGCCTGACACTCGCTATCTGGTTATAAGCTCCTTTTCATTGCAGAATCCCAGCGAATGTACGGACATTACCGTAGTCAATATGCGCGATGTGACTTTTATCAAGACCGAACAAGTCACGCTCGATCAGGTGACGGCTGAGCGAAGAACGGCGGGCCTTCATTCGAACAGCACATCGAGCCAGGATGACAGAATGCCCAAGACTCTGGCGCATCTGAAATTCATCTGAGTCGCGCACCCATCATACAGGGAGTCCCTTCGATGCACTTTCTTTACGTACTCAAAGGCAGCAAGGCGTCTGTCATCACTTTAGCTCTGATGCTTGCAATCTGTGGCACAGCCCTCTGTAAGCAATCCGCAAAGACCAGTGCTGGCGCGACAGGCGGGCAACCGGCAGATTTTAATGCGGCTCGCGCTTACAATCACGTCAAGAGCATGGTCGAGTTCGGGCCACACCCTTCCGGATCAGAGGCCATAAAAAAAGTGCAGGAGTACATCGGAAAAGAATTCAAGAGCTACGGATTGAAGGTCATTGAAGATAATTTTGAAGCCGTTACGCCGCGCGGTACTGTGCAGATGAAAAACATCATAGGTGAATTGCCGGGCGAAAAGCCGGACATAGTCCTGATCACAGGCCACTATGACACCAAGCTGCAACGCGGATTTTTGGGAGCCAACGACGGAGGCTCAAGCGCCGCATGCGTACTGGAGATGGCGCGCGCGTTGTCTAAGACCAAGCCTCATTACACGCTCTGGTTCGTGCAGTTCGATGGCGAAGAGGCCGTTGTTGACTGGGGAGCGATGAACGGCAAAGACAACACCTACGGCAGCCGTCGAATGGTGTCGAAGCTGCAATCAGATGGCGCGATTAAACGAATCAGGGCGATGATCCTTGTCGATATGATCGGCGACAAGGAACTTGATATTAAACGGGAAGGCGAATCAACTGCGTGGCTTGTGAACGTGATCTGGAACACGGCGCGAAAGATTGGGTATGAGAAAAATTTTCTCAACGACGAACAGTTTATATCGGACGATCACATCCCGTTCAAAGAAGCAGGCATCCCTGTCGTTGATCTGATTGATTTCAACTACGGCCCTGACCACGAATACTGGCACACGAACGAAGACACGCTTGACAAGATCAGCGGCGAAAGTATAAAGACTGTGGGCGATGTGGTGATTCGAGCGCTGCCTGAGATATTTAAGCGTCTGGACAACCCTCAGCCAGCGCATGCCAAACCTGCCTCGCGATAACAAAGGAGAAAAATTTTGAAGCGTGTTGCAGTCATACCGGGCGATGGCATTGGCCCGGAAGTCATCAGCGAAGCTGTGCGCACTATCGAATCTGCGCGGGAGATTTTTGGCTTTGAGCTTTCGCTCACGTCGTTTGACTGGGGCGCGGATAAGTATCTCGCGACGGGCGTCTCCATGCCCGAAGGCGGACTTGATATGCTTGCGTCCGAGTATGACGCGATCTTGACCGGCGCATTTGGCGACCCCCGCGTGAAAGACAATAAACACGCCGCCGACATACTGTTAGGCATGAGATTCGGTCTCGACCTCTACATCAATCTTCGCCCGATCAAGCTCATCGATGCGCGGCTGTGTCCTCTCAAAGATCGCAGCGAGTCGGATGTAGACTTCGTTGTGTTCCGTGAAAACACCGAAGGCATGTACACCTTCATGGGCGGAAATTTCAAAAAGGGAACCGGCGACGAAATAGCTATTCAGGAAGAGATCAACACGCGAAAGGGCGTTGAGCGAATCATTACAGCGGCTTTTGAATATGCGCGCAAGCACAATCGCAAGCGAGTCACGATGAGCGACAAATCGAATGTGCTGACATACGGTCACGACCTCTGGCAGCGTGCCTTCAAAGAAGTGGCCGCCGGGTATACTGAGATTGAAGCGAATCACTTGTATGTTGATGTGTTGGCCATGTGGATGGCGCTTGATCCTAGTCGATTCGATGTGATCGTGACGAACAATCTTTTCGGCGACATCATCACCGATCTGGGCGCGGCTTTGCAGGGAGGTCTGGGTATGGCCGCGTCGGGCAATATTCATCCCGGTAAAGTTTCACTCTTTGAGCCTGTGCACGGCAGCGCGCCGCAGTTTGCAGGTAAAAACGTATCGAATCCAATTGCGGCAATACTCACAGCCGCAATGATGCTTGATTACATAGGCTTTACAGAATCCGCCGATAGAATCGAACGCGCCGTCGAAGACGCTGTGCGCGCAGGCGAAACGACTAAGGACATTGGCGGGACGCTTTCGACGACCGAAGCTGGCGAAGCTATAAGAAGACATCTGAAAGCGTGAAGGCAGTGACTGACCGGCGACTGCATGCCGATTTCTGCTCTCTACTTCTTACCGTGCCCGTTGGATTTCGCTATCTCCTGAATCTTTATTCGCTCGTTGAAATCGGCCAATGCGCGCGTTACATAACTGCGCAGCCGCGTGAGCCGCAGCCGAGTCGAGGTCATCTCAAGCAGGGCCTGCTTCGCGTCGTTATCAATCGGCAATGCCGAAGAGACCAGCAATGAAAAATCTTCGGGATCATCCGGCAAATTCTGACTGATGGGAGCGTTTACTTCGTTGAGAGTCTGAGCCGCTTCCAGAAACTGCTTGCAGACATCAACCATGTCATCAAAGGTCTGATTCAGATCAGCGCCCGGTTCCAGGTCGTCTGCCAACGCCTCGACTCGCGCAATCAGGTAGGGAGATGCCTGTAGAATCGCTGCGACTTTATATCGCACCATCCCGGTCGAGATGACATTCATCCTGCCTTCTTCGAGCGGAACTACCGCATTGATTTTCGCGATGCAGCCAATGGAGCCTACCTCAGGCGGAGTCTCGCGCCCGATCAGCGCGTCGTTGCGGTATGACAGGCCGAACAGGCCGCCATTTTCGATTGCATACCGCATCATCGCCTTGTAGCGTTCCTCGAAGATGTGCAGAGGCAAGATAGCGCCGGGGAAGAGGACTGTCGCCAGCGGAAATATAGCGAGCTTTTCAATCTGCTCAGTGCTTTCCAAATCCATATCCAGAATTATAACACTCAAAGAACCCGCTGCTAAGACAGCGCGTCATCAATCTCTAATCTATTCATTTAAGAGGTCACCTCTTTAGAACCAATGTTGAAGCGCCAACCCTTAGCGTTGAGTCTTTGAATCTCAAGGTTTGGATTTGAACACTCTTCCTTGAGGCTTTGAATCGCATCGTTGAGCCTTAAAGACTCACTGCTTTCATCTATTATGCCTTATTCTTGAGTCTTTGAACCTCAACGCTGAGTCTTTGAATCTCAAGAACGAGTCCTCGAACTGTTTTATCGAGTATCTTGAACTCAATCGTTAAAGCTTTGAACTCGAAAGCTGAGACTTCGAGCTTGACGATTCAATCTTTGAACTCGATGGTTAAGGGTTTGAACTCGTCCGTCGAGTCAGAAAATCTCGTCATTGACTCTTGAACCTTCGGCATTCTCTGTTTGAGACTCAAAGCGCCAGCTTCAAGCCCTGCCTAAGGCTGTAGAGACTTCTTTTGTTTTCCTGTTCGTTTGAAACGTTCGCCCAACTGCTCTGCGACCGGCTTGAGGCCGGGTGTGATTTTGGCGGCAGTCTTGACATAAGTATAGACCAGACTGGCCTGTTGCATCGCTTCGCCACCGACCGCCAGCCGAGTATCGTCGAGTTGCGAAGCTAACGACGAGGCCAGCGTGGTAAGCTCTGTCAACACCGCAAACAGGTCAACATCATTTTTGAATTCGGCAGTGATGAAACTGGCAGGCAGAATCGTCGGGTTAGCCTGAGCGGTAGTCACGGCATTTTGAATAAAGAACAGACTATCCGGCCCGATTTTGAAAACGGACTGGCGTTCTGAGGGAGTGAGATTTACCAGAAACGGCAGCTTGCTAAGGATAAGCGCAAAAGCATCCTTTATAGGCAGAAATCCGTAAGTATCTTTTCGACAAGTACATTCTGGCCGCCCGGTGATAGCTCAATCTTCTGGCCGCTCGATAGCTCCAAAGGGATTCGCTTCATCTCGCGCTCTTGGGCATATCTTGTCTTTAACGTCTCAATTGTTTTTAGATAGGCTTTGAGATTCGTATCCCATTCGGCAGTTCCGAAGCTGTGAATCAATTTCAGTGCATTAGCTTCGATCTGATAGACAGTCTTTCCACTGTTCGTGGGCCGCTCCGGTTGGTCGGGGTTCGGAATAGCGAGGCCAGCTTCTACGAACTGGTGAATAGTCTGGCGGCGCACAGTCTCGCGTGTGTTAGGAGCATAGGTCTTGCCATACGTCTCGGAAAAGAAGCTCATCATCTGAGTGATCCCACGAAGAGGATTGCTGGCTTGCGACCAAGCCGTATCAGGTTTCAGGTCGAGCAGGGCCAGCAATGATAAAGCGGATCGTTCATTCTGCTGCTGGCGTGGCAGTCCTATACTGCGGAGAATCATCAGAGCTTCTTCTATTCTTTTCTTTGTGCGGATTGGGTTATCGGCCTTGTCAGCCATCTGAAATAGCTCCTCTTCAATAAGATGATCTATCGTGTCTTGATCGGGCATGGAACCGCCTACTTTAGCGCCCAGAGCTTCTAGCTCGGTGCGGGACGGATAGCGAAGGCTGCGAAGGTCGGTTGCATTAACCTGAGTGTGGCCGTTGAAGTGTCGAAAGTATGAATCTACTAGCGTAGAATTGAGGAAGACGGCTAGACCTTCCGCAATCTTCTCATTCAGGCCGTTTCCCTTAGCGTGGTAGTAGTTCAAATGATTTTCAAACCCTACTTGATGAGACATTATGCGCTTCGGATCATAGATGGCCGCGACAATACGGCGCTTCTCTTCTTTTGCTGAGAACCGCTTCACCAGAACATAAATGCCAGCAGGTACAAACAGGTTGCTCGTCTCTTTTGTAATGATAAGAGCGTTCGGTTTCTTGCTTCCAGGCTTGGGCCACTTCACAAATCCATCAACTAAGTGACCAGGATAGATGAGTGGTGCTGCGTCTGGCTCTGGCTCAACCCTTAGATACTCTTTTGCTCTGAAGTCCACCACGCGACCAGTTGAGACCTGCATATCCAAATCTGTGAGAGTTGCGGTGAAGCTGCTCATTCGCTCGGCAACCTGATGCTCTACGTCGTCGAGGATGATATGAAAGAACAGGTCCTGATCATCTGGGCGCACTAACTGGTCATGTTCAATATCCCTGATGGTTACGTGTTCATCATCAGGTCCGACACTCGATGAGATTCTTACTTTAGCAGGTTGCTCTTTTTGTTTAACGGCGTGAACGATGATATTTTCCTGTAAGACGTGATCTTCTTCAAAGGCTTTCTCTCTTGAGTCAAATATGCGGACAGACCGCACTTTCATATTTTCGAGAAACAACTTTCTGAATGGCTTAAAATATGGGCCATTGGCAAAGCTACGCGGAGTAATAGAAACCATCTCACCTTTTGGCTCAAGCAATCGAACCGCGAGCGAGAGAAAAGCAGTATACAGGTTGGCGGTTTCTATGCCCACACTCCTGAGTAGCAGGCGAGTTTCCGAGTCCGAGTTAATCTTCCGGTATGGCGGATTAAGTATTGCACAGTTGAATGAGCGCCAAAATGCTCTTACCAAGCCACCTTGCAAAGTGGTCACAGCAGCCGCAATGAAATCTTCGTCTAATATCTTACTGGTGAAGCTGATCTGCGCATGGTCGCACAATGCTTTGCATTCAGCTAACGTGTTATTCAAATAGCCGACCAATAATCTATCAACTTCATAGGCCGTGACTGATATTTCTTTCGGTCGCCCCTTCCGGCTGCAAAGCTCCGCGACCAGTGCCGCCGTTAAAGTCCCGACGCCAGCGCCAGCGTCGAGCAAGCGAACAGACGAGAATTGAGCTTCAAACATCGAAGCCATCAGGCGGGCAGTAGATGGGGGCGTGAGGAATTGGCCTAGATCGCTTCTGTTTTCTTGTTTGAGCTTGCGGTAAGCGTCAAGACGGTGTAGGTCTATCCGCTCAAGTAAAGCATCAGCTGGTTTTGTTGTGATAACATTAGAGTTGGTTGTCATAACATACTTTAATCAGCACCACATATTGTATCTACAGTTGATTTTGATTGCTACAAGTAAGGAACCAGGTTAGTGCGAGCTGGCTAACGCTATTTATAACGCAAAAACTGCCATCGAATAGAATCCAAACCCACTATTCAAGCGTAAAATTTGGTATGCCTAACAGGAATATCTTCATCGCAGGCGGCACGGGCTACATCGGCAGCCGTCTGATCCCCAGACTCTTGAACCGGGGGCATCGCGTCCGCGGGCTCACACGCAGCGGGTCCATCGACAAGCTGCCTCAGGGCTGTGAAGCGGTCATAGGCGACCCGCTTGATTCGGATTCATTCGTTCAACAGATTCGCCCCTCCGATACTTTCGTCCAACTGGTCGGCGTGCCAAAGCCCTCGCCCGCAAAGGGCGCACAATTTCGAGCCGTTGATCTACCCGCGATTCGCGCCGCAGTCCCGGCAGCGGTCGAAGCAGGCATCGAGCATTTCGTCTATGTCAGCGTTGCTCACCCCGCGCCAATCATGAAATCCTATATCGAAGTCCGTACCGAAGGCGAAGAGTTGATAAGAAAGAGCGGGTTGAAAGCGACTGTTCTGAGACCGTGGTACGTGCTGGGGCCGGGACATCGTTGGCCTTACGCTCTCCTGCCCGCCTACGCAATTCTGGAACGCATCCCTTCAACCAGAGATACTGCGTTGCGACTGGGACTGGTGACACTGGATCAGATGCTAAACGCGCTGGCCGAGTCAATCGAGACGCCAGCCGAAGCCTTGCGAATCCTCGAAGTGCCCGGTATCAGAAATGTGTGAACTCGGCCCGCTGCATTATTAAGTCCCTCGTCTTTTTACATCTCCTCGCTGTTTGCGCCTCGGCAGCAGGCGCATATTTCGATTAAAATATAGATGGCGCAAGATGCTGCCGAAACCCCCAGCTTTAGACCGCGCCAGGAGGGATTTAGATTATGTGCGGACGATTTACTCGCGCAACGAACACTGCGATCATTGCGAAAGAATTTGGTATTGACGAAGTCTCGGACGATCTGGGGCAGAGCTATAATATTGCTCCGACTCAGGAGGTAGCCGTTGTCGTAAGCGACGGCAAAAAACAACTCGTAAAAGTTCGATGGGGGCTTGTGCCTTCGTGGGCGAAAGATATTTCTATCGGGAACAAGATGATAAACGCTCGCGCGGAGACGATCACAGAAAAAGCCAGCTTTAAGAGGGCGTTTAAGAAAAGGCGCTGTCTGATTGTCGCGGACGGGTTTTACGAATGGCAGAAGATAGGAGAGATTAAAAGGCCGATGCACATAAGGCTGAAATCGGGTAAGCCTTTCGGATTCGCCGGAATATACGAGAACTGGGAGTCAGAGGAAGGAAAGCATATCGTAACCTGCGCCATAATTACGACGGAGGCAAATAAGTTGATGAAACCGATTCACGACCGTATGCCTGTCATCGTGCCTAAAGAGAACGAAAACCTCTGGTTAGACCCTCGCACAGACGATCAGGAGTTGTTGCTCGATATGCTGAGGCCATACCCGGCTGATGTGATGATTGCCTATCCTGTATCGAAGCGTGTGAATGCGCCTGCGAACAATTCGCCTGAATGTATAAAGCCTGTCGGATGAAAACAGGACGCGGCAAAAGTATCAATTATTGACTGCGATAGGGGGCTATGCTACTTTGCAGGCAGATGATAACCGGCTTCAACACAGATGTGCGGTACGAGGGAAACATTTATCACGTGCAGACGGAAGACCGTGGGCAGGATAATCCATTCCTCGAATCGCTGGTTTACATAGGCGGGACTATCGTCGCAAAAAAGAGCACCCCCTATCGCGAGCAGTTAAGCAATGGGGCTACCGAAGAGATGATCTCTTCGCTGTTGAAACGACAGCATCAGATTATTATTGCGGCAATCAAGGCCGGACGAATCGAAGACCTCATACGCCACTCGGCAAAAGCAGAGAGCTTAAAAGAACCCAGACCAAAGCAATCGAAACCAAAAGCCGTGAGCGGCAACCTCGAACAACCACGGCCCGCTTTACAATCACAACCCGCTCCACAACCACAGCCCGCTGCACAATCACAGCCACCATTGCGCACTGATATTAAAACAACGGCCTTGCTGGGACGCCCACGCACCGTAGAACCGCCGCCAGCTTTGCCAGTTGAGCGTGAAGCGCCAAAGAATCGAACTGCTCCGCTCGGCTCGCCTGCGTTTCTAAAAGAGTTTAACCAGTCGAGGAACCCCGCCAATTTTGAAACACCCTCCACGAGCAGTTCCAACCAAAGCAGCAATGTCGCAGGGCTTGATCTCGATCAGGTGATCTCGGATTACCTGAAGCGAAATTCGGAGCAGGGAAAGCTCGACCTGAAGGTCATCACTCCCAGCCATTTCATCGCCGGAAAGAGCATAGGGTTGAGAGTTCAGGTCGCATACGGCGCTGACCCTGAGCCTGAAGCCGTTGTCACGATCAAAGTGATAGGAACAGCATTCAAGCCGCAGGTCTACATCGGGCGGGCGGGCCGTGATGGCGTCGCAAGCTTTGGCCTGTCGCTTCCTTCCTTCACAGCGGGCACTGCTGCTATCGTCATTGAAGCGCAATCAGGGCGCGGGCGCGGAGAGTTGAAGCATTTGATCCGCAGAGCTTGATGCAAAGGTCAGGGCTTAAAGATTGAACATCATTCTGAACGGAGAGCAGAAAGAGATAGCCGAGAGTCTTGCTCTCGATGCACTCATAACCGGGCTTGGATTGAATTCCGAGCGGCTGGCCATCGAAGTAAATCGCAGTATAATCCGCAGGGCAGACTGGCCCTCGACAACGCTTGCTGAAGGTGACAAAGTAGAGATTGTGCATTTTGTAGGAGGCGGCGCTCAGTAGCCGCTTCATCGCCTTCATATCAATTACACAGGGATAGAAATGACAGACTCATTTGTTATAGCAGGGCGCGAGTTTCGCTCGCGGTTAATACTTGGTTCAGGCAAGTACGAGACTTTCGAGCTGATGGTGAAATCGTTCGAAGCGGCGGGCACCGACATGGTAACGGTCGCCGTGCGGCGCGTGAATATCAGTGATCGCTCGAAAGAGTCGCTGCTCGATCACATCGACCTCAAGCAATATCACATCCTCCCGAACACAGCCGGGTGCTACACGGCTGATGAAGCCATACGTACGGCGATGCTTGCGCGCGAGGCGCTCGACAACAACTGGATCAAACTCGAAGTCCTCGGCGATGAGCGCACGCTGTTTCCCGATAATCAGGGATTGCTCGAAGCGACGCGCGCGCTTGTGAAAGAAGGGTTCATCGTTCTGCCTTACTTCAACGATGACTTGATCGTCGCTCGAAGATTGATCGAAGCGGGCGCGGCTGCCGTGATGCCGCTCGCAGCGCCTATTGGATCGGGGCTTGGCATACAGAACTTCACCAATCTGCGCATATTGCGCGAGCAGATTCAGGAGGTCCCTTTGATCGTCGATGCGGGAGTCGGCACGGCGTCCGACGCAACGCTCGCAATGGAGATGGGTGTTGACGGCATATTGATGAACACAGGCATAGCAGGCGCTCGCGACCCGCTTGCGATGGCTGAAGCCATGAATTACGCCGTGCGCGCAGGCAGGCTTGCGTATAAAGCAGGCCGAATCGCCCGGAAACTTTACGCCTCGGCTTCGAGCCCTGTTGAAGGAGTCTCAAGGTGAAAAGCTGAACGCGAAACGATGAATATAGAAGCTCATTGCTTCCGGTTCTCAATTCGTCGTTTTGCGTTCATCTTTTGCGTTTTACATGGCTTGTGATACCACATTCGAGGGCGAGTTGTTCGGCGCGGGCCATCGCTTGATCGCCGGTGCTGATGAAGTCGGGCGCGGCGCGCTGGCCGGGCCGGTCGTCGCCGCGGCAGTCATACTTAATCCGTTCAGAGTGCCTGAAGGTATTAACGATTCCAAGAAACTGACAAAGCTTCAACGCCAGCGACTCGAAGTGGAAATAAAAGAGACTGCCATCGCTTATTCAATCGCGCGAATCGAGCATCACGAGATAGATCAGATCAATATTCATCACGCTTCGCTGCTTGCGATAGGCCAGGCAGTAAAAGCATTGCAACCGATTCCCGACTATGTTTTAATAGACGGGAAATTTAAGGTTCCCCAACTATCCTGCCCCCAGATGCCAATTATCAAAGGTGACAGCCTTTCAGTTTCGGTAGGCGCTGCGTCGATACTTGCGAAAGTAGCGCGCGACCGATTGATGAAAGAGTATGACGAGCAGTTCCCCGGCTACGGCTTCGCCTCGCATGTCGGATACAACACGCGAGTGCATCAGGAAGCAATAGTGCGATTAGGCCCGTCAGATATTCACCGTTTGACCTTCCACGGCGTGCAGTCATTTCAAGCCGCCCTGGACCTGCGCGAAGAAGAGCCGCCCCTGTCGTCGCTTCAAGCCGTAAAATAAAAGCACCCCGCCCTTGCCCTCTGTTCGAGTAGAAGAGTTATTTCTGGAGGGGCTATGTCTTTAAATAAATCGAAGGTTCTGCGCACAGCCGAAAAATATGTGCTTCAGGGCAAACTGCCTGCGGCTATTGACGAATACCGTAAAGTCGTCGATGCAGACCCTGCCGACCTCACCACTATTAATACGCTCGGCGACCTTTATGTGCGCGCGGGTAAAATTCAGGATGCCATAACTAATTTCTCACGAATCGCAGACAGCTATCGCGAAGGCGGCTTCACGCTAAAAGCTATAGCGATGCTCAAGAAAATATCGAAACTCGACCCGACCAACGTGGAAACCGCGATGAAACTTGCGAACCTCTATTCGCAGCAGGGACTGCTGGTCGAAGCGCGACAACAGTATCTGCAAGTCGCGGATGCCCACGCTCGACACGGGCAGACGCGCAAGGCGCTGGAAGCTTATCAGAAGATCGCGGACCTCGATCCTTCAAACACCTCTGTGCGAATGAAGCTCGGCGAGATATATTCGCGCGAAGGTATGACCGATCAGGCGCACGAGTCTTTCATAATGGCGGGCGTCGAGTTTTTAAGAAAGGGCGACACCGAACAGGCGCTCAACGCGAACCTCAAAGCGATAACTATCAACTCTGACAGCCGACAGGCGCTCACTGCCATAGCTACCATTTACACGGAGCACGGCCAGATAGATCGAGCCATCAACCTGCTCTGCGAAGCATTCGAGAGGAATCCCGGCGATGTGGAGTTGCTGACGATTCTGGGAAGAACCTATCTGTCGGCAGGGATGATGGATGATGCGGAGCGGACCTTTCTCAGCCTCGTCGAGCTTGATCGAAACCGCTATCACTACCTGCTCGAAGTCGGACGCCGCTTTTTGCAGATGGGCGATATGGATCGCGCGGCAGAGCAGATTGATGGCTGTCTGGATGTGCTTATTGCCAAGCGCGAAGAAGACAAAGCGATTGATTTCCTGCGCAAAGTGCTCGACCGTGATATGAATCACATCGGAGCGCTCAGACGTATGGCGCAGATATTTCTAAGAATACGCGAAGACCACAACCTTATCGCAACGCTCAATTCACTTGTCGAAGCAGCGATGCGAAAGGGAAGCGATGCGGATGCCATAGAAGCTCTAAGAGAGCTTGCCCGCCTCGAACCCGACGAGCCCATGCACCTGCAAAGGCTTTATAACCTCGGCGTCAAGGATATTGTCGAAGCCGATGCGCCGGATGTCATCCGCGCGACCGGCCCGCTCGATTTTGAATCTGCCGCCTTCGATGACACGTTCGTAATCAGGCAGATCTCTGAAGCCGAGATACTGGCAGGACACGGGCAGATCGATCATGCCGTGCAGATATTGACAGAGATTCTGAATCACGCACCCGAAAATGTTCAGGTTCATCTGAAGCTCAAAGACATTTACCTTCGGGCAGGGGTTATGGATAAAGCTGCCGAAGAATGTCTTAAGCTTTCGCGAATACACGAAACTCGCGGCGAATCGGCTCGCGCGAGCGATTTCGTTGCCGAAGCGCGCCAGCTGAATCCTTTGATCGAGATGTCGCAGCCTGAGCCTGTTTACCAGGAAAGCGTTGCCTGGTCGAACGACGCCACGCCTTTTAATTATGATGCGAGCTTTGCCACTTCAAATGGCAGTTCCGGCAACGGCGATGGCGGGTTCGAGATACGTGAATCGTCTGAATCTATGGACTGGGCGAGGTACCAAACGGGTGCTCTGGCCGATCAACTGGGTTTCGTAACCATGCCGGGAGAGCACGCCGAATCCAACGGATCGAACGGCGCGTCTGCCCACGATGATTCATCGAATGGCTCGAACGGATTTCGCTATAGCGATACCCTGATTGGCGAGCCGGAAAAGGCCCTGCCTGCCGCAGACCTTGTGTTCACCTCAACCGGCAATCTGCCGTCCGACACCATGAGCGGTGTGCTGCGCGACGAACTTGAAGGGATAGATTTCTATATAGCTCAGGGGTACATCGAAATAGCTCAGGACACGCTTGATCGTCTGCGCACTGAACATGGCGATCACCCTGAGGTTATGGCTCGCTACCACAGTCTCGGCGTAAGCTCTGATGCAGGCAGCAAAGCCGTTTCAACGCAAACGCCTGATCAGCCTTCTCCGGGGACTATGTTTCTTCAGGACCTGCCGGACTTAAATAGCAGTAGCGGGAACAAAACGGTACCGGCTTATGAGGTCGAGTTGGAGATGGTGGAAGATGTGGAGAGTTTCGCCGCGCAGGCTGCGGAATCGTCAGCCGACCGGGAGCCGTCTTCACACGAGAGCGAACAAAGCAATGTTTTGCCGTTTCTTGTCAATAAAGAATCAGGCCCGCTCTACCCGGATCTTCTTGTGCAGTTGAACACAAGCGATTTGATGCATACACCGCAATTGAGCACGAGCGAGTTGCTGAACGATACGATGTTCGATTCTATGCAGCGGGCATCAGAGTCACGCCCCGAAACACAGTCACGCCCCGAAACACAGTCACAACCCGAAGTGCCGTCACAGCCCGAAGTGCAGCCACAGGCTGAGTGGGAGTCGCATCCCGAAACACAGTCGCACTCCGAGCCGGTTAAAATGCCAATCGGCACAGCAGACTTGATCGAGTCTCTAGTTTCCAACATTGATTATTCGTTTGACGATATTCAGCAATCCGCCGAATTTCACCCTCCTGAATTGGAAGCGGACCCACTCGATCAACAGGTTGAGGCGGAAGTGAATGCCGGTTCATATGCGATTGAAGAAGCCGTCGAAGCGGAGGATATATCTTTAACCTCAGCGGCGGCTCTGAGCGATGAAGCGATTGAACCGGCTGAAAGTGTCATGCCGCTCGAAGAGCCAGTTTCATCATATGCAGAGATGTTCCAGGACCCGAATTCCGAAACCGATTTACAGGACATCTTCGATGAGCTGAAAGAAGACACCTCAACTCTTCAACCCGTGAGAGATTTCGAGACGCATTACAGTCTCGGCCTTGCGTACAAAGACATGGATTTGCTTGACGATGCGATTGGAGAGTTTCAAAGAGCTTTCAGGATGGCCGGGCTGGAAGACCTGAAGGGCGATTACATTCAATGCTGCAATATGCTTGGCGTGTGCTTCAAACGAAAGCAGATGACTAAAGTCGCCATACAGTGGTTCGAGCGCGGATTGAAGATCCCCAATCGCCCTGAAGACGAATATCAGGCGCTGAGATATGAGATAGGGCTTTGTTACGAAGAACTGGGCGAGGCGGACAAAGCGCTCGATGCCTACATGGAGGTTTACGGGATAGATGTGGGCTATCGCGAGGTTGCAAGCAGGATCAGAGAGTTGCAGGCAGCAAAGGACGCATGATAGATTGCAGATTGTGGAATTAACAGATTGAATGGCAGTAGCCCGACCGTAAACAAGAGTATCGCGGGCTACTGATTCAATCCGCAATCTGAAATGTCAGCAAAACTCACAATAATTTTTTTCATACTCATCTGC
The DNA here is from genome assembly GCA_963804815.1 of Blastocatellia bacterium. GTDB lineage: Bacteria > Acidobacteriota > Blastocatellia > UBA7656 > UBA7656 > DATEKX01. Next base: position 2,733,812 of record CAWDRU010000002.1, on the reverse strand, counting down.
TTTGAGATAGGCGCATTGCTTATCATTCTTCCCTGGGTGCCGAATCCTTCCTGGAACGAGAACTACCTGCTGGTGCTTGCCGCCGACCATCTTCACTGGCCTTCGCTCTCGACTGCCATGAAAAGTCCGTACCTGCGCGGCGCTGTGACGGGCCTGGGCGTAGTCAACATCATTCTGGGATTGTGGGAGGCCGCGAATTTCACCAAGACCGCTCGCGCTTTTCAGATACAATGGCAGGGTGAAGAGTCTGATCCAAAACCGCAGGAAGCCGCTACTTTACCTGATAACAGACCGCCTGACGCTCCCGCGCAAAACCGGACTGATTGATTTCATCGAACGCGCGATTTTTGCCGGAGTCGATATCGTTCAGATTCGTGAGCGCGACCTGTCTGCGCGCGACCTGCTATTGATTGCCGATTCCGTCAGGGAACCGGCGCGCAAAGCTGGCGCACATCTGCTCGTTAATGACCGCGCAGACGTTGCGGCGTGCTCAGGTGCTGGAGTGCATCTGACTACGCGTTCCATGTCGCCCGACATTGTGCGCGGCGCGTTCGATAAAGAGATGCTGATCGGCGCATCAACCCACAATCTCGAAGAAGCTCAGGCCGCATGGCGAGCAGGCGCTGATTTCATCGTATTCGGGCCGGTCTTTGAGACTGAAAGCAAAAAACAGTACGGGCCGCCGGTCGGCCTTGATGCTTTGCGGATGGTTGCAGGCATCGTAAAAATACCGGTGCTGGCGCTCGGAGGAATCAATCAGTACAACTTTCGCGAAGCTCTGGACGCAGGCGCATCCGGCATTGCGGGCATCTCGCTGTTTTCTCAAAGCGGTGACATCGAAAACCTTGTGCGCGAGATCAAATCAATCAGCGCGGCATAACATGCGAGGCTAGTTCAATATGACTGGGAATAAACGACCAACTGTGGTGATGACGATAGCGGGATTCGACCCGTCGGCTGGGGCTGGAATACTGGCAGACATCAAGACCATCAGCGCACTCGGATGCTACGGTGTGGCTGCGGTCACCAGCCTCACATTTCAAAATACTCAGGCGGTTTTTGGCGCTGAGCATCAGAGCAGGGATGTCGTGCGTCGTCAGATAGAGCCTTTGTTCGAGGACTTCGATATCGCTGCCATAAAAACAGGTATGCTGCCGACCGCTGAAATCATCGAGGAGGTCGCCGCAATCATTTCATCCAGCGCTGTCGAGCATATTGTGGTTGATCCTGTGATCAGGAGCACGAGCGGGCATGATTTGATAGACAGAAAGGCTCTCGACGCGCTGATCGAAAAGCTTTTTCCGCTCGCTTCAGTCGTGACTCCGAATGCTTTAGAGGCCGAGCGCATTACGGGTATCGCGATCAGCGATCTGTCGTCAATGCAGAAAGCAGCCGAAGTTGTTTTTTCTCTGGGCTCGCGCTCGGCGCTGGTCAAAGGCGGAGACCTCGACATGGATGCCGCAACTGACCTGTTGATTGATAGTGACGGCATGGCGGTCAACAGCACACAGCGATTGATGTCAACGAACAGACACGGAACAGGTTGCACACTTGCTGCTGCCCTGGCCTGTCTGCTTGCTCGCGGTGTCTCTTTGCGAGCAGCAATACCGGTTGCCAAGCGATACATCAATGAAGCGATAAGCGCTGCGCCGGGACTGGGACTGGGCCACGGCCCGCTAAATCATTTTCCACCCGGCTTCGATTTTTAACCGCAAGCCTCGCCCTGATGGATTGAATCAAAGCGTTTTCCCTATCAGCAGCGCGATGTGATTTGCTATACTCAGAGCCGTAATAGGCAGTAAGGTTTTCCTCAGAACCAGTAACAGTTTGAATTACATCCCGTATCAGACTCACTTGAATCTGAAGTGTGCGCGGCACGTTTTCGAGAGCAGGGGATAACAGGGGGGATGTGCGTCCGGTGCCTGATGAATTAACAGTAGGGGAGTTATTAAAAAAATGTTCCAAGCGGCCTCCGGATCAAGCCGCATGGGACGAGTTTGTCCGCCGCTATCACATGACTATCAGATCCTTCATCAGAAGAACCTATCATCAAAAAACCGGCAATGACCCTGAGCGGGGAACGCAATTTCCTGACGACACGATTGACGACCTGGTACAGACTGTTTACCTGAAACTCGTCGATGGCGGAAGCAGCGCGCTCGAACGCTTTGAGGGGGAACACGAACACTCCATATTCAAGTATCTGGGAATGATTTCAATGAACGTCGTGATCGACTATGTCCGCTGGGTCAAAGCAGATAAAAGACCCAGAGTCACTATCTCGATAGATGAAATGTTACTCAGAGGAGATGTCGCATTCCCGGAAGACAGTTTTATTGCGACCGACAGCGGGTCGGTTGCTGATAACGATATCACCTTCATAAAAGACGAGATCGAACAGGCGCTTAATAAGGTAGTGAAAGGGAAGAATCGAGATCGCAACATCCTGATCTTCAAGCTGCGTTTTTATGAAGGGCTGACGTTCGGTGAGATTACAAAGGTTCTCAATCTCGGCCTCTCTCCGGTGAGCATAGGCTCGATTCTCAATCGCATAGTCGCGCATATCAAACCGATTCTGGCCCGCACGCGCGGGATACGGCTTTAGCCTTAATTGCGGGCGAGTATTCGATCAGCCCCTTGCTGGATCAAGCCCTGAGCCAGCTGCCGCCCTATTGCTTCCGCGTCATCATTCAGGCCGGTAATGTGACCCCGCACGATTTCCGACCCGTCAAGGCTCGCGACCAGACCCGAAAGCGTCATCATTCCGGATTCACTCTTTGCGCGCGCGGCTATAGGAACCAGACAGCCGCCGCCCAGCCCTTTGAGGAATGCGCGTTCCGCAACGCATGCGAGACGCGTTGGTTCGTGCTCAAGCGCCGTGATAATCTCGCTTATCGCGCCATCACCGGAGCGCGCCTCGATTGCAAGCGCCCCCTGACCAACAGCCGGAAGCACAAGTTCTTCGCTCAGATGCTCTGTTATTTTATCTGTATACCCAAGACGATGGAGTCCCGCAGAAGCCAGAACCAGCGCGTCATACTCGCCCCTGTAGAGCTTACCGAGCCGCGTGTCCAGATTGCCGCGCACGGGTTCGAGTTTGAGGTCAGGCCGGACGGCGCGAATCTGCGCCTGACGACGCAGACTGCTTGTGCCGATGATTGATTCGTGCGGCAAATCATCAAATGATCTCACGTCGCCGCGCGCGACCAGCGCATCGCGCACGTCTTCGCGCTCGCAAATCGCGCCGATATGCAGCCCCTCAGGAAGCTCTGTCGGAAGGTCTTTCAAACTGTGCACGGCGATGTCAACGCGACAGTCAAAGAGCGCGTCTTCGAGTTCTTTTGTGAACAACCCCTTGCCCTGCTCGCCTAATTTCGGAAGCGACACGTCAAGCACGCGGTCACCTTTAGTTGAAATGATCTGGATTTCTACGCTGATTTCCGGATGATGCTTTTCGATCTCGGCTTTTACCCAGTTGGTTTGCCAGAGCGCAAGCTTGCTGCCGCGTGTTCCGATAGTTATTCTTTGATTCAAAATCGCCCTTTCGATTCAATCAATGCGAATCAGTTTTCGCAGTTCATCAAGCACTTCACTGGTCTCGCCGTTGCGTGCCGCGTGGCGCAGATGGACTATGACAGGATGCGATAGTTTATTGACGAGCGCGGGGAGCAATATATCCTGAATTGCCGCTTCCTGTTCGGAGTTGAGCGCGCCCAGCCGCTTACGATTTCGTTTATATTCGCTCAAAGCCATTTTAGCCAGCAACTGTTTCACTTCGACCACAACAGGGCCTAAATCGAGCGAGCGCAGATGGCTGATGAAGCCCTCGACTTCAAATTCGATGATGGCTTCGGCCAGCGTCGCCTCGCGCTCCCGCTCGCGCAGATTCGATTTCACGACCGATTCCAGATCGTCAACATCGAACAGAAACGTGTTATCAAGTTCGGCGACTGCCGGGTCGATATTTCGCGGAACCGATATGTCTATGAAAAGCAGCGGGCCGCGTTTGCGGGACTTGAGAGCTTTTTTCGTCTCTGCGGGTTGAATCACGTAGCCGGGCGCGCCCGTCGAGCAGAGCACAATGTCGGCAGACGGCAGCACGTCATAAAAAGATTCAAAGTTTACCGCATTGCTGCCGAACTTGCGCGCGATCTCTTCCGAGCGTTCAGCCGTTCGATTTGTAACTATCAACTTGCTCGTTCCCGCATCGACGAGCGAGCGGGCGGCAAGCTCGCCCATCTCGCCTGCGCCGACCAGCAACACTGTCTTGTCTGACAGGTCGCTGAATATCTTGCGGGCAAGCTCGACGGCCACCGAACTGACCGAGACAGGGTTTTGCGCAACAGCCGTTTCGGTGCGTATTCGTTTTGCGACGTTGATTGTGCGATTCATCAACTGGCTGAGCACGCGGCCAACGGTTCCTGCATCGACAGCCGATTGATACGCTTCTTTCACCTGACCCAGAATCTGAGACTCGCCTACGATCATCGAATCCAGACTCGAAGCGACGCGGAAGATATGTTTGATGGCTTCTGTGTCGGCATGAGCGTATAGATGCCCGTTGAGCGTGTTCGGCTGAAGATCATGATAACTACAGAGAAAATCTGTTAAGCGATTCAGCCCCCGGTCGGCTCCCGCGGGTGCCGACGCGAGCAACTCTACGCGATTGCAGGTAGAGACTATCAATCCTTCGTCAACTGCATCCTGATCCACAAGCACAGCTAATGCGTCATGCAGTCGCGATTCATTAAAAGCCAATCGCTCGCGCATCTCTACGGGTGCCGTCTTATGACTCAATCCTATCAGGACTATATTCATTAATTGCGACTAGCCGTCAGATGTCAGGGCTTAAAGGTAGACATCTAATCTTTCGTCTTCTCCATTTATGCGTGTCCCAGATAGCGAACACCGACCAGACTACAAACTACGATCAAAAAGCTGACAATGGATGCCAGTGCGCCTGCGCGGCCACCCCATCCCGCATTCACCCTTGTTTGAATCAGGAGCAGATAGAGTATCCAGGTGGCAACAGAAAAAATTTCGAGTGGGCCGCCCTGCCAGTAGATTCCATAGCGCGCGTGCGTGAACCACAGCCCCGCGAGTATGCCCATGGTCAGCAGAATAAATCCGAGCGCCATTGATTGCGAGCTTATCGAATCACAGGTGCCAAGCGAAGGCAGGCGGTAGAATATAGTGCCAAATCGTTTGTGTTTCAACTCGCGCTCCTGGATGATGTACATCAACCCAGCGCCAAATGTTATAAAAAACGCAGCGTATGCAATCAGAATCAACCCGACGTGCACAGGCAACAGGATGGCTTGCAGCGGCGGATTGACAGTGTCTGCGACGCCTTCGGTATCGTGAGAGATTGCGGCAATCGTGGTTAATGTCAAAACTATAGGAAAGACAAACGCCTTTAGCGCGTTCGCGCGATACCAGCGGGAGGCGATCAGATAGAAAACAACTATGCACCAGGAGAGAAAGGCTGACATCTCCTGTGTACCCACGAGCGGGCACCTGTTTGCTCGAATGCCTTTGATTACAAGCCAGCTTGTGTGCGCGACTAACGCTATTGCCAGCACAGCAAGCGCGGGCTTATGCATAACGGGGCGCTTGGTGGTCAGGGCAAAAACAGCCTGAGCTACGCAAACGGCATAGCCTGAGAGGATTATGATCCAGAGAATTTCCATAGGGCCGACTCCGCCGTATTATTGCAGACGTTTCAATTCTACTCGCGGGTCGGCCCTTAGGCAATCAAACGATTTCCATTCGCTTCACAGCGTCTAGATCCTGAAGGGTGATTCTCTTTCGACCGACTTTGATAATCCGGTCGGCTTTCAATTCACCAATAGCATTTGTTACGGTCTCTCTGTACACGCCCAGCATATCGGCCATATCCTGATGCGTGTGACCAACGACCTGATTCTCTTTGTTGGCGAGTTTCAGAAGCAGGGATGCAATGCGCGACGTAACGGGCTGAAAAGCGGCCTGTTCGTGACGTCGCTCGGCATCGATCAGTCGGGGCCCGACCTGCCGAAGAATGTTCAGCGCGATTGCCGGATTCGAGGAAGCCAGCTTCTCGAACTCGGCGGCGTTGATCACGGCGACCTTCGTCGTTTCGGCGGCTATGGCCTGAGCGCCCAGCATGGTCTGCCCAAGCGCAGGCATCTCGCCGAATATGGCCCCTGCCTCAAGGGTCTTTGCGTCGAATTCCTGCCCCTGCGCCGATGAGCGAGTAATTCTCACGCTCCCGCTCTTTACCAGAAAGAGCGCAGGCCCTTTCTGATTTCCGGGATATATCGTGTCGCCCGCCTTGAAATTGCGTTTTGGGAGGCGCTCGCTGATTGCAGATTCGAGCTTTGCGTTGTCTGGTCCAGCCAGATCCTGTAGTTTCAGATAGCCAACTTTCTGGGCAAGGCTCAGCGCCGCAAGCGATCTGATCTTTTCGCTCGGGCCTTTTGTCCTTCGCCTTTTCTTTGCTTTTGACATCTGACTTTTAGTTGCAGTTGCAGCCAATGGATTCACCTCTTTCTACCCAGGTAGAATGTAATTGTGGATTTGACAAAACTGCTGCCTGATTATTTTAGCGGTAAGCTCACAGCAGTCTGTTTTTATGTGCAGAGCCTTTTATATGGAGTTGGCAGAGCAACTCCTCATGATTCATCTGACGCATGTTTCCCACGCCATTGAATGCTTATTGGCTCTACTCAGCTAGTAGCGGATAAACTGATAGATCCCCTCGTTATTGATACTACATTGTTGTGGCTTCGCAGTCAGTGATACGCCACACAAAAAAAACAACAGTTGCCTACCCGACTGGCAGGTAAGGTAGTTAGCCTTTTGAGAAACAGTGGTAACTTTAAGATCAGGCCCCAGGTATGTCGGTTTTCTTTCGTGGAGCGATCCGTTTGTACAGGACAATCAATTCCAGCGCGAATAATAGAGTCAGAATGGAAGGTATATAGAAGAGCCAGCGGTCCCCATAATGAGTCATCGCAAAGCCGGAGACGGTTGGGCCGACAAGGCTGCCTAATCCGAAGGCGAGTGAAAACATGGAGGTTGCTGCGCCCAGCCTCTCTTTGTTGACGATGCCGCCTATGATTGCCAGCCCGATTGGATAAAGGCTGCCAGCCACTGCCCCCAACACCGCGCCCGTTGCGATGAACAGCCGCCAGTCATTATGAAACGACATCAACGCAAAAACGATGCTCATCACCACAGTGCAAACTAATAAGGTCCTTCGCTTGCCGAACCGATCTGCCGCCCGCCCGATAGGCACCTGGCTCAGAAGCGTACCTATTATCACTGCCGTGATGATGCCTCCGATCTCCGTTTTCTGTACATGGAGGTCTTTCTCAAGATAGATCGGTATCAGCATGACAAGTGAAGACATCAAGTACCCGTACAGCCCGCCCGCAGACATTGGCACGATTATCTTCTTTGTCAATCTGGTGGTGATGCCTTCGACGTGATGCGATGTAGCTGCTGTTTCCGGGATCAATCCTTGCGCGAACAGGGCGGCAAGCAAACTCAACACGAAACAGGCGATGAAAGGGAAGCCGGGACCGATTTTGAAAAGCAAGGCCCCGGTTAACGGTCCGGCTGCCCAGCCGATGCCGATCGACAATGCGTAATAGCTCATTCGACGCGCACGCTCGTTCGGCTCGCTCAATTTGCTTATCATCGTTTCGGTCGCCACAGAGATGGCGGCTGCGCCAACGCCTTCAATCGCTCTCGCCATGAAAAAAAGCCCCGTAGTAAGCTTTAAGGCGAACAGCGCGATGGACGCCCCATAAACGATCAGCCCTCCGACCAGGACAGGTCTGGGGCCAATCCGGTCAATCACCCTCCCGATTGGAAAAGAGGCGAGAGTGAAAGTGGTGAACATCGTCGTGCCGATCAATCCGACAACGAAACTGTTCTCGCCGTGCTCCATCAACACGCTTGGGATGAGGGGCGCGACTAACCCCACGCCCAGATAACTGGTAGCTATGCTCAGGTAGATTGCCCCGAAGGCTCGCGATTGTGACAAGCTCCCTCCCAGGTGAAAGCGAGAAAATAGCACCAATCTTCTGACGCCCGCAACAGTGCAGAAGTATAATCGCTCCTCGAAACCTGTTAATATTGCTCAACAGGCGAAGATAAAAACATAGGCGACCTTGAAGGCCGCCTATCGATTAGCTTCAATTTAATCCCGACAATTCAGTTGCCTGCGTAGAACTGGCGCAGCTGGTCAACGTATTTTTTGTACTCGCGGCTGCCAATAAATTTTGAAGGCAGCATGGTTGACAGATAGCTCAGATACTGGTCCGGCGAGATCGGCATGCCGTTTTCAGTGATCAAATTTCCTCTTACATCAAACGGTCTGAAGATAGTCTCTTCATCGCCGCGTTTGCGGAAAAACGTTTTATTCGGGATCAGCAGAATATCTTCCGGTTTGATGCCACGGACGGGGTCGCCGCTGCGTTCGATCTCATCGATCAGCGCGTGCGCGTCTTCGCGCGAAATGTTCGGGATGCGCTCCTGCACCATCGAAACATTCGTGTTGCGAATCACTCCGCGCACTTCTTCATAATATTCACTCTGAGCCGTGCCGTTCGTTTTATCCTTGAACCCGAACGTCACAGCGGTTTCGCCGCCGTGCTCGTTGCCAAACATCTCAAGCCCGCGCGGCAGCCAGAGATTCATCGCCCGCTGCATATCTTCAACGCTGTAATCGCCCTCGCCGCGCGCAGCCATCTGCCCGATCTCTTTGAGCAGTTTTCGCCCGCTGCCCAGATGAAATGCCTCTTCCTGAAGCATCGGCCCCATGCTGCGAGCCATCGGCGCATAGCTGAATGCCTGCTGCATTTCGAGTTGATACTTGCCCACAAGGTCTATCACTGTCGCGTAGGTGACGTTATCGAGAAAATCACAGAAGTCTATGTTGAATGCGTCCAGCACGTGGTCGCCCAGCTCCATCGAAAGCAGCTCTTCTATGGTCTGTTTTGCGACATCTCCAAGTCCGGGCTTCTTCCAGGTCGGGTCCTGATCCAGCACCCAGAACATCTGATAGGCGTGGCGCAACTCTTCGGCCATTATCCTGAGCACTGCGAATTTGCCCTTTTCGCTCACCGCGCCATCAAGCGTGAGCCGATGCTGCTGAATCGAGCCAAGCTCGGTCGAACACTGAGCGCGCACTATGTCGCGCGCGCTGAAAAAGGCGTTGCCGACCATCTCGCGCGCGGTCTCGAATCTTTTTCGGCCCGCGTACTGACCAACCTCTACGATCTCTGATTTCAGGTCGCCTGTCTTCGCGAATAATTCAAAAGCAGGGACGCCTTTGAAATGATCGTCCCAGTGCTTTTCAAGAATCTCCAGTTCGGGAAAATTCTTCTTTTGCCAGTCCACAATCGCATCGTGATACTTTTTGGTGATGGTCGCGGTCGAGTAATTAGCCATCGCTGCCTCCGAATCGGTTAATAAACTGCAACTTCATTTTATCGAACGAGCGTTCGAATTTCAAGGCGGTGATTCAAAAGAGCGACCGGATTTCAGCAATGTCTCTGGTCACAGCGAGCGCGAGCGCGAGTTTGATCCGGGCCTTCTGTCCGTTGAGGAAGTCGGCAAAGATAACGCCGAGATTCCGGAGATGTTTGCCGCCACCTTCATAACCGTAGCTTTCGTAGACGCGGCCACGCGGGCAGCGCGATACCAACACCACCGCCAGCCCTGTTGAAATGGCTCTCGCGATTCCCTTGACTGAGTCGGGCGGAACGTTGCCTCTCCCCAGCGCTTCGATGACCAGCCCCTTTGCGCCCGCATCAATGCAGGCGTCAATCAAAGTCGAATCAAAGCCTGCTGCCATTTTTATCAGCCAGACCGATTCCGCGATCTCGTCTGTCAGTATATGGTCGCGCCTGACCGGAGAGCGACGAATGATTACTTCACCCTTATCGACCACGCCGAGCGGGCCGAAGTCGGGGTTTTGAAATGAGTCGAATGCTTCGGTATGCGTTTTCGTCGCTTCGCTGGCCGCAAGGATCGTTTCGTTCATCACGACCATAACGCCCAAACCACGCGCATCATCAGACGATGCCACGCGCATCGCTGATAATAGATTCGAGGGGCCATCCCATCCGACCTCCGAGCTGTTGCGCATCGCGCCAACAAAGACGATGGGTTTATGGGTTTCATTCGTAAGGTCGAGCAGGTAGGCAGTCTCTTCCAGCGTGTCTGTCCCGTGAGTTATGATGACTGCGTCAAGTTCTTCGCGCAATACAGACTCTCGCACTCTCTTTGAAAGGTCCATCATCAATCGCAAATTCATGTGCGGGCCGGGGAATCGACCGAAATCTATCACTTCCAAATCTGCGATCTCATGCCCGCCGGGAACGTTATCGAGAATGTCGCGGCCTGAAAGCGCAGGCACGGCTGCGCCAAGCGCCGCATCATGTTTCATCGAGATCGTTCCGCCGGTGAAATAAATTGCGATTCGTTTTTTCATATACAGCTATCAGTAGCCGGACCCTAAGTGAGAGCGCAGAACTTACCGTGTGTGCTATTGATTTTGAATCTTTTCCGCCGCGAGTTTGATCGCTTCGTCAAGCTTCGCCACATCCGGGCCGCCGCCTTGTGCCATGTCCGGCTTTCCGCCTCCGCGACCTCCTAATACCTGGCAGGCTTCCGCAAGCAGTTGACCCATGTTTTCTGTGAGCGAAGCGGAGCGGGCAAAGATCAGCCGCGCCGCGCCCGCGTCTTTCGTGCCTAACAACGCGATTGCAGGTTCGGCTTGAACTATTTTCGTTGCAAGCATCCTGACTTCTTCGAGGTCTCGGCCATCGAACGTGGCTTGTATGATTTTGAATTGACCGGTTGATGTTGCTTGCGCGCTCATCTCGGCGGCTTCGGCAGTCATGGCCAGTTCCAGTAAATCACGAATGCGCCGTTTCAGGCTTTTGTTTTCCTGAATCGCTCGCCGAACAAGCTCGACCGATGCGTCTCTTTCCGCGCTGAACAGTTGTGCGACCGTAGCGGCTATCGAGTTAGCCGCGCGATACTCTTCAAGCGCGCGATGGCCGCAGACGAATTCGACTCGCGTCATCTTCTTTGCGCGTTCAAATCCTTTGATCGCAATCAAGCCGATCTGACCCGCGCGCGCTGCATGAGTGCCACCGCACGGCGAGTAGTCGTAGCCTTCAACTTCGATCACGCGAATCTGACCGCGCAACGGTGTTTCCTTTCTGAGCGGCAGCCGCTGAGCCTCTTCTTCACTTAGAAGATGAACGCGCATCGGCCTGTCTTCAAATATGATCTCGTTGGCAATCTCTTCGGCGGCATGCATCTGTTCGCTCGTCGGGGTCTGTAACTCGATGTCGATGGTCGAACTCTGCGCGCCGAGGTGAAACGAACGGGTCTCAGCGCGGCACGCATGCACAAATGCCTGCGACAGTATGTGCTGCCCGCTGTGCTGCTGCAAATGATCGAGCCGTCGCGCGCGATCTATTCTTCCCTCGACGGACTGGCCGGGCGCGAGCGCGCCGAGCTGGCTGACGACGTGATAAATAACGCCGTCGTCGTTTTCAAATACGTCAATCACGCGCGCATCGCCGAGCAGACCCGTATCATTAGGCTGTCCGCCGCCTGTCGGGTAAAAAGCCGTGCGGTCGAGTTGGACTTCATAACCTCGCTCTGTTGCCCGCACGTCAATGATTGTCGCGGGAAATTGCAGCAGGCTTGAATCTGTGAAATATAGCCTCTCAGTCGTTTGCATTTCGTATCCTCAATTGATCTGGCAATCGGAAGATTCGATCTCCTCAATTTTACCAGCGAATTCAATTCTGCCCGAAGAAGATTCCAGCGCGTCCCGGTTGCCTGAAATCGGTTCCGGCAATTCGCGCGATAAAGCATTAGCTTCAAATATCTCCAGTTGCGCTCTCTTTTCCGGCGCAATTGTCGGCGTATTGCCTGCGACAACCTTTGCCGCTTTCAATGCCGCGCCCCACGTATCGAAAGCTTCTTCAAACATTCCCACAGTGTATTTTGATAAAGACTCGACATCGCTCTTGTTCGGCAATCGGCCAATCAGGATTGCAAGCCTTCGCAGTTCAAGCTGAAGCGTTCGCTGTGTAACCCTGCTCTGCTTTCCGCGTCTTTGTGCCCTTTGCCATGATGAACGCTGCTCGCTCAATCTGAGCCCTGCCACCTGATGGTAGTCATCATTCTGCTCGATTGCGATGAAACGGCGATCAAGCCTTCGCGCGACGAAGGCAGTCGTTCCGGTTCCTGCGAAGGCATCGAGCACGACATCACCCGGATTTGTTGCAAGTCTTACAATACGGTCCAGGAATCGCTCAGGCGTTTCACAGGGGTGAGCTTTATTGTGAAACGCGCTCTTGATCGGTCGCCGCTCTCGATGAATATCGTGCCAGATATCGGTCAGCTCGCCGCGCCACGTTCTGCCCGATGTGCGCCTTCGCCTTACGCAGGAACGGCGCTGGCACACATCCGGTCGATCCGGCGGAAAAACCGCTTCATCAAACGGCTCCCATCCGTTTTCCATCGAGCAATAGTTGAAACGAGCCGCGCGTTCGCCCCTGGTGAAATACAGCAGCGAGTAATGAGCAGGCATCAACACGCCTTTAGGTTCCGGCAGCGCATTCCAAACTATCCAGTTTTGCAGAAAGAGATTACCTGTTCTGGTCAAAAAGTCAGCCAGCTGCACAGACCACCTCGGCAGATTCAGTATGAATATCGAGCCGCCGGGCTTCAACACTCGCTCGTACTCTACAAGCCAGCGCTTACACCAGCCGATGTAATCCCTGTCGGCGCGATCATCCGAGTATCCGTTGTAGTTTTTTGTCAGATTGAATGGCGGGTCTGCAAATGCGAGATCGACTGTTTCCGATGGAATGGCTTTCAGCACTTCAAGGCAGGGAGCATTGTGCAGTTTGTCTAATAACTCTGCTGGAATCCGTCGAACCCCTGCGCCGCGCGCGCCTCTCCATTTCAGAGGGTCGAAAGCCGCTAAACCTGATTGCTTATGATAATCAGCGGCAGATGACTGCCGAGACGGGTCAGGGGCGAGCAGCAACAGTTTTGTGCGGTCACGGCCTGACGACAGTTCCATTATGCGCTCGAAGACTTCAACAGGCATCGTATCGTCCGGATCAACGACCAGATCCATCCACACATCCGACAATGCTACGCCGTCAGGATGCATCAGGTGAGCTTTGCCGCCCCAATCCTTCAACGTATCGTCGCAGTGACGGCATCTGGCATGCGGGATGCGAATTCGATTCACGCTCGCGCCCGGCCTCGACATCAATAGTAACCCTGTGTGCTCTGGTCTGAGCCGATCTGCTTTCTGCAAGGTTGATGTGCGAACGGCTATCCAGTACCGGAAGACCAGATCATTCGTCAAAGCTGTGGCATAACGAGCGAGGTCGCGCGGCAGTCCGTAAATGAACATCAATCCGTTTGCATCGAGCGCGTGTGCGGACTCTCGCAATAACTGAATATTGCGCTCGATCATTTGACCATCGGCGGCGCGCCTTGCGTTAAAGGCGTGATACCTGTCGGCAGCATTGAAGTGAAACGCAGCAACGCATACCGAGTAGCATGCGCTTATCGCTTTTTCAAAGCCGAATGAGAGTTGAGTCGCGCCCGCAGAAATATCAGGAGCGCCTTTTAACGTCGCGCTAAACCCTGCGCGGTCTGCAAAAGCTTTCAGCGTTTCGATGTTTAACATTTGCCTGTAAATAGAGGTCAGAGGCTGAAGGTCAAAGGTCCGTTGCAGAACCTGATCATCTGCGAATAACTGACCTCTGACCTCTATTCTTCACACTTCCTGAAGTTGTTCATCCAGTGTAAGGAAGCGGGGCTTTGGCTCGGCTTGAACTACGCGCGTGCCGGGTGGAACTGATTCGGTCAACCATACATTGCCGCCGATAACGCTCCCCTCGCCGATGATCGTTTCGCCGCCCAGTATGGTTGCGCCTGCATAGATCACTACCTTGTCTTCGATTGAGGGATGGCGTTTCTGCCCGCGAATCAAACGGCCTTTCTCGTCTTTTGGGAATGAGAGCGCGCCGAGCGTCACGCCCTGATACAGCTTGACGTGATTTCCAATGATCGTGGTTTCGCCGATAACGACTCCCGTACCGTGATCTATAAAAAAGCTCTCGCCGATCTCAGCGCCCGGATGAATGTCTATGCCTGTGCGCGAGTGTGCAAGCTCTGTAAGCATTCTCGGCAAAATCGGAACACCCATGACATGAAGCTCGTGTGCGACACGATAGGCGGTAATTGCATATGCAGCGGGGTAGCTCAATATTATTTCGTCGATGCAATGTGCAGCCGGGTCGCCATCGTAAGCGGCCTGAATATCTTTTGCTAATATGCGGCGAATTCGCGGAAGCGATTCGAGGAACGAGTAAGCGCACTCTTCGGCGATGTCGTTAGAGGCAAGCGACAGCTCTCCGTCGAGATGTTTCATGTGACGCATGCCTTTCGAGATCTGTTCTCGCAGATGCTCGAACAGCCACACGGTTCGCTCCTGCACTCTGTAGATAATGCCTCGATGCGTTATGCCGCCCGCGCTGGAATAGCCCGGGTAGATTATTTCTTCGAGCGCCTGCATTATTTCCGTCGCGTCCTGGCGCGAGGGAAGTGGCATTCTATCGAGGTGATGAATCTTTGGCGTCGCTTCATCGTAAGAAGCGGCGATGCGTTCCATAATGCAGGCCAGCCTGTTTTGGCGCGCCGCAATATCCAGCTTGTCCATGTTCAGTCTCCGGTTGACGCCTGTTTGTGAAGCAATCGTTATGTTGATACGAAGCCCCCTCAATGTCAACGGCTATTGTCTTGCAAAAAAAACGTTTCAACGGTTAGCCTTCAATCGATGAGAAAATCATTCAATCTGCAACTCAGCAATGGCGCGATGCTCAAGCTCGGCGAAAGCACAATCGTAGTCGGCGTCCTGAACGTAACGCCCGATTCATTCTCGGACGGCGGACAGCACTTCGACTCGTTGCGAGCAATCGAGCACGGGCTTGGAATGGAGAGCGACGGAGCAGATATTATCGAAATCGGCGGCGAATCGACTCGGCCCGGCGCTCCAGCCCTTTCAGCAGATGAAGAACTGGCGCGAGTCTCGCCTGTGCTCAAAGCGTTGGGCAAGCGTCTGCGCATTCCCGTCGCGATTGACACATACAAGAGCGAGGTGGCTCGCGTTGCGCTTGATCTGGGCGCAAGCATAATAAACGATGTCAGCGCATTGCGATTCGATGCCCGGATAGCCGATGTGGCAGTACGTGGCGCAGCGCTTCTGGTGTTGATGCATATGCGCGGCGAGCCGCAAACTATGCAGAAGATCGAGCCGAGCCTCGACATTTTCGGAGATATCGAATCAGACTTCAACACCGCTATTGGTGAGGCCGAAAGCCGGGGCGTTCAGCGCGAACGAATCATACTTGATCCCGGAATCGGGTTCGGCAAGACGCTCGAACAGAATCTATCTATCCTGAACCATCTGCATCGGTTCGAGAAGCTCGGTATGCCGCTGATGATCGGCACGTCTCGAAAGAGCTTTATTGGTCGGTTGACCGGACGACCGGAAAGCGACCGCGTTTTCGGAACTGCCGCCTCTGTCGCGCTGGCTATCTCGCGAGGCGCGCACATGATTCGCGTTCACGATGTGAAAGAGATGTCAGAAGTCGCGCGCATAGCCGATAGGATTCTCGCCGCCGATTGAATCGTTTACATCACAAATAAAAAAAAGGGCTGGACGACATTGTCATCCAGCCCTTTCGAGTCTTCAGGTAAGAAGTTTGTCTTACTTGCCTGCTGCTACAGGAACCGCGCCGCCGCAGACGCACGTGTCGTTGCGAGTGTCGCGATCTTGTATCGTGCATTTATTCTGGCCCGGCGGGCTTTGAATCGAACCAGTTCCCGATGGCGGGAAACTGCCTGCCGAGAGTGTGATCAGCACCTTACGATCAGGCGCATTGTGTGTGAGCGTGAACGTGCTGCCCAGTTTCTTAACACTGCCCACGCCGGTGAAGATCGTGCCGTTGCAGCACCATCTGTACGCGCCAGTGATGGTGTTGAACAGCACGGTGTTGTTGCAGCCTGCCGAATCGTCCTGCAATCTTGCGTTGAAGACAGAGACGGTAAACGTGCAGGTGGCAGTGTTGCCAGCAGCATCCGTGGCCGTGCAGGTGACAGTAGTCACGCCGACGGGGAAGCAACTGCCGGAAGGCGGATTGCAGACAACCGTGACGCCGGGGCAATTGTCGCTTGCAGTGGTCGTGAAATTGACAACCGTGCAAGGATCACCGACGGTGGGAGTAACTGCTGTCACGTTAGCCGGGCAGGTGATGACAGGCGGTTGCGTGTCATTTACTGTGATGGTGAACGTGCAGGTTGTACCGCCGCCGCCGCCGCCCTGCTGCTCACAGCCGTTGACGTTCAGGACAATGTGCATGTCAGGGAAGCCAATGGCTGATGTGGTTGTCGGAGTGGTGATACCGCAATCGGCTGCCAGCAGGTAGCTCGGACCTGTCTCTGCTGCCGCGTTCGAGCCGATGAAGAAGAGATTGCCAGCGGCTTCTCCGTCGGGCGTAAATACTTCAACGACCAGTTGCGAACCAGCGGGTGCTGTTCCGGTGATCGGGACGTTGAGAATGGTGCCTGACTGGTCGGCCACGTTTACAGAAGCAGTGCCGATCAGCGTAAGCGAGCCGGGGAAACCAGCCGGGAAGGCCGTGCTGCTGGTGTAGATGTTGACGGTTATAGGTTGACCAGCACCCTGAGGCCGTATTCCAAGAGATTTGCCTTTCTTCCTGGATATGTGATCCGCAGCTTGAGTATTGGCTGCGCCGCCAGAGATGGCATCTTCGATTCCGACATCGATTGATTGAACATCGAAAGCGTTGACGATGCCAAACGATGACAGCGTGAAAGCTCTGAAGTAGCTGTTGTCGGTGTGGCCGACTCCATTGTTGCAGGATACGGAGTTGAGCGGCGTGATGGCCTGGCTCGACGACTGAGTAATCGTCTGGCAGCCCGGCGCGCCGTTCGTATTGGCTCCGCCGCCTGCACTGGCAGTGCAAGTAACGGTCGTTGTGCCAACAGGGAAGAACGAACCCGATGGCGGATTGCAGGTGATCGTCCCGCAAGTTCCTGTGCTTGTCGGCGCGGGGTAAGTGACAACAGCGCCGCACTGGTTCGGATCATTCGACCGAGTGATATTGGCCGGGCAGGTGATCGAGCAGGTGTTGACTTCGCATGTCGAACATACGAACCCGTTCGATACCCTGATGGTGTCAACTCTCCAGCCCGTAACACCCAGACTGCAATCAGACGCCATGCGGAAACGCAGCACGATGTTCTGTCCATTCGCCGCCGCCGGTAGATTGACTGCTGTCGTGATGAACCCGCTCGAATTACCAGACCATGCCTGACGACCGGCAATCGGGCTAAGGAAGCTTGTGCTGATTGTATCTGTGTAACCGCCACTGGTAAAGCTGCCGCCTGCGGCAAGAATATCCGCAAATGGGCCGCCGCCGATTGAAATTTCAAGCACGCCACCGTCAAAGGTGTCTTCGACGTTGAAGTTATTCCTGAAAGTCAATTTTGCGCTGGCTGACGTGATGGCGATTGACGGAGAATCGAGCGTCGCGTTGGTGACACAGCTCGGATCGTTATGGAAAGCTGCGTTGGGCGCAGTGTCTGCGGTTCCGGTCGCTGTAGTCCAGTTGGTGGCAAGCGCACATAACGGGCCGCCCACTGTACAGTCTCCGTCGCCGTTGGTGGAGGCGGTCGTCCATCCGGCAGGCAATGCCGGAGCCGTTACGCCGTCGAAGTTCTCTGAAAAGACGACGTTTTCTGTGCCGAGCGTGAATGTATAGGTGACGTTACCGAGGTTGGTTGCGCCGTCCTGGAATTGTATCGTTGCGGTGACTGTGCCGCCGCAAGTGCCGGTTACGTTAAAGGTGAAGTTGCGGCAGACAGGCGGGCCGCCTGCGACCACAACGCCGTAGTTCTGCGGGCCGCTCGGGCTGGTGACGCCGCCCGTTGCCTGCAATGTGCCGACGAGGTTGGTTGTGTTGACAGCGCCTGTGTTCTGAACGCAGAAGCTGACGGTAACAGTTTCACCCGGATCGAGCGCGCCGTTGGCAGGCGTGCAGCTTTCTGAAACGAGTGTCGCTCCAGCCGAAGTGATTACTGCCATGGGAGCGCCCCCGGCAGCCTGAACCGCTTCAAAAGCCATGATGATGCCTGCGCCTGAGTCACGATCAACGCCTGCTGCTTCAATATCAAGCGCCGATGTCACAAGTGCTGTTCTCACCTGAGCATTAGTTATCCCCGGAACAGCCGATTTGACAAGCGCCGCGATAGCGCCTGCGTGCGGAGCCGCCGCCGATGTTCCATAGAACGGGTTGGGGAAGCCGCCGACGCCTGTGACCGCTGTGCCGTCGGCTGCGGTGATGTCAGGTTTCTGTCTGAGCACACCGCCTGTTGACGAAACGTTGCCCGGAGTGATCGGCGTGCTGTTGGCGTTATAGAGTATGCGCCTCGGGCCGTCCGAGCTGAAGCACTCAACTTTATTGGCTGTTGTGAAAGGACCCGGAAACGGTCCGTCCGTAAATCCGGCACAAAACGCATCAGCCGCAGGAGTCGCGGCGCAGCCGAATGCCAGCGGAGCCGAGTTGTGGCCGTGCGTGGTGCCACTTGTGACAAGGGCCATCTCTGCGCCGAAACAGGTCAGGTGAATGAACCGCGCAGCCGCCCCTGTCTTCTTCAAGATGACAAGGCGCTGGTTGGTCGTTCTGTTGCCCCCGTCTTCGACAGGGTCCTGCGTGCCGTTTTGAATGTTTGTAGATGATGCGGCAACTGCCGTTCCCGCTGCATTCAATGTGAAAAGGTCATAGTCGTTTGAAGAAGCTCCGAGCGGGTCTGACCAGAAAAGCACCGCGCGCGCGCCTGCCGTGGTTATCTGGTTGTTGAGGTTGCCGCCGCCGAAGTTGTGCACGGTGCCGCCTGTGATGGCAGCGACTGGGCTTGCGCCTCCGTCAACGAAGTCGCCTTCCCAAACACTGGCCGTTGCGTCGTTGACGTTTCCTTCGTTACCTGCCGACGAGAAATACATCGCGCCTGCTGTAGTCACATCGACTACGGCCTGTGTGACTCCGCCGCCGTTCGTGTTGGTGACTCCCGGCGCGCCGTCCTGAAAAGGTGATTCGACGAAATAGATGACATCGTCAATTATGATGTCGCAACCGGCGGTGCGCAGGTCGCGAATGTTCTGTGCGAAGCTGGTCAGGCTGGTGAATGCCGTAGCAAAGAAGAGTTGAGAGCCGGGAGCGAGATCGTGAACGAGCTCTAGCATCGCCGTGCCTTCATCTCCTGAGCCGGTCTGTCCGGGTAATACTGTGACAGGGCCAAGATCGCCAGTTGCCTGAGCCGCTGCGAGATTGCTTACGCCGTCCGACAGTACGCCGATTTTCACCCCGGTGCCGTTGATTCCGAAAGAGCTTCGGGCAGTGTTTGCTTTATGCGTCGCATCGCCTTCCGAAGTATTGACAACATTTGTGCTGGCGGGCGGAAGTCCTTTTTGAAGACCCGGCAGAGCGGCCAGCAATTGCGTACGGACGCGGGCGACTCTTTCAGCAAAGCCCGGTCGCATGGCGGGCAGCGTCGGGACGCCAAAGGAAGCAAAGCCAACGCCTCCCTGATTTCCTGCCCTGGATGTTTTTGCATCCTGACGCGGCGATACGAATCTGACTTCCGGGAGTGCCGCTATAATCTCCAGGTTTTCCATCGGGACTCTGGCGCGTATGCTTCCGCCTACCGCGCTTATGATTTCCGCCCCGACCTGCTGGAGCTTTACACAAGTAAGCTTCTGAGCAAGCACCGCATCATTGACCGATATGTCAACGATGGTCCTGCTGTCAGCATCAATATCTACTCTTGTTTCGAGCGTCGGTACTCCATTGGCAATCGCCTGTCCGCGATTCTGCTTGAGAGCATAGACGAGTTGTGAATCCATCTTTTTTTGCGCTGGTGTGCGTGATTCCTTCTCATCGAGTAGAGCCTGAATCTGTCGCGCGGCGCTTTCACTGATTTTTTCATCACCGCTTTGCGGTTGCAGTGAGGCTTTAGCTAGTGGAATTTTGCCCGATGACAGAACTAACCCTAATCCGAAAATAGCCAGCAGCAAGATTACAAGTGCTGATCTTAATAGCGAGAAGCCAGATCTAGCGCCAGGTTCTCGCTTTCCATTTCGGGATAGAATGCGAGAGAAATGCGAAGCTGTCGTATTCTGTTTCATTCGATCTTTCTCCTGGGTTTATCTCAAGTCTTGACAACCTGATCTCAATCCTTGAACACAATGGGCCAAGTACCTAGACTCATTGCCGAGTATGTTTGCTCAATCGCCTGCATTCCATCGGGGGCAGGCGATAAATCTAAACCTGATTGACGATTATTTCAACAAACTACCGTAGCTTTGGTAGACGGCCAGTGATTATATCAGATAATTTGTGCAGGCAAAGGAAATTTCGGACGTAAATTCGCGTCTCGATTTTTGCTCTCGATTATCTCAGTTTTTAACCACCTCGATACTCAACACAGGATGGACTTCGTACCAGTTATGATCTGTCTTTCCGTCGTATCGGCTGACGCCATAAACGCGCACGCGGCTCCCGACAGGCGGCGGGTTGAGCTTTATGGGATCTATGATCTCGCAAACGATAAATGGCTCGGCCTGATGAAGGCTCTCGACCAGTTTGAAGCTGAGATCGCCATCCTCGTCATTGATCCGCACTTCGGCGACGTAGCCTTCCGCCACCACATGAGGCTCCGTGTTAGTTTCGATGTCGGCAATATTGACCTCGTGAAACTCATCTCTGTCTATGGGAGGTCTCGCCCAATTGGGTGGCAAAGTCAACTTCATGAAAACGAATACGCTTAACAGCAGGAGAGCTGTTATAGAAGCTACACCTGCAAACCTGTGTGTGATCAGTTGCCTGAAACGATGCTGCCTGATATGCAATTGAGGAGTCTCGCGTTCTATAGCCGCTTCTATTGCAAGCCACGGGTCGCGTTCGATCATCAATCGCGGCATCTGTCGCGCAAAGCGATGGCCTGATTGCATCCGAGCCATACGCGTTCGGCACTGACCGCAATCCAGCAGATGATCTTCGATACGTTTAACAGCGCGAGGCTCAAGCTCTTTGTCCAGGTAACGCGAGAAGTCCCGCCGAAGGTCGATACGCCAGCATCTCATCATTTACTCCAGTCTCGCCTTATAATACATGTTTCAGTGGGCGCAGTCGTGACTCCAATTCTTCGAGCGCGCGATTCAAACGTGAAGCCACAGTACCGGGCGCGCATTCCAAAGCCTCGGCGATCTCGTCATAAGAAAGCCCTTCCAGGTATTTCAAGACGACGACGGCGCGCAGTTTTGGCGACAATTGCAGGACCGCTCGTTGAACGATCTCGCGCCGCTCGTTGCGCGCATGCCAATCATCGGGTGTAGAGGACCTGTCTATCTCTTCGCCGCTCCCAAGAATCGTTTCAAACGGGACATACCGCGCACCGTTGCGCCGGTTCTGGTTCTGGCATTCATTTATCGTGACTCGATATATCCAGGTCGCAAGATTAGCCTCGAAACGAAATTGCGGCAGACCTCGATACACCTTCAGGAAGACATTTTGCAGAACGTCTTCAACCAGTCGCACATCGGTGAGGAAGTAAAAAATGAGGTTGTACACACGGTCGCGGTGGTTTTCGTAAAGGGCTTTGAATGCCGTGCGATCACCCTGTTGCGCTGCGGCAATCAACTCCCGTTCTTCCGTGTTTGAGTAGATCTGTTGAAACCCCATCGGTTTTGAATGGTCCCTAATGGTTAGACACAAGCTATACGAGATTCTTCCGTAAAGGTGAAAATCACGGCTGGATGAATTCTTACACCTGGAATCGCCGGTCTATAGCTTCGATAACAATTTAAAAAATAAGGGCTGAATGCCAGACGGCATTCAGCCCCTTCGAGTTTTTCGATAAAGAGACTACTTACTGAGTAGGCGGAGTAGCGGCACCGCAGACGCACGTATCGTTGCGAGTGTCGCGGTCCGTTATCGTGCAGCGATTCGTCCCCGGCGGGCTTTGAATCGAACCAGTTCCCGATGGCGGGAAACTGCCTGCCGAAAGTGTAATCTGCACCTTGCGATCTGTTGCATTGTGCGTGAGTGCGTACGTGCTGCCCAGTTTCTTAACACTGCCTACGCCGGTGAAGATCGTGCCGTTGCAGCACCATCTGTACGCGCCAGTAATGGTGTTGAACAGCACTGTGTTATTGCAGCCAGCCGCATCGTCCTGCAATCTGCCGTTGAATATAGAGACGGTAAATGAGCAGGTGGCCGTGTTGCCCGAAGCGTCCGTGGCCGTGCAGGTGACGGTGGTTACGCCGACGGGGAAGCAACTGCCGGAAGGCGGATTGCAGACAACCGTGACGCCAGGGCAATTGTCGCTTGCAGTGGTCGTGAAATTGACGACCGTGCAGGGATCGTTGACGGTTGCAGTGACCGCCGTCTGGTTGGGCGGGCAGGTGATGACAGGCGGCTGCGTGTCATTTACTGTGACGGTGAACGTGCAGGTTGGCCCGCCGCCGCCGCTCACTTGTTCACAGCCGTTGACGTTCATGACGATGTGCATGTCAGGGAAGCCAATGGCTGATGTGGTTGTCGGAGTGGTGATACCGCAATCGGCTGCCAGCAGGTAGCTCGGTCCTGTCTCTGCTGATGAGTTAGAGCCGATGAAGAAGAGATTGCCAGCGGCTTCTCCGTCGGGCGTAAATACTTCAACGACCAGTTGCGAACCAGCCGCTGCTGTTCCGGTAATCGGGACGTTGAGAATGGTGCCGGACTGGTCGGCCACGTTTACAGAAGCAGTGCCGATCAGCGTAAGCGAGCCGGGGAAGCCAGCCGGGAAGGCCGTGCTGCTGGTGTAGATATTGACTGTTATCGGCTGGCCTCCACCTTGAGGTGCCGCTACCTTGCCTTTGCCTTTACCAGGGCCATTAGCTTTCTTGCTCTTGGAGATGCTGGTTGAAGCTTTTGTATTGGCGATGCCGCCAGAGATGGCGTCTTCGATTCCAATATCAATCGACTGTACTTCGAATGCGCCCGTGATGCCGAACGAAGTCAAAGTGAAGGCTCTGAAGTAGCTGTTGTCGGTGTGGCCGACTCCGTTGTTGCAGGATACGGAGTTGAGCGGCTCGATGGTCTGGCTCGATGACTGAGTGATCGTTTCCGGTGTGCACGCGCCGTTTGTAACTGCGCCTGCTGTGGCCGTAAACCCGTTAACAGTGCAGGTGACTGTCGTCGTGCCGACGGGGAAGAACGAACCCGATGGCGGATTGCAGGTCGCCGTGAACGAGCCGGGGCAATTATCCGTGATAGTCGGAGGCGGATAATTAACAACCGCGCCGCACTGATTCGGATTATTCGACGTGGTGATGTTCGCCGGGCATGTGATTGAAGGCGGCTGATCGTCAGTTACCGTGACGGTGAAAGAGCAGCTCGGCCCGGACGTTGTTGTGCAGGTGACTGTCGTCGTGCCGACGGGGAAGAACGAACCCGATGCGGGCGAGCAGTTTACGGTTCCGCATGAGCCGGTCGTTGTCGGCGCAGAATAATTGACAACCGCGCCGCATTGATTCGGATCATTTGTCTGAGTGACGTTAGCCGGGCAGGTGATCGTGCAGGGAGCTAACTGACACCCGATTACCGAGACATCGTCAATTGCAAGGCCGCCGAAATTTGTCGCGCCTGTGCCGCTATCGAGATGGAAAACTACTTCGATGTTCTGACCCGCGAAGCTGCTTATGTCGGCGTGATACAGACCCCATCCGGCGGCTTCACCGATATTTACTATGGGTGATGCACCGACAGCGAGAGTCATTATTGCGCCGTCCCATTCCCAAACTCGTTTAGCGGTCGCTGGCAATCCGACCTGACGCACTTCAACCCATGCGTGGTCGTTGGTCGCGGTATCCATCTGGAACTTCTGCGCCCAGTTCAAACGAATCGGGCCGCTTATGCCCGCCAGACTGATGTTGGGCGAGAGCAAGTCCTGATTGCTGCTGGCGTTATAGGTGTTGTCCAGATCGGTCTTCCAGGCGTTGACGCCGCTATTGGCGGTGGTGAACGCGGCCACAGGATTCGCCGTAGTTGTTGCTGCCGTAGCAGGCAAACCAAGCTCCCATTCGTCCTGCGTGCCTGAATGCGTAAAGCCAGCCGCGCCCGATTCAAAATCGGTACTGAAGACAGTCGTAGACACCGTTCCTCCGCCGCAGGACGGTGCGGGAGATGGTTCGCATATTCTGAGGCTCCACCCTGTTATCGTGCCCGTATCTACCGCAACGTCGTCTCTGACTCTGAGCGTCCACGTGCCCCCGGCATTCTGGCCTTTGAACCAGTCCATGCGGTAGTTAAGTTCCGGCTGATGGATCATCCCCGCCGAGATGAGGAAAGCGGGAGGAATAGCCGCATAGTCGTCTATCGTCACGTCCAGATTGCTCGGCCCGCCGGTCGTGTTGTTGAACACATCGTTGAACACTCCCACGACGTTGCCGCTGGGCGAGACCAGTTCTACGTCCAGGTCTGACATAAAGGTGTGATTTCCCTGAATGGAGACCTGCAGGTGCTCGATGATCGGATTTCCGGGCACGGTCAGCGTTGAACTCATGACTCCAAGATCGGGAATTGCCTGCGGCACATTAGTTGAAGTATAAGTCGTGCAGTTAATGCCGCGATTGGGGGCTGGAAGGATGCTTGCGTTCAACGTGTAAGTGCCGGAAACGCCACCCGTGGTCGGGACGGAAACAAGTATCCCGTAAGTGCCGCTAGCTTTCACGGTCATGAAGTAGGCTTCCGAGTCCGGCGCGGTGAAGGGAGCGAAGCCTGCGCCGGTGTCGTTGACGAACAATACGAAAGTGTCGAACGTCCCAAGTCCTAGCTGTAGGTTCGAATCCCCGTTGCGTTCGGGGTCCATATCCAAACTCAGGTAGATGGTGTCGCCTGCGTTCAGGCTGACCGAATAAAAATCGACATCCGCCGCAGCGCTGGTCGAACCGCTGACCCAACCGGAGGCTGGCAGCGCCTGTCCGGGGAAAGTGTCGTTCGGTTCCGTTTCGGGCGTCGGGCTGCCGCTGCGAAGCTGGAAGTACAGGTAGTAGGGGCGAAGCTGTACGGTGGCCGAGTTGTGCCTGACCCTCAGGAAATAAGTACCGGCGGTCGGAAGTGTCACATTGGCGACCGACGAAGATAAAGTGCCAAAGCTGCCGTCGTCTTCGTCGCCTTCGATCAGGGTTGTGCCGTCCGTGTTAAAAACTTCAAGGATGCTGTCGGTGCTGGCGCTGGCTGAAAACAAGGTCTGCGTCGCAGCATAAACGCGGTCACCCGCCGCTGCCTGAAAGGAGTAGAAATCCTGATCGCCGTTCGGATTAATCGCGCCCGTCACCTTGACGCTCGTGCTGTTAAGCGGAGTGGCTGTCGCAGAAGTGCCATTCGGCTCGACTTCCGACTGCTCAGCCAACGCCGCAATAGCGTTCGGTATTGCCGGAGCAGGTTGAGACGGAATCTTACCCTTTGATTCAACGCGTTGTATCGACGCCTCTGAATATTCAGAAGCGCTCCCCGGTTTCGAGCCTTCTTGTGGGGGAAGAATAATTTTTTCATCCTGACGCTTTGCCGCGCTTGTGGACGAAAGTTGAGGCAGAATCACGCTGGCTGTAATTAAACTTATAACCAGCAGCCATATCTTTAGTGAGCGTTTGTGTGAAGGTGACATAATTTATCTACTCTCCTGATCCTAATTTGTTGAACTGATTCTGTAAGAGTGCTTACTAAGCAGGATTTAGTAAAAACCTGAATACAGTGAAAATTACTCGGAATGCTTGTGAATTACTAACCTGCCTTGAAACGGCCAAAAATCGAGCAGAAGTTTATAACAAAATGAAACAAAGGTCAAAGTTATAAATGAAAGACCGGGCCGAAAAAAATCACGACCCGAAAGACGTTCCGCCTCAGGGGCAAATTTATAGTCTGCTCTTTCTATTTCTTACCACTGTTTAGTTTAAGAAGGGCTGGCTGTAAGTCACGGCCAGCCTTTTACGTTGATACCATAACGCTCAAATTCAAACAACGACACACGGCCCGGACGAGACGTAATTATTGAGATCCCGCGCTTTGGGCAACACCTCCGCACACACACGTGCCGTCGCGAGTGTCGCGATCTGTAATTACGCATCTTTGAGTGCCTGACGGGCTTTGTATCGAACCAATGCCCGATGGCGGGAAACTGCCTGCCGAAAGCGTAATCATCACTCTGCGGTCTGCCGCGTTGTGCGCAAGTGTGATCGTGTTGCCCAGCTTCTTAATACTGCCCACGCCGGTGAATATCGTGCCGTTACAGCACCATCTGTACGCGCCAGTGATGGTGTTGAACAGTACGGTGTTGTTGCAGCCTGCCGAATCGTCCTGCAACCTGCCGTTGAAGACAGAGACAGTAAATGTGCAGGTCGCTATGTTGCCCGACGTGTCTGTTGCCGTGCAGGTGACGGTGGTCACGCCGACGGGAAAGCAACTGCCCGAAGGCGGATTGCACACAACAGTGACGCCAAGGCAGGTGTCGTTTGTGAAGTTGACTACTGCGCAAGGATCGTTGACGTTGGCAGTGACCGCCGTTTGATTAGGCGGACAGGTGATTGTATGAGGCAGCGTATCACTCACTGTGACGGTAAACGTGCAGGCCGGGCCAGCGATTGTAGAGCAGGTGACTGTAGTCGTGCCTGCGGGAAAGAGCGAGCCGGATGGCGGATTGCAGGTCACGGTTCCGCAAGGGCCTGTAGTTGTCGGCGCGGGATAAGTGACGCGAGCACACGGATTTGAATTGTTTGAGATAATGATATTGGCCGGGCAGGTAATAAAGCAATCGCCGCCTGCAACGCCGCTACAGGTTGACACCATCAGGCGGTAGGTGCCGGTTCCGGCGGAGTTTAAATGCCTGACTTTCACAAAGTAAGTGCCCGATGTTGCGATTGTGAAGTTTGCGCCTTCGGCTGCCGGATTACCCAGGCTTCCCGTGATTGATGAATCCACGGTCAGAAGCAGCACATCTGCCGGATCACGAAATTCGACAACCAGATCTGAACCAGTGCCGTCGCGTTCCGGGTCTGCGTCTGCGTTGAAGTAGACTATGTTGCCAGCCGTCGCCGCGACGGAATAGTAATCTGCATCGCCAGCGGGCGAGATTGAACCTGAGCGCAGTCCGATCTGCCCGCTTGAAGCAACAATCGAGTTCGCCGTAGCAGCAGTGTCGTTTGATTCGACTTCGGGAGCACCCGCCGTGTTTGTCAAAACTACGAACAATCTATACGGGTTGATGATTACCGGCGCTGTGCCGCTGAATGCTGTGACACGGATGAAGTAAGTTCCACCAGCCGTCAGCGTGCGACCGCCGATCATGGATGCAACAATGGCTTCGATTGTTCCATCGCCTCCGTTGCCTGTGCCGTCGTCGTCGTCTGATTCGATGACCGTCGTGCCGTCAGCGGCCAGCAGGTCAATAACCGTGTCGCGCGAAGTGGCCGATGCGTCCTGCGTTCCGCCCGTGTCGGCCTCAATCCAGATATTCGACCCGGCAGGTGCCGTGAAAGTGAAATAATCAACATCGCCGTCGGGCGTGATGGCTGCCGATACTATCGCGCACGGCACAGATGTCAAATCGAGCAGGTTTGCCGTCGCCGGAGTGTTGTTCGGTTCTGCTTCAGGCGTAGCATCCGGCGCAGGGCCTACTGCCGGTTGAAGTAATGAAAGCTCTGCTTCGAGTGCTTCAATCTCGATCAATATAGATCTGTTTTTGCCGTTCGCATCTGCCAGCTGATGAAGCTCGTTCAATCTGGCTCTGATCTCTGATACGCGCAAAGCGACTGCCGCGTTGTACTCTTGCAGAGCCATGTCTGCCGCAAGGGCGGACTGCTTTGTCGGATTGAATTTCTCGCGGGCTATGGCCTGCTCCAACTGAGCGCGCGCGCCTTCAAGAGCCTGTTTGCCTTTTGTTTGAGCTTGCGCAGCGGTGCCGGGAATAATCTGTTTCGGCCAAATTATCAGGCTGGCAACAGCAAGCGCTGCGCCGACGAGAAACAGAACACGAACGGGTGATAATTTCATGGACTACCTTCTCCTCATAAGTAACATATAGACCGGATAAGACATTAATGATTGCGGGGAGGACTCGCCTGCCGGGGGCTATATTATGATTCTCGGAAAGCGAAATCAAGTTGACGGCAGAAACTTGTTGTTCGAGCGATTGCGGGATTGAAAATGAATCGATCAATCCATAAACGGACTCGCAGCCGGGCAACGCGAAAGGAGAGGGTGTTTGCACAGTGAGCCGCGAACATTTAGAATGCTTGAAGAACGGTTAGACCTCGCGGCCCGTGAGCGCGCCGAAATGAGGAGTAGATCTTGGAACAGGTAGTTAGTTTTCTGTTCAAGTACAAGGAAGCGCTCTTTGCAAAGAGCCAGTTCGGATTCGGCGCGCGACCGTCGCCGTTGATTATCATTGCGCTCGTTGTCATCGGAGCCGCGCTTCTTTATTTCCTTTACGCAAGCCCTTCTGTGAAACTGCCCGCGAAGTGGCGCGCAAGCCTGATTGCGCTTCGCGTGGTACTGCTTGGGGTCATCGTCTTCTGCCTGATGCGCCCTGTGATAGTCGTGCCTTCCATCCTTCCGCAGTCCACCTACGTCGCTGTATTGATGGACGATTCGTCCAGCATGAATCTCATTGATGAAGGAAACCGCACAAGGCTTGATTCTCTAAAACAGCTGATGTCGCCTGACAGCCATTTCCTCGCCGCGCTTGCCGAAAAGTTCAAAGTGCGTGCTTTCAAATTCTCTTCAACCACAGAGCGCGCACAGGATGCGTCGGAGTTGAGCGGAGCAGGCGAGCAGACAAATCTCGTGCTTGCGCTCGAACAGGCAACGCGCGAATCTGCCGGGCTGCCGCTTGCAGGAATAGTCGTCATGAGCGACGGCGCGAGCAATGGCGAAGGCGATGCTTCAAACAACCTCGCCACTACCCTGAGCAACCTTCGCGCGCGCGGTCTGCCTGTGTTCACGGTTGGCTTCGGCCCTGAAAATCTCAACGGCGATGTTGAGATCGTGCGAGCCACAGCGCCGCGCCGCGTGCTTGCAGGCTCGCCCGTGACCGCTGAACTGCTGTTGCGAACAGGCGGCGAGACCAGAAGCGTCAAAGTCGATCTGACGGAAGACAGCCACCTGTTGCGCTCGCAGGACGTTCCGGCGCAGGGCGAAGCGACTACTGTCGCGCGCGTGACATTCACTCCGACAACGCCCGGACTGCATCGTTACACGCTCGCGGCACCGCCTTCGCCCGATGATCCCGTGCAGGATAACAACTCTGTCGAGCTGTTGATCGATGTCATTGACGGGCGGCCAAAGATTTTATACATCGAAGGCGAGCCGCGATGGGAATACGGCAAGCTGCGCGAGTCTGTTGCCGAAGAGAAAAATCTTATCCTCGCATCCGTGCTGCGTTCGGCTGACGGCAAGTTCTATCGACAGGGAATCGAGTCGAGCGACGAGCTTGCCGCAGGATTTCCTAAATCGGAAGAAGACCTCTTCAAGTACGACGCAATCATCATCGGCTCAATCGAAGCGACTTTTTTCACCTTCGATCAATTGAAAGCAATCGAGCAGTTTGTCTCGCGCAGAGGCGGCGCGCTGATGGCTCTGGGCGGCCCGAAATCATTCAACGCGGGCGGCTACGGCAACACTCCTCTGGCAGACCTGTTGCCCGTTTTTATCAACGGCAACGCCTCGACTGCCGACAGTCAAACCTTCAAAGCCGCGCCCGCAGACCGTGGCCGCGATCATCCGGCTGCGCGACTCGCAGATCAGCCGGAGGCAAACGCGAAGGCGTGGGAGCAGATGCCCGCGCTCACTTTGCCCGAAGTCATTATGGAGACGAAGCCGGGCGCAACTGTGATTTTAGAAGCGCGCAATACGAAGAATCGAAACGTAGTTGCGCCTCTGCTTGTCGAAGAGAGATACGGGCGGGGCCGCACGCTCGCCCTGATGGCCGCAGACACCTGGCGATGGCGAATGATGCTGGAATCGAAAGACAAATCTTTCGAGACCTTCTGGCGAAACCTTTTGCGTTACACCGTCGATGCAGTGCGCCGACCCGTAGAAGCTACGACCGAGCGAACCTTCTACGGCAAGAACGAAGCCGTGCGAATACGCGCAGAAGTCGCCGACGAAAAATATGTAAACATCAATAACGCGCAGGTGACAGCGCGCGTGATAACGCCTTCGGGCCGCTCCGTTGATGTCAACCTGAAGCAGACATCGGAAGGCGGATTCGACGGCTACGCAGCGGCGTTCAATCCTGATGAAGACGGCACATACCGCGTTGAAGTTTCGTCACGTCGCGGAGCGGATTCAAAACAGACCGCCCCTCTCGAAATCGCGCAGACCAGCTTCATAGTCGGGCCGTTGAACCGTGAAGCGCACGACGCTCGGCAGAATCGTGAATTGCTAAAACGCATATCGGCGGACACGGGCGGACAGTATTACGCGATGACGAAGGCTGATGATCTGATCGAAGACCTCACGCATTCAGAGGGCGCGGGCACGATACGCGAAACGAAAGACCTCTGGGACATGCCGATCAACTTTCTGCTTGTAATAGGGCTGGCCGCGGGCGAATGGTTTATTCGCAAACGCAAAGGGCTGGCATAGAAACGTTCAGGTATACAGATGCGACCAACTACACTGACATTCCCATTACTGGCCTTCTGTTTCGCGCTGGCGTCGTGCGGCGCGGCGTCGAATTCCAGGCAGAGCAACGCGAATCAAAGCGAGGCTCAATCGAAACCCGCAACTGAAAAGAAGCCGCGCGCGACGATTGACCCTAACAAATTCGCCATCGTCATCGCGGGCGTAGGCGGCGAAGAAGTTTACACGAAAAAGTTCACCGAACAGGCCGTGCACCTTTACGACGCGCTTACAAATCGTCTCGGATTCGACGAGAAGAATGTTTACCTGATGACGGAAGCGGCGAGCGGCGGACCTGAAAACGGAGCGCGCGAATCAGATACGGTTAAGTCTCAGCGTGCGACGGCTGACGAAGCGCGCAAAGCATTCGGCGCAATCAAAGCGGCGGCCAATACTGACAGCACTATCTTTGTGATGTTGATCGGGCACGGCTCTTTCGACGCGCAGCAGGCAAAGTTCAATCTCGTAGGCCCTGACCTCTCCGCGAAAGATTACGCCGCGCTTGTCGCCGCGCTTCCCTCGCGTCGCGTCATCTTTATCAACAGCGCAAGCTCGTCCGGCGAATTCGTAAAGCCGCTCTCGGCTCAGGGCCGCATATTGATTACAGCGACGCGCAGCGGCAATGAACAGAACGCGACGATCTTCGCAGAGAATTTTATTGCCTCGCTCAATACGGACGCGGCGGACGCGGACAAAAACGGGCGCGTCTCCGTGCTCGAAGCGTTCAATTATGCAACCAAACTGACAGCCGACTGGTATAAGCAGAAGAACCGCCTCGCAACTGAACACGCGTTGATTGACGACAACGGCGACGGCACAGGCCACGAAGAAGCGACTGCTGGCGACGGGACGATTGCAAAGACGATCTATCTCGACTCGAAAACAATTGAAGAGGCGGCAGGCTCGGCAGAGCTTGCAAGGCTGATTAAAGAGCGACAGCGGCTCGAAGAAGAGATCGAAAAACTGAAAGCTCGCAAGTCGGAGATGAAGCAGGATGATTACGACCGCCAGCTTGAAGACCTGCTCGTCCAGCTTGCGACCACCAGTCAAACAATCAAGTCGAAACAGAAGTGATGACAGGAACATACGCTGCCGACCGGCGTTGACATTATTAAGAGCAAGTATGAAACGTTTAGCATTCCTTACTCTATTCTTCTTTCTCAACTGTGCGTTCAACACGGGCGCGGCGCAGGAAGCTACTATCGAGCGCGGGCGCGAACTGCTTAGACACGGAAGCTACAAGGAAGCCAGCGCGATATTCACTGCGCTGCTTGCAAAGAATCCGAAAGACGAGCAGGCGCAGGATGGACTTGTCCGCACTCTTATTGAAACGGGCAATTATTCGACGGCTGAAAGCAAAACGAAAGAGTACCTGACCGCGCGACAGGGCGACGGCGCGCTCAGGGTTGCGCTCGGTGATGTTTACTTTGAGACGGGGCGTTACAATGACGCCGCTGCGGAGTTCGAGCGCGCCGCGCGAGACGCGAAAGGAGCTGTTTCGTTGCGCGCTTTGCTCGGTCAGGCGCGCGCGCTCCGCGCTCAGGGCAAGGAAACCGAATCACAACCTGCGCTCGAACAACTGGTGCGTTATTACACCTCGAACTCGCCGCGCTCAGCCGAAGAGCTGACTCCTGTCGCCGAAGGGCTTGTGCTGCTTGAGCGGTTCAAAGAAGCGAACGAGATCTTTATTGATGCGCGCGAAGCCGACTCGACTTATGCGGAAGCTTTTATCGCGCAGGGCGAGTTGTTGAACGAGAAATACGCGTATGGCGACGCGCTCAGCCTCTTTGAAGACGCGCTCAAGATCAACCCGAACTCGACGCGCGCGCTCACAGGACTTGCAGAGTGCAAGCAGTACGCCGTAAGCGATCCGCGCAAAAAAGGGTCCGGTAATATAGCTGACGAAGATCCGCCCGCCGTCATCGCTCACGCGACAACGGTCAATCCCAGTCACGCCGATGCGCTTGCGATGCAGGCGTGGCTCGAACTCGAATCAGACAACCCGGATGATGCTCGCAAGGCGGTTGATCGCGCGCTCGCGGCGAATCCGAACTCTGTTAAAGCCATTGCCGTGCGCGCCGCGATTGCTTATCTGGCAAACGACAAAACCGCGCTCGAAGCGGATACGAAACGCGCTCTTGGGGTCAATCCGCGCGCGGGCGAATTCTTTGACACGCTGGCTCATTTCGCCGTCAACAACCGCCGTTATACTGACGCGGTTGACTTTGACCGGCGCGCAATCGAGCTTTCGCCACGGCTGTGGAGCGCGCGCACACAGCTTGGCATTCAGTTGCTTCGAGTCGGGCGCATCGCCGATGGCCGCGCGGAACTTGAACGCACATTCGCAGGCGATCCGTTCAACGTCTGGGCAAAGAACACGCTCGACCTGCTCGACACGATGAAGGATTACACGGACACTTTGCGCGGCCCGTTCCTGATCAAGTCCGAGCCAAAGGAGAGCGGCGCGCTTGCCATCTACGCGGCAGACCTGCTCGAAGACGCTCACAAAAAACTGACTGCGAAATATCGCTTCACGCCGCGCGCTCCGATCTCTGTTGAAGTCTTTCCAAATCATGAAGATTTCGCGGTGCGCTCGCTTGGATTGCCGGGACTTGGCGCGCTTGGCGTCTGTTTCGGGCAGGTGATAGCGATGGACAGCCCGTCTGCGCGCGACCCCGGCGATTTCAACTGGGGCTCGACGCTCTGGCACGAATTCACGCACGTTATCACGCTTCAGATCACGGACCACAAGATACCGCGCTGGTTTTCCGAAGGGCTTTCGGTCTATGAAGAACGCCGAGCGCGACAGGGGTGGGGCGAGAACTGGACGATAGAAAAGTTGAAAGCTTTCACGGATGGCCGCTTCGTTCCGATCAGCGATCTTGACGCGGCGTTCACGCGCCCGCGCTCGGCTGATGGAGTTGCGCTCGGCTACTTTCAGGCGTCGCAGGTCTGCGAGTTCGTAGACGAGAAATTCGGCTTCGACGCGATACTGAAAATGCTTGCGCTTTACAAAGAGGGTGCAAAGACGCCGGATGTTTTAGATCGCGCGTTGAAGCTCAAGCCTGCGGACTTCGATAAAGCGTTCTCGGATTTCATAAAGTCAAAGGTCGGCGGCTACGTTGAAGCGGTCGGCAAAGGCCCTGCCATGACGGCGGGCAACGAGCCGCCTTCTAAAGACGCATTGCTCGCGTTGCTGAAAGCGCGGCCTCAGGATTACTTCGCCAACCTGCGACTGGGCGCGATCTATCAGAAGGAAGGCGATCAGGAGAAAGCCATCGAGCATCTGCGCCGCGCTTCGGAACTCTTTCCTTATTATTCGGGCGAAGGGAATCCTTACTCGCGGCTCGCAGATATTTACGAAGCGCGCGGCGACAAGAAAGAAGCCGCCGCAGCTTTACAGTTGCTGACCCAGTACAACGAGACGAACAGTGATGCCGGGGCGAAGCTCGCGCGGCTGCGACTTGAGATGGGCGACCGCGCGGGGGCGCTCGAAGTGTTGAAGACAACTTTTTACATACAGCCATTCGACCCCAGCTTGCACAAGCTCGCGGGGGATGTTTATCTTGAGCAAGGGAATGCTGCGGAGGCTGTCAGGGAGTTCCGCGTGCTGATTGCGCTTGCGCCCGCAGACATTTCCACGGCGCACTATGATCTTGCGCGCGCGCTCGACGCTGCGGGCGATCGCGCAGAGGCGCGACGCGAAGTGCTTCGCGCGCTTGAGATCGCTCCCGGCTTTGACAAAGCTCAGGAACTGCTTCTCAAGCTCAGGGGAGGGAATTGAAAGTCTCAGGTTCGAGATTTGAAATCCATAATCTTATGCGCAGAATTTTATTCGTCATCGCATTGATAGCCCTCGCGCTGCTGCCCGTGACCTTGACGGCTGCCGATAATCAGCCGCGCTACGAAGACAACCGGCTGGGCGAGAAGAAGGATGAATCCGACAAATTCAAATTCGTTCGTATAAAAGCAGGCCCGATCTATCCGGGCGAACATCTTGGCGACGGAGGCGCGCCGTGGTCGCACGATTACCCGGAAGCGGGACTGCATTTCTCGAAGATACTCAAAGAATTATCGAAGCTCGAAACCGTTCTGGACGAAGACGAATACATCTTTACGTTTGACGACCCGAACCTATTCAAATACCCGTTCGCCTATCTCTGCGAAGTCGGGCACATGGAGCTTAACGACAAAGAGGTCGCAGGGATGCGCGAATATCTGCTGAGAGGCGGCTTTCTGCTCGTTGACGATTTTCGCGGCTCGTATGATATGCAGACCTTTCAATACTATTTAAAGCGCGCGTTGCCCGAAGCTGAATTCGAGATGAAACCGCTCGATGTCTCGCACGCGATATTCAACTGTTTTTTCTCTATCAAGTCGCTTGAAGTGCGCTCGCCTTACGGGAGGTTGAGGCCGGAATTCTTAGGCATTTCCGACAAACACGGGCGGCTGATGATGATCGTCAATTACAACAACGATGTGAGCGATTACTGGCAGTGGTCGAATGATCCTTTCCAGCCGATTGAAGACACCAACAGCGCTTACAAGTTCGGAGTCAATTACGTCTTTTACGCGCTGACACACTAAAAACAGGGGCCGGGAGCCGGGCAAGGGGTCAGTAAAAGATCAAATCTTCCCCAACCTCCGGCCCCCGGTCTCCGCGAGGCAAGAATGGCAATAGACACGCAGGATGTAGTTAGAGAAGACGAGCTACTGGAAAAACTGATAGCCGCGCGCGATCAGATATTTAATGAAGTGCGCAAGGTAATCATCGCGCAGGATGAGGTCGTAGACCAGGCGCTCATCTCGTTGTTTGTCGGCGGCCACTCGCTGGTTTCCGGCGTGCCGGGACTCGCAAAGACGCTTTTGATTCGCACAGTGGCAAACGTTTTAGATCTGTCGTTCAAGCGCATTCAATTCACTCCGGACCTGATGCCTTCCGACATAACCGGCACTGACATCATCGAAGAAGATCGCGCAACGGGCCATCGCAAACTCGAATTCATTCGCGGCCCGCTGTTCGCCAATATAATTCTCGCAGACGAAATAAATCGCACGCCGCCCAAGACTCAGGCCGCGCTGCTTGAAGCCATGCAGGAAGGCACAGTGACGATTCAGGGGACGACCTACCAGCTTCCGAAACCGTTTTTTGTTCTCGCCACGCAGAACCCGATTGAGATGGAAGGCACGTACCCGCTGCCCGAAGCCCAACTCGACCGTTTCATGTTCAACATCAATATCGGCTATCTGAGCGAAGACGATGAAGTTGAAGTCGTCAGCCAGACTACTTCTGTTCAGGACTTCAATTTCGAGCGAAACGTATCAGGCGCTGACATTCTGGCATTCCAGCGGTTAGTTCGCCGCGTGCCTGTCGCCGAATCCGTAACCCGTTACGCTGTTCGGCTTGTTGGCGCGAGCCGCCCTGTTTCTGCGACCGCGCCCGATTTTATAAAGCGATGGGTGAACTGGGGCGCATCGCTTCGCGCGTCGCAGTTTTTGATTCTGGGCGGCAAGGCGCGCGCGGTGATGATGGGCCGTTATAACGTGAGCGTCGAAGACGTGCGCGCGCTGGCTTACCCGATACTGCGCCACCGGATACTTTTAAACTTTCACGCCGAGTCCGAGCGTGTGAAGCCGGATGACGTGATTCGCCGCTTGATCGAAACTGTGCCTGAGCCAAAGTCCGGGCTATAGGAGGGCGAATGAAAATAGCGCTTATTGTTTTGCTGTTTTTGATGGGACTCGTCTCTACAGCAGTTGGTCGAGAAAAGCTGAAAGATGAAAAGGAGAAATTTGTCGGCAGGGTTAAAGCTGTCCGTACCAAGACAACAGACTTTGAGAAAGAATCAGGAAAATGGATAGCAACCGGCCCTGCTGACGAAGAGACTCAGGAGTTTTCAGATCAACCTGAAGCAGATGATGCCGACACCGAAGCTCAGGATTCAGACGAATTTATCGACGAAGATCCCCTTAAAACGCTACAGAGCAAAGGATATAACAGAGAATATAAAAGTTCATCCGGTGAGTATGGATATTGTAAACTGGATAAGCGGAAAAACGTACTTGAGGCCGCTCACTACTCTTCCGAAAAAAAACTCGTTCGCAAGGATTTTTATACATACGACGCAAATGGAAATGAGATAGAAAAAAATTCTTATAAAACAGATGGAACGCTGTTCGGCAAAACTGTCATGATCTACGATCAGAAGGGAAACAGGGTCGAAAAGATCAGATATTTCCCGGATGGGAGTATAGAAGAGAGGTCAGTCTGGGCCTTTGATACCAGATGCAATGTAACCGAAGAAACCCGCTATGAAGCGAATACTCTCAGCTACAGGATTAAATATTCGTACAAGTATGATCGTGTGGGGAACTGGATTAACAGAGTAGAGGTGTTTGAGAACGTCAAAGACAATCAGACTATCTCCGAAGTAAAAACAGTATCAGAGCGAACGATAACCTACTATTGAGTTTCTATGGTTCAGGGCATCAATCAACAATCCGGCGCGCGATTCCTGGCTCCCGAAGTGCTGGCCCGGATAAGCTCGCTCGAACTGGTTGCGCGCTCCGTAGTCGAAGGCTTCATCAGCGGGCTTCATCGCTCGATGCACCTCGGATTTTCTACAGACTTCGCCGAGCATCGCCAGTACATGCCCGGCGACGATCTCAGGCATCTCGATTGGAAGTTGCTGGCGCGCACTGACCGACTTTACATCAAAAAGTATCAGGCCGATACGAACGTGCAGATTCACCTGCTGGTCGATGCAAGCGCCTCGATGGGATACGCGAGCGGCGAAGTCACAAAGCTGC
The DNA here is from genome assembly GCA_963804815.1 of Blastocatellia bacterium. Classification (GTDB taxonomy): domain Bacteria; phylum Acidobacteriota; class Blastocatellia; order UBA7656; family UBA7656; genus DATEKX01. Next base: position 2,696,154 of record CAWDRU010000002.1, on the reverse strand, counting down.
AATACGCGCAATTTCTGGCATCGTCGCTTGCGTTTCTGGGAGTGCGCCAGCACGATTCGGTCGGACTGCACGCGTTCGATGATGATGTGATTGAGCATCTGCCGCCGAGTTCTCGCTCAGGCCATCTGCGCACGGCGCTCGGCTTGATCGAGCGGCTGATACCGGGTCGCGGCACAGCGCTTTCGGATCAGCTTCATCTTCTGGCCGGTCAGTTGACGCGGCGCGGTGTCATCGTATTGATTTCGGATCTGTATGACGAGCCTGAACGATTGCTTACGGCGCTCCAGCACCTCAGGTTCAGAGGCAATGAAGTTATCGTCTTTCATGTGCTGGACAGGCAGGAACTGGACTTCGATTTCGCCGAACCGCTGGTGCTTGAAGACGCAGAGACCGAAGAACAACTGCACGTTATGCCCGACGTGTTGCGCGACGAATATCGCCGCGCCATCCGCGCGCACATTGACGCGATCAGTGAAGGGGCGGCGCGCAATCGAATCGATTATGAACTGCTGAGGACTTCGGAGCCTTTAGACAGCGCGTTGTTTTCCTATCTCTCGCGGCGTGCGCAGTTCGGTTAGGTGAAGAAGATGAGGCAGCGAGCAGGCATTTCAGACACAGACCCGGAAGCCGAGCGCAAAATTATCGAGCTTGCGCGCGCGATGCCCGACTGGAAAAAAATCGAGCAGGTTTTTTTGCTTATCGAAACGACTCGTGCCCTATCAATGGCAGGGCTTCAAGAGCGTTATCCGCAAGCTTCCGAAGAAGAGTTGAAGAAGCGTCTGGCCGCGCTCGTGCTTGACCGCGAAACTGTCATTAAAGTCTATGGATGGGATCCCGAAATCGAGGGATACTGATGGGCTTTGAAAAGCTGGATGTCGTTATGAAAGTCATAGCTGTGCTTGACGAGCTGGGAATTCCATACCTTATTGGCGGATCGTTTGCCAGTTCATTGTATGGGCAGGCAAGGTCAACTAATGATGCAGACTTGCTGATAGCAATCAAAACGGAGCACGCGCAAGCCATGGCCCGCAAACTTGAGGCGGAGTTCTATGTCGAAGAGTCGGCGATAAAACGAGCCGTGCAGACAGGGCGGCATTTCAATGCCATTCATATTGAGCGGGCGTTCAAGGTTGATATGTTTATTGCAAAGGCAGGTGGCTTCGCCGAAAAACAACTTGAACGCCGACAGTTGCGAACCGTTAGCAGTAGTCCTGCTCAGGAAGCTTATTTCGCTTCGCCAGAGGACACAGTTCTTGCCAAACTTGACTGGTACCGACGCGGTAATGAAGTTTCGGATCTTCAATGGCGAGATATATTGAATGTCCTGAAGGTTCAAGGCATCAGGCTCGATCAAGGATATATGCAGCATTGGGCGCAGGAACTGGGCGTTGCCGATTTGCTTGAGCAGGCTTTCATTGAAGCAGGGAAGAGTCGCTGATGTCGTTTTTAAGTCCAATATTTTTGCTCGGAGCGATGGCGGCAGCGCTGCCCGTGCTCGTGCATCTTGTGAGGCGCACGCGGGCGGTGAAACTGGAATTCCCGTCGCTGATGTTTCTGCGTCGAATCGAGCAGAAGACCATTCGCAAACGCAGATTGCGTAATCTTTTGCTGCTTGCGTTGCGATGCGCCGCGCTGCTGTTGCTCGCGCTCGCGTTTGCGCGGCCCTACTTCACGAGCGCCAGTTCCAACTCGTCAGCAAACAGTCAATCGAGCAGCGTCATACTGGTCGATGATTCATACAGCATGCGCTACGGAGAGGTGTTCACAAGAGCGCGACAGGCCGCGCGCGACCGTATAAACGACGCGGGAACGAATGAGCAGATCGCGCTGGTGCTCTTTTCTCAGGGGTACGACATCCTGATGCCGCTCAAACAGAACCGCGCCGAAGCGCTCGCGCTTGCAGATCAAATGCAGGCGGGGCTGGGTTCGACCGATTATCTGCAAGCCATTCAAGCCGCCATCTCGATATTGAAAGACGCAGACAGCCGCGACCGGCGAATTTACCTGATCTCGGATTTTCAGGATGCGGGCTGGAATCGTTCCGCCGCGCCGGTCAAGCTGCCGCCCGACATCAAGCTCACTCCCATTGATGTTTCAGATGCCGCGACGGCGAATCTCGCCGTCACGGAAGTCAAAGCGGACCCGGTCGTCTATGCTCAGAAATATGCAGGCAAGATCGTTGCGCGCGTAAACAACTTCAGCGCAGAAGCCGAAACGGATGCGACGGTCGATTTCAAGTTAAACGACATGACGGTTGAGCGACGGCAGGTGAAGCTTGACGCGGGCGGCGCACAGGCAATCGAATTCAGCGACTTCAATGTGCCCGAAGGCTCGAACCGCGCAAGCGTCGAAATCGCTGGCGACGGCTTTACTCTAGATGACAAATACTTTTTCACGATCAGGCGCGAAAACCAGACTAAAGTGCTTGTGATCGACACGGCGACGCGCGGTCGCAGCGAGAGTTTTTTTCTACAGCAATCGCTCGCGGCTGGCGAGAACAACCAGCACGCCATCACTGTCAAGACCGCAGGGACTGTCAGCCCGTCAGAGGTTGATTCGTATCGGGCCGTCATCGTAAACGATGCTTCGGGCATTAACGATGCGCTCGCCCTTTCGCTCAGGAGTTTTGCGGAACGCGGCGGCGGGTTGATACTTGCCGCAGGCAAGCACACGGATGCGGGGGATTTCAATCGCGCTTTTTCCGGGGTCGCGCCTGCTCAAATAGGCGAGACAGTGCAGTCGCGCAGCTATGCGCTCGTAAGTCAGGTAAAGATGGATCATCCTATCTTCAGCCCGTTTGCGCGCAGCGGTCGCCTGACTTCGACCAGAGTTTACGGCTATCACCGCGCGACGCCGAACGACGGAACGACGACCATCGCCGCGCTCGATGATGGAAGCCCGATCATAGTCGAAGGGCTGGCCGGACGCGGCAAAGTGTTGCTTATCAATACGACGCTCGATACTTCGTGGAACGACCTGCCGCTCACGCCCATGTTTTTGCCGCTCGTGCGCCAGATGCTCGAATATCTTGGCGGGCAGGAAAGCCCTTCGGCTTACACAATCGGGCAGGTTCTGGCCGCGCCGCCCGACTCTGACGGATCGCTTCCGGCAATCGATAGCCCAACGGGGCGTCGCATTGACGATGCGCGAAAGAACGCGACGGGCGAGCTGACGCTTTCAGCAAACGAGATAGGCTTTTACAAGTTTCGATATCGAGACCGTACAGAGCAGTCGGCAGTGAACCTTGAACTGAAAGAATCGGATTTTGCGAAGCTCGACGTAAACGAGTTTGTGACAAGCATCACGCCGGGCGTAGACGATGTGAACGCGAAGCCTGTTTCGTCTCCGCACCAGACCGCCGAAGAGATTGAAGCGAAGCAGCGATTGTGGCTGCCGCTGCTTGTACTGGCGCTTCTGTTTTTTGTCGCAGAAGCGGTGCTTGCGCGGCGCATACGCATAGCGAAGCTGGTCGGATAGCCATCGTGGATTTGGCGAGTTTACGGATTCGGGATTATACTCAAACCCACAGGAGGAACGCGATATGAGTCCTCGATCAAAGAGCCTGAACGATTTTATCACGCAAGTTCGTTCGCGCATTCGCGCGCGAGTTGCGCTGAAAGGGCTTGCAATCACATTGGCCGTCACAGCGCTTTCGCTCGTCGTCGCCGCGCTTGCGGCTGATCGCCTCAGCCATAAGCCTGTCGCGCTCATCGCGCTTCGCCTGTTGCCTCTTGTGGCGGCGGGGGCGGCGGCCCTGTTGTTTTTGATAAGACCGTTTCGCGCGCAAATCAGTGATGCGAAGATCGCCCGGCTGATCGAGGAGAAGTGTGCGCTCTCTGACAGGTTTTCCACCTCTGTCGAGTATGCCGATAATCCGCGCGACGCTTCGCCCGCGATAATCGAACGCCTCGTTACGGATACATCCGACCGCTGTTCGACGGTCAGGCTTGATCGCGTAGTTGACCCGCGCCATACATACATTTACGGCGCAGTTTCGGCTGCAATTATTCTGACGCTCGCGGGCGCTCTTTTCCTCGGACCCCGGTCAATGACAGGCGGTATGGCTGCGCTCTATTCGACGGGTGATGCGGTGCTTGCCAATGCCACAGCTATAAATGTGACTCCGGGCACGGCGCGCGCGCCTCGCGGTTCGGATCAACAGATCAAGGCGACGCTTTCAGGCTTTGATTCAGAAGTCGCGCAGGTCTTCATTCGCCGTAATGGCGCTGACGTATGGGAAGCGCACAAGATGGAACCGGCGCGCAACCCGAACGAATTCCAATTCGTCATCTTCAACATTCAGGACTCGATCAACTATTACGTCGAATCAAACGGCATTCGCTCTCAGGAATTCGCGCTCGAAGTTGCAGACCTGCCGTTCGTCAAACAGATCGACCTCGTGCTGAACTTCCCGGCTTACACGCGCCTTGCGGCCAAAAAGATAGAAAACGGCGGCGAGATAGCCGCGCTGAAAGGGACTGTCGTCGAAGTCACCGCCAAGCTGAGCGCCGTCGCGAAGTCGGCGCGTCTTGTTGTAAGCGACGGCACGAAGATCGAGATGAGCGCAAGCGCCGAGAATCAGTTTTCAGGAAATCTTACAGTCAAACAAAACGGCACTTATCGCATAGAACTGACGAGCGAAGACGGCGAGCGATATAACGGCTCGAACGAATTCGATATCACGCTGCTCGAAGATCAACCCCCGACTGTCCTGATCGATAAGCCCGGTCGCGATATGAAGGTCACAAGCATTCAGGAAGTATTCTCGCAGGTGCGCGCCGAAGACGATTTCGGCGTCGCGGGGATTGAGCTTTACTATTCGGTGAACGGCGGCGAAGAGAAGCGCGTCCAGTTGCAGGACATCAAGAGCGAATCGCCAAAGACGCTTTCGGGCGCACACACATTTTTCCTCGAAGAGCACGGCCTGCAACCCGGCGACTTTATCTCTTACTACGCCAAGGCGCGCGATAATGCGGCGGGCGAGGGGCATTCATCAACAAGCGACATCTACTTTCTGGAAGTCCGCCCGTTTGACCGCGAGTTTAAACAGGCCCAGCAACAGGGCGGCGGCGGAGGCGGCGGCGAACAGGATTCAAACGCGCTGACCCGGCGGCAGCGCGAGATAATCGCCGCCACGTTCCGCGTTCAGCGCGAGCAGGCGACTTATGCCGCGCAGGAAAAAGATGAGAATTTTGGCGCAGTCACATTGAGTCAGGAGAAACTGAAGACCGATGCCGAAGTGCTGGTCGAGCGCATACGTCGTCGGCTCGGAGAACAACTCAACTCGCAGCCCAATTATGCAAAGCTCGTCGAATATATCACGCAGGCGACTAAAGAGATGACAGGCGCGATAACCGAGCTTCGCACGCAGAAGACGAAAGAAGCGCTGCCGCCAGAGCAGCGTTCGTTGCAGCAACTGCTTCGCGCCGAAGCCATCTTCCGCGAAATACAGATCGCGCAGGGGCAGTCTCAAGGCAGCGGTCAGCAGCAGGAGCAACAGGAGCTTGCCGATCTGTTCGAGCTTCAACTCGATAAGATGAAGAATCAGTACGAGACAGTCAATCGCCAGCAGCAGGAGCAGGCATCCCAACAACAGGACGAACTCGCGCGACGGCTTGCGGAGCTTGCGCGCCGTCAGCAGCAACAGGTCGAACAGCGAATGCGCCAGCAGCAGCAGGGCGGCGGCGGCGGCGGCGGCTCGCAGCGCCAGCAGCAGGAGATGATCGAAGAGGCGCAGAAGCTTGCGCGCGAGCTTGAGCGATTATCACGAGACAGGCGCGACCCCAAGCTTGAAGAAGCAGCGCGACAGCTTCAACAATCCGCAGACGAAATGAAACGTTCGCAGGCCGCATCATCGCAGCAGGCTTCATCGCAGCAGGGTTCTTCTGCGCAGCGCGAATCGGAAGCGCAGGCGCAGGCCATGCGCGCGCTTGATCGAATGGAGCAGGCGCGGCGAACGCTCGAATCGTCTCAACGCGCAGGCGGGCAGCAGAATGTTCAACAACTCAAACAGCAGGCCGAAGAAGCCCTGAAGCGACAGGACGACATCGCACGAAGCGTTGAAGAGATGGCGCGCAACAGTCAATCGGGCGGCGCAGGCGATGATAAGAAACAGCAACTGGCAGAACGCAAGCAGGCGTTGGCGGATAAGATGTCAGGGCTTGAACGCGATCTCGATCAGGCGGCGCGCGGCATGGGCGCGGATCGTCAGCAATCGAGTGATAAGCTGCGCCAGGCTGCGGGCGCGATTCGCAACAACCGAATCCCCGACCGTATTCGCCAGAACAATCAATTGATCGAAAACGGCTGGTACGAGCAGGCGCGCGAACGCGAGCGCGTCATTCGCGGAAACATCGAAGACGTGTTGAAAAATATTCAAGCTGCCGAAGGCGGCGCGAACCGTCGCACACAGGGCGAAAGCATGGAGGATGCTCTGAACCGCGCGCGCGAGCTTGCCGATAATCTCGAATCGCTCAGGCGAAGGGCAGAGTCGGAAAGAAACGGCGAACAGGGACAACAGGGCCAGAATCAACAAGGCCAGAATCAACAAGGCCAGAATCAGCAATCCGCAGGTCAACAGCAAAACGGCCAGCAACAAAACAGCCAGCAACAGAACGGGCAGCAGGGACAACAAGGGCAACAACAGAATCAAGCCGGGCAGCAACAGGCTCAAAACGGCTCCCAGAGCCAGTCTCGTGCCAATCAGGGCCAGCGCGGCAATCAGCAATCGCGCAGCCAGCAGGGCCAGCGCGGGCAACAGGGCCAGCAAGGTCAGCAGTCACGCGGCCAACAGGGCCAACAAGGTCAACAAGGACAGCAACAGGGACAACAAGGCCAACAGGGACAACAGGGACAACAGGGACAACAAGGTCAACAGGGACAAGGGCAGCAGGGTCAGCAAGGGCAGCAGGGACAACAGGGTCAGCAGGGTCAGCAAGGCAGCCAGGGTCAGCAGGGCGGTCAGGGTCAACAGGGCCAGCAGGGCGGTCAAAGTCAGCAGGGCGGACAGGCTAGTTCGAGCAGCGAGTCGAGCGATAGAACATCTGCTGCCGGAGGCCCGCCGCGCGGCGGTGCGCGTCAGCTTGAAAGCGAATTGCGACAGCGGCTCGCGGACGCAGAAGAGTTGCGCCGCGCGCTTGGCCGCAACAGCGAGCTTGGCAAAGACCTCAATCGCGTGATCGAGCAGTTGAAACAGATCAACCCGAATGCCTTTGGCGACCCCTCGCAATTAGCTTTGCTCAAGAGCGAGGTCATTGATCCGCTTCGCCAGATCGAGATCGAACTGGCAAAGAAACTACAGGCGAAACTGGGCAACAACGGACCGGGCGCGCTGAGCGACGGCGACGCGCCAGACCGTTATCGCAAGATGATCGAAGATTATTACCGCCGCCTCTCTGCGCGCTCGCCCCAGTCGAAGCAGTAATGTTATTCTGGGTAGCGGATTGCACGCCGTTGAGGTCAAAGGCAGCAAAGGTTAGGAAAGATCGTTCTGAGGATTGAAGATGAAAACAAGAAAGCTTTTATTTAATCGCATAGTAATTGCCACATTGTTAAGCGCGCTGGTTATAGGCACGGCTGCAAGCAGCACGGCCAAAGACCACAAGGCATTCGCCTCGCTCTCTGCGCGATTGTCAGAGCCGGGCGGCTACTTTGATTCCGACAACCTGATCTCCAACGAGACTTCTTATCAGCACGTGCTCGGAAAACTGCGCGAGATGAGTGTCGCTGGCGGCATCTACATAGGCGTCGGGCCTGACCAGAGCTTCACCTACATCGCAAAGATTCGCCCGAAGATGGCCATCATCATAGACATTCGCCGCGACAACCTGCTTCAACACCTGCTCTTCAAAGCTCTGTTCGGGCGCGCGCGCAATCGAGTCGAATACCTCTGCCTTTTCTTTGGCAAACCGTTTCCAAAGACTAAAGGATGGGAGCAGCGCTCGATTAAAGAGATCGTCGATTACGTGGACGGGGCGGCGGCGGACCAGAAATTGTTTGATAAGACCTCGAAGGATGTGAAACAGGATATTCAGAAATTCGGCTTCACGCTGTCGCAGACAGATTTTGAGACCATAGCTAAGATTCACAAAGCCTTTTTCAGCGCCGGGCTGGAAATCCGTTATTCGAGCTATCATCGCCCGCCGCGCTCGATCTATCCCACTTATCGCGACCTCCTGCTCGAACGTGACCTTGCAGGACAACAGCAGAATTACTTCAACTCGGAAGAGGAATTTCAGTTCCTCAAAAAGCTCGAAGATCAGGATTTGATCGTGCCCGTGGTGGGCGATCTGTCGGGCACGCAGGCGCTAAAAGCAATCGGGCAATACATCACGGAAAGCAAAGAGCGGGTCTCTGCATTCTACGTCTCAAACATCGAGTTCTATCTGCAAAGACAGGGGACTTTCGATAAGTTCGTCGAAAACCTCAAATCATTGCCGATTGATGAACACAGCGTGATGATTCGCAGTTACTTCAACTACTACGCCCCGCCGCACCCGCAGGCAGAGCCGAATCACTTCAGCACGCAACTGCTCCAGCGCATAGACGACCTGATAAAACAGTGCGCGGGCGGCGAATGCGATTCCTATAACGACATCGTGACCAAGAACTCGATACTGCTGCACTGATTCGGAGAGGAATTTCACAGAGGGACAAAGGCCGCGAAGATCGAGATTCATCTTCGCGGCCTTTGCACCTTGTGAACCCGCCTTGTCTTAAGCCCGCTTTCAATTAATACTTGTCAATGCAATATGACGGTCGAAGAGATACGCGTAACAAGCTGGACAGAGCTGACCGAACGGCTCTACGAGCGGTCGTGGGCGGAACCAATCGCGCGCTTTCGCCCGAACTTTGCTTTTCGCGGATTGTCGGATGCGTCTCATGATTTGAAGACAGGATTGATAAGACTGGGTGGTACGGCGGAGAGGTTCGAGGGCCACCTGATCCGAAACTTTCGCAAGTACGCTCAGCGCAACAGCGCGCCTACGGATTCGATATGGGACTGGCTCGCACTGGGCCAGCATCACGGACTGCCGACGCGGTTGATCGACTGGACTTATTCGCCTTATGTGGCGATGCATTTTGCTACTGCGCGGCTTGATAATTTCGATATTGACGGAATCATCTGGGCAATCGATTTCGGACTGGCAAACCTGTTGCTGCCCGATAAATTGAAAGCCGTGTTGCAGGAAGAAGGCTCTTATACTTTCACGGCTGAGATGCTTAATCGCGTCGCAACCTCGCTCAGCGAATTTGATCGCCTGTCAGCAGACGAATTTGTGATCTTCTTCGAGCCGCCTTCGCTTGATGATCGCATAGTGAACCAGTTCGCGCTGTTCTCTTTGATGTCAAGCTCCACGGCGAGGCTTGATTTATGGCTGACGCAACACGCGGAATTGTGCCGAAAAATAATCATTCCATCTGAGTTGAAGTGGGAAGTGCGCGACAAGCTCGATCAGGCAAACATCACCGAGCGGGTTTTACTTACGGGGCTTGACGGGTTGAGCAGCTGGCTAAAACGTTACTACACGCCGAGGACGAAATAAGATGGATGAACACAACTTTGAAGTGGACGGCGAAATTATAAAGATGATTCACGATGAATTGCCCGCCGTCAGATGGACATGCGGCAATTGCGGCGAAGATGCCTGCACTATATTCTATGAGCCGGAAGAGACGGAAAAACTGGTCCATTGCGAAACCTGCGAGGCCCGAAATCTTGTGCAGTTTAGAAAAAACGAGAGTCCGCAATGATTGATGACCCGGCAAAACTCATCACAGCCATTCGCATTGCGGAGGGTGTTTCGGATATGAATGCCGCCGTCGTGTTCAATTGTCACATAACGGGACTGGCGGTCGCTCGTTCGCTCGGCAGGCGCGGCGTACCTGTGATCGGACTTGACCGCGATCAGAAAGGTTACGGGCTTCATTCGCGACATACAACAGTCGCGGGTCGCTGCCCTTACCCGCTTGATGACGAGAGCGGGTTCATCGATTTGCTGTTGGAGATAGGCTCCGCATTGCGGCAAAAGGCCGTGTTGTTTCCGTGCCTTGACGAATGGGTTTTTGCTGTCGCGCGCCATCGCAAAAAGCTCGAAGAGTATTTCCTGCTGCCGTTTTCAGAGCTTGACACCATCGAGCGAATACTCGACAAGAATCTGCTCTACAGAAAATGCGAAGAGCGTAAGATACCGATTCCGCGAACATACTATTTGAACGATCAGAACGCAGATAGTGTAGCGGCACAGATCGGCTTCCCCTGCATACTAAAGCCCGCGCTTCAGCGCGAATTCACAAATGAGTTCGGCGAGAAAGTCTTTCGCGTAGAGTCGCGCGAAGAGTTTCTCGCCCTCGTCGAACGCGCCGCTCGTCACCCTATGCTTGCGCAGGAGATTGTGGGCGCAGGCATAGACAGCTTCTATTCATTGTGCAGCTATGTCGGGCGTGACGGTCAGGCGAAAGGCGTCTTTGTCGGTCGCAAACTGGAACAATACCCGGCGGATTTCGGCACGGCCTGTCTTGTCGATTCGCGTTACGTCGAAGAGATAATCGAGCGCGGCACCGACGTTTTGAATCAGTTCGGCTATCAGGGCATCAGCGAAGCCGAGTTCATCTTTGACGAGCGGGACAGGGATTTCAAACTGCTCGACATCAACACTCGCGTGTGGAAATGGATTGGGCTTCCGATTCACGCTGGAATTGATCTACCCTGGCTTGCTTATGCGGACGCGGTTTATGGAAATGTCGAAGCAACAGGGCGACAGCAGGACGATATAAGATGGGTCTACCTGAAAGATTACGTCGCATTGCGTCGCGCGCAACCGGGACTGAAAGAAACAACACTCACCAGACAGGAATGGAACGAATTGATTAGCGGGCGCGTCAGTTCAAACAGTTCGATAGTTGACGCGGTGCTGTCTGGTGATGACCCTGAGCCGTTCGCTCTTTTAATGGAAAGCTTATTCGAGAAGCGGCAATATTACTGCGCATGCTGAATCCGTAATTTTAAAATAGTCAGGAGAGCTATGAAAAAAATGAGATTCGGTTTCTGGATGCCGATATTCGGCGGCTGGCTTCGCAACGTCGAAGACGAACAGATGGAAGCCACCTTTGATTACAACAAGCGACTGGCCGTGCGCGCGGAAAAGATCGGTTACGACATCACGCTGCTTGCAGAGTTGAATCTAAACGACATCAAAGGCGCGACTGCTCCTGTTATGGAATGCTGGACGACAGCGGCGGCGCTGGCCTCTGTGACTGAGAAGCTGGAACTGATGAACGCGATACGACCGGGTTTTCGACTCCCCGCGATCACGGCGAAGATGGCCGCAAATATAGATCAAATCTCAAACGGTCGATTCAGCCTCAATATAGTTTCGGCGTGGTGGGAGCAGGAGATGCGCGAATACGGCGGGCAGTGGGTCGCCCACGATGAAAGGTACGAACGAACGCGCGAGTTTATCGAGGTGATGGACGGCATGTGGAGCAAGGATGAATTCAGTTACGAAGGCAGCTATTACAAAGTCGATAAAGCTCACCTCGAACCCAAGCCCGTTCGCAAGCCTCGGCCTACGCTCTACGCTGGCGGCGAATCGGAAGACGCCAAGCAGATGATATCTCGATATTGCGACGGCTATTTGATGCACGGCGACCCGGCAGAAAATGTTCGCCCCAAAGTCGAAGACATGGAAGGCCGTCGCCGCGCGCTCGGCTTGCCTTCGATGACGTACGGGATTGCGGCATACGCGATCTGTCGTGAGAGCGATGCCGAGGTCAAAAAAGAGATAGATCGAATAACCGATGTGAAAGACACAGCCGGTTATTTCGGCTTCAAAGATTTTACGACGCAGAGCAAACTCGAACGCGAACTCTCATTGCGCGATTACAGCGTCTCGAATCGAGGATTGAGGACGGGGCTTACGGGAACTCCTGAGCAGATCGCCGAGCGCATAATGCAACTGAGAGAGGCGGGCGTTGAGATGCTCCTGATGCAGATGAGCCCGATGCAGGAGGAGATGGAACGATTTGCCGAAGAGGTTATTCCTCTGGTCAACGGAGATCAGTAGCCCGACTGTGATAGAGGGCGAAAGAGTGCCCGCGCTGCTGATTTGTATATATGGAGAAAGCCGCATCAACAGATCGCGCGCGGATAACAACAGATGCGCGAAGAATAGTGATTAAGCTCGGCACTGCCGTATTGGTGCGCGATGATGGCGGCCTCGCTTTGAGCCGGTTCTATTCTTTTATCGAAGCAATCGCAGACCTTAAACGTGCGGGCCGCGAAGTGCTGCTTGTCTCTTCCGGGGCCGTGGGCTTAGGCGCTGAACGATTAGGCATAACGCGTCGCCCTCAACTGCTGCCGCTCAAACAGGCGCTTGCCGCCGTCGGGCAGGGGCGATTGATGTCGCTTTACTCCGACGCTTTTGAAAGGCTCGGCGTTACCACGGCGCAGGTGCTTTTAACCGAAGAGGATTTTTCAAATCGCCAGCGTTACCTCAACCTTCGCGGCACGCTCGTAAAATTGCTTGAACTCGGCGTGCTGCCGATCATAAACGAAAATGACACTGTGTCAACCGCCGAGCTTGAATCGCTCGATTCCGCATCGCCCGTTAAGATCAATTTTGGCGATAACGATAAGCTCTCTGCGCTTGTGGCGAGCAAAATCGAAGCCGATTTGCTGGTGATGCTGACGGATGTTGAAGGACTCTACACGATGGACCCCGGCAGTTCATCTGAAGCCGCGCTGATTCCTCTGGTCGAAGAAATAACGCCGGAGATAGACAATCTCGCACGCGCCTCGTCATCGACTTCGCGCGTCGGACGCGGCGGTATACGAACGAAGCTCGATGCCGCGCGCATTGCTACTCGCTCAGGCTGCGCGGCGGTGATAGCGAGCGGTAAACTGCCCGGCGTCATCGCGCGTGTCTTTGCGGGCGAAGAACTGGGAACGCTCTTTCTACCGCAATCGAGTCTGCCGGGCAAGCGGCGATGGATAGCGTTTGCGACCAGCGTCAAAGCCGCGCTCGTCGTGAACGAAGGCGCACGCCACGCGCTCGAAGATCGCAAAGCCAGCCTGCTTGCAGCAGGGATACTCGACGTGCGAGGCCAGTTCGAGCGCGGCGATGTGGTCAGCATACTCGACGATCAGGAGCATGAGTTTGCGCGCGGCATAGTCAATTATTCCAGCGCCGAAGCTCGCAAGATTTCAGGCTTGCGGTCGGACAGGATAGATGAACTGATAGAAAATCGCAGCTATGACGCGCTGATTACACGCGATAACATTGCATTCCTGTGACTCAATAGAAGACTTATGATCCCGGTAATCGAAGCAGCAAAAAGAGCGAAGGCGGCATCCGCTGTGCTCGCGCGTATCTCGACCGAAGAGAAGAATCGCGCGCTCGCCCGTATTGCCCGTTGTTTGGAAGCGAACGCGGAAAAAATATTCGAGGCGAACGGCAAGGACCTCGATGCCGCAAGGCCGATGGTCGAAACAGGCGAGATGGCCGAGTCGCTTTACAGGCGTTTGAAACTCGATAACGGCAAGCTGCGCGACATCATAGCGGGCATAGAGCAGGTAGCGGCGCTCGAAGACCCCGTTGGACAAATTACGCTTGCGACAGAACTGGATGACGGACTGCGGCTCTATCGCGTCAACTGTCCTGTGGGCGTGGTCGGAGTCGTGTTTGAATCTCGACCCGATGCGCTGACTCAGGTCTCGTCGCTCTGTTTGAAGAGCAGCAATGCCGTTTTGCTGAAAGGCGGGCGCGAAGCCGAGCATTCAAACCGCGCGCTGTTTGAGATAATTCAAAGCGCGATAATTGATGCGGGACTGCCCGCCGATCAGATGGTATTGCTCGAAAGCCGCGAAGACGTAAACGAGATGTTGAAGGCGGAAGGCTTTGTTGATCTGATTATCCCGCGCGGCTCGAACGCTCTTGTCCGATATGTGCAGCAAAACACTGTGATCCCTGTTCTCGGTCACGCCGAAGGCATCTGTCACATCTATGTAGACAGCGCAGCAGATCTGGATAAAGCATACGAGATTGCGATGGATGCGAAGCTGCAATATCCGGCTGCGTGCAATGCTGTCGAGACGTTACTTGTGCACGCGGAAGTGGCGCGCGAGTTTTTGCCGCGCGTGATCGGTGCGCTTCAGGAGCAGGGCGTCGAGGTGAGATGCGACGAGCGATCACGAAAAGAATACGCCATCGCGGGCGTTGCTTTAGCCACGGAAGCGGACTGGAAGACTGAATACTGTGACCTGATTCTATCGGTCAAAGTCGTAGGCGGGATTGATGAAGCGATAGCGCACGTCAACACCTTTGGTTCACATCATACGGACACGATCATCACAGAGGACGTAGGACGGTTTGAGCGGTTTTTTGCCGAAGTGGATTCGGCAGGAGTTTACCTGAACGCCTCAACGCGGTTTGCCGACGGCTTTCGCTATGGGTTCGGCGCTGAGGTCGGCATAAGCACAGGCAAGCTGCACCCGCGCGGCCCTGTCGGGTTGGAAGGACTCGTGACATACAAATACAAACTGGTTGGCGCGGGGCACACTGTCGGAATGTATGCTGGCCCCGTCGGAAGGCGATTCACTCATAAACCAATAGATGAATGACCGTCATTTGAAATGAAGGATAGAATGGCAATGATGAAGAGATTGTTTGGCTGTCTGATACTGCTTGCGATGTCTGTTGCTGTTTACGGATTGCCGCCGCAGAACAAAAATCCTAAAACCATTATCAACGATCAGAACGCAAAACTGATGCTGCTGGGCCAACATCGCTTCTCGCTTCAATGGATAAGCTGGGATTATTTCGGCAAGGCCAGCATCACAGAATCAAAAGGCACCTTGTTCATAAAGGGCGAGCAAAAAGGGCGAGGCAATACGGATTACCTCATGCTTGACGGCATAATCACGATGGTCGATGCCAGTCAGTTCGCATTCAAAGGAACGATCATCACACAGGTGAGCCACATCAATAACGGCGAACCCTGCAAACGCGAGGGCGAGATGACTTTCAAAATTACAGGCAAGAGAAAATACTGGCGGTTGCAGGAGATGGATAACCCATGCGAAGGGGTCATTGATTATGTCGATGTGTTCTTTCGTTGATCAAAGTCGCGTGTAATAAGCCTCGCCTGCGCACGCGCGGCAAAGTGTGCGGCCATCGCGCACAACCTCGCGGAGGTCGTTTACTCCTTCGCCGCATTCATGGCATTGAACCCTTGAAACCGGCCTCCCTGGCCTGTCCTGTGTCGGTATGCTGACGGACACGCGCTCAATTTTGAACAACTCTTCGTCCGGCAGCATCTTGTATGCGTGAAGCTGACGCTGGTATTTGTTGTCAATTTCAGGGAAGCAGCGGTCGGCTGACTCGCGCGACTCGTCAAGCGCGGCAATGCGGACGGCTTCCCCCGTCTTTGTGTTTACGAAAGTCGCTGCCAGCTTTCCGTAATCGAGATACTTCATAGTTCGTTTGCCCAGCCTGCACCCTGTCACTGTGTTAATCGCATCGGCGGCGCAGCGGTCGATTTCAATGAATACCAGCAAGCTCTTTTGATCTGCCCCGCGCGGGTCGTTTACGCCAACAGCGCGACAGCCGAGCATAGCCATCCTGACGCCGAGCACCTGGCCTGCGCACATATGCCCGTGCGAATGCTCAGCCCGTACCAGTAGTTCATCGAGCGTTTCCATCTCTTCTGCCTCTTTGCTTTTTGATTATAGTCCCGGCGGGTGCCAATTCAAAATTGCGCGGCCAGATTGTCAGTCATAGAGCAGATATGATTTTCGACGCTCTGCGAACTGATCGAGACCCGCGCGCCAGCTTTCTTCTATTTCACGAGTCGTCGCGCCCGCTTCGATCATCTGTCGCACATTGGCGGTTCCGTTGATTACATCGAAAGGAAGTTTATCATCCACGTATTCGTAAGGCGGTTGTTTCCAGCCGAACTCGTTAGGGTAGAGATTACGAATCGCGTTTGTGATGGCAACGCCTGTGATGACGGGTTTGAAAACGCGGCGGTCCGTTACGTGAATCTGTATGCCGCCGCATAACTCTCCACAGAATTTGTGAAACGTCGGCTCGAAATAGGTCGGGCGAAAGATTGCGCCCGGCAGGTGATCCTGCGCCAGTCTCTCGATCAGCGCATGCGGTTCGATGTATGGCGCGCCGATTATCTCGAACGGTTTTGTTGTGCCTCGCCCTTCTGACAGGGTCGTGCCTTCGATCATCACAAGGCCGGGGTAGACCGCCGCCGTATCGACCGTCGGAATGTTTGGCGAAGGCAGGACCCACGGCAAGCGCGTCTCTTCAAACCACATCGCGCGCCGCCATCCATCCATCTTTATGACTTCAAGCTCGCAGCCGATTCCGAATTCATTGTTGAACATCCGCGCAAGCTCGCCTGCGGTCATCGCGTGACGCATCGGAATCGGATACATTCCGACGAACGAGCGAAACTCCGGTTCATGAATATTGCCTTCGATATCAAGGCCGTTTATGGGGTTGGGTCGATCAAGGACTATAAATCTTTTTCCGCATTCGCGCGCGGCCTCCATCGCAAGCGCCATCGTGTAGATGAAAGTGTAAACGCGCGTGCCCACATCCTGAACATCGAACACAAGCACATCCAGGTCTGCCAGCATACGGGGCGTCGGCTTGCGCGTTTCGCCGTAGAGGGAATATGCGGGCAGCCCTGTTCGCTTATCGCGAAACGTTTGCCACTCGATCATGTTGTCCTGCGTTTCGCCGCGAATGCCGTGCTGCGGGCCGAACAGAGCGGTCAGGTTTATTCGTTCGTGTTTGTGAAACAGATCAGCCGCGTGATCGAATTTAGAGTTGATCGAAGCAGGATTTACAATCAACCCCACGCGCGCGCCGTCGAACAGATCAAGGTATGATTCGAGAAGAACTTCAAGGCCGAGTTTCATAATTAAGGATATTGCTTCAAACTATCCGCACAGCACAGAGCCGCCGTTTACGTTGAGAATTTCGCCGTTGACGTGGCTTGCAAGGTTTGAGGCGAGAAATAGAATCGGCCCGGCTATCTCTTCAGCCGTGGCGACGCGACCGAGCGGTATCAGACCGCGAACCTTTCGTCTCTGCTTCGGGTCGCTTAATGCTTCAGCCGCCATATCTGTCGCTACCCAGCCCGGCGCTACGCAGTTGACTGTTATGCCGCGCGGCCCAAGCTCTGAGGCGAGCGATTTGGTCATTGATATGGTCGCGCCTTTTGTCGCTGCATAGTGCGAATGCCTCGCCTCGCCTCGCTGGCCCGCTGTTGACGAGATCAAAATCATAGTGCCGCGCTCTCTGGGTATCATCACGCGCGCAGCCTCGCGGCAACAGGCATAGATAGACTTCAAATTTATGTTTAAGGTTTCGTCCCATTCGCGTTCAGTCATGCTGTCAATCGCAGCCTCTTTCCAGATGCCCGCATTCGCGACAAGAATATCGAGCGAGCCGAAACGATCAACCGTGGCTTTGACCATTTTTTCAACCGATGCGATGCGCGAAACATCCGCTTTGATAACGAGCGTCTCTGCGCCTGCCTGTTCGCATCGGGCGGCGACCCGACTAGCCGCATCGCGATCACTGACATAGTTGATGACGATGCCGCGAGCGCCTGCCTGGGCGAACATGATGGCTGTTGCTGCGCCGATGCCGCGCGATGCGCCCGTTATAATTGCGATTTTTCCAGCGAGGTTGATCATTGTAACGTTTATTAATCTCCGGCTGCCGCAGCCGTTGCGAGTTCTGGTTCAACCCTGTGCCTGATCTCTTCGCGCGGCAGGAAGTAAGCGCAGATGGCGCTCAATAAAGTTACCGCCGATGCGAAGATCATGACATTGCGAATGCCGTAAGCAGGAACGAACCCGTTGAGCGCCGGAGGCGCAAGCGCACCCACGCCCCACGCTGCGCCCATCATCAATGCCGATACAGTGCTTGTTTGCCCCGGCACCAGTTCCTGAGCCATCGCGACGTTGACAGGAAGTGTAGAAAGTAAAAAGAATCCGCCAAGCCCTAAAAACACAAGGCTCGTTCCTCCGCTTGTCATGAATGCTGCGGTCATCAGCGGGCCTGCCAGCAGTCCTGAATAGAGCGTTACTGCGCGCCCCGAAAATCGTTCTGCCATAAATCCGCCTGCCAGTCCGCCAATACCACCCAGCAACAGGAAGATCGTTTGTGTGTTTCCAATCTCGGTCAATCCATAGCCGCGCTCTTTGAGCAAAAAGGGCAGATAATTGTTGGTTGTCATCTGCAACCCTGAACGGATGACCGTAATCAGGTAGAGCAACAGTAGCGGCTGCCACGCTGCGCTGAGTGCGTTGAGCAGTTGCCACTTGATTCTTTCAACGCCCGGAGAGGCTTTTACCGGCGCATCGAGCGGCGGGCAGATGCGATAAAGCACAATGGATGTCACCAGCCCCAGACCGACTATATAATAAGAATGATCCAGACCGTATCGCGCAACGATTCTTGTTATCACAAAAGGCCCGAACGCGAAGCCGAGCGTGCCAAGTGCTGAAAACATCGCCATGCCGATTCGCCGCCGCTCGCCCGATGCCGCAGCCGCCATGGCCGCTGCCTGCGGGTGAAACGAGCCAATGCCTACGCCGCCCGCGACAAGCAGAACGATCAGCGTTGCGTAGGACGGGGCAAGCCCTATCATCGAAACGAAGACGGCTGTGATGGTCGGGCCGAAGACGGCAAAGAATCTGCGCGCGTAGCGATCCGAGATGAAGCCATAAAGCGGCTGCATCAATGAAGAGGAGATGGCATAAAGAGGCGCGAGCCAGAAGACCTGCGCGTTTGTCAATTCGAGCTTTGATTGCAGGAGCGGCAGCAGAGGATAGATGATGCTCGAATATGAATCGTTTACAAAATGCGCGGCGCACAAGGCTGTGAGTGTCAGACGATCTGTTCTGCGCATAATCTGCCTGCTGATTTTAGCGATTAGCGCCTTGCCTGAACTTCTTCGTTCGCACGCTCTTCTGCGCGCTGTCGCGCTATCGATATGAAATGCTTGAATATCGCTTGAGACAACGGGTCGTCCTGCCAGCCGACTTCCGGGTGCCACTGAACGCCGAGCATGAATTGGTCAGGCCGTGTGTTGATTACTGCTTCGATCACACCGTCCATAGCCCATGCGATAGGTTCAAGGTCGCGGCCAACTACGTCGATGGCCTGATGGTGATGGCTGTTTACGGTTGTGTGCGTCGAGCCTGCGAGTCTGGCTACGAGTGAATCTTCCGTGATGTTTATCGAGTGAGAGCGCCGCCAGAACAGATCGCCCTGCATGTGCTTGAGGTGATCTTTCACTTCTGTAGCGATGTCCTGAATGAGCGTGCCGCCGCGATAGACATTAAGCGATTGAATGCCGAAGCAGATGGCCAGAACAGGCAGGCGTCTGGCTTCTGCGGCTGCCAGCAGCATCATGTCTGTCTCGTCGCGCCGAGGCACAACGGGGCCGAGTCCGGGTTTAGGCTCGTGCCCGTAGCGCAGCGGGTCAACATCGTTGATTGCGCCGGAAAGACATATCGCGTCAACGTGTGCCAGTATGGTTTCGATATATTCAGGCTCAGGAATCAGCGGGAGCATCAAGGGCGTGCCGCCCTGAGCGTAGAGTGCTTCAGGGTAGGTCTCCCGCAATTCGTAATAGTTAGTATTCCAGTTATAACGACAAGGTATGCCAATTACCGGTCTCTCATTGACGATCAATGCTTTTCCCTCGCAATAAAAGATAGCCGCAGCGAGTGAAATCCTCTGCGGCGTCCATTGTATGATGAGCAGAAAAGGAGAATAGCCTTTGATGTGCGTCTTGTCAATGAAATGGAAAACAGAAAGATAGTCTTGAGCCGGGCCACGGCACATGATATATTCCGAGACGCCTCCTGATAGTCTCTATTCAGTTTTCATTGCAAACGAAAGATTTGAATTTCTCGAACAAGTAAGAGCAGCTTTTTTACGCCCATCTGTTCGACTGATTCAGAGTCGATTGATTTCAGAGGCTCAGGCGCAGCAATGATCTGACAGCATCTCCGAGTGAATTGCCGGAGCACAAGTCACTCGCCTCCGAATTATAATGAAAGATGTCGCTTACGATATGAGAAGGAAGCTTCAATGGCTGCTGATTTCACGGCTCGCCATAGTGGGCGCGCTGCTGGTTACTGTCGGGCTGATCGAAAAAGATCCTTCTCCTCGTTCATTCGTTCCCGTCCTTGCCGCCGTAACAGGCGTGACGGTTCTGCTGTCGGTCTTTTATTTTATCACCCTTCGGACACGCATCCCGCATAAAGCATTAGCCTACATTCAATTATCGCTTGATCTGGTTACAATCACATGGCTCGTCTATCGCACGGGGGATGTCGAATCGCCGTTTCTGGCTCTCTACCTTGTCATCCTGTTTGCAGGCTGCGCGCTGCTGGGCAGTCGCGGAGTCTCTACGCTTGGAGCCTTGAGCGGGGCGCTTTACATCGGCATCAGCGCGCTTGCTTTGAACGGCATGATTGACCGCGCCACGGGTTGGCCCGCGTACGAGGCGACGAACCTCTCGTGGACCAAGTTTATGTTCTCGCTAAACCTTATAGCCATATTTGCCGTTGCCGTTTTATCGAGCCAACTGGCAAGGCACATACACCGCAGCGAAAGTGAGATCAAAACCGCACGGACAGAGCTTGCAACCGCCACGCGTGACCTGGCCGATTATCGCTTATTCAATGATCGAATCATTGAGAGCATGCGAAGCGGGCTTGTTACAACAGACCTGGCAGGAAACATAATCACGTTTAATCGCGCAGCCGAAGAGATCACAGGCTATAAAGCCAACGATATTCGAGGCCGAAACATCTACGGCGTCTTCGGCGATATCGAAAAGCAGATCGAGGTGGGCCTTGAATCCATTCGCACACGCACGCGCCTGCCGCGATTCGACATAGGATGCAGGACCGCCGATGAGCGCGAAATTCATCTGGGGTTTTCCGTCGCGCCGCTGGTTGACGAATCGAATAATTCGCGCGGATATGTGTTGACGTTTCAAGACTTAACGGAAGTCATGGAGCTTGAGCGCGAAGTCCGCCGCCAGGAAAGACTGGCCGCGCTCGGTAAGATGGCCGCAGGACTCGCGCACGAGATTCGCAACCCGCTCGCTTCCATGCGCGGCAGCGTTCAGGTGCTGGCAAGCGAGTTGAGTTTTTCGACAGACCAGTCGCAATTGATGGATATAGTGCTGCGCGAATCCGATCGTCTGAATCGCATCGTTTCGGATTTTTTAACCTATGCGCGACCTCCAAAGATGGAACGCTCGGTGATCGAGCTTGGAGGCTTGCTCGGAGAAACAGCCTCGCTGTTGCGCAACAGCCCCGAACTCAGACCCGACCATCAGGTCATCGAAGAGCATCCTGCGGAAGCCGTGCTATATCTCGGCGACCCGAATCAGATTCGACAGATATTCTGGAATCTGGCGCGAAACGCGATTCAAGCCATGCCGCTCGGCGGAGAGCTGCGAATAAAGCTTAACGCAAAGCCGGATGGCGAGGTGAGCATCACGTTCAGTGATACGGGGCAGGGAATGAGCCGCGAGCAGAAAGAGCGGTTGTTTGAGCCGTTCAATTCATCGAGCGGCGGCACGGGCCTCGGCATGGCGATTGTCTATCAACTCGTCCGCGACCATAGCGGCAAGATACATATCGAGAGCGAAGCTGGTAAGGGAACGAGCATTTCAATTAAGCTGCCAACCGGCGGGCGGGTTGCGAGCCAGTCCAGAAACCCGGATGGCGTATCGCTCACGGATTCTAATTCGCCGGTAGCCGTGGCAAGCTGAATTTTAGATGTCGGAGAGTCGATGTTAGAGTTCAATCGGTATCAAGCCACAAATGATGTTTTAGTGGGAGGAAGTAATCATGGAAAAATTATTGGTTGTGGATGATGAGCGCAGCATGCGCGAGTTACTTGAACTCGTCTTGAAACGCGAAGGATATGCTGTGCATACGGCTGAAAACGGGACGCGCGCGCTCGAACTCATACGACAGAATGTCTACGATCTGATTATCTCCGACGTGAAGATGCCCGATATCAACGGCATCGAACTGCTCGCTCGTGTGCGTGAAATCTCTCCCGAAACGATGGTAATAATGATCACGGCCTTTGCCACCGTTGACACTGCCCGCCGCGCATTCAAGCTCGGAGCCGAAGATCTGGTGATCAAAGACGCCGGTTTTGATGTCGAAGAATTGAAAGTTTCAGTCGGCAAGGTTTTAGAAAAGAAACACCTGCGCCAGGAAAACGTCCTGCTCAAACGCGAACTCCGTCAGCGCAATTCGCTCGACAATATCGTTGGCCGCTCGCCACAGATGCAGGCCGTTTATCAGATGATAGAGACGGTTG
The DNA here is from genome assembly GCA_963804815.1 of Blastocatellia bacterium. GTDB lineage: Bacteria > Acidobacteriota > Blastocatellia > UBA7656 > UBA7656 > DATEKX01. The sequence goes on along the minus strand of CAWDRU010000002.1, from coordinate 2,673,763 downwards.
CTGCGACGACATCTACGGTTTTGATCACGGGCGAATCGGGGACGGGCAAAGAGCTTGTCGCCCGCGCGATTCACAATATGAGCGACCGCGCAGCCGCCCCGTTCGTTTCGATCAACTGCGGAGCGTTTACCGAAACGCTCCTTGAAAGCGAACTGTTCGGCTACATGAAAGGATCGTTTACCGGAGCCGTATCTAATCGCAAGGGGTTGTTCGAGGCTGCCGAAGGCGGAACTATTTTCTTAGACGAAATCGGAGAGACGACGCCCGCCATGCAGGTGAAAATGCTCCGCGTGCTTCAGGAGCGAAGCATACGGCGCGTGGGCGGTCTTGAAGAGATACCGGTCGATGTGCGAGTTGTGGCGGCGACCAATCGCGACCTGTCGCAGATGGTTGAAGACGGAACGTTTCGCAACGATCTCTACTATCGAATAAGCGTTATTCCAATCGAGATGCCGCCGCTCAGGGCGCGCCGCTCCGATATTCCCGATCTTGTACGTCACTTTCTTGAAAAATTCGGCGTCTCTGCTGGCCGCCCGATGCTACAGATTCCCGAAGACACGATGCGATTTCTGGACGCTTACGACTGGCCGGGCAACGTGCGCGAACTGGAGAACACAATCGAGCGCGCATGCGCGCTGGAGCACGGCAGAATAGTCGGCCTTGATCGCAGACGCGAAGACGCAGGGCCTCCGCCCGGAGTGGTTGATCGCCGCGTCCGACCCGAATGGCTGCCCGAACGCATACTAAAGTACAAGCCGCGCAATGTAACTGAGCTTGATCTACCGGAAGATGGAATTGATCTTGAAGCCTACCTGGCGCAGATTGAGAAGGATTATATACTGCGCGCGCTTCAAAGGACGGGCGGCAATCAGACTCGCGCCGCCGAGATTCTTCATATGTCTGTGCGCTCTTTGCGCCACCTGCTCGACAAACACAAGATTCGCCAGACTGCGAGCCTGATACGCGAATCAGGCCCGTTGACCGATAGCGCCACTCACAAATGAACTTTCACATCTGAACTAACGCGCTGTCTGCCTTTCCTCATAGTTTCGCAGCCGCTTCCGTATGGCCGCTGCGAGGTCGTCCTGCCCTGCCAGAGATGCTCTATCCATAGCTTCTCTGGCAGTTGTAGCCGCTTCTGCAAATCGACCCTCGGCGGCATATGCCGCTGCCAGAACATCCAGGGCTACTATGTGCTGGCGGCCAGTAATCCCTACAGTCTCTTCGGCTATACGTAGAGCTTCTTTCGTATCCTTGTTGTCGGATATAAGCAGCGATACGAGTCTTAATCGAGCCTCGATCCAGTCAGGCCAGATCGACAGAGCAAGCCTGTAATGAGCCTCGGCCTCGACGGGTCTTTTCTGTATCTCCAGCGCCCTGGCGATGTTCAGATAAGCGGTCTCGAATTGAGGATCAATCTGCAATTCCTGCTCGAATTGAGTTATCGCTTCGTCCCATCTATCCCGACTGGCAAAGACTTGCCCAATGTTGAAATGGGCTCGTTTGGCGTTTGGCCTGAGCCGAAGCACTTCCTGAAAATACGGCAGGGCTTCATCGTGCCTGCCCTGATTTGCCAGAATCATGCCTGTGTTGTTATACGCCTCTACGAAACTGGGATTGATTCTGAGCGCATCTTGAAAATGCGCGAGCGCAAGATCAAACTCTCCGCGCTCGGCAAGACGCAGGCCCAGATTAGAGTGCGCGCGGGGATTATCTGGCCGCTTCTTCACAACATCAGCCCACATCATGATTTCGCTGTAGTAGTCGGCATTGCGTCGAACTGTCAAAGACCCGAACCATGCCACAAGCACTGCGATCACAGCCACACCGATCTGCGAAAGCCTCTGCCTGCTGCCTGACTTTGCCAGCCGCCTTAGTAAGCTGTACCCGCCGACAACGCCGAGCGTTACGATTGCAGCGAGAGGCACATACACGCGGCGCTCGGCTGCCAGATCCGCAATTTGCAGGACGCTCGACGTTGGAGCAAGGATCACGAAGAACCAGAGTCCGAGAAACCCGGCAGGCGAGCGACGAAACACGCCATAAAGCGATGCCAGTACCATTGCGATAATCATTACTGCGAACGGCACTACATCTATCATGGATTTAGCGACGGGCCAGTAATAATCCAGGCACAGCGCGTCCGGGTAGACAGCCAGTCGCAGGTAATGCGCAATCACGCCGAATTGGGATTTGAAGTAATCCCACGTCGAAACTATTTTCAGCCCAAAGCCCGCCGATACCTCCGTATCTTTGCTGATTAGCATTATCGCTGCGATCAAGCCCCAGGTTGCGAACAGCCCTGCGTACAGCCCCCAACGCCGTCTCAAGCTCTCTTTGACTGATCCTGAAATGAAAACAAAATCATAGATCAATATGATGAGGGGAGCCGTGACTATCACCTGTTTACAACCGGTGCCGACTGCGCAGGCAATGACCGATGCCGCATACCATCGTGAGGAGTTGTGCGATGTGAAGCCGCGTATCGCGCAATAAAGCGTCAACAGGTAAAACAACCCCATCATCGATTCGGCTCGCTGGATAATGTATGTGACCGACTCTGTTTGTATGGGATGCGTCATCCACAGGAGCGCTACCGATAAAGCAAGTCCTGTCTGCGCCTGACCGAAACGCCCCTTCATTTTGTCTGTCAGCAGCGTGCGCCGAACTACGGCAAACAGGGCGAGGCTTGCAAGCACGTGAATCATTAAATTGAATGCGTGATAGCTCCACACGTCTATTCCGCTGATCGCGTGATTTAAGGCAAGCGAAAAACCGACTATGGGGCGGGTGCGCATGGACGGAGAGAGCGGCCAGAAATGATAAAAAGACTGATCCTCAAGAAAGGTTTGATCGTCAAAGAGGAACTGGCCTCTGAAGCTGTTGAGATATACCAGAGCGCCCGTACAGATGATCGCTGTTGCGGCCAACAATCTCTGATTTGTGGTTGCGGAACTCTCAGTTAACAGAGCGGTATTTTCCTCAACAACTGCTGTTTGCTCCTGACTCATGGCAGCACTTTAAGTGTGCGTCCGTCGATTTGCAATAGTTTATTCCCCGAACTTTTGTCCGGTTACTGCCTTATTGACCGCATTGGGGTTTTTCAATAGTAACGAGCTTCGCATTACCCAGTCAGGCAGCAGGATATTTCATAATGCGTAAACAGAAAAGCTTGATTCTTACAGGTCATTCTGATGGAACTTAGGCGGCACATGCATTGCTGTTATTTGAGGGCCGACTCGCGTGCGAGTTGGGGGGAATATTTCCTAAAGGAGCCTGAGATGCGAAAAGAAAATGGGTTTTCAATGATAGAGTTATTGATAGTCGTGACTATTATTACTCTCATTGCAGCTATCGCCATTCCGAATCTGCGCAAGGCGCGGCAGTCTGCACATAAAGCATCTGCCATTCAGTCATTAAGAACGATAACGACTGCCGAGCATCTCTATAAATCAAAGTTCCAGCAATACGGCACGTTAGCGCAACTTGCGCCGGAAGGCACGCTCGATAACAGCCTCGCAGTCGGCACAAAGGGCAGCTATACATTTGCCATAAGCGTGACCACAGATCCGCCCGCGACTGACTTCGTGCATTTTAAGGTGAACGCAACGCCGTTTGAGGATGTAACTCTTCCTCATTTCTTTGTCGATGAGACGGCTGTCATCCGTTATGTAGACGGCGCACCGGCAAACGCCACCAGCCCGCCAATCCCTCGATAACACAAAGAGTCTGACAAAAAGCGGTAGCGGTTCGCTACCGTTTTTTGTTAAGAAATCCCTGCAAAACTCCCCGCCAAAATCCTGACTGCGACCAATTCCTTTTCAAATAAGCAATTTGCTCACTGCCTTGAAATTAAAAAATCTGTGGCACAAGCATTGCGATTTGCCAAGCTGCGATCTGTCGTAGATTGGCCGCTAGGGACACTGACCTACGGCAATAATTGGGAAAAAAAGAAAAGGAGCTAGATGTTATGAAGAATGAGAAAGGTTTTTCACTTATCGAACTGCTGATAGTGGTAGCAATCATCGGTATCATCGCCGCTATAGCAATTCCGAACCTGCTTAAGTCCCGTCAGGCGGCCAACGAGGCATCGGGTATCAGCGCTGTCCGCACGATTGGAACCGCACAGGCGACCTTCCAGTCAACGAAGGGTTTAGGTAAAGATTTCGCAGGCACACTCGGTGACCTCGCCACAGAAGGCAGCGTTGATCCTATCCTGGGCGGCGGCTCGAAGAGCGGATACAGCTTCTCGACAGCCGGTACGGCTTCGACTTCCACTGTTCCGTCCTTCTTCGACACGAAGGGCAGCCCGCTTTCATCCGGCACATTCGGCACCGGCAACCGCGAGTTTTACTCGAACGAAACATACGTGATCTATCAGCAGCCCGCCGCCGGATCTGCGATAGGAACACCGACGTTCCCGGCTCGCGTTCCTGCATCGCCTGCTCAGGCACTGCAATAAAGTTTGACTGCAACAAAATCCGAAACTTGAAAAACGGGTGAGTCTTTGCGGAGGCTCACCCGTTTATGTTATAGTCACCTCATCAGCTCAAAAATAAAATGAACGGCCCGCACCAGGCAGCGTTCGATTTCGATGGAGAGCATCACGGCTTCCCCCAAACGGGGAGAAGCGAAAAATTCCAGAGCTGAGGGGAGTATTATGGATAGGAAAAAGCAGAGAGGGTTCTCGCTTATCGAGTTGCTTATCGTCGTCGCAATCATCGGCATCATCGCCGCAATAGCAGTTCCGAGACTGCTCGTAGCACAACAGGCCGCCCACGAGACGGCTGCTTTTACTGAAGTGCAGACAATTAGCAAGAATCAAATTCTATATTCTTTGACACAGGGGCACGGCAAATTCGGCTCGCTTGAAGAACTGGCCGAAAGAGGAATGGCCGAGGGCCTTAAAGGCGGCGTGAAAGGCGGATATATTTTCGCCTCTGCCCCGATTAACGTCGAAGGATTACGCGCCATGTTTGACACGAGTGCAAAGCCATCATCGATTGGCACATTCGGGTCAGGCAATCGCTCTTACTATTGCAACGAGACGCTTGGCAACACCGTTTATGAGGCCGACGGCGGAGAACCCCCAACAGCTACTCCGCAGGATCGTGTGCCTAAGAATGGCGCGCCAAAGAACGAATAGATTTTATTATGACGGGGCCGGGCGAAAAAAACCGGCCCTGATCGTTATTTCACTTTAGGTTGCGCCCTCTCAATATTCCTCGCCCCTCGCGTTTAATCTGCTCTTACAGCCCTCTTATTCTTTACCCGTCGCCCTAAACAAGGCGATCACGGACCGGTCGTTTTATTTAATGATTGCCCCGCGCTGAATAGGAGAGTCTGTATGCCAGACCCGATCAATGCATTCGAGCCTGTTTGTTCAAGCGTCCGTTCGACGCTGGCTGTAGACAATGCGAACAAGCAGGTATTCAGCAAAGCAAGTATTAGCCTCGATTTTACATCCGCACGCGTTATTATTCCCGCGCTGGCATTGCTGGCGCTGATCGCTTTTGCAAGCTCCATTTCCGGCGATTTCGTTTACGATGACCTGTCGCAGATCCGTGACAATCCTACGCTTGGTCACTGGGATGCGGCCACGATCACGCGAATCTTTACGCATGATTTCTGGGCCTCGCTCAGACCTGAACTTGCCGGAGACAAACTCGACAGTCTTTACTATCGCCCTGTTTTCAGCCTGTTTCTGATGATCGGTTACGAAGTGGCCGGTTTGAGCGCGCCGGGCTGGCATCTGATCGCGATCTCTCTGCACGTCGTAGTCGCTGTTGTGGCCTTCTACGTAATAAATCTTTCTTTGTGCGCAGTCGGCGGCGTCGAAGAAAAGGAGCGGCGTATAATGGCGGCTTTTGCAGCCGCATTTTTTGTCGTTCACCCCGCGCAGGCAGAATCTGTCTCATGGATTTCGGGGCTGGTCGGCCCGCTGAGCACGATATTCCTGCTGGGCGCGTTTTACTTCTATCTGCGATACCGCAACAGCAAAACCCTGTGGAGCAGGCTCGCAATCATTCTTTTGTTCGGGCTGTCTGTTTCGACCAAGGAGAGCGCGTGCGCGGCAATCCTGATAGTACCTGCATACGAGCTTTTAATCTTTAAAGACAATCTCAAACTCGGCTCGCGCCTGCGGGCTGCGTTTATCCATGCGCTGCCATTTGCGCTTGTTGTGTTTGCCTACATGGCTTTGAGATACAGCGTGCTCAATGTTTTATTTGGGCGCAGCCTGAACATGAACTATCCCGACGATGCGTCGCTTACGCTTGCCGATAACCTGCGAACGTTGCCAGCTTTGTTACTGGCTTACGCAAAGCTCGTATTTTTGCCTACAGATTCATCACTGATATATGACTTTGGTTATGTGCGTTCTCTGAGCCTGACATCGTTCTGGATGCCGCTCGTCGCGCTGCTTGCCGCAAGCCTGATTCTGATACGCTGTTCACAACGCGTTCCTGCGGTCAGACTGGCAGTAATATGGATGGTGCTGCCGTTGCTGCCGCACCTGAACACGCGCGCCTTTGTCAGCGATGAAATAATTCATGATCGTTATCTCTATTTATCAATTCTGGGCGCTGGTCTGCTTCTTGCAGTTTCGACGATTCAGGCGACAAAAAGCTTGCGGCTGCGTTTATCAGTCAAATACGCAACGGGTGCTGCCGTAATCATATTGCTGGTTTTGAGCTTGCTTACAGGTTTGCAAAACAAGCGTTATAAAACCGCAGAGGCATTATGGCTGGACATAGCGGCACACGCGCCTGACTCAAGAATAGCCCACATAGGACTGGGCCTGCTGGCTGAATCCAAACAGGACCCGGCAGGCGCTTTGCGCGAATATGAAGCCGCATTAAAACTCAACCCTGATATCATCGATGCGCTAAACAACTCTGCATTCGTCTATGCGCGCGGGGGAAGCTGGCCGGAAGCCACACGTAACTTCGAGCGGATAGCTTTGCTCACGCCGGATAAGGCCGGGGCGCATTTCAACCTGTCGTTTGCCTACAGCGTGCAGAAGCGTTATGCGGAAGCTTTGAGCGAGCAGCGAATCGCTATCGAGCTTGATCCGAATGGCAGGCGGGCAGACGAGTGGCGGATGAGGCTTGAGCAACTGGAGCGTCAGTCCGAGGAGGCTGCCAGTTCCAACGCGCCGAATAAGTGACGATTCAAAAGAGATTGCTTCGACGTAGAAATTCACGAGAAGACGGAGGCGAATTATACTAGAATGATTGCCAGCGAGATTAGAACCGTGCAGACCATGCCCGCTGCTTCCGTTCGCAGCAAAACCAGAACCGGCAAGATCGCCGTCATCGCGCTGAACACGTTCCGCGAATCGGTCAGAGATCGTGTTCTATACAACCTCATACTCTTCGTGTTGCTTCTTGTATGCGCGTCGGTTTTCATCAGCGAACTCTCGATCAATCAGGAGACCAAGTTCATCGCCACGCTGGGACTCAGCTCGATGCTGGTCTTTGGCGCGCTGATAGCAATATTCATCGGAGTAGGTCTGGTTTACAAAGAGATCGACAAGCGCACCATCTACAACCTGCTCTCCAAGCCTGTGCATCGCCACGAATTTATCATCGGTAAATATTTCGGCCTGTGCGTGACGCTGCTGGTCAACTCGGCTGTGATGACGCTGGGCACAGAGCTTGCCCTCGTCTACGTAAATCACGGGTTGGTGCCGTTGCAATTATCCGTGTTATCGGCGGCCTATCTTATCTATCTTGAGCTTGCGCTGCTGGTCGCTGTGGCGTTGATGTTTTCGACATTCTCGACCCCTATGCTTGCTGCGCTTTACACTTTTGCCGTCTACGTAATCGGCCATTTCAGCGCCGATTTGAAACTCGCCGCAGAGCTTTCCGAATCCATTGTAGTTCGCGGCCTGCTGACGGTGCTTTACTACATCGTTCCAAACCTGTCGAACTTCGGATTCATCACCGAAGCGTCGCACGGACAGGTGGTTCCTTTGCGAATGGCTGTTTCTGCGACCGTCTATGCAATTGTGTACATCAGCATACTGCTTTCAGCCTCTGTGCTGATCTTCCAGCGGAGGAATTTTAAATGACCGAGAGCCAGTGCTTGAACGCCGAACAGCCTCTTGAGACGGATGGAAATGTAATTGCGGAAAAGTCGCAGATGAAAATCTCGAATCACTTCTTTATTGCGGCAGTATTGCTTTTGACCTTTATGGCGTACTTTTCAACTCTCGGCTACGATTTTGTTTATGACGATCAAGGGCAGATAGTTCAAAACGGTTTCATCCGGTCGTGGAGTTCCGCTCCGCAATATTTTACGAAGCATGTCTGGAGCCACGTGCATCCGGATCAGGCAGGCAATTATTATCGCCCAGTCTTTCTACTCTGGCTTTTAGTCAACCGCACTCTGTTCGGCTTAAGCCCCTTTCTCTGGCATTTCGCTGTTATTGCCGTTCACCTGCTGGTGACGCTGCTGGTTTATCTGCTGGCGCGAAGACTGGTGAAAGACGAATTGACGGCCAACATGGCCGCGTTGATTTTCGGACTGCATCCTGTGCACATTGAAGGCGTAGCATGGATTTCGGGAGTGACCGAGCCGCTGCTGGCACTGTTTCTTATATCAGCTTTTCTATTTTATATGGACTGGCGTGATGGCAAAGAAGATGCGTCGGGCGATGGGAAGATTGCTTTTTACAAAAAACCGACGATCCGTCTTGCCGCTTCACTCTTTCTTTATACGCTTGCGATGCTGGAAAAAGAGACCGCGCTCATCTTACCGATGGCAGTTTGCGGATATGAATGGATAAAGAACTCTGGCTCGTCTCAAGACCAGGGCTTTACCAGTCGCGCTCGCCAGAGCCTGAGGCGAGCAATTCCTTTTATTGCGATCTCTGTGGTTTACCTTGTTGTGCGCACGATAGTTTTAAAAGGGCTTGGGCATACTCTCTCGCCGCTTCCGCTTTCCACGGTCGTTTTAACCTGTCCGGCTGTGCTCTGGTTTTATACCAGACAGCTTATCTGGCCAGCCAGATTGAGCGCATTTCAAGATCTTGAGTATGTGACTTCTCCGGGACTTGTGAACTTTATCCTTCCGGCGGCAGGCGTTATCGCGGTCGGGTTCGGGCTGTGGATGTTTGCGCGAAAATCCGAAGCGCGCGAGCGTTATGCGTTATTAATCGCATCCCTGTGGCTTGTGCTGCCGATACTTCCCGTACTCAACATCTCTGTCTTTGGCGAAGGCGAAGCTGTTCATGACCGTTACCTGTACCTGCCGTCAATCGGATTTGCCATCATCGTCGCAGTCGCTTTACGCCGCCTCGATTTCGGGCGCGCCAAACTGTTCGGGCGGCCTGTCGCTCATGTAGCAGCGGCGATACTGATCGCGCTCGCCTTCAGTTTCATTACCTTGAGCCAGCACGTTCACTGGGCGACTGATCTGGCTCTGTTTCAACACGGGCTGGCCTATGTGCCTCACAGCAGGATTGCCAAGACAGGGCTGGCAAACGAGTACAGCAAGCGTGACCAGTATGACGACGCGATAACGCTTTATAAAGAAGTCATCGAACGTAATCCCACATACTGGGTGGCTCCCAATAATCTTGGCTGCACCTATATGAAGATGGGAGATTTTAAAAACGCTGAGATCTATCTGGTTCGCGGTATCGAAATTCGACCAACAGAGCCGAGGCAGTATTTGAACCTCTCAGTCACGTTGCAGGCACAGGCTCGGCTCGACGAAGCCGAACGCGCCATCCGTCAGGCCATAGACTTGCAGCCCGATGGCTACGGATTTCATTATCAATTAGGCGACGTGTTGAACGCTCAAGGGAACCTTCAGGCTGCACTTGAAGAGTTCAAGACAGAGGTTAATAACAATCCCAGACTGATACAGGCGCAGATGGAAGTAGCCAGTCTCGAAGAGCGCCTTGCGGCAGGAAATTCCGGTGCAAAGTCTCAGTAGCATAGTCAAACCCTCGACCCTCTCTTTTTCAGAGGAGGAATTGCAGATGAACGAGTACGCCGTCCTGTCTCAAGACTCGATTGTCGATCCGGGCGCTCGACAAACAATTTCAACGCGTCGATTATTCGCTCCGAATTATCTGGCCGTTATTCTTATTTTGATCGTCACCTTTATTGCCTACGCCGGGACGATTGGCTACAAGTTCGTCTATGATGACGTAGGGCAGATTGTTGATAACCCGGCCATCAAATCATGGCATTATGTGCCGAGTTACTTCACGGATCATATCTGGGCGCATAAGGGACCAGAGCTTCCCGGCAATTACTATCGCCCGGTTTTTATGATCTGGATGTTCGTCAGTTACATGCTGTTCGGACTCAATGCCGCGTGGTGGCATCTGACAACCATTCTGGTTCACGTCTGTGTCACGCTTATGGTTTACCTGCTGGCGTGCCGTGTGCTGAAAGACCAGTGGACAGCGTTGATGACAGCCTTGATATTCGGGTTGCATCCTATACACATCGAAACTATCGCATGGGTGGCGGGAGTGACAGAGCCTTTGCTTGCGTTGTTTCTCATCCCGGCTTTTCTCTTTTATCTGAACTGGCGTGAGACGGATTCTTCAAGCGATGCTCAGCCTCCTGTAAAGCGCAATCGCCGACTGTGGCTTGTGGCTTCGCTCGCGTTTTATGCGTTTGCGGTCTTTGAAAAAGAGACCGCGCTTATATTACCTATGCTCGTTTTTGCGTACGAATGGATTTACAGCGCTCGTCAGACGCAGATATTTGCCCGCGTGCGAAACGGCGTAAGGACCGTAGCGCCGTATCTGGCCCTGTCGATTGTCTATCTTTTATTGCGTGGGATTGTGTTGAAAGGGCTTGGGCATGTGATAACGCCGCTTCCGTTATTAACGATTATATTGACATGGCCATCGCTGCTCTGGACTTACCTGAAACTGCTTGTCTGGCCGGTAGGCTTAAGCGTGTTTTATGATACGCCATATGTTACCAGTCCGAGCTTTGGCAATCTCCTGTTGCCGCTTCTCGCAATAGCGGCTGCGGCTGGTTTATTGTGGATGTGGTCGCGCAAATCTCAAGGCGTCGCATTTGCTTCCGCTATGCTCGTTGTGCCGCTGCTACCGCTGTTAAACCTCTCTGTATTCTTTCCGGGCGAGATTGTCCACGACCGCTATCTGTATCTGCCTTCGATAGGTTTTTCGATACTGATCGCGCTTGCTTTGAATCGCATCGGTTCGCGTCAGGTCAAATTGTTTGGCCTGCCTGCGTTTCAGGTTATGGCTGCGATTGTTCTGACCGTATTGCTTGGTATAACTACAGCGGGTCAAACCGCTCATTGGGCAAGTGACCTTCTGTTGTATTATCGCGGCGTGACGATAGCGCCAAATAACGACATTGCCAAGAACAATCTCGCCACCGAACTGGAGAAGCGTGAAATGTATGATGAAGCCATCACGCTTTACGAGCAGGTGATCGCGCGCAACCCGACCTATTGGCTGGCGAGTTATAATCTCGGATATGTATATTACAAACTTGGCAGATATGAAGAATCGGAAAAGTCTCTCAAGCTCTCTCTTGAACACTATCACCTCGACCCTGATCAATTCACGCGCCTCGCTCAGGTCTACATTAAGACCGGGCGGCTGGATGAAGCCGCTGGTTTGATGCGCCACGCGATTGAGATGCGTCCGCGCGCCTACGGTTATCATTACGCGCTGGGGATTGTCTTAAAGCAGAAAGGCGAGACCGATGGTGCGATCAACGAGTTTGAAGCCGAGCTTATTAACAACCCCAGCCAGTCGGCTGCGCGAGATCAGATAGTGGAACTGAAGTCTAAAATAGATATGACGGGTCATAGAAGATGAAGGCGATTCCAATTACAATCCTGATAACCGGGTTTTGCTTCCTCTACCCTTTGCAGGGGTGGATTGATCGTACATCGCCGCGCGCGAATACAGGCGAAGAGACGCTCTATCTTTCCGGCAATGCAGTTAAGAGAATGAGTCTGGGGCTTGAAGGATTGACCGCAGACGTTTACTGGATTCGCACAGTGCAGTATTTCGGGCGCAAACTGATTGACAGCGGCAAGCCTCTTTCGTCAGCCGCATCCGAGAACATCAGGATGGAATTGCTTGCTCCGCTGCTGAACGTAATCGTCACGCTCGACCCGCACCACCTTCCGGCCTACAGGTTCGGCGCAATCTTTTTGCCTGAACGCGACCTTGATGCCGCCGTGGCTTTGCTCGAAAAAGGCATACGCGATAACCCGAACGAATGGCGGCTCTATCAGGACCTGGCCTACATATATTGGCAAACGGGCAATTCCAGGACGGGCGAACAACAGGCCGATTACTACGCGAAAGCCGCAGAGTGGTACGAGAAGGGAAGCAACGTGCCCGGCGCGATGTGGTGGATGCGCGATCTGGCCGGGTATATGAAGATTGAGGGCGGCAGCCGCGAAATCGCATATGCCATCTATTCAAACTACCTCAACAGCGAAGACGAAAATGTGCGCAATCAGGCCAACATTCGATTGAAGCAACTGCGCTCGCTCGACGAGATGGACATTATTAACGAAGCGCTGGCTCAATATAGAAAGGCCACAGGGACTTGCCCGACCGATCTGCGCCCGCTCGCTTCAATGCTTCGAGCCAGGAAACTCAACGTGAATGATGACCGGCTGCCATTGGACCCGGATGGATTTAATTACGACGTGAATTCTGAAACCTGCAGAGCGAAACTTCAGATCGGCTCTACGATTCCGAGGTGAGCTGGACGCGTTTCAGATCGACGGTCACCGTAGCGCCCGATGTCTTGATTTTTGCGCGAACCGGAATGCGTTTCGCATCATCGCTCATCCAGAGAAACATCTCGCCGCTCCGCTTGATATAGCGCCCGTCAAATATCTTTGCGATCATCTTTATGGTTTTGAATTTGCCCGCATCGACTTTGACCACTTCGCGCTTGCCTATGACGACTTCGATGTTGTAAATCTGGCCGCCATCGCTTATCGGAATAGCGATTACGTCGCCTTCGTTGAGCTTCTGGGTTCGCACGAAGTAGCAGGCCGAAAGCATGTCCTGAATCCATGAAGGCGAGACGGCTTGTTTGACTTTCGGCTCGGCGCTGGTGTTTTCAAGATCGCGCTCTGTAAAAGTCACGCTGCCAGCTTCACGGTCTATAACCGATTTCTGCTCGCGATGGACTTTGCCTTCTTCGATAATCTTCGATGATGTTTGAAGCCCGAAATCTATCGAGTTGACCTGTGAGCTGAATCTATCGTTTATCTTGATGCCGAACAGCTTGGGAAAGAAACCCTTTGAAATAACATCGGCCCTGATTTCAAGCATGCTGACCTTGTCTGCATGCTGAGCCTTCGAGACAGACATCCTGACTTCGCCTATCGCGCCGGAGAAGATGAGCTTTGAGAAACCGACTTCGTATAACAGTGACTCGCCCGCTTTGAATGGAAGCGGTTTACTGATCTTGGGCATAGCCGCGATCTTTTCCTGCACAACCTGCGCTCCGGCAGGAATCGCATACTGAGCCAGCACTAACACCGCCGCTAAGATCGTCTTCAGCATATGTGCACCATTATCAACTGCTTTAGTTGCCACTTGTTGATAGCCCGTTGTCCGAAGATTATAACCATTCTAACTCAGGAACAGAAACTTGGCCGCAAGCATCGCGTATACTGCGACGAGTCCGAGCGCGGCACGGTACTCTCGATGCTTCACATACTGCGACAGCGCGAATCGACGACCGCCGAATTCGCTTCCTCCCGCAGTTAGGCGAGGCAGAAACAGCGGAACGCTCAGGCTGTATTGAGGGTACTCTGCCGGAAACAATTCGCGTAATGTTTCCGCCTCTGCGAACATCACAGGCACATAGATCAACAGGTACAGCGTCATAAACAGCGCGACAAACCAAACAGCGCCGCTGCTTATCGCGATGCCTGTGCCCAGAATGAAGGTGCCGAGATAAAGCGGGTTGCGAGTGTGCGCGTACGGCCCTGACGTAGTCAACTCCATATTCTTTTTCAGATACCCCGAAGACCACGCTCGAATCACAAGCCCGATGACCGCAACCGCGGCCCCGAAAATCAACGAGCGCGGACCGGGCTTTGCCGAGATCACAAGCAGCGGCGCGAGAACAAAACCGGCGGGCACGCGGATGCGCTGCGCTATTTTTCTAAACGTCGTCTGGTTTACTGACACATTTCACCCGATAGCGCGCTGCTCACGGGCGAAACGATGCCGCGCTGAAAATCTGAATTCGCCCCCTCGTCAATTCTTGCAAGTCTCGTTGTCACGGCCTGCGCCACAGCGCTTACGGGTATGTCCATACACTCCCAGTGCCAGCAACTTCGTCGATGGCAATCCGCGCGGCACCACAAATCTCTTCTCACCGTCACATCCCGATTGTCGAAGGGGCCATTTCGCTCAGGAGATGTCGGGCCGTAAATACCGACTATCGGTGTGTGGCTTGCAGCCGCCAGATGGAGCGGGCCTGTGTCGCCGCCAACGAACAACGCTGCTCTGCGCGCCAGCGCGACAAACTGCTTGAGCGTTGAAGCGAAGGGGCGGGCCGCGCCTGTTTTTGAACCGGCTGCGACTGCCTGCACCAGCGACTCTTCTCCCGGCCCGTAAGTGATGAACGAAACAAGCCCGTGTTCAGTGTGCAGCCAGTCGGTCAGCAGGCCATATCGGGCGGCGGGCCATAGCTTCGTAGGCCAGCCGCCGCCCGGATTTATTATGGCGAATGAGCCACCGCGATTGCTGATTGCCTCTTCGATATATCGTTCGTCTTCCGCCGAGACAGAGATTGGAAACTCGTAATGAGGAGATGAGAAACTCGCAAGGTCAACGACGGCGCTGGCCAGAGCGATATTCTTATCGATGACATGTTTGACGCCGGATGTTTCAATCTGTTCGGTCAGAAAGAACCGGCTGATTGGCTCACGCAACTCGCGCGTCTCGAACCCGATTCGTCTCAAAGCGCCTGTCGCTTTTGCAACCAGCCCCGACTTGATCAAACCCTGAAAGTCTATCGCAACATCAACGCTCGCATCGGAGTCAATTCCGCGAATGTTCGCAAGCCGAGCGCGCACCTCGCTGATCGTTGCGCCGCTCAACAACGAAGCCCGCCACGCACGGGTATCGATCTCTATCAGGTCGTCAATTACGGGAGAGCCTTTGAGCATCGCGCTTGCGCGTCGCTCGACGACCCACGAGATGCGCGCATCGGGCAACGCCCGTCTGAGCGCGGCAACAGCCGGGAGTGCGTGCACCACGTCGCCAATCGAACTGAGCTTTACAATGACTATTCGCATCGGGGATACAAAACTGAATTGCCTGCCAATCGTGAATTATAACATCTAAACCTGCCGGTCGGGAGCAGAGATCCGCAAAGGTGAAAGTGAAAATAAAAGTAAGGAATCACACCTTTGCCCTTAACGCTTTGCCTTTTTGCTTTTGCCTTCACGCGCGGCGTGCTAGAATGCGCCAATCAGTCGAACCTTTATGAAAAGCGTCAGCATACTGGGATCAACCGGCTCGATAGGGCAAAATACTCTATCAGTCATCGAATCACTGAGCGATCAATTCGTTGTGAGCGCGCTTGCGGCAGGTCGCGAAATTGACCGGCTGGCCCTGCAGGTTGCCCGTTTTCGGCCTCGCCTCGTTTCCGTTGCTGAAGAGGCGGATGTTACAAAACTGCGAGAGAAGTTGCGCGAGGCAGGCATCACCCCCATGCCCGAATTCGCGTGGGGCGAAGAAGGATTGATCGCCGTCGCCTGTCTGGACGGGGTTGACACGGTTGTTTCTGCGACCGTCGGCGCAGTAGGTTTTATGCCGACTTACAGAGCGCTTTCGCTCGGTCGCCGAGTTTGCCTTGCCAACAAAGAGACGCTTGTTATGGCGGGCGAGCTGATGACACGCGCGGCGCTTGAAGCGGGCGCAGAACTTCTGCCTGTCGATAGCGAGCATAATGCCTTGCACCAGTGCATGCGCGGAGAACAGACGCGCGAGGTCAAACGATTGATCCTCACGGCATCGGGTGGGCCGTTTCGACAGACGCCCATCGAGCGTATGCGCGAGGCCACTGTCGAAGCGGCGCTTGCGCATCCGACCTGGCAGATGGGTTCAAAGATCACGATTGATTCGGCGACGCTGATGAACAAAGGGCTGGAAGTGATTGAGGCAGGGTGGCTGTTTGGATTCGCTGCCGACAGGATATCGGTCGCCGTCCACCCTCAATCAATCGTTCATTCGATGATCGAGCTGATCGATGGTTCTATCATCGCGCAGCTTGGCGTCACAGACATGAGGCTGATGATTCAGTATGCGCTGACGTACCCTGACAGGCTCCCGACCGATCTTCCCGCGCTTGGACTTGATAAGCTGACAAAACTGGAATTCTTTGAACCTGACTTCGAGCGGTTTCCGTGCCTCAGACTGGCTTACGAAGCGATGCGCGAAGGCGGGACGATGCCAGCCGCAATGAGCGCGGCGAATGAAATCGCAGTCGCTTCGTTTCTTGATCAGCGCATAAGTTTCATGGAAATACCGCGCCTGATCGAATCCACCATGCAGGCTCACGACAAACAGCCTTGTTCGAGCATCGAATCGGTATTGGAAGCCGACCGCTGGGCGCGCAGGCACGCCGAAGCAGCTGTCGGCATGGAATTAAAACAGCCATTCATCTCCGTCTTGCCCTGATTCATCACTTAGCGTTCATATTGACCACGGCTGTAACAAAGTCGGTTGACAAGCATGGTAGGGGCAGGGCTTGTCCCTGCCCGAATCGCTGTAAGGCGATGACTGTCATGGCCTGTCGGCCCTCCGGGCAGGGACAAGCCCTGCCCCTACTTTTACTTTGTTACAGCCCTGTCATATTGACCTTAACTATTGCGCCCGTCCGCCTTTCCATTTACAATGTGGGCGCTGCCCCCTTATCAGTGTCCTTTATTATTGAAAATGCGCGACTACCGCTCCCTGTAGTCTGCTGTTATCCAGGAAGCTCCGGTGCAAGGACAATTAGGTGAAAAGCTCGTCACAGACCTCGTGCGCGAGATCGCTCAAAAGAATCTGAGCGGGCTGCTCAGGCTCACCCGTGGGAAGACCATCAAGGCGATCTTCTTTGAATCGGGCGCGCCGAAATTTGCCATCAGCAATCTTACCAACGAACAACTCGAATATAAATTAATCTCGAATAAACTTGCGACATTGAAACAGACTGAAGAAGCAAAACAGCGCGCGGATAAGCCGCATCGCCTTGCTTCGATGCTGGTCGAGATGAGTGTGATTGGCGAAGCCGACATGCGCAGGCTTGTGCACGATCAGCTTATGGAGATCATCCTGTCGCTGTTCGAGTGGACGCAGGGGGATTATGCCTTTGACACAAGAATTCGGGCCTCGCACGATTTCACTCTCGAAATAACGGCAGCCGACATGCTTTTGGAAGGCGCACGAATGGCGTCTGCGAGCGATCAGATGGCTGAAAACATCGCTCCGTTGGACGCAGTCCTTGTGCGAGCGAAATCCAACGGCATAAGTCTGGATTCGGGCAGGCTGATTCCCGTCGAAAGCTACATTCTGTCGCGCATCGACTCTCCGACAACCGTTAGCGATGTCGGCGCGCTCAGCGGGATTGGAGATGAGGATGCGCACCGCGCTGTGTGCGCGCTTGTAGCCGCGGGGTTTTTGAAGCTGCTTGGGGATGATAAACCTGAAACGGACGAAGTGACCAGTCAGAGCGATGATTCGGCTGACAGGTTACGCGAAGAGGTTGCCCGCCAGTTGCACTTTTATTCTTCGGCAGATTTCTATGAAGTTTTGGGCGTGGCACGGCAGGCAAAGAGCGCAGAAATCAAAGCGGCTTACTATCAACTCGCCAAGAAATATCACCCGGATCGTCATCGCCAGAATGAAAATGGCGACCTGCGCCACAAACTCGAATCTCTGTTTGCCTTCGTAACGCAGGCTTACGAAACATTGAGCGAACCGGCGCAGCGCGCGGCATATGACGACCGGCTAAAAAAACCTGCCGCTTCATTTCACACGACGCCGCTCAGACAGATGCCCATCGTGACCTCGGAACCGAAGCCCGTTGAAGCCGTTGCTCGCCCGGAGGAAAACAGAGATAGCGACGATCTGAAACAGGTGAAGACAGGCGATGCGCAGCCGCAATCTGCGGGCGAATTTGCCATTTCGGATTCGCAGCAGACAACGCGCAATACGGGTTCCGGCTCTGCTTCCACTCCCGCGCAGATGGCCGAGCATTATTACAATCAGGGCCGCGCGCGTTTCGACCGGAAAGAGTATCACGTAGCGGTTCACCTGTTGCGCGAAGCGGTCAAACTCGATGCTACCCGCGCGCCTTATCACTTCCATCTGGGAGTGGCGCTTATTCGCAACCCGCGCGCGCGCCGCGAAGCCGATGAACACCTCTCGAAAGCCGCAGAGCTTGATCCTTATAACGCGCAGATTCGCGTAAAGCTTGGTTTGATATACAAAGAGGCGGGCTTGCCGAAAAAGGCCGAAAGCTATTTTCGCTCGGCGCTTCAAATCGACCCGGATAATCGCGCGGCGAAGCGTGAGCTTAGCGGAAAGAAAGCGCCAACCGGAACTGAACAGAGCCTCTGGAAATCCGACATCGGAACTATCGCCAAACGAATCTTCAGAAAATAAACCTGCCGGATCGAAACGTTCTAGAAGCGCTCTATGACGTTGATGAGGCGGCGCAAGCCGCCAATCGTCAGCACTGCGATGGGCGGATAAAGGAATGCGCATAGTATCGTGCTCATCGAAAAGGCTGTGCTGTAGCGTCCAACGAAATTGCTTGCAACATATCCCAGTCCGAGCGAGACGAGGTATCCGCATATAAGAAAGAACAGACCGGCCTTACGGCTGATGGATTTGTCTTCGGGCGCTTTTCGTTCTGTGAACACAGAAGTCATATGGTCGGGGATGTGATAAGTATATCGCGCCAGCACGAGCGCAAGATTCCTGACCAGATAGATCAAGCCGTAAAACGCCAGCCCGATCAGCACTATCAGAGCAAACAGGTGCAGCTTTTCAAGTTTGGTCGGCGGCGTGATCATCACAAAGAAGGTCGAGAGGAAAAACGGAACGACTACCAGCACGGCGTGCGAGCGTTGAGCAGTTTCCTGCCGTTCGCGCGCCATCCACTCATCGACAATGCGGTCGAAGTGTCGTTGCTTGGCTACGACTTCGGCCTGTCGCGATGCGTAGAACGTTCGCTTTGAGTCTCCGTACTGGCCGTCATCATAAGCCCAGCGCCTGTTAGGGTCGCTCAATATCTCATAAGCCTGATTTATCAGAACGAACCGTGCGTTAGCGTCGGGCGACGCCGACACGTCAGGGTGATACTTGCGCGCGAGTCTGCGATAGGCAGATTTAATCTCGGCGGCGGTCGCTCGTGGCGTGAGTCCAAGAATGCCGTAGAGGTCCGTCATGGCTGCTGTTTCTTTCCAATAGAGGGCGCTCTACCTGTGGGCCTGCGGACAACGCTTAAGACAAGTGATTTAGCGGCGACCGGTTGCGATTACCCCCCAGCTTTGGGGAACCGTTGGCCCTGTTACGACTGTATATTACTCCAGCTTTTCGCCCGGCTCAAGGGATAAGTCTGCTTACCCCTTCATGCCAAGCCGCGCGCGAGTCGATGCGATGTTGACGTGGCAGATGGCTGCGGCCAGAGCATCGCTTGCGTCCAATGGCTCAGGCGGCTCCTTCAGGCCGAGCAGTATTCGCACCATCTCCTGCACCTGCTGTTTTTCGGCGCGGCCATAGCCTACAAGCGCCGACTTGATTTCGAGCGGCGAATATTCGGCGACTTCAAGCTTTGCGCGAGCGGCAGCCACAAGCACCACGCCGCGAACATGGCCGAGTTTGAGCGCGGTCTTCACATTTACGGCAAAGAAGGTTTCTTCGACTGCGCAGGCTTGCGGTCTGAGCCGCTCGATCACTTCTTCAAGTTTCTGTGTAATGATGAGTAGCCGTTCGGCAAAGGCGAAGCGCGCGGGCGCGCGTATGCCTGCATATTCCACAAGCTCATAATTGCGGCCATCGCTGTCAATTACGCCGTAACCCGTCGTATCGCTGCCGGGATCAACGCCCAGCACGCGCATAGACCGTCGCTCGACCTTGCCTTTCAGTCCTGTGCGCGTGTTCGCGGATTGATTGCCGAACGAGGATGTCAACCGGCTGCCTCCATTTCTTCGGCAGGTATGTCGAAGTTGGCCGCCACGCTTGCCACATCGTCGTTGTCTTCCAGGGCTTCCATCAACCGGAGAACCTGTTGAGCCATCGCGCCCGAAACCTGCACGGAGTTTGTCGGGCGCATCACCACTTCCGATGAAACAGGCTCGATGTTTGCGCCCTTTATCGCATCCAGCACCGTATTGAAATCTTCGGGCGATGTTAAGACTTCCCATGTTTCCTCGTCGCCGCTCACGTCTTCGGCACCGGCTTCCAGCGCAAGCTCCATGATGCGATCTTCATCGGCGGCGGACTTTTCAAGCAGGATTGCGCCTTTCTTCTGAAACATCCACGAGACAGAGTTGTTCTCGCCCAGATTGCCACCATTCTTTGCAAAGATGTGGCGGATCTCTGCGACCGTGCGCGTGCGATTGTCTGTTTGCGCTTCGATGAAGACGGCGACGCCGCCCGGCCCGTAGCCTTCGTATGTGATGTCGTCAATGGCCGCGCCAGCGATTTCGCCCGTGCCGCGTTTGATGGCGTTCGTCATAGTGTCTTTCGGCATGTTCATCGCTTTGGCATCATCCATAGCTTTGCGCAGACGAGCATTTCCGGCAGGGTCGCCGCCGCCGCGCGCCGCCACCGTAAGCTCTTTGATAAGCCTTGAAAACGTCCTGCCGCGTTTGGCGTCAATCGCGCCCTTCTTATGTTTGATTGAATGCCATTTGGAATGTCCTGACATATTGGCTCCTTTTATATATTTGTTGAATGCTTGAAATCAGAATTGTGCCTTTCATCCGTGCCTGTTGGCAACTGCCTTATCGCCTCTGAAGCTAAAAAGAGGCGAGAGTAATCATCTCTCGCCTCTTAAATACTCAATGCTTTGTCCTTACTGCCTCGTTATTCTTACATCGTCAATTCCTGCTTCAACGAGACTTGCTCCGGCAGCATCCGCGGCCTCTATCCTTATAGTCACGGTCTGACCCGCAAAGGCGTTCAGGCTTGCGCTGGTCGAAGCCCACACGCCGTCTACGTCCGCTGCTGCGCCGAGCCTCTGAAATACTACAGTGGTCGTAGCTCCGCTAACGATACTGACTCTGAGGAAATCAGCGTTCGACGCATTGCTTCCGTGAGCCAGATAGAAGCTGAACGACAGCGTCAGCGTTCCCGTCGAGGGCAGGGTGATGTTGGGAGAGCGGATCGATGTTACGCCGCCGTCAATGTCGAAATCGCCAGCCGCTGCGCCCGCGAGCCTTCCCGTCACCAGATCGTTTACTCCGCTGACGGTCGTGCCGAGCTGTTTGGTCCCGCTCGAAGTCGTCGTATCGGGATTGCCGCGCTCCCACTGGCCCGTCGTCGCGGTGTCTGTGCCGTTCGGATTGGTTGTCCATCCCAGAGCGGTCTCGAAATTATCGAAGAAGACTGTCGTTCCGCCGCCTCCGCCACAATCCGCAGGCACGTCAGTGGCGGCGTTGTGCGTGGTTCCGTTGTTGCCCGTTGCCGACACGCCCATGCCGTGCCGCGCGAATACTGTCCAGATAGTACACCGATTCGCCCCTGCGTTCAGGCTCTGATCGGCTTGCAGTATTCCATCGCGCGCGTTCAAAAACGACGGACTGCAAGGCGTGAACTTCATGCCTTCTAAAACAATGCGATCTGATATGGCAGCGCCCAGCGTGGTGCGAAGATCCCAAAGCGCCGCCGCCCAGACTTCTCCGTCGCGGTGCACTTCAAATCCTCCGGCTCCGACATCCGCATAAGAATCGTGTACAGGATTTGCCGGGACTGTGTAGGCTGCGCGACGAATGCCGTTAGTCGCATTGTTGGTCACATATTCGCCGACGCGGCCATCGTTGTAGAAAGTGATTGCCCAGTAATCCGACCAGCCTTCGCCCATTGCGCCTGCCTGTGTGCCGCCGAGGCAGTTTGTATTCGCTGGCCCGCCCACCAGTCGATTCGATACGCCGTGCCCGTATTCGTGCAGCACCACGTCTCCATCTTCCGAACTGTCGCGGTCATCGGCCAGACTGGTTGTTCCCTGCGTGAACAGGAATTGTTGCATGCGCGGGCGACTGCCTTCGGGCGGAGTCGCGAAGTTGGCGTTGTTGGTGCCTGACCCGTCCTGAGCCTCGGCTCTGACGGAATCGTTGCCCGTCCCGCCGCGCCCGAAGTTGTTGGTCTGGAAATTACCTGCTGCTTCCGTAAAGCCGAGCCGGTAAACGAAGTCGTGCATGATGTTATTGAGGTAGAAAAGATTCGTCACCGACGCCGGTCTCTGAGTGCGCGGATCGACTCCGAGTGTGAACGGGAACGTGAAATCCTGATTGGCGGCAGACGCGTGCCCTACGGATAGCCCCGTCGTGTTGTTGTTATCAGGAGTATTGTTTGCGTCCGTGTCGAGGTATGCTTCGACGTTGTTGCCGGTCGTGACGGTCGAAGTTCCCATCCACCCGGCAGCCGTGTTTATGGTAGTGTCACCGACGAAAGATTCGAGCGTGCGCGGCGTGGAAATGGGGTCACGCCTTGCGACTGTTCCCTGCGCCACATCCGCGTATAGGTTATAGCGCAGCAGCAGTGCGCCTGTGTTTGCGTCAACACATATCTCGTACCACTCGCTCGAACCTGCTTCAACATAAGAGTGCCATGCAAGCACGCCACGCTCGCCCACACGCATGATGACGGGTTCAGATAGTATGTCTTCGTAGTTTTTGCCGAGCGGGTTTTTGTAGCGCACACGGTCGCCTTTTTCCAGACGATCTGCGACTATTCGGAGGCTGCCCGGATTTTGACGGCCTGAAAATTTGAAAGCTTCGGTGAGCGCTTCCGCTTCCGATAGAGCGGAGGTTGTATCAATCTTGCCGTTCGGAAGTACCATGCCTTCCATAACGGAAAGCACTTCGCCGACATTGCTTACAGCTATTTGAATCTGGCCCTGATACACGCCCACGCCGTCAATCATCTGATTGTAGTGCAGGAAGGTGATGTTCTCGTCTTTGTCCTCGTTGCGGAGCTTCAGGCCGCGAACTTCTGCGCTTGTCAATCCGAAAACATGTGACCGCTCGCTTAAAAAGCTGCGGGCGATCTGATCGGCAGGCCCGAATGACGATTGAGACAGCGGACCTGCGAGATTGAAGAAAGCTTTTGGCACGCCCGCTTCGTTCACCTCGTATCGCAGACTCTCGCGCATATCCTGCGGAAGCTGGGCGCGGAAGTTTTCAATTACATTTGTCCGCGCTTTCACGGCAGCGCTTTCGATTGCGGATTGAGTCTGAATCCCGGAAACTTCGCGTATGTCGTAGTTGGGCAAACCGATTATCGTGGTTCGCCAGGGGCTGACATCGCCTGCCGCGTTTTTGTTTGATGCAGCGCTCGATGCGCTGAGGACAGTGATTAATGGTGTAATCAAAGCAACCATGAACAGTACAAAGCAAGTCTTACGCATACTTTTTTTCTCCTTTAGACTCTGAAAGTGGCAGGATAGACAACAGGTCGCTCGCATCATTTCTTATAAGGCGGGCCAGCCTTACTTTTATTGTTTTAGTTTGTGCAAAACCTCTCACGTGGGAAGGGAATCGTGAGTGCTTACACCGAGTGGATAAACTACACTCTGACTAAAGCAAGCATCGTGTGAAAGCGGGACGCACGACGCTCATCTGTATCTCTTACAACCTTGCTTTCGTTTTTCGTGGGAAGAAAATCGCGGGTTGTTGTGACTCCCCTCTTCCGCTATGCGACTGACGACGGAGCGATATATAACACATTGAAATCTATAAGCTCAAGCGTTTTATTATCATAGGCGATGGAAGAAACCCGCGCCTCTCTACGTCTAAGCCAGCGAAGTCAGTTAAAGAGGTGCAGGCATAAAAGGACGGAGGATGAAGATGAAGATATTTGCTCTGACTATTTGCGTACTCTTTGCTTTCGCGCTTGGGTGCGAAAGAGCCGAAGGACAGAAAGGGCACTCGCTCAAACAGCCTGCTTTCAAACAGGTAGCCGGTTCGCCCATTGCAGTTGGCCCGATGGCGGGCGAGCCTGCCGTCGGCGATTGCAATAACGATGGCAATGCGGACATTGTCCTGGCCTGCGGGACCTGCTGCGGCTCCGAGCCAAGCCCTTTAAGCGGCCATGTCATGGTATTGCTTGGCGACGGGCGAGGCGGATTCACGCGCGCAAAAGGGTCGCCCATCACTGTCGCGCCGTCTGCGCGCAAGGTCGCGCTCGGAGACATGAATAAAGACGGTCGGCTTGATATCCTCGTAGCCCTTCACGACAGCTACGAAGTGACGTTTCTGCTCGGCGACGGGCAAGGCGGATTTAAGCCCGCGCCTACTTCACCCCTGCTTGCGGGGAACGGCCCACGCTCGCACACACATGACATCGCAGTAGCCGATGTGAACGGTGACGGCAATCCCGACGTGATGACGACGAATGCAAACGACAACACCATCTCTGTTTTGCTGGGCGACGGACGAGGCAAATTCACACAGGCGCAGGGTTCGCCCGTTCGCGCGGGGCGGCACCCTTACGATGTGGTCACGTTCAATGATTTGAACGGCGACGGCAAACTCGACCTCATAACGCCGAACCTTCGCGGCAACGCCGTCATGGTGATGATAGGCGACGGGCAAGGCGGATTTGCATCCTCAACCGGCGCGCCGTTCGCGCTCGGCCCGCGCCCCGGCTATGTTGCAATCGCAGACCTCAACGACGACCGCAAGCCTGATATAGTCGCAACACACGATGACGATCCGCTTGTGGCAATCCTGTTGGGCGACGGCGCTGGAGGATTTACGCCAGCCCCGGGTTCAATGGTTCAAACGTCTAGTCCTGTCTGGGGAACAGGGATTGACGATGTGAACAGCGATGGCAAAAAAGACCTTGTCATGGGAGGCTCGGTCGGCAACAGCGTCGTCATTTTATTGGGCGACGGGCGAGGCGGCTTTGCGCCCGCATCGTGTTCGCCGCTTCCAGCCGGAAAGCTGACCAGTTATGTTGCGCTCGCAGATTTCAACAAAGACGGGAAGCCGGACATCGTGGCAAGCAACTATGCGAGCGGTGATGTTAATGTTTTTTTGAACACTACGAAGTGAGCAGCGCAGGTTGAAATGAATAAAGGCCGCGCCCGTTAAACTGCGCGGCCTTTATTCATTTTGAGAGCTTCAAGGCTTCGCGAATGCGTTCAATGCTGGCATTATGGATGCGAATCACTTTATCTCTGGATGAATCTCCTGAAACGATTTCGATTGAAGACAGGCTGACTCCGACAGTCTTTGCGAGGAAGCGGCGGCATTCTTCATTAGCTTTGCCGTCAACGGGCGGCGCGTTGATTCTCAGCTTGATCGCCGTGCCGTGCTCGCCTGAGATTTCGGTTCGCGCGGCGCGCGGTTGAACGCGCACTTTGAAGCTTACCGCGCCCCCTTTTTCAATCAACTCGATCATCTGCCAAATCCGGCCACTATGCCTGCCAGAACAGGCGTGATGAACTGAATTATGAACATCACAATGATCGGAGAAAAATCCATCATCCCGAAAACAAAGAATCGCCGCAGCGGTTTGATGAGCGGTTCGGTGATGGCAAACAGGAAGTGATAAAACTTGTTGCTGTAGCCGACTCCAAAGAACGGCAACAGGAATCTCAGGAATATAGCTATCACATAAAGCAGGCCGATCAAATTTATCAACTCGCCCATCATGACCCACGAAAGGGCGGCCCCGTTCGTTATGTTCTTTCCAATAGCGTCGAGCACTAAAGCAAGTTGCCCGACCAGACCCGATATGGATAATCCAAGAACCAGAATCAGCACCCCGGTCAGCAGAGGTATCAGGTCATACCGCATTATCCGATTGCTGAACTGATAGCGAAACGGGCGCACCAGCGGTTCGGTCAGTCGCGTCAGGTGATATGGTATGCGCCCAAAAGGATTCACCCCGATCCACGTCATTATCACTCGCAAAATGAAGAGCGCAGCAAAGGCGAACGTCGCAAAGTAGATGATTCGCGATACTATAATGAGAATTTGCACTATCAGGTTCAAGATCGGATACCTCGATTTCAGAAAGCAGTAATCAATAGAGAGCGAAAAAACTATATATGACTATGCAGAGTTCTAACTCAACTCATTTTGCTCTTCCGCCTTCTGTTTTTCGCGCTTGCCGAATATGGCTGTGCCGACGCGGACCATCGTCGCGCCTTCTTCTATCGCCACCTCGAAATCATGGCTAATGCCCATAGACAGTTGGGTCAACTGGCGTTCAATTGGACGGCTGCGATTCAGCTCGTCAAGTATTTCGCGCAACCGGCGAAAGTATGGCCGGGTCTGCTCAGGATTCTCAAAAAAGGGCGGCATCGTCATCAGCCCTTTGAAGTCAAGATGCTGCGCCCTGTCAAGCGCCTCTAGGATGCCGGGTAGTTCCTTCTCATCGGCCCCTGTCTTTGTCGCCTCGTCGGCAAGATCGACCTGCACAAGTACAGTGAGTCTTCGCCCTTGTTCGCCTGCCATGCGGTCGAGTCGCCCTGCAAGCTCGCGGCTGTCGATCGTATGAATCACGTCGAAGGCCCGGACTGCAAGCCGTGCTTTGTTCGATTGCAGATGGCCTATCAGATGCCATCGTAACCGTTCGCCTTTAACCGTCTCGACCTTACCGGCAGCCTCCTGAACTCGATTCTCGCCCAGATCGAGCGCGCCTGCATCGACCGCTCGCTGAACTGTTGATGAATCGAATGTCTTGGAGACGGTGATGAGGGTGATCTCTTCAGCTTTTCTGCCCGCGCGTTCGGCTGCCCGCGCTATCTGCTCTCTAACTTGCGCGAGGCGCTCTCGTATGTCTTCGGCCATTACGAAGAAATCTTATCAGTGGCGCGCTTTGAAGGCAAAAGGCAAAAGGTAAAAGGTAAAAGTAGAGAGATGTTGAAACCGGGTAACAAAACCTCCTTCCCGGTTTCGCCTTTTACCTTTTGCCTTTTGCCTTTCCGTAGCCGCCGCCGCCCGGCGATTCTATGCGAATGCGGTCAAAAGCGCGCGCGCTGGTTGAATCTTTTCCATTTAAGACCCGCTCGCCTTCACTGGTTATCAGAATAGTGCGGCCAGCGGCACCGGGCTCGCCGCCAAAGAGCCCATAAGGGCGCGTCCTGCGTCGATCCGAGAGTATGGTCACGCGAGCATCGGTCAACAGTTCAATCTCGCGCACAACCCCGTTGCCGCCTCGAAACTGGCCACTGCCGCCGCTTCCAGGGCGAATCGAATACCGGCGCACGCGCATCGGATAAGCATATTCCATCGCTTCGGCGGGCGTGTTGAGCGAATTCGTCATGTGCGTATGAATCGCATCGATTCCATCAAGCCCTGCGCGCGCGCCCATCCCGCCCGCCACGGTTTCGTAATAAGCGAACTGCCGATTTGTGCGGGCATCGACTCCGCCAATCGTCAGGTTGTTCATAGTGCCCTGGCTTGCTGCGGGAACCGCTGCGCCTGCGCGCGAAAGCGCCAGCATAAGCGTGTCAACGATTCGCTGAGAAGTTTCGACGTTGCCACCGGCAACAGGCGCAGGCGGCAGAGCATTCACGACTGTTCCCTGCGGCGCAATGACGCTGATCGGCTCAAGTATGCCCCAGCTTGCGGGAACGCTGCCCTGTATGAGACATCGAAAAGCGTAATAGACAGCCGAAACGCTTATGGCTTCGACTGCGTTGACTGGCCCGCGAACCTGCGGCGCGCTGCCTGTGAAATCAACGGTCGCGCGGTCACCTGTTATCTTTATCTGAACCGCTATGCGTATAGGCTCATCCGAATAGCCGTCGTCATCGAGGAAATCTTCCGCTTCATATGAGCCGTCGGGCAATTCACGAATCACGCGACGCATCATCTCTGCCGTGTAGTTTATAAGATGCGTTGCGTAGAGGTTGGCTTCCTTGAAACCGTATCGCTCGGCTATTTCAAGCAGCCGGGTCTGGCCGGTCGCAATCGCGCCGAGTTGAGCCGTGAGATCGCCTTCGCGCTCTTCGGGTAATCGAACATTGGCGGAGATCAATCGCATGACATCGAGATTGACTCGGCCTTCGATCATCAATCGCACGGGCGGAATCCTGAGACCTTCCTGATAGATTTCATCCGCACGCCCCATCGAGCCGGGGGTTGCGCCGCCTATGTCTGCGTGATGCGCGCGATTCGCGACGTAAAACAGGGGCCGATCATGCGACTTATGTTTTTTACTTATTGCCTTTTTACTTCCGCCTTCGTACACCGCCGCCACCATCGTCACATCAGGCAGGTGAGTGCCTCCCGCGTAAGGGTCGTTGAGAACGACGATGTCACCCGGCCCAAGCTCGACGGTCTCAAGCGCGGCGCGAACAGACATTGGCATAGAACCGAGATGCACAGGCATATGATCGCCCTGAGCGATTAAGACGCCGTCGCGATTGAAGACAGCGCACGAGTAATCGCGCCGCTCTTTTATGTTCGGAGAGAAAGCCGACCGCCGCAGACTTACGCCCATCTCTTCGGCGACGGATGAATAAAGCGATTTGAATATCTCAAGTTTGACCGGGTCTGCTTTCATTGATGTATTCCTGCTCGCACCCATTGGCGGAATGCCTCAAGCGCGGCGGATTGTCCTTTCTTTCTGGCCGAATTATACCTCATTTCATATTTCCGCAAACAAGTCTCGCCGATCCGCTTGACGAAATCATATGTGCTGAACGCAAACTTCTATCATGAAGACCACTACTCCGGTTGTAGGCGTGCACACTTCGATAGCTGGCGGTCTGCCGAATGCGATTCATTCGGCTGTGGCGAAGGGCTGCGATTGTTTTCAAATCTTCGCGCGAAATCCGAGAGGCTGGCTCGCGCGAGAGCTTGCGCGCGATGAAGTGCGTGAGTTTCGAGCGGCGCGCGAGCGGGCCGCGCTCTGGCCTTTTGCGATTCATTCGGTCTACCTGATCAACCTTGCCGCGCAGGACCCTGTTGTGCTCGACCGCTCGCGCGCGGCATTTCGGCAGGAACTTGAGCGCGCGATTGAACTGGGCGCAGACTATCTGGTCGTTCATCCCGGCAACCCGAAGACAGCGCCTGCCGAAGTCGGCATAGCGACGGCGGTCGAATCGATCCGCGAAGCCTCGCGAGGCCTGAACATGAAGGGGCTGACCATTTTGATCGAGAACACTGCCGGGCAAGGCTCCTCGATAGGCTGTGACTTTGAACAGGTCGCAGATATATTAGCCGCGCTCGACGACCTGCCTGTGGGAGTGTGTCTGGACACAGCGCACACGTTCGCATCGGGTTATGACATCTCGACTGAAACAGGATTCAGGAAAACGATTCGCGCGATCAATCGTTCATTCGGGTTTGATCGAATCAGGCTGATTCATTGCAATGATTCAAAATCGCCGCTCGGTTCGCGCGTTGACCGCCACGAACATCTTGGTCTTGGCCACATCGGAGCCGACGCGTTTCGTCGTCTGATGGCAAACTTGAAGTTTCGCCGTGTTCCTTTTATCTTAGAAACTCCTGTAGACAGGGAGCGCGACGACCTCTGGAACATCAACCGATTGCGCGAACTGAGCGACGGTTTATAGGTAAAGATCTGATGAGTTCCAACTTTAAGCATTCGACAAAATACAGTTGTCGATAGACGGGATTCTTAAAAATATTCCGATGGCGGATGATGCAGAAGTAGATGCAAACAAAAATATTCAAATGGTTTGGTGCAACTTTTGATTGCTCTGATTGAAGCAGCAGTTTATTATTCAAATTATGAGTTTCGCTGAGACAAAAGATTTGAAGGTCAGATTTCTCATCCTTACCATCCCCCTTTCGTGAGGGGGTAACCACCATATTGTCGCTCACATAATTCAATCAACCGGATTTCGCAAACTGAAAGGTTTCGACAGGCAAGAGCTATGAAAGAAAAATACTTTCCGCAAGAGATAGAACAAAAATGGCAGAAGCGATGGGCTGATGAAAAGACCTTCGAGGTCACGGAAGACCCCTCGCGCGAGAAGTTTTACTGTCTGGAAATGCTGGCCTACACTTCGGGCCGCGCGCACATAGGTCATGTTTCCAACTTCGCGATTGGCGATGTGATCTCGTGGTACAAGCGCATGCGCGGCTTCAACGTACTGCATCCGTTCGGCTGGGACGCATTCGGCCAGCCCGCCGAAACTGCCGCCATCAAAGACGGCACAGACCCTGAGAAATTTACCCGCGATGCCATCGCTTATATGAAGTGGCAGTTTCAGAGGATCGGCCTCAGCTACGACTGGTCGCGCGAAGTGGCAACCTGTGACCCGGCCTACTACAAATGGAACCAGTGGTTTTTCATCAGAATGTTCGAGCGAGGAATGCTCTATCGCAAGAACGCGCCCGTCAACTGGTGCCCGAAGGAAGACATCTCGCTGTCGAACGAACAGGCGTCGGGCGGAGTCTGCTGGCGGTGCGGCACGCCCGTCATACAAAAAGAGTTGATGCAGTGGTTCGCCCGAATAACCGATTACGCCGATCAGCTGCTCGATGATCTGGACAAACTGGAAGGCGGGTGGCCTGAACGCGTCATCACACAGCAGCGCAACTGGATAGGTCGCAGTCGCGGCGCTGAAGTTCGATTCGAGATCGCAGATACGATAGATACCGTCACGGTCTTCACCACGCGTATAGACACTATATTCGGCGCAAACGCGATTGTGCTTGCGCCCGAACACCCGCTGCTCGCGAAAATAGTCGAGGGCAAGCCGCAGCGCGATGAAGTGCTCGCCTTCGCCGAGCAGTTGAAACAGGAGAAGCGCGCCGCGACGACACTCGAAGAAGTTGAAAAGAAGGGTATCTTTACAGGCGGCTGGGCGGTCAATCCTTTCAATCGCGAGCGGCTGCCGATATGGATTGCGAACTTTGTGCTGATTGAATACGGCACGGGCGCGATCATGGCCGTGCCTGCGGGCGATGAGCGCGATTTCGAGTTCTCGCGCAAATACAATATACCGTTTCGCCAGATCAAACTGACTGCCGACGGGCGCGAGATTCCGGCTGACGAATTGGAAGCGCCGGATGAATCGTGGTCCGTGACCGTAAACACAGGTCAGTGGAGCGGGCTGAGTTCCGAAGAAGCGAACCGGTTGATGACCGAATACGCCGAGGCCAATGGATTCGGCAAAGGCGCGATTACTTACAAGCTGCGCGATTGGGGCATCTCTCGCCAGAGGTATTGGGGCACGCCCGTCCCGATGATTCATTGCGACCGCGACGGCATAGTGCCCGTGCCCGATGATCAACTGCCCGTCGTCCTGCCTAAAGGCGTGAACCTGAAGGTCGAAGGCGGTTCGCCGCTCGATCATGTGCCGGAGTATGTCAACGTCACCTGTCCCAAATGCGGAGGCCCTGCAAGACGCGACACGGACACGATGGACACGTTCGTTGATTCAAACTGGTATTACTTCCGTTATTGCGATCCCAATAACGACAGCGCGCCGTTCGACTCTGAAAAAGTTCATTACTGGCTGCCGCTTGATCAGTATATCGGCGGCATCGAGCACGCCGTGCTGCATTTGATCTACACGCGCTACTGGACGAAGATGATGCGCGATCTGGGACTGGTCAAATTCGACGAGCCTGTGAAGCGATTGCTCACACAGGGGATGGTTAATAAAGAGACCTTTCGCTGCCCCGAACACGAATGGCTTTTTCCGGAAGAGGTCACCGAAGAGAAAACGTGCAAGTTCTGCGGCAAGCCTGTCGAAGTCGGGCGCATCGAAAAGATGTCGAAGTCGAAGAAGAATGCCGTTGATCCGATTGAGATGATCGAGATTCACGGCGCGGATTCGCTGCGCGTTTTCGTGTTGTTTGCGGGGCCGCCCGAAAAAGACAAGGAGTGGTCTGACGGAGGATTTGAAGGCGCAGCCCGTTATTTGCAGCGCGTGTGGCGCATCGCTTACAAATGGCAACCTCGAATTGTCGGCCAGTCCGAGGCTCCAGTCGAGCAAAGCGGGTTGAGCGATTATCAGCGCCGCCTGCGCCGACGCACGCATCAAATCGTTCAGGCGATAACGGAAAACTTCGAGGAGCGATTGCATCTGAACACGTGTATATCGTCGCTTATGGAATTGACGAACGAAATCCATGCATTCGATCAGGCGGTCGAGAAAAACGGCAGCGTCAATCAGTCAGATGTAATGGTTGCGCGCGAAGCGTTCGAGGCATTGATACGGATGCTGGCACCGTTTGCGCCTCACATCTCTGAAGAGTTGTGGGAGAGCTTCGGTCATCGGGAGAGTCTCGCGCGTTCGCGCTGGCCTGAGTTCGATGTCGAGCTTACGCGCGATGAAGAGATCGAAGTCGCCGTGCAGGTGAACGGCAAGCTGCGCAGCCGCATCTTTGCCAGCCCCGACGCAAGCGACGATGATCTGCGCAGCGCGGCTTTGTCGGACGAAAAAGTGATAAGTGCGACGGCGGGTAAAGACATAGTGAAAGTCATCGTCATCCCGCGCAAGCTCGTTAACGTTGTAGTTAAATAATCACTCTCAACCCGAAAGAGAGGCTGCGGGCAAAGGCTCAAAGTATCGCGTGACAGTGATACTTTGAGCCTTTTATTTTCCTGTCCCGCTGCTCTTGAAAATGATTAATACTGATTGAATGATTGGAGCAACATGACCGAATCCATAGAATCGCAAACTGCTTAACACGCCGCGCTTTCAATCCGTTGAAATAAATCACGGCAGACTCCAGAGCAATCTGCAATTGTTGAAACAACTGCGACAAACTCTTATAACGCCACAAACCTACCTGCCACTCGAATCATACTTTTGAGCCATTACGATATTGGCGCTCCGTCCATGGCACGATTGTTGATAAACCTACCGGCGAGGGCCTGCTCTGTTATTCAAGAATGAGCTATTGAATCAAGATCAAGGGTGAACGAGACTGTAGCAGGTTCAACCCTCAGCAATCGGCCTCAGACATTCAGGTTCTAATGAAAGCATCGGAGTGATAAAGAGAATGAAAACCGGAAAAAACGCTCTTACAATTCTAATCGCGACCTTCCTTGTCGCCTGTTTCCTCACAATGGGAATCCCGTCAATGGCAGGATTTAAGAGCGATACTATTGCTCAAAACATGTTTACGACCCGGAAGGTCTCAATTGATCTTGAAGATGCTGTCTATTCCGGCTCTGAGAAAACGGTCAAAGTGATCGTTGACCTTGATCCTTCGCTTAATACAAAGGCTTATAGCAAAGTGTTTGCGAAGTTCAGCCAGAAAGGCGGAATCATTACCCGGAGCCTGAATGGAGGCAGATCGGCGGCAGTAGAGATGCCTGCAAGCGCCATCGCTTCGATGACGAACGATACAGGCATTCGCTACATATCGCTTGACCGCCCGACCGAGGTATCCGGACACCTTGAGAATACATCTGGCGCAACCATGGCCAGAAGCCTCGGCAACACTACTACAGGCACGATAGACGGAAAAGGCATCGGCATCGCCATACTCGATTCGGGTATCTACGCGGCTCATCACTCGTTTTTGACCAACCGAATAGTCGCGAGCGTCGATTTCACGGGAGAGGGAAGAACGGATGATCCTTATGGACATGGTACGCACGTGGCATCAATCGCTGCCGGAAACAACCATGTTGCCAACGGCGCGTACACCGGCATCGCCCCTGGTGCCAAGATCATAAATGTCAGAGTGCTAAATTCTCAGGGCGCTGGCTCGACCTCCAATGCAGTCGCGGGCATCGACTGGTGCATCGCCAATAAAGCTGCATACAACATTCGCGTTATAAACATGAGCTTCGGCGCAACGGCGGTTGACTCTTATGCGAACGACCCGCTTTGCCAGGCAGCGAGGCGCGCCTTCAATGCGGGCATACTGGTTTGCGCCGCCGCGGGTAATTCGGGCAAGAATGCATCGGGCAATAAGGTATATGGAACTATTCACGTTCCCGGCACAGAGCCTTCGGCGCTGACAGTAGGGGCGGCGAACACTTTAGGAACAGACTCCCGTTCGGATGACAGCCTTGCTTCGTTCAGCTCTTCCGGCCCGACGCGCGGGTATACCACCGCTGCCAACGGCGTGAAGCGTTATGACAATTTCATCAAGCCTGAGATAGTAGCGCCGGGCAACAAGATTGTCGCCGCTGCCTCGCCGAATAATCGCATTCTTGCTATCACGCCTTCGCTCGACGCGCTCATCAGCATAACGCCTGCTCATAAAATGATGACCATGAGCGGCACGTCAATGGCGACGCCCGCAGTCGCGGGCGCAGCGGCATTGTTATTTCAGAGGAATCCGAATCTCACTCCTAATCTTGTCAAAGCCATTCTCGAATACACCGCGCAAACGCTTCGCAACCGCAACAACTATCAGCAGGGCGCTGGAATGTTGAACATCGAAGGCGCGGTAAGGGTTGCGGGTCTTGTGCGAACAGACCTGACCGGTAGAGTGCTTGGCGATGCGCTGCTTACGGGCGCTGCGCCCACGTCTTCATCGACCATTTCAGGCTATAACTTTCAATGGGGCGGAGGGCTGATTCAAAAATGGAACTTTGTGCACGGGACAGACCTGATAACGAAATATCAGGGCATCTACGGCACGGGTGTACTGGTTAGCGACGGCGTGCTGCTATCTGCCGGTACACTGTTAGCCAGCGGAGCGTTGCTTTCAACCGGCACGATACTTTCGCAGGGAGTGCTGATATCTACCGGCGTGCTGCTATCTGCCGGGACGTTGCTTACATCCGGCACATTGCTGTCGGATGGTACATTGCTGTCGGATGGCACATTGCTTTCAGACGGTACGTTGCTTTCAGACAGCGTCTTTGCTTCCTCGATGACGCCACCGGTTGCAACGGCTTTAGCTATGTCAGCGCTTGAAGGGGATGCGACTGCGGCCATGTTACCTGTTATTGATCTCGACCCGCTCAACTAAATTAGAGAGGGCGCAAATCTGTGGGAACTCTCGCCCGTAAAGCGAGAATGGTAATTGGCAGGCAGGCAAAACAGCATCAGAGAATGCTGAAAAGATAAGGGAAAAGTAATGTATCCTCTGGTAAACCTGAATTCGGATAAAAAGAATTCGCAACCGATTGGCTTCGCTGTAAGCGAACCAATGAAGGTGGAAAGCCTCACAGCCGAACACGAAGCGGAAGTGATGCGATTCCTGGGCGAGCGGCCCAGCCATACCTTCGGACTGTGTGGGTTCATCCGCAGCAACGGCCTTGTCAGCCCACACAATCGCGGCACCTTCTATGCCTGTCGCGATGAAAAGGGCGAGCTTCAAGGCGTGGCTCTGATCGGTCACTTCATTCTGTTCGAGACTCGCAACGATAGAGCCATCGAAGCTTTCGCCAAACTCGCGCAGTCGCATCCCAACGCGCATATGCTTTTAGGCGATCAGGAGAACGTAGAAACATTCTGGCATCATTATGCTGATGGAGGACAGAATGCTCGATTATTCTGCCGCGAACTGTTGCTCGAACAGCGATGGCCTGTGGCAGTCGAAGCAGAAATGACAGACTTGAGATTGGCGACCCTTGACGATCTCGATCTGGTGGTTCCGGCACACGCGCAATCGGCATTTGACGACAGCGGGGTAAACCCGCTTGAACATGACGCGGAAGGTTTTCGTCAAAGATGCGCGCGCCGCATAGAACAAGGACGGACATGGGTGTGGGTAGACGAAGGAAGATTGATGTTCAAGGCAGAAGTGATAACCGATACGCCGGATGTAGTCTATCTTGAAGGAGTTTGGGTGGACCCGGCACAACGAGGCAAAGGATACGGGCTGCGCTGCATGTCGCAGATAAGCAGATCATTGCTTATGAATACGAATGCAGTATGCCTGCTTGTCAATGAGAAGTTTCAGGCAGCGCAGCGGCTCTATAAAAAAGCCGGATATAAACTGGTCGGTTATTATGATACTATCTTCCTCAATCAGGAGAAGGCATGCTGATTGATAAAGCCCCTATTGTTTTGCTTGTGAGAGGAGTAAAGCAATGGAACAACAGACCGACACCCCGTTCAAAATTGAAAACCGACTGCTTGAGCCTGATGAAATTAAGCAACTTGCGAACCTCATTATAGACGAGCCTGACCACTACACAGTGCTTGGCGTTGATCGCTATGCGGCCTTTGAGGCGATAAACCAGTCATATTGTTTAGCCGTCAATTATTTTCACCCGCTGAAATATCAACCCCCGGATGAAACCTACAGCGTCCTGCAATGGACCTTGAGCCGCGCAATCCGCAGGATAGAGCAGGCCTACTTCATCTTGTCGAGCCGCACACGGAGAAAAGCATACGACCAGATCATTGATCACAGGTCTCAGGTCTTCTCCGCTTTGCCGAAACCCGATGAGGCTTCGATACACAAAGGTAACGCCGAGATCTGGCGCGCGTTTGCTACTCAGAAACAGAGTTCAAACCAGACCGACCTGAATGATGAAAGCCGGAGTCAGGAAAACCGCCGTGTCACAAGGGTAACCATGCAGATACCCGTGATCGTAACTCTTGAACCTCAATGGCAGGAAGTGGCCGAAAGCCTGAACATCAGCCCTCTGGGCATAAAACTGGTTCTCTCGCATCCGGTTGAGCCTGGGACCCTGTTGCGACTCGAACTGCCCATGCCTGTCTCTTTGAGGGCCAAAAATTTCGAGGACGAAATCTATACCGTCAACGCGTATGTGTTATATGTTACGGAGAGGAACAATAAACGGCTGGTTGCGGCGGAATTTGTATAGCAAGGTCGATCATCTTCCACATTCAACAAACAAACCACCCCGCCTGCTTGTCTCACCTGCGCTTTGAAAGCTAATATCAAGGAGTGATGTTCAAGCCTGTACTGTTTGCCATAGCGATTGCGCTCCTGCTGGATGTGTGCGGCTACAAGCAGGCGGGGAAAGGGAAAAGCCTGCCCGCTGATATAAAGACAATAGCCGTGCCCGTCTTTCAAAACTCAAGCCTCAAGTATAGAGTCGAACAGCGATTCACGCAGGCTGTCACTGACGAAATATTGAAACGCGCGCGCGCGCTGAAAATCACGACGAACGCGGACGAAGCCGACGCTGTGTTAAACGGCGACATCCGCAATTTTCGCGCCTCAGGCACTATTTTGGATCAGCGAGGCCGCACGCGAGTCTGGAACGTCAGAATCATCATCAGCGTCACGCTGCGCGATCAACGGACCCGCAAGATACTCTTTCAAGACCCGCGCGTTACTTTCGAGGGCGAGTACGAGTTGTCGGACGACCCGCAGTCTTTTTTCAACGAAGAGAACGCCGCAGTTGACCGCATAGCAAAAGATTTCGCGCAGACGATTCTCTCGACCATAATGGAAGGGCTGTGAGCCGGAAATACACTAAAAAGAAGCTCGACGGTCTGAGCTTTGAAGAGTTTCGCCGCTACATGAAAGAAGGTCGCGTCGAGCCGCTGTATCTGTTTGCAGGCGAAGAGCAATACCTACAGTCGCGCGCGGTGCGATTGCTTTCAAACACGCTTGACGAAGCGGGCCGCATCTTCAACGTTTCAGTCTTCTCGATAGGCGACACATCGGCGGGCGGCAAGGTATCTGCGTGGGCTGCGATAGAGACGGCCAACCAGTTGCCGATGATGTCAGCGCGCCGCATCGTCATCATCCGCGATTTTGATAAGGTCAAAGATGACGAAAACGAGATGATTCTCGCATACCTGAAAAAACCGTCGCCCAATTCGACGGTCGTTTTTCAGGCCGTTTCGCTCGATCAACGCAGAAAACTGACATCGGCGCTCATGAAGACCTGCACGGTTGTGGCGTTCGAGCGGCTGACCGATCAGCAGGCAACACGTTGGGCCGAAGAATTTCTGAAGCGGCGCGGGTGTCGAATCGAGCCGGGCGCGCTGGGCCATTTAATCGGGCTTGTGGGTACGCGACTGAATCGCCTGTCAACCGAACTTGAGAAGCTTGCGACTTATGCGGGCGGCGGGTTCATCAACAGCGCAGCGGTCGATGAACTGGTGCCCCGCGCGCGCGAGCACACCAGTTGGGAACTCTGGGACGCGATCATTGAACGCAATCGCAGCCGCGCGCTTAAACTGATGGAGCGATTGCTCGAAGACGGCGGCGAGCCGATTGTTATACTCGGCGCGCTCGCCGGATTGTATCGAAGGATGCTCTCGGCAAAAGAACTGATGATCAGGCGCGCTTCGACAGAAGAGGTGAACAAAGCGACAGGCCGCTACGGCAGAAACGCCGAGGTGTTCAACTCGCGTGTGCTCAGGACCTCGCGCGAAGAGATAGCGCACGGGCTTCGCCGCATCACCGAAGTTGATAACTCGATTAAGAACTCTGAAGCGACGCCAAAATTGCAGATGCAATATCTGATCGCTGAATTGTCTTTGCCCGACAGCGCGCGCTGGGGTATATTCCATTGAATGATGAACTATGAATGATGAATGATGAGTTTAGTGGGCGATAAGTCATCATTCACTGTTTAATGTCCATCACCAGGAGGAGATAGATGCCCATCTTTGCTCACGAAGAAAACCCATTAAACGATCAGGAGTGGGAGAACATTAAAGCTGTAGTGATCGACGTTGCGCGCAAAAGATTAGTAGGCCGCCGCATCGTTGATCTGCACGGGCCGCTCGGCCCCGGTATCCAGACCATCGTACACGATCATTTTTCAGGCACGACCATCGGTCGCATAGGACTGCTCGGCGAAGAAGAGTCCGACCCCGTTCGCTCCGTGCGGCGCGAAAGCGGCATCATCCCGCTTATCTATAAAGATTTCGTACTTCACTGGCGAGACATAGAGACTGCGCGGCAGACAGGCGCTCCGCTCGACACTTCTGCCGCAGCAGGCGCGGCGGCTTTTTGCGCCGATGCCGAAGACGATCTGATCTTCAATGGCTCGGTCGAGATGGGTTATGAAGGCTTGATGGTCGTCGAAGGCCGTCACGTCGAAATACGACGAAACTGGGCTGAACCCGGCAATGCTTTTCAGGATGTCGTAGACGCGACGCAAATACTCGTTCAGGCCGGATTCTACGGGCCATACGCGATGGTTGTAAGCCCTCCGCTATATACACAGATGCATCAGGTGCATCCCGGCACGGGCGTGCTCGAAATCGAGCATATCCGCCAACTCATCACAGACGGCGTTCACCAGTCGCCGCTCGTTCGCGACGGGTACGGAATGATCGTGGCTACGGGCGCGCAGAATTTCGATCTTGCCGTAGCTCAGGACCTTACGGTCGCTTATCTGGGCGCGGAGCACATGAATCATCCATTCCGCGTATTTGAATCAGTTTATCTGAGGATCAAACGCCACGGCTCAATTTGCACGCTGGAACCGGGCACGACTGACGCGAAGGGTTCGAGAAAGCGGTAGTAAATAAGGCGAGCACAACAAAAAGAGAACGGCTACAAAAGCCGTTCTCTTTTTTCATTTGAAAACGTCAGTTCAGGCCGACATAGAGTTCACTGTAGTAGTGAGACGCGATTTGTATCTGGCCGCTGCATTGTGGTGAATCACGCCTTTCTGGATTGCCTTGTCTATTACGGATACGGTTTTGGCAAGCAGCGTCTTTGCCTCGTCCTGATTGCCCGCTTCGATTGCTGCGCGAAGCGACTTGATCTGGGTGCGAAGGCGGCTGCGACTGCGGCGATTCACTTCGTTGCGCCGTTCATTCTGCCTGACTCGTTTCTCTGCTGACTTATGGTTTGCCATGCTTACGGTCCTCTCCTAATCACTGCTAAGAAAATTCACTCGAAAAAAGACTAGTAGAATAACCGCCCGGCCAAAGGCATGTCAAGAGTTTGAGCGGGCTGAGCAATTTGTCCTGTGGGTATTGACTCGGCCCCCGTACTGGCCTATAGACTTGGGTTGTGTTCGAGAAATTGCTTTACTGGCTTCAGACCGCTTCGCGCTTCGAGGCAGGCATGATCTTTCTGGCTCTGAACCTCTTGATCTTTTGTCAGGTGATTATTTTCGGAAACCGGCTCGCTCATCGCTACAGGTTCCGACCAGTCACGCTGCCGCCGCCGCCGCTTACCAAGACTGAATTTGCC
The DNA here is from genome assembly GCA_963804815.1 of Blastocatellia bacterium. Taxonomy (GTDB): domain Bacteria; phylum Acidobacteriota; class Blastocatellia; order UBA7656; family UBA7656; genus DATEKX01. Next base: position 2,633,551 of record CAWDRU010000002.1, on the reverse strand, counting down.
GCCGCCGCCGGGAACGTGCTTTTAAACACTGTCATCACGTTTGTCGGCTGGCAGTTGTGGCTGCGCGGCGTGATTCGATTCCGCCCTGATGTCGGTTTGGGCGCGGTGGCTGACGTAATCATTCTACTCTTTACGATGGACCTGCTTATGTACGGTCTGCATCGCGTTGCCCACACGCCCTTGCTATTTCCGTTAGTGCATCGGTTTCACCACCGATATGACCGAGTCCGACCGCTTACGCTGTTTGCGCTGAATCCGTTCGAGAATCTGGCGTTTGGAGCGCTTTGGCTGACGGTGATTTCAATCTATTCAACCTCCTGGGTCGGGATGTCTGTGTATCTGATGCTGAATGTGGCATTCGGGGCAATCGGGCATCTGGGCGTCGAGCCTGTGCCGGACGAGTGGGCGCGAAAGCCTCTGTTGCGCTACATCGCGGGCAGTTCATTCCACGCGCAACATCATCAGGAATCAGGCCACAATTACGGGTTCTACACTCTGATCTGGGATAAATTGTTCGGGACCTTGCAAACGGATTACACTCGAAAATATGGCCGGATGCCTGAAAGCAATCTGATATCGACGGCAGATTAAGCTGCCATTCAATCCTTGCCGTAGCGCGTGACCGTGAATCGCTCGACGAGCACGGGCGTGCCGGGCTTGATACCGGCTTTCTGATGGACGGCGAGCCATTGCTGTTCGGCTGTCTTAAGACTTGCGATTCGCGGCAGCAGCAAGCCTCTGCGGATGCCATCAAGCGTTTCGATGATTACGCCGTAAAGCGACGGATCGAGGTCTTTGACTCCGCGCGCAGGTTCGGGCGGCGATAGCACATCCACTCCGTACGTCAGGTCAGGCAATTCATCCGCCTTGACTTCGGAAAAGCGCGGATCACAAGTCGCCGCGTTGATTGCATTGCGGATTATCTCTTCGGCTACGGTCGCCTGCGCTGGCTCGATAGTCCCAATGCACCCGCGCAGATCGCCGCTCAATGTTCTTATCGTGACGAATACGCCAGCGCGCTCGCAGAGTGCGCCAGCCGTCACGGCAGGCGGCTCAATTCGCTCGCCTTTTCCTATAAAGGCTTCGACTGCGAGCCTCGCAAGCTCAGGCAGCGTGATGTTGTTTGAGGGCTGGCTCATACGTGATTCCGGTTTTCGTCAACGATTATGGCCACCATATAGCCGACGCCGAACGGGCCTTCGTAACTGAGCACTTGATGATCGCGCAGGTTCTGATCGACAGACCCCAAAGCGATGACGATTGAACGATAGCCGCATTCGCCCGCGCGCTCTCTTAACTTCTGATCCATATTTATGATGTTGCCCGAATCGCCGGTTGCGATTGCTTCAACGATCTGCTCGTCGAACAGATGCGCAGTTGGCTCATATTCATAAGGCCCGCCTACTATCAGGCGATGGCTGAGGTCGCCGCTTGCCACAAGAGCCGTGCGGCGATTGAGCGAACGAGCGGCACGCGCGATTGCCCGCCCGAACGAAAGATGCGTTTCATTCGATTGAACTGTAAAGCCTATCACGACTACAGGTCCCGTCCATCCCGCCTTGTGAAGATAGTAGAGCGGAACCATCGCGCCGTGATCCAGCCGGTAATCGCGCTCCAGCCTGCTGAACGCGACTCCCTCGTCGCCTGCCGCCTGACGGATGGCTTCGATCAGTTCAAGGTCGTTGCTGAATGCCAACTCGACATTCTTCGCCTGGAACTCCCGGAAATCGCCTCTGAGTTCGGCGGACGAGCGAGCCGTAAAAACGCGCGGGTCGATAGGCGAATGCGGAGATATGACGACCACTGTTTCGGGATGCGTGTCAATCAGGCGCTGCGAGAAATCGCGCATGGCGCTCTGCGAATCTGCTACCTGCTCAATGCGTGCGCGTCCCACTTCGGGAACGAGCAACGGCGGGTGTGGCGCTATGCCTGCGAATACGATTGAACCGGGCAACGTTCGACCTCCCAATTGAGTTGATAATTCAATCATACCGCCGCGACGAAACAGGGTTCAACCGATAGGGCGCATTTCAGTCGTTCAGGTTTGAAGTCAATTCACCGTCGCGCGGGCTTCTGAAACGCTGTATGAACCAGCGACTCACCTTGACTTGGCCGTGAGCCGTCTGCTAGATTTCGCGGTTACGGCGAGCCACCGTGTTCGCTCTATATCATGACCCGCCGCAGGTCAATTACCGATAGGAGGCTGAAATTTAGTGAGTAATAATAAACGTTTGTTCACATCGGAATCCGTTACCGAAGGACATCCAGATAAGATTGCCGATCAGATTTCCGATGGCGTGCTCGATGCAATAATCAGCAAAGACCCATATTCGCGTGTGGCATGCGAAACGCTTCTGACAACAGGTCTGGTCGTCGTCGCAGGCGAGATCACGACCGAAGCCTGGGTGGACATTCCCCGGATTGTCCGCGAGACCATCCGGGATATAGGCTATACGCGCGCAAAGTACGGTTTCGATTGCGATACCTGCGGCGTAATAACCGCAATAGACACTCAATCGCCCGACATAGCGATGGGCGTTGACACGGGCGGCGCTGGCGATCAGGGAATGATGTTCGGGTATGCCTGCAACGAAACGCCCGAGCTTATGCCCATGCCGATTATGCTTGCGCACAAGCTGACGCGCCGTCTTTCAGATGTTCGCAAAGAAGGGCTGATGGATTACCTTCGCCCGGACGGGAAATCTCAGGTCACTATCGAATACGAGAAGCACAAACCCATTCGCGTCAACACGGTCGTTGTTTCCTCTCAACATTCCGAATCAGTTACAAACGAGCAGATACACGACGACGTGATACAGCACGTCATAAAGGCCGTGGTGCCCGACGAGATGCTTGACCAGAACACAGACTTTTTTATCAATCCGACAGGGCGTTTCGTAGTTGGCGGGCCGCAGGGCGATACGGGGGTTACCGGTCGCAAGATCATTGTTGACACATACGGCGGCGCGGGCGCGCACGGCGGCGGCGCATTTTCGGGCAAAGACCCGACAAAGGTTGATCGCTCGGCAAGCTACATGGCGCGCTACGTCGCAAAGAACATAGTTGCGGCGGGGCTGGCTGATCGTTGCGAAGTTCAGCTGGCTTATGCCATCGGCGTGGCCGAGCCTGTATCGGTGCTGGTTGACACGAAAGGCACGAGCAAGATTGACGAAGACAAGATTTCAGACCTCGTGCGCGACCACTTCAATCTTACGCCCGGCGGCATAATCGAAAGCCTGAACCTGCGCCGCCCGATATTCAAGCTGACTGCCGCATACGGTCACTTCGGGCGAAGCGAGCCTGAATTCACCTGGGAGCGCACGGACAAAGCCGACGCTCTTCGCCGCGCGGCAGGACTGTAATTCAGAATGCAGAAGGCTGTTAACCTGCCTTCTGCTTATTTATTGAGGAGATTAATTGATGACAAGTAGCTCTCAAGTTCCGAATTGCGATGTGAAAGATTTAAGTCTGGCACCTGCCGGGCGCAAGCGAATTGAATGGGCCGAGCGCGAAATGCCTGTGTTGCGCCTGATACGCGAAAGGTTCGAGCGCGAACGCCCTCTCGAAGGAACGAAGATGGTCGCCTGCTGCCATATCACTACTGAAACGGCAAACCTCGCGCGCGCTATCAAGGCCGCAGGCGCAGACGCAGTGCTGATTGCCTCGAATCCGCTTTCGACTCAGGACGACGTGGCCGCCGCGCTGGTCGTTGAATACGGCATACCGGTTTTCGCAATCAAAGGCGAATCGACCGATACCTATCGCGCGCACGTGAAGATGGCTCTCGATACGAAGCCTAATCTGATAGTTGACGACGGCTCGGACGTTGTGGCCACGATGGTCAGGGAATACCCTGAGTTGATGGACACGCTCGTCGGCTCGACCGAAGAGACGACGACGGGGATCGTCCGATTGCGCGCTCTGGAAAAGAGCGGGCGGATGACCTGGCCCGCGATTGCCGTAAACGATGCGCAGACCAAGCACTTCTTTGATAATCGATATGGCACGGGCCAGTCTACGCTTGACGGTGTGATTCGCGCGACGAATATACTGCTTGCAGGCCGCACGCTCGTAGTCGTCGGCTACGGATGGTGCGGCAAAGGCATTGCGATGCGCGGGCGCGGGATGGGGTCCAATATCGTCGTATGCGAAGTCAATCCGATTCGCGCAATCGAAGCGGTGATGGACGGCTTCCGCGTGATGCCTATGGAAGAAGCCGCCCCGCTTGGCGACATCTTTATCACCGTTACAGGAAATCATCACGTCATTGACGCGCATCACTTTGAAAATATGCATGACGGCGCAATCGTTGCGAACTCCGGCCACTTCGATGTGGAGTTGAATCTGGTCGCGCTCGGAGAGATGAGCGAAGCGGTTGAACAACTGCGCCCGTTCGTTGAAGAGTACAAATTGAAGAAGTCGGGTAATCGCGTCATCGTGCTCGGCGAAGGGCGATTGATCAATCTCGCGGCTGCCGAAGGCCATCCGGCCTCCGTCATGGATATGAGCTTTGCCAATCAGGCGCTGTCGTGCGAATACCTTGTGAAGAACAAGGGGACGCTCGCGCCCGGCCTGCACCTGTTGCCCGAAGAGGTTGATACGGAGATCGCTTCGATCAAACTCGCAGCCATGGGCATCAATATCGACAAGCTTACGCCCGATATGATCGAGTATATGAACACCTGGGAATCAGGAACCTAAGCATCCTGAGAGGGACGTCAGGATTACGAAGAGGCGCGGAATAATTATCTGCGCCTCTTCGATTCTTTGCTTGAAACTCTTTACCCTCAGAGCCATTCAAAGGAGGTTTCGACGTTATGAAACAGAAGCTGAAAATCGCATTGATCAATCTTCTGACAATCGCGCTGCTTTTTACTGCTGCGAGCATGACTGACGTGCGAGCCTATGGCGCGGAAAAATCATTAAGCGCCGCCAAATCGCATTACGCCATGCTCGACCAGTCGCGTGTGCATTACAAGAGTCTGGGCAAAGGTGACCGCGCGCTGATCTTTATCCACGGCTGGACCTGCGATATGAATTTCTGGCGTTTGCAGGTTCCCGCATTTGCCGACAATACGCGAGTCATTGCGATTGACCTTCCGGGGCACGGGCAGAGCGATAAGCCGAAGGTGGATTACACGATGGATCTGTTCGCCCGCGCGATTGATGCGGTGATGCGTGATGCGAAGGTTGAAAAAGCCACCCTCGTCGGCCACAGCATGGGCACGCCGGTTATCCGCCAGTTTTACCGCAAGTATCCTCAGAAGACTCTCGCGCTCGTGATCGTAGACGGCGGGCTGCGTCCATTTGGCAAGAAAGAGCAAATGGAAGCCTATCTCGCGCCGCTTCGCGGGCCAAATTATAAAGAGGCTGCGGTCCGTATGATCGATGGCATGATTGCGGCTATGAAGTCTGCCGAACTTCGCCAGCAAATCAAAGACTCTATGCTCGCAACGCCTCAGCACGTAGCCGTCAGCGCAATGGACGCGATGGCTGACGAGACTTTATATGCACCGGACAGGATCAATGTGCCTGTGCTTGCGATACTGGCGAAATCGCCGTTCTGGCCGCCGGATAGCGAACAGTTTTTCCGCAGTCTCGCTCCTGATCTCGAATATCAGATGTGGGATGGCGTGAGCCATTTCCTGATGATGGATAAGCCTGTGGAGTTTAATGATGCGCTTTCGGCGTTTCTGGTGAAGAAGGGATTTCTGAAAAAATAGATCGGTTGATAAAGCATTATTGGTTTGAGCCTGATGCTCTTCGAGAAATCGAGAGCATCAGGCTCAAAGAGTTCACTCGCCAGCCGCTTCCTCTGCGATTTTCTGCAAGGCAATTGCTGCCATCTCTCGCACTTCTAAATCTTCGTGATTCAGCGCCTCTCTCAATGATGAAATGGACTGCCTCGCCTCTGCGCCGATTTTTCCGAGCGCCGTGGTTGCCCACTTCACCGTGAACGGGTCACCGTCTTTAAGCGCGGCAATCAGAACCGGTATGGATTCCGGGCCGATTCCAGCGAGAGCTTTAGCCGCCCCGGCGCATACATCGAGGTCAGGATCACTCAACGCTTTTCTTAGGGCTGAAATTGCAGACCGGGCTTCACCGCCAATATCGATTAAAGAGCGGGCAGCCGCCGAACGAACGCATGGGTCATCGTCTTCAAGCGCTCTGGTAATTGCTGGCAATGCCTGACTGCTGCCTATATTGCCCAGTGTCATTAGAGCATCGAAGCAAAGCCCATGCGCTTTTTGACTCACGAGTTCAGCGAGCGCGGGGACGGCGGGCTCGCCAACAGTTTCCAGAACCTGGCAGAATTCATACGAAGCGGATGCATGCAGGTCTGGAAAATTCAGCACTTTGATTAACAATGAAATTGCCACCTCGACTCCTTCCGGGCCAAGCTTGCTCAATGTCTTTACAGCCGAAAGGAATAACTCATCACCCCTTCTCGCGATTTCCGATAGCGCAGGAATTGCGCCTGAAGCTGACGCGCCGATTTCTCCCAAAGCTTCAATGACATGTCCACAGACATACTTGTCCTCCCTGCGTTCTTTCAACAATTCAATCAATTCAGGTATGGCTACGGCTGCGCGCGAACCCAGCAACCCTAAAGTCCTGGCAGCATAGCGAGTGGCGAATTGATTATTTCCCTTCAAATCGTGAATCAGGTCGGGAATGACCGACTTGAGCGTATCGAGCACGTCTTCGTTTTCGATATCGATTTTTGCGAGCGTATAAGCAATCTCGCATCGCAGGAGCTGATGACTTGAGTTATGTTTCAAGGCTTCGATTAATGCGGGTACAGCCAAATTTGCTTCACCGCTGTACTCTTTAATCACCATCACGGCATTGTCTCGCACTCTGATGTTTTCGTGTTTGAGCGCCTCGATCAAAGACTGCGCGCCCTTCGGGCCGAGTCGCCATAAAGTAAAGGCAGCAACATTGCTCCAGTCACGCTCGCAACTTTTGAATGCTTCAACAAGAGTAGGGATCGCCGCGCTGGCAGGCGCTCCAATATTGTGTAGCACTCTGGCAGCCTTGCGCCGCGCGTCTTTATCTTTCAACGCGGCAATGAGAGCAGGAATGATTCTATGGTCTTCGGTAGCGATAAAAGTCAAAGCCTTTTCCGCCATGCGACTGACATCTCTGTACAAATTCCTCTCTCGATAGCTTTGCTCTTTTAACGCCTGAACGAGATCGGGAACAACATCTCTGAGGATTGGAAAGAATTCTTTCTCCTCTCCCGCGACACGACACAACGCAACGGCAGCGATAGATCGAAGTTGCTGATCTTCGTCGCCGAAAGCATTCAGGATAACGGGAACAGCCTCGCGCGCTTCTGTTCCGACAAGTCCGAGCGCATAGATGGCCGCCTCGCGCACTTCCCGGTCCGGGCCCTTTATCACCTCAATGAGCGCTGCTATGCCTTGCTTTCCCGCGCAGGCAAGCGTGTAAGCAGTTACAGAAGTGATGTTGTGGATAAGGGAAGCAAGACCGAGGTGGATTATCCCGGACATCTCAGGTGCCGCACTGTTTCTGCTTTTCAATGCGTCAATCAGCTCTTTCAAATCCCGGTTGCCCGTCGTGTCACCGTCAGATATTCGAGTAACCCCAGCCGGGGTGATGAGGCGGCAAATTTCGTCTGACCAGTGTTTGATCGAATATGACAGGCAGGGTTCGGGTTCCGGTCCCGATAAAGCGAATTCGCCTTCGATTGCTTCGGGCCACTGCGCACCACCTATGTTGGAGCTATATCCACACCAGATTGCGCCTGTGACTTTTACAGTGTCAGGGCGCTCGACATTTATTGACGAGAATTCAACGTAGTCGAGCCATAGCTCAAGGCTCGGCCATGTTGGATCAAGGGATAAGTGTGAAGAGATCAGGTAAGTAACCGATGGAATGAACCGTTGCCAGGAATCGGATTTGCGTTTTGCTTTTTCGGATTCGGTTGGTCGAAGGTTTTCGCGTAACACATCTCTGACCTGCGTTGCCGAACGCAGGCAATGCGAACTCTTTCTATTTTTCATTTACAGGTTGCCGGGCAAAAGGCGGAACGCCTGCCGGTCTTTTGTTGAGTGGGTTAATCGTAGGTTTCAAACTGCCGGGTTGAGCTTCGGCACATTTTCGCGCCGCGTTACCAACGTTATAGCGTTACTAAGCTAAACTTTCTTTTTCGTCTTTACCTCGTCAGTGTTTTTCTGGTCTGTTGATCGGCGCTTCTTGCGACGGCGTTCGCCTGCGCGCGTGCTCAGGACTCCCGACTCGGAGTCGCTTTCTGAATCGCGCCGATCTTCGCCCTTGCGCCGGTCTTCGCCTTTGCGCCGATTTTTTCCGTTCAGGGAATTGAAATCTTCATTGCTCATAAAGCCATTAATTAAAGCCTGAATCCGCGCGCGGCTCAGGATATAACTGTAGGTGGCGGACCACAGTTGAGCCATTGCCGGACGGCCATTGACCTTTTATACCGATCTGCCAGCCGCTTAATTCGTCGAACCGGAAGATGAATCACTGCTGCCGGAAGCTTCGGAAGTTGCGCCGCCCGTATCCGCTGTCGCGCTGCCTGTTTCCGCAGCTGAGCTTGTTGCCACTTCCGTATGCTGTGGCTCGCCTAAAGGCTCGCCCGTCGGAGGTGAAATAGGCTCGGCTGTCTCTGCCGCCACTTCGCTGCCTTTGGAGCCATCAGCTTCGGAGCCGCCATCTTCGGGGCTTTCAGTAAAGAACTCCTTGAGCTCTTTTCCAGGCTTGAAGTAGGGCACGCGTTTGGCAGGAACATCAACCGGTTCGCCCGTCTTGGGATTGCGCCCGCGTCGTGGGCCTCGCTCTCGCGTTCTAAAACTGCCAAAGCCGCGCAGTTCGACTTTCTCACCTTTGTGCAGCGCGGAGATTATCGAGTCAAAAACCGTTTCTACTATCACTTCAGCATCGCGCTTATTCAATTCAGCCGCGCGAGCTACTTCCTCAACAAGCTCTGCCTTAGTCATCTGTCTCCTGTTTGCCGCTGGTTACGGCGGCTTCTTTCCGGTCAAATTCAACACGGCTGCGTCCGCAGTCTTGAACACAAACGCGCTGTCAACTTTTAATACTTAAACCTGGAAATTGATTCAACCCAACTGATGTAAAGCTCGCTAAAACACGCTCAAGTATCCACAGCAAAAGGCCAGAAATCAAGTCCAAACTATAGATTTCTAAACACTATCGCGAATCAGTTTTGAAATTCAGCCAACACTGAAAGGGCGCAATTCGATTGTCAGCGTCCATTTGGAATTCATCTCATCTGCGGATTATTTCAAAACAGGGGCCGGGACCGGTCACTATTTCACTTCACTCGCAGTATTGTATCTAACAAAAATGAAATCCCTGCGAAGGGCGCGACGCCCATCCTGCTTGACTTGAATTCGGCGCTGTAGTAACAACATAGCAATTTCTGAAAATTGAAAGTAGCGATTCAACCTTAGGTCAAAGGTTTGAGAAATCGAGCAGGTGTGTATGGGGAAAACAAACTCTCGACTGAGAATAATTGGAACGACCGTCTGGCTTATCGCGGTTGTCTGCCTCTCAACAGTTCACAGCGCTGGCATCAGTTCGGATGACTTCAAACAGAGGGTCGCCCCCATTTTTGAAGCCAATTGCATCTCCTGCCACGGCAGTAAGATGCAACGCTCAGGGCTTGACCTCCGCAGCCTTGAATCTGTTATGCGAGGCGGCGCGCGCGGGAAAATAATTGTTCCCGGTCATCCCGAACAGAGCCTGCTTTACAAGCTGATTACGCACGCCGAAGATCCCAAAATGCCGATGGGCATGGAGAAACTTTCCGACGCAGACATCAATACTATTGCTGAATGGATTCGCAATCTCACTTTAAACCCGATAGCTTCGACAACAGAGACGGGCGCGCCGGTTCGCGCGCCGGGGTATTCGATCACGGAGAAGGACAGACGTTTCTGGTCGTTTCTGAAACCCGTTCGCCCGACCGTTCCTGCGGTAAAAAATCGTTCGTGGGTTCGCAACGAGATTGACGCATTCGTGCTCTCGCGGCTGGAAAAAGCAGGTCTCGCGCCTGCGCCGAAGGCAAGCCCCTCGGCGCTCATTCGCCGCGTCTATCTCGATCTGACAGGCATACCGCCGACGCCGGAAGAGGTCAGTGAATTTGTTCGCAACCCTTCGGACGCGGCCTACACGCGTGTAATCGAAAAGCTTCTTGCCTCGCCTCATTACGGGGAACGTTGGGGCCGCCACTGGCTCGATCTGGCGCGTTATGCAGACAGCGGAGGATATGAATTCGATTATGACCGCCCGCATTCGTGGCGTTATCGCGACTGGGTCATCCAGGCTTTTAACGAAGATAAACCATATGATCGGTTCATCCGCGAACAACTTGCAAACGATCAGTTCAATCCGGCAGACACGGAGGCATTGATTCCGACAGGCTTCTGTCGCAACGGGCCGACGGTCGATAACGCCGACAACGAAGAGACGCGAATGGACGAACTCGACGACATGGTGACGACGACATCGTCTGTATTTTTAGGACTTACAGTAGGCTGCGCGCGCTGCCACGATCATAAATACGACCCGATTCCCCAGACAGATTATTACCGAATGCAGGCGATCTTTTTTCAATTTCGGAAAACAGATCTCACGCTGGCCAGCGCCGGTGTAGAAGAGGCGTTCAAAGCCAGAAGAAAAGCGGTTGACGAACAACTGAAACCCTATCGCCTGCGGATTGCCGGGATTGAAAAACCGTACCGCGACAAACTGCTCGCCGAAAAAGTCGAGTTCCATCTAAAGGTTGCCCAATCGACAGGCGCACTCGAAGGTCAAAGCGTAGAGGAGTTTCGCGCGCAACTCGCCCAACGTTTTGCCAAAGATGTTCAGATTCAACCCGAAGAGATTGACGCGCTGCTCTCTACGGAAGAGAAGCAGGCGCGAAACACAATCATCGAGCAGATCAACGAAATCAACAGGAGTCGCCCTCCGCAATTGCCCGCTGTTATGGGCATCACGGATAGACGCTGGATGATGAAAAGCTATCTGCTCAAACGCGGCGATTACCAGCAGAAAGGCGAAGAGGTTCATCCCGGTTTCCCTGTGGTGCTGGCAGGCGGCGCGGATGTTGATCCGCATAATGGCCGCGCGCAGTTGGCCGACTGGATCGCAAGCGCAGATAATCCGCTGACTGCGCGCGTGGCGGTCAACCGCATCTGGCAATATCATTTCGGTCAGGGCATAGTGCGCACGCCGAGCGATTTTGGCGCGACGGGCGACCGCCCAAGCCATTCTGAACTGCTCGACTGGCTGGCCACGGAGTTCAAAGCGCGGGGCTGGAGCTGGAAATCGATGCATCGCTTGATCCTGAATTCAAATACCTACAGGCAGTCGAGCCGATTCGATGAACGCGCGGCGGCGCAAGACATCGAAAACCGCCTGTTATGGCGTATGGCCCCGCACAGGCTCGAAGCAGAAATCCTGCGCGATGGCATTCTGGCCGTAAGCGGAAAATTGAACCCCAAAATGGGCGGGCCGGGAATCTATCCGCGCATCGATTCGTCTGTGATTTCATCAGGCTCAAGGCCGCGCTGGCCGCTCGATGTGAAGGAAGGAGCAGACGAGTGGCGGCGCAGCGTCTACATCTTTGTAAAGCGTTCGGTGCTTGTCCCGTTGATCGAAGTCTTCGATTGCCCGGTGACGACAGTCTCTGCGCCTGTGCGCAGCGTTTCAACCGTTTCGCCTCAGGCGCTCGCTCTGCTGAACAATGAATTCGTGTTGGAGCAGGCGGGCTATTTTGCCGAGCGCGTCAGGCGTGAAGCAGGCATAAGGAGCGATGCAGGCGCGCAGATCACGCGCGCGTTTCAAATCGCTTTGAGCCGTCCTCCCGATCAAAAAGAGATCGAATGGTCTTTAAGGTTTATCAAATCGCAATCCGAGGGTTACGCCGACCGCAAAAACGAAAAGCCCGATCAGGCTGCGCTCAGAGATTTCTGCCACGCGCTTATCAACCTTAACGAGTTTCTTTATGTAGATTGAGCAAGGAGTTCGATAATGCCTGAAAAAAAACAATTGCCCGTATTGTCACAAAATATATCCAGACGCGAATTGATCTTCCGCGCCGGAGCAGGTTTTTCAGGGCTGGCGCTCTCGCATCTGCTCGACCGCGATGGATTGCTGGCTGCCGGACTCGAAGACGATAAGGGGTCCAACCCGCTCGCTCCTAAAAAGCCGCATTTTGAAGCGAAAGCGAAATCCGTGATATTTCTGTTCTGCTATGGCGGGCCGAGCCATGTTGATCTGTTCGACCCGAAGCCGGAACTGACCCGCCATCACGGCAAGCCTATGAGCGGCAAAGGCAAGATCGAAGTCTTTTTCGGCAATCCGGGCAATCTGATGGCAAGCCCTTACAAATTCAAAGCTTTCGGGCAATCGGGCATCGAAGCCTCGGAACTCTTTCCACACGTAGGCTCCTGCATAGATGATCTTTGCGTGATCCGCTCGCTCTACACGACGAGCAATAATCATTCGCCCGCGATCTTTACCATGAACAGCGGCACCATGAGACCGGGCAGTCCAAGTCTTGGCTCCTGGGTGACTTACGGGCTGGGCAGTTTTAATGAAAACCTTCCGGCCTATATCGTGATGTATGACTGGCGCGGAGGCCCGATAGGCGGCGCGCCGAACTGGAGTTCAGGCTTTATGCCAGCGGCCTATCAGGGCACGTCGTTTCGTGCTGGCAGCACGCCCATTGTCGATCTCAATCCGCCCCGGTGGGTTGACCCGCACCTGCAGCGCGACGAAGTCGATTTCATTCAGAAGCTCAATCACAAACATAAAGAAGCTCATCCGGGCAATTCCGATCTTGATGCGCGCATCGCGTCTTACGAACTCGCTTTCCAGATGCAGACGCACGCGCCCGAAGCCGTAGATTTGACAAAAGAGTCGGACGCGACGAAGAAGCTTTACGGCATCGGCGACAAGACGACAGATTATTTCGGGCGTCAATGCCTGACGGCGCGGCGACTGGTCGAGCGCGGAGTCCGTTTCATCCAGCTTTACAGCGGCGGTGGGCATCAGCAGGAATCGTGGGACGCGCATTACGGACTGGATGAAAACCATCGTCTGCATTGCGCTGAAACTGACCGCCCCATCGCGGGTTTGTTGAAAGACCTGAAATCGCGCGGCCTGCTCGATTCGACGCTTGTGATCTGGGGCGGCGAGTTCGGGCGCATGCCGATTTCGCAGTCCGCAATCGGGCGCGATCATAACCCGCACGGTTTTACTATGTGGCTTGCGGGCGGCGGAATAAAAGGCGGACAGGTCGTCGGCGCGACGGACGAATTCGGCTACAAGGCTGTCGAAGAGCCGTATTCGATCTATGACCTGCACGCGACTATTCTGCACGCACTGGGGCTTGAACACCGCAAACTGACCTACTACTACGGCGGGCGTGAACAACGGTTGACCAACTTCGGCGGCGATCCGATTATAAAGCTGTTTGCCTGAACGACGGGTGAAATCCAAATGAACAAAGTACGATGGGGCGTGTTGAGCACGGCAAAGATCGCTGTTGAAAAAGTCATTCCCGCGATGCAATTGAGCCGGAATTGTCAGATCGACGCCATCAGTTCGCGCAACCCTGATAATGCGCGAGCGGCTGCCGAAAAACTCGGCATAGCGAAAGCCTACGGCTCTTATGAAGCATTGTTGGCGGACCCAGAAATTGATGCCGTCTATAACCCGCTGCCCAACCACCTGCATGTCGAATGGTCATTAAAAGCTATAGAAGCAGGCAAACATGTATTATGTGAAAAGCCGATTGCTTTGACCTCTCAGGAAGGCGAGCGATTAGTGGAAGCGGCAAAAAAGCATCCGCGTCTGAAGGTGATGGAGGCGTTTATGTATCGCCACCACCCGCAATGGCAACGCGCAAAGCGATTGGTTGACGAAGGCCGGTTGGGCGAGTTGCGCACGATTCAGTCTTTTTTCTCTTATTACAACAGAGACCCTGAAAACATACGCAACAAGGCTGGAATCGGCGGCGGCTCTTTGATGGACATCGGCTGTTATTCGATTTCGCTGTCGCGGTTCATCTTTGAAGCCGAGCCTGTAAGAGTCTTCGGCCTTGTCGAATACGACCCGGAATTCGGGATTGACCGAATCGTTTCCGGGGTTATGGATTTCGGCACAGGGACATCGACCTTCACCTGTTCGACCCAGCTTGTCCCCTATCAGCGCGTCAACATCTTTGGCACAGAAGGGCGCGTCGAAATCGAGATTCCTTTCAACGCGCCGCCTGACCGCCCGTGTCGATTGTGGCATCAGTCGGGCGATACGGTCGAAGAGATTGTTTTGGAAATTTGCGACCAGTACACGATTCAAGGCGAGCTGTTTTCGCAGGCGATACTTGACGACACTGCCGTTCCAACTCCGATTGAAGATTCGGTCGCGAATATGAAAGTGATCGAAGCGCTCATCGAAAGTGGCAAAAAGGGAAGCTGGGAATAAGTTAATATATTTGTAGATGGCGCGCAGCACCATGACAGTCATCGCCTTTCGGCGATTCGGGCAGGGACAAGCCCTGCCCCTACTCTTATTAAACGTTAGTCATTTGCCAAGCCTTGCGCGCGTAATCTACAATTCACACGAACGAATATTGATTTTCCACGACAAAAGCGATGGCCTTTCCTGAATCTGCACGGGTCGAACTCCCTATACTGCAAGAACTCGAAGCCACAGGCGGCAGCGATGGGCTGCGCTACCTCTACGAACGCCTGACGCGCTATTTCCCTCAACTCACATCAGATGATTTGGACCTGCGAACGCAGGCGTGGCATAGAGTAGTTCAGCGCGCGGGCCGTCAACTGGAAGATCAGGGCGAGCTTCGACGCGAACGCGCGCGTTGGACGATCACTCCAAAGGGACGCCGCCGCGTTGAAGCTGAAGCCATGCGCCCTGCGCCTGTTGAAACGACTGACCGTGTATCGCACAAAGACGCGCAATCTATGCTGGTCGAAATAGGCCGAATGCTTGGCCGCCACGCCGAAACCGAATTCGAGTATTACGATGTGATCTGGCGCGACAGCCCGACATCGCCGCGACTCAGCCACGTCTTTGAAGTTCAGGTCGCGGGCAGCGTAGACAGCGCGCTTACGCGGCTCAAACATGCTTACGATGCGCAGCGCTCGCGTCCGTTTCTGGTCGTAGCAGACGAACGCTCAGCGCGATTCGCTGGCCGTCGTCTGACCGGCTCGTTTCACGAAATCTGGGATGCGATAACCGTGATCGGCATAGGCGAACTGGAACGATTGTACGAAACGCTCATATCGCAAAGAGAGTTGCTTGAAAAGATAGTCGCTCGCGATTGAGCTTCACGAAGGAGGCTGATGTGAAAGGGAATTTTCTGGCTTTCTCCCTCATCGCTTTGATGGCTGAGGTGGGAACCAGCTGGCTTCAAAAGTTTCAAGGCGCAAGGGAAGCCGGAGGCGGGCTGTTTTACCCTGATGTCGGAACTATGATTGTGAATCGTTTGATTATGTGGTTAGTCTTGTTTTTCCTGTTGAGCGCGTTGTGGTTTCTGATTTCGCGCGGCTACAAAAAAACCTGACCGCAAAAAATGTAGGAGCCGGAACCGTCAAATATGTCCACGCCGCTTCGCCAGCAATACCTTGATATCAAACGCCGCTATCCGGGCATGATACTGCTTTTTCAGATCGGCGATTTCTACGAAACCTTTGACGAAGACGCGCAAACCATCGCGCGCGAGCTTGGCATCGTGCTCACGCGAAAATGGTTTGGCAAAGGAAACGCGCACCCGCTTGCAGGCGTGCCCGTCCGCTCGCTTGAAAGCCATCTTGCCAAGCTGATCAATCGCGGCTACAAAGTCGCCGTATGCGATCAGGTAACGCCGCCGGGCAAAGGGCTTGTCGAACGCGAAGTCGTTCGCATCATCACGCCCGGCACAGTGATCGAGCCGGGATTGCTTGAACGGCGAGCGAATAATTATCTGGCGAGCTTCGTTATGGATGACCGTTCGGCGGGGCTTGCCTATACAGATGTTTCAACCGGCGAGTTCCGAATGACCGAACTCGACCGCCCGAACGCGCTATCGGAGCTTGAGCGAATCGCGCCCGCAGAGTTGCTGGTTGGGCGCGATCTTGAATTATCAAACGTCGAGGTGCGCGCGATCACCCTGCTCGACGAAGCACAGACGCAATTGAGTGAAGCGCGTCGCGCATTGCTCGATCATTTTGAAGTCGCATCGCTCGATGCATACGGCGCAGAAAATCTGCCGCTTGCAGTCAGAGCCGCGGGCGCGCTCATCGCTTACCTGCGCGACACGCAGCCGGACGCGCTTGCCAACCTCACACATCTGCAAAGCTACCGCGCGACCAGTTTTATGCAGCTTGATTCGCAGACGATTCGCAACCTCGAAATTTTTCAGGGATGGGATTTCACGGGCGGCGCGCCGACAGGGTCGCTGGTTGCGACTATCGATTTGACGGCGACTCCGATGGGCGGAAGACTGCTCAGGCGATGGCTGCGCCATCCGTTGCTCGAATTGACGGAATTGCGCGCGCGTCAGGATTCGGTCGAGTGGTTTCACAAGCACGCAGAGGCGCGCGATAGCGTGCGAGTGTTGCTCGAAAATGTGCTCGATGTCGAGCGACTGCTTGGCCGCATTCGCCGCCGCCTCGCCGTCCCCTATGAAACGCTGTCGCTTGCGCACAGCCTGAAGCATGTCTCACAACTTCGCGCACTGTTTGAAAAAGAGCGAGGGCCGAAAGATTTCTACGATCAACTTGAAAGCTGCGATGATCTGATCGCGTTCATCGAACGCGCAATCTCTGATCGCCCGCCGTCGGATTTCGAGCGCGGCGGAATCATTCGCCCGGGATTCTCGCATGAACTTGATGACCTGAGAGCGATACTCGGAGGAGGCCGCACCTTTATGGCAGACTTCGAGAAGCGCGAGCGCGCACGCACGGGCATTCGCTCGTTGAAGGTCGGTTATAACAAAGTGTTCGGCTATTACATCGAAGTCTCTAAACCGAACCTGCGCCTTGTGCCAAATGATTACGTCCGTAAGCAGACGCTGACGAACGCTGAGCGATACTTCACGCTTGAGCTAAAAGAGCACGAATCCTTAATCGCTAACGCCCGCGAGCGGATACTTGAGCTTGAAACCAGTCTTTACCGGCAGGCTCTGGACGAGATCAGCCGCCATCACGAAAGAATCAGCCGCGTTGGCTCGGCGCTTGGACGAATCGATCTTTACTCTGCTCTCGCTGAACTCGCCGCGCGCTTCGGCTACACACGGCCTGAACTGACAGAAGACGACGCAATTGTTATAAGGCAGGGTCGGCATCCGATGATCGAGCAGATGCTGGACCGCCGCAAGTTTGTTCCTAACGACATCTATCTTTCAAACAGCGGCACGCAGATCATGTTGTTGACCGCGCCGAACATGGCTGGCAAATCGGTTTATCTGCGACAGGTCGCGCTCGTGTGTCTGCTTGCGCAGATAGGCAGTTTCGTTCCTGCCGAATCGGCGCGCGTGGCAATTGTTGATCGTATCTTTACGCGGATCGGGCTGAACGATTACACCCTGCGCGGCCATTCGAGTTTTATGATCGAGATGATCGAGACTGCGCACATACTGCATCACGCGACGCCGCGCAGCCTTGTTTTGCTCGACGAGATAGGGCGGGGCACCTCGACCGCCGACGGGCTTTCGATTGCTCGGTCAGTGATCGAATACCTGCACAATCAGCCGCGCATCAATGCCAAGACGCTCTTTGCGACTCATTATCACGAATTGACGGATGCTCCAAATTACCTGCCGCGCGTGCACAATTTTCACCTCGCTGTGCACGAACGCAATGGCAAGGTGCAATATCTTCACAAGGTCGAGGCGGGCCGCGCAGAGAAGAGTTTCGGCATTTACGTCGCGCAGATTGCCGGACTGCCAAAACCTGTTTTGCGCCGAGCCAATGAATTATTGAATGAATATGAGAACTCGAACGGCGCAGCGGTGAAGGGCAATAAGCAAAAGCAGGAACCGCTCACAGAAGCGCATAGATTCCTGCTTGAAAGATTGCTTGATCTCGATATTAATGAACTGAGCCCGGTCGAAGCGCTCACAAAGCTTTACGAGCTACAACGTCGCGCGAAAGAGTTGTTATAAAGCTGACTGATGCGCTATCTGGCCGAATACGCAGCACCTGCAAAGTAGCGACATCGGGTAAGGCGCGCTTCGTATTATCGTAAGTCAAAAGGGCCAGACGCGCGCCTTGAAGTGGACCCGTGAGTTTTCAAGCTCTCTTATGGCCTCCTGCGCATACTTATCATCAGCCGGTCGGTTGTTTGAACAGAATGTGGTAACTTCTTTATTCTTTCCCTGAGCGTAGATCAGATACTCCTCGTCTTTTTGAAACGTAAATCCTCCACAGGTGCCGAAAGGCCCGTTTGTTGAAAAAATCGTTATTTCGGCCTTTTTGGCCCCTTTCCACCTCTTTACAACTTTGAGCCGGATCTTAAAAGCCAATATGCTTTTATTAGGATCATAATTCTCATTATCCTTAATTTCGAGAACCTTCCCCACAAAAACGTCGCTGGCTTTAGTGAAAGCCTTACGGTTCGTTTCGATAGCGCAATCACAGGAACGGACTGGAGTTGCGTTCAATGCGAGAAAGAGCATCAGCCCGCAGACTGTTGAGGTTATAGACTTCATAAATTTTATTGTCACCTCGGATACACACGCATGGGCTACTTGAGAATTTCGTGTCCGCCGTCTGTTAATGCATGAATGGCGCGCTCTGAATTTCTTGCTTTCACAATAGAACAATTTGTGTCGAAAGCCGGGAAGGCGAAGATGCTTATATCTCTGGCTGTGTCAGACTCATTACGAGCAAATCCAACTGAAGATCCCGGAGAAGATTGTTTGAGGCTGGCTTTTAAACGCCAAACTGGCGCAGGTGATGATCTATGTGTTTATAGCTCAGGACGCCCCAGTCTTTTCTGCTCAACTGACCAAATGCCGGGTGCTCAGGCCACTCCTGAATTTCATCGCGCGCCGCGAATCGCTCCAGCAGACTCTTGATGTCTATCACTTCGCACGTGCAATCTTCGGCGCTCCGCGCCAGCAGTTCGGGCGCGGTCGGCGCGCCTTTCGGAAACGGGAGCCAGTAGATGATGGCATAGCGAAGAGGTCTGATGCGCAACGGCCCGCCCTTTGACTCGACGGGCAGTTCTCCGAGCGCCATCCGAAGGCCATCGGCAACGTGGGCGAGCATCTGCACACAGTTCATCTTGCCCCACTGAGGCGTGCTCTCTTCTGATAAACCATCAAGTCGCTCGGAGAGATGTGAACGATCCTCGTTATTGAACAGGCTCTTCATTTTTTTTGCCTCGCAGGTGAGTTGCCGAGATTATCTGTGAATTTCGTGTCCGGCATCTGTTAAAGCGCGAATGGCTTTTTCGAGATTGCTCTCTTTCACCATCAGGTAGTCAGTGTCGAATGTCGAGAGAGCGAACAGGCTGATTTCGGCCTCGGCCAGCGGCACAGCGAGCGATGCCATCACGCCTGTCAGCGAAAAATCGAGCGGGCCATGAACCTTCAGGCAGAGCCAGTCTCTATCGCACCTGGTTTCTTCGGGCGCGTGCTTTTGCTCGCACACAATCGACATCTCATCCGCCGTGCGTGTGACGGATGAAAGATTGCCCGCAAACGCCCAACTCGGAACGGGCGAATCGGCATCCAGTCGGCAGATGGCAAACTCTTCAGGCAGGATTGAAAGCGTCAGCATTTGGAATCTATGACGCAGTCGCGGGCAGAACGTAAAACAACACGGCGAAGTAATGGCATATGCTGCCCGCAAGTACGAACACGTGCCAGACGGCGTGATTGTAAGGAATCCTGCTCCACGCAAAGAAGACTACGCCGACCGTGTAAAACAGCCCACCTGCGACCAGCCAGACTATTCCCGCCAGAGGCACAGCAGCAAACAGAGGTTTGATGGCGATCACAACGATCCATCCCATCAGCACGTAAATCAAAGTCGAGATTATCTTGAACCTGTCAACGTGAAAATACTTGAATACGATTCCAGCGATGGATAGCGTCCAGACCAGCCCGAACAGCGTCCATCCCCAGAAGCCTCGAAGATTGACCAGCGTGAACGGCGTGTAGGTTCCCGCGATCAGCAGATAAATCGCAGAGTGATCCAGAATCTTGAGCGCGCGTTTCAAATGCGGCTTGCGAAAACTGTGATACAGAGTAGATGCCGCGTAAGCGAAAATGAGCGTCAGTCCGAACACGCTGCACCCGACAATATGCCACGCGCCGCCGCGCAATATCGAAAGCGTCAGCAGGACCGAAAAACCTACCAGACTGAGCGCCAGCCCTATGCCGTGCGTTATGCTGTTGGCCAATTCTTCGATCAGGGTTTCGTCGTTTATGTCACTCATACTGCCTCTACCTTATGAACCCGCGCAGTGCTTCGATGCGCTGGCTCAGTTCCGTGGGCGACATATGCCTGTACTGCTCAGGGATCATTTCGCGCGAGGTCGCTTCGCGCGCCGCGACAAGCATTTGATACTCGACGGCCATCTCGTCGCGCGCGGGGCTGAATTCGTTCGCCACCTGCTCGATGTCTGCCTGGGCGACAGACGGGCGGCCTGCCAGCCGCGCGACGCGGCGAGCGCGAATCAACATCGATTCGATGTCTGCGCCTGAAAGCGTCAGCTTGTTCTTCGTCACGGGCGACCAGTCTTCGACCTCGTGCGCGATCTTGTTTTTGCCGATCATCGCTTCGACGACTGCCAGCCGATCTGCTTCGGAATCGGGATAAAAGAGCGATATGTGTTCTTCGGCGCGGCCCTGCCGCTTCAAGTCGATGGGGAGCAGATCGGGCCTGCTCGTCATCAGTATCCACAGTATACGTCCGCGATTTTTTGTATCGCCCATCGCCGCCGCCAGCTTGGAAAATATGCGCGCGTCAACGCCCGAATCTCCTCCGCCCTCGCGCGAGCCGAGCGTGGCGTCGGCTTCATCGACAAGCACGACTATCGGTGCAAGCGTCTGTAGCAGGTTCAGAATCTTTTCCAGATTCGCTTCGCTCGAACCTACCCATCGCTCGCGGAAATTCTTGAACGCCACAACGTTCATTCCGCAATCGTGCGCAAAGCACATCGCAAGAAACGTCTTGCCCGTGCCCACAGGCCCTGAGATCAGAATGCCCATAGGCGCTTCTTCTGTGTTGCCAGCGCGCACGGCTTCTGAAATCGAGCGCAGATACTCTTTCGCCTTCGCCATCCCTCCGACCGAGTCAAGCCCGTACTGCGGCTGCACAAACTCGACCAGCCCGACGGTTTCGGCTTCGATCAGCTCTTTTTTCTTGCGGCGAATCTTATCCAGCGTCAGCCCGTCCGCGTCCGTCGCAGCGCTGCGCATCAACGAATTCAGGTGAACGCGATTCAGCCCCGATGTCATCAGTGAAAGCTGTTCGTCTGTGACCTCAATATTCAGTTGAGGCATCTGCCCGCGCGTGTAAAGAATGAACTCCAGACGCTCGCGGTCGTCAGGGTAGGGAACTTCGATGGCGGCGAGCCGCGAATTATTCCGTATGCGCGGGTGGACTTCCGAGACGCTCTCGGCGACTAAGACAACGAGGTTGTCTTTCTTAAGCAGACGCGAGCTTGTAATCCATCGCTGAAACGCCACGAGGTTCGTGCGGTCGTCGCCTGACATATAGCTTACATCGCCTGCGGGTATGATCGTGTCGAGGAAGTTGATTATTACGGCGACCTGTTCGCCGTAGAGCAGAAAATGTTCGATGAGCGGGAGCGCGCGCGCGGGGTCTTTCGGAAGCTGTTTCAATGCGTCGCCTCGCATCAATGGGTCCGAGATGCGAAGCTGCGCCATAAAGGCGCGCTCGGCTTCCTGCGAACCGAACTTGATGCCTTCGCTGCGATTGTAGGTCAAAAGGTGTTTAGTGCCGACAAGCTCGCGCTGTAGATAATTGAGCAGGCTGATGTATTCGCCGCCTGATCGAACAAGGTCATAGATGTTGTTATAGAAAAGAAAGTGGCTTGCTTCGCCCGCATAATACTTGCGCGCCATACGCGCGGCCCACGCGGGCAACTGGTCTATTTCGTCTAGCAGAAGTCTTGTTCGTGAACTCATAGAAATCAGCAGAGTAAAGATCAGAGATCGGAGGTCAAATGAGGTTCAGTTGTTTCTAACCTCTAACCTCCGACCTCCGACCTTTGAATTATTGTCTTTGCGCCATTGGTGGCCGGTTAGGTTGTGATGAAGATCGCTCGGCAGCATCCAACTGGCTCAATACGGGGGCCGTTTCGTCGAGTATCTCTCTGGTCAACTCGATTGACGAAAGCAGCGAGTCGAAATCGAGCGATGAGATATTTTCAGGAGTCGGCATCGTAATTACCTGATCGTTAACCAGGCCGAAGAAGCTTTCGATGGATTGAAGCTGTGCTTCGACTCGTTTCATCGAACGCTCGATATCGTTGTAAGTCTGAAGCCGCTTCTGAAGGAATTCCATATTGGTCTGATACAGCCGCCGCGTATCGTCATCGGGTGCCGCTGCCATCGCTCGCTCGACCTGTTGAATCTGATTCTGTATGGTCGTGCGATTGATCGAGCGCATGTGGTTTTTGCGCCGCCTGTAGGTATCGAGAAAATCCACATAGCGTTCCCAGAGCAGGTCGAGGGTCTGAATCTGGTCCGGCACTTCCTCAAGCTTCGTGAATTTCTGATAGTTCTGATAAATCTGATTCTTCATCCATCGCAGGTACTCGACGGCCTCTCGCTCGCGCGGATCGAACGTCTTGATAAGCTGATCGCGGCGGCGACTGCGGTCGGCAAGCTCTCGCTGTCTGGCGCGGCGGTTAACTATCCTGCGATAAGAAGGCAGATTGGGCACGGTCATCAGGTAGAACGCCTCAGCCGCCACGCCGCCGCCAAGAATCCAGTACGCGAGGAAGGTACTGAGAAAGCTCGGATTGGTCAAAGCGAAAACTGCCAGTGCGATGATGATGACCAGCCCCCAGATATTGATCGGCTCTTTGATAGCCTCTTTAGCGTAGCTGACATTTTCAGGCATAACGGTTTCAGTGATGAATAAATTTATTCACGCGCCTTGGCCCGGTCGGATGGGCCGAGAGATTTTTCCGCGTCTCTTTCGACTGAGGGCGGCGCAGGAACAGAAGAAGCGTTTCCGACCCCCATCTGCTGTTTGTAAGCAGACAATGCGTCTTCGACCTGCAAATTCAGCGACTCGCGCTCGATGTCCTGAATCTGCGACTCTACTCCGCCCGTTGCCAGATCCATGCGCGCTTCGGCTGCGGCAGAGCGCCGTTGGATGCGCTCGCGCATCTCGTCAAACGTGCCTGAATCATCGCCGAGTTGAAACGAGGCCATGGCCTGCGAAAGCTGCTCCTGCATCTTGGCCGCCCGCGCTTCATTGACCAGTTGCTGGGCCTCGGCAGTGCGCTTCTTCATCTGGAGGATGTAATTATCCAGAAATTTCTTTGCCTGCACGCTTGCGGTGCGAGACGTTTCAAGCTGTGATTTGGCGCGATCAAGAGCCGTCTGCTTCTCCTGCATCGAAGTGATATAGAGCCGGGCGACATCATCGCGCCCCTGTTTGATCGCTGCTTTGACCTTATAGTCCTGCTCTACTATTTCACGTTCGAGGATTTCGACTTCTTTCGAGAGCTTCTTCTCGGTCGCCATCACCTGTACGACGTTCTCGCGCATCTGCGGGACCTTGTCGTTCATGTCGCGAATGACCTGTTTGAGAATCAACTCCGGGTCCTCAGCGCGTTCGATCATTCCGCCGAAAACGGAACGGAACAGCCGTTTAAGTCTATTCCACATTTCCCCTCCAGTCTCACCACCTTCAAACCGTTCTGCTGCCGGAAGGCTTAAGCAGCTTACGACTTCGCTCAATGGGGCGAGGCATATTAGATTTCGCTTTCAGTCTATCACAACAAACAAGAACCGAAAATTTAATATGCAGAATAAACGACCCCCTGAGATTCCTTTTCACTGCCTGAGCACAAAAGCACTTTTGCATACGTCAGAGGCCGACACCTTGTTCAAGTTGCGCTCGATCTGATGAATAGCTATAACAATAAAGAAGATGTGAAATGAAGGCAAAAGGCAAAAGGTTGAGATCCGATTTTCTATCATCTACCCTCTTGCCTTTTGCCTTTTGTCTTGTTTTGCTATGATTGCCGTCGCTTGAGCGTGGAAAGGCAATCGCCAGGCTGGGAGCGATCAGAGTGAAACCGGAGCTTTTCAAATAATGCACACCCCTGTACGCATGGATGCGCTGGAGATGGAAGAAGCGCAGATGTCGCCCGAAGAGATATTCGCGCTGGCCCGCCCGGACCTCGCGCTGGTCGAAGCGGAGTTCGACCGCCAGATCAACGGCGCGCCCTCGGTCGTTGCCTCCATAGGGCGCTATCTGCACGAAGGCGGCGGCAAGCGTGTGCGACCCGCGCTTCTGTTGCTTGCAACCCGGCTGCTGGGCGAGGAAGTCAATCAATCGGCCATTCGCATGGCAGCCGTGATGGAGATGCTTCATACGGCAACGCTCGTTCACGATGACATAATTGACGACGCGTGCATGCGGCGGGGCCGCCCGTCGGCCAACGCTCGCTGGGGCAACAACAAGACCGTGTTGATCGGCGACTGGCTATATATGACGGCCTTCGACCTTTCGCTGCGCGAGCGCAATTTCGACATACTCGATTCCATGACGCGGATGACACGGATGATGGTCGAAGGCGAAATCATCCAGCTCTCGCTGATCGGAAACAGCCAGATCACCGAAGCCGAGCACCTCGACATCGTTCGACGCAAGACGGCACAGATGTTCAGCGTGTGCGCAGAAGTCGGCGGCATCGTCGCAGGCGCTGGCCTCGAAGAGCGGCGCGCGCTCGCACACTACGGCCAATCCGTGGGCATCGCTTTTCAGTTGACCGATGATGTGCTCGATTTCGTTTCGACCGAGGCGAAACTCGGCAAGCCTGTCGCAAACGATCTGCGCGAAGGCAAGCTGACGCTCCCTTTGATCTATCTGATGCAGGCGGGCAGCCCCGATCACCGCGAGATGCTCGAAACCGTCATGCGCGAGGGCGGCTTTGAATCTGTTCGCCGCGAAGACGTGCTTAGCCTTATTCACGAACACGGCACGCTCGACCGCGCCCGCGCCGAAGCGCTGCGATACGCCGATGAAGCAATTGAATCGCTGTCTATCTTTCCCAATTCGCCATATCGTCAAGCCCTTTTGAGCATACCTCGCTTCATTGTCGAACGCGAAATGTGATATTAGTATAGATGTCAGGGGCAGAATAAAGGGATGAGGGGTGAAGGGTTAAGGATGAATCGAAAACGGCTTTATTCCTGAATTCATCCTTTATCCCTCACCTTTCATCCTTTTTTCCGGCCCCTGACCCCTACTTCAATGATGTACTGCGATAGATGTAATATAGATTTTTCCGAAGGGCTGCGTTATTGCAAATGGTGCGGCCAGACGCTTGTCGAGCGAAAGCGTGTGACGAGCGAATTGACCGCATGCCCGACCTGTCAGGCGACCGTCAAACCTTCGTGGGTCTTCTGCAAAGCGTGCGGCGTGCGACTGACAGGCGAACACGCGCACGAAACAAGCGAGCCGCCGCGCGCGGTCGCGCCTGAAACCCCAAGCACTTCGCTCATAGCGAAATGCTCGACGTGCGGCGAGAAAGTTGACACGGGTTCGGTTTACTGCAAAGGGTGCGGCGCTGCTCTTTATGAAAAACAGACGCCGTTCGGCTCGTCGGCCCTGCTTTGCGGGCTTTGTCAAAGCTACAGCCCCGTAGGCTCTACAGCGTGTCGTGTCTGCGGCGCTCTGTTGATCGAAACGGCATCGAGCATTGCCGATGATCAGGGCGAAACTGTTATGATCAGCCCGAAGGAATCGAGCACGCTGCCTGATTTGCAGGACCACCTGCTGGGACACCGGCCCGACCCACCTGACGAGAGCCGAATTGTAGATACTGCGGAGCGAGTCTCGCATTACGGCGATGACGAAATCGAATCAGGCGCGCATACTTTAACTCTCACCCAGGCTGAATCGAAACGCCCTGACAAACAGGAGCAGATTTCCGGCGTGCCGAGATCAAGAGGCGGAGAGACGAACGTGTTGCCGGGAGTTGCAGGATCGAAGTTCGAGCAGCCGCTTCCAACTTCGCATTTGCAGTCGAACAAAACCACAGGGCCGGTTGATTCCGATGAACCCGAAGACGCAAAGCCGAAAGCTGCTTCCGGCAATTCATCGCCAAAGCCTTCTGCACCTGTGACCCTTATCGACACTGCCGGTTTTTCGTCTCATCAGGAAGAGGCGACCAATCAATCCACAGTTCAGTTCATATCAGGAGCCGATCTGGAGCCGCAGTCGAATGATGCAGGCACAATCGCTTTCGGCTCAGGCGCAGGCTCGCCTCCCGCAATACAGAATAATGATCAGTCGTCTACCATCATCTTTGTCGATGAAGCCGCTTTGCGCGAGCAGATAAGGACTGAACAGTTCGCCGCAACCCCGACTCCTGTTAATCCACATCCCAAAGGCCCCGTCGATTCACAAAGACTGGAGAACTGGTCTGAGCCTTTCAATAAACCGGTTGTCGAATCCGTTAGGCGGACTGAAAGAAATCTCGCGGTTGCTCAAACAGATACGCAAGCCGCAGTAGTCGAGCCCGTTGTCGAGGAAAAGAAAAGCAACGCGACCCTCATCACAGCCATAGCCGTCATCATTGTGCTGGCTGTTTCGGGGCTCGCCATCTGGTGGTTTCTGTGGGGCGGAAAGCGGACGCAAACCCCTCAGCCGCCTGTTGCAGAAGCGCCGCCGAAACCCGCGGAGCCATCTCAGCCTTCTGCGCCTGCGGAAAAGCCGTCAGGTCCGGTAGTGCCCGATGGCATGATAACGATTCCGGCTGGCGTTTATACGATTGGGCGAGATAAAGGAAGCGAACTCGAAAGACCTCAGCACACTGTCGAACTGCCTGCGTTCTATATTGACCGCACAGAAGTGACCAACGCCGATTATAAGAAGTTCGTTGACCAGACATCTCACAAGCCTCCTGTGAACTGGAAAGGCGGAGCCTACAACGCTGATCTGGCCAGCTATCCGGTTACGGGTGTGACCTGGGCAGACGCTACTGATTACGCGAAGTGGGCAGGGAAGCGTCTTCCGACCGAAGCAGAATGGGAATCTGCCGCGCGCGGCAAGGATGGACGGCGGTATCCGTGGGGAGACGACTGGCGCACAGGGATCGCTAACATCGGCGTAAAGTCTGCCGGAAAGTCAGGTGACACTGATTACCCTGCTGAAATAAAGCCTGTGGGCCAGTACCCGGATGGCGCGAGCGCGGCAGGCGTTATGGATTTGATAGGCAACGTCTGGGAGTATACGGCGGATGATCTCGGCTTGTATCCGGGCAACACTAAAAGCATCGACGAGATTCAGGTAGGCCCGAACACAAAGATCAAGCTTGAGCCTGGTAAGACTTATCGCATCATTCGCGGAGGGGCCTTTGACGGCAGCCGCGAACACGATGCCTCCTATCGCGGCCTGATTGATGCGAGCCTGCCCTACCCGAAGACGGGCTTCCGTTGTGTGAAAGATATTAAGTAGAGGTCAGAGCTTAGAGGCTAGAGGTCGATAACAGCGAATTCTCTGGCAAATCACTCTATTGCTTACTGCCCTCTAATCTCTGACCTCTGGCCTCTGATATGCGATTGAGCGAGAAGCTTGGAGCCGTTTGCGCCGCCGCCGCGCTTATTCCACTTATTATTGCCTCATTGATAGTGCTGCCACAGATCTCCTCTTCCTCGCGCCGTCAGGCAATTGAAAAGCTTCAAGGCGACGCGCGCGCTGCCGCAGGGCTTTTCGATAAACGACTGGTGGAATTGCGCGGCGCTGCGCAAAAACTGGCCGATGACATATTCAATCGCGCGCTTGTCGGCACTGAACAAACGGGCGACGACTTGGCGCGGCTTCAGGATATTCTTCCTCGCGCGCAGAACGATTACGGATTGGATTTCGTCATCGTTGCAGATGCGCAGGGCCACGTCATCGCGCGCCATAACGACCGACCCGCGCCCGGAGAAACATTGCTCGGCGCTGAAGACAAAAACCCCGTTGCTGAAAAAGTGATCGCGGGCGGATACCAGCCCATTGCCTCAGCCGTAGTCGAGCGCGGAGAGCGGCTCGCTCAGTTAGGGCTGGATCGCAGGGCGCAGGTGCAGCTTGCGGGCGGCTCGACGGTTGATGAAGCTATGATGATAGAAGCTGCTGCGCCGATTATGAACGGTGGTCGCTTTATCCGGGTCGTGTTGATAGGCCAGATGCTCAACAACGATTCAAAATCGCGACCGGGCGCAAGCTCGATTCAGAATTCGCTCGTCGCAGAGATGAGGCAGACGCTCTATCGCAATACGGACGAAGATGCGGGAGCGCTTATCGCTCTTGGCGCTGCCGTTGTTGCTTCGAGCATCCCTGCGGGGACGAGTGGCGTGGATTCGCCGCTCGTAGGACTGACGCGCAATTCGTCTCCGGGCGAAGATATAATCGAGCAGGGAGAGCGCAGCTATACAATCGCCTGGCAACCGATAAAGTCGCTCGACAATACGGAAATTGGAGCCATAGGCATGGGCCGCTCTGCGGCAGACCTCGACGGACAAAAGGGAGCCGTGCGCGCGACCCTTATTGTGATTGCTCTGATAATGGCTGCGCTCGCGGGGCTTGGAGGCTTCTTTTATGGCCGCGCTCTCGCGATAAGGCTCGACGACCTTTCACAGGCTGCGAGTCGTTGGAGCGTGGGCGAACTGAGCACGCCTGCCAAAGACCGCGACCCGATGATGTCGAAATGGGTTCCGAGTTTTATTGCGCGCGACGAAGTCAGCCGACTGGCAGCGCAACTCGAACAGATGCGCGCGAGCTTCCGTCAGGCGATAGAGCGACTCAGGAAACGATGAGCCGTTGACAATGAAGATGAACCGATTTTCATTCATAGTTCATTCGGACTGCCTTTTCATCATTGAAGGTACTGCTGCTATAATGAATCCCACGTGGACTGTTACGGGAAGACGAGAAGATCGCCTTTCACTAATCCGGGGTCGCCGCTCAACTGCGCGACCAAATAACTCGACGGAGGTTGCATTATGAAAGTTAAACTTGTCACATTGGGACTGGCCGTAGTTGTAGCTGTCGCGCTGGTGTTTGAAGTCTCCGCAATTACATCTGCAAACCAGGAGAACGCAAATATGGCTGCCGCGGCCAAACCCAGAAAGAAACGCGTGCGCAAACCCGGTAAGAAGATGATGGCCGGAGTGCCGATGGGCGTCGAAAATTGCCTGAATCATCTGGCGAAGATGGCGGCTGCCGATCCGCTGATCGATTATGAAGGCCATCCGTCAGAGATAATCAATAACGGGCTGATGTGGAACGATCCGCAATCCAAGTGCGCCGTAAGCGACGAAGGGCAGCGCAAGAAAATATTCGAGCTTTCAAACGCATGGCGAATGAAGGACGCATCGAAAGTGCGCTCGCTGATACAGGAGTTGGGCGGGGTATCAGGCGGCGGGGCCGAGGCTGCGCCTGCCGCTGCGGCAGATGAAGGCGGGCAGATGATGGCTCCGAAACCGAAACGAAGGCGTGCCAGAAAGCCACCCGCAACAAGCACACAAAACGCCAATTCAGGATTTTAATTCAAATCCTTTCCAATCAGGGCAGGCTCAACCCCTGCCCTGATCGACTTCATCGACTCGATTCTCGTCATCCATCCTCACGCGCTCGCTTGACATCAGATTAATGGCTCGGCTAGGTTCTTAGTGACCCCGCTTAAATCAAATGCGAATCGCAACTGTACTGATGAATAAAAAACTTATTCCTGGTTTTGCGCTCCTGCTGTCAACGCTCGTTGTGGCCGGATGCGGAATGATCTCAGGCGACTCGAAGATCGACGAAGGCATTGTCATCGCGCCCAAAGAAAAGATTCGTTCTTCTACGGCTATGGTCGCTCTTGATCTGGCCGAAGTGAAGCGCGGAGACAGACTGGAGATACTGGATCAGGCGCAGATAAAGACTCCCACCCGCACCGCCGAATGGTACAAGGTCAGAACGAAGACAAAAGATTCGGTCGAAGGCTGGATAGAGGCGCGATACGTCATAAATAAATCTGTCGCCGATAAATTACAGGACCTGTTTGAAAAATCGAAATCGACGCCTTCGCAGGGAATCGGACGGTTGAAGGTGCAAACGCGTCTGAGGGTCGAAGCAGGCGGCGATGTCGTTACACATTTAAGTCGCGGGACGCTGGTCGAAATTGTCGCCAAGACGCGCACGATCTTCAAGCCCGAAAAGCAGCAGGACGCAGACGACGCGGACGAAACCACCGAAGAGCCGGAAGCGCGCACAGTTCTGTGGTATCAAATCCGCCTGCCGGAATCCGAAGTCCTGCGCGCCGGATGGATAGGCGCGCAGCAGGTTCAGCTTGATGTGCCGGACGAGATACTTCATCTGGAAGGCGAAGGCCGGAGGTTTACGGGCTGGGTCGTGTTCGATCAGACGAAAGACAAAAAAGGGGAGTTGAGAAACAATTATATCGGCATGATGAAAAGCCTCAGCACGGAAGGGCCGATAGATTTCACGAGGTTGTGGGTGTTGATGTACTCTCCTGAAAGCGGTCGATATACGGGGCCGTATATCGAAGACGGATTGCGAGGTATGTTGCCCGTGCTGGTCAAACCCGATCACAGAGGTTTCACGATTCAGGAACTCGACGAAAACAATAAGCCCGTTTCAATCGAATATGAAACGGTTCGCACAGACGCAAACCATTTGCGTGTGCGACGATTATCACCAAAGATTCAAATAAAGAAACAGCCCGTCAGAAAGAAATAAAGCAAAGGTAAGCCGTGTCAGTGTTCTGCATACTTCTTTTGCCTTACTTTTTACTTTTTACTTTTACCTTTTTCGACCATCTCGCCAAGCGTTGACTGCACAGCATCGGCCATCAACTCGACCATCGGTTTAGTATTAGTCTTGCGGCTTTCTTCGATTGCGCTCTGAAAGGTTGCCCTGAGATCGGGCGTTATGATTACAGGCGGAAGTGTTCTGCGAAGCGTAAACAGGCTTGCGGCTGCGAGCGATGTTTGCAGGTTTGCCCGCTCGAATGGCTGAATCTCGATAAGCCGCAAAAAGACTATCGAAGCCTGCTCGATTGGATTGAGTTCATCAAATGACTCGGCGGTGTACCACTGACAGGCGTTTTCGAGAATCAAAGGCAGGTGTTCGACCGCAACAGGCTTTGACGAAGGGCTTTGATCGGTGCGAAATCCCGACCCGCCAACTTTATTGTTCAGTTCGATCAATAGCTCGGATGTAAGGGGCGCAGCCCGCCCGCTCGTTTTAACCAGCGCTTCGATCTGCCGAATAGCCTTGAGCAGAGCGAAAGCCGGATCTGCATGCTCTTTGATCGCATCTGCGTCGTCTGAGACTATCAGGGCTACCTGCTCGCGCGATACGTCGATGTTTTCAAGCTTGAGAGTCGAATAGATGAACTGAGTTTCTACCCACCTGTCGATTCGCGCTTTTTCTTCTGCGGAGAGTTGAAGCTGTGTGAACTGATTATGTTTCTGCGTGACTTGATTGATCCATTCGTTAGTCGAGCGAGTGAATAGAAATTGCGGACTTTTTCGATCAGGAGGTCTCTGCATACGAATCTCACTATAAGTAGTGGCAGGCTCAGGAGTCAATCTATGGCAAGACAGCTTGACAGCCGTGCGCCTTGCAAGTGACACTTTGAAGCTTAATCGGGTAACTTATTACAACCGTAGAATCAATCATGCAAACAGAGCGCGAACTCAGGCAGAAGATAGTCGAGATAGGCCGCCGCATTTACGAAATGGGATTCATCGCCGCGTCGGATGGAAACGTCAGCGCGCGATTGCCGGACGGCGCGATACTGACGACGCCGACGATGGTGTGCAAAGGGCGGATGACCGAAGATATGCTCGTGCTGGTTGACATAAACGGGCAGAAGCTCAGACGCGAAGAACGCAACCCCTCGTCCGAATTCTCGATGCACAAAGAGATTTACCAGCTGCGGCCCGATGTTCACGCGATAGTCCACGCGCACCCGCCATTCGGCACAGGGTTCGCCGTCGCCAACGTCGCGCTCGACAAGCCTTTACTTTCCGAAGTCGTGCTGACGCTCGGTTGCATCCCGCTGACTTCGTATGGCACTCCTTCGACTAACGAGTTGTCGGATTCGCTCAAGCCTTTCATTCCGCATCACGACGCGCTGCTGCTGGCCAATCACGGCGCTGTTGCCTACGGCGCTGATCTGGAATCGGCTTACGGGAAGATGGAAACGCTTGAGCATTTTGCCAAGATAACATTGATTGCGCGAATCGTCGGGCGGCCACACGAATTGCCAGCCGCCGCGATTGAAAAACTGTTAGATGTGCGCGAGCGCGCAGGCTATATGCCTGCGGAATCGCGCAACTGTCAGGCGTGCGGCTATCTTCAGGGACACGCCTCGACGTGCGCGACGGGAAGCGCCACTCGCTCTTACAGTCAATCGAATGGCGACGAAACCATAACGCTTACCCGCAGAGAGCTTACTGCGCTGATAACAGAAGCCGCGCGACTGGTCGCGCGCGAGATTAAGAATTAGGAATGAGGAGAGAATAAATGGAAGCTCTTGGAATGATCGAGACGAAAGGTCTTGTGGCAATGATCGAAGCCGCCGACGCGATGGTGAAAGCCGCAAATGTGACGCTGGTCGGCTATGAAAAAATCGGAGCCGGGCTTGTCACCGCGATTGTGCGCGGCGATGTTGCGGCAGTGAAAGCCGCGACAGATGCCGGGGCGGCGGCGGCGCGGCGCGTAGGCGAGCTTGTCAGCGTTCACGTCATCCCGCGCCCGCACACTTCGGTTGACGAAAACCTGCCTGTCACTTTTGAGTCTCGCGAAAAGTAGAACACAGCAACAGGTGATAGATAAAAGGTGACAGGCTTCTCTGCCTGCTGCCTGTCATTTGTCGCTTGTCGCTCGTCACTAAATCATGATTTTAGCTCGAATAATTGGAACCGTAGTTGCCACGCGAAAAGACGACCGCCTGACGGGGCGCAAGTTACTGGTCGCGCGGTTTGTCGATGTGGACGGCAATGACGAGAAAGGCCACGTTGTTGCAGTAGATACAGTGGGCGCAGGCATCGGAGAAGTCGTCCTGATAGTGCAGGGCAGTTCCGCGCGCATGGCGTTCAGCTGCAAAGACTGCCCGATTGACGCAGCCGTCGTCGGCATCATCGATACTGTCGAAGTCAGCCCGTAGTCGGTTGTTGTATAATCAACTAAGGACTACGGACAAATCATGAATACTATTCGAATAGCTCTGGCGCAGATCAATCCTATAGTCGGAGATTTGGAAGGCAACACCAATCTGGTACTCGACTATATTGAACGCGGGCGTAGTGCAGGCGCAGACCTCATTGCGCTGCCGGAACTCGCGCTCACCGGATACCCTCCCGAAGACCTGCTGATGAAACCCCACTTTGTGCGCGAAAATCGCCGCGCGCTCGACCGCATCATTAAGGCAACGGGTGATCTTCTGGTAGTTGTCGGGTTTGTAGATACTGACGGGTCGGACATCTATAACGCCGCAGCGGTCATTTCAGGCGGCAAGCTTGTTGATTCTTACCACAAATCATTTCTGCCAAACTATGGCGTATTCGATGAAGAGCGATACTTTCAATCGGGCACTCGCTGTCCGGTCTTTTCAATTGGCGCGGCGCGCGTGGGCGTCAACATCTGCGAGGACATCTGGTATCCGGGCGGGCCTACGAAATTGCAGTCGCTGGTTGGCGACGCGCACCTGATAGTCAACATCTCTGCATCGCCTTATCACGCAAGCAAGAACTTTGACCGCGAACGCATGCTTTGTACGCGAGCCGAAGACAACGCCGTTGCGCTTGCCTACTGCAACCTGTTCGGCGGGCAGGATGAACTCGTCTTCGATGGCAACTCTCTCGTTATAAATGAAGCGGGGCAGATCATCGCGCGTGGTCGCCCGTTCGCAGAAGACCTGATCATTGCAGACATAAATATCGAAAGCGTATTTTCTGAAAGATTGCACGACCCGCGCCGCCGCCGCGAAAAGATTAGAGTAGTCACAGACGATTCGCTATATCAGATCGATCTGGGCGGTGTATTGCGACCCGCAGCCGAGCGGCCAGAAATCCCCGCGCGCGAAGACGCAAGGCTCGATAAGGTTGCCGAAACCTATATGGCGCTTGTGAGCGGCACGCGGGATTACGTTATCAAAAACGGTTTCGATAAGATTTACTTCGGGCTTTCGGGCGGGATTGATTCGGCCCTGACGGCAGTCATCGCTGCCGATGCCATCGGGCCTGAAAACGTGAACGCTGTTTATATGCCCACACTCTACTCGTCGTCGGAATCGGGGCGCGACTCGCAGACGCTGGTCGATAATCTCGGCATACATTTTCAGATCATAGAGATCGAAGAGACTTTCGAGCAGTATAAAAAGATGCTCGCGACCACATTCAACGGGCTGCCCGAAGACGTGACCGAAGAGAATCTTCAGGCGCGAATTCGCGGAAACATCCTGATGGCGCTGTCGAACAAGTTTCGAGGGCTTGTGCTTTCAACCGGCAACAAAAGCGAGATGAGCGTGGGTTATTCGACACTTTACGGCGACATGGTTGGCGGCTTCGCTTTGTTGAAAGACGTGCCCAAGATGTTAGTCTACGCGCTTTCAGAATACGTCAACCGTCGCGGCCCGCAGCCCGTAATACCGGAGTATATAATCACGCGCCCGCCTTCAGCCGAACTTCGCCCGAATCAAAAAGATCAGGACACGCTCCCGCCTTACCCTGTGCTCGACGCGATTCTCGAACTGTATATAGAAAAAGATATGAGCGCCGAATCAATCGCGGAATCCGGCTTTGCGATTGAAACAGTCCGGTGGGTCATCAATCGCGTAGACGCGGCAGAGTACAAACGGAGACAATCGCCGCCCGGCATCAAGATAACTCCGCGCGCATTCGGGCGTGACCGCCGCATGCCGATCACAAACAAATATCACAACTGAGTGTCAAACTTCTGCAACAGGCTCAGGCTTTTTCGGAAGCCGACGGCGAACGACTCGCCAGATGAACCACATCGGCAGACCTATGAACAAGGCTACAGGAATCAGAACTATGAATAATCTGATCAGGCCGAGGAGGATTGACGCTGCCGTATCGACACCATCGCCCAAAGCTTCCTTGATGCTGTGGCCGAATCCTGTGGTAGTCGCGGTAACAACCGGAGCGGGCATCTGAAGCGTGCTGGTGATGGTCGAAAAGGCAGATTGATTTTCGAGGAAGCGGCGACGGCCTTCAAGCTGTTCAATAGCGGTTCGCACACTGGCAAGCTCGTTTTGTACTTCGAGCGCTTCCGAGACTTTTTTAGCCTGCTTCATGATTTCCAGAAACTGGGCTTCCAGCGCTTTCTTTGTGCGGATCTGGGCTTCGAGGTCGAGATATTCCTCGGTAACATCCTGACCGGATATTTTCTGCTGAAGTACATGACTGCCGATGTTGCGAATCCGCTCCATCGCCGCTTCAAATTGCGAAGACGGAACGCGCGCAACGACCGTGACGCTCTGGTTCGTGTTCGATTGATTTCTGCCGCCATTTTGTTTCATTTCAGATGTGACGATGAATCCGCCGAGCGATTCGGCGATGGCTGTGATCCTGCTCAATCCGTCCGTAGGCGAGTCTATTTCGATACTCAACTCGCCGTTGCGGATTATCTTGCGATCAAAAGCGCTCATCGAAGCCTGCATCTGTGCTGCCTGTGCTTTTATTTGTTCAGGTCTGCTGCCAATGGTTGTCATCACCGCATTGCTTAACTCTGAAGGAGCGTCCGATTCCTGCGCCATTTGCGGATCAGCTTTTTGGTTTACTGATATTTCCGAACTTGAAGAACCGGGTTGTCTGTTATTGTCGCGCCCGCAGCCGAAAAGGCATACGAGAGCAGTTGCTAATAGAAACGCTGAAAAGATTCGCATAATTCGCCTCCGCTGTATAAAAACCGTAATAAATAAGGAATGTTCCAAATCTATTGGCTTGCTGGCGATTGAGTATCAGGAATCTCTTAAAAAGGAAAGCGCGAGGCGGATTTCTGAAACCCGCCTCGCGCTTTGAAATCAGAAGAGAGGTGCTCAGTGCTTCTCGACTATATCGGCCTTCAACCCCATGAGCGCACCGGCCACTTCTTTTTGCTCTTTTTCCGGCACTTTAAATTTGGTCAGCGTATTGACCAGATGTTTGACCGCGATGTTCCAATCTTCTTCGGTAATGCCAAGCCCTTTGTGAGAGGTCTTCATGTCGCGACCGATGTAGACGCACGGGCCTCCTGTGGCCGCGCACAATTGATCTACGACAAGCTGGCGAATTCTCATTTTCGAGTTTTCGCTGGCTCCGACGAAAAAGCGACCCAGCTTTTTATCCGTCGCAAGTGCCGTGATGAATTCGTCGGTCACCGCTGCCAGCGCGTCATATCCGCCAAGTCGTTTGTAAAGCGAGTTGTTCGTCTGCGCAGAAGCGCTCCCCGTGAAGCCGACCGATGATATCAGCGCGACTGCCACAATAATCAAACATGCCAGGCGTTTCTTATCCACGTTTCTCCTCCTAAGTATTCTGTGAGTTTAAGCAGCGAACCTTGCTGTGGCCGCTGATTTTTGGGTCCGAGGCCTTAAATTGCGTGTGAATACAGCCGACTGTAGGTTTAAGACCGGGCGCAATTGTGTGCGGACCGTTAAAGAATACGCATGAAGTGAGAGGGTCGGATTTTGCGAAAAATATTTTATCGTACAATTACAAAAAGAGGGCGCGGGGGGATGTATTGTCCCGCGCCCTCTTTTCTGAGCCTCTAGACTCTCAGGCGAAAGTCAGGTTTGGCAGGGGTTGAGGCTCAATCCCTGGCTATGGGGAGGGGATAGTCTCCATAGTCAGGTGTAACATGGCTGGCGATTGCAGGAACCAGCCAAAATCGGCGGCTAATATGCTTGAGCGGTAGGATGCCGCCGCAAATAAAGCCAAATCCCAAATAAAGCCAAATCCCGAATGAAATTTATAAATCTTTCTGCTCAACCTGTTTTTCCCTTCCTCCTTATTATGAGAAGACGCAAGAAGTGTTTCAGATCATGCAAATTTTTTTAAATTATTTATTTTTTTTGCATGGGTAGAAAATAAACTTCTTTCCACTGAATTGAGCCGATTGTGAAGCTTGCAGAGAACAACAGCGGGTTGTATGCTTGCCGCCATCTTGAGAAAAGGATGAATCTGAAATGAAGAATCGCCATATGCGTCGTTCATTGCTCATAATCGCATTACTCTCATGCGGCCTGCTTCCGGCAACTGGAGTTGCGCGAGAGCCTGTTATAAACATTGATCGCGTTGTTCGAGAACTTGAGCCTGAAATACAGCGGGCGATGATCGAAGGGAAAATACCTTCGGCAACGATTGCCCTTGTGGCCGGAGACCGGATAGTGTGGACGGGAGCTTACGGCCAATCAAATATCTGGGCGCGAACGCCTGCCGTCCCCAGCACTGTCTATCTGATCGGCTCGACATTCAAAGCCATGTCTACGATTGCATTGCTGCAATTGATGGAGCAGGGAAAATTCAAGCTGGATGATCGTGTGAGCGATTACCTCACTGAATTCAAGATTCAAAACGAAGACCCGACAAGACCTGTGACTTTCCGCCATCTGTTGACTCACACATCGGGCCTCCCGGCAGATTTCGGCCCGTATCCGGTCTGGGGCGATACCGCGCCGCCCCTGCTTGAAGAGTACCTGAAAAAATCGCTCAAGGTTACAGGCCCGCCTTTGGAAAAGGAAGTCTATTCAAACATGGCCTATTCGCTCATTGGATACCTTGTCGAGAAACTATCGGGCGTTGGGTTCAAACAGTATATACAGGAGCACATCTTCGCGCCGCTTGAGATGACCAGCACAGCCTTTGCCCCGCGACCGGATATGGATGAGCGATTAGCCGTTCCCTACACGCTTGATCCGAGCGGAAGACAGGTGCCTGCGGAACGACTCAAGGCCGCAGTGTGGCCAGCGGGGCTGGTCTACGGGACTGTGACGGATCAGGCGAACTGGCTGATTTTGAATCTGAACGGCGGCGTATTCAAAGGCAAGAGGGTCATCAACGAGCGAACGCTGGATCAAATGCTTACAAAGCAATATGAAAAATTCAAAGGCCCCGTCGAAGGGTTATGGGGCAACGAGGCCGCAGGGTTTGGACTGACATGGTGGTTAGGCGAGCGCAACGGCGACCGTTATTTCGCGCACAGCGGCAGCGTACCGGGATACACAGCTTTTCTGTTGGGCAATCGCGATCAAAAACTCGGTTTTGCGATTCTGACGAACGGCAATCGCGCACACCCGCACCTGATCAGGCTTGCGGACAAGGCGATTGACTTACTGAAAGCGAACTCGAAAACGCCTTAGCCGCAAATTGCACGCTTGAACACAAACCTGCGCCAATGACAACGGATGCGTTTTATTCGTTGTCATTGGCGCAGGTTCGCGGCAAAAGTTATTTGCTTAATTGTCCTTCCATTCAGGGATACGGCCCGGAGTCCACGGCGCGCCCGCCGCTTCCATAGCCTTTTCCAATCTCGCCAGATCGCCTTCAATCAACGCCTTCAATTGCGCGAGCACCTGCTCGAACTCCTGCGCCGCCGCCGCGTAATGGTCCATATGCGTCTGCGAAGGCCGCGCCGTTGACATGCGTTGACCGCCGATGATCTCTCCAACGCGCTCGCTGATCGAGGCCGGAGTGTTTTCGTTGCGAGCGCGTGCAGCCGTGTCGCCTCGTAATGCCCGCAGTATCTCGTTGAGCTTTCTGTCGATGCTTACAGCATCATCCGTCAGCTTGTTTTCGGCAGCGGGAGTCTCCTGAAGCGCGCGCTTAATCAGCCCCAGCCTCGCCTTCAACTGGTTCGCAGTTTCGAGCGCGCCTGAAACCGCACGCTGTAATCGCGCGACCTTCTGCTGGAACTCTACGAGGGCCGCGCGATCAGCCGGAGCCATCGCAGCCTGGCCTTCGACATAGACCGTGAATTCCTGCGGAGTCGAAAGCGGCGTCGTCACACCGTTCGCTCTCTTTGCCAGTGCGACCCTGTATTTGCCCGGCAGTACGAGCGGGCCTGCGGGCGGGTCGCCGAACAATTCTTCTTCCGGGTCGGGCGGGCGCTGCGAAATCACCGAAGCCGGATAGCGCATATCCCAGTTGATGCGGTTCATCCCCTGACTGATAGGCCCCGCGAGTCTTCGCACAATGCGGCCTGCCGAATCCGTTACGGTAAAGATTATTACCGGCGCTTCTTCTTCCTCTTCCGCCCTCAATTCTTCCGAAGAAGGCTGAATGATGACGCCAGCTTTTCTGTCCGCCTCTTTTTCGGCTTCCTGTCGCCGCTGCCTGCGCGTTTTGAGTGGTTCTTTGAGGTAATAAGTGAAGATCGCTCCGTATGGAGGATTCTCGGCAGTATAGTAGGATTCGCCCTGAAACGATTTGCCGCGCCCGCCGAGCGGTTGCGACTGGATATACATCATCGCGTCCTTAACGGGCAGAAGCGCCGCCTCCTGCTGTAGCATGTCAGGTTTGATCATCCTGAGCGGCGTGTAATTATCCAGTATGTAGATGCCCCGCCCGAACGTTCCGACAACAAGATCGTTTTCGCGTTTTTGAATCGTCAGATCATGAATGGATATTGTCGGAAGCCCGCCCTTGAGTTGAATCCACTTTTTGCCGCCGTCAATCGTGAAGAAGAGGCCGAACTCTGTGCCTGCGAAAAGCAGGTCGGGATTGACATGGTCTTCGGCGATAGCAAGCACAGGCCCGTTTGCAGGCAGGTTGCCCTTGATCGAAGCCCAGGACCGGCCCGCATCCGTGCTCTTGAGCAGATAGGGCGCGAAGTCGCTTCGCTTGTGATTCTCGAAGGCCGCATAGACTGTACTGGCATCGTGACTGGAAGCCACTATGCGCGCGACGTAAGTCATATCAGGCACGCCGGGAAAGCTCTCGATTTTGCGCCAGCTTTTGCCCGCATCTTCCGTCACCTGAATCAACCCGTCGTCAGTTCCGACATAAATCAACCCTTCTTTCTTAGGCGATTCCGCGAGCGCAGACGCATTGCCGTAAGGGTCAGTCGATGCATGACGCGCCACTGCGTCAATGCTTTGAATTTTGCCGAAGACCGGCAGCTTGTTCCGATCAAGCGCGCGCGATAGCTGACCGCTGATCATGCGCCAGCTGTCGCCTCTGTCATCGCTCAAGAAGAGTTTGTCGGCTGCAAAGTACAATCTGGTATGAGAATGCGGACTTATGATAAAAGGCGAGTCCCAGTTGAATCTCAGCGCCTCTTCGCCTCGCTTTTCCGCAGGCTGAATGCTCATGCGCTCGCCCGTGCGCTTGTCGAAGCGCACTATCCCTCCGTATTGCGATTCGGCATAGATGGTGTTTGGATCTTCCTGATCGACTTGAGTTCTGAACCCGTCTCCGCCCTGAGTCACAAACCAATCCGAATTCGCTATACCGGAAACGCTTCGTGTGCGCGCAGGGCCGCCAACGCTGAAATTGTCCTGCGTGCCGCCGTATACGTTATAAAACGGCGTCGCGTTGTCTGTCGTCACATCGTAAAATTGCGTGATCGGAAGATTGGATTTGAAATCCCACATCGCACCGCGATCAAAGCTTTCATAAAGCCCGCCATCGCAGCCAACCAGATAATGATTGGTATTTGTCGGATCAATCCAGATGACGTGATTATCGACGTGCTTTGAACGTTCGCCGAGCGGGCGAATAGTCCTTCCGCCGTCGTCGGAAACCTGAATAAAGACGTTCATCACGTAGACGCGATCAACGTCTTTGGGATCAGCCGTGATTTTGCCATAGTACATCGCCGTCGTGTCGTAAGGGTTTCTTCGTTCCCAACTGCCGCCCTGATCGGTCGAGCGGAAGATGCCGCCGCGCCGGTCCGCCGCTTCAATCGTTGCATATATTACATTCGTATCGACGGGCGATATGGCCAACCCGATACGGCCCATATCGACATTTGGCAATCCGGCTCTGAGCTTGTTCCACGTCGCTCCTGCGTCGGTCGATTTATAGAGCGCGCTTTCGGGACCTCCGTTGACCAGCGTGTAAACGTGGCGACGACGCTGGTACGATGCCGCATACATCGTGTCAGGGTTGTTCGGGTCAATTGCGACATCGGTCACGCCAGTGTTTTCGCTGATGTTCAGGACGCTCTTCCATGTCTTGCCGCCGTCCGTAGATTTGTATAATCCGCGATCTCCGCCCGGCCCCCACAGCGGACCCTGCGCGGCGACGAAAACAATATTCGAGTCGCGCGGGTCAATCACTATGCGCCCGATGTGCTCGCTTGATTTCAGCCCCATGTTCTTCCATGATTTGCCGCCGTCATCCGAGCGATACACGCCATCACCGTAAGAGACGCTGCGCTGGCTGTTGT
Source organism: Blastocatellia bacterium (assembly GCA_963804815.1). Classification (GTDB taxonomy): domain Bacteria; phylum Acidobacteriota; class Blastocatellia; order UBA7656; family UBA7656; genus DATEKX01. The sequence goes on along the minus strand of CAWDRU010000002.1, from coordinate 2,591,924 downwards.
TTTCGCCGGAGCCGACCCACACGGTCAGGGGATTTTTCGGATCGAGCGTGACCACGCCGATTGAGTAGGAGCCTTCGTTGTCGAATATCGGAGTCCATGTAGTCCCGGCGTTTGTAGTTTTCCACACACCGCCCGATGCCGCCGCTACGTAGTAACGACTGCGGTCTGTAGGATCGACCGCAAGGCTGACAATGCGCCCGGATGTAAAGGCAGGGCCGATGAGGCGAAACTTAAGGCCCGCGAATGTCGGGCTGGACATTGGATCAGCCGGTCTTCGCGGTTCATCTTGTCTGGGCGCGGCCTGCGGTTTTTCTGAAGCCTTCTTCGCTTCATCCTGTTTTGCCTTCTCGACTGCGGCTTTCTCGGCTCGCTGTTCCTCCTGCGCAAAGATCGAGAGCGGGGCAATCGCTATGACAGCTATCAAATAAAACGGCAGAAGATTACGTAGGACTCTCACAGCGGTTGTTCTCCTTAAAACATTGGATAGTAAATTATGCGGCGCAAGGATATTCACCGCTGTTGGCATCAGTGAGACAGAAGCGATTTCTGAGAGGCTGCCCGGCGTTTTGCAGAACGTCAGACAGCCTCTCCACTGGCAGAAATTAGATCGCCAGTCCTTGAAAAAATTCACTAAGGCAGCCGCTCGAATGTAAACTCGACGTCCAGATTGGAGACCGGCTTGAGCTTAAGCGTTTTGCCTTCGAGCTTGTATTCCCATTTAACTTCTTTGCCCATGGTGAGCGGGCTTGCCTGTGCGAGTTGTTGTAAAGTGATGACGTTGCCGCTGGCTGTGAATTCGCCGCAGGTTGCCGCGAGTCCCTGATAAGCCGCTATGATCTTTTTCGTGCGCTCGTCCTGAGGCTCGCTCTGATCCCACGTCTTGCGGTCAACTCCCGCGCGCACGAAAGACATATATTTGTCATGCACGACTATCATGCCCTTGGCTTCGGCTTCGGTCTGCTGACCGCCGGGAAACTTGGTGGATACATACTTGTAAGCGCCGTCAAGCTTTGGCGCTTTTTTATCTTTCTGGCCTGCTGCAAACGCACTTGCACAAGCGACGATCAAAATCGTCGCGCAAACGAACAATGCTTTGAGTTTCATCGAGATCTCTCCTTGGATTTAAGTTGTAAATAGATGCCTTAGCAAAGGTGGAAATCATAGCCTCAGCCCGGCAGTTATATCAAGCGGCGCAAAGCCGAAGCCTTGCGCCAGTCTATTGCGACTGCAACAATACCCTTACAGAAGGGCGAGAAAACTTATGCAGCAGGATGATAAAGTAATCGTAGTTGTTGATGATATGTTTTTTGCCGCAAAGATCGCGAGCGCGGCTGGTTTTGCCCATCGACAGATCGAGCGCGTAAAATCTCGCGAACAACTGGAGCAGCAAGTCGCTGACTCTCTACCGCCACTCGTCATCATTGATCTGAATTCAAACCGGATTGACCCTTTAGAGACGATTGAGTTTTTTAAATCGCGCACGGAGCTAAACCGAATACCGGTTGTCGGTTTTGTCTCTCACGTTCAAACCGAATTGATTCGACTCGCGCGGGCTGCCGGATGCGATTACGTGTTGCCGCGCTCTGCCTTCTCGCAATTACTTCCCGAAATCATCGCAGGCAACTTCGCATCGCTTCACGCAAAACAGTCCGACAAGTGAGATTTATCTTACCATTCATTTTCAGAGTTGACCTCGAACCACGATCTGCCTTTGTAACCGTAGCCTCATATTGCCTGTCTGCTTTGAGTACGCGGATGAAACGATAGAATACGCTCGATTCATACGCAGTCCGCAGGCGTATTCGCGCAATAGACAGATAAATCAATTGCCCTGCTAGAGTTTGCGCAACGGCGTATCACACTTAAATCATCGGCATTACATTTGCCTTACATGTGGCGTGGGTTAAGCGAGAACAAAGAGGCGGGAGAACGTTATGTCACTTATTTGGGAATTTATTACTAATCACAAACATTACTGGGGTGTGCCACACGTAGAAGGCAGGGATGAAGTAGTTATGGTCTGTTATAGCTGCGGGAAAGTTAAAAAGGTTGAAGCGGAACTCTGTTCCCGCTGTTAAAAGTCCGAAACCCTGGCTCGGTAGTCCCCGCGTGTAATAACCGGGCCAGGGTTTTGGCAATCAACGAGCGATCAGGTTAATTAACGCGAGTTCGACATAATAATCGAAGTAAAAGCCCTGAAAGGGCGAAATTCAATAGCCCGGCGCATCGCGCCGGGTATGATCGCCACCACCACACAAGCCCTGTAAGGGCGAGATAAATCACTTGGTTTATATCGCCCTTACAGGGCTTGTAGTTTATCTTGATGCAAGACACAGGGCGATGCCCTGTGCTATTGAATTTCGCCCTTTCAGGGCTGATTCTTATGTCGCTTTCACGTTAAATAATACTATTTCGATCTGCCTTCAGGCACCGACTTACCAACAGATCAATCAGCCCCCTGCGATTTCGATGATGGTTTAGCGATGACGGAGTAAAACTCCGGTCTGCGATCTGCCAGTCTGTCTATCTCGTAAGAGCCTGCGACGTTGACGATCTTGTTTTTGTTGCTTTCCTGAAGATCAACCTCTGCGAAAAGCGTCTCTTCGCCTTCCCGATTCGCCTCTGCAATTGTGTCTCCCATGCAGTCTACGATTTTGCTTCTGCCGATGAATTGCCATCCGCGCTCTACGCCTACTCGATTTACGGCGGCAAAGAAAAGATGATTTTCACACGCTCGCGTATTGATGATGAATTCAGCCGTGCGCCACGCGCCAGTGGGCCAGTTGGTCGGAAGTAGAATCAACTCCGCGCCCAGAAGTTTTAACGCGCGCGCGGCTTCGGGAAAGCTTGCATCGTAGCAGATGTTGATGCCGATTTTGCCGAAGGGAAGCTCGAATAAGGCAAATGGCTTGTCGCCCGGTGTGAGAAATCTGTCAACACCGAGAAAAGGCAGATGCACTTTGCGATAACTGCCGATGACTCCGTCAGGGCCAATCAGCATTGCCGCATTGTAAAACGACCGCCCCTCTTTTTCGATGAAGCCAACGACCGCATACGCGCCCGTCTCTCGACAAGCATTTGCGATTGCTTCTGAAGAAGGGCCGTCAAGGGTTTCAGAAAACGGAGCGGCTTCTTCGAGAGATTCAAAACAGTAACCGGTCAGCGCGCATTCAGGAAAAATTGCAAGATGCGCCCCACGCTCGGATGATTGTCGCAGGCGCTCGATTATTCTTTGCCGATTTAAAGTGATGTTACCGATTTCGACATCCATCTGAACGCAGGCGATACTGGTTTTACTCATGTCGTGCGGCTCCTGTTCTCTATTTTTCACAAAGCGCATCCCGCGCTGATTAGAAATCAGCTCAGGGTTGATGTAGAAAGTCAGTCGAGTCGATCTGTAGGAATCGTCTGGCGGAGGCGTGTGGGAATCGAACCCACCCAGGCCGCCTCTCGACAACCCGCAACGGGTTTGAAGCCCGCGAGAACCACCAGGCCCCCTGCGCCTCCGCTCGATTTCAAAGTAACAAGTTGCGCAACACTCGCGCAAGGACTACTTACCGGTTACTACTACTTTCATTTCGTTGTGCGCGGTCTGAATCTATTTCAGATAATTGTTTCAGTGCGGCTCTGTCAGCAGGATTGATCTCAAGCTCTGCGCGAAATTCAGCTATCGCTTCATTGAATGCTTTTTCCTTTCTGTAAGCCATACCTCGCCAGAAATGAATTCCCGGCATGTCTTTCCGGATTTTCTCAGCCGCTTCCAGTGTGCTACGGCCTTCGATGAAATGGCCCCTCTCAATCTCGGCGATGGCCAGATACAAGTACGGCTCGACTGCTTTTGGATCAAGCTCAATGGCTCGATTCAGATACTGACAGGCGGCTTCAAACTGTCCCGTCTGACAGTATGATATGCCGAGATTAAGATTGGCCGTTCGGAAATCAGGGTTGCGGTCAACAGCCCTTCTGAATAATTCGACTGCCTCATCATACTTTCCATTCTCAAGCATTATGCTGCCCAGATTATTTAAAGCGATTCGATTGTCAGGAGCGCTTTTTACACCCTGCTCGAACAGGACGAACTCATTTGCCCAGAATGAATGCTGCCAGGCTGTTGCGCACCCCAGTACGCCGCAAACAACAACAATCGCCGCAACCTGACTGACAGGCAATCCGAAGATGGCTGCACGCCCGATCCTGAGTCTGGTTACAGCCAGAGCTATCAGTATCGAAAAACCAATTGATGGAAGAAAGAGATATCGGTCGTGCGCTATCTCGTCTTTCAAAAGAGAGGGCAGATTCAATACGGGAATGATCGGTAATATAAGCCACGCGCAGGCAAAAGCGACCATTCGCGATTTTCGAGAGCCGAACCACAGCGCAAGCACTACGACCGTTACGGCTATTGCCGGAAGTATGAAATCAGAAAACGTGACTGTCGTTGTGTAGGGCGTATCGTAAAATGCGCTGAGACCAAAAGGCCAGATCAACAGCTTAGCGTAGAACCAGAGCAGGGATGGCAATGTCAATAAAACTGTCGATAGCGGTAACGGCGTGATGGTCGCCCCGAAGCCTTTAAGCGCATACAGGCGAATTGGAATATAGATGGCGACAATGACCAGATACGGAACGATTATTAATAAGCCTCGGCGCAGGCGGTCAAATCGGTTTGACTCGAAGTCGTGCTCACCAAATAACCACTCATAAGCAAAGATTATCGCAGGAAATACGATGGCAGTCTCTTTTGTCAGTAACGCGACGGCGAATAGCGCGAGTGAAAGCGACTGCATTCGCACGCGTGAAGCAGGCGAGGTCTGCTCTGGCTTCTTAAGATAGTATAGAAAAGAGCAGAGCAGCAGCGCCGTTAATAAAGATTCCCCCACGCCCGATACCCAGGCGACTGCCTCGATGTGGAGAGGGTGCAATCCGAAGATCAAAGCGGCTACACCTGCGGTCGCGCTCGTTTGCGTGACCTTCTCTACAACCAGATACATCATGGAAATGGCGAACAGATAGGCAAGTATCGTCATGAAATGCCAGCCCATCGGATTGAGTCCAAAGATTGTATGATTAATAAGAAGCCAGAGCAGAAAAATCGGACGGTAATGAGCGCCACCCCAGTCGGGAGATACGTGGCTCCAGATATGACTTGTGAAATATCGCGGTACATAACTCCATGACTGCACGTGGGGATTGCTGACTATCTGCTGGAGATCATCGTGGACGAATTCAAAGCCCAGAGTTCCAGCGTAAGTTACAAAGGCAAGGGCAAGAACGATTAATAGAAAAGGGCGAGATAAGATTCTCGATTTTAAAGATGAACTCAATTAGAGCCTCCCACTTATGGAGCGAGCGTAGAAGGGGCTGACCGGGGGTAGGTTAAATTATAACAAGAGGGTCAAGTGCTCAGGCTTTTCATTCAGGCTCTTTGACAAGAGTGTGCGGTGGGCGCGCGAATCAAATTTTTCAATATTCAGCGCGCCCACCGATGGCAACGCTCTTTCAGATTTTCGGCGTATAGCCGAGCACGATATCAAATCGCGCGGCCAGTTCGCCGATGCTGGATGCTTTGATTGGAGTGAAATCAACAAGAATAGTGTTCAGGGCTTTGTCATCACGAACTTCTCTGTAGACAAAGTCGCGCAGGTTTCCCGAATGTCCTTTGATATAGCACTGTGTTGTGAATTTATCCTGCCCCTTCACCTTTACGGCAAAGTGAATATGCGGAGCAAGGCGACCGGGGTAGGGTACAGGCTTGATTGTGCGAAAAGTGTATTCGCCGGTCGAGCCTGTCACAAAGCGACCAAACCCCTGAAAATTCGTGTCTCGTTTGTTCCAGTTATCGCTGCCGGTATGCAGGTATGATGCGTTGTTGTCCACCTGCCAGATTTCAACGGTAGCGCCTCTGACGGGGTCGCCGCGCCGGTCAAGAATACGCCCGCTCAAATAGGTGACGGTTCCCACAGCAGGGGTGATCGAATCGTTGATAATCAGCAGGTCATTATCCGTATCGAGCGGCATTTTGTTTGGATAGAAGGGCCCTTCCGTCTGTCGCAGCGTCTCGGTCAAATGGTCTGCAAAAACGCCCGGCGTAAAGAAGGCGGCACTCCCAACGGCCCCAACAGCGACGCTGGCCAGAAAATTCCGGCGCGCGCCAAACAGCTTATTTTTATTCATGGTTTTATCTCTCCTGAAGAGTCAATGTTGTCGGGCCTATCACCGGACACTATATTATGCGATCTGGCCTGTAAAAAAAATCAATCCGGCCTGTCATCAAAATATTAGTGATATACTGAAGCCGTTATGAGCCTCTTCAGCACGCTTGCTCTTGCAATGGGAGCTTCCTGGGTCTCAGGTATAAATCTGTACGCAGCTGTCGCGACACTTGGAATGCTCGGTCGCTTTGCAAATCTTCAGTTGCCGGGCGAGCTTACCGCATTGACCAGCTGGTGGGTTATCGGTGTTGCTGCCACTTTATACGTAATCGAATTTATCGCTGATAAGATACCCATAGTCGATAGCGTCTGGGATGCGATTCACACCTTTATCAGAGTGCCTGCCGGAGCAGTGCTCGCGGCAGCAGCATTCGGGGATTTCGATAAAAGCGCACAGGCTGTTGCTTTCCTGCTCGGAGGCGGGCTCGCCTTAAGCTCGCACGGAACGAAGGCGGCTACGCGCGCGGTCATTAATACCAGCCCTGAGCCTGTATCGAATATAACGGCCAGCCTGCTGGAAGATGGCATCGCGATAGGCTCGGTATTTTTAGCAGCGTTCTATCCCCTTATATTGATTGTCGTGGTTCTGATCGGCTTGATTCTCTCCATCGTTGTGCTGCCCCGTATAGTCAGATACTTTCGAGCGATAATCGGAAAGATACGGGGTAAGACAAAAGCCGCGCCGCAGCTTTGATGATTTCAGACCTGTTTATCTGTCTCTTCGGCCACGGCCACGCCCTCTTCCATCATCATTTCTGTTTTCGTCTTCCTCTTCTCCGTCTTCATCTGTTGCCGCCGGGAGATTGTCGCGAAGCTCTGTGTGGCGAATCCTGCCTCCGAGATTTGCCGTCCTTGCCAACCAGCCTCCGACCGCTATCGAGAAAATCAGCAAACCGATTATCAACGGCTTCCGAACGCCTTTCGAGCGTCGCGACAAAATCAATACTGTGAGCGAGATCGCCCCAAGAATCAGTGTTGCTATCAGTCCGATTAATGCCGCGCCCTCATGACGTTCGATCAGTTGTTCTGAAACGCCGGGCAGATGTTCGACCATATCTTCTGCCGCGCGGCCTGCGAGGAATGTCGGTACTGTCAGCACAGCAAGGATGACGAAAGCCCAGAGAGAGGCAGTTTTTACATCGTCGCTCTTTTTAAGTAAGCCATAAGCCAGTAGCGCAGTGGCGAAAGGAATGCCAATGACAGGGATATGATTTAGTATGATATGCAGATGCGCAGGGTTCATATGAATTCTCCTGCTATTTGATTTTACCGGCTTTCTCTCATATTGCCATGGGGTTTGGATACTCAGATGAAGACTTGCAATAGCTCTTTGCGCTTTGATACTATTCAGGCTTGGCAATTGTATGCCGTTGCAGGGCAATAGGTTCTCTGACGACTGAGAACCTTGAATCGTTATTTTGCATCAGCTCCATAAGTCCTTTGGGGAGATTAAACAAGCGGCTCCTTTAAAGCTGCTGTGATACCGAAGGCGCTGACGCAAGATCTGACCATAGTGGCTGAAAGATCAGATAGTTCTTCGCCTGTTGCTGAGGTTACAAATCGCTTGACGGATGAGAAACCGCTCAAGGTTATTGTGCGCTTCAGCAATTAAACCTGTTTCAGGCGAATCAGGCGCTGGCCCTTACGGGAGAGCGCTCAGACAGTATTGATTTGAAACCGGCAAAGCCGGTTTAGGAGGATAAGCCATCAGTAGCTTTCAGGGACGAAGAGGCTTTCGAGATAGGCGAGATCGCGCACCATCCGTTCGCATAAACGAGCGCATTCGAGTGCGCGAGATTCGAGTTATAGACGAGGACGGCGCTCAGATCGGAGTCATGCCGCCGCAGCAGGCGCTCGAAATCGCGCGCGGCAAGGGGCTTGATCTCGTAGAGATTGCGCCGCAAGCTCAACCGCCCGTCTGTAAGATAATAAACTTCGGCAAATGGCAGTACGAGCAGAAGAAGAAACAAAAAGAGGCTAAAGCTAAACAGACCTTCATCACCGTCAAGGAGATAAAGTTCCGCCCCGGCACAGACGAGCACGATTATCTGTTCAAGAAGAACAATGCGGTGCGGATACTTCTGGATGGCGATAAGGTGAAGGGAACCGTTCATTTTCGTGGCCGCGAGATCACACATAAAGAGCTTGGCAGCGAGCTTCTCAGGCGGCTGGAACTCGACCTCGCAGAGCACGGCACCATCGAAGTCAGGCCCAAGCTCGAAGGCATGAATATGTTCATCATAGTCGCGCCAAAGAAGAAATGATCAGATAAGAATCAGGAGGAATAATGCCAAAATTGAAAACGCACAAGGGAGCTGCGAAGCGCTTCCGGCTAACAGCTAACGGTAAGGTGAAACGCGGGCACTCGCACGCGCGCCACATCCTGACCAGCAAGACAACCAAGAGGAAGCGATTTCTTGATACAGATGTGATGGTAGCAAAAGCGGACGAGCCGTTAGTTAAACGCATGCTTCCATACGGTCGCGGTTAGAACGCAATCATATTTAATGGTAAAGGCTAGAGGTTAGAGGTTAAAGGATCAGCAAAAGACAATAATCAACATTTGTCATTGACTGACCTTTGACTTTTAACCTCTAGCCTCTGATTTAAGGAGGGATTTATGCCTCGCGCTAAACGTGGAAACAAACGACTACTGAAGAGAAAAGGTATTTTGAAACTGGCCCGTGGCTATCGCGGAACCAAGAGCAAGCTCTATCGCCACGCGAAAGAGCAGGTCGAGCGGTCGCTGAACTTTGCATTCAAAGGGCGCAAGCTTAAAAAGCGGGAATACCGCTCGCTGTGGATCGTTCGCATCGGCGCAGCCGCGCGCGCCAACGGACTCAGCTATAGTCAGTTCATGCATGGGTTGAAACTCGCTGAGATCAATATAGATCGCAAGATACTTGCCGATCTCGCGGTCAACGAACCCGCCTCTTTCACAGAGATATCGGGCAGAGTCAAGCAGGCCATCGAGACTAATCGCTCGTCGGCTCCTGCTGCCTGAAAACAAATGATGAATGCGGAACGATGAATTATGAATTGGAACAGAAGAATCAGCTTTTTGATTTATAGTTCATCGTTCTGCGTTCCGCGTTCTATTATTTTATGGATGAAAATCTAAACAAGCTGCGGGAACTATTCTCGGAAGACCTCAAAGCGGTCGCAGGCGCGGATGATTTGAACGCTCTGCGCGATAAGTATCTGGGCAGGAAAGCGGGACTGATCGCAGCCGAAAAGAAGCGCGTCGGACAGCTTGCGCCCGAAGAGCGCGCAGCATTCGGTCAGCAGGTCAATGAACTCAGCAATGAAGTCGAATCAGGAATCGCGCGTCTGGGTGAAACCCTGGCCGCCGAAGCCGAAGCGCGCGCGCTTGACCGCGACCGAATTGACATTACGCTGCCGGGCACACGCCCGCGTCGTGGCCACCTGCATCCGCTCACGCTCGTTCGACAGAGAATCGAAGATATCTTCGTGTCGATGGGCTATACGGTCGAAGACGGCCCCGAGATTGAAACAAGCCTCTATAATTTCGACGCGCTGAACATACCTGCGGGCCATCCTGCGCGTGATTCAGCCGATACGTTCTATGTCACGCCCGACCTCGCGCTGCGGTCGCAGACCTCGACTGTTCAGATTCACGCGATGGAGCGAAAGCCTCCGCCGCTTCGCATAATTGCGCCGGGCCGCGTATTTCGCCGCGACACGCCCGACGCGACGCACAACCCGATGTTCTTTCAACTCGAAGGGCTGAATGTTGATCGCAATATCACGCTCGCGGATTTAAAAGGGACTTTGCAGAAGTTCGTCGAGATGATGTACGGATCGAATTTGCGAACGCGATTTCGCCCGTCATACTTCCCGTTCACGGAACCTTCAGCCGAAGTCGATTTCAGTTGCTACGTCTGCGGCGGTCAAGGGTGTCGTGTGTGCAAAGGGACGGGATGGATAGAGCTTGGCGGAAGCGGCATGGTGCATCCGAACGTGCTCGAAACCGTCGGCATCAACCCGCAGGAATTTTCGGGCTTTGCGTTCGGCTTAGGCATTGATCGCATGGCCGCGCGGATGTACGACATCGATGACATACGGTTGCTGTTTGAGAACGATGTCCGGTTCCTCGAACAGTTCTCTTGATTTTACAAGCAAGCGCCGGGTCTTGCTCATTTGTGCGAATTTCAGTAATAGATTCTAGCTGCATTCTTTAAGATCTGCGCTGGTTTCGCTTATCAATCGGGTGGATTTCAGAGGGATCAAGCTTGGCGAAGTCCCGCGCACAAAACAACTCTCGGAGAAGCCCATGTCCAATTTAGAAGAACCTCATGACGAAAAACAACTCGATGCCGGCGCAGAAGTTTTTCAGCATAAACCCGAAGAAACGAAAAAATTCAGATCTTTAGATAAAGTGATTCTGATACTGGGCGCGCCCGGACTGGTCGGCGCTCAAGTCACCCGTCAAATTGCGCGCGACCTTTGCCCTGACAAAATTATCCTTGCCTCGCTTTACAAAAGTGACTTCGTCAACACTATAGACAAGGTCGAAGTCGATCTTGTCAAAGAACTCTACAATGAGATGAGCGATCTGGCGAAGAAAACCGAGATGGGCGAACTAAAGAAATTTAAGAAAGAAGACTATCTCAATATTGAGTTTATCAAAGAGTATGGAAACATCTTTGTTCGCCCGGAGCTGGCTTTGGTGGACAGGGAAGAGTTGGAAAGGAATTCACAATACAGGCAGATGCTATATGAAGACTTGTTTGAACCGCTTAGCAAAGCTTCTCAGCATTCAAAGCTTGTCCAAATAGTTCACGAATATAAGCCTGATGTGATTATAGATTGTATCAATACTGCCACTGGAATCAGCTATCAGGATATTGACACGGGCTGTAAAGAAATCCGAAAGCTACTCAGTCAGGTTAAAAAAAGCCAGGAGGATAACCCCGATCAAATACCTCTGAACATATATACAAAGATTGAGAATGCAGTTGAACTGCTGCTTGTCTCGCAATCCATACCACAGATCGTTCGGCATATACAGCTTTTTCATACAGCTATGGTTGAAGAAGAGACGCGTCTATACATCAAGGTCGGTACTACGGGAACAGGAGGAATGGGGCTTAATATCCCCTACACGCATGGCGAAGACAGGCCCTCTGTGAAGTTGATGACAAAGTCTTCCGTCGGATTCGCACACACTGGCCTTATGTTCCTTATGGCGCGCACACCCGGCGGCCCAATAGTAAAAGAGATCAAACCCGGAGCTATGATCGGCTACAAGAAGGTCGTTTGCCAATCGCCTAAAAAATGCCGCGAATATGTGCCTACAGAACAAAAGCTCACTCATGAACTGAAGCTGAAATTACCGGTGGAAGACTTTGAAGCTAAAAAAGACCCGATAGAAATGGTTGGCATTGATACTGGCGAGAATGGATTCTTTGCAAGGGGTGAATTCGAGGCGGTAACCTCTATCAATCAAATGGAGTTTGTCACGCCCGAAGAAATAGCTCGCGCTGTTGTGCTTGAGATCAGGGGGAGTAATACAGGCCATGACGTGATCGCCGCTATTGACGGAGCGGTTATGCCGCCAAGTTATCGTGCCGGTTATCTGCGTGGATCAGCGATTGACTCTTTGCTTAAAGAGCAGGAACAAAATCCTTTTTCGGTAGCCACAGGCGAACTCGGCCCTCCGAAACTCACGAAGCTGTTATATGAAGCTCATCTGCTTTATCTGGTTACCGAAACCTTGCCCCAGGCCAAAAAACACACGCTTCAGGTGATAATAGACTGGGACTCGAAAGAACTATCAAAGGCATTGGAGCGCTACCTCAATTTTAATGATAAGCTACGCAATACGATCACCTCAATTGGCATTCCAATACTTTTGCCGGACGGGAAGACTTTGCTTCGAGGACCTCGTATCACGGTGCCTGAAGATCCCAGCGAGGAAAGCCTCCCAATTGATGATGATAAGATTAAAAAGTGGGCCGATCAGGGATGGCTGGATTTGCGGATCGAGAATATCGAGCAATGGCAAGGCCGCTTCAGAAAAAATGCTTAAATCCGCTGAGACGATTCATTTGCAGGGATCAGCCGAGATTACTATGGAAGCATACCGCAGCGAAGAGATTAGAATAGGCGAAGTGGTCGGATGGATTTTTAATAATGAAGAAAAGGGTAATCGAATTAAATGAAGATCAGTTATAACTGGCTGGATGAACTTGTTGCGCTCACGCTCTCACCGAAAGAAATGCGCGAAGCGTTGACTATGGCGGGCCTTGCAGTCGAAGGGGTTGAACCCACAGGCGACGATCACATTCTTGATTTAGACCTGACCTCAAATCGCCCCGACGCGCTCTCGCATCTAGGCGTCGCGCGCGAAGCGGCTATCGTGTGCGGCACCACGCTCAAACCACGAGATGTCACGCTTAACGAGAGCGATGAACTCGCCGAATCGGTCGCTTCGATTGAGATTGACGACGCGGACCTGTGCCCTCGATACGCCGCGCGAATAGTTCGCGGCGTTAAAGTAGGCCCGTCGCCCGACTGGCTCGTCAAACGATTAGAGTCAATCGGACAGCGCTCGGTCAATAACATCGCAGACATCACCAATTATGTGATGTTCGAGCTTGGGCAGCCCACTCACGCATTCGATCTGAACCTTCTTCGTGAACGTCGCATCATCGTTCGACGGCCTCGCCCGGGCGAAGAGCTGACGACGCTTGACGGCGTCACGCGCAAGCTTGCGCCTGAGCATCTTTTAATCGCAGACGCAGACCATCCTGTGGCAATCGCGGGCGTGATGGGCGGCGAAGAGACGGAGATAAACGCGCAGACGACAGACGTGCTGATCGAAAGCGCATATTTCAATCCCGCATCGGTTCGCGCGACCGCGCGAGTGCTTGGAATGGACACGGAAGCCAGTTACCGTTTCGCGCGCGGAGTGGATCACGACGGGCAGGTCCGGGCGGCTGATCGCGTTGCGCAACTTATTCAGGAGATAGCGGGCGGCACAGTGCTTAAAGGAGCGATAGACGTTTACCCGTCGCGCATTCCGCGCAACACTGTCACGTTGCGCGAGGCCCGCGTAGAAAAGCTGACAGGCTTGAAGGTCGAGATAGAAAAAGCCGCAGAGATTTTGCGCTCGCTCGGGTTTGAAGTCGAACTGGCGGCGGGCGAAAAGCAGTTGCGCGCAACGGCTCCATCCTTTCGCGTCGATATCTCGCGCGAAGAAGACCTTGTCGAAGAAGTCGCGCGGCACGTGGGCTATAATCTGGTTGCCACGACGCTGCCTGGGTGGAGCGGGCTTGGCAGTTACCTGCCGGGAGACGACCGCCGCCGCAACGTCCGGCGAACGCTCGCTGCGCTTGGCTTCGACGAAGCTTACACTTTCAGCTTCGTCAACGGCGAGCGCGATCAGCTTTTCAGACAGGGCGAAAAGCCCGCGGCAGTCTTATCCAATCCCATCGACGTGAATCAATCATTGATGCGTTCATCGCTCATCACAGGGCTGCTCGAATCCTTGCAGCACAATTTCAATCAGGGCCGTAAGGATGTGAAACTGTTCGAGCTTGGCCGCGTCTTCAAAGCCACCGAAACCAACCGGCCCGATGAGCGCGAATTGCTCGCAGTAGTATTGAGCGGGGAAGTCGCTCCCGACGATTGGCGGCAGGCGCGGCAGGTGGACTTCTACGATCTTGCGGGCGCAATTGAAGCGGTGGTTTCGAGCCTCAGCATAACGGGCTTTACAATTGAGCGCGCGAGTGTAGAATACCTCCATCCTGGACAGTCGGCGGCGCTCAGTCGTGATGGAGTGGAAGTAGCGCGATATGGTCGCCTGCACCCGCGCATCGCTTCGCTCTACAAATTCCGCCAGCCGGTTTACATCGGCGAGCTGGAGTTTGGAAAGTTGCTGGAAATCCCCGCCGATCAGGTGCGCTACAGCGCGCTGCCCAGGTTCCCCGCTTCGGCGCGCGATGTATCGGCGCTCGTACCCGATAGTGCGATGTGGGGCGATATTGAAAAAGCCATAGCCGGGCTTGGGATCAACGAGATCGTCGAAGTGCGAGTCTTTGACATGTACAAAGGCAAAGAGATGCCCGAAGGAATGCGCTCGCTGGCATTCCGCGTGACCTATCGCGGCAAAGGCCGCACGCTGACGGACGAAGAGGTCGCTGTTATGCACGAGCGGGTCAGGCAGTTATTAGAGAGTCGCTTCGGCGTTCAACTTAGATAAGGGATGATGGATGAGAGATGAAGTATGAAGGATGTTCACCGGTTTCAAGACAGTGACTTGAAATTTGATTCATCCTTCACCCTTCATCCCTCATCCCTCCGAAAGGGGGTTCGGTGAGCGGAATATACGGACTTGAAAAATTTTCGCACCTTGAAGACAAAATCTATCGCACGATAGAGCAGTTCAAGCGCGAGCGTTCGGAGAGAGAGGCGCTCGAACGCGAAGTGCTCAGCCTGCGCCGCGAGTTGAGCCAGACCGGCGACGAAAAGGAGCGGCTTGCGCTACAGGTCGAGCGATTATTGAACGAGCGTGACACGATCAAGCTCAAGGTCGAAGCGATGCTCGACGCGATTGCCGTGCTCGAACTCGAAGCGACAGAGACAGCTAAGAAATAATATTAAAGACGGATTCGATCAGAACAGATGAACTGAAGCATATGGAAAATCCGAATCAACCCTATAAGGTCGTCATCTACAATCAGACCTATAATCTTCGCAGCGATCACAAGCCCGATTACATTCAGGATCTGGCTGAATACGTGGATCGCCGTATGAACGAAATCGCCCGCGCGACGATGACCGTCGATTCATTGCGTGTTGCGATACTTGCAGCTCTTCAGATAGCCGATGAATTGTTTCAATCGCGCAAAGACATGAATGCCACCGAAGAAGAGATAGCCGAACGCAGCGCAAAGTATGCCGAATTGCTCGACCAGTTTTTGCGCCCCGAGTCGATTGAGCCTGCAAAATAAGCCGCTGACCAACTAATCATTTCATTAGCTCTGTGACGGCTTGAAGTTGCGCGAGTCGTGCGCCAAGCTCATCTTTATCGTGAGCGCGAATGGTTATATGTCCGAGCTTGCGATTCCGTCGCGCTTCTTTGCCGTATAAATGTAGATGCAGATCGGGCATTGACAGGACTGTCCGGCTGTCGGGAATCGTGCCGATGATGTTTATCATTGCCGAATGCCCACGGGTTGCGGTCGAGCCGAGCGGCAATCCCAGTATTGCTCGCAGGTGATTTTCAAACTGGCTTGTTTCGGCTCCTTCAATCGTCCAGTGGCCGGAATTGTGAACGCGCGGGGCCATCTCGTTTGCGAGCAGACGGCCTTCGTGCTGGAAGAACTCTATCGCAAGAACGCCCACGTAATTCAAAGCATCGAGTGCGCGCGTCGCGTAATCTTCCGCTTCGCCCTGTAACTCAGAACCGGCTCCGGGAGCCGGACACAGGGAGAGCCGCAGTATGCCGTCCTGATGATGATTCTCGACCAGAGGATAAAATCGGGTTTCGCCAGTACGACTACGCACGGCCAGAATCGACAACTCGCGCTCGAAAGCAACGAAGCTTTCAAGTATCAACCCCACGCCCGAAAGCGATTGCCACGCGAGCGAAACGTCTTCGGTCTTTCGCAAAACGAATTGCCCTTTGCCGTCATACCCGAAGCGCCGAGTCTTCAGCACAGCGGGCAAGCCAATTTCGTTCAAGGCATCTTTTAACTCGTCCCATGAATTTACGGCTACGAAACGAGGAGCGGGAATGCCGAGCCGCTCAAAAAAACTCTTCTCCGACACACGGTCCTGTGCCATTTCGAGCGCATCGGGAGGCGGCAGCACAGGCACACGGCGATTCAGGAATCGCGCGGAGTCTACGGGCACATTCTCGAATTCGTAAGTCACCAGGTTGAGGCCGCGCGCGAATCGCTTCAGCGCATCGGTGTCATTGAAGTCCGCGACCATCAATTCGCTGACTGGCCCGGCGGGTGCCTCTGCCGACAGATCGAGCGTGCGAAAACGAAGGCCGAGCGGATAGCCCGCCATCGCAAGCATTCGACCCAGTTGACCTGCCCCCAGTATTCCCAGAATCATTGCTGCTCCCTTGGGTCCGGGTGCGCGAGTACAGTCTCTGTCTGTTTCTCGCGATACGCGCGCAACGCATCGCGGAACCGGGCGTGTTTGATTCCCAAAATCGCCGCAGCCATCAAAGCGGCGTTGACGGCCCCGCTACGCCCGATTGCCAGTGTGCCTACGGCGATGCCTGCTGGCATCTGCACGATTGAGAGCAGTGAGTCCACGCCCGAAAGCGATTTTGATTCGACCGGCACGCCGAGCACCGGCAGAACAGTCTTTGCCGAGGTCATGCCCGGAAGATGAGCCGCGCCGCCCGCGCCCGCGATTATGACTTCGAGGCCGCGCAATTCAGCCGTCGCCGCATATTCAAAGAGCAGATCGGGAGTGCGATGAGCAGAGACGACGCGCACCTCGAAAGGAATGCCCAGAGCTTCAAGAGTCTGAGCCGTATGCGACATCGTTTCCCAATCCGATTTTGATCCCATTATTACCCCAACTAATGGCTGCATCATTTTTCTCTCAAGCAAAAGTCTATTTTGAAGATTGAATCCTACACTAATGAAATTGAGATTGTAACTGTGATTGTGGACCAGAGCTGTAACAAAGTAACTGTAGGGGCAGGGCTTGTCCCTGCCCGGATCGCCGATAGGCGATGATCTGTCATGGCTTTCAGCCATTCGGGCAGGGACAAGCCCTGCCCCTACATTGATTGTCAACCGACTTTGTTACAGCCCTGGATTGTGGACGATGAGAAATAGTAAATCTCACGGAAATCAAACCTGGATTCTGTTTGCAGACTTGTGCAGTATAAACAACATGCCGCCTTCTGTTCGTTTGCTCCAACTCGCATCGGCTTCTATAAGGCTTGCGCGCGAGCGAATGTTTGTCAGCCCTCGACTCGTTCTTGCCGTTCTGCTTCCCGGATCAAAACCGCGCCCGTTGTCTTCGAGTTGAATCAACAAACTGCCGCCCGGCTCAATCATCACTGAAAGCTTGACTTGAGTTGCGCCCGCGTGGCGGCAGATGTTGCTTACGGTCTCCTGCACTATACGATAGATTTGAATCTGCACTCCGGGTGCAAGCTGCAATTTTTCTTCAAGCCCTTCATCGCACTCGAATTCGTAATCGAACTTCTGTTCGTCGGGCAATTGCGCCACTCCGTTGGCAAGCGCCCACTCAAGCGCAGCCGCAAGCCCCACGTTTGCCAGCGCCGAAGGGCTGAGGTCTTCGCAGATGCGGCGAATCTCTGTCGATATGGATTCAATCTCTGTTCTAAACTGAACCGGCCCAACGCCCGCGTAGCCGTTCTCTTTTTTTGCAGGCAATTGATCTGTGAGCAGCAACAACCGCCTGAGGTCTGCGAGCGTCTGATCGTGCAGATCGCGCGCAATTCGCCGCCGCTCAGCCTCGGTCTCGCTCGCAAGCTGCAATCTTTTATCGGCAAGCTGCCGGTTCGCGCCTTTCAGCGCGTCATTGGTTCGAGCAAGCCTTCGGTTCTGTCGATACCCCCACCACACCGCGACCAGCGCGAGCGTCAGCAACACCGAGAGCGCCGTCGAAGTCCAGGGGAAGGGCGAGCGCGCAACTGCGAACTCTACGGCCAGCAGTTCAGAGGGCACCAGATCATTCGTGAATGCGCGCGCTTCGATACGGTAAAGTCCCGCGCGCAGGTTTTCGAGTAGCAGTTGCGAATCACGCGAAAGCTTCTGTTTGATAAGCTTTCCGCCGGAATCGAAAACGAAGAATGAATATTGGAACTGCTCAGGAAAGGTGCGGCTGCTTGTCGCCGCAACGTCGAGCGCGATGCTGTTTTGCGGGTATTCGAGGCTCAGACCGGCGTTCACCTCTTCGCGCGTGAATATGCGCTTGCCCATCACGCGAGCCGCAAACAGCAGCGGCGCAATCAGTCCCGGTTCGTATCGCGCAACGCCTCTGTTCGTACCGATCCAGACTGTTTCATCGCCCGGCAGAGCGCGCACATTTAGAATCGTGAACGCATTTTGAGAGGGCAACCCCTGTTCCGCATCTATTCTCGCAGTGATCGCGCCGCCCGCATCATCTAACAGAACCTTTTGCAATCCGCCATCAGCCGTCGCGCACCATGCCAGCTTTTCGGAATCGCTGACGGCGACAACGCTGCGCGCATCACTCTCTTTGATGACGTGAATCAATTCGCCTGAGCGCAGCGCGTAAAGCCCGCGAGCCGTTGCCAGCCAGAGCACGCCGCTCGTCGTGCCGTCAATCGCTCGCACAGCAGCGCCTTGAAGACTGGAAAGCGCAGGACTGGATGTAACCTGCTGGCCGTCAAAGCTGAAGACTCCCGCTTCGGTCGTGCCGATCCATAATCGCCCGTCTTTCTCTGCATGAAGACTGATCACCTGTCGCTGGCGGGCATCAGCAGAATCAGTTGGCCAGACGAGCGTCCGTCTTGCTCCTTCAAGCCGCTCGATGCCGCGACCGAAGATGGCAATGTAGACTGCGCCTCGAAAGCTTTGAATCGCTCGAATGTTATCGTCGCCTGCCGAACCATTTTCAATGCGGGAGAATCCGCTCGCCGCGATTGAATAGCCTTTCGTTGAGCTTTTCTGTTGAACGAACAGCCCCGCAGCGGTGCCGACGAGCAGATGGCCCTGCGCGTCTTCTGCAATCGAATGAACTGTCTTGCCGCGCAGGGGTTCAATCTGCTGCCAGCCGCCATTGTCTCGAACGAACAGGCCGCTATTGGTTCCACACCATACTGCGCCATCGCCTGTTTGAAACAACACGCGGGCAAAGTTGCTCTCCGCGTTATCCGAGATACGCTCTGCCCGCAGGCCGTGCGGGTCATAGCGACAGACGCCGCGATCAGTGCCAAACCATGCGACGCCTTCGCGATCAATGAATACAGTATAGATGCGATTCGACCGCAAGCCGCCCGCCGTGTTCTCGAACGTGAAATGATCGAGCCTGCGCGAGCCGCGATAGCGAAAAGCGCCCTGCCCATCCGTTGCGACCCACAGGTCACCGCGCACATCGAATTTCAGAGCGGTCACACTGCCAAGCCCCGCGCTGATTTTTTCGGGGTGGAGCGTATCGCGATTTATGTATAGGCCGCTGTCTTCGCTCGTAGTCTGCGCGCCGAACCACAGACGCCCCTCTGCGTCTGTCTCCATCGCTTCGACAAAGAATGCGCGCGGGCGGCTGTTGATCTCTTTCACATCCCGCTGCTTGATTGAAAGCAACCCGCGACTGTGCGTGCCGACAATCAACGAGTTATCAATAAACGCAAGACTTGTAAGTTGAAGCGGTACACGCCCACTCGGATCAATGTTGAGAAGCGGGCTGTCTCGCGGCTCAATTGTTTCGACCGCAAGCGAGCCATCCGCTCTGGTCGAACAATCAAAAACAGTTCCTTGCTCGCTTGCCATCACTGTCCGGTCGCGCTCTGGCATGATGATGGCCGTCACAGCCTTGCCTTCGGTCTGGGCAACTGGTTTGAATTCACCCGCGATCAGACGTGCAGCGCCGCCGTCTGTTCCAAGCCATAGAGCGCCCTCGCCGTCTAGTTTGAGCGCGCGAACACGGCCCGCTGGCAGAGCATCTACGACCATCTTCTGAATGCGCCGACCATCATATCTGGCAAGCCCGCCGTCTGTTCCGAACCACATCATTCCTTCGCCGTCCTGAGCGATGGCGCGCACGTGATTTGACGGCAGTCCGTGAAACAAAGTCACTGCGCCCCATTGGTGAAGATTGGAAGGCAGGGCGGAAGAGTCGTTATCTTCTGCTGATGAAGATGTGATTGGGATCAACAACGCGGCACAGATAATGAAAATCAGGCATCGACCCGCACGATGTTTTTCACCGCAGAGGCGCAGAGGACGTGGAGATTTCGCAGAGAAAGAATAAACCCTCTGCGCCCCCGCCGCTTGCGAAGCACATACATCGGCCATCCTGCGCTCTGCGCTTCTGCGGTGAAAATGAGTTTGCATTATTCTTTCAGAAACCGTTTGCGGTCGCGCTCAATCCAGCCGTCAAGCTCGCCCGCAGCTTTCTGAAGTTCGTCGCTGTTGAGCAGGCCGCGCCGTAACGCTTCAAAGAAAGCGCGCGTTCGCACGTTGTATGCCAGTTTGTCGTAAGCTTCGTTCGCCGTTCCTACAGGCGACGACGCAAAGAGTTTTTCATAAAGCGTCGCAAGGCGGCTTTCTACGCCGCGAAGGCTCAGACTGCATTTGCGCGCAATCGCCCAGTTCGACAGTCCCAGCGCGAGGTAATAAAGCGCCTCGGCTTCAAACTCCGTCAGCAGTGGTCGCTTGAACGAATCTTTGAACGCGGGATCGATCATGTCCGCGCCATCTTCGAGCACGGCTGCGACGAATCGCAGAAAGCGCGATTCGGGATTGTTCTTGTCAATAAAGCCATAGGCTGGCGGCGGGTTGACCGAGCGAATTATCTTGCGAATCTCGTTGATATAGATTTCGTGCGGGAACTGCGTCCAGAATATTATCCGCGCAGTAGGGAAGCTGCGCCATATGGTGCGCGCGGCCTTCACGCCGGACAGTCGCGGCATCTGTATGTCCAGCACGCAAAGTCGCGGGCGATGCGCCAGCGCAAGCTCGACGGTCGCTTCACCGTCTCCGGCTTCGATGACGGGCAGGTGCGCGGCGAATTCGCGCTCTAATAACTCGCGCAGATAGCGTCGCTGCGCAATGTTGTCTTCGGCTATCAGTATAGACATGAATTACCGATCCTTTCGCGCAACGTTCACTTTTTGAAAACGTAATAGACCACGCCTGCCTGATCGTCCGTGAATAGAAACGAATCCGCGCCTACACGCATCACATCGGCGGGCCTGCCGTATATTCTGCCGCCCTGCAAAAAGCCTCTTACGAAATCCTGCGGCGCACCATCTTTCCTGACCCGCACAATGCTGTAGCCCCGACTCAAGGGGCGCTTTGACGAGCCGTGCAGAGCTACGAGAAAACTGTTTTTGAGATTCGCGTCTGTCGCCGTTGCATCGAAACGCTCAAATCCGAGCGGCGAACTGTGAGCGCGGAATGCGCTGTAAGCCACGCCGACATTTCTGCAATCAATCTTTTTATCGCTCTTTGAATATTGCGTGTCTTCGTATACCTGCGACCTGTACTGATAGCAATAGGGCCAGCCGAAATTGGCATTCTCCTGAACTGTGTACATCGTGTCTTCGGGTTTATCGTTGCCCAGATGATCGGCTCCCATGTTGGTAACGAACAACTGCTTATCGACCCACTTTATTCCAACCGAATTACGAAGCCCGCGAGCAAAGATGCGCTGGTTTTTGCCGTCAGGGTCCATTTCAACGACGGACGCTCTTATCTCCTCCTTCTCTTCGCAGGAATTGCAACTGCTGCCGACCGTGACGTAGAGTTTTTCGTTGCTGCCAATAACGATAGTTCGCGTCAGATGCCATCCGCCGTACTTGTAATTCAGGCCGTAGTCCGGAAACATCGCAAGCACTTCAGGCTCGGAAGCGGGCGCGCTTTCACCGTCTCTGTACCTGTAACGCACGAGCCTGTCCGTAAGCGCGAGATAGAACCAGCTGTTATTGCTCTTGTCCGTATAAAAGGCGATGCTGTTGGGATTGCGCAACCCTGTGAGGAAAGGCGTGACGCTCGCAAAATATCCCGCCTTCTCGTCAAAATCTCCGAGTATGTAGACTGCGCCTTTTCTATTATCCGTGCGATTGTACATATCCGTTACGAAGACTCTTTTGTCAGGGCTTTCGGCCATGAAGCGCACGCGCTTCAAGCCTTTTGCGGCGACAGTTATTTCAAACTCTTTCGGCAGGTATAGATTGAACGTCTTACGTTTGCCGAGCGAGATACGATGCGGCGTCAACCGTAAAGGTCTGGTCGTCGCAACGGTCTTCTGAGTACCTGCCGAATAATTGTTGTTTGATGACCTGGCGGGAGGCATGGTTTCAGCAGAGCTACGGCCATACCCGATGCCGAAAAATAGCGCGAGCGCGATGATAATCAGTGTGCGTTTCATATAGATCATTTATACAGGGCATTTTGATGCTATGACTACCCGCGCGGTTGGTCAATGTGGTTACCCACAGTCGTTGTGCGCGTGCAATCCACAACGGTTCGGCGTACGCGCCGATCAAAAGACTGTTGGCTGTCGCGTAACGTCGATTTCGCGCCTGTTGCAATATCAGCGCGATGATTACTTTCCGAGATCACAGACTGATTATATCAATCGCGGGTGCGTGGCTGATGCTTGTCTGCCAGTGCGCGAACGCGCGAACCGATCCTCAGCGAATCGAAGATCCCACGGGCAAAACGATGCTCGGTTTTTACGAATCGCTCGCACGCACAGTCAAGGAGGAAGCCATCACACGCATCTGTCATTACGGCGACTCGCACGTTGCGGCGGACCTGCTGACAGGCGCGCTCAGGCGAAACCTTCAAAGCTCTTTCGGTGATGCGGGCGCGGGCTTCGTCTGTGCGGGTCGTCCCTGGTCGTGGTATGCGCCTGTTGGCGTGACGCTCAGAGCAAGCGACGGCTGGCGCGCAGATGGACTCAAACAGGCATCGCTCGCAGAAGATGGAAGGTTCGGTCTGTCCGGGGTGAGCTTCAGTACAACGAATGCGGGCGAATGGATAAGCCTGAGCGCGGCGTGTCGCAGTTTTGATCTCTATTTGCTTAAACAACCCGGCGGCGGCTCGATTGACATCTTTCTGGACGGACTCAGGTACAGGCAAAATGTTTCGCTCGCGTCGAAAAGAGGCGAGCCGGTCTACATCAGGATCGAAGCCGAAACCGACGCTTTGCATTCAATCAAGCTTCGCACGCTTGCGAATGGACCTGTGCGCGCGCTCGGCATAGTCGTTGAACGAAAGTCGGCTGGGGTTGTCTATGATGTGCTCGGCATAAACGGCGCACGAGCCAGCCGGTTGCTTTCGTGGGACTGGCGACTGCTTGCAGGCAATATCGAGCGCCGCGACCCGAACCTGATAATAGTCGCTTACGGCTCAAATGAAGTAAGTGACTTTGATCTTGATCTTGCCGAATACGGTCAAAGCTTTTTTACCTTGCTGAATCAATTCCGTGAAGCCGCGCCTCGCGCTTCGCTGCTCGTAATCAGCCCGCCTGATCGCGCCGTTCGTGTCGGGCGAAGATGGCAGACGATCAGCCGTTTGCCCGCGCTTGTCGATGCGCAGCGACGAGCGGCAATTGAGGCGGGCGCGGCATTCTTCGATCTGTTTCAGGCGATGGGCGGCGCAGGTTCAATCGAGCGATGGGCAAGTCAGAATGAGCCGCTCGCTCAACAGGACCGCGTGCATTTGACGGCAGCCGGATACCGTTTAGTCGCGGGCTGGCTCTATACAGAATTGAAGCGCGGATGCGAGAGGCCGAACAAAAATGCTTTTCACTAACGGCATATATTTTGTTTTCATAATCGCGGCCTTCTTCCTGTATTGGATGATCGCCGCTCGTGCTGGCTGGCGAATAATGTTTCTGGCTTTTGCCAGTTGCTTTATCTACTGGCAAGGCGCGGGACGCGCTTTGATCCTGCTGGTCGCAGTATCCGCGATTGATTATTCAACCACACGATTGATGACTCGCACCGAAAACCAGCGGCGGCGCAGGCTGATGCTTTCGATTTCGCTTGTGATTGACATAGGCGCGCTGTGCGTTTTCAAGTACGCAAACTTTTTTATTGAATCAGTCGCAGGCGCGGCCTCGTCGATAGGAGTTTCGATTGCACCCGCGCATTTCAAGATCATTGCGCCCGTTGGAATCTCATTTTTCATCTTTCAATCAATTGCCTATGTGATTGACGTATATCGCAAAGACACTGAACCGGCGCGGAGCTATGCAGAGTACCTGACGTTCGTCTCGTTCTTTCCGACAATTGTTGCAGGCCCGATTCTTAGAGCGCGGCAATTGCTCCCGCAACTCAGATCACAAATCACGCTCGATACGGCAATGGGCGGGCAGGCGCTGTTTCTTATCGCGATTGGATTGATAAAGAAATTCGCGATTGCTGATTATCTGAGCGCGAACCTCGTTGACCGGGTCTTTGATTTTCCTGAACGCTTCTCGTCGCTCGAAGTGCTTGCGGCCATCTACGGTTACGCTCTGGAAATCTATGCAGACTTTTCCGGTTACAGCGACATAGCCATTGGGTCCGCGATGTTGTTTGGCTTCCGGTTGCCTGCGAATTTCAAAGCGCCGTACAGCGCTTGTGATCTGCCTGATTTCTGGCGACGATGGCACATCTCGCTTTCGACGTGGCTGCGCGATTACGTCTTTTTTGCTCTGGTCGGCAAGCGTGCGCGCAATACAGTTGTGCTCTATTCGGGGCTTGTCGTGACGATGCTTGTCGGAGGTCTGTGGCACGGGCCGACATGGACTTTTGTGTTCTGGGGATTGCTACACGGAACAGGGCTTGTAGCGGTTCGCGCTTTTTCGAGTGCGCGGAAACGCTTTGGGTTTACAAAGCAGAATAATGCGTGGGCACGAGCGCTCAGTATCTTTCTCACCTTTCAATTTGTCTGTCTGGCGTGGGTCTTTTTTCGCGCAGAAACGCTTGAACGCGCCTTCGCCCTGCTCAGCCAGTTGATAGCGTTTCATATGGACACGGCGAATCTGGCCGCGCCCGTTCTCCTGATAATCGCGTTTGGCTTCGCCGCGCACTTCGTTAATGACCGCAGATGGGAATCTTTTCAAAAAGGATTCATCCGATTGCCCGCGTTTGCGCAGGCGTGCGTATTGTTCGCGCTTGCAATGGGGCTTTACTTCGTCGCAAGCAGCGATGTCGTTCCATTCATCTATTCTCGGTTCTAAAAGGGAAAGACCGCAATGAGCAGTCGCGTCAGATTTAAAGTATCAGTCCCGCAAATCACAGATGATCTGATCCTGAAATTGCGCGGGCATGTTTTATTGAACAAGACGGCCCGCGCGTTGATGATCTTCGTCGCGCTCGCATCGCTGCCCTACGGAGTCCCTTCGCTCAATCGTTATCGAGTCCTTGTGCCCGCAACTCTCATCAACCTCCTGCGCGCGCATGCAAACGAGAGTTCGGATGAAGCAGAGCAGGCTGACAGTTCCGACACCGCCGACTCGAAACCGACAATTGCCGTTCAGCCCGCCACACCCGGTAAGATCGAAGACCCGTCGGGTCACGCGCTCGACACTATCTTTGCCGCGTTGTTGCAAGTTGAAGTCGAAGGCGGGCAGGCGCGCATCTGTCACTACGGCGATTCGCCCATTACGAATGACGGTATCACCTCTACTGTTCGCCGCCGCCTGCAACAGCGATTCGGAGACGCGGGGCACGGATTCGTTCTGATAGACAAACCGTGGGGCTGGTACGGCCATACGGGAGTTACGCAGGAGGCGAGTCGCGGATGGTCTGGCGACCCGATGTTTATATCGCGCGGCGAGCATTATTACGGGCTGGGCTGCGTCAGTTTTACTGCCGATGCCGCCGGGGTGACTTCTACTACGGGCACAGCCGTTGATACAGATGTTGGCCGCAGCGTATCGGCTTTTGATGTCTACTATCTGGCTCGACCCGGCGGCGGTGATTTTGAACTGGAAGTCGATGGCCAGCCATTCGAGCGAGTCTCTACTGCGAGCGACGCAGTGCGTTCAGGGTTTCATCGCGTCAATGTTGAAGAGGGCGCGCACAATCTGACGATCAGAACCGTAGGCAACGGGCAAGTGCAGATGTTCGGCGTTGCGCTCGAACGAAATGGAAGCGGCGTTCAGTACGATTCGCTCGGAGTCAACGGCGCATTCATTAGCCTGCTTGCGCATTATCTGGATGCGGATCACTGGGCAGAGCAATTGCGCCATCGCAATCCCGCTCTCGTCATCATCGGTTACGGCGCGAACGAGAGCCAGTTTGAACGCCTGCCGATGGATCAGTACGAGCAGGATACGAAAGAAGCCATTCGTCGCATCCGCGCGGCATTGCCCGACGTTTCGATAATGCTTGCAGGGCCGATGGACAGAGGCGCGCGCGGCGCAGGCGGCGCGATAATCACGCGCCCGATGATTTTGAAACTTGTCAGCCATCAACGACGAATCGCAGCCGAAACGGGATGCGCATTCTTTGACACGTTCACGGCGATGGGCGGCGAAGGCACAGTGGCGCGATGGTATGAAGCGCGGCCAAAACTGATGGGCGGCGATCTGACGCACCCGACCGCGCAGGGCTCTGAGATTGTTGGCACGCTCATCTACGAAGCGATGATCGATGCTTATGAAGAGTACAAACAAAAGGAGACAGGTATCAGGGGCCGGGGGCCGAATAAACCGGACTGAACATGGGGCTGCACCGCGCGTTGGGAAAGCTCGTAGGTTCGCGCGTGTGCCCGGCCCCTGGCCTCCGATACCTGACTCCGCAATCGGGAGGTTTCATGTTGCCGGAAAGAGTAATGTCATTTCTAAATCAGGCCGCAAAGGAAGCGCGCACAGAGATGCCCGACCGCAACTCTTCGCTGTTTCTTTCAGGCTTGCTCGATTCGTTCTCACTGGTCGATTTCGTATCGCTGCTTGAAAGCCATTGTGAAATCAAAATAGATGATTCCGAGCTGCGCCCTGAAAACTTTGACACCATAGCGAAAGTCGAAGCGTTCGTCGCGCGAGCGAGGGCCGACAGGTGAGTTGCTATATCACAGGCTGCGGGGCCGCGCTACCTGCGCGAGTTGTGACAAACGCGGAGCTGTCGTCGCTGCTCAAAGTCGCGCCCGAATGGATAGAAGCGAATTCCGGCATACGAGAGCGCCGCTGGGTTGACGCGCATCAATCGGCATCCGATCTGGCGGTATTGGCAGTGCGCGAAGCTTTAAGCGACGCGAATGAGACGGCTGCGAATGTCGATTATCTGATCGGCTGCACGCTCTCGCCTGATTATCAGGTTCCGGGCATTGCGCCGCTCGTGCAACGAAAGCTCGAAGGGTGCGCGAGTGTGCCTGCGGTTGATCTGCGCGTCGGCTGCGCAGGTCTGCTCTATAGTCTGCAACTGGCGCGCGGGCTTATCGAGTCGCGCGCGGCAAAGACAATTGTATGTTTCGGAGCAGAGGCCCAATCGAAAGGTTTGAGCCTCAAGCCTGAGAGCGCGGAGTTGACCATGCTGTTCGGCGACGGCGCGGGCGCGTTTGTGATGAGCGATACGCCAGCCCCATTAGGAGAAGCGCGCGACTGCTTTATCAGCACGGATGATGTATTGATCGAAACCGACGGCAGATTCGCAGAAGACCTGATAGTACGCGCGCCGGGAACAGGCAACGGCGCGCAATGGATTTGTGCCGAACAGGTGGCATCAGGACTGTGTCACGGCTCGATGCAGGGGCGCAGCGTGATACTACAGGCCGTCAGAAAACTTGCTGATGCTGCCGTCTGCATTCTTGATCGAAACAGTGTTTCGCTTGAACAGGTCAGCGTAGTTATTCCGCATCAGGCGAATTTGAACCTGATTCGCGCGCTCGGAAAAAGACTGGCTATCAGTGAACAGAAGATAGTCACGAATGTAGACCGCTTTGGCAATACCAGCGGCGCATCTGCATTTCTGGCATTGTGGCAGGCCGTGCGCGAAGCCAGATTGCAGGCCGATTCATACGCGCTGATTCTGGCGTTTGGCGCGGGCTTTACGTGGGGCGCAGCGCTCTGCCGGATTTGCCCTCGCTGAATTATATCTGCTGTAAAAGCGATATTTAGCTGTGCGAAGATCGTTTCTGCGCATGCGAAAGTCGTTTTTGTACGTGCAAGAAGCGATTTTGTACATGCGAAAGTCGTTTTTGTACGTGCAAAAATCGTTTCTGTACGTGTAAAAATCGTTTCTGCGCGTGCGAAAGTCGTTTCTGTACGTGTAATAGACGATTTTACGGCGCGCGATGAGCCTTTACCCGCGCCAAACAGGTTTAAACCTTTGCGAAGCCTGATTTGAGCTATCAAAGCCGCATTTAACGCTAGATCGACGTAAGAGTAGATGCAAAGCCCTGAAAGGGCGAAATTTAATAGCACAGGGCATCGCCCTGTGTTGTGCATCAAGAGAAACTACAAGCCCTGTAAGGGCGAAATAAATTACTCAATTTATCTCGCCCTTACAGGGCTTGTGTGGTAGTGGCGATGATACCCGGCGCGATGCGCCGGGCTATTGAATTTCGCCCTTTCAGGGCTTTTACTTCTATTCTTACGTCGAACCACTATGAAAATAGAAGAATAACCGCTCGCTCGATACCTACTATTTTCATGCGTGATTGTGAGGCCACGCCTCATGGGCGATTCACGTTATATTATTTACTTTCGCCAAGAGCTTCTACTTTTATGTGCGAATGAACCTCGAAGGCCGGAAGAATTACTTTCCGGCTGGTTTTATCGAGCTTCAAGACCACGTAATCTTCCGCTCCTTTGATGGTGAGCCAGTGCCTTTTGGATTTTGAGAAAGCCAGCGGTATGGCGATTGGCAACGCGATAAAAAGTAACGGCGCAAAAACGAGTGACCCGGCAGCGGTTCCGACTCCGGCTTTCCAGCGGGGATGCTTTGAGTAAGAATATTCTGCGCTCTTTATATCGGCGTATTTGAACTCCTTAAGTACGCCGCCTGTCTTGCGGGATTCGATGATGAGGGAGTCTTCTTTCAATCGAAGGCGAACAGAGACCTGATTTGCTTTATCTCCCTGAATGGAAAGCATATCTATTTTTTCAAAAACATCGGCGGTCTTTGGACTCTTTTCCTGCGCTGATAGATTCGGCGCAGAGCTTATTGTGACTGTAATAAGAAGAATTAAAGCAGCAGCTTTCATCAGGACACTCCTCGTTGAAAATCTGTTATGTGCGGTCTGAGATTACAGGTAGGGAAAATTAATAACCATCAGCATTGTGATACTTTTTTAAGTAACACAACCTTGATGATTTATGCGGGATATCGGAGTTCTACCATCGGGTTAAAGAACTGTATCGCCCCGAATAGCAGATGGTTAAGAGATCATTTCTTTATCAAAAGGCTTTCTGGGTTTTCCGGCACCGCGATAAAGGGAAGGTTGCGGTACAACTCGCCAACATCCAATCCGTAACCTACGACGAAATGATTCGGGATGGTGAATCCTATATAATTGGCGTCAACCTCTATCTGGTGGCGGTCTGGTTTGTCGAGCAGCGCGGCGATTTGAAGCGAGTTCACTTCGCGCGATTTGAATATGTTGACCATATAATTCAGCGTCAGCCCTGTATCGATGATGTCTTCGACGACCAGCACATCTTTTCCCGCGAGGCTCACGTCGAGGTCTTTGGTTATGCGAACTTCGCCGCTCGATTTCGTGGACGCGCCATAGCTTGAAATGCCTATGAAGTCGAGCGACATCGGCAGATCAATCGCGCGCATCAGGTCGGACAGAAACACGCACGCGCCTTTCAACACGCCCAACATGTGGAGATTTTTGCCTGCGTAATCGCGCGTTATCTGCTGGCCCAGTTCGCGCACACGCGTTTGTAATTGTTCAGTGCTGATCAAAACTCTAAGGTTCGGATCGTTTATGAAAGAAGGACTTTCCTGCGCGCTCATTGGTCTCTCCTGACGGTTAAATTGATTGGGTGAGCGTGCAATATACGAAAGCGCGCATACGTCTGTCAATGCCGGACGATTTTAGATTTTGGATTTCAGATTTTGAATTCAGGATTAGCCCTGCCGGACAATCGTTCTACAATCCAAATTCGCGCTCGCGTAAGCGACTCGCGCGCCATATAATCTAAAACCCTATGAGCTTGATTGATGAAAGAGGCAAGCAGGTAATCACAGAGCAGGAGCTTCGTTCTGCGACCGAGGGCGACACGCTGCGGATTGATGAAGGAGCGATACTTACTCCGCTCGCAGCCGACCTTGTGCGCGAGCGCGGACTGCAACTGGAGCGTGTGCGCCGCCGTTCAGCCGCGCGCCCGAAACGCGTTGCGCTGGGCGCGGACCACGGCGGGTTTGAAATGAAAGAAGAGATCAAACGCGTGCTCGCGGATTTAGGCCATGACTTTCAGGACTTCGGCACGCATTCGACCGAAGCCGTAGATTATCCCGACTACGCGCACGCAGTTGCCCGCGCAGTCGCGCGCGGCGTATGCGACCTCGGAATAGTCGTTGATGGCGCAGGCATAGGTTCCTGCATGGCGGCAAACAAAGTGCCGGGCGTGCGCGCGAGCAACTGCTACGACGAAGCGTCTGCCCGCAACAGCCGCGAACATAATGGCGCGAACGTTTTGACGCTCGGCGGCAAGATGATCTCAAGCGAGCGCATGCGCGAGATCGTTCGCGCGTGGCTTTCGACCGAGCTTACCGAAGACCGCCACCGTCGCCGCGTCGAAAAGATTGACGCCATCGGGCGCGAGTATCTTAAATAACCATTACTCTCCGCAGATTAATAAAGAACCCCGCCGCCCACGTAGCGTTTAACGATGCATATCAAAAAACTTCTCAACGTTTTTCAGCCTCAGCCAGTAGTTAATAGTGAAGGGGCGAGGAAGATAGATGATGTCGGGCGAGGTAGCTGAAATAGCATTGATGAGAAACGGTCTTGGACTGGGAGAAGCTGCGTCGGAGAGAGAGAGTTCGCCTCTGACTCCGCTCATCGAACGCGCAAAAGCGGGCGATTCGGCGGCATTTGAACAGATCGTGGATTGCTTTCAGCGCAAAGTCATCTCGACCGCGTGGCGAATGCTCGGCAACGAAGAGGACGCGCGCGACGCGGCGCAGGAGGTCTTCCTCAGAGCATACAAGTACCTCGGCGGCTACAAACCCGATCAGGAGTTCGCAGGCTGGCTCTATCGAATCGCAATCAACGTTTGCCGCGATCACGGGCGAAAGCGCAGCCGTTATCATCATCACGATTCATTCGAGGCTGAACGGGACATGGGAAATCTGGACTCGATGGCGAGCAGCGAAAACGTCGAGGCAGCGGCAATCAAATCGCAGGAGCGCGCGCTGGTGATGGAAGCCTTGAACACGCTCTCGAAGAAAGAGCGAGCGGCGCTTGTGCTGAGAGATCTGGAAGGGCTGACGACCGAAGAAGTAGCGCGCATACTGGGTTCGAGCCCGGTTACTGTGCGCTCGCAGGTGGCTACGGCTCGCGCGAAGATAAAACTCTATCGCGACCGTGTGCTGAATCAGAGACGACGAGGGTAGCAGGATGAATTGCAGGCGCATTGAAAAATTAATACCTCTTTATGTCGAATGTGATCTTGATCATGAAGAATCAGGCGCAGTGCTCGCGCATTTGAATGCATGCGAGAGTTGCAGCGCGCTCATCCGTGAGTATGAAGCGAGCCAGTCGTGGCTGCGCTCGAACACGCTGCCTGATTTCGATGACGCGGTGCTTGACGATTTAAAGCGCAGCGTGATGCGCGGAATTGATGAAGCGCGCGCGCGCCCTTCGCTGTTTGGTTTTTTTTCCCGACCTTTGATGCCCGGTCGAGCCTTTGCCGCAGTGGCTGCGCTGTTAATCATCTTTGCCGCGTTTGCGCTCTACATCTATCAGGGAAGATCAGGCAAGGTCACAAATGATACGAAGGTCGCGCAGGAATCTATCGAGCCAGAGAAACCGGCAGCGCCTGAAGACTTGAAACAGGCTCCAGTAGCCAATTCCGTCATACGCCCTCATCGCGTGAAGCGATATGCGAGAAGCGCGATTGGCAGAAACGAGAGGACCGTGCGCGACCGTGTGCTCAAGCCTGGAACCGATAACCCGGTCGCGCAAAAGACCAGGGATGTGCCAACCGAAACAGAAGAGATGATGCGAATAGAGATTCAAACAGGCGATCCGAACATTCGGATAATCTGGTTCTCGCCTAAAGAGTCCGATTCGCAACTCTCGAATCCAATGATTGAAACCGATTAGGAGACTATATGTTTTTAGCGAAAGAAAGAATGATAGCCGCAATCGCCATCACCCTGCTGCTTGTCGCGGCAGCGTTCGGGCAACAGGCGACGACTCCTGCTCCCCCGCGTGCTTCTGCGCCGGATTCGTTCGAGCAGCAGACGACGCCGCAACCGGCTCTGGCTCCGACCGCCAGAGGCAATGACTATGTCGAAGAGAAGGGCTTCAAGACCAAGGTGATCGAGCTAAAGTATCGCGACCCGGAGGCGATTCAGATGGCAATTCGGGCGCTTGGCAGCGGCTTCAAGGGCGCGAAGATGGATACCAACTCCGAGTTTAAGACTCTTACAGTGCGGGACTTTCCCGAAAACATCGCGTCGATTGAAGAAGCTGTTAAGCGATTGGATACGCCGCAGGCTCCGCGATCTGCGCGCCCGGAGATTGAATTTCATATCCACGTGCTTATTGCCTCGAACGCTACGAGCGCTGCTGATGATTTCCCCTCAGAGTTGAGCGAAGTATTGAAGCAATTGCAGGGAACGCTCAGGTACAAAAACTATGGACTGATGAGTTCCTCGGTGCATCGCGCAAGTCAGGGCAACACAGGAGTCCAGAATAAAGGCGTAGCCGAAAGCAAGCTCTTTAACGTCAGCACGCCGTTGAACAACCCGATTCTCTATGAATATTATCTCTCTCCTCTGTTTGTAAGAGAGACTGTGCCGGGCGCTCCGACTGTGGAAGTTGGGACGTTCTCTTTCAGCATGCGCATCCCGATCATCACTTCAGGTCAGACGCAGCAGATTCAATATGACAGTGTTGGCTTCCGCTCTCCAGTCACCATACGCGATGGCGAAAAAGTCGTTGTGGGGACAACAACGATGGGCGACAAGGGATTGGTCGTCGTCGTCACTGCAAAAATCATCAAGCCTTAACCGATTTGCCTCTATTCACCGAGAGGGGACGCAGAGAGAAGAAACTCTGCGTCCCCTCTGCGCCTATGGTCGTTGATTTCCACCCTGGCGCTCTTTGCAATTCTTTCGATGCCGACTTCACATCTCGACTCTAATCAATTATCATTACGCCGCCTTCTTTGCCTCTTCGGCTTTCGAGAGCGCTTTCAGTATCAAACAACTTATGAGCGAAGCTACGAAATACGCAGTCGAGATGCGCGGCGTCACCAAGCGGTTCGGTGAGGTGATTGCCAATCGCAATATCAATCTCCGGGTCCCGGACCGCTCCATTCACGCGATCATAGGCGAAAACGGCGCGGGCAAATCCACAGCGATGAATATCCTCTACGGGTTTTATAACCCTGACGAGGGCGAAATTCTGATCGACGGCCAGCCGCGCGCTATAAAGAATCCGAGCGATGCCATCAGCCTTGGGCTTGGCATGGTGCATCAACACTTCATGCTGGTCGAGCCGCTCACAGTCACCGAAAACATCATCCTCGGCGCGGAGCCTATCCGAGGGCTTGCGATTGATTACAGGAAGGCCAGCGCGAGGGTGCGCGAAATTTCTGAGCAGTACGGATTGAAGATTGATCCCGATGCGCGAATCAGTCAGCTATCGGTCGGGCAGCAACAGCGCGTCGAAATATTGAAGACGCTTTACAGAGGCGCTCGCATACTGATACTCGACGAGCCGACCGCCGTGCTCACGCCGCAGGAAGTCACAGAGATGTTCGCCATTCTTCGCGGCCTGCGCGAGCAGGGTAAGACCATAATCATCATCACACATAAACTGGCCGAAGTTCTGGCGCTTTCAGATGACATAACCGTAATGCGCGACGGCGAAGTTGTGGGCAATCTTTCGACAGCAGACGCGACAGCCGAAGGGTTGGCGCGCCTTATGGTAGGGCGCGAAGTATTGCTTCGCGTAAAAAAGGACGAGGCCAGACCGCGCGCGGCTGTGCTGGCAGTTCAGGATCTCAGGCTCGAAGACGGGAAAGGCGGCTCGGCGCTCGAACATATTTCATTTGAAGTGCGCGGCGGAGAGACGCTCGGCATCGCGGGAGTCGAAGGAAACGGGCAGACCGAGTTGATAGAGATAATCGCGGGTCTGCGCAAAGCGAGCGGCGGCGCTGTGCTGCTGGAAGGCGAATCAATCGACAGTCTCGACCCGCTCGACCGCAAACGGCGCGGCATCGCGCATATCCCCGAAGACCGTCATCGCCGAGGGCTGCTTTTATCCTTCGACCTTGCGGGAAATTCCATACTGGGCGTTCACCGCGACCCGCCCGTTTCAGGCGCTGTGCTGTTGAATACAAAGGTGATTGAAGAGCGCGCAGAGCGACTGGTGAAAGAATACGATGTCAGACCGCCCGATATCGCGCTGGCCGCGCGCGCGCTGTCGGGCGGCAATCAGCAAAAGTTAATAGTGGCGCGCGAGTTCGACATAAAGCCCCGGTTGATACTGGTTTCGCAGCCGACGCGCGGCGTAGACATTGGAGCAACAGAATTCATTCATCGCAAGCTGATCGAATTGCGCGATGCGGGCGCAGCCGTCCTTCTGGTATCGGCAGAACTGGACGAGGTGTTAAGCCTGAGCGACCGCGTGATAGTCCTTTACGATGGCCGCATCGTGGGCGAAGTCGATCCGCGCACCGTAAGCGAAGAAGAGATCGGAT
The DNA here is from genome assembly GCA_963804815.1 of Blastocatellia bacterium. Taxonomy (GTDB): domain Bacteria; phylum Acidobacteriota; class Blastocatellia; order UBA7656; family UBA7656; genus DATEKX01. Next base: position 2,557,173 of record CAWDRU010000002.1, on the reverse strand, counting down.
GTATGATGACGGGCGTACAGCCGGGAGCCGCGCAGAATTCTGAAGCTCGACCCCAGACCTCTGATCCCCAACAAAGTTTATGAAGAGCCTTCTCACAGAACTGATGTATTCGCTGATCGCTGTCGTCGCGGCTTTTCTGGTCGGCGGCATAATCGTATGGATGGTTGGCGATAGCCCGATGCTCGTCTACGATCTTTTCTTTTCGAGCGCGTTCGGCTCGGTCGAAGACTTCAGCTATACGCTCTTTTACGCGACGCCGTTGATTTTTACAGGGCTTGCCGTGGCGGTCGCATTTAAATGCGGGCTGCTCAACATCGGAGCGGAGGGGCAGTTGATCGTGGCGGCATTCGCGACCGCATGGGTAGGGCTTATGCTGCCCGGTTGGCCCGCATGGATAGTTGTCATTCTTGCGGCGCTTGCTGCGATCATCGTCGGCGGCGCGTGGGCGGGAATTCCCGGCGTGCTGAAAGCGCGGTTCGGCGCGCACGAAGTCATCACAACGATCATGATGAACTTCATCGCGGTGGCGATTGTCAGTTACCTGACTCAGTATCACTATCGCAAGCAGGGCGATCCGATACTGGAGACGCTGCCGATTGCCGAGGTACAAAACGGTGTGATAGTCGGGCCGCACATCCCGCGAATGCAGGCATTGCTTGCGCCGCTCGGAATAAGCTTTCCCGCGCATGTGCCATTGAACGTCGCTTTCCTGCTGGCAATTGCGGCCTGCTTACTGGTCTACGTCTTTTTGTGGAAGACGAAATGGGGCTACGAGCTTCGAGCGGTCGGCATCAATCCGTCGGCGGCGGAGTACGGAGGCATTTCAATCTCGCGCAACGTCATATTGGCGATGGCGCTTTCAGGAATGCTGGCGGGGATGGTCGGCATCAACGAAGTGCTCGGATACCGTTATCGTTATTATGATGGATTTTCCGCCGGGTATGGCTTTGCCGGAATCGCAGTCGCGCTGCTTGGCCGCAATCACCCCGTAGGCGTGCTGTTTGCGGCGATACTGTTTGGCGCGCTCGACCGGTCAAAACTGTTCATAGACATCTTTACCGACAAAGTTTCAAAAGACTGGACGGTGATCCTGCAAGCCATAGTAATTCTTTTCGTCGCCTGTGAAGCGGTATTTCGCGGCGGCGCAAAGCGAATTATTCGAGGAAGAGTGTAAAACAGTGAACAGCCTGAAAACCATCATCAATCTATCATTGCTCGCGTCGATGATAAGGCTTTCGACGCCGCTGATACTGGCCGCGCTCGGCGGTATGTATTCAGAGCGCAGCGGCGTAATCAATATCGCGCTCGAAGGGATTATGCTTGCGGGCGCTTTCACGGCGGCGGCGGTGACTGTCTTTACGCAAAATCCATGGATTGGATTATTGGCGGCGGCGGTCGCGGGACTGCTGGTCTCGCTCATACACGCGGTCGCGTCGATCCAGTTCAAAGCGGATCAGGTCGTCGTCGGCACTGCGATCAACATTCTGTTTCTCGGCGTGCCTGCGCTGGTGTCGGGCGCGCTGTTTGAATCGACCGGCTCGACCCCGCAACTCCCGCGCGAGCAGACGCTGCCGGACTGGAACATTCCCGGCATCGACAGCATCCCTGTCCTCAGCCAGTTGCTTTCGGGCCACAAGCCAATCGTCTACATCGCGCTGGCTGCTGTGCCTGTCAGTTACTATGTCTTATTCCGCACGCGGTTCGGGCTTCGACTGCGCGCAGTGGGGGAAAACCCCGAAGCTGCCGATACGGCGGGCGTCAGCGTCGCGCGTATGCGATATGCAGGAGTGATGTTGAGCGGGTTGCTGGCAGGGATAGGCGGCGCGTATCTTTCAATCGGCCAGAACTCGCTGTTCACGCGCAATATGACTGCCGGTCGCGGCTTCATCGCGCTCGCCGCTTTGATATTCGGCAAGTGGCATCCGGTCGGCGCATTCCTCGCGTGTCTGTTGTTTGGGCTTGCCGATGCAATATCGATTCGGATGCAGGGCGTAGTAGACATCCCTGTGCAGTTCATTCAGATCATACCGTATGTGCTGACGCTTGTTGTGCTGGCTGGCTTCATCGGGCGGGCGATTCCTCCGCGCGCGATTGGCACGCCTTACGTAAAAGAGAACAGGTGATATACCTCTGATTTTGATATGACGATACCACTTTATGAAAGAGCAGCAGAAGCGGCGCGCTTCATCAGCGTACAGGCCGCAGGGCGAACGCCTCGCGCGGCGGTTGTGCTTGGGTCGGGACTGGGCGGCGTGGCGGACGCCATCACAGATGCCGTCGAAATAGCTTATGATGAGATACCTCACTTCGTCCGCTCGACCGTCGAAGGCCACGCAGGCAAGCTGATCGTCGGCTCGCTCAACGGCGTCGATGTCGTTGCGATGAAAGGGCGATTTCATTTTTACGAAGGCTACACGATGGAAGAGATCACGCTACCGGTCCGCGTCTTCTCGCTAATGGGCATAAAGACTATCGTACTGACAAACGCGGCGGGCGGCACAGCAGAGCACCTGTCGCCGGGTTCATTGATGCTCATCACAGATCATATAAACATGATGGGCGACAATCCGCTGCGTGGCCCGAACGACAGCCGTTTCGGCCCGCGCTTTCCCGACATGACGGCGGTCTACACGCCTGAATATATCGAAATCGCCAGGACGGTCGCGCGCGAGATGGAGCTTCAACTTTCGGAAGGCGTTTATCTCGGCTTGCGCGGCCCGTCTTATGAAACACCTGCCGAAGTGCGAATGTATACAAAGCTCGGAGGCGACGCTCTGGGGATGTCCACGGTTGCAGAAGTAACGGTCGCGCGCCATTGCGGTATGAAGGTGCTGGCCATCTCCTGCATCACGAATGTCGCAGCCGGGCTTAATCAAAATGAGATCAATCACGAGGAAGTGATGGAAGTGGGCGCGCGCGCAGGCCGCCAGCTCGGCGAATTGATTATGCGCGTTGTGCCAAGACTTGTGGCCGAAGAGGCATAAATTGCCGGTGTTGAAATTTCTCTATTCATCTTCCGCACTTATCCATTAAAATAGCCGCTATGATAATCGGCATAAGTGGGGGTACGGGTTCGGGCAAGACGACCGTTGCCCAGAAGATCATCGCGTCGGTCGGCTCTGACAACATTGTTTATCTTCAGCAGGACGCTTATTATCGCAACCTCGGCGACATGCCGATAGAGCTGCGCCACAATGTCAACTTCGACCACCCCAACGCATTAGACAATGATCTGATGATGAATCACATCGAAGCGCTGCGCGCGGGCGAAAGCATAGAGCAGCCAATCTATGATTACGCCACGCATTCGCGCAAAGCCGAGTTCATTCACGTCGAAGCGCGCCCGGTCATCATCGTCGAAGGCATTCTGGTATTCGTTGACGCGCAGATGCGCCGGTTGATGGATCTTAAGATATTCGTTGATGCCGATGCTGACATCCGTTTCATCAGGCGATTAGACCGCGACGTTCACGAGCGGGCGAGAAGCGTCGAGTCGATCATCCTGCAATACACGACGACCGTCCGGCCCATGCATCTACAGTTTGTCGAGCCTTCAAAGCGCTATGCTGATATAATCATTCCTGAAGGCGGCCACAATGATGTCGGCATAGACCTGATCACGGGAAAGATCAAGACTACCTGCGCGCTCAATCAAACAAGCCCCGTGCTCGCAGGTTCGGACGGCAGGAACGAGGATTAAATCTCGGATCAGGTGATTGGAGTAATAGATGGCGAAGCGAAGCGCAATGAGCGATGAGGAACTGATTGAGCGGGCAAAGAAAGCCCGCCTTGCGGCGCACGCACCTTATTCACATTTCGAGGTTGGAGCAGCGCTGCTTACGACGGACGGGCGCGTATATACGGGATGCAACATAGAGAATTCAGCCTACGGGCTTTCGATGTGCGCCGAACGCGTGGCGATATTCAAAGCCGTGAGCGAAGGCGCAGAAGCGATTTTGAAGGTCGCCGTCGTCACAGACCATGAAAACCTGACGCCTCCGTGCGGCTGTTGTCGCCAGATGATCTGGGAGTTCGCCGCAGACGAAACGGATGTGATAATGGCAAACCTCGACGGCGATTTGCGCAAGTTCGAGATCAAGGAATTATTGCCCGAAGCCTTCGACGCCCGCTTTCTTGAAGGCGTTGGGTAACTACTGCTGTTTTAGAACGCAAGCCCACACTCACCTCGATCTTATTCCTTCGTTCAGCAGGTTGCGGCCTTCGGCTGTCGGAAGACTGACTTTCAGCAACCCGGCAAGGGTTGGCGCAACATCTCGCATATCAATTCGGCCCAGACTGCGCCCGGCGGGCACGCCCGGCCCGGCGATAAAAAATGACGCATCCATCTCTCGCATTTCAGGCAGATAGCCATGAGTTCCGCCCGCGTTGCCCGTCGTGACCACCGGCCCTTCAAAGCTGTTGCCGAGCCTGTAACCCGCGCTTGCGCTGACTACGAAAGCCGCGTTCGGAAAACCTCCCGTCTTTTCAAGCTCTGATCCTTCAAGCACTCGCTCGATACCGTTGGCCTTGTCACTGGCCAGTCGTTTCAAAACATCCGCGACTTTCCTGCGCGCCTCTTCGTCGTTAGAGTTCGCAAGCATCACAGCAGCAGACCCGCCCGCGTACCAGGCGAAAGCCCGCCACGTCTTTACCTTGCCTTTCTTATCGAGTTCGATCAGTCCCGCTTCGCGGAGCGCGGCGTTGACGTTGATCACTTTGTCCGTGCGCATAAACCCGTGGTCCGATACTACGCAGATGACCGCTTGCCCTCCGCCTATACTTTCAGCCGCGCTTCGGATCTGGCCTACGAGTTTGTCTATCTCTTCAAGCGCGGCGAACGTTGCGGGGCTATAAGGACCGCTCGAATGCTCTTCGGTATCGAGACCACCGAGATAACAGGTCATAAAACGCGGCCTCTTTTTTTCGAGAACGTATGCGATGAAAGCCGCGCGGCGTCGGTCACCGGCAACCGTGTAGTCGTTGCCTGCGGCAAAAGAGCCGAGGGCGCGTTCGGCCTCGGCGAGCAGACCCGGAGTCGAAAGCGCGCGAGTCGCTTTCAAATCATCAGGAGTCGAAGCGCGCCAGTATTGAACTATGTTGTATTCGATATTTGCGCCGACCGAAACAGGCCAGTCTACGCTCGCGGTCACGAGTCCCGCCTTTCCTGCCGTGTCCCAGAGCGTTGGCACTTTTATATCTTCCGCATACCAGTACCAGCCATCGCTGTTTTTGCCGTAAGGGTCGAACGGCGTGTTTGCAAGTATGCCGTGCCTGCTCGGAGAAACGCCCGTGACCATCGTTGTGTGGTTTGGGTAGGTCACAGTCGGAAACGCAGGAATTACGCCCGAAGCGTGCGCGCCTTCCAGAAGTAACCGGCGCAGGTTCGGAATCTTCAGACCGTGCTTATCGGCTTCGATCACGTAGTCCGGTTTCAATCCGTCAATTGAAAGAAGCACGACAGGTACAGTCGCACGCTCCTGTCGCGCGCCTGCCTGTCGTGCGCCCGCAGGCAACAGAACGCACAACAGGATAGTCAGAGCGAATAATTTTTTAGGCACTTTTTCCTCCAGTGATTCAGTGCCACTCATATCTCACAAAGCGCAGAGCACTTGCAAGCATCCATGTAAAATAATGTTTGATGTCGCGAGCGACTTTATCAGAAATACAGCCGCAAGATATACTGAGGGCGATTTAAAAACTGAGCGGAGGATGACGCTTGAAGAAAACTATAATAATAATCTTTCTGATTCTTGTACTGGTTGCAGGAGTGGTGCCGTTCTGCGCCAGCGCAGCCGAGCGCGTGGATTTCATTATTCGCGGCGGCACAGTCGTTACGATGGACGGCACTGGGCGCGTTATTGAAAACGGAGCGGTCGCTATCCGCCGCGAGCGCATTGTTGCGGTCGGCACCGCCACCGAAATCGCGGCCAAATATTCTGCCGCTGACACGATCAATGCAGCGGGCAAAGTGGTGATGCCCGGACTCATAAACACGCACACGCATGTGCCTATGGTTTTGTTTCGCGGCATAGCCGATGACCTGATGCTGCCGGAGTGGTTGCAGAAGTACATATTTCCGGCTGAAGCGAAAAATGTCGATGAGCAGTTCGTCAGGTGGGGAACGCGGCTCGGCTGTCTTGAGATGATAGAAGGCGGGACGACCACCTACGTCGATATGTATTACTTCGAGGACGCCGTAGCCGAAGAGACTGCGCGCGCCGGTATGCGCGGGGTGCTTGGCGAAACGCTGATTGATTTTCCAGTTCCCGATAACAAGACGTGGGACGCAGGGATGCAGTATGTTGAAAAGTTCGCCGCGCGATGGAAAGGCCACCCGCTCATCACTCCTGCAATAGCCCCGCACGCGCCGTACACTGTATCGACCGATCACCTGAAACAGGCGCACGAATTTTCAGCGCGCCAGAACATACCGCTCGTCATTCACGTCGCGGAAGACTACGCGGAGGTGAAAACGATTCAGGAGAAATATAACGCAAGCCCCGTTGCATATCTGGAACGCATAGGCTTACTGGACAATCGCGTGATCGCAGCGCATATGGTCTGGCCTACGGAAGAGGACATAAAGACGCTGGCTTTGCGCTCGGTCGGCGTCGGTCACTGTCCGCAGTCGAACATGAAACTGGCTGCTGGAGCCGCTCCTGTGCCACAGATGCTCAAAGCCGGTGTTGCCGTAGGGCTTGGCACCGACGGCGCGGCCTCGAACAACGATCTGAATATGTGGGAAGAGATGGACACTGCGGCAAAGCTGCACAAGCTGATTGCGAAAGACCCGACCGTCCTCAATGCGCGCGAGGCGCTTGAGATGGCGACTATTCGCGGCGCGCGCGCCATTCACCTTGATCGCGAAATCGGCTCGCTTGAGGCGGGCAAACTCGCAGACTTACTGATTGTCACCTTAGACAGCGCGCATCAAGTGCCGCTCTACAATGTTTACTCGCATCTTGTTTACGCGACTAAATCATCAGACGTTGAAACCGTGATGATAAACGGTCGCATAGTTATGCAGGACCGACAGGTGCAGACAATTGACGGTCGAGCTGTGCGCGCAAAGGCCGCAGAGTATCGGGATAAAATCAGAAAGAGTCTCGCCGCTCAATAATCGCTTAAAGACCGGGGTCGTCTATCGGCCTGAGACAGCCGAGCATACATTCACAACGTTCCTCCGCCTGCTTTGGAGATGGAAACATCTTAGCGCAGGCCGCAGTGCATTCCGGATCGAATTCCGCGTTCGGCGGAGGGTTCAGCAAACAGGGGTCCGGCTCTGTCCCCACTGCGGTGAAGGCAAAAGTCAGCAATATGACGAGCATCAAAATGATTCTTTTCATGGGTATCTCCTTTCCGGATCACAGGCTTTGTAGCGTCAGGCAGTCTATCATGGCTTTGTAACGCATCCTATACTGCGATCAGTGAAACCCGTTACATTATATTGCCTGAATTTTAACGGCTTGTTTTTTTAGTTCGAGCGATGCGCTGATAACGTTGATATTCAAGATGCTGCGAACCTGCGCAGGCATTATGATTGCCGAATTTGTTTTAGCTCAACCAGCGTGTTACGCTCTCAATTCTGAAAATGCTGAGGAACGCTCACTATGTCATTTGATGATTTGAGAGGATTCATCTCTGCGCTCGAAAAGCAGGGCCAACTCAAGCGCATACGCGCAGAGGTAGACGCAGAGCTTGAGATAACCGAGATCACGGATCGCGTCTCGAAGCGCGGCGGGCCAGCCCTGTTGTTTGAGAACGTTCGCGGCTATGCGACGCCGCTTCTCATAAACGCGATGGGCAGCCGCGAGCGAATGCTTCTGGGGCTGGGCGTTAAAGATTACGGCGAAATTACCGAGCGCATACTGGAACTGACGGACGTGAAATCTCCGCAGGGGCTGATCGAAAAAATAAAGATGATCCCGCGCCTTGCAGATCTGGGAAAGATGTTTCCCCGCGTAGTAAAGAGCGGCCCATGCAAAGATCGCATATTAAAGCAGGGCGAGTTTTCGCTTTTCGATCTTCCTGTAATCAAGTGCTGGCCCGAAGACGGCGGGCGATACATCACGATGCCGCTCGTCTTTACGAAGAACCCCGCGACCGGCAAACGCAACTGCGGGATGTATCGAATGCAGGTTTATGACGATACGACGACAGGCATGCACTGGCAGATTCATAAGCACGGCGCGCAGCATTTCCGCAATCTCAAGCGGGAGGGGGGCGGGCGTCTCGACATAGGAGTGGCCATAGGAGCCGATCCTGTGACGGTCTTTTCTGCGATTATGCCGCTGCCTGAAGACCTCGACGAGATGATGATTGCCGGGTTTCTGCGCGAGAAGCCTGTCGAACTGGTGAAGTGCGAAACCGTTGATGTGGAAGTCCCCGCAAATGCAGAGATCATTCTGGAAGGCTACGTCGATACAGCCGAGCGAAGAGTAGAAGGACCGTTCGGAGATCACACAGGGTATTACTCGCTCGAAGACGAATTTCCGGTCTTTCACGTCACCTGCATCACGCATCGCAGGAATCCGATTTATCAAACGACCGTCGTTGGCAAGCCGCCGATGGAAGACTGCTGGATGGGCGAGGCGATAGAGCGGATCTTTCTTCCATTGATGCAGCGCCAGTTCTCCGAAGTAGTCGATTACCATATGCCCTTTGCGGGAGTCTTTCACAACCTGATGATCGTTTCGATAAAGAAAAGCTATCCGGGACAGGCGCGAAAGATCATGAACGGCATCTGGTCATTGCCGCAGGCTATGTTTACCAAATGCGTAGTCGTTGTGGACGACGATACGAATGTGCGCGATTTAAACGAAGTGACGTGGCGCGTGTTGAACAACATCGACCCCGAACGCGACATTCAATTCATGCTCGGCCCCGTAGATCAACTGGATCATTCGTCTCGGCTTGCGAACTTCGGCTCGAAGATGGGCGTTGACGGCACGCGAAAATGGAAGTCGGAAGGTTTCGACCGTCCGTGGCCCAAAGAGCTTGATATGACCGCGGAAGTGAAGCGGCGTATAGATCAGCTATGGCCGATGCTGGGTTTGTGAAAAGCGGATTTTAAGAAGCAGTCAGTCTTATTGCAGCGGTTCAAGGGTTGCTTCGACGCGCCTGCGCCATTCGCGCTCGCTTTCAAGAGGGCTGGCTATCTGCATATAAGCATAACCGATCATCCGGTCGAGCAGGCTGTTGCGGCACTGGTCATCCGTGCAATCGCGCGCCGCAATCAAGACTGAGGCTAAATCTTCTGCCGTCATCTCGCCATTGATCCAGAGGCTTATCTTATCCTCAAGATAAGCTTCGTCCTCAAGCAGGTCCTGCGGTTGAACCTCAGGCAGGTTTCTCCACACCTCTTCGGATTCGACCTGCAGAGAACTGGCATGAAAACTGTGACTGATCATCTGATCGAGGATATTGTTGCGGCGATATGTATCGGTACAATCACGGATAGCGGAGATTACACTGACAAAATCTTCCGGGGAGATTTCGCCCTCCACCCAGAGCCTGATCAGCGTTTCCAAAAAACCGCTCTGCTCAAGGTTGATAGTCCGGGTTTTATAGACCGGACTATCGTCTTCGTCGAGGCCGATGATGCCTGCAACTTCAAGCATCTTATCGAGGGTTTCGGCGGATGTATTCGGATCTCTGGCCACGTCCATGACCAGAGAGCGCTTTTGTCCGACCGACATACGGAAAAAATGAAGGATGTTGAGCTGTGAAGCAGGAGCCTTTTTTATGGTGTCGGAAAAATCGGTAAAAAGGTTGGGAAAAGGCAACAAACTTGCAGGCTCCTTGAAAGCGGGCAAACGTGACGGAGCAGCCTCGCCTGACCTGGTATCCGGAGCGTTCGATGCTTCGGCGCTCATCACTTCCGTATTAAAGAAATTTCTACCAATAGAGACTACAGAGCTATGGGCAATTTCACTCTCAGCGGGTTTATCAAATTTAAAGGGGATCGCGCTTAAAGCAACCTTTGAGTGGGAAGCGCAACGGGCCTTTTCTCTTATCTCACCCGCAGTCTTACGTATTTCCGGCAACTGGTGAGTGAACGGCGAAGCGAAGGCTGTGCTTAAAGCATTTTGAGCTTCTTCGATACGACCCAGCTCGCCGTACTCTACGGCGAGGCTATTTGCATAACTGTAAAAGAAACTCGGGTGTTTTGAAGCCAGCAGCCGGACGGATGAAGACAATCCTTCCAGCGTCGCCAGCGCCCCTTTATTATCACCCTGGATACCTCGAATGATTGCTATTCCCCATTGCGTAGTTGTAACGGTATCTAAATCCCGCCCGTATTGCGGGGATGCCGCGTGAATTGCCTGCAAATAAAAACGGACTGCTTCGTTGTGATTACTACTTTCGTAATAGATTGAGCCGATATCTTTGATCGCCTTCGCTCTATATTTAAGAGGCGTGATCTCGGACGCGGCCAGCGTTTCGAGTATTGCGCGCGCGCGCATCGGTTCTCCGCGTCTCAGAATGCTTATCGCCTGATAATACTCGCCGATTCTCTGATACTGGCGCGGGAATGAATTGCCGATCAAAATCCTGCTGATCTGCTCAAGGGTTTCCGTGTGACGTAAATCCAATGCCTGCTCGGCCAGACTCGTCAGCCTGTTTCCCACTTCGCGTAATTGCGATTCGCTGGCGCAACTCAGGATAGCCAGAGTGATGCGCTGGTGTAACCCTGTATTTTCAAAGATTAGACCTGTCGCGCCAATACTCTCTGACGAGAGCAATCTGCTGGAATTCGGATTGTCATGGGCCGCGTTTTGCATTTTTCGCTATATAATCTTAATACTGTTCGGGGCGGGAATACACCTATAAGTGGTGCACCCTGTCACCTTTTCACCTGAAACTCGTTGAATATCCGCTCTGGGCAAGGCGGCACTGAAGAAGTGTGGACATATAGCGGATTTAATGACAGCTGTATTTTAAACAGGGGCCGCTGAATACTAAATCCGCAATCAGGCGCTATTACTTTTGACTGCTTGCGATAACCTTCGCCATCTACGCGGCAAGATTGTACTACAAACTACTGCATATTGTACAAGCGAGTTCGCGTAACTGACTGAAAACCGCATTTTATTAAAAGTGGTATTTATCACTGAATTCCATATTTAATTGCAGGCAGCGCCGTCTGAGTAGTCTAAAGCTCCGCAGATTTGTTATACTGTCGCTCCGCAACAACATACTGTGTTCTGGAGAATGGTTCTTATGAAGATTCGGCTGGCTACCGTGCTGGTTTTTGTCCTGGCATCTGTTCTGTCAATCAACTTCAAGACTCCTGTGCTGGCGCAGAGTGAGGGCGCGATGGCAAAGATTGCGCCATGGGTGATTGAGCGCACGACTAATAATCAGGATGCAGAATTTCTGGTCGTCCTTGCCGATCAGGCTGACCTGACCGGCGCAGATGCTTTGCAGACGAAAGAAGAGAAAGGGCGATTTGTTTATAACGCGCTCTTTGATAAAGCTCAGGCAACGCAGAAACCTCTGCTCGACTGGCTGAGGCAAAACAATATAGAGAGCCGCTCCTATTACATCGTCAACATGATCTGGGTGAAGGCGAATCGCGACATAGCGGTGGCGCTCGCATCGCGCGCGGACGTTCAGCGCATCGAGGGCAATCCTGTCATTCATAACAACCTCGAACCCGCTGAAAACCTCGATATAAAAAAGATACAGGCCGTTGCCGCCATCGAACCCGGCATCACCTTCTCGCACGCAGATCAGGTGTGGGCGATTGGCTTCACAGGGCAGGGGATTGTCGTAGGGGCTGCCGACACGGGCTATCGCTGGGATCATAATGCGCTAAAAGATCACTATCGCGGATGGAACGGAACGACCGCCGATCACAATTTTAACTGGCATGACAGCATTCATTCAGGCGGCGGAGACTGCGGCGCGAATTCAGCGCAGCCCTGCGATGACCATGGTCACGGCACGCACACGGCAGGAACAGCCGTAGGCGATGACGGCGCGGCCAATCAGGTAGGCATGGCTCCGGGCGCAAAGTGGATCGGCTGCCGCAACATGGATCGGGGCAACGGAACGCCCGCAACTTACATAGAATGTTTTGAATTCTTCCTTGCTCCGTACCCTGTCGGCGGCACACCCGCGCAGGGAGACCCGACGAAAGCGCCCGACCTGACGACAAATTCCTGGGGCTGTCCGCCGTCGGAAGGCTGCTCTCCCGCATCGCTTCAAGCGGCGGTCACCGCGCAGCGCGCAGCAGGCATCATCACTGTCGTTGCGGCTGGCAACTCAGGCTCAGGTTGTTCTACGGTTTCAGACCCTCCGGGCATCTATGCCGAATCTTTCACAGTCGGCGCACTGAACACAGGGACAGACAGTTTGGCATCGTTCAGCAGTCGCGGCCCTGTGACGGTTGACGGCAGCAACCGCATGAAACCCGACATCGCTGCGCCGGGCACGAGCACAAGGTCGGCCAGCAGGACCAGTGCGAGCGCATACACAAGCATGAGCGGCACGTCTATGGCCACGCCGCACGTGGCAGGCGGCATCGCGCTGATGTTATCGGCGCAGCCCGCTCTTCGCGGGCAGGTTTCGATTGTCGAAAATATAATGAGGGATTCAGCCGTCCACCTCGCTTCATCCAGTTGCAGCAGCAGCGGCTCGCCGAACAATCTTTTTGGTTCCGGGCGAATGGATACGAAGGTTGCAACTGATATAGCGCTGACTACTTTTTCGCCGAAGAGCGCGGCTTTTCAGGTAACAGGCGGCGACGGCGTGCTGGGCGTCACGGCTCCGGCTGGAACGAACTGGACTGCTGTGAGCAACGATAGCTGGATCATTATAACCTCAGGCAACAGCGGAACAGGCAACGGCACTGTTTTTTATTCCGTGAGAGACAATTTCAACACGGGATTTCGCATAGGCTCCATCACCATAGCGCGTCGAAATTACCTGATACGCCAGGACGGAACAGGCACGGGCAATTGCACCAACGCGATCACACCCTCGTCTCAATCATTTCTTGCAACTGGTGGCAACGGTACTATTCAGGTCACGTCCGGTGAAAACTGCATCTGGAATGCGACGCCGAATGTCAGTTGGATAACGATCACCTCTGACAACGGCGGAATGGGCAGCGGAAATGTGGCTTTCACTGTCAGCGCAAACCCAAGCGGCATTTCGCGCAAAGCAACGATCACTGTTGCGGGGCGGACTTTTTCGGTTAAGCAGAAATGAGCTTGGTTAGCACGGCAGAAAGGTGAACGCCGCCGTGCCGATCACAAACCAGAGCACCGCAAAGATCAGGCCGTATCCGAAAAAGGTTCTGAAATCCACTCGGGCAATTTCCGCTCGCACCACGAACCAGAATGGCGCAACCAGATTGCCCATCTGATCGCCGACGCCGAGCGCCAGCATCCCGCGCTGCGCCGACACCCCGACTGCCTCTGCCGCTTTGATTGTCAAAAAGCCCTGAATCGCCCACTGTCCGCCGCTGGACGGAATAAAGATGGCGACTATAGTCCCGGCAAGCGCCGTCAGCAATGGAAACGTCCAGCGAGTCGAGATTGGCTCGACGAGATTGCCAAATGCTTCGCCAATCGTTGTAAACTGGATCAAACCTGCAACGCCCGCATACAGGTGATAAAGCACCAGAATCGGCCAGCAGGAGACGACGGCTTTCTGTAACGCCTGCGAGAAATTCCGGAAATTGCCGTGTAACAGAAAGCACGCCAGCAGAAATATCGTGTTTAGCGAATTGAGATCGAGACTCGCATGCCTGATTACAAAGTGATAATAGAGCCAGCCTGCCAGCGCCACGCACAATATCATAGGCAACAATGGAAATCGTTCCATACGATCCGATAGATTAAGATTGCCTGTGCCCTCTGCGCTTTCAGTTACTGCTGGCTCGACGAGTTTGGCGGCCACAGGAAACTCGGAAAGGCAGAGCGGTTTTCGCGGCATCAGCAGTCGCGCTGCAAATATCATTACTACGGGGAAACCGATTACGAGAGCCAGAGAGGCCGGAGACCAGATCGTCGATCTCAGCGACATCGTGCCTGTAGTCGATTCAAGGAAATGTCCCGGAGTGGCCATCAGAAGCGGCGCGCTGGCCGAAAGCCCGAATTGCCAGACCGAACCCGCGCCACCGAGGACTGCCATAAGAAATGGAAAATCTATCGCAATCCCTTTGCGTTCGGCTTCGCCTGCAAAGTGAACGGCGATTAGCGGCCCAAGCGCGAGCGCAAGCCCCCAGTTGAGATAGGAAATGACCGCCACTAACAAGACGGAATAGACAAGGACCTGATTTGCGGTGCGCGGCTTTCGCGATACCCACACGATGACTTTGCGAAACAACGGCGTCGCCGCCAGCACACAGCCGAGCGTAAGGACGAGCGTCATCTGCATGGTGAACGGCAGCAGCATCCATAGTCCGCGATACCACGCATCCATAGTTGTCGAGAATGTGTTGCCGATTGCAAGGGCAGCGACGAATAGGAGGACCAGCATGAAGACTCCTGTCGAGATGGCATCCGGCACTATCCCGGCCATAACCTGCGAGTAGCGTTTTAGCCATCCGTCACGGGCAGGAACTGGTTTATCTTCGTCAATGGATGTCGGCTCGATTGCCTGTTTCATCGATCCCCCTTATCAGCAGACAGATCACTGCATCAACACGTATCGCGCGCGCCAGAATCGCAGGTGCGCAATATCATCACAATCGCATTAACGTGTCAACCGGCGTATTCAAATCGGCAAATGCAAAAGCCATCCACTTGAGCCTGCCAGCCTGCCATGCTATATTCAGCGCGACCCAAAGTCGGGTGAGGATTATTGAATGGAGTTCAAGCTCAAATCGCACGTTATGGATGGACCGGGAATCAGTCGCGCTTTATCAAGGCTGGCTTCTGAAATAGTCGAGCGCAATGCCGGGATAGAGGATCTATTGCTGGTCGGCATTCGCCGTCGCGGCGTTCCACTTGCCGAAAGAATCGCAGACAAGATAGCGCAGCTCGAAGGCACGCGTCCGATGACGGGTCAGCTCGACATAACGCTATATCGCGACGATCTGTCTACGGTCGGCCCGCGTCCCGTAGTCAATCGAACGGACATTCCGGGCGATGTGACAAACAGCACGATTGTCTTAGTTGACGATGTGCTATACACGGGCCGGACTGTCCGCGCTGCCCTCGACGAGCTTGTTGATTTCGGTCGCCCGCGACGAGTCGAACTGGCCGTGCTGGTTGATCGCGGCCACCGCGAATTGCCGATTCAGGCTGATTACGTCGGCAAGCACGTCCAGACGACCGATGCTGAAATCGTCAAAGTGATGCTGATCGATTACGACGAAGAAGAACAGGTTGTCGTTGTGGAGAATGTATAATTGCAGAGGCAGTGGCAAGTCCGCGGCCTGAATCGAGCGAAGCCTTCAAATTATCGGTAAATAACATATATAACAGCCTTCCGGCTGTTCGGGCAGGGACAAGCCCTGCCGCTGCGAATTCGGGCTAGATTGACGTATAACCGGAAAGACCTGCTAGGAATCAGGGAGCTATCGGTCGAGGAGATCAAAACCATTCTCGACACGGCTGACTCTTTCAAAGAAGTTTCCAGGCGCGCAATAAAAAAGGTCCCAACACTGCGCGGAAAAACCGTCATCAACTTCTTCTTCGAGTCTTCGACCCGCACCCGCACGTCGTTCGAGATAGCGGCCAAACGACTCTCAGCCGATGCGGTAAACATATCGGCTTCGACTTCATCCGTCACCAAAGGCGAATCTCTCATCGACACCGCGCGCAACCTCGAAGCGATGGCTCCTGACGCCATAATCATTCGCCACCCGTCGCCGGGCGTGCCTCACCAGCTTGCGCGATTGATAAACGCTTCGGTCATCAACGGAGGCGACGGCGCACACGAGCATCCGACGCAGGCGCTGCTCGACGCCTTCACCATTCGAGAGCAGAAAGGGCGCATCGCGGGATTAAACATCGCCATCATCGGAGACATCACGCACAGCCGAGTCGCGCGCTCGAACTCGCATCTTTTGACAAAGCTCGGCGCGCACGTTCGCATCGCAGGCCCGCGCCCGCTCATCCCACCCGGTTACGAGCAACTGATTGAAGATTCTGAGGGGTCGCTTACGGTTTTTGATCGAATTGAGGATGCGATAGCGGGAGCCGATGTGGTTATGATGCTGCGCATTCAGCGCGAGCGTATGAGCGACGCATACTTTCCTTCGCTCAAGGAATATTCGATTCAGTACGGGCTGACGCTTCGCCGACTGGAGATGGCCGCAGGCGAGGCGATTGTCATGCATCCGGGCCCTGTGAATCGCGGAATCGAAATCAGTTCAGAAGTGGTTGATAGCGCGCGCTCGTTGATACTCGATCAGGTGACGAACGGAGTGGCCGTGCGAATGGCGATTCTATTTCTTCTGGTTGGAACGGAGGGGCAGTGAAACTGCTAATCAAAGGCGGGCGAATAATCGATCCATCACAGCAGATCGACAGGGTGGCGAATCTGTTTATAGAAGATGGCCGCGTGAAATTGATCGGCGACGAGCCGAATGACGAGGGCGCGGAAATCTTCGATGCAACAGGGATGGTTGTCGCCCCCGGCTTCATTGATCTTCACGTTCATCTGCGCGAACCCGGCGAAGAGTACAAAGAGACAATTGCGTCGGGCGCAGCCGCAGCTGTAGCGGGCGGCTTTACATCCATTTGCGCGATGCCGAACACAAAACCCGTAAACGATAATGCCTCCGTCACGCGCTACATCGTCGAGAAAGCCCGCGAAGCGAATCTCGCGCGCGTCTATCCCGTTGGCGCTATCACGCGCGCATCGGAAGGCGCGGAACTTGCCGAGATGGCCGAGATGAAGGAAGCAGGCGCGGTCGCAGTCTCTGATGACGGGCGACCCGTGATGAATGCGCAGGTAATGAGACACGCGATGGAGTACGCGCGCGACCACGATCTGGTAGTCGTAGATCATTGTCAGGACATGCAGCTTGCTGCTGGCGGCGTGATGAACGAAGGGCGTTATTCAACTCTTCTCGGATTGAAAGGAATGAGCCGCGCTGCCGAAGATAGTCACGTGGCGCGCGATCAGATGCTCGCCGAATTGACCGGAGCCCGCGTGCACATAGCTCACATCTCGACGGCGGGCGCGGTTGAGATGGTGCGCCGCGCAAAACGCGCGGGGCTTCCGGTGACCTGCGAAGTCACGCCGCATCATCTGGCGCTGACCGATAAGGCGGTCATTGGATTTGATACGAACACCAAGATGAACCCGCCGCTCAGGTCTGAAGAAGATCGCGCCGCCCTGATCGAAGCAGTGCGCGACGGAACGATTGATGCGATAGCGACAGACCACGCGCCGCATCATATGGATGAAAAGATGCTGGAATTCGACCGCGCGCCTTTCGGGGTAGTTGGGCTTGAGACTGCGCTCGGCGTTGTGCTGAACGTGCTTCATCATGCCAACGGTATTTCGCTCAATCGTGTGATAGAGATGCTGACCTCTGGCCCTGCTCGCGCCTTCTCGCTTGCAGGCGGAACGCTTGCTGTCGGCTCAGTTGCTGACGTGACAGTCTTCGACCCTGCGCGCGAATGGACGGTCGATCCTCTAAACTTTAAATCAAAGAGCCGCAACACTTCTTTCAAAGGATGGCAATTGCGCGGCGCGGTCGCCTCGACTTTTGTCGCAGGCAGAAAATTAATCTAGCCCCGAAGAAAGTGCTCGTAGCGATGACCAAATATCACAAAATGCTTGTGCTTGTTTTTCTCGCGGTCTGGATCTGGGCGGCCATCAATCCATCTTATCGGCACGACTGGCTGCTTGAGAATTATCTCGTCTTCATCTTTGTGCCTGTAATCATATTTACCGGAAAGTATTTCAGGCTGTCGAGCATATCTTATGGATTGATAACTCTGTTCATGATTTTGCACGTCATCGGCTCGCATTACACTTATGCCGAAGTGCCTTTCGGCTACGCTTTGCAGGAATGGCTGGGCGCGAGCCGCAATATGTATGATCGCCTTGTCCATTTTTCATTCGGGTTGCTGCTTGCCTACCCGATACGCGAAGTCTTCATGCGCGTCTCAAAAGTTAAAGGGATATGGGCATACTATCTGCCGCTTGATGTGACGCTCTCTTTTTCGGCTATATATGAAATTATCGAGTGGCTCATTGCAATAAAAACCGCCCCTGAAGCGGGCCTTGCATTTCTCGGCACGCAGGGCGACGTTTGGGACGCTCAAAAAGATATGTTGATGGCCGGGACAGGGGCGTTTATCGCAATGATCATAGTCGCGATCATCAATCTGAAATACCAGAAGAATTTTGCAAAAGAGATGAAGGAAAGCTTCACAATAGCAAGCGGTGATGAACCACTGGGCGAAGTGCGTCTGAGCGCAATGCTCAAGGAGAAATGAAAGACTGTTTCATCAGGCCCCCGACAATAATTCACCTATCTCTCTAGCACACCGATCTGCTTCCTTGATGCAATCGCCTGTGGATACGCCGTGCAGGTAATTGCCCGCAAGGTGCAGACCGGGTCTTTCGCTCAGCAATTCCTCGATGCGACGCACACGCTCGATGTGACCGATGTTGTATTGCGGTATCGCGCGCTCCCATCGGGTTATCGCCACAACTCGCGGCTCGCCTGAAATTCCGAGTATTTTTTGAAGATCTGTGTGCGCCAGCGTGACCAGTTCTGCATCGGCAAGTTCCACGGCTTTTGCGTTGCGCGCGCCTCCGATGAAGACCGTAACCAGCGCATGGCCTTCGGGCGCGCGGCCCTTGAATAGACTCGAATTCCAGACACAGCCTAAAATATTTATTCGCTCGCTGGGCGGAACCAAAAATCCGAAACCGTCAAGCGGCGTCGCGATTGATGATTTGTCATAGGAAAGAGAGACAATTATAAGTGGCGGGTAGTATATCTCTTCAAGCAGGCGACTCAATTCATCTGACATATTCCGGACGAGCGCGGCAGCCGCTCTTGCGGGCGCTGCGACGACGACGTGCTTGCAGGTGACGCGCTGGCGATTGCCTGCGCGCTCGAATTCAATCGAAAACCTGTCTGCATTCGCGGACTCGAATTCCGAAACCTGAAGTTTGAAATCTGAAATCTCTTTTAACAGGTCTTCGCCAATCCTGAGTGCAATCGACTTCGGCAGAGTCTCCATGCCACTATTGAACGATACGAGGCGTCTGCGGGTTGGAGTCGCTTTATCGAGCACTGCGCCTGCGGCCCGGCGCGCTTCGCGTGCTTTTGCGAGCATGCCTCGAAACAGGCCGCCATAGCCGGTTTCAAGGTTTGCCAGTCGCGGAAACGCGGCCTGCGCGCTCAATTTCTCAGCGTCCCCCGCATAGATGCCCGATACGAACGGGGCGACAATTCGCTCTGCGGCCTCGCGCCCGATGCGCCGTCTGGCAAATGAGGCGATTGATTCTTCTTCGCCTGAACTGCGTCGAGCGATGAACGGCTCTTTAAATATTCGCAGCTTGCCTTTGGCGCTCAACAATTTGCTCCGCAGAAATGCTCCCACACCTGAAGGTACGGGGTGAAGCTGCCCTTTGAAGTAAACATAAGCCGGAGCCTTCGGGTCGCCTTCGGCCAGTTCACCCGTTATGCCGAGTTCATCGACCAGTGCGAGCAATTCTTCCGTGCCCTGAGAACTGTTCGGGCCGCGCTCTATCTGGTAGCCGTCTATGACTTCGCTTTGCATAACGCCGCCCACGCGATTCGATTTTTCGAGCAGCAGGACATCAAAGCCAAGCGATTTCAAACGATAGGCGCAGACCAGTCCCGATATGCCCGCGCCTATCACGACCACGTCTTTGTGAGTGTTATCCATTAAGAGTTGAGCTGATCGCTTGTGATAGAGCAGGCGCAGCGCGGCGATTGATTCCTGTTGCCTGCCGCCGATGGGCAATGAACGCAGGCAGTGCGCGATCTTTTTTGTGCGTCGAGCGCGACGGCTCGCTCTACCAGAATGGCAAGAGCCGTGATGAAGTCTTCGCGGCAATTCATCGCAGGGACGCGCAGGTAATGCTTGATGCCTGCTTCATCTGCCACTTCGCGATAGAGTATATCCATCTCGTAAAGCGTTTCGCTGTGCTCGGAGACAAAGCTGACGGGCACGAGCAAAAGCTGAGAGACGCCTTCGCCTGCAAGCTTGCGAATGGTTGCGTCTGTCGCGGGGGTGAGCCACTCTACTGGACCGACTTTGCTTTGAAACGAAAGCGTATGCGGGCGGTCTTTTCCGAGCCGCTCCATGACAAGCTCGACCGTCCGTTTCGTCTGATCGAGATACGGGTCGCCCTCTGTGACATAGCGGACAGGGATGCTGTGCGCGCTGAAAACTATATGCGCGCGCGCCGGGTCCTGATCTGGAAACCGGGTTAACGTTTCGCTTATGCCTGCTGCAAGCGCCGTTATATAGTTCTCGTCATCCTCCCATCTGCAAATTACCGAAGTGCGCGGAAAGTTGTGCCCGCTTTTGCCTGCGAGAGCGTTCATTCTGTTGAGGCTCGACCCCGTAGATGAAACCGAGAACTGAGGGTAAAGCGGCAGGACTACGAGATGAGTTATCTGATCGCGGCGTATCTCTTCGAGGGCTTCTTCGATGAACGGATTCCAGTAACGCATTCCGACGTAAGCGCGAACATTGATGCCGCGACTTTTTAACGCGCCTTCGAGCGCGCGCGCCTGTTCGTCAGTGATCCTGCGAAGCGGCGAGCCGCCGCCGATCTTTTCGTAATAGCCTCGCGATTTCTTATGTCGCTGAGTAGAGATGAACCACGCGAGCGGTTTCTGCAACGCGCGCCACGGAAGACGAATGATGTCGGGATCGGCAAAGAGGTTGAAGAGAAACGGTCGCACGTCGTCGAGCGTATCCGGCCCGCCCAGGTTGAACAGCAGCACACCGATTCGTTCTTCACTCAGTTCTTTTTTGCTCATTCTGACCTCGGCTTTGACTTAAGCGACAATCTATTTTGCTGAATCAATAAAGGCGCGGGCGTTTTCAACGGGCGTCATCGGCAGTATTCCGTGTCCGAGGTTCAGTATGTGGCGATGCCCGCCGCCTTCTTCGATCAGGGCTTTCGCTTTTTTCGTGATAATCTCAGGCGTGGAAAGCAGCGCTGTAGGATCAAGATTACCCTGAAGCGTCAGGTGGTCGCCTACGCGTGCGCGCGCGTCTTTCAGGTTCACGCGCCAGTCGAGGCTCAACACGTCTGCGCCGCTCGTCGCCATCTGTTCGAGGAATGTGCCGCTGCCGTTGATGTAAAGAAAGGCTGGCACAGACTGGCGGTTGATCGATTGAAAAATCTTCTGCTCGTAAGGCAGCGCAAATTCCCCGTAATCTTTTGGCGAAAGCTCTCCGGCCCACGAATCGAAAAGCTGAACGACCTCAGCGCCAGCTTCGATCTGCGCGTTGAGGTAAGGAATGATCGCATCGGCAATCTTGTCGAGCAGCGCATGAAGCGTTTCGGGTTCGGCGAACATCATCCGTTTGACGTGAGCGTAGTTTTTCGACCCGCCGCCTTCGATCATATAAGCCGCCAGCGTCCACGGCGCGCCCGCGAATCCGATGAGCGGAACCGCTCCGTCAAGCTCTCGGCGAAGCGTCTTGATGATCTCCATCACAAAGCCGGTTTTTTCGACCGGGTCGGGAACGATGAGCTTGTCAACCTGCTCGCGCGAGCGGATGGGCGAGGGAAGCTCAGGGCCTTTCGCTTCGGTCAGGCGGACTTCCTGCCCCATTGCTTCGACGGGGATGAGAATATCGCTGAACATAATCACCGCGTCAACGCCGAGCAGTCGAAACGGCTGCAAAGAGACTTCGACGGCCAGATCGGGCGTTTTGCAGAGCGTGAGGAAATCTGTATTCGCGCGAACGGCGCGATAGTCCGGCAGATACCTGCCCGCCTGTCGCATCATCCATACAGGTGTGCGCTCGGTCGCCTCGCCTCTTGCCGCTCTAATCAATAGATCGTTCTTCATAATGTTATCTTCTTATCGAATAATTCAAGGGTTCATTCTAGCGACCCTGTGGTACAGTCTCAAGCTTGAGCATGATTACTGTTACGAGCGACGACTGACAAAAGGATTGCCGGTCTCGTAAAATCGCCAGTCAAGGTCGGCGGCGCGTGTTATTCCGATACGCGGGCTTTTAGAAATTTCCGGTTCGTAACCTCGCTCTTTGATCTTTATTTCTCGGCCAAGCCGAAGGCCGTTCAACTTTAAATCGATTCCGAACGCCTCACAGAGTCGCCCCGGCCCGCTCGCTATTTTTTTCAGATCATCCGTACCGCGCCGATTCATCATTTCATCAATCCCGCGCACAGGCTCGGCGGCGCGAATAAGCACAGCGCCGACTCCATTACGTTCGGTCGTGACGTTCAGGCAATAGTACATCCCATAAATCAGGTAGATATAAATATGGCCGAACGTTTCGCGCATGGCCGCAGCCTGTCTGCTTCGCGTAACAAAATGCGATGCGTCGTCAGTGGTATAAGCTTCCGTTTCGACGATACGGCCTTCGCACTGGCCGACCTTCAATGCCGAACCAATAAGGTCGCGCGCTACTTCAAGCGTGTCGCGCGCAAAAAAATCCGATTTGAGATAAGCCATACGGAATCCTTGATTGTGCTGGTTGATTCGATCTAACGCAAGCATGCCTCGATGTAAACCTGTTGCAGGATAGATGTAGGGGCAGGGCAAGTCCGCGGCCCGAATGGTGCGCAGCACCATGACCGATCATCGCCTGTCGGCGATTCGGGCCGCGGACTTGCCCTGCCCCTACTCTTCATATCAACCGGCATTGCCGAGACCTTGCCTGCTTTTGCCATTTTACTTTTTCCTTTACTGCGGGCTGTGCTATAAAAGTTAGTCTTCAATTCGCGCGATCAGTCTTTCAACCACTATGTTTACCGGCGGAGACGATTCAGATGCAGGAACAGCGGCTCAAGCTAGTGATGGATTCTGTCAGTCGTCTGGTTCGACGTGGCGCAATGTCGAACGCCGTCAACCTGCTCACAAAGCTTCGCCCCGTTGACATTGCACAGATCATCTCGCAACTGCCGAAGCACGAACGCGAAACCATATTCGACTCGCTTGTTGGCCACGATCTGACCAAAGCCGCCGAAACGTTGTCGGAGATGGAGACGGATGGCGCAGTCTCGCTTTTGACAACGCTCAACCGCGAAGATGTCACGCGCCTGCTTCAGGAGCTTCCATCGGATGACGCCGCGCTTCTTGTTGCCGAAATCCCGGAAGAGTTGCGCGATGAATTGCTCGATACGATGAAGCTTGAGCACTCGACCGTCGTAAACGAGCTTTTAGGATTCGCGGACGAGACCGCAGGGCGCATAATGACGCCCGATTATTTCGCGCTCGATGAAGACCTGACTATTTCGGAAGCCGTCACAGCCTTACAGCGCCGCTCGGAAGAGTTCGAGATGGCCTTTTATATTTACGTCGTCGATCCGCGCAATCACCTGCTGGGCGTCGTCAGCCTCCGCCAGTTGCTTCTGAATCCTCCTTCGACACCGCTGCGCAAAATCATGATCGGCGATGTCATCAAGGTCACAACAGACACCGATCAGGAAGAGGTCGCCCGCCAGGTCGCCACTTACAATTTGCTTGCCGTGCCGGTCGTGGACCCGGAAAACAAGCTCGTGGGCATCATCACCGTTGATGACATCATCGACGTTATGCGCGAAGAGGCTACGGAAGACATCTATGCGCTGGCGGGCGTCGAAGCGGATGACCGCGCGCTCGGCTCTGCGATGAACTCCGTGCGCAGGCGCTTGCCGTGGCTGCTCCTGTCGCTTGGCGGCGCGCTGATAGCCGTCGCCATAGTGCGATTCATGCTGCCCGCAAATCAGAACTCATTGCTGCTTGCGATATTGATTCCGATTGTAGCAACTATGGGAAGCAACGCCGCCACGCAGACGATGACCGTAGTCGTTCGCGGAATAGGGCTTGGCGAAGTAAGCTGGGAGACGCGCTGGCGAGTGACGCTGAAAGAAGCGCTCGTAGGGCTGGTCAACGGGTTTGTGATAGGAATAAGCGTATGCGCGATAATCTCTTTGTGGTTCGGTCTGGCGCTGGGCGTAGTGCTCGGACTGACTATGGTTTTGAGCCTGCTTGTGGCGGGCACACTGGGAACGCTGACACCCGTACTGCTCAAACGCTTCAGAGTGGACCCCGCGCTTGCCTCGTCGGTCTTCGTCGTGACCTTTACGGATATAATTACTTTCTTTTTCTATCTGGGCATAGCGACGCTGTTGCTGAAGGTCTTCAAGCCCTAGCACCTTTTACAGGCCCCGATAGTTCCAGATCATAGACGCGGTAATGGCTCCGGCTATTGCAAATATTATGAAGTAGATCACAAAACAGACTACAGCAGTAGTTACGATGTAAGGCACTGCTTTATCCTGCGGAGTTCTCATCATGACGGGCACGCCAAGATAAAAAAGATATATTCCGTAGAAAGCGGCAATTATTGCAAGGATGCCAAGAACAGGAACCAGATTGAGAATGCCCGCTATCCAGCCCGGAGTGCTGGCATAAGCCACAAGCTTGAGAGCCTGATTTATGCTCTTCTGACTGGCAAAGGTCGGCGCAAGCGCATCAACAATCAACGCTGACACATAGATGCCGCCAAGTGACAAAACGTATAAGATTATAGAGCCGATAATGACCACGAAGATCGGAGGGGCATATAGACCATATCCGAAAATTGTGTGGCCTATGAGTGAAGCCACGGGTCCAATGGCCGCCAGCGGAATAATATAGCCTGTGTACAATTCAGCGGGTTGAGTCGGTTCCTGCTGTATCACGTACCATTCCTGTTGAGGTTGCAATAATATTTTCTGGGCGCGCTCCACTAAGTTCATTCTGATCTCTCCTATTGAAACGACGGGTGAATTTTAGAAGCTCCCTACGGGGTGTGGTTTTAACAAAATCGGAAGCGGAAAGCAAGAATTACCGGTCGTGTTGCTGTGGATTATCCGCTGCTGTGCTGCCGTGCCTTGTTGCTTCAAGCATATCTTCGGATGGCGCAAACAAACGGCTCTTCCAGATTGCTGCCGTCGAGATGATTAAAACAATCGTAACGGCAACGCCAGCCTCCGGCCCGTAATCTCCGCCCGTCAGCCACACAGGAGCGCCTGCCTGCCCCCGGAGCCACGCAAACTGACTGAATGATTTTAGCCCGCTGACGGGCAATCCGAAGATGAATATCATCGCCAGATTCCATGAATAATGGAGCGCGGTCACAAGCCACAGACTGCGCGTCATCAGGTATGCGATACCGAGCCACACTCCGGCCAGTATCGTATTGATGACCGAAAACAGCGATGCATTTGCATTATCGATGTGTGCAAGGCCGAACAGTATTGAGGTCACAGCAATCGCAACAAACCAGCCATTGTTGTGAAGCAGGGCTTGAAAAGGGAATCCGCGAAAGAGCAGTTCTTCGACCGCCGCCGCGACGAGAAAGAAAAAGAAGAGGAACAGAAAGGCCCACACCAGAAACCAGCCGCCTCGCGTCGAAACGTCGAATCGTACAGCGCCCGCCGCTGCCTCTATGCCGACTGCAAGCGCAAGTGACGCTGCGCCAATCAGTGAACCCAGCGCGAAATCACGCAGCCAGCCACGATGCAATTTGTAGCCGACCGAAGCAAGGCTGCGCCGCTCAAACAGTCGTGCGCATAAGGCTGACGCTGCCAGCGCGGCTGCGAGATTCGCTATCTGCCCAACAGAGTAATACAGGACGAGCCGCGCGCTTGCTTCCTCCTCATTATCAGGTTCGCGCAGCAGGTTGCGAACAGGCGGGAAAACCGACGCGATTGCGTCCAGTAGTGTGTTCAGCAGAATCGCTGCGAGCAGGAAAAGTAAAAAGAAGATCAGTACGCGCCAGCCTGATCGAAGTTCGCGTTCTTCGTTGATGAAGATTTTGCCGACGACTTTATTGATTTTGCTGGCGACTTCTTTCTGGTCGCTCATATCGAGTGACTCTATAGTTCGACCTGAAGCGTGTCAAGCAGTGCGAAAAAATATGCCGCGCAAACACTCGCGCGGCGATAATTAGTGACGGGAGAAACTATACAATGAAGCCATGTATTAATGTGTACGAGTTTTTTCGATTGACGGTTTCGCCGCGATGTACCCGCGTTTCGTTCTGACGACCAGCCTTTCATCGCTCTTGCTCGTCGGTTGAGTTATTTCGAGCTTGAGCTTGCGAAACGTGCCGTCGCGTCTGGTGTTCGTAGAAATAAAGCCGATGCTGTAGCGTGTGCGAAGGTGGTCAATCAGATCATTGAACGTGCTGTTCAGATTTTCCGGTTTGTCGCTCAGCACTTCGCCGCCCGTCTCTTCGGCAAGCTGTTTGAGGTTCGATGACTTGGCCTTGAACATGCCTCCTATGCCGGTCACGGCCCTCATAACGCCGCTTTCCATTCGCTGTTCGGCGGTCTTGGGAATTATCCCGCAGACGACGCTGCCGCTTTCGAGCACGGCCATTCGCGATTCCTCACCCGTTGGCCCTGAGCAATTGAAGTAGGTCGTGATTCCCGTGATCACAATTATCACGCGACGGCCATCAGGATTTGCCGCCTTGTTCATGTACTCTGCCGCATCATAGAAAGCGCGATTGAAACAATGATCCGCCTCTTCATCGTGCGGAGGCAGGTGATCGAGCGCATCGACTACTCTGTCCTTATTGAGGCCAAACCCCGCCAGCAGATCGACCGTGTTGTGAAATGCCATCAACGCTACTTCGTCCTGTGGTCTGAGCCTGCGCAGCGCTTCGAGAGTTGCGCGACGAACTTTTTCACTGAACGGATCAAGGCAGCCGCCTCTGTCTATCAGCAGAATGACAGAGAGCGGGAGCGTGTCCTGACTGAAGTGAGTTATCTGCTGCTTCGAGCCGTCTTCGAGGAGATTGAAATCCTCTTTCTTCAAAGTGCCGACGACGCGCCCGGTCTTCTGCTGCATGACCTGCGCGTCGAGCAGAACAAGATCGACAGCGAGCTTGATTTCGTCATTCTTCGCGCCTCGTATGTCGGGCAGGACATCTTCTTTTACATCGGCGCGCGCCTTTGGTTTTGCAAGAGGCGGCCTGTCAAAGCCTGTATTGTTTGGGGAATTTTGTTTGATCTCGACGGGCTGTTGCTGCTTTGTGTCGGGAGATTTCGCGCTGCCATTCTTCGGCGATTGGGCTGTGACGGTTAGAAAGGAGATCAAAAGAATGAGGGAGAGTGAGGCAAATCTTTTCATAGACCCATCCTTGAAAGTCTACCCCATCATGTTTTAGTACGCATCAAAGCATCAATCGGGTGCAATAAAAACGGCGATGAGTGATTAGATGAAAAATCTTATTATTAACGTGAATTCGACATAAGAATCAGCCCTGAAAGGGCGAAATTCAATAGCACAGGGCATCGCCCTGTGTCTTGCATCAAGAGAAACTACAAGCCCTGTAAGGGCGAAATAAATCAACTGATTTATTTCGCCCTTACAGGGCTTGTGAGGTGGTGGCAATCATACCCGGCGCGATGCCCTGTGCTATTGAATTTCGCCCTTTCAGGGCTTTTACTTCGATTATTATGTCGAACTCGCGTTATTATTACTTTCCCTGATGGCACCGACCAGGCAGATGAACCAGCGAACGAGGATGAAGCAGATGGGGTGTTTGTTTCTATGTTCCGCTTTTCATCCGCCCAGTCCGTGCCACCAAAGAAAAGGATGAAGGATGAGGGATGAGGGATGAAAGAATAGCTTCCTATTTTAATCATCCCGCATCACTCATTACTACAGTCAGGGTTTCCTGCGTTCTTCGCGTCTCTGTTCGCGCCGTTCTTCTTTTTGCTGATTCGGCTGCGACTTGTTTTCAGAAGGAGGCGGCTGTGGTCGCTCGTTGCGCGGAGCCGAATCAACACGCTCACGCGGCTTAGGCCGGTCTTCTGAACGCGGGCGAGAGTCTTCGCGCGGAGTCGCATCTTCTCGTGGGCGAGATCGCTCTTCGTCGCGGGGCTTCCGCTCGTGCTGACGATCTTCATTATTGCGAGTGTCGCGCGGCTTTTCGCTCGGCGGATTGCTTTCCTTTGGTGTTGGCAGATAGACAGGCTGTTTGCGCTGCCGCTCTTTTGACGAATCGTCCGAATCGGCATTCTTCTCAGGTCTGTCAACCGGCTTTTGCAGATTAGAATCATCTCTGTCGCGTCGGGCCTTACGATCTGAGCGCGAATTGTCATTGTCCGTCTGATCTGTCGGATTCGAGCGCGGCACGCGGATCACGCGATTTGAATCGTCCTGATTCTGTTTTTCGCCGGAATCGACGACAGGCGGTTTGGGCCTGTGATCTTCGCTGCGGCCATTGTTGCGCTCTTTTCGACCCGAAGGCTCGCCAGTGTATACAGGGCCAGTGTATACAGGTGTGCGCGGAACTATTAAACGACGCTCGCGCGGCGCGCTGATGCCTGTTTCGGAAGCTTTAGTGCGATTGCGCGTCATGACGGGGCGACTGATGATCTCGCCGGGAGGTATGGCGATGCGATTTCTTCGCTCGCTGCCTTCGCGAAATGAAGGAGCCGTAGCTATAGGCGACGGAGTTAGCTCCGGCAAGCCCGCGCGCGCGCCTTTGTCGATTCGGTCGCGCATATCTTTATCGGGAACGACGGGCCGCACTCGCGTGCGATCAGGCCGCGTGAACCCATCAACCGGGAGCAGGGTCACTCCGCGAGAATCGCGTGGAGGTCTGATACCGCCTCTGTCACGGTCGGGCCTGCGCGCGCCGTCGCGCGGATTCGGGTACCGCAAATGTGCGTGATCGTTGTCGCGCCTGTTCCAGTTGTGCCATCTTTCGCCCGGCCTCAGCGGATACCAGCCAACGTAGTGACCGCGCGAAGTAGGAGTATTGAAGAAGTAGACCAGCGCCGGTCGCCAGCGATAATATGCATGATAATTATTTCGATAACGCGAGCCGAATCCGGGAGCCCATATCCATCCAAGCGAAGGCGAATAGACCCAGCGCCCGTAATGATAAGGTGCCCATCCCCACGGCTCCTGCGAAAGCCAGGTCCAGCCTGTCGCAGGCACCCACAACCACTGCCCGTCACGATAAGGCACCCAGTTGCTGTCAACTCTCGGACGCCAGCAATGGCCATATGAAGCATCATCGGTCCAGGTGCCATAGCTCGAAAGATCGCTCACTCCGTAGAGGCTGCTGTATGTTGTTTCATAAGTGCTGACGTAGTCGGGTGAAAGCGATGTCGTGTTGCGATCAATCGCCACGTCTCGATCATAGTTCCACTGATCCCAGTCATCGCGCGAATCATCAAGTGCGATTTCCAGTTTGCTCGCAGGCGAAGTGTCTATAAGCAGCTTATGACCTTCGCGCACTTTGAAGCTGCCATCGAGAGTAGAGACTTCGGCAGACCCTCGCCGCACGATCACCTCCGAATCATCATCGCCACGCACATTGATTCGGTAAAGCCCGTCCTGCTCTAACACAAGCGCGGCATTTGGGATGTCCACCTCGAAGCGCCCGAAAGCCGCTTGAAGACGCTCTAAACGGATGATGGCTATGCCTTCGGTTATCTCGAATTGAGATGCTGTGTCGGATAGGTCTGCAATAGTGAGCGCGGTATTTTCAGAGAGCCTTATATAATTGCCGCGTCCCAGTTGCAGTTCCGCGCGTGCGCTGCGACCCGCATAAATCTGATCCCCTGCCAGAAGCGGCAGGTTCTCGACGGCATTGGCCCACTCCTTGACGCCTGCGCGTAGAAACGACACGTCTCCTTGAATGAAACTGAGCCGCACGACTCGCTGAACCGGCGCGTCGTCTTCCGGTTCGTCGGGTGTTGTTTGATCGGAATCATTTTGAAGCTCCTGGGCGTTGGCAATAAATAGATTGTTATTAATACCCAGGAGAAGAATCATCGCGAGAAGTGTGAGGAGAGTACGTTTCATATCGAACCTCTTGCAAAAATATTGTAGCTTTATTCCGAACGCCGCCTTCGGAGCAACGAATGTGCCGCAAACGCTTGGCGCGGCTGAAATTCAGTCAACCTGTTTGATGCAAAAGAGAAATTCCTGAC
Source organism: Blastocatellia bacterium (assembly GCA_963804815.1). GTDB lineage: Bacteria > Acidobacteriota > Blastocatellia > UBA7656 > UBA7656 > DATEKX01. The sequence continues at coordinate 2,527,074 of CAWDRU010000002.1, read as the reverse complement.
CGTCATCGCTATGATAAGAGACGAAAGGGGCAAACGTCAGGTCAATCTACACGAATTAGTGTACTCGTTGCTTGATAAGGGGCAGGGCCGGGCAGATGGTAGAAAGCAGAAACCAGAAGGCAGTAAAGCACGGGTAATGTTTCTGCCTTATGTCAGACTGTTTGATTGCTGAAACTGACGCAGCTGCTGTCTACTGCTTTCTGCTTTCTGTTCTATAGCCGGTGCGTGCCCGAACCTGAACTCCTTTGCGCGCAACTTCCAGCTTTATCTTATGATACTTGTTGTCCTGACGATTGGTCGGAGGGTAGTAACCGACCATGTAAAGATTTCGCATCTCTTCGGCTATTCTGGCAAAGGCTGACCGTGTGTTTTCAAATGTCTCTGCTTCAAAGATTCGCCCGCCTGTGCGAGATGTGAGCGTTTGAAGGTATGTGTTAGCCTCGCCATATAACTTGTTCAGATTTTTGGTGAGCGGGTCCGACGATTCCGGTTCAGGCACTCTATGCGTGGGAGTGTTTGTGTTGCCGGGGTCGTAAACGACAGGTGGTTGACGGCGCGGCGACCCGACCTCAACGCCGCCGCCGCCGATCTCTATTCGCGGAGCTTTTGGCGTGGGTATTTCGGGGTTGGACGGGACTTCCGGACCGCCGAATTCCGGCGGCAGAGGTATGCGGCCATCAATGTTTACCGGTAAATTTGATTTCGACCTCTCTGCTTCGTGACTGCGCGCTTCGGCTTCGAGCCACCATCTGGTATCGAATCTGACAACATAGATGACAGCCCCGATCTCTTCAGCCAGTCGAGTGCTGCTTTCGACCGTTGCTTCTATGCTGCGCATATCAACCCCGTCGCTGAACAGAATTACGGCGCGACGACCTTCCTGTTCGCGGAGCTGTTCGAGCGCGCGAGTCACGGCTTCGTAAAGCAATTTGCCGAAGCCCGATTCCGTGCCTCGAATCGCTGATTCAAGCTCTTTCGAGTCGTTTGTGAACTCTGTCAGTTGCCGGACTTCGTTATCGAATGAAATAACCATCATTCGATCTTTCGGCTCAAGTTGAGTCGTGAAACTGGCGGCGGTGCTTTGAATCGCGCGGAGCCTGTCCTGCGCGCTGTTTGATGTGTCGAGCAGCAGCACTGCATTGAATGGCTGTTTGATGGTTGCAAACATGGCGACCTCTTGCTGTTTGCCGTCTTCGTAAACTGTGAAATCTTTTTGCGCAAGGTCGGTCACTAACTTTCCAGCGCGGTCCGTGACTATTGCAGGAACCTGCACGAGCGTTGCGCTGAGTCGCACGGAATCCTGATCTTTCTCCCCTTGAGGCGACTGATGCGAAGCGAAAGCCGATAGCGTAATCGAAAGCGACATTGTAGTGATGGTTAACGATGCGAAGATGAATCCAGTCATTGAATTTCGTTTCATAAATTACTCGTTGAATGTAACTGCTTTTAATGAACGATTGCTGTATAGATTATTGCAGCGCGCAAAGAGAGAATCCAGCAGGTTTATACGTCGCCAATTGAACGAACTATTGTCTCAACAAGCGCGGCTGAAGTGTAGGATTCAGGTTGAACGATCTTTTCAAGCTTATATTCGATAGCCGTCCCTGTTGTTACGGGGCCGATGCAGGCGATCAGCACACCCTGCAAAAGAGCCGACAGGTCGTTTGTGCCAACCAGACGAGCAAAGTTTGAAACAGTAGATGAACTGGTAAAAGTTATAGCGTCTATTCCGCCCCGTGCAAACAGATCGACAATGTTTCCCGCGTCCATCGCAGGCTTCACTGTTTGATATGTTTCGACCGTATCTACCTCAGCGCCCAGCCTGACAAGTTCGTCGGGCAGAACTTCTCTTGCGATGCGCGCGCGCGGTATAAGCAGTCGCTGACCTTTTAACTTTTCTTCACCACCTGTGTACTCGATGATGGCTCGCAATGCGCCTTCTGCTTTAGAATCCGTCGCCGTTACATCTACGCGAACGCCAGCCGACTCTATCGCTCTGGCTGTTGCAGGGCCGATGGCGCAGACAATCAATTCTGCCATAGATGCGATGCCGTCTTTTCGCCGATTGGCAAGCCTTGGGAAGAAAAATCTGGGGCCGTTCGCGCTTGTAAATATAATCCAGTCGTAGGTGTTAATTTTTTCGATAGCCGTATCGAGCGCATCCCAATTATCCGGTTCAATGATCTCGATGGCAGGGCAGTGAATTACGACCGCGCCGAGTCTTTCGAGCATATCAGACATCTCTTTGGACTGAGCGCGCGGTCTGGTGACCATAACAGTCTTATTTTTGAGCGGCTGAGTTTCGTGGGCGTTGAAAGGCACTTTTTTATCGGCATCATTCATTTTTTTGCGAGCCTCGATAGTGCGTTTCCTGTGATTTCGCCTAAGTGCAGGCAAATTATACAGTTATGCTGGAATAACTGACAACCGGGTTCATTTCACGAACTGTTAACTGTGGCAATAGCTATGTTTAAACGCATTAAGCTAAAAAGAGAGCAAAATATCTGCAAAGAAAACGGTAAGTATCTCGAATCCCGAACTTAGGCGACATAAACCATCAGATCAGTCACGCTCTTAATCCTCAAATTGCGGCTGGACAGAGTGTCCTATTTTCTTGACTTGCCGATAAATAGTTGATATAAAAGACTCATTAACTGGCGTATGTGCAAGATTTAATGCACTGCTGGTTCATTCTCAGCTTCCGAGGAAATGATGAGCAGCCTTAGTGCCAAAGCAAGCAAGAGCCGCTCGCCAGCGTCTCAAAAAATTCGGACCACCAAGGGTAAGAAGGCTGCCTCAAAGAAGCCCCAAAGACCCGGGAAAATTACGGCTGCTCCTGAATCAAAGAAATCTGCGCCTGCCAAAGCCAGAAAGCAACCGTCGGCGTCAAAGAAGCCGACGAATCAGGTGAACAAGAAATCACCAGCGAAAAAGAAGCCTGTGAAGGCTCTGGCTGAGAAGCCCGTTAAAAAATCGGTCGCCACCCGAAAACCTGTGGCCGGTAAAAGACTGCCGCCGTCTAAATCTACACCTCCGTCGCCAAAGAAAACGCCGACGCCGGGAGCGCTCGCCGCTGTGCGGGCTTTCGAGCAAGCCTTGAAGCTCTTCAATCGCCACGACTACTCGGCTGCGAAGACGGCTTTTGAAGGCGTGCTTCAGAAGTTCGTCGATCAATTCGAGATCGTCGCGCGGGCTCGTACTTATCTCGCTATCTGCGAGCAACGGCTCACGCGCACGCCCTCTGCGCCGCGCAATCCGGATGCGCTTTACGATCAGGGCGTTTTTGAATTGAACAGGGGCGCAATTCGGGATGCAATCAGCCTGTTTGAGAAGGCGCTCAAAGCGCAGCCACGCGCCGATCACGTCTACTATTCTCTGGCCGCCGGTTACGCACGCCTGAATGATTCCTCTAAAGCTCTCGATACTCTGCGTCGCGCCATCAGCATTCGGTCGGTTCATCGTTCACACGCCCGGCGCGACCCTGATTTTGCCAGCCTCCACGGCAACGAAGAGTTCCAACAACTAACCGGATTTGGCTTCGACTTCGACGAAGAATAAGGCCGGGTTTCCCTGCGGAGATTATGGAAGAGAATCGTGGATTGAGAATTGTGTCTGTTGGTGGAGGCACGGGCCTGTCGAGCCTGCTGTCCGGCCTCAGAGCTTACGTGGGCAAAGAGTGGCTTTCGAGTGATGCCGCGAACGCGGCGTGGATAGAGACGCTGGCTGCCGTTGTAACCGTCACGGACGACGGCGGAAGCTCTGGCCGACTGCGCGAAGAGTTTCAGATTCTACCGCCCGGCGATATTCGCAACTGCCTGGCTGCGCTCGCCGAAGACGAGCGACTGCTTACAAGGCTCTTTCAATATCGCTTCGAGTCCGACGGTGAATTGTCGGGCCATAGCTTTGGCAATCTATTTTTGACCGCGCTCGCGGGCGTTACGGGCGACTTCCTTGAAGCCATTAAAGTGAGCAGTGAAGTCCTGGCCATCAAGGGCCGCATATTTCCGTCCACGATGGAAGATGTTGCTCTGGTTGCAGAGCTTGAAGATGGCCGCATAATAAAAGGCGAGACTAAAATCGTCGAAGCGCGCACGCCGATCAAACGAATGAGTCTGTCGCCCGCCGGTTGCAAACCGCTGCCCGAAACGCTTGATGCCATCAAGCACGCGGACATAATTACAGTTGGCCCCGGCTCGCTCTATACCTCGATAATACCCAACTTGCTCGTTGACAATATCGTGACCGCGATGAACGAGTCGAACGCTTTGAAGGTCTACATCTGCAACATCATGACGCAGCCGGGCGAGACGGACGGCTTCACCGTTGAAGACCACCTCCGCGCGCTTATCGAGTACAGCCCGAGGCTTGAGCTTGATTACATCGTAGTCAATTCGGCTGCGATAACTCCCGCCCTGCGCGCGAAGTATCTGGCCGACGGCGCTGCGCAGGTCAGGTTCAAGTCGCAACGCGACTCAGGCAATTTGCCGGAGACCGTAGAAATCGGCTCGCCGAATCATCACAAGGTTTCGATAGTCTGCGAAGACCTGCTGAATGAAAATAACGTGGTGCGCCATGACCCCGACCGTCTTGCAGAGCTTGTTTTAAGAATTCATCGTATGGAAAGAGTTGCATCTCTCGTAATCGCTTTTGGAGAGTCGCCCGACTCTGCTCATACCCATGCCCCCGCCGAAGAGCTATAGGATTACGTTCGCCATCGCTATCATGTGATAAACAATCTTCTCGCGCCAATCGACCGCGTAATAGTAGAATCAATCAGATTTTAGATTTTAGATTGTCGGATTTGAGTTTCAGATGAGCGCAACATTTCTTATCTCTTTAATCTAAAATCCAAAATCAGCATGGGGTAAGCAATGACTGACATGATGATACTGGCCGCGGGACTGGGAACGCGGATGAAGTCCCGGCGCGCGAAGGTTTTGCACGAACTGGCAGGCTTGCCGCTCGTAGCTCATCTTGTTCGCGCCGCCTTCAAACTGGCTCCGGAAGCCATTTATACGATAGTGGGACATCAATCCGAAGAGGTGGAGCGGGCTGTTCGGGAAGAGACTGCGCGATTGATAGAGCGCGGCGGCGATGTGAAACCCGATCTTCGATTCGTGCTTCAAACCGAACAACGAGGCACGGGTCACGCTGTAATGGCTGCGCGAGATCAACTCGCCGCCCGCAGCGGGTCGCTGATTATCAGTGCCGGTGACGTGCCGATGATAAAGAGCGAAACGCTTCGCCATCTGTCGGAAACTCATCTGGCAGAAAGCAACGACGCGACCATGTTGACTGTTTGTCTGGATGATCCTACGGGGTACGGTCGTGTCATTCGCGACGGTGAAAATCGCTTCACTCGCATTGTCGAACAGAAAGACGGAACGCCGGAAGAGCTTAGAGTGCGCGAGGTCTGTGTCAGCATCTACTGCTTTGAAATACAAGCGTTGCTTTCGGCGCTCGATCACCTGAACTCGGATAACGCGCAGGGCGAATACTACCTGACGGATGTGCCCGGAATAATGCAGGCGCAGGGAAAACGTGTGGGCGTGCTTTGCCACGTGCGGCCCGAAGAAGTGCTGGGCGTCAACACTCGCGTTGAACTGGCAGAGCTTGAGCGAAGGCTGCGCGCCGATAAATTGCGCGAGTTGATGCTTTCAGGCGTGACCGTTATCGACCCTTTGACGACTTACATTCATCAGGATGTCGAGATAGGCCAGGATAGCGTCATCCACCCTCAGGTGATTATCGAAGGCGCGAGCCGCATCGGGCAGGGGTGTGTTATTCAATCGTGGACGCGGTTGAAGAATGTCACGATAGAAGATGACGTTTTGATTCGCAATTCAAGCGTGATTGAAGATTGCCTGATTCATCGCAACGCGACCATCGGCCCGTTCTCCCGATTGCGAATGAATGCCGAGATCGGCGAGAAGGCCGCCATCGGCAATTTTGTCGAGGTGAAAAAATCCAAAATAGGAAAAGGCACCAAGGCCTCGCATCTTTCCTATCTCGGCGATGCGACGCTGGGCGACCGTGTCAACATCGGCGCGGGCACAGTCACGTGCAATTACGACGGCGTGCGCAAACACGAGACCGTTATCGAAGACGATGTGAAGATAGGCAGCGATACGATGCTGGTAGCTCCCGTGCGAATAGGGCGCGGGTCGGTCACGGGCGCAGGCTCTGTCGTGACGAAAGACGTGCCGCCTGATTCGCTTGCCGTCGGCGTTCCGGCAACGGTTAAGAAAAAGCTGAAGTGAAAGGCGTGTTATACTTGAACTGGCAGGCCGCACTTAAGTGAAATTCCGTGGCGTTTCAGACTTTACTATAATTGATGGGCGTAATTTAATTTTTAAGAGGAACAATAGATGTGTGGAATAGTCGGGTACGTGGGTGACAAGCAGGTGGTTGGGGTGATTTTGGACGGGCTTAAAAAGCTCGAATATCGCGGTTACGATTCGGCTGGAATTGCGGTCGTTGATGAAAGCGGCAGCCTGACTATTCGTCGCGCCGAAGGCAAACTGCGAAATCTTGAAGAAGCCATTCGGCTTAACCCGCTCGACGGCACATATGGTATCGGCCACACGCGCTGGGCCACTCACGGTCGCCCGACGGAAGAGAATGCTCACCCTCATCGCGACTGTTCTGGCCGCGTCGTCGTCGTTCACAACGGCATCATCGAGAATTTCATGCCGCTCAAACACCTGCTTCAGGCCGAAGACCACACCTTTGTCACAGAGACCGACACAGAGGTCATCGCTCACCTGATCGAAAAATATCTGAACGAAGGGGAGCCGAACCTCGAAGCCGCTACGCGCCGCGCCGTGATGGATCTGCGTGGCATCTATGCACTGGCCATCATGTCTTCGGACGAGCCGGAAAAGATAATCGCCGTCAGACAGGGACCGCCCATCGTAATAGGGCTTGGGCAGAACGAATACTTTGTCGCTTCCGATATTCCACCCGTGCTCTACCACACGCGCGATGTCTTCTTTCTGGGCGACGGCGAGATGGCTGTGCTCGCGCGCGACGGGGTGACGGTGACAGACTTTGAAGGCAACTCCATCGCGCCGGATGTGCAGCGAATCACCTGGGACCCGATCATGGCCGAAAAGGGCGGGTTCAAACATTACATGCTCAAAGAGATTTACGAGCAACCGCGTGCAGTCCGCGATACGACTCTGGGACGTGTGTCACAGACGACGGGCCGCGTCTACCTTGACGAAATGGAGATAAGCGAAGCCGAGTTCCGACAATTTACTTCGATCAAGGCTATAGCCTGCGGCACGAGTCTGCACGCGGCGATGGCGGGCAAGTACATGCTCGAAGAGCTTGCCCGAATCCCTGTCGAGATTGATTACGCATCCGAGTTTCGCTATCGCGACCCGATTTTAGACGACAAAACACTGGTAATCTCTATATCGCAGTCGGGCGAAACCGCAGATACGATTGCGGCAGTGCGCGAGTCGAAGGAGAAGGGCGCGAAGATACTTTCAATCTGCAACGTGCAGGGCTCGATGTTGACGCGCGAATCGCACGGGACTGTGCTGACGCACGCGGGGCCTGAAATCGGCGTGGCTTCGACAAAGGCATTCACAAGCCAGATGACCGTGCTCTATCTGCTGGCGTTGTATCTGGGGCAGCAGCGCGGCGTGCTCAGCCAGGAAGAGTCGCTAAATCATGTTAGAGCGTTGAACGGGCTGCCTGTGAAACTGGAAACGCTGCTCGGCTGCGACGACCAGATAGATAAACTGGCGCGCGAATTTCATCGGGCGCAGGATTTTCTGTATCTGGGGCGCGGCATCAATTTCCCGATAGCGCTTGAAGGCGCGTTGAAGCTGAAAGAGATCTCCTACATTCACGCCGAGGGGTATCCCGCAGGCGAAATGAAACACGGCCCGAACGCGCTGATAGACGAAGAGCTTCCCGTTGTGGTTATTGCTACAAAAGATGAAGCGAGCGACTCATCGAAGCTGCGCTACGAGAAAACGCTGTCGAATATGGTCGAGGTGAAATCGCGTGACGGTAAAGTTATTGCGATAGTGACCGAAGGCGACACGGTGGCGCGCGAAATAGCAGATCACGTCATAGAGATTCCGCAGGCGAGCGATCTGATTTCGCCGATCCTTTCAATAGTGCCGCTGCAATTGCTGGCCTATCACATAGGCGTGCGCAGAGGCTGCGACGTTGACCAGCCGCGAAACCTCGCGAAGTCCGTCACCGTGGAATGATTATCGAGGTTAATACTTAATCTTCTAAAAACTGCGGGCATCGGAGCCTTCGGGCGCTCTGCTGCCCGCAGCATGGTTTGAACTCTGAATACTATTGCGACTACCGGCAGGCGACACGCCAAACTTGTTCGATTCATTTGATCCAATATATCCTGTTAACGAGCAAACGCCGCGATCCGGTAGGTTAGTCTTATGCAATCAAAGCCTCGGCTCAGATTTACTCCCATCAAGCTGCACACCAGAACTACTATTCTCACATCTGCCGTTCTGGTCGCAGTATTTGCCGTCATCGCATATTTTTCAAACCTCGCCATCACCAGAGTCAGCGATCATGAGGAACAGCAGCAGGCACAACTGCTTGCCACGCGCATCGCCGATACGGTCGAGCATCACATCAAGCGATTGAAGAGCCGGAACGAACGCCGCAAAAAACACGCGCTTATTGTCGAAGAGAGCGAATCCACAACCGTGCCCGACTGGGACGAGGTTCGCGAAGAGATCGAAGATACGATAATCAAGAACAATCCTCAGCTTGCCGAAGTTCGCGTGTTCGAGAAGGCCGCCCCAAACCAGTGGGAAGAAAAAGTGACCCTGCCTGTCGAAGCAGACCCGCTCAATGCGCAGGAGAAACAACTGGCTACGGAACGAATCGATACCTTGAGAGTCACCGTGAGGCAGGAAGGGCAGAATCGTCTGATAGGCGCAAAGGCCGCCATCAACGTGTTGGAAGGCACTGGTCCGGCTCAAATCGGAACCGTCAGCGTGATGCTCGCCTTCGACGAAAATCAAAGCTCGGCGGCAGAACTTCGCCGCCTGATGTGGCCGCTGATGCTGCTTGCCCTCGTCTCTATAACCCTGATGACATACTTCCTGTTTCGCCATATCGTCTATAAGCCGATTGACAATCTGCTGCTGGCGATGTCGAAAGCCGAGGCCGGAGACCTTGCCGCCGAAGTCGAGCCGACAGCGCAGGATGAGATCGGATTGCTCGCTTCCAGATTCAATCGAATGCTTGGACGCATACGGCAGATGACCGAACAACTCAACCTCGAACAGCGCAGGCTGGAAGACCGCGTGCGCGAAGCGACTACCGAGATCGCAGACCGCAAAGAGCAGCTCGAAGATGCCAACCTTGAGTTGTTCGAGATGCAGCGGCAACTGACTCAACTCGAACGACTGGCCGCCTCAGGCCAGCTTGCAGCGCAGTTCGCGCACGAAGTAGGCACACCGCTCAACCTCATCTCCGGACATGTGCAGTTGTTGCGCGCGCGCACGGGCGACGACCGAACCATCAAACGACTCGATATCATTGCGGGCCAGATTGAAAGAATAACTCACATAGTTCATTCGATGCTTGACTCGACGCGCAGACCGCGCCCGCAGTTTGAATCCATTGACATCAATTCGCTGCTGGTTCGTATACTTGACGCGGCGCAGCCGACGCTGGTGGCGCGCAACGTCGAGCTTCAGACGGAGATGGGCGACGATCTTCCGTCAATCGAAGCCGACCCGGATCAGTTGCAGCAGGTTTTCATCAATCTTATAAACAACAGCCTCGACGCGATGCCTGTAGGCGGCAAACTTTCCGTCTCTACGGCGCGCGATAAAAACTCTGCGTTGATCGAGTTGTCCGACAGCGGCGAGGGAATAGCAGAAGACCAGATCGATCTGATATTCGACCCGCTGTTTTCAACAAAGCGGGGGCGGGGCACAGGGCTTGGCCTGACGGTCGTAAAGCAGATAGTCTCGGAGCATAATGGCCATGTGGATGTCGAAAGCGAGCCGGGATTGCGCACTACTTTCCGTATCCGTTTGCCGTTTCATGCCGTCATAGAAACAGATGAAACGGAGCAAACTCCATATGCAATCAAAGGTCGGGCATAGATAAATGAGAAGAATCCTTGTTATAGATGACGATCTTGAGACGTGCAATTTTCTTGCGGAGATATTTTCAGAAGAAGGATGGAGCGTCTCTTCGAGCCAGACCGCAGAAGCTGCACGCGCGGCAGTCGAGCGCGAGCCGTTCGATCTGATCGTCAGCGACATCAATCTGGGCGGGCGCACGAACGGCGTTGCTCTGCTCAAAGAGTTCAAGGCCGTCATGCCCGCGTCGGAAGTCATCCTGATCAGCGGATTCGGCACGCTCGAAACGGCTGTCGAAGCTGTGCGAGAAGGCGCATTCGATTACATCAGCAAGCCCTTCAACGTGAACGCCGTTATTGCGACCGCTCGTCGCGCGCTCAAAGGGCGCGCGACGAGCGAGCCTGCGGCAGTGCTTTTGAAAGAGTACACGGAAGCATCAGGGCTTGTGGGGCACAGCGCGCCAATGATTGAGCTTTACAAAGAGATCGCGCTGGTTGCGCCGTCGCGGTCAACCGTATTAATCACGGGCGAATCGGGTACCGGCAAAGAACTGGTCGCGCGCGCCATGCATCGCAACAGCCCGCGTTCGGCTTCGTCGTTTATCGCGGTCAACTGCGGCGCGATTACGGAAACGCTGCTGGAATCGGAATTGTTCGGACACGCGAAAGGAAGCTTCACGGGCGCGGTTTCGGATAAGCGCGGGTTGTTTGAAGAAGCGAACAGCGGGACTCTGTTTCTGGACGAGATCGGCGAAACGAGTCTTGGGCTTCAGGTGAAACTGCTTCGCGTCCTGCAAGAGAGCGAAGTCCGCCGCGTGGGCAACGCTCGCGCGGTTCGCGTAGATGTCAGAGTGCTGGCCGCGACCAACCGCGACCTTGAGCGCGAAGTCAAAGAAGGGCGATTCCGCGAAGACCTGTTTTATCGCCTGAGCGTAGTGACGCTCAGGGTTCCACCCTTGCGCGAACGAGCGGAAGACTTGCGGCTGCTCGCGGCGCATGCGCTGACACACGCGCGAGATGCAGGCGCACGGGCCACCACGATTTCCGAAGAGGCGCTTGCCTTGCTTGAGCAGTACGATTGGCCGGGCAACGTGCGCGAGCTTGAAAACACCATAGAACACGCGGCGCTATACGCGCGGGGCAGCGCGATAACGCCCGACGATCTGCCTGAAAAGCTCCGAAAGCAGGGCCGCAGAAACAAGACTCAAACACTGTTTGAAGACCTGCCGACGCTTGAAGAACTGGAGCGGCGATATCTGATTCACGTGTTGCAGAGCGTAGGAGGCAGCCGCACGCGTGCCGCCGAGGTTATGGCCATAGACCGCCGTACGTTATATCGAATGGCCGAACGCTACGGCATCAACCTCAAAGAAACAGCCGAGTAAATTCCAGTTTCGCAGCCCATCATCATTGTGGCTGTTTTGTCATTGATGACAAAACAGCCACAACTTTCACTCCTCATAATAGATCGAGACGCTTTATTAAATTGAATCTTTTCGCCACTTACTATCAGAGCTTGTGGTTTTGTATTTAAGGCACAGGCTTTGCTTAAATACAATATCGATAAGCTGGATTAGATTAGCAGCGGCGACGCGCGATTGGATCAGCTAGTAAAATTTTCGGAGGGCAAGGATGAAGAAACTTATTGTTTCAGCAGTGATGATTTTGGCTCTGGCCGGGGGATCGGTCTTTGCGGCACAGAATAAGAATTCGGGCAGCATGAAACCGGCAGCCTCTACGACTATGAAGAAGAAACATAAGAAACATCACAAGAAAACGAGCAGCACAATGTCTAAGAATAAAAATTCCTAGTACGCTTAGGGCATAAGAAGCGGACATTCGGCGGGTCGGCCTGATGCTTGGGCTTGCCCGCCTTTTTTTATAAGAGCTTGGTGCAGCATTATGAACAAGCTAAGCAGAATCATCAGCGTCATTCTCATCGTCTTTGTATTATCGAGCCTGTTTATCTACAGAATGCGATTGATTGATGGGCACGGGCGACTGGCTTTGAATTCTTCGCGCGCCATCAAATCAGAGATCAAGATGATCGAAGGGCAGATATGCGATGTTGATACAGGCTCTAATACTATTATCCTGATCGAAGGCAGCAGAGAAGTGGCTTTTGACTTTGATGGGAGAACGGCCATTGTCGAATCGGGTCGCGCTGTTCAACCTGCCTCGATCCGGCGTGGAGCATCTGCGACTGTCAAGTATACGCAGAGAGCTGGCAAGAACTGGGCGCGCAAAATAGAGTTGCTCGCAGCAGCGCCCTCTGAGCCAACGGATTCGTACTGAGGGTTTCAAACAAACCGGCAATCACTTCCTGAAGCGATCCATAACATCAGACCTTTATAACTTCTCGCCACTATCTTGTCTGCCTCATGACGCTGCTGTTATATTTAAATGAGGCCGCAAACATGCGCGGCAAGATTCTTTACAGGATAGGCCATGAATCATATAAGCCATCTGTCACGCGAGCACGCTGCGCTTGCGGTGATTGACATGCAGGAAGCGTTTCGCAATGTAATCCCGGATTTCGGAGAAGTCGCTTCCCGCATCGCAAAAGCCGTTCAAGGCGCGCAATTGCTCGAAGTCCCCGTCATCGTAACTGAACAATACCCGAAAGGTCTTAAACATACGGCGGAAGAGATTCTGCCTCATCTGCCAAAAGACTCGAAAGTGATTGAAAAAATCTGCTTCAGTTCCTGCGGCGCTGACGACTTTCAATCGCAACTGATCGCGCGAAACATCAAACAAGTCATCGTCGTCGGCATAGAAGCGCACATCTGTGTCACACAGACCGTGCTCGATCTGCTGTCTGCCGGTCTGGAGGTTCACCTGCTTATCGATTGCATCACGTCGCGAAAGCGTGAAAGCAAAGAAGTCGCCCTCGCGCGACTTATTCAAGCGGGCGCAGTCCCGTCCAATCTTGAGATGGCGCTCTTTGAGATGATGCGCACAGCCGATTCACCGCAGTTCAAAGCAGTGCAGAGCCTGATCAAATAATGGAAAACCTTAACGACGAGCAGCGCCAGGCAGTCGAATCGATTGAAGGCCCGCTTCTGATTCTTGCGGGCGCAGGCTCTGGCAAGACTCGTGTCATAACTTTTCGCATCGCTCATTTGATCGAGCGCGCAGCCGTGCCACCCTGGCAGGTGCTTGCCGTCACGTTCACTAACAAAGCAGCGGGCGAGATGAAATCGCGCGTCGAATCTTTGCTGCCTCAGGGGCTTCGCACCTCGTCGCCGCTCATCTCGACCTTTCACAGCCTCTGCGTTCGCATACTGCGCCGCGACATCGAGCGAATGGAGGCGGGCTACAGCAGAAACTTCACCATCTATGACACGGACGATCAGGCGCGGGTCGTGCGTTCGATAATGAAAGACCTCGATATTGACGATAAGACGGTGACCGCCCGGTCTGCGCTCTCTGCAATAAGCTGGGCACGTAATCGCGGCATATCGCCCGCTGCCTACGCGAACCAATCCGAATACGCGAGCGACCGAACCGAGCGCATCGCGCGCATCTACAAAATCTATGAGCAGCGGCTCGCGCAATCAAACGCGCTGGATTTCGACGACCTGTTGATTAAGGCCGTCGCGCTGCTCAGGCAGGTCGCCGAAGTTCGCGCTTACTATCACGAGCGATTTCGCCACGTGATGATAGATGAGTTTCAAGACACGAACGGAATCCAGTATGAGCTTGCCCGGTTGATAGCCGTCGGCTCGACGAAACTGGATCAGATAGATTCCGTAACTTTATGGCAGGGCCGCAGCCTGTGTGTGGTTGGCGACATCGACCAATCGGTCTATTCGTTCAGAGGCGCTGATTTCAACATCATTCTGAATTTTCAACACGATTTCGCGGGCACAAAAATAATTAAGCTCGAACAGAATTATCGCTCGACTCAAACGATACTCGAAGCCGCCAATCGGGTGATTGAACGAAACAAACAGCGATTGTCAAAGAATCTGTTTACGCAGATCGGGCAGGGCGACAAGATTCGCTACTACCAGTCATATGACGGTGAGGGCGAAGCGTCGTTCGTAGCCGAAAAGATTCAGAATCATCTGCGACGCTCGCCCGATACACGCTCGGCAGTCCTGTATCGCACTAATTCGCAGTCGCGATTGTTTGAAGAATCGCTCAGGCGGCGCGGCGTAGCGTACAACATAGTGGGCGGCTTCTCGTTTTATGAGCGAGCCGAAGTCAAAGACATCATCGCTTATCTGAAGCTTGCGATGAATCCGAATGATGATGTCGCGCTCGGTCGCATAATCAACTCGCCGCCGCGCGGCATCGGCAAAACAACGATGGACGCGTTATACCGCAATCAAAAAGAGCTTGATGTGTCGCTGTGGGAGACGCTTGCCATTGCGGTCGAACAACGTACGCTTGGGCCGCGCGCCTCAGCATCGCTCGACGGCTTTCGCCAGATAATTCTTTCGCTCGGCGAGCGCGTGACCGCCGGTCAGGCTCTTTCCGAGATAGTCAAAGCCGCGACGCTTGACACGGGTTATGTGCGCGTTCTTCAGGAAGAGAAATCGGAAGAGGCCGAAGGGCGGTTGCTTAACATCGAAGAACTCGTAACGGCTGCGGTCGAAGCCGAAGAGCAGGGCGAGACTCTGCGCGATTTCATCGATCACGCCGCGCTGGTGTCGGACACGGATCAATACAAAGAGGATGCGCGCGTTACTTTGATGACCATGCACGCGGCAAAAGGGCTGGAGTTTCCCGTGGTCTTCATCGCAGGCATGGAAGAGGGCTTGTTTCCACACTCTCGCACCTTTCAAAGCGACGAGGAACTGGAAGAGGAGCGGCGGCTCTGTTACGTCGCAATCACGCGCGCTCAGAAAAACCTCTATATCACGCACGCGATGAAGCGGCGCACGTTCGGCGAAGAGTCGCCCGCCGAGCCTTCGCGCTTTCTTAACGAAATACCGCTTGAGTTGTTGCAGGACATGTCGATGGGCTCTTCGTGGCTCGGATTCGCAGAGCGCCCGGATACAAAGCACAATCGTGAAGCCGTTCAAGCCTTGCGCAGCCAGCCATCGCAGGCACCGAAGAAAAGCTCGACCTACACGGGCAAGACTTACAACTCAGTCGAAAGCGTGCGCGACTTCTTCAATCGCCGCACATCCGAATCCGGGGACACAGGGGCGCGCGAGCGAAGTGATACAGAGACGCGGAGAGATGCAGATACGTACACCTCGCCCCCGCGTCCGCGCGTTCCAGAGCCTCAGAGCCAGAGCGCGCCGAGCAAAAGCGGGTTCCGCGTCGGCTCAAACGTCCGCCACGCGAAATATGGGAAGGGCGTGGTGCTCCGCATAGAAGGGGCGGGCGATGACGCGAAATTGACTGTGAGTTTCCCCGGCTACGGGCATAAGAAGTTTGTAGCCCGATTCGCCGCGCTCGAAAAATCGTAGAGCGAGGGTATTCTTTGCGCTACATCAATCGGTAGAACTCATTTCGTGAACTCGACCGCTACGGCATCACCCGCGAGTGCCGTCTGCTCTCCGGGCAACGCCTTGAAGTAGATGAACGCGGGGCGATTGACGGCCCCGCATCCAATAGCCCCATCAAAACCGGGGTCCTGGCTGTAGAACTCCAGTTTTTCTTTGTCCGTCACGGCAAAGCGCATCACTTTATCAGGCATCTTCACCACAATCGTCCATTTCCCGTTTTTGCATTCAATCGAGGTCAGAACACCCCGCGCGATTTGCGCGCCCGCGACCTTCACCGTTGGCCTCGGGGCTCGAACGCCGCTCGGTGGACTGGAACTGCCCGGTTGACCGGGCTGATCGCTGACAGCGGATTCGAGGCGCTCAGAGCTTTGCTGAGTCTCAGCAGGTTTAGCGGGACGTGTTTGAATCTCGATGACCTCCATCATAGACTGCGCTGATCTTTTCAATCCTTCTTCTTCATCTGCCGCCAGCAGCGGCTCAAGCGATTTCTTTGCCGCCGCGTAGTCCTTCATCCGGATTTGAATCTGCGCGAGCGTAAACGCGTAATGCCGGGTTTGCGGGGCCAGCCGAATCGCCATCTTCATCGCGTCGGCCCCGATTTTTAGATTCCCGTCCGTGGCGAGCAGGATATAGCCCAGCAGATAGTACGATTGCGCGAACTGTGGCCGCAGCTTGATTGCCGTCTTCAACTCGTCGATAATCTTTGCGGCAAGCTCGGCGTTTATCTGGCCGTTCGATTCGTGCTGCAACGCTTCGGCGTAGTAGTAATGCGCCAGATGGTTCTTGGAATCGCGCGTCGCCGCCTGCTTGAAATGCTCGACCGCTTTGTCGTAATGATCGCGCCGCATCTCTATGAACCCAAGCCCTTCAAAGGGGCGCGCTAAATTCGCGTCGAGCGCGATGGCCTGCCTGAAGTAGGTTTCAGCTTCGTCTAAACGATTCGTCCGCATCAGCAGGTTGCCGAGATGAAACTGGACCTCTGCCTCCGACAGCGGCTTTACAGTCGCCTC
The DNA here is from genome assembly GCA_963804815.1 of Blastocatellia bacterium. GTDB lineage: Bacteria > Acidobacteriota > Blastocatellia > UBA7656 > UBA7656 > DATEKX01. The sequence goes on along the minus strand of CAWDRU010000002.1, from coordinate 2,510,506 downwards.
TTTATCACCTTCCGTATTGCTCAGGGTATAGATCATTCCGGGGTAGCTGTCCTTGCCGATGTAGCGGCGGAGTTCTTTTTCAATCGTAGCCGTGTCGGTTTTGAAAGCCTGCGCGAATGCGCGTTCCACGCTCACGTTTTCACCGATGAGCTTTGCGAATTCGACCAGTTGAGGCTGTCGCGCACGATTTTCGCCGAACATGATGTAATGAGTCAGCGCCCATGATTCAGCATAAAAGATGCTTTGTTTGTCGCGTTCATTATAAGCGGCGGAACTGTGCTGCACGTTGAAGAGGTCCTGAAGCGGCAGAAATTTGGTTTCGCGCAGCCTGTAGACATGGTGCGAAATCGGCTTGCCGAGCGTCACCTCTTTCTTTGTCACATCGAAGGTCGAATATAATTCGGCAAGCCCTTCCTTCAACCACAGCGGCCACTCGCGCGGTGTGTAGCTGTTGAGCATATGCGTATACTCGTGAAAGATTATCGACATCGGATGTTCCACATTCGAGTTTATGGTGAGCGCGATTATATTTTCATCCTGACCCGGCTGAAAGTACCCTGAGACGTTCGCAGGCTTGCCGTTATAGAGCGGCTTATAAGGTTTGAACGCGCCGTCATTTTTGAACAGTATCACCGTCACCGGCAGAAAGCCTTCTGTTCTGATGCCAAATAGCCGTGTGAAAACATAGTGGAACTGTTCGATCTTCAGCGCCATCTCGCGCGTATCGCCTTCGTCGGCGTTGCTGATTACGTATAGATTCTTTGTGGATAAAGATATCCATTTATCTTTTGCGAGAACGGGCGACGCAGTTAACGTAATAAGAGCGCCGAAGATAATCGGCAGGGCAGACCTGCGAACAATTTTCATAACAAACTCCTGAACGAAATCTATTTATCACTTGATACTACGGGATTGCGAAAGATATCTTTTGTAATACCGATGGCCGACGAGAATTTTTATCCATTTGGCTTGTCAAAGTCAAACAAGATAAAAAGCTGATTACTACCCGATCTGCGGCTATGAGCAAAATCTTGCAGTGCTTTCTCTGAAAATTACGTCCATAGTAATTAGGTGGAATTTATAACCTTTAGCTAAGAAAGGTTAAAGGCTCTTTAATGTCTGACAAGCCGCGTCTGCTCACTTACCTCACAATTGGCGACGCATTAAGGACTGGCTGATTACCATGTCTCTGGAATACTAAAATAGCTTATAGGATTTTACTGAAACGGTGTGGGGACCGGTGTCCGCAATGCCGTATCTATTACTATTAACGCAAAGGAGGTCTGAATGAGATACGATAACGAGCAGATGGCGCAATCAGCCGCCTCAGGGTCAGTGCGTCTCATCTTTGAATATGAGGGAGACGCGATTCGTCTGGTTTCACAACAGGACGTTGACGTAACACCGCCTCCGGGCCACCCGACAACGGCAGCCGAAGATCAAATGGGATTCTGGATGGAGGTTCGCGATCCCAAATTGCAAGTGCTGCACAGGCAGGTAATGTCTGACCCTGTGATGACAAACCCGGAGGTCTTCTCCAATGAGCCCGGCAAAACCATTACCCGTTCCGAGAAGACTATACCGAAAGGTGCTTTCACCGTGCTGGTTCCGCGCATCCCTGATAGCGATCACCTCGCATTTGTTCGCATGGACCCCGGAGTGCGCGCGGAATCCGCAGGCAAGCTGAGAGCCCCGGCGGGTGAAATCGCGCGGTTCTCTCTCAAGCCGCAACCGGAAACCGAAACAAAGAGCAAGCCCCGGAGCCAGACGAAGAAGAAGAAAAGCTCAAAGGAGAAGACAAAATGAGCACATCTGACGGCGCAATCCTGGGCATGACCCAGATCTTTGGCAACGCCCCTCGCAATCGAGCGTTCAATGTCATCTTGCTTGCGGAGGGATTTCGGAACGCAGAGCAGGCTGCCTTTGATACAACAGCCACAAGCTTCGTCAATGCATTTACAGCAACGGCCCCTTTCAATCGCTTCAGGCGAGCCATCAACGTATTTCGAGTAAACGTCAGATCTACCGATAGCGGCGCGGATAATCCAAACACGGGCACGACTGTACGAACCTATTTTGACGCTACTTTTGGCACAGCCGGACTGGCGCGGCTTCTTACGTGCAACAATACGACTGCGCTCAGTGTCGCGGCGGCGCAGTTGCCGGAGTTTAGTGTCTGTCTGGTAGCGGTCAATTCCACCACCTATGGAGGCTCTGGCGGCAGCGTTGGCACGTTTTCGCTCGCAGGCGGCGCGATGGAGATTGCCATCCATGAGATGGGCCACACAGCATTCGGGCTGGCTGACGAATATAATTATTGGGCAGGAGGTAACGAACCCGACCGATCCCATCATCCCCCAGGCGAGCCGGGCGAGCCTAACGTCACGCTCAACACTAACCGCTCCACGCTTAAGTGGCAGTGGGCAGTAGCCCCGACGACGCCGCTTCCAACCACTACAAACGCAAATTGCGCAGTAGAAGACCCACAACCGAACCCGTTTCCAGCCAGTACGGTTGGGTGCTACGAGGGCGCTCATTACTACCACTGCGGCGCGTACCGCCCGCAGTTTGACTGCAAGATGCGGGCACTTAACGTTCCGTTCTGCAAGGTCTGTGAAGCCGTGATCAGAGCGCGGATCGCTCCCTTGCTTGCCTTGAATGCGCGCGCGCAGGTGCCGATTCACGTTACAGCGCGTTACCCGGATCACCTTGACGTATTCGCCATCGCCGACAACGGTCGTACGATGAGCACATGGTGGGACGGCGGCAGCGGTTGGGGCGATTGGTTCCAGGTTAGCGGCGGGGTGGCAGCAATTGGATCGCCTGTGACATCGGTCGCCCGCTATTCGGGACACCTGGATCTGTTTACTGTCGGCACAAACAATCGGATTTTCAGCACATGGTGGGATGTATCCTCCGGATGGGCGGGATGGTTTACAATCGGTACGCTCACAGCCCGACCGGGCTCTGCTGTTAATGTAGTGTCACGCTACTCGGATCATCTGGATTTGTTTACCGTTGCAAGCAATGGCCGAGTGATGAGCACATGGTGGGACGCGCGAACCGGCTGGGCAAACTGGTTTCAGGTAAGCGGTGGCGTCGCATCCCCCGGCGCGCAGGTTACGGCAATCGCGCGATACCCATCCCATCTCGACCTGTTTACGATTGGAACCGATGGAAGAGTGTGGAGCACGTGGTGGGACGATAGAAGCGGCTGGGCAAACTGGTTCCCAATTGGCTCGATGGTCGCGCGCCCGGACGCAACCGTGAACGTCGTCGCGCGTTATCCTGATCATCTGGATCTGTTCACAGTAGCCAGTGACGGGCGCACGATGAGCACGTGGTGGGACGCGCGGACAGGTTGGGGAAACTGGTTCAATGTTTCGGGTGGTCGCGCAGCGCCGGGTTCCCCCGTCACTGCGGTTGCTCGATTTCCCGATCAACTCGATCTGTTCACAGTTGGCACAGACAACCGTATCTACAGCACATGGTGGAATTCGCACACGGGTTGGGCAAGCTGGTTTCAGGTGAGTGGCGGCCTCGCCCCAAATGGAGCCGCCGTCACTCCAATCAGTCGAGCGCGCGACCATCTGGATCTATTCACCGTCGGGCTTGACGGGCGCGTGTGGAGCACATGGTGGGACGGAGCTACCGGATGGGCGTCATGGTTTCTACTCGTGCCTTCGTAGTCTTAATCGCAAAATGACAATCATTGTCAATCCCTGCATTCGAGAGGCGCGCCTGTAAAATCGCGCCTCTCGAATGTCTCTCTCTCTCAGAGAATCTTTCATACGATCAAAACTGCATTATCATGCCCGTCTGATTTAACCTCAATCTGTTTGACCTCGCCTGCGGGCGGAGTTAGCTTAATCTTATGAGAGAGCATGGTCTTAATTATGATGGAAAGCTATCGGTCGATAACGGTGACATAAAGAGCGTCCTGGAGCGCATCGCCGACCTGCTCGAATTTAATGATGAGAACCCTTTCAAGCTGCGGTCCTATCGCGTGGCCGCAGAGACCATAGCCGAGTTGGACAAACCCCTGACGGAAATCGCCGCGCGCGGCGGCGCTGTCGCGCTTCAGGATATTCCGGGCATCGGCAAATCGATCAGCGCCCAGATAATCGAAATCATTCAAACCGGAACATCATCCTATTTCGAGACGCTGAAAGAAGCGGTTCCTGAAACAGTCCTCGAACTTCGCCGCGTTTCGGGCGTGGGGCTGAAGACATCGCAAATGCTCTATCGCGATTTCGGCGTCAAGAGCCTCGACGAGTTGAAATCGTTTGCCGACGGCGGAGGGCTTGCCTCTGTCCCCGGCCTCGGCGAAAAGACTGTCAATCGCATCAAGACATCGCTCGACAGGATCGAATCGGAACGCGGCAAGCTTCGATTAAATGATGCGTTCGAGCTTGCTCAATCGATAGCCGTCGCGCTCAAAGGGGCAGATGCTGATGCCCAGGTCGAAATCGTCGGCCAGATTCGTCGCGGGCACGAGATGGTGGACGCAGTCGAGTTGCTTGCCGTGGGCGATACGCAGTCGCTTGTAAAAACATTCGCGCAGTTCTCGCAGTTCGTTGAGGTGAAAACCATTCGCGCTGACCGGGTCGAAGCCGAAACCAAAAAAGGAGTTGCCACAGTCCTGCATCTGGCCCCCAGAGCCGATTTCGCGGCAGCGATGATTCGCGCTACTGGATCGGTTGAGCACCTGCGCGATCTCGAAGCCGAGGCCGAAGCGCGCGGCCTGAGCTTCAAAAAAATCAAACTCGGCAGGTTCAAAAGCACCGAGCGGACAAGAAAAGGGAAGACCGATGCGGGCAATCACGCGCTTGAGATTACGGACGAAGATGGTTTCTATCGCGCGCTCGGACTGGATTTTGTGCCGCCTGAATTACGCGAAGGGCTTGGCGAAGTCGAGGCTGCGCGCGAAGGCCGACTGCCGGACCTCATCACGCTCGAAGACATGCGCGGCGATTTTCACATGCACACGACATGGTCTGACGGCCAGAATAGTGTGCGCGAAATGATCGAAGCCGCGCGGCTCAGAGGCTACGAGTATATAGCCATCACGGATCACACACAGTCCACATCAATCGCTAACGGCAACACGCCGGAAGAACTGCTCGAAGAACTCAAGGAGATTGAGACGGTCGCAAGCGAGTTTGACGACATAAAAGTTTTCAAAGGCGCAGAGGTGGATATTCTCTCGGACGGTTCGCTCGATATGCCCTTCGACGTATTAGACCAGCTCGACTGGATTGTGATCTCGATTCACGCGGGCTTTCATCAGGAGAAACAGCAGATCACAGATCGGGTAGTGCGGGCGATGGAGACGGGCTACCCTAACGTATTCGCGCATCCGACGGGCAGAATACTGGGCGAGCGCCCGCCTTACGCGATTGATCTGGAGCAGGTGATCGATGCCGCGAAAAAGAATGATGTGCGGATGGAATTGAATTCCAGCCCTTATCGCCTTGACCTCAACAGCTATTGGCTCACGGTGGCTAAACAGGCGGGAGTCGGCATAGTTATCAGCACAGACTCGCATCAGACGAAGGGATTCGCGTCGATGCGCTATGGTATGATGACTGCCCGCCGCGCGTGGCTGACGAAACGCGATGTGCTTAACACTCTGCCGCTCGTGAAACTTTCAGCCGAACTGGAGAGAAAGAAAACCGCACGGCGTGGCAAACATTGAAAGAGAGGATAAACATGCCAAAGTATTTAATCGAGCGCGAGATTCCCGGAGCCGGAAATCTATCTGCCGGAGAGTTGCAGGCAATATCTCAAAAATCCTGTAGCGTGCTAAACCAGATGGGGCCGCAGATACAATGGGTCCAGAGTTACGTGACCGGCGACAAGGTATACTGCGTTTATATCGCTCCAAATGAAGAGATGATAAAAGAGCACGCCGAGCAGGGCGGGTTTCCGGCAAATCGCATATCCGAGATCAAATCATTGATAGATCCTACGACAGCCGAATAATGATCGCTACCGATTGACTTCAACGAAGCTTATTGCGAGATGCAGCGCGTCAGAGAGCTTGCGCCGGGTCATTATGTCGTCGAGGGTGATCCCCAGATGGACAAGCGTTTGCGCCACGCTCGCGCGAATGCCCGTGATGATGCATCGCGCGCCGAGCACGCCGACGGCTGAGGCTGTGTTGCGGAGATGCTGAGCGGCTTCCGTATCAATAATCTGCACGCCTGTGATGTCGAGTATCACTACATCTGCGCCGCCGCCCGCCGTTCTTTCCAGCAGCGCGTCCGTCATTCGGGCGGCGCGATCAGACGTGAGTGTTCCTATGATGGGAGCCAGCAGCACGCGGTCCCAGATCGGGATGACAGGCGTTGATAGCTCCGCGATCATTTCGGTCTTCAATTGATCGGCCTGCACAAGCAGATGGTTTGCGGCGGCAAGCTCTGAAAACAACCTTGCGTTTTCTATGGCGACGGCGGCCTGCCCCGCAATCGCTTCCGTAAATCGAATATGCTGTTCGGTGAGCTTGCACCCCTCTTTGAAGCCTGCGATCAGTACGCCGACGATTCTTTCGCCGATCATAAGAGGTACGCCGACGGAATTTTTTATCCCCTCAGCTGTATGAATAGGGAATTCATCCGTGGGAAGGTCCGGGCTTTCGCCTATTCCTTCAAGCACAATAGTCCGCCGCTCCGCGATTGCGCGTCCGGCTGTGCCACGACCGGGCGCAAAAATCGTCTTTCGGAACACGTCGGTCTTGAACCCGGAGGCGGCTTTCCAACTCGTCGTGCCGTCCACGTCGTCCACTGTGGCTACAGCGGTTATGTCCAATCCAAGCAGATTTTTCGTATGGTTTACTACCAGTTGCAATGTATCTTCGAGATTTCTGAAACGCGAAATTTCAACCGATATGTCCAGCAGCGCGCGTATCATTTGCGCTTCGATGGCCTGCTCTGCGCGCTCAAGTTCGAGTCTGACGCGCGACGCCATAGCCTGTAGGAACAATCTGTCGCTGTCGCTCAGGTTGATAGCGCGATCACTCATCGCATTGATTACGGCTATGACTTCGCCGCTGCTGCTGATGACAGGCAAGCCTATGTAATGATCGATTCCGTAATCGCGCAGGAACTGATCTTGCGGGAATCGTTCGACTGCTCCACTGAATGAACAAAAGGAGCGTGCCTCGCGCACATCGGCGCATGGAGTACCTTCCAGTTCAAACACGCCTTCGTGCAGTATTTTTCCGTCCAGATACATCGAAAGCGTCACGATGCGGTCGCCTTCAAGGCGTTCGACAAGCGCGACACGAACGCCGAACAATTCTGCGATGATTCGGACGATGTGATCGAAAACTTCTATGGGATTACCGGCAACTGTGAGCGCCAACTCGTAAAGTCGGCCAAGCCGCTCAGATGTATCAGTCGCCTGCTGAGTTATTCCTTCAGCCATCGGTGAGAGGTTACCCCGCGATAAGTTCAACAAGCTCAAGTGTCCAACGGCTTATGCAGTATAGCGTGTGTAAGCCAAAGGCAAAAGGTAAAATAGAAATTGCGAGTGCAGAAGTTTTATATATCGGTGCCCGGAGGGTAAGCAAAACCACAGGCGGCTATCTGCCAGCCCTCTTTGCTGCGAACAAGCTCAAGGTTGACGATGTAATCGCTCGCAAAAAGCGACGTCAGGTCGCGCGGTAAATTGATCGGCCAGACGCGCTCTTCCGAAATGATCTCTTCTGCTTCTACCATCGCGCCTTCGATTCGCGTGATGCGAAAATAACCTTCAATCGCGCAAGCCTCGCCTGCCTCATCCATGTCGTAGCTGCTATGGCCGCCTTCTTCAAACGAGGTGAGAAATTCAGGAAAGCCGAACGCTCCGCCGCGCGCGGCCAGTCTTTCGGATAATGAAACGCTTATTTCCAGAGCGCGAGGCAGGCTCTGCTTCAATTCTGAAAGGATGCGAATATGATCTTCTGCGCTGCTGAAGCAGGCGGCGCTTTCAGCCCATCTGAAAAACTCCGCCAGCGCATCGCACAGCAGTTCAGGCTCAACGGTGCTGTCTGCTTCTGATGTCGAACCTGCCTGTTCGATGTACCATCGCGCGAGAAAATCGCGCAGGCGAGCCGCCGTTATTTCATCGACCCTGATATCGGGAGAGAAGCAGGCTGTAAGTAAATCAAAAGGTTGCGGCGCGTCTTTGACAGACTGCTCTAGAAACCCTGCGATTGCTTCTCGAAGCGTCATCGCTTTTTCGCGGACGTGCGGCCCTTGCCTGCGGTTGCTTTCTTAGTGCTTGCGCTTGTGACCGTCTTTCCGCTTTTAGCTGCCATCGTTTTTGTTGCCTTCGCGCCTGCTTTAACAGTGGCGGGTTTCTTTAGAGCGCCCTTCTTTTGAGGACTCTTCTTTTGGGCTTCCGGATTTCCATTATTCTTTTTAGCCTTTGCCTTTGTCTGGGATTGACTCTTAGCCTGATCGGGCTTTGCGTTGCCGTTGAATAAGTCCCATAGATTCTGCTCGTCTGCCATATCGTCAAGCCCTTCGATGGGTTGCTTATAATGCAACAGCACTGCGTAGAGGTGTTCTAACGAAAAATCTTTATCGCCCATCAGTTTGCGCATTACCGCTTCGACGCGTTCAGGAAATTGTTCTGCGACGCGCTCGAAAGCGACTATCGGTATGTCGGGGTCTTTGACATAATTCCACATCAATTCCTGCCAGCCGGGCACTTCTTTGTCATAATTTGTGCTCTCGAAAACCTGCCTGAATCGGTTGAAGTCTGGTAATAGAACTATACCGTCGAAATCGTCGCACAGTATCGTTACATTGCCCGCCTCTGAAAGAATACCCGGAAGCGGCGGCATGTCGGGCACGGTCATCTCGTGGCCAAACTCCGTTCTGAATCTCTCTGCCGGAGTCAGCCCTGTTTCCGGGTCGCGCCGCTCCTCAAAGACATAATGCTGGAATTTTTGCAGCGTCAGGTTGAGTTCGCCCGAAGGCACTGTCATCTCGTCACATCCGAATAACTCGCAAAAGGCGCTGCATTGCTCGCGCTGCGCGTTCTCCAACGCTTCGGGCGAATCGAGCGCTTCAAGTGCGCGGCGCAACTCGACGGCCTCCATCGCGGACTGGCGGTCGGGCATTATAAATTGCAGTCCGGAAAAGATGAAATGTTCGCCGAATGGCAGCAATCTCGCCGCAATGTACTGCTTGCGCTTAAACGGAGTCTCTTCAAGCGGCGTGGATGTGATGACAGTGAAATCGCCGTCTTCGTCGAGTTCTTTCAAACGCAAACTGTTTTTATTCAGAGAGCGAATCTCGAATACACTATCGATTGAATCCTGCCAGTCGAGCAGGATCTCCTGATCTTCTTTGCTTAAGTCTTTATTGGCTTCGAGGAAGTAATCAATCGTCCCCTGACCGTTGAGGTCGATCCATTCAAACAGGAACCAGTCGATCATACTTTCTACTTCGCGCTCATCGACATCCGTGGCCAACTCGAATAAGAGTTTGTGCTGGCGGTCGTATTCGTCTTTGAGCGCGCCCGTCATGGCAAATTTCATTAACTCTTGTTTCAGATACTCGGCGCGTTTCAAATCCACTGGAACGGTCAACTGCGAAGCTGATGACATATTCTCTCCTCGTTTCGTTCGATCAATTATTCAAGTCAGGTCAACGCAGGAATTCTATGCCGCAGTTCTGAACCGCGTCAACAAGACAAGAGTCAGAAGTCAGGGGTCAGAAGGTAAAAGAATGAGCGATGGCAACAGAAACTATCCTTCGATATTCAGTCTTCGATCTTCTGACTTCTGTCTTCTGACTCCTGTCTTCTGACCTTCTTTAATCATCTTTATCGCTTCACTGGCGAGTTGGCTGAGATATGGGTCGTGGTCGCGCGCGGCACGTTCAAGCGAAGGAAGAGAGGCGCGCTCGCCTATCTGACCGAGAGCGGTTGCGGCGTGACGTTTGACCTGCTGGTCTTTGTCTGAGTTGAGCAGTTTTATGAGGATGGGCACGGCGGCGGCTGCCGCGCGACCGTTTACACCGAGCGCGCGCGCCGATTGACCCCTGACAAATTCCGACTTATCTTCGAGCGCGGCGATGAGCGGAGCAATGGCCGACGCGTCCGCGTATTCGCCGAGCGCGACCGCCGCCGCCCCCCGCACTTCAATGTCTTTGTCTTTGAGCGCAGCAGTAAGCGGAGCAGTTGCCTCCGGGCTTCCAAACCTGCCTAGCGCGTAGGCTGCGGTCTTTCTCACGAAAGGTTTTTTATCCTGCGCTAGCCGCGCGGCGATGAGCGGAACGAGCGACGGATCGGCAAGGCGTGAAAGACCTGTGATTGCATGCGCCCGCACGCGTTCCGAAGTGTCGTTTAAGGCAGAGGTGAGCGCAGGAATGGCCGCTGGCGTCTCAAGCGCCGCAAGCATTATGGTCGCTTCGCGGCGCTCTTCTTCGTCGGATGATCTGAGTTGTCCTGTAAAGCGTTCGATTTCAGATTGAGAAGATTGCTGAAGGATTTTAAGATGCGAGAAAAAAACAGCGCACTGGCCAGACCTGTAAAGCGGCTGGGCGGATGTGAACAGGGCTAAAACAATCAAGCTGAATATAAATCGTGGGCTGTGCTGCAACGAAAATCACCCTCACGTCTAATTTGGTTTCTTCGATGAAGTGTACATAAACGCGCGATGATCGGCTTTGCGCCTCACGCGGTCCCATTCAGTCACAACGCGCGCGCGCCGGTTTTCCAGAGCGTCTACCAGCAGATTCATCAAATCGTCGTCGAACAGGTCGGGTTTGACTGCCTGTTCGGCCATGGATTCCATGATGTTGATGTAGTCGAGGACTTCGAGGATTTCAGATTCGGTCAACGTTTCGGCTTTATATTTGAGCGCCTGGCGATTCGTGACTCGTTCTCCCATCGTGCACCTCCTTAGAGCGACGGCGGGAGACCTTGTGCGAGTCATCCCGCTGGAGGAGTGTATTCAGTTGTTCGTGAGACGCCGCCCACGACGATTCTCATGATTATCAGTTTCGTTCTCCCTTTATTCAATTAGGGCTGCGGTCATCATAGCCGAACAAACTGCCCAAATCAAGCATCTCGATTGCCGGATTCGGGTTAAGGATTCCCAAAATTATCAACTTTTGCAGCCTGTTCCAGCGCAATCTGCGTTCAACATGGTTGACACTCTGAACGAGCGCCACCTAGAATTTATTTTTACTCGGACCCTAAAGGAGCTTGCCTTGCAAACCAGAGACGAACTGACAGATGATTTCTCGTCGCGTTTCAGAGAACGCCACGTCGCTTATGATGAACCGAAACCCTTTCCGTCGGGGCGTCGAACCCTTGCGGTGATAGCCGCGTGGCTGATTCCCGGCGCGGGCCATCTCGTGTTGGGCAAAATGGGACGCGGGTTGCTTTTCTTTGTCACGATAGTCGGCGCTTTCGCGCTGGGACTTGCTTTTCACGGACGGTTGTTCTGGCCCGTGCTTTCCGACACGCCGACTTTCTTTCGCTTCGATTTAATCACAGTCCTCTGGTGCTTCGCGCAAATCGGCGCGGGCCTTTGTTACATAGGTTCATACCTGTTCGGCATCGGGCTGGAGCCGCAGCCCTGGGCCGCGACCTTTGAATACGGCAACGCGCTCATGTTTCTGGCAGGGCTTTTGAATTACCTTGTGATTCATGACGCGTTCGACATTTCAGCAGGGAGGAAGCGTTAATGCATGTCCTGATGATGTCGCTTTATTCGGCCATCGCCGCCATCGTGCTGGCCACAATTGATCCGAAGTCTGATACGACGCGCCAGCGCCTGATTCACGGGCTGAAGATATTCGGCTCGTTTCTGGGCATAGGTCTGTTGCTGTCGTGGGTCCTGTTTCCGCTGCCGTGGTGAAATGATGAAGATCGCTTTTGTAATCTATGACATTATGACCGCAATGGATTTCATCGGCGTATACGACGCTTTGATTCGACTGAAGACCATGAAAATCATGCCCGATGTCGAATGGGAAATCTGCGCGCACACGAAAGAAGTAATTGATGGCAATGGCCTGCGGATAACGCCCACGAAAACAGGCGAATCGCTCGAAGGCTACGATATGGTGATAGTGCCCGGAGGGTATGGTTCAAGGACGCTCGCACACGACAGTGCATTCATTAGCTGGATGCAGTCTGCCGAATCGGTCAGGCTTAAAGCCTCTGTCTGCACAGGCTCGATACTTCTGGGCGCGGCGGGCTTTCTGAAAGGTAAGCGCGCGACTACACATCCAGGCTCGTTCGACGAGCTACGCCCTTTTTGCGAAGAGGTTGTTGACAAAAGAGTCGTTGACGAAGGGGACGTAATCACTGCGCGCGGCGTGACCTCTTCTATCGATCTGGGCCTGTATCTTTGCGAGAAGTTTGCAGGCCGCGAAGCCCGCGAGCGCATCGCAAAGCAGATGGATTATCAAGGCTACGGGCTTGCTGATCTCTAAACGAAGATGATTTTCTAGAGCATGTCTTTGCGCTTGAGCGCCAGCATAGTCAATAAAAGAAACAATCCAGTGAATCCTGATAGCACAGCCAGATCGAGCAGTATGCGCAATCGGTAGGCCGATGTAATCGCCGATTCGCTGCTGCCACGGGCGACTTCCTCGTACTCTGCGACCGTTATGCCCGTAGGCAAAAGCTCGCGCGCCTTCCTGTCATCTATGCCCGCTTCGTGCGCAAGAGCTTCAACCGACCATCGCGCTATAATCAACACACTCGCATATCTGGCCGCGCCCAATCCTTCATACCGGGTGATGATTTCGGGAACAACTGCTGGCGCATTCCGATTCGATTGCGACGAACTGTCTTTCGAGGATTCCGAGCGGCGATACTCTGCCGCCGTCGCAGGTTTTGGCTTGCCTGTTCCCAGATTCACATATACATCATCGAGCGGTTTCAGAAATCCGCTCAACAACAATTGCGGGATCAAAATCAACGGCAGCACGCTCATGGCTTTTTCAGTCGAGCCGACGAGCGCAGAAAAGAATAACCCCATGCTGATGCCACCAAGCGAGGTCAAATAAAGAATCAAAACGAGCATCAGAAAATCATCGCCGTTCAATCGCCCGAAAGCCGTCAGTATGCCGACAAACAGCGCGCATTGGATGAGCGCAATGGCGATCAGAACCGCGAACTTCGAGAAGACATAAGAAGGTATCTTTAAGTTCACCAGCCGTTCGCGCGCATAGATCGGCGCTTCTGCGACTATCTCTCTGACCGCGTTGTTCGCGCCGAACCAAATCGAGATCACTGCCGCGATGAACAGCGTCTTTGCGTCGTTGCGCGAGTCGCCGACGATGAGCGCGAGTATCAGTGCGATTAGCGGTGCCTGCAACAGCAGCAATCCCGTGTTGCGCAGGTCTTTCAATTTTACTTCCAGATACCGGCGGGTGAGAGTAATCCACTGGCTCACGCCGAAGCTGCGTTCAGCCCCGCGCGATTCGGTTCGTGCAGGCCCTGTTGCGCGTGCAAGCTCCTGCGACTGTTCGACGCGAGAGCTGATGTATTTGATGTATTGCGGAGAGGCTTCAAACGCACGGCTTAATTCATCGGGTTCGCGCGCGCTGATGCGGCGATAGATGTCTGTTGGCGATTGACATCCGAAATAATCGAGCGCTTCACGCGGCGGCCCGTAAAAAGCGAGCCGCCCGCCGCGTGTCAATATCGCAACCTGATGCATCGTCTCGAACTTCTCGAACTTGTGCGTGACCATCACGACTATGCGGCCTTCGTCGGCGAGCTGCCTGAACAACACCATCATGTTTTCAGTCGTTTCAGGGTCGAGCGGCGATGTCGGCTCGTCGAGAAAGATAAAACTCGGCTTCGTTATCAACTCGATGCCCAGGCTCAGACGCTTCTGCTGGCCGCCTGAAAGCTGGCGAAACTGCGTTGCGCGATGCTCTTTGAGGTCAACCATCTCGATCACTTCTTCGACTGCGGAACTGACATCTTTTCCGGGCGTGCCTTTCGGAAGCCGCAGTTTTGCAGCGTGATAAAGTGTGCGTTCGACCGTGAGCGCGTCGTGGAGTATATCGCGCTGCGGCACGTAGCCAATCGAGCGGCGCAGCGAGTTGAAGTTGCGATAAAGATCAAGCTCGTTGATGTAGACGACGCCCGATGTGGCCGGGCGCAATCCGTTTAGCGCGTCCATCAGCGTCGTCTTGCCGCACCCGGATGGCCCCATCAGCCCGACGAATTCACGCGGAGAGATCGCAAGCGATACATCTTTTAGAATAGTCTTGCCTGCAATCTGCTTTGTGATATGCAGGGCATTGATTCGGCTCGCGCTCAGGTCATAACGTTTTATGATTCGCCCGTCAACGCGAATCAGATACCCGCCGATGAATATCAGATCTGTGGGCTTGATGATGCGCGGTTCAAGGACAGGCTTGCCGTTTATGTATGTTCCGTTTTTGCTGCCGAGGTCCGTCAGCACAGGTTGCCCGTTCTGATTGTACTCAAGCGATGCGTGATAGCGCGATACCCCCGGTGAATCCAGAACGACTGCGTTATCAGGAGCGCGGCCAATTCGCAGCACGGGCAGGTTGTTTGTGGTTAAATTTGTGATCGATGTCGCGGGAGGCCCTGCCTGAGCGGATGCCGCTTCGACTCTTGCCATCCACTCGGCATCATTGCTGAACTGTTCTGTCTGAGCGACTGGCGCAGATTTTTTTAGCCCTTTGTGATAGGTGAAAGCGACTGCGCCGCTTGGGCCGAAGCAGACGCGGTCGCCGTCTTTGAGCGCGAGCCGGTTGATCTTTTGATCGTTGACGTATGATCCATTGCTCGAACCGAGATCGACGAGAGTCGCCTCTCTGTTTTGATCAATCTCAATCATCGCGTGGCGTTTTGAGATGGTGGGTTGTTCCAGAACGATGTCGCACTGGTCGGGGTCGCGCCCTATGATTATGCGATTGTTTCCGAGCGCAATCTTACGCCCTGCCATCTCGCCGGACAGCCCCGTCAGATATGCATATTCTTCTGTTGACTGAGAATCAGGTTCGATCATTGTGAATACGAGCGATGAATCTATGAAAGCACCGCGAGCGTAATTTTCCGCGCGGCGTTTGTCAAGGCGCATTGCTAATGTGGCATTGCAACATATTACTTGCGCCTTTTTTAGATTGGGCTTACCCTTCGTGATGCAAATCGGCTAAAATCAAACGGTACGGTATATTCAAGTGGAGGCGCTAAATGATCGGCGAGGTGCTCGGCAGTTTCAAAATCGTTGAGAAAATTGGCGAAGGCGGCATGGGAGCCGTCTATCGCGGCTTTGACGAGATGCTCGAACGCGAAGTCGCCATAAAAATGCTCAGACCAGAGCTTGCAAGCCAGCCCGAAGTCGTTGAGCGATTCCGCACCGAAGCCATCACCCTTGCAAAACTCAATCACCCGAATATAGCTACCCTCTACAGCTTTCTGCGCAATGGCGAAGACTATTTCATGGTCATGGAATTCGTGCGCGGAGAGACGCTTGACGATGTCATTAGAAAGTTCGGCTCGATGTCTATTGAGCGCGCTGTGCCGCTGTTTTGTCAGGCGCTCGAAGGCATTGATCACGCGCATCGCATGGGAATAGTCCACCGCGATCTGAAGCCTGCCAATGTGATGTTGACCGATGCAGGCTCGATTAAAGTGATGGATTTCGGCATAGCCCGCGTGCTTGGCAGCGCGCGGCTGACGCGGCAGGGAAATATCGTAGGCACGATTGAATATATGTCGCCTGAGCAGGTGCGCGGCCTGGAATCCGACGCGCGCTCGGACGTTTATTCTCTCGGCATAGTTCTGTACGAAATGCTGACCGGGCGCGTGCCTTTCAACAGCGACAGCGAATTCGAGTTGATGAGAGCGCAGGTCGAACAAGCGCCTGCGCCACCTAGAAGCTTCGCCGCGCAGATCCCGCTCGCGGTCGAACAGGCCATAATGCGCTCGCTTGCCAAGAAGCCCGAAGCCCGCTATCAGACCGCAGGTGAATTTCGCACAGTTCTGATGGGCACGCTGGGCGCGACCACGAATCTGCTCGACAAACTGCCTCCCAATTACGCCGCGCCTGTTACCCGCGCGATGGAAATTCCGGTCAATGAAGGCACCTTGATTTTAACCGGCGAGCCGGATACGTCGAAGCATACAAAAGTTTCAGGAAGCCCCGACCAACTCTCTGTAACTGCTAAACAGGATAAGCTGACCGCTCCTGTCGCGGGCCATACGGGTAAAGCCGTGCGCGCGGAGACCGTAGTGCAGGCTTCTTTGCCCGATGCGGCTCAAACGTCTGTAAGTCAGCCGCAAGCCGCCGTGCGCGGCAAGCTCAACGGGAAACATTATTTCGCAGCCGCTCTGGTGCTGCTCGTATTGATAGGCGTTCCGCTTGGATGGATGGCTACCAGACAAAATCCACCTTCGCCTGAGCAGTCCACGCCTGTAACTCCTGCTGAAACGGATCAGGAGCCTGCGCCTGCTGCCAATCCGACGGCAGAAGTGCCTTTAGCGCCAACCGACAATGCGAATGAAAGCGCCAATCTCAATGCGAACAGTTCGCGGTCTGCGCGCGCGCGCAATGCTCGAAACGAGAATGCTTCCAACGAAAACTCTTCGGATGTCACAACTCCCGCAGTCACTACGCCTGCGCCGACAGACCCTCCGCCTGTAGTCGCGCAGCAACCTCCCGCTCCTCCCGCTGAAAATAAAAATGTGAGCGCGCAAACCGGGAACAAGAACGAGGCAAAGGCCGATCCCAAGAAAGGCGGCGGCGTAGGCGGCTTCTTCAAGAAGATTTTCGGCGGCGGCGAAAAGAAGAAAGAAGAGAACAAAAACAAGAAGCCGTAGCTATAGCTCTACAACTTCCTTGTAAGTCGGTATCACTACGTTCCAGCCTAAATCTTTGACGATTTTGTTTCTGAGGGCAGCCGAGGAATCCGGCTCTCCGTGAATGATAAAGGTCGTGCGCGGCGGTCGCTTGAACCCGCCGAGCCATCTGAGCAGTTCTGCCGAATCCGCATGTGCAGAGAGGCTGCCGATGCTTTCGATGTGAGCGTTGACCTGCACGAACTGACCGTGAATCTTTATCTCTTTTTCTCCGTCCTGCAATCTTCGACCGCGTGTACCGGCTCCCTGATAACCCACGAAGACAACCGTGCTCGCCGGGTCGGGCAGAAAGCGCGCAAGGTGATGTAGCACGCGCCCGCCCGTCGCCATTCCTGATGCAGAGACTATGATGGCAGGCCCTTTTTCGGTGGCCAGCGCCTTCGACCCGCCGCGCCCCTGCACAAGATGAAAGTTGCGCGTTGCGAGCGGATTCCGCTTCAGGTTTTGTAGCCTCTGCATATCGAGATCGTGATCTTCTTTATGCCTCGAATATATCCGCGTAGCCTCAGCGCCCATGGGCGAATCTACGGCGACTGGAAGTACGGGGATGCGGCCCTCGTCTTCAAGCTCGCGCAGGTAGTAGACGAGCAGTTGTGTGCGCCCGACCGCAAATGCCGGAATGATGATCTTGCCGCCGCGCTCGGCAGTCGCGTTTATTATTTCGGCAAGTCTTGTCTTTGGGTCGCTCGATTCGTGAAGGCGGTCTCCGTAGGTTGATTCAACTAGCAAATAATCGGCTTCATCTATCGGCGCAGGATCATTCAGTATAGGCTCGTCGTAACGACCGACATCACCGGAAAAAAGTATCGTGAACGGCTCGCGTTCAGGCTCGGTTATATCAAGATGAATGAAGCTTGAGCCGAGTATGTGCCCTGCGGGTATGAAGCGCGCGTTGATGAATTTGCTGAGCCGCACGTCCTGATTGTACTGGACTGGGCGGACGTGACGGAGCGCATCCTCCGCATCGCGCTCTGTATAAAGCGGCAGCGCGGGATTATGTTTTGAGAAGCCTTTCCGGTTCGCGTATTCGGCATCTTCTTCCTGAAGCCTTGCCGAATCGGGCAGCATTATCTTCATCAGGCTGGCTGTTGCCGTCGTCGCAAAAATAGGCCCTGTGAACCCATCGCGGACAAGGCGAGGCAGATAGCCCGTATGGTCTATATGCGCGTGCGTAACAAGCGCCCATCCGATTGATGCAGGGTTGACCGTGAGCGGTTCCCAGTTGCGCTGCCTGAGTTCCTTGAAGCCTTGAAACAGCCCGCAATCGATGATCGCGCGGTTTCCGCCTACTTCAAGGAGATACTTTGATCCGGTTACTGTTCCGGTTGCGCCGAGGAATTGAAGGTTCGCCATAATTCCTTCACACTAACAAATCAATTGAACGAGGGGCAAGCTGACGACCGTTAAGCGAGAGGTAAATCGAATAGTTGTTTTGCGCGAGCCTATCCGGTAGAATTATTTATGACGAATTTCATTGAGGCCGCGCACGTGCGGTTTCGTTCCTGATGTTTTTCCGAGGGAATAGGTAGAGCATGAAAGATAAGAAGCGATACTGGTTGTTGGTCTTTGCGCTTATAATACCTGTGGCATTCGCGGGAGCGCATCCTGCACAACGGTTTTCAACACAAAACAGCGATGAAGCGGTCACAAGGAAAAAAATAGCCGAAGATTTTGCCGACGCGATACTGGTGGCAAAAGATAAATTCGCGGGCCAGATCGATTTCGATAAAATGACAAAGGCTTCCATACTGGGAATGCTTCGTCAGCTTGATCCGCATTCGGGCTATTTTGACCGCAAGGAGTGGGAATCATTCCAGAACGATCAGCGCAGCCGCTATTTTGGCATCGGCTCGACCATCGCCCAGCGAAACGACAAGGTCTACATAATGTCACCGTTCGACGGCACTCCCGCGCATCGCGGCGGCATTCGATACGGCGATCAGATAATAGCCATAAACGGGGAGTCAACCGATGGTTGGAATTCCAGACAGGTGTCGGACAAACTGATCGGCCCCGAAGGGACGCCAGTCGTTGTCAAGGTATCGCGTCCGGGCGCGAGCCAGCCTATCGAAATGAAATTCGTTCGCGAAGCGGTTCCGCTGCCTTCCGTATCGAATTTCTATCTGGGCGCGAACGGCGTCGGCTACATCAATTTTGATCGCGGTTTTAACACGACCAGCTTCGACGAGATCCGCGTCGCGCTCAGAGAGATGCAGGGGCAGGGAATGACTTCACTTGTGTTCGACCTGCGCAACAATCGCGGCGGGCTTGTCGATCAGGCCCAGAAGATTGCAAATATCTTCCTCTATAGAGGTCAGAAGATTCTTACGATGCGCGGTCGGCCCGGCGTCTTCCCGCCGCGCGAAGGTTATGCCAACAACACAGACCCTGCCGATTATGGGCTAGTCGTACTGGTCAATCGCGGCTCGGCTTCTGCTTCTGAAATTCTTGCGGGCGCGCTTCAGGATCACGACCGCGCAGTGATCGTAGGCGAAAACAGCTTTGGCAAAGGGCTTGTGCAGAATATATTCCCGCTGTCGGATGGCTCAGGTCTGACGCTCACAACGGGCCATTACTACACGCCGAGCGGTCGCCTGATTCAGCGCGACTACAGTGGCCGCTCGTTCTACGATTACTACCTTAAGCGAGGTGACAAGGAAGCCGTTGTGACCAGAGAAGAGAAACGCACAGACAGCGGGCGCACGGTCTACGGCGGCGGCGGCATTGATCCCGATGTTGTGGTGAAGATTCCGGCTCACGAAAACGAGCTTATCCGGGTCTGGATTGAACCTGTGTTCCAGTTCGCGCGGCAGTTAGCCGGTGGACAGGTGGCGGGCCTCAGCGAATTCAAGATTGATCGCCAGAATGATCATCATCATCGCTTAGCAGCGAACGAATACCCGGTAGGCGATAAAGTCATCGCAGCGTTCAAGGCTTACCTGCGCGACCACAAAGAACTGAAAGCCGATGACACGCGGGTTGACAAAGATGCTGATTGGCTCAAGCGCCGCATCCGCTTTGAAATCGTGACCGCATCTTACGGGGAAGAGACAGCCCGACAGGTGCTCAACGAAGGCGATGCGCAGTTGCAGCGAGCAATCAGTGAATTGCCGAAAGCCAGAGCGCAGGCCGAAGAATTCACCCGCGCGCGCGTTGCGTCTCGCAATAGAGATTAACTCAATCAGTTAAGGTCTGGTTAATAATTGATGATCGGCCAGAGCAGTTGCGCTCTGGCCGATTTTATTTGCCGTTTCATTAATCAGTATAATTTTCGTAGCCGTGAAGTGTGCTATACTGGCCACAAGCAGGCAATCCCATTGCCGCAAGGGAGGTAAGGTTGAAAAAGAAGCCGCCTTCACAATCTGAGATGGTTCGTGTCTGGACGTGGGTGATCCTCCGCACTTTTCTGATCATCGTGGCCATCACGCTGTCAGCGTGGATTCTTTATCAACTCGGAACAGTAATACTGCTGTTAATCTTTTCGATCTTCTTCTGCTATTTGATCGCGCCTCTCGTGCGAATCGCCGAACAACCTCTCTATGTTTCGGGGCGCGAACTGAAAATCCCGCGCGGTCTTGCGATTCTTCTGGTCTACATCTGCATCGGGCTTTTTCTGTTCGTATCTATTCGATTGATCTCTCCGCTGATGACTCAGCAGGTAGACGACCTTAAATCGCAATGGCCGAATCTTCAGGATGATGCGAGAAGCAAATTCAACGATCTGTCGAACTGGATGCAGCATCTGAAACTGCCCGATCAATTGCGCAATGACCTGATTGAGCGGGGGAATCAGCTTGTTGGCTCGATAGGCCCATGGCTCGGAAAACTGTTGTTGGGCGTCTTCGGTTACCTGCCTTATCTGCTGTGGCTGGTCATCGTGCCGATATTTTCATTCTTTCTACTCAAGGATGCGGCGAAGTTTGAATACGGTCTGGTTGCGTTGCTGCCAAGCGAAAAACTTAGAAAGCGCGCACACTGGCTACTGGAAGATGTGAGCAAAACGCTTGCCGCATACATCCGCGCTCAGATCACGGCCTGCATAGAGATCGCGATACTTGTGACTGTCGGGTTCGGCATAATCGGCGTGCCTTACGCAATCGTTATGGGAGCGGTCGCAGGGATGCTCGAATTTTTGCCGATGATCGGGCCATTCATCTTTGCCACAATCGCGTTTCTGCTGGCGCTGACTGTTTCACTGAAGCTTGCGTTCATAGTTGCGTTGTTTCTGGCGGTGCTCAGAATATTGCAGGATTATATAATCTATCCTCGCATCGTTGGTCAGGGCATCGAAATGCACCCGCTGGTCGTGATAATAGCGATTCTCTCAGGATTTGAATTAGGCGGGTTGATAGGCGTTTTTCTTTCGATTCCATTTTTCGGGCTGATGATAGTCGTCTATAACCACTTTCTTGTATACAGGGGAAGACAGGGAACCGAAGGACCTATCAGCGCCGAACAATTCGAGCGCGAGCTTAAACGCACGTCTCAGCCTGAGCTTATGCCTGCCGCGACGACACTGGAAGAATAGCGCTTTCGTTTTTTCTGACGACAGGGACTTGTGATGACCAGATTTATGACAATCGCCGCATCGAAAGGCGGAACCGGAAAGACGACGACGACCTGGAATTTAGGTTTCGGGTTAGGGCTTGCCGGGGCGCGCGTGCTGCTGATTGACTGCGACCCGCAGGACAATCTCAGATTTATCGCTGATGTGGAGGATTCAAAACACAATCTGGCATCGGCAATCGATAGCGGAGAAATTTCTGCGACCATCATACGTGAAGGTATGTCACTATTGCCGAGCGGGGGCCGCAGGTTACATCAAACAGCGTTTGCTGCTGACTCGCAGCGTTCGATCACAGGGCCGCTCAAACGCGCGCTCGCGGAGCTTGAAGGCGAGTTTGATTTCGTCCTGTTCGACTGCCCTCCTGAATTCGGGCGAATGACCTCGGCGGCGCTCACTTTATCCGATTATCTGTTGATACCATGCGTTTCGACGTGGCTGGGACTGCGCTCGATTGAGCAGATGGTGAATTTCGTTGACACGCACACGCGCGACGCTCACATCGACAGCGACCGCACAGGCATCCTTATGACCTTTTACACTACGCGCCGCGCGGGACCGGAGCATGTGAGGCAGGAAGCAAAGAAGATGTTTCGCAATCGCCTGCTGCGCACCGTTATACGCGAGCGCACAGAGCTTGATTACTCGCAGGAAGCGCACAAGTCAGTCTTTGAATATTCGCCAAACAGCGACGGCGCTGCCGATTACGCCGCTCTAGCCAAAGAAGTGATAAAGCGTCTTGGTCAGTTCTGAATCTACGGAGTTCGATTGAGGCGTTGTTCGATGAACGCTTCGGCTTCGGCCTCGACTATCTCTCCCGATACTGTAAACACGCGGCGCGCAATCGGGGCTTTGGGTGTTGATTTCTCGATGTCACGCGCATCCAGAATTACATAAAAAGGCGTGCCCCATTTGCGTTTGTCGCCAACGGCGTGGCGATATCGGTAATGCTGCGAGTCTTTGCGGTCCCCTCTGTCGATTGTTTCCGTGACTACAGGGTAATCAATTCCGATGCGGTTTATGTGGATTCGCACCTCGTCCGCGTCCGAGTATTCCGTCACGACGACTGCGCCTAGCCCGCGTTCGTGATATTTATCGTAAAGCCGTTTGAGCACGTGCCCGTTCCGATTGCTGTTTGCGCACCATCCCGCGACAAAGCTGACGATTACGATCCGCTTATCGTTCGTATATTCGCGCAGGTTGAAGCCTCGGCCTTCCGTAGTCTTGAAATTGAAATCAAAGAAGTCCAGCCGACGCTCAAGGATTGGAGCCGGTTCAGGCTCATTGCTGAAAGACGTAGCGGGCGCGTTCGATATCATCACTACCATAACAATCAGAATCAGCCGTGTTATTACGATTTGCAGGTGCATGGCTATTGGCGTTACCTCGCTGTTTGTTTATACTCTCTGAGTATGCCTATGTATGGCGATCACCAGTTTCCCGGAAAGCTCTTCATCGTCGAAGGCATTGACGGTTCGGGCAAATCCACACAATTAAGCTTACTCCAACAGTGGCTCAGGCGCGAAGGCTATCTCGTTTTCTTCAGCGAATGGAACTCCTCCATGCTGGTCAAGGAAACGACCCGGCGCGGCAAGAAAAAACAGATGCTCACGCCGACGACCTTCTCGCTCATTCACGCCACAGATCTTGCCGACCGCATAGAGCGTCACATAATTCCGCCGCTCAAAGCGGGCGCGATTGTTCTGGCCGACCGTTACATCTTCACGGCCTTTGCTCGCGACACTGCTCGCGGCGTAAGCCCTCGATGGGTGCGCGAGCTTTATCGTTTCGCGGTCAAGCCGACGCTCGCATTTTATTTCCGCGTGCCTCTGGAGGTTTCGCTCAAGCGAATACTCGGCGCGCGCGCGGGGCTGAAGTATTACGAGGCGGGAATGGATCTTGGACTGAGCGACGACATCGAAGAGAGCTTTCGGCAGTTTCAAGGGATGATACGCGACCGTTACGAAGAGATGGTTGACGAGTTCGGACTCACAGTGATTAATGCGACTCGTTCAATCGAAGAGCAGCAGAACGAAGTGCGCGCCATAGTCGAGCGCGAGCTTCACGATCTGCCCAAATACCTGCTGCCCAGAATTGAGCTTGACGAGGATTGAACTTGGACGAGAACCACAACTTTGAATTCTACGGCGAAGGCATGCCGGATGTAGACCTTTCGGAACTGCGCGGCAGGCTGATAGTCATAGAGGGCGCTGACGGCGTTGGCCGTTCGACTCAAGTGTCAATGCTCAAGCCGTGGCTCGAATCCTCCGGCCACGCCGTGCTCGATACAGGGATGACTCGCTCCGCGCTTGCGGGGAAGGGAATCAAACAGGCCAAGGCAGGCATAACGCTTGGGCCTGTCTCGCTGACGCTTTTCTATGCTACAGATTTCGCAGACCGACTCGAAAACCAGATGCTTCCGGCGCTGCGCGCTGGCTTCATCGTCCTGACCGACCGCTACATCTATTCATTGATGGCGCGAGCGATTGTGCGAGGCATGGATCGCGATTGGATCAAATCTTTTTACGGTCTCGCGCTCAAGCCGGACGCGATATTCTACCTGCGCACGAGCATGGCCAATTTGATACCACGGGTCTTAACCAGCCCGACGGGATTCGATTACTGGGAATCCGGTATGGACATGCATCTGGGTCAGGACCTGTTCGACAGCTTCAAAGAGTATCAAATCAGGATGCTTTCGGTCTTCGATTCGATGACGGAAGAGTACGGATTTGAAGTCATTGACGCCACTCAGCCGATAGATGCCATCTACAGAAACCTGCAACGCAAAATCGGGCGACTGCTGAGAGAGATGTCTTAGTCCGCTTTAAGTCTCTTTTGAAACCTCGGCGCTCAGCCATGCTTTCCCTCTTTTTTTTCCTTCAGAGGCGTTCATCTCCGCAGACTTCCCGCGCGCAACAGAGAGCGATTGCCATTCGGCGGAAGCCAGATGCTTTGCAAGAAAGACGATCTGTCCAACGTGGTACGAGTAATGCGAAAGCTGGCGATTGATCGCTTCTAAAACCAGATGAGGCTCGCCGCGAATCCGCACGGTTTTTCCGAGGTCGTCAGCTTTTAGCGGCTCGACGGCATTGAACAGGCATCGCCACCCGTCTTCCCAGAATGCGAAGAGTCGCGCTTTCGTATCAGTCTGTTCGATCATGAATTCCGAATCACGGTTCCTGTCAGGCTTCTCTCCGTCAGAGGTCAAAAAATCGGTCCATCGAGAGCGCATATTGCCCGCAATATGTTTCATGACGAGGGCTATGCTGTTGGATTCGGAATCGAGCGACGTGAAAAGCTCAGGGTCCGCAACCTGAGCGATTGCTGCTTCGGCAAGCCATTTCAGACTGCGAAAGTGATGCAGCGAGTCTTCCAGATATTTTTCAAGCAACATAATTTTTATCTCACCTCCGCCTGAAAGCTCCCGGTGTTGAAATTAAACTTTATTCTTCGGTCAATAATCCGCCGAGTTCTTCGCCGCTGATGTCGTATGACTCGTTGCAGAAATGGCAGGTCAACTGCGCGCCGTTGTCTTTCACGAGCATATCCTCGACCTCTTCGCGACCAAGCGCCGAAATGATCTGCAAAGCGCGCTCGCGTGAACACTGGCAATAAAAGCTCGGCTCTTTCTCTTCGAGCACGAGCAGGTCCAGATCGCCGAGCGCGCATCTCAGCATCTCTGTGGGCGACATTCCTGCGCGAATCATCTCTGTCGAAGGCAGCGCTTTCGGTATGGTTTGTTCAAGATGTCGGATGATCTCATCGCTTGCGCTCGGCATCATCTGAATTATATATCCGCCTGCGGCTGACACGCGCAGACGATCAAGCGAGAACTCAGGCTCGATGACTGACTGCGGTTCGCTGGCATTCTTCTCAACCATCATCAACACGCCAAGGCTTACGGCAGATGGAATCTGCTCGGACTTCGACAGATAGTAAGCAATATCTTCGCTGATCTCGCCCGATATGATGGGAACCGAGCCGCGATATGCCTCTTTATGCAAGCCTATCTCGAAACCGGCATCGCGTGTGACGTAGAGCGTGCCCGATCCCAGGATTGCGCGCACATCGAATTTGCCGAGCGGATTTGCAACCGTCACATCTGCTTCGGGGTTTGAGACATAGCCGCGAACATGACCGCGAGGGTCTGCCTGCGCGATGATGCTGCCAATCGGCCCTTCGCAATGAAAATGTACGGTTATCTTTTCAAGGTCTTTCAAACTGCTGCCCAGAAGCAGGCTGCCCGTAAGCACCCGGCCAAGCGCGACTGAAGCCGTAGGGAATGTTTTATGGCGACGGCATGCTTCGCCTACAAGACCGGTCGTACGCGCGGCCATGCATCTGAGCTGATTGTCGGCGGCTGTCGCCTGAACAAGGCTGTCTTGATTTGAAACCATGAACCTTTTGATCTCCGAATGTATAAGGATGATTTTGAATGATTCAACTCGCGCATTTAGGCGATTGATCTGTTATCAGGCCGATTGCGTGCGGTATAGAACTGCGAATCGCTGTGAAGTTCTGCGTAGCGCCGCGCACGCTGCCCGGCAGATTGACGATAAGTGTGCGTCCGCGAATGCCGCACACTGCGCGCGAGAGCGGTGCAAGCGGGGTCGCATCAAGACTGCGCAGTCGCATCAGTTCTGCAAGCCCCGGCGCTTCACGTTCTATAACATCTCGCGTAGCTTCGGGCGTGTTGTCTCGCGGCGCGAATCCTGTCCCGCCCGTCGTGCAGATTAGATTCACGTCGCCTCTGTCCGTATAATCGCGGAGCCGCGCTGCGATCTGCTCGCGGTCATCAGAGATGATTTCGGTCGCCTTGATGCGCGCGCCGAGTTTTTCAAGCTCGGCAACGACGGCGGGGCCTGATTTATCCTCACGTTCTCCGCGCGACGCCGAGTCGCTTATCGTCAGCACGACCGCAACGATCTCGACTCTTGCCATATGATTGCTCCTGAAAAATGAAAGTTAAACTTGCTCGCCTTACCATAGTATTGCAGCCGAATCATTGCTTTGCAAATAACGGCTTCTGCGGCGGCGCGCTGACGTTCTATTATTATAGTCATCTTTTAGGCCGCGTCGCACGGCGTTGTTATACTGTTATAGAACTATGCAGTTTCACAGCATTACAACGCCTGATGCAGAATAAGATTGGAGGTAATATGTCGAAGATGCGTGTTGTGCAGGTCCCTCATGCGAAAGGACCTTTAGAACTGGTCGAGCGCGAAATCCCGGAGCCCGGCACGGGAGAAGTGAGAATCAAAGTACAAGCCTGCGGAGTCTGCCATAGCGATTCGCTTACCAAAGAAGGAGCCTTCCCTGGTATTGAGTACCCCAGAGTGCCGGGGCATGAACTGGTCGGCGTCATTGATGCCGTCGGCCCGGTCGTTCCCGGATGGGCGGCAGGCCAGCGAGTCGGAGTGGGCTGGAACGGCGGATACTGCGGATATTGCGAGCCCTGCCGTCGAGGCAACTTCTTTGCCTGTCAGGTTGCCGGAAAGGTTACAGGCATACATTACGATGGCGGTTACGCCGACTATATGATCGCCCCCGCAAGCGCACTGGCGCTGGTCCCCGATGAACTCTCAGCCGTAGAGGCTGGACCACTGATGTGTGCAGGGCTCACCACTTTCAATGCCCTTCGCAATAGCGGTGCGCGTCCCGGCGATCTGGTTGCCATTCATGGCATCGGAGGGCTTGGTCATCTGGGTGTTCAATTCGCAGCGAAGATGGGTTATAAGACCGTTGCTATCGCTCGCGGAAGCGACAAGGAACCGTTGGCGAAGCAACTCGGCGCGTGGCGTTACATTGATAGTCAAACGCAGGACCCGGCAGCGGAACTACAGAAGCTGGGAGGCGCAAGCGTCATCGTCGCCACCGTGACGAACGGCGACGCGATGAAAGCCATACAGGATGGTTTGGCAGTCAATGGAACTTTGATGGTCCTCGGCGCGGCGGAGTCATTTGAGGTTTCTCCGCTTTTTCTGCTTACGGGAAAGCGGTCGGTCAAAGGCTGGTACTCCGGCACCTCGATTGATTCTCAGGATACTTTAACCTTCAGCGTAATCAGCGGCGTGCGGTCGATGAGTGAAGTCTTTCCGCTGGAGCGTGCCGCAGAGGCTTACGAGCGCATGATGAGCGGCAAGGCGCGATTCAGAGTTGTTCTCACCACGGGGAACTGACCCTGCGGAAAGCAAAGAAGCCTGACAGGACAACTGTCAGGCTTCTTTTTTTGAACAGCAATCGATCTATTGCATCTTCAGATATCTGCTCGTATCAAAGACAACGAACTTAAAATCGCTGTTGCCGACCGATGCGCGTGTAACACCTTCAGGCTTCAGCTTCCGGTCGAGAGTGGCTACATCGCGTAGATTAGCCTGTATCGAATCGCCGCTCCATTCCCAGAGCTTGAAATCATTTTTGTCCTGACTCTCGGTTGCTCCCGCGATTATCTGAAACAGCTTCGATTTGTTGTCATACTCCATACTGCGAATCCCCTGTCCGCCTAACGCCAGCCGTATTGCTTCGATTCCTCCCGGCTTCGGATTCTGAAGTGAAAACTGGCCGCGAGCATCGTTCACCTTCAAAGGCACAACGAGCGCATGTCCGTCTATTACAGGAGAACGCAGCCCGAGCAACAACCGCCCCTCGACAGGGTCCCATGCAATTGCTTCGATATTTATTCCATCATCTTTGGCTTTCACCGCGCCCATATCACGCAACTCGGTTACGTTGTTGACAAGCAGTTGCTTCAGATCGCCAACCGATTGAGCCTCTTCGATTGTCTGGCTGCCGGGATTAAATTTAAACCGCACCAGCCCGGCCTGTTGACTGCCTTTCGATCTTGACTGCGAACCGACTATGTAGAAATATGTGCCGTCTGAGGTTATCCCTTCCGGGTCTTCGATGCTTACACCAAGGTTTACTGCTTTGATCGAGCCGCGCTGATTGCCGCCGTCATCCAACTCCATCCAGAAAACTTCGCTGGGCTTCCCGTCATCGATGAAGAGTATGCCCGATGTACCCGGCACATGCGCGACGCCCGATGCTTCAAATGTTCCTCCTGCAAATGCCTTTGCACCTGCGCCAGAAACTTTGCCCGCGATCACCGAAGAATTAGGCCCCGATGTATAAAGCGCTATTCCGCTTGCCAGTATTACAGCCAGCAGCAGGGCAAACAGATAAAGCAAAGGCCGTTTGCTGTCATTATTGCTATTCATGATTTCTTCCCCCCTTCTTTCATGAGCTTATCAAAATGAAGATAAATAGAAGATAAACAGGCAGGTCACTTATTGTGATGAATCGGAAACGAAGCGATGAAGGCGCTGCCGCTTTTGTCTGAGCGGATCAATTCCAGGCTGCCTTCGTGAGACTGGGCAATCCATCGAGCGATTGCCAGTCCAAGCCCGGCCCCGCTGCTGCCTGCTCCTTCCGACCGCGAGCGAGCTTTGTCCGTGCGATAGAACCTCTCGAATATGTGTGATTGCGCTTCGTCTGGTATGCCAGTTCCGGTATCCGACACTTCTATGAAATATTTTTCTTCTTTGCGTGTAAGGCGAAGCCTTACAGTGCCGCCCGCAGGAGTGTATTTGATGGCGTTATCGAGCAGATTCAAAACCATCCGCCGCATTAAATCTTCATCACCATGGAAAATCGATTCGGAAGAATTAGCGACATCTATGGATATCTTTTTTCGCGAAGCCAGAACGATGGCAGCGCGCGCTGTCTCTTCTATCAATTCATCCAGATAGAATCTGCTCTTGCGAAGCGGATAACGACCGGAATCGGCTCGCGCAAGCGCGAACATATCTTCAACGATGCGAGTCAAACGCCTGCTCTGCTCGTCCATCATCGTTACGGCGTCTCTGTATTCGCTCTCATCGCGATGGGGTTTATCCAGAATCACGCCCGCCGTCGTTCGTATGACAGATATCGGTGTGCGCAGTTCGTGCGAAGCATCGGCCATGAATTGACGCTGCTGCGCGAATGACTGATCAAGCCGCGCGAGCAATTCGTTGAATGTGACTGCAAGCTGGCCAAGTTCATCGCGCGGATTTGCAACAGGCAATTTCTGATCGAGACTGCTGGCCCCGATCAATCGCGCCTGCACCGACATTGCGACGACAGGCGCGAGTCCCTGACGCGCCAGAAACCAGCCGCCAACCCCCGCCATCAATAACGCTATCGGCATGGCATAGTAGATAACTTCTCTGAGCGATTCTAACTCTTCCTCGACCGACTCTAATGGATGGCTGACCAGAATTATATACTCTGTATTTGAGGGGAGAATGCTTACACGCTGAACGGCCAGCCTGTGCAGGTCATCATCATCCGGGGCTGAGGCTGTGAACAGATGAATTTTGTCATCGGGAATCAGAGCCTCTTCGGGCAGTTGCGTATAAAAATCCTCATCTGAAACATTCTTTGCCAGCAGCTTCCCCGACACATCAAAGATAGCCATCCCCTGTTGCCCGTTGAACAGCTCCGTCGCCGTGCTTTGCGCAGAACCTGATATCGTCTGGCCTTCTTCCAGGTCGTTGGTGAGAGATTTGATCGCAACTTCTATCGACGATTGCAGCCCCTCGTCTACACGATGGTAAAGCGAGCGCGAAAGCAGAGTGTAGACCATCACGCTGAAAGAGATGAGCACAAGCGCGAGCACGCCGACATACCAGAGAGTCAGCCGCACTCTGACAGAATCAAGAATTTGAATCTTCATCGCCAGCCGTCACCACGTATCCTTCGCCCCGCCGTGTGCGAATCAGTTTCACTGCGCGTCCGTCGTCAATCTTGCGCCGCAACCGCTGAATATAGACTTCGATAAGGTTTGAAAACGGATCGAACGTTTCATCCCATACATGCTCTGCGATGTCTGAGCGCGTGACGACTTCGCCCGCGCGCTGAACCAGATATTCAAGCAGCCCATACTCTTTGGCAGTAAGCTCAATGGCCCTGTTATCGCGCCAGACTTTCCGCGCGCGGAAGTCAATCTTCAAATCCGCGATCTCGGCAATCTCAGGTCGCAACACTTCACGCCTGCGCAACAGCGCGCGCACTCGCGCAAGCAGTTCCTGAAAATCGAACGGCTTTACAAGGTAGTCATCCGCTCCCGTGTCGAGACCCTCTATCCGGTCTTCAACCGCATCGCGAGCCGTAAGCATTATGATCGGCACGGCTGCCCCCTGTTGTCGAAGCTCCCGGCAGACTTCAAATCCGTCCTTGCCCGGCAACATGACATCAAGAATGACAAGGTCATAATCGTTGACGTAGGCCATCTCCAGCGCGGCATCGCCGTCTGCTGCTACGTCTACGGCATAAACCTGCTCGCGCAACCCCTGTGCGAGTATTCGCGCGCCATCCGGCTCGTCTTCGACCAGTAGAATGCGCAACTTTCAACATCCTCCGGGAATAATTATTGCGTGATGTCGGTCATTGCTTTTTTAGATAATCGTTCGGCTCGACCAGCTGAAGGTCGGGGCTGCTTTGAACCAGTTCTCTGAGTATCGGCGAGTGACCCGCGCCGAAGATGATCAGCACCCGATCCTCGACCGATTCGATCACAGGCGCGAAGATTGAAAAGATGCGGAAGTTGCGCTGATACCAGCCTGCAAGCACATCTGCGCCGATGAACTTGTCGCCGTTGCGAACTCTCGCCATCTGTATATAGAGGTCGCGCGCTTTCGCAATCTGGGCCTGCCCGTTCATCTCAATCAGGATATCGCCCACAGTCATCCGGGCTTTGCGTTTTTCAAATGCTTCGATTTCACCCATCACGCTCTGGAATAATTCGAGGAAGGCGCGATTGCCGCTTTCCTGAGCCGCCTGCATTACGCCTCCGAAATCCATGTCGAGCTTGTGATCAGCCGCATAGACCCGTTTATGGCCCATCTGTTTTGCAAGCCGCAATCCGATTTGATCGCGCTCGTCTGCTTTCAGCGTGTATTCGCCCTTCAGATATGCTTCATAATTGCGATGGATTGCTGATGGCCCTTCAACAGCCTCAAGAACGATTTTCGTAGGCTTGAATTTCGCGAGCAATCGGGAAACCTCTGCAATCTGCTCCTGTCGTTTCTGAGAGAGGTGATCGTCAACATTTGTCTTCACGTAATCCTGATTCGGGTTGTCCATGTGATAGACGCCCAGAATCATTACCTGCGCCCTCTTCTTTTCCTGCCCCGCAGTCTGAGCCGCAATGTTTGAAAGCGATGTCAAAAGAACCAGCGCGCTCAATAGCCATATAGTGATTGCCCTTTTGAGGTGTAATTTCATATGCGTCCTTTTAATCAATTGATAATTCTTAGGAGCCGAGCTTGATTATAGCCTGCGGCGTGTAGATAGAGCCGGATGAATTTAACTCGCTTCGCATCACGATGATTTCAGTCGCGCGAAAAGTTTCCGGCCCGAACTCTCTGGCGATCAACGCTTCGGCGGTTTGCGCTGCATTCTGAGGGCTGCGAACGCGGCCAATAGTCAGGTGAGGCGAGAACCGTTTCTGTTCTCGCGGGAAGCCTTCGTGCGCAAGCTCGCTTTCGATATTCAAATGCAGTTGTTTCAAGCCCTCAGGCAACGCGCCAGTCCCGACCCAGAAAACGCGCGGGTTTCGCGCGGAAGGGAAACAACCCGTAGTGCTTATCTCGATATCGAACTGGTTCACTCCTTCGGCTGCGCGCTCGACTCCGTCGCACACGCTTTCGATTTTCGATCTCGGCACATCGCCCAGAAACTTCATCGTCAGATGAATATTTGACGGCCTGACCCAGCTTATCTTCGCATCGTTTATACGAAGGGCGCGCTGCAAGCTTTCGATCCGCTCTTTAATCGCGTGCGGCACCTCGATACAGATGAATGTGCGGATTGAATCCGGACTGGCAGATTCAACTCCTTCGTTTTGCCGGTTCACGATCAATCCTGAATAGTGCTGTAAAGATTCATAAATCGACTCTGCGAATCGACCCGCTCATTACCCTCAGGGCAGGGAATGCGCTGGTAATTGCCGTTCAGGAGCAGTCGCCGTGCTTTCACGTTGTCGCGCAGGCATAGATCGAGCACCTCTTCTTTCAGGTGCTTTTTGAGTCGCGGGTCTTCGATTGGCGTCAGCAACTCGACGCGGCGATCAATATTGCGAAGCATCCAGTCGGCGCTGCCGATATAGATGTCTTCATCGCCGCCGTTTGCAAAATAGAAGATGCGGCTATGTTCCAGGAATCGGCCAACTATGCTAATCACGTCAATCGTGTCGCTCAGGCCCGGCACGCCCGGCCTGAGCGAGCAGACGCCGCGCACTATCAGCTCAATCGGCACCCCGGTCTGCGACGCTTCATAAAGCTTGCGTATGATCTTTGTATCGGTCAGGCTGTTAATCTTCGCAATTATTCGCGCGGGTCGCCCTGCCTTTTGATGCTCCATCTCGCGCTCGATAAACCCTATCAGGCGGTCGCGCATATTTACGGGCGCGACTATCAGGCGGCGATATTCAATCTGGCGCGAAAATCCAGTCAGGTAATTGAACAGCTCGGTTGCATCCGCGCCTATCTGCGGGTTTGATGTGAAAAGCCCTATGTCTGTGTAGATGCGCGCAGTCGTTGGATTGTAGTTGCCCGTTCCGAGGTGAACGTAACGCCTGAGCGAATCGGCTTCGCGCCGCACGACCAGCGCGAGCTTGCAGTGGGTCTTCAAGCCGATCAATCCGTAAACTACGTGAACGCCTGCGCGCTCAAGCTGCCTTGCCCACTCGATATTCTTCTCTTCATCAAATCGGGCTTTCAGTTCTACGAGCACGGCGACCTGTTTGCCTCGCTCGCTTGCTTCCATCAGCGCGCGCACGATGGGAGAGTCCTGCCCCGTGCGATAGAGCGTCATCTTTATGGCGAGCACGTCAGGGTCAATCGCCGCAGAGTTGATGAAATCGATCACAGTCGAAAAAGAGTTGTAGGGGTGATGCATCAGTATGTCGTGGCGTTTGATGATGTCAAAGATGGGTTCGCCCGTTCTGAAAAGCAGAGGAAGCGAAGCCAGTAGCGGCTTGTCTTTTATTTCGGGTTTGTCCTGTTTGTAGAGCGCCATCAGGTCGGGCACGTTGAGCGGGCCTTCATTCGTATAAATATCGTCGCTCGTCAGACCCAGCGAAGTCTCAAGGTATCGCACCATCTCCTGCGGCATGGTCGATGCGACTTCCAGCCGCACGGCAGTCCCGAACCTGCGCTTGCGAAGCTCCTGCTCCATCACTCGCAGCAGATCATTCGCTTCGTCTTCGCGTATCTCGATGTCCGCATCGCGCGTAACTCTGAACAGGTGAAACTCGCCCACACGCATGCCGGGGAAAAGCACGCTGATGTTTGCGGCGATCAATTCTTCGAGCAATGTGAACTCCGCGCCCGAATCGCCTACGGGTACAAGGCGCGGCACGATGGGCGGAACCTTAACGCGCGCGAATCGCGGCCCACCCGCTCCAGCCGCAGACGAGGCCGCTTCCTCAGACGCCTCTATCATCACGCCGAGGTTGAGACTGAGGTTTGATATGTAAGGGAAAGGATGGCTCGGATCGACCGCCTGCGGTGTAAGGACAGGGAAGACGTTTTCGAGAAAGTAAGCGTTGAGCGAACGGCGCTCGCGATCTGAAAGCGCGCGATAGGGAGTGATCACGATGCCCTGTGCGCTCAACTCCGGCAGTATGTCATTCTTCAGACATCGCATCTGCTCGGTCACCATCGGGCGAAGCTTTTCAGCTATCAGCCTGAGTTGAGCCGTAGCGGTCAATCCGTCGAACGACAATTCCATCACGCCTTCGTCGATCTGCTGCTTCAGACCCGAAACGCGAATCATGAAAAACTCGTCCAGGTTCGTAGAGAAGATAGAAAGAAACTTGAGCCGCTCAAGCAGCGGATGAGAATGGTCGAGCGCCTCTTCGAGCACGCGATTGTTGAAACACAACCAGCTTACTTCGCGATTGAACAACATTTGGCGATTCAAGGCCAGTGTCGGCGGGAGCGTAACGTTGCGAACTTCCTCGTGTCGTTCCTTCTCCTTGCGTTTTCCTGCATCACTCATTCTTTAGTTCTCCGAATCTCGTTGCGCTATTTCGATCAGATTGCCGCCGGGGTCACGCACATAAAATCGCGGCCAGCCGGGTACGGGCGGCCTGTGATCCGGGATTATTTCAACTCCTGCATCGCGAAATCTCTGCTCGGCTGATGAAAGGTCTCGCACGACATAGCAGACGTGCCGCTTGCTCTGGTGGTTGCCCTGCACGTCGTCTTCTATCGAAAGATGGATTTCGATAGGGCCTTGCTTATACCATGCGCCGCCGCGTTTCAGTGAAGCGTCGGGTTTGATAATCTCTTCAAGCCCTAAAACATCTCTGTAAAAATGCTTCGCCGATTCTTCGTGCTCGCGCGGCACTGTAACATTTACGTGATTAAATTCGACTATATCGACCGCCATGTTCCCTCCGGGGTATCAGCTTCAAAGTATACCAGCACGCGAGAGCAAGGCTCTAGCTTGCAAGGATTTTATAAATTAAATGTAGGGGCAGGGCTCGTCCCTGCCCGGATCGCCGATAGGCGATGACTGTCATGGTCTTACGACCATTCGGGCAGGGACAAGCCCTGCCCCTACCATTTCAAGGGGCTATGGAAAGCCATAAACTAATTTGATGAATACACCTGCTCGGCAGCCTCGATGCCTGAATTACAATTGAAGCCTTCGGCTGCGAGCGCACCGTGAAGCGCGTCGAGCACAAGGCGGACGTTTTCGCGTGTGCTGCCTGATCCCATCAATCCTATGCGAAAGATTCGCCCTTTCAGCGGCCCAAGCCCGCCGCCTATCTCGATGTTATTTTCCGTAAGCAACCGCGAACGCACCCGCGCCTCGTCTACGCCATCGGGCACGCGCACCGCGTTCAGGCTCCAGAGCCTGTTGCCGGGCGCAACGTTCATCCGAAGCCCCATCGCCTCGATCCCTGCGACCAGCGCGCGATGATTCAACTGATGCCTTTGCCATCTGGCTTCCAGCCCCTCTTCGTGAACCAGCCTCAGCGCTTCTCTCAGCGCATAGTTCATAGAAATCGGTGCTGTATGATGATATGTTCGGTCGTCGCCCCAATACTTTTCAACCATTGTGATGTCTAAATACCAGCTTTGCACTTTCGACCGCCGCGCGCGTATCAGGTCAATCGCGCGCTCGGAAAAAGTGATCGGCGCAAGGCCGGGAGGCGCGCCCAAACATTTCTGTGTGCCTGAATAACAGATGTCGATACCGTTGCGATCAACCCCGACGGGATGACCGCCGAGCGATGTGACCGCGTCAACTATCAGCAGAGCGTCGCGACTGTGAACCAGATCTGAAAGCCCCGTCAAATCCTGAAGCACGCCTGTCGAA
This sequence comes from Blastocatellia bacterium, assembly GCA_963804815.1. Lineage (GTDB taxonomy): Bacteria > Acidobacteriota > Blastocatellia > UBA7656 > UBA7656 > DATEKX01. The sequence continues at coordinate 2,474,706 of CAWDRU010000002.1, read as the reverse complement.
GTCTCTGCATGTACAATCGCGAGCGCGCGCGGCTTTGTGGATTCGAGCGCGTCCCGGATCTTGTTTATGTCAATTGCCTCGCCCCATTCGGCGCGCACCACTGTCGCCTGCCCGCCTGCGCGTTCGATTATATCTTTCATTCGTTCTCCGAATACGCCGTTGATGCAGACGACCACCCCGTCACCCGGCTCTATTGTGTTGACAAGCGCAGCTTCCATGCCTGCGCTGCCTGTTGCAGAAACCGGAATCGTCACGCGGTTTTCGGTCTCGAACACATATCGAAGCATCGCCTGAATATCGTCCATGCAGCGCAAAAACAGCGGGTCGAGGTGGCCGAGCACGGGTGCTGCCATCGCGTGCAGCACGCGATCATCTACGGGGCTTGGTCCGGGACCCAGCAGCACGCGTTTCGGCGGCTCGAATTTTTCATATGTGACGCTTCGATTTTCATTTGCCATGATTGATTCCTTCCTGATTTATAACTCCCACGCTCAGGTTTGTCGGCTGATTGATCAACTCCAGAGCCGCGCTGATTGGCGTGCACAGCGCGATGTCCTGCGCGCTTGATACGTTTGCAGTCAGAATGCCGATCACTTCGCCTTTGCGATTGAGCGCGGGGCCGCCGCTGTTGCCGTGATAGGCGCGCAGGTTCAACTGAATATAGTCCTGCCCCACGCGGCTGATTATGCCGGTCGAAAGCGACGGCCCGATCTGCTCGTCGTGAGTCTGCTTTAACAGGTCGAGACCGAACGGGTAACCGATGACCGCGACATCTTCGCCCTGCTCGATATTATTCAGATCGGATTCGATTCCGCGCACAAAGCGCAGTCTCGATGAATTGATCTTCAAAATCGCCACGTCCGGGCTGTCTTTGTCCGGGTTGATCCTGTGAATTTCGGCAAGCACAGCCTCTTCGCGTTTCTGGCCCGGCAATATCACCTCTATTTTTGTCGCGCGGCCCGTCAGATTTTGCGATGCGGAGTTGTATTCCCAATCGCGGATCAAATGGCGATTGGTCACGATCAAGCCGCTCGACGAGATGAGAAAGCCGCTTCCCGTGCGCGCGTCTGTGACGAACGCCTGACCGCTTTCGTCAAACAACTCGAACTCCACGCGAATGAATACAACAGCCGGGCGATTGAGTTCCGCCACTTCCGTAAAGCTTCTTTCGTCCTGAAAACGATCCGGTATTCTCGAAGATAAAAATAAGCCGCCTACAGCGCCAATCAGCATTGCCGCCGCTATGGCTACAAGCAACAGCACGTTGGCTTTATGAGACGGCGGGCGCGCGAGCGGTTCTGTGGAGTTGCGCCGCATAGACGGGGACTTACGAACTTCGGGTGAATCGGTTTCGTCAAATTCGATGCCGAACCTCAGCAACGGGCCGCCCGCTCCGAACTCTATCAAATCGTCGTGTTGTATTTCGCTTGTCACGACGCGACGGCCATTAATCATCGTACCGTTTGTCGAGCCGAGGTCGCGCAACAGATAATGATCTTCATTGCGAACGATTTCGGCGTGATGAGAAGATACGCGCCGCTGCCCGTCGTTAAAGCAGAGTGCGTTATCCGAAGCGCGCCCGATAGTGATCCTGCCTGCATCAAACTGCTCGCGCTTTCCTTTGTCTGGCCCGATTATATGAGTGAGGACGGCACGCATTCCGAGTAAGTCAGCCTTAAATTAAACAATGAATGCTGAATAATGAACGATGAACTCATCATTCAGGGTTTCACTTTATAGCATAGGTCTGCGATAGACAAGCGACACGCATTTTAAGCCGGGGTGAGAGTTATTATTCGCTCGTCAAGGATTGTTTTATCGGTTGAATCATGAACTGTTTTCTTCAAATGTATCAGGAACTCGCGATTGCCTTCTGCGCCTTTGATCGGTGATTCGATCAGATTAATCGGAGTGAAACCAGTTTCGAGCGCCGCCTCTGTTATCTTCAAAAGCACGCGCCTGTGCCGGACAGGATCTGTGACGATGCCGCCGCGTCCGACTTCTCCTTTGCCGACCTCGAACTGAGGCTTGATCAGCGCGATACAATCGGCATTTTCCCTGAGGCAATCGAGCACAGGGGGGAATATCTTGATCAACGATATGAACGACACGTCGATGACCGCAAGGTCGAAATGGGTCTGAAACCGATCGGGGCTGAGACTGCGAGCGTTTACGCCTTCGAGCGATTCGACGCGCGGGTCCTGCCGTATTCGCCACGCCAGCTGATTGTGCCCTACGTCAACTGCCCAGACAAACGTGGCTCCGTGTTGCAGCAGACAATCTGTAAAGCCGCCGGTCGAAGCGCCGACATCGATGCAGGTCTTGCCCTGCGGGCTGATGTTGAATTCCGTGAGCGCTCGTTCAAGCTTTAGACCGCCTCGGCTGACATAGCGCAACGCCTCGCCTTTTATTCGTATCTCTGCGGTTATGTCGATCAGCTGTCCGGGTTTATCGATGCGCTGCTCTCGGACAAGCACCTGGCCTGCAAGTATCATCGCCTGCGCCCGCGCGCGGCTCTCGGCGAGCCCCCGCTCAAAGACCAGTTTGTCGATTCGCTCTTTAGTCATTGTTGTTTGAAAATAAGATTCGTTAGCGCGAGCGACGACCGTTTTGCGCCTGCGCCGCCGTCGTAGCTTTTTTTCCGCGCTTGTTTTTGGATTCAGACTTTGATTCTGCGCTCCTGTGATTGATCTCCTGAGCGATCAGATTTTCAGCGGGTCGCTGGCCGTCCGGGAAGACAAAGACGTGAATGTGATCGCGGTTTTCTCTCAACGCTTCGACGCGCCCTTCGCTCTCCAGCTTTGCGATCATCCACATCAGGTAACTCTGCTCTGCCGAAGTCATGTAATAGTTATAAACATCAAAGGCAAGCCCCGTCGCGTGCGGAGGCGACGATATGCGGGTCGCATTTGCGTTCGTTTCGCTCAGGCGTTTTTGATATTGTTCGGGGCGAATCAGCGAAGTGATGGGCAACGGGCGATCAAACTTATCTTTGTATGATCGAGCGATTTCAAGCAGAAGATCGCGCGCTTCGGGGCGAATAAAACTGAGCAACCGGACCTTGTATGCGAGCCGCGCCTTCGGGTCATTCAGATCATAAGACTTCCCGTTGAAATCAGATGCAAGCTCGTATAGCGCTTTATGATCGGCAAGCAGCCTCTTTTTCTGTTCGGGATTTTTGTAAAACGAGTCTATCAGCTTCTTTCGAGCATCAATCGCAGTGATTGATCTCTGCATCTCGGCGGCCTGGGTCGTTAGCAGATTGCGCCGCGTGCGGTCGCGCTTCGGTGTTTTTCGCAATTCGGCTTGCAGATCGACGAGCCGCGCGGTCGGCTCTCTGAGCGATTCGGTCAGTTTTTCATCTTCCTGCCTGAACTCTTCATCAGTTGCATACAGCGGAACGTTCTGGCCCGTCTGCGGGTCATAATGCTGGAAAGGTTCGTCCGAAGCATTCCCGCCCACGCCGTAGATTATGTAGTCATGGCCGAGCGGCTCCATCTCGACGATCTGTTTTTTTTGTATCAATTCGACCAGATCACTGTAATCGAGTGGTGGTCTGTAGGCAAGCTCGCGCGATTCAGCCACCTGCACGGCGAGGAAACGGCGACGGTCGCTATAATGCTGCAATTCGGCTGGGACTTCTATTTGAGCTTTACGACCGACCGGTTCGCCGCGATCTTCCTCAACCTTATGCGCGGCCTCTTTCCACGGATCAATCTGCTGCGCTTCGACCGTTGGCGGAGGCGGCTGTTGTGTTTTATTGTTGCTTCGGCAATTTGCGAACAGAAGGACAGACAAAAAACATAACGCGGCTATAACAAGCTGCGAGGCGCGAGGCCGCGTGATCTGCTTTCTGTTCATCAATGCTGACTCCTGAGATAGATTACCTGAGTTCTAAACTCCAGCGCTATAGTTACCGTATAGAGTGAAGACAAGCGATCACAAAAACGATGCGGGAGATGCGTGACAATTCTTGCCGGTTCGCTGTAACCTGATGATGGCTTACGATTCTTCGATATTGGAGGCGGTATGTTTTGTCCTAAATGCGGTGGTGAAGCTGTAGAAGGCCAGAGGTTCTGCAAGTCTTGCGGGACCAACCTGCAGTTGATTTATAACGCGATAAAAAGCGGCGACACCCCACAAGGCCCGTTTGGACTCGACCTTGATGCGTTAAAGCAGAGCGCGATGGATTTCGCCAACAGCTGGAAAACGAACTGGGCCGGAATTACGCACGAGCACGAAAAGCAATGGGACGGAGTAACAAAAGAGCAGAAAAAACCCGTCACCGCGCGCGAGAAGCGAAGACTCGCGCGCGAAGAACTGCAACGCCGCAACCTGCCGCGCCCTAGAGAGTGGATGGCTTATTCCTGGCAGCACAATCTGAAAATAGGGATCGGAAGCCTGCTGAGCGGCGCAGGGCTCGGCATCCTTCTGTACTATCTCGGACAGGAAGCGATTAACTCACACCTCCTTGAACAGATCCCAAAAGTGACCGAGGAAGGGTTGAGAGGTCTGGAATATGCTGCAAGGATGCTCTGGATGATATCTTTGATTCCTATGCTGAAAGGGCTGGGGCATATCATCTATGCCGCGTTCTTTGCCGAATCACTGGCGACGCTCTCCGACCGGTACACCGTCAGAGATCCTGTGACGGGGCCGTTGACTACGCATCAACCTCAGCGAGATACGGCGCAAACAGATTTCGAGGCATTAACCGAGCCGCCTGCGAGCGTGACTGAAAACACAACGAAATTCTTTGAAGAAGCAAGGGTACAGACCAAGAGGGAGAGTCAGTAAAGACAGAGATCAGAGGCCAGAGGCTGGAAAGTTATCAATAACTAACCTCTAACCTCTGGCCTCTGATAACTATTTTCTATATACAGGCTCGAAGCTGAATTTGCTTGCCACGAAATCCCGCACGCGCGAATAGATTCCATCAGCGTCCAATCCATACTTCGCAAGCAATGTGCTCTGGCTGGCGTGTTCGATAATCTTGTCCGGGAAACCGAGTCGCAGCACGCGCACTTCGCTCATATTGTTCTGTTCGAGCAATTCCATCACTGCGCTTCCAAAGCCGCCCATCAAATAGTGGTCTTCAACCGTGACTATTGCTCCGTGTGATCGCGCAAGCGCCAGTATCAACTCCGCGTCGAGCGGTTTAACGTATCGGGCATTGACAACCGTAGGATTGAGCCCTTCTGCGGCCAGCCGCTCGGCTGCTTTCTCGCAGTAGTGAACCTGTGTGCCTATGCCGAGAATAGCAACGTCCGTGCCTTCGCGCAGTATTTCCGCCTTGCCGATTTCGAGCGCGTGAAGCTCTTCGTCCATCGGCACGCCAAGCCCGTTGCCGCGTGGATAGCGCACAGAGGCCGGGCCGTTGTAATCGACCGCAGTCTTGAGCATGTGGCGTAACTCGTTCTCGTCTTTCGGAGCCAGAATGACGATGCCCGGCATCGGGCGAAGATATGCAAAGTCCATCAATCCGTGGTGCGTCGGGCCGTCTGCGCCTGCTACTCCTGCGCGGTCGAGCGCGAACGTCACGTCGAGCCCCATCAACACAACGTCGTGGAATATCTGATCGTATGCGCGTTGAAGAAATGACGAATAGATCGCGGCAATCGGTTTCAATCCTTCGGTGGCCATGCCTGCGGCGAATGTTACGGCGTGCTGTTCGGCTATTGCTGTGTCGAATGTGCGGTCGGGGAACTCTTTCATCACTTTGCTGAGTCCCGTGCCATCGGGCATCGCCGCCGTAAGAGCTACGATTCGGTCGTCGGCTTTCATCAGGTCGATGGTCGCCTGCGCGAAGACGGCTGTGTAGGTTGGCGCAGTCACAGGTTCCTTGATGAATTTACCGCTTGCAATCTCGAATGCGGAGGTGCCGTGCCAAGCGGCTTTGTCGCGCTCGGCAGGCTCGTAGCCTTTGCCCTTTACCGTGAGCGCGTGTATGAGCACAGGCCCTTCTTCCTTCTTCGCCTGTTCGAGCGTTTGCAGGATCGAGTTGATGTCATGGCCGTTGATCGGCCCCATATACTTCAAGCCGAGTTCTTCCCACAGCGCGCCGGGAATGAAGGCGCGGGCGAGCGTATCTTTGAGCGCGCGCGCGCCTGACAGCATCATCGGGCCTACAGCCGGGATAGCTTTCAGCCACTCTTCGACTTCGTGTTTGAATTCGTTGTAAGGCCGCGCCGTGCGAATGCGATTCAGGTATCCGGCCAGCGCGCCGACGTTGGGCGAAATGCTCATCTCGTTATCGTTGAGCAGAATGATCATCTTTTTCTTGAGATGCCCGACCTGGTTTATGCCTTCCAACGCCATGCCGACGGTCAATCCCGCATCTCCGATAAAAGCGATTACGTGAAAATCTTCGCCCAAAATGTCACGCGCGGCAGCCATGCCGAGCGCAGACGAAATCGAAGTGCCTGCGTGCGCGGCGTTGAATACGTCATACTCGGACTCTTCGCGTCGCAGAAAGCCGCTCAGCCCGTTGTACTGGCGAATAGTCGGAAACTGATCGCGGCGTCCTGTGATTATCTTGTGCGAATAAGCCTGATGGCCTATGTCAAAGACCAGCCTGTCGCGCGGCGTATCGAATGCATAATGGAGCGCGAGTATCAATTCGACAGGGCCGAGGCTCGCGCCCGTGTGGCCGCCGATCTTAGACAATGTTTCGATCATGTATTCGCGAACCTCTTCGGCAACGGTTTCGAGCTTTGCCTGAGGCAGTTTTCTGAGATCAGCCGGATCGTTTATTTGTCCGAGTAGTTTCATGATGTGAATTAATCCCCTTTATTTCCGATTTGCGGCTTAGATGCCGAATATCCCGTGGACGACAGAACATTTTCATTGGACGCGAGAATCAAGAATAGCCGTCTCAGGATGTCCTTGCAATGATAAAGCGTGCAAGATCTTCAAGGACGGGCGCATCGACTCCCAGACCTGTAGCCAGCTCTACGGCTTCGTCAACAAGTTCGATTGCTCGCGCTTTCGACGCGTCGAGGCCATGTATTGCGGGATACGTAGCTTTATTGGCCGCCTGATCTTTGCCCGGAGTCTTTCCGAGTTGCTCGCTCGTTGACGTTACATCGAGTATGTCGTCGGCTATCTGAAAGGCCAGCCCGATGCATCTGCCATAGGCGCGCAGCCGCTCCACCGTCTCGTCTTCAGCTCCGGCGATGATGCCGCCGACCGCGACCGCAGCCGATATCAACGCCCCCGTCTTCGAGAGATGAATCTGTTCCAGAGTGCGCGAATCAACCGGCCTGCCTTCGTTTTCGATGTCGGCCATCTGCCCGCCGATCATTCCAAATGTTGAGCCTGCCGCTGCCGCAAATTCGTAGATGACGCGCACCTGACGTTCGGGATTTCGCGGAGGCGAATCCGAAGCGAGCAGTCGAAAAGCCAGCGTCAGCAGCGCATCACCGGCCAGTATGGCAACCGCTTCGCCGAATGCTTTGTGACAGGTCGGGTGACCGCGACGCAGGTCGTCGTTGTCCATCGCGGGCAGGTCGTCGTGAATCAGCGAATAGGTGTGAATCATTTCAATCGCGCACGCGGCGCGTTTCAGGTCTTCGGTCGCCGCAGAAAGCGCTTCGCCCGCTGCAAGCACCAGCACAGGGCGAAGCCGTTTACCGCCCGCGAGCAGACTGTAACGCATCGCCCGGTGAAGCTGTTCAGGCGGGGATGTCACAGTCGGCACGTACAAATCCAGCCACTCGTTGACTTCTTCGGCGCGCCGCGCGAGATAATTTGTTATCGACTCTCTCTGGTTCATTCTTCCGGCTCGTCAAATGGGGTTGGCGTATATGCGCCGTCGCTGCCTTTTAGCAGGACTTCCACTTTGCGCTCGGCCTCGTCCAATCGCTTCTGACAGTCGCGCGAGAGCTGAACTCCCTGCTCGAACAACTCAAGCGAACGTTCCAGAGGCAGATCACCTGCTTCGAGCTGCTCAACGATTCGCTCAAGCTCTTTGAGCGATGATTCAAAACTAGTTTTGTTTTTTTGGGCCATGATTGATTTCGCTTAAAATTTAGCACCCCTGAAGCTCAGGCGATCAGGGTAAGCATTATAATGCCAAAATGCGCCTTAGCAATCCACCCGCTTCGATTCTTTATTCAGGTTTCACAAACGGCAACAAATGATAAAGGCTAAGGTGCCATCAGCACCTTAGCCGGATAATCTCAGGATCACATGACTCTCTGAGCTATTGTAAATTTTCGTTCTGGTTGGATTAGTTATTTGTTAGATGCCTGTATGTGACCTTGCAAGACAATTTGAATCTCAGCATAAGGTTCTATAGTATTCCTCATGATCTTTGAGATTAACAGGAGCGGTTATGGAAACTATTAATATTAAAGAAGAAGCGCGACGCTTGGTGGATCAGCTACCGGAGAATTCCACTTGGGATGATTTAATGCACGAGATTTATGTTCGCCAAGCAATAGAAAGAGGCTTGGCTGACAGTGAAGCTGGACGAACTACAAGCGTTGAATCTGTTCGTGATAAATTCGGACTTAACAAGTGAAGATTGAATGGACAGACGCTGCTTTAGAGCAACTTTGGGCGATTCATGAATACTTAGCTCAAAAGCTCATCTGAATATGCTCAAAGAGTAGTAGACCGCCTCACAAGACGAACTCAACAGATAAGAACTTTTCCTTTATCTGGCCGAGTGGTTCCTGAATACAATAAAGCTCAAATACGAGAAGTTATCGAAGGGCAATATAGAATCATCTACTACATAAAACCAGACCAGATAAATGTTCTTGCTGTAATTCACGGAGCACAGCAGATTCCAGAGAACGAATAACATATGGTCCGGCTCAGCATCTAACATCAGCATGCAGTGGAGCGCGGCAAGCGAGTTTCTTAAGGTTACCTCAATGCAACATGCCGCACCCACTGATGCTGGGCATTATACCGCCGGAACACTCGTTGTGCAGAGGTACTTAGATGAGTTTCAGCAATGAAAAACTAGAAGAAATGCTATCTCTTCTTGTAAACGAATGCACAAATGGGTACTTGCATTTCAGAATATGGCGGCGCATCAATAACGCATTTGTAGAGATGCCGAGAAAGCTAGATCAATTCAAGGTTTTCTTGATACAGACTTGGCTAGCGCATGATCAAGCTGCCCTGATTCACTTGATTCGCCTTCTTGATAGAGACTCGAAATCGATAAGCGTGCATAGACTGCTTAGTGTGGCAGAAAGTAACTCACAGCTTTTCAAATACGTACCGCGTGATCACCTATTGAAAGTCATTGCAGAGCATAAAGCAAAGCTTAATGATGAGCTAAAGGATTTAATTAGCAATCTAAAAATGCACCGCGTGACCTATGCAATGCACCGGGATGAAAAGCTTCTTAGTATGCCCCTCTCAGAAATTCTAAAGAGTTACCCGATAACGAGAACAAACATTGATGAGTTGTACTGCGAAGCTATAAAAATCGTAGATACATATTGTCAGTTCTATGACAATGGGGAAAGGACAATGGATTCTGTAATCCGTGAAGAAGATATGGATTGGCTCTTTCGGTTCATTGACAAACACACGAAATGAAGGCGGTCTAACAAAGGATTCGACCGGAGCCGCCGAAGCGCAGTTCTTAACGTTCCCTCGGTGTTACACGGCGGCCCGGTCAATCCAACCGATGTGCGTTGGGGAAAGTGCTTGCTGTCTCGGTTGCGACATGGGGTGAAATCCTGTCGCGGCAAACCCTGACCGGCAGGGCTTGCTCTATCAAAAAATCGCCGTATAGATCTATTGCTGCGTCTGTCACCACATAATTATGTAGGACAGACGCAGTTTTGTGCGACTCGTCGCGCGCTACTTCGTTGCCAGAATCAGAGGCGATGGCGAAGGCACATCAATGGTTGTGATTTTTTCTGAAGCCTGCATCCTTGAGCCACTCGCGATACTGCTTCATCGTGAATACATCGCCTGCTTCTGTGTGAGCGATCATGTTCAACCCGAACAGAAGCGGCATCGGCGGACCCGTGCGGGCATCGTTCGGAATCATCTCGGCTATCAACAGCAAACCGTTGTCGCTTAAAGCGCGATATGCCTTCTTTATAAGTTTCCTGCCCCACTTTTCGCCTTCCGAATGGATGATGTGGCCGAGGATAATCAGATCAAAACGATTGCGGCCAAAATCTATTTCGCGCAGGTTGCCTTCGATGTAATCATAGCGGTCTGCGACTTTGAAACGTTCTGCGAAGCGACGGGCAACAGGCGTGACTTCTTCATAGTCGATCACTGTGACGCGCGCATCCTGTATCGTTTGCGCAAACGGGAGCGACCACGCGGCGCTGCCTGCTGCAACGTCCAGAATGTTTTTGATTCGCTTGCGGGTCTTTTCCGGAAGTTGTGCGATTGCAGCCTGCGCAGCGCCGTAACTCATGGGAAAGATTGCTTCGACGAGTTTCGGAAAGAACTCTCGCCCACCGGTTTCCGTATCAACGGCGCTGATGGGCTGGCCCGTCCTGATGACATCGGTCAATTGCCCCCATCCGGCCCATGTCAATTTAGTCTCGAAAACAATTGCTCCCATATAACCCGGTTTACCTTTGACAAGAAAATTTTCGGCAACAGGCGCAAGGCTGTAGCTGCCGGTTTTCTTGCTCAGGTAATCAAGCCCGACAAGAGCGTCGAGCAGTCGCTCTGTCGCGCGAAGCGAAGACCCGGCTGCGCGCGCGAGTTCCTTTGCCGTATGTTTGCCGTTATTAATGTGTGTGAATAAATCCAGTTCGACGCCTGCAACTAATGCCTGAGTTATTCTTGCTCCCCATAGATGCTCCATGATCTGCTGCGGTGTCACGTTCGGTTTTTGTGTGCTCATTAACTGTTCGTCTCCCTGTTTGATCGACAGCCCGCGTGTATGTCATGGCGTGTCGGGCTATCCCTACTAATTCTTTGTGCAGTCCATCTCGCCGTCGGCAACGCGTATTCGCACGCGGTCGCCCGCGCTTACATCCGTTGCGCGTTTGATGATCTGCCCGTTCTGATCGAAAGCGATTGCGTATCCGCGCGCAAGAACGGCGAGTGGCGACAGCGAATCGAGCTTTCCCACGGCGACTGAAAATTGCTCGCCATTTCGATCAACGCTCGCCTGTGTTCCGGCTTTCAATCTGGCGCGAAGCACGCCAAGCTCCCCGCGTCGCTCGACCATCGCGCGCCTTATGTCCGCGCCCTGAAGCCTCGACGTTGCAAGGGTCTGTTCCTCACGCCTCGATTTGATCGCATCTCGAAACGCAGATTGCATTCTGTAGACCGCCTCATCGAACTGCTGCGCGGCGCTGTGAATTCGCATCTCGACTTCGGCGAACGCGCGGCTCGATTCAAGCTCGGATGCCTGATTGCGCAATTCGAGCAGGCGATAGCGCATCGCGCCTGTCATGTCTTCGGTCAAACCTGCGATGCGTGCAGTGATTTCATCGCGGGCAGCGGTGACTATTTCAGCCGCAGCCGAGGGGGTTGATGCGCGCAGGTCGCTTACGAAATCCGCGATAGTGAAATCTGTCTCGTGCCCCACTGCCGAAATGACGGGCGCGCGCGAATTAAAGATTGCGCGGGCTACGCTCTCATCGTTAAAGCATGCGAGGTCTTCTACTGAACCGCCGCCGCGCCCGCAGATTATCACGTCAACTTCTTCGCGCTCATTGAGCAGTTCTATAGCTTTTGCGATCTCGCGGCCCGCGCCGTCGCCCTGAACGCGCGCCGGAGCTATCAGGACGCTGACGGCTTCGTTGCGACGGCGAATGACGCGAAGTATATCGCGCACAGCCGCACCCGTCGGCGATGTGACGACACCAATCGTTCGTGGCAGAAGCGGCAGCGGTCGCTTCCGTTCTATGTCGAAAAGCCCTTCGTCGGCGAGCCGTTGCTTTAACTGCTCGAACGCAAGTTGCAACGCACCTATTCCTACAGGTTCGAGAAATTCGACGAGCAACTGATATTCGCCGCGCGCTTCATAAAGCGACAACCTGCCGTGCGCTCTGACTGTCAATCCGTCTTCCGGGTTGAAGCGAATAAGCCTGTTCTGCATCCGAAAGCTTGCGCAGCGCAGCATCGCGCCTTCGTCCTTGAGCGTGAAGTACCAGTGGCCCGACGTATGGCGGCGAAAGTTCGATATTTCGCCCTCGACCCACGCTTCGCCGATCTGGCCTTCGAGCATGATCTTGATTCGCGCTGTCAGTTCAGAGACCGAAAGCGCGCGGCGCTCCTGCATCAATCGTTCGAGGAAAGACATTTGAGACATCTATATCCCTGATAGTTTTGCGCGGATGGTATGAGGATGCGCGCTATGGAAAAAAATATAGCGAGCCGTTGTGCGATGGCCATGAAAGAATGACTCACTCTTCATCGATTCCGAGCCTTTCCAGCTCTTTTTGAAGTTTCTTCCAATCGAATGGTTTGAGGCTGAAGGCTGTACCATCAACTTCAAACGTCGGGACTATGCGACGCCCGCCGTTCGCCGATTCGACGAAGCGCGCAGCCGCTGGCGACTTTTCGATGTTGATCTCTTCGTAAAATATTCCTTCATCATTGAGGAACTCTCTGGCCTGATCGCAATCCGTGCTCCAGCTTGTCGTATAGAATTTGATTTCAGCCATAGTCACTCCTCCATTGCTGCCTCTGGCTTGCGAACATAAACCGCTCAAGTTAAGTGGCATTCTACTACGAAGAAGAGCGACTTAAAAGTTATTAGTATATTTGCAGTAGCAGTTTGCCCTTGACGGAGATGCCCCATCAGGCGATAGAGTACAATTTTAAGTTAATCAGTCCGTGGCTTCGCAATTTTTGTCGTCTTGATTAAGGATAAATGAAAACTTCATTCATAGCAGTCGCGCTGGCGACGATTTTGCTACTGGGCTGTTCTGGTTGTGGAACTCAAAGGAGAACCACAGCGGACTCTTTGCAAAAGTCCAAATGCCTTGATGAACTCAACGCCATCCCGGAAATGACCGACCTGCGCAAATCGCGTAAGAAAGCGCAGGAGGAGATCAATCCGAAACTCTTTGAAGGTCTGGAACTCGCCCTGACCATAGACGGCATGATTACCAGTCAGGTCAACCCCGATATCAACCCGGACGATCTCTGTTACGCGCAGGACACGCGCGAAAACTTCGACAAACTGGTCAAGGCGCTCGCCTCGAACCAGATGCCGCCCACAGTGGATTTCATCACTGGCGACAGGTTCGACGCGATGTTGCAGGCCGAATGGCTCAAGAGCGGCAACCTGCTCGGCAATTCCACCTACGACCGTCGAAAGGCGAAAAAGAATAACGCGCAGGAGTTTATCGAAAACATAACGCGCAACGATCAATTGCTTGCGCCGCTCTGGAAAAGCGCCCCGCCGAAACACAAATACTTCCGCTACCCATACCTGAAAACAATTGGCGACGGTTCGGATCACGAGACGATCAAGACCTATCTCAAACAGAGCGGTTACGCAGTCGTGCCGACCACCATTGATGCGCAGGACGGATTGCTGATTCAGATGTACTGCGGCGCGCAGGTCAAAGGCGACAGCAATTGCGTCAATATCATCAAAGCCAACTTCTTTTCGCTGCTGCTCGACACGACCGTGAAAGCGCGCGCGATAGCCAGAGAGATCGCAGGGCGCGAGGTCAAGCACATTCTGGTCATTCGAGCCAACCAACTGACCTGCGACACGCTGGCTGAAATGCTCGCATGGTTCAAGGGACTGGGCGCGCGATTCATCTCTCTGGACGAAGCATTGAGCGATCCATTCTACGGGGACGATGGCCGAGAGTCTGCGGCCAATCGTGTGCTCAGGCAAACACGCGACGCGCAGGTCGGGGCGGAGCGGAAGTAGCAGGCTTCGATCACGATGCAATCCAGTGTCTCAGGCATGGCAATAACGCAGGATGAGTTGACCCGACAGCCGTCACGCCGTTTTCAATACCGCATTTTAAAGAACAACTTTGACCTCGTACTTCTGGCTCTCGTCATTTTCGGGTTCGTCTTCGTTGCAGCGCAGAGTCTCGCCACATCTCCGCTTCCGGACACGGACGAATCCATGACGCTGCAAGTGCCTTATGAAATGCTTAATCACGGGAAACTCGCGTTTCCGATGTACAGGCATCTGGGCGGCAATATCGAAAACGTGTGGCACTCGTACACGCCCGTCTTCTTTCTCCTGTTGAGCGGCTTTATGAAACTGTTCGGCTGGGGGCTTGTTGAAGGGCGCGCGTTCAACCTGCTGACCGCCGTCGTCGTGCTATGGATTACGCACGCGATAGGCCGCTGCCTGTTCGATTGGCGGGCGGGGCTGGCTGCCGTCATTCTGCTCGTCTCAGACCCGACATTTCTCGACCGCAGCCGCGTGATTCGCAATGATTACGCCGGAGCGATGTTCGCGTTGCTGGCGTTCTATCTGTACGAGGTTGCGGCAGAGCGCAAACAGGGGAAACTCTATTTCGCGGCGGGCGCGGCGGCAGGCGCGGGTGTTATGTGCCACACGAATGTTCTCTACATTCTTGCGGTCATCTTTGTGTTGATGCTGTGCAGGCAAGGGTGGCGAATCATCCGCACGGCGAGCGTTTATCAGTTCGCTGCCGGAGCCTTTGTGGTGATGGCTTATGAAATAATCTATGACCTGCTCGATTATAAAAATTTTCTATTGCAGAACCGGCAGGACGATATGCATTTCGGTGTGATGAATGTCTGGGGATGGTGGAACAACCTGCTCGACGAGCCGTCACGTTACGCGAGGTGGTACAACGGCTTTTTGAAGATCAATACGTCGGTGACGTTGCTGCACATTTTTCTGTGGCTGACGGTCGTCGCAATTATTTATTTGATAGTTCGCGGGGCGATACGGCTCAGGCGCGGGAGCTTTATGGAAGATCCGCGCGTGCGATTGCTTATAGCAACGGTCGTGATCGCGCTGTTTTTCGCCGTCATCACGCAGCGCAAAGTAGTGCTTTATGTCATTCACCTTGCGCCATGGTTTGCGCTGATGGTCGGCGCAATGATGCGCGATTGTTTAGAGAAACTGAAATGGCTCAGAACATCTCAGTGGCCGAAAGCAAAGCCTGTATATATTGCTTTGATGGTTGTCGTCTCGTGCGGCGCTGGTCTTTACGCTTATCGCCTCGCCTCGCAGAACCGCAATTATCTGCGCGCGGCAAACAACCCGCAGCGCGCCACATTCGATGAGCTTGCAGGCGTGCTCAGATCAGTCATTCCCGACGATGTGTGCCCTGTCGGAATAAAGCAGGGAGTTTTATGGCTCGCGTTTCCTGAAAAAGATTACTGCTTTGCGGCCATCGAGAGCCGGATGCAGGAATCGCTCGACATCAAGGGCAATGAATACGCATTGATTGCAAGCGTGCGACGCAACAGGAAGGAAGGGAAGTTGATTCGAGAATTGACCGATGAAGCAAAGCTCATAGCGGAGCTGAAGCGCACGCCCTACGGAACGCTCTCGGTTTATTACACGGGCAGATCACCTGAGCACCTGTCGCTTGCTCCCGCGCGATATGTTTTTTTCGGAAAAGAGCGCGGGTATGCAAGCGAAGCTGAGATAGATGCCGCGCGCGAAGTGTGGGCCGCGACCGCCACGGAGTTGAACAGATCGGCGGGCGGAACAGATAACTCAGGCTTTACTGTTCGACAAAGCGCAAAGGATTCCGGGCTGGTCAAGCTTGCATCCATCGAGCTTGGCGCGGCGACGATTTATCAACTGATACTGGAATCATTCGATCAACAGGGACGCTGGGAAGTGGTCATCCGTGATGATGAAACATCGGCAGTGCTTTACGCCGGAAAGCTCGGCGCGAATCGCTTTGCCGATATATTCAAAACGCGAACGTCAGGCCGCATTAGTATCAACCTTCGCCACGCGGCGCAGAAGGCTGACGGCGCGATCAGCCTTTCGCGTCTGAGCGTGCGCGAAGTGGCACAGGTATCGCGCACAGCGAATCACTGATTGTCCGGCAGTGATGCGTTCAGTATGCGCTCTGACGAAAGCACGACGTATTCTTCGTCCTCGAAAACGGCGCAGGTAGTCATCAATCGGGAAATTGCAGGAGCAATGCCGCGCTCTAGTTGATTCAGGGCATTGGCGGCGGCAGGTTGATATTGTTGTATCCACGAATCACGCTCGATGTAATGCGCGTTGAATGCTTTGCGATT
The DNA here is from genome assembly GCA_963804815.1 of Blastocatellia bacterium. Lineage (GTDB taxonomy): Bacteria > Acidobacteriota > Blastocatellia > UBA7656 > UBA7656 > DATEKX01. Next base: position 2,458,542 of record CAWDRU010000002.1, on the reverse strand, counting down.
CACCATAAAGAACGTGATCGCGTATTTGCGAATGAAACTCTGCAATACGGATAAATCCGCGCTGTAATGCGCGACGATCAGGTCGCTTGCCCGCACCTGCATCTGCGCGTAATAGCGCGTGTGATATGCCAGCGCGTATTCGCGGGCCACAAGGATAGAACGCTTTGAAAAGGTCGGAATGCTTCTGACCTCCTGCGCGAGCGACGCAACAAGCGTGTCTTTCGGCTGTTGCGAGAAGAATTCGTAAAGCGCGGGCGCGTTTCCGACTCGGTATTTCGCATCTGGAAAGCTGGCTACGTATCGCGGAAACCTGACGAGCAGCACAATAAATATTACGGCCAGCGTCACTGCAAAAGACTTTCGCGCAATAGCTCGCATACTCGGACGGCGCGCCCAGTCAAACAGGGCGTCAAAAATAATCGCTATACCGGTCCCCGCCGCAATTGCAAAGACTATGCGCAACGAGTGTTGTGTATAACGATTCGGATGGTGCAGCCTGAAAAGCATGACGTGCGCAGCCGCAAACATGAAGAGCGATGTAATGATGATGCGCGGCAGTACCCTGATCGATTCGGTGATCTTCTGCGCGAGAGGGAACCAGCGCCGGTAGTAAATTACCAGAGGCAGCAAAAGCGCCAGGTAGAGCGGCAGATCTTCGAGCAGTGGGTCGGGCAACAGGCCGCTGCGTTTTCTCGTCACCCAGAATCGCCAGAAATCATATCCAAAAAAACTTGTGCGCCCTCCCGACCAGAACTCCGGCAACGCGCGCGCTTCGGTTGCGGTGATGACAGGCCCGACGCTGCGCAGCTTTATTGCGTAAAACAGCAGCACACATGAAACGACCGCCAACCCCGCCGCGCAGAACAGATAATCGCGACGCGCGCGCGAGAGACGCAGCCTTCTGCCCTCGAAAGAAACCAGTTGCAATACCAGAACGCCCGCTGTTATGAAAACGGTCGAAGGATAAAACAATCCCTGCAACGCGATGACCACAAGACACGCAACACGCGAATCGTTTACCAGATAGTAGAGAAAGGCGAGAAAGAGCGGGTAAAGAAATGCTCGCGGTGTTGCCGATACCAGATCGTCCTGCATCCAGAGACTCTGATTTAAAATCAGCGTGCTGAAAAAAGCCGCGCCGGGCGAGGGCAGGATTCTTAAACAGAGCAGGAAGCAGTAGGCGGTTGTGATCAGTCCCAGCGCCATCGGTAACAGCTTGTTCAGCAGCATTGGGTCGATGCCGAGATGCGTCATCAGATTATAGAATGCTGAATAACCTGTGGGCGCGACCGATTGAAAATAGTCCGCGATTAAATCGTTTGGAAAGAGTTGCGGGTCGAGAAACCGCTCCATCCAGAAGACGTGCTGCCGCGCGTCGTCCTGAACAACGAACGGACTTGCGAACGCCTGATGCAGCGCCAGACTGGCAAAGTAGGCCGAGAAGGCCAGGCTGACTACGAACCAGAAGACGGTTCTATAATCGAGTGACACAGGCACAACGCTGGTCAGCAACGATTGCAGGCGCGCGATTCTGTAATCGGCTGTGTGAGGTTGAACGGGAGTAAACGCCATGCGATTAAAGATTATCCTCTGGCGGTATGGATATAGCCAAGCGGCAAAGCGGGCATGGTAGAATCGAAAGCTTGTTCACCGCACAGACGCGGAGAACGCAGGGGCGGCGCAGAGGTTGATAACTTCTGTGCGAAAGAGAGTGCAGAGGTTTCGATGACAAGAGCGCGCGAAATCTTCAGAGGCCGATTTGATTTCATCATATTTGCTTTATTGCTCGGCGCATTCCTTTTCGTCGCGTCCCAGCGACTGGGCCGAACCCCGGTTCCGGAAACCGATGAAGCCTACACGCTACAGGTCGGCTACGAGATGGTCAACCGGGGCCAGCTTTCGCTGCCGATGTATCGCTATCTTGGCGGCAACATCGAAAACTCGTGGCATTCGTACACGCCGCTTTATTTCGTCATCCTCGGCGCGCACTTGAAAATATTCGGCTGGGGGTTGCTCGAAGGCCGGGCGTTTAACCTTGTAACAGCGGCGCTCGTGTTGTTGATGACATATTTGATTTCTCGCCGCCTGTTTAACTGGCGCGTGGCGATGATAGCCGTCGTCCTGCTGATTTCAGATCAAACTTTCTTTGAGCGCAGCCGACTGCTGCGTAATGATTTTGCGGCGGCGGCGTTTGCGATGCTGGCCTATTACCTTTATGAAATCGCCGAAGAGAAAAAACGCGGCAGCTATTACATCGCATCAGGTCTTGCCGCAGGCGCGGGCGTAATGTGTCATACGAACATTCTTTATATGCTCGGCGCAATCGGGCTGTTGATGTTGTTTGCGCGTGGCTGGCGCGTTATCAGGCAGAGAAACCTTTACCAGTTTACGTTTGCCGCGCTTGCGGTGATGGCTTATGAAATCGTCTATGACATCATTGATTACAGAAACTTCGTATTGCAGAACCGCGATGACGATCTTCATTTCGGTTTGTTCGAGCGATGGGGATGGCTCAGAAATATTGCGGGCGAAGGGAAGCGATATCTGAGATGGGCGGCAGGCAGCGCCGATTTTGCGGATGTTTCGCGCGCGACGACTCGGCTGTTTCAACTGCTTGCGGTGGCGGCAATCATCTACCTCGCAGTTCTTACGATTCGCCGGTACAGGCGCGGTGAATGGATAGAGCAGGCAGGGACTCGAATATTCATTGTCACGATTTTTGCTGCGCTCTTTCACGCGGGAATCACAAGCCATAAAGAGATTTACTACATGGCGCATCTGGCTCCGTGGTTTGCGGTGTGCGCGGGCGTGATGCTTAATGACGGGATTAATGCAATCGGGCGAATGCCGCGCGCAATGAAGCCTGCGACGGTTGCCATCTCGATTGTTGTTTTTGCATTCGCGCTGCTGCTTGCAAATACGTATCGCGGCTACATCAGAGAGATTCGCAATCCTGAACAGGCATCGTTTGAAGAGATAAAAAGCGTGCTGCGCAGTGTTGTGCCCGAAGGGGTTTGCCCTGTTGCGATGAAAGCGCCAGAGCTATGGCTCGCTTTTCCTGAGCACGACCGTTGTTTTGCGACTATCGAAAAGCGGATGATGGAGAGTCTCGACATAGATGGAAATGAATATGCCGTGATGATGCCGTTCGCTTATCACAAGAACCGAGTTGCTACGACGAAAGAGTTCGATACGAAATATCACTTGCTCGGAGAACTGAACAACACGCCATATGGAACGATTCGCGTTTACTACACAGGCAAAAATACAGATTACCTCGCCCTTGCGCCGAAGACCTTTCAATTCTTTGGTCGCGCGCGTGGTTATGTGAGCGAAGCGCGTCTCACACATCAGCGAGATTCCGGCCAATTAAAAGAATTTTATGGCGCGGCTTTACTTAAATCGTATAGATAAGCAGATGCCGGAGCAGGTGCGAAATCATCCGATTCCGCCTGCTCGGTTTCTTCTGCGTCAGTGGATGGCGACAGTGTTTCACCCGGTATGAATTCGTCGAGCTTCGTGCCCAATCCATTCAGGTATTGCAGCATAAACTCGTCTTCTCTGATGTTTTGAATTCTGCGAATGTGCGAAAACATCAGCCACACGCGGCTGCGGCCTCTCAGCCGGTCGAGATCTTTTTGATATGCATCCCAGTCGGCGCGTCTCTTGGATTCGTCACGCGCGTCAATGCCTAAAATATAATCACTTTCATTGAAACCATACCTCTTTGCGTAGTACAGAAACGATTCGCGCTGGTGATGATAAACGTAAACCAGATCGCCCGGTTGCCTGTGATCGCGGACGTAAGCCATTATCGGTTTTATGTCCTGGCGCGCATACGGATGCAGCATGTTGCTTGTCGCGCCTCCTGCGGGTTGAAAGAGCAGCAGCGCAGAAATCGCAAAACCCGCCGCAATCGTGTAAGGCGGCTTTTTGGTGATTATGTATTCGATGCCCGATGCGACGACCATCAGCACAGCCGGGATCAAAAACAGCAAAAGCCTTCTGCCGAACGGATACTTGTGCAATCCCGAAGCAAGCATCGTCAGAAGCAGAGGGGCAGTCAACATGAGAAGCTGCTTCTTATTCTTCAGGAACAGCGCGACGCAGCCGATGATAAAAACAAGCGCGGCGATGAGGGGGAAGGGCAGACCTCCGGGATTGGAGAACATTTTAACTATCGCGCCGGGATACCATTCGAGGTCTGCAATCGAACGCGGCACGAGCGGCATAAATGTGCCTTTCTTTGCCCACGATTTTTCAAGCGTCTGATTGCCGCTCAAATTGCGAAGCGAGATTAAATAAAATGCAGCGAAGCTCAGGACCCATACTGTGTACACGCCTGCAAGCTTCCAAAATCCCGGCCAGTCTTTTTTGCTTATCGCCGAAAGCGCGAGCGTCATTCCCACACCGGCCAGCACAAAGATCGAAGGGTGCGAAAGCCATACGACTATCGCTCCCGTTGCTGCAAATATCGTCCACCGTCGCCCGTTCAACGGCTTTGAATCGAACTCTAAACCCATCAGGATAATAAGCAGCGTGATTGCAATATCGCTGGAGTATTGCTTGATCTGCGCGGCATAGTAAATTACATGGCCTGACACGGCGAAGAAAGCCAGAGCGATAGGAACCGTCCACGAATTAAACAATCGCCGCGCCACCTCGTAGAACAGATACAAAGCCACTATCGAAAAGAGGAAGGGAAATAATCGAAGCGCATACTCGCTTTCACCGAATGCCAGAAAAGCAAGTTTTTCGAGAAACAAAAAACCTACGGGCGCGGCCTGTTCGGAATCGAGCGGCTCAAGCAGTCCGGCGAATGATCGCTTAATTATGTTCAGCGCAAGCGCGCCTTCATCGACATAAAGCGCGGCGTTGAATAGATACTGAGTTGCGCGAAGTAAAATGCCGAAAGCGATGATCAGCCACGCGAGCCGCTTCGCAGTCAAAACTCGCGCGACTTTCTGAAAGTAGCCTTTGAAAGTCTGATCCGCAGTTGTTATAGAATTCTCCATCAAACGCTCTTTCTATTTTCTTACAACAGACGTTCGAGCCTGAATGCCTGCCCCCGATTGAGCTTTTTAACTTCACCGGTCAGATCCATCCATCGCTCTAACTGGCCCGCCTGAAATGTTCGGCTCATCACAACGTAGATGGAAGTCTGATCGCATCCAATCCCTGCCGCCACCACATTTGCCCAGTCATCCGCCTTGAGTTCGTCTGTTACTTTCCAGTTGCCGCTCTCGAATTTCAACACTCTATTGAAAGTGAATGGCGCGCGCGTTTTGCCTGTAATCAACATCTTTTGCAGCATCTTTCGAATCAGGTTTGGAAAGAACCGCCCGACCGTCAGCATCACCATTCGCAAAATAACAAGGCGCGCGGGCGTCATCTGTTTCTGCTTCGACCAGCCGAGCGAGCCACTGATCCTAAATTCGTCATCCGCTAAATCAATCACATAATCATCGATCAGATGAGCGACAGCCGTTTTGATTGCGCCTCCTGATCGAACCTGCACAGAGAAGTGCGTGTCGGACGCTGCGAGTTTATCATCGCGAAATAATTTGAACACGCCGCCTTTGTTGAGCGCGACGTAAAGCTCAAGGCCCGCGCGACGGTCTATCAAAATGCCCGCTTCTTTAAACCACTTACGGCCCGGTTTGCGCTCGGTCGGTGCAGGGCGGTGGGCCTGGAAATCGCGATATGCCAAAAGATAATTCCACGTGTGATGGCCGATAATGTGATCGTCCGCATAACAGGGCGAAAGCCCTTTTTCGAGCCCCGCCAGAAAGCGGTCGTTTATAGCCAATGCTTCCGGCAACCACTGTCCTGCAAGCTCGAATCCGTGAGGGAAGAAATTATATGTATTACGGCTCCCATATTCGCCGCCGTAAGAGCCGTCGGGGTGAACGAACTCTGCTGCTAATCGAACAGCACTGGTGATGGCGTGCTTCAGCTTATCGGATGGCTTTAACTGGTAGAGCCGGGCCAGGCAGAAAATAGTCAGCGTGTGATAGCCCGGATCGCAACCTTCGTATTCCTGAAACCAGCCTTCCGGGCTCTGCCACGAAAGCACGCGCTCAAGGCGTTGCGCTATAGCTCCGTCGTATTCTTTCGTATTCAAAAGCCGTGACAGCAGTTCGAGACAAAGCGCGATGAGCGCCTGATGATTGCTGAGTCGCCCGCTCTCGTGATGAGCGGCAAGCCAGTCTGCGCGCTTCCTGAAAAATCGGAGCATAGATTCATTCTGCAACCCAAGCAAGGTGTAGCTTTCAATGCAGGCCAGAAGCGAAAAGGCCGACGCGCCGCCAGCCCGCTCGAATGGAAAATAATCGTCGCACGAGCCGTCGCCGTGCGCGCTGTCGGCTGCGTAATTGATGGCGGCTTCGACATAATCCCGAATCACGGGCAGCCGGTAAAAGGGGTTGTCAGGTATCTGCGTTTCGTACACCAGCGCGAGCGGCCAGACGAACTCCTGCGCCATGCCGGACGGAAAATCTATGATCTTGTAGTGCCAGAAATTTCTGTCAAAGCACCCGTAGGTCGGGCTGTGCGGATTGCGGTCGAGCAATGTCAGAAGCTTGGGAATCTGGGCCAGCGCCTCGCGCGCAAAGAGCTGTCTGGTCATCGCCAAGCATTTTCAAGGAAACAAGCGCGTAGTGTCCAGTTGTCAATGCCGAGGATGCTTGATTTTTACAGGGTAATTTTATTACTGTCGCTCCAGTTGAATCGTTTGTTATGCCGCGCGGTTGCAAAAGTTACAGCGACAGAAGAGTTTGGTTAAGAGTCTCAACGACCGCATCTATCTCAGCAATGCACGAAAGCCAGCCTGTTCAAAGTGACTGTCGGGTGTGAGCGCATCTGTGAGATTATGCCCAAGCATGACGATGAAGGATATGCAGTCAGTCAGGCCCCATGTCTTATCCTGGCGAGACGAATATAATTCTACAGCTTTTAGTAAAAGTTCTGTGCTTACATTTGCCACAAATATATTAGGAGTGCTATAGCATTGGCTGATGAATGCCGTTGCTTCTTTTCTGCGATTGATGGATAGACCGTTACCGATCTCTATCAAGACAGCCTCGGTTGTCCATACTTCTAAGGCATTACGAACCTGTGGGTATAAGGCTTTAGCTTTTTGATGGTGCAGGTCTCTAGGATTGAGCAGTGCGATCACATAGCCAGTATCGAGAAAGAATCGAGAAACAGGCATTAGTGTTTCGGTGTGCCGTAAAGATAATGGTCATGCTGCTCAGACCAATCTTCCGGCCCTTCTACTTTACCGATGAGCGATTCAAGCACGTCCCATGCGTTGCCGGAAATATCCGTATTAGAAAAGTCTTCTATCGCATCGGGCTCGCACGTGGTCTCTTTGTTTAATACTGCGTCTGACATGATAGGCTCCTGATAGAGCTAATTATCATATTACAATTCAGCAGAGTCAATTGTGTCTAAAAATATCACTCTTTTGTCGAATAGCTGGCGGATGAAAACTGTTTGTTTTTTTGAGCGTCGAATTCCGTGCGTCGGATGCGCAGTTGAATGTCTTCGAGCATCTTGCGATTCACGCTCAACAGATCGGCGACCAGCCCGAATATCCATAATTGAACGCCTATCAAAATTAAAATAGATGCAAGAATCAGACTGGGAACATGCGTTCGCGGCGTGCCGCTAAGGTAGAGCACGAGCCAGCGCACGCCTATCAGCGCTCCGAATGTGAACGGGACGCTGCCAGTTATCATAAAGAACCGCAGCGGCTTGTACGTCATGAAGATCCGCAGAATCGTAAGCAGGGATTGCTTCAGATAAGACGGAATCCCTTTTATCAACCGCGAAGGACGAAGGTCTTCATTAGTCCTTACGGGGACCGAAGTGATTGCAAGCCCGTTCTGCCCCGCCTGAATAATTGTTTCAAGCGTATAGGTGTACTCGTTGAACACGTTGAGCCGAAGCGCGGCATCCCGGCTGATTGCGCGAAAGCCGCTCGGCGCATCTTCCACGTCCGTATTGCTCGCCATTCTGACAACGCGACTGCCGATCTTTTGAAGCAGCTTTTTCGTGGGTGAAAAGTGCGCGATCTCGCTTATGGGCCGAGCGCCAATTACGATTTCGGCCCTGCCCGCAAGTATCGGCTCGATCAGGTTTGGAATATCGTCAGCGCAGTATTGATTATCCCCGTCCGTGTTGACGATAATGTCAGCCCCTGCGCGCAGGGATGCTTCAAGCCCCGCGATGAACGCTTTTGCAAGCCCCTGATTGTGAGGGAAGCTGACTATGTGGTCAACGCCGAACTGGCGGGCCACTTCGACCGTGCGGTCCGTGCTTCCATCGTCGATGATGAGCCACTCGACCACCTCGACGCCTGTAAGTTCGCGCGGCAGCGCGGCAAGCGTCACGGGCAGCGTTGCCTCTTCGTTGTAACATGGTATTTGAATAATCAGTTTCGTCATCGATAACAGGATAAAAATTAACAGAATGACGGGCCATTTGCGAACGCGGAGCAATCATCAATTTGGATTCTCGAATAATGCCGGATATGATATTAAAGGATGGATATAGCCAGAACCAGACGAATAATGCTTCGCGGTTTGAAGCTCCGTTGCCCTGCCTGCGGCGTGGGTCGGCTCTATCAATCCTTCGTGAAGATGAACGCCCAGTGCCCCTGCTGCCATATGGTCTTTGCGCGCGAGCAGGGCTATTTCATCGGCGCGATTTACGTCAACGTCATCGCTACAGAGTCGCTGATTTTCTCTGCATACCTGCTCTCTGTGTTGCTTCTGCCTGTAATTACCCCGACCGTCTACGCCGTTTTGTTCATTATGGCTATAATGCTTCCGCTCGCATTTTATCGCCACGCGCGAAGCATCTGGCTGAGCTTCGATTATGTGATGGATCCGCCGAAAGAGTTCGCAGAATATTGATTGTTCCGCATCTCAATAATCAGACATCCCCGATCTTCGCGTTGCGCTCATAAACCATCCTGATTCCTTCAAGCGTAATGTTTGGCTCGATGGCTTCAATCAATCGCGAGCCTCGGCTGATCAACGGGGCCAGCCCGCCCGTTGCGATGACTCGTGTGCCTTCTCCCAACTCGTAAATCAACCTTTCCAGCACTCCGTCAACCAGCGCGATGTTGCCATAGTACAGCCCCGATTGGACGCTCATCGCGGGAGTAGTGCCGATCAGTTTTTCCGGGCGGCGAATATCCGTGTTTCTCAACCTTGCCGCGCGTTGAAACAAGGCGTCGGCAGAGATTTGAATTCCGGGGTAGATTATTCCGCCCATATACTGGCCCGCCTTCGAGATGGCATCGAAGGTCGTGGCCGTGCCGAAATCTACAACGATGCACGGGCCGCCATATTTCTCGAACGCCGCGACGGCATTGACCACGCGGTCCGCGCCGACCTCGCGCGGGTCGTCATAAAGCACAGCCATTCCGGCATTGTCGCTTGTGATGAACAACGGCTTCAGCCCGAAGTATACTTCCGCCATCTTGTACAATGTGAAGTCGAGCATCGGCACGACCGAGCAGACGGCTATGTCTGTGATGGCATCAGACTCAAGACCCGCCAGATGCAGCAGCGACCGGCACATTATTCCGTACTCATCAACCGTGCGATGTCGCTCGCTTGTGAGCCGCCAGCTATGCTTCAAATCAAGGCCCTCATAGACTCCGAGCGTCGTGTTTGAATTGCCTACGTCAAGAACAAGTAGCATAAAGCTTAGAGATTAGATGTCAGAGGCTGGTAATTTGAGAGTTCAAATTAACTGACCTCTAGCCTCTGACATCTGACATCTGCGATCCTTTCCTTAATTTCACTTCACCCGATACGATTTCGCGTCTCTCGCCGCTTTGCATCTCGACGACGAGCGCCCCCCTGGCCGTAAGCCCTCGCGTTGTGCCTTCGATGACCGAATCGGGAGACTCAACGCGCACTGTACAGTTGTGAGCGTAGGATGACATTGCCTCCCATCGAGCGATTACATCAGAAGGTTGTGTCGCCGCCCGCCTGTACCAGTATTCCAGCCTGTCAAGCAATAGCTTCAGGAAATCATCCGGCGTGACTGATTGCCCGCTTTCGATAATCAGGGATGTCGCCGTCTCTTTTAGCTCTTCGGGGAAATCCCTCTGGCCGAGGTTTACGCCTATGCCCATCACTGCATATAGCAATCTGTTTGCTTCGATGGCCGATTCGACTAGTATGCCGCAGATTTTGCGCCCGCGCGCCAGCACATCGTTTGGCCATTTGATGTCGGGTGTGATTCGATAATCCTGCTCAATTGTTTCCGCGACCGCGACTGCTGCGGCAAGTGTTATCACGGGCGAGTCCGCAGGTTTGATATCGGGTCTGAGCAGGATGGAGACGTAAAGCCCTTCGCCCGGTGGTGAAGACCACGAACGCCCCTGCCTCCCGCGCCCCGCTGTCTGCTGGCGCGCAAGTACAGCCAGTCCTTCGCTCTCGCCAGATAGAGCCATCTCCCGCGCGAGGTCATTCGTCGAGGGCAGGCTTTCAAACCGCAACACAGTTGATCCAAGCCTGTTCATATGGCTGAGGGTGGGTCGAAAGTTTCTAAGCTCTCAAGTTTCTAAGCTCGCATCGCAAGCTCGAAAAAACGGTTGGTGGCGTTGAGCGCGGACTTGACCGCTGCGTCAAGCTCGCTGCCCGCGATCTGACAGCTGCCGAATACCTGCACTTCTTTGCTTTCAAACACTACGTCTACAAGAACTGCGATCAAATCTTTTCCGAGCGCGTTGACGTGATCGAGATCGGCTAAGGCAGCAGTAAAACGGTAATCGACCGATTCCTCTATCGCCTTCAAAGTGGCTACAGCAGCCGCTTTCAGCCGACCTATGGCGTCGTTACGGTTAATCGCATACTTCTCGATGATCTGGTCGCCGAGCGCGATAAATACTTTTACCCGGCACTCCTCCCCGGATAACTCGTATACTTCTACGCGGTCGTATCTCAGTCGCTTGTGGCTGACGGTATTGGTCATATAGGTTTCTGGTCGCTGGTTCCCGGTTAAAGAAACCGGATACTTAAATGAGCGTCATCTTCAGGCTGATGTCAACAGCGGTTGCCGAATGCGTCATGGCCCCGACTGAAATCAGGTCAACATCGCATTCCGCAAACTGGCGCACCGTTTCGAGGTTCACACCGCCGGACGCCTCTATGATCACATCGGGGGCTTGCTCTCTTATAACCTGAACGGACTTGCGTATTTCGTCAAAGCTCATGTTGTCGAGCATGATGATATCTGCGTGCGCCGCTATCGCGTCTTTGAGTTGCGATTGATTGGCCACCTCTACCTCAATCTTCATCAGATGAGGCACAACGCTGCGAGCCAGTTCGACAGCGCGACGCAGTCCGCCTGCGAGCGCGATATGATTATCTTTTATCAGCACGCCGTCATCGAGTCCGAAGCGATGATTGTGGCCGCCGCCAATCGAGACCGCGTATTTTTCGAGCATCCGCAGCCCCGGCGTAGTCTTTCTTGTGTCAACGACCTTCGCGTTCGTGCCTTTTATCGCATCAACGAACTTTCTGGTCAGTGTCGCAACTCCCGACAGCCGCTGCAACAGATTGAGCGCGGTTCGCTCGCCTGTGAGCAGAACACTGGCAGGCCCTTCGATGCTGGCGAACTCCGTGCCCTTGCTTATCGCTTCGCCGTCGTAGACGCGGGATTCGAGTTGAATCTGTGTGTCGAGCGAGCCGAAAACGGCTTCGGCTATCTCTAATCCGCAGAGTATAAAATCCTGCTTTGCAAGGAAACGCCCGCGCGCACGCTGCCCGCCGCGCACTGTCGCTTGAGTGGTGATGTCGCCGCGCCCCAGGTCTTCTTTCAGGAAGTCTGCTGCGTAGGCGTAGATTATTCCGGCTTCGAGTTCCATCTTTGTGTTTTTAATCCCCGCCGAGCGCGGCGAATGTGGTTTTAAGTTTCTCTATTTCATTCAATAATTCAGCCAGTCGCGCGCGGGCCTGCTCGACGACTTCGCTCGGCGCGCGTTCAACGAAAGACGCGTTGCCGAGCCTCGAATGCAGACCGCCCGCTTCATTCTCTTTGCGCGTTATCTCTTTAGTGATTCGCTCCTGCTCTTTTTTTGTATCGATCAACCCGCCGAGCGGCACCCCTATTTCAATCCCCGATACGATGTCGCGGGCGGCTTCTTCAAGCGGCGGCAGCGTGTCTGAGATATGTATTTCTTCGACGCGCGCCAGCCGTTTGATCTGATCTGCGTTGGCTGAAATGAGCGCGCGCACCGGTTTATCAGCCGTGCCGATGTGCAGCTTTACAAGACTTTTCACAGGGATGTTCATTTCAGATCGTATGTTTCGCACTTTCGTTATCACAGCGATAAGGGTTTCCATCTCGGCGCGTGCGCGCTGATCTTCGCGACCCGCTTCTGCTTCGGGCCAGCGCGCGACCATTATCGACTCGCCTTCGTGCGGCAGTTGCTGCCATAGCTCTTCTGTGATGAACGGCATCAGCGGATGAAGCAATCTCAGACTGGTTTCCAGAACGTACGCGATTCGATTACGCGCGGCGCGGACCTCGTCCGTCTCTTCTTTCGATAAAAGCAGAGTCTTGGTGAACTCGATGTACCAGTCGCAGAATTCATTCCAGAAGAAGTGGTAAAGAGTCTGCGCCACTTCGTTCAACCTGTATTCTTCGAGCGCCTCGGTCACCTGTTGAATCGTCGTATTCAGCTCTGCAAGTATCCAGCGGTCCGCGAGCGCGTCTGATGGAACCCATCGCGCTTCGACTGTTGACTGGTCGCCCAGGTTCATCATTACAAACCTTGCGGCGTTCCATATCTTGTTGGCGAAATTACGCGCCTCTTCCACCTGTCTTTGACGGCCTTCTTCGATTGCCGCAAATTTAATGTCCTGACCTTTTGCTGCGCGCACAAGCAGAGAAAATCGCAGAGCGTCCGTTCCATACATCCCAGTCAATTCGAGAGGGTCAACACCGTTGCCCAGATTCTTGCTCATGCGTCGGCCCTGCACGTCGAGCACAGTCGCGTAAATGTAAACATCGGAGAAGGGAATGTCGCCCACGAAATACATCCCTGTCATTATCATCCGCGACACCCACAGGTAGATGATTTCGCGCGCTGTGGTCAGCACAGAGGTCGGGTAATGTCTCTTCAAATCTTCTGTCTGCTCAGGCCAGCCGAGGACTGCCTGAGGCCAGAGCGCCGAAGAGAACCACGTGTCGAGCACATCTTCATCCTGCGTGATATGTCGGCCACCGGCTTTCTGCTTCGCTTCTTCTTCTGTGCGAGCGACGATGTACTGGCCGTCTTCGGTCGTCCATACGGGTATGCGATGGCCCCACCACAACTGGCGGGAGATGGTCCAGTCGCGGATGTTCTCCATCCAGTTGAGGTAAGTGCTCTCATAACGCTCAGGCACGAACTTCACGCGCCCCTCTTTCACAACATCAATTGCAGGTTGCGCAAGCTCTTTCATTCGCACGAACCATTGCTCGGAAAGCAGAGGCTCGATGATCGTGTGGCAGCGTTCGCACATAGCAGTCGGCAAGGTGTAGTCTTCAATCTTTTCGACAAGCCCCTGCGCTTCGAGATCGGCCAGCACACGCTCGCGCGCCTCGAACCGGTCAAGCCCCTCGTAAGCCGGGCCTGCTTCGGCGTTCATCCGCGCCTGCTCGTCCAGGACTATCACTTTTTCCAGATTATGGCGCATCCCGACTTCAAAGTCGTTGATGTCGTGCGCGGGAGTTATCTTCACCGCGCCGCTTCCGAATTCAGCCTTCGCGTATTCATCCGCGATAAGCGGAATCTCGCGGCCCACGAGCGGCAGGATTAGCGTCTGTCCAACCTTGTCTTTGTATCGTTCGTCGGTCGGGTTCACCGCAACGGCTGTGTCGCCGAGCATAGTTTCGGGCCGGGTCGTCGCAACGACGATATATCCAGACCCGTCCTTGAACGGATAACGCAGGTGATAGAGTTTTCCGGGCCGGTCTTCGTGTTCGACCTCTATGTCAGAGATTGCGGTCGAACATCGAGGGCACCAGTTAATCACTCGCTTGCCGCGATAGATCAGTCCATCTTCCCACCAGCGCACAAAGCATTCCATCACTGCCGCGACGTAGGCTTCGTCCATCGTGAAGCGCGTGCGGTCCCAATCATACGAGCAGCCCATCTCTTTCATCTGAAAGAGGATTTTGCCGCCGTATTCGCGAACCCATTCCCAGGTGCGCTCCAAAAACTTTCCCCGTCCCAGATCGTGACGTGACAAGCCTTCTTTGCGAATCTGTCTTTCGACAACGTTCTGCGTTCCTATGCCAGCGTGATCCGTGCCCGGCACGCATAGCGTTCTGTAGCCCTGCATTCGCTTCCACCTGATCAGGGTGTCCTGAATTGTGTAGCAAAGCGCGTGGCCAATGTGAAGCGAGCCTGTAACGTTAGGCGGAGGTATCGTTATCGTATAATTGCTGCCTTCGCCCTGAGGTTTGAAATACCCGCGCGACTCCCAGAATGGATACCACCTCTTTTCAACGCTGTGCGGCTCGTATGCTTTCGGAATGTCGGTCATAAGAAAAAATCGCCTTTCGCCTGACCATAATTAAAAGGGATAGAGAGGCTATGGTCAACCTCTCTATCCCTTTTGCGATGCTGTTTGTGTATACCGGTGAGTATGTCAGCGTTTCGACAGTTCCTGTCGGGTCATATCTTTGATAACGCGCTCGACGCAATCCGGAACAACGTCCCATGCGATCTCGCGGACGACCGAATCGCTCATCCGGGCGACGACGCGGCGAACTATCTCGTCAATCAAAGCGGGCGAAATCTCAACTGTGTCAGGCGCAACCGAAGCTGTTTGTGCCTGAGGTTCTTCGGAAACCGGCGCGACAAATTCGACAGGCTCCGGGCTTGTTTGTGATGCCTCGCTTCGAGCAGGCGTGAACTCGAATCCTCTTTCAGGCTCGCTGACCTCGTCTTTAACATCTGCCGCTGCTGATTCCTCGACAGTCGTGGCTTCGATATCTATCGGCGCGGACTCGGTCTCTTCACTCGGCCACGTCGAGTACGAGGCGAAATCGGTATCGTGAACTGTAGATTCCTGGCCATTGTGTTCGGCTACGGACTGACTGGCTACCGGGTTGGCCTGCTCGGCGCTTTCATAATTGAATTCGGAGACAGGCTCGCTTTTCAACTCCGTTTGAGGGGTTTCTTCTACAGACGCGCTCACAACTTCAACTGAATCGACTCCTGTGAATTCATTCGACAGCTCGATAGGCGTTGCCTGATCGTGCGCGTTCTCGGATTCAATCATCGTAAATGCGACATCGGATGATACGGTCGCGGGAGTCTCCGATTGCGCGTCAGGCATAGACGCCTGCGGTATCAGATCTATGCCGAAGGCTTCACCTGTTAGCGACTGGTCGAGTGGTTGTTCGGAATTTGCAGATGGAAAGCCTTCGCGGACGGTTTCATCCATCAGCACGTCCCCAAGCGGTTCATCAACGGCGAGCAGTGATGCCGGATCAGCAGAATCGCCTGCCTGTTCGCCAAAGCTGAAAGAGTCATCGCTTGCGGACACGGGCATCTCCAGCGGATTAGTATCTACAGCGGTATCACCCGTGGAAATGTTCAACGACATATCGAGCCGCTGCGTATCAAAGCTTTGCGGTTGAGCCGTTTGTGCCTGACCGTCTCCCTCGTCCTGCAAACCGCTTGCATCTACGTCAAACGGATCGCTCGCGTCTACGTCGAAACCGATGATTTCGTAATCGGCGCGGTTATCGGACTTGCTGTAATCGAGTTCCACCTGCTCGGCCTCGTTGAAGCTTACAGGCGTTTCCATAACCTGCGAGTTCAGCGAAAAATTGGGCGGGTGGTCTTCAACAGCAACCGAAATCGGCGCGGAGAGATCGCTTGCTTCAACATTCAAATCGTTTAGACCGAAACTTTGAAACGGCGCGGGGTCGGTTGAAAAAGAGAGGTCATCTGTCCGTCTGCTCCAACCCGATGAACTGTTAAAAGAATGATCGCCGGGTGTTGATTGCGCATCCGTTGTCACGCTGACAGAGTCATCCGCCGGGGTGTAATCGAAATCGAGCGGCGCGGCATCATTTAACGCCTCCAGGCTCATTGCCGATGGCTGAGCCACGGTTGCCTGCGCAAAGTCTTCAGGGCCAAGCGCCTCCATGTTTTTCGTCGTGAAAGACTGACGCGGCTCTTCCTTTTTCACTTCGGGAGCCGGAGCCTGCGCGATTGGGCCTGTGCGCGGATGACCGCTGACGTTTATCAGTTTGCGAACTGTCTCGACGAGCGTGCGCGATTCAAAAGGCTTGGTAAGGTGCGCATCTGCATGAACGCGCCGCGCCTCGGCCTCATTAAACGGCTCGAATGCGCCGATTAGCAGCACGACCGGCACTTTAGAAAATTGCGCGCTTTTCTTTATGAATTCGCAGAGCTCGTAGCCGTTCTTTCCGGGCATGAAAATGTCTGCGAGAACAAGGTCGGGATTCACCTCTGCGAGCCGTCGCTGCGCCGTGTCTCCGTTGCTTACGGCAACGACTTCGATGCCTTCATCGGCGAAAGTCAGGTTAACAACCTTCTGAATTGTAATACTGTCATCAGCGAGTAGGATTCTACTTCCCATCTCTTTCTCCCTCTGGCTCGGCCAGCACATACGATTGGTTGGGCTTGGCTTTTGCTGTCAATAGCCTTACTTGTTGGGCCGAAGTCTAGCTGATTCTTCCATCCATTAGCAAGCTTGAGTGTAATAGCTGATATGGAAATCTACTGCCATTAAAAAACTTTTTCAGGGGCTGTGTGCTGAGAAGAGTAACAGTTTTCGAGGGCCCCGATTTATGCGCAACCGGCTTTTGTACTGTCTCAGTTCCGGATGTTATCACAAAAGCATGCCCGTGTCTCTAGTTATGAATACTGAGAATAATGGAAGCTGTTCAATCAGAAAAACACCGGAATGGACAGCGGATGAATTCATCCGCCGTCCATTCCGAGTAAGAGCATTACTCAACTCCTGGATTAAGTCTCCCCTTCACCTGTCTGCGTACGGGTTCGTTCAGGGGGGTTACGGTTTCCGGCTCTGTGCCTGACTGCGCGGCCCCGCACGCGAACAGATTGGCTGTGATCTGAATATCATCTATGAACCAGCCCGTGTATCCGTCCAGTATGCCTACTGAGTTGTCGAAACCTGCCAGGAAGCGCAGCTTGATCTTTTTGCCCGCGAAGTCATCAAGGTTGACAACTACCTGACTGAACACGCCCGGTTTACCGCGCGAGGTCCAGGCGAAGCGATCATTAAGCGGGTTGTTTGTAAGTTCAACGACTCTGCCATCGTATCCGCCAGTGATGACGCGCGACCCCAGATCTTCCCAATCGCCGCCGTCAGCCGATATTTCAAGCACGCCGCCGTCAAAGCCCGGCTCGAAATTGAAGATATGATAAAACGACAACCGCACGTGCCCGGCATTCTGAGGAATGGTGACGCCTTTTTTCATCTCCAGTTTTGATAACTGGTTGTTGTCATTATCATCTGTGCCGGGATCAACGGCATGGAAAGACCGCACGCCGCTTCGCCCGACATTCTGTGCGACATCGAACCCTTTCTTCTTTTTCCATTTCACTCGCCCGCCGTCAACATCATCGACAATAATCGGGCCATCCGGGACCGGTGAAATCGAGCGACCAACCTGAACGCGCACCGGGAGTTTGAATGTCCCGATAGTCGTATCAACCTGCAATTGAAGAACGAGCACCTGCCCGCATCTTAAGCCGGATGGTATCTGCAACTCGAACGGTGTTGCGTTGCTTCCTGTCAGGCCGGGCGGGATCACAGGGAATGAAGAGTTGCCAGACACTGTGCCTCCTGTGATTGAAAGCGTCGCGCCTGTGATAGTCGCCTCTGATGTAAGCGATTTATTGGTAACGGTCACCGTCAACTTCGCTCTCTCACCCAACAGCACAAACGAATTGCTCGTTCCGTTCGGATGAAGAACTGTCACGCCCGCTGCAAGATCGTTAGTATTATCGACCGTGAGCACGGGCACTGCCGTCTCGTTGCCGTTTGAGACGACAAGCGCGAAATCCTGATCGAGATTGCCTCCGAAGTTGGGCACGCCATCACCCGCGATTACAGTGGGCCGAACGCGAACCACGAATGGCCCGACGGTTCCGGGCGGCAGTCGCACGCCTTGTGTATTGTTCAGGAAATCCGCCTGACCGCCCGTAGTCGAATACTGGCCGTTGAAGACATTGCCCTGATAGGCGACGCCGCCGACGATCACTTCGAGATTCAGTTGATTCACATACGGCGCGTTTGCGATAGTGCTTCCCGGCGCATCCGTGTACGCAAGCATAACGCGGAACTCTTTGGAAGAATCCGTTATCAAGCCTGTCACCTCGAAAGGCGCTCCGCCGCTCTCCGTAAATGTGCGCGACTCGGCCTGATCATAAATTATGCGGTCCGTAGCCTCGAACGCCCGCCCCAAATCCATAAGCCCCCAGCCTTGATGCGCGCTCGGAAGATTGCCGCTTGCAAAGGTGCCGTTGAGATAACTTGTAGAGTTGAGCAGAAATGCTTTGACGAGCGCAGCGCTCGGATCTGATCCGAACCGGGCTCGCAGCCACTGGTAAGCCAGCGCCGCGCCGCCTGCTACTGCGGGCGTCGAATGGCTCGTACCCGTAGACCATGTGTAACGGGTTTGCCCCAGCGGGAAGAAGCGTGCGCATACGCCAATTCCGGAATTTGACAGATAGAATTTATCCTGTGTCGCTGCGCCCTGAACGTTTGTGCCGGGCGCGACAAGATCGGGTTTTGATCTGCCGTCGTCGGTCGGCCCGAAACTCGAAAAATTAACAACGTCCTGAGCATTATTGCCGAGCGTCAGGCCCGCGCATCCTTCGCTCGCGCTGCCGCGAACATTTTCGCTCGCTCCAACAGTGATTACATTCTTTGCGGTTCCGGGTATGGTGACGGATGGAGCATTGATGTCTCCCTCGTTGCCCGCTGCGAATACAATTACCATGCTCTGATTGCCCGCAGTGTCAAGGTCGGCGTCGCGAACAAGCGCGTCGAAAATCAGCGACGAGTTATCATAATAATTGCATCCGGAATCGCACGGAGTCCCCCAACTGTGACTCGATATTCTTGCCCCGCCTCTGTATGCCGCCGCAATGAATTCCGGGTATGGCGTATCCGTAAAACTGACATCGCCTCTTAAGTCAGGGTCAGAAAATATTTTCGATACGCCCACTCGCGCAAAAGGCGCGATACCGAGCCCGTAGTTAAAGCCCAGCGAGTCTGTGAAGGCGCTTCCTGTTCCCTGATTGAATCCGGCAGCGATGGAAAGATTTATGGTGCCATGCCCGTTTGTGTCATGTGCGGGAAGAATGGATGGATCATTAAAATGCAGAATTGCCGCCGCGTCGTTTGTGAAGTCGTTAAGATATGCGACGCGCGACTGGCCAGCGGCATTCGTAAAATCAGAATGCATCCTTGCCGCGTCTCCTGATCCGATATCGAAGCCCGTGTCACCGACATCAATCGCAAAATCGAAATCAGAGTTGAAGCCGGAAGAGTTCAGAAAGCTTAGATAGCCGGGAGCCGTAGGATGGCTCACCTGAATGCTGTTGACAGTGTCGGACGTGAGAAAGCCCGCTGCAATCTGACCCGCGCGCTCGTCCATCAGCTTCATCTCGCTCGCTGGCCCGATGGCCAAAACGTCAGGCATTCGAGCAATCTCTTTCAGCTTCAATGATTCGGTGAGAACCCTGATATGAAAAGTGCCCGCAGCTTTTGACTCTTTCATCAAAACTTTTTGCGAAATCGATTTGATGTGCTCGATGGTTTGAGCCGCCGCAGGCGTGTCGATGATTTCGATTGAAGTTGGAACCTGCTCGATGGAATCGAGCTTTAAACGCGAATCCAGTTTGTAAGCAGGATGAAAAGGGCCGTCCCACTGCACCACGTCCGCGCGCGCACGCATTGCGCGCACGCGCGAAAGCTGTGACGGAGTGGCCCACACCAGATAAGAATTGTTGGGAACGTAGGATATGACCTCGACGCCTGTCGCTTTCAGCATGTTCATCGCATCGGTCGTTGGCGGGCCGAAAAACTGGACTAAGTGAAGCGCGCGCGGCGAGGACGACTGCTGGCGCAGGTCTTCGCTCACTCGCGGCTCCGGCCCTGCCGTGTCGATCTGGCCTCGCCTGAGCATTACGATATTTAAGTCGTCACGAAGCTCTGCCCGTTCAAGCACACTTCGATCAAGCGTGTCGAGCGCCTCGTCGCTCACTTCGATTATCGAGTAGGCCCCATACCTTCGCGCTTTTCTCGATTCGCGCGTTGAGATCAATGCCTGCTCAAGTTCCCGGTCTTCTGCTGGAATTACGAGTTTGTGTTTCGCGCCCGGGCTGCGGTAAGTGTAGGGCGTCATCCTTTGCTTTCCTGCGCGTTTGCCGGGGCGCGATTCACTGACAATTCCTGATCGCAGTGAACCGTTGTCAGACCGTGTCGGCAACGCTCCGACCAATGCTACGACGAGCAGCAGGGAAGCCACTAATGATGTCTTGAATATAATTGCTCTCATCTCTTTCAAAATCTCCTTACAAGAGCGATAAAATTTCTTCATGGGGCACAGCGGTTTGTAAAAATCAACCTGACATATGCCGGGGAGCGCTCGACCCTGTCTGCTTATCGAGCGCGGCATATTATATCAGCAATTGCCACGGGATTTTTGACCCAATAACTTTATCTGATATCACGGCAGTGTCAAGCTGTTTGACAAATGGGCAGCCCGGACCTAGAATCGCCGCACATGGAGCCGCGCGGAGAAAAACCGATGACCTCGATTTTCGACAGATCATTGCTAATCGTTTTTTTCATCCTGATTACCGCATTCGCCGCGTCAGCGCAGCAGCGACCCCTTATCACGGAAGACGTAGACATAATCAAACCCGGCGTGATTCGCATAGAATCGAACTTCGAGTTCCTGCAAGACATCAAGTTTCCGCTCTCCGGGCTGCGCGGCGATCTCACAAAGCTCGCCGACACGCGTCTGAGTTTCGGGCTTGCGCCCAACGTCGAGTTTCAGATGGAATGGACGGTCCAGAATTTCCTTTCGATTGACGGGCGCGATCCTTCGGCCATCCCTTTGAGCCTTGGCGCAAACAGCGCTGATACGAATGATGTGGGCGATGTTACTTTATGGATGAAGATGAAACTGCGAAACGAAACCCGGCTTGCTCCTGCGCTGGGATTTCGCTTCGGGCTTCAGCTGGCAAACTCGAATCAGGCTCGCGGCATCGGCACCAACACAACGAATTTTTACGGAGTTATTACTGCTGGAAAGCGATTTGCGAATGAGAAGCTGAATGTGTTCGGTAATATCGGGCTTGGGATACTCGAAGCTCCGATTGCGAACTTCACTCAAAACGACGTGCTGATGTACGGCCTCGCAGGTATCTATACGGTAAACGACCGCGTAAATGTAGTTGGCGAAGTCAACGGCTTTCATTCGACTCGAAAGCACGCGCCTGTTGGCACGGAAGACTTTTCAGAAGCGCGTGTGGGAGCGCAGATACGCGCGCTGGGGCTGCGCTGGAATGCCGCAGGGATTTTCGGCGTGTCAAAGCGCGCGCCGCGCACGGGTCTCACAATCGGCATCACCTATGACTGGGAAGCTTTCAATCCTATCAAATGAAGCGCCGATAAAAACTCACGCACTTAATAATTCAACTCACAATCATATCGGATAGATCACAATCCTTCGCATAGGCTCCTGTCCTTTGCTTTCCGATTGTAACCCGCTGCGCTCAATATACAGGTGCTGCATTCGGCGGACGTGGCGGGGCTGCGGCGATAGCTCGACGGGGCGTCGCTGTTCGACGACTTCAATCACCGCGTCTTCTACTTCCTGCATCCCCGCATCTTCGCTCAACAGGCGTGTGTTTGCGCCGAACGCCTCGCGCAGGAAGTTTTCCATCTGCGTCAAAGTGTTGCTGCGGATTACGTGTACCTCGACGTTTCGCCCGCGCGCCTCGCGCAATTTCTGCGATTGGCGCTTGGCGTGCGATTTGAGAGTCAGCAACACATCGGCGTCGTTTAAATCGAAAGTTATTTTGACAGGCACGCCCAGATCTTCGATTGCGCGCTCCAATCGCTCGCGGCTCAACGCATAAGGATATATGCGCAGCAGTTTTCGTTTGCTTCCTTGCGCAGCTCTATCTTTTTTGCCCGGCGCGAACTCTCCCGGCTCCGCGCCGTAGGCGGAAGCAGAGGTTTTTGCCTCAGCCTGTTCGGGGTGGGTTATTGTGAATTCGCCGCCCGCTTTGCGCTCGCGGACTTCCGTGGTTGGCAGAAACCCCCTGAGCATCTGATCTACGGCGTCTGCTACGTCGTGGTGAATGGCGAGCCTGTCTATCTGTTGAATCTCGATCAGCACATCGAACGTAGGCGGGGCTTTGCGCTCAAGCACAGTCTTTTGAGTCCCGCGCCGCCGCGCCTCTTCGTCCGACAGGGTTACGGGCTGTATGCCGCCGACTAAATCCGACAGCGTCGGGTTGATCATCAGATTTTCGAGCGTGTTGCCGTGCACGGTTGCGATAAGCTGGACGCCGCGCTCGGCAATTGTGCGCGCGGCAAGCGCCTCCTGCGCAGTGCCTATCTCGTCGATGACGATCACTTCAGGCATATGATTTTCGACCGCTTCGATCATCACCTGATGCTGGTGTTCAGGGTCAGGAACCTGCATGCGACGCGCGCGGCCTATCCCCGGATGCGGCACGTCACCATCGCCCGCTATCTCGTTCGATGTATCGACGACTATCACGCGCTTCTCCAGATCGTCGGCGAGCACGCGGGCGGCTTCGCGCAGCAGCGTCGTCTTTCCGACTCCGGGCTTTCCCATCAACAACAGGCTTTTGCCCGATTCGACGATGTCGCGAATTATATCGACAGTGCCGTAAATCGCGCGCCCGACGCGGCAGGTCAGGCCGACGATATCGCCTATGCGATTCCGCATTGCAGATATGCGATGAAGCGTTCGCTCGATGCCCGCGCGATTGTCACGTGTGAAATGGCCGACGCGGCTCTCGACGTATTGAAGGTCTTCCCGCGTAACCAGAGAGTCGTTGAGATAGTGAGCTTCGCCCGGATAACGAGCTTCGGGCTGGCGGCCAAGGTCCAGGACTACTTCGATAAGCGATTCGATATTGCCCGCGCGCGCGAGCGCGTCGCGGATAGGTGGCGGCAGAACTACCAGCAACAGGTCGAGATTATCGGTCGAGGTGTGCTCTTCTGGATTCGTGATCGTAGCCAAGTGCCGCTCCAAAGATGGAAGATTGAAAGATCCGGCCTCTTCAATTCGAGTCCACGTTTTGAGTGTACTATGAAAAAAGACGGTTGTCAGTTCCCAGAGGAATACTGATTGCCTGACTGGCAGGTGACTTGAATCAATTGGCTTGAATGACCCCTACGGCAATCCACCTTAATTGATAATAAAAGCCCTCCATAGAGCATGATTTGATCTCTTTATCGCAAATTTCAGGTAACGCGAAGTGTGAGTAATAATCTGCCATATTTTGTAACTATATGTTTCGACCACAGCCAATGAACAATAAATCAGAGCGCGGCTTTTCGCTTATCGAGATCGCGATTGTGCTTCTAATCATCGTGATAGCCTCGGCGTTTCTTGTGCCGCAGGCGCTGGCTTATATGCGGATGTACAAACTCGGCGTCGGCGGGAGAAACGTGGCCACGGCGCTTCAACGCGCGAGATTTCTGGCCACTTCCAACAACACACGGGCTGGCATATCAGTGACGGACACGCCGGAGGTTCGTATCGAGCAATATGACCACGAGGGGAAAACAGAGCCGCAGTTGAAAGGGATTGCACAGTTGCCCAGCGGCGTATTTATCGCATCTGATGCTCCCAAACAGATTGCCTTCGACGGTCGCGGCGTGGTTACGCCAATGCCGAAAGAGAGTTTAGCTATTCGCGTAAACGGGCCAAGGGGCTACTACCTGTTCGTCACTGTTTCGCCGACCGGACAGGTGACCGTTTCAGAGGCAAAGTACGATAAGTGAATCAGAAACAGAGCAGAGCAGAATAAAAAGCTATGATATTACAAATCAAATCCAGCGTATCGCTCAGAGCGCGAAAGCGAAACATCAATTCTCAAACTGATGCGGGTTTTACACTCATCGAATCGGTGATAGCGATGTTTGTTACAGTCGTGGGACTTGTCAGCATCGCGGGCATGTTCACCGTCGCGATGAAGACAAACGCAAGCTCGCGCAATATGACGACCGCCACGACATTCGCGCAGGACAAACTCGAACAGATCGGCGCAATAACTTTTCAGCGGCTGGTCGATCCTTCGAGGATGAATAACAATCCCAACAGCCATGGCGCAGACGACGCCTACATAGTCGGCAATCTCGAACAGGACGTGACCGGCAGAGACGGATCTTTCTATTACGACAAAATAATTCTTGCGGGCCGGGACGATATCGAGCCTGAAGGGACGGTTACGGTCGTCAATCCAAACGGCACGGCAGAGACGCGCAGACCCGATGGCACGATCACAAACAACAATCCGTTTCCTGCTGGTCGAGTAACTTATTCGCGTCGCTGGGTCGTAATGTCGAGCAGCGAAGAGAATCCCGCCGACAGGCGATTGACCATAGCCGTTCGAGTCAAGAGCGAAAACGCGCCCGTGGGCAAGACGCCTGAACTGGTCGATCTCTACACGGTGATGACAAATCAATAAGCAGGGCGAAAGGAGAGAGGCATGAAGACAGAAAGCAAAAGGCAAAAGGCAGTAGCGAATTATGATGCCGGTCAGCGGGGATTTTCGCTGGCTGAAATGATGATCGCACTCGTGGTCTTCACAATGATTGCAGGTTCCGTCCTGCTGCTGCTCTCCAAGAGCCAGGCGATATTTCGCTCCGAGCAGGGCGTGTCGGAGATGGATCAAAACGCCCGACTGCTGATGGATTTCCTCACGCGCGACATTCAACAATCGAAAGAGAACGGGTTAGGGCTTGGCCCGAAATTCCGCTCGATCTATTCGTCCAACGGGCTGGACGGCACGACCGACGAAGTAACGATTGTCTCTGGCGAGACCGATACAAAGGTCCCTGCCGGAGCGTTGCCGCTGATTCCCGCCTCGCAGAAAAGCTTCTCAACCGCAGATCACTATGTCGAGATTGTTCCCAACGGCGCGATGCGCGTCGAGCCTGTTGATGTAGCGAACGCGATTGCCGCGCACGAAGAGTTTCTGGTAAGCGGCTATCGGGCAGATGGTTCCGTACAGTTCGATTTTATCAAGTCTACAAGCGTGAAGATTACATCCGACGGCGCGATTGGCATGGGGTTCAATACTGTCAGTCATCCGGGCGTTGAGCCGGAAGTCCCGTTCGGAGGCATCTATGATAATGGAAGCTTTTCGATGCGTCCCTGCACGATCAAACGATATTTCGTTGATCGCAAGACGGATAAGAATCATCCGAGTCTCGCGCTCGCGATAAACGACGGTCAGCCAATCACCATCGCGCGCAACATCGTGTCGTTTCAACTGCGGTATCTGGAAACAAAAGAGGGCGAAACCGACGGCGCTTTTGTTAAACAGCAGAATATTTCGAGTCAGTACAAGACTCAGGCAATCGAAGTGACGATGACTGCGCGGACCGAAATTGACGGCGACAAGCAGGCTGAAAGACTCGTCACTCTTGCAAGCGTGGTGCGCCCGCGCCTTACGCCCAGCGGTAACTACGGCTCTTCGCCCGGAAGCGGCGGCACAAGCTCGCCCGGTTTGCCGGGTGAAGGCGGCGGTCCGGGCGGCGGTACTGGAGGCGATCCCGGCGGCGACGGGCCTGACGGCGTAAGCAACCCGCGCGGCTTTGATGCCGACGGCAACCCAAGGGGCGGAGCAGGCGCTGGCGGCGGCGGAGTTGGCGACGGATCAGGCAGTTCAGGTGTCGGCGGATATAATCGTGAAACTCGGAGAATAGGCCGGGCTCCAAAACTGGGCGAACGACTCAACCCAAGACCGTAAATGGAAGGATGAAGGATGAAGGATGAAGGATGAACAGGGAAAGAGAAATGGCTCATTCATTATTCATCCCTCATCCTTCATCCCTCGTCCCTTGATGGAGGGGAGACGCATGAGAGGGAGAAACAATTCCGAAGCGCGCAAGGGAAAAATCGAATCTGGCGAGCGAGACGCCGAGCGACGGCTGAGCAACGAGCGTGGGATGACGCTTGTGGCCGTAATGCTGATCATGTCTTTGATGTTGATGCTCGGCCTTGCTGTAACATTCACCTCCATATCCGACAAAGCCATCACCTCGAATTTCAAGAACCTGACGAGCGGCTTCTATGCGGCGGAAGCGGGCATCAACAACATGCGTCGCCTTCTTCGCGATGATAAGTTCGTGCTTTCGTCTCTGCCCGACCCGCCCCTTGTGACGCCGGGCGAGCCGACGCTCAATCCTGGCAATTTCACCGTTTCTGCCGAAGCCCTGATGAACAGGAAAGAGCACTTCCCAAATCTTGCGGCTTACGGCACAAAGGTCAAGATCAAAGATATTCAGGTGCCTTTTTCGGCAAGCGATAACAACCCCGCGCACGCGGGCCAGCGCGTCAAATATATCAATCCGCTCTACCCGCGACTCGGACAGGTAGAGCCTTACGCCGTCACTTATCAACTCGAATCCGTAGGCGAAGGTATCTCCGGTCTTAACGGCGCTGTGACGTTAGTTGAAGAAGGGGTCATCAATTTCAAGTTGCTCGTTAAAGCAGACGGCGGAGGTTTGCGCGTCGGAACTTTCGCAGAGTTCGCGCTCTTTTACGATACCTTCGATCCCTACAATCCAAACGGGCCGTTCATCTATCAGGGACTCGGTCCCGGAGACCGCTTCTCCGGTCGCGTGCATACGAATCAGCGGTTCGGATTCTGGACTCCCTCGGATGGCTCGGATGCGCCGGTCTTTCACGGATATGTTTCCCAGTCTTATCGCTCGGCCAGTTACTACCGTCACGGCGGCGGCTCTCCGCCCCCGCCGGTTGATGCGGACTCGGATGTTGTTGACGGCGTGCTGGTCGCGCCCAAATTCCTTGCAGGGTTTGATCGCGGCGTTGACCCGATACCTCCGACCGGAAATGCATTCGATCAGGCACGCGCTGTGCTCGACGGCGGATACACGCTTTCTGCCGGGGCTCCGACCGATGGCGAACTGCACGCGGGGCTTCGAGCTGCCGATGCGCTGAACACACCGCTTGCAGAGTCGAAAGAGCCTGACTCGACCACACCCTCTCTTGCGCCCGGCGTTTATCTGCCTTCTGACGGCGAGTCGTTTTCGGGAAGCGGCATCTACGTCATGGGCGATGTGACTGACGTTCAGTTGAGCGCGGACCCATCGGGCAATCGCCAGATAATCAAGATCACACAGGGTAACCATTCCACTACGGTTGTGATTGATATTGACGCCAACACAACGACGATAGATGCGGGCAACGGGACTCGCACGCTTCGCGGCGTTCCGAAAGACCGCTCGATAGTTGATAAGGGCAATCGTTCGGCGGCATCGCTCTATATTCGCGGCGACATTGGCGCGCTTCACGGGCCCGGTCGCAACGGGCAAAACCAGCCTGTGCCCGCGATCGATTCAAACTTTGCGATCACGGTTACGGCAGGAGGCGCGCCTTCGGGAAATGCGAGGCGGCCTGTTGCGGGCGGCAACATAACGCTGACGGGCGACCTGACCTACGAAACGCCCGTCGTTGACAGCGCGGGAAATGCGATCAACCCGGACGCAAACAACGTGCTGGGCATATTTTCGTCGGGCGGCATCATAGATATTCCTACCAATGGCCGCGCGCCTGACAATCTGACTGTTCATGCATCGATTGCGGCATTCGAGCTTTCGGACGCGGAAGGCAATCCCGTGCTTGGTCCGAACGGCAGACCTTATGGCGGACGCATACATTCTCAGGATCTGCCCAATTTCCCCGGCATGCCTTATCGAGGAAATTTCAATTTAGTCGGAGGAATGCAGGCGACCAATTACGACAACTTTGCCGTCTATGATGGAGAGATGCACGGATACAGATATAACGGCAAATGGGACCCGCGCTATGACAACGGGCAATCGCCGCCGTTTTATCCGGGTTACGTAGTCGATTCAGGCGGGCCTTCGGGGGCTCCGACGGTCAAAGCTCAATCGAATCTGCCCGTGGTTCTATCCTACAAGCGCATCTATTATGGGTCAGCGCAGCCGGGCGAGAGTCAAAGCAAATAAGACTTTCAGGAAAACCATTTTCGACCCCAATCAGCCCTAGAGGGCTGATTGGGGTCGAAAACGGTACCGTTACCCGTTGCGAGTCTTTTTACGACCGCGCCCAATTTAACCAGACTGACAGGCTTTGCCAGATGCATCTGAAAGCCTGCCGATAACACTTTCGACCGATCATCATCACCCGCGTAAGCCGTCAAAGCGATGGCGGGAATAGCTCCGCCTTTGTCCTGCGGAAGGCTCCTGATTTTGCGTATCAAGCTGAACCCATCCTGACCGGGCATCGCTATGTCTGCGATGAGAACATCGGGTCTGACTCCATCCGATTCGCCTTCGATCAGCCTGACAACTTCATCACAACTGCCAGAGGAACTGACTCTGGCTCCCCATTGTTCCAGCACTACTGCCAGCAGTTCGCGCGCATCCGCTTCGTCATCGATCTCTACAATCCATATTCCTGACAGGTCAGGTTGATTTACGCTGATTGTGGGCCAGTCATCATCAACTGATTCAATCGGGTACTCGAACGACTGTTGCGTTTTTATCGTTACAGGCAGATAGACTGTAAAAATAGAGCCTTTATTCTCGCCATCACTCGTTGCCTCGACTCTGCCTCCGTGCATTTCGACCAGATGACGGACTATCGCCAGTCCCAGTCCCAGCCCGCTGTATTGTCTGGTGGTGCTGGCGTCGGCCTGGCGAAATCGGTCAAAGATAAAAGGCATGAACTCTGATGTAATTCCTTTGCCCGTGTCGCTGATAGTGATTCGCGCTTCATTATCTGCGCGCTCAAGTTTTACCCCTATGTGCCCGCCCTGCGGGGTAAATTTTATGGCGTTTGATATCAGATTCCAGACAACCTGCTGCAAGCGAGTGGAGTCGCCTGATACCTGCTCTATGTCAGCTTCGATATCTGAATGAATCTCTATTCTTTTCGACTCCGCAATATGGCGCACCGAATCTATCGCCGCGTGAATGACCGGAGCGAGGTCGATCAGTTGACGGTTCAATCTGAACTTGCCTGTGATGATGCGCGACACTTCAAGGATGTCGTCGATGATCTGCGATTGCGATTTCGCATTTCTTTCTATGACATCAAGGGCCTGAGTGCGGTGCGGCTCACTGCTTGATGGCGTGCGCAGTATGTGAATCCATCCCATCATCGCATTCAGAGGCGTGCGAAGCTCGTGCGATACCATCGCAAGAAATTCATCTTTGCTGCGATTGGCGGCTTCCGCTTCGTGGCGCGCGTCCTGTTCGCTTACAAGCAACTCATCTTTCAATCTGTTGGCGGACTCAAGTCGCGATGTGCGGTCGATCACCTTCTGCTCAAGCTCTGTGTTTAATCGGATTATGTTCTCTTCCGCCAGTTTACGCTCGGTAATATCGCGCATCATCCAGCGCATTGCTTCGACATTACCCGTGGCGTTATGAATGGGCGCTATGGTCAATCCTGCGTCGAACGGTTTTCCGGCGCGCGGATGGATGCGAAGCTCTATTTTGTGAGGGAATTTCTGATTGCTTTGAGCGAACTGATTTAAGAGCAGGCGAAAATCTTTGCGTTCTGTCTCGGCAATAAAATTTATGAGAGGTTTTCTGATAATGAAACGCTGAGCGACGGCAAGCATATCAGCCGCCGTGCGGTTCGCTTCCAGAATTACCCCATCAATTGATGTAACCAGATAGCCGTCGGGCGCAAATTCAAACAGTTCCTGGTATCGCTGATGTTCGGATTCCAGATTGATGCGAGTCAGCATTAACTCTTCGTTCTGCTGCGTGAGTTCTTCCTCCGCTACGTGAAGCTCTTCGAGCGCAGTTTGCAGTTCCTCAAACGCCTGATCGATTATTTCCTGCTGGCTCTGAGGGGAATCCTCATTGCGCTTTGCGAGAATGGTTATGCGCTGACGAACTTTATTTAATTCCTTGGCGAAGCTGTCTGTATCCACAGTGACCTCCGCAACCCTACATGATCGTTTGAAAATAATTGATTCGGTCGCTTGCTCGCTCGTGTCTACAGGCAAGTATAACCGATTGATTCTGATTACTCACTGGCCATCGTTGCTTGCGGCTTCGGTTTCTTCCATCATCAGGATCGCGCCTTGAGGCCCTTCAGCCTTGTTTTGAAGCGGGACCACCGTTACCTTGCAAAGAATCCTTTTGCCGCGACGGTTGATAGTATCCTGAACCATTTCATTACCGTTGGTTTCACCCGCAAGGCAGGCGCGGATAGGCTGTTTCAATTGCGACACGTTGAGGCTGATGTCGAGGTTCAGGAAGTGCTGCCCTTTAACCTCATCGAAGCGAATGCCCCACAGGTCTTCGGCTTTGCGATTCCAGATCTGCACCATCTGGTCTTTATCAAGGACGACGACGCCAACGCGCACGCTCGTCAGGATCGATTCCAGAAAGATGTTCACCTGATTTAATTCGTCCGTCCGGGTGCGCAACTGGTCATTCATCGTTTCGAGTTCTTCGTTGGTTGATTGCAATTCCTCGTTCATTGTTTCGAGTTCTTCGTTGGTTGATTGCAACTCCTCGTTCATCGTCTCAAGTTCTTCGTTCGTGGACTGGAGTTCTTCGTTTGTCGTCTCAAGCTCTTCGACCGTTGACTGAAGCTCTTCGTAGGCAGTCTCCAGTTCCTGCCTTGAGCGTTGAAGCTCGACTTGCAGCAATCGATAACGGGTCACATCCGTGAATGTGATGCTCACGCCCGAAAACGTGCCGCTGTTTGCGACGAGCGGGAGCGCCTGTATTTCAAGATGCCGAATGTCGCCTGAGCCGAGCACCCATTCAACCTCTTTGCGGTTGATCGCCCGGCGCTCGGCGTAAGCCTGCTCGATCAGCGAGCGCAACTCCGACGGCCTGTAAGAGACTTGGAGGTCTTGCAGCGGACGCCCGATGTCGCGCGGCGTTATGCCGAACAGCGCGCGCGCCTGCTGGTTTGCCAGCATGATGAATCCGTTCGCATCGACTACCACCTGCGGAAGCGGCCCTGCGTCGAAGCTGGCTTCGCGGATTCGGACCTGCTTGGCAACTTGCCCGGCTGCCTCGTCGTTGCCGGTCTGAGCCAGTATCAACATACGGTCTTTGTAGTTGGCCCTCGGCGTTTTTATAAAGACGCGCCGCTTCAGATCGACGGGGATGAAAAAATTACTGTGTGTCAGGAGCATCTCGGATTTGCCAAGAAACAGATAACCTGCGTCGTCGAGCGCAAAGTGGAAATTAGAAAGAATCCTTGCCTGTGTGTCGGCATTGAAATACATCAACGTATTGCGGCACATCAGCAGATCAATCCGCGATATGGGCGCGTCCTGAATCAGATCGTGGCGGCCAAAGATAACGTTTCTGCGCAGGTCTTTGCGGAATAAGTATCGGGTATCCGACCTCTCAAAATATTTCTCCAGAAACAAAGCGGGAATCGCTTCAACCTGTTTGGACGTATAGCTTGCGGCTCTTGCCTGCATCAGCGCCTCTTCGTCGGCATCTGTCGCATAGATCTTCACACGCTCGTGAAATTGTTCTTCGCCAAGAGCTTCTTCCAGTATCATCGCAATCGTATAGGCTTCTTCACCCGTGGAGCATCCTGCACTCCAGACGCGCAGGGGGTCGTTCGACATTTTGCCGGAAACGATGCGCGAGATGACCTCATTCTTCAAGTAATCCCATGCAATATCATCGCGAAAAAAGTATGTGACGTTGATTAGCACAGTGTTGAACAGGTGCAGAAATTCATCGGGATGGACTTCGAGATAATCGAGATAACTGGCAAAGCCGTCAGCGCCGACCTGTGTGACGCGCTTTTGAATGCGACGCTGGATGCTCGGACGTTTATAGGCTGTGAAATCGAACCCGCGAGTGCGTTTAAGATAGTCCACCAGCGCCTCAAACTCGCCATCATTATCTGCGTTGCTCATCTAGCGGCTCCTGTCATTACCAGAGTTACAATCTTTGGCGCTATCTCATCAAGCGGCAGGATGATATCCACCACGCCGGTCGCAATGGCCGCTCCGGGCATACCGAAAAACTCGCAGGTCGCTTCATCCTGAGCGATGACCGTGCCGCCCATTTTGTTTATCGCTTTCACTCCCGTTGCGCCGTCGCTGCCTGAACCTGTCAGCACAACGGCTATGGCTTTCTCCCCGTAACTGGCGGCGACCGACTCGAACAACAGGTCTGCCGAGGGGCGCACGAAATGCACAAGCCGGGTCTGCGTAAGCGATATGGTTCCGTCCGCGTTTACCAGCAAATGTTTGTCGGGAGGCGCGATAAGCACAGTGCCCTTGCTTATACTGTCAGTGTCCTGCGCTTCTTTTACTGAAAGCGGCGTGCGACGCGACATGATGTGTGATAGCAGGCTTTTGTGTCGAGGGTCGAGATGCTGCACGACGACGATGGCCGCAGGAAAACCTTTGGGCAGAGCCGATAAGACGTGGCTCAACGCGTTCAGCCCGCCTGCCGATGCCGCTATCGCTACGATCTCGAATGCATCGACAGAAGGCTTCGATATATCGATTTGCTCCTGCTCAATTGCCATATTATTACAACCGGTGCCAGCCGCATTTTACATGAAAACAGGTTGCGCTGCGGGCTTATTGCTAAACCTTTTCGATTGCCGCCGAATCGTCATCGCTGGATTCCGTTCTCTCGGTTACCGGCTGATTTATTAACACATTCCTGATAAGCCCGACACGCTGCTCAAGCTCTTCTGCCTTCTGGTCGAATCGTTTTGCCGATCTCTCGCTGCCTCGATTACGCAGGCGGCTGGCGAGCCTGCGGGTCAGCGTGACATTTTCTTCGAGCGAGCGCAGGGCGGCCCACAGCGCAGCCTCTAATGATTTTGACTGCTCGGACAATAAAGTCTCTGACGAGTAAGCATGCCCCACGCGGCAGCGAAATCTCAACAAGCCTTTCTCGTCTATCTCGAACAGGACGCCGTGACATTCGGGGCAGGTATAACGCGACGGAATGCCCGGCCTGTCGGTTTCTTTCATGGATTCCAAATCGAATTCCGCAACATCTATCTCTTTCTCCATGTCCTCGCTCACAGTATCACTTCCTTCCCACTCCACAGGCTCGTTAACAAGGCGCGTCAAAAGAGCCGCCATCTCGGATGCAGGGACACAGTGGTCAATCTCGACGTTTTCAAGCGCGCTCCTCGGCATCCCACAATACATTGCATCGGCAGGCTCCTGAACAACCGCGATGCCGCCGCGCGATTTGATGTCGAGCAGACCGGCTGTACCGTCATCGAGTGTGCCCGAAAGCACTATTCCAATGACGCGGCGCGAGTAGTAGCGCGCAGCCGTGCGAAACAGCGGATCAATCGCAGGTCTCGCGCTGTTCTCTTTTGGCCCGCGCGCGAGGCGCACCTGCCCGCGATTTATTAACAGATGGCAATCGGGCCGGGCTACATAAATCCGGCCCGGCTCGATTGTCTCACCATCCTGAGGGTGAGATGCCGGAAGCCGACCGGCTCTTATAAGTATATCCGGAAGCAAACTCGTAGCGTCGGATGGAAGATGAAGGACGACAAAGACAGCCGCAGAAAGATCGGCAGGCAGACCTTTGACGATTTCCCTGAGAACTTCGACACCGCCAGCCGATGCTCCCATCACAATAATGTCATGTCCGGGCATTGTCCCTCGCAGAGAATATGCTTCGTGTTCTCAGCACGTTAGTATGGAGATGGAAGTGTCCACAAAATCAGTCGATTTGAGATCGAATCAAGTATAGCTCAAAAGGGAAGCGAACGCCGCTCGATGTTCATCACAGAAAAAATTTGCGTAAGTGAAAGCGGGCATGAGCGGTTCTCGAATCATTAACGATACAAAGCCGGATGGCTATTCGCTGCCGAGTTTGTCGGTTGGCCGGGTCATCTCTTTATCGTCGTCCAGCCTGTTGGTTGGGGGAATAGTCTCTTCTTCATCATCGAGCAGATCAAGGTCTACTTCGTATGGGAGGCCCGGATCGCGCGGAAGCGTTTCAGTCCCCCATCGCTCCTGCGAGTGATCGGATGAAGTGAGCGGGATTGTTCCTCTTGAATTTATTTCAGGGGGTTGAAGCCTGCCGCCTGTGACCTGCGCGACCAGCACCGTTATGTTATCTTCGCCGCCGCGCTTGTTGGCCAGATCAATCAGAGACTCGCAGGCTTCTTTCAGCGAATGCGATTTATCAATAAGCTTCATCATCTCGTCGGGTCGCATCTTGTTTGATAACCCGTCGCTGCAAAGCACGATGATGTCGAGGTCTCGCAGGGCAAGGCGGTCAACGACGACATTTACGTTGGGAGATGCGCCGAGGGCCTGAAGTATGACGTTTTTATATGTGTGTTTTTCGGCCTCTTCTTCCGTGATGTGACCAGCTTCGACCAGTTGCCCGACCAGCGACTGGTCGCGCGTGATCTGCTGCACCTGACCCTGGCGAATGACGTAGGCGCGGCTGTCGCCGACCTGCCCGAAATAGGCTGTCATTTGATATAAACCGACGGCTGTGAAAGTCGCACCCATGCCAGCGCATTCGGCCCGCTTCAGGCTCATCTGATATATGTAGAGATTGGCAAGCTCGATTGATAATCGCAGCCGTTCGTGAAATGGGATCTTCGAGTAAGTCGGGCTGGCCTGTAGCTCAAGCATTCGATCTCGAACGCATTGAACCGAGTGATGGCTTGCGACCTCGCCCGCAAGCGCGCCGCCCATGCCATCTGTCACCGCTATGAGAGAACCATAATAGCTCTGCGTGAATGTAGTGAGGCTGGCCGCCGGATCGCCATCCGTTTTTTCAGGGGTCCAGGTGTCAGCAGTCGAAAGATTCAGTACTAAAAAATTATCTTCGTTGCCGGGCCGTACCATGCCAACGTCTGTTTTTGCGTAAACTGCTATGTTGAATGCAATTTCTTCCGACATATACCGAGCGACGGTCTAGCGCGATGGGACGCTTGAGTGACCGAGCCTTCCATTAAATCTTCCGTAATTCAAATCCTAAAGTTGGCCGTGATTATGATTGATTTTTTTACGAATCGCAACAGCCGTAACCAGTAATCAGCGACCCGCTAGTTAAAGGCCGCTCGATACTGGCCGCGAAATACTATCCGATTGTGCCGAGCGCCTGATCGAGATCGCCTATTATATCTTCCACATCTTCGATGCCGACCGATATGCGCACAAGCCCGTCCGTTATGCCCAGCCTCTGCCGCTCGACTTCGGGCACGGATGCATGAGTCATGGTCGCAGGGTGAGAAATGAGCGTCTCGACCCCGCCGAGCGATTCGCCGAGCGTGCAGACCTTCACGTTTTCAAGCAGGCGGCCTGCGCGTTCAAGCGAGCCTGTTTCAAACGAGATCATGCCTCCGAACCCGGACATCTGTCTGCGCGCAAGCTCGTGCTGCGGATGAGATTTCAATCCCGGATAATAGACCTTCTGAACTTTCGGATGCTCCGAAAGAAACTGCGCTACTATCCGCCCGTTCTCGTCGTGCTGTCTCATTCTGACGGCCAAAGTCTTTGTTCCGCGCATGACGAGCCACGAATCCATCGGCGAGATGATGGCTCCGGCTGCGTTTTGAATAAAGCCGAGCTGTTGTATATCTTCTTCGTCGTTCAGGATCACAGCGCCGCCGATGCTGTCGCTATGGCCGTTGAGATATTTCGTAGTCGAATGAACTACTATATCGGCTCCAAGCTCAAGAGGCCGCTGAAAGTACGGACTCATGAAAGTATTATCGACCACGAGTCGAATGCCCCTGCGTCTGGTGATCTCGGAGACGGCCTGAATGTCTACAAGCGACATGACGGGATTCGTAGGCGTTTCTATAAAGACCATTCGAGTCTCGGCCCGCGCGGCGTCCTCGACCGCCTGCGGCTCGCGCGCGTCAACATAGCTGAATTCCAGCCCGTATTTTCTTAGCACCTTATCGAACAGCCGAAACGTCCCGCCGTAGGTGTTATCGCTGACTATGACGTGATCGCCCGCCTTGAGCAGCGTCATCACCGCATTGGTCGCAGCCATCCCCGATGCGAATGCAAAACAGCCCCGCCCGTTTTCGAGCGCCGCCAGATTCTGTTCCAGCGCCTGCCTTGTCGGGTTTTGTGTGCGCGCGTATTCAAAGCCCTTGTGCTTGCCGATTCCTTCCTGCGCGTATGTGGATGTCTGATAGATAGGCACGCTGACTGCGCCCGTCCGAGGGTCAGGCTCCTGCCCTGCGTGTATGGCTTTAGTTGAAAACTTCATCGAAAAATCTCCCTTTGCGGCATCCTTCGCTGTTAATCTAGCATCTTGATGTGTTCAGTGGCCAGTGCTCAATCATTTGGTCCGGAACTTTGAATTCATTGAAACGTATGTGAGATTGGTTGTATAGTCATCACCAAAAAGCGACAAGTTGTTCAGATTTTTTTTGAACCATCATTTATTCACTTCCGGTTCAACGAGTGGAGTTTTAAACCGTCATGCGGAAATGGAATCGTCAAAGTTTTGCGCTCAGGCCAGCAGTCCTGGTATTTACGCTTGCAACAGTGTTGGCTGCGGCCTCCACCTCTTTCATCTTTCGCACGGTGAAGGCGCAGGACGCAATGCCTGTAGAGCCGGGAGTTGCGCGCAACGAAAATCTGGAGATCACAGTCAGGGCCGGATTCGGCAGGCTCGAAGTCAATCACTGGAATGGAAGCTGGGTGCCTTTCCGAATCACTCTCTCGAATCAGGGTCCGCCCATCACAGGCCGCCTCGTCGTTCATTGCGAATCGAACCCAAACCCGACCCCGCAGGTGCGCGAATACGTCAAAGAAATTCAATTGCCAACAGGCTCGCACCAGCTACACGAGATAGCAGCCTTTCTTAACTCAGGCGAAAACCCCATCGTTCGCCTTTATTCGGGCGACCGGGTTGCAATAGAGACTGTAATCGCTGTTCAAAGGAGTTTCGGCTATAGCGATCAACTTGAAATCGCAGTCGTTGACACGGACGCGACGGCACTAAATAACATCGCTTCGGCTCCTATTGCAAGACAACCTCAGCGCGAGCCGTTGAAGGGCGGAATAAGCAACGCTCAAACTCAACCGGGATCAAATCCGAAAGTTGCCGCAGCACCTCCTGTGAATCAACCTGCTGTGAATCAACCCGCCGTGAATCAACCTCAGGGGGGGCCGCCGCCTCAGCCGGGACCAAATCAGTCGGGCCCAAATCAGCAAGGCCCAAATCAGCAGGGCAATCGCTCGCGTCGAGGCGGGCCGCAGAGCTTTACGGCACATCCATCGGTCATTCAACCCGAAGACCTGCCGCGCGATTTCATCTCTTATGATCTTGTGGATTCTATAGTCATCAACGACGCGCCGCTGAACCAGTTGACCGAAGAGCAGGCGCGCGCAATAAAGCATTGGGTCGCTGCGGGCGGATTGTTGGTCGTAACAGGCGGCGCGGATTTCGCGGGTATGCGCGTGACTGCGCTCGACGAGCTTTTACCGGTCGAAGCGCAATCGGCAGCCTCTACGTCCTCTTTTCCACTTACGGAATTGACTCAGGTTTATGGCGCATTCGAGTCGGGCGAGCAGTTGGTGGGAATGACTGCGAGAGTTAAAAATGGCGCGCGCGCAATTGTGGGTTCGGACGACAGGCCCATCGTCGCAGAGAAGAATTATGGCAGCGGTATAGTACGATTCATCGCAATCAACCCGAAGCTCAATCCTTATCGCGGCTGGTCTGCTGCGAAAGATTTATGGTCGGATTTACTGCTGCCTGCCGCAGAGACGAAGCCCCGGCACTCGAACTGGATCACTTTCGGCAGTCGCGGTCAGAGCAGATCGAGCCGATGGGGCGTTCAAGGCTATCTTTATCGCCTCGCAGAGATAGGTCCTCCTTCTCCGAATTACGTGATCTTCTTTCTGCTCTTTTACGTGCTCGCAGTCGGCCCCCTGAATTACGCTGTGCTCAAATGGAAACGCAAAACGGATCTCGCGTGGTTGACCATCCCGGCTGTCGTGATTCTCTTTACGCTCGTAAGCGTGACGGTCGCGCAGATGAGTCGCGGCAGCAGATCGCTGATCGCAGATGTCTCAATGGTCGATCTTCACCAGAGCGACGGGATCGCAAACATCAACAGCGGATTGTTGATTATGCCCGCATCGAAAGGAACTCAGCAGGTTGCGTTCGGCGGGCGAGACACATATGCGAACGATGCTTACAACGGCAATCAATCCTCAAGCGCATCGGCATCAGGTTCAATTGAATCCGAGCGAGGGCAAAAAGATTATACGTTGCGCGTACCGATGACTACGTGGACTGCGGGCCTGTTTCAGATTCGTTCTGTAAGAGAGGATCAATCGCCGATAGTGTCGGCAAGCGGATCAGGGCAAAACCTCACTATCAAAAATCTCGGTGATGCGCAGATAACCAGGGCGGTTTATCTGAGCGCGGCTGGCATATCGAATCTCTTCGACCTTGCGGCGAACGGCCAGCAGCCAATTACTTTGAGCACACCGGCAGTCTCATCATTCAATAGCTGGTATTTGACAGAGCTCGGCTCGGACAACGACGAAAGCGATGTATTTCAGGACCTTGCGGAGTTGCTCGACCGCGAAGTAGGCGGTGATCGCGCCCTGACGCAGGGCTTTTTTGAGACGCAGATGATGACGGATGCGCTGAAGCGACTTGAGCACCCCATGCTGATAGGCTTTATTGAGACGAGCCCGACCGAGATGGAATTCAAAGGCTCGTTCAAGCGGCGCAGCAAAGCGTTCTATGTTATACACCTGTGAAAGTGTGATAGTGACAAGATGAGTGATAACGCGCAGACTGAAAGCATGATAAAGCTTGAGAACGTCTCGAAGTTCTATAAGACTTTTCCGGCTGTCAATAATTTGAATCTGGAGATAGGTCGCGGCGAAGTCTTCGGCTTCATCGGCCCGAACGGCGCGGGCAAGACCACGACTATAAAAATGCTGGCGACCTTGATGCTGCCGTCCGAAGGGACACTGAGCGTCGGCGGCTACGACATCGTGCGAGAGCCTCGCGAGGTGCGGCGCATCATCGGGTATATGCCCGACAGCTTTGGCGTTTACGAAGATTTGCTGGCGTGGGAATATCTCGATTATTTCGCCGCGCTTTATCATCTGAACCCTGCGCAACGCAGGCGCGCCATAGACGATGTTTTAGAACTGACCGACCTGACGATCAAACGCGACGCGCAGGTGATGAGCCTGTCGCGCGGCATGAAGCAGCGGCTCTGTCTGGCAAAAACGCTGTTGCATGATCCGGCGGTGCTACTGCTCGACGAGCCCGCATCGGGGCTTGATCCGCACGCGCGAATCGAAATCCGCGAACTGATACGCGAGCTTTGCAGGATGGGTAAGACCGTCATCGTCTCTTCGCACATCCTGACAGAGCTTGCAGATTTCTGCACCTCAATCGGAATTATTGAAGCAGGTCGTCTGCTGGCGGCAGGCCGCATTGACGAGATAACGGCCAAGCTGGCGGGCAACGTCGTTATAGAGATTGTTGTTAAAGGCGACCCGGCGCTCGCGCTTGACGCGCTTGCGGAACGACCCGAAGTTACGCACACCACCAGCGACGGTCGAACGATTCACGCAGAGTTCACGGGGCAGCCTGACGAAGTTGACGATCTGCTGGAATACCTCGTTAACCGTGGCGTGCGCCTGCTCGGATTTACGCGGACCCAGGCCGATCTCGAAGATATATTCCTGAAGATCACACGCGGAGTTGTTGCCTGAGAAAGTGATGGTTGAGTATGGAACTATACAATCCGGTTCTGATTAAAGAGATGCGCACCAGAATGCGCGGCAAACGCGCGTTTCTGGTTTTGACAGGTTACGTTGTGACGCTGAGCCTTATACTTGGCTTGATCTTTCTCGTGCTTTCAAAAAACGCTCCGACCTCATTAGTCAATCAGGCTGGAAGCGTGCTGACGCCGGTTTTGATCTATGTTCAGATGGCACTGATCTGCCTGATAGCTCCTACTTTTTCGGCAAGCGCAATTTCATCCGAGCGCGAACAACAGACGTTCGATCTGCTCATCGCGTCGCTTGCGCGCCCTTCGACTATAGTCTTCGGCAAAGTCGGCGCAGCGCTCTCTTATCTGATGCTGACATTGTTCGGCTCGCTTCCGCTCATCGCGCTCACATATTCGCTCGGCGGCGTCGATCTTGGCGACATAGCTAAAGCCTATCTAATCATGTTTGTTGCCGGGATAACCTTTTGCTCGCTCAGTTTCTTCTGGTCAACCTTGATTCGGCGCGGCGTGCTCGCACAATTAACTAGCCTGATCGCAGTGATCTTTCTGGTCGCGGCATTGCCCGCGCTCGCCATGTTTTTTACGGCGCTCGCGGGCAACTTCAGCGGCAGCCCGTCGAAAGGCTTTTTCAACATGGTCGATATATTGATGAGGACGAATCCGTTTGCCGCGATAGCTTCGCTGATACCGGGCGTGCCTCCGATACCGAATGCATGGCTGCGCGACGTTCCTATCTGGCTGTGCCAGGTGATATTCTATTTACTGCTGACGGCGTTGAGCCTCTTTTTGAGCCTCAGAAGATTAGAGAAGGTCAGAAACTGGATATGAGTGAATCGGCGTTGAAATTATCTGAGTTCGAGCGGCAGGTCGTAAGGCGAAAGCGATTGCTGGCCGTTCAGGACCGTGTCGCGCTGGCCGCGCTCGTCAGCTGCGTCCTTGCCGCAGGGTTCGTGTTGTTTGCCAGAATGAAAGAGGGCGGCTCGATTTCCTGGGCGATTCTCTCTGTAATAATTGCGCTTGAGCTTGGCGCAATAGCTTTGCACTGGTACAGGACTCGCGCTACCAGACAGGAAGCGGCATTTCTCATAGACGACAGGCTGGAGCTTGAAGACCGCGTCATTACTGCGCACGATATAGTCGAAAAAGGCGGGCCGAGGCGCGATGTCGAATTCGCCCTGCTTGATGACGCGGCGGAGCGCGTCACAGATAAGCGCGCCGCTGCAATCGTTCCATATCGCATTCATAAATGGTATGCGCTCAGTTTAGTCGCGGTTGCTGCGCTCGTCACAGCATTGATGATCCCTGAACGTTCGCTGCCGGGCGGGGCGGCGATTGCCGAAGCTCGCGAAAATATTCAGAGCGCAGGCGAACAACTGGAACAGGCAGGCGAAGAGATAGCCAGGGCCGCACCGGCAGAGAGCGAAACGGCAAAGCTGGCCAGAGAACAGGTCGAACTTGGCCGCGCATTTCGCCGCTCGCCTGAAACGAGAGAAGAAGCGTTAAAGAAATTGAGCGCGCTCGAAGACCGTGTGCGCGAACGTCACAGCGAGCTTGCAAGCACTCGCGCAGACGAGATAGTCAACACAGCCCAGCGCAGATTGCGTTCCGCGCTTCGAGCTATGCCAAAGCAGCAGAATAAAGAAGCCGAGACTGGCGCGGGCAATGAAGCAAGCGATGAATCGGCAGAACCAATAGATGACGCCGCAAGCGCAAATGCTAACGCTGCTCGAAAAATCGCACGCGGTAAAAACAGAAAACAGCAGGTCACGCCGAAATCGTCGGATAGCCAGATGGCAAAAGGCGCAAACGCGAACACAAACAACGAGAGCGATTCAATAGCAAAGGGTGAAGCCAACGCGAACCGGAAGGCCGACCAGTCACAACAGGCTTCAAATCAAAAACAATCACCCGACAGCGGCCCGCAAGCTAAAGCGCAGGACGGAAAGGCTGAACCCCAGAACAGGCTCCAGAAGCCAGTTTCAGGGACAGATGCGACGGCAGGCAACAATAAGCCATCTGCTGATCAACAGCCTCCTGCCGGTCAGCCAACTCCCGGCGATCAGAAGCCGGACGGTCAACCATCTGTCGATCAGAATGAGCAAAAGCCGGATTCTAACAGGAATTCATCAAACGGCCTGGCAGGTTTTATGGCGGAGCAGACGGCAAAGGCTTTGCCTAAGATGTCCGAGGAGTTGTTGAAACGGGCCGCCGAACTTCGCGCCGGACAGCTAAAGCCTGAAGATTTGAAAGGACTGCAACAGGCTGCGGAGTTGCTTTCGCACGATCTGGTAAAGCTCGCTCAATCGAAAGAGCTTCAACAAGCGGCAGAGGCGCTCGCAAAACAGATCACGCCCGAACAGTTGGAGCAGTTTGCGCGCGCGCTGGGCAATCAGGAAAAACTGAAACAGGAACTGGAAGCATCAGCGCGGCTGATTATGCAGAATCAGGAAGCCAAAGCGATGGTCGCCGGGATGGCTCAGAGGTTCGCCAAGATCGGCGAGCAATTCCGTGGGCGAGAGCGAGAGCGCAGCGAAATAAAAAACCGAGAGCAGTCGAATAATCAAGCTGGCGAACCTACAGGCAACGGAGCGGCAAAAGGCGGAAGCGGAAGCGCAGACGCCCGGCGCGAGCGCGAGCTTACGCGAATGAGTGGCGGGCTGACCGAGCGAACAGACGGCGCGATTGCAAGGACAGGGCAGGGGCGAGAGACGAAGTTAAGCGGCAACCCTCAACGCGGAAACGGCGGCGATTACCTCTACTTGAAATCGAAAGCGGGAGCAGGCGCGGCGCGAGCGCCCTACTCTTCGGCTTATCCGCAATATCGCCGCGAAGCTGAGCGGTCAGTTGAGCGCAGTCAGGTCCCGCAACGCTATCGCTCTGTAGTTCGCAGTTATTTTGACGCGATCAATCCTGACGCGACGAAAAAACCCTGATACATTAGTTCGGGCCGCTCGGCCCACAATTAAAACAGGAGAAGGTTAATGGACCAGAGAGACAAAGACAGAATATTGTGTAATCTGAAATCGTTGCCGAATGAGCTTGAGGATTTATTGAAAGATCTTGATGAGGAGACGCTGCGCTGGCGGCCAATCCCGAACAAGTGGTCAATAAAAGAGATCATGTGCCACCTGCGCGATATGGAGCGCGAGGCTTACCTTGCGCGCTATCGCAAAATGCTCACAGAGGAGAATCCTTTACTGCCAAACGTTGATCAGGATCGCATCGCGGCAGAAAGCGATTATATCAATCAGGACGCACAAAACGCGCTCGACGAATTCAAATGGCTGCGCGGCGAAACCGTCAAGACGCTTGAAAGCGCGCAGCCCGAAGCCTGGTCTCGCGGCGGCACGCACGAGACTGACGGGCCTATGAATATCGAACAGTTGGTTCACAGGCAGATAAAAGGTAACGACCTGAACCACCTCGTACAGATGAAGGACATCGTCAGACTAAAGATGCCCTGGTGAGTAATAGAGGTTAGAGATCAGAGGTTAGATGTTAGTAATAAAACTTCTGGCTTCTAACCTCTGATCTCTAACCTCTATCTTATGGATAATTCACAAACACTAGGCGACATAAAGAAGAAGGTCGAAAGCTACGTCGGCAAGTTCAACGCGCTCAAGACGGAGATCGCTCGCGTCATCGTCGGGCAGCAGGAGATCGTCGAAGGCGCGCTGTTCGCGCTGATGGCAGGCGGGCACGTTCTGCTCGAAGGCGTGCCGGGACTTGGAAAGACTCTGCTGGTTCGCACCATTGGCGAAACGATGGGGCTCGATTTCGCGCGAGTGCAGTTTACGCCCGACCTGATGCCTGCCGATATCGTCGGCACGAACATAATTGTCGAAGGCGAGGGCGGCGAAAAGATGTTTCGCTTTCAGAAAGGCCCGGTCTTCACCAACCTCCTGCTCGCGGATGAAATCAACCGCGCAACCCCCAAGACTCAATCGGCGCTGCTTGAAGCCATGCAGGAGCGACAGGTCACGGTCGGCGGCAGCACTTACAAACTCGAAGGCGTCTTCTTTGTCCTCGCAACGCAGAATCCGCTCGAAATGGAAGGCACATATCCATTGCCTGAAGCGCAGCTTGATCGCTTCATCTACAAGCTGCTCATAAACTATCCATCGCGCGCGGATTTGATCGAAGTGTTGCGGCGCACCACCATCGAAGAGACGCCGCACGCAGAGACGATCATCTCTCCTGCTGATCTGGCAGAGATGCGAAAACTTGTGCGCGAAGTCATCATCGCGCCTCACGTCGAAGAGGTTG
Source organism: Blastocatellia bacterium (assembly GCA_963804815.1). Classification (GTDB taxonomy): domain Bacteria; phylum Acidobacteriota; class Blastocatellia; order UBA7656; family UBA7656; genus DATEKX01. The sequence continues at coordinate 2,414,244 of CAWDRU010000002.1, read as the reverse complement.
CTGCGGACATTTTACTAGCCACTCATCCTGCGAGCGAAGGCGTGCCTGATCGCGTTCGCCGTTACGTTCGCTTTGGCGCAAGTCCGCGCGGCGCACAGGCAATCGTGCTGACGGCAAAGGCTCGCGCGTTGCTGTCGGGGCGATATAACGTGAGCACCAGCGACATTATCGCCGTCGCAAAACCTTCGCTTCGTCACAGAATCATCCTGAATTTTGAGGGCGAGGCCGACGGGGTAAACACCGATTCGATACTCGACGATGTGATAGAAGCGGTGACGGCCAACCGCAATTCGTCAAGGCCGCGCGAAGTCGAATCATCCCGCGCCTGACTGCGTCATGAGCGAAAAAAAGACCAGCCTTCTCGATCCCGTCTTCCTGAAAAAACTGGAGCGTTTGAGAATACAGGCTCGCCGCGCTTTTCCGGGAGTGATGCGTGGCGAGCGGCGCTCGACTCGCCGAGGGTCTTCCGTGGAATTTGCAGATTTCAGAAAGTACGAAGCGGGCGATGATTTCCGCCACGTAGACTGGAACATCTACGCGCGGCTTGAACGATTGATGCTCCGTCAATTCGTCGAAGAAGAAGATGTAAGAATAGACATACTGTTGGATCAGAGCCGCTCGATGCATTTCGGCCAGCCTCAGACGAAATTCGATTTCGCGCGCAGGGCTGCGGCTACGCTCGCATTTCTCGCCGTCAGCAGTCTGGACCGCATAAGCATCGCCGCATTCGATTCGGTGATCCGAACGCGTTTGAAAGCCCTCAGAGGGCGAGGGCATCTGCTATCGGTCTTATCATTTCTGGACGGACTGTCGGATGAAGAGAGCGCAGCGCAAGAGACTGAAGAAGAGAAACCGGTTGCGCTGACCAGTCTGAGTTTCGCGCTTCGCGCATATCAGAAGTCGAACTTCAGATCGGGCATTCTTTTTATCATCTCTGATTTTTTAGACCCGATGGATTTTCGCACAGAGATGAAACTGCTGGCGCACAGAGGGTTCGATCTGAACCTGATACAGACGCTTTCGCCCGAAGAGATGCGCCCCGAAGTCGGAGGCGATCTGTTGCTGGTCGATTCAGAGACGGGCGATGCGCGCGAGATAACGGCCAATGAACGCATCGTCACGGCATACAAAGCAGCGCTTTCGGACTATACAACGTCGCTTGAGATGTTCTGTCGTTCGCACGGCATCGGCTACACGCTTGTCACCACAGACACTTCATTTGAAGACTTGCTGCTGAAGAATCTGGTTCAGGGCCGGATGGTCGAGTGAAAAGCAAAAGCCGAAAGATGACGCGGGCATCACCTCTCGGCTTTCTAAGTTCAATTATTCGATTTTCAGAATGTGGCGCGCGCCTGCTGAGGCTCAAGCACCGGATGATAGGATTTGCCGTAAGCCTTTGTAATCTTCTCTACGTAATTTTTTGTCTCTTTATAATCGGGAACCTTGTTGCCGCATTTTTCGACAGCGCCTTCGCCCGCGTTATAACCAGCAAGAGCCAGATTCACGTCGCCGTTGAAACGCTTGAGCAGCCATCTGAGATAGCGCACACCGCCGTCAATGTTTTGCTCCGGGTCTTTGATGTCTTCGACGTGGAAGCGCTCGGCTGTGGCGGGTATGAGTTGCATCAGGCCCTGCGCGTTTTTGTTCGAGGTAGCAAGGGGTTTGAATCTCGATTCCTGGCGAATGACATAAAAGATCAGCTTTGGATCAATGCCGTATCTGACGCCTGTATCGAGTATTAATTTATCAATGTCAGAGTCGCCGCTGGTCAATCCTTCGAGCTGTGTGACCTTTAAGGTTTCGGCTTCGGCAACCGGGGCGGTTGCTCGTCCATGAAGCAGGACGACCGCTGCCAGTATTAAAACCATCCCGCTGAATCTGAAAAGAACCCTCATCTTTTTTGTAAGAACAGATCTTGAGTGCAAATGCATCATCCTTTTTTTTACCCTATAAGCCTTGTTCTGAATCTATCTTGCAAGCGGGGCACATCGTTGCTTGCCAATTACAATCATTCCGACTTTGAAATGATAACCGCTAGTCTCAGTGAACTCAATATATCTTCTTTGATTACAACCATTTCGCAAGATTCAGCGCAATGATTTCACAACAAATCAAAGTGAGCAGAGTAACGCAGTTCACGCCATAGCGTTGTTATTAAAGGGCTTGCTGTTGCAAGACCGAGTTGAGCTTCTTATAATCGCTTGCAACATAATGGCAACAAATAGAAACAATAGCGGGAACGAAGCTGCGGCTAGTCGCTCACAGGTGTGGACCGTTGCAAATCTTCTCACGTTTCTTAGAATCCTTTTGATGATTCCGTTCTTATATTTGATAAAGGAGGGCGGGTTCGGGCGCGCGCTGATAGTATTCTTTATTGCAAGCCTTACAGATTTCGCAGACGGATACATCGCGCGCAGATTCAACCAGCAGTCGGCGCTCGGTCGCATTCTGGATCCGCTCGCCGATAAGCTGCTTACAACCGCATCATTCATAGTTATGGCTTTGCCGCACAGTGGCTTTCCTTCTATTCCTGTGTGGCTTGCCGTTGCGGTAATTGCGCGCGATGTAATTATTCTTACGGGTTCGCTTGTAGTATATCTCACGACAGGGTTCAAGGAATTTAAACCCACTTTGCTGGGCAAAGTGAACACGTTTCTGGAGCTTGGCCTGATCGTAGTATTTCTCACGTTTCATCATTTCGGGATTCTCCGCTTTCTGTTGCCGTTATGTTACGCAATAGTAATTACATCCGTTGCGGTCTCCGGGGTTGAATACGTTGCGCAGGGGATTCGCATTCTCAAGGCTCAGCGCAAACAGGCGGCTGCCAACGGATAATCGAACCAGCCGGGTTGAAGGTTGAAAAGTTTCGAGGTGCGGATTTGATTGCAAAATCGCTGGCGCTGACAACCTTGATTGCAGCAGTGATCGCTGTGACCGTCATTATGATGCGGCCTGATTACAAAGGCGCGAGAGCCGGTCATGTCGATGAAGGTTATCTGAATTCCAAAACATGCGTCTCCTGTCACACGGATCATTACGCTTCGTGGGCGCGCACGTATCACAGCCGCATGACGCAGGAGGCCAGACCCGAAAGCGTGCAGGGCGATTTCGAGCGCGATAACAGATTCGAGTATCTCGGAATCACCGCGCAAATGGTGAGACGCGATGGCGCGTTTTCGATGACGCTCGCGTATCCTGATGGACGCACGCAATCATATCCGATAGAACGCACGGTCGGGTCTCGGCGCATAGAACAATACTTAACGAAACAAAACGGCCAGTATGTTCGTCTCCCGCTCGCATACGATCTGGTAAACCGCAGATGGATGAGCCTGAACGGCTCGTTCTTTTACCCGGACGGCGACAATTACTTCCAGCACCAGTCGCAGTGGGACGGGAATTGTGTCTTTTGTCATAACGTAAAAGCACAGCCTAATTTCGACCTGCGCGCGCGGACTTATAACACGGAAGTGTCAGAGCTTGGCATAGCCTGCGGGGCCTGTCACGGCGCTGCGGCAACACATGCCGAAGAGGCTGCGTCTCCGCTCACTCGAACGCTCTGGCGAATGTCGAAGGCTGAATCGAAGGAGATCATTCAGCCCATGAAACTCACGCCCGAACGCTCGCTGATGGTATGCGGGCACTGTCATGGTCAGAGAGTGCCTGAGCCGTTCGGCAGGATTCAGGAGATACTGGGCAAAGGCGACCCTTACAATTCGGGAGATGATTTATCGAATTATTACAAGCCAGTTATGCGAGAGACCAAAATCGGCGATTTCTCTTTCGCCAATCGCTTCTGGTCGAACGGCTCTCCGCGCCTTACTGCTTATGAATATCAAGGCGTGCTTCGCTCACGGTGTTTCACGGAAGGCGATCTGAAAAACAGGATAAACTGTCTGACGTGCCACACGATGCATGGCGGCGACCCGAAAGGACAGATCACGGAAGAGAATCGAACTAATAAGCCCTGCCTTGCCTGCCACGAGCAATACGAAACACCTTCGGCGCTCGCGGCCCATACAAAGCACAACGCTGATTCGGTCGGCAGCAGTTGCTACACGTGCCATATGCCGCGTGTGGTTTACGGCGTGATGGCTGTTCACCCTACACACGAAATCACTATCCCCTCACCGCAACTGACCGTGACAAACGCAGTGCCCAACGCATGCAATCAGTGTCACCTCGACCGCTCAGTCAACTGGGCCATAAGTGAATCGAAGCGTTTATGGCCCGACAGATACGCTAATGCTGAATTGAGTAAAGACTCGCAATTCGAGCTGCCCGAAGGACCTCGGTCGCTTTTTGCGGGCGACGCGCTTGTTCGCGCGCTTGCCGCAGAAGCGATGAGCGGAGGAGCGACAGCTAAACCGGACCCGCAATGGGCAGGGCCGTTTCTGGTCGAAGCCTTCGGCGATAATTACCCGGTCGTACGATACTTTGCCGCCAACGGACTGGCGAGCGGCCCCTGGAGGTATTCCAAACCTGATTATCTCGCCGCGTCGGATGTAAGAGAGTCGCACCGGAATCAATGGCGCGGTCTGTTCGATTCACTAAGGCAACGCCAGATTTTAACACTGGCCGGGCAACTTCGAGCGAACCGGAAAGATGTTGACATCGAAGTAGGCGAATAATAATTTGAAAACAAAAGACGCAGAGAACCCCCAACCCGTAACCACGGATTATGGCGACCGAATGATTTTTCAAGGCTGGCTGAGCGTCGCTATATGGATGAGCGTTGGTCTGTTGCTCGAAGGATTGCTTGGCTACAAGATACCCGCTTATTTGAACGACCCTCAGCGCCGTGAGCTGTTCAGATTAGCGCATACGCACGGCACCTTTCTGGGGCTGGTGCTTGTTGCTGCCGCCTTGTGCGCAGAGCGTTACGAGAGCCAGATCCCGCGAATCGCGCGAATGGCTTTGAAAACAGGGTCAATTCTCATGCCTGTTGGATTCCTGCTTGCGGGCATCTGGCACCCGGAAGGCGACCCCGGCCCGGCTATCTGGATCGTCCCGCCTGCCGCATTGATGCTTATCTTTGGCGTTATTGCCATAATCCTCGCCTTTTTCAAAAAGCCGACGCCAAAAGCCTGAAAATATTCAACCCAAACACTCCGGCATCCTCAAAAATCCGTATTCCAATCAACTATAATCTCTAAATATGACTGTGAGGTTGATAAAAAACTTGACAATGATACGCTCAGATATTAATATAACTTCGACCTTAAAATCCGGAGGCGAATAGTAATGAGCAAAATAATAGGAATTGACCTTGGGACGACCAACTCGGTTGTCGCAGTTATGGAGGGGGGCGAGCCTGTCGTAATAACGAATGCAGAAGGGGCGCGGACCACTCCATCGGTTGTTGCATTTACGAAGGACGGTAACAGGCTTGTAGGTCAGGTAGCCAAACGTCAGTCGGTCACCAATCCTGAAAACACAGTTTACTCCATCAAGCGTTTCATGGGACGCCGCTTTGACGAAGTCTCCGAAGAGATGAAGATGGTGCCTTATAAAGTCACGCAGGCGGGCAACGACGTTCGCATCGTTGCAGGGGGCAAGGATTGGTCTCCGCCAGAGATTTCTGCCATGATCTTGCAGAAACTGAAACAGGCCGCAGAGGATTATCTCGGACAAAAAGTTACTCAGGCCGTTATCACAGTCCCTGCTTACTTCAACGATTCGCAGCGTCAGGCCACAAAGGATGCAGGCCGCATCGCAGGACTTGAAGTTATGCGTATTGTCAACGAGCCGACAGCCGCCGCGCTCGCTTACGGGCTGGACAAGAAGAAGGACGAGACGATAGCCGTCTTCGATTTTGGCGGTGGAACGTTCGACATCTCGATACTGGAAGTGGGCGAAGGCGTCGTCGAAGTGAAGTCCACAAACGGGGACACGCATCTTGGCGGCGATAACATAGACCAGCGCCTGATCGACTGGATCATCGACGAGTTCAGAAAAGATCAGGGCATCGATCTGTCGAAAGACAAGATGGCGTTGCAGCGTCTTAAGGAAGCGTCAGAGAAAGCCAAGATAGAGCTTTCATCCACGATGGAATCCGAGATCAATCTGCCGTTCATCACAGCCGATCAGTCAGGGCCGAAGCATCTGGTTATGAAGCTGACGCGCTCGAAGTTCGAGCAGCTTGTTGAAGACATTCTACAGCGAACGTCAGGGCCGTGCCGCGCAGCTTTGAATGATGCGGGGCTGAAAGCTGATCAGATTGATGAAGTAGTGCTGGTTGGCGGCTCGACGCGCATTCCGAAAGTGCAGCAGATGGTCAAAGAGTTCTTTGGCAGAGAGCCGCACAAGGGAGTGAATCCCGATGAAGTGGTCGCGGTCGGCGCAGCGATTCAGGCGGGCGTGCTCGGCGGCGAGGTCAAAGACCTGCTGCTGCTCGACGTAACGCCGCTCAGTCTTGGTATAGAAACGCTTGGCGGGGTCTTCACGAAACTGATCGAGCGGAACACGACGATTCCTACGCGCAAGTCCGAAATCTTTTCGACAGCCTCAGACAGTCAGACTTCCGTGGAAGTGCATGTGCTTCAAGGCGAGCGTTCGATGGCAGGACAGAACCGCACGCTCGGCAAGTTCCATCTGGTTGGAATTCCGCCCGCGCCGCGCGGAGTGCCGCAGGTCGAAGTGACGTTCGATATCGACGCGAACGGCATTGTGAACGTCTCTGCTAAAGACCTCGGCACGGGCCGCGAGCAGAAGATCACTATCACCTCGTCATCGGGACTGGGGAAAGAAGAGATAGATCGCATGATGCGCGATGCGGAGTCGCACGCGGAAGAAGACGCCCGCGAGCGCGAGCGCATCGAAGCGCGCAACAAGCTCGACGGCATGATCTACTCGACTGAAAAGACGCTCTCCGAGCATCGAGACAAGGTCGATGCTTCGACTGTAAGCGACATCGAAGCGGCTGTGGCAGATGCCAGAAGCAAGCTCGATTCGACTGACGCTGGCGAAATCAATGCCTCTTACGAGCGGCTGACCAAGGCCACGCACAAGCTGGCTGAGATTATGTACCAGCAGGCATCGCAGCAGGGAGGCGGACAACCCACAGACACTGGCGCATCGGGCGCGGCTGCCGGAAGCTCGACATCGGGCGGCGATGATGTGATTGACGCAGACTTTGTTGATGTTGATGACAAGAAATAAGAATAGGGGTTTGGGGCCGGGGGCCGGTGAGAGACAATTAGCTTCTTGCCGACCCCTGTCCCTACAGGCCCCTGACCCACAACCTTTGACTTATGCCTGGAACGAACGATTACTACAAAGTATTGGGTGTGGCGCGTAATGCGACGGCTGACGATATAAAGAAGGCCTATCGCAGACTTGCGCGGCGATATCATCCTGACGTTAATCCGGGCGATAAAGAGTCCGAAGAACGCTTCAAACAGATCTCCGCAGCGTTCGAGGTTCTCTCTGATCCGAAGAAGCGCGAAGTCTACAATCGCTTCGGGCATTACTCCGAGCAGGCTGCTGCAAGCGGAGGCTCGGCCTTCGATTTTTCAAACTTCGGTGCCGCCAACTTCCGCGACATCTTTTCAGAAATATTCAGCAATATCAGGACGCAAACGCACGCGTATAAACAGCAAACACGCGGAGCTGACATCGACTACACGCTCGGCGTCACTTTTGAAGAGGCGATGCGTGGGTTGACTACGAATATAGAAGTTGAAAGAAGCGAAGCCTGTTCGGCCTGTCACGGTGCGGGCGAGATGAGCGACGGAAATCTAACGTGCCCGAATTGTAACGGCACAGGGCAGCAGTCGAAGATGATAGGCGGGGCTTCCAGATGCTCGCAATGCGGAGGCTCAGGAAAAATTGCACACCCTTGCGACGGTTGCAGAGGGAATGGGGTTGTGCCGAGGCGCGAAACTATAGGCATAAAAATACCGCCCGGAGTCGAAGCAGGTTCTCGCATTCGTATCGCGGGCAAAGGTCACGCAGGAACGTTCGGCGGGTCACCCGGCGATCTGTATCTGGTAACGAACGTAGGCGATCATGCATACTTCAAGCGACGCGGCGATAACATTCACTGTACTGTGCCTATCACTGTGCCCGAAGCTGCGCTTGGCGCTCGCATCGAAGTCCCGACTATTGACGGCAAGGCAGCGTTGAAGATTCCGGCAGGCACTCAATCCGGCCAGAAATTTCGTTTGAGGGAGCGCGGCGCGCCGAGCCTTCGCGCAGGCGGCGTTCGCGGAGACCAGTATGTCGAGGTGAAGATCACTTTGCCAAAGGTGATCAGCGAAGAAACCAAAGAGTTATTGCACCAGTACGCGCGACACAATGCAGAGAATCCGCGCGCGGAGATGGGGCTTGACTGATTGGAGGCTTAGGCGTGCAACAGGCGATAGTATGGCTGGTCGTGCTGTTGATAATTGCTGGCGCGTTCTGGGCACTTGTTCGCGAAAGCAAACAGAAGAGGAACCGCACGGCTCAGGAGTATGAGCGCGACGTGGCAGAGGCGAAAGACTCATTGCTGCGCGCCGGTCTGGTCGAATTGGATAAATTTTATGGCGCATCGCGGCAGAAGCAGGCCGCAGTCGAATATCTGAAAGACGAAGCGCAGGGATTGCATAAGACAGGCGGCAGAGACGATGATTCTGACCGCACGGCGAGCCAGAGCGATGGCAGGAAATAAGAAAGCAAAGAAATATACGATCAGCGTGGTGGCCGAGCAGTACGGCGTTCACCCGCAAACGCTTCGCCTTTACGAACGCGAAGGGCTGATCACGCCATCGCGTTCGGCAAAAGGGACGCGCTACTACACCGAAGAAGATATCGAGCAGCTTGAACTGATATTAAACCTGACGCGCGATCTGGGCGTGAATCTCGCGGGAGTTGAAATCATCCTGAACATGCGCGAGAGGATGCATCAGATGCAGCGCGAATTCGAGAACTTCCTTCACTACATTCACGATAATATCGACGCGGAGATGTTTAAGACCGATGAGCGCAGCAAGAGCGCCCTCGTGCCGCGTCGCCGCATCGAGCTTGTAGTCAAACGCGGCGAGCGCATTGATTGATTTCTGTAGACAAAACTATTCTGCATTCCAGCTTTAGTGTATACTGCGTTTTCGATTCGCATTGTTGAACGATTAATACATATATCCCTCCAGGTAAACCGAACACCCCTCTGAAAATTCTATTGGAGGTGTGTTCCCATGATTCGCTTCACGTTTTGCCCAGCCCTGTTTCTCGTCCTCACGCTTTTATCAACCTCTTCGACACTTCGCGCAGACGATCTGGATAACATCGTCTTTGAGGGAGTCGTTCGTGATAACACCGGGGCAGCGCTGCCAGCCGCCAGAATTATCGCTTCTCATCTCGCAACTGGAGTCGAACGCACAGTCCTGAGCAGTGATGAAGGCCGTTATCGAATCAGCGTAAGCGCGCCGGGCAGCTATATACTTAAAGTAATCGCGGCAGGATTCAACCCTGAGCAGAGCGATGAAATTCACGCGACCACAGGCCGCGCCTTTTCGACTGACTTCACGCTTGCCCCTTCGGGCGTGACGGAGCAGGTCACAATAGCAGCATCGAACACGACGCTTGTTGACACGACGCGCACAGTTGTAGGTGACACGATCACGCGGCGCGAGCTTGATGAATTGCCGATTATCAACCGCGACCCGTTGCAACTGGTCTTTCTCTCAGGAGGCGCTGCCGAGGCTCCGCTTTCAACATCTGAGTTAGCCGATGAAGGGCGCGGGCGATTTCTTCGCGGAACCCCGGAAGAGGCAGGCATATTCTCGCTGACGGGCGCGCCCGCGACCTCAAACAACATCACGATTGACGGGCTTGATAATAATGACGACCGCGCGGCCCGCGAGCGCGTCACGCTCAATCCAGAATCAATCGCAGAGGTACAGATCATTACCAATCAGTATGCAGCCGAATATGGCCGCGCGTCAGGCGGTCGCATCAACATCAGGACTCGCGGCGGGTCGAATCGGTATAACGCCGAAGGCTATTTTTTCTTTGGCGACGAATCGCTAAACGCGAATACCTTTTCACGCAACGCTCGCGGTCTTGGACGCGTGCCGCAACAACAGCGCAGAGAAGGCGTGGTCGTTTCAGGCCCGATTCGCAAACAAAAAGATTTTTTTCTGGCAAGCTATGAGCGTCTGGACGTAACGGATTTCGTTGAGGTAAACGCGACGGTGCCAGTCTTATCTAATCGGCTTTTTCCTTTACCCAGGCCAAATCGAGAAGCGACAGCAGGCGGCGAGGTCGGATTGTTTCTGGACGAGATTTCAACGCCTGAAAATAAAAACCTCATCAACACACGAGCCGATTTCAACTTCGATGAGAATCACAACGCTTCGATCAGATTCGATGCGCTTAGCGGCAAAAATAAACGAGGCTTTCCGGGCGGCGGTCGCCTGGCCGATACGATTCTGATCGAAGGCCGCAACAGCCATTCGATAGGTTTTACAGATAACTTCATCATTTCCAGTCGGGTAATAAATCAGGCGAGATTTCAATATTCGACCCTGCTGCCGCGCAACAAGACGAGTGCTGATTCCGTAAGCATCATCATCGAAGAACCGAGCCGGATCACAGCAGGCGCATTCACGGGCAGCGACTCATCGCCCGCATTCGCAAGAGAAGAGAAGCGCGCTCAATTTCAGGATAACATCTCGGTACTGTTCAACTCGCACCTGCTGAAAGCTGGCGGCGACGTGCAACTTGTCCGCTCTCGGTTCACAGACTTGTTTGCGACCGGCGGGCAATTCACATTTGAAACGGTTGATGATTTTCTTGCGAACCGCCCCACGGGTTTTATTCAGCGCTTCAACACTGAGAGCCGTCTCTCGAATGATGTTGTTGGCGTCTTTGTGCAGGACGAATGGAAGATAAGACCGAACCTTACGCTTTCGATAGGCGTGCGATTTGACAACGAATCGATTCTGGAAGATCGCGACAATTTCAGCCCACGTGTAGCTATCGCCTGGGACCCGTTCGGCGGCAGGCTGTTTCGCCGTTTCAAGCAACCGGGCAAAACAGTTGTGCGCGCAGGATTCGGATTATTCTATAACCGCGCGCTATTACGGACTATAGACGATTTCTCATTGGGCGCTTCAACGCTGATCGTTGATTCGGATATAACGCCTGACGTTTTATCATCTGTTCGGTTTCCTGCGCCTATAACCGACCAATCGCTTATTCAGAAGTTCGGCGTCAAAGAGACAGGCTTTCTGCGCCGTGTAAACGACGATCTTGAGATCCCCTATACGCTTCAATCGGGGCTTGGGGTCGAGCGACAGATAAACAAGGGTATAGTAGCGACGGTGGATTACATCTTCACGCGCGGTGCTCATCTGTGGCGCGAATCCAACATTAATGCGGCGTTGTTGCCCGACGGCTTTTCAAGCTTCACTGAATTTCTTCAAAGTCGTGACTTCGATAATCGTCAAACATCAGGTGGCAGACGACCCATCTCCGGAACGAACGCCGATGTTGTGCGCTTCGACACAAGCGGGAACACATCGACTACGCCGGGGGCTGTCAGGTTGGAAAACGGAGTGCGAATATTGACGCTTGGGCTTAATGCTCCGCGTTCGTCGAACGTTGCAGCCGCGCTCGCAGCTGTCCGCTTTCTGAGGCCGGACCCTGCACTCGAACAGGTGGAGATGCTTGAATCCACAGGCAATTCTTTTTATCACGGCGGAGTCTTTTCGTTGCGCTGCTCGTTGAGTCGCCGCGCGCAGTTTCGAGCGGCGTATACGATATCGAAGTTTATTGACGAAGGGACGACTAACACGGCATCGCCTCAGGATCTGTTTGATCGCAGACAGGAGCGCGCGCTGTCGCTTCAGGATCAGCGGCATAGATTTACAGTAAGCGGACTTTTTCAAATCCCACTGGTCAGACTGGACCTCGCGCCCATCGTATCTTTCGGCTCATCAAAGCCGTTCAATATCGGCGCGGGGTTCGATAGAAATTTGAATGACATTGAAAACGACCGCCCAAACTTCGTGAGCAATATCGGGCGACCTGAATGGCGGCGACCCGATAGCCTGACAATTGATTCGATCAAGGCGCAGCTTCGGCTTGCGCCGATTGGTTCCAGCGGAAATCTGCCCCGCAATTACGGGCGAGGCCCGGGCACGCGCGCTGTCAATTTGCGCGCGTCTCGCACGTTTACAACGGGCGAGCGCATCAAGGTTCGGCCTTCGATTGATGTGTTCAACCTGTTCAACCATTCAATTTTCAGCTTCGGCTCAGAGTTCATAGACCGCGACGATGCGGATTTTCTGATACCCCGTCGCACGCAGCGACCGCGCACAGTTCAACTCAGCTTGAAGGTTTCTCTTTGAAGGCGTAATCGAGCGCAGGGGCGACCACAGCGGCGTCGCCCCTGAAAGTGATTCGATATTCGATTTAAGAATCAACGGCGACGGGCTTAGGCTGTTTGCGTTTCCAGTCCGGGCGGCTCTGTAAAATCTTTTTGCACTTGTCCAACCCCGATTGAATGCGACTGGCGAACGGCGGCGGCGGATTCATCTGCTCGGCCATCTCGAACATCATCAACGCTCGTTCGGGTTCGCTCGACATCAAGGCTAATTCCGCACCCTGCACCGAAGCTCTGACGGCGTTAGGATCCGTAGGCCATGCTCTGGCAAGTCGCTCGAACTCAACCGAAGCTTCGCGATTCATCTGCACTTCGCGCAGGTATTCGCAAATTATCATCCAGTCGCGTACAGGTATGCGCACGTTTATCTCTTTATCAGGAAATACCGAAAGCAGATTATCGTAAGCATAAAGCGCGGCTTCTTTATCTTCTTTCGAGAGATGATAACGAATAAGCCGACCATACATGGTGTTGAGCTGATCGTAATTCGATGTCTTCTCGTAGATCTGGATCAATCCCAGAATCGCTTCAAGGCTGTCGTTATTCTGCGCCAGATGCGAGCGCATCGTTCGCTCTGCCATATCGAACTGGCCTTTGTCCATCATCTCAAGCCCCTGAGTGACGGCGGCAGCTGCTTCAAATGCTACCTTGGCTTCGATCTTGGGATTAACGTGAGTCTCTTCTGTTCTAGTGGCTTTCATGATAAATGCGAAGCCCGCGCCAAATATAAACCCGGCAATGTGGACCGAGTACCCCACACCTGACCCGCCGCCTGATCTTTTATCGAGATACCATGAAATCACCTGCGTGATGAAGTAAGCGATCAGGTAGATATATCCCGGAATAAAAATCTTGGAGCGCTTCTTAAAGAACAGAAAAAATATCCATCCGATGGGCGATATAATGCCGCCCAGAAAAAATAATCTTATCTTTGACCTCGGCAGGCGGATTAGAAATGCTCCCATCGTCGCAGATATTGCGCCCGATGCGCCGATGCAGGGGACGCTTATCGGGCTTACTATATATGGAATGCACGCGGCGGCTGCGCCCAGCAGGTAAAAGCCCAGGAATATGCCGCGACCCCATAGGTCTTCCAGACTGAAGGCGATGGCGAAAAAGAAGATCATGTTACCTATCAGGTGCATGAACCCGCCGTGAATAAAAGCTGATGTGATGAGTTGATAAATCTTCCAGTTACCATTTGGAGAAAGGCCGTACTTAAACCAGAGCATATTATCTTTTGCGATTTTCAGGACGCTCAACTTTTTATATAACTCTTCTCGTTGATGCTGGGCCACAGGCCCTCGAAGCCATAAGTCATAGTCTTTCTGAAGTTCAGGGTCACGCTTGATCGTGTCTTTGATAGTATCGGCCTGATCTTTGGTAATCAGTCCTTCTGCGACAAGCTTGTTTCTTACATCGTCATCGGCCATCAGCTCGCCTGTGTTTTCCATAAAACTTTCAATATCTGTTGCTGCGCTGCTCAACGCTTTCATCTGTGTTGCAAGGCCGGGCAGTGTGACGTAATAGACCATGACATTGAGTGCCAGGATTGCGAACGTTACCCAGGGCAAACGTCGTACAGTTGAATTCTCGTTGCCTATCGGGATGAACATCGACATAACAACGAGGAAAATTATGACGACTATGTATATGAGCAATGACAGCATCTTTAAAACCTTTCTGGCCGCGTGGAATGAAGTGAAGGGGCAGGTTATTTTGCTGGCGGTAAATATACCTTGATACAAGCCGTTTGGGCTGCCCGGATGATAACAAAGCCATTTGAGAGCAGCAATAGTATTGTTTGAGGAGGCAGCGGGCGGGCGATCTACTGATTATTATTCGGATCGGCGCTCGTTTCGTCAGGCTTGGCTGTCAGCGCAGCAGGAACGCGCAGCGCGTGTTTGCCGGGTGGAGTCACACCGCGTTGAAGTTCGGGATTCATCTCAAGCAGCGCGCCGTAGGAAACTTTCAGCTTTTTGGCGAGCGGTCTGAGCTCGGTCTGATTTGTGATCATTCGAGTTTCGTAACGATAAGGATATGCGGGCGGAAGCTCAAACCCGTACTGTCTGGGATTTTTGGCAATCGTAACAACAGCAAGAATCGCAGGCACGTAATTGCGCGTCTCCTGCGCGATGTAGCCGCCTTTGTGTATGCGCCAGAAATCGCGCGAGCCGGAGCGCGCGATTGCAGAGTCGATGTTGCCTTCGCCCGTGTTATATGCGGCAAGCGCAAGCTCCCAGTCGCCTTTGAAACGAGTCGAGAGCCACTTTAAATATTTTGCAGCAGCGCGAGTCGATTTTTCAGGGTTTGAACGCTCGTCAACCCAGTAGTTCTGCGAAAGCCCGAACCTGGTTCCGGTCGAAGGAATGAATTGCCAGATGCCTTTTGCCGCCGCAGATGAATAAGCGTAAGGGTTCCAGCCCGACTCTACCTGCGCAAGCCAGATCAGGTCGGTGGGCACGCCTTCCTGTTTAAAGATGCGTTCGGCCATCTCGCGGAACCTGACAGAGCGCTGAAGGCCGACTTCCATAGTCTGTCGCCCGCGACCCCGCGTGAAATAGCTGATGAATTGTTTGACCGGATAGGAGGCTGTGAAATTGAAATTGAATCTTGCGACGACGTTTCCGGCATCGTCCGCGACTACTTCTTCGAGTTCCGCTTCGGAGAGCGACGCAAGCTTATCAAGCGGCGAAGGCTCGTATCTCTGCTCGCTGAATCCACCGTCTTTCTGCTCCATCGCGATGACCTGATAATGATTGATCATCTCGATCAGTTTGCGGTAGTAGATGCGAAGTTCGTCATCGCTGCTCATCCCGATTGATGAATTCAGTATCTCGTCAATCGCATAATCGAACTCTCGCCGGGCCATATCATACTGGCCGGTCTTGTATGCCTGTTCGCCTTTCTCATAATGCATATTCGCTTTGCTGATAATGTCGCGAACCAGCGCCTGCTTTGCATCCTGTGAAACGCCGGAATCAATTGCTGAAGCGGAAGCGATTGGCAAAAAAGAGCCAATTAAAATCAACAACATCAATGTTCGCTTCATCTTCATTTTCACTATGACCCAACGCGCGAGGCAGCCTCGTTGTTCAGATTTAATTATACCTGATCTCGCGCGGCACGGGGCAGTATTAATTAAAAACGCAAGCCATTCGCAATAATCTATTCGTACCTGAGCGCCTCGATTGGGTCAAGCGCCGCCGCTTTGCGCGCCGGGTAGTAACCAAACCCCACGCCAACAAGGACGGAAAAGATTACAGACGCAACGATGGATAAGGGGGAGACAAGCGTAGGCCAGTTGAGAATCCTCGAAATCGTTATTGATATGCCAATGCCGAACAACACGCCAATGATTCCGCCTGCCACGGAAAGCGTGATTGATTCGATCAGAAACTGTCGGCGTATCACGCCGCTGCGCGCGCCGATAGCCATGCGGATACCGATCTCGCGCGTGCGCTCGGTAACGCTTACGAGCATGATGTTCATGATGCCTATGCCGCCAACCAGAAGCGACACGCCTGCAATTGATGCGAGCAGATTGGTCATGATCTTGCTCGACTCATCGGCGGCCTCTGCAACGTCGGTCAGATTGCGCACAAAAAAATCATTATCCTGATTCGGACCCAGCCTGTGTCGCTGGCGCAGGAGTTCGGTGATCTGTTTTTCTGCCGTAAAGGTCGCCGCGGGGCTTATAGCCGACACCAGCACCTGATGAATGTGCGTGATGGTGAGCATCTTTTTCTGCGCGGTCGTGTAGGGCACAATGACAGTATCGTCCTGATCCTGTCCGTACTGATTCTGCCCCTTTGTTGCCAGCACGCCGATCACGCGGAATGGAAGGTTGCGAATTCGCATAGTCTGGCCAATCGGGTCGCCGCCTGCAAAGAGGTTATCGACAACGGTCTTGCCGATGACGCAGACGCGCGCGGATGTTCGCACGTCGCCTTCCGTAAAGAACTCGCCCTGCGCTACAGGCCACGCGCGAATGTCAGGGAACTTTTCATTGGTGCCTTGAATGCCGCTCGATGCGACCCAGTTCTGGTTGCCGAAGACAAGCTGGCCGTTTGCGCGCACGCCGGGGCTTACAGCGCGCACGGACGGGCATTCGCGCTCTATCGCGTCGGCATCTTCGGGAACCAGTGTGTTAGACGATCCCGCGCCGCCGCGCATCCCGCCCGTGTTCATCGAACCCGACATGACGAAGAGCATGTTGTTGCCCAGCTGCGCTATCTGAGATTGAATCGTAGCCGATGCGCCCTGTCCTATGCCGACCATCGCGATGACCGCGCCCACGCCGATGATGATGCCCAGCATCGTGAGCGACGACCGCATCTTGTTGCGGGCCAGCGCGCGAAGCGCAATCTTGAAAGTTCCCCAGATATTCATTCCTCGTCCTCCTCGTCGTCCTCTCCCACAGGCGGCAAACTCTCAAGCTCTTCGCGAGCCAGTCGGGGATTATCTACCATCTCATCTCGTTTTATGCGACCGTCTTTGAAGACGACCACGCGGCTTGCGTACTGGGCAATGTCGGGCTCGTGCGTGACCAGAGCTATGGTAATGCCGCGCTCCTGATTCAGTCGCTGGAAAACATCCATCACTTCAATCGAGGTGCGGCTGTCGAGATTCCCGGTCGGTTCATCTGCGAGAATGATCGAAGGATGATTCACAAGCGACCGGGCGATTGCCACTCTCTGCTGCTGTCCGCCCGAAAGCTGGTTCGGCATATTGTGCATGCGCTGGCTCAGGCCGACAATATCAAGCGCCTCTGTAGCGCGCTTCATTCGTTCTGCCGGTTTCAATCCCAGATAGAGCATCGGAAGCTCGACGTTTTCAAGCGCGCTTGTGCGACTCAGCAGGTTGAAGCCTTGAAAGACGAATCCGATCTTTCGATTTCTAATATCGGCCAGTTCGTCTTTCGACAGCGTTGACACATCCTGATCGTCTAAAAAGTAGTGCCCACGGGTTGGCTTATCCAGACAACCCAGAATGTTCATCGTTGTTGATTTGCCCGAACCCGATGCGCCCATAATGGCGACGAATTCGCCGCGATCAATATGAAGCGAAACGCCGCGCAGAGCGTGTATTTCGACATCGCCCATCTTGTACGTCTTATGAATGTGATCGAGCCTGATAAGCGCAGGCTCGACCGAAGTATCGGCCTTTCGCTCTTTTTCAGTTATGACCTGAGTTTCCAAATTGACGACCTCTTTTTCTATCCGGAATCCCTTTTATCTCGGCCCACGAGGCCCGCCGCCGCCGCCGCCGGGTCGCTGACCGAATGGCGTGCTGGGTTGCTGCGAGCGATTGCCGCCGCCAGTGTCGTTCTGGCCTATGACTATCGTATCACCTTCCTGAATATCATTGCCTATTACTTCTGTCATGCGCCCGTTAGTGAGACCCGCGCGAACGAATCGCGGCTCAAGCGTCTTTCCGGCTACCAACACCCAGATCATCTGGCCCTGTCGCCGCTGTCCGCTGGCACCGCTTTGATTGGCGTTTTGAGCCGCCGGAGCCTGATTGCCTCCTCCCGCCTGCCCGTTGCGGTTTTGGCGCTGTCCCTGCCCGTCCTGCTGTCCTGCTGCGGGTTGTCCTTCCTGCCCGCCCTGCGACTGACGTTCGGCTTCACGCTGACTTCTTCGCTCTTCAATCTTCTCCTGAAGCTCTTTCTCTGAAAGATTCGGCCTGAACCGCAGCGCGGCATTCGGCACTATCAGCACGCTATCGCGCCGCGCAACAGGGATGGTGATGTTCGCGGTCATTCCGGGGCGCAGCTTTTGATCGGGGTTCGCCACGTCAATGACTGCGCTGTAGGTGACGACGTTTTGCAGCGTCTGCGCGTTGAGGCGCAGTTGGGAAATATCACCTAAGAACGTTTCACCCGGATAAGCATCGACGGTGAAATTGGCTTTGATGCCTTGTTTGATCTGCCCGACATCCGCTTCGTCAATCGAGGCGAGCACCTGCATCTTTGTCAGATCGTTTGCGATAGTGAAGAGAGTCGGGGCCTGAAGGCTTGCGGCTACGGTCTGGCCCACGTCCACTGTGCGCGACACGACAACGCCGTCAATTGGCGAGGCGATGATCGAATGGTCAAGATTGACCTGAGCCTGCTGAAGCTGCGCTCTGGCTTGAGAGACCGATGCCTTTGACTGTTGAAGTTTCGCCTGTGCCGAAGCGTTTGCGGCCACCGCCTGTCCGACCTGCGCTCCCGCCTGTTCGTATCTGGCAGCGGCTGCATTGGCCGTCGCCTGAGATGCTTCGATATCTCTGGCCGAGATGACGCTGCTGATACTTTGATTGCGCTTGACGAGAGCGATTGCGTCATCGCGCTGCACGCGGGTGACTTCCTGATTGGCTTTTGCCGCATTCAGGTTCGCTTTCTGATTGGTTATCTCGACTTCGGCAGCCTGCACGGCGGCTTCCGCATTTACTACATTCGCGCGAGCGTTTTCAACCTGCGATTGAAACAGCGCAGGGTCGAGCCTCGCGATTATCTGGCCGCGTTTTACTTCGGAATTAAAATCCGCGCCGAGCCATTGCACAGTTCCTGAAACCTGCGAACCGACCTGCACGGTTGTAACCGCCTGAACGGTTCCCGTAGCCGATACGGTTACTTCTACGTTGCCACGCTCTATTTTCGCTGTGATGTAGTCGCTTGCGCTGGACTTGTTTCCCCAGAAGAATGCCGCAGTCACAGCGGCTCCGGCCAGCAATAGAATTATTGCTATAGGCGCTCGTCGTTTCTTTATAACGGTCACAAATCTTTTTATCGTCTCTGCCATCTATTCTCGACTCCAAATTACGCCGACTGTTGTTTTCACAAAGTAGCGTCATCATTTTTATTTTGCCACAAACCTAAGACGATTTCGATCTATGGCCGGTTACAGTTAAGACTTTCTTAACTCGTTACAAAGCAGGATATATACAAAGGTTAGATGGAACTCCTGATCGAATGGCCGGAATTGACTCACCATGTCCGGCGTGCCAGGTTATTGATCACTGAAAACAGGGAAGTGAATTCGATGAGACAAGGCTACGGACCAGAAGGTCCCGCTCAGTGATATAGCCGACGTTTGCATACAGCGCGGACTCGCGACGATCAAGCGCGAAGATCAGGTGAGATGCATAGGGATTACGCTAAACGTATCATCGATCATCGGGCTGCTTGCTCACTTCGGGTTGTCTGTGCAGAAGGGGCTTATTTAGTCGAGTACCTCGGTATTGACTTCAGTTGCGCTGCCCGCATCGTACGAGATAGCTGAAAGGCTGCGCACAAATGCACCCCGAACTATGGTTGCGGCTTCGGGCGTTTGGCGAGGAGACAGAACCTGTCTCTGCAGGGGATTAGATATCTGGAGGATATCAATTCCTCGTATCAGCTTGACAGTAATCTCAGGCGGCAACTATATTACTCTTTCGTCAGGCGGGGCGGTTAGCTCAGCGGTAGAGCATCGGTCTTACAAAC
Organism: Blastocatellia bacterium; assembly: GCA_963804815.1. Lineage (GTDB taxonomy): Bacteria > Acidobacteriota > Blastocatellia > UBA7656 > UBA7656 > DATEKX01. The sequence continues at coordinate 2,394,403 of CAWDRU010000002.1, read as the reverse complement.
CGGGGGTCACAGGTTCGAATCCCGTACCGCCCACCAACCGGCTCAACAACTTACAACCGTTTTCAAAATCTCTTCTTACATTATCCCCAGTTTCATCCCCAGAGACAAATAAAGAGGCCCAAAAGAGAGTGGATTAGCCTAAAGGTAAAATGGGGCGTGAGTAATGGCACAAAAAGCCACGCCTGAGCGTGGACTTTAGTTTTAGGGTGCCTCCTGATCGGAGCCAGGAATACACCAAGAATGAAAATGTAAAGGCTGTAGCGGATCGTCGAGGTTTTCCTCTTCCACGAGATCTTCGGCTTCGATAGGCAAAAAGCATTTTTCGCAGCGAGTCATCATACGGCGACTACTTTAAGCCTCTTAACTCGTCCGTTTGATTTAGCGACTGACCGAAGATCTAGGCAGGGAGTTAATCGGCAAGGCTGACCCAGCTTGGCGTAAACGCATCGGCCTTTCATTCGATGAACTCTGACAAGAAGCAAGATAATGTCTTCAAGAGTTCTTGCTTTTCCGTTTCTTCCCCTAAATGTACTGTGCCGTCCTACGTTCAGAAGAAGATTTTCAGTCTCATCACCGCCACCGCGAGACACCGGAGTTAAGTGATGGCGATCCTTTTTCTTGTTGCGACTTCGACTTCTTTTTCGGCTCATAGATCCTCCTAAAAGGGTTTGTAGAACCGATTAAGAAACGGGCCGAGTTTGGCCGTTGCGGTGTACTGCTGCATCGGTTTCAGTCCCTTGAAAGCTGACGTGAAGGCATTCGACAAGTTAAACAACGTCGCCTCTCTGAACTCCTCGTATTGAGGGTTAAAGAAATGACCGTGGACGTTTCTCATCAGTCTGGGGGAACGGCGAGTTTGCCTTCAACGAATGCCTCATAGATAACCAGTCGAGCGTCGTTAGGGGAAAGAATGTTAGCCTTCCAATCACTCACTGTTCGCTGTAACGGCTCGAAGCTTCTTTGAATCCTGTCCACTCCTACACTCAGAGAATCAACCAAATTAAAATTCTTAGAGTGCTTGGAAAGGACTGGGGTAAAGTCACCTTTGAATGCCATGTTTGAGCAGACGAAAACACGATAGCCGACTGTGAGAGCAAGCCACATTGACTTGTCGTTTGCGTTGCGAAGTCCGATAGCGAAACGGCATCCTGAAAACTCATAATCAAGCTCCATCAGTCCGAACATTCGAGCGCCGTCTACTGATACGGCATACTCGTCTGCTACTACATTGATGTGCCTGAATCCCAGAGTCTCAATCAGGGCGTTTACTATCTCGATGTGCGGTATTGGTCGGTGAGTCGCGGTGTCTACGGGTGCCGGGAGTCTTCGTAAAAAGTCTCGGTCTACGTGTTGAGTACCTCGCCCAGCAATCAAAGTTGAATCACTCATCGGGGTTTCTCCTTTCTAAGAGAAAAGGCGCGTCACTTGGCCGCTCCCGTTTTGGAAGGTAAATTGGCGGGATGTTGGTTGGAGGGGCTGGCCCGCCGCCAAGGTGTCCCGTGTCAAAGTAGTCTCAAGCGGGAAGTACGCAGCCCCAGAAGTCAGGATTTGATTTCGGGAACTTGGCTTTTAGGCTTTGGTGAGAAGTGAATATCTCGCTCAATCTCAAGACCCATTGGGCCTTTGACTGCCTTTAGTTCGTTCATTGACACGTATCCCCACTCTTTCTCCTGTCCGATGACATAACCGAACATCAGATAATCACCATCGCGGTCTTCACCTTCGGTGATAAACCACGTCCAGCTAGACCAAGGCGTAAACCACTTTGCGTAAACAGTGGGGTTGAACTGCACCCTTGAATGAGACAAAGAGTTAAGCTTTCATAGCAAGAATGGAGGCTACTCGATGACTCTAAAACACCGTCGCAAATTCACTCGCGAGTTCAAACTTCAAGTCCTGGCGGAGATTGCCGCCGGAAAATCTGTCGCCCAAGCATCTCGTGAGCACCAACTCCATCTGACTCTCATTGGCCGCTGGCAGAAACAGCATCGCCAGTATTCCGATCATGCCTTTGCTGGTAACGGTCGTTCTTACACCGACGACGCCCGCATCTCAGAACTCGAACGTATGGTCGGGCGCTTGACGATGGAAAATGACCTCTTAAAAAAGCCTTGCAGCGACTCGAATCGCTTTCACACCGAGCGGCAAACAATGGTGGCAAGTAATGTCTAACCTCGCCACACAACTTCTACCGGCGGACATCGCGCTACCCGTGGCGGCGGTTTTTCAGACGCTGGATTTATCCCGCGCCACCTATTACCGTCGGCAGGCAAACCCGGCATCTTCAGATCCTGACATGCAGTTGCGCGACCAGATTCAACGCCTGGCTCTGGAGTGGCCGCAGTATGGGTATCGACGGATCACGGCTGAACTTCACCGCCAGCGTGGGGTCGCTAATCACAAGCGCGTGTTGTGTTTGATGCGCGAAGATAACCTTCTGTGTCTGCGCAAGCGCCGCTTTCTGTCTACAACTGATTCCAATCATTCGTTGTTGGTCTATCGGAATCTGGTGCCGGAGTTGCGGCTTACGTCGATCAACCAATCGGACCGGGGTGTGCAATACGCATCGACAGCATATACAGAGTTACTCAAAGAGCGAGGCATCCACATCAGTATGTCGAGGCGAGGCAATCCCTACGACAATGCGAAAGCCGAGCGCTTCATGAAAACGTTGAAGTACGAAGAGGTGTATCTGTTCGAGTACGAGACTCTGGCAGAAGCACGAGAGCGGATCAGTCATTTTCTGGAAGAGGTGTATAATCAGAAGCGGTTGCACTCGGCGATAGGCTATGTGCCGCCAGCCGAGTACGAGCAACAGCTTGGTCAATCAACAGATGCTTAACTTTCTGTCTCATTCAGGGGTTCACTACAGTCATAGAGTCGAGGCAGCTAGTGACTTCTGATTCGGATGTCTTCAAATTGAAGAAAGCAGTGCCGCGACGTTCAGAAAGGCATTTACCACAGAGCCTGCATTTAAAGAGGGAGCGAGGGCCATCGCGCGTGAAGTAGGTGCTGTGGTAAAACAGATGATGCGCGATAGCTCCACAAACGGGGCAGCGCAGACGGGGCGGAGGGAATATGGATTTGTGTCTAGGCATTGCAACCAGACACTTTCCACACTCCGCCCTTTTTTGTGAATCCCAAATATCACAGGGTCACTACCACAGGGTCACTACCTATAAGTATACGTGCCCCAGTAATCCCTATATGTCTCAAACGGCTTCCAGGTCACTGAGAAAGTTCCATCGGCCCAGAACAGAAGCTCTCTAACAGGATTGGCAGGAGCTAATGCTTTTTGAGAGCCGCATGCTATATCTGCTTTCTCTTTCCATCGATTAACCAGAGGATGGGTTTCTGGTGTAAATACATATACCTTGATAGATAATATGCGGCGGCCATTTTCTACGTCGGCTTTAACCTCAAAGACGCTGCCAGCAGGGGTTGATTTATCGACCCTAAACTCACCAGTAACAGGATCAATATGCACGTCCTTCTGTGGTTCTACTGACCAGATGACTTGAGCCTTAGCTTCTTCCCAGTGGGGAAATCCGGGAACAGTAGCCGGTTTAAGCAGTGTGAAGGTGTGGGACTGTCCCGGTTCAATTTGATAACTTTTCAAGTAGGTAAGAATAGATAATTCGCTTAAAGTCTTATCATCAAGATGGCTGTCAGACTGAGCCCAGGGTCTATTCATTGTCTGCGAGAAAGAGGCGTTCCTCTGTAGAATGAGGTTGACACACCAATTTCTTAGGAGGAACGCCTATGAGCACTTCTGTGCCTTCTCTTGCTCAAGCTTTATCACTTCTTCCCGATTTTAGACAAGCTAAAGGTAAACCCTATAACCTGTTGCCTATTCTCCTGCTTTGCTGCATCGCTATGATGTGCGGCTGCACTAGTCAAGCAGCTATCTCGGATTGGGGCCGCAACTACTCTCATCACTGGCTCTTGAGGCTCGGCTTCAAACGCTCCTCTGCTCCCAGCCAATCTACTCTTCATCGCATATTCAAAGGCATTGATGTCTTGAGATTGGAATACCTACTCAGCGACTGGTGCCAGCAGGTATTCAGATTTATCGGCTTGTCTATGCCCGAACAACTTCAAGCCGCTGGCATCGACGGCAAACTCTTATGCGGAAGCAGCAAACAAAAAGCTTCGCAGCCTCACTTGCTGGCAGGGCTGACGCATAAACTCGGCCTGGTGCTGGGGCAAGTTGCGGTCTCAGAAAAATCCAATGAGATAACAGCCTTCTTCGATTTGATCGAGATGCTTGTTTTAGAAGGAGTCGTAATTACAGGCGATGCTATGTTTAAGCAACGCCCAATAGCCGAGAAAATAATCTCTAAGCGAGGAGATTACCTCTTGAGCGTGAAGGCGAATCAGCCGTCTTTGTTAGAGGATATAAAGCAGGCATTCACGGATCAGTGGTGGATGAGTGATACCTTAACAGAGTCGAAGATGACGGATGCATATGGAGGTCGAATAGAAGAACGGACTCTGAAAGCATCAACGGCGATGTATGGCTACAGCGATTGGCCGGGACTAAGACGAGTGCTGAGGATGGAAAGGAAGATAACGATCAAGAGGACAGGAGTAGAGAGGCAAGAAGAGGCGAGCGAGCGCAGAAGAGTTGATGAAGGTGTGGAGAGAGCACTGGCACATAGAGAATAAGTTGCACTATGTCAGAAACGTGACATACAAAGAAGACAAATCACAGGTGAGAAAAGGAAAGATACCACAAGTGATGGCGGCGTTGAGGAATGCAGCAATAACGTTGATGAGGGTGGAAGGAGCGACAAACATAGCGGGGGCGTGTCGGAGGTATGCAGCGCAGCCGGGGCTTGCGATGGCAGCCCTTGGTCTTGATCTTAGAGAATGAATTGACCCTGAGACTGAGCCTTAGTCGATGGAAGCAGAAGTAAAAAAGTTGATATAAGTATGGGGTAAATTGAGGGTGTAATTGAGATTGTGTAAGTGGGTTTAATCAGCTAAAGCTAACATCTACAGAAAGGAATAGCGATTATGCCCATTAATCCTGAATTGCTCGACGAGCTTCTGAAAGAATACTGAGATTACGCAGCAGCTATAAGTGGAGGTAAGATAGATGGTTAGCGCAAGAATCAGCCTCAAAATAAAGATTTAAGCTTTTTAGGGCATGATATCACAATCAGTCATCTATCCTATGCAAATGCGCCGAAAAAGGAGTTTATAGCCCAGAGTAAGCGGAGTCTGGCAAAACGCATTAGCATTTGCTCGTTGGTTATTTCCTGCTTTAACTCTTTGAATTGCTTCCACTTATTCCTGTTTGCGTAATCTCAGAGAATATAAATCCCCTGACGACATGTTCGGCTCTGACGGCCTCCTTCAACAGCTCACCAAAGCTCTCGTTGAACGTGCTATGGCTGCCCAACTCACTCACCACCTCGGCTATGAGAAAAACTCCCCCGATGGTAAAAACACCGGCAACTCTCGCACCGGCTCTTTCCCTAAAACGATCAAAGGCAAGCGCGGTCAACTCCAGATAGATGTGCCTCCTGACCGTTTGGGCGATTACCAGCCTCAGATCGTCAAGAAAGGACAGACCCGTTTCGATGGCTTCGATGACAAGATCATCTCCCTGTACTCAAGAGGTATGACCGTGCGTGATATTCAGGCTCACCTCAAAGAGATTTATGGAGTTGATGTCTCTGCTGACCTCGTCTCTACAGTCACGGATTCGGTCATTGACGAAGTACGCGCCTGGCAATCTCGCCCGCTCGACTCGCTTTACCCGATTCTCTACCTTGATGCCCTTGTCGTTAAAGTCAAAGACCAGGGCAGGGTGTCAAACAAAGCCCTCTATCTGGCAATTGGCATCAACTGCTCAGGATTAAAGGAAGTCTTAGGTATGTGGGCCTCTGAAACAGAAGGGGCGAAGTTCTGGCTCGGCGTTATCACAGAGTTAAAGAATCGAGGGGTCAAAGACCTATTCATAGCCTGTGTGGATGGGCTGAAAGGTTTCCCGGAAGCAATAGAAACAGTCTTTCCCAGGACGCAGGTGCAACTGTGCCTTGTGCACTTGATGAGCAACTCACTGTGGTATGTCTCCTATAAAGATCGCAAGGCCGTAGCTTTGGACCTGAAGGCGGTCTACAACTGGGCAAGCGCGGATGAGACTGAAACTCACCTCAAGGAGTTTGGCTCGAAAGGGGATGTGCGCTATCCGATGATCGGGAAATCGTGGCGAGGGAACTGGGCGCGGATCACACCGATGTTTGGCTATCGTGGCTATCGGGAAGAAATCAGGCGAGCGATCTATAAGACGAATGCCATAGAGTCGTTGAATATGAGCCTGAGAAAAGTGATCAAGACCAGAGCCTCGTTCGCGAATGAGGAGGAGGCGTTTAAGCTGCTGTATCTGGCCTTGAGAAACGCGGCAAAGAAGTGGACAATGCCGATAAGAGATTGGAGCGGAGCGATGAATCAGTTCGCAATAATCTTTGAAGGCAGAGTGCCTAGGGGAGGCATTAACCAGAACTCATTTACACAATCTATCTGACATCCCCGCGCCGTAGGATGAGCTTCAGCCCTTCAAGTGGATGGGCGCTATACTTTCTTCCTGCATCGGGCAGGTACTTGAATCCTTGCCTCAGTGCCAGCCCCACTACCAGATTGTTGATTACTGTCATAGCCTTCGCCGCCTGTCCTATTCTCAACCTGCAATAATCCTCTCTTAGCGTCCAATCTCTTCTGTAGTGCAATCCGTTCTCTATCATCCAGTGCTTTCTTACTATTGCCAGCAGTCTCTCGGCTGGTGCCTCTTTGCTCGTCAGGCTTGTTACTGCATAAACGGTCTCACTGCGCTTCTTACCTGTTGAGAGTTCTTCCACTTCTCTTTCTATCTTGATTGCCTGTTGAAGGTAAGGCCAATCTATTTGCCCAGCCAGCATACTGCTTGTTGTGAGGCGTCGCTGCTCAAGACGGCCATGCCCTTTATCTGTTGTTTCAACCCTCCTCAGATCATTCTTCATCGCCTTGAGACCGGTTTTACCTTCTTCTATTTCGAACAGCGACTCTATGGCTTCGTGCAGATTCGCTTGATTATCTTTTACCGGCCAGACGTAATTGCCGCCTGCCTCAACTATCTGCCGAGATAATTCTCTCTGGGTAAACATGGCATCCCCCGTGACTACTTTCCCTTTCAACTCTATAGATTTGAGCAGGCGCGGGGCGGCTACTATCTCATTTTCTTTCGAGCCCACTTCCATTTGGCAAAGAACGATTCCTTCATCGGGCAAGTAGGCTGCAAGCAAGTGCAAACCCTGACTTTGACCGGCCTTTATAGTCTCTCGCACAGTCTTTCCATCCAGATTTATTTCCAAAGACTGCCCAGCCTTAGAACTCGAAAGCAGAAACAAGCTTACGACCTTTTGAAGTTCTGCAACATCAACAGCTTTGCCCAGTATTCGAGAGTAAGTAATAGGGTGCGGTACTGTGTCGCGATCAAATTTGAGGGCGACACGTAAAAGCTCTTTTCTGAGAGCGACCCACTGAGCAATGCCGCGAGGCTCCTGCTCACCAGCAAGTTTAGCCAGGATGACAAAGACCAAAGCTAAAGCTAGCGGGTAGCGCAGGCCATGAGGGTCACGGCTATCATGGAGCTGTTCAAGGTGCTCATAGAGGCTACCTACATCGAAGAAAAAAGCTGATTGTAGAGGCTCATCAAAAACAGAAGCAGTGTTATACTTCATCAAAGACCTTCCTCCGGTTCTGCATAGCCTTGCAACTTACAGATTACCGAGTTAGGTCCTTTCTTTTCTATTGTCAAGCTACTTTGTTACAGCCCTGACAGGGAGAGCGCATCTTAACCATTGAGAACTCTTAGCAGATAGCGCTCATTCCATCCTGCATTCCTGCGCTTTGACTTTATTCCTACTTTTATTGACTTATCCTGCTTCAAGAGATTCAGTGCTATGTGTCTTAATGTTGTCATATTCTCTGGCCCGTGATCCTTTCGTATCCGACTGTCATCTTCTCGAAAAGCGATGTCCAACACCCAATGCAGTGAGTTCTCTATCGACCAGTGACTACGGATCACTCGATTCAACTGCTTGGCGTCTGCTGACAGACTGCTGATGTAATATCGTCGCTCTCGACTCGCCTCTTGCTCTCCCACTTGTCTTTCACTCTCCACCATTGCTATCGAGCGGACACCTTTCCACTCCTCTTTCCGTCTTAACCAACTGATGTCTTCGGTCGCATAACATCGCCTCACTTCTACTCGTCCGTAAATGTTTTGAACTAATCCTTTTTGGCATAGCCGAACAATTCAAAATCTTCCCAAGTTTCAGCGCTGCAGATGGTAGCGCAGATGGAGATAACTAAAATGTCAATGAGCTTATGGCGCTTGGTGCGATCAATGCACGGATCATCAACAGATGAAAAATGTTGAAGAAGTGACTTGGGTGTTTCATCCTCCATTGCAGACCTCCGATTTTAGTGAAGGTCTACATATTACAAAATTTAAGATGCGTTTGCCCTGACTATAGCTACTACCATTCACCCTAAAGACTTGCTCTTGAGTCTTAATCATTTGGTCAAAGATTCTGACCTTCCACGGCTCATTAAAAGTATCTACAAAATTAAAGCCACTACTGGGGCGGCCTTAATTGTTTTCGGTAGTTACACTATTTAGAGGTTCCTCTTTAAGATGGGAACTTGCTGCGTATTTTTGAGGGTTTCCCGACAGCAGTATCAGAAAGACTTTCTTCCCTTAGGAGAACCTTCAGGTGACTGATTAGAATCGGATAATGGTTGCAATTCTCTCTTAGGTTTTTTCAACAATAAAGAGAGCCATATTAAGAGCAACAAAAGCCATATTACCCAAATTAACCACTTGATTATTGAAGGCAAATAATCGAATTTTTCTATCAGGTTATTCATTAATCGGCCTCAGAAATACTCTTACTCGACTTATGTATATCACTCGATCCAGGAAAACCTGAAGCCTTGTGTTAACGAATACTGCGTTAGGATTCTCGCATATAATGGATGTTCAGCTTTTTCACGATTGAAAGCGTCTCGAAGCGCTTCGTCAACGTCAACTCCATCTTCCTTCTTTAACACAAGCACAATAATTACTCGTCTCTGTTCAGAAGTTCTGTCATAATTTGATATCGTCTCAAATTTAACGGCGTGGTGCCCTAGATTGAGCTTTCGGACTATCACATGATTAGAAAGATATGGCCTAACCCACGTAGCGATTGTTTCTGCCCGTTGGGCAGCTCTAAGCTCCTCTTCTTTTCTACCTTCCTCAGGCGTTAGTCCTGCTCTAATCTGCTCAGAACTAGCACCGATACATATGACCTCTTCAGATTCGTTCAAATTCCTTTGCATTTGAGGCGTAAAATTTATCGTTGTCTTATTATTTTCAAGTATATTAGAGTGACCTATTTTCCATCTGTACTCGTCTGAAAAAAGATAAATATCAAAAGTTGCGTGTTTATGCTGCTTATCTTCCGCTTTGGGGATAAAAGCTCTGTCTTTCACCTCTTCCGGTTTCTGCGGCTGTACAGGGGGATTATACGTGATGGTTATGTTCACATTTCCATTAACATTATTGACACTTGTATTTGCACCTATGCCGTTATTGATAACAGCAGAAGGCGGAATCTCTTCGTGCGTGCTGATAGTAACGCAAGATTTAATTGAAAAGAGATAAAAGCTAAAAAACGCCCAGCTAAAAGTCGCCAGCGACCAGCTTCCCCACTTAGCCGTCCCGATGATTTTCCTGAATTGTAGTCTTTGCCCGCAGTATCTGCAGAACTTTAACGGAGTTTTATAAGCGCTGCCACAATTCTTACAGGTTATTAGTTGTGCCACTCCGTTCTCCTGCGAGTAAAAGATGGAGATTGATTACGAGTCAAAAGTGTAAGCAGACATCAAATCAATCGAGCGAATTCCGTCTTTGATGTTTCTCTCCGATTACTTGCAAACGCAATATTAGTTTCTGAGGTAAACCTGAATTTGCTTGCATTAGCAAGCGAGCCATATTATACATTGCAACTGGTTGATTGCAAGGTTTATTACAACCTGGCCCATAAACCAACAAATTCAGTGAAATCAGCCTCTATCCCCTTAGGTTATAGTGTAATGAGTGAAGCTCGCATTATTAGAGTCGTTGTGGCGTCTCCAGGCGATGTTGATGCGGAGCGCAAAGCTCTGCCCAAAATAATTGAAGATGTGAATCAGGCTGTAGGCATTGATCGCAATCTCAGGCTCGAACTCTCAACGTGGGAGAAATATTCATATCCTGGGTTTCATGTACGATGGGCCGCAAGGGTTGATTGACGCGATACTTCATATTGATGATTGCGATATTTTTATAGGAATCTTTTGGAAGCGTTTCGGTACTCCGGTAAAGGATGCCCAATCCGGCACTGAACATGAATTCAAGCTCGCATACGCTGCATGGGAAGCAAATGGGCATCCTGAAATCATGTTTTACTTCAGTGAGAAATATTACTTTCCGAAGACCGGAGATGATTTGGACCAATTGCGGCAGGTTCTGAAGTTCAAAGAGAATTTTCCAAAAGAGGGCCTATGGTGGGCTTATAAGAGTAAATCGGAATTCATGACGGTCGCCCGCCAGCATTTGATTAACTATATTCGTAAGCAATTCCCGCTAGCATTTCCTAACACACACAAATTAGAGATGGAACCTCCTGAAAGCGAAAGTGATTCTAGTGGCGTTGCAGACAAGAGCAAGTCAACGGCAAAAGGATTTAAGCCGAAAGGCAAATACCCGCCGAGAACCAATTCGAGCAGAAAAGCAGAAGAGCTATTCCAGGTATACCAGGAACATTTCAGTTCAACAGTCGGCAAGCTGAAAATTTTTGATGAGGAAGAGGCTCGCGAAGTCGAGAGAATCTTTGTTGAATTCAACCTGATCGAACGTTACCGTCGGCCCGCCAGCAATCCAATAGAGGCGAAGCGTCTCGACCGCGAGATTCGCCGCTGGGGCTTCCCGGTTGTTTGTGATGATTATGCATTCGATGAAGAACTGCAACCCGACAGTGATAACGTTATTCAAACTATCAGATCAGACGAATTGCTCCGCAAACGACTACAGGCTGTCATCGTCGGTGCACCGGGTTCCGGCAAGACGACGCTGCTGAGGTATCTTGCATGTAAAATTATAAGAGAGAACGGGAGACTACCGGTGTTTCTGGAACTTAAAAACGTCACCGAAGAAGTCTTCAAGAAAACCAAAGGCGATCTAGCCGAATTGTTATTTCTAAAGTCCATGGCCGGTCCGCTCTACCTCCCTACACCCGAGCGCAGACACCTCAAGCAGTACTTCTTGGATCGCCTCGCTGCGGGCGAGGCGGCCATATTTCTCGATGGATTAGATGAGCTAAAGGGGACCAGTTTCTTTACCGACCTATGTAATTCTATCCGTGAGTTCATGCGCTCCGTTTTCCGCCACAACACTTTGATAATCTCGACCCGGCCTTATGCCCTGCTTACGAGATTCGATGAACTGAAGGAAATGGAGATTGCCTCGCTAAACGAAAAACAGATAAAACAGTTTCTAATACAACATTACGGCGACTACCCTGTAGACCAGCGCGACCTGCAAATCCCTCGCTTCCGAAAACATTTCAGAGAACTTCCTCGTGTGCCATTTTTGCTTGCTGCTATGGTCAGGCTTCACCGCAGTCAAGGCAATATTATCTCGTCCAGGTTTAATCTCTACAAACAGATTGTGAAACAACTGGCAGTACAATTCGATAGTATCGAAGATCCCGAAGGCTCACTCAAACTTCACTTTCTTGGACAGCTTGCTTGCGAAAGATTCTTAATTGATGATGTGCCGGAACAAGGGGCCGAGCGAGGAGCTGCGCGCATGATTTTCACTGGCGAATTGCTCCTTGAAAAAGTCAGGCTGTATCTGGAAAAGTTAAAACAGCCCGGAGGAGTTGTCCCTAACCATTTTGCGATTGATGTCAAAAATACTTCCTTCCTGCGTGAAGTTGGGAACGATATATACGCATTCGCCCACCTCACTATTCAAGAGTACCTTGCAGCCAGTGAGCTATCTAAACGTAAGGATTGTGCGGAGCTGTTTTGCCGCGCATATTTTGATTCGACTCTCGTCGAGATGGAAGTATTACCTATGACGCTCGGGATGGTAGAGAATCCTGATGCGTTTTACACGATGCTGGAACAATTACCCGAATCGTTGAACTTCGCCAACCTGCGCCTCCGCACGCGCGCACTGGCCTACACACAAAACATCAGTGATGAGCGAATGGGAAAACTTGTAAACCGAATCGTTGAATTCATTTGCGAGCGTAACATCGAAGAAAGCCCTTACGCCAAAGCAGTTCTTAGAAGTATTTCAACAGTCAGTGGGCGAGCTTTAGATTTAATCATCAACCGGCTTGTGTCTCTTATGACTCCCAACAATCGCCACAAAGACTTTTATCCGAAAGTGATTTCGGCGCTTGGGAGAATAGGCGATGAGCGGGCGGTGGCTGTGCTGAGGGACGAGTTAATGAACGGCGACAGCGCTTTACGAGTCAGATCGGCGAATGCGCTTGGTAAAATAGGAGGCAGAGATGCAGTGAGAGCATTGCTCGACGCGTCGAAAGATCGCCTTCCCACCGCTGTGCGATGGAGTGCAGGTGACGCGCTAAGGCTCATTGGTGATGAACGGGCTGTCCGCGAGCTAATCAAAGCATTTGATGATGCAAGTAATACAATACGCGGAAGCATTGCAGGAGTGCTTGGCCAAATCGGGGGCGAGTTGGCAATGGAGGCGTTGATTGCAGCTTTAGAAGATAGCAACTCCCAAATACGAGCAAGCTCCGCCGCCGCGCTTGGCAAAATCGGCGACGCGTATGCCATTTCAAGGCTTAGCCATATATTACTTAATGATTCCTACAGCTCTGTGCGGGCCGTTGCAGCTTACGCGCTCGGCGAGATCAGGCGCAGTAAAGCAGTCCCTGATTTAATTGAAGCTATGAAGGATAAAGTTCATTACGTGTGTCACAGTGTAGCGAACGCTCTTGGTAAGATTGGGGATGAGAGCGCAGTGCCTGTACTTAGCCGAGCTGTCTTTAGCAAGGATGAAACTCTTGTGTCTTTAGCAACTGAAGCGCTAGGGAAAATCGGAGGAGATAAAGCGCTCGGACATCTACAGGCAGCGCTAGAAGCGAAAGAAAGTATCATACGTTATAATGCTATTAACGCGTTGGGCCATATCGGCGGTGAGCGGGCTATAGCAGCACTGAAACAGGCATTGAGAGATGAAGACGCCAAAGCCCGGAAGGCAGCAGCTTACTTTCTACAATGTATAGCCGATAAGCAAAACGCGCGGCTGCGTACAAGCCAACAAACTGATGAGCCAATAAATGTCCGCCAAAAGGCGTCCGATAGACTGCTGGCGGTGGGCAGCAGGGATGGCGTGGCTCGATGCCTCGAAAATTTGAAATCACCTGACATCGCTTCGCGTTGGGACGTGGCTGAAGCTCTTGAGACGATGCATCCCAAAGAGTTGGTAGAGGGCCTTGTGAACGCACTCAACTACCCTAGCGCCTTCGTTCGCAAAAAGGCTGCTTTGCTTATCGGCTATTATTCAGATAATAAGCGCATACTTGAGGTTCTGGAAAAAACAACTGAGAGAGAGACCCCTGATAATGATGAACATAATGCAATCCTGTTGGCACAAGACCAATTCCGTTGTAAGCTCGGCTGCCTTAAATTGATTTGATCAAGCTGATTTCGCAGCGCAAAATTGTGACCTCAGTAATAGAAGATTCAAGTTTGTGTAATTGCTTACTTAAGAAAGTAAGTACCGCTGATTGACATAAATCTGAAAGATATAGATAATTTGGTGGTCATCAATAAGCAGGCCCTGACACTCCAGGGACTCACTAATATCGGTGATCTTCATAGGTTGGCGGATTACCGATATCAGCACGCAATCTGGACTCAAGGGAAAAAAATAATGTTAAGCCTTAAGCCCCGCCCCCGGGCAAGCCTTTCTATTCAAATAACCACATGCGTGGTTGTAATCATTACCTCTTTACTACCCGTTTTCGGCCAGACGGAACAAACCGGCAGTCTGGATTGGATATTCGTCCTTGATACCTCTAAATCCATGCTGCGCCCAGGCACGGAGTCCAAAACTATATTCGATAACGTTAAGCAAGCCATCGGGAAATTCATTGATAAAACGAACGAGGGAGATACGGTAACTCTTTACAAATTCGATAGCGAAGTAAGAATCCTACATGACCGGCAAACCATCTCAAGCACGGTTGATAAAGAAAACCTTAAGCGCGTCATAGATATTATTTCGGCAAATGGCAACTTTACGCACACTGGCGAAGCCGTCCGCGAAGCGCTCAGTCGGATTGAGCAAATTAAAGGAGAGGCGGGTACTCCCAATCGCACGGTAAGCATGGTACTGTTCACAGACGGGCAGGAAGATGTCCGCGATATGAGGAACCCATACCGCCTTTCGGAAATTCCAGTATCGCTTATTTCAAAAGGCACACCATATGTCTATTTGGTCTGGCTAAGCAATGAGCCTGTCAGTAAAGACCTGATTGACTTACTGAAAGGTGCAGGCGAAAGAGGGAAGCTAATTCCAGCTCCAGATGACGATAAGATTGAAAAACTGATATATGAGATACGCCCCAAACCTTCCCCGCCTCAGCCTCCCGTCGAAGTCAGATTGAGCGTCCAACAACAAGAGATTGATTTGGGCCAAATCGAGCCCGGGGCTACCACCAAACGCAAAACGATTACGGTCAATAGCAATATGGATACGCCCGCGCGCGTAATGTTCGGGGATTCACAAAGCAAAGGGATTACCCTTGTTGAGCCTCAAGAACACGTCGCCTTGAAAACCGGTGATAATAATTTAACCCTGCGACTGAATGCTCAACCGGATGCTGTCGATTCTGCGAACACCCTGCAACTGGTGTTTGCCCCTGACGTAACGGATGAGAAAGTGATCGCAACCCCGGCAGCCGTCAATGTACGCCTCGATATTCATAAAACCCCTTTATGGCACACGGCGGGGAAATGGCTGCTAGGGCTGCTGCTGCTGCTGCTGCTTGCCATAGTAGGTATAAGCATCTACAAGTGGCAGCCGCCAAATGAAATATGGCGAAACTTCAGAGAACGCAATCACCTAGAAGGCGAACTTGAATTGATTCGTCCGGCCTCCTCTCCCGCAGAAGGGATAATTGATTTGCGACAGCATCGAAGCGAGCGAGTGCGACTGGGATCACTTTTTCCAGAGGTACTGGGAGATTCTGACGCAGAGTTGGTCGCTGTTCATAAAAATGGTAATAAACTCGTCCAGTTACGTTATATTAAAGGCAATGTGCTCGTAAACAATACCAGTGTTGCTACGGAAGCTCTTTACAATGGTGACAATGTCAAGATCGGAGATGCCATCATACGGTTCAATTCGCTCCAAGAGCGCCCCATGGTAGATCTGGATGGATAAGAATTACCATAGCAGATGAATAATAATTAACATATTAGTGGATGGCGTTCCTTGAGTGCTTAATTAACAGGAGATACTGAAATGAAAAACAACGTTGTCTTTCGCCCAACAGTTGTTATTGGGTTAGGGGGAACCGGGCATGGCGCGGTGCTAAAACTTAAGAAGCGCTTCATAGATGTGCATGGCTCTGTCCCGCCCATAATTAAGTTTCTTGCAATGGATACGACCGAAAACGTTGAACAAAGCGAAAGAACTCGCGACGGGGCGACAGTAATGCTTGAACCAAATGAGCGCATCGTGCTCTCAGTGGTCAATCCAGGTGCTCTCGTCAGCGGCGCTAACGATCACATTGATGAGTGGTGGCCAGCGAATATTCCGGTTGCAGCCATTAATGCTGGCGCGGGACAAGTGCGCGCGCGCGGACGGCTTGCCCTATTTGCTAAGAGCAAAGACATCTTTAGCCGAATTTATGGCGCAATCGATCAGGTCCAAGCGATTAAGAATGCTAAACAGGCATATTCTGAACAGTTCTCCGTGTCGCAGCGAGGCGGAGTTGAGATTTACATAGTCAGCAGCTTGGCTGGCGGCACCGGAAGCGGCATGTTTTTAGACATTGCTTTTATTGCTCGTAGTCATCTTGATTCTTACTCGAATATAACCGGAGTACTTGTCTTACCTCGTATCTTTTCAGGGCTGCCAGGAACCCATCTTGTTAAACCGAACGCCTACGGGGCACTGAAAGAGATTGAGAATTTTATGAAGTTCGGTCCTGAAACCAGGTTTAAGATCGACTACGGCACTAATGAGATTGCGGTAAATCAGGAACCTTTCCAACTGCTTTACCTCATAGACAGCATGAATGAAATGGGCAAGGTGATTAACGATACAAGCGATCTTCTGGGCATAGTTGCTGATGGGTTATACATACAGATCGGATCGCAGATCGGCACCGACAGCGAAAATGCTGTTGATAACATCAAGACCCAGCTTGCGACAACTCCCCGCATAAATGATCGGTCGAGGAGCTATTGCAGCTTCGGCGTCGCCTCTCTTACACTTCCCGTCCGCCAGTATGATGTGATGAAGGTGGACTCGGCGCGCAAGCTTTTGAGCGATGGTCTGTTGAACGGGGTGTTTCCTGAGAGCGATCTTGAAAGCGCTGTCATTCGATTCATTGACGATAACAAGTTGCGCGAAGACGAATCCGACGATTTGATTAATGTGATAAATGAGCGTGACGGGGGAGGACAACTGCGCTTTCCATTCAGAATAGATGGTATGAAATTCGATGGCACAGCACTCGACGCGATTAAACAACTTCATATCAATCACCGCAGTCGAGTCGAGCGACAAATTGCGCAGGGGCACGATATGAATGCCAAGCGAGTAACTCAGCACCTCAAGGAAAACATTGAGCAGTGGTGGGAAGCGGCAATTAACCGCACAAATGGCTTAAACTATGCGATTCGCTTTGCTGAAAAACTTCTTGCCAAGCTCGAATGGTATCAGCGCATAATGGAAACCGAATTCAAAGAAGAGCAAGAAAGACTCAAGGGACTAGCTTCAGGTTTCAAGGTAGCCGAAGACGAAGTGCGGGAAGCCATGGGGGCATGGATCGGCAGGGAAAGCAAAATACGAACAGCTTGTCAAAACTACAAGGGCTTGGTTGACCGCGAGTGTGAATTAAACATTCAGATCGCGCGTCGCGATAAAGCAGCAGAGGTCTATGGTATGCTGCGCCAACAGGTTGTGGATTTATTGAGCCGATGCACAAGCATCCGGCGCAATCTTGAGGGCGCGCTTAAGGATATCGAGCAGCGTTTTCTCGACGTAAGTAACTCTCGAAGCAGTGAGAGCTTGTTCGAGCATACAGTGCGGTTCGATATTGAGGCTAACAGCCCGGAGACTACGCCGGAAGACTTCCTTAAATGGCATGCAGAAAAACGCGAAACTGTTTCAGTCTGGGTCAATGCGCATGCCGAAGACGTTATACGCGATATAATGAGCTTTATAGATTCAAAGTACCTTTCGCTAACTAAGATGCAAATTGATGATGTACTATCACGCTGCAATATCGAAGAGGTAGCACGCGACCTCAACCAGCTTTCCAACCTTGCCGTACCTTTATGGCGATATGATGAGGGCAAAATCCCGGCCAAGCATCAAGGAATTATTAACGAGTTGTATCACTATGGCGTGGCTGACGCCCAAAAGACGATTCTAAGAGAACCAAGGGTATTCTCTCATGTCAAAAGTGGAGCCAGTGACCCCTCGTTTGTTTCGACTCTCGATAAGGAGCGTATAACACTATTTAAAGTGAAAATAGGCGTTCCGCTCTTCGCTTTGCAAGAGATTGAGGAAATGGAAAGAGCTTATAACGATCCTGATAAGGTTGTGTCTAACCACGTGCATCGCGAATGGCAATCCTTTCCTAACGTGATCCCGCGCAGTGGTGATGGCGACGCTTTGCGTTGTTTTGCCATCGGACAAGCTCCACTTCCGTTTGGCTATATTACACGTAATGGGGAATGGTATTATGTGCGGTCACAACAGGCCAGACAGGTGGAGGGGGGGAGATGAAGCTGGGGCTCGGTCGCGTTGCTGCTTATGCCGCTTTTGAAAAGAATCGCGAGCTTATCAAAGAGATTGATGATGAGATCGGCAGAGTTACTCGCGTTGAGGGACAAACCAAAGTCAGCGCAGTGCTGCGTGAATATGTTGAGCAGTTAATAAAGCAAGCATCCGCAGGCAAGGTTGATTCTTCAGCTAAAGAGCAGGTTGAAGGGGAAATCAGAGCAATTAACGATTTCCTGGAACGCATGGTAACTATACGCTGAGACAGCAACCGGAATTGGTTCTCTATGCTGAGGCTCAAACCCATTACAATAATCGCGCTTGATCCCCACGCAGCCGCGTTCTGCGCCGCAGTGCGCGAACGATTTAAGCGAGATGGCAAAGAACCGGATCATTTGATTCAAATGTTCGCGCTCAAGCGCGATTCCGGCTCGTTACAATTTGAGGATGAACTGAGTTTATCCCCTGATTATAAGTTTGATCTTGAAGCTACGAGGAATGCCTCAAGTAAAAAAAGCGCAGAGCAGGCAGGCGAGCTATTTCATGCCCTGTCTACCAAGCTCGAAGCGTCCCTCATAGAGATACTATCGGGAACGCATCAGCCAGAGGAACCGCGCCCCATGCAGGCTGAAGGCATAGAAGCAATCGGGCCTCATATTATCTACTTGATGATCTCTTCGACAGATCTGTTTGCCAGCGAGATCATAATCGAACTGGCAAGATTAGTAAGATGGCTGTTTGCTACACGGTTTGCCGGGGATTCGTTCAGTCTTGAATCTGTAGTTTTGCTTCCAGAGCTATTCTCACACGTTGAACCACCGGAATACGCATCCGCCTATGCCCTGCTGAAAAAACTGGATCACAGTGCGACCGAAGGCATCTCAATAAATTTCCTACAAAAGATCCCGCCTTTTGAATTCAATTGGCTCGTTGATAGCCGCAGATCGCGCACCGATTACCTCGGGTCACTCGGAGAAAGTCTCGATAGTTATAGTGATGCGTTCGCAGGCTTTCTTAATGCTGAACCGGAAAGGAGTGGGGCACTAGATACTTATAAGGTGCGCGGAAAAACTTCGGCCTATAGCACATTTGGCTACGCAGAGCTTTACTTTCCTTTTGAAACCGCGATAACTCGTCTTAGCTCCGCGATGGGAGGCGACATCATAACGCATGCATTTCTTGCAGAGAGCGTGGCCTTGCCCGAAAATAAGCGGAAATTGTTCCTCGCATCTAAGCAGTTCATTCTGAGCCAGGGATTCACCAGTACGCTTAGTGGACTGGAAAATGATAGAGGGGCACATATCCGCCACCCCTTTAGCCCCATGCTGGAGATACGTGAAGGGCGTGCCCGTGAATATGTTGCCGAGATGCAAATGCGTGCAGAGCAATACAGGAGAGACGATCTTATTCAGTCTCAGAATCAGTTGGAATCTCGGCGGGAATCGGTTTTAAACGAACTGGTGAATCAGTTAGATATGGAGATAAATCGCCGCGCCGATGCAACTCCAAGCGGACTACGTGATGCGCTGGAATTATTAGACGTAATGACCGACCCTAAGTTGCCCTTGCACGCTGATTTAGTTAGCGAACCGCAAAATTTTATCACTGAACAACTCGCCTCCGAATCGCTGTTGGACCAGCGACTAACGGTAACGGCAAATACTGAAAAGACCACGGCTCTATTAGAGAGGGTTGATGAGCTACGCGCCAGGCTGGGCGGACTACGTACAACATTACGCCTCATGCCGGTTACCTCCGTTACCTCTGAAGAGGAGGCCGGACAGGCGACATCGCAGGATGCCAAGCAATCGACTGAGATTGATGAGCGAAAAAAAGCGCTCAACGAAATCGAGGAAATAACGAATGAGTTGCAGGCAATCGAAGGCGAATATGAGAAGGCGTCTAATCATGAACGTGCGATCAATGTGCAAATCCGTAAAGAGGCGACTGCCAAAATTGTCAATGAGAAGAAACAAAGTATTGCCGATGCGGAAAAGAATGTCATGGATATAGATGATAAGCTAAGAGAAGCACACCGCATCCACCTGGAATCAGCCGAACAGTTACGCCAGACTGCAAGACGACTCCTAATCTTGCGTCCAATTTACGGGTTCATCGTAGTTTTTCTATTGCCAGTATTAGGCTCGCTGGTCGGAATAGACCCGGCAGTTTCGATAGTTGAATTCTACCGCGCTAATCTAACATCAGTATTAGGAGTAGTGCTTCTCATACTTGTCCTTTATGCCATCATAGTGTGGTTCAATTCACTGGCCCAATTAAAACGAAAGGTTGACGAAGCAAAAGATCAAATCGATTCATTGAAGCGCAATTTAAAAAGCACGTCTGCCATCTTGCGCAGGGCGCATGATGATGAACTGCGACTTGAATATGAGTTGTACGCACAGGCAAGGCGCACCGAAACAGTCCTTGATTTGATTGAAATCACAAGGCTAAAAGCAGAAGAGTTACGAGATACCTTTGAGATGCTGATTGAAGCTCGCAACTGGTTTGCGCAGCAACATAAGGAAGCGGTTCCCATTTCTTCCAGGATGCGGCGTTCGGTAGTGCATTGGACCGATATTGACGCCTACTACCAGAAAGAGGTTTCAAACACAAAAGACGAAGCCAACCTTTTTGCATCCACCCAAGTCGCTCGCTCACAGGTGCGACGGATTGCAAGAGATGAGTTTTGCGAGAAACTGATAGATTTCACACGAGAACGATTCAAACGGCTTGAAGAGATTTCGATAGGACGTGTCCTGATACACGAGCCTAATATGATTTCCCACGAAACAGCTCTTGAGAGACTACGGGAGTTGAATATCGCTTCGCAGCCGCTCCTCCGACTCAGCGACGTTGATTCAAACCGCGATAAGCGCAGTCAGCGAAGCGAAACAATGTGGGTAAATGCTGAAGACAGAGAAGACGTGCTGGCGCTTTACAGTAGAATTGCTTCCCAAGCCACAGTTAGTTCACACGATGATAAACGATCCATACGGATGCTAGCTCGTTGGCTATACTTTCCTGCCTATTTCCTTAGCCAGATAGATTATTTTCGCACATGCTATAACCGTCACCCCGATAAAAACACTGAGAGATTGCCCGACCTGGTGCCATCTGAATTGGCGCTGAGCGGAGAAGCAAGGCGTGCATTGGAGCAAGTTCTTCAAGCTGATGCTTTGGGCCTAATCCAGCGCAAGGAGGACGGTAATTACTACTTTGTTAACGGTAGCAATATGTCGCTTGGATATACCCGCAGACAAATTGCCGAAAGGTTCGCAACAGATTTTGCATCGCAGAAGCTTTACTTAGAGATTTCGAACGCGCTAAAAGAGAATTCGTCAGATCGTCGCATGCTTTATGAAAAGCTTACTCAATTGCTTAACCTAAAAGTAGAATTGGATAGTATTGAACAGGAAACATTGGAAAGCCTAATTCGAAGGTATCATCCCTTGAGCTAGGCTGTTGTTATACAATGTGTGTGGATCATAGACCTGGTTTCAATGCTATGATCCGCGAATGACCCTCATATCAAAGCACGCCTTGAATGGATGTATAGTGCTCCCAAAAATCAAGACCAAAAAACGGTCAAATCAAGGTGGTCTCGACTGCTTGTTTCTGTCCCTGCCGATAGACCGCTTCCGGCGTCCTGTACCCTAACGATTGATGCAATCGCTCCCGATTATAGAACTCGAAATACTCTCCTAATCCCTTCCTCGCTTCCGGGACATTCCTATAATCTTTCAGGTAGACCTCTTCATACTTGACGCTACGCCACAACCGCTCAACAAAGATATTGTCTAAGGCTCGCCCTCTCCCCTCCATACTGATCTGTATGTCTTCGGCCAATAGTTTGCCCGTGAAACTCTGACTCGTCAATTGTGATCCTTGATCCGTGTTGAAGATTTCCGGCTTGCCCTTCAATAAGGCTCTCTCCAACGCTGCCACACAAAAACTCCCCTCCAGCGTCACCGAAACTTCCCACTCCAATACATATCGAGAGTACCAATCAAGTATTGCCATCAGATATATAAAGCCTCCGACCCGCCGGATACAGGTAATGTCCGTGCTCCAAACTTCATCGACCGCCTTGATCTTCACATCTCTGAGTAAGTACGGATAAACTTGTCGGCCTCTCTGCGCCTGACTCAAGCGGGGCTTCGGATATAGAGCTTGAAGGCCCATTGCTCTCAATAATCGACGCACCCGTTTTTCATTGACCTCTTTGCCTTGTGGCTTAAGCCAGGCCGTCATCCTCCGCACTCCATAAAACGGCGCGCGGGTATATTGCTCATCAAGCAGGTTCATCAATTCAAGGTTGTTGGCACTTTCTGCCCGTGCTTGATAATAAAGTCCTGAGCGATGCAAACCTGACAATTCGCATTGTCGCCTGAGACTGATCCGGGCATTTCCGCCTTCTACAAGCTGGCGCTTCTGGTCAACGCTCAAGTCCAGCTTTTTTTTTGAGCCAGTCGAGTTGGACTTTCAATGGACCAATCTCCTGATAAAGTCGAGCTTTCAAGTGTTGGTCATCAACTGCCTGGCGCGACAATCGAGAAGAGAACGCATCTGGGATAACTGAAAGAGCCTGCTTCTTCCAAGTCGTCACCTGATGGGGGTGAACGCCAAAGATAGAGGCAATATCATTAACAGTTTTGTCGCCTTTGATAGCGGCAACAGCAACCTTCGCTTTGAAGTCGGCACTATAATTCTTTCGCTGCTTCATTATCTTGACTCCTTGTTTTTGAGCAGCGATTTTACCACCTTAAGCGGTGGTCCTAATTTCGGGGAGCATTATAATGCGCCTGTATGAAGAGACAAAAGATGCTGGCATAGTTTTTCGCCGTTGCGGCATTTCTCGCCTCACTCTCCGCAAGTGGCTGCGCCGCTACAAACAGGTGGGCTTCAATGTCATAGTAAACATCCAAAAAAGGCAGCACTTGCTCTTTTAGGTCTCAAGCCTGAAAACTAAATGGTCCTGATAGGAGCTAGGGGCGATTAGTTTTCGGAAAGAAATTTTGAATAAAGTATCGGTTCAACGCCGCAAAGGCAGAGAAAAACTCTGCGTCATTAAATCTGCTTTCAGACTTCCAATGAGGTTAAGTTTTGATCAAGTCGCTAAAGTTGTGGGTTAGAGTTCAGTGCCTTCAACGGCTCCATATCCATATATCTGCGCAGCGCCCAATCTTCTGTCGCTCTCAACATCACTGTCGTTGATAGACTCACTGCGCTCTTCTCGCCGGGGAATACTCCTACTACTCTTGTTCTTCTCTTTACTTCCCTGAACAGCCTCTCCAAGCAATTCGTCGTCCGAATGAAATTGTGATGCGAACCAGGGAACCTCATATAACAGAGCGCGTCCTCTATCCCTCGCTTAAACACCTCTATCGCTTTTATGTACCTCTTGTCATACCTCTGGACGAACTCATCGGCCATCGCCCTGGCCGATGAACTTCGACTCACCTTGAAGATCTGCTTGAGGTCTGCCCCTACTTCAGCCATATCGCTTGCTGGCACTCCGCTCATCACGTTCCTCATAAAGTGGACTGTGCATCGCTGCCAGCTTGTGCCTGGCAATTCGATCTTCACTGCCTGCTTTATGCTCTCGTGATCATCGCTGATCACCAGTTGCACGCCGCGAAGCCCTCTATCAATCAGTCCTTTCAATAGATTCCTATAGGCTTCTTTGCGCTCTGCTCCGGCAGCTTCTACAGCCAATACTTCACGAAAGCCTTGCTCATTAACGCCGATGGCTACAAGTAGGGCCAGATCCGTGACTGACCCGCTCCAATTAACTTTCAGATAAACAGCATCCATATATAGATAAGCATAGGCCAAAGTCAGAGGCCGTGCCCTCCACTCTTTCAATTCCGAATCAAGGCGCGATGCTATGCGGCTGACAGCGTCTTTACCTACCCTTACTCCACTCAAAGCGTCAGTGATGGCAGCGACTTTGCGAGTAGATACGCCTTGCAGGTACATCTCAAGGACGGCCTCTTCAACATTGCCTGTCATACGTTGATAGCGGTCAAATACTTCCGTGAGGAACTCGCCCTGGCGAGCGCGAGGTACACGAAGCTGCTCGACTTTACCAACTGGAGTGATGAGGTCGCGCTCGTAATGACCGTTGCGCTCGTCACGCCTGAGAGGGGAGCGCTCACGACGCGCGGCCCCGATGTGAGAGGTCATCTCTTCTTCAAGGATTTGTTCGATGACGGCTTTAACACCTTCACGAATACGGGTTTCAACATCTTGGTGGACAGTTTCAGCAAATTCAGTTCGGGTCATCTTCATTCTCCAAGATTAACCCACAATTTTACCGACGTAATCTTCATAGGAACGTGGGCTAGTGGGATCTCTGCGCCTCAATGATAAAAGCCACGCGCGCAAATCTACTACTCGCCTTCGTGGAATGTCAATCACTTATTTGATTGACTTTGAAGTAAAGAGAGATATACTACAGCGCAAAAAGGAGATAGTTTATGAAGCCCAAATCCTCACTGTTTGCGGCTGTTATCTTTCTGCTATTAACTCAAGCTGTTATTGCGGCGCAGACTGTAGATTCCTTTCCGCGAAAGGCAAAGCGATTCGCTTTAATCATTGGCGTAGACGAATATCAAGATAACCAAATTAACAAACTGGCTGGAGCATCAAACGATGCAAAGACTTTAGCTGATACGTTAATTCAATATAGCGGATTTCCTACTGACCAAGTTTTTATATACACATCAGATCAACCGCTTGAGCGACAACCAACAAGAGGCAATATCTTAAGTCGCCTGTCTAATATGCGGTCGCTTATTCCTAAAGATGGTCTTCTTCTAGTCTCTTTTTCTGGGCATGGTATGGAACGAGATGGCAAGGGTTACTTACTGCCAGCAGATGCTAAAGTTAATGGGGATCTAGCACTTTTAGAGCAAACGGCTATTAATGCTGAGATAATAAAAAGCTGGATACGAGAAATGGGAATAGCGCAGGTTATTATGGTTATAGATGCTTGCCGTGATAATCCTTCGACGAGTAAAGGACTAAAGAGTAAGCCTCTCACGGAAGCATACGCACACAATTTCAATTTTGATGTGCGTAATAAAGAGGTCAATGCCTTTGCCACGTTGTACGCTACCGAGGTTGGTCAAGTAGCTTATGAATACAAGGAAAGAAAACTTGGTTATTTTACTTGGGCTTTGGTTGAAGGTCTCAAGGGAGGTGCGGCAGACGAAAATGGAGAAGTCACCTTGGCAAAGCTCGTAAAGTATATACAAGAGACTGTGCCTAAGCGTATGCGATTTGAATTAGGCGAAGATAGGAAACAAAGACCATTCGCCATAATAGAGGGGTATAAAGCAGATGATCTATATGCCGCACACACCAAGAAGTGGATTTAGCGCATAGAGCCTTCCATCCTTCCAGCCATATCCAAACTTCGCTAGAAAGTTGACTGTGTGCCGCTTCGTTGTTTGGTAGTACTCATTGATCGCTTTCCTTAAATCTGTAATCTTCTCATGCCATTGATGATGCGACACTTCTTCCTTCATCGCTTTCCACGTCCCTTCCTTTGGATTCTCCTCTGGCGTGTATGCTGGAAAGTGTATCACCCGGATTCGCCGATGTGCCTCTAACCACTCTTCTACTTCTTCACTCCTGTGGTGTGACGCTGAATCTATCCATAACAGAATCTGCCCTCGTGGATGATCCCTTAATATCATTTCCAACCACCGAACGGTTGCCGCTGAATCTTGCCAGTCTATGCAGAAGCTACTCGTCTCTTCGCCCGTTCCAAGATCTATCGCTCCGTAGATGTTCTCGGCTTGTTTGCTGCGCGCCCCATCGGCTACGAGAGGTTGCTGCCCGATTGGGTTCCAGCGCCTGGCAAGCGTCGCTTCCAAGTAGACTTTGCTTTGGTCGCCTGCCAGTGGCACCACCTTCTCTCCACTTTCGGCAAAAATCGCCAGTACTTCTTCGGTTTCCAATACGAAGCGGGCTTGTTCTTCCACGCTCCTGCGAATGTAGAACTTGCGCCCGCGTTGATAGCTCCATCCTATCTCGGCAAGCAACTTTCTCACACCGCTCTTGCTGTAGCTTACATTGTATCGGTCACGAATGAGCTTTCTGATTGCTTTGGCTGTCCATCCACTACCAGCTTTAGTGCCCGGCATGGCTTCTACGGCAAGCCAGAGTTTAAGTTGCTGAAGTTGGTCAGACAGTAAGAAGCGTTGCCCATGCTCACCACCCCAACCAGGATGATTCTTGAGAGCGTTGAGACCGTTAGCTTGATAAAGAGTAACCCATTGACTGACTGATTCTTCATCAATGAGGAGGATGCGACCGACCTCTCGATAGCTGTAACCTTGAGTGACAAGAATCAAGGCGTGATAGCGCTGGCGTTCCGGTAGCTTGGTCCGGCGGTCTTTGTAACGGCGACAGGCTTCGGCATAATCTTGCTCATCAAGCACGTTTCAGCTCCGGTCGCTCAAATTTCATCATCCTCATTCTACATCAATCCAGTTCCACTTCTTGGTGTAGCTTTCATATAGTTATTGCAATTGCAGCAAAGGGTGCTACAGCAAATCCCGTTTCCAGAGTTGAGACGGTTGACCAATTAACGATAGAACTTCGCTTTTGGGATAGTATTAAAGACAGTAAGAATATTGAAGATTTCAAAGCATACTTGAGACAATATCCAAATGGGAAATTTGCTGAGTTAGCTAAAAATAGGATTACTTATATATCATCTACAACATTATCTAGTCCTCCAATTATCTCATCACCTGACCCTCCGAAAAAGGAGAAGCAAAAAGCTTTTGCAAGTGAATACATCTTTGAACTTCACTCATGTAAGTTATCTAACACTATGCTTACATGTCAGCTTTCCATTACAAACGACACTGATCGTGATAGGTTTTTGCAAATCACTCCATCTTCGGGGGTGTATGATGATCTCGGTAATGAATATCATCCTATTAGAGGGCGAATCGGCTCGCGGCCTCAAGATTATAAGTATACATCTACAACATTCGAGTGGCCTGGGTCTCAAATTGTGCCGAGAGTAGCTATTACAGCAGAACTCAAATTTAATAACGTTAGTGCGCAAGCAACAACAATAAAGTTATTCAGGATCGTGTGTATGGCGGGTTACGAGCCCAACTTCTCTGCTGACTTTAGGAATGTTCCAATAGAAAAATAGGAGGATATTAGTCTATATGTTAAGTGCTTAATCCTTCAATATCGGCTCGCGGCCTTCCCACTCGATTTCATTCGGAAGCGGTATGTAAACGTTTAATTCTGCGCTAGCCCACTGGCGGCATTTTTCTGCATAGGCTTCAAACTCCTCAGTAGATAGTAGTGATGTACTCTTGATTATTTCATATCGCTTACCCTTGACCTTCACGCCCCTTTTCAGAAACAGGCACTTAAGATAATCGTGGGCCTCATCGGGGATTAATCCCATCTCTTCGGCAACCATCGCAACGATCACGCCCCAGTAGTAGTTATTCTCTGCGTTGCTTCTGGTCTTCACCCATTTGCGAATCGAAAGCTGTACTTCTTTCCCTCTCAGGGTGAGAAGGTACGCCTTGAAGCGTGAGGGGTCTCCAAGTATAAGAAACTATCTGAAAAGTATTTCATGTTTTGGCCAATCGCCTGATCATTAATCGTGTCATCGCAGCATAGATCATACTCTCGCTCGTCTGCGTCAGTCTTTCATAGTCTTTACTCAAGCGACGACTCTGACTCAACCAGGAGAATGTTCTCTCAACTACCCATCTTCTCGGTAAGACTCGAAATCCTGGCGGCGGCATGATCTTCGACCAATCTATCTCTTCACCTTCTCGCGCCCATACTCCGCGAGGCTTCGGCGGGTGCTGCACTATCTCAGCGCTCCATCCAATATGCTGCTCAATCCACTGCTTGCCTTTACCTTCGCCTTTGTATCCGCCATCCAGCCATACATGCTTCATTCCAGGCAACTCATTTTTGATGCTCTGCTCCAGCAGCAACTCTACTCCATCCCGGTCCATTACTGCAGCGCTGTGAACCCTGGCTTTCAGCACCAATCCTTGGGTATCTACAAGTAAGTGACGCTTGCGACCACTGATTTTCTTGCCGCCGTCAAACCCCCGCTGCGCTCCACCAACACCAGTTGTTTTCACAGATTGAGAGTCAATCACACCAGCGCTGGGCTGAGGATCACGACCGGATTTGCCGCGCAACTTTTCGCGCAGGACTCTATGAATACGCTCCCCAGGTGCCATCGATCCTCCAAAGGCGATAGTAGTGATAAAGAGTTTTCCAGGGAGGCAGGTCGCGAGGCAACAACCGCCAGGCACACCCGCTTCGAACAATATAGAAGATGGCGTTGAGGATCTCGCGGATTGAATGAATGCGAGGCCTACCACCTGATTTGACTTCTGGTAAGGCCGGTTCAACGACAATCCATTCTTTATCAGATAAATCTGTCAAATATCTTGTTTGCGTCATGAGCAAAGGATTACGTCGGTAAAATTGTGGGTTAATCTTGGAGAATGAAGATGACCCGAACTGAATTTGCTGAAACTGTCCACCAAGATGTTGAAACCCGTATTCGTGAAGGTGTTAAAGCCGTCATCGAACAAATCCTTGAAGAAGAGATGACCTCTCACATCGGGGCCGCGCGTCGTGAGCGCTCCCCTCTCAGGCGTGACGAGCGCAACGGTCATTACGAGCGCGACCTCATCACTCCAGTTGGTAAAGTCGAGCAGCTTCGTGTACCTCGCGCTCGCCAGGGCGAGTTCCTCACGGAAGTATTTGACCGCTATCAACGTATGACAGGCAATGTTGAAGAGGCCGTCCTTGAGATGTACCTGCAAGGCGTATCTACTCGCAAAGTCGCTGCCATCACTGACGCTTTGAGTGGAGTAAGGGTAGGTAAAGACGCTGTCAGCCGCATAGCATCGCGCCTTGATTCGGAATTGAAAGAGTGGAGGGCACGGCCTCTGACTTTGGCCTATGCTTATCTATATATGGATGCTGTTTATCTGAAAGTTAATTGGAGCGGGTCAGTCACGGATCTGGCCCTACTTGTAGCCATCGGCGTTAATGAGCAAGGCTTTCGTGAAGTATTGGCTGTAGAAGCTGCCGGAGCAGAGCGCAAAGAAGCCTATAGGAATCTATTGAAAGGACTGATTGATAGAGGGCTTCGCGGCGTGCAACTGGTGATCAGCGATGATCACGAGAGCATAAAGCAGGCAGTGAAGATCGAATTGCCAGGCACAAGCTGGCAGCGATGCACAGTCCACTTTATGAGGAACGTGATGAGCGGAGTGCCAGCAAGCGATATGGCTGAAGTAGGGGCAGACCTCAAGCAGATCTTCAAGGTGAGTCGAAGTTCATCGGCCAGGGCGATGGCCGATGAGTTCGTCCAGAGGTATGACAAGAGGTACATAAAAGCGATAGAGGTGTTTAAGCGAGGGATAGAGGACGCGCTCTGTTATATGAGGTTCCCTGGTTCGCATCACAATTTCATTCGGACGACGAATTGCTTGGAGAGGCTGTTCAGGGAAGTAAAGAGAAGAACAAGAGTAGTAGGAGTATTCCCCGGCGAGAAGAGCGCAGTGAGTCTATCAACGACAGTGATGTTGAGAGCGACAGAAGATTGGGCGCTGCGCAGATATATGGATATGGAGCCGTTGAAGGCACTGAACTCTAACCCACAACTTTAGCGACTTGATCTCCTATGAACTGCAATACAAATCCGATTAAAGCTAATAGGAATCCAATAATTCCAATCGTTCCGTCCGGTGTCTTTCTGTCAACAAAAGTTAGTAGTGATGCGAATCAAGAGTAGAAAATCAGACCGACAAAGAATTGTAGAATTGGGTTATGGAACATCAATTCATTCAACTCTATGTCTGGGTCTGTGCTATTTACGATAAACATTCGCTCTTGAAACTTCAACGCATGAGCAATAATCACCAACCCTCATTCACTGACCAGGAACTCGTGACCGTCTATCTGTTTGGTCATCTCAGGGGGCACTTCTCGCAGCGCCGCATCTACGATTATATCGCTGGACACTGGCTCGCTTGGTGCCTTCCTATCAGGCATTCAATTATCGGCTTAACCTGCTCAGCCCAAGTTTTGCTCTGCTTCTCAAAGAATTGCTCACGGCATTGGCAAACGATGCGGCGCTGACAACTGACCACGTTATAGATTCCTTTCCTATCATTCTAGCCAGAGCGACTCGTGCCGATAGCGCCAAAGTTGCCAGAGCCATCGCCAATAAAGGATATTGTTCGACCAAGAAGCTTTATTATCACGGCGTCAAACTACATTTGTTAGGGCGCAAACGATTCAAGCAATTACCGATTCCCGAAGATCTGGTATTAACAGCTGCTTCCGTGCATGATCTCACGGCCTTTCGTCAGGAGATTGCCTCCCCCGACTTTGGAGCCTTGTTTGCGGACAAGGCATATAAAGACGAGGCAATGAAAACTGAATTAGCGAAGCGACAAGTCGCGCTTTGCACGCCGGATAAATGCCAGCGTGGAGGAGATAAAGCAAGGGCTTACAACAGCCTGTGTCACGCTTTGTATCAGCGATGAGGCAACCGATTGAGTCGTTATTCTGTAGTGAACCCCTGAATGAGACAGAAAGTTAAGCATCTGTTGATTGACCAAGCTGTTGCTCGTACTCGGCTGGCGGCACATAGCCTATCGCCGAGTGCAACCGCTTCTGATTATACACCTCTTCCAGAAAATGACTGATCCGCTCTCGTGCTTCTGCCAGAGTCTCGTACTCGAACAGATACACCTCTTCGTACTTCAACGTTTTCATGAAGCGCTCGGCTTTCGCATTGTCGTAGGGATTGCCTCGCCTCGACATACTGATGTGGATGCCTCGCTCTTTGAGTAACTCTGTATATGCTGTCGATGCGTATTGCACACCCCGGTCCGATTGGTTAATCGACGTAAGCCGCAACTCCGGCACCAGATTCCGATAGACCAACAACGAATGATTGGAATCAGTCGTAGACAGAAAGCGGCGCTTGCGCAGACACAGAAGGTTATCTTCGCGCATCAAACGCAACACGCGCTTGTGATTAGCGACCCTCCTGGCGGTGAAATTCAGCCGTGATCCGTCGATACCCATACTGCGGCCACTCCAGAGCCAGGCGTTGAATCTGGTCGCGCAACTGCATGTCAGGATCTGAAGATGCCGGGTTTGCCTGCCGACAAGGCGCAGACGGTAGAACTGATAGCAGGACAACTTAGCCACCAATTGGCTACAAAAACGGCTACAGTACCCCAAATAGAAAAGGGTCAATCCGAAGACTGACCCCTAACTATTGCCCTCTTGGGCGCTTACTGGCGGAGCCGACGGGACTCGAACCCGCGACCTCCGACGTGACAGGCCGGCGTTCTAACCAGCTGAACTACGACTCCGCATCTCAATTCAAACGGAAAAACCAAAAAGTACCAAAAGCGGTTTTACCTCTTCCTTTTTATTTCCTCCTGGTGGGCGGTACGGGATTCGAACCTGTGACCCCCGGTTTGTAAGACTTAAGCACCTACACACCAGTAAACAACGAAAGACGAGTATAGACGAAATCAAAAGGCTTTTGCAAGGAAGCAGTTTAAGAAAGTCTACCGTTGTTTACCGAAGTCTAGTTGCGACTGTAGACAAGACTGTAGACGAACTTGCCGAATCTTCAAGTGTGCTATAACCGAAAATCGAAGGAGGCAAGTCGTGAAAAAAAGAAGATACGGAACCCGATATGTTGAAAGAGACGGTAAGTTTTATGCGCGAGTAACCTATATGGATTCAGCCGGAAAAGAACGCCAGATATGGCGAAAGGCTGAGAGCAAGAGCGCAGCCAAGGAACTCGCCAAAGACATTGAGCGTCAGTTAAAGACCGGAGGGAGTGAAGCCTTTGAGCATCATGGCACCTTAGACGAATATCTTGATCGCTGGCTTACAAGCCAAAAGCAAAATGTCTCTGAACGCACCCTGGAAGATGCCAGAGGCTATTTGAGAATTCACATTCGCCCGATCCTAGGGAGAAAGAAACTCTCCAACATTCGCCCCTTAGACGTACAGGCGATGATTGACGCGATGAAGGAGAAAGGACTTTCCCCCGCACGGTCAAACACGCTCACTCAATTTTGAGCCGAGCGTTAAAGCAGGCTGTGAAGTGGAAAATCCTTATCAATAATCCGGCTGAGTATGTAGACCTTCCAAAGCAAGTCAGGAAGGAAATGAAATCCCTAACCCCAGAGCAAGCCAGGAAGTTTCTTGACGCTTGCAAGGAGGATAGATTTGGTTTGATCTTCGAGCTTGCCTTGATTTCGGAATGAGGCCAGAATGAACTGCACCCTTGAATGAGACAAAGAGTTAAGCTTTCCAGCGGTGATAAGTTTGTTGGCTGAGGGAGTTTGAGCGGCAGACATGGGCTACCTTTTGACCGGTCTCAACGCTCTTGAGCAGAATGATGATCTGTTCTTCTGAGAATTTCGATTTCCGCATATTGAGTTCTCCCCTCGATTAGTTTACCGGAGAACTCTCAATGCTTCTGCGCCTCTTTTTAGGGTCCAGATCAGTCTCCAATTAATAATGAATTCGTGTGGATTGCAATCAAGCAGTTGATAGTGGCCGGGCTTCTTAACGGGTCTATAGAATTGCCTGTCGGTATCAGAAATCTATCGCGTCGGCAATTGATGAAGCTCGGACTGGGCGCGGCTTTCGCAGTGCCGCTGATTAGCTCAATATTTGCTCCGACAACAGTAGAAGCCTCTAGTTGTCTTGCCCCTGGCCTACCTTGTATTGCAAGTGCTCAGTGCTGCACCCTTGTTTGTAATCAGAGTACATGCGTATAGATAAATTGTCTGAATGACATCAAGGTTGACTTTTGCCAGAGCACAGCCGTCCTTCCAAATGGTCGTATTCGTGTTGAATGACTTGTGCTCGAAATCCTTTAATCCGCTCCTGTCGCCTCTTCCCCTTTTTGTTCTGCCACTTCAATATTATTTCGTTATATCGCTCAACCTCGTAATCAAAGCGGTCTTTTTCAAGGCTATAACATCCTTCTTTATGAACTGTCACACCTGACTCTTCTACGGGTATCAACACAGCATTGATATAGACCTGATCGAGCGCGATGAAAACGCGTATGTTTCTGCCTACCTGAGGCGCGGCTAGCCCTACGGGTTTGCCCCACGTCAATTCGTCTTTGATAAAGCTGAACATCTTTTCTATGAACTCTTTAATCTCAGGGGTGATCTCGACAGGCTCGGACTTCTTAAACAAAATGGGGTCAGGATATTTCACTAATTCCATATCATGATTTTAATAATCAATCGTAATTCTGGCTATTGCGTTCTTCCTTGTTGTAAAAGGAGATTTATGACGGGCAAAATTTGTATTACGGGAAAATGTTTATAGGTTCGTGTGGAAATATCTAGTAATATGAATCGTCATAAATTGATAAACAAATTTCTGCTCAGACTATGATTACTGTTGACCAGGCACTCGGCATCGTACTCGACCGCGTAGAACCGCTGGCCGTCGAGACATTGCCTCTTGAGCAGGCTCACACACGAATTCTTGCGGAAAAGATTCGAGCAGATATCGACCTTCCTCCTTTTGATCGCGCTCGGATGGACGGCTACGCTGTGCGCTCGGCTGATGTAAGAACCGCGCCCGTCGAGTTGAAAATCATCGGCGAGATCGCGGCTGGCGCGGTATTCGATGGCGAATTGAAAGCCGGTGAAGCAGTGAAAATATTTACAGGCGCTCCGGTGCCTTACGGCGCTGATGCTGTTCAAAAAGTCGAAGTCACCGAAACTGACGGGCATTACGTGACGATCAAAGAAGCCGTAAATCCCGGCCAGTTCGTAACGCCGCACGCAAGCGAAGTCGCGGCGGGCGATACTGTAACTGAACGTGGGCGCGTTATAGGCGCGGCTGAGATGGCTGTGCTGGCTTCGTTCGGTTATGTGAGCGTCAAAGTTGGCCTCCGCCCGCGCGTCGCAATCATCTCAACCGGCAGCGAACTGGTGGATGTTTCCGTCGTGCCTACAGCCGCGCAGATTCGCAATTCTAACAGCTACACGCTTGCGGCATATGCAATGCGCGCGGGCGCGCTGGTTGACAATCTCGGCACGGTTGAAGATACCCGCGAAGCCACCCGCGACGCTCTGCTCAGGGCCGCCGAAGGCCGCGACCTTGTTATCACATCGGGCGGCGTGTCGATGGGCGATTACGATCTCGTCAAAGCCGCGCTCGAAGAGATAGGCGCAGAAATTTATTTCGATAAAGTAAGCATCCGTCCGGGCAAGCCGACCGTTTTCGCGCGTCGCAATCGAACATGGTTTTTCGGGCTGCCTGGCAACCCTGTTTCAACATCGGTTACCTTCAACGTCTTCGCACGCCCGGCAATCCGAAAGATGCAGGGCGAAAAAGCGCCTTTGCTTCCGACTGTGCGCGCCACGCTGGCTCATTCGATTAAAGACGCATCGAGTCGGAGAAGCTATCTGCCTGCGCGGCTGTTTATTGAAGATGGTCGCGCGACGGCTGAATCGTTGAAATGGGGTGGCTCTTCCGATCTGGTCGCTTTTATGAAAGCGAATGCTCTGATAATTGTGCGCGAAGATTCGCACGAAATATTAGAAGGCGAGATGGTCGAAGTCCTCTCACTTAACTGAAGCGCCTGATATATGAAGGACCAAAGAAAGGCGCGTTAGCTGTTTCGGGTGGCATTATGGGATTAACACACATTGACGAGGAAGGCCGCGCGCGGATGGTTGATGTCGGCCATAAATCCGTCACGACGAGAACGGCTGCTGCAAGCGGCTTCGTACGGATGTCTGCGGCTACGGTTGAAGCTATCAGACTGCATACCTTGCCAAAGGGCGACCCTCTTGAAATAGCGCGTATCGCAGGTATTATGGCAGCCAAGCGCACCTCCGAACTTATACCGTTATGTCATCCTCTTGGGCTTAGTCACGCGGATGTGCAGCTTGAGACCACTGATTCCGGCGTTGCCATCACAGCGACTGCGCGAACAGACAGCAAGACAGGCGTCGAGATGGAAGCGCTGACAGCCGCTTCCGTTGCCGCGCTCACAATTTACGATATGTGCAAGGCTATTGATAAAGCTATGGTGATAACCGACATCAGGCTCGAATCAAAAACGGGCGGGCGATCAGGCGACTATGAAAGGATGAAGGATGAGGGATGAAGGATGCGCGCGAGCATAATAGATCATCTTAATTATTGCGCCCTCATCCCTCACCCTTCACCCTTGTTTTATGGCTCCGGCAAAGAAAATCAATCCACACGTTAAACCGCTTGAACAGGCCATCGCAGCGCGGTTCGGCTGGCAGGGCGCAGCTTCGTGGCGCGACAATCTGCTGGCGGTGATAGATCGAAAAGCCGCAAAGCTCGGAATGGACGAGCTTGCTTACTGCCGCATGGCGGTCGCTTCTGCCGCAGAGCTTGAGGCGCTGGTCGAGCTTTTATCCAACAGCGAAACACGTTTCTTTCGCGAGCCGGAACAGTTCGAGGCATTGAGGAAAACCGTCCTCCCGCACCTGATCGGCGAGCGGGCTAAGGAGCGAAAGCTCGACCTGTGGAGCGCCGCCTGCTCGACGGGCGAAGAGGCTTACTCGCTTGCGATGGTTTTGTGCGAAAGCCTCCCGTCAGGCGAAAACTGGAAGACGACTCTGATGGCGACAGACCTGCGTGGACCTGCAATCATCTCTGCCAGTCGCGCGAGCTATCCGTCATCAGCAATCCGTATGATAGAGCCTGACATCCGAAGCCGTTACTTTATAAAGGCGGATATGAATGGCCGCGAGCGGCACTATTCTGTTGCTCCGAGCGTGCGCCGTATGGTCACTTTCCGGCGCGCAAACATCTATGATGCGAAGTTCTGGACGAACCTCCATCACAAATTCGATTTGATAATCTGCAATAACGTTCTAATATATTTTCACGCGCTGGCAATGAAACAGACGGTCGAGCGAATCGCAAATGTGCTCAGGCGCGGCGGGCTTCTAATGGTTATGAAAAACGAGGCCGGGTATATTGAGCATCCAAAGCTGGAACTGGAACCCGGACTGCCCGGCTCGTTCTTTAGAAAAGTGTGAGCGCAAACGATTGATTGACGAAACCTCAGGTCGAACAAAGCTTTTGCCGTGAGCGTACAGGTTACTGAACATGCAAAGCGAGATTGAAGTCAAAGAATCATTCAAGTTGTTGGTGATCGCCTCTCTGCTGACAGTGGCTCTCTGGTTCGTACCCTTTGCCGGAGTGATTACCTACCCTATTCGCCTCTTCGGAACATTGATACACGAAGCCGGACACGCGATTGCCGCGCTCGTCACGTTCGGCAGCGTAGATCGTATAGTTATGGATTGGGACGGAAACGGCCTGACATTGGCAAGGGTCATCTGGCGACTTCCATATATAAGCGGCGGCTATCTGGCCACAATGTTTTATGGCGCTGGCCTGTTGCTTTTGCTGAGGCGACAGCGCAACGCGCGAACAGTTGCGATAGGCACAGGCGTTTTGCTGCTGCTGATCACGATCTTTTTTGCCGGAAATATCGTCGCGTGGCTTACCGGTCTGGTTTTTGGAATAGGCTGTCTCGCGCTCGCAGTGAAAGGCAAGCCGAAGGTTACGCATTTTCTGATGAGCTTTCTCGCGGTCCAATGCGTATTGAATGCGCTTTATGATTTGAGAGTGCTGCTGTTTTTGTCCGCATACGATTCCAACATCCCGAACGATGCGAAGTTCATGTCGGAAGCTACAGGTGGTTTCATACCTCCGGTTATCTGGGCGATAGGATGGTCAATGCTTGCAGTCGCAATGCTTGTCGGAACGCTCGTGATCTATTATCGCAGCCTTCGCCGCAGGGCAGAGGCCGTAGAGATGCAACTGCCGACGTTATTGACGGATCATTCTGCGAACATATCGCAGCCGCACCTTTGAATCATCGCTCGCCCGATCTGCTTTATAAGACTGTTTCAGATTGAAAGCGCGCACCTCGCCGCCGGTTAATTCCCCTTGCGGTCATTCAGCGCGGCGGACTGGTGCGCTGAATGACCGCAAGGGGAATTAATAACCCTCTGCGGTTAATTGATATAATTCTGTTGCTTAATTTATAAGAATTTACAACCGGCGATTCGCTTTGTTAGAATTCTAGCCACGGCGCAGGATAGTTTGAATTACAAGCAAAGGGTTTGGGTTTATAATCGGTTTTTCAATGTTCAGAGCTTTAATCTTAATTTTTTCGGTCGCAACTGTTTTCTCGTTTTCTGCAAACGCGCAAACTCGCGCGGGCGTGGATGACATTCTTTCCGTCGCGCGCCAGCACTTTGCCAAAGGCGAAGACTGCATGAAGACGGGCAATATGGAATGCGCCCGGCGCGAGTTCGATCAGGCAATCGATTACATATTCGATCAGGGTCTGGACATTCGCAGCGACGAGCGGCTACGGCTCGGCTATCGCGAGTTGATCGAAAAGATCAATCGATACGAGACTACGCCTACGACTGAAAACGCTAAGGGCTTATGGAAGACGCAGGAGTTTGACGGTCGCCCCGCCGATGATCGCACGGAAGTAGCCATTGCAGATCAGGATGACATAAGATTCGGCCCTCTGACTGCGGCTGAGTTTCAACGCAAGTTCGGCGAGCTTCGCAAATCCTTTCGCGAAAAATTCAGTCGCGATATTACGCTTACGGGCGCAGATCACGGCGAGCACACACGGCTTTACGGGCGAGGCAGCGCTTACGACATTCGCGTGCGCGACCTGACGCGCGATCAGGTCAAATTCATTATCGCTGCGGGTTCGACGCTTGGCCTTCGCATAAAAGACTTTTCGACCTGGGATCGCGTGGCCGCGCATAACGCACGCTCGCAAATGCTGGGCAGGGCGCTCGATACTTATGCGACGGGCGTGCATCTTCACATCGACAGGATGGGGCCGCCGCGAAAACCAAAGATGGTCGAGATTCCTGCGATCAGCAGACAACGAGCGAAGCCTAAAGCGCAAAAAGGCAATTGATGACGTGGAATGGCGAAGAGAGAAGGTCACGCGAGGACCGGCGCTTAGCGGAGCGCCGCCGGACGATGCGATATAACGTTCAGACTCTGCTCATAGTCGATGGCAAAACGTGGATAGATCACGAGGGCAATGAACGAAGGCAGCATATCCGCCGACGTGATGACCGCGAATGGCTCGCTCGAACGATAGTTGAAAAATCTCGGCCCTGACCCCGATCAAGGGGTTCAGATAATTCCAAAAACAACTCCCTTGCCTGTTACTCTGTTGTTGCTATTTATTGCGAGGTGTTAGCATTGTGTCTGTGACGGCTTAATCGTTTATGACGGAAGTGGTTATTCAAAACGTGAAGTTTGACGAGCGGGGACTGATACCGGCCATCGTGCAGGACGCGCGCACGCGCGAGGTGATGGCGATTTCCTACCTCGACAACGCGAGGCTTGCAAAGACATTGCAGACCGGCCAGACCACTTTTCTGACAGATGCGGAAACGGCTCTCAATAATCAGCCTTATCGCCTGATCGATGTGCGCGTGAGCGGCGATGGCGCTTCGTTGATCATTCTGGTCGAACGCGAAAACGGCGCTTTGAACAAGCGGTTTTCCAGCAGCCTGCTCGAAGAAAAACAAAAAGTGCAGGAGCCGATACCTGCCGAAGTATCGCTGGTCGATGTTGCGTCGATGGAATTCGGATTGACTGTTAATAATCTTTACTCCCTGATTGCCGACCGAAACGAGAATCGTCCCGAAGGCTCGTATACAACCTATCTGTTCAACAGCGGGCTGGACAAGATTCTCAAGAAAATTGCCGAAGAATCCGGCGAGGTGATTATTGCGGCGAAAAATGAAGCGTCGCGCGAAATCATCTCGGAGCTTGCCGATCTGTTTTATCATTTGCTGGTTCTGATGGTTGCGCGCGACGTGCGGCTTGGCGACGTGCGCGACGAATTGATGAGGCGGGCAACACCGAAAAAACAGTAAGCAGAAGTCAGGAGCCGGAATTCAGAATAGCAGTAACGCGTATCGGTCTGATACTGACTTCTTACTACGATGAACGATTTCACACCGAAAAACTATGAAGAGTTTCTGAAGCTGGCTGATGAAGGTACGGTTGTGCCTGTGGTCAGGCGCGTGATGGCCGATCTTTTGACGCCTGTTGCGGCCTATCTGAAGATCGAGCGCCTCAGCCCGCATTCGTTTCTGCTTGAATCGGTCGAAGGCGGAGAGAAGGTGGCGCGGTATTCCTTTCTCGGTTTCGCGCCTGAATTCATCGTTCGCAGTCGCGCAGGCAAGGTGACGATTGAGACAGCAGAAGGCAGCGAAGAAACAGACACGCCGATGCTTCAGGTACTAAGACGGCTGTCGGGTCGAAACATTCCCGTGCGTCTGCCGGACCTGCCGCCGTTCGTCTGCGGCGCGGTCGGCTATATGAGCTACGATGCCGTGCGCTGGTTTGAAAAGATACCGGACAAAAATACTAACGATCTGGGAATGGACGATGCGATTATGATGTTCTTTTCGCGCGTACTCGTCTTCGATCACGTTCGACATCAGATTCACCTGATAGCTAATGTCTTCACGGAAGGAAAAACCAGAGAGCTTGAAGCTGAATATCGCCGCGCCGTTGATGACATCGAAGCGATGGCCGCGCGCCTCGAAGACCCGATAGAATCGCTGCCTCGCAGAAAGTCTTCCGACGACATCCCACTAAGCGCAAATATGACCAGGCAACAGTTTGAACAGATGGTCATACAGGCCAAGGAATACATAACGGCGGGCGACATTTTTCAGGTGGTGTTGTCACAGAGGTTTGAGATAGGGCTGAGCGCGCATCCATTTGAAGTATATCGCGCGCTGCGCGTCGTCAACCCTTCGCCTTATATGTTTTACCTGAAGCTGGGTGACTGCTTCGTCTTCGGCGCGTCGCCTGAAATGCTGGTGCGCGCAACGGGGCGCAGGATTGAATATCGCCCGATTGCAGGAACCCGTCGGCGCGGCGCGACCGAGACCGAAGACCTTCTGCTCGGCGAAGAGATGCGCGCTGATGAAAAAGAGGTGGCAGAGCATGTGATGCTCGTCGATCTGGGCCGCAACGATTTAGGCCGCGTCGCAGATTATGGCTCAGTCGAAGTAACGGACCTGATGATCGTCGAGCGATACTCGCATGTCATGCATCTTGTTTCAGGAATCAAAGCGCGGCTGCGGGCGGGCAAGGATCGCTTCGACGCGCTTGCGGCCTGCTTTCCTGCGGGGACCGTTACGGGCGCGCCAAAAGTCCGCGCGATGGAGATAATCGAAGAGCTTGAACCGACCCGGCGCGGCGTCTACGCAGGAGCCGTCATGTACCTCGATCACTCAGGCAACCTCGACTCGTGCATAGCGATTCGGACGATCTTCGCAAAGGATGGCCGCGCCTACATTCAGGCGGGCGCTGGAATAGTTGCCGACTCGGTTCCTGAAAGCGAATACGTCGAGACCATCAACAAAGCCCGCGCAATGCTTCAGGCAATAGATATGGCCGAGCAGAGTTAAAGCTTCGGATGCTCGTGCTTCCTGTTCTTTTCAAGCGTCTCTCTGGACATCGGCTTTGTCTTGAAATCGAAACGCAGCATCTCTACGGGCGCATCGCCTGCGTTTTCAAATTGCTCCTGCTGGTTTAAATCAATCCACCGCGTTTGCCCTGCCACAAGTTTTAATCGCGCTTTGCCCCGGCTCACTTTGAACTTAGCCGGTGATAGCGCCACGAGCAGAGCAGGTGAAGAGACATCCAGCTTTTTGCCCACAGCGCAAACCAGTCGCGTGACGCGTATCTGCTCGTTTTCAAATTGCACTTTCTGAAAATTCTCGCCCGCCGGATAGTCCTCTCGAAAGAATCGGCCTCTCATGGTTTGTTCATCAACCGGCTCCGTTTTGAATTCGACCCGCAGAAAGTCGCTCGGCAATTCGGACTTATTCTCTACTTCGTGAATCTCCTGTACGGCGCGATAAAGTCGAAAGCTGCCGGTTTTGGTCGCAGGTCTTGTAATTGCGAATTTTTCTTTCCCGACATGTTTGAAGAGCACCGGCCCGCTATCATTCAGATAAACATAGGCCGATGCTGTCTGCGTGTGCTCGTGCGCAGGCAGTTTTTCGTTCGGCGCATAGTGAACGCGAACCACTTTAACCCACTCGTTCTCGAATTGAAGCTTGTATGCCTGCGGGCAGACCTTTAAAGGGTCCTGCGCCAGCGATACTGAAACGAAAAGGATAATTACTGCTGCAACGCGACTAAATTGCATTTCTCTACCTCGTTTACCTTGAAACAGTTATCGAAGACGACAGGTTTACAGCCGGTGCGCAGCACGATTCGGTTTTTGCTGACAGGTTGGTTTCAGGCAGATGGTCTTCGAGCACAACGAACACTTCCCACTCGTTGCCGTCGGGGTCTTTTACCCAGGCCTTATCCTGCACAGCATAGCAGCAACTGGTCTGCATCTCGTCTCTGGTGACCAGCCCGACTCGAATCCATTGGTCGCGCAGTCGAAGCACATCATCCGTAGTTGCCACCTGAATCCCCAGATGCGAGAGCGCCCCCTGCTCGCTAAACATCTTTTCGTTCAGCGTCAAATTCAACGGCGGGTTCTCGACATCGAATCTGGCATAACGGGTCCGAACTTTGCAGGGCTCGATGCCGAGCATCTTTTTGTAAAACTCTATGCTGCGCGCCACATCCCTGACGTTGAGCGCAAGATGCGCTTTAAGCGTCCGCACTTGATTTAATATTCCAGCGTTCATTTCGATTCTCCTTTAACAGATGCCAAAATGCATATGTGGGATATTAGTTTCATCAATCATATTATTGCAATGTCTGTTCAATTCAATAGTGATGCAGACAAGTTGTAATTCAAAATAGGCTGTGTTACTAAATTGTTTGTGAAGCGATCCGTATGTTCGGATGAAAACGTCTCCGATGGAGATTGATTGACTATGAAAATGAATGGTTATCGACGACTGGACTTTTCGGCGCTTTCAAAGCCGAACAGCCAGTTTCAAACAAACTGAACGGGTCAGTTTCTATCCCCGGCGGGGATAGTCGAAGACCCTTACCTTAACCTGCTCGGAAGCAGGCAGCCTCAACTCGTCTGAGCCTCGGATGACGACGCGACTTGCTTTCCTGAGCCGGAGAAAGCGAGTCACTCGTCAAAATGAGAAGCCAGATCCCACTCTGCGGCGTTCCCTTCAAAAACACTCAACAAGCCAACTCTCAAGGTAAGTCATCTGCATCGAGCGTGAGAGCAAACAGCGCGCGCGACTTCTATGGCAATCTGCCCGGGTCTGGTAATCGTGTGGATATTTTTATTCAGTACGGCTTCTGAGAAGAAGCGGCGCTGTACTGGTTTCAAGGAGGAGACATGAAAAGATTAGCTCAATCCGTTTTGCATCTCACAGTAATTTTAACGTTGGCAACAGCGCTGGTTTCAGCAGCGCCACGCGAGCGAAAATTCGAGTTTGAATATAAGGCGACGGTCAAAGACATTCCTGCGGGAGCGAAGAAGGTCAACCTGTGGATACCAATTCCGCACGACAGTCCCTTCCAGAACATCGCAGATATGCAGATAGATTCTCCGTATCCTTACAAGATTCACACGTCCGAATACGGCAACAAGATTCTGCACATAAGCCTTGATAGCCCGCAGCAATCCAGTTTCATCGTAACCTTACGGTTTGCCGCCGTGCGCAAAGAGCATATTCAGGAGCGATTGCAACAGGCCAGATACTCTCCTGCCAAAGACGAACGCGACTCGAATATGGCGCGCTGGCTTCAACCCGACAGGCTTGTGCCGATTGACGGAAAGGTCAGGCAGTGGGCGCAGGAGGTAGTTGACGCCGCCAGCGCGAAGACCGATCTGGAGAAGGCGCGCGCGATTTATAATCACATAGTCGCGACAGTCAAATACGACAAGACAGGGCAGGGCTGGGGGCGCGGCGACATCTACTATGCGTGTGATGCGCGACGCGGGAACTGCACGGACTTCCATGCGATCTTCATTGGCTACTGCCGGGCGCTCGGCATTCCCGCGCGTTTCGCCATCGGTTTCCCGCTGCCAGCCGACAGAGGCGCTGGTCAGGTGAGCGGTTATCACTGCTGGGCTGAGTTCTATGTGAAAGGGATCGGATGGGTGCCTGTGGACGCGTCGGAGGCGGCGAAGAATCCGGCAAAACGCGAATACTTCTTTGGCGCGCACGACGAAAACCGCGTCGAATTCTCAATTGGCCGCGACCTGACTCTAAACCCGAAACAGGCCGGAGAGCCGTTGAATTATTTCATCTATCCTTATGCGGAGGTTGAC
Source organism: Blastocatellia bacterium (assembly GCA_963804815.1). Lineage (GTDB taxonomy): Bacteria > Acidobacteriota > Blastocatellia > UBA7656 > UBA7656 > DATEKX01. Next base: position 2,350,955 of record CAWDRU010000002.1, on the reverse strand, counting down.
GGCAAGACGTTCGCTACTGTTGATAAGAGCTTCTCTTATCGTGATCTGTCTGCCCCTTCGATAAGCGGCACTCGCTGAGCTTCAATCAGGGCGACCCTGTACGAGGTCGCCCTGACATTTTATGCGCCGCCCTTTTCAACGGGCAGCCCTTTTGTTACCCAGTCGGCCACAAAACTGGTCGGTAGATTTAAAACCCTGACCTTCCTGAATCCCATCTCTCGTATTGCATTGTAAGGCGGCCTTATGTTCGGGCAATCACCCCACGGGCAACATCCGCAGTAATAGACTATCTCGGTTGTGCGAGGCACATCCTGAAGCTCTTTTTTCAGTTTTGTGAGACTCTCGGCATCGCTTCCCGGCCCTATGAATTTAGCGCCCGGTATATGACTCAGTTTATATAAATGAATAATTCCCATTTGCAGGATGACTCGTTTTTCTTTGTCCGACAAAGACCGAGCCAGTTCTTCCGGGCCGATCAAATCGCTTTTAGCCCACGGGTCATCAGCCGTATTGTGATTCGCCTCGAACGCAGTTGCCAGACAGTTGCTATTGTGAACATGAATACTGCCGCCCTGCGCCGATATGTGATTAAAGACTGCAAGAGCCGGTAACAGACTCAGACAGAAAAGAATCGCCTTGTTGACTCTCATCCTCGCCCTCCTGTTGGATTTTCATTGCCAGATATAAATATACAGTTCCCCTACTCTCTGACAAAATGCGTAGAAGTGAAGATGGGAGAAATAAAAAGGAGGCTGTCAGCTGCCGACCGTCTCTTCAAATGCGTCAGGCGGCAGGCCCAGCGAAACAGCCTTTTCAGCCGCTCGGAACCGATTTACACGTGCCTCAAGCTCATTTGAATATTGTATGAACGTGTCCTGAAAGGCTGTTCCTTCTTCAGCGGCCATTAACTTTAACTCGACAGGGCGATGTGATGACCATGCAAAATTATTGAATTTGATCAGCGGCGGAGAAGCTATGAATCCCAGCATCCTACGATAGAAGGGTTGTCCGGGAAGCGCGAACGGTATCATTGAGTCAACCTGCGGCGCTCCGACAAGCGCCTGAGCTTCCTGAAGGTCTAATATCCCTTCGCCTCCTGGCTTCGGAGTGTACAGACCAAGAAAGCCTCGTACCTTTACCTTGTGAAGATATTCCCGAAAGATCGGGTGAGTTTGCAAAGGGCCTCGTCGAATGGCGTCAAGCCCGCTCGTATAGACGGGCAACCATCTCTCGGCAAGAACGGGTGCCACAGCCCGATTGAGCACTACCGGCCAGAGGCTGAACCAGTCGAGATTCACCGAGCCGCTTCGCTGGTCAATACCGTCACGGACTGCTTTATTGTTCCACGCCAATTCAAATGAAGAGCAGAAAACACCAACAGGATCAGGGCTGCCAAATGCCGCATGTGTGATGATTGGAAAAAGTACCGCGACGAATGCGCTATGCGCTTGAAACTTTTCTAATAACCATCGATAAGGACGCCCATAGACTCTGCAATCGGGGCCGATCTGCATGACCAGATCGAACGCATCGTTCGTATAAGCCACGATTGCAGAAGTGCTGCCCGGTTCCCTGATCTCCCATACGCCCGGCCTCTTCGGGTCAATATGCTCTTCCTGCATTATGCGTGCAGGGCTGCGCGTGTGAACGTCCCAGTATCGAGCCCATGCTTCAACCAGTTCGCGATTGGTAAAAGGCAGGTCTTCGCGAGGTTTCACGTAACTGTGAATTTTGTCACTTGCAGCGCTCAACTGTCCTGTTTTTTCATATTCGAGAAGCCTCACCCATTCTTCTGCAACAAGATTTGCAAGATAGGCGGAGGAAAGAAATTGCCAGAAATGGACTGATTCATGGTAAAGAATTCGACCGAGCGTGCCTCCCCATTCCTCATTATTCGGATCTTCCCAGAAGGGCAGTTCATATTGATCGATCCATGATTCGGGAGCAGCCGCGTTGACACAGACAGCGCCGGAGAGATAGTCAAATGTTGACATCGTCGAATCCAAAAAACTTATTGTTGTTCCAGTGCCAATTGCAACCACCCTTGCAGGTCTTCGGACTTTTCGTACTTAGCCTGTTTGGTCGTTGCTTTTCCGTTCCTGTCAATTATGACGACGAATCCCCGTGGAACATTGGCGACGGTGCTTATGGTGGCCGGATCAGTTCTAAGGTCTATCTGAACGCCCTGTTCGTGGTTTTTGAGCCAGTTATCGACGATTCGCTTCACGATCCAGGTTATGCCAACCGTAGCAACAATAGCCAAAGTCTCGATAAACTTTGCTTCCTTTAAGGGCGACCCATCGCCCGCATCTACCAGAGGATTCTCCGAATGAATTTCAAGCTCGGTTTTGTCAGGAGCGGCTTCCTGATCCTGTTTGAGCAAATCTTTTGTCGTTTCAAGTTGAATTGATATGGCGTCCGGCATGGAGCTTCCTCCTGTTGTAATCCAGAGCGTTTTTAGTAGCGGATCTTTTGCGATTGCAGGTTATAAAATGATCAAGCTGAATAAATCAATGATCTCAGCAAGGCTCAGCTATTCTACACCTGTTGCAGTAGAAATCCACATGATTATGGCATGTTTAATACCGCTTTTTATCTGACTAATTATTGTGGTTCTGTCCGGAAGGAACAACTTCAGCGTGCGCCTACTTCGCAAAATAGCCGCGTCTGGTTCTGGCCTTTGCGCCGTCGCGGTTGACCGTTATGCTGATCCTGCGCCATTGCCCGTCTTTGCTGAGCGATTTTGGCGTGTAGGCGATGCTGTATAACGAATGCAGTTCTGCGGCTACCTGTTGATAAACGCTTTCGAGGTCTTCGGCGCGGTCGGCTTTGAACATCACCGCGCCCGTCTGCTCTGCCAGTTCCGCGAGTTGTTTTCTTGCGGTGACGTATGCGTCGTGATTGCCATCGTTTCGTTTGACTACTATCTCGTATTCCGTGTCGAGATAGATAGGATAAATGGTCGCATCGGCTTCGACGATTCTTTCCATCAATTCCTGATAACTGTGTTTGGGATCATAATCGCGGTCGTCCGGGTGATCCAGCGAATTGTCTACGCCGTCGGTCATTACGACGACAGCTTTTCGCGTGGCTTTCACTTCATCCAGTAGATTGAGCGTCGCCCACATCGCGTCGTAATAGGCCGTGCCTGAGTGGCGATTCTTTATATCATCAATGCGATCTTTGAGAAGCTTTCTGTCAGTCGTGAAATTCGATATGACCATGAAGCGCCTCGTGAAAGCGGCTACGGCGATGTTGTCGTTCAGATTGAGCGAATCGACGAACCTTTTTGCAGCCTTCTTCATGATCTTTATTTTGCCATCCGTGCTGCCGCTCAAATCAAGTAACAGAACGATGTTCAGAGGGGTTGTGACCGGCTCGAAATGAGAAATATCCTGCGGAACACTCTCTTCCAGTAGTTGAAAGTCTGTCTTGTTGAGCATCGGTAAGGGCTTGCCCATATTGTCTGTCACTTTTACGTTGAGGCTCACAAGTCTGGTTGAAAGCTTGACGGTGTGCTCGTCCGAATGAGTCAGGCTCGGATCTGCGAATCGCACTTCCTTTGCCGCCATCTTCCCGTCAAAGTTCTGCTCGTTGCGGTCCATCAGATTTTGAGAGACGAGACTAGATTCGCTGCCCGCTGGCGGAAGCTCGGCTGCGATTTTGTTTGAAGCCGTCAGCCGGGAATCATCGTCGGGAAAGAGACCGATCTGCCCGCGCTGGCTGCGAGCGATTACAGGTGCGCCGCCTTGCCCAAGCCTTCCATCGAGCAGGTGAATATCACTCTGGCCGAAAACGGTGACGGGCAGACGTGATTCGATATTTCCCTGAATGGTGCGAAGCGAAAGATCCGTGTTCGACTCTTTTGGCAGGTGAAGAGCAACGCCGCCCGAACTGGTTTCAACAGAGAGGCTGGCCGTCAATCCTTTGATGATAACGCTCTCTTTGCCGCCTTTCACTGACAGTTGTACTGATGCCGGGACATACACGATCAGATTGATTCGGCTGTCGGGCCTTGTGACAATTTTCAAGCTGTCGCGCGCAGATTGTACAAACGAGACTTCCGATTCAAGCCGCGCGTTGTTCCCGCCTGCTGCGCGCGAAGCCGTCACGCTCAGTTTTTTTGCGGTCCAGGTCTGCACCTCTGTTGCGCCGTCAGGGTTCTCTATAATGATCGTTCTCAGCGAATCACTGAATACGCGGGTGAAGACTGCCTCTTCGCTGCTCGAAGTGGATGCGGCAACAGAGAAAAATGGCAGCAACATCGCAAGAATGATCGCGCTGATTTTGGCCCTTACCATGAATTCAGCCCTCCCGGAATCAGATACCCTGTTGACACGTCATCGAAGACGCCTTGTTCTGATTGTAGATTTCTTTCAGAAGTTGGCAACAATATTCCCCTGCTGCGTTTTGAACGCGCCCTGCCGTTTGAATCTGATTTTCGCAAGACTGGCCGAAAGGCAGCTTCTGTTATTTCACTGCCTTTCGGCAAATTCGGCAGCTTTGCCGCATCAGCTGTATCTGCTACATCCGCATTCTCGATCTGCGCATCATCATTCGAGAACGGGACAGACTGAAGCCTGCCCGCGCTGAATATCGCGCCGCTCGCGCCAATCGCCAGCGCCAGTGCCAACACCGCTCGGCCCGCGATGCTCAAACGATACATTGCCGATTTTGTTGTACAACGAAAATGCATAAGCGGAGTCTCCAAGCCTGCCCTTCAAGCTCTGCCTGTAAATACGCAGCCCCAAAGCAACCGGGTGCAGTTTAATTGCAGGATTGATTATTGCTTGACCGGGGGACTCGAATCTCATTAAGATAGCGCCGCCCGAATAGTATTGGCTGGCTCATCATTAGAAGCAAAAAGCGAACACGGTGGGAGTAGTAGAACGATCCATTTCTTGTGTAGTTCCGCAATTCCTGCCGCTAAACGACGAGCATCAACTTCTTCTTATGCGATCTTATGCGAGCCTGCCCCTGACACAACACAAAAGGACATCATGAAACGAACTCATATAATTTCGCTTATTTCGATTCTAATAACCGCGCTCGCTCTTGCGCATTCGATCAGCCTCCTGCGGACGAACGCGTCGGTCCGGCAGGAAAATAGCGATGTGCGCGGGGTTCTCGGCAAAGCGACGACTGCGCGAGCAAAAGAGCGCGGCAGCACGGCGATTACATTGCGCGACGGCCACAGCGCGCCGGTCGATTACCAGGGCTCTTCAAATATGATCCAGCTATTGAAGAACAATCAGGCGCACGCCTTATCGCTTGCCTCGGCAGACTTTGACGAGGACGGAGTCCCGGACATCGCTGCCGGTTATCGAGGCGCGAAGGACGGCGCGATCAGCATTCATCGCGGCGATGCTGATGCTGTTTTTCCGAACACGCGCGAGGCGATAGCGCATCGTGTAATATCGAATCTGCCGCCTGCAATCGACGATACTGCGTCTCCTTTCTTCGTACAGTCGCGCGTCTTCGATACTCTCGGCGCTCCTCAATTTCTAGTCGCAGGCGATTTCGACGCGGACGGTCATCAGGATGTCATCTCAGCAGAGGCGGGCAGCAGCGCGCTCACTCTATTGTCCGGCGACGGGCATGGAGAGTTCGCCCCGGCTCGCCGTGTGGCGGTGCCCGGCCTTGTGACTGCGCTGGTTGCGGGTGATGTGAATCGGATTGACGGACTTGCGGATCTCCTGATTGCTGTAAACGGAGCGGGCGGCCCCAGTCTGCTTGTCTACGAAAGCGGAGCGGGTGCGATCAATGCTGTTCCTGAAATAATAAGCCTGTCAGCGGAATCAAAATCAATAGCCATCGGCCAGCTTGATAATGATTTTCCGGTCGATATAGCCGTAGCAAGCGGGCGCGAGTTGGTGATGGTCCACGGTCGAAATCGCAGTCTCGAAGGAACTCAGTTCAACACACAAACTCCCCGCGTTTCGCGCCTCACGGTTTCGTCCGAAATCGCGGTTCTTGCGGTCGGCGATTTTACAGGTGATTTTCGACCTGAGATAGCTCTTCTATCCGATGACGGAATGTGCCGCGTGTTTGCGAGAAACACCGCAATCTGGCGTCAAGCCAGCGAACTCGCTATGCCCGCCGCGCAGAAAAACGGACTGCGCGCGCTTCTCAGCGTTCGCGTCTCAAGCTCGATGAAAGATGATCTGTTGTTGCTCGATCAGGCCGGTCGCCAACTACAAATCATGGTAAATGACACTGTAGAGAGTAGGGCAATCGTGCCTGCTTCTGCGGGCGTCCACGTCGCATCTGCATTCGACATAGAAAGCGAACCGGTTGCCGTGCTTGGCATGCGGTTGAACGCGGACGCACTGAGCGATCTTGTCGTACTGAGAAGCGATTCGAGCGCGCCGACATTTATAGTCAGCACTGTCGCCGCCACTTTTACTGTGACGAACACGAACGACTCCGGCGCAGGTTCTTTCAGGCAGGCCATAAGCAGCGCCAATTCGAGCGCGGGAGCCGACCAGATCAGTTTCAGCATTCCCGGCACAGGAACACAATCCATCACACTGCTTTCGCCGCTTCCAGCAATCACAGGGGCGGTCACAATAGACGGGACTACGCAAAGCCCCGGAAGCAGCGCTCCACCTATAGAACTGATTGGCAGTAACCTCGGATTAGGAATAAAGGCGATGTCGATTGCGGGCGGAAACAGCACTGTGCGCGGGCTTGCGATCAATCGCTTCAACGGAACAGCCATCGAACTGACGGGCGGCGGCAGCGATATTATAGAAGGCAACTACATCGGCACAAATGCGGCAGGTAATGCGAGTCAGGGCAATGCGGAAGTTGCCGTATTAATAAGCGCGGGTTCTGGTCATCTGATCGGCGGAACCACCGTGGCAGCGCGCAATCTGCTTTCAGGTAACACGGGGCAGGGAGTTCTGGTTCTTGGTCCCACGATGAACCATATAGTGCGCGGCAATTACATCGGCACAGATGCGACGGGCGCGATTGGTCTGGGCAACTTAAGCGACGGCATCACGATGCTGAGCGGAGCCAGCAATGTGACCAACTGCATCGTCGGCGGGACTACAGCAGGTGCAGGCAACGTTATTTCAGGCAATGGCGGCACTGGCGTTCAATTTATAGGCGTCGGCACGAGCAATCTTGTGCAGGGCAATCTGATCGGGACAAATGCGAGCGGGACAAACGCGCTCGGCAATGATCTGGGCGGCGTAGCGATTACTGAATCGGCCAACAGCGCGATTGGCGGAACAGTCGCCGGAGCCGGGAACGTCATCTCAGGAAACGGTCTGGAAGGCGTGCGAATAAACTCAGCCACATCAACAGGAAATCAGGTGCGGGGAAATAAAATCGGCACTCGCGCCGACGGCACTACGTCATTGCCGAATAATTCAGCCGGTGTGCAGATCCTGAATTCCGCAAGCAACAACTCGATTGGCGGCGCAGCGGGCGAAGGCAACATAATCGCCTTCAATCTGGGCGCTGGCGTAAGAATCGAAACCGGGACCGGAAACTCTGTTCAATCGAATTCGATCTTTTCAAATGGCGCTCTGGGCATTGATCTTGGAAACGCAGGCATTACGCCAAATGATCTGAACGATCCAGACGCGGGCGCAAACAACCTACAGAATTTTCCTGTGTTGACTTTAGCAAATGGCGCAGCGGGCGGTACGATCAACATACAGGGCACGCTTAACAGCACCCCCAGTTCAACCTTTACGCTGCACTTCTATTCCAGCGCCTCCTGTGATGCGTCGGGCAACGGAGAAGGGCAGACGTTTCTTGGCTCCGCGACTACGACGACTGCCGCAAACGGCAATGCGACGTTCAACGTTACGATTACGGGGTCGGCCTCTCCCGGTCAATCAATTACAGCTACGGCTACGAACTCGACTGGAAATACATCGGAATTTTCAGCGTGCGTAACATTTGGAGCTGCCGATCTCGCCATCACCAAGTCGGCTTCCTCTGCAAATATCGTTGTTGGAACCAATGTGACATATACGATCACTGTGACAAACAACGGGCCTGACCCGGCCTCATCGATCACAGTTTCAGATAACCTGCCATCATCGCTAACCTTCATCTCGTGCTCGTCAACGGGGGGCGGCGTGTGCGGAGGTCTGGGCAACAACCGCACCGTTACCTTCAGCTCGCTCGCCTCAGGCGCTTCGGCGACTGTCAATCTAACTGCATCCCTGATCTGCTCTGTCGCAGACGGCACAAACGTCAGCAACACGGCATCAGTCGCATCCGTCGTCCGAGACCCTGTGAGCGGCAATAACTCTTCTACTGCGAGCTTCACTGCTTCTAATCCGCCTCGCGTCATTACCCCAACAAGCGATTCGTTCGCATCAGACGGGGGAGCAGGAGTTGTGAACGTTACTGCGACGAGCGGATGTGGATGGGTATCGACAAGCAATGCCCCGTGGCTGACCATCACGTCCGGCTCGTTCGGCAACGGAAACGGGACAGTAAATTACAATGTGGCTGTGAACTCGACAGGAAGCCCACGAACCGGAACCCTGACGATAGCAGGGCAAACCTTTACAGTGAATCAGAGCAATCTGGGTTGCTCGTATTCGCTTGCGCCAGCATCTAACTCGTTCCCCTCAAACGGCGGCAACGGAAGCGTGACCGTCACGACTCTTTCAGGATGCGTCTGGAAAGCGATAAGCAACGATAGCTGGATAATCGTTTCTGCCGACGGCAACACCAGCGGCAGCGGAACGGCAAGCTACACGGTCGAAGCCAACACCGGCGGCTCTCGCACAGGTACGATAACCATTGCGGGACAGACTCATACTGTCATACAGGCAGCCGCCGGGTGCGCGTTCTCAATTGCGCCAACAGGAAAGCTCTTTACCCAGACTGCTGGCTCAGGCAGCATCGCAGTGACTACAACTGCCGGATGCAACTGGACTGCTGCTACAAATGAAACGTGGATTATGATTACTGCCGGGCAGTCGGGCACAGGGCCGGGAACTGTCACCTATTCGGTGATCGCCAACCCCGGAACATCGCCCCGACAGGGAGTGATCACAGCCGCAGGGTTTAGCTATACTGTGGTGCAGGACGGAGGCACGCTCGACGATTGCATATACCTGCTCACTCCCCTGTCGGCAAACTACGGCGTGACCGGAGGCAACGGAGACATTTCAATCAATACGGAAGCGAGATGCGCATGGGAGGCGACGACCAACGTAAACTGGATAACGTTTACAACGAACATTACGGGCATCAGCGCGGGGTCGGTGACTTATAACGTTTCGGCCAACACGGGAGCGACGCGCACAGGCATCATCACTATAGGAAGACAGACTTTCAAGGTGAAACAGAAAGGTAGCTGATCGAAGGTCTGACGGTGATTAAAAAGAGATGCTCACTATCAAAGTGAGCATCTCTTTTCGGTTTAGCTTTCGCTGGTTTTCTTCTTCTCCATATCGGCTGGCTGGTAGCCTTTTTCGGCTGTCCAGATATCAACCTCTGTTCCCTGATGTTTGACGACGATTTTGCTGTTGTTGCCATGCGAAGCCTGCCACAGGCTGTACCATTGTCCGAGCGCGCGCTGGCGCATGCCCGGAGGCGACGACATCCATGAGTCGTTCACGTTTACAACAAGAGTATTGCCGTCCGGTTGAAAGTCCTGTACGCGCGCGTCGTACTTAAGCTGTTTTTCAATGTCGTTGCCGATTCCGGTCGGGTACTGCGGAGACGTATTTGTCGGAGCGTGGCCGCCACCACAAGCGACGACGAACAGCATCGCAAAAATCGCGATCACCCACATCAGGGTGTGCGACCCGTATATAAAACCATTTTCTCTTTTATTTGTGCCGGTCATCATGCCTCTCGTTATGCGATTGTTGGATTTGAACAAATCGGTCAGTTGCTCATTATCTTGAATGCCGCGCCTCTCGTCAAATGCCCTGGACGCAAGTTTCATCCGAAAAAAATGACCGACCATCACAAGCCGGATCAAATTTGACTTTGTTCTCTGCAAGTAGCAGCATGAGGTCGCCGTGTCCATGAATTCCTGTGCCCCGCATTGAGTATAGGAGGTATGCTTCGCAATGATTAATCATGCCCGAAGTATCAGAAATTTTGCGCTGCTTCCATTTTTTATTGCCCTGCTTGCCCTATGCCCGACACGTGCAGGCATCGCTCAATCAGGCGGAGGGCATATCCTGTTTGGCGATTTCAAAGTTGATGAGAGTCAGGGCGATGAACTCAAGCCCATAACTTTCCAGATCATTCTATACACCATCAGTGGACACATTGTTTCCCGCCAGACAATCTCCAATAACGGGCGCTATCGTTTCATGGATGTGACCAACGGAGAATATGACATAGTGGTCGAGGTGGAAAACAACGAAGTGGCGCGCATTCGCGTATTGCTTGCCGAACCGTTTAAGACTGACGTTCGCCGCGACATCGCACTCGAATGGCGCTCGCCGTCCGGAGCGCGTCCCGCTGGTCAGATCGGCACAATTGCGGCTATAGACACTTATAAGCGAACAGCTGCCAATGAATCCCAGTTCAATAAAGCGCTCGCTGCGATCAGGGAAGAAAAGTACGACGAGGCGCTCTCGCTGCTCGACCGTGTATTGAGCGCCGATCCGAAGGATTTCATAGCGTGGACCGAAGTGGGAACCGTGAAATTCAAACAGGGACGATTCGGTGAGGCCGAAAAGCCTTATCAACAGGCTCTGGAATCGAACCCTTCATATATCGTTGCGTTGATGAATCTGGGGAAACTGCGAATGGCAGAGAAGCGATTCGATGATGCAGTCGAAGTATTCAATCGCGCTATTGTGGCGCACCCCCGGTCAGCCGACGCGAATCTGTTTTTAGGTGAAGCATACCTACAGATAAAAAAAGGCTCGAAGGCCGTAGGATATTTGAACGAGGCGCTGCGGCTGGACCCTTTAGGCAAAGCGGAGGTTCACCTGCGACTGGCCGCGCTTTACAACGGCGCGGGTATGAAGGACAGGGCGGTCGAAGAGTACGAACGATTTCTTTCAAAGAAGCCGGACTATCCCGGCAGAAAAAAATTAGAGCAATACATATCCGAGAACAAAAAGCGATGAGATGAATTGATCTCCGATTGAAACAGATAAAAAAACGGGCCTGAGAGTTCTCAAGCCCGTTCAGAAATCAACCCTTTTTGTTCTTCGTTAGAATTGATATTTCAATCCGAACTGCATGACTCGCGGAGAGCCTTGTATGCCTGTGAACGTGCCGAAGTTCGGTCCCGGCTGTCCAAGCTGAGGATCGATGTCCAGTCCTAATCCGCTGCGACCGCCGAGCAGATCGCCCAGCCGTTGAGTGTTGGTCACATTGAATACTTCCCATCGGAACTGTAGCGAGTGACCTTCCCATGGTAATTTGAATGTCTTATCCAGTCCCGCGTCCAGTGCGACATAGCTGGGATAACGTAAAACGTTGCGGTCTCCCGTCTCGCCCGGTCGGGCATTCCTGAAGCTCCTGTAAGCGGCAACCGGGTCTTTGAACAGGTTGACATTGTTTTTGTCCACAGAGGTTTCTATGGGTACAAGCCGTATACCGTTGCTCTGGACGTTCCAGTTAGTCGCCCACTGCGCGGCATCAAACGGCGTCTGCAAAGGAAGTCCCGAATTCCAGCGGTAGATGTTCGTAAGCTGCCAGCCGCCAAGTAACGCTTCTGCAAATCCCGAAAGATTGCCGAGGAAAGCTCTGCCTCGCCCCACGGGAAGTTGCCAGAGGCTGTTGATGTTGATGATATGCCTGACATCGAAATCCGAAAGCGCCCTGTTGTCCTGCTGTCGAAGCGGGTTGAGAATGAAAGCCGTGCCATAGGACCCGCTGTTTTGAAGACCCGACGCATCATCAATGGATTTCGAGAAGGTGTAGTTGAAATCGAGCGTGAGTTGATCCTTGAATCGCTCTCGGATGCTCAACGTTCCAGCGTGATAATCCGAATTGCCTATCGTTGAGAAAGCCGAAAGGGCCGCATACTGCGGTTGATAAAAAGCATTCTCACCCAGTATGGAGGCGTCATCGAGAAGCAACTGAAGAAATGTCCAATCATTGTCGCGCCCGCCGACCTCTGCCCTGGCAATCCTGCGATACGCAGTCTGTGTGGGTGTCAGCAACACGCCGCCAACGGTCACTCTGAAATCCGGGAAGAGGTTGTCAAAGTAAGGAATGTTCGGAACAGCCGTTATGGGAGTGCTCTTCTCGCGGAAATTCGCAAGCTGTCCAGCGGCAGTATACCAGTCCACCCCAGTCTTGGGATCAACCAGATTATTGAGCGCCATGATGTCTCGCGTTGCAAGAAGGTTTCGGGCGAGACGGCCAATGTAGGATGCCTGCACCAGAAGCCCGCCGCGCAGTTTCCGCTCGTAGGTCAGGTTCCAGCTGTAATTGGTCGGCGTTATGATCGTATCATCCAGAGATGATTCGATTCGCGCATCACCATCGGAAGGTGTTTGCAGCGGGAAGCTCAGGTTGCCGGGTACGTTTATAAACGGCAACGAGCGCACGTTCTGGCCGAAACCGGTGAAACGCGGCGCAGGGTTGTCTGTGACGTTGAAGGTTTCAGCAGCTACGGTCTGAGATGATGAGAAGCCGAGCGTGTTATTGAGGTCGAACTGCACGGCGAGCTGCTGGCCTATGTGGTCGTTTGTGATCGCAAATCCACCGCGAAGCACCGAATCGCCTTCCGTGCCGAATGCTTTGCGAAGGAATCTGTTTTTGAAGTTGGGAGTCCAGGCAACGGCCACGCGCGGCTGGAAGTTGTTTTTGTCCCATTTATAAAATCCGGGACGGCCATTGGCAGGCCCCGCGAGGTCTACGGTTATCGGGTCATTGAAAGGTTTGCCGATAGCCGCGCCTGCAATGCGCTTCTCGAAGTAATCGCCGAGGCTGACGGTCGGTTTGACCTGCAACCCGTTGGCCTCGTAAACAGGTCTGCTGAGACCATATCGAAGCCCCAGAGTGAAGGTCAAAGAGGTAGAGAACTTCCAGGTATCCTGAAAATAAAAATCATACTCTTCTGTGGCAAAGGTGCGGCCTACGCCCTGACCTACAGGGAGAATATTGCCGTCGCGATCAAAGTTGAAACTCGCGGTGTACTCCGAATAACGCCCGATGAGCGCCGCGACAGCATTCTGCACGGGAGATTCAAACCCGTCGGCAATACCTTCGATTGGGTCAATCAGGACTCCGCCAGCCGATTCATAAAATGAAGGGTTGGTCAGCGCCTGATCGAACGAAGAAGAGGCACTGTTTCGGCGGTTGCGAACTACTCGGACGTTTCCGCCGAACTGGAAATTGTGAACTCCCTTTACCCATGAAACGTCATCGACGAAATTATGGACAGGCGTGATGCGGGTCAGGGTTCGGGTCGCGTCTACGGGTGCGAAGACGAATCGGAAGAAGATATCGTTTTCGCTCGAATCGCCCTGACTGCTGAAGGCTTCGCGCGTCAGGCCGTAGCGGAAGTTGTTGACGAGCGAATTGGAAATCGTCCATGTGTGACTGGCCGCAATTCCCATCGGGTGCGTCCAGAAATCCGGAGCCGGTGTGTCGGGAAATCTCGGAACTCGCCCGATCACATCCTGCTGGTAATTGCCGCGCAGAGACAATATGTGTTTCGAGCTCAAATTGTAATCGAGCTTGACTGTGTTTGTATTCCATCTCAATGGAGTAGGAGCATTGAAACGAAAGCCTCCTGTGTTCAATCCGTCACCGGCTGTAGGATCGTTTGCAGGATACCGGTTCGCCGCATCGGCAAGGATTGGAGGCACGAGCGGATTTATCCCTACGTCCGGGAAGAGCTGGTTGAGCTGGTTCGTGTTCAAGGTCGTTATTCCGCCCGAAGAGTTAAAGAATTTCACTTCGCCACGCCCCAGGCTTGGCAGAGGGACGGTTTGAACAACGGTTGTCTCGCTCTGATCGCGGCGGCCTTCATAGCTGTAAAAGAAGAAAAGTTTATCCTTCTTGATCGGGCCGCCGAATGTTCCGCCGAACACATTGCGGATCAATTTTGGAGTCGGGATTCCGACGCCGTTCTCATCAACGGTTCTGTTGTTGAAGAAGTTGTTGGCAGTGGTCGCCGTGTTCCTGTGAAATTCGTAAACCCCGCCGTGAAAACTGTTCGTGCCGCTCTTGGTGACGAGCGAAACCTGCGCGCCGGAGGAACGGCCCTGCGTGGCATTGGGGTTGGTCGTGGTGACGCGAAATTCCTGTATCGAATCCGGCGTCACGCGAAGCACGCTTGAAAATGCCTGATCGCGGCCATCAACAAAGTCTGCGATGATGTCGAGGCCGGTCTGCTGTTCGTTAACGTCTATGCCGTCGAGCGTGATGTTCGCCTGATCGGCGCGCGAGCCGCTCACATACCCTTCTTTGGTCACGCCGGGTTGCAGGCTGAGCAACTCAACGACGTTTCGGGATTCAAGCGGCAACTGGATGATCTGTTTTTCGACGAAGTTGTTGCCTATCGTGGCATCTTGCGTGTTAAGCAGCGCTTCGGTCGAACCGGCAGAGACGCTGACGGACTCTGCGATATTGCCAGCCTCCATCTGAAATGAGACATCGGTCGGTTTTGACACGAGCGCCCGCACGTCGTTGACGATAGTCTTTTTGAATCCGGTCGCCTCGGCCTCGATGCGATAGGTGCCGGGCGGGATCAGCTCGAAGACGAAGCTGCCTTTATCGTTTGTCTTTTGCGTGCGAACCGCATTTGTTTCGATGCTGGTAAGAGTCACCATCGCTCCGAAGATGGCTTGACCCTGAGAATCTAAAGCCTGCCCTGAGACCGATGATGTGCCGGTCTGAGCCGGGATGCTCCCCGAAAGGAGCAGCAAGGTAATGAAAGCGCTCAATATCTGCTGGATACTGGCCCTTTTTGATGCTTGCCTGATTCGCGGAATACTTTTCATGTGCGCCTCCTAGGTTTCAAGAAGTGGCGGGATGGGATGCGGTACAAAATTTGTTTTGCGCTGCTCCCGATATTTCCACTGTTGCTGCACGTCTGACAGGTGAGTGTGCCAGAGAGTGATTTGTGATTTAGAGAGATCGCCTGCGGCCTTTGCGGTTCAATCTTGCGAATTGATTATGTTATGCAAGCCGCATCGATTTATGCGGGCACTCACATGATCCGGGCTGGCGAGTCTGGTCGCTCGCCTTTAATGACACCCCATAGAATTCTCTATACCAAATGATTGCTGAGTGATGCGCAAATGAAGCAAGGCTATGTTACGACCGGCTGGTGTAACAGTCAATAGCGAGTGAGCAAATTGCGCTTTGACCATCCTGAGTCTATATAGAAGCTGATGATGCGAGGACAGAACACTAAAGATTTAGTATGATGAATATCTGCCATCAGGTGAGGAAAACTATAATGAAAATGACTTTTAATTCGCCGCTTTCTAATTCGACATTTCTTTCATTATGCGGATCGAGGTATTGCGCTATAATTGCGGTTAAAGGCAAGGATTAAGTATGGCCGAAAACTACTATATCGAACAGCGCGACGGCGGCTATTGGATTCGAGGTACGCGGGTTTCGCTGGATTCAATCGTATACCGATTTCTTGAAGGACTTTCGCCGGAAAGCATTCAAGCCGATTGCTTCCCTGTGCTTACGCTCGAACAGGTTTATGGAGCGATTACCTACTACCTACATAATCGCACACACATAGATCAATACATCCAGGAGTCAGATCATGAATATGAATCCTTCCGTGAGCGTATGCGCACGGAATACCCCGAAGCTCAACGACGTATTGATGTTATTTTGCATGGCGCTCAGATTCTACAACGATGAAACCCCGGTTTCAGGCCGATAATGATCTTGATCAACGTATAGTCACTGCCGTTAAGCGGCTTAAACCTGCAATCGACTTCCAGACAGCTCTCGCTCTAGGCCTGCACCGAGTTCCCGACTGGGATGTGTTAGCGCTGGCTGCACAGGAGAAACGAGTGCTGGTCTCTCATGACAGGCGAACCCTGCCAGACCACTTCCGTGAGTTTATTGCCTCGCAAACTTCACCTGGTGTCATTATAGTCTCACGGAAGCTTTCCATAGCTAAGGCCGCAGAATGGCTTCACCTGCTTTGGGCCGCCACCGAAGCTGAAGAGTATACGAATATCATCTACAGCCTTCCTTAAAGACTGTTCATCTGCCGATTTTTGAACACTCAATATTTAGTAATCTATCAAAATAAAGAGGAGTTGAATTATGACCCTGTGCACAGACAATATTCAGGCGTTCAGTAGATCGCGTTGCGCTGCGCAGAGGAAGACAAAACGCCTGCTTCAGATGACAGTGTATAAGATGTGCCGCCAGCGCCCGTCCAGTTTGAGAGGTTAAATGTAGCAGTGCCGCGAATTCTATAGATCGACAGATTGCGAAAAGTGAGCGCGTTCTTCTCCACACATTTTTCAGGCTTTCCCTGCGTGCGCAGGAAATAGGCCGCTCCGCTTCCGCGTATTGACGCTGTGCCGTCCGGTTCGATAATCACAGCCGTCTTTTCATCAATACCAAGTCCGCTGGCTTCCGGCGTCCAACCGGCTCGAACTATACGAGCGAGGAACGCGACGAGGCGGCCCATCCGGTCGCGCGCAACGAAATGGCTATCCGTAATTATATGGCTGAGGTTTGCCATAGCCAGAAAGCCGCGCTCAACCTGAACTCGACTGTCGAATGGATCTGCCAGAGCGATTGTTGAAGTGACAGTATCGTTTCTTGCGGAAAAGAAAAATTCACCCATCACCGCAAGCCCCGCGCTCGTGCCGCCGACGGGGACGCCCTTTCGCGCGAGTTGATTGATCGCGTCTTCGACTGGCGTGTCCTGCCAGAATTTTACGTAATTGAATTGATCCCCGCCTGCTATGAAAAGCGCCTCGGCATTGCGAATCCTGTTTAGAACGAATTCGTCGCTTGCCGCTGCGCGCGACTTGAAGATGATCGTTTCGACTGAATCAACTTTGCCGAGCGAATTTATGTAAGGATTGTAAGCCTCGGTCCCCGATGCGCGAATGACGACGAAATCGCCGCCGCCCGATTTCTCGATCATCCATTGAAACGCAGTCGCCACATCCGTGCTGCCGCCCATCAGCATCAACCCCGCGCTTGTGCGAGGTTTTGCATCCGCCTGATTGCCGACAATGTGATATTCGTACCCGCTCTGTGTCGCAACTGCGACGACTGGCAGGAACAGAAACAGGAGGCTTGCGGCGAGAAGGTTTTTCAATTTTGCGACCTCGCGGTCAGGGCAGATTTACCTGTGACCTGTCGATATACAGGTCACAGGTAAAAGCTGATTATCCAAGCTCGTCTTCTGAATAGATAGAGCGAGTGAGCGCCGAGTCATAGTCAAACAATTCCGAATCCGTGAAGAATCGCGCAACCTCGTTACCAGCCGTTTCGAGCGAGTCGGATGCATGAACGAGATTGGCCTGAATGCTCATGCCAAAATCGCCGCGAATCGTTCCGGGCTGAGCCGCGCGCGCTTTCGTTACGCCGCAGAGCGTTCGGACAGTTTCGACTGCGTCGAGTCCTTCGAGGCACAATGCGACGACGGGCGTCTGCTGCATAAAGCGTTTCGTCCCTCCGAAAAAAGGCTTGTCGGCAAGATGACTGTAATGCTCGTTTAAAAGCTCGTCGGTCAGGTTGAGAAATTTGATCCCGGCGATCTTCAGCCCTTTCTCTTCAAAGCGCGTAAGGATGCGCCCTATCAGTCCTCGTTGTATGGCGTCCGGTTTGATAAGTATTAAAGTCCGTTCCATGTAGTCTCCTTTATATTGAATTCAAGAACCAGCAATGATAGCCGACCGCACGCGCTGCCGACAAGCACCCTGCATAAGAGGCGAAACCTGCGTGCGATGGTTTATAATGACTCCCAGAGAGGAGACGATAATGAGCGAACGATTGAGCGATTCCGAGTTTCAGCAGAAAGCCGAAGGAGCGATTGACGAGCTTGAAGAGTCATACGGTGCGCTTGCCGAAGAGCGTGATATCGATGTGCAGGTAGAAGGCGGAGTCTTGAGCGTTACGTTTGATGAGGGCGAGCCGGGCCGATTCATCGTCAGCCCAAACTCTTCAGTGCGACAACTGTGGGTCTCTGCGCGCGTCGCAAGCTTCAAGTTCGACTGGTCGAACGAGGCAGGCGGCTTTGTATTAGCCGGGACAGGCGAGCCGCTCAGGCAGGTGATGACGAGACTCACACAGGAGCAATTGGGCGCAAGCGACATCATACTGTAGTCGCCGTGCGAGCAGATCTCGAAAACAGGATACGGCTTGACAGGAACCGAGACCCCTCTTGAATTGAACAGGGCCGAAGTCGAGCGATTGCTCGAAGAGGTGAGCGATACGAGCAGCCTCTGCGAGCGCATCGAACGAATCTCTAGGCGCTTTCTGGGAAGATCTTATTTCTCGAACCCGCTCGCAGGCAGCCCGCCTGCGTCTGAGGTTTTCAAAGTATCTCTGGACGGCTTCGATTGCGTGACATACATCGAAACGACGCTTGCGCTTGCGCGGTCACACGGCGTTGATGAATTCATAGACGAGATGCGAGAGATTCGCTATGCAAACGGAAAGATTGATTTCTATCACCGAAATCACTATATGGTGGATTGGGTCAAAAACAACGAAGAGCGCGGCATAATCGAAGACGTGACCACGGGCCGGAAGGCGGTCGTCAAGACGCGAGTGCTTTCAGTGATCGAAGCGTTGCCACGAAAAACTGTGAGCTTTCGCAGCTTCCCAAAACGATGCCTCAATCAGATTCAAAGCAGTATTGAAACCGGAGATGTGATGCTGTTTGCATCGACTAAAAAAGCGCTCGATGTTTTTCACGCAGGAATATTGATCAGAGGCAGTGATGAAATCTCGCTTCGCCACGCCTCGCGCACCGCTGCTTGTGTGACCGAGCAAAGCCTTGCAGGTTTCACAAGCGAGAATCGAATGTCAGGGCTGATTTTGCTGAGACCTTTATGCGTAAAATAACAGTTGCGTTGTATGAAGCCAACGATCATACATTAGCTTTGATCGAGTCGCTGCCTGCGAGCAGCCTCTTTGATCGGATTTTATTGGTCACACACGAAATGAA
The DNA here is from genome assembly GCA_963804815.1 of Blastocatellia bacterium. Classification (GTDB taxonomy): domain Bacteria; phylum Acidobacteriota; class Blastocatellia; order UBA7656; family UBA7656; genus DATEKX01. The sequence goes on along the minus strand of CAWDRU010000002.1, from coordinate 2,331,871 downwards.
TGAGATCGCTGCTCGTTCAAGCAGTACCGTCGCCATTCCGGGTAATCCTCTCAGCGGGCGAGCGATAGCAGAACTTCTTGATATGATCACGACCGAGTATCTTCTGCTGATACTGCCGGGAGAACAGGTGAGTCTGGGCTCGCGCGCACTTGAACGCTTCTTTGCAGTCGCAGAGGATTCCAACGCGGGTTTGATCTATTCTGATTTCAAAGATGAATTCGATACAACTGTCTCAGACCACCCGCTCAACGATTATCAGATGGGAAGCATCCGCGACAGTTTCGACTTCGGGTCTGTGATATTCATCTCGAAGCGCGCGGCGGCTGATGCCATGCGCAGGCACGGCGCAATCGATGAGCGACTGGAATTGGCGGGGCTTTATGATTTGCGATTGAAGCTTTCTATTGATTCTGAAATCCTGAGAATACCCGAACCGCTCTACACTCGCATCCCGCGCGACCTCCGCGTAAGCGGCGACCGCCAGTTTGATTATGTCGATCCAAAAAAGCGCGATTACCAGCGTGAGATGGAAGAGGTCGCTACCGAACATCTAAAACGCACAGGAGCCTATCTGAAACCTGGCTTCAAAAGCCTGAAGCGCGTCGAAGCGGGCTTTCCTGTTCGAGCGAGCGTAATCATTCCGGTTCGCAACCGCGAGCGCACGATTCAGGAAGCTGTGACGAGCGCCCTGTCTCAAAAAGCTCCGTTCGATTTCAACGTCATCGTCGTCGATAATCATTCGAGCGACAAAACAACAGAGATACTGGCGGAACTTGCGCGCGAGCACAGCCGTCTGGTTCATCTGCGACCCAAACGGACTGACCTCGGCATAGGCGGATGCTGGAACGAAGCGATCTATTCATCGCACTGCGGCGAATACGCGGTTCAACTGGACTCCGATGACCTTTACCGTGACGAGCATACGCTCGAATGCATTCTGGCTAAGTTTGACGAGGGGCAGTACGCAATGGTCATCGGCTCGTACACGATTGTCGATTTCGACTTGCAGGAGATGCCGCCCGGTTTGATCGATCATCGCGAATGGACGCGCGAGAACGGTCATAACAACGCGCTCAGGATCAACGGACTCGGAGCGCCGCGCGCTTTTTATGTCCCTGTGCTGCGAGAGGTCGGATTGCCGAACACGAGCTACGGCGAAGATTACGCGGCGGCACTAAGGATCAGCCGCGATTACGAGATTGGCCGCATATATGAATCAATCTATTTTGCGCGACGTTGGGAAGGGAATTCGGACGCTCATCTCCCGCTCGCTACATCGAATCGTTATGACGCATACAAAGATTATCTGCGCACAGTCGAGATGCTTGCGAGAAAGAGGTTGAACGAGCAGTGAACTGGGACGAGCGAATAATCAGCGGAGAAGAGTTGAGCCGTTACCTGAACGGCTCTGACAGCAGCAATCTTTCTGCGCGCGTATCTGCGATGATCGAGCAGCAGCGCGCGACATGGCCTCTGCTGCGCGAAGGCTATACGGCGCTCGCGCAGATCGAAACGAAGCGGCTACGGGTCGCGGATTCCGAAGTCATAGTTCAGCATAATCCCAAAAGAATTCGCAGCACGGCGGCGGCTGTTGACAGGAGGTCGATTGACAGGCGGCCATGTTTTTTATGCGCAGCGAATCTGCCTGTTGAAGAGAAGGGAATCGCTTATGGCAAGGATATGGTCATACTCTGCAATCCTTTCCCGATTCTCGACCATCATCTTTCGATAGTACATCGCAAACACATCGAGCAGAAGATAGACGGGAACATCGAAACGCTTCTTGCGATGGCCTGTGATCTTGCGCCAGATTATTTCGTTTTGTATAACGGCCCGCGATGCGGCGCATCGGCCCCGGATCATCTGCACTTTCAAGCCTGCTCGCGCAGGATATTGCCCGTTGAACAGGAACTCAAGGCAGGCGACCCCCTCGACGAAGCGCATTGCTCTGTGTGCGAAGAGACGCGGCGCGATTCGTTCGAGTTGTTTTCGCTCGAAGGATTTGGCCGCAGCGTGATCGTATTTCGCGGCAGTAACGCCGAAGAGACTGCTCAGTGGTTTTATCGCGTGCTCGACCAGTTGCCGCGCGATTCCGAAGACGTTGAGCCTATGATGAATATCATCTGTTCATATGAGAGCGGAACGTACACGCTTTATCTGTTCCCGCGCAGCCGACATCGCCCGGCCTGTTTTTTTGCAGAAGGCGACGAGCAGATGCTGGTCAGCCCCGGCGCGATAGACATGGCGGGCGTGGTCGTTGTGCCCGAACGCGAGCATTTCGCAAGGCTCGGCCCCAAACAGATGGAAGCGATTTATGCAGAGGTCAGCTTTTCTGACGCAACGGTCAATGAAATTCTTGAGCGTGTGACTTCAAACGAGGAGGTAGGCTGGTGATCAAGTTTAACCGGGAGCCTGCAATCAAAGTTGGCCTGATGGCGGGGGTGAGTTCGGCGCGTATAACTCTGGCTGGCCGATTCATTGACGCGGCGGGCGATGATGTTGACGGAGGCGATTACATCGCTTCAATTGACCATGACTTTGTAACCCTCGATGGGCCGACGCCGATTCGTTCTTCTTCGATCCTGCTTTCCCCGGTTGATTTTGATTCCTGTCGAATCACTGTTCACGACATAACTATCGGCATAGATTTTCACTGGATGCGCATGGAGACACAGCAGTTTCAAGGCGCGCTCAGGCTCAATAGAGGTCGCTACGATTTGCTGGTTATCAACGAGCTACCGCTCGAATCGTATCTTGTCAGTGTTATCTCGTCGGAAATGAGCGCGTCGTGTCCGGCTGAACTTCTTCGCGCGCACGCAATCGTATCGCGCAGCTGGTTGCTTGCTCAGCTAAACCATATGCCGAGCGAGCATCAAACAGATGATACATCGAGCGAGACGATTGATGATTCAACACAGCAGATCATCAGGTGGTACGACCGCGAGAATCACGCCGATTTCGATGTGTGCGCGGACGATCACTGCCAGCGTTATCAGGGCATATCGAAAGCGTTTTCCGAATCGGCGTTCGATGCGGTAAGCAGCACGCGCGGCAAGGCTCTGATCTGGAATGATGAAATCTGCGATGCGCGTTATTCAAAAAGCTGTGGCGGCATGACGGAAGTATTTCGCGCTGCATGGGAGGACCGCGACGTGGCGTACCTGGCGGCGGTATACGACGGGCCCGGTCGCGTCGAAGAGTACGAAATGCCGCTCACGCGTGAAGCGAATAGCGAAATCTGGATTCGTTCCTCGCCTCCCGCCTATTGCAACACGGAATCCGGGGAACTGCTTCGGCGCATATTGCCGGGATTTGATCAGGAGACACTCGATTTTTATCGCTGGAAAATCGTTTACTCGCAGGATGAATTGCGCGAGATCATAGCTATGCGACTCGGCATTGATGTCGGGCATATACTTGCGCTTGAGCCGATTGAGCGCGGCGAGTCCGGGCGAATTATAAAGCTCGGAATCAAAGCCGAGAAACAAAATCTCGTGATCGGAAAAGAGCTTGAAATCCGTCGCACACTATCGCGTTCGCACCTTTACAGTTCTGCATTCGTCGTTGAAACAGAGCGCGACGACCGGGCGGATTACCCGCAAAGCTTTACGCTCATCGGCGCAGGCTGGGGGCACGGAGTCGGATTATGTCAGATCGGCGCGGCAGTGATGGCTGATGAAGGCCACACGCATGAAGAGATTCTGAAGCATTACTTTCAACAGGCAACGCTCGGCTCGCTTTATTAATCCGCGACTGCTCAAGCAAAGACGACTTCATCTCGCCTGATTCGGTTTCATCGTCGCGTCGTGATACCAGCCGTAATGCGCCCCTGTCCATAATAGAAACCCTTGCACTTGTCCGATGGTCTCTTTGATCGCGTCGCCCTTCACTGCGGGAAAACCGTCGTTGTCTTTCGTTGCATTCAGCAAGTCCTTTTTTGTCTGAGTCTCCATATCCCTGCCCGCCGCGTTCCTGAGCAGATAGGTCTGTTTTGCTGCCGGATTGCGCCAGCCATATGGCCCGTATCCGTGAATGACAGCCAGCAATAAATCACTCGCCTCTACCTGAACCGGACTCGGTTTTGATGAAAGGCGCTGTACCCCGCTGCTCGGTACTTGCAGTTTGATCTTTTGAGAGTCTTCAAGAATCCAGTTGGCGTACTGGCTGTTTAGTTCAGAGAGCATCCCTTTTGCGGGCTTTACGGCTATGGCAATATCCTGTGAGCCATCGCCGTTGAAGTCGCCGACAATGAAACTCCGATTGAGGTTTGCGTCTATAAACACAGCCGTTTTATAAGTGCGCTTTATTGCATCCTGCACTTCGGGCAACCGAGGCGCTGGCAGGTCGGGAACCGCGCTGGGCTTTTGCGGTTGCTGCGGATTCGTCTGCTGAGCCACAGGTGTGGTTTCAGTAGATGGATGCAATTGGTTAGAGACTGATTGTTCGCGCGTTGAGCATCCGCATAAAAGAATAATTGCGCAAACAACACAGTGATGAACAGAAGCTGTGATTGCTCTTCCGGTAAACATATTTGTCGCTCCTCACAATTAATTGCTCGTACGGGTGACAGCCTCAACCTTACCGGAAGCTCATCCTGCGATTTCAAGACGAGCTTCCGGCGCGGGTTGTCCGAAGATCTCTACAGGCACCATAACTACAACGAATTTAGAAACGTCAATAACTGCCCCTTCTGCAAGTTGGATAGGGCAATGAAGTTATTAGTAACTGTTGTGGCCTCTCCGCCGTGGCGCAGAATCGCAATCGTGAGAGTCAGCGATTCACCGTCATGCATCAGCCGGTCGCGAGTCCGCACGCCCCAGAGCGGAGGCGTTCGCATTTTATTTGCGGTTGATTGATCGAGCGTAACACCATCGGCAAGTGTGGTCTGAACAATCCCATCACCTGTATTGACATTGTGCAGCAGGAAATCGCCATACGGGTGAATGTTCTTGCAGCCGAGCGCGGGTGGTATCGTGAAAGTGCCGCCGTTAATCAGCGTGCCCGCCGGAGCGGTGGTGATCGTCGGGACGTGGCAGATTGTGCAGCCAATCTGCTTGAACAGGTCGGCTCCGGCTTGCCCGTCGGGTGAGGTTGCCAGAATCTTATCGCGTGGCGGAGCTTTTGTGGCTCTCATAAAACGTGTGAAGGCGTCTATGTCATTTTCGGCATCCTCTCCGTTTGGAAGCGGATCATCGATGTCGTCACACACTGTTGTGAATTCGTTCGGAAACAATCTGTTAGTTATGCCCATCTCGTTTATATACGCGTCGCCTGAAAACGAAAGCAGGCTGGCCTGCTGAGCTTTCCAGCCAAAGCGGCCTATACGAAAACTATCCGGCGCTTCAAGCACTGGGACCAGCACCAACTGGCCTTTCATCCCGGCGGGCTGATTGTTTGAGATGTCCTGAAGTGTGCTGCCGTTTATGGCTTCAACGAATCCATCGCCAAGTAAATTCAGCGATGTGCGAAATGTGGTGACCTTTTCGGTGTCCGGCACATGCTCCTGCGCCTGCGCGTCCGGGTGACTGAAGTTCAACGGAGGCATGGCCAGCGGGAAATTGCGTTCCTGAGGGCAGATCGCTCGATCATTGATGAGCGACCTGTTATTAATAGCAACGGAATTTCCATTGTCATCTCTTATCTTGACGCTTGCAGGCACGAAGTTACCTTGATGGTCCTTGTGTCCGGCTCTCAACTCTGTGACCTGGCTGATGCCGCCTCTGACTGTATTCTGGTGGCACTCGCGGCAAGACTGCGCGTTATAGATTGGGCCGAGCCCATCGGGTATATCCTCGACGCCTTCAAAGGTGACAACGTCGCCTTCAAACGTGCCCGGCTGTGGATTCAGGGGATTACCTTGTGGGATAGATCCATTGGTCTTATTGTCGAAACCGACGGGAGCTTCGGTCGGGTTGCAGGCCAGCAGGGCACCCGGAGCAGGGTCGCTGTCAACGAAGTTTGAAGGCTTAGCGCCGTCACCCTGACCCTTAACCGCGCTCGGTTTAACCATCGGCGTAATGAGAGCCGCAACGAAGAACAGCAAAGCGAAAAACTTTAGGGATTTCATCTCTTTTTCTCCTCCTTCAAAGACAGGAAGCGCACTGCGTCCACACCACGAGCACACTTCGTCTATAATGGAGACCTGATCAGTCGCCATGACAATTTGTTCGATACCCGTAAACCCTGAATGGCTCGATCTGTCCGGCAAAGGATCAGCCGGAGTTGTTCCTCACACAATAAAATTGATCAAGTTGTTGAGCGGTGGTAGCAAGAGATAGCAGAATTTTTCTGAGATTAAGATGCTAGACTGTTGCGTCCATAAACAGGTAGTGCTAAAGAAGCAGCGCCAATGTAAAACAAACCACAGTCCAATGTCAAGAAAAATGATTGGCCGCTCGACCGCCGAATCTACTTTTAACAACTTTTAACATGATCGTTTATATCGCAGCCGGTTTAGCGGTTTATCGCAGGGGCATGGAAGCGGATTTTTGCAACCCCTCATTGATAGACGCGGTTTTCCGCTTACCGAAACGCGAAGAGTTGCGTATAATCTCGCTGAACCCCCGCTTGCTCAATGGCATCTCTCGCTGCCATCATAATACCGCGCATTCTTATAATCTCGATTCCGGATTGCCGATTTCGATTTCGCGGCTAATAATCTTATATCCGGGACCGGGAACAACACTGGGCGATGGAGGCGTCCTTCAAGGCTGATTGATCGGGCCTTGTAAAGAGAGCTTATGAACGTGCTTGCTGTAGACACAGGCTATTCGGCGACAAAGATTTATTCGGAACTCAAAGGCTCGCGCAAGACTTTGATATTTCCTTCGGTGATCGGCCCAGCCGAATTCGGCGAAGACTTTCTCGGCACAGCGGAAGACAACTTCATTGCCGAGTTGAGCCTGTATCCGGGCAAGGTTCGCAACTTCGGCGAGACGGCCATCCGTCTAAATCGCGGAGGCGAGATGACTGCCGACCGCGATATGTTTACGAAGCATTACAACCCTGCGCTGACGCTTGCTGGTATCGCTCGATTCATGGAAGAAAAACAGATGCCTGCGCCCGATGTGCTGGTCGTCGGTTTGCCCGTCAATTATTACGCGACGCAGAAGGATTCGCTGGTTCAAAAGCTGAAGGGCCAGCACACGATCAAGCTCTACAAGATTGACGGCAAGATCGATCATTCAATCGATTTCAATCTCGATAATATTCTCGCCTTGCCGCAGGGCTACGGCTCATATCTGAGCTATGCGCTCGACCGCGACGGCAAGAAGATTGCCGAACGCATCGTTCCGACGGCGGTCATCGATGGCGGCGAAAAGACAATTGACATAGTTGCGGCGGACGGGCGATATATCAACACTGTATCGAAATCCATACCTTCATCGCTCGATGCCGTCTATCACGATTTGCAGCGAGAGATTGACGCGCGCTGGGACGATTACCTCGAACGCAGCACGATAGAATCCTACATACGCAGCCGCACGCCTTACATAACGCCGACAGGGGAATCGGTCGATCTCGAACAGATGCGCAAAGAGGTGATGCAGAAGCATATGCCCGAAATCATCAACCGCATTCAAATGACGGTTCGCCCTATGCGCCCGCAAAAAGTGCTGGTAGCCGGTGGGTCCGGCGACATGATTTACGACGGGATAAAAGAAATCTTCTCTTCGGCTGAGAAGGCCGAGTCAATGATCTTCTCGAACGCCATAGGCTACTATCGCTACGGGTTGCTTCGACAGTCGAACGAAGATGCGTAGGTTTCACGCGACGAGCGAATGAAAGTTCAAATAGTTGCCATAAGCGACACGCACGAGCAACACGGCAGCATCACATTGCCGGAGGGCGAAATACTTGTTTGCGCGGGCGACATCACAATCAACGGCAGGCCAGCGGCAGTCTCGGAATTCAACGCCTGGTTTACCAATCAACCTCATCCATACAAACTTCTGATCGCAGGCAATCACGATTTCCTTTTTGAAAAAAATAACGCCTACGCTCGCAGCCTGATTAGCTCCAGCATCAACTATCTGGAAAATTCAGGCTGCGAGATCATGGGATTGAAATTCTGGGGGTCGCCTGTGACCCCATGGTTTTTCGATTGGGCGTTTAACAAACAGCGAGGCCCGGAGATTCGCCGCTTCTGGGACGAGATACCCGAAGACACAGATGTGCTGGTTACGCACGGGCCGCCATTCGGAATTCTGGATAAGAATGCCGGAGGCGATAACACGGGCTGCCTTGACCTGCGCGACGCGCTTGACCGAACCCGCCCGCGCCTTCACATATTCGGACACATACACGAAGGCTACGGCATTGCCGAGCAAGACGGCATGACGCTGGTCAATGCCTGCCAGCTCGACGAGCGGTATAGATTGGTCAACGAGCCTCTTGTCGTAACGCTCGAAGTATGAACCGTGCGCGATCAACGAAACGGCGCACTTGATTCCCACCAGTCCCACTTTTGGAAAACACTGATTCCACAAGCGAACACTCATCAGAGTGTGAATCGCAGATTGCAGATTGCAGATTACATGTAACTCGATTTATAACCGCGTAGTTTGCTCTGCGATGCTCCGCAAAACTTTTGCGGGATTGGAACTTAGCGGAGTTGTAAAAATTATTTTACAACTCGTGATACCAACAACAGGCAATCAGCAATCGATAAATTTCTTTGGCACACATTTGGCTATAGTAGGAGCGAACCGACGCTCTGAGAGTCCGCCTCTTCGACGAGCGTTTCAAATGGGTATCAGGTGCCAGGCGTAGGGCACACAACTGGCCACCTGATGCCCGCTATCAATTCTCACCAGCTGTCAACATCGGAGCCGCCATGATAAAAGACCTCCGCTATGCAATCAGAATGTTATTCAAGAATCCCGGCTTCAGTGCTATCGCGATATTTGCGCTGGCTTTAGGCATCGGCGCGAACACTGCAATTTTCAGCGTAGTCAATGCCGTGCTCTTTCGCCCGCTTCCTTACCCGGAGCCTGAGAGCATCGTGATGACCTATGGCCTGAACCCCGCAATAGATGACGGCAGAGTTCCGTTGTGTGTCGCGGATTTTCTTGACTGGCGGTCGCAGAATCGGGTCTTTGAGCATGTCGCCGCTTTTTCCGACAATCGCTTCACCTACACGGGCGGGGAATCGCCAGAGCAGTTTCATGGAGCGTGGGTCACAGCAGATTTCTTTGAAGTGATGCGCGTGCAACCTGAATTGGGGCGTACTTTTTTGCCGGACGAAGACCAGCCGGGACACTCTCCTGTCGTGATTGTGAGCCATAGTTTCTGGCAGCGAAAACTCGGTGCCGACGCAGACGTGATCGGCAGACAGATCCTGCTTAATAACGGTCCGTTTTCAATCATCGGGGTTATGCCGCCGGGATTCACATTTCCTGAAAGAGATATCGAGTTGTGGGCTGTCGAAAAATTAGACACGCCGACGCGCAGAGGGCCTTACTATATGTGGGGTATAGCGAGGCTTTCAACAGGCGCAACAGTTGAGCAGGCAAAAGCGGAAATGGATTTGATCGCGCGCCGTATTCAGCAGGAGACTAACTCTACACAAAACGACTGGACGTTCACCGCCCTTGGCCTGACCGAACGCATAGTTGGAGACGCCCGCCCCGCGTTGCTCGTCTTACTGGCAGCGGTCGTCTTCGTTCTGCTCATCGCATCGGCGAATGTCGCCAACCTGCTGCTCGCAAGGGCAACTGCGCGCGAAAAAGAGATTGCCATACGCAGAGCGCTTGGCGCGAGCCGCGCGCGTTTAATTCGCCAGTTGCTTACTGAAAGCCTGTTGCTCGCAATCTGCGGCGGCGCAACGGGATTGCTTCTTGCGCAATGGGGAGTTGACCTGTTGGTAGCATTAGGCTCTGACGAAATTCCCCGCCTACAGGAAGTCCGTATCGATACAACCATACTTGGGTTCACTCTTCTGGTTTCGATGTTGAGCGGCATAATATTTGGACTAGCGCCTGCTTTGCAGAGTTCAAAACTCAACCTGAATGAAACGCTCAAAGAAGGCGGTCGCAGCAACTCCGAAGGCTCAAATCGTCGCCGCCTTCGCAGCGCGTTGGTCGTGGCCGAGATTGCCCTGTCTCTGATTTTATTGATCAGCGCGGGGCTGATGATAAAGAGTTTTCTCAGATTGCAGAACGTCAATCCGGGATTCAATGCCGATAACATTTTGACTATGCAGTTATCGCTGCCGAGATCTAAATATACGAAAGCGATTCAAACAACGACCTTCTTTCAACAGCTTCTCGGTAAAGTCGAAACGCTGCCCGGCGTCGAGTCCGCCGCTATTTCAATCAGTCTCCCTCCGAATAACCTGGAAGTCTCGGATAACTTCCAGATCGAAGAGCATCCGACGCCGCCTGGAGAAACCGAGCCATCTGCGCCGATCCTTTTCATCAGCCCGAAGTATTTCACTACGCTCAATGTGCCGCTGCTTAGCGGGCGATACTTCACGGATAACGACAGCGCCGATGCGCCTCCGGTTGTGATAATCAACGAGGCGCTGGCCCGCAAATATTTTGGAGCATCTGACCCCGTAGGCAAGCGATTCAAAGAGGGGCTGGCGGCGGGTGATAACGCATGGATGGAGATAGTCGGCGTTGTAGGCAATGTGAAATACACGGGGCTTGACTCGAAAGAGGAGCCTGCGTTTTACATGCCGCACCTTCAAAACGCATGGCGATTCATGTATCTCATCGTTCGCAGTTCTTCAAATTCGCAAGGATTGCTGCCTGCCATTCGTTCGGAAGTCTGGTCGCTTGATAAAGACCTGCCTGTCGCAAGAGTCAGGACGATGAATGAATTGCTCTCTGAATCCGTCGCACAGCCGCGACTGCGTACAATGCTGCTCAGCATATTCGCGGGCGTCGCGTTGTTGCTGGCTGCGGTAGGGATTTACGGCGTGATGTCGTATTCGGTCACGCAGCGCGCGCACGAGTTGGGCATAAGAATGGCTCTGGGAGCCAGTTCCAGCGACATTCTGAGGATGGTTGTCGGCCAGGGATTCAAACTCGCGCTTGTCGGCGCTGCCCTTGGAGTGACCGGAGCATTTGCGGTGACCCGGCTGCTGGAAAGCCTGCTCTATAATGTCAGCCCAACCGACACGATAATTTTTGTCGCAATACCTCTGCTGCTGACTTCTGTCGCAGTGCTGGCAAGCTATATTCCTGCGCGACGGGCGACCAGAGTTGATCCGATAATCGCGCTGCGCTACGAGTGACTGGCGACGGCGTATCCATGCCACAGGGCTGGATAAATTCTGCCGAGCAGAACTTCGACTGAGCAATAATTCGCTGCTGGCCACAAGACAGATTTATCTTTGACCTCGAAGTCATCAAACCTTTCGGCAATCGATGAGTGATTGTGAGGATCGCCCTGTGCGCCGTTGGTGTAGAAGATAAAGGCAGGCGATGTTGACAGCGTTTCGACAGCCGCGAAATCAGATGATGCTTCAATCACCTCGCGCCAGAAACTCTTTGCGCTGTGATTTATTTCATTCGCCTCCCGGCTGTCTCCGGCGATGAAAAGCGGCCTGTTGCCGATCAGTTCAGCAATCTCTGAGCGAATGGAATAATCCGCCACAACCGCTTTCGCATTGCTATCTTTCAAAGCAAATTCGATTGTCGTCCTATCAAGCCCGACAGGTAGAGGTACGACCGCTGCGCCTGTCTTAAGCGCGCCCAGATGAGCGATAACAAGAGCGGCAGATTGCGGGGTGATTACCGCGACCGCATCGCCTTCAATTATGCCGCACCCGGCAAGTGCGGTTGCGAATTTGTCCGACATGAAATCAAGCCCGCCGTAGGTGTAGGTGTTGCTTCCGGCAGGTTTGACATCGATCAAAGCTACGCGGGCAACTGCATCGGCGTGTCTTTTGCAGATTGCGTCGGCAAGGTTGAATCTGTCGGGGACGATCATTATTTATTCGTCTTGAGGGAATAGATCGTCAACGGGCATAGACCATTCAGGCACGGCTTCACCGGCATCAGCCACATCGTCGCGATGAAAAATGGTCGGATTTGACTGATCGCCGATGTGATAAGCTTTGATTACGTCAGGGCTTTGCAAATCTACATCCCATACGCAGAGCGTACCGGCTGCAAAATAATCTCTGCGTTTTTTGGCCATCTCTGCCTCGGCCTTTGGTCCGTAATCATTTTCGCTTCTGACTTCGACGGCGAAGACCGGAGCGCCTTCAAAGAACTTCATGCCCATAGGCATGCCGGTATAGAAAGCAGCGTCGGGGCTGAAAGAACCGCGATCAGGCAGATCAACTCTGAAGCCCGCGCTGTCAGTAACCGCACGCCCTGATTTTGTGCGTCGTGCGTGCTCGCGCAAGCTGACAAATATCTCGCTTGCTGCATAGCTGGGCAGGTATCCAGTTGGGCTCATCCGTACAATCTCTCCGTCAACGAGTTCAGCCTTGCCCTCAACCTTATATAGGTCTTCGATGGTCGCTTGAGCTTTTGTAGTCATAACTGGCCCTGCGAGCAATCTTATCACCGTCCGAGGCGATTGTCAGACAGCCTTCAATCCAGATTCTTTCTCATCGTCAATGATGCGCCATCCCGGCTGACTATCTCGAATCCCAATCGCTGATACAGCCTTTTTGCAGGATTATCATCAGACACGCTTAGAGAGATTGCTTTGTACCTGCCTGCAATCGATTCAAACAGATCATTCAGGAGGCGTGTCCCGACCCCTTTGCCTCTGTGCTCTCGGAGCACTGCAATGCTTAATTCAGGTGTGAGGTCATCAATATATCCATATCCTCTTTTTTCTTCTGTCATCAAGCGCAGCCATACGGCCCCGAATGGTTGCAGGTCATCTGTGGAGATGGCTTTCAAACCGAGATCGTTCTCTTGCCCCCACTGCTCTACGTATCTGGATAACTCCGGGCTGTTGACAATCTGCCGAGGAGGAGCCGTGCCGCCCGCCGGGACATGAATTGCCTGATAGAGCATCTCCCATAAGAAAGGCTCATCGGAAGAGGTGATCTCTGAAATCAGATATTTGTCAGCATCAATCACGTCTATCTGAGCTATGATTACAGCCGTGATGGCTGTTGTTATTTTGGTCGGGCGAGATTGAAAGTCCCTGTGTAATAGGCGCTCGTAAAGAATCCGACGAACTCCTTATCCGTCGCTCGACCGATCCAGTCGAATACGCCGCCATCTTTGGCTCCGAGGTCTGTCGTTCCTTTAAACATTACAACCTTGCCGACCTGTCTGCCTTCCATCCTGATCGTGTACTTATAGGGCCGCCCGCAGTCGCCTTCAAACGTAGCTTCCCAGATGCCGTCTTTGTTTGTGACCTTGCTGCTGAGGCTCTTGCACAACTCTTTGGCCGGAACTGTCCCCTGCGCCGGATTGTAAACACCCCACGTGCCTATCCAGTCACCGGCTATATCGGGAACCGTCTCTGTCGGTTTGGATTGAGCAAAGCCGACGGCTGTGGTTAACAGCAAAAAAGATAGAATCAGCAAACTCCGATTTATCATTACCCTCATCTCCTTTCAGCGCGAACAATCGCCCTGTCATTCAGGCCGTTGTGCGATTTTCCAGCCACCGTTTAAATGAACTCTGGCTCTCGCCCGAAGGTTTGCCCAGCAATAGATTCTCGATGCTGATGTCTTCATCAAGCGCAGGCCAGTGAATACCCTCTTTATCCCCTATAAAACGCCAGGTGTTTCTCTCGTTTTCAGTCGCATGCATAAGGCGCGGATACCATGCCAGCGGGACTGAAATTGTGCGCCCGTCAGTCAGATCAACAGAGAGAGTGTCATCTGTAACAGTAATGTTTTGTGCTTTAGCTTCAGCCGTTAAAATACTCATTCCAACTCCTCAACAAATCATCTCGATTTTCGCCAACGAACTTCTGAATGCGATTAAGTTCTGATCTGTTAAACCCTCCGCTGTTTTGCAGTCGTACAGGTTCCAGCCAGAATTTAGCAATATTCGTATCCCTTTCAATATGCACGTGCGGCGGTTCGTCTCGATCACCAGCGTAGAAAAAGAATCTATAAGGCCCATTCCTCAAAACGGTTGGCATAACATTGGCAATCTATTTGAATAAGGATAGCCCGTCAAATCGATGAATACTGTCTGATTATAAAATAGGCGTCGTGAAGAACGCATCCCCCTGAGTCCCTTACGACGCCTGAATCCCTTGTAACGCATCTACCCATATCTCAATCGCCAGCACGGCCTGCCGCTTTTGCAGGTTCGTCTGCGTGGTCTACTACCAGTCGGGCTATGCGTTCGCGATGATACGTTGCATCGCCGAACATCAGCTCTGATGCTTTCGCGCGCTTGTAGTAGAACTGTACGTTCTCGTCCCACGTAAATCCTATGCCGCCATGCACCTGTATTCCTAAATTGCCTACTTCGCGACAGGCGTCGCTCGCATAGGTCTTCGCGATAGAGACGGCAAGCGGAGCCTGTTTCGGGTCGTTGCCCATCACCCACGCCGCGTAATAAACAGCCGAGCGCGCGCTTTCGGTCATCAGCAGCATATTGGCGCAGTGATGCTGAACGGCCTGAAACTGGCCGATTGGTTTCCCGAATTGCTTGCGCGTCTTGGCATATTCAACCGTCGCGTCAAGCGTCCACTGCATCCCGCCTACCATCTCAGCCGCAAGCGCGAGCGTCGCCACATCAATCGCATGCTGCAACGCGACCTGCGCCGCTTCGCCTTTTGCTAAAACGTCTTCCGACACAACATCAACGTCTTTGAAAATAACCTCGTACAGATTGCGCGTCGAATCGATAGAAGGCATAAGCTTGACGCTCACGCCCGGCGAGTTTCGGCTGACGACTGCAAGCACTATCTCAGACCCGACGCGGGCGGCGGTGATGATGTAATCGACGGCTCCTGCATCAGCGACGAACAACTTCGTGCCGTTCAGCCTGAAGCCGTTGCCTCTTTCGTGTCCGAGCAGTTGAACAGCGCTCAAGTCCCAGTCCGCGCTGGCTTCAAGCACGGCGACCGTCGCTTTAGCTTTCCCGTCGCAGATGGCCTGTAGGTATTTCGCTTTCTGCGCCTGCGATCCGGCCTGCTCGATGAGCGTGCCTGCCAGCGGCACACACGAAAGGAAGATGCCGGGCACCAGCGCGCGGCCCATCTCTTCAAACGCTACGGCCATCTCGACAAATCCAAGCCCCTGCCCGCCGTCCGCCTCATCAAAGATCAACCCTGTCCAGCCCTGCTCGACCAGCTTGCCCCACAGCCCGTCTGAATACGGCTCGCCTTTTTCTATCATCTCGCGCACAAGCTGAGGCGAACACTCAACGGCGAACAAGTCTCTCGCAGAACTCTTGAATAATTTTTGTGTCTCGTTTAACTCGAATTCCATGTCGTCTCCTGTTCTTTAATAGCTCTTTGGAAGGCCCAACACGAAGTGGCCGATTATGTTGCGCTGAATCTCGCTTGTGCCCGCTTCAATGGTGTTTCCGCGCGAGCGCAGGTAAGCGTGCGCCCATTGGCCGTGATCGACCGCGTAATCGCTTTCGCGCGTCAGCTGTCCGTATGGGCCGAGCATCTCCATCGCCACCTGCTGCATTCGCTGGTTCATCTCGCTCCAGAATATCTTTTGAATCGAGCCTTCCGGTCCGGGCACTCCGGTCTTGCTCATGCGCGTCAGCGTTCGCATCTGGTTCATGCGAAAGATTTCGATCTCCGTATACATCTGCGCCAGCTTCTGACGTGTCAAAGCGTCCTGGCTTGCGGGTCGCCCGTTGCGCGTCAGCTTGTGCGACAACTCGATCAATCGCTCGATCTGTCGTTTGAATGTTATTTGCAGGCTTGCTCCGAGAGTTCCGCGCTCGAACATCAAAGTGGCAATTGCGATGTTCCATCCGTCGTTGACGCGGCCCACTACGTTTTCGACAGGGACCTTCACGTTTTCAAAGAATACTTCGTTGAACTCCGACTCGCCTGTCATCTGTTTCAGCGGGCGAAGCCGGACGCCCGGACTGTGCATATCGATCAGCATATAAGTCAGCCCCTTATGCTTTGGCGCATCGGGGTCTGTGCGAACCACGGCGAAGCAGAAATCGGCGTAGTGGCCGAAACTGGTCCACGTCTTCTGTCCGTTGACGATGAAGTGGTCGCCGTCAGGCACCGCTTCCGACCGCAGCGCCGCAAGATCGCTTCCGGCGTTCGGCTCCGAATATCCCTGACACCAGATTTCGTCCGCGCTGAGAATGTTTGAGAGGAACCGTTGTTTCTGCTCTTCTGTGCCGTAATTGATAAGCGTCGGGCCGAGCAGCGAAAGACCCAGCACGTTTATCAGCGGCGGTGCCTGCGCGCGGGCCATCTCTTCGATAAAGACCGCCTGCTCGATCAGCGTCACGCCGCGCCCGCCGTATTCTTTTGGCCAGTGGATGCCGACCCATCCTGCTTCAAACATCTTCTTCTGCCACGCGCGCAGAAACTCGAATCGCTCGCGCGAACTCTCTTCGTCGCGGGCCTCGTGGGATTGCCAGTCTTCGGGGATGTTGGATTCGAGCCACGCGCGGAACTCATCGCGGAACTGCTGTTCCTGTGGAGTTAGATTTAAGTCCATGGTTTCTCCTTAGAATAATTCGGATTGGCCGTAAATGTTGCGCGCGGCAACACCGACCGTGGGGTCGGTTATTATAACGCTTGAAGTTGATTTGCACGAACCGGTTTTGAAAGATTGTTCTGTTTCACTTATCATTGCGCATTCATAAATTCTTCCCCGTTGTGATAGATTCAGCGGGTAGCACTAATGAATCGATTCTGGAGAAAAACCTATATGTCATCGAAGCTACTGCTCTTAATTGCGGCGATCATAATGATGGCCGCCTGCTCGAAACCTGCACAGACGAATCAGAACGCCAATGCCAATAACTCGGCTGCTGCTCAGCCCGCGCAATCGGCCTCGACGGATCAGCCTCAGCCCGACACGCCGTTGATGAGCGCCGTAAAGACAGGCAATGCGGAAGAGGTCAAACGCCTGCTCGACAGCAATGAACCGGCAGATGTCGCGACGACCGAAGGCGTCACACCTCTGATGAACGCAGCCGGGATGGGCAATCAAGAGATGGTAAAGATGTTGATCGCAAAAGGCGCGAACGTGAACGCAAAGACCAACGGCAACTACACAGTGCTGATGGCTGCCGCGCTGACCGGCCAGCTTGAGATCGTAAAGATTCTGCTTGACGCAGGCGCAGACCCAAAAGTAAAAGCCGTAGGCGGCAAGACCGCTGCCAGTTATGCCGAAGATAAGCAGCATAAAGCGATAGTTGCTCTGCTGAAACAACGAGGCGGCGCGTAATAGTTGCGACCAGCCTTTCGACGTGAAATAGCGACAGCCTTATCTTTGCGTCCTCTGGTGAACAGCCTTAACCCTGAAAGATTCAGGCAATCGGAGAATTTCTGCATGCGGGTTCTTGATAACTACCTGCGCGATTTGCGCGATACATACGCGACGGGCGAGAACGTCAAAGAGACTTCTTTTTATCCCGCGCTGTCGGTCCTGCTCAACAGCGTAGGCGCGATGCTCAATCCGAAAGTGCGCGTTGTCATCAATATCAGGAACCGAGGCGCGGGATTGCCCGACGGCGGCCTCTTCACAGCCAGACAACTCAAACGACTGGGCGGCGATGATGCCGTGCGCGAGCCTGCTTCTTTCAAAGGGCAGCAGCCCGAACGCGGCGTCGTCGAAGTCAAATCTGCGAAAGAAGATATCCGCGCACTTGCTCAAAGCGAACAGGTGCGCCGCTATCTGCAAGCCTACGGGCAGGTGATGGTGACGAACCTGCGCGAGTTCCTGCTCGTCACCAAGGATCAGAACGGTGAGCTTATCTCAGGTGAAAGCTACCAGCTTGCAGCAGGCGCGCAGGAATTGTTGAAGCTCGCGCAGAATCCGCAAGCATTTGCAGCCGAACACGACGCGCCGTTTACCGAATACTTAAAGCGCGTGATGCTGACGCCCGCGCCGCTCGAAGACCCGAAAGACCTCGCGTGGTTTCTGGCTTCCTATGCGCGCGATGCAAAGGCTCGCATCGAACATGCAGAGATGCCGTCTCTGCACGCCGTGCGCGAAGCTCTTGAGCAGGCGCTTGAACTGAAGTTTGAAGGAGCGCGCGGGGAAGCCTTCTTTCGCTCGACGCTTGTGCAGACGTTGTTCTACGGCATCTTTTCGGCGTGGGTCCTGTGGGCAAAGTCAAAGCAGGCGCACACCGAGCGGTTCAACTGGCAGCTTGCGGCATGGTCGTTGCACGTTCCGGTCATTCGCACGCTGTTCGAGCAGGTAGTAACGCCCTCGAATGTTCGCAAGCTCGGACTCGGAGAGGTGCTCGACTGGACAGCCGAAACGCTGAACCGTGTTCGCCGCGAAGAGTTCTTCACGCGCTTTGAAGAAGAACACGCCGTGCAGTATTTCTATGAGCCGTTCCTCGAAGCCTTTGACCCGGAATTAAGAAAGCAGCTTGGCGTATGGTACACGCCCGAAGAGATCGTCCGTTATATGGTCGAGCGCGTAGACCGCGTGCTGCGTTCGGAACTGGGCATCGAAGACGGGCTGGCCGACGAGCGTGTATATGTGCTCGACCCTTGTTGCGGGACAGGCGCGTATCTGGTCGAAGTGCTGCGGCGCATCAAGCGCACGATAGACGAGCAGGGCGGCGACGCGCTGACGGCAAATGATTTGAAGCGGGCGGCGCAGAATCGAGTCTTTGGATTCGAGATATTGCCAGCGCCGTTCGTCGTCGCGCATTTGCAGCTTGGGTTGTTATTGCAGAAGGCAGGCAGCGCATTGAAAGATGATGAGCGCGTCGGCGTTTACCTGACGAACGCGCTAACGGGATGGGAGCCGCCCCAGGAGCCGAAGAAGCAACTGACATTCGAGTTTCACACCTTGCAGGAAGAACGCGACGCGGCGGAAGAAGTAAAACGCAATAAGCCAATTCTTGTTGTGTTAGGCAATCCGCCCTACAACGGTTATGCAGGCGTTGCTGTTGAAGAGGAACGCAAACTATCTGATGCTTATCGCACAACGAAGCGCGCACCAGCGCCACAGGGACAAGGCTTGAATGATTTATACGTGCGTTTCTTTCGCGTAGCGGAACGGCGCATCGTAGAAATGACCGGTGAAGGCATCGTATGTTTTATCTCGAATTACTCATGGCTTGATGGATTATCGTTTACCGGGATGCGCGAACGCTATCTCGAAGCGTTTGACATGATCGAGATTGATTGTCTGAACGGTGACAAGTACAAGACGGGCAAAGTGACGCCGGAAGGCAAACCAGACCCAAGCGTTTTTTCTACTGAGTACAATAGGGAAGGCATTCAGGTTGGAACCGCTATTTCATTGCTTGTACGGCGCAAGCAACACACGGACGCAAATGCGGTTAAGTTTCGTCACTTCTGGGGAAGCCATAAAAGAGATGATTTACTCGATAGCCTGAATAAAGCTGAAGAGGCGCACGCTTACGACGGAATATCTCCCGCCTATGAGATCGGCTTGCCGTTTATGCCTTTGCAGTTTCAGTCAAACTATATCGAGAGTCCTTTATTGCCGGAACTGTTTCCTGTGTCGTTTCCCGGTGTAAAGACAAGCCGTGATGATGTCGTGGTTGATATTGATCGTGGTCGTTTAGCTGAACGTATGAAGATGTATTTCGACCCGGAAATCAGCCATGAAGAAATGCGCCGCATCGCACCGGGAGCGATGGAAGACAGCGCGCAGTTTAAGGCTAAATCTATCAGAGAGCGTTTAATCAAACGCGGCTTTCAATCGGAGAATATCATTCGTTATTGCTATCGTCCGTTTGATGTTCGATGGCTATACTGGGAGCCGGAAACGAAATTGTTAGATAGAAACCGTGCTGAATATATACCTCATGTCTTCGATGTAAATGTTTGGATTGAAGCGCGACAAAAACAACCAATGGAGCGATTTGACAGAGGCTATGTCGTGCGGTGTCTTGGGGATAATTTTGGTAACGGGCTTTCAAACTTTTTTCCGCTTCTACTTCGTGCTGATGCCCGTCGTAATCTTTTTAGCGACCATGAAACAGAAGCCGGAATTAATACGCAGCCGAATCTTTCTGATGCCGCACGCACTTATCTTAGAGGTATCGATACAGAAAAGGACTTTGAACTACTTTTCTTTCATACGGTCGCCGTCTTACATACCTCTGTTTATCGCACGGAGAATGCCGGAGCGTTACGGCAGGACTGGCCGCGCGTCCCGTTGCCCGCGTCGCGTGAACTGCTCGAACAATCAGCCGCGCTCGGTAAGCAGATCGCCGCGCTGCTCGATACCGAAACCTCTGTTTCCGGCGTAACAAGCGGTAGCATTCTCCCTCATCTGCGAGCTATCGCCGTCATCAGGCAGGTAAACGTCGCGGACAGTCTCAATCTCGAAGTGAACGCAGGTTGGGGACATCACGGAAAAGGCGGCATCGTTATGCCCGGCAAAGGCCGCCTGACTTCGCGCGACTATGCCGAAACAGAACTCGCCGCTTTGCGGGACAGTCAATTGCCTCTGCAAGACACGCTCCGGTTGCTCGGCACTCAAACACACGATGTTTATTTGAACGACACGGCAGTATGGATGAACGTTCCGGCGCGCGTATGGGATTACACCATAGGCGGCTATCAGGTCATAAAGAAGTGGCTTTCCTATCGTGAGATCAGTATTTTGTCACGGCCTCTTTCAGACAAAGAAGCCCGCGAAGTGACGCAGATCGCGCGGCGTATCGCGGCTATCCTGCTGCTGGAAACAGACCTCGACCAAAACTACGAACGCATAAAAGCCAACTGCTATTCGTGGAACTCGAAACCGCAGAACGCGCAATAGAGCAGATTTAAATTCGGCTTACCTGTAGGGGCAACCCTTGTGGTTGCCCGGATCGCCGCAGGCGATGACTGTCATGGGCGATAGCCCATCCGGGCAGGGACGAGCCCTGCCCCTACAGGAATACTCAAACGAAGTGCGACCTGAAACGCAGATTATGCGCTCGATACGGTTCTGCAAATCGTGCAGTTACAAGGCTTTGCGGTAGTCGAATCTGAGGATCACCACCCTGCGCGAGGCTTTACTCCGGCGAGAGTTAATCATACTCTCGCCGGAGTATAAAGAACTCTGTCGAGAGCAGGCTTAACTCCTGCGAGAGTATAAAGAACTCTGTCGAGGGTATGATTAACTCTCGCAAGAGTTCGATTAACTCTTCCGAGAGTATGTTTAACTTTCACGAGAGTATAAGCTGCGCGCAATAGAGTAGAAGCTACTCCGCTGTGGTTATGTCTTACTCTCGGCGGGTTATACGATAAGCTGCTCGGCTTATAGTCTGTGCTGCGCGGCGTAAAAGCTACACCAGCCCGCTCACTTCACCGCCTGCGTGCCTGTCGCAATACTTACCCCTTCCAGACTGATCGCAAACTTTACTATTGAGTTATGTTCATTACGATTTTATGATAACGCCGTCCCGGTAGCTTAACCTACAAATCTTTAAAAAGGAGTTCCTTATGGCTAAGAATGAAACTAAGAGATTAAAACCTGCAACGCTGGCGGAAGATGAAGCCTCTTTCAATGCGTTGTTGAACGTCACAGGCTATACGCCTAGCAATCCCGCTCATTCTGTTACGGCGCTGTCACAGGCTTTCAACGATATGCGCTCAGCGCAGGCCGTCGAAGATCAGGCCGTCGCCGCACTTGCTACTGCGCACGATCTGGCTATAGCTAAGGAATGGGCTGTTCACAATCTTATGCTCAGCGTCAAAGATCACGTCAAAGCGCAATTCGGCAAAGATTCAACACAGGTGCAGGAACTGGGCTTAAAGCGAGTCTCTGAATATAAGTCGCGCAGGCTTAAAGGCAAGACCGCTACGTAGTAAGAATAGTTTTGGTATCGTCCCCGAAGGGGACATATTCAATAGCCGTCGGCATCGCCCACGGTATCAGTCCTCCCCACAAGCAAATGACCCTGACGGGGTCGAACTATTGTCTGCAAATAGTCCGACCCTTTCAGGGTCGTTACTGTTCCGGTGGCGATGCCACCGGCTATTGAATTGATGCCTTTCAGGCATCTACTGCCCGTTACGCGCCCACTGTCGCATCGCCGCATCGCGGGCAGAACTTCGACGTTGCGCCTAACTGATTGCTGCACTTTCTGCATTTGACCTGCTTGCCGCACGAGTGACAAAAGATCGTTGCATCAATCAAGGTCGCAGAGCAGTGAGCGCAGGTCGGGCCGACCGCTGACGGCGGTTGCTGCGATGAAGGCGATGGCGGCGGCGGATAAGCCTGTGGCGGCGGTGGAAAAGATTGCGGCGGCGGCGGATAAGCCTGCGGCGATTGCTGAAATGGCGGAGGCGGATATGACTGTTGCTGAGGCGGCGGCGGATATGACTGTTGCGGCTGCCCGTAAGACTGCGGCGGCTGACTGTAGGCTTGCGGCGGGGGTGGCGAAGCCTGCGCAGGCAGATAGCCTCCCGGAGCCGCTGCCGCCATCATCGGCATCCCTGTCGCAAAGAATGTATGATCCATGTTCCATTTGATTATGCGACAGATGCCCCACGGCACATAAATGCCGAATGTTATCCCTGACAGAAATCCGACGATGATTGATTGCAAAATCCAATCGAAGACTTCGCCGTTGAACTGTAGCCGCTGATTCCAGATGATCGTGTGTGTTGCGTTCCAGCGATTCAGTTTTATCTGGAACCAGAAACTGTAAATGCCGAACGTAATCATCGTCAGCAGGTAGCCTACGATGAAGACGCCGAACAGGTCGCCGCCTTCGCCGTCGAAATTAACCGGCTGCCCGCCGATCATCGTGCGAAGCGCGAACCATTTGGCCAGCCGACATAATCCCCACGGCAGATATATTCCAAGCGTGCAGATCGTCAGCAGATAGACGATGATGAATTCGCCGAACAGCGACCCCCCATCACCGTGAAACTCTACGCGCTGCCCGTTGACCGTTGTGTTACTGGCCATCCACCGCGCGAGGCGACAGTAACCCCACGGGAGGTATATTCCAAATGTTACCGCTGATAGTAATGCGACGATTAAATATTCTACGAATAGCTGCCCGCCGTTACCGTTGAACCTGAAAGGACTTTGATTCATCATTGCTCGCTCTCCACTTATTTGTTGATTGTCAATTAACACGATTACCGAATGCATGTGAATTGATCCGTACCTTTTACTCTCTGCGGTTCCCGCTGTCAATGCCTGAATATATCGGGGCCATCCGGCGTCCTGCGGCGTCTCTGCGGAGAACTCTCTGTTTTCTTTAGCATTAGGTGAACAATGCCGCGCGATGCTGTAGAATCAAAGCGTGATTGATCAACCAGATTTCATCGTAGTCGGCAGCGGCATCGCCGGTCTTCGCGCAGCAGTCGCTCTGGCCGAAGCGGGCCGCGTCGCCGTTTTAACAAAAGATCAGGTGACTGAATCCAACACCGAATACGCGCAGGGCGGAATAGCCGTCGTCCTGAGCGATGATGATGCGATTGAGCTTCATTATCAGGATACGATTGACGCGGGCGCGGGGCTGTGCGACCCGGATGCGGTCGCCATACTCGTTGAACAGGGACCGCGCTATATCACGGAGCTTATAGAGCACGGCGCTGAGTTCGACCGCGAAGACGGTCACCTCTCCTTCACGCGCGAGGCGGCGCATTCACGTTCGCGCATACTTCACGCGCGAGGCGATGCGACGGGCCGCGAAATAGTGCGCGCTCTTGTCGCATGGTCGAAGAAGTCTCAGGCCATAGAAACACTCCCGCACGCCTGCACACAATCGCTTATCGTTAAAGACGGGCGCGCGGTCGGCGTCACCTACGTCGAGCCTGTCACCAATAAAATACGCGCGCTCTACGCTCGCGCGGTCGTGCTTGCGACAGGCGGCGCGGGCCAACTCTATCTGCATACGACTAACCCGGATGTCGCGACGGGCGATGGCATGGCGATGGCTTATCGCGCGGGCGCTGTAATAGGCGATATGGAGTTCATTCAATTCCATCCAACGGCGCTCGCCGTCCGAAACGCGCCGCGATTCCTGATCTCAGAGGCGTTGCGCGGCGAAGGCGGCTTCCTGCTCAACATAAAAGGCGAGCGCTTCATGCAGGGGTATGACGAACGCGCAGAGCTTGCGCCGCGCGATGTCGTCAGCCGCTCAATTCACTTCGAGATGGAGAAGACCTCCTCGCCGCACGTCTGGCTCACCATGCGCCACCTCGACCGCGATTTCGTGCGCGAGCGATTCCCAAAAATTTACAACACGTGCCTGCTCTATAACGTTGACATAACGCGCGACCTGATCCCCGTCAGCCCCGCAGCGCATTACACTATGGGAGGCATACGCACCGATACGTTCGGGCGAACGTCCCTGGCAGGTCTGTACGCAGCGGGCGAAGTCACCTGTACGGGCGTACACGGCGCGAATCGTCTGGCGTCGAACTCGCTTTTGGAAGGTCTGGTATTCGGCGCGCGAGCGGGCGCGACGGCTGCCGAAGAAGCGGCGGCGCGCATCGAATCCGCCGAACCGCGCGACTGGGATCTGGGAGAAGTGGCCGACTGGCGCATTGACGACCCCACGCGCGCGGAAGTGAAACAAATAATGTGGAGCAAGGTCGGGATCGTCAGAGAAGAGCAGGGGTTGAAAGCCGCGATAGCTGCGCTCGATGAAATTGCCGTGCGCCAGCTCAACACACGCTCGTGGAACTTTGTCACGCTGGCGCGGCTGGTAACGGAAGCTGCGCTCGCCAGACGCGAATCGCGCGGAGCGCATTATCGAAGCGATTATCCTGAACGCGATGATGTGATATTCGATCATCACACGCTACAGCAGCGAAAGCTTCAGGTGCTTCAAAAATGAAAGGGATACCGAATGGCAGATGAAAAGAGAGCTACGTACGAAGACACGCATGTGATACTCAGGCTATACGAGTTGCGCAGGGAAGAGAAGTTGCGCGCCGCGCGCGACTGGTTCTCGTTGAAATTCTTTCCCGATAAGGTTGAAGATGTTCTCGAAATTTTTTCGCCGGGTCACCCGCACAACGCGCATTTTCGGATGGTAGTCTCTTACTGGGACATGGCCGCATCATTCGCCGTTCGCGGCCCGCTCGATGCCGAGTTGTTCCTGGAATCAAGCGGCGAACTGATGATCGTATGGTCGAAGCTCGAAAAGTACATCCCGCAGATTCGTGAAGCCTACAGCCTGCCTGAATACCTTCGCAATATCGAAGAGATTATCAAGCAGGTCGAGTGGGCTCCAAGTCGAGTCAGGTGGTTGCAGGAGCGATTCGCCACGATCCGCGCCCAGACTTAAAGCCGATAGCGTTACGCTGTTCAGGATCATACTGTTTTCATAGAACCGAAGACCCGTTCACCGCAGAGAGACTCGGCAGGCTCATTATTCTTGAAGCACCGGCGCGGCCATTGTATATTAGACACCGGGTCGCAACCCCGCACGCGCCCCGCTCCCGACCGGTCAACCCCCGATACTTTCACTATCACTTGAAAATTTATGTCGGAGTTCCTGATGAAACGATTTGCTATTCCTGCGATTACATTAATGATGCTTGCCTCTGCGATATTCGCGCAGAAGTCGGGGTCGCCTTCCGCTACTACTATCAGCTTTTATCGCGCGCTCAAAGAACGACACTATGTCGAAGGCTTTCGCCATTCCATCTATCGAATGGCGGTCGAAGGACTCTCGACAGCAGAGCTTCAGGACCTGGAGCCGGATTTTGCTCAAACCTTTTCAGCTATACCCGACAAAATCGAACCTAAGGGCGAGCAGATAACCGGCGACACGGCCACTGTATTTTTGATGTTCGAGGGAGTCAAAGAGCCGCAGACGGTCGCGCTCATTCGCGTCAACGGCGAATGGCTCGTAGGCGATCAGGAATCATTGGCCGTCATCAAGGCGCAGGGCCGGGCTTATTTCTTCAACACACGCATGCTCGTCAATGAAGACGAAACCGTTGAGATGCTGCAAAGAATGATCGGCGCTGAGGTCCTCTACGCGAATAAATTTAAGGGACGTAACGCTACGTTCGCGGAATTGGTCAGGCTCGGCGGCGTTCCTAAAGATATGGAGAACGGCGAATCAAACGGCTATCGCTTTACGCTAACCTTGAGCGAAGACCAGACAACATTTTTTGTAACGGCAGTGCCCGTGGCTTACGCCAAGACAGGTCGCCTCTCGTTTTACGCGGACTTGAACGGGCTTCACGCGCAGGACCTGAAAGGGCAGCCTGCGAACGGGCTATCACCCGTCTATCAGATGAAGTAAACGGTTTGCGCACCACGCGCCGTTGGAAATAGAATAATCCCGCCAGTATCTGAAACCACTACTCTCGGTGTGTGCCCCGGATAAATGCCGTCATCGCTCAACTGCGTCAGCTTTCCAAGAACATAGAGCGCAGCCAGTCCGTATGATATGGCATTCCTGGAAATCTTTTGAAAGGGTTCGCTATATGATTATTAGAAAACTGACGGGCAGCGTTGCTGCTCTGCTGCTGGTCGTGTCGGCTGCGCTTTTGACGAATGCCAGCGCCCAGACCGCATCAAACAATACTCGATTGTTACGTTATCCAGACATACACGGAAGCCTCGTGGTCTTTACATACGCCGGAGACCTGTGGCTCACTCAACGCGCGGGCGGCACTGCGCGCAGGCTGACCTCGCATCCCGGCGAGGAGTCGTTCGCAAAGTTTTCACCCGATGGCCGGTGGATAGCTTTTACGGCAGATTACGACGGCAACACGGATGTTTACGTGATTCCTGTCGAAGGCGGCGAGCCGAAACGCCTGACCTACCACCCGCTGCCCGAACAGGTGCTGGACTGGACGCCCGACAGCAAACGCGTGCTGTTTCGTTCGGCAGCAACGAACTTCACAACGCGATTTGAAAAGCTCTACACTGTCGCGCTCGACGGAGGGCTGCCCGAAGAACTGGCAGTGCCGGGCGGCGGACTTACGACCTTTTCACCCGACGGCAGTAAGATCGCGTATAACCGCATATCGACCGAGTTCCGCACGTGGAAGCGCTATCGCGGCGGACGACATTCTTATGTCTCGATCTATGATTTGAAGACACGACAATATGACGAAGTCCCGCACACGCGCGCGGCGGATGTCTTCCCCATGTGGAGCGGCGACGCTATCTATTTCGATTCGGATCGCGACGGCGTGATGAACCTCTATCGCTATGATCTGAAGTCGAAAGCCACGAGACAGCTTACGAACTACAAAGACTACGATGTGAAGTGGCCGAGCGTGGGCAGCAACGGCACGGACGCGATTGTCTACGAGCACGGCGGCTATCTTTATACGCTCGATCTTAAATCTGAAAAGACGACACTGGTTCCGACTGTCGTCGAAAGCGATATGACGCTGACACGCCCGACATATGTCAAGGTCGAACGTTTCATCAATTCGTTTTCGCTTTCGCCATCGGGCGCTCGCGCATTGTTCGGCGCACGCGGCGAAGTCTTTACGGTTCCTGCCAAAAAAGGCGAAATTAGAAACCTCACCAACACAAGCGGCACACGCGAACTTTCCCCGACATGGTCGCCGGATGGAAAATGGATAGCATACTTTTCCGATAAGACGGGCGAGTATGAGCTTTACATTCGCGCTCAGGACGGAACTGGCGAAGAGAGACGCATCACGACCGACGGTAAGGTATATCGCAGCGGCCCCACGTGGTCGCCCGATTCGACTAAACTGTTGTTTGCCGAAAAGACGCTCAAGCTTTTCTATGTTGACGTAAACGACGGCAAACCCGTGATGGTGGATCAATCGCAATTTGGCTCGATCAACAGTTACGACTGGTCGCCTGACAGTCGCTGGGTCACTTACGCGAAAGCAAGCGACAACGGCTTTCCGGGAATTTATCTCTATTCGTTCGATCAGAAAAAAACATTCCCTGTCTCGAACGGATTGACGGCGGACTACAACCCGGTCTTTGATCAAAACGGAAAGTACCTGTACTTCTTCTCTGACCGCACGTTCTCGAATCCGTCGCTCAGCAACTTCGAGCTGACGTTCAGCTACAACAGCACGACAGGCATCTACGCCGTGACGCTCGCGGCTGATACGCCTTCGCCTTTTTCGCCCGAATCGGACGAAGAGAAAGGCGAACAGTCTAAGAACGCGAAGCCTCAGCCGCTGCCGGGCACGGGCGCTGCTGGCGAGCGCGGCAAACCGGGCACTGGCTCGGCAGGAGATCCATCTGCAAAGCCCGCCGATCAGAAACCCGCTGACGATGCGCAAAAAGAAGACGCGCAAAAGAACCCGGCTGCAAAAGACGACGCAAAGGCGCAGGTGAAGCCTGTCAAGATTGATACTGAAAACATCTCTCGCCGCATAGTCAACGTGCCTGTTCCAATCGGCATCTACAACGGGCTACTGGCTGCAAAAGATAAATTCTTCTATCTCTCCAGCCCGCCTGCCGCCGGTGTGATTCCGCAAGGCCCCCCCCAGACAACGCTTCACATGTACGATCTGACGAAGCGTGAAGACACGGTCGTGCTGGCAGGAATTTCGAGCTACGACATCAATTCGGGAGGCGATAAAATCATCTACAGCGCGGGCCCCGTATTCGGCATCATCGATGCGATGAGGCCGGGGCAGAAGATCGGCGACGGCAAGCTCGATACGTCAGGGCTTGAGATGAGGCTTGACCCGCGCGCAGAGTGGAAACAGATCTTTGACGAAGCGTGGCGCATCGAACGGGACTTCTATTACGATCCGACGATGCGCGGAGTCGATTGGCCCGCGATCAAAGCGCGCTACGAACAGGAGCTTCCCTATCTGGCGCACCGAACAGACCTCAATTACCTGATTGGCGAGATGATCGCTGAACTCTCGACATCGCACGCTTATGTGTCGGGCGGCGATATGCCCAACGTCACGCGCGTCGGGACGGGCCTGCTCGGCGCGGATCTGGAAGCGAGCAACGGTTATTACCGCTTCAGGAAAATATATGTCGGCGATAACTCTGCCAACGATACACGTTCTCCGCTGACAGAGCCGGGCGTGCAGGTGAAAGAAGGCGATTACCTGATCGCCGTCAACGGGCGAGCGTTGCGGGCGACAGAAAATCCTTACGCTCCGTTTGAAAACACAGTCGGCAAACAGGTTGTGCTGAAAGTCAACGACAAGCCGAGCGAAGATGGCGCGCGCACGGTTACTGTTCGCCCAATCGGAAACGAGTCTGCCGTCCGTTACATCGACTGGGTTGAAACGAATCGACGCAAAGTGGCCGAAGCGACGGGCGGGCGATGCGGGTATATGCACGTGCCCGACACGGCTATTCAGGGCATCAGCGAGTTCGCGCGAGCGTTCTACGCACAGTCAGACAAAGACGCGATCATTATTGACGAGCGATGGAACGGCGGAGGATTCATCCCTGATTTCTTCACCGAGCGATTGAAGCGTAAAAACCTCAATTACATCGCGCCGCGCGAGGGCGAGGACCGCAAGATTCCCGGCGCAGCCATCTACGGTCCGAAGGTGATGATCGTTAACGAGTACGCAGGCTCAGGCGGCGATGCCTTCCCATATTATTTCCGTCAGGAAGGCATTGGCACAATCGTGGGCAAGCGAACATGGGGCGGGCTTGTCGGCATAGCAGGCGGTTTGCCGATGATAGACGGCGGAAACGTGACCGCGCCTACGGTTGCTTTCTGGTCTCATCAAAACGGCAAGAGCGATTGGGTGGCGGAAAATAAGGGCATCGACCCTGACATCGAAGTTGATCAGCGACCCGATCTGGTGATGGCGGGCCGCGACCCTCAACTCGAAAAAGCCATAGAGATCATCAACGAACAGATGGCCAAGAACCCGCCGCTTCATCCAAAGCGCCCGGCTTACGGCCCTGTGCGGCAGGAAAAACCTTGATGTAGTAATCAGGTAAAGATTCACCGCAGTGGGGGCGCAGAGTGAATATTCTCTGCGCCCTCTCGGCGTCTGCGGCGGTTTGAGATTTCAATTTCGTGTATTATGATTCCGCTTTCATATTTCATACTCGTATGCCAAGGAGACTCCCTGATGAACGAACTGAACTTTCAATCGGCGACGAAACTCGCAGAGTTGATGCGCGCGAAAGAAGTCTCGCCTGTAGAGGTAATCGAAGCTCACATTCAACGAATCGAAGAAGTTAATCCAAAGCTCAACGCATTCGTGACGACGATGTTTGACAGCGCGCGTGACGAGGCTCGCCACTCAGAGCAACGAATAACGCGCGGCGAAACTCTGGGCCTGATGGAAGGCGTGCCCATCTCGATCAAGGACACGATCTACACTGCGGGCGTCCGAACTGTTTCGGGTACGCGATTGCGCGAGTCCTATGTGCCTGAACGTGACGCTCCGGTCGTCGCAAAATTGAAGCGCGCGGGAGCCATCATTCTCGGAAAGACCAATGTGCCTGAGCTTGCGATGGACTATCGCTCAGAGAATCTCGTCTTTGGCTGCACGAACAACCCCTGGGATCAGGAGCGCACACCGGGCGGCTCGTCGGGCGGCGAAGGGGCTGCGATTGCGTCGGGATGTTCGGCAGGCGGAGTCGGTTCGGACCTCGGCGGCTCGATTCGTGTGCCGTCTCATTTTTGCGGAATAGTAGGACTCAAAACAACGCCCGGTCGCATTCCGGGGAGCGGCCATTTTCCTGCCAACGTCGGGCCTTTCGCATCAGGCGCATCGTTAGGCCCGATGGCGCGTCGCGTCGAAGACCTCGCGCTTATGCTCAAAGTGCTTGCGGGCTTCGATCCGTCTGATTCGGCGTCTGTGCCGCTTCCATTTCGCTCGCACACGGGCGACAGCGATGAAAGAGACGAAAGATTCCGCCGCGTGATGTGGTATACGGACGACAGCATCTGCCCTGTAACAAAAGAGACAAGGGAGACAGTCGCGCGCGCGGCTCAATCTCTGGCCGGATTGGGCTATGAAGTTGAAGAGCGGAGGCCCGCAGGGTTAGAGCGCGCTTTCGATCTATGGTTTGCGTGGCTTGGCGTGGCTGGCGTGGGAAGCCTGCTTGAGTTGTACAAGGGCAGGGAAGAATTGATGGGGACGCTGATGCGTGGGCTGGCGCGTATTTCCGAATCGCAAACGCTTACGCTCGATCAATATATGTCGGCGTGGGTAGCGCGCGATATGCTTCGCGCATCGGTCGTAAACGAAATGATGGAATGCCCGATCATTCTTGCCCCTGTGGTCGCTCAACCGGCATTCCGACACGATCAGCACGATTTTGAAATCGAAGGCCAGCCAATCGAGTATCTGAAGATGTTCAGCTATTCGCAGGCATACAATCTGCTCGGCCTGCCTGTTGTAGTCGTGCCAGCGGGGCGCTCGCCCGAAGGATTGCCCATTGGAGTTCAGGTCGTAGGCCGACCTTTTCAGGAAGAGGACGTTTTGATAACAGCCGCGTTGCTCGAAGAATCGCTCGGCGGCTACCAGCGCCCGGCACTGTAATTTTTACTTTATCCATCACACAGATCCAGCGCGCGTTTTAGCGGTCTATGGCTATTGCTGAATCTTGATCAGTTTGACAACTGAAATGCTGACGACTAGAGTCAATCCTATCGTGCCTACATCATAATCGCGCATTCAGGGTTCAAGTAATTAACATTGCTTTCTGAAAATATCCATCATTATCAGATCATAAAAAAACTCGGCGCGGGTGGTATGGGAGAAGTCTATCTCGCCCAGGACACCAAACTCGACCGCAAAGTCGCGTTGAAAACTCTACCTTCGGAGTTTGCCAATGATCCGAGCCGTATGCAGCGATTCGTTCTGGAAGCGAAATCCGCCTCTGCTTTGAATCATCCGAACATAATCACGATCTATGAAATCGGAGAAGCCGACGGCCTGCAATTCATCGCATCCGAGTTCATACAGGGCGAAACGTTGCGCCGCCATATGATGGGCGGGCAAATGACGATTCGCGATATTCTTGAAATCGCCGCCCAGATCGCAGGCGCTCTTTCAGCGGCGCACGAGGCGGGTATCGTCCACCGCGACATCAAACCGGAAAACATAATGCTGCGCCCGGACGGATACGTGAAGGTGCTCGATTTCGGACTGGCAAAACTTTTTGAATCTGATCCTTTATCGACCAGCACTCAGGCTCCGACCATTGCCAAAGCGACTACAGAGCCGGGCATGTTGCTCGGCACGCTGGCCTATATGTCGCCGGAGCAGGCGCGCGGGAAACCTGTCGATGCGCGCACGGATATATTCAGCTTTGGCATAATGCTCTATGAAATGGTGACGCGCCGCGCGCCGTTCGAGGGCGAGACCACAAGCGACATAATCGCTTCAATCCTGAAGACTGACCCGCCGCCGATGTTGTTTCATTCGCCGGAAGCGCCCGCAGAACTGGAACGCATAGTTACGAAGGCCATTGCAAAAAAGCCTGAAGAGAGATACCAGACGGCGCGCGATCTGCTGATTGATCTGAAGAGGCTCAAGCAACAACTTGAAATAGAAGGCGAGCTTGAAAGGTCTTCGATCAACCGGTTCGCTGTTGCGGCCAACAGCGGACAGACTTCTGCTCCGGTAACCCTGCATGACTCGCAATCCGCGCGAAACGTATCGAGCGCGGAATATATCGCGACCGGGATCAAAGAGCATAAGCGAGGTTTTGCATACTTGCTGGTTGGGCTGATCATCCTTGCCGCCGGAATATTTTATTTCATTACGAGAGAACATAGGATTGATTCGCTGGCCGTGCTCCCTTTTATAAACGACAGCGGCGACCCGAACGCAGAGTATCTGTCTGACGGCATCAGCGAAAGCATCATCTATAATCTTTCTCAGATCAACAGCCTGAAGGTGATACCGCGAAGCTCTGTCTTTCGTTACAAGGGGAGACAGCCAGACCTGCAGGCCGTGGCTCGCGAACTGGGAGTCAGAGCCGTGCTGAGCGGCACGATAAGAATGCAGGGTAATAATCTTGTGGTCAGCGCAGAACTGATTGACACAAACGAGAACCGCCTGCTCTGGGGCCAGCAGTACAACCACAGGCTCGCCGATACGCTTTCCGTGCAGCAGGAAATCTCGAAGAGCATTTCTGAAAAGCTCAAGCTGAACCTCAGAGGTGAAGATGAACGGCTGCTCGCAAAGCATTACACAGAGAACGGCGAAGCCTATCAGGAATATCTCAAAGGCCAGTTCTGGCTCAACAAGCGAAACGAAGAAGGGTTTCAAAAGGCTATAGACTTCTTTAACCTTGCCATAGAAAAAGATCCGAATTATGCGCTGGCTTACACAGGGCTTGCAGACTGCCATGCGCTTCTCGGCACTTATGCATTGCTTGAGCCGAAAGAAGGATTCCCGAAGGCAAAAGCTGCGGCGATGAAAGCGCTCGCTCTGGACGCGCAACTGGCCGAAGCGCATACCTCGCTTGCAAACATCCTGACCAGTTACGAATGGGATTTTCAGGGAGCCGAAGAAGAGTTCAGGCAGGCCATACGGTTAAACCCAAACTACGCGACGGCACATCAGTGGTACGCGGAATACCTACAGGCGATGGGCCGGTTCGATGAGGCGATTGCAGAGATCAAACGCGCGCAGGAGCTTGACCCTCTATCGCTGATTATTCGAGCCGTCTCCGGGCGTATTTACTACTGCGCGCGCAGGTACGACGAAGCAATCGAGCAACTGGAAAAGATACTGCAATCGGAGCCGCATTTCGGCCCCGCGTGTGCCTTTGTATGCGAAGCGTACTTGAAGAAGGGAAGGTATGAGCAGGCCATACAGGTTGCTCAGGAGCCTGTAAAATTTGCGCCGGGCACTTCTGTATACCTGACGATACTCGGAAGCGCCTACGCGACGGCAGGGAGAAAAATCGAAGCCGAAAATATGCTTGCCCAGCTCAAAGAGCTTTCAAAGCGCCAGTACATTCAGCCCTCATATATAGCCCTGCTCTATTCGAGTCTGGGGGATAAGGACCAGGCATTAGTGTGGCTCGAAAAGGCTTATTCAGAACGCGATGATCGCTTGATATTTGTACTTACAGACCCGTTGATAGAAACCCTTCACACGGACTCTCGCTTCAAAGACCTCGCGCGCCGCGTCGGGCTCAATTTATAAAAAGTAACTGAAATTACGCAGCAGCAGCGAAGTATTCCAAGAACGGAAGTTGAATCGGGATTGGCTTTAGAAATAAGTCACGCTTGAAGGCATAGACTGTCTGCTTGT
The DNA here is from genome assembly GCA_963804815.1 of Blastocatellia bacterium. Classification (GTDB taxonomy): domain Bacteria; phylum Acidobacteriota; class Blastocatellia; order UBA7656; family UBA7656; genus DATEKX01. The sequence continues at coordinate 2,297,650 of CAWDRU010000002.1, read as the reverse complement.
GAGCGAGGGCCGCATGTTGTGTCAAACATAGCGCCATCATTCCCAGATGCAGATGTGCTGTCTGTGCTGCTGCCTTTCGCGTGCTTGATCCTCCCCACCCGAACTCCTGTTTCAGTAGCCTGAACGTCTCTTCTATCTGCTGACGGTTGCGATACACTCGCTTGATCTGTGCCGGACTTAATCCTAAATCATTCGTTACCCAATAGCGCTTCCCGTCCTTGATGATTCGTACTTCCCACATCACTTGCTTGAGATAGCCTGTCGCTTGCCCAAACCTCTGCCGCCACTTCCAGCGAATCTGTTCCCCCTCCAACAAACGATTGCTTTTGATTCTGGCCACATACTTCCAGCCCAACTCCGAAAGCAAATTCAAGATACTTTTTGACGTGTACCAACTGTCAAATAGCACGTATTTCGGGCACAAACCGCGATCAGCAGCTTCCTGGATCAACTCTTTTGCAAGCTCGACTTTCGACTTGCCACCCTTCTGCCACAGCCGCATGCCGACAGGGATTTTGCGTCTGCCATCAGTCCAGACCAAAAGCACGACTTGCATGCCGAGACGAACTGAGCCTGCAGTAGATGACCATACTTTGCTCACGGCTTCGGCTGTCTTTGCTTGCCGCTGCCAGGTCGTGTCGTCAAGCAGGAGATAACCACCCTCATGAATCAAGCGAGAAGCAAAGAGTTCCCAAAGCCGTCTGGACCAGGGGAAGCTCGAATGAAGCAGGCGGTTCAACGAATCGTGAGAGACAAACGAGCAAAGCGCAGCAAGTGACAAACAACTGGTTCTTGTATTGCGATAGATCAAGGCAATCAAGTAGGCTTCGATAGCAGGGGTTAGTAAGGGGAGGATGTTGACCATAACACCAACATTCTATTCCTCTTTCGACCCCCTGCGTAAAATCAGAAGTAATATGGAGTGCAGCGAAGATACATACTCTGCTGTATGAGAGAAGAAAATTAATGCCGGGAAGAGGCGTCAGACGGACACCTCCTCCCGGATTGTTATGCGCTGTCTATTCCGTTGCGCGGCCTTTCGGTCGCATATTTGAAGCGAGTATCTTTTTGCGCATCCTTATTGACGCGGGCGTTACTTCGACCAGCTCATCTTCGCGGATAAATTCGAGCGCCTGTTCAAGCGACAACTCCCTGAACGGGACAAGCCTCATCGCCTCGTCGGCGGTCGAAGCGCGCATGTTAGTCAGCTTCTTTTCTTTCACCACGTTCACATCCATGTCAACATCGCGCGCGTTCTCGCCTATCACCATGCCTTCGTATACATCCGTTCCCGGTCGCACGAACAGTTCGCCGCGCTCCTGAAGGTTATAGAGCGCATAGGTCGTCGCCGGGCCATTGCGGTCTGCTACGAGCGCGCCTGTGATTCGCTGCGTGATCGTCCCCTGCCATTCGTCCCAGCGCAGGAAAATGGTGTTGAGCAAACCCGTGCCTTTCGTGTCTGTGAGAAATTCGCTGCGGAAACCTATCAGCCCGCGCGATGGTATTTCAAACTCCATGCGCACACGGCCCGTGCCGTGATTGATCATCTTCATCATTCGCCCGCGCCGTCTGCCGAGCGCTTCCGTCACTACGCCGATGAAAGACTCCGGGCAATCGATCACCGTAAGCTCCATTGGCTCAAGCCTTCGCCCGTCTTCATCTCGCGTGATGACTTCGGGCTTCGATACCTGCAGCTCGTAGCCTTCGCGCCGCATCATCTCGATTATGATGGCAAGCTGAAGCTCGCCGCGCCCCGACACCTTGAATGTGTCCATCGCCTCGGTTGATTCGATTCGGATGGCGACGTTGGCAAGAGCTTCCTTATCGAGTCGTTCCCTGACCTTTCTCGATGTGACGTATTTGCCTTCGCGGCCTGAAAAGGGCGATGTGTTAACGCTGAACAGCATCGAAATAGTCGGCTCGTCAACTGTGATCTTAGGCAGCGGTTGCGGGTTGTCAGCCGCTGAAACAGTCTCGCCGATATAAATATCTTCGATGCCCGCGAGGGCCACGATTTCGCCAGCTTCCGCGCGCTCGATGGGGACTTGCTTCAACCCCTCAAAAGCATAGAGCTTGGTCACTTTCGTCTTTTCGATTCGCCCGTCCAGCTTGCAGATGGCGATCTGATCGCCAACAGTGACCGTACCCGAAAAGATTCTTCCAATCGCGAGCCGCCCGACGTAATCGTTGTAGTCGAGATTTGCCACAAGCAACTGCAATACACCCTCAGCGTTTCCCGCAGGTGGCGGAATCGTGTGGAGTATTTCGTCAAAGAGCGGGCGCAAATCCTGGCTGTCGTCACCGAGGCTGCGCTTTGCGATGCCCTCGCGCGCGATTGTGTATATGATTGGAAAGTCCGCCTGTTCTTCGTTCGCGTCGAGATCGATGAACAGGTCAAAGACTTCGCTTACTACTTCATCGGCTCGCGCATCCTGGCGATCAATCTTGTTTATGACTACGACCGCGGGCAGATTCTGCGCCAGCGCCTTTGACAGCACATAGCGCGTTTGCGGTAGCGGCCCTTCGCTCGCGTCTACGAGCAGCATCACCCCGTCAACCATTTTGAGCACGCGCTCGACCTCGCCGCCAAAGTCCGAGTGTCCCGGCGTATCAACGATGTTGATCTTCACGCCCGCGTAATGAACGGAGGCGTTCTTTGCCATAATCGTTATGCCGCGCTCGCGCTCCAGATCCATGGAATCCATCATGCGCTCGACTACAGCTTCGTTTGCGCGAAACAGCCCCGACTGCTTGAGCATAGTATCAACAAGCGTCGTCTTGCCGTGATCTACGTGCGCGATGATTGCGATATTGCGAATGTCCTGTCTTACTTCCACCATGTCCTCCATGTCGCCCTTTGGCCAAACAAACATAATAACAGAGTTCGCCGACTCTGTCAGGATATAGAAGGAGTATTCTGATCTCGATGTTATTCTTCGCATTGCTCTTGCTGGTATAGTATTTAATATCAGGAACTGGCGCGGGTAAGGAGCTTCCGTTTTTGGAACGAGTATCGATCAGACGGCAGGGCAGTTACTTCTACGCAAGAGCTTACTGGAAGGTAGTGCTCTTTCTCACCCTGATCTACGGCGGAATGGGAGCCGTGCTGGCTCTAGTCACAGAATCCGACCTCGAAGATGTTTTGGAAGTTATATTATTTCCCATCCTCGCCTTCATTCCTGTCCTGATGATGTGGCTGGTTTACGCGCTGATGCTCTGGGCCTTCAAACGCGAAGCCGGTTCGGGAATCGAAATGAGCGCGGATGGAATCCGGGAAATCTACAAAGAGCGCGAACGAATGTTTATTCCGTGGGCCGGAGTCCGCGAAGTCGAGCTTGACGCGGACCTGATCGGCGGTACGAGCCTGCGCGTGAAGGGCAATTTTTCAGAGATTTCAATATCGAATGTCGATCTGGTTATCACACAACCGATGAGCCTGTTTGCAATGCATCGCGCGCTTGGGCAGACAGGCGAAATCCGGAAACTTTTCGCCGAATTGAAGTCGGCTGCGCCCGATGCCGCATTGAAGATGAATAATCTCGCACGCCGCAGAATGAGCCGATACCGCTGGGCCGACAGCGATACACGCAGTTGATTCACCGCTTCATCCATTCCCAATCTCTATTCAAGCGATATGCTGATTTGTTATACTTTGGCTCATCTCGCCTATGAGAAATGGTTATGAGAGATAAATATGAACCCGTAATCGGGCTTGAAGTTCACGCGCAACTCAAGACCGAGTCAAAGATTTTTTGCGGCTGCCCGACTCGCTTCGGCGACGCGCCAAACTCCAACACCTGCCCTGTCTGTTTAGGCTTGCCGGGCGCGCTGCCTGTATTGAATCGAAAGGCGATTGTGATGGCGACGCGGGCTGCGCTCGCATTGAACTTAAAGGTCAATCAGGAGTCTATCTTCTCGCGCAAGAATTATTTTTACCCGGATTTACCGAAAGGGTATCAAATATCACAATACGACAGGCCCTTTTCTGAACACGGCTGGATCGAGATACCGTCCGCCGAGCGAAACGAGAACGGCCAGCCCGTTGAATGGAAGACGAAACGATTTCGCATCACCAGACTTCACATCGAAGAAGATGCAGGCAAATCGCTCCACGAAGGTATGAGAGAATCGGCCAGCAAATCTTATGTCGATCTGAATCGCAGCGGCGTGCCGCTGGTCGAAATAGTCTCGGAGCCTGATTTTCGCTCGTCGTGGGAAGCTTATGATTATATGCATTACCTGCGGCGCGCGCTTCTCTACGTCGATGTCTGCGACGGCAACATGGAAGAGGGCAGCCTTCGCTGCGACGCGAACGTATCCGTGCGGCTCAAGGGGGCGGAGCGGTTCGGCACAAAGGTCGAGCTTAAAAACATCAACTCGTTTCGCTTTGTGCAGAAGGCCATAGATTATGAGATTGATCGGCAGATCGCCGCGCTCGAAGCGGGTGAAATTATCGTGCAGGAAACACGGCTATGGAACGAGAACGAATCGAAGACCTACACGATGCGCTCGAAAGAGGAGGCGCACGACTATCGCTATTTTCCTGAGCCTGATTTGCCGCCGCTCGTCGTATCTGAACCCGAAATCGAACGCCTGCGAAGCGAGATGCCTGAATTGCCCGAAGCTCGACGCCGACGCTTTATCGAAGAGTACGGCATGTCTTTAGATGATGCGGCGCAACTGACGGACTCGCGGGCGATGGGCGATTATTTCGAGGCCGCGACTCGTCAAAGCGGCAATGCGAAAACGACTGCCAACTGGATTCTAAACGAGCTTGCGCGAGAACTGAAAACGGGCGGCGTTGAAATCGACTCTTCGCCGGTCTCAGCATCCTCGCTTGCCGGGATGATAAAGATGATTGACGCGGGCACGATCAGCGGCAAGATGGCAAAAGATGTGCTTGTCGGAATGTTCCGTACAGGCCGCGCGGCTGAAGAAGTGGTGCGAGAGATGGGCGGCAGCCAGATGTCTGATGAAAGCGAGATCCGCGCGCTGGTAGAACAGGTCCTGAGCGCGAACCCGAAGCAGCTTGAAAGTTATCGCGAAGGAAAGACCGGGCTTATGGGATTTTTCGTCGGACAGGTGATGAAGCTGAGCGGCGGGCGCGCCAATCCGCAGGTGGTGAATCTGATTTTAAAAGAGAGACTTGAAGGGAGCAATTAAGGGTTTGATGAAAATAAGGTCAGGGTTGTGGTTGCTCGTGTTACTGGTTCTCGCGTTTGGCTCTACATCGTGCGGCAATGGCGTCGGAGACAGAGACGAAGTTGCCGTGCTTGAAACGAACTATGGAAATATCGTCATCGAGTTTATGCCCGATGTTGCGCCAAAACACGTGGCGAATTTTAAAAAGCTTGCGCGCGAAAATTTTTACGCGGGCACAAAATTTCATAAGATAATTAAGATCACAGGCAAGCTGATAGGGATTCAGGGCGGCGACCCGAATACGATCAACGGCGACCCTGCTACGTGGGGCAATGGACAGCAGGGGCAGCCGCGCGTGCCCGGAGAGTTTTCAAAAACTCTCAGGCATGATCGAGGCATAATTTCCGCCGTGCGTAATCCGAACGACCCGGATAGCGCCACCAGCCAGTTCATCATCTGCACAGCGCCGAATCCCGGCTGGGACGGCCAATACACGATATTCGCTAAAGTTATCGAAGGTATGAACGTTGTGGATGTGATAAGCAAAGCGCCCGCGCTGGGCGGCGGCGACAGACCGCTCGATCCTGTCGTAATAAAAAGCGTTCGCCTCGTCAAGCGAGATGAAGTGAAATAGCAGGCACCTGATCTTAATTCTTGACAAGCGTCAGGAGGCAGTGCAAGCTTGTAGCCGCTTGAGTTCGTCCCCAAAGAAGGCCGCAAATGCAACTAGCCCGCGTTATTGGAACTGTCGTTGCCACTGTTAAAAACGATCTGTTGCATGGCCGCAAGCTGCTTGTCATTCAACCGCTCGACGGTAGCTTGAACGAATCAGGCAATCCGCTGGTTGCAATCGATTCTGTCGGGGCTGGCAAAGGCGAAGTGGTCTTCTGGTGTCGCGGAAAGGAAGCTTCCTTTCCTTTTGTGCCGGTCGAGGTGCCGACCGATTGCACGATTGTCGGCATAGTGGACTCGGTGTTTATAGCTTGATCGCATCATCGATACATTTGTTCATTACATCAATGACTCGATGCTCGAATGATTTAATGGCTGAATTCTTATGCTTCTGGCTAAAGTAGTCGGCAACATCGTTGCCACACAAAAAGATCAACGGTACGAGGGCGGACGCATATTCGTCGTTCAGCCTATCAATCCCGATGGTACGAAAGCAGGCGACGAATTGCTGGCGCTCGACTCTGTTGACGCGGGCATCGGTGACATTGTTGTGGTAGTTCGCGAAGGATGGTCCGCTTCGACAGCGGCAACAGGCGAGCCGGGAGCGGCGATTGATTCGGCGATCATCGGCGTCGTAGATGAAATCGAGAACATCTATCCGAATACGTTTTGAAAGTTTCAAGTTCTTTTGCGCAGAGAAAAATGCAGGATTCAAATCAAGAGATCGTTCGCCGTGTGCTCTCGAATGTCCTCACACATCTGGCGAGACCGGAAACAGCGCCGACTTCGACTCAAACATCTGTAAGCGAAGGCGGCCCGATCATACTTATCGTGCTCGGCAATTCAGAACCGGCAACCGAGAATGTAGCGCAGGTCTTAACTGAACGTCACAGGCAGCCTGAAGCTCCTGAAAGAGATCGGATTCAAACTCAAGCGACGCACCCCGGCCATGAGCGGTTCGTCTCGCTTGAGGGAAAGCCAGATAATAATGCCCCTAAGACCTGTTTTATGGAACCCGACCGAGTATGCGTCAACTCAGGCGCGTGCGAGATGCGCGGGTACTAAGATCATCTGACAAAAACATCCGAGGGGGAATTATGGTCAAGGAAGCCACCCTTACCTACATAAACCCGAATGGTGAAGAGCGAGTTCAGGGGTTGAACGGGGAAGTCTTTCGCATAGGTCGCTACGAAGGCAATGACCTTGCGTTCGACAATCCTTACATCTCTCGATATCACGCCGAAATCACCATGCATGGGTCGGCCTATCAACTCCGCGATCTCGGCAGCACGTCCGGCACCTTCGTCAACGGCGAACTTGTCAAGCTGCGTAACCTCAAAGACGGCGATCAGATCAGACTGGGTCGCGGTCGCGGCATCGAGGTTGTATTTCACGGCGACTCGTCTGTCGAAGAGTCGGCGACTGAACCTGATGACACGCTGCAACCCGTTCACGTCGTTACGCCTGAAAACACACGCTTCCTCAATACTTCGAGGCTGCCCAATTCAGGCGAACTGACGGGTGAAACGGTCGATAGCCTTCGCGCGCTTTATGAATTTATGAGCGAGCTTCTGGCTGCACACTCGGCGGAAGAATTGAGCGACAAACTTGCCCGATTCCTCAGCCGCACGCTATCAGCCGAGCGTTGCGCCGTGCTGCTCTACGACCTCGAAACGGATCAATTGAAGATTTCCGCTACGTGCGACACCGACAAACAGATCGCGCCGAGCCAGTCAATCACGGGGCTGGTTTATAACGATAACGTATCGGTGCTGAGCTTTGACGCAAGCCACGATGAAAGGTTTTCGAGAGGCGACTCGGTTCGCTTTCAATCGATCCGGTCTGTGATGTGCGCGCCCATAGGAAGCAAGTCGCGAGTGTGGGGCGTCTGCTACGTCGATAACCTGACAAGCGTCGCTAAGTTCGATGAAGAGGCGCTGGATTTTCTTACAGCGGTTGGCCGCCACGCGGGGCTTACATTGGAAAATATCTATCTGCTCGACGAACAGCGGCGCTCGCTTGAAAGCTTTATCCGCACGCTCGCCGCTTCGCTCGACGCGCGAGACGATAACACGGCGGGACATTCCGCGCGCGTGGGAGCAATCTCGGCAGGGATCGCTAAATTTATGAATATCAGCGAGCCTGATTGCCGGTTGATTTATTACGCAGGGCTGCTGCACGACTATGGCAAGATAGGCGTGCGCGACGACGTTTTGCTTAAGCCCGCAGAGCTGACGCCGGAAGAATACGAGCATGTCAAACAGCACCCGCTGCACACATTCAGATTGCTGTCGAAGATTAGATTTCCCGAAGACCTTGCGGAAATCCCCCTTGTCGCCGCCGCGCACCACGAGCGTTGGGACGGGACGGGTTACCCGGACGGACTCAAGGAGGAAGAGATTCCCATCGGCAGCCGGATAGTCGCTGTTGCAGATGCGTATGATGCGCTGACCGAAGATCGCTGCTATCACGAAGGATGGTCGCCTGAAAAAGCTCTGGCAGAACTTGTCCAACACGCAGGCACATACTTCGACCCGGCTGTGATAGCAGCCTTTCTCGAATACTTCAAACTCCATATCGAGCCGAACCATCGCCGTTTGATCGAGCGCAGGATGGTAAACCAGTGACTGCCTGTGAATGAATTAAGAAGGGAAGGCGCGTTGCTACCGGTCGGATGATTTGCCGGTTTGTAATCTCACGAGCATATTGATTATTCGGGCGAGACCTTCGACGATGGATAATCCGGCGCGGTCCTGTCTGTGAAAGACTGCGTTGCGAATCTCGCCACCCGCCTTGTAACGAATGTTCAGCAGGTAGTCGTGCAGTTTCGGGTCGGTCGGCTTCTTTTTCGACAACAGCAATCCGAATGGAAAGATTAGAATTTTCAGGAACGGGAAAGGCGCTCGCTTTGGTTCGACTTCCGTGCTGGCATCAACCACATCTGCGCGAATGATTGATTCGGCAGCAATCCTGATAGTTCTGGTTCCCGGCATCAACTCGCTTATTTCCAGGCCATCTCTATTAATGACGAGCCGCATCGGAGCAGGATTATCGAGCCTTTCGATTCCATCCAGATAATCGATCTCAACGCGCGTTGTATCGAAGCTTAAAGGCGCGCCGCCTTGAATAATCGGAATTCCGCACCAGATGCATCGAGGCGCTGTCGCCCCGTTCGCTCGACCACATTCCTGACAATAAACTGGCGTCATAGAGAAGATGTCAGAGATCATCTGACTACTGCTTTTTGTATCCCTGCCCTCTGATCGGGCGACCGGGGCGCGCTATCGTCTGCCTGCCGGAATCTAAAACCAGCTGGCCGTTGACGATCACAAAGCGCATTCCGACTGACAAACGATTCGGGTCTGCGAATGTCGCAACGTCATTGATCTGTTGCGGGCTGAATATAACTACGTCTGCAAAAAAACCGGGTTTGAGCAGCCCTCTGTCAGCAAGGTGAACGCGATTCGCGGCAAGCGATGTCATCTTGCGGACGGCCTCTTCGAGCGAGAGCACGTGTTCGTCGCGCACGTAACGACCAAGTATACGCGGAAAGGAGCCGTAACCGCGAGGGTGCGCTTTGCCTTCGGCAAGCGGCCCTGTGGTCGCGACAGCACCGTGATCTACGCCAACACTCACCCAGGGTTGCTTCATCGCAAGCTTCACATCGTCTTCGCTCATCAGAAAATAGATCGCGCTCGTCTGCCCGTTGTCGGCGATCAGCAACTCCATCAGCGCATCAATCTCATCAGATTTGCCCATCATTTGAGCGATTTCAGAAACACGCTTGCCTTCATACTTTGCCAGACCGCGATTCAAAACGCTTGCGACCATAATACCGCTGCCGCCTCCCGCGCCGAGGTAGAAATTTTCCCACTTGTCAGATATCGTGCGCATCTCCTGTTTCAGCTTTTCACGAGTGGTCGGGTCTTTCAATCGCTCGATAAACTTCGCCGTGCCGCCTTCGTGAGACCATGGCGGAATGCTTGCGCCAAGCGATGTCGCGCCCGCAACGTAAGGATACTGGTCGGCAGTGATATCCAGCCCCTGATTGCGAGCCGTTTCTATCTTGCGAATCACGTCGCCCATCTTTCCCCAGTTTGATTTGCCTGCCATCTTCAGGTGGAAAATTTCGACGGGGATGTTTGCCTCGCGGCCTATGCGAATGGCTTCGTCAAGGGCTGACATGATTGAATTGCTCTCGTTGCGCATATGCGTCGCATAAACGCCGCCGTACTGCGCGGCTACTTTTGCAAGCTCGATCAATTCTTCGGTCTTTGCGTAAAATGCAGGCGCGTAGACGAGCGATGTGCTGATGCCGACCGCTCCTTCTTCCATAGCCTGAGCTACGAGCTTTTTCATCTGTTCGAGTTCCGCCGATGTAGGCGCACGGTTTTCGTCATTCAGCACGTACTGGCGAACCTGCGTTGCGCCGACGAAGGTGGCCAGATTGATAGCCGCAGGCGTGCGCTCAAGCCGAGCGAAGTACTGGCCGAGCGTGCGAAAGTCTATCTGTACGTTGAAGTGCTTAAGACCGGGCTCCAGTTCTTTCAGGATGTAATCGTTGAGCGGCGCGATTGAGCCGCCTTCGCCTGTCACTTCGGTTGTGATGCCCTGAAAGACTTTCGATTCTGCGCGCGGGTCGATCAACAGATTAACTTCGGACTGGCCGAGCATATCAATGAACCCGGGCGCGACTATCATGCCCTGAGCATTGATGCGACGGCGCGCGCGCGCTGCGCCTATGTAACCGATTTTGACTATTCTGTCGCCGCGAATAGCAAGGTCTCCGTAAAACCACGGGTTGCCGCTACCATCAACTATGCGACCGTTCATAATTATCAGATCGTATGCCTCGATCTGAGCGTTGAGCGGCGCGACCAGAAAAGCGAGCGCAGCTAAGAGCAGGGCCAGCGCGATTGCAGTTTTTTTCATCTCTTTCTCCGAACAAAGGTAGAACAATCTGACGGGCTCGATTGACCGAAAAGCTTATCAAGCGTAGGCTCACGGTCTGAAGAATTACGAGCGCGCGGAGATTATAGTGATGTCGCTGGACAATCTTCAACGGTTGCTGCTCTACGTCGCAGCGGCAATAGCGACTTTATTGCTTTCAAGGTTCGCCATCGACTTTACACTTGAGATGAACTGGCTGATGGCTATTTTGTTCTGGCTGCTCGTGATTGCCGCGTTGGCAGTCGCATTCTCAAATATAGTTGCGACGAGCAGGCATGACTCATTGCTAAAAAGCTCCTTGTCAAAAGGCACGCGCGCATTATTTCTTGCGATGATCCCCGTCGGGTTTATCGCATCCTCGCTCGATTGCACAGGTCTGAGTCTGAGCGGTTGCACACCGTTTTGCACTTTCATAAAAACCGTCTGGGTTCCTGCGATGGCGATAGTTTGCGCGGCACATTTATACAAAGCAGGCAACGCATCGCTGCTGGCGATTTCAGCTATGGCGTTTGTGCCGCTGGTTCCGCACTGCCTGTGTTTCAATGTGGGGAACGGCTGGTGGATTGATCGAATAGGCGCAAGCCCTGTCTGCTACGCGTGGGGATTTACTGTGAGCGTGATTGCAGTAAGCGCGCTCAGAAACGGCAAACGCCCGCGTGCCTCGCTCGTTTTATGTGGAGCGATCATCGCGGGCGCGACGGCGTTTTTCGTCAGCCACCACTATTTTCATTATCCGTGGTGACGCTATTCCAATCTCAAAGAGAATAACGCTTAACGGCTCTATTTCGAGCCGAATGAGCGTTCGTACAACTCAGAGATGGCTCTGCGACCGTTCTCTTCAAGTTGTCGGGTACCGGTTCCCGTGAAATGAATGTGTGAGACTACAGGTTGATCATCGCCATTCAGCTCGCTCCACTCTTTTTTATTCCACTTAAACCATGAATTACGGGGTTGATCGAAAACATATAGCGGCTTATTGCAAAGCTTGGCAAATTCTGCGCCCCAGCCAGTCCCGCCTCTTACGGTTTTGTCTTCGAGTATCTCGCCAATGACGTAAATCTCCTGACCCTTATTTATCTGGTACCAGATGCTTTGAAGAATCTTGCGGAAGGTCGGACTGTCCGAGTAACGACGACTCATCAGCCGCGAAACATATTCAAGGCTCACGTCGCCCGCCTCCAACTCTTCGTGGTTCAGGCAATGCAGACCGCGCGTGCGCTCTATCTTATGCCCCTCGAATGTAAAGTTCACCTCTTCGATTCCAAACTTCTCGGCGTTTGCGCCGAACTCGGCTTCTGATCCTGTCGCCCCGCCGCTATAGAGAATACAATCTTCCTTATTCAACATAATTTCCTTTCTCATCAATAAAAAAGGTAGAACCGCTCAGACGAGCTGCTCTACCTGTCTAAGTACCGCTAACGGGACTCGAACCCGTAGTCTCCGCCTTGAGAGGGCGGCGTGTTAACCACTTACACTATAGCGGCATATAAATCCGCTTGGCTCGAAACTGTACCAAAGATCAAACGAAGTGTTAGTATACACATCCCGCCAGATTCTCGCAATAATCATAGAAATCCTCTTGTCTGAAATTGATTCTAACCTTGCTCTGGCGGTTATTACGCAGGTAACAATCACATTACTGGAAAAATCTCTTGACATCATCTGGAAAAATCCATAATATCGCCTTTCTTGAAATTGATTTTCAAAATCTCCTGATTCCGGATTGCAAAAAGATGGATGGATCGGGAGATTGCAGATGAAGTTAAAAGCCTCTGGCGCGGCAACGCCAGAGGCTTCTGATGCAACGACCGACCCGGTCCGTGCTGACGACTTCGCAGGCGGCGTGCGGAAGCTATCCTACCACATCGCTTACTGCGGCGCATATACCCAGATTGACCAGTTTCGATGTGGAAGAGGAGGCTTCGTGTGCTACAACCAGTCGTCCCAACCACTGACAAATATCTAAAGCGGCGCAACGCGCTCCCTTAAAGTCCAACAGGCGAAATAATCGCCTGTGATTTCAATCACTTTGCGATTGATGAGGAGGTAAATCAATGAAGGCAAAACAAAAGAAGAACAATAGAAAAAATAAGAAAAGCAGCTTCAAACAACGAGGCCCGATCTACTGGATTGCCATGAGCGCGATGGGAACTCTCGTAGCTTACAGCGCTTTCGGCAGCCAGACCGTCAGCCTCGCCAGTACGCATGAAAATCGGGGCGCAATCACAATCAGCCAGTCTCAGACATCCGCTGCGCGCCGCTTCGATATTCCGCCCGGACCTCTGGATACTGTGCTGAATCTGTTTCAGAACATGACGGGAGTTCGAGTCGTTGTGCCGAACACAGATATCGGCTCCATCCCATCTCCCGGTGTGGCAGGCGTCTATACGACCGAAGAGGCGCTGAAGAAAATACTGACGGGCACGAACGTCACTTACCGATTCATCTCATCCGAGTCAGTGGCGCTCGAAGTATCAGGCCCATCGGCATCAGTCGATGTGACAAGTCAGATTCCGATAGTATCATCGCCAAAATACACAGAGTCGTTGCGCGATGTGCCGCAGACGATCTCTGTTATACCCAAATCCGTTATCGAAGAGCAGGGCGCGACTACACTGCGCGATGTGCTGCGCAATGTTCCCGGCCTTACGATTGCGGCGGGCGAAGGCGGCAATCCGGCAGGCGACAATTTGACCCTGCGTGGTTTCAGCGCCCGTAACGATGTCTTTATTGACGGCGTGCGCGACCTCAGCCCGCAGGCACGCGATCCTTTTAACCTCGAACAGGTCGAGGTTGTGAAGGGGCCTTCATCAACCTATAGCGGGCGCGGCTCTGCTGGCGGCACGATCAATCTAGTGAGCAAATCGCCGAGCCTTGATCCCCTATATGGATTTACGCTCAACCTCGGCACCGACAGAACAAAGCGGTTCACAGGCGATCTCAATCTGCCGTTAGAGCGACTGGGACTGGGAAAACGCACGGCCTTTCGGCTCAACTTCGTAGCGCACGAATCGGGCGTTGCCGGGCGCGATGTTGTAGAGAATCAGCGATGGGGCGTTGCTCCGTCACTTGCCTTCGGCGTTGGCACGCCGACACGGCTAACTCTCAGCTACTTCAAACTGAGGCAGGATAACATTTCCGATTACGGCATTCCGTGGGTGCCTGTCACCAACAATGCGCTGGTGGAATTTCGCGACAAGCCCGCGCCAGTGCCGCGCGACACTTTTTACGGGCTAAAGAACCGCGATTCAGAAAAGCTGAACTCGGATCTTGCGACCATAAAGTTCGAGCATGACTTCAGCGACAATCTCTCGTTACGCAATCAACTGCGTTATGGCCGGTCAACGCGAGATTCGATTGCGACTCCGCCGCGCTTTGCTGACATTAACTCGACCGTCATCGCCCGCGAAATGAGATCGTGGCTTACGGAAGACGAGATATGGGATAACCAGACTGATCTCAGAACTATATTTTCGACCGGCAAGGTCAGTCACTCTCTGGCTGCCGGGGTCGCGTTCACACGCGAAGAGAACGAGCGCAGGTTCCGCACGGCTCCGAACATGCTCACGACGCTGCTCAATCCCAATCCCAACGATGTATACACAGGCACGTTTACCGTTAGCCCGCTTGTAGGCAATATCACGGGAAATTCGCTTGCGACCTATGCATTCGACACTGTGAAGTTTGGCCAGAAATTCGAGTTGAACGGCGGGCTGCGCTGGGACTACTTCGACGCAGAGGGGGTCAGCGTCGCCGGTACTCCACAGGCGCTCACAGATGTGAACAGGATAGATCGAATGCTGAGTTGGAGAGCGGGCGCAGTCTACAAACCGCGAACAAGCGGCAGTATCTATGCTGCGTATGGAACGTCGCTCAATCCTTCTCTTGAAGGGCTGTCTTATAACACAGCCAACACGGCAATCGAACCGGAAAAGACTTACACCTTTGAAGTCGGCAGCAAATGGGATCTGTTCAGAGACAGGTTGCTGTTGAGCATTGCAGGTTTTCGTGTCAACAAGACCAACGCGCGAACTCCGGGGCTTTTGCCGGACGAACCTGTGCAGGTGCTACAGGGCGAGCAGCGCGTTTACGGCGTCGAATTCGGCGCGACCGGCAGCCTTACGCGTGTGTGGAAGGTTTTTACCGCCTATACATATCTGGACAGCGAGATAGTAAAGTCGAACACCCTCGCAGAAATTGGCCGCGAACTTCAGAACACGCCAAAGCATTCGCTGAATCTCTGGACCACCTATCAGTTTCCTTTCAAGCTCAACGTGGGAGGAGGCGCGCGCTTCGTCGATAGTCGCTTCGGTAACAACATAAATACCCGGAGCGTAGATAGCTACTGGACGATAGATGCACTGGCTTCCTACCCGCTAACTGAACACATTGATCTCAGGCTCAATCTGTACAATCTGGGTGATGAGTTTTTCTTTGACCGACTGGGTGGCGGCCATCTTGTGCCGGGCCCTGCGCGGTCGGCTAACGTGAGCTTAGGTTTCCGATTCTAGAAGAGGAAGGCAACGATGCTGCTACCTATTCCAGACGTGCTGACTGCCGAGCAGGTGGCCCAGTGCCGCCAGTTACTTGATCAGGCAGAGTGGGAAGATGGCCGGATCACTGCGGGCCACCAGTCAGCGCGAGCGAAAGACAATCTGCAACTCCCCGAAGACACGGTCGTCGCAAAACAACTGGGCGACCTAATATTGGCGGCGCTCGAACGCAATCTGCTCTTTATGGCGGCGGCATTACCGTTAAAGGTATTTCCGCCGCTCTTCAACCGCTACGAGAGCGGGCAGGCGTTCGGCACTCACATTGATAATGCCATACGGCAGGTACCGGGCACACCGTATCGCGTTCGCACAGATATTTCGGCGACGCTCTTTTTCACTCCGCCGGAAGAATACGATGGTGGCGAATTGCTCGTAGATGATACATACGGAGTGCATAACATAAAGCTGCCTGCCGGGCATTTAATACTTTATCCATCGAGCAGCCTTCATCACGTGCTCCCTGTGACGCGCGGCGCGCGCGTGGCGTCATTCTTCTGGATACAGAGCATGGTGCGCGACGACGGAAAGCGGACGCTGCTTTTCGATCTCGACATGGCTATTCAAAGAGTCGGCGGCGAACAGCCCGATCACCCTTCGGTCGTTCAGCTGACGGGCATCTATCATAATCTGTTGCGCCGATGGGCGGACGTTTAAATGGTCCCCAATTCGACGCGGTTTCTTTGTGCCTGAAGGAATGTTTTCACTGTCTTGTAGGTACGCATTGTGGGTTTAGGCGTAATTTAAAGAGTACCGCGTTCAAGCGGAATGCTATGTCTGCATTGTAGTTCGCTTGAATATGGTACTCTTATTTTTCCATTATTATTAACTTTTTAAGGAGTCATCGCGCATGAAGCGATTTCGGAAAATCCTGTTCTGGTGTCATCTTACGGCGGGCGTGATTGCAGGGCTTGTCATCCTGATAATGTCGGTTACGGGCGCGTTGCTGGCTTTTCAGCCGCAGATCGAGCGATACGCAGATCGAAATGTTCGAACGGTGCAGCCGCCTCAGGGCGTGACTGATCGACTGAGCACACAAGCGCTATTTGCAAAAGTACGCGAAGCAAGACCGGATCTGAAACCAACAGGTCTTACGCTTCAGTCTGACCCGACCGCCGCCGCCGTCTTCGCGCTGGGGCGCGATGGTGTGCTGTATGTGAATCCTTACACGGGCGATGTTACGGGCGAAAGCGCAAAGGGCGTACGATCATTCTTTCAGGTGGTGACTGACTGGCATCGCTGGCTTGGCACAAGCGGCGACGGGCGAGCGGCGGGCCGCGCCGTTACAGGTGCCTGCAATGCAGCCTTCCTCGTGCTTGCAATCAGCGGCCTTTACCTATGGTGGCCGAAGAAGTGGTCGCGCAAGGCGCTGTCATCCATAACGCTGTTCAAGCGTGGGCTGAAAGGGCGGTCGCGCGATTTCAACTGGCATAACGTAACAGGCTTCTGGTGCGCGCTGTTGCTGGTCATACTTACCGCGACAGGCATGATCATGTCTTATCAATGGGCAAACAATCTGCTTTACACCATGACGGGGAGTCCTGTGCCGCCACCGCAGCAGCCGCAATCGGGCAGCCCGGCAGGTCAATCGACATCGGCGCTGGAGGTCCCTGCTAATCTTGACCAACTCTTATCGCGCGCACAGCAGCAGGCCGTTCAATGGGAGTCGGTCAATATGCGGCTGCCAATGCGACAGGACTCGCCTGCCTCTTTCACTTTTCGCGGAATCGGAGAATGGAACCCTATAGCAAGCTCGCAGGTGACGATTGACCCTGCGACGACGGAAGTCGTCAAATGGGAGCCTTACTCAAGCCTCAGCCTCGGACGCAGGCTTCGCACGTGGGCGCGGACAACTCACACGGGCGAGGCGGGCAGATTGCCGGGACAGATTATCGCCTGCATTGCGTCGCTTGGCGGCGGGCTTCTGGTATGGACAGGGCTTGCGCTTGCGTGGCGGCGTTTTCGCGCCTGGCGACAGCGTGCGCGGTCTGGCGAAACCGTTTACGCGACTTCACAACTGGCAGAAGAGCGCGCCCGGCAATCGACCTATAAATAAACTTATAAGTAAAAGAAGAAGCCCTGAACCAAAGGGCACAAAAACACGGATATAGCATAGAGAAAGATGTCTCTTTGCTGTCTCCGTATTTCTGCGTCACGGTGAGTTTTATGAAAATCTAAAATCCGATTTGCCCTTTTAGGAAATGAATGATTCAATATCACTTCTTAACGTGAACAGCAGTTCTTGATGTGGTTTGCATGCTATTGCGCTTGTGGTTAAAACATAAATGTGCGCTGATAAGCTTCGGGGAGAATTAAAGCCCAACGCCGCAATAATCCGCGCGCTACATTCAAGCAATCGTGTTCAAGTTTGTGGGAAAATTTCTATCCAAACCTGTTTCAGACAGACGCTCTTCGCTTGCGGACGAGCAAGCGCTCAACTATCAAATCACTATTGAACAGACCGGGCCATCTGAGTTTTATCGGCATTCTGCGCGCGCAGCTTTCGACTCCCGTAAGGGGTGTACAAAACAATGAGCCAGATCTTTCATCGCAGCACTAATGTCATCTCTCGCGTTACCATCTTCGGCGCTATATTTTTTATAGGTCTCGCGCTCTGGCTTATGGCGCAATTCACGCGGTCGAGCTATAACACATTCGCGTTCGTTCCGCGCGAACAGCCCGTACAGTTCAGCCATAAACATCACGTCGGAGATGACGGAATTGATTGCCGCTACTGCCATACTACAGTCGAGACTTCTTCCTTTGCGGGCATACCTCCGACCAAAACCTGCATGAGCTGTCATTCGCAACTCTGGTCGAATAGCCCCTACCTCGAACCCGTGCGCGAAAGCTGGAGAACGGGCAAGCCTATCGAATGGACAAGGGTCCACGACTTACCCGACTTCGTCTATTTCGATCACAGCATTCATGTCAACAAAGGCGTGGGCTGTTCAACCTGTCATGGTCGAGTCGATCTGATGCCGCTGACCTGGCAGGTTCAGTCGCTTCAGATGGAATGGTGTCTGGAATGCCATCGCGAGCCTCAGAAATTTATCCGCCCGAAGAAAGAAGTCTTCACGATGGACTGGCCGCCTGCCGGGTGGAAGCAGGATGATGAAGGGCAGAAGCTACTGACAGAAAATAAAATTCAAAGTACAGCCGTTCTCACAAGCTGTAGCACGTGCCATAGATGAAGCACTGAGGAGAGAGCCAATCTCAAGGAGAGCACTGAGTAATGAGTGAAATGATTCAATTGAAAAGCTTGATCGGCAAGCGCGAAGAATTGACGGGCGAAGACGCTATTACCGAACAGGCGGCGCTCGACACTCAGCACCTCGGCTCTCAGGATTCGGATGTTTCTCTCGCATCCATTCGCACGCGCCTCAACGCGAAATCGGGCAAGGCTTACTGGCGCAGCCTGGAAGAGCTTGCCGAATCCCCTAAGTTTTACGAACTGCTTCATCGCGAATTTCCCGAACAGGCATCAGAGTGGACTGACAGCGTGGGACGGCGAAAGTTTTTGAAGTTGATGGGCGCATCGCTCGCGCTCGCGGGGCTTACGGCCTGCACAAGACAGCCGACCGAAACGATTGCGCCTTACGCCAAACAGCCGGAAGAACTCGTGCTCGGCAAGCCTCTTTTTTATGCGACGGCGATGCCGTTTGCGGGCGCTGCGATGGGGCTGCTCGTCGAAAGCCACGAAGGACGCCCGACAAAGGTCGAAGGCAACAAAGATCATCCCGCGAGCCTCGGCGCAACCGATCTGTTTTCACAGGCATCCGTGCTGGGCCTTTACGACCCGGACCGCTCGCAGACGCTGACTCATCTTGGCGACATCGTGACGTGGTCTGCTTTTCTTGGCGCAGTCAACGCCGCGCTCATACCGCAACGCGCGCCTGAAATGCAGGGCACAAGGCTCCGCCTGCTGACAGAGACAGTGGCCTCGCCTACTTTAGCGCATCAGATCAAAACGCTGCTCGCGGATTTCCCGAAAGCGAAATGGCATCAGTACGAACCAGCCGGAAGCGACAACGCGCGCGAGGGAGCGCGAATGGCATTCGGCCAGTATGCAGCCGCGATTTATCGCTTCGACAAAGCCGATGTGGTTCTTTCGCTCGACTCCGATTTTCTTTCATCAGGCGCGGCTTCTGTCCGTTACGCTCGTGACTTTGCCGCAAAACGCCGCCTCGAAGAAGGCAAGAGCGAAATCAACCGCCTCTACGCTGTAGAGAGTTCAGTAACGAATACGGGCGCGCTTGCCGATAACAGGCTGCCCGTGAAGCCGAGCGAAGTTCAGGCAATCGTTCAATCGCTTGCGGCAATGCTCGGAGCGCAGGGCGGCAGCGCGCAGAGCACCGCACACGACAAATGGATTTCTGCCGTTGCCAACGATCTTAAAGCTCATCGCGGCTCAAGCATCATCATTGCGGGCGACTATCAGCCGCCTGTAGTTCACGCGCTCGCGCACGCAATGAATCAGGCGCTCGGCAACGTGGGCAATACGGTCAACTACGTCGAACCGGTAGAAGCCAACCCTGTTGACGGCAATCAGTCGCTCAGAGAACTTGTCGCCGACATGGATGCAGACCTTGTAGATATTCTGGTTATAGTCGGCGGCAATCCTGTTTACAACGCTCCGGCTGATCTGGACTTCGCTGGCAGGATGATGAACAAGGTGAAGCTGAGAATCCATCTTAGCCTCTACAAGGATGAAACGTCGGAGCTTTGCCAGTGGCACATTCCAGAATCGCATTATCTGGAATCGTGGAGCGACGCCCGCGCATATGACGGCACTGCTACGATTATTCAACCGCTGATCTCTCCGCTCTACAGCAGCAAGACAGCGCACGAACTGATCGCAGCATTCAGCGATCAGCCTGACCGCCGAAGCTATGACATAGTGCGCGATTACTGGCAGCGGCGCATGCGCGCGGGCGGAGAAGAACCGCCTGTCAAATCCCGCAATCCTGCTGCGACAAATCAGGGAACCGGAGCGACTGCGGTCGCAACAGCGCAAGCCACTGCTACAACTCAACCTGTAACAACTCAACAAGCCGCTGCACAACAAGCCGCCGCTCAACCTGCGCAGACTCCGCCGAAAGATTTCGAGCAGTTCTGGCGCAAGGCTCTACACGACGGCGTTATTTTGAACACCGCTGCGAAGCCAAAGCCTGTTTCGATCTCTGGAAATATTGCGGCGGGCGCAACTCAACCGCCCGCATCCGGGGTCGAAATAATCTTTCGGCCCGACCCGACTATTCACGACGGGCGATTCGCAAACAACGGCTGGCTTCAGGAACTGCCAAAGCCTTTGAGCAAGTTGACATGGGACAACGCGGCATTTATCAGCCCGGCAACGGCAGCGCGATACGGGATCGGAAAACAGAACGGCAATCTCGCGACCAATGAGATCGGCAAAACCGGCGGAGAGATCATTGCCGATCTGCTCAAGCTCGATTATAAAGGCCGCACGCTTATGATCCCTGCGTGGATAGAGCCGGGCCACCCCGATGATTGTGTCACTGTGTATCTGGGATACGGGCGGACTCTTGCGGGCAGAGTCGGAACCGGAACGGGCTTTAATGCCTACGCTATAAGAACGAGCGACTCGCCGTGGTTCGGTACAGGATTGCAGGTTACAAAGACGGGCGATACCTATTCACTGGCGGCTTCGCAGTTGACACATCTGATTGACACGACCGATTTGAAAGACAGAGAGATTGTTCGCTCCGGCACGCTCGAAGAGTACAAAAAGAATCCCAGCCTCTCGCATGAAACGCATCACAGTGAAGGCGAGGTTGCCTCCATGTTTCCGCCTTATGATTACAGCAAAGGGTATGCGTGGAGCATGGCGATTGATATGAATGCCTGCACAGGCTGTAGCGCGTGCGTTGTTGCCTGTCAGGCCGAAAACAACATTCCAGTCGTCGGCAAAGAGCAGGTACTGCGAAGCCGCGAGATGCAATGGCTTCGCGTTGACAGCTATTACAAGGGCGACGAGCGAAATCCCGAAACATACTTCCAGCCAGTCCTGTGCCAGCAGTGCGAGCAAGCGCCCTGCGAAATCGTATGCCCCGTCGCGGCGACAACACACAGCGCCGAAGGGCTTAACGACATGGTATATAACCGCTGCGTCGGCACAAGGTATTGCTCGAACAACTGCCCGTATAAAGTTCGCCGCTTCAATTTCCTGCTCTATCAGGATTTTTATACAGAGACGCTGAAGATGCAGCGCAACCCCGATGTATCGGTGCGCTCGCGCGGCGTGATGGAAAAATGCACCTACTGCGTCCAGCGAATCCAGCGCGCGAAGATCGATTCGGAAAAAGAAGATCGTCGTGTGCGCGATGGCGAGATAGTAACGGCGTGCGCGGCTGTTTGCCCGACCGAAGCGATTGTCTTCGGCGATAAAAACGATCCGACGAGCCGCGTTTCCAAGCTCAAAAAAGAGGAGCGCAATTACGATTTGCTTGCTGAACTGAACACCAAACCGCGAACCACATATCTGGCGGTGGTCAAGAATCCCAATCCCGAATTGGAGAAGGCATAGGATTATGCAGGACGATTCAATCGAAACTTCGTCGTCTGATTTGACCATAACACCTCCTGCCGTGATTGGGCCGGGGCAAACATTCGGGTCGGTCACGGACAAGATTGCCAACATCGCGCTACGCCGCCGAACGCCGCGCGGGTGGTTTATCGGCGCTGCCATCTCATTTACGCTTGCGATGGTATGTTTTTACACCATCGGGCACGTGGTCCTTACGGGCATTGGCGTCTGGGGGAACAACATACCTGTCGGCTGGGCGTGGGACATTATCAACTTTGTATGGTGGATAGGCATCGGGCACGCGGGGACGTTGATTTCAGCGATACTGCTGCTGCTCAGGCAGGAGTGGCGCACTTCGATCAACCGGTTCGCCGAAGCGATGACCTTGTTTGCAGTCGCGTGCGCAGGATTGTTTCCGCTGCTTCACACGGGGCGACCGTGGCTTGCGTACTGGTTGCTGCCGTACCCGAACTCGATGGGGATGTGGCCTCAGTTCCGCAGCCCGCTGGTGTGGGACGTGTTCGCCGTTTCGACATATGCGACCGTATCTGCGCTGTTCTGGTTCGTAGGATTGATCCCGGATTTTGCCACATTACGCGATAAGGCGCGAAAGCCCGTGGCAAAGTGGATATACGGATTATTCGCTATGGGCTGGCGAGGTTCGGCTCGTCACTGGCATCGGTACGAGACGACTTACCTGTTGCTGGCCGGGCTTGCGACGCCGCTTGTCATATCTGTGCACACAGTGGTCAGCTTCGATTTCGCGGTGGCGCAGTTGCCGGGCTGGCACGCGACGATATTTCCGCCTTACTTCGTCGCGGGCGCGATTTATGCGGGATTTGCGATGGTGCTGACGCTGGCGATCCCGCTCAGAAAATTTTACGGATTGGAAGATTTCATCACGCTCCGCCATCTGCGCAACATGGCGAAGATCATGCTCGCCACAGGTCTGATCGTAGGCTACGGCTACATGATGGAAACCTTCATGGCGTGGTACAGCGCGAACACGTTTGAAGAATTCATGATGCACAATCGCATGACAGGGCCTTACGCTGGCACCTACTGGGCTTTGATTCTCTGCAACATAGTCATCCCGCAGGTGTTGTGGTCAAGGCGCGCGCGCCACAGCATACCCTTGCTCTTCATCGTTTCGCTCGTTGTGGGCGTAGGCATGTGGCTTGAACGATTCGTCATCATCGTGACGAGCCTGCACAGGGATTTCCTGCCTTCGTCATGGGGAATGTATCAGGCGACGAAGTGGGACTGGTCGATGTTCATAGGCACGATAGGGCTATTTTTCAGCCTGTTGTTTCTGTTCATTCGATTCCTGCCGATGATTTCGATCTTCGAGATAAGGACGATTCTGCCGCAATCGAAGGTCAAAGAGCCGGGGCCGAATGAAGCTTAGATCAGCCGTGAGGTAAACGAAGATGCATACCAGAACAGAACATAAACTTTACGGCTTGATGGCCGAATTTGAAGACCCGACTCAGGCGGTAAAAGCAGCCCGCAGCGCTTACGAAGAAGGCTATCGAAGCATGGACGCATACAGCCCGTATCCGGTTGAAGAGTTGAGCGAAGCAATCGGCTTTCATCGGAACCGCCTTCCGCTGCTCGTGCTGATCGGCGGAATAGTCGGCTGCGTCGGCGGGTTCTCGTTGTGTTACTGGGCGTCTGCAATCGCTTATCCGTTGAACATCGGCGGGCGACCGCTCAACAGTTGGCCAGCGTTCATCCCCGTGACTTTTGAATGCACGATACTGGTGGCGGCGTTTGCGGCTGTCTTCGGAATGCTTGCGCTTAACGGGTTGCCTCAACCCTATCATCCGGTCTTTAACGTCGAACGATTCGAGCTTGCAAGCCGAAATCACTTCTTCCTCTGCATCGAAGCCAAAGACCCCAGGTTCGACACGGAAGCGACGCGCGCATTCCTGCTGAGCCTTGGACCGAGCGAGGTGACCGATGTCGAGTATTAAAGAAGGCAAAAGGCAGAAATCTGAATTCAGAAGCCGTATAGTCAATCTAAAAAAGATGCGCAGTTTAGTGCTTGCCTTCTGCCTTCCGATTTCTGCCTTCTGTATTACCGGATGCCGACAGGATATGCACGATCAGCCCCGGTATGAGCCGTTAGACAAAAGCGCGTTTTTTGCCGATGGCCGCGCGTCACGCCCGTTGCCCGAAGGCACCGTTGCGCGCAATCAATTGAGAGAAGACGCGCCGTTTTTCACTGGAAAGACCGCGTCGGGCGGAGAGGCGGCAGTATCTACGCTGGCAGATCAGGGCGTTGCCGCGACTCCGAGTCAGAACGCGAGCGTTACGGCGCAGTATCAGGGATTCGTCAACACCTTTCCTTTTCCGATTGATGCGCAGGCGCTCGACCGTGGGCAGGAACGGTTTAACGTCTATTGTTCGGTCTGTCATGGCCGGACGGGCGATGGGCTTGGAATGATCGTGCGCAGGGGCTATCGCAGGCCGCCTTCTTATCACGATGACCGGCTGAGGCAGGCACCCGTAGGCTATTTCTTCGACGTGATAACGAACGGGTTCGGAGCAATGCCGGATTATTCGGCGCAGGTTCCGCCGGAAGACCGCTGGAAGATCATCGCTTACATCCGCGCTCTGCAACAGAGCCGACAGGGAACGGTCGATGACGTGCCGCCCGGCAACCGCGACAGGATCGGCGCGACCGAACAAAAGGGAGAGCACACCGAAGGAGAGCATAATAAATGATCGAGATAGACGATAAAGCTCCCCCCGAATTAGACCGTTTCAGATCGCGCGCGCTCATCGTCGGCATCGCGGGTCTGGCGTTATGCGGGATAGGCGCGATATTCAACGCTCCGCAATTTTTCCGCTCTTACCTGCTCGCATTCATTTTCTGGATCGGCATAGTCCTGGGGTGCTTCGCCATTCTGATGCTACAGCATATGTCGGGCGGCGCGTGGGGAATCGTGATTCGCCGCGTGCTTGAAGCCGCGACGCGCACGTTTCCAATCCTTGCCGCCCTGTTCGTGCCTGTTGTTTTAGGCATACCGTTCATTTATGAATGGGCTGATCGGGCTGCCGTTGACGCAAGCCCCGTGTTGCAGCATAAGCATTTTTATCTGAACACGCCGTTCTTCATCGGGCGCGCGATCTTTTACTTCGCGGTATGGATTGGGATCAGTTATTTACTGAACAAGTGGTCGCGCCAGCAGGATACGACGGGCGAGCGGGACCTCACCAGAAAGCTTCAGGGATTGAGCGGACCCGGCCTCGTCTTGTATGGATTGACCGTAACGTTCGCTTCGATTGATTGGGTGATGTCACTTGATCCAAAGTGGTTTTCGACCATCTTCGGCATACTGTTTATGGGCGGGCAGGGGTTATCTGCGATGGCTTTTACGATAACGGTTATCGTCGCGCTGTCGAATTACAAGCCGATGTCAGAGGTCATACAGCCCCGACACCTGCATGACTTAGGCAAGTTGATGCTGGCATTTTTGATGTTGTGGGCATACTTCTCGTTTTCGCAATTCCTGATTATCTGGTCGGGCAATATCCCCGAAGAGGTCACATGGTACACGCGCAGGCTGCATTCGTCGTGGCAGTACATAGGGCTTGCTCTGGTGTTGCTGCATTTCGCGCTGCCGTTTGTATTGTTGCTGTCGAGAGACCTGAAACGGAACGCGCGCACTATTTCGATGGTTGCAATCCTGATAATCGTGATGCGCTATGTCGATCTGTACTGGTTGACAGGGCCTGAGTTTCACGAAGGCTATTTCACGATCTCCTGGATGGACCTGATAATGCCCGTGGGGATTGGCGGCGTGTGGCTCTGGTATTTCGCGGGTCAATTAAAGACCAGACCGCTTGTGCCGATTCAGGACCCGTACCTACAGGATGCATTGAGCCACAGCGCAGGCCATTGAGAAGCGAGGTTTTGCATGAATGACGATAATATCGATCATCACCATGAGCGCGACATGGATATAGAGAATCCTGACGCTCGCCATGAAACAAACGATGTGCAGATTAAACCGGTCGCGTTGTTTATATTCTGGCTTCTGGTGGCCACGGGCGTCGTCGCTCTGCTGATGATCGCGCTGTTCAACACCTTTGAAAGACGCGAGCAGAAAACCGGAGGGAAAAAGTCGCCGCTTGCAGCCGAACGCAGCGAGATTCCGCCGGAGCCTCGACTTCAACTCGCGCCCAAAAGCGACGAGCAGTTGAAAAAGAACGAATCGCCGGATTTGAAGCGCGATCACCCGCTCGAAGAGATGAAGCTATTGAGGGTGGAAGAGGATCAGACGCTTAATAATTACACCTGGATTGACCAACAGAAAGGCGTTGTCGGTCTGCCAATCGAAGACGCCAAGCGGCTCGTCCTCGAAAAAGGTTTGCTCAAATCAAGGCCGCAGGGAACGCAGAATGTTGACAGCGGCAAGGCAAGCGATGCGCAATCGAGCGCAACGCCGGATCAGAAGGCCGCCGCTGCAACGGCAGGTCCCGAGCATAAGTAACATAGGAAGCATGAAGTTATGACTGGATTATTAACAGGCGGAAAGGCAATCAGGCGGATGAATTTTATTCTTGCCTTATGCTTTCTGCTTTCTGTCGTTTGTCTGCCTGTTTGTGGACAGGGCAACTGGGAGGCAACAGGCCCGCCACAGGCGGTGCCGCCGTCGAGCGGCAAGCCTCGTATGCTTGAAAATGTCGGCATTGACCAGCGCCTCAACGAGCAGTTGCCGCTCGATATAACGCTGCGCGATGAGAGCGGGCAGGATGTGAAGCTGGGGGATTACTTTGGCTCGAAGCCCGTCATGATTTCGCTTGTGTACTATAGCTGCCCGCAACTCTGCAATCAGGTGTTGAACGGGCTGACGAGCAGCCTGAAGACTCTTTCAGCCTTCGACATCGGCAAAGAGTTTAATGTTGTGACCGTCAGCTTTGACCCGCGCGAGACTGCCCAGCTTGCAAGCGAAAAGAAGAAGACCTACATAGACTGGTACAAACGACCGGGCGCGGAAGATGGGTGGCATTTTTTGACGGGCGATCAGGCGCAGATTGACCGGCTGACCGAAGCCGTGGGATTTCATTACAACTATGACGCCAGGACTAACCAGTTCGCGCACGCCTCCGGCATCATGATCGCGACTCCGCAGGGCAAGCTTGCGCGTTATTTTTACGGCATCGAGTATTCGGCAACAGACCTGCGGCTCGGCCTTATCGAAGCATCAGAAAACAAGATCGGTTCGCCCATAGACAAGGTGATTCTTTACTGCTTTCATTATGACCCGGCATCAGGCAAGTACGGACCCGTTGTCGTCAATATGATAAGGCTCGGCGGGGTGGTTACGGTTGTAGGTATGATAGCGTTTCTTCTTTTGCTGCGTCGCAAAAACACAGCACACAAGCGCGAAGCTGAAGGAGCTATTTAGAATATGCAGGTAAGCGTGCCGTTTTCACCGGAGCAGGCATCTACTTTTGCAGAGAGTGTTGACACCCTTTATGGCTTCTTGTGGGTGCTTACAATCGGCTTTGGCGTCGGCATCACGCTGACGATACTATATTTCGCCATTAAGTATCGCAGGCGTGATGAAGATGAGATTCCGCGCCCGATCAGGCCCGCGATGAGGCTTGAAATCACCTGGACTGTGATCCCCTTCATTATCTCGATGGGTATATTCGTGTGGGGGGCGAGCATCTATTATTCAATGTATCGAGCGCCCGACGAAGCGCTCGATATTTATGTAGTCGGCAAACAGTGGATGTGGAAATTCCAGCACCTCGACGGCCAGCGCGAGATCAACGAGTTGCATATACCCTATGGTCGAAAAGTGAAGCTGACTATGACGACCGAAGATGTGATTCACAGCTTCTTTGTTCCCGCGTTTCGCGTCAAGATGGACGTTGTGCCGGGTAAGTACAGCACCATTTGGTTCGAGCCGACCAAGCCGGGCCGGTATCAATTGTTCTGCGCAGAGTATTGCGGCACGAGCCATTCAGGGATGATCGGCTTTGTTAACGTCATGGAGCCTTCCGATTATCAGGCATGGCTGAGCGGCGGCGCTGGCGAAGGGTCGCTCGCGCAGACGGGCCAGAAGCTGTTTCAGGACCTTGCCTGCAACACCTGCCATCGCAGCGACGGGCAGGGGCGCGGGCCGAAGCTTGATGCATTGGCTGGCTCACAGGTTCAGTTGCAGGACGGGCAACGAGTTGTCGCGGACGAAAGCTATATCCGCGAATCGATTCTTAATCCCAAAGCGAAGGTCGTTGCAGGTTACCAGTCGATCATGCCGACCTTTCAGGGGCTTGTGAGCGAAGAGCAGTTGTTGCAGCTTATCGCTTACGTCAGGTCGTTAGGCCAGCAGGGAACCGACGGCGGAAGCTCGCAATCGCCTTCCGGCGGACAGGCAAACCCGATGAGCAATCCGCCGCCGCAGAGGCCGACTCAATAACAGGTAATTAGAATTATGAGCACAGTAGCCGAAGTCGTACCACCTCGCACTCATTACATCAACGTGGCATACGGCGTGAAGTCGTGGTTGCTAACGGTAGACCATAAACGCATAGCGCTGCTCTATCTTGCGTCGGTCACTTTCTTCTTTTTTTTAGGCGGCGTATTCGCCGTGATGATTCGCCTTGAATTGCTGACACCGCAGGGAGACTTTGTAAAAGCGGATATGTACAACCGCCTCTTCACCATGCACGGCGTGGTGATGGTCTTCTTTTTCCTGATACCGTCAATACCGGCAGTGCTTGGAAACTTTCTCGTGCCGTTGATGATCGGGGCTAAAGACCTGGCCTTTCCAAAGCTCAACCTGTTGAGCTGGTACATCTACAACCTCGGCGCGCTGTTCACGTTACTTGCGATCATAACGGGAGGCGTAGACACTGGCTGGACGTTTTACACGCCTTATAGCTCGACCTACTCGAACAGCAACGTGTTGCTGACCGGCATAGGCGTTTTCATCACGGGATTTTCGTCAATACTGACGGGGTTGAACTTCATTGTAACCATTCACACGATGCGCGCGCCGGGGCTTCGTTGGTTTCGACTGCCGCTGTTCATCTGGGCGCAATACGCGACCAGCCTGATAATGATTCTTGGCACGCCGGTCATCGCCATCACGATTTTGCTGCTGGCGCTTGAACGAATCGCGCACATAGGGATATTCGACCCGGCTCTTGGCGGCGACCCTGTCTTGTTTCAGCATCTGTTCTGGTTCTATTCGCATCCGGCTGTCTACATCATGGTGCTGCCAGCGATGGGCGTAATCAGCGAACTGATCGCGAACATGTCAAGGAAAAATATTTTCGGCTACAAGTTCGTGGCCTTTGCCAGCCTTGCCATCGCCGTGTTCGGCTTTCTGGTATGGGGGCATCACCTGTTTGTCAGTACGCAGTCGGTTTATGCCGGAATGGTCTTTTCGTTTCTGAGCTATGCGGTCGCGGTTCCATCGGCTGTCAAAGTCTTCAACTGGTCGGCGACGTTGTACAAATCCTCCATCTCTTATAACACGCCGATGCTGTATGCGTTCGGCTTTATAGGGTTTTTCATCATCGGCGGTATGACGGGACTGTTTCTGGCAGCGCTCGGCGTAGACGTTCATGTGCACGATACTTACTTCGTCGTCGCGCATTTTCACTACATCATGGTTGGCGGGACGATAATGGGGTATCTCGGCGGACTGCATTTCTGGTGGCCTAAGATAACTGGCCGAATGTACCCGGAAGCGTGGGCCAGATTTGGGGCACTGGTCGTATTCGTCGGGTTCAACCTGACGTTCTTTCCGCAGTTTTTGCTCGGCTACATGGGAATGCCGCGCCGCTACCACGCCTACCCGGAGTCTTATCAGGTGCTGAACGTTATGAGCTCGGCAGGCGCTTCCATTCTGGGACTTGGCTATCTGATACCGATGATCTATTTACTGTGGTCCATGCGTTACGGGCCGATTGCTCCGGCAAACCCCTGGGGCGCATTCGGGCTTGAGTGGATGACCTCGTCGCCGCCGCCGACCGAAAATTTCACCGTGACTCCGGTCGTGACGTGGGAGGCTTACGAGTTCAGGCCGAGAGAGGATGCCGAGTTCATCGGCAACCCCAGACCGAAGGAAGAGAACCTTGAACTATGAATAGCGAAATTCCGAATTCAAAATTCTCTTTGGAGGATATAAGAGTTGGCTGATAGTCATACTTCAAGTCATTACGGGCTGGCCCATCACTTCGATAACATGGAGCAGCAGAAGGAGGCGGGCACGCTTGGAATGTGGGCTTTCCTTATCACTGAAATCATGTTCTTTGGCGGGATGTTCCTTGCCTACATTCTTTTCCGTAGGAGTTACGGAGCGGATTTCGCCTACGCGAGCGCGCACCTCAACTGGAAACTGGGTGCGGTCAACACAGTCGTATTGATCGTAAGCAGTTTGACTATGGCACTGGCCGTTTACTATTCGCAGGTCGGCAATCGCAAATGGCTGATCCTTTGTCTTCTGCTCACAATGGTTCTGGGCGCGACGTTTCTTGTGGTCAAAGGGTTCGAGTATCACGAAAAATACGTGACTCATCATATACCGGGATTGGGATTCCAGTGGGTCGAGGCCAACGGCGAACCGCTGCCCGGAGACCCGAATCATGTGCAGATGTTTTACTGGATCTATTTTGCGATGACAGGAGTTCACGCGCTGCACATGATAATCGGACTGGGAATCATGGCCGTGCTCGTGTGGATGAGCGCGCGCGGGCGATTCACGCCCGAATATCACACGCCTGTCGAAATTTCAGGTCTGTACTGGCACTTTGTTGACATCGTATGGATATTCCTTTTCCCGTTGCTTTATCTGCTCGGCGCGCACATACATCACTGAAAGGCGAAGTTATGTCTGAACACGTAGTTTCGAGAAAACTCTATTTCACAATCTTTATTGCGCTGATGATACTGACGGCGCTGACGGTCTGGGTTGCTAATTACGACCTGAAGCAATGGAATGCCGTCGTTGCACTGACTATTGCCGTCATTAAAGGATTGCTTGTCGTGCTCTACTTTATGCATGTCCGCTACAGCTCACGATTGACAATGGTCTTTGTCGCAGCAGGGTTCGTCTGGCTGATCATAATGGTTGCTTTGACCTTGAGCGATTACATGACGAGACAATGGATTCCGGCTACCCAATGATGCTCGCCCCTTGATCGCCTTGAAGTAGTACAGTTGAATGCTTTTGCTGTAAGCATTGCGGACGCAGGCTTTGACTTCAAGCGAATTATCCGGTGATTTTCCTGATGAACTTGAACCTCTCGCAATTGGCACGACGCTTGATATAGAACAAAGCGAGTTCGGAAATTGATCGAACACTCACAAGCGTCCACAAACTCGCGCGCTCGATTATTGAATAATATTATATTACGAGGCGTGGCGGAGAGGTTGGCAGGTTGTGAGGATTTAGAAGGGAGTCGAAAGGCTCCCTTTTTCATTTTAGAACAGACATTTCGACTTGCCGCGCGATGTTTGGCAAGTCAATCGCAAGAGAATAACAGCGCGCGCATTGATAACCGATTATTGCTTTAATGCTACTGAGCTATAACGAGCGCGCAGGCAAATCGAATGAGCAATCAAAAGGAGGCTAGTTAATGGTTAAAAGATCTTACCAGGCAAAACAGTTCAACCTGAGTGGTCTCAATGGAATCTCTGATAAAACCCTTGAGATGCACTTCAAGCTGTATGAAGGCTACGTGAAAGAGACAAACAATCTGACGGAAAAGATCACAGAAATATTGAAGGATGGGCAGGTGGATCACGAAGAGATGCCTGCTTATTCAGAACTGACTCGACGGCTCGGCTTCGAGTATAACGGAATGGTCCTGCACGAGTATTACTTTGGCAACATGAAGGCAGTCGGAGCGGGCGACCCCGACCGCAACAGCTCATTCTTCAAAGCGACCGAAGCGAGCTTTGGCAGTTACGATATATGGAAGACCGATTTCACGAGCATCGGAAAGATGCGCGGCGTGGGCTGGGCGATCTGCAACGAAGACCCCGCGAATGGAAATCTGTCGAATCACTGGATCACACTGCACGAAATTGGTAACGTCGCCGGTTTTAATCCTGTGCTTGTAATGGACGTATGGGAGCACGCTTTTCTGCTCGACTACAAGCCCGCAGACCGGCCCAGGTATATCGAAGCGTTCTTCTCGAACATCGATTGGGATGCGGTCGAAGGCCGTCTTGCGGTATGCAAGGCCGCGCGACCGACATCGACAGGGACAAGATAGCAGGGATTGAGTATTTCAACGGTTTAGAAATTCAAGGGTTGGAGATTTGCTGAAAGAGGCTGGTTGTTTATTGCGACCAGCCTTTTTCAGTTTAACCCCAATGCTGTTAATATTCGCGTCGCAGTTGATCGAGAAGGCAAGCGGAAGTATTCATAATCCGAAAATCGCGCTTCTGCGTACTTATAATCAAAAGGAGAAAACCGTCTATGATCAAACTATCGATGTGGGCGATGATAGTCTGCCTGCTGGCCGCCACAAAGTTGATGGCTGCCGATCAGGTTCGGCGCGTCGTCATCTATGACGGCGTGGCGACCGAAGTCAGCGCGCCTGCCGAAGCGTCAAAAGACCTGTGGGTGACGATGAAAGATTTGAAGCGCGCGACAAAGTTCATCGTCAAGCCGCAGGGCGTTTGTCGCGATCAACTATGTTTCCCGCTTCCCAAAGCCAGAAAGGGCGAATTCATATCTAAAAAAGGGTTGTTCAACCTCAGCGAATTCGCGCGTCTGGTAAAACAGCCGGTTGCTATGGATGACAAACACCGCGTATGGCATTTCGGCCCGCGACCCGACGCGCAGAACGCGCATCTGGAATCGCTCGATGCGCCTGATTTCGCGCTGATGGATGCGAACGGCAAACAGCATTCGCTTGCGGATTATCGTGGGAAGAAAGTGCTGCTGCTGACGTGGGCATCGTGGTGAGGTTGCAGGTTTGATTTGCCAGGATGGCAAAAGCTCTATAGCGAACTCAAGGGTAAAAATTTCGAGATCGTTTCCATCGCCGAAGACACAGGCGGACTAAAAGACGCCGCTCCGTGGATCACCGCAGCAAAACCCGAATACACAGTCCTGATTGACGATAAACATATCGTCACGCAGATATACAATATGGTGAATGTGCCGACCGCCGTCTGGATCGACGAACGCGGGCGCATCGTTCGTCCGAACGAAGTCGCTTACGTGGACAACCGATACAAAGGCATGCACGGCATTGACGCAGAGCCGTACCTCGATGCGATACGCGATTGGGTCGCAAACGGCGAGCATAGCCAGTTTGCGTTGAGCGAAAAAGAGTTGAGAGACAGGATGAAGCCGCAGGACCCTGATCGAGCGATGGCAGATGCGGAATTCACGCTCGGCGAATATCTTTATAAGCAGGGCCATGGCGCGGATGCGATCCCTCATTTCAAGGAAGCACAGCGGCTTGCGCCCGACAACTGGAACTACAAACGCCAGGCGTGGGCGCTTTCTGATTCCGAGCGCGATTACAACACGACCTTCATGAAAGAGGTTCAGAAGCTTAAAGGCAAGCCTTACTACGAACCGCGAAAGCTGCCTGAAAAGAAGAAGGTTAATTAATCGCAACGGCATGCTTTGAAAGGGCAGTACAGCCCTGAAAGGGCGAAATTCAATAGCCGTGAGTGAAACCCACGGTAGCTTCAGGCATACATACAGACCCTGATGATACTGTGGGCGATGCCCACGGCTATTGCATTCATCCCCTTCGGGAATCATTTCAATACTCGCTCTCTGCTCGGTTGGGATTTATCCGATTTTTGATGTAATCTTTCTATTTAAGAACTGATAATTTTCAGAAATCGCATGGTAATTTCAGCGCCCTCATAGATCGAATTTATGCCACCAAGAAAAAAGCAAAAAGCGCATCTGCGTTTTATCTTAAACGGCGAAGAGATGGAAGTCGCCTTCGCGCCCCATAAGACATTGCTCGAAGTCCTGCGTGAAGACCTCGCATTGACAGGAACCAAACATGGCTGCGAGCTTGGCGAATGC
The DNA here is from genome assembly GCA_963804815.1 of Blastocatellia bacterium. Lineage (GTDB taxonomy): Bacteria > Acidobacteriota > Blastocatellia > UBA7656 > UBA7656 > DATEKX01. The sequence goes on along the minus strand of CAWDRU010000002.1, from coordinate 2,263,748 downwards.
GGCGTCTGCACGGTGTTGATAGACGATCAGCCGATGCTCTCGTGTCTCGTACTCGGACTCGACATCGAAGGCCGCCAGATAACATCTATCGAAGGCATGGCCGAAGGCAGCAAACTTCATCCGCTACAGGAAACCTTCGCCGATTTAGGCGCTGCTCAGTGCGGGTATTGCACGCCGGGTTTTCTGCTGACTGCGAAAGAACTGCTTGAGAAAAATCCGCAGCCTTCGCGCGAAGAAATTCAGGAGGCGCTCGCCGGGAATCTGTGCCGCTGCACAGGCTATATCAAGATTTATGAGGCGGTCGAACTGGCCGCTGCCCGCATGCGCGGCGAAGAGGCTGAACCTGCCAGAGAGATAATTTATGGCTATGAATAACGGCAATAATGGAAAGCCGAAAAATGTCGTTGGCAAGCCCTTTCGCAAAGTAGACGCGCGGGCAAAATGCACGGGCCAGACTCGATTCGCCGACGACATCATTCTGCCTAGAATGTTGTTTGCGAAACTACTGCGCAGCCCTGTTCCGCACGCTCTCGTCAAGAGCGTCGATGTGTCGCGAGCCGCTGCGCTGCCCGGCGTCGTCGCGATTATAACGGGCAAAGACCTGCCGATACCGTACGGCATACTGCCTGTAAGCCAGGACGAGCATACTCTGGCGATAGACAAAGTTCGCTTCATCGGCGACCCTGTTGCCGCAATCGCTGCGATAGACGAAGACACAGCCTTCGATGCTATGAATCTGATCGAAGTCAGCTACGAACGTTTAAAGACCGTCAGTTCAATCGAGGAAGGCGTTTATATTGACGAGCCGCGCATCCACGAGTACGGCGACGGCGGCAACGTTCACAAAAAAGTCTCACTCGAATTCGGCGATATGCAACAGGGGTTCGCCGAAGCCGACCTCATACGCGAAGACGTTTTCTTTTACGAAGGCAATACGCATCTTCCACTGGAACAGCACGCGGCAGTTGCGCATTTCGACACGGACGAAAAACTGACGCTTTGGAGTTCGACGCAGACGCCGCATTATGTTCATCGCGCGCTCGCGAAAGTGCTGGAACTGAAGGCGAGCCATATTCGCGTTATCGCTACTCCGAACGGCGGAGGATTCGGCGGCAAAAGCGACCCCTTCAATCACGAAGTAGCCGTCGCAAAGCTTTCGATGATTACGGGCCGCCCGGTCAAAATAACTCTGACTCGCGAAGAAGTCTTCTACTGCCATCGCGGACGACATCCGGTCCTGATGTGGGTGAAGACGGGCGTGAAACGCGACGGCGCAATTACTGCAATGCATTTTCGCTCGCTACTTGATGGCGGGGCATACGGCAGCTATGGCGTTGCGAGCACTTTCTACACGGGCGCGCTTCAAACAGTCACCTATGATGTGCCGCGTTACAAATTTGAAGGGCTGCGAGTCTTCACAAACAAACCTCCTTGCGGGCCAAAGCGAGGACACGGTACGCCGCAGCCTCGGTTTGCGCTCGAAGTCCAACTCGATAAATTTGCAGAAGAGCTTGGCCTTGACCCTGTCGATATTCGCAGGCGGCATCTTGCGCCCGCCAACTCGCTGACGGCGAACTATCTTCGCATCGGGAGCATGGGGTTGGGCGCGTGTATTGACAAGATAGTCGAGGCTTCTGACTGGAAGAATAAATATCGTAAGCTTCCATACGGCAAAGGCATAGGCATAGCGTGCAGCTCTTACCTGTGCGGCGCAGGCTTGCCGATATACTGGAACAACATGCCGCATTCCGGCGTGCAGCTTCGCCTGGATCGGCAGGGCGGCGTGTGCGTGATGTGCGGATCGACTGACATCGGCCAGGGGTCGGATTCGATACTGGCTTACATAGTCGCCGAAGTTCTGGGCATCGACCCGTTCGATATTCGAGTCGTTACAGCAGACACAGATCTGACGCCCGTTGATCTCGGAAGTTATTCGAGCCGCGTCACGCTTATGACTGGCAATGCCGCGCTACAGGCGGCTGAACGCGCACGCGAGCTGTTAACCATCGCTGTTGCTGAAAAGCTCAGCGTGCCGATTGAAAACATATCATTTGCAGACCGCCGCGCCTTCGATGTCGAAAATCCCGAAGTCGGCGTCACTTTCGCCGAGGCCGTTCAGCTTGCCGAATCCAAATACGGCACAATCGGAACTGTCGGCTCTTACTCTCCGCCGCGCTCTGCCGGTCGGTTCAAAGGCGCGGGCGTGGGGCCTTCGGCTGCATACAGCTACTCTGCCGCGATAGCAGAAGTCGATGTTGACCCTGAAACGGGAATAGTCACGGTCGAGCGCGTTTGGATAGGACACGACATAGGCCGGTCAATCAACCCCGTTCTTGTGATGGGACAGGTCGAAGGCAGCGTCTATATGGGACTGGGCGAAGCGTTGATGGAAGAGATGAGCTATCGCGCGAATCGCAACGTCGTGCACAAGTTCCCTTCGATGTTGGAATACAAGAGTCCAACCACGCTTGAGATGTGCGACGTTAAGACCTATCTGATCGAAGACCCTGACCCGAACGGGCCGTTCGGCGCAAAAGAGGTAGGGCAGGGGCCGCTGCTGCCGGTTCCGCCCGCCGTCGTTAATGCGATTTACGATGCGGTCGGAGTTCGCATTGACGAAGTGCCCGCCATGCCCGACAAGGTGCTGGCCGCGCTGAGGGCGAAAGCGCAGGGGAAAGAAGGTCGCTTCGGCCCGAAAAGTATTCCCGAAGTCGAATGGCCCGCGCCTGTCAAAGTGCCGACGCCAAAAGAAGGCGGCGACGGCAAAGAGATGCCGCGCGCGGCTGTTCATGTCAGGGATTAGAACGGAGAGCTTTATGGCTTCGAAACCTAAACAGCGATTCACTCCGGAAGAATATCTGACTTTGGAACGTGAAGCCGAGTACAGAAGCGAATACTTGGATGGCGAAATCTTTGCGATGGTTGGCGCGAGCGAAAAGCATAATCTTATCGTAGTGAATATTGTCACTCGGCTTAACAACCAATTGCGAGATCGACCGTGCAAAGTATATTCAAGCGATATGCGTGTCGATCTCCGCGAGCGCGGGCTGTATGCCTACCCGGACGTGATTGCATTGTGCGATAAAGCCCGGTTTCGCGATGATGAAGATGATGACATGGATAACTTGCTCAACCCGGCTTTAATAATCGAGGTGCTTTCAAAGTCGACTGAGGCGTATGACAGAGGCGAAAAGTTTACGCGATACCGAAGAATCGGTTCGCTGGTTGAGTACTTGCTGGTCGCGCAGGACAAGAGTCACGTCGAGCACTACATCCGTCAATCCGATAACGAATGGCTGCTGACGGAAGCAAACAGTCTTGATCATTCGATTTACTTGCCGTCTATAGAATGCCACCTGAAATTGGCAGATGTATACAACAAGGTTGAAATCGGCGAATGAGTAGAAGCGCTGCCGGATTTTGATTCAACGAATTGGAAAGTAATTAACTGTTATGATGCGACTTCCTAAATTCGATTATCGCGTGCCGAAAAAGATTTCTGACGCGATAAAGATGATGGCCGACGCCGGGCCGGATGCGATGTTTGTTGCGGGCGGCACAGACCTGTACCCGAATATGAAACGGCGGCAGCAGACGCCGAAGACCGTCATCTCAATCACCAGATTGCGCGAGCTACACGCAATAACCGGCGACGGGGAAAAGGGAATGACGATAGGCGCGTCAGTCTCGCTCACGCAGATCTGCGAGCATCCAATGATTCAGCGTGATTACCCTGTCGTCGGAAACGCAGCGCGATTGATCTCAACTCCTATCCTGCGCAACATGGGAACCATTGGCGGCAACCTCCTGCTCGACACGCGATGCAATTATTACGATCAGAATTACGAGTGGCGCAAAGGCATCGACTTCTGCATGAAGAAAGACGGCGACATCTGCTGGGTCGCGCCATCAAGCACGAAATGCTGGGCCGTCCAATCATCAGACCTCGCGCCACTGATGGTCGCGCTCGGCGCGCGCGTGCGGCTTGTATCTTCGGTCAGTGATCGATGGGTTGACGCAGAAGGTCTGTATAACAACGACGGAATCGATTACCTGCACAAACGACCGGGCGAGTTGATGACAGAGATTCAACTGCCTCCGCAAACTTCGACGCGCGCTGTTTATAAAAAGCTGCGCCGTCGCGGCGCGTTCGATTTTCCTGTGCTTGGCGTTGCGGCTGCGCTCGATATGGCGGCAGATGGAACCGTGCGCGATGCGAAGCTGATTTTAGGCGGCGTGGCTCCCGCTCCTGTTCGCGTGCAGGAAGCCGAACAACATTTGATAGGCCAGCCACTGGATAAAGATCGCATTCAAGCCGCGGCTGAGGCTTGCTACATCAAAGCGCGACCGCTGGACAACACGGATTTTGTGATGGGCTGGCGTAAGCAGATGACTCGGCCCTTCGTCGTAAGGGCGCTCGAAGAGTTGCGCGGCTAGAGCTGCGGGCTATTGATTATCATTCTTTGGCGCAGTTTGATGTGCGTTGCGTCTGAGCGCTCGTTCCATTCTTTGCGAAGTCAAAGCTATAGACCTGGGTACTCGCACAGGGAAGAGCTTTGTGACCAGCCGTTCTTTTTTCTTTTGCAGGTGCGCGGCAGCTTGAAGCATTCGACTGCTTTCTGCAAGGTGCTCTTTCAGAAACTGGCGATGCGAAACGATCTCGATGATCTCTTCTTCGAGCGATTCAAGGTCATGCCAATCGCCTATGCGATCCTGAACATTACGGAGCCACACCACCGCGCGCGTCGCGTCACCAAAACCCATCTGTGAAATAATCTCTAAAAGATACCGCACACGTTTAGCTGCAATACGAAGCATATGCAGTTCTTCTGCTCTGGTTGCCGGATGAGCCTGCGCCGCAAGTGTTTGAAACTCAGCCACTCTTTGCTCTAAACGGTCGGCAACGTGCGCGAAGACTCTTTGCTCATCTATTGTGAAGCCTTTCTGCGAGCCTGTGTCTTCGTCGGTTCCAATAGCAGGCTGCGTGATGGTCAGGCCGAGCTTTGACGAGATGGAGTCAACTTTTATCTTTTCAAAATACTTTCTGGCTTTCTCTGCTCTATGCGCCCTGCGCTTTTCAAATATTGACTTCAGAAGCACTAATTGGGCGCGGTATGAGGTACGCGAGCGAATCATCTCTTTTTCAATAAACATCAGAAATACATCGTAGTTGCGGACGCGCGAAAGCATCTGCCGCCATTCGCGCAGTCGCCTCTTCAGCTTGCGAACGCGCAATTCGCCTTCAAGCAGGTCGAGCGCAGCCTGCGCTCTACGCGTTGTTACTCGCATCTTATGAATCGCTTCCGGCTCGTCAGTTTCAAGCACTGCGCGATGAAAGGTCTGTAGAGCTTGCAGTTGAAACGTTAAAATATCAGCAATCGCGCGCGGCTTTTTGGCTGTTATTTCGGCGGCAGGGGCTGAATTTATGTCCTCTATGAGTGCGTCTTTAATTTCGACCATAAGTTTCGCTCAAACCAAAGATTACTATTTAGTTCTTTGCGGAGCAATCCGCGATAGCATCGAAAGACTGTTAGCTGACGCGCAGATTATTGATCTGCCAGATGGAATAATCGGTCGCTGTTACTGCATTAATACTTATAGGCGGCTATAATTATTTCTGAGTAGAGATGGAAATACTGCGGCTCGATATTGATCAGACCGAAAAGCCACCGACTATAAGCGAAGTCAGGCTTCAGGTCGCGCTGCTGGCTTCGATGTCGGCTATCGCTGCAAGCCTCGTCGCCCGTTTTGTCTTCGATTCACCTCTAATTCCTGAATTGTTAGCTCAATTTATCTTTGCGGTCGCGCCAATCTGGGTAGTCGAAATCGCAGTCGGTATGCTTGGCCCCTTTGCCAAACACCTCGCCTTTGTCGCCTGCGTCGTGGTCTATCTGCTGGCATTGATCTCTGCTGCGATTGCCTATCTGCGATTTGCGCCGGTTCAGCCTTCAATATTTGCGCGTCGCATCTCTGTTACAGCCTTTGCGGTTTGTGTCTGGGCAATTACATTGCTCGTAGTCATCCCCGTTCTGGGAGGAGGACTGGCCGGTCGCTACCTGCGGCAGGGAGTTTTGTTTACGTCCATATCACTGTTGATTGTCTATGCGGTTTATGGCGCAGCGCTGCGTTTGACATCAAAGCTCTACATTGAAAGGCCCGTAACAGCAGATGAGAAAAACAGGCTGATTAGCCGCCGCCGAATTGTTCGAGGAGTCGGGTACGCGGTCCTTGCCGTCGGTGTTTACGACATAGCCTGGTCCCTGTTCAGTTCCTGGTTGAATTCAGGCGCAGGCCGCGTGCGCGACGGCGACGGCGTCTTTCCGAACATCGACAATCTGGCCCTCGAAATCACACCGAACAAGGATTTTTATGAAGTGTCAAAGAACGCTTTCGATCCGCAGGTGGATTCAAAGAGATGGAAACTTGAAATCGGCGGGCTTGTCGATAATCCACTGACTTTTACTTACGACGATATAAAAGCTTTGCCCTCGATTGAACAGTTTGCCACGCTTGCCTGCATCAGCAATGAAGTGGGCGGCAATCTAATCGGCAATGCGCTGTGGCGAGGACTGCGATTGAAAGACCTGCTTGCGCAGGCGGGATTGATGCAAAACGTGGTCGATATAGTTCTGCGCGCGAGCGACGATTACACGGATTCTATCCCGCTCGACCGTGCAATTCAGGACTCCACATTGCTTGTGTACGAGATGAACGGCGAGCCGTTAACGCCAGCACATGGATTTCCTGTGCGGTTGATCGTGCCGGGAATTTACGGCATGAAGAATGTGAAATGGATCACGCGCATCGAAGCAATAGATCGTGACCTGAAAGGCTACTGGCAGCGGCGAGGATGGGATGATCGCGCCGAGTACAAAACCATGTCGCGCATTGACGCACCTGACAATACGATCAGCAGCGAGGCGACAATCGCGGGCATTGCGTTTGCCGGTGATCGTGGAATCAGCAAAATCGAAATCTCTACCGATGGCGGCAAGACGTGGAATCAGGCGGAGATTAAGTCACCGCTGTCGCCTTACACGTGGTCGTTGTGGCATAGACAATGGACGGCATCGCAATCGGGCAAGCACAGAATTATCGTTAGAGCGACAGATGGACGAGGGGTTACGCAGACCTCGCAGTACGCGCCGCCTGCGCCCGACGGGTCTTCCGGGTATCACGGCAAGACAATAGAATCCAGATAAATCATCGCGCGAAAAAAAAGTGCTTGACCCTGTAACACGTTACAGGGTCTATAATCCGTGTGTGACGAGCGAGTCTGACAAAAACGGCTTTTTGCGTTCGGGTGAGCTTGCGCGCCTTGCGGGTGTGAGCGCAGAGACGCTGCGGCATTATGAACGCAAGGGCCTGCTTGTCAAACCGCGTCGATCAGGAAACGGCTACCGCGAATACCCACCATCCGCGCTTGACCGCGTACGCCTCGTACAGCGCGCACTCGGCATGGGGTTCACACTCAACGAGCTTGCACGCATTCTAAAGACTCGTGATAAGGGCGGCGTACCGTGTCGCGAAGTGCGTTCGCTTGCAGAGAGAAAGCTCGAAGAAGTCGAGGCGCAGATGAATCAATTGACGAATCTTCGCGACGATCTGACGGATTTGTTGAAAGACTGGGATCTGCTATTGAACAACAGCGCGCGCACAGAGCGAGCCGGATTACTCGAAGCGCTTGCCATAAAAGAGCATAGTCATTCGCGGCTTGCGCATTCCCACATTACTCGAAAGAAAAAGAAGGAGCATAACGAATGAGAGTAAGAATCAATTTTGTGTCTGCTTTTGTAGTCATCTTTGCGTTGACTTACACCCTTAACGCGCGCCAGGCGTGTCAACAACATAGCCCCGATGCACACGCTCAGCATCACTCAGGCGTGAACAGTCGAGGCGACCACGCGATGGGGTTCAGCCACGAAAAGACCACGCATCACTTTCGACTGACCGCTGACGGCGGCGCGATTGACGTATCAGCCAATGATGCAAAAGACAGTGAAAGCCGCGATCAGATCAGAATGCACCTTTCGCACATTGCCGGTTTGTTCAAGGAGGGCGATTTCAGCAAGCCTATGTTCACACACGGAAAAAATCCGCCCGGCGTGCCTGTGATGTCTCGTATGAAAGCAGAGATCGATTATAAGTATCAGGAAATTGAGCGCGGTGGCCGGGTGATGATTACTACTGCAAACGCCGAAGCCCTTGCTGCTATTCACGACTTTCTGCGATTTCAGATCACAGACCACGAAACAGGCGACTCGTTGGAAATCACACAGGATAAATAACCGGTTGACTGAATAGAAAACGTGTCTTTATAGTGGTCAGGAGTGATGCCCAATCACTCCTGACTGTCTAAGACATGCGAAAAAAAATTGTACCAAAGCGGGCGACGGCAAAGCTAAAATCTACTGCCGGAAAACGAGCGGCTGAATCGCATACCAATTCTCGTTCCGTTTATCCATTCACGGCCATCGTCGGGCAGAGCGAAATGAAACTCGCGCTTCTGTTGAGCGTGATTGATCCTAACATCGGTGGCGTAATCGTCATGGGGCATCGAGGCACAGGTAAATCGACAGCCGTGCGCTCGCTCGCCGATCTGCTTCCATCTATCTCAAAGGTAAAGGGGTGTCTCTATGGATGCGATCCGAAACAACTGACCTCGTTATGCGATGACTGCGCCGCTCGCCTGTCAGGAGAGGAGCAATTGCCGATTGTGCGCGGCGCTGTGCCCGTTGTTGATCTGCCGCTGGGCGCGACCGAAGACAGGGTGTGCGGCACGCTCGACATGGAGCGGGCACTGATTGAAGGCGTGAAAGCCTTCGAGCCGGGATTGCTCGCGCGCGCCAATCGCGGCTTTCTTTACATAGACGAAGTGAATCTGCTCGATGATCATCTGGTAGATGTTCTGTTAGACGCGGCGGCAGGCGGGCGAAACATCGTAGAGCGCGAAGGCATATCCGTCAGCCACCCCGCTCGATTTGTGCTCGTCGGGTCAGGCAATCCCGAAGAGGGAGAGTTGAGACCGCAATTGCTTGACCGTTTCGGGCTATATACGCGAATAACAACGATCAACGATCTGGATGAACGAGTCGAAATAGTCGAGCGCCGCGAGCGGTTCGAGCGCGAGCCTGAATCGTTTATTGCCGAGTTTAACGAGGCTCAGGAGCGATTGAGGCAACGACTGGTTCGCGCAAAGAAGATGCACGCGAGCGTTACGATTGACCGCTCGATTATGCGAAGCATAGCCGAGTTGTGCGTAGCCCTGAACGTTGATGGACATCGAGGCGAATTGACTATTGCGCGTGCTACCCGCGCGCTGGCGGCATTAGAGTCGCGCGCATTTGTTACGCTTGATGATGTGAAGCGCATGGCGATTATGTCGCTTCGCCATCGACTGCGCAAAGACCCGCTTGAGAAGATTGACTCGGGTCAGCGAATCCAACTGGCGGTCGAGACGGTCTTCGCAGAAGTGAAAAAAGCTACGGCGATTAGATAACAGAAGCTTGTAAAGAAAGTATTCGTGCAGGAAACCTCTCACCTCCAACCTCTTTACCCCTTCACTGCGATAGTAGGAATGGATTCTGCGAAGCGCGCTTTGATGTTGCTTGGGGTTGACCCACGCCTCAAAGGCGTTTTGATTTCGAGCGCGGCAGGGTCTGCCAAAAGCACGCTTGCTCGCTCGTTTACCGCGATCATTCCTTCTGAAGATGTAGAAAGGTTCATCGAACTTCCTGTGAATGTGACCAGGGAGCGATTGCTCGGAGGAATCGACATCGAACGCACGCTCGCAAGCGGCAGGCGCAAATCGGCAACCGGTTTGCTCGCAGAAGCTGACGGGGGTCTGCTTTATGCTGATGACATCAACCTGCTCGACCCGTGCGTTACCGACCAGATTGCCGTCGCGCTCGATGCAGAAGTTGTGCGCGTCGAACGCGAAGGCTTTAGCCTTACACTTCCTGCCCGCTTCACATTGATCGGAACATATAACTCAATCGAGAGCGACGTAAATGCTCATTTGAGCGCGCGCGTTGGCTTAATTGTAGATAGCGCTGTTGAAGTTTCATCAGATGATCTGATCGAAATAATAGATCGCATAATTCGATTTGAAAAAGACCCCGGCGGCTTTGTCAAAGAGTACGCGACGCGGACTGCTGCGTTGAAAGCTGCAATCCGCGATGCCCGCGCTCGATTGTCAAGCGTGCAAATGACACGTGAAGACATTCGCCGGATAGCGCAAACGGCGATCAGCCTGGGGGTTGAAGGCAATCAAGCTGATGCGTTTGCAGCGCGGGCCGCGAAGGCAAACGCTGCGCTCTGCGGGCGTGATTCGGTCGAAGATGAAGATATAATCGCAGCGATTCAATTAGTCCTGCTGCCGCGCGCCACTACGATGCCTGTCACTGAAAAGCAGCATGAACCAGAACCCGATACCAACCGAGATGAATCGAGTGAAAACGAAAATAACGAATCTGATGATCCGGATTCCGTACGCGAGACCATGCCTCGCGCAATCGAAGACCTGCTAATCGCAGCGCTCGATGCATTGCCGCCGGAAGATGTGCTTGCTGTCGTCGAGCAAAAAATTCGACGAGATACTGCCGGTAAGAGAAACGCCGCAATTGATCTGGCGCGCGGGAGATACGCTGGCAGTAGCGCGAAACGAACCAGTCAGGGAAGGATTGCGATTGATGCAACGCTCCGAGCGGCTGCACCCTATCAGGCAGCAAGGCGAAACAGCGGAGTCTATCCTGCGAACCACAACAGCAGGAATTCCGAAAATCAAATTAAGATCACAAAAAGCGATCTGAGATTCAAGAGATTCAAAAGCAGAGCGGGAGTGCTGTTCATCTTTGCCGTAGACGCGAGCGGCAGCATGGCGCTGAATCGAATGGCTCAGGCGAAAGGGGTAATCGCAAGGCTTCTGCATCAAGCTTACCTGCATCGCGATAAAGTGGCTTTGATAAGTTTTCGCCGCACAGAGGCAGAGACATTACTTGCGCCCACGCGAAGCGTCGAGCTTGCAAAAAGACTTGTCGATGCGCTTCCTTCGGGAGGCGGGACTCCTGTTGCCGCTGCTGTTGTGAAGGCGCTTGAGATAGTTCGACTGGCGCGTTTGCGAGGCACAACGCAGGCTATGCTGGTGCTGTTGACTGACGGAAGAGCCAATGTGAGACTGCGAGATGAGATACGGGAGGAGCGTTTATCGCGAAGCTCTGAGATCGACGAAGAGTTGCGCGCTCTGGGCGCAGCGTTACAGTCGGCAAACGTAACGTCGGTCGTTATAGACACGAAATCAAGATTCCTTTCCGGCGGCGAAGGGAGCAAGCTTGCTGAATCGCTCGGAGGCCGTTATCTTTACCTTCCGCGCGCTGATGATGCTGCGATTTACAACGCAGTGACAGCAGCGGTCAGTCAGGTGCGAATACAGGTATAATAAAACAGCAAGCAATATCTTTATGGGAGATCAGTCAGCAAATCAAAACCGTGAGCGCCGCATACTTGAACTCTATGAAAAGATCATTGAGATTGAGCAGCGGTTGATCCCGACCGGCATGCATGTTTTCGGGCGTGCAGCGACAGAGATGGAAATCGGCGACCTGCTGCGAATGGTCGCATCTTTCGAGCGCCCCGAGCACGATACGCGCGGGCTTCCCGACCTTGTAGCCGAAGGTCTTGGGCTGCCTCCTTACACGGTGCTGCTTGAAGAGAGCGTAAAGTCAGTAGAGCGCCTGAACGAGCGTGAGAGAGTCGAAACAATCGTGCGAGATTCCATAGCCAGATTTATCGCAGATGATAAGTCTGGAATCGAGGCGGCAAACTCTTTTCTTTCAGAACAGGCGGGCGTCCCGGCTGCTGAATCGCAGAAAATATTTGCTATGCTTCAAGGCATTCGCGACCAGCTTCAACAAAACGATGAAATGAAAGGATTGGTCCGAGCGCTCAGCGGGCGATATGTTGAACCGGGACCCGGCGCAGACATAATTCAAAACCCGAACATCCTTCCAACAGGGCGAAACACCCACGCGATCAACCCTTATGCTATTCCGTCAGCAACCGCGATGCGCCGCGCAGAGCCAATCGCAGATGCCTTGCTTGAGCGCAATCTTAAGGAAGCGGGCCGATATCCCGAATCAATCGCGATGGTGTTGTGGGGCATTGACAACATCAAGACCGAAGGCGAATCGGTGGCTCAGGCGTTATGGCTTCTCGGCGTCCGGCCTCGTCGCGATTCGCTCAATCGCGTGAGCGATGTTGATGTTATTCCGCTCGATCAACTGGGCCGCCCGCGAATTGACGTTGTGATGACTGTTTCAGGAATATTTCGCGACCTGTTCGGCGCGACTATGGCGCTGCTCGATACGGCAGTTCGGCGAGTGGCAATGATGGATGAGCCGAGCGAGTTGAACTTCGTTAAAAAGCACGTTGCAGAGCAGATGGATGAAAGCGCCTGCTCGTTCGACGAAGCTGCGGTTCGAGTCTTTTCAAACGCGGCTGGAAACTATGGCACCAACGTCAATTTCATGGTGCTTGACAGTCAGTGGGAAGACAGTCGCGAGCTTGGCGAACTGTTTGTGACCAGAAAATGTTTCGCTTACGGGCGCGACTGTGAAGGCCGCAGCTTCGATGGCCGCGAAGCGCGCAGGCTTTTGGAGCAGGCGCTGGCGCGCGTCGAAGTCACTTACCAGAACATCGACACTACCGAAGTTGGCATCACGGATGTCGATCATTACTTTGAATATCTGGGCGGCGTCTCGAAAGCGGTTGAACAACGGACGGGCGCGCGACCTCGAATCTATTTGTCGGATACCCTTTCGCCCGGAGCTAAAGTAAGAACGCTCGAAGAGACAATTAAACTCGAAACGCGCACCAAGACGCTCAATCCGAAATGGTTTGAAGGGATGCTGCGTCACGGGTTCAGCGGCGTCGCAGAGATAGAGCATCACGTGACGAATACATTCGGCTGGTCTGCGACAGCCGATGCGGTTGACGATTGGATTTACGATGAAGTCGCCGCGACTTTTGTGCTCGACGAACATATGCTCGACCGTTTACGGTCGCTGAATCCGCATTCCGCGCGCACGCTTGTGGGAAGATTGCTCGAAGCCGCAGGGCGCGGTTTCTGGGCTGCGGACAATACCGTGCTCGACCGGTTGCAGGATGTCTTTGCCGGGCTTGAAGACGAACTGGAAGGGGTGACAGGGTGAAAACAGTTGTCTTTTATGTCGGCACAAGTTTGCTCGCCCCGCTTCGCCGCGCGGAAGTCGAAATAAATAAAGACCACAAGCTCGACCTGCGTATCGCGGCGTACAATTGCGGCAGCCCGCTGAGCGAACCCGAATGGCGAGCCGCCGAACGCGATGTCGAAGAGGCCGAACTTGTTTTCATCATCCACGTCACCGACAGCGAAAACGCCACTCGTATCAAATCCATCCTGGAAAGTTACAACGACCGTCATAATGCCGTGATTGCCTTCAACTGTATGCCTGAGCTTATGCGCGCAACGCGCATGGGCAAGCTCGATTTTGCGAAGCTGATGAAGTCCGGAGGCGAACGGGGAGGGGAAGCATCAAGCCGCAATCTGGCGAAAAAACTCGGCTCGTGGATGGCCGATTTCATCAAAGGGCGAAATGGCGATCAGGGCAGAAAAAGCGAAGGAACAGGGCTGCGAAACAAGAGCCAGTATGTGAAAATGATCGGGCGGTTGCCTGCTATTTTAAAGTTCATTCCAACGGCAGGCAAATTGGGGGATGTGAAAAATTATATTCTGCTTTTCTGCTATTTCCTTCAGCCGACGAATAAAAACATTCGCTCGATGCTGCTGCTGGCAATCAAGCAGTATGTTTCAGGCCACGGCGCGGAAATTCGGGTTGACCCGCCCGAAACGATGCCTGCCGTTGCGATCTATCACCCGGATTCGACCAGTCTCTTTGAAACTTTTGATGCTTACAGGAAGTGGTATGAGCGGGCGCGCAAACGAAAGCTCGATAGCTGTGAAACGATAGGATTGCTTTTGTTGCGCCCTCAAATAATCAGCGATGCGCGCAATCATTATGACAGGCTGATTCGAGCGATTGAGAATGAAGGACTGGCCTGCATACCGGCTATCTCGACTTTCATGGATAACCGTGATGCCTGTCGTCGTTTTCTGGTTGATGAAGAGACAGGAAAATCGAGCTCGCGGGTCAGTCAGATTGTTTCGCTGACCGGGTTCAGCTTCGTCGGCGGGCCTGCGATGAACGATAGTCACGCTGCTGCCGAATTCTTCAACGATCTTGACGTGCCGTTTCGGTCAGTCGTCTCGCTCGATGTTCAGACAATCGAGAACTGGAGCCAGAGCAAGCTCGGCCTGAATCCCGTACAAACAGCGATGCAGGTTGCAATCCCTGAGCTTGACGGAGCGACTGAATCTTTTGTATTCGGCGGATTGACACAAACCGGCGAGCAGCCTGAACCGATTGAAGACCGCTGCCTGAAGATTGCGCGGCGGCTTGCGCGCTGGAACCGCTTGCGCGTTGCGCCGCGTGAGGGTTTAAGACTTGCTTTTCTCGTCTTCTGTTTTCCTCCGAACAAAGGAAACATCGGGACCGCGGCTGACCTCGACGTGTTTCCGAGTTTGTGGAATATGCTCTCGAATCTGAAGGCCGAAGGTTACGAAATACAGTTGCCTGCGAGCGCAGACCACTTGCGCCAGCTTCTGCTCGAAGGAAACTCTGATGATTCCGGCATGCAATCGAACGTCGCTTATCAAATGAGCGTAGACGAATATCGACGCCTGTGCCCTTACGTTGACGAGATTGAGCGCGAGTGGGGCCGAGCGCCGGGCGCGATTAATTCAAACGGGCGAGATGTTTTGATACCGGGAATTCAACTGGGCAACGCCTTCATCGGCGTGCAGCCGACGTTCGGATACGAAGGCGACCCGATGCGATTGCTGATGGCGGAAAGCGGCGCGCCTCATCACGGTTTCATGGGGCTCTACACATATATCGAAAAAGTTTTTCGCGCAGACGCGATAGTGCATGTAGGCACGCACGGCGCGACAGAGTTTATGCCCGGCAAACAGGTTGGATTATCAAAAGAGTGCTGGCCTGATCGCCTGATTGGAGACCTGCCTAACGTCTACATCTACAGTGTGAACAATCCTTCGGAAGGCACGATAGCCCGGCGGCGCTCTTACGCAGAACTGGTTTCTTATCTCACCCCGCCAATCGAAAACGCAGGATTATATAAAGAGCTTGCTTCCATGAAAGAGGTGCTGAACGCATATCGCAAGTCTGCATCGGACGATGAGCGCGAACAGCTTTTCCGCGTTATTGAAGAGAAGGCCCAGACGTTGAATCTGTGAAATTGTAGATCACGCTTTTTCCCGGTTTGGATTTGGCAATTCATTGCCGCAGATTCGACAATGCGACCGCCGCTTGGCGTTCAGTTCTCTGCACTCCGAGCAGCGATAGTACATCTTGCGTGTGAAGACGCTCGTAAATATCCCGCTGAGGACAAGTATCCCGCCGAGCACTACTATCGTTATAAGTATATCGCCAAGATTTTTCACCGCAGAGGAATCATACCAGCAGGTATGAAAATAGCCGAGCCGCGAGCGAATTCGCACAGCCATTAGTATGCCGACTATCTTGCCACCGCTCGAATCCGAAGAATCTCTCGAATACACGAAGATTCACTAGACAGAAGTGACTCCTACACGATCACTTTCTACTCAAGGGGATAGGTCCGGTGTATCGTTATGTGATGTGTTGATTGCGTTCTATTGGGCAACTAAGAATACATCCCAAGCCCACCTGCCGACCTGCGCGTTACGTGAATCAAAGACTCTCGCCCTATATTTAAACTGGTTGCCGTACTGGTCCACTCGCCTTGACTCATGATAATCAAGATCAATTGCGTAAACGCCTGATGATGGCAGAGTATGTAGCTCACTCACCTCCGAAATACCGTTGTGGTTTACGTCCTGCCACAATCGCAAGCTGGAGAAAATGGAGCCATGCGGCCCTACTCTGCCGTCGGCATTGCCACCATTTTGAGGCTTATCATATTTAGCCAGAGCGATAAACCCATTGGGGTTTGCGGAGTGTGGCTGCGGCGTGAAGTTGCCGAATAACTCCTCGCCATTTTCAATCATCCAATTGCTGTTACGGTCAAGAACTAGCCATGCATCATCCGAATCGGCTGTAGTCCAGGGGAATAGCTGCCGGTTTTCGCTGCCGTTAAAATCAAAGAGTACGCCATATTGTTTATCGGTCAAAGCAAACCCATTGCCTTGAATATCTATGAGAATCGGCGAGGGATTATCACATTTACAGGTATCATAATTAAAGATATAAGGCTCGCTGCATTGATAGACTTCTTGACACCCACCACCGCAATCGAGACAACCAATAACACAATTGTTAGCATAAGGGAGGTAGCCATTTACTGCATTGTCATCACAAAGCTGTAAATTTGTTGGCATAGCATTACCACTATCATTTGTTCCGTCGTAGCCGTTCATGACAGTTTGGCCAGCGTGGAAAAAGCCTTGGTAATCTCCAAGTGACATGGTATGACCTATTTCGTGGAGCATAATTTTTAATACAAAAGTATAATAGGCCGATGATCCATTCCGGTTCCAGGTTGGTTTATTGTTATTACCGAATATCGCAGCCCAATGAAAAAAGCAAAGAGCTGAAGATAAATTGCTAGCACCAAAATTCAATGCAGTTGATGCTGCTGCACTAGGGTCATTAGGATCACGGTTGTTAAGTTGATCTATTATAAAAGTTCCACCACTGCTTACCGGCCCGAACGAAACATTTGAACAATTTACATTGTGGTTATGTGACCCCATCTGGCAAAAGCTATCGATATATTATTAACTTCTGGGCCATCAAATAAAGTAGACGCAGCTATAAAGTTGACGAGACTATTTGGAGCCTACCCCTGATGAGCCGATAACGGACAGTTTGCTTCGGTGCTTATCTCAATACAGAGGGGGATAAACATAAGCCAACTAGTAATAAAACCAGACAAAAATCTTGACCAACTCAGTATCAGACGCTTATTCGGCATGTCTTCCTCTCCGTGCAAAAGCTAGTTACTTGAAACAATTCTGGCCGTTTGCAGAAATGAAGATCCATCTTGAGAGACTTCAAAGGGTAAATGCATTTCACTGAGCGGGCGGATTGAGGAACCATTGAGTTCAAAACTGCCTCTAGGGTCTGCCGCTTTATAAGCCCTGGTTTCAGGTATAAACGTCAAGAATAATAAGACTTCATGATTAAGAAGAAGTGGTAGAAATTTCTCATCATCTGCTTTCACCACGAAACCATCACCCGCAATTTTGCCTCCTGGTCGTGTAACCACGATTGGCTTATCAGTATCAATTGGATCGGCAGCATTGTCTTTGAATATCGCTGTGACTACAATGTCATAATCCGTAAAAATAAAGCTATCATCTTCGGTAATTTGTGAGATTTTTCTTATAACCGTTCCCTTAATAACCACATCGGATTTATGTGCGAGTTCTCCCAGGAATTCCTCTGGAGTTTGAGGATCGGGAACTGCACCAACTCCTACTGTAATTATTGTGCCCATTACTTTGCCTTTAGGATCTGCAAAATAATCGCTGATTTTTTGATGATCCGGTAGGCCATCTCTCATCTGTTTATAATAAGCAAAAATTCTACTGTGGATACGTTGATGCTCTGTCAATGCGCCTGATTGAACTGGCGACGCGTCAACAACTTCTATTTGATACCGGTTTTCATCTGCATCCTTAAGCTTTGCATTAAGCGTTGCATTCTTATCCTGTAATCGTGATGCTCCGACCCCAGCCGCGATTAATAAAGCCGTGCCAAGAATAAATCCCCAAATAAATGATTTCGACACGTCAACCTCCTCAAAACACGAAACCTATTTTAGTTAGCATTATAAAACAACAGAGGACTGAAAACAGTTCTGATATTGGTGCCAAATGTGAGGTGGCATCCTTGTATCATAGGTAACAAATTGGGTCAAGGGGAATTTACTTGGGGCTCGATTTCTATTAACTTTCAGCCCGATGTCGCAAAAAGAATGAATGAAAAGGCGCGCGGTTTAAGTATAATGAAACGGGGACAGTCCGCAGTTTCGTTAATCCAACAAATAATTTGTGGAGGCATTACATGTTGTTCAAGACCTTGAGCGCGGCTGTCTTTGGCATTGATGCTTATGTGGTTGACGTAGAGGTTGACTTGACGCCTCGCGCGGGCGATTCGCTGATGCCCGCATTCACAATGGTCGGCTTGCCCGATGCGGCAGTCCGCGAGAGCCGCGAGCGAATCCGCGCGGCCATTAACTATTGGGCGACTAAGAAAACATCCCAGGCCCAGCGGCCAACCTGCGCGTTACGTGAATCAAAGACTCTAGCCCGATATTTAAACTGATTACCGTACTGGTCTACTCGCCTTGACTCACGATAATCAAGTTCAATTGCGTAGACGCCTAAAGACGGCAGAGTATGTAGCTCACTGGCTTCCGAAATGCCGTTGTGGTTTACGTCCTGCCACAATCGCAAGCTGGAGAAAATGGAGTCACGAGGCCTTATCCTGCCGTCTGCATTGCCTCCATTTTGAGGCTTATCATATTCAGCCAAGGCAAGAAAGCCATTACGTTCAGATGATGGAGGTTGCGACGTAAAGTTTCCAAATAGCTCCTGGCCATTATCTATAGTGCCATTATTCCATTGCATAGCTCAGTTGCGCCTGGGTGGACATTAGCATTGCTATCATTACAGTCGTTCCCTCCACAACCCGCAACCGCATAACCATCATGATCCTGGTCACAACAAGAGCTTGGGTTATCAACTGCTCTCTGCTGACTTGGTATAAAAGTAGGACAACTGGGGTCACTTCCTCCTTGGCACATCCTGTATGACTGTTCCTTTTAATCCGCTTCCGGTTTGTTCATCAAATGTATAATCACCACAATGTGTTCCACAGGAATTAACGTGTGGTTGATAGGAATTGCAACCAGCCGGGTTTTGAAATCTCGGCGCGAGACTATAGACAGGCTTACTTAGGTAGCATATACCACTTAACGTGATCGCAAAGCCGAATACAAATGAGCCAATAAATATTCTAGTATGCATATTGAACTCCTAGTCTGCTTTTATTGAGAAAGCTTTAGTTAGCTGTCAGCCTAGTTGTCAATGTTAATAAAGTTGTTTGGATTATTAGGATCTTGACGCAAATAATCGCCCCCATTCCAAGCGAATCCATCGCTAAAAATTATAAAGGCCGGGTATGCGGTTACTTGAGTAATTTTTGACATTGGAACTCTAAGCTCGACGAACTTTTTTATATTCGTATATTCGCGTTCATCTAAAATAACTATAAGTTCTTCATCCGGCTTTAGTCTTATCGGATCTTTTTTAGCTACAGAACCGGGTCTCTGCCCCACATATATAGATGAGGACATTTCATTTCCAGTCGCAATCGTTTCAGGAAAGTCTAAACGAAACTCGATAAAAATTATCTCCCTGCCTGAATAGTTTTTTAATTTGAACGTTATTCCTTCTCGGCATTGCATGAAATCGCAGCCACCGCCGGAGATAAAACAATTGTTGAAATAGCCAGACTCAGCATTCACTTCGTTATCATCACAAGATTGTGACTATTCCAGTCTGACATCGCAGTATCTACCTGACTCAATTCCTGACTGATAAATCCACTTGCTACATAATTTTGAAAAGAATTAGCTAGCCCACCCTTGAACTGATAAATGACCGGGGCATCCAGCTTCTACCACTGTCCCATATATAACAAACCAGCTACATATAATACCTAAGAAAAACCCGGCGATATACTGTATGTATTTTCGCAAGACTACATCCTTATTACTTTAATAGAGCTTTGACCGTATTCAAGAATGAGGACTCGTCTTTGAATACATCGGATGAAAGCGGTAATAGACTAGTCAAAGGGCGTACAGACGTACCGTTTAATTCAAATGCAGCATTGGACCGCGTGAGTTTATATGCTCCGGTTTCTGGGATGGAGTTTAAAAAAAGCAAAACTTCTTGGTTGATCTTAAAGGTAACGTCACCATTTCCGCCCGCTTTCAAAATTACCTCGTCAACAACAATTTTACCGCCCAAAGAAGTGACGGTAATAGTCGCGCCGGGACTTACGGTGTAGGCATTTCTTAAGACTTCCGATACCAATATGTCATAATCAGTAAAAAGGAAAGAATCGTCTTCGGTGATTTGTGAAGCCTTGCGTATAACTTTTCCACGGATAATAGCATCCGATTCTTGCGCCAACTTACTAAAATATTCTTCTGGTGTTTGCGGTTGTTCTGATGTTAAAAATGTCCTGCCTAAAAGGTTCGTTTCTACGATCACTCTTTGGCCTCTATATACCGTGATCCATTCGCTGAGTGTTTTTCCACCTATACGCTGTCCGATTCCCTTAAATAATCTGCTGTGAACTTGTTGTTTTTGCGTCAAGGTTCCGAATTGGACCGGAGTGGCATCAGAAATTTCTGATTGATATTGTTTCTCAGAAGTTTTCTGATCTTGTTGTGCCCCAACGTTGACGATAGTAAAAGCAAGTACACCAACCAGAAATCCTACAAATAGTGATTTTGACATTTTACCCCCTCAAAAACACAAAACCCATCCTATAAAACAACAGAGGACTGGAAATAGTCTGATGCTGCTGCCAAATATGAAATGGCATTCTTGTACATAGGTAACAAATCGAGTCAAGGAAAATTTACTCAAGGCTTGCTTTTTATTTTCCATCTTTGTAACGGTACAAGCTTGTACCTGTATTCCAAACGGATCACAGGGCTCACAGGTTGACGAATATAATACTTCTCTTGGACATCCTTCCCTGTAAACAGTACCAGGAGGGTCGCACTGACCGGCAAATGCTATCGGAACCTGTGACAGTAATATGCCTAACACTACCCACATAACAAGTAGTTCTTTTTTCATATTCATTTCTCCAATATGGATTAGGCTTATTTGATACGTTTCAAAGAATTTAAAATTGACAAATTTCTTTTCTCATACTTCTCTATCATATGTGGTAGTACCTGACGGGCAGTCTCCTCTCCTTTTTCCTGCTCAATTTGTTCAAGTTGTTTGAGTTTATCTATTGCTAGTTCTTTTGCATCATGAAGTCCTAGATGATACTCAAAGGATTTTCCTTCTTCTTCCTCTGGGAGTTGCTGTAATGCAAGTTTAATTGCTTCTCGTTTTTGCATTAATCTCATATTTTTCGGGGTAGCTAGTGCGTCTCGAAACAGGGGGAGGATATGTGATAGTTGCGCTTGTGTTCCTGCGCGAACATCATAGATTTGTTTAACATACTTTGCATCACCACCTGATGTTCTATCTTCATAAACAACTGCTAGAACCGTAATCCCTTTTTCAGGGCTTGTAGATGATGGTAAGCCACATTGCTCTGTATGGATGGCTCCAGGTGCGATGATGTCAGCAGTATCGATAAAGTCAGATCTATAATTAACACCAGATGAGGACAATGAAATCGCTGTTATGGCTTTATTTGCATCATTTCTCAGTAATAGATAAACGCTACCATCCTCTACTTTTACATCAAGAATTGCCATATTCGGAATCAAGCTCATTACAGGAAAATCAATTTGGTTTTTAGACGTACTTGCCCTGAAAGCGCCTAGTTTGAAAGCTGATAATATTATGAATATGCAAATGCAAGAAAAAATCAACAAGTGAGGCTTCCGAGTAATGGCTTTGATTTTTTTCATAAGGAATCACTCCTAATAAAATATGTACGATAGAACACTATCAACAAGTAGGGAGTTGCTGGAACGAGCCGTTTATAGCATTATCAACTAATCAAGTCAACAAAATGCAGTGGTGCATATAACATTTCGGTGGTGCTTCACAAAAGATAATAGCCAGCATTTTTTATTACCCCTTAGCCCGATGTCGTAAAAAGAATGAATGAAAAGCCCAGTGGTTTAAGTATAATAAAACAGGGACAGTCCGCAGTTTCGTTAATCCAACAAATAATTTGTGGAGGCATTACATGTTGTTCAAGACCTTGAGCGCGGCTGTCTTTGGAATAGACGCTTATGTGGTAGACGTAGAGGTTGACCTGACGCCTAAGGCGGGCGATTCGATGACGCCTGCATTCACTATGGTCGGCTTGCCCGATGCGGCGGTCCGCGAGAGCCGCGAACGAATCCGCGCGGCCATCAACAACTGTGGCTTCTTCTTTCCCATTCATCGAGTGACAGTAAACCTTGCCCCGGCTGATGTGAAGAAAGAAGGGTCGAGCTTTGACCTGCCAATCGCAATCGGGATACTTGGAGCCAACGGCGACCTCAAATGTGAAGAACTCAACGATGCGTTAATAGTGGGCGAGTTGTCGCTTGACGGGCGAGTGCGCCCTGTCAAAGGCGCGTTGCCTATCGCGGTTGCCGCTCGCTCCTGCGGAGTCAAAAGACTGCTGCTGCCCGAAGAGAACGCCGAGGAGGCAGCGGTTGTAACAGGACTTGATGTTTATCCGGTATCAACGCTGAAAAAGGTCGTAGAACTGATCAATGACATCACCACAGCCGTTCCGCTGGAAGTAAACACAGCGATGCTGCTGGCAAATTTAAGCGATTACGCGGAAGACTTTCGCGAAGTGAGAGGACAGGCGCATGCCAAACGGGCAATCGAAGTAGCGACGGCGGGAGCGCATAACATAATGCTGATCGGGCCGCCGGGTTCGGGCAAGACGATGCTGGCCAAACGAATGCCGACAATTCTGCCACCGCTCGAATTTGAAGAATCTCTCGAATGCACGAAGATTCATTCAGTTGCCGGATTGACTGAAAAGCGCGGACTGGTTACGACCCGTCCGTTTCGCGCGCCACATCACACGATTTCCGATGCGGGCCTGATAGGCGGCGGTACTGTGCCTCGACCCGGCGAAGTGTCGCTTGCGCATAACGGTATGTTGTTTCTGGACGAGTTGCCTGAGTTTGCTCGTAACGTACTGGAAGTTCTGCGCCAGCCTCTAGAAGATGGCCGCGTGACTATAAGCCGCGCGGCGATGTCGCTTACATTCCCATCACGTTTCATGCTGGCCGCCGCGATGAACCCGTGTGCTTGTGGTTACTTTAATGATCCAACGCGCGAGTGCAAATGTACGCCTTTGCAGATTCAACGATACGTGTCGAAAATTTCAGGTCCCTTGCTTGACCGCATAGACATTCATATAGATGTACCGGCAGTGAAGTTCAAAGAACTGGCCAGCGACACGCCAGCCGAAAGCTCGGCAGAGATACGCGAGCGTGTAGTCCGCGCGCGGCAGATTCAGCAGGAGCGATTTTCCGGCGAAAAGATATTCTCGAACGCGCAGATGTCGCCGAGATTGATTCGCAGATACTGCCCGATTGATAAGGAGTCAAAGGCGTTGCTGGAAAACGTGATAACCAGACTGGGGCTATCGGCGCGAGCGTATGATCGGATACTGAAAGTCAGCCGTACCCTCGCCGACATGGAATTGAAAGAGAAGATTGATGCCACGCATGTCAGCGAAGCAATTCAATACCGCACTCTTGACAGAAACTACTGGGCCTAGTGAGCCGCTGTGAAATGTGTCATTAGCTCAGCCATGAGCGATGGCACTGGCGGCAATCCGGAGGAAAAATCGGGCCGGGCATCAGCTCCACAGTGTGACGAAAGCCGCAGGGAGCATTTGCCCGGCCCTGATTGCGGGCAAGAGGAACTATGAGCGAGGAGCGATCACTTCTTCGCTCCCCATGTATGGAAACATCATTCCCACGTCAGACTTGATTCGCTGTACAGCCATCGTAATCTCCTTATGCATTACTTGAAGCCCCGCCGCTTTGCAGGGATGCCGCAAAGAGCAACAGGTCCCTCCCCATTCAAAATGTCATCAGAATCTCAGAACGGTTTTTTGCAAAGGCTTTCAACCTTGCCTCTGCATTTCCGTTTGTTATGCCTCGTTTGAGCAATGAGCGTGCCGCGATCAGGCTAAGAAAAGGGAATTGCTGGAGCGAATGAATCCAACGATTTAGGTTTGTAATCCTGATGGTTATGATCTGTGTGAAAGTGTGAAGCAGGTACACACATCTTTGATTCGATCAGTTAATGTAATTATAACCAACAGTTTGCAAAGAGTGTGAAGCCGCTACACATCTGTGAAGCATCTACACACTACGAATTGTCAGGCAGTGAAGTAATAATAGAAGCGTGTGGATAATTTTATCTCGGAATGAAGGCGAGGCAGACTACTTTAAACACTTTAGATCAGAGGTCAAAATTCAGCCTGTCCATCTTCAGGTAAAGCCCCTTGCGTGACAGACCAAGCTCTTTTGATGCGCGGGCGATGTTGCCTGATGAACGACGCAGCGCATCCTGAATCATACGGCGCTCCAATTCTTCTACTGCTTCGGCCAGCGTCACACCCTCTGCTATCTCGTTTATTGACGCATGGGATTTCCTGGAGTCCGTAGCAACCGTATCCATCTCGCGGCTTGCGCGGATGATCTCAGGCGAAAGACCTTCCGGCGTGACGACAGTGCTCGAATCACCATAAGCGACGATGCGGCGCACTTCGTTGCACAGCTGCCTCACATTTCCCGGCCAGTCGTAGACCACCAGCAGATCCAGCGCTTCTTCCGATAACCTGATCTCGCTCTTTGCCGCTTCCTTCTGATAGAGATTCAGGTAGTAATTTATCAATGCCGGTATCTCTTCTCTTCGCTGCCTCAGCGGCGGCACCTGTATTCTTATCACGTTCAACCGGTGAAACAGGTCTTCTCTGAACCGGCCCTCTGCCACGGCCCGCTCTAGCTCCGAGTTTGTGGCCGCGACGACTCGCACGTCAACTTTCAAAGGCTGAGAGTCGCCAATCGGATGAATCTCGCCCTCTTGCAGAAACCTGAGCAGTTTGGGCTGGAGGTCTAAGGGGAGGTCGCCGATCTCGTCAAGAAAGAGAGTGCCGCGTTCGGCAGCGCGAATAACGCCTTCGTTGCTGGCGATAGCGCCAGTGAAAGCGCCCTTGCGATAGCCGAACAACTGGCTCTCGACCATATCTTTTGGAGCGGCAGAGCAGTTGAAGGGAAGGAAGGTGTTGAAGCGGCGAGAGGAACCGGCGTGGACGGCGCGAGCGATCAATTCTTTGCCGGTGCCGGATTCGCCAGTGATGAGGACTGTGACATCTGAGGAGCGAATTTTGTGAATCTGTTCGAGGACGGAACCCATAGCGCGGCTGGCGCAGATAAAGCCGGGCAGTTCCACCTGATCGAGCAGTCGGGTTGGGTCGAAAACCTGCGTCCGCCGGTTTTTGCCTCTTAGCGTGATGGTTTCAAGGCCCTGCTCCACGATATAGAGCAACGGGTGAATGTTGATCGTATTGGCCAGAAATCGCTCCGCTTGAGGCCGGATGACTTGTAGCAGAAAACTCGATTGTTGATTGTCAGACAAACGGTAAATGTAGTTGCTGCTGTAGTCATCGGGCGCAAGTTTTGACAGATATTCAACCTTTTCGGCCAGCTCGCCTTCCTTAATCCCAATCGAAGCGGCAACTCTTAGCTTCAACTTATTCTTTGCCATGAATTCGCCACTGATGATCTCAACGATAAGGGCTCCCTTGCTGGAAGATTCTTCGTATAAGATAGAGACAAGCTCATAAAGCAAAAGGTCGCGCGAGATCGAAGCTTGCACAAGTCGTTGAGCCATGAAACCATCGAGGGCGGAAGCGAGATTCGGGTTTAGGAATAGTGAGCTTTCCTGCCTCTCGATACCCTTACTTGCTGCGGATATATCCTCGCTCGCTTTGACTTTTTCAAGCCTGTCGAGCGACTCGTTAAGCGCCTCCAGTCTGGCGCGAGCATCTATTTTGTCAATTACAGCGCCGAGCCTCGTGAAATCTTCGAGCGCGGCTTCCATTTCGTTTGCGGCTTCTCGTAATCGCCCATGTTTTTCGAGTAGCCGCGCCCGTAAAACGCGATTGATAGCGCAATCATATTTATTGCCGCGCAGCTCATAGATCGATGTACTCTGGCCGAGCGATTGAATGGCGGCTGCGATGTGCCCTTCGGCAGCTTCGAGCTTTGCAAACATTCGCATCATCAATCCCCAAGCAAGCAGTGAGGGCGTATCGCGCAGGTAATTGCGTACGGTCTCGATAAGCTCACGCGATTTCTCGATATCCCCCATTGCCAGTATCGAATCGGCCAGCAGCAGGCGCGCTTCGGAAGCGTAGCGGAGATTTCCGCCTCGCAGGCAAACCTCCACGCCGCGCTCAAGAGCCTCTCTCGCCTTTTCGGGTTGTCCTCTCACCATGAAGCCCCGGCCCATGGTCATACGAGTGCTTATCTCTACCCACTCGGCGCTCTTGTTGGCTACGATGACATCCATCGAGCGATCAATCAATTTGTCGGCTTCGTCTAACTTCCCCTGCATCACGTAAAGATTCGCAAGCGTGTCGAGCGCTCCGCTGTATTGCGCGACCATGGTCGAGCCTTCGAGCACTTCGATTGCCTGATTGACCAGCGTTTCGGCCTCTTCCCATCGGCCAAGCCATACAAGTTTGTCTGCAATATTGTTCTGGTTGATTGCGAGATGCGTTATATTGCCCGCTTTTCGGAAACGTTCGATGCATTTTTCGTATGAGATGAGCGACTTGTTAGTGACTCCGAGATTGTCATAGGTGACCGCTAAATACATGTGAGCGCGGCCAAGCAGGTCATGCTCGTCTTTCTCTCCGATGATCGTCAGGGTTTGCTTGAGCGATTGCAGCGCGCTTCGGAAATCGCCTTCATAAGCCTGTATGTATCCGATGTAGAGGTAAGATTCAGCGAGCTTGCGCCAGTCGCCCGTGTGTCGGAAATGTTCGAGCGCGGATGTGTAATGGTCGCGCGCGATGCGAATTTCGGAGTAGTTTCGATATGCGCGGCCAAGCCCGAAATAGCAAGCGCCCATGCCTGCGTGATCTTCGAGCTGACGCGCGATCTGTGTCGCATGGTTGAAGAGAGCTATTGCGCGAGGCAGGTCGTTATTGAAAGAGTAGCCCCATCCGAGCCGGATAAGCGTCATCATCTGAGCGTGATTTGAGAGCCGCTCGAACTCTGAGAGCTTTTCGTATTTGGTGACGACTTCGAGTTGTTCGCGATTCAGGCCGCGCTTCTCCAACGCCTCGCTCAGATAGCAACGTATGCTGGCTTCTTCTTCGCTGGACCAGCCACCCCTTCTGAGGGCAGATCTGAAGTGTGTAGTCGCCTCTTCGAAGCGGCTTTCTTCTAACGCGGCTTGACCGGCAGCTACCGCTTCCTCGACACGGTGGCTGCGTAGTAAATCCCTACTAGCCATTACAGACCTATAGTCTCGGGGCCGTCTTCGTGCAGCCTGCAGTATTTTTAAAATAAGGGCAGTACAAAAGAGAAGTTACAAGTTTAGAACGCGTCCAATCCCCGTAATTCACTGGGATTCTAGGTGCGACGCTTGTCAAAGTCAAGAGACAAGCGATCATGCGTATTAATCGAAGTCGCAAACCGCAGCTTCGTAGCGCATCAGTACAAGACATTTTGACGATACATTACGTAAAATGCTCGTTTTCTGCGAATAAAGCACGTCTAGTGAGATTCCCCTACGATTTTCATTTTCGGCATAGTCATTGCACTTCACAACCGCGTAGTTTCCAGTAATACACGAAGGAGCGAGCAAATGGGGATCATTCAGTTTTTCGTCTTAGCAATTTTCGTCCTTGTATACGTTGTAATCGTAGGCGGTCTGCTGGCGCGAATGATTGCGCGCAACGCAGAAGTCAGAAGGCAGAGTCACCCAAAGCCTGAAGAGATGTTGATAGGAGGATAACCATATGGATAACACTTTGAAAAACATGAAGCCGAGCGACCAGATATTAATACGAACACAGAACAGTGAGTATCGCTTCTCGATAGTTGATCCGGTTGAACGCAAGGGAACCCTGTCGGGTGGGTTTCTCGGAGATCAGTCACGCGATGCGGTGCTGGTCGGCACATTGTCGGATAACGATAACTCGAACTCTTTAGACAATGTATCAAACGGGCTTAAAACCGGGCGGCGCGCACTGTTTTATCTTAGTGCCAAAAACGGCATCGAGCGTTTGATTACCTCGATCATCACAGGCATAACTCGAAACGACGCGCGAAAAGATGAAAGACAGGCTGCCTGAACGAGCCAGAGGAGGAGACTATTTTGGAATGGCTCGGTTGGGCAGCCGCTGTGATTCTGCTTGTCACACTGTTTTCACAGGTCAAAAAAAACTGGGAAGAGAAGAAGCTCAAGGATGTAAACCCATTTCTTTATTACGGCGAGGCAATAGCTTCATTGTTATTCGCCATCTATAGTCTCACCATAAATTCCTGGGTATTTGCCGTAACTAATACGCTGGGCCTGTTAAGCGCCCTGATAGGCATTTACCTCGTGCATCGTTACAGGTAGACTCAGGTTTCATGAGAAAACCTGAACCGATAATCGTCTCACATCTGTTTTCTGACACACTCGACGTGCTGCTAACGCTTTTGACTAACCTCTCAGCAGATGATTGGAACAGGCCGACAGCCGCTCCCCTGTGGTCTGTCAAAGATATAGCGCAACATCTGTTAGGCGGCGAACTGGGCATTTTATCGAGAAAGCGAGACGGGTATTTATTCACAAATGCGCAGATCAATAGCTGGGATGATTTTGTCGCTTTTATTAATGGCTTGAACCATGACTGGGTGAAGGCGACACAAAGATTGAGCCCTGTCGTGCTGTGCGATCTGTTGGAATTCGCAGGGCGGCAGGTATGCGCTTACTTCGATTCGCTCGACCCGTTTGCACCCGGTGGCCCGGTCGAATGGGCTGGCCCTGAACCTGCTCCACTATGGCTTGATCTTGCGCGCGAATATACTGAGCGATGGCATCACCAGCAGCAGATACGCGACGCTGTAGGAAAGCCGGGGCTGAAAGAACCGGAATACTTTGCTCCGGTCCTCGATGCTTTTGTTCGCGCCCTGCCTCAGACATACAGGAATTTGAGCGCGGATGACGACACGCTCATCGCCCTCACCCTTACAGGCGATTCCGGCGGCAAGTGGTTTCTGCTAAGAGAGAATGCTTCGTGGAATCTTTACATCAATGTCGCACGCCAGCCGCAGGCTGAGGTTTCCATTGATCAGGACGTGGCGTGGAGATTGTTTACGAAAGGACTCAGCAGGGAAGAGGCTCGAACGCGGGCGATCATAAGCGGAGATCAAGCTCTTGCTCGGCGCGCGCTGGAAATGGTCTCTGTCATTGCATAGACCGATTAGAGTTTTCGACCGGGGCTACGCCGTCAAATCGGGATAATGAATGCTCACACCGAAACGAATCTACGTCGAAGAATTATTGGACGCGGGCGAAGGGACTGATGATGATGTCGCGCGCAATCTGTCGGACCTGCGTCGCATCAATCGTTTTCTGGGCGGCACAAAAGTAGTTTTAAGCGCGCTTGAGTCTTTTGCTCAAAACAAAGATGTCAAACAACTCTCGCTGCTTGACGTGGGAACTGGTTCGGCTGACATACCGACAGCCGTGGTTGAATGGTGCAAAGTGCGCGGCATCGACGCCATGGTGAGCGCGCTCGACCTCAGCGAGCGCAATCTGAGAATCGCGCGCACACGATTAGGCATAAATCGCGAGGTTGAATTAATACGCGCAGATTCATTGAATCTGCCGTTCGGAGCGCGCAGTTTTGATTTCGTGACAGCATCATTATTCCTTCACCATTTTCGAGATGATGATGTAGTTCGCCTGCTGTCGGATTTTGCAAGGGTGGCAAGGCGCGCTGTCATCGTCAATGATCTGGTCAGAAATCTCATTCCATATTATTTCACGCGGCTGACAGGAAGAATTCTTGCAACAAGTTTCCTGACGCGAAATGACGGACCGGTTTCTGTGCTGAGAGGGTTCACCGCCGCAGAGCTGAAGAGTATGGCCGAGCGCGCGGGACTGCGAAAACTGGATCTGAAGCGCAGTTTCCCCTACCGCCTTTCGCTTGTCGCAGAGGTCAGCGACCGCTAACAACTATGAGCGATTACGATTGTATAATCATTGGCGGCGGTCCTGCCGGAACGTCGGCGGCGATTGTTATGGCCGAGCGTGGCGTTCGCGTACTTGTATTGGAAGAGAAGCGAATGCCGCGCGGAAAGCTGTGCGGCGAGTTCATAACGCCAGAGTCTTTTCCGACGCTGAAAAGACTGGGCGTGATGAATCGAATGCTCGATGAAGGCGCGCAGAAGATCACACATCTGAGCCTTGTAGTCTCAAACGGCAAAACGGTTCACACGCCGATTTCAGGGATGTCTAAGGTGGCGAGTTGGGCTATGAGCCTCAGCCGCGCTCGCTTTGATCAAGTGTTGTTTGAAAGAGCCAGAGAAGCTGGCGCAACCTGTCTTGAAGCAATCGCCGTCAAGCAGTGCCTGTTTGATGACGATAAAGCGCGCGGCGTCGAAGCGATGTCGCTTGCCGATGGCAAAACGGTCAAATTCGAGGCCCCCTTGATCCTTGACGCATCGGGTCGCAGCTCGCGATTCATGGTTGGCCGTAGCGAGCGCATCGGCGGTCAGCGCGGCTCGCGGCTGTACGCGCTCAAAGGCCATCTGAGTGGTGTCGAGGGAATCACAGAGCAGGTCGAGCTTTACTTTTTCCCGCAAGGTTACGGCGGCCTGTCGCTTGTCGAAAACGGGCTGGTCAATCTCTGTTTTATCGCTAACGAGCGCACCTTTAAAAGCTCAGGCGGCGATGCTGAAAAAATTATTGAGCATTCGATAAAGAATAACCGGCTGGCGCGCGAACGTCTCAGCCGGGCGCAGGTTTCGGGCAAGTGGTACACCGTCGGGCCGCTTGTGTTCGGTCGCAGACGGCTATCGCAAAATGGTGTGATAGCCATTGGCGACGCTTCGGGAATGATTGATCCCTTTACGGGGACCGGGATTCAAATCGCGCTCAGGACGGGCGAGCTTGTTGCTGAATCTGTTATAGCTTCGATGCATACTTCATCAGCAAAAGGCGAGGGACGAAGCGCGCAGGAACTTTTTCAGAATGTTGTTGCGAGATATAGCGCCGCCTATGAAGTGGAATTCGGCAAGCGAATGAAAATGGCCGGATTGTTGAGAACCGTCGCTTTTTCGACCGCGACTGCAAATTTCCTTGCGAGCCTTCTTGCCATTTCGCCCGGCCTTGCACGCCGCGTGTTGCTGGCGACAAGAAGCGGCGCTCATGCAGAAGGCGATGTCCGGGGCTGGTGATAAAAACGGGCAGATTTCGGAACTTTTCCGCTCGCCGTGCGTGGTCAATTCTGAAACCAGACAGCAAACTTGAAGTCATTAAACCTGAAATCATTCGGAGGTGCTTAAATGCTGAAACGACTCTACCTTCTATTATCGCTTGTTGCGGTCGTCTCCATGACCGTTGCTATTACGAACACAGCCGCAAGCCAGAAAGAAAAACAGACAGATAAAGCCGAGAAAGAGAAAAAAGGGAGTAGCTCCGAGGATGGCGGCAAACAGTTTCTAATGCTTCCGCAGGTCACAGGCGAGGGAAGCTATCTGGGCGTTTATCTGGAAGAGGTCACGCCTGATCGGATGAAAGAACTGGGCCTTACGGAAGAGCGCGGCGCGATTGTCATGAAAGTAGTGGAGGGAAGTCCTGCGGATAAAGCAGGGCTTAAGGAAAACGATGTCGTCGTATCGTTCAACGGACAGCGCGTTGACAGCATGATCGCCCTACGTCGGCTGTTAAGCGAAACGCCAGCCGACCGCAACGTGCAGATCGAGGTTATTCGCGGCGGCAATCGTCAGACGCTCGCGGCTGCGTTGAGCCGGAAAACTCATAGCTTCGCCCTCGGCACGTCTGAATTGAACGGACAGATGTTGCAGGGAGAAGAAGCCCAAAAACGCGCGGGAGAGCTTTTGCGACAGCAACAGGGCGGGAAAGCGTTTCCTGATTTCGGCAATTTCTCTTTCGTCAACCCCGGAGAGTTTACCGTCTTTCGAGGCGGACGACTGGGAATCAGCGCAGAGTCTTTAACCGAGCAACTGGCCGAATATTTCGGCGTGAAAGAAGGTCGCGGCGTGCTTATATCTCAGGTGAACGAGAACAGCGTGGCGAGCAAAGCAGGTCTGAAAGCAGGCGATGTGATTGTTGCCATTGACAACGAGAAGATTGAAAACGTCAACACGCTTGTCAGCACCCTATGGAAAAAAGAAGAAGGGAACGTCGCGCTGAAAATTATTCGCAATCGCGTGGAGCAGACCATAACTGTGTCGCTCGAAAAACGCCAGCCGTCAACGGGCCGCCCTCGCGCCAGCCTGACAGTCGTCTCAAGAGCAACTGCATAACAAAAATCTGTATATGAATTTGAGATAAGGAGGCGCGCGCGTGCGCCTCCTTTACTGTTTTTGGATCTGATTATTTCATATCACGCAATGTTCATCGAATAACCGCTGATTTCTTGCGTCCCGCATCGCGCGACGATAACATACTGCATTCGTTATGCAGCCTAGAACAAAATTCCGATTAGCCATGGGCATCGTTGCAATCCTGGTTGCGACCGGAACCATCGGCTATAAACTCATATTAGGTCTTCCCTGGTTCGACTGTTTCTATTTTACGCTCATCACAATCACCACAATCGGTTTTAGCGAGCCTGACGGGATGACGGAAAATGCGCGCTACTTCACGGCATTTCTGATAATCACGGGCGTCGGAACAATCGGCTATGCGCTTTCGGTTGCCGCGCGCGCCGTGTTAGAGTTTGAACTAATTGCTACCTTCGGAAAACGAAGAATGTTTAAAGACATCAACAAGCTGACTGACCATTACATTGTTTGCGGAGCCGGGCGTATAGGCGCGCGCGTCATCCTTGAAATAGCGCGGCGCGGCCACGATTTTGTAGTCATCGAAGGGAACGAAAACATTGCGGATAAACTGCTCGCGCAAGGCCATCTGGTCCTGATGGGTGATGCGACGGATGATCACGTGCTGCGAGCCGCAGGCATCGAGCGCGCACGTGGGCTTGTGTGCGCGGTGTCGTCAGACCCGGATAATCTTTACATCATTCTAGCCGCCCGCGACATAAACAAAGACCTGAGAATCGTCTCTCGCGCAAACGAAGAATCTGCTGTCAAACGCCTTTTGAAAGCAGGCGCGGACAAAGTCGTATCGCCTGCCATTACTGGCTCGAACCAGATTGCGCAGGTGCTGCTCAAACCCGCTGTGGCCGACTTCATGGAGATGGCGACCATGACAGAGCAGCTTGAACTCGAAATGGAGCAAATTGAAATCTATAAAGGATCGCCCTTCATTAACCGTGCGCTGAAAGATACGGGCATCCGCCCAAACCTCGACGTGATGGTTATCGCCATTCGCCGTAACAGCGGCCAGATGATATTCAACCCGTCGGCTGAAACCGTTATCGAAGCGCAAGACGCTCTGGTCGTCATCGGAAGCCATACCAGCCTCGAAGCGCTTGAAAAGATGGCCAACCCGAAAATGACATCCAGCGACGCGAAGCAACACCGTCACTGATCCTCTCAACAATTGATGAAAGATGGAGTCAGCATCGTCATCCCAACCTGGAACGGGCTTGAATTGCTGAAGCAATTTCTGCCGTCCGTCATTCAGGCAGCGAAGTTCCACTGCAATCCTACGGAAATAATTATCGTCGATGATGGCAGTGATGACGAAACCCTTGCCTGGCTCACAGGCGAAGGTTTCGCAGATGTGTCGGAAACCGGAAGCAGCGCAACGCAGCAGCCTGCTTTAAAGCTGATAAGGAATAAGACCAATCGCGGTTTCGGCGAAACCTGCAATCGCGGGATCGAAGCCGCCCTCTACCCACTGATCTTCCTGCTGAACAATGATGTCGAGGTCGCGCGGGATTCAATTGCGCCTCTGGTTGAAAACTTTGCTGACGCCGATGTTTTCTCTGCGCATTGCCATGTCTTCAATTTCGAGAGCGGGCAGGAATGCGGAACAGGAAAACTGGGCAGCTTCTCTCAAGGCTTTATTCGCGTTCATCGCAGTTATGTCGCCTTGATCGAAGGCGAATTAAACAGTCGCGGGCGGGCGCTATATTCGATGTTCGCAAGCGGCGGTTCTGCAATGTTTGATCGTCAGAAATTTCTGGAGCTAGGCGGGTTCGACTGTCTCCTATCGCCTGCTTACTGGGAGGACGTTGATATAAGCTATCGCGCGTGGAAGCGCGGATATAAAATTCTCTACGAACCCCGGTCCGTAGTTCGCCATCGCATCTCTTCAACAATGCGAAGAGTGAACCAGCGAAAGATGCGACGCATCCAGCAGCGCAATCGCATCATTTATCACTGGATCAACCTGCACGACAGAAAGTTTTTCCTCTCGCACCTCCTGTGGGTGACACTGCTCGCGCTGACATCCCCGCTCAGATTTCAGATGGGATACCTGCTTTCCGTATTTTCTGCATTGAAGCGATTGCCGCAGATACGAAAGCGGCGGCGTGAAGAGAGAGCATCTGCGAAACGTAGCGACCGCGACCTGTACGCCATCTTCGCAACCTTTGAACAACGAGCCGATATTTTACCTTATGACGAGCGCAAGCGACCTTGAGCGAATACATCGGTCTGTTTGTCACACTGCGCGAGCCGCGATTGTCAGCGTAGCGCCTTCTCCCATCGCGCTCATCAACAGATCAAAGCTCTTGATGAAGGGAATCGAGGCGAGGAAAAGCGCGCGGCTGGCGATGCCTGCCCTGCGCGTGTAGAGGCGGGATTTAAGACTCTGCCTCAGCGAGTGGGCGTTGTGCGATTTTGAATAAAAAGTTTTGCGATAGATGTTGAACCCTGTTTCAGCCAGTAATCGTTCGAGCGTTTGCGGAGTGAAATGATATCGATGGCGCGGCGCGTCGAGCGCGAACCAGTCGCCGTCGAACCACCGCGCTTGATAACTTGCCACGTTCGGCACTTGAATGACGAGCGTTGCTCCGGGTTTTAGAATCCTTCTTGCTTCGATCAGGTTCGCGCGCGGTTCGTTCATGTGTTCAAGCGCAGACCAGAACGTCACGACATCAAAGATTTCGTCTTCGCAGGCGGATTCGATCAATGTGCCTGTAAATACGCGACCGCTGCCTAACGCGCGATTTGCCGCACTGGCCGCCATTTCGCCGGTTTCGACGCCAAAGCGTTCCCACACGCTCTGGTCGAGCGCGCGCAGGAAGAATCCCGCCCCGCAGCCGACATCGAGTATATGCCCCCCTTTCAGATCGCATTGCGCGAGGAACTTCGTCTTTTCCGATTGAGACTCGTTGATCCAATCTCCGGAAGGCTCGCGGACTTCGCCCCAGTATTCTGTCGGATAGTATCGGGCAAGCTCACGCTCGTTCATCTCAGGCAATGTGCGCAACACGCCGCAACCGGCGCAGGCGACGATGGAGAATTGTCGATCTGAGTTGCGCAATCGGTCTGTCGCGGTATAAAGTTCGCGCGCAGTTGTCGCGCCGCATATCTCGCAGCCTGCTCCTGATGGTTTAGAGTATGATTCGAGTTGAGCGTTCATGAGAATTAATATTTTACGCAGTTCAATACTTACTATGCCATTCCAGTTTCGGCCAGCGCAATTGTTCAGCGGGGCCGTGTGGGACGTATGCTAAAGGAGATTTCAAATGCCGAAAGCGAATCGCGTTAAAGCCATCATTGCCCTTGCCGTTGTCATGTCGATGGGCGCAATCTTTTCTGTAAACGCAAAGCAGAAGAAAATGACTGAATCGCCCGAAGTAAAGAAGATCAGGGCCGTGCTCGACAGGCAGGTTGAGGCCTGGAATCGCCGCGACATCGAAGGCTTTATGAGCGGCTACCTGCAATCGGAAAGCCTGACTTTTTATTCCGGCGGTATAAATGTGTCAGGCTGGAAGACTACGCTTGATCGTTACCGCAATCGCTATATGAGCGCAGGCAACGAGATGGGCATTCTGGATTTTTCAGACATACAGATCGAATTGCTGAGCCCCGCGAGCGCGTTTGTTCGAGGCCACTGGCGATTGAAAATGTCGGCGAGCGAACCCGGCGGATTGTTCACGCTGGTCTTTCGCAAAGCAGGCGGCGCATGGAAAATCGTTCACGATCACACTTCGTCATCGTAATTTAGAACTCGAAGTCCACCGCCCCGATTGCATCGCAGAGCTGTTGCATCTTCATCACAACCGGAATGTGATCGTCGTGGCGCTGGTATTTCTGTAGCGCATCCAGATCGTCGTATGTGCCGATTATCACACCGTCCCACGAGCGCGATGACCGGAGCACATCAAGGCCCACTTCAAACTCGCGAATCACATCAATCTTGTTCGGCAAATCGCGCAACTCACTTATGACGGCCTGCCGCTCGCTTTCACCGATCTCCGGCTTGAACTTGAAAAACACAACATGCTTTATCATCTTTCCTCTCCCGTTTTCGACGAAATCCGCTTTCAACATCTGCGATTGATTCAAGTGCAGATCAACTCATAGCAGACCGATGTGCTTTGAAGCAATAAAGGAATCGGGAATTTTCTTTTGTAATATATGTTATTTTCATCTTGACAATGCCGTTATGCCTTTATATATTTGTCGAGCCTCAAAATCCTCATTAAATCTTGTTAGTCGCAAGCCGAAGCCGCACACCGCTTCATAAAAATAAAGCAAAATCGATTTTTGTAATTCATGGTTTCTGCGTCCCTGAGACAGATACTCGAAGCCCCCTGAGCGTTTCGAAATCTGTTTTGTCTAACTTCGATCAGATACCTGTGTCTTCAGACACAGAGTAAGGAGGAGATATGAAATCACTACGAATAATCGCGCTGGGAGCAGTGCTTTTTGTGTTTGGCTACTCAACTAACGCGCATGCGCAGGGCTGTCCGGAAAGCAGTTGTACTCTTATTCAGAATGCCTACATCAGCCACTTTACAGGAGCCAATTGCACGGGTCAGGAGAACTACTACACGCCGTATTTCTTCTTTGACGGTGTACGCCGTTCATGGGATGGGAAAGGGTTTACGGGTTCAACCGTAAGCACGGTTACCCACAGATCATGGAAAGGTAATGATGGCCAGTGCCACAACGATTGGCCGAGCGGCAATACACTCAGCGGTTTTGTGCGTATTTACAGAGAGACTCAAACATCTGCGGTGCAAGGGGCCTATATCAGTCACTACACCGATGCAAACTGTACGGGTCAGGAAAGCTACTACACGCCGTATTTCTTCTTTGATGGTGTACGCCGTTCATGGGACGGAAATGGGCTTGTCGGCTCGATTCTATTTACGGCAACCAATAAGTCCTGGAAAGGTACCGATGGCCAGTGCCATAACGATTGGCCGAGCGGCAATACTCTCAGCGATTTTGTCAGAATCTACCGCTGATTAACTTTGCTGTTTGGATGCCGCTGGATATAACCCAGCCGTGACAGGTAAGAACGAGATTGGACTCGATTTTAACCTGTCACGGCCTTTTGCTCTCGCCTGCTTAGATACACGCTTCCTGCTGTTATAATATTCCTTGTAGAACAATCGAAAGGGAAACCGAATGTCGAAGATCAAAGTATTGCCGGATTCGCTCGCCAACAAGATCGCCGCGGGCGAAGTGGTGGAGCGTCCCTCGTCTGTCGTTAAAGAGTTGCTTGAAAATTCTCTGGATGCTGGCGCGCGAAAAATCAGCATCGAAGTCGAAGCGGGCGGCAAGCGACTGATTCGCATAGTTGATGACGGCGAAGGCATGATGCGCGATGATGCGCTCACGGCCTTTGAACGCCACGCCACGTCAAAGCTCCGCACGGCGGAAGATCTCGAAACAATTACGACGCTCGGTTTTCGCGGCGAAGCGCTCCCCTCGATTGCGTCGGTCTCGCGCCTATTCCTGCGCACGAAAACCGAAAGCGATGTCGAAGGCACGGAAGTAGAGTTCAACGGCGGAAAACTCGTAGCTGTGCGCGACATCGCATGGCCGGGCGGCGCGGAGTTTGAAGTAAAAGATTTGTTCTTCAATATTCCTGCCCGTCGCAAATTCTTAAAGAGCGACGCGACCGAGAGCTTTCATATCACGAACCTCGTTCAGCATTACGCGCTGGCAAACCCGCATCTTGCTTTCCTGCTGGTCAACAACGGGCGCGAAGCAATTAGCGTTGCACCTGCCAGGTCACTGAAAGAGCGCGCGTATCAGATACTGGGTGGCGCTTTGCTGAAGAAACTGCTCGAAGTGAAAAGTGAATCGAACGGCCTCAGAATCGAAGGTTTCGTGTCGAACCCGCAGGAGCAGCGGTCGTCACGTGACGCGCAGTATATGTTCGTCAATCACCGCTTTGTGCGAGACCATCTGATAGGCCGCGCGATTTCGGAAGCTTATCGCTCGATGATGCCTTCGGGCACATATCCTGCCGCGGTGCTTTTCGTCGATGTGCCGCCAACGGAAGTTGACGTGAATGTTCATCCAGCGAAAACAGAAGTGCGCTTTCTGCACGAGGGCGCGATTTTAGCCTTCGTCCGGGACGCGGTTGCAGATGCGATTAAAGCGACGGAGCCTGTCACTAGAATAGGGGCCGGGGGCCGGGGGCCGGAGGTCGGAGGAGATGTTGCTTCATCTCGTCCCTTCAACAACCAGTCGCCTCAATACGGGCAGCGCGATACTGCGATTGCCCGCCCGTCATTAAACTCAAACAGCGATCCATCTGTCATCTCTTCACGTTCAGATGTTTCCGAGACTCAATCACCTTTTATTGCAAAAGAGCCTTCTTCATATGCTGAGTCCGCTGGAGCACAGGAGCAGGTGATTGATAACGCTAATTATTCTGCTGATCAAAGTGAGCTACACTCTTCAGCCGAATCATCAGACGATCAACTACCAGCGGCGCGCGTAAGCGATGACGCGGAAGCCCAACAGCTTCCCGGAATGGGACACGGCATAAAGCCGCTGGGGCAGATCAGAGACAGCTATGTCGTTGCCACAGATGAAGAAGGATTGTTGCTGGTCGATCAACACGCGGCACACGAGCGGATACTGTTCGAGCAATTCCGCGATGTCAGGCTCGCGCGCGTTGTGGAAGTTCAGCCCTTGCTCATACCTGAAACGCTGGATCTAAGCCCCGCAGAGGCCGAAGCATTCGGCGTCATTCAAGCTGAGCTTGAAAGCATGGGTATAGAGGCGATGCAGCTTTCCGGTCGCACGATTGCTATAAAAACTGCCCCATCGGGATTAACATCGAAAGACGTTTTAACGCTTGTGCAGGAATTGCTGGCCGTGGTCGAGCGCGAGCGGCGCAATTTTACAGTCGAGCGCATACGAGACGAAATAGCCGCATCGCTTGCCTGCAAAGCGGCAATCAAAGTGAACATGCCGCTCACGACTGAAAAGATGCAGTGGTTGATTAACGAGCTGATGAAGACTAAAAATCCGATGACCTGCCCGCACGGTCGGCCAAGCATAATGCGTATGGAATTGCGCGACATTGAGCGCGGCTTCAAGCGCCCTGTGTGAAGGAATCAGTGTTTTCTTTGCCGCGTCTTCTGGTTGAACTGGGGGAATTTCGAGCCTGCTCCCAACTCGGCGACCATCGTGCGCGCTTCATCACGCAGTCGCTGTCTTACTAATGCGCGCAGTCGCCCGCTGCGATCCACCGTGAAATGTTCGATGAGCAGGATTGAGCGATGCCAGCTTGATTCCAACTCGTCAGCCAGCCTTGAAATTTGAGTTATGTCATAGGGCACTGCTATACGGTCACAGCCGAGGCGTGCGAATACCGAAAGATAGCGCGCAGTGGCGAGGTCGGGGCAGAGAAGCCTGCGATTGCCGATCTTCAGTTCAATTCCAAGCAGGGTGTGCAGCACCTCTATGGTCGCGTTTTTCGCAGGCGCGCGAAGCTCGTACTGTCTTGTCCTTTGAGTCAGAATTTTGTCGCGGTAGATGTTGGCTACGGACTGGTCGGCGAGTTGTCTGGTTATCTCGGCAGCAATGTCTTCAGCCTTAACAGCGCGCGCGGACTTTGAAAGGCGATCTGTGATTGATTCGGGCTTCTCCACTACTTCCTTGCAGATATAACAGGTTGATCAAGCAGGTCGAGCACGCGGCCCGGCAGAATGCCTAGATACAAAGTCCCAAGTATTGCCAGCGTCAATGCTGCTATGAGCGAGCGCGAAAGGACAGGCTTTTTGAACCCTGCCGCAGGCTCTGCAAAAAACATTGCGACGATCACGCGCAGGTAGTAATACCATGAAATCGCGCTGTTGATTACTCCAATGATTACAATTGCATGAAAGCCCATCGCCCATGCGGATTTGAACACAAGCAGCTTCGACATGAATCCGGCAGTGAGCGGGATGCCAGCAAGGCTCAGCAGGAAAAGCGAGAGCGCAGTCGCAAGCCCCAGCGATTGAAAGCCTATACCGGCATAGTCGGCAATCTCCGTGCGTTTGTCGCCGCGCCGCGCTATCACCTCGATCACGGCGAACGCGCCGAGATTGATAACGACGTAACACAGCATATAAAAAGCGACGGACTGCCAATCGCGCGCGACAATACCAACAAGCGCGTACCCGGCATGCGCTATTGAAGAATAGGCCAGCATGCGTTTGATATTGCTCTGCACGATGGCGGCAAGATTGCCTATAATCATCGTCAGCACTGCCATCACAGCGAGCACATCGGTAGATGCCGACTGCAATGCTGCGAGCGCGCCCGTGCCCAGATTTGCAGCCACGGGGGTTGCAGCAAACGTCAGAATAAATATGCGCGAGAACGCCGCGAAGGCTGCGGCTTTCGATCCGGTTGAAAGAAAGGCAGTGACGGGTGTGGGCGCGCCTTCGTAAACGTCCGGGGACCAGATGTGAAAGGGCGCAGTCGCTACTTTGAAACCGAAACCGACTATCATCATCGCAGCGCCCGCCAGCAGCATCTCCTGCGAAAACAGATGGCCGGAAGCGATTCGCTCTTTGATGATTTGCAGGTTCGTAGTCGCGACGGGCGTTTCACCCGGCTGAAACGTCGCGCCGTATACGAACGCGATGCCGTAGAGCAGAAACGCGGTCGAAAACGAGCCGAGTATGAAGTATTTCATCGCCGATTCGTTCGAGCGCATG
This sequence comes from Blastocatellia bacterium, assembly GCA_963804815.1. GTDB lineage: Bacteria > Acidobacteriota > Blastocatellia > UBA7656 > UBA7656 > DATEKX01. The sequence goes on along the minus strand of CAWDRU010000002.1, from coordinate 2,222,622 downwards.
TCGCGGCGACGATATCCACAAAGCACATAAGTCGAGATCGACGTTATCTCCAGCCCCAGAAAGATCATCACCAGATCGTTCGCCGCAGACATAAACAACATCCCTGTCGTTGCGAACATCAGCAGCGCGAAGTATTCGCCGACCGGAAGCCCTTCGTCCTTGACCCATCGCATCGAGATGAGGACGGTAAGGAATGTCACGATGAGAAATACGAACGCGAATATCAAACGAAAGTGATCCGTGATAATCATCCCGCCATAAGAGGTTTCGCCGTTGCGATTCCAGAGGCTTATAACGGCGACGGCGGCGGCGGCAAGCCCGGCCAGCGAGAGCACGCCCGCGACACGGCGCTCGATGTTGCGCGAGATGGCGTCAATCATCATTATGACCACGGCTACAGCGGACGTGATCGTTTCGGGCAGGACTGCCTGCAGGTTTATTCCTATGTCGTTGGGTTGCATCTATTGTTCTTCGATTTCGGGATCTCTTCCATTTGCAGTCTCGGCAGTCTCGGCAGCCGGAAGGAAGCGTGCTTTTATTGCTTGAATGGCCGAGTCCGAGCGCGAAAGAAACAGGCTCGGATATATGCCCATCAAAAAGATCAAAGCGATAAGTGGCGCGAGCACGAACTTCTCTCTGAAGTTTAAGTCTGCGAGTTTTTTATTTGCCGGATTATTGACTTCGCCATAGATAACTCGCTGATACATCCAGAGCATGTAGACCGCAGACAAAATCATGCCTATCGCGGCAAGCGAGCCGAAAAGCTTTGCGTACGGAAGCACGGTCGAAGTGTACGTGCCGATTAAAATAAGGAATTCGCCTACGAATCCGTTCATCAGCGGCAGCGCGATTGACGAAAGTGTAACCACTAAAAAAAGCGAAGAGTATACCGGCATAACGTTAGCCAGCCCGCCAAATTCAGCAATGAGCCGCGTGTGACGGCGGTCATAAATCATGCCTACGATGATAAACAGCGCGCCGGTCGAAACCCCGTGATTGAGCATCTGGTAAAGCGCGCCCTGCATCCCTTTATCCGTGAATGAAAATATGCCCAGCACGACAAACCCCAGATGGCTCACGGATGAATAAGCGACGAGCTTTTTCATATCGGGCTGCACCATCGCGACAAGCGCGCCATATATGATACCGATGACTGCGAGCGTTGCGATGAGTGGTGCCCACTGGCGCGCGGCATCCGGGAATAGTGGCAGATTGAATCGCATCAAGCCGTAAGTCCCCATCTTTAACAGCACGCCTGCAAGCAGGACAGATCCCGCTGTCGGCGCTTCGACGTGCGCGTCCGGCAGCCACGTGTGAAAAGGGAAGAGCGGAACTTTGACCAGAAACGCAAGACCGAAAGCCCAGAACAGCCAGCTTTGCGTCTGGGGGTCGAGTACGAGCGCGTGCGATCTTACGTGCTCGGTTATGGTCTGAATATCGAACGTATAGTTGAGCGTCTGTTGCCCGTGTATGTAATAAAGCGCGATGATTCCGGCCAGCATCAGCAGCGAAGCGACGACCGTATATATGACGAACTTAATCGCGGCATATATTCGACGCTGTCCGCCCCACACTCCGATCAAAAAGTACATCGGGACGAGCATCACTTCCCAGAAGAGGTAGAACAAAAACATATCCATCGCACAGAACACGCCGATCATTCCGGTTTCGAGCGCGAGCATCGCGATTAGAAATTCTCGCAGGCGATAATGAATTGAATTCCACGACGAAATGATCGCAAGCGGAACCAGAAAGGTTGTCAGCAGCACCAGCCAGATGCTCAAACCGTCTACCCCGACGTGATAGCGTACGCCCAGATTGAAAGCATTGATCCAGGGCACGTTGGTCTGGAATTGCAGCCCGCCTCCCGGTCTGAATAGAATCGGCAGCGCGAGCGAGACGACGAACGTCAGAAGTGAAAAAAGAAGCGCAGTCCACTTGACCACTGTTTCATTTGGACGCTCGCCTCGGCTCGTGAACAGGAGCGCCAGCACGCCCGCAAGCGGCAACAGCGTGATGATTGTAAGCAAATATTCCGACATCGAGATTTTGTTCCAGACCTTTACTTAATCACAAAGTAGCCGATGACGAGCAGCGCGCCAAGCACAACTACTGCAACGTAACTTCGCGCCAGCCCTGATTGCAGAAACCGTATTGCGCCGCCAAGCATGCTCGCAAGGCGTCCCGCGCCATTAACAGCGCCGTCAATGATGCCAACGTCAATGAATTTCCAAAGCACGCGTGTTGAACCGACTTTGATAGGCTGTATGATTGCCGAATCGTAAATTTCATCGACGTGGTACTTCTCTTCAAGCAGTCGTGGCGGCTGCCACAACGGTTTACGATTAAACCAGACCCAGCCTAACGCCATTCCCGCGAGCGCGATGATCACTGAAACGACCGTCAACGTTATTTCCAGGCCGTGGTCTTCGGCCACCGGATTATGTGATTGCGTTATTTCGCCATGCGTTTGAGGCGTTGTATGTTCAGCCACGGGTGGAGCATGTGCAATTGACGGCTCAAGCAGATGCTCGAAGTAATTTGAAACCCGCCCGCCGGTCAGACCTTCGGGCACACCTAAGTAACCCGCGAAGACTGCGCCGAGCGCCAACACTATGAGCGGCAACGTCATCGAGAGAGGCGATTCGTGCGGCAGCCCGCTGTGATGACCGTGATCGTCTGTGTGATCAGAGTCGTGATGGTCGCTTGCGTGTGCATCCTTGAATCTCTCTTTGCCCCAGAACGTAAGCACCATCAGCCGCGTCATGTAGATTGCAGTCAGCAGCGCCGTGATCGCCCCAACGGCCCAGAGTATCTTTGACCAGTAGTCGGGCAAACCCGCGGCTGTAAACGAGCGAAACAGAATCTCATCTTTGCTGAAGAAGCCTGAAAAAAACGGAAAGCCTGAAATCGCAAGCCAGCCCGCCAACATCGTCAGAAACGTAACCGGCATGTACTTTTTCAACCCGCCCATCCGCTTCATGTCCTGTTCGTGATGCATCCCGATGATGACCGATCCTGAGCCTAAGAAGAGAAGCGCTTTGAAGAATGCGTGTGTGAAGACGTGAAATATGCCAGCAGAAAAAGCTCCGACGCCGCACGCGAGGAACATATATCCAAGCTGCGAAACGGTCGAATAAGCGAGCACCTTTTTAATATCCCACTGCGCGATGCCGATAGTTGCAGCAAACAGTGCCGTTGCCGCGCCGACAACCGCAACGATGAACATTGCGGTCGGCGCGTGAACGTAAATCGAACTTGCGCGCGCGACCATGTAAACGCCAGCCGTCACCATCGTCGCCGCATGGATGAGCGCGCTCACGGGAGTCGGGCCAGCCATCGCGTCCGGCAGCCATACAAAGAGCGGTATCTGCGCGCTCTTGCCCGTAGCCCCGACAAACAGCAAAACAGCAATCGAAGTCATCCCGCCCGCAAATATTGCTGATGCCATGAGCGGGTCTGCCATCTGAGCCATCGCCCAGGTGAACGCGCCGTGAATGCCGCGCGAGCCGTCGTCGAAGTAGAATATCGAGCCGGATTTTAAGAACAACAACATCACGCCGATGGCGAATCCGAAATCGCCTATGCGATTGACGACGAACGCTTTTTTTGCCGCCTCGCTGGCAAAGTTTTTTGTGAAGTAGAAGCCGATCAGCAGATACGAGCAGAGGCCAACGCCTTCCCAGCCGACGAACATCAACAGGAAGTTGTCCGCAAGCACCAGCGTCAGCATCGAAAACATAAACAGGTTCAGGTATGCGAAGAAACGCCAGTAGCCGGACTCTCCGCGCATGTATCCGGTTGCAAAGACGTGTATCCAGAAAGCGACGAAAGTAATGAAGACGATGTAGATGCCTGAGAGCGAATCGAGCAGCAGCGCGAAGTCCGCGCGAAACGACCCCACGTGAATCCATGTGAAGAGGTATTCAAAAATCTTTTTCCCCTCCACAAGCTCTGATTGATGATGGAAGAAAACGTAAAATGAAAGGATTGCCGAAACGGCGACCGTCGAACAGGCGATTGTGCCGATCAGGCGCTCGCCCATCCGCTTGCCAAAAAAGCCCAGTATCGCTGCGCCTAAAAGTGGCGCGAAAATTATTGCCGCTAACATTCTATTTAAGCACCTTTGACCACAGCACTCTTAATTTCATCAGCCTGCCCGCCCTTGCTCACGGTCGGGTTACTGCAACTACAACTTCAGCGCGTCTACTTCATCAACGTTCAGCGATTCGCGATTTCTGAAAATCGAAATGATAATTGCAAGCCCGACGGCTGCTTCTGCCGCCGCAACCGTCATGACGATAAAGACGAACAACTGCCCGCCGATGTCGCCGAAAAAGCTCGACAACGAAACCAGCGTGAGGTTGACCGCGTTAAGCATCAACTCGATGCAGAGGAATATCGTTATGGCATTGCGTTTGATGAAGACGCCGACCGCCCCTATCGTGAACAGCAGCGCCGAAAGCCCCAGATACCAGGATAACGGAACCATAACCCTCCTGAATCGCAGATCTGAAATTTCAAATCTGCGATCTCATCAATCGCCTTCGCGTCTTGCCAGCACCATCGCGCCGACAACAGCCATCAGTATCAAGACGGAAGTCACCTCGAAAGGAAGCAGGTAACTTGTGAATAGATTAGTCCCGATGCTCCAGGTCGTTCCGATTGCGCGGTCGGCGGTTTCGACTGCGACCTGCGGCATCGTACGCTGAGGCACCATGCGAAGCACGTAAAATGTTTCGGCAATCAATAAACCCGCAAAAGGAACCGCCAGATAGCGCAGCCCTTTCTGTTTTTCGATCATCGGCTGGTCTTTCTGCACGTTCAGCAGCATTATGACGAATACAAACAACACCATTATCGCGCCCGCGTAGACTACTATCTGAATGGCTGCGATGAATTGCGCGTGCAGCATCATGTAAAGCGCCGAGAGCGACGCAAGCGTGGCGATCAGCGATAGCGCGCTGTAGAGCGGATTGCGCTGCAACAGTATGTTCAGCGCGCTTGCCACCGCGATTACTGCGAATATTATGAAGAGAACCTTTTCCATATCTGCGGATCAGCGAATCAAAAGTATTACCGTTGCCGTGATAATCACGTTGATGATTGCAGCGGGCAGCAGAAACTTCCAGCCAAACCGCATCAATTGATCGTAGCGAAACCTGGGCATAGTGAAGCGAATCCACATCGCAAGTAGAATCAGAGCCAGAACTTTCAGAGTGAAATAAACCAGGCTCAGATAAGGCCACTGTGCGACCTTTGGCCCAATCCACCCGCCGAAAAACAGCGTAACGGCTATCGAAGACGAGGTGATGAGATTGATGTATTCGGCCATCTGAAACATCACAAACTTCATTGACGAATACTCTGTGTGATAACCGGCAACCAGTTCCGATTCGGCTTCGGGCAGATCAAACGGTGTGCGATTGCATTCGGCCAGCGCCGCGATGTAGAAGATTATGAAGACCAGCATCAAGGGGAACTTGAATATGTTCCAGCCGAAGATGCCGAATTTTCCGCTCTGTTGATCCACTATATTTACGAGATCGAGCGACCCCATATAGACCATAACGCTGACGATTGACATGCCGAATGCCAGTTCGTAGCTGATCATCTGCGCGCTTGACCGGAGACCGCCCATCAGCGAATACTTGTTGTTTGAAGACCATCCTGCCAGTACGATGCCATAGACGCTCAGCGACGTGAGCGCGAATATATAAAGCAGTCCCACGTTCATCCGCGTGACGTGAAGATCTATAATGCGACCGAACAGGTTTATCTGGCTGCCATAAGGTATGACTATGAAAGTCATCAGCGCGGGAATCAGCGAAACTGCGGGCGCAGCAATATAGAGCCAGCGATTTGCCTCCGTCGGGATGATGTCCTCTTTGAAGATCATCTTTATGCCATCGGCCAAAGGCTGTAGTAATCCCAGCGGGCCGACTCGATTCGGGCCGACGCGCAGTTGAATCCAACTCATCACCTTTCTTTCGAGAAGCGTCAGGTAAGCGACTGCCGTAACGAGTATGAGCAGAATTACTACGGATTTGATTAACCACTCAAGAAGGAGGTTTGTCATAGTATGACCGGTGGCAAGGTGATTTCAAGAATCCAGAATCTGCAATGAAATATATTTGTTTATCCCCGCCGCGCTTCTATTATCCACGGCTCCATTCCAGTATGCCTTTGCGCCACACGTACACGAGCCCGACAAACAAAATTACCATGAAGAGCATCATCTCGCCGTAAAATATGTATTTCAACGGCCTGTATGCTTCATCCTCCAACACTCGCGGAAAGACGACTGCCCAGGGCACAAGGAATACGGCTTCGATGTCGAACAGCAGAAAGACCATCGCCACGAGGTAAAACTTCACGGATTGACGCGCGCGCGCGGTACCGACCGGCTCGACGCCGCATTCATAAGGCGCGAGCTTTACCGCCGACGGGCGGTTTCTTCCGGCCAGCCGCGACAGCACGATTAAGACTGTGGCTAGTCCGACTGCCAGAACGAAGACTAAAAGAACAGGAATGTAGTTGCTCATTTTCCAACTCGCGGTTCTATTGAATGTGCGGCTGTGAGCGGCAGCTGTCCACAGAGATAAAATAAGCCGCTAACCAAGACTACGCATCTTATCGCCTGGTGAAATTCAGTGTCAAGCAACACGCGCGCGCCGTGAACGGCAATCAGGGAAAAGTATTGTTACACCTCTGTCTATCAAGTAAGATCGCGTCATTGCATCCCCCGAAGAATTCTAGTCAGCCTTATTGATCGAAGCAAATGCAAAAGATCTGCGATTATTGCAAGGGAACAACCGAAGGAGCGATCCTGAAGTGTCAGAATTGCGGCGCGCCAATGGTTCGCGCAGAACCAGACTTCCGCATCTGTCCTCACTGTCGCCGCAAATTGCTCGCGCTCGCAAGCCCTGCCTGCAACTACTGTGGTCGCAGATTGCCTGATGAATACATAGTGGCGCGCAGGGCTCAACTTCAGCGCATCAGTGAAGTGGAAGCGACAGGCGAACACCCTGACCTTACCGAAAATGTAGATGAGATGTTTCGTCAGACTGCGCGAAGCAAGAGGAAAAGATCGTCTTTTTTCGCAACTATTACTGATTGGACGGATTTATTCTCGTAGCCTGTTGGCTAGGGCTGAGGTGACCCGATATACCGGATTGGGTCGGTTGGCTGGTCGTTTTCGCGTATCTCATAATGGACGTGCGGGCCGGTCGAACGCCCTGTGCTGCCAGCATGTCCGATCTGATCGCCGCGCTTGACTCGCTGTCCGGCTTCAACCGTGATTCGCGACAGATGGCCATAGCGCGTCGTGATTCCGTTGCTATGATAAAGTATCACCAGATTGCCGTAGCCCGAATATGGCCCGGCATGAATTACCAGACCATCGGCGGTAGAAGAAACCGGAGTGCCGAAGTCGGCGGCTATGTCCAGCCCTTCATGCGTTTCGCGTCCTTCGCCGCTGAATGGATTATGCCGCCTGCCGAATCCGTCCGTGACATATCCATTAACCGGCAAACCGGAGGGGATCGAAGAGAGGCGCAATATGTCCGAGCGCAAACGGTCGTTTATATGCCGCATATTGCGCTCAAGCTGATCGGCTGTTTTGTCGAGCGCGGCAACGGTTTCAGGCCCGCCGATGCCGATCTGCTGGTCAATCTCCGGCGTGTGATCCATCTTGGCTTGCCTGGCAAGCTCTTTTGACATATCTCCGATGTAAGAGATTTGTCCTTTCAGTTTCGCGTAAGAGTTCTGATAAGCGTCATTCTCTTCTTTCAGCTTTGCATTCTCGGATTTCAAAGCGGCGTTTTTCAGACCGAGAGCCTCTGTTTGTCCAAGCCTTATAACGCCATAAATCGTCAACAATGCCAGGAAGATTACAGACCCGGCTATTGTATAGACCAGATTGCGATGGAAGCTGAATTGTCGGACTCCGGATGAGGATGCAGGCACAATCAGGAAGGTAAAAAAACGATTATCTTTCGACATTCAGCATCTCCTTGGCTCTTGATCAGAGTATGGGGATGTTGCCAGTCGCCCACAGCAACACCCGGACAATTCTATTTCTAATCCATACTGCTAACTTGCCTGTGAGGGGTAAATAGTCGCTCAAAGCGAAGCCGGAGGCTATCATGAGGATGCGGCTAATAGCAACCGTTTTGGGTCAAATGGGGACAACCTTTAGAAAATTGCAACAATATCGACAGAGGGCAGAGGTTAGAGGCTAGAGGTTAGAAGGAATTGAGATTCTCAAATCACTTTCACTAACCTCTGCCCTCTGATCTCTGACCGCTATATTTATACGGTTTCGGCGCTTCGCGGGAAGATGATCTTATAGACGATCCACCCGATGAGCACAAAGAAACCGACAACAATCGCCAGCCATATTATGTGCAAGGCGAAGCCGATTATTCCAAGCAGTATCTTGACCACGGCAACGCCGATGACGAATGTCAATAACCCGACGATGAATCTTACCAGTCCTGCCATAATTGGACTCCTTTCAACTGTCAAACGTAAAGCGCGAGGCTTCACGGCTTTTGTTGGCCTTTTAATTTACGAGCGCGCTCGCCTTTGCCTGACGCGCGCTGCTCGCCTGGATGATAATGTTCTTGTAAGAAGTTCTCAGCTTGATGCTGGGGCCGTTTGCGCCGAGCGAAGCGATAAGGCTTGCCCGTACGCGTTGCGACGGCATGTTGAACCCGACAGGTTTGATCTCTCCGTTCTCGCTTTGCGCGTCAAGTTGGAACTGGCTCGACTGCGGGAGCACAATCTTGATCTCGCCGTGATTGTTGTCCACTTCGATGTCGCCTTCGGGCTGGCTGGCAGCGATCAATGTCACATCGCGGTAGCTTGTTTCCACATGCACGCCTTCAGAAAAGTTCCTGACCACTACTTCTCCGTGTGTTGTCTGGACATCGACCGGGCCACGCGCGTCTTCAACTTTCACAGAGGCTTGCTCTGCCTCTACCTCCAGCATGCCTGAAATTGACGCGATATTGATCTCTTTATTAGAGGCTGAAACGCGCAGGTCGCCGTTGATGTTTCTGGCCTGAATGCTGGAATGCGGCGCGTCAATCGTCAAGCCTGCCGTGCCTCGCACATCGACGCTCGCATGTTCCGTCTTAAGCTCCGAATCGGAACTTAATCCCTGAGCAGTTATTTTGCAGAACGGTGCATCGATGTGCACGGGGCCTGCGATCTCCCGCACATCGACCGCTCCATTGTTTGCGCCCAGATCGAGCGACCCTGATACTTTCAAAACGTTAGCGTTCCTGGCTCCTGTAATAATCAAATTCCCGTTGATCGTCGAGGCGTTCGCATCCGAATAGTTTAAGGCAAGATTTACATCTCCAATTATGCCCGTTACATCGGCCTGCCCGTGGCTTACTTTGATTGATAAATTGCCCTGAATATTGTTTGCCGAAACGGAGTCGAAACTGTTCGTTATAAAAAGATTGGCAGATGACGGGACTTCAACTTGTATGTTGGTCGAAAATTCCTGATTCACCTGATCGCGATTCGTCGTAATGCTTACGCCGTCGGAAGTTTTGCTGATAACGAGTTGAATCTGTTCTGCTACCCTGCGCGCGTCTTCCTGATTCCACCCGCGCACGCCCTTCGTAAGAGTCGCGCGAAGAGTCGAACTGCCGCCCGTTACTTTGACGACGCCGAAGTTGTTATTGACCGTGATCTTCATGCCTTGTTTGAAATCTTTCGATTCAACAGTGTCATCAGTAAAAGCGAACGTCTGCCCAACTACCGAATCGCGAAGACTGCTTAAAAAGCGCGGCAGCTTCAGGGCGGCGAGCACGGATGGGTTATTTGCCAGGCGATTGGCGAGCACGCCTGTGCAGCAGATGAGCGCGACTATTATTACACGTCCGGGCGTCAGCACACGCGGCGGTGGCCCTTCCGTGTGACGATGCGAGTAGAACCTGATCAATTCCACTCCGGCATAGACCGCCAGCAGCAATAACCAGTAGCGACCGTAGATTTCGAGCGCGTTCAAATCCGAATGGAACCGGCTGACGAAAAACAGAACCCCGATGATAATCAGGAGCATTCCGCCCATTGGCGAGCGCGGCTTGCGCTCGACGGCATATCCCATCACTCGAACGATGCCTGCGCAGATCATAAAGACAGGCCACAATCGCATCAGCCATGCAGTAAGCCCCGAACCCGGCGGCGCAAAATAGATGGTCACACCAATCGCGACCAGCAGAAGGCCGAGCAACAAAGTTCCCCTCATGTTTTTGCGCGATGATGACACGGCTTTGACTACCTCCGGTCGCCCGGTCGCGACATTCGCCTGACATTGTTGGGAACGTTTTCGGCAAATGAATCCGGCAGGAGTGAATAAGGCGGCGGCTGCGAATTATCCGAATTGTACTCTTCTTCACGCGACCGCTTGAAATAATTGGTGAGCAGATAGCCGCCGAAGATTATCAAGGCTGCCGGGATCAGCCGCGCGGGCGTAATGAAAGCCCAGGGTTGAATTATCTGAATGACCAGCAGCAGGCCCGCGCAAATAAATAGAAGCCCGAATACGGGCGCGCGTTTCGCCAGTTGTCGTTTGAATTTCGCTTCATCGGCTTCCGGGCTTTCGCCCTCGGCGATTCGCTGCGCAGTGCGGTAGGCGTCGATGATCGAATAGATATATAAAGCCAGACCGGCGAGCCGGAAGAATCCTGAGAAGATGTGGAGATTGGTGAGTTGAAATAAGCCGACCGTACCGACAAAGTGAACTATGGCTTTTACGTTCTGGCGATTGTAGACGGCTCCAAGTCCGGGAAGCAGCGCGCACAACGCGGCAAGTCTTGCTTTTGCCTTCGGCTTCCCGCCATAGTTGTGATGACGCGACAGGCTCTCGATTCCGAGCACGATGCAATCCTGGCAGTAAGGATAACCTTTGATCCTGTGATCGCAACCGGGGCAGAGCGCGCGAGCGCAGTTGGTGCATTGAACTCGCGCAGGTGTTGATGTGTGATATGAACAATGCATAGAGAAATCCTATCTTTGATAGAAACTCGTTTTAAATATCCTTCTAATCTTTTAACGAATTGTACAGGGTGTCGGTTCGAGCAATAACTCGATTGCTGTCTACTGGGTTACAACTAAGGGCGCTAATTTTTTTCAGCGCCCTCCGACTTGTTGCTCGAATTACGATTGTGCATGTCATCTTTATCGGCTGCGCCGCCAAGAGAATCCCATATCTCTTCGATCCCATGCCCGACTCTCTCCAATCGGGCAGCAAGCTCATCTTTCTGCGAATAGATGTCCGCGCCCTGGCTGTAGAGCTGGCCGAACTTCACATGCGCCTGACGATAAATGCCTGCGACCGTTCCGTCATCGGAAAATCCGAGCAGTAAGAACGCGAGGGTGGCAAACACCAGCGAGGCCGCAGTCGCAAAAGTCCAGCGCGGGCCGGGCGTTGTACGCGGCATCAATCGAGCAGCTACTGCGGTTATGCGGCTTGTTATAGTTCGTCGCACAACCTGCTGGCGCGCGATTTCTGCAAGACGGTCGAAAAGAGATTCAGGCGCATCTACTTCTTCATACGTGTGGACAGAGTGACACGAGGCGACTGCATACACGACATCCGTGAGAAGGGTTGAGCACTTGCCGCACTCGGCGGCATGTTCTTCAAAGCGATGATAAACAGGCGCAGGCACAAAGCCATCAAGAAATTCCGTTATCTGCTCTTCAAAAGCGTGACATCCGAATTCCGCATTTTCGCTTGCGATGGTCAGCAGAGCCGATTCAAGCGTTATGGATGTATCGAACTCGTCGTCCACCCTGCAATCGTGGAGCGCGCCTTTGACTTCATCCAGCAGTGAGCGGCACACGCGGCATTGTAACGAGTGTTCTCTGAAAAGCGTGGCATCGGATGACGGAAGCGCGCCGTCGAGATAGTTACTGATTTGATCCTCGAATCTCAAGCAATCCATGTTGTTTCAGCGGGTCAAAACTCCCGTCCTCCCAAAGCAACCCCTGACCGGCTGTAGACCTGTCAGCCAGTGGCAAAGGCAATGAATTTGATCGCAAGGTCACAGCCATTGAGCGCAGGGGAGTAAGGCCCTGATACTTCCAGCCCCTCTCACCCGCTGGCCGTTTTAGTCCGGGTTCACCTTCATCCTGCGCAAAACCTTGGCCAACTCGATGCGGCCCCGATTGATGCGACTCTTGACGGTGCCTTCGGGAATCTTCAAAAGATCCACGATCTCCTGATACGTCAACTCTTCTATGTCGCGCAGGATGACGCATTCGCGCAGGTCCGGTGAAAGCTTATTGATCGCAGCAAGCACCTGCAGCCTGCGCTCCTGGCGTTCGAGCGTGCGTTGCGGGCTGTCGCTCGAAGCCGGGAGATGGTACTCGTGATCGGCCAGATCGTCGCCCGTATCAGTCGGCGTGCGCTGTCGTTTGCGATAATCGTCGATTACCAGATTGCGCGCCAGTCGCATCAACCAGTTCGACAAATCACCCAGAGCCGCGTCGTACTGATTGAGCGAGCGGTAGACGCGGATGAAGACTTCCTGCGTCAGGTCTTCTGCCGCTCCGTGGCTCGACGTGAATCGGTAAGCCAGGTTGTAGATCCTGCGCGAATACAGACGCACGATCTCTGCCCAGGCCTGCTGATCGCCTTCGAGACAACGCTGAACAGTTTCAGCATCGGTTGATGTCAACGCAAGTCTTGCTCCCACCTGTCGCCTTCTAGTTAAGCTGTTAAATATTGAAGTCTTCCAAACTCGCTTAACGAGATGGTGACGAAAAATGTTTCAAACAGCGCGCGCCACCTGAATTCTTTCGACGGATGACGTGCGAGCCGCGAGGTTCTGTGCTAGAATCCCCGCTCGACAGCCTGTCCTAACAGGCATTATCAAATCAAGGAAAAAATTCATTGGCGTCCTTGATTTCAAGAATAGTATAGCACGGAGATTTTCGATACGCTGTGAGTGGGAAGCTCAAAACCATCCTAAGCCTTGCGGTCGGCGCGCTGTTTGTCTACCTGTTTGCCCATAATCTGAATCTTGGCGACGTGTGGAATAAAGTAAGAGCGGCGAATCGCGCGCAACTCGGCCTGGCTCTGGCTCTGCTGGTCGGCACCTACTTCGTTCGAGTGCTACGCTGGCGGCAACTATTAAAACCCATGGCTCAGCCGCCGTTGACGGCCCTGTTTCGCGCAACGATGATCGGATTCTCCGCGCTATTTCTGATGGGACGCGCGGCAGAGATGATCATCCGCCCGGCAGTGCTCTCAATAAAAGAGCGAATACATCCTTCGGCAAGTTACGCGACCGTTATGATCGAACGCGTATTCGATATGGTGATGGTCGTTATTTTCTTTGCGGTCAATCTGGTCTTTTTTGAATACAGCGAGCGCGAGCATAACGCGGATGCGATGCGGCTGTTCGGATGGATTAAAATGACGGGCGTGTTGTTGCTGATAGCGGCGGCGGCGGGCGTATACGGGCTGTCTATCTTCCGACGGCGTCGCGAGGCTGCGTTGAGCCGTCTGGAAAAGAAGCTCAATCGATTGCCGAAAAAAGTGGCTCAGGGGTTGTTGAGTCTGCTCGAACACATCTCAGAAGGACTCGCCGTTTTGCATGACGCACGTGGGCTGACGATCACTGTTTCATACACTGTGCTGTTATGGCTGATGGTCGCAACCGCGCACCTTTTAGTCGTGCGCGCATTCGGGATTCATTATGATCAGGTGCCGTTTACGGGAGCAGTATTTGTGATGGGGCTTTCTATGCTTGGGTCCGTAGTGCCGACGCCGGGCGGGGCAACAGGGCCTTTTCATATAGCGACGGCTGCATCGCTGGCGTTTCTGGGCGTCGATCAGGACATTGCAAAATCTGTAGCAATCATTCTGCATCCTCTCATCTTTGTCCCTGCCACTTTGTTCGGAATGTTTTATATTGCCAGAGAGGGACTGTCGCTTGAGCGATTGAAACACTTTGGCGCGGACGAGTCAAAAGATGAGCCAGTGGCTGAAGAGCAGGAGAAGCGCGAAAAGGAAAAAGCGGTAGCCTTTAACGGCTACTCCGTAAAATCGAAATGAGCGAGAGAAGAATATGAAATGTCCTTTCTGCGGGCATATCGAAGACAAGGTAGTTGATTCGCGCGAGAGCCGCGAAGGCGATGTGATCCGTCGTCGCAGGGAATGTCTCAGGTGCGACCGGCGCTTTACGAGTTACGAGCGAATAGACGAAATACCTTATATGGTCGTCAAAAAAGATGGGACGCGCGAGCCATTTGCGCGCGAGAAAGTTCTGGCTGGCGTGATGAAAGCCTGCGAGAAACGTCCCATACAGATGACGAAAATCGAAGCGCTCGTAAATCAGGTCGAGAAATATGTTCAGGAATCGCGCGAGCGCGAGCGTTCGACCGAAAAGATCGGCGAAGTAATCATGCGCCGGTTGAAGGAACTCGACAAAGTCGCTTACGTCCGGTTCGCATCGGTCTACCTTGATTTCAAAGACGTTACCGAGTTTATGAGCGAGCTGAAATCACTGGTTCGCAAAGGCACCGCGAAATAAAAGGATAGAACGGATTACGCCGATTCGTCGCGAATGAATTGTTTAACATTCCTGATGATTCGTACGAATTCGTGTAATTTATCGCTGCCGATGTTCCGCCTCTCGGTTTATTCTTTCTGCCATCACAGGGGTCGCTGGCTTGTCACAGTGTAAGCCGCCCCTTACAATCTTAAAGCCAAGCGTAAAGGATAATAATAAAATATGTCATCACTCCTGGAAACAGAAGAGGTACAGATAGACCAGACAGACGAGCAGGTGAAACTGCCTGATTCGATGCCCGTATTGCCGCTGAGGGATATTGTCATCTTCCCTTATATGATCGTCCCGCTCTTTGTTCAGCGCGAGCGCTCGATTCGCGCCGTCGATCAGGCGCTTTCAGAGAATCGAATGATTATGCTGGTGGCGCAGCGCGATCTGGAAAAAGAGGAGCCGGGCGGACCGGACCTTTATAATTACGGCACTGCTGCTGCGATCATGCGGATGTTAAAGATGCCGGATGGCCGCATTCGCATACTTGTTCAAGGGCTGTCGCGTGCGCGCGTGACGCGCTACGACGAGACCTTGCCTCATCTGGTCGCGCACATCGAGCCGCTTACCGACAGCGAGCCGGATGCCGAAGAACTTGAACTCGAAGCGTTGATCCGAAACGTGCGCGCATCGCTCGAACGCGCAATCACGCTCGGCAAGAACATTTCGTCCGAAGTCATGGCAATCGTCGCCAACCTTGAAGATTCAGGTCGTCTGGCCGATGTCGCGGCGTCGAATCTTGAATTGAAAGTCGTAGACGCGCAGAGCGTGCTTGAAAAGCTCAACCCGGCAGACCGCCTGCGTCGCGTCAACGAGTTGCTTGCGCGCGAGATAAACGTATTGCTCGTTCAGCAGGAGATCAACACTCAAGCCAAAGGCGAGATCGACCGCACGCAACGCGAGTTCTATCTCCGTCAGCAGCTCAAGGCCATACAGACGGAGCTTGGCGAAGGCAACGAGCTTGCCGAAGAGATACAGATGTATCGCGACAAAATGCTGCTGGCAGGCATGCCCGAACCCGTCGAAGAAGAGGTTGACCGCCAGATCAAAAAGCTTGAGCGAATGCACCCGGATGCTGCTGAGGCCGCTACGTTGAGGAATTATCTCGATGTGATGGTAGGGCTGCCGTGGTCGAAAGCTTCAGAAGAGAGCCTTGAGTTGAAACGCGCGCAGTCGATACTTGATGAAGATCATTACGGGCTTGAAAAGGTCAAGGAGCGAATCATCGAAACGCTCGCCGTCCGTAAGCTGAAAGAGAAGGTGAAGGGCCAGATACTCTGTCTTGTTGGTCCGCCCGGCGTCGGAAAAACATCGCTGGGCCGTTCCATTGCTCGCGCGCTCAACCGCAAGTTTCAGCGCCTGAGCCTCGGCGGCCTCCACGACGAAGCGGAGATTCGCGGACATCGCCGTACCTACATCGGAGCGATGCCCGGTCGCATCATTCAGGCGATTCAGCAGGCAGGCACCAACAACCCTTTAATCATGCTCGATGAAATTGATAAGGTCGGCGCTGATTTTCGCGGCGACCCCTCGTCGGCGCTTCTAGAGGTGCTCGACCCTGAACAGAACTTCTCGTTTCGCGATAACTATCTGGGCGTGCCGTTCGATCTTTCAAACGTTATGTTTATGACAACGGCCAATGTGCTCGACACGGTTCAGCCCGCGTTGCGCGACAGGATGGAGGTCATTCGACTTGCCGGTTACACGGAAGAAGAGAAGGTCGAGATAGCGCGTCGCCATATAATACCCAAACAACTGGACGCGCATGGCATAACGGCGCGCAACATCGCGCTCAGCCGCTCTGCGCTAAAAGCGATCATCCTTCAATACACGCACGAATCGGGTCTCAGACAATTCGAGCGCGAGATAGCGACTGTCTGCCGCAAGGTCGCGCGCCGCGTTGCCGAAGGCGATGCGCAGGTCGTTCGCGTGACAAATCACAAGCTTCAGGAATTTCTGGGCGTGCCGCATGTTTACGCCGATGAGATTCTGAAGAAAGATCAGGTAGGCGTAGCGACTGGCCTTGCATGGACTCCTGCGGGTGGAGATGTGCTTTTCATCGAAGCTCTGCTGACATCGGGGAAGGGAACGCTGCTTTTGACAGGCCAATTAGGCGACGTGATGAAAGAGTCCGCGCAGGCTGCGTTTTCGTGGGCAAAGGCGCGAGCCGACGAGTTGGGAATTGATCCTGAAAAGTTCAACAGGGTTGATGTTCACGTTCACGTGCCCGAAGGCGCGATACCAAAAGACGGCCCGTCAGCCGGGGTTACGCTTGCGACCGCGATGGTCTCTGCGCTTGCCGGAAGGCCCGTGAAGCGTTCTGTCGCGATGACAGGCGAAATAACTCTTCGAGGTAACGTGTTGCCTGTCGGAGGAATTAAAGAAAAGGTGCTGGCCGCGCGTCGCGCTCGCGTAGATACGATAATACTGCCGCAGCAGAATCGCCGCGACCTTGAAGAAGTTCCGAAAGAGCTTCTCAAAGAGATAACCTTTGTCTTTGCTGAATCGGTTCGCCAGGTGCTGAAGGTTGCGCTCGTCTGAGATTCACCGCAGAGTCGCAGAGGTTATATTAACGTGAATTCGACATAATAATCAGCCCTGAAAGGGCGAAATTCAATAGCACAGGGCAACGCCCTGTGTCTTGCATCGAGAGAAACTACAAGCCCTGTAAGGGCGAAATAAATCACCTGGTTTATTTCGCCCTTACAGGGCTTGTGTGGTAGTGGCGATGATACCCGGCGCGATGCGCCGGGCTATTGAATTTCGCCCTTTCAGGCAGGGCTGTAACAAAGTCGGTTGACAGACATGGTAGGGGCAGGGCTTGTCCCTGCCCGGATGGTCGTAAGACCATGACAGATCATCGCCTATCGGCGATCCGGGCAGGGACAAGCCCTGCCCCTACAGTTACTTTGTTACAGTCCTGCCCTTTCAGGGCTTTTACTTCGATTGTTATGTCGAATCTGATAGCATCTCGAAAGTGTTTCAAATTTATTGCGGTGCCTGCCTTTTATTGACTACACAGAATTTCGCGTGATATAAACCCCACTACTATGCAGGAGTGCTTGAGCGGAATGGGCGAGAGCAGCGACTTACGACCCCCTTGGTGACTGTGGAGCATGATCGAAGGTCACGAGAGTCGCGGCTTCTGAAAAGAAATCAAGAAAATCGAATCGAGAGGGTAAACCGAAGATGAGACTAGCAGGTAAAGCGAGTCGTAGTGTTATTTTATTGCTTATTTCATTAATGCTCGCAGGAGTCCTTACTCCAGTTGCCGTATTCGGCCAGTCTCAAGAGCTAACGCCACCTCAGGCATTAACCCCACCTCAGGCATTAACGCCGCCCGACAAAGCACAGGCTGTCATGGATCGCGCCGAAGAAGCCTATAGACGCGGTGAAGAAGCGCAGGCCAAAGGATTGCCCGACATTGCCCGCAAGATGTTCGATCAGTCGGTTGAGAGCATTCTTCAATCAGGCATTGATCTGAAAACGAACCCGAAGCTTGACACTTACTATCGCCAGTTGCTTGATCGCATACACAAGCACGAAGCGCAGCCCGGCGATCTTCACCCTGCCGAAGAGCGACAGGATGTAAAGGAAGTAGCCGAGCCTGCATTGCTTGATGAGCTTTCCGATATCAAAGAAGCCGAGCTTGCTACGACCACGCCCGGCGGCATCAACATATTCGGTCATTACGATTTCGATTTCTCAGTCGCGCCGCCCGTCTTTCAGTTCATGAATTTCTTTGTATCGGGTCGCGGTCATTCAACTATGGTTGTCGGGCTTCAACGCTCAGGCCGTTATCGCCAAATGGTCGAAAAGATTTTCAAAGAGGAGCGGGTTCCGGCAGATTTAATCTGGCTCGCGCAGGCTGAATCGGTCTGGAAGCCGAACGCGCTATCGCGCGCCGCCGCGAAAGGAATCTGGCAGTTCATACCGGGAACAGGAACGCGCTACGGGCTTGCGCAGACGCAATGGGTTGATGAGCGCTCGCATCCTGAAAAAGCCACGCGCGCCGCTGCCAAGTATCTAAGATGGCTGCACGATCATTTTGAGGGAGACTGGCTGCTTGCGATGGCGGCTTACAATTCGGGCGAGAACCGCGTTGACAACGCGATTGCCCGATGCGGTTACGCCGATTTCTGGGAACTGTATAAGCGCAATCTACTGCCGCAAGAGACTCGCAATTATGTTCCGATCATTCTTTCGATAATCATTATCAGCAAGAACCAGAAACGCTACGGCTTCGATGTGAAGCCCGACCCGGCTGTGAATTACGAGACATTCGAGCTTCCCGCGCAGACTGATCTCAAGGTTGTTGCAGACCTGTTGAGCGTGCCTTACGAAGTGATTCAGGATCTGAATCCTGAATTGCGTCGCGGAACTTCACCAGCCGACCAGCGATATGCCATCAAGCTGCCGAAGGGGATGAAGAAGTCGTTCGAGATAGCTTATGCCGACCTGCCCGAAGATCAAAGACTGCGCAAGGCAGCGCCTGCCGTCGTCTCTGATGAAGTAGCGGTCGAACGCTACCGTCCCGCCTATCGCGTGCAGGTCGCTTCTTATCAGGTTCGCCGTGGCGACACGATGGTTGCGCTCGCACGGCGGTATGGAGTGTCGATCAAAGAGATCGCGCGATTGAATCGCATGTCAACGCGCGGAGAATTGCGTAAAGGTCAGACCGTCCGCCTCCCTCAGACAGTGCGCGCCAGCAGTCGTAGCAGTCGCGTCGGTCGCGGCCATGTTGTGCGATACGCGGAGCGTCCGGTCATTCGCTCGCGTTACAGCAGTAAAGATAAAGGTCGCAGCGTGTCATCGCGTGGTCGCTCATCGAAAGAGAAAGTATCGCGCTCACGTCCATCGCGCCGTCGCCGCTGAATAAGAATCAGCCCTGAAAGGGCGAAATTCAATAGCACAGGGTATGATTGCCACATCACACAAGCCCTGTAAGGGCGAAATAAATTGAATTATTTATTTCGCCCTTACAGGGCTTGTAGTTTCTCTTGATGCAAGACACAGGGCGTTGCCCTGTGCTATTGAATTTCGCCCTTTCAGGGCTTTTACTTCGATTATTATGTCGAATTCACGTTGAATTATCACAAACCGAGTCGGAATTATGAAAAACCCGACTCGGTTTGCGATAAAACCAATCGGGTTTGCGACAAACCCGACTCGGTTTATGAAAAACCCGACTCGGTTTACGATAAATCCCGACTCGGATTGTCGTAAACCCGACTCGGATTGTGGCAATCCCGACTCGGTTTGCGGCAATCCGAGTCGGGTTTGTGACAAAACCAATCGGGTTTGTGACAAAACCAATCGGGTTTGCGGCAAAACCAATCGGGTTTGCGGCAAAGTCGGTTGATGTATAGGCTTGTCCCTGCCCCTACATCTACTTTGCAATTGACGTTATTCTCTTCAGGTTATACAGTAGCCACGCCGATATTTACTCTTCGGATGAGATATGGCTAAAAAGCGCATCACGATCATTTTTCTGCTCATACTGACGGTATTCGCGCTATATCTCTGCTACCTGCTGTTTCAACCCTTCCTCAATCCATTGCTCTCGGCACTGGTAATTGCCATTGTCTTTTTCCCCGTCCACGCTCGCATGCATCAGGTCTTTCGCAAGCCGGGTGTTGCCGCGTTGATGTCAACGATGCTCGTCACATTGATAATCATTCTACCGGCCATCCTGATTTTCGCGGCGGTGACGAAAGAAGTATCTTCATTGATAGCGGTTATCGATCAGAAAAGTTCGGAAAGCGGAGGTTTCAGCCCATTCGTCAATCATCTGATCGAAGGACCGATGAACTGGATCAGCCAGTATGTTGACATGTCGCAGTTCAATCTCAGTGAAGCGATTCGCGGTCGGCTGGAAGGGTTGAGCCGGTTCCTGCTTGCGCAGCTTGCAAACATAGTCGGCGGCGTCACTTCATTCATCGTTGATGCGGTGATAACTATTTTTACGCTCTTCTTTCTTTTCCGCGAAGGCAGGTCCCTGCGCCGCCGCGTAGCCGCAATACTCCCTTTAACCCCCGCGCAGGTCGAGAAACTTTTCAGCGGAATTGAAAATACTATTATCGGCACTGTGTATGGCGGGCTTGTCGTTGCGGCAGTTCAAGGCGCGCTGACAGGACTCGCATTATGGGTTTTTGGAATACATTCGCCTGTGATGTGGGGAGTAGTGTCGGCGTTCTTCGCGCTGCTTCCGTTTGTCGGTACTGCTGTGGTGTGGGCACCGGCGGCGATTTACCTGCTGGCAACAGGCCATTGGGCGCAGGCGATAATCCTTGTCGGATGGGGCGCAGGCGTGGTCGGCACGATAGACAATCTGCTCAGACCTTATTTAATCAGCGGTCGCGTGCAGATGCACACGCTGCTGATCTTCTTTGCCGTCTTCGGAGGCGTGAACGTCTTCGGCTTTCTCGGCCTTGTCGTCGGGCCTGTGATCGTTGCCGTGACTATCACGCTGCTGGCTATGCTCAGGGACGAAGGCCGCACATGGGCTGCGTCATGGCAGGAAGAGCCTGCCGACGCCGCTTTAGCTCAACCCGGTGAATGAAAATAGTTATTATCAAGTATCAGTTGCGAAAATCGAAATACTTCAATTGTGCTAATCAACCCATCAGGCGATTCGAGCATCAAAACCGGCGTCGCTTTGCAATTCAACGAACACTGCTGTAATTTTTAAGGTGAGAGTCGAAGGCTCCCACACTCGGATTAACCCAGCAAACAACGAGAGATCATTATGTGGCCATTCAACAGATCGAACGTTCAACGCGGCAGATTGGCGCTTTCGCCGACCTGGTTGCAGGACTTCTTCCGTCGTTACACTTTCCTCGCTCTACTGGCGCTGTCGGTCATCGCGGGGATTATGTTCGGCGCAACCGTCGCCTATCAGGCCAGCATGACGCAGGAAGCGCAGGAGGTCGCCGGGCTTGCCAGCTATCGCCCGAACCTTGTGACTCGCGTTATGGCTGGCGACGGCAAAACGGTCGTCGGCGAGTTCTCGCTCGAACGCCGAATTCCAATCACCTACGATCAGATCCCTGAAACGATGAAGAAAGCTGTCTTTGCCATCGAAGACGACCGCTTCTATCAACATATCGGGGTTGATCCGATTCGCATTGTCTCGGCCACATTCAAAAATATCGTCAAGAGCCGCAAAGCCGAAGGCGCATCGACGCTCACGCAACAACTCGCGCGACTGCTCTTTCTTTCGCCCGAAAAGACCTACACACGAAAGATCAGAGAGATTCTTATCTCGCTTCAGATCGAACGGTACTACACCAAAGAGCAGATAATGGAGATGTACTGCAACCAGATATTTCTGGGCGGCGGCGCTTACGGATTTGAAGCAGGCTCGCAATATTATTTCTCAAAACCGCTCAAAGACTGCTCGCTCGAAGAATACGCGCTGCTGGCAGGACTGCCTAAAGCGCCGAGCTATTACTCTCCGACTCGCGATGAAAAAGCCGCGCTCGAACGGCGCAACGTCGTGCTTTATCGAATGCACGAAGAAGGCTACATAACCGATGATGAGTACAATCGCGCGCGGCAGGCGAAGATCAATCTCAACGTCAACCCGCAACAGACGAACAATAATTCGATCTACGGATTCTTCGTCGAAGAGGTGCGACAGGAGACCGAAGAGACTTTCGGCACATACCAGACGCAGACAGGCGGCCTGAATATCTACACAACCATTGACGCGACTGCGCAGCGTGATGCTGTTCGCGCCGTACGCAGAGGCTTGCACTCTTACGAAGACCGTCATGGCAAGAAGTGGCGCGGCAAGCTCATGAACATTTTAGATCAGAAGATCACCAACGATCTTTCGCGTTATTCGCATCCCGACTGGCTGGGCGATTACGTTGCGGGCGAATACATATTCGGGCTTGTGATGAATGTCCAGCCCGGTGGCGCAGAAATTCGATTCGGCGATTACAAAGCAACGGTAACGGACGCTCAGACGAAGTGGGCGGGCGGGCCGCCTTCGAGACTGCTCAAGCGAGGCGACCTTGCAGTCTTCAAAATAACAAAAGCCGACAATGACAAGAAGACGCTCGAAGTGACTCTCGATCAGGTGCCGAATGTTGACGGGTCGCTTGTCTGTCTGGACTCGAAGACGGGCGATGTGAAAGCGATGGTCGGCGGGTATGATTTTTCTACGCGCAAGTTCAATAACGCAACACAGGCCGAACGACAGACAGGCTCGACCTTCAAGCCGTTCATCTATGCGGCGGCCATCGAAGAAGGGTTCACGCCCGACACAATTGTAAGCGCAGCGCCTTTCACAGACCCCGGAACGGGCTGGTCTCCGGCAAATTATGACGGAGGGGCAGGCGGCGGAATGCTTCCGATGAGAACCGCGCTGCAACAATCACTCAACATAGTCGCTGTGCGCCTGCTCTCGATAGTCGGCGTGGACAAGGGCGCGGAGATGGTCAAACGCTTTGGCCTGCCCAATCCCATGAAGCGCGTCCTGCCTTCGGCACTGGGCGCGACCGAAGAGCCGCTGATGGATATGGTCAGCGCATACTCGGCTTTGTCAAATCAGGGCGTTCGCGTCAAACCGCATTTGATCGACCATGTGACGGACGCGGACGGCAATTCGTTGCAGGACTGGAAGCCTGAATCCTCCAAAGCCGTCTCGCCTTACGTCGCATCGCAGATGCAGGACATGATGCGCGGCGTCGTCACGGGCGGCACAGCCGGTTCGATTATGGGCAATAAAGAACTGAGCAAGCGGATGATATGCGGCAAGACGGGAACTGTGAACGATTTCACGGACGCGTGGTTCATCGGCTACACGCCGACCTATACTACGGGCGTGTGGATTGGCTATCCCGGCCTCAAGAAGACATTAGGCAGCGGCGAGGCAGGCTCTGTGGCCGCGCTTCCGATGTGGATTCACTTCATGGAGAAATTCCTTGCGGGCAAGCCTAACGACAAATTCCCGAAAGCCCCGCCTCCGGACAGGGAGATACTTGCGAAGAGAGATGACGCAGCGCGCGCGATCCGCAAGGCTCAGGCTGATGAGGAAGTGACTAAATCGCAGGCCACGGACGAGACCGCAGATCAGGCCAAGAGCGCCGCTCAGGATGAGGGTCAGTCGAAAGAACCGACTACGCGCCCTGTGCCGAAGATGGTCGAGCCTGATCACGGTGCTCCGAGAATAGAAACAGGACGACCGAAACGCGAAGACCGCCCGCGCACAGAAGAACGCACTTCGCCCGTTAGGCCCCCGGCTGGCAAGCCCGATAAGCCTCCGGCCAGAGAAGAACGCAAACGCGGCAAGAACGGAATCTAACTCTGATTTTGGATTTCAGGTTTCAGATTGACGAAATGTCTTTGAGCTTTCGATTCCGGCAATCTGAAACCTGAAATCCAAAATCCAAAATCGTCATGCCTCTGATAATCATTCTGGTTTTGATAATTGGTCTCGTATGGTGGGTAAAGAGCCAGCGAACGATGAGCCTCAACGAAAGACTCTACCTCAAACGCAGAGGCTATGCGGTTGAAGACCCGATTGACCCCGGCCCGCCTGTCCCCAAAGATACACGACTGATTAATTTGGTTGAATCTCTGGGGGACCTGTCGCCTTTCGCCCGCCAGCGTGCCGCAGAAGCTTTATCGCGCATGTGCGAGACGGGGAACCGCGACTCGCGCATGCTCCCTTCTCTGGTCGTAGCTCTCAATGACAGCGACGCATCAGTCCGCAGCACGGTAGCCGTGGCGCTTGCCAACCTCAGCAATCCGGAAGCGGTTGACCCGTTGAAGCAGAGACTGGAGATCGAAGAATCGATTCACGTTCGCGGCGCTCTACAGAGGGCGCTTCAGAAGTTAGAAGTCAATAGTTTGAAACCCTGAATGTGAGAAACTGTACTTCAATCTCTACAGTTTATTTTCCCCGCGCACATAATACTTGAAAGCCATCTTTGCCAGCTTCCAGACTTTTCCCCATTCAATGTTGCCTGCCTCGCCGCGAATCAACTGATTCATAAGAAGGTTGCGCAGGTGACGGCCTTCACGTTTGAACATGAACCGCTTCGCATATGGTCGCGCGACCTCAAAAAAGTTGAAGTTTGGGTCAACCATCGTGCCGATGCCTTCAAGCGTCATGATCGCGCGAACAATGTAAGTGAAACTGGCGGGGATGCGAAACGGAAACTCATAGATGACGTGCGCCAGATCAAAGATCAATTCTTTGAATTTAACGTCACCCAGTCGCAGGCTCAGATAACGGTCGAACAGTCCTTCGATTACAGGTTTGAACCGAGCCTCTTCGTTTGCCGACAGCTCTATGAAGCCGAGCCGCACCATGTCTTCGACAAGGCCGTGAACGTCGCGCTCGACGATGTGAAAGAAGGCGTTGATCAGCTTCGATTGAAGCTCCATCGAAATGCGTCCGACCATGCCGAAATCGAAAAATGCCAGCCTGCCGTCAGCCATCACCCGCAGGTTTCCGGGATGCGGGTCTGCGTGAAAGAATCCGTCTTCGAGAAGTTGCTTCAGGTAAGTCCGTGCAAGCAGCCTGACGATTTCAGGCGGGTTTTTGCCCACGGCTTCAAGCTGTTCTATGTCTGTTACCTTCAGCCCTTCGATGAACTCCATTACGATCAGCCGATTGGTTGAAAATATCCCGTAAATCGTCGGTACGTAGACATCTTTCCAGCCCTCGAAGTTCTTGCGGAATACTTCGGCGTTTCTGGCTTCCCGGCTATAATCCATCTCCTCAAAGATGGTCGCATGAAATTCGTTGATCGTGCCCTGCCAGTCAACGCCGCGAATCAGATTCGGGTATCGAGAGAGAAATTGAGCGATGCGGCGCAGCACCTTGATGTCGAACTCTATATGTTCGGCAAGGTCCGGTCGCTGGACTTTGACGGCGACAGTCTGACCTGTACGAAGACGCGCACGGTGAACCTGTCCGAGACTTGCTGCTGCGACGGGCGTATCTTCAAAGCTCTCGAAAACCTCTTCGAGTTTGGCGTGAAGCTCTGCCTCGATTATTTCGCGCGCCTGCTCGGTAGGGAAGGGCGGCACTTCATCCTGAAGCTTTGAAAGCTCCTGCACATACTCGACGGGCAAAAGGTCTGCGCGGGTGCCAAGCGTCTGCCCTACTTTGATAAATGTCGGGCCGAGCTTTAGGAATTTCTCGCGCAGAATAGCGCCTTCTTCGTGCCGCTGCTCGCTAGTGGTTTCGCGCTTTCTCCCGATCCAGTCGCGTGTGTTCAAAAAAACGCGCAGCGTAAAGAGGAAGAACGAAACGAAGACCCGCGCCATCCGCAGATAGCCTTTGATTCCTATTCGCGCAGGCTGTTCGGGCATCGGGAGCTTAACGGCTGGTTTATTACTCTCTGAAATGGAAATGGCCTGCGCGGTAGCGGGCGCGAGATCTGTTTGTTTGGCCTTCGTTTCCTGCATTACCTGCTTGTACGAATTCTACTCTCAGAACGTTGCTATAAGAGAATTCTAACATAATCCCAATCTAACAGGGCGGCATCGGCAGGAGATTATCTTCGCGCTCGTTGTCCCAAAGCACATTCACCACTCGCCAGCGCTTGCCATCATGAAATAACTGAATGCTGTTGATACCGCGCTTGAAAGGTTCGGGGTCGTCCGTGTTATGACGCGCTTCGTAAACGCTGAAGGCGTGCGCTATGCAGCCGAAAGTTTCGATGCGTAGCGCAATCTGCCTCTCCTGAAATGAGTTCTGCTGGAAATAGTCATGCGTATCTTCTATGTACTGCTCCATACTCATGATCTTAGCCACAGGGCTGCCGTCGGGCGCAAACTCCGTGCGAATCATCCTCGCTTCGGGCATGTACAAAACGCGAAGTCTGTCCCAGTCCCGCGCCTGCCCAGCCGGGCCGGAGATGATTTCATAGATCGCGCAAATGATCTTATCTATCTCTTTCGTGTCATCCATATAATTCCTTTTATAGTTACAGCTTTCGCATCGCCCGGCCCCCTGCGTGAAGAAATTCCACCTTGCCCGTTGCGCCTCGAATCATGGAAAACTCAAGCCCTCCCGCCGCTCCCGCCGTCGTTGCCTGAAAACGCCCTTCGCCGAGCTTTTTGACTATTCGTTCGTTCGTTCCCGACTTGAAAACCAGTTTGCCGTCTTTCATCGATAACTCGATTCTGCGATAGGGTAATTGGTAAATGCCGACATAATCGCGCATCTCTGTTTCGCTCATCGGCATCTCTTTCAGCGCCGGAGCATCTTCTCGCGGCGGCTGAGGCAACATCATCTCGAACGCCTTTTTTGCAGTCTGATCCAGAGCCTCGTCAGTCTTATTGGCCATCGCGATAACTGCGAACTTGTGATCGGGAGCGATTCTGATCAGACATCCGAATCCGTTGATCGCGCCGCCATGTTCAAACACGTGCGCTCCACGATATACGCGAATGAAAAATCCGTAGCCATACTTTGCGTTCTCATAAAGGCTTATCGTGTCGGCGTTTGGCTCTGTCAATTTCGCAATGACCGAAGGCGATATGACCTGCTGCCCGTCAACCTGCCCTTTATTTATCACCGCGATAGCGAATCGCGCCAGATCGTTCACACTGGAAAACATAAAGCCGTCCGGCCAGAATACGGTGTTGTTGGCAAACGGCCTTGCCACCTTCGCAGGCGCGCCGCCGAAACCGTTGTGGCCCTGCGATAATGGATATGTCATAGCGAGGGTCGGGCGAAAAGTCGTATGGATCATGCCAAGAGGTTTGAATACCAGTTCGTTCATCTGGTCTGCGTACCGACTGCCGCCGATTTCTTCGATGACCATTCCTGCGACAGCATAACCCGGGTTGGCATATGAGAAGAATCGGCCCGGCTCTGTCACGATGTAATCGTCGGACCATGTACGTACAGTCGTTGCCAGAGCCGTCTCGTCCTACGGGCCGTAGTCAATCACGCGATCAAGTATTCCTGCCGTATGGCTCAACAGTTGATGCGCTGTGACCCGCGCCAAAACCGGGTTCAGTCCTTTGGCATAATCTCCGATTGGCTCGTTTAGTTTGATCTTTCCCTGTTCGGCAAGCGTGACCATAGCCGTTGCCGTAAACATTTTCGTCACCGACCCGATGCGAAAAAGCGTATCCGGCGTAACCATCGCGCCTGTTTCCACGCTCGATACGCCGAAGCCTTTAGCGAATACAATCTTATCGCCGCGCACTATGGCCAATGCACCGCCGGGAATATTGCTGCTTTTCAGTTCATCAAGCGCTGCTTTTTCAATCTGCGCAAAGACGCTCTGCTCTTTATCGCTCTGCGTTTGCGAACGCGGCACGGCTGACACACAGACAGTCAGCGATAATATCGCGATCAGTATTAATTTCATCAGGTCACATCTCAGAGATATTTTTACTTCTCAGGCAAGAATGTTGGAACAGATGCAGGGCACAAATTATTCATCTACGCCGAAAACATTTTAACTGAAAGCGACATTGAGGCAAGTCCCAATCGTGAAGTGCCAAAGCTTATGTGAAACGTACGCGCAGAAATTTTCGTTTGCCGACCTGAATCAGAGACTCCTCATCTACCTGCAAACCAATTTCATGTCTGACATCCATGATGCGCTCGTCGTTGACGCGAACGCTGCCTTGACCGATCAGTCGCTGAGCTTCTGCAACGGACGGCGCGAGTCCTTGAGCCGCCATCAGCTTCACCAACCGCACAGCCTCTGCGGGCAGTTCGATGGCAGCAATATCGACGGGCGCTTGATGCTGGCGAAACATTCGATCAAACTCATCACTGGCTTCTCGGCCTTCAGCCTCGGAATAAAAATCTGCGACGATGCGGCGACCAAGCTCTGCTTTTATGTCGCGCGGGTTCTGTTCGCCTCGACTCGCCGCCGCTTTTAAATCCTCAATCTCGCGCGGCGTTAAATCTGTGAGCAACTCGTAATACCGCCACATCAAATCGTCACTGACAGACATAACCTTGCCAAACATCTCGCGCGGCGGCTCTGTGATGCCGATGTAGTTGTTCAAGCTTTTAGACATTTTCTGTACGCCGTCCAGCCCTTCAAGCAGCGGTGTAGTCATAATCAACTGCGGCTCTTTCATGCCATAGCCCTGCTGAATCTGGCGAGCCATCAACAGATTGACTTTTTGATCTGTTCCGCCAAGCTCAACGTCGGATTCAAGCGCGACCGAATCATACCCCTGTGCGAGTGGGTAGAGGAGTTCGTGTACGTTGATGGGCACTTGCGCCGCAAAGCGTTTCTTGAAATCGTCGCGTTCAAGCAACTGCGCGACCGTGGCCTTTGCGGCAAGGCGAATGAAGTCATAGGCTGTGAACTCGGAAAACCATTCGCTGTTGAACCGCAGCTCTGTGCGATCAGGATCAAGCAGCTTGAATATCTGCTCTTTGTAGGTCTCTGCGTTCTGCTTGATCTGATCAAGCGTCAGCGCCGGTCTTGTGGCAGAGCGGCCCGACGGGTCGCCTATCATCCCTGTGAAAGCGCCGATCAGAAAAATGACCTGATGGCCGAGTTGCTGAAAATGGCGCATCTTGCGAATGAGGACCGTGTGACCGAGGTGCAGGTCAGGCGCAGTCGGGTCGAAACCGGCTTTCACTCTAAGCGGCTTGCCGGTTTTTTCTGCGCGCTCCAGCTTACGCCTCAGTTCATCAGCCGGTACGCAATCAATCGTCCCTTTAGTTAAAAATGCTATCTGTTCGTCTATGGTCATAAGATCAGTAGTCAGAAGTCAGGAGTCAGAATAACGCGCCCTGAAAGTGGCTGTGGAAGCCGATTTGAAGACGGTGCCTGATTTCGTTAATTAATATCCTATCGCTGCTCCGCCCAGTCTGGGGTCACGAGCGCCAAGTCGCATGTTGCTCTGCGGATCGATCATTATACCTTCCGCATCCCCCATGTAGCCCGGCTTTTCCGCAAGCGAATGGCCGCGCTTTTCCAGCGCCGCGCGAGTGTCGCGATTCAAACCGAACGGCTCCCACCTTATGTGGTCGGGCATCCACTGGTGATGAAAGCGGGGCGCATCAATCGCCTGTTGCAGATTCATGCCGAAGTCGATCACGTTGACGATTACCTGAAAAACAGTGTTGATGATCGTCGGCCCGCCGGGGCTGCCGACGGCAAAATAGAGCTTGCCGTCTTTCAGTACGATTGTCGGTGTCATCGCCGAAAGCGGTCGCTTGCGCGGAGCGATTGAGTTGTTTTCGCTTTGAAGCAAGCCGTAAGCATTCGGCACTCCCGGCTTCGATGTAAAATCGTCCATCTCGTTATTCAAAAGTATTCCTGTGCCGCGCGCGGTCGCGCCACATCCGAAGCTGTTATTCAGCGTGTAGGTGTTCGACACGACGTTGCCTTCCGCGTCTACGACTGTGAAGTGTGTCGTTTCGGGCGATTCATAACCCACGGGATTGCCTTCGCGAATCTCTGCGCTCGGCGTCGCGCGATCAGGCTTTATAGACTTTGCGAGATTTGCCGCATAATCTCTGGACAGCAATCCAGAAACAGGGACGCTCACGAAATCGGTATCGCCGAGATATGCAGCGCGGTCTGCGAAAGCTCTGCGCTCGATTTCGACCATCAGGTGAATCGCATCCGACGACCCCTGGCCAAGCTCTGCGATGTTGAAGCCCTCAAGCATATTGAGCATTTCAAGCAATGCTATGCCGCCCGAAGACGGCGGCGGCATAGTCAGAATCTCATAGCCGCGATAAGTGCCTCTGATCGGCTTGCGGATCGTAGGCTCGTACTCTTTCAAATCCTGCGCGGTGATCAGCCCGCCGTTGGCTTTCATATCTTCGGCGATCATGCGCGCTGTTTCGCCTTCGTAAAACTCGCGCGGGCCTTTTGCCTGCAATCGCGCGAAGACAGCGGCTAGTTCCGGCTGAACGAATTTTTCGCCTTCTTCATAATTTTTGCCATCGCGCAGGAAAATTCGTTTGCTCTCAGGGAATTTCGAGAGCAACTCGCTGCTTGAACGAAGACTGCGAGAGACGTGATAACTGACATCGAACCCTTCGGCTGCAAGCCGTCGCGCAGGCTCTATCACATCGCTCCATTTCAGCTTGCCGTGTCGTTCGAGCGCGAGCGCAAGCCCGGAAATTGTGCCCGGCACGCCTGCGGCTTTGTATCCGACAGTCGAGGCGTCCTTGATTACGTTGCCCTGCTGATCGAGGTACATATCGCGGTTTGCAGAGAGAGGCGCTCGTTCGCGGTAATCGATGATTTCTGTGTTGCCGTCCGCGCGGCGTATCATCATGAACCCGCCGCCGCCTAAATTGCCTGCCGACGGCCAGACCGCAGCAAGCGCCAGTCCAACAGCTACGCCCGCATCGATGGCATTGCCGCCTTTCTGCATAATTTCTGCGCCCACGCGCGAAGCGATTGGGCTTGTGGAAGCAACCATTCCATTGCGCGCTCGAACCGGTTGATTAGCCGATGTGCCTGCGGTCGGTGCGGGCGTAATGCTCGAAGTCGGCTTCGATTCAGGCGACGAGTTTGAGATTGACTGCGCGGTGTTGCACGCAGTGAGCGACAGTGTTAGAAGCAGCGAGATTATCGTTGTAATTTTCTTCATGTGAGTTCTCTCTGAGCGCGAAATGTTTATAACATTCCGATATACCATCTAATCAACGCCTGACCTGTGAAGAGCGCAACGATAGCAGCCGGGCCTAAGAAAACCCCAAAGGGCAACTCTGTTTTCATGCTCCCCCGACTGCGCGCTATCAACATAATACCTACAATGGAGCCGAGCAGCGAACCGATAAAGATTGTCAGCAACGTAAGATGCCAGCCGAGATATGCCCCGACCATCAGCATCAGCTTTATGTCGCCCTGCCCCATCCCTTCGACGTGTCGAAGCCTGAAGTATGCCTCACGCACGAGCCACAGTATTCCACCGCCTGCAAGCGCCCCAAGCAGTGAGGCGATGAGCGCGACGGGCCATTCAGGCTCTCCAGTGAGGCCAAATAGTTTCGGCGTATGCGCGAGCAACCAGAGGTCTGGCGCAAGCAGTCGCATTACGAGCAGGATGACAAACCCCGGATAAGTTATCGCATTCGGAAGTAGTTTATAGCGATAATCAATAAAGACCAGCGGGATGATGAACGAGATGAATAAAATATCACCGATCAACGTCAGCCAGAAACGCGCAGGCCACAGGTCATACTCCGTCTGAAATATCTGGAACTGGTTTGCGACCTTTATGAATGCCAGAAAGTACAAAACGCCGACCATCAATTCCACAGCAGGATATATCGGCGAGATGCTGATGCCGCAGTTTCGGCATTTGCCGCCCAGCAACACATAGCTGAATACGGGAATGTTATCGAAGGGCCTGATCGCTGTGTTGCAGGCAGGGCAGCGCGAACCCGGATATACAATTGATTCGCGCTTTGGGATGCGATAGATGACGACGTTCAAAAAGCTCCCGATTATCAGCCCGAACAGAAACGCAAAAGCGCCAACAAGGTACGCCGATATACTTTCCATTCTCACCTTTCCGAACTTGTCACTGAGTTACATCTGGATTAAATTAGCGCGACGCAGTATTGTCAAGCGTTGCAGGCGAAAGGCTCCTATGAAGATCCTACAGGTTTGCTCGGCGAGCGAGATGGGTGGCGGAGAGGTTCACGTCGCAGACCTTGTGCGCGGGCTTTCCGGTAGAGGACATGCCGTATATCTTGCCGTCAGACCCGACAGCCCGCTGCGCGGCCCGCTCGCGGGCGTGATCGCTTCATGGCACGAGATGCCGCTCAGGAATTCTCTCGATCTTCAATCTGCGCGAGCCATATCGGAATTGATCGACCAGCATAACATCGACATAGTTCACGCGCACGTAGGCCGTGATTATCTGGTGACTGCGCTTGCCTGTCGTAACGCGCATCGTGCAGAGCTTGTTTTGACTCGACATCATTATCTGCCGATGAAACGAAACGCGCTCTACAGGTGGATGCTGGGCGATGTAGCGGCTGTCATCGCGGTCTCTGACAGCGTGCGCGAATCTGTGATAGAACGCGTTCAACTTTCGCCCGAACGTGTTCACACGATACCTAACTGGATCGACCCCGCCCGTTTTCATCCGATTGACAGAGATGCCGCCCGTGGATTGTTTCGACTGCGAGGCAGTCTTGTTGTTGCGTGTATAGGCCAGATAACCAGAGAAAAAGGTCAGGAAGAATTCGTCAGGGCCGCGAGCCGTGTAGGTCAGCGACGGCCTGACGTAGAGTTTGTGATCGTCGGCGAAGAGCACAACGAAGGAAAGCCCTTCACCAGTCAACTCAAAAAACTTGCAGGCTCTCTCGGACTGAGCGAACAGATAAAATTCATGGGCCACGTTCGCCACATCCCTGAGCTACTTGCGGCGGTGGATATAGTCGTTGTGCCGTCATGGGATGAAGGGTTTTCGCTTGTGACGATAGAGGCTCTGGCTGCGCGTCGTGCAGTGCTGGCTTCAAATGTCGGAGGCATCACAGGCATCATCAAAGACAACACGACGGGCCTGCTGTTTCCCCCGCGCGATGTGAATGCGCTCACAGACAAGCTGCTCTATCTGGTATCGGACGCTCCGCTCAGGGATCGGCTGGCTACTCAGGGACAACGCGACGTTTATGTTCGATTCGGGCGCGATCAAATCATTGATCAAATCGAATCGCTTTATTTAAGCCTGATTAAGGCAGGGAATTAAGAGGCTAAACTTTGCACCTGCTAGTCTTTGCGCTGGTTTGTGCATGAAATAATCACGCGAGGTTAGAACATAATCACGTGAGGTTAGAACATAATCTTGCGTGGTTAGAACATAATCACGTGAGGTTAGAACGTAATCTCGTCTGGTTAGAACATAATCACGCGAGGTTAGATCATAATCTCGTCTGGTTAGAACGTAACCTCACGAGGTTAGATCATAACCTCACGGGGTTAGAACATAATCACACGAGGTTAGAACGTAATCACGCGTGATTACGTTCTAACCTCGCGTGATTATTTGATAAGTTTTCACTTCACCGCTCATCTCTTTTTTGACTATGCTCTCGCTTTTCCCAAAGCTTTAGATTTTTCAGGAATGCATAATGCGCGGCGAATCGCGCGATGGCAAACCCTTGCAGGCCATCGAGGAAGCCAAGCTTGAATATGTATGAACGGATGAATGTCACGAGTGGGGTGAGGGTTATCGAGGCGATGGATGCGCGTTTGCCTCGCGCGTGCATCTCGTCTGCGGCGAGCGTCGTGTAGCGGTCTATCCGTAGATGATGCGCGGAAGCATCATGAACTGTGTGGTGAAGCAGATTACCTTTTAATTTCTCAACTCTGCCGTCAACTTCGATTGATTCGTGAACGAAATTACCGACCCATCTTCCGCGTTTCCGATTGTAGAGCCTGAGTTTGTAATCTGGATACCAGCCAGAATGTTTTATCCAGCGACCCAGATAACGGGTCAGTCTGGGCATCTCGAACCCGGCGGCATCTGGCTCTGAGCGTTGTCTGATCTGTTCAATCTCGCGCATCAATTCTTCAGACACGCGTTCGTCTGCATCGAGGCTGAATATCCAATCGAAGCTTGCCTGCTCGGCAGCGAAATTCTTCTGAGCCGAATAGCCCGGCCACGCTCGCACAAATACGCGATCTGTGAAAGTGCGCGAGATTTCAACCGTGCGATCATCGCTTTCAGAATCAACAACTATGATTTCATCCGCCCAACGAAGCGATTCGAGTGCGGCTCGAATGTTTGGCTCTTCATTAAAGGTGATGACGATTGCGCTGATTTTCATCTGGTAGGGGCAGGGCTTGTCCCTGCCCGAATCGCCGATAGGCGATGACTGTCATGGTCTTACGACCATCCGGGCACCCTACATTAATTGTTGCCTTAATCGCCGCAGCGCTTCGAGCGCCTCGTCCGGTGTCAGTGCGTCCACGTCGAGGTCGCGCATTTCGTCAACGACTGCCGTATTGACAGATTCAAACAAGGTCGGCTGCGGCGCATTCCTGCGCGATGGAAGATGGCGCGCAAACTTTGGTTTGCCCGTCACATCAAGCTCATTCGCTTCAAGGTTGGAGAGGATTTCTCTGGCGCGGTCAGTCACACCTTTAGGCAGACCGGCGAGCTTTGCTACTTCTATCCCGTAGGATTTCGACGCGCTGCCTTCAAGGACACGGCGTAGAAATACAATCCTGCCGTCGGATTCTTTCACGGCCATCTGATAATTGCGCACACCCGGCAGCAGCTTTGAAAGCTCTGTCATTTCGTGATAGTGAGTCGCAAACAAAGTCTTTGCTGCGTGCTGTGGGTTGTCGTGCAGATATTCGGCGATTGCCCAGGCAATCGACAACCCGTCGAAAGTCGAAGTGCCGCGCCCCACTTCATCAAGCAGAACGAGGCTGCGCGGCGTCGCCGTGTTCAGAATGTTGGCAGTCTCAGTCATCTCGACCATAAAGGTTGAGCGACCGCGCGCGAGACTGTCTGACGCGCCTACGCGAGTGAATATGCGATCAACTATCGCGATGCGCGCTTCTTCGGCAGGTACGAACGAACCGATCTGAGCCATCACTGTGATAACCGCAGCCTGTCTGAGGAAGACCGATTTGCCGCCCATGTTCGGGCCGGTGATGATAAGCAATCGGTCGGTCGAGTTATTCAGGTATGTATCGTTCGGAATGAACCGCTCGCCCCCCGCTTCGATCACAGGATGACGGCCCGCGCGAATATAAATTTCATCATCTTCCGCGAGCACCGGCCTCGTGTAATTGCGACGCGATGCGACTTCTGCAAACGACAACAGCACATCGAGCATCGATAGGGCTTGAGCCACGGCCTGCACGCGGCGTGTTTCGAGCGCAACTACCTGACGAAGGTTGGCAAAGAGCGCCTGCTCGATCTCACCCATCCGCTCTTCAGCGCCTAAAACCTTCGATTCATACTCTTTCAACTCAGGCATCGTGTACCGCTCCGCGTTTGAAAGAGTCTGCCGCCGTTCGTAGTTATCGGGCACGCTCTTGATATTCGATTTGCTGATTTCGATGAAGTAGCCGAAGACGTTGTTGAACTTTACTTTCAGGGAAGCAATCCCCGTGCGCGCTCGTTCGCGCGTTTCGATACGGGCGATGATCGACTTGCTCGACGTAGCAATCTCGCGCAGTTCATCAAGCTCCCCGTTGTAGCCTGCGCGAATATATCCGCCGTCAGCCATATTCGCGGGTGGCTCATCCTCTATGCTCGCGCCTATCAGGTCGCGCAGGTCGGCCAGTTCGTCGAGGCTTTCGGCCAGCACTTCGAGCAGCGAAGAACTGGCGTCTCCAAGCATCTCCTTTATCTGAGGAATCGAGTCAGCCGAATGCTTCAGCGCGACCAGATCGCGCGGCGTTGCCCGACCCAGACTGATGCGCGCCATCAATCGTTCCAGATCAGCTACCTGTTTCAACTCTTCGCGCAACCTGTCGCGCAATATCAGCGCGGTCTTTAATTCATCCGTGGCATCGAGTCTGGCATTCAGCTCGCCGATCTTCATCGAGGGGCGCAATAACCACTGCTTCAACAGCCGCGAGCCCATACCCGTGACCGTCTCGTCGAGCACGCCCAGCAGGGTTCGCGCGCGCGAGCCATCGAGAGCTTCAACCAGTTCGAGATTGCGGACAGTCGGCGAGTCTAAAATCAGGTAATCGTTCGGCTCGAAATAAGAGACGCTTGTGATGTGCGCTGCGTCTGCCTTCTGTGTCTCGCGAACGTAATGCAGAACCGCGCCCGCCACGGTAATCGCGAGGTCGCGCCCTTCAAGCCCGAAGCCATCAAGCGATGCTACATCGAAATGTGAACGGATCAGATCGCGGGAGTGCTCATAGGAGAAGTACCACTCGTCAACAGGGTTGAGCGAGGGCTGATTGCCCGATGCCGTATACGAAGACGGCCCGGCGCTCTTTTCGCTCGAAACAGTGTTGTTCTCTTCGCCCTGTTTTGCGCCGGACCTGAACATCGGCTCAAGCGATTTTGGGAATATGATCTCGCGAGGGGCAAAGCAATCGAGTTGTTCGAGGACTCTCTCCCATGCAGACTCGCCCGCGAATTGCGTTGCGACGAACTCAGCCGTTGAAAGGTCGAGAAAGGCTGCCCCCATGCCTGAACCTGCGCCAAAGACCGCTGCCAGATAGTTGTTTTCTCGCGCATCCAACAACTGCGAATCAATCGCCGTGCCCGGTGTGATTATGCGAACCACTTCGCGGCGCACCAGCTTGGTAGTTTTACTCGCGTCTTCTGTCTGATCGCAGATGGCGACGCGATAGCCTTTGCGCACGAGTTTTGCGATATGACCGCTGGCCGCATGATAAGGCACGCCGCACATGGGGATGGGATTGCCGCGCTCGCGATTTCGAGCCGTGAGAGTTATTTCAAGCTCCTTCGAGCCTATAACCGCGTCATCAAAAAATAACTCGTAGAAATCACCAAGACGAAAAAAGAGCAGCGTGCCGGGATGCTGCCGCTTGATCTCCTGGTACTGCCTGAACATTGGAGAATTTTGCATAATAATCAGGGGCCAGTGGTCGGGGGTCAGAGCGGGAAATACTTCTTAATCCCTGACCTCTGCTTTATCATCCGAAAAATATCTTCGCTGTTCTATAGATCTCTTCATCAAGAGGTCTGTACTTGTCGGCGATCTCTTCGAGCGGGACGCTTTGTATCTCGGTGCCATGGACGGCGGCCATCCTGCCGAACTCGCCTCGAAGCATAAGCTCGACTGCATATACGCCGAATCTTGTGGCAAGCACGCGATCATATGCAGACGGCGAGCCTCCGCGCTGAATATAGCCGAGCACCGTGACACGGGTTTCGATACCGGCTCGTTTCTCGATCTGTTGGGCCACTAACTGGCCGACGCCTCCGAGGTGGCCTTCCTGAAAGACGCGGGCCTTTTGGTCTTCGGTGAGGAAGTCTTCATCAAAGTGCGGTTTGGCATCTTCGGCCACGACGACAATTGAGAACGGTCTGCCTTTCTCTTTGCGCTCGGCCAGCAGGTCGCATATCTCCGAGATGCGAAAAGGAATCTCAGGAACGAGAATCAAATCAGCGGCCCCGGCTATGCCTGCGTATGCCGCGATCCATCCGCTGTGTCGGCCCATCACTTCGACGACCATCACGCGGTGAAGAGCTTCGGCTGTGGTATGCAAACGGTCGATTGCTTCTGTAGCTATTGATACTGCCGTATCGAAGCCGAAGGTAAAATCGGTTCCGGGTATATCGTTGTCAATCGTCTTAGGTATGCCGACAATCGGGTAACCGTGGTCGCGCCACATCCTCATCGAGCAGGAAAGCGTGCCGTTGCCACCGACTACAATAAGACTGCTCAAACCGAACTTCTTCCAGTTGTCGCGAATTCTGGCGAGCGTCGAGTCGTTGACAAGAGGGTTGCAGCGCGAGGTTCCCAGAATCGTGCCACCTTTGTACTGGATGCCTGCGACCGTCTGTCTGGTCAGGGGGGCAATGTCTCCGTCAATAAGACCCTGCCAGCCCGAATGGATTCCGAGTACAGGAACCCTGTCAACCGATGCACGTCTGACGACGGCTCTAATCACCGCGTTGAGGCCGGGGCAATCGCCTCCGCCAGTCAACACCCCAAGATAGTTATCCATTACAACGATCCTTCTCAATCAAAACCAATTCATTGCCTGTGATCGGCACCGAGGTTGTTTCCAACATGACCAGATTATATAATTGCCGATGGGCTGGTCAAACTTGCCCGGAGCAATTGCCCTGAGCTTTCGACATTTTCTGCGTGATTACATAGAAAAAACTACTCTGGAGCAACGGAAGAGAATTGAACGAAACAGATTTCAAATCGACAGAGCCAATAAGCCTCGCGCTCGATACTTCATCGAAAACAACGAGCATGGCAATCGCGCGGGGAGCCGAAGTTATCGAATCGTTTGCCGTGCAGGCGGATGAAAGACGCTCTGAAAGATTGTGGCTTGACGTTCAGGCATTGCTCGATAAGGCAGGCATGACGATAAGCGATGTCGAATTGTTTGGAGTATGCACGGGGCCAGGGAACTTCACTGGCCTCAGAGTTGGAATCTCGGCTGTGAAGGGATTTGCAGCAGCGACCGGCAAATCCATTACAGGCGTCACCTCGCTTGAAGCCGCCGCATGCGCTTCTGATGGAAGGGCAGCCGTGTGCGCGATGATCAATGCTTACAAAGGCGAAGTATATTCACAACTCTTCAAACTGGATGACGCGCGCGCGCCCGTCGCTCTCAACGATCCGCTTGTGTCAACACCGTTTGAAGCGATCAAACGCATTGCACATCTTGACGAGGTGGCACTAATCGGCGATGGCGCGATTGCGAATGCTGATGTTATAAGAGATGTCGGGAGAGAAAACAGTGTGGCCGGGAAATTGAAAAGCGTCTGGCGTATAGAGCAGGCGATTGAGCCCGTTGCAAATCGAATCGCGCGGCTGGCTTATCTGAGATTCGTTCGTGGCGAGGCTGGAACCGCCGAGAGCCTGCGAGCGTGTTATGTGAGGCCAGCCGAAGCGGAGATAAAGCTGTCGCTTGGCCTGTTAGGGACGAAGATTCAGCGAAGCCTTAAAGCTGAATAACGCAATGATCGCATATGTAAACTCTCTTACAGGGAGAATGGCCGTGTCAATCAGCGATATAAAAAGAGAAGAACCAGCGGCGATGCTGAGACCATATTTTGTAGATCTGATGAGGGAGTCGGATTTGGACGAAGTTGTCAGCCTGGAAGACATCACAGGGCTGAACCGCTGGGGATTTGATGCCTACAGGCGAGAGCTACACAAGAACCCGAATTCGATTATGCTCGTCGCGCGAAATCTTTATCCTAGCCCGCAGGTGATAGGCTTTTTTGCAGGCTGGATTGTAGAAGACGAATTACACGTAAATAACATCGCATCTCACCCATCTTATAGAAAAATCGGTATAGGGCAGAGCCTGCTTGAATATGCGATCGGCGAAGCCAGAATGCGCGGAGTGCGCTTCGTGTTGCTGGAAGTGAGAGCCTCGAATGAAGCCGCGCAGTCGCTTTATCGTAAGATGGGCTTCAACTTCGTGAACCGGCGAAGGGATTACTATCGTTCACCGACCGAAGACGCTTTTGTGATGAAGCGAGAGTTCAAATAAGAAGGATTAGTGATTGATGAAGCCGTTTCAGCATTCGACGCGCGGTTGACAGAATCGTGATGGGCTGGCTAAAATCACAATTCTTCGAGCGGGAGTAACTCAGCGGTAGAGTGCGACCTTGCCAAGGTCGAAGTCGCGGGTTCAAATCCCGTCTCCCGCTCCAGAGACCCAAGGCGAAGGCCACATCTTTAGAGAGATGCCTTCGCCTTTCATTTGACAGTTAAGGCGGCGTAGCCAAGTGGTAAGGCAGAGGTCTGCAAAACCTTTATTCATCGGTTCGATTCCGATCGCCGCCTCTTTCATTTCAACATTTTCACGCATACAGCATCCCTCCTAATTCACCATTGTAGTAGAAACTGTAGTAGCTGCTTGTTGTTGCTCGATTTCTGCAATGGCCCTGGATGCGTTAAATTCTTCAAGCCGCCTTGCCGCTTCGGCCTGATGTTGCTCTGTCGGATGAGCGTATCTAAGCACCATTTGGATTCTTGAATGGCCTAGCATGGCAGCCAGGGTTACAAGATCAATGCCTGACATAGCGGCTCGCGTGGCCCAGGTGTGACGAAGATCGTAAAGCCGGAATGGTTTCATCTTACTTCGCTTCAACGCTCCATAATGTGCGTTGTTAAGCTTCAGAACAGGTTTTTGAGGATCATCGGGGGAAGGGAATAGGCACGGCCCTTCTATTTGATCTATGCGCTTTGTGATTACTTCAAGGGCGATTTATTAAGCGGTATTTTTCGCTTTGCCGCTTTGGTTTTGCCATAGGGGTTGAATAGGTAAGCGCCATTAAGGTTAATATTTTCGATCTTGATACGATAAATCTCTTCCGGCCTCATGCCTGTTTCCAGCATGATGATCGCAGCATCTCGCAATGGCTGTGAAACTGTAGCCAGATAAACACGCTGCTCTTCAAAACTAAGAATCCTCATTTGCTCATTGTCTTCATTGAAGAACTTTACATTGCGAACAGGATTCTTTAGCAACAAGTCACCTTTGATATGAAAGTTGAACATGGCTTTCAAACATGCCAGTTCGCGGTTTATTGTTGCTGGCCGCAGTGATCTCCCGGTTCGTGATCCCTTCTGGCTTGCTCGCCAAGTCTTATAGCCCTCTACATCCTCTGGCGTAATCTGATCCAATTTCTTTTCACGGAAGTACTTTAACAGGGCATTACTGCTCACTACGTATCGCTCATGTGTTCGCGGGTGGGCCTTGTGTTCATGCTCAGACCAGTTCAAGAAGGCTTCCATAGCTTTTGCAAGATAGGGGATGGGCTTTCGATCAAAGATACCAGCTTCGCCCTTTGCCAAAGCTGTCTTATGAGCAGCTTCTATTTGCCTGGCCACACGGGGATTGCCTTGTTTGGTCGAACACTGAATGTGCTGGCCTTCCCACCAGAAGTTGTAATAGTAGGTTTTGCCTCTCTTAAAAATCGCCATTTGATCTGACTCCTTTTTTACATAAACACAATTATTACCGTCCGGTAATGATTGCCAGGTTGATAATTTTTTATCGTCGTTTTGCCCGTTTCTTACCTTTTGATTCTTCTACTCTCACGAGTAGATCGCCTGGCTGACACTTAAGGGCCGCGCAGAT
This sequence comes from Blastocatellia bacterium, assembly GCA_963804815.1. Lineage (GTDB taxonomy): Bacteria > Acidobacteriota > Blastocatellia > UBA7656 > UBA7656 > DATEKX01. The sequence goes on along the minus strand of CAWDRU010000002.1, from coordinate 2,181,326 downwards.
ACGGTCAAGCATGTCTATCCTGAGCGCGCTAAAATTTTCTTTGCTCAGATTCCAAATTGTTGCATACCGCACACCTGACTGTTTTGATAGCCAATAAAGCGTTAAGCCTCGTTTTTCTAACAGGTCATTCAACTTTAGAATAATCATTTTTGCAGTATACGTATTTCGTATATACTTGTCAATTATTATAAATATTACTTTCCCGATAATTAAGGGTGTAAAGTAGTTAGCCGTACTTTCCTAGTGGTTATACGTATTGCGTATATATACGAATTGTGATACTCTGTGCCTATTCAATGCCAACGCATCGAATCAGAAACAAAGAGAGGTGAAATGCAATGAAAGCTGGAATGGATACAAAAGGCATGGCGGTAGATATGCTGGAAGGGATTGATCTTCCCGTGAGTCTTGTACAAGCCGCCCAACTGCTATCAGTTTCGATCTGGACTGTTCGCAAGTGGGTTAGTGATAAACGAATCAAGAGCATTAAATTGGGTGGAAGAAGAATGATTCCGAAATCTGAAATCCAACGGATTACTAACGATGGCTTGGCTAAGTGACTTTTTAACTAACCCTCTACAGCAAGAGTCAATCGCATGAAAGTGAAACCTTACTCGGATATGGGATGCTATACGAGCGTCCATCATAGCCTGATTGACAATTTGCTACGAACCCTCAATGGTAACACCTTCAAAATTCTTTTGTTCATACTCCGTCAGACAACAGGATGGAACCGCCAGGAAGCTGAAATTGGCTATCGAGACATAATTAAGGGAACGGGAATTAAGCACCCCATGACAATTCAGCGTGGATTAAGAGAGTTAATCTCGGCTAAACACATCATACCGAGTCGAAGCGATGATAAATGGGATGCAACAGCCTATCGGTTAAACCAGGAATTTGAAATTGATTGGACGCCGATCAGAGTTGGAGATTCCCAATCTGCTTCAAAAAGTGAAGTAGAGTCCTTACGCCCTGATTCAAAAAATGAAGCAGGGATTGTATCAGTAGTTGATGTAGGCTCTGTTTCAAGAAATGAAGCGAATATAATGAACAAAGGAAAAGAAAAAAGAAAACAATCTGATATGGCCACAAGCGGCCAGCCATCTACAAGTAAGAATGGATCAGATACATCTGAAAGCCCAGCTAATAGTAATGCCGATTCTAATGGAAGCAATAACGGCCAGGATAATATTGAAAAAAAGCCAGGCTGGGAGATAGTTTTCGCCGCCGTGATGGAAGGCTGCGGGATCACGGCGAATCAGCTTCGGGCGGACGGTAAGCTGCGCGGTCAAACGAGCGAGGCCACGAAATACTTCCTTCTGGAACTCGATCCCCGGACGCCTTCAAAGATCGCGCATGTGGTAGCCGCCGAAGCCTTATGGTGGCGCAATAAAGAGAACTCGGAAACCGGCCAGAAGTTCGGCCTTCCAACACCGCCCATACTCGTTCGTCACCTTAATAATTTCATTCAATGGTGTAGGGATAACCTTGAAGGCTACCTTCCAACAGATCGCACGTTTGAGGTAGTAGGATTGAGAGCCTGATTTCTTTTACCTTCCGGTAAAGGAATGCAGAACGAGCCTTTTCGATAGGAGATTAACATGCTCGAACGATTCAAAATACGTCCAGATGTATGGCCGAAAGAAGTGGCTTCGGCTTTAGTTCCGCTGCTTGAACGCTATGCCTGGTTGATTCCAGCATGGTGTACGGAAGTAAATGTGGAATATGAAAACGTCAACAGCAAAAGCAACATGGCTGTTGCCAGGACTTATGTAAACTATGAATACCGAAACGCTTTCATCACCTTTTACGCCCTGTGGCTGAATGATGATGAATACTCGCGGCGGCTGAACTTGGTTCACGAATTATGCCATGTAGTAAACGGGCCGCTGGCGGACTATATAGCCGATGTGATCCGCGATACAATTCAAGATGAAACGCTGAAGAATATCGTTCTGAAGGAACTCGAAAAGCGGATCGAATCTGTCACACAAGACATGGCTACCAGTATCTTGGAAATGGAAGGTAGACTGGCCGGAACACTTACTGATAAGGAACTGGGAAAAGCACTTCGCAAAGCTTGGCGAGCAACGGCGGGACGGCCTGGCCAGCGGATAGTTCAGCATTCTGAGGGCCGTATGAAGAAAGGGTTGAAACGCCCAACAGCTATTGCATAAAAAGATACTAGAATCGTTTGAGTGTCACTCTCCTGATTACTACCTGCTTGCGTTCATATTATGAACGCTGAACCCGCATTCCCCAATTGAAGCCGGAGATATAAACTCCAGTGACAAATCGCTATCGAGGGTAAATAGATGCCCCATATCAAGGGCGAGATATGTAATTTGGTCGGATACGGTAGCCGCTGTAAAACGGCTACCCTATATAAGCGCAGCTACCCTATATGAATGATTGAATATGAAACTAACTCAGAGGTTGAATCAGTAGTCCTACTGTGCTCTGTAATTTAACGTGAGTTCGACATAACTACACAAGAGCAGGCAACTGCTCCAGTTCTTTGACACGAATATTGAGAGAAGGCTTCTTCTCTTTGAAGGTGTAGGCGATCAACGCCGCTATTACGTTGACCAGAAAATTTGCCGTGCTCCGGTGCCTTGTGTGCTCTATCTGACAGATATTCTTCAACTGATCGTTGATCGTCTCTATTAACGCTCGCTTCCTCAGCATTATCTGATCGAAGACCGTCAGCAACCGATTCTTCATATTCTTCTTGATCTTGGTGACCAACTCTAGATTTTGCTCACTGAGCACTTCATTCAAGGTTTTTGAGATGTAGCCCCGGTCGCCGAACAGTTTGCCGAACAATCCCTTCGCCAACTTAGGCACAGGCTTACGGTCATCTACATTGCCTGCCGTCAGATGAAACGACAACAGCTCTCCCTGATCGTTGACTACTAGATGCAGCTTGAAGCCGTAGAACCAATCAACACTTGATTTGCCGCGCTCGGCGACGCCAGCAAAGACTTTATGCGAGTGAATGCGGCGGTTATGACAGACCGCCAAAGGCAGTGAGTCAATGAAGGCGATGCCGGAGGTCTGGCCTTTGCGAGTTTGCAGGTAAGCGCACAAAGGCACGAGCGCCGAAGGCATTAGCTCGACGAAGCGCGTATAGCTGACGAGACAGGGGAATTCTAGACGGAGATGAATGCAGACTTCTTTCTGGTAATAGTCTTTGAAAGTGCGATAGCTGGACTGCTGAAACCAGATAATGATGGTCATAATCTCGCTCAGAGCCAGCCTGGATTTGCGATGGCGTTGCAAGTCGCCGGATTGCAAAAGCCTGGCTTTGAAGGAAGGCTCAAAGCTTCGGCAGAAATCGTCAAGATCGGAGAAAAGGGGTAGAATCTGATTGTTCATAGGAACTCCTTGAGTGTGAAAGGTTTGTTTGTAAGACAACTCAATCATACTTCAAGGTGTTCCTTTCCTTCTTATGTCGAACTCACGTTAATTTATGAATTGATCGCCTCAATCTGCTGAAGAATTCACAAGCCTTTGCTTTATTCATAGCACGATTTTTTGGCCTGGCAACTCCTTAAAAGTTATCCCTCTGTTTAAGACCTATGAAAAAAACACAAAACAAGGATGATACGGTGTAGCCACAGAGAAAATCGCTTATAAGCGATTTCTGCGCCATCTAAGGGTATCCTATAACGCATTAATGATCTGATCTACACACCCTTCAGCTCTGTTGAATCGAACGGATTGCTCACTAATGGCATCGTTCGTGGATTTCCCGCTGGTGGACGTTGAAGTACGTTATACAAGTGAGCAAGAGCTGGCGCACACGTCCAAGCACCTGGAAGGCTAATTTTACCGGACGGTAATAAAATCAAATTTGTGAAAAATATAAACTGACTGGCGATGACCATGTTTCGGTCGAGCAAGTCGTTAGGCGCGATCTATTTGCTTGGTTGCTTAATTGAATCAATTTGAACTTTTGCATTAATAATCAAATCTCTTATCTCTGCTAAATTGGAAAGTTTGAAATAGGTAGACGCCTTTCCGATGGTGCCACTTGAAATAGCAATCATCACTTCCTTATTCAGGCTAAAGGTAGAAATCATAAGATCGCCCTTTGTACGGTAATCTGCCTGAAAATCTTTCATCTTTGTAGATGTATTATCAATTTTTCCAATATAGTCTATCCCCTTAACTAAGGAATCAATTTCATCGTAATCTATATAGGAAGTATTTTCGCGCTCGATCCTGCCTGCCTCTTTCACCTCTATAGTTATTCCATATTCTTTTCTACCGCTTATTGCATCTGTAAATTCTTTGCTTTCGACAGTCACCGTGCCGTTATAGGGGCTTCTTAATGTCCCGATAGTTGAGAAGCCACGAATGATTACCGTACCTGTTTTGGCTTGGAAAGCTTCTAACTTTGTTCTAGCTTCTTTAGCTGACTCTTGAGCGTTCACAAAAGAAATGGGACTTAATAGACAGAATATAGTAATCAAAAGCTTTTTCATTTATTTCTCTCCTTGAGTTTAAGTTAATTCGTTACAGAATTGATTCGACTGTAAACACCGCTATTCCTCGGTCGGAATAACGGAACTTTGATCTTCTTCCACCTGAGAGGTGGGCGAACTTGTTTCAGGCTCAATTGTTTCCTTCTTAGTTTCTTTTGTCGCTTTAGCTCTCAATGCTTTATTTGCCGCCCGGTTGATCTTCTTTCGGGCCTCTTGCGCCTTTTCTCCTTCAACAACTTCTCTCTTAAGAACATCCTGCATTAATCCTGATCTGATTTGCTCAATGTCTATTCTTATATCGGGAGATACGCGCCTGAGTTCGCGTCTTATAACTTCTAGAACAGGATCACTAAGAACCATTGCGCCAAGAAAGAAACGACTCAAAGCTTGCCTCTGGGCATGAAAATCTCCCAGCGCCGATCTTAACCAGCCCTCTCTTGTCAGATTGTAGAGTAATTCAATATCATCAGGTTTTTTCGGGTTCAATTGTGAAAAGTTAAATTCAAAAACAAGCTCCTGGTCAATCGGTTTGGTAAAAGTAACTTTATAAACTCGCCAGGTTTCTCCATTCGTAAGTATTACCCAATCCGTTCCCTGGTTTGCTGAATAATCCACGGCCTGTTTTGTATAGGAATCTTTCAGTTCAAGGCCGATGGCTTTGACCTCTATCAAATACTGAAAGGCTGCGTCTATTTTAATGCCAAGATCACACCAGGTTCCTCGTATTGCACACTCAGATGTGATTTCGGAGTATTTATCATAGCCGAATACTTCCGACAGTATATCCGTTACTATTATCACGGTATCTGATTCGCCTACATCGCGCGCTTTAGCTGAAGCAAGTATCGGTTGAAATCGTTTTATTCCTGCTTGCAGTCTGCTAGCTATTTTGGCAGGCACTTGTGCCATGTTGCTTCTCCTTCATCGGGTAGGATTTTAGAACGCGCACATTTTACACCAAATTCAAAAAAGTGAAAGAGGAATAACAAAAGAGTTTGGCGAAACGAATTGCGCTCATTGAAGCTGGCAATCCTGACCTGCTTCCCTAAATTCGAGCCATCGATTGTGAGACAATCGCTCCCATGCGACGGAGGAACAATCGATGAAGAAAAGCCGATTCACTGATCAACAGATCGTTGCAATACTTCGGGAAGCAGAAACCAGCACAGATACCGTAGAGACTGTTTGCCGAAAACATTCTATCTCCGCTCACACTTTCTACCGCTGGCGTAACAAGTTCGGTGGGCTGGAAGTCAAAGACGCTACCAGGCTCAAAGAGCTTGAACGTGAGAATCAACGCCTCAAGAAGATTGTTGCTGACCAGGCGCTCGATATCTCTGTCCTTAAGGAGATCAACTCAAAAAAATGGTGAGCGCACTCGTCCGCAGAGATATGGTTGGCTTTGCTGTTGGAAAAGGATTGTCTGTAAGGAGGGCGTGTGCGCTTGTTCGAGTTGCGAGGTCGGCGCGGGGCTACGCCAGTCGCATGAAGAAGAAGGATGCTGAATTGGGCGATAAGCTGCGGCTTATCGCCAGAACTCATACTCGCTACGGATATAGACGAGCAACTGCTTTGATAAAGCAAGAGGGTATGGCCATAAATTCGAAGCGGGTCTATAGGCTTTGGCGCAAAGAAGGACTCTGTTTACCCAGGCGCAGACCGCGCAAGCGAGTTCGCACAATTTGCCTGCGCCCTTTTGCGGCGACACGGGTCAACCAGGTGTGGGCCTATGATTTTGTGTTTGACTCCTGCGCCAACGGGCAGAAGTTGAAACTTCTTACAGTAGTGGATGAATCAACCAGAGAGAGTTTGGCGATAGAAGTAGGAGGCAGGATTAATTCACAGGCAGTGATAGGTGTGCTGATAAGACTGATGAGCGTGCACGGACAGCCCGAATATCTAAGAAGTGATAACGGGCCGGAGTTCGTATCGAAAGCGGTAAAACAGTGGTTGAGCAGCAACGGAGTGAAGACAGCCTATATAGAAGGAGGCAAGCCGTGGCAGAATGGGTTAAATGAGAGCTTTAATGGAAAACTGCGAGATGAATGCTTGAACTTGGAATGGTTCAGAAACCGAGCAGAGGCAAAGGTAGTAATCGAGCAGTGGCGGAAGCATTATAACGAGAAGCGACCGCATTCGAGTTTAGGGTATAAAACACCAGCGCAGTTTCGCGCTGAACAGACTGGCTTGGAAGCTATCTCATCTTAGTTGGCCCGAAGAACGGGGACAGGTCAATCCTTATCGTAATAATGCGATCTTCAATTTATTACCGGACGGTAATAAAAGGCAAACTTGCAATTATGGGAATAGATCGTTGACGGGCATTGACCATCCTGGCACAGCTTGACCAGCATCCGCCATATCGCCGCGACGAAAGACGATTGGGTTATCTGGATTGTTAGCATAGTAGGCTTTGATTACAACAGTACTCTTCATATCCACATCCCACACGCAGAGCGTTCCGGCTGCAAAGTAATCTCTGCGCTTCTCAGCCATCTTTTGCTCGGCTCTAACCCCATAGTCACCTTCGCTTCTCACTTCAACAGCGAAGATAGGCGCACCTTCCAGAAACTTCATGCCTGTGGGCTGGCCTATGTACCAAGCCGCGTCCGGGCTGAATGATTCACGGTTGGGCAAGTTCACTTTGAAGCCGACATTATCACCAATGGCATGGCCGCTCCCAGTTGCACGTTCGTGCAATCGCAGGCTAAACACGATTTCAGTCGCAGCGTAGCCGGGCAAATATCCAGTGGGCGGCATCTGTATAATCTCTCCGTTGACAAGTTCAGCCTTGCCCTTGACGCGGTATAAATCTTCTATAGTTGCTCTATGCGTCGTGGTCATACCATCAAAATCATACCATGAAAGAAGAAATAGCTTTATATGAATAATCCTATTTCTTAAGTCCCGATTTGTATAATAGTTCTTCAATAGCCGCGCGGTATTCCATAGCGATATTCTTTATGTCATGTCGTCTGCAATTGTAAAAAACTTTATGAGCAGAAAAGTTTCCTAATTCCCTAAATACATCTAAACATTCTTTTGTATCTTTTGTCAGGCCTATACTCTTGTTTGATATTGCATCAGCGATAATATTGGATAAATCTTTGTACCTGTTGTTCGGCATCAATATAGTAGATTCAAGTCCTAAATGCTGGTATGTATGAATAAGCAATATCTCGATCAGCTTTCTCATTAAAAGAGCCGTGCCATCATAGATTTTGTGGTCATACGAAGCGTTGATTTGCCTACCAAGATTATCTATGTAACCTCGTGTCTTGGAAAGAAGAGATAACGGAAGGATCGTGTTAGATACTTCCACTTCTTCGTGTTCTTCAGTTAATGATGAATATGCCTTTTCTAATTCCAAAATGCTTCTTGGGCTTAATCGAAAGGAATCCTTTACTAAGCCTTTATTAAAATCTCGTGATCTTGTAAGGTTCTGACGCAATCTAGATGGATTGGGATCGCTGAAGCCGAGAGACTTGAACCAATCGCGCGCATCTGCAAGTGAAAACTCCGCCATGCTTTGAGTATTCAAATAAAAAAAGGCGAGCAATTCTACCTTTTCAATCTCTGAGCGATTGACCAAATCTGCAACGGACTTGAATTGTTTCAGATTCATTCTCTTTATCTGAGCTAACTACTCTATTTGGCTGTATTCTTGCGCGACGAACTAACTCCTTCAGTTTTCTTGGCCTTAATCATCTCTTCTGCATACTTCATGCCGTCTGGCTGAATCTGAAACTTTGTTCCTGAAATGTGGAGTACCTTTCCTTTGGCATCCGTTTTAAGTGCCCGCTCTAAATTCCTTTCAGCAACAATCAAGTCAAAGGCTTCATAGATGAATTTTGAAAGGAACCATCTTGATACTATCTTTCCATCATCCCCGACTGCCTTGCGAATCGCCCAAAGCGCGAAGATTGCTTTATCAGCAACAGGTCTATCCTTGATAACTTCATATCCATTTACCTGTTTCCCGATTTCGGAGTCTTTCCATTTCTTCACCCAGTCCGCTATATTTGCAACCTTGCCTGAACGCTTAGACGAAGAAACTTTTGAGGATTTAACAGACTCCTTCGTATTTGTGGTATGTGCCTTAGCTGAATGCGCTCGATGTTCTTGTTCATTGCCTGAAGAAGTCTGAGCACTGGGATCGAAGATGTTGATCAAGATTTTGCGAGCTTCATCTCGACCTGCTGCATTTAGACCTATATTGTATCCATCTTCTACTAGAGTTTTACTAATGGCCGACTTAATCCAGTAACGGGTATTACCATCATAAACGGAAGCCTTTGTAAGCACATCCGTAAGGTCAGATCGTGGTACTCTATGGCGTTCTTCCAATCCATGAGCATAAAGGAATAGGTAAGTTATACGTTTTGCTTTATCAAGTTTGCTTCTTTCCTTCAAACGAGGGTCTTCAAGTTCCATTTTGTCGCCATTTCGTCTAAAAATCTTTAATAGGCGGCTGTGATCTGAATTCTCAGGCGTAGCGGATTCAGGCTCAGAATAAGCCTCTGCATCAATGTAATCTCCATCGCCCTTGCCATTTGTTTCAATGCTGCTTGGTGGCAATGATCGCTGCGATTCGCGTGGTACTCTCTTGTTAATACTGCCAACAATGAATGCACTAAGGGCATTGCTCATACTCTCAACGGCTGTATCTGTGAAATGAGCTTCTAAAGACCGATTAGTACGGGTTTCCTCTAGCTTGATTAGATTCTTTGGCTGATACTGCGATCCGCCATTAGTCGTGGAAGCATCTTCGAGACCCTCTCCAACACGAGTGCCACAATAAATGCATCCGCGTGCATTGGCTTTGAGTAGGGCCTGGCAGGATTTGCATCGTATCTGTGTCAGACAGTTTCCACAGTAGTAACCATCATCTGGCAATAGAGCATCACAAGAAAAGCATGTAGGTGTCATTTTCGTATCCTGCATCTTTACTTATTTTTGGAAGCATTCGATTCACGCTACAAATAGCATGTCTGTAATCGAAAGCATCCGATCTTGCGGTTGACAGGGCAACTAAGTGGGGTTTGAGCAATCGTTACACGGCCAAACCAACAAGCTAGGAAAAATCATAGCACTACTAATAGATACTACCAAGTGCAAAGATCAATATATTGTATCCAGGCTGGATTCTAACGAATTGGGAATCAAAGTAATATAATCCAAGATTCGATCATATCAACTCTACTATGCAATTTTAGCTAGAAACAGATTTGCTTGAAGCTACGTTTTGATTACCAGACGGTAAAGAATTTATTGCTCTTCTTTTTAATCGGTAGGCTATTAATTGGCCTGTAGTAGAATCTGTAGTAGGGACGTGCATAGACAGCTTAGTACGGGTTAGTATGTCATTCAGCTAAATTGCTGATTTTACTTGCACATGCTAACCCTTACTAATAGACACAAATGGGTTTTACTGGTCTGCAAAACCTTTATTCATCGGTTCGATTCCGATCGCCGCCTCTTTCATTTCAACATTTTCACGCATACAGCATCCCTCCTAATTCACCATTGTAGTAGGAGATTGTAGCGTAGTAGCCAGTTGCCTCTGCTCAACCTCTGCAATAGCTTTTGCTGTGTTGAATTCTTCAAGACAGCGGGCGGCATCGGCCTGATGCTGTTCCGTTGGATGGGCATAGCGCAGCACTATCTAAATGCGCGAATGTCCGAGCATGGCTGCAAGCGTCACCAGATCAATCCCTGACATAGCTGCGCCAGTCGCCCACGTATGGCGCAGGTCATAAAGTCGAAAAGATTTTAAGCCACTTCGCTTTAATATGGAGGTGAGGTTCGTAACCAGCCGGAGTTCGGTTTTCAATTTTCTCTGTTTTTATCATAACCTCAAGGTTACGCATTAACTCAAGGAACGTTGTAATTATGGGAATAAATTATCAACTGATATTGACCATCCAGATACCACTTGACCCACATCCGCTATGTCACCGCGACGGAAAATGATTGGGTTATCTGGATCATCAGCATGGTAAGCTTTAATTACATCGGTACTCTGCATATCCACATCCCAAACGCATAATGTTCCGGCAGCAAAGTAGTCTCTGCGCTTTTCGGCCATCTCCCGTTCAGCTTTCGGCCCATAGTCGCCTTCGCTTCTTACCTCAACAGCAAAGATTGGCGCACCTTCCAAGAATTTCATCCCTGTAGGCTGTCCTATATACCAAGCTGCATCGGGACTGAAGGATTGACGATTTGGTAGATTGACTCGGAAGCCAACGTTATCACCAATGGCGTAGCCACTCTTAGTTGCCTGCTCAAGCGTAATTAAGCTGTAAAGGATTCGTGATGCAGCGAAACCCGGCAAGTATCCAGTGGGCGGCATCTCTATAATTTCTCCGTTGACGAGTTCGGCCTTGCCGCGAACGCGATACAAATCTTCGATGGTTGTCTTGTGCGTCGTGGTCATAGCAACTTCATCATATCACAAATCACACGCTGCGATATGGTGTGTTACTTCAGCCAAACTGAAATAAATTGAACCAAACGGGACTTTAGAGGGTCAAGCGTTTATCTCATATTCTTCAACATTTTACGGTACTCAAGCTAACTCAGCTAAACTAGAAAAAATCGGAGTCGCCTTGATACTAATGGACTTGTGGATTCTGGCTTTGACACCGGTTTGTGCCTGACTGCTCCAGAGATTCGCAATACTGCCATAGGCGAGCCGCAAACAACCTGCTTTCTATGAACGATTCATCGAAGTGATTTCAGAGAAGTTAGCTTTGACCTAACTGCCATCTTAAATCGCGAGGCTTACGGCGTTATTACCGTTTAATTTTTTGGAACCATTGTTACAATAAGAACAATTTAAATGAAAGCGCTTAATCGCTCAAAAACATGACAAGCGCATTTAAATTCCCAGTAACATTGATGGTTTCAGTTTTTTCGAGCAATTTCGTCAATTCCGCACATCGCTGAAAATTCAGAGAATTTGCTGTTCGTTGCAATAGACATAATTACCTAAGAAACTAAAGCCCTTATTTTTCTAGAAAATCTGAGGCGATTGCCCTGCTTTTTCCAGTTGACAAAGTTCAAGAAAAAAAGATAAAACCCTTCTGTGACTAATATTCTAATCCTCATCACGAAAAAGTATTTACTTGTTCCGTGATCTTTGAAATATGAGAAGCACTCAGAGCTAGCATCTCTCACAACCTTTATTGATGATGCTCCAGCCTAACTACTTTGACTTTGGCTTTTCTATGCTGTTTATGTGGGGCGGAGGTTATAAGTTATTTAGCCCCACAGTTTGATTTTGAATGTGTCTCGCCATTCGCATTTGGCGCTCCATCCGGCTGAAGGACAACCGAAGGATCGTGTGCAAGCTTTCTACTAATAGAGATGTAAAACTTCACGAATGCCGCAATCTCAGCCTCTAACATGATCGAATCGCTTGCGCATTGACACTTGCACCTGTTCCAGAGACTGAACCTTATTCCTCGTTTGAATGGTATTAATCCGTAATTGGAGGTTCGGTACACTGGGCTTATGTAAGTCTCTTTGCATCAGAGCAAAACATAGTTTAAAGGCTCGCGGCTAAGCATCTGTTGGTATGCTTGCTCAAAGGGATCGCTGGCCTCTCGGTTCCGGGGCTGACTTCGATTGCGATCAACAAATACACCTCACGCATCATCGGCCAATGCGTAGAGTGCCTGGCCGTTTGCGTTAAATACGATCAGGCGTCAGTTTGTCGGCGACTGCCAGCAATGCAAACCATTGAAAGCTGGGCCAGAGCGGTCAAAATCTCTTGAGGCGAAGCGGGCGACTCTCCCGCAATTGCGGGACGATGCAGATGGGAAGTGATATATTGTACAGGCGGCAGAGGTTCCTCAGTGGGAATATTGGCGGGAAAGATGGCTTGGCTGTATTCTGGCTATCACAGCTTACCTCTTTCTTTTCTATAATTTCAGATATCAATTACGCAGTTGTAATAGCAATAACAGATTCCTCTTTATCAGAGGTAAATACAATTCTACCGCTGCAAGGCAGCTTCCATTGTATGGTTTAATACGACATGGTTGCAGTCTGTCTTCATGAGAGGTTCTGCAATAATTGCTCCATGTAAATCCTGCGCGGGCGGCAAACTAAATCCTGCAAATTAGGCAACCGAAGAAACCGATTCTCTTCCTGATAAGGAGCAGGTATCACTATTAGACAAGGCTCAGCAACTCTATCGGCAGGGCTTTGGCCTCCTCACCTTATAAGCTCCCGGCACACCTGAATCTGGTCATTGCGCTGATGTTATGCTGAGGCAAGCCACTAAAACTCGTCTCTTATAAAATCTTTACTTTTATAGCAAAGAAATTTTCTATTCCTGTTTGTAGGAAAGATTTCATCGCGGGCGAGAGGATCCAAATACCGGTCCCTCCTATTTTCATCGGACCCGATTGTCAGGAATTAAAATGCCACAGAATGCAAGTGAACTTTATCCCCCCGGTGACAGCGCGATAACGCTTGTCGATCTACTTCAGCTTCGAGCTCTGCATCAGCCTGCTCGAATTGCCTATACTTATCTGGGTGATGGGGATACGCAGGAAGCATCACTGACATACGAGGAGCTTGACAACAAGGCGAAAATCATCGCTGCGACCCTTAAACATCATGGGCGGGAAGGGGAGCGTGCGATCTTGTTGTACCCTCCGGGACTGGATTTTACCGCTGCCTTTTTCGGTTGCCTCTACGCAGGAGTCATTGCCGTGCCTGCTTATCCGCCCGACCCTTCCAGACCTCAACGCACGCTGGCGCGGCTTCAAGCCATCATCGCGGATGCAAAAGCAAGCTTCGCCCTCACAACATCGTCTCTGCTCTCTCTTGCGAAGCCTTTATTGTCTCGCTTTGAGGATGAGACTTCATTGATGTGGATTTCAACCGACACGCTGATTGAAACCGCCTCTGACTGGCAAAAGCCTCTTCTCGGATGCCATGATCTGGCATTCCTGCAATACACTTCCGGCTCGACCAGTTCACCGAAAGGGGTCATGCTGACTCACGCCAACCTGTTGCATAACGCCTCAATGGTATTTTCAGCGGTTGAGCACGGATCGGATGACCTGTATGTATCGTGGCTGCCTATTTTTCACGACATGGGATTTATGGCAGGCATACTTCAACCATTGTTTGCAGGAATTCCGGCAGTGTTGATGTCTCCGCTCGCTTTTCTTCATAGCCCGATCCGTTGGCTTAACGCGATCTCAAAGTATAAGGCCACAACCAGCGGAGCACCGAATTTCGCTTATGACTTATGCGTCCGCAAAATTAGTGAGCAACAGCGCGCCCATCTCGACTTGAGCAGTTGGTCGGTTGCCTTCAACGGCGCTGAACCGATTCGGCGCGCAACTATTGATGAATTCACAAAAGCCTTCGAGCCTTGCGGATTCAGGAAAGAGGCATTTTATCCGTGCTATGGTTTGGCGGAAGCGACGCTCATCGTAACAGGCGGACAGAAATCGTCACCCCCCATTATTAAATCAATTGATTCCAGGGCGCTCGCTTGTAACAGAGTCGGTGTTGATGCTGAAGATAAGTCCGATGCGAGAGATTTTGTCGGATGTGGGGAGCCTCTGCTCGATACTGAAATTATCATCGTTAATCCCGATACATTGTCGCGTTGCGCCCCTGAGGAGGTCGGAGAGATTTGGGTTTCTGGTCCGAGCGTGGCTCGCGGTTACTGGAATTCCACAGAACAGACTGAGCAGACCTTCAGCGCCTATCTTAACGATTCAGGCGAAGGTCCATTTCTGCGCACGGGCGATCTGGGATTCTTAACTGACGGCGAGTTGTTTATTACAGGTAGGCTCAAGGACCTGATTATCATTCGCGGTCTGAACCACTACCCGCAGGACATCGAAATAAGTGTCGAACATTGCCATTGGGCGCTCAGGCCCGGTTGCGGCGCGGCGTTCTCGATTGAAGCCGACGGCGAAGAAGGGCTTGTGATCGTTCAAGAACTCGACCCTGTTGCCCAGGCCGACTCACACAGGATTGCTGAGTTGATTCGTCAGGCGGTTGCCGAGCAGCACGATCTGGCAGTTCATGCCCTCTCGCTGATCAAACCGGGCACTATCCAAAAAACTTCGAGCGGAAAGATCCGAAGACGCAGTTGCCGGGATGATTTCCTGAATGACAAGCTCCAATATCTTTTCAAGAGAGAGTGGGCAGGACTTTCTCAGCAAGAGCCGCATCGTCAGGTTTCGGGCCACGACCTTAAAGAAGAAATTCAAATTGAGAAAGAAGAAGCTCAAATTGAGACGTGGCTCGTCCGCTACATTTGTGAAAAGCTGAAGGTCGATCACTCTGATATAGAAATCAACGAATCAATCACTCGGTATGGTCTGGACTCTCTGCTCTCTATTGAACTGGCGCACGATTTTGAGCAACGGTTTGGCTTAGCTTTGCCCATGTCGTTTATCCTTCAAGGGGCGAGCATCGCGGAGATTGCGGCACGCTTCAGCTCAAATGTCGCACTGGATTCAGGTTCAAAAGTCGCAGAGATAACTGGCTCAGATGATGAGGGTTTGGTTTTTCCCCTCTCTCAGGGGCAAAGGTCGCTCTGGTTCCTGCAACAACTCGCGCCGACGAGCGCGGCATATAACATTGTCAACCTCGTTCGATTGAACGGCGAGCTTGATGTAGCAGCTTTGCATCAGGCATTCCAGTCCCTGACAGACCGCCACGGCGCTCTGAGAACCAGCTTCACCGATTCTGACAGCGGCCCGCTCCAGCTCTCTCACAAAAGCGTACCGGCAGCATTTGATGAGGTGAAGATTGCCGACTGGAACGACGATCTCTTAACATCAAAGCTTATCGAGGAATCTTACCGTCCGTTTGATTTGACGGCGGCTCCGCTTATGCGGATTAAGCTCTTCACAAAAAACGAGCGGGAGCATTTGATGCTTCTCGTTATCCACCACATCATCGCGGATTTTTGGTCGCTGACGATTCTCCTACAGGAGTTGGAAGAACTATATCTTGCCAAATTGGAATCGCGAAAAGCCGCATTGCCGCCCGTTTCTGTCCGGTATGGGGCTTACGTGAGATGGCAACAAAACCTTCTGCAAAGCGACGAAGGAGAACGGCTCTGGAAGTATTGGCAGGCAAGATTGGGCGAACAGTTGCCGCAACTCGACATCCCGTTTGCACGGCCACGAAGCCGGTTGCAGAGCTATCGCGGAGCCTCCGAAGGACTAAAGCTCGATTCTGAATTGACGCTGTCAATAAAAGAGCTTGCTCAGGCCCGCAACGTGACCTTGTATACATTTCTACTGGCGGCCTTTCAGATTCTGCTCTACCGATACAGCGGACAAAAAGAGATAGTCGTCGGCTCGCCGACCGCCGGACGAAGCCACGCCGAGTTTGCAAATGTCGTCGGCTACTTTGTCAATCCGATTGTCCTGCGCACAAAGCTTGCGCCCGATCAAACCTTCGGCGCATTGCTTAGCGAATTGCGGTTGTCAGTTCTCGAAGCCTTCGATCATCAGGATTATCCGTTTGGGCTGCTCGTTGAACGATTGCAGCCCAAACGGGACCTTGATCGCTCGCCACTGTTTCAGGTGATGTTTGTTTTACAGAAAGCGCAAGCCAACAGTGACGAACAACTCTCTTTTTTCGCCGTTGGCCGCCCCGGCGCAAAAGTAAAGTTTGGCCCGCTCGAATTAGAATCGGTTGCTATTGCGCAGCAGATGTCGAAACTCGATCTTACGGTTATGGTTGCCGAGGTTGATGGAGAGCTATCGGCACAGATTGAATACAGCACCGATCTGTTTGGAGCCGAGGTAATACGGAGGATGCTCGGTCATTTCCGCTGCCTGCTAAGTAGCATCTGCTCTGAGCCGGACCTGCGCATTGGCTCTCTTGAGTTACTCACGCCGAGCGAGAAACAGCAGTTAATCGAATGGAACGACACCGAAACAGAGCATGATCCGATCCCTGCAATCCATCACTTCATCGAGGCGCAAGCCGGTCAATTGCCTGATGCCGTTGCTTTGAGCTTTCGACAAAAACAGATTTCATATGCCTGCCTGAATTCGGAGGCAAATCGCCTCGCTCACTTTCTCATCAATAGCGGTGTAGGGCCGGAGTCAATTGTATTGGTCTGTTGTGATCGTTCTATTGAGATGCTCGTTGCCTTGCTTGCAGTGCTCAAAGCCGGTGCGGCTTATCTGCCGCTCGACCCCGCCTACCCGGCAATGCGACGGCTCTTTATTCTTGAAGAGGCTAATCCTTCTTTCATTCTAACGCAGTCACACTTCGAGCATCTGTTTTCAGAATCAACTCTCCCTGTGTTTTGCCTCGATACTCAACGGAAAGAACTCAGTAGCTTCAGCGAAAGTATCCCGCACGTTGATATAGGAGGCGATAACCTCGCCTATGTCATCTTTACGTCAGGCTCGACAGGCAATCCGAAAGGCGCGATGAATAATCATCGTGCAATTTCAAATCGCCTCCTGTGGATGCAGAACTACCTGAATCTGACGGCAAGTGATGTCGTCATTCAAAAGACCCCTTACTCCTTCGACGTTTCTGTGTGGGAACTCTTCTCGCCACTGATGGCAGGCGCGCGCCTTGTGATCGCCGAGCCTGGCGGCCATCAGGATGCCTCTTACATCAATGAGTTGATTTGCCAGCAAAACACCACCGTCATTCACTTTGTGCCGTCAATGCTTGGCCTTTTTCTCCGGGAGCCGAGAGCAGGCAATTGCACAACCTTGCGCGCTGTTGTCTGTAGCGGCGAAGCGCTCTCGACCGATTTGCAGGATCGGTTCTTTGAAAGGCTTCCTGCCTCGCTCTTTAATCTCTACGGCCCGACAGAAGCAGCCGTTGATGTTACCTCCTGGCAATGCAGTTCCGACTCCAAATCGCCAACCGTATCAATCGGCAAGCCGATAGCCAACATCAATATTCATCTTCTTGATGAGAACCTTTCACAGGTTCCTGTTGGCGTGCCTGCTGAATTGATGATTTCAGGTGTTGGATTAGGTCGGGGGTATCTGAAACGACCGGATCTGACATCTGAAAGGTTCATTGCCGATCCGCACAGCGCGCATCCGGGGGCAAGGATGTACAGGACGGGTGACCTCGCCCGATATCTGCCTGATGGCAATATAGAATTTCTCAACCGTATAGATCATCAGGTCAAGATAAGGGGAGTTCGCATCGAGCTTGGTGAGATCGAAGAGGTATTGCGCGAGCATCCGGAGGTCAGTGATTGCGTAGTTACGGCGAAGGATTCGGTCGGTGCGGAAAAAAGGCTTGTGGCTTACGTTGTGCCACGCCTCCCCGGCAAATTTAAAATCAGCCTGCTGCGCGCTCATCTGAAAGACAAGCTTCCTGATTATATGCTCCCCTTACTTGTCGTGATGAATTCGCTTCCACTCAACTCAAATGGCAAGGTGGACAGAAAATCGCTTCCCGACCCGGACCGGAGCAGACCTGAATTTGAGCATGCCTATTGCGAGCCACAAACAGATACGCAAAAGAAGCTGGTCAGGCTTTGGGAGAGTATTCTGGGCGTTGAAAGGGTTGGAATACGAGATAACTTTTTCGAGTTGGGAGGCCATTCGCTGCTGGCGACACGAGTAATCTCAAGGGTTCGAGATATGTTTCAGGTTAGCCTGCCAATACGTTCTCTGTTCGAGCGTCCTGCAATCGAATCGTTTTCAGTCTTAATAGACGAGACGCCCGGTCGCCAACAGAGCGCGAGCCTGCCAGTGCTCCGTCGCCGCGAGGCCGAAGCGAGAGAGAAGCTATCCTACGCACAGCAGAGGCTGTGGTTTTTCGAGCAACTCGAACCGGGGACCCCGGTCTATAACATACCGGTCGCCCTCAGACTGACTGGCTCTCTCAACATCGCCGCCCTTGAGGCATGCCTTAACCGCCTCATCCGCCGCCACGAAATCCTCCGCACCTGTTTTCAGACCATCCGCGCCACTCCGCTTCAACGAGTGGTCGATAGCTACAACCTGGGGCTGGCAATGGTCGATCTGACGGCGCTCGAAGATGAGGCCAGAGCCGAGCAAAGCAGGCGAGTGGCGGAGGCGGAGGCAAGGCGGGGGTTCGACCTCAGCAGACTGCCGTTGATACGAGCGCGTATTGTCAAACAGGGGGTCGATGAAAGCGTGCTGATAGTGGTGATGCACCACATCATCACGGACGGGTGGTCAATGGGGGTGATGATACGAGAGATAGTCGATAACTATGAGGCGATGATAGAAGGGAGGATAAATGAGCAGGAGGAGTTGGAGATACAATACGGGGATTATGCGGCGTGGCAGAGAGAGTGGCAGGAGGGAGAAGTGGAGAGCGAGCAGTTGGAGTATTGGAAGAAGCAGTTGGAAGGAGTAGGAGGAGTCAACGAGATAGGAACCGACAAGGGGAGGAGAGGCGGCAGGAGCAGAGAGGGAAGAGTAAGGCAGAGAGAGCTGAGCCGGGAGGCGGTCAAAGCGATAGAGGAGATGAGCCAGAGAGAGGAGGCGACGAAGTATCAGGTGATGCTGGCAGGATTTGTAGAGATGATGAGGAGGTATGGTCAGAGCGAAGAGGTGGTGGTGGGAACGCCAGTGGCAGGAAGGAAGGATGTGGAGGTAGAGAAGCTGATAGGGTTTTTCGTAAACACTGTGGTGATGAGAGTAAGGCTGGACAGGAAGGATACCTTCAGACAGCTTCTCGAAAAGGTGAAGGATATCACCTTGAGCGGCTATATGAATGACGATGTTCCATTCGAGAAAGTGGTCGAAGAGTTACAAATCGAAAGGAGTCTGAGTTATCACCCGATTTTTCAGATGATGTTTGCATTTCAGAATGAAGAGGTGAAAGACATCCGCCTTGCCGGTCTTCGGATGCAGGAGGAGAGGATAGAAAATCACACCACCAAGTTTGATCTGACCCTTTCAATTCGAGAAAAAGATGAAACGATGGTTTGTGCGATGCAATACAGCACGAGCCTTTATGAGGCGGCAACCATACGGCGAATGCTCAGGCAGTACGAGATGGTGCTGAGAGCCGCGCCCCTGTATCCTGATACGCCTTTGTTTGATCTGCCTGTGTTGACCGAAGAAGAACTTCAACAGGTAATTTTAGAATGGAACGACACGCGCGCAGACTATCCGCAATCAACCTGCCTGCACCATCTTGTCGAGGCTCAGGTTGAGCGCGCGCCTGATGCCGTTGCTCTCTCGTCGGAGGAAGGGCAGTTTTCTTACCTCGAATTGAACCGTCGCGCTAATCAGCTTGCTCATTTCATTCGCGAACTTGGCGCAGGCCCGGATGT
This sequence comes from Blastocatellia bacterium, assembly GCA_963804815.1. Classification (GTDB taxonomy): domain Bacteria; phylum Acidobacteriota; class Blastocatellia; order UBA7656; family UBA7656; genus DATEKX01. The sequence continues at coordinate 2,161,541 of CAWDRU010000002.1, read as the reverse complement.
TTTCATAGGAGCATGTTTTGAGCGGTCAGCAAATCTTGTGATAAGCCTGCTCGCAATTCTCAAAGCAGGCGCGGCTTATGTGCCGCTCGATCCTGAGTATCCAGAGCAACGACTAGCTTATATCCTGCGCGACTCGGCAATCGAACTGGTACTTACCGAGCAGAAATTCGCAGGACTTTGCATTGGTGACCGGGCTCAAACAATCTGCATCGAGTCCGAGTGGAACGAGATCGGGAAACGGATTGAAACTGGAGCGAGCGATATTGTTGGGCCTGACAATCTCGCATACGTCATCTATACCTCCGGTTCGACCGGATTTCCAAAGGGCGTGATGATACAGCACCGCGCAATCTGCAATCATCTTCTGTTCAGGCAATCTCAATATCCGCTTGACCGGCATGAGAGATTTCTTCAGAAAGCTTCATCGAGCTTCGACATTTCCGTCTGGGAGATTTTCGGAACCTTGATGGCCGGGGCGAGATTGGTTCTGGCCGAGCCGCACGGCGAGCAGGACCCTGCCTACCTTGCCCGATTCTGTTCCAGCCGTGAAGTGACCGTAGCTCATTTCAGCCCTTCAATGCTTCAACTGTTTCTGGATCAGCCGGAGCTTGAAGGCAACAAACTCGCCAGGGTCTTCTGCGGAGGCGAGCCTTTAAGCCGTAAGCTCATGGACCACTTCTTTAGCCGTCTGTCGGCAGAGCTTATAAGTCAGTATGGACCAACCGAGGCAACCGTTGATGTCACGTTCGCGCGATGCAGCGCAGACTGGAGCAGGGAGAATGCGGCCATCGGTCGGCCAATCGCAAACACCCGGATTTATCTTTGCGATTTGATGTTACACCCTGTCCCCATTGGGGTTACCGGTGAAATCGTTGTCGGCGGCGAATGCCTGAGCCGAGGGTATTTGAATCGAGCGGATATGACCGCCGAAAAATTCATTCCAAATCCGTTTGGCGTTGAGCCGGGCACAAGATTGTATCGGACCGGCGATCTGGCTCGCCACCTGCCCGACGGCAATATCGAGTTTGTCGGGCGCTCGGATCATCAGGTCAAAGTCAGAGGCTATCGCGTAGAGACGGGCGAAATCGAAGCGACAATAATCAGCCACCCGTCCGTGCATGAATGCGTCGTAACTTCGCATAAAGACTCCTCCGGCAATAATAGCCTTGCCGCTTATGTCGTGCCTGAGTCCCCTGTCGGTATTGCAGATCTGCGCGCATATCTGAAGGCTCGACTTCCACATTACATGATGCCCGCAGCCTTCATATTGCTTGATGCTATGCCTCTGACAGTAAGCGGAAAACTGGATCGGAAGGCGCTGCCTGAGCCTGATCTTAAGTGGAGCGATTCTGTAGACGGCTATGACGCGCCGAGAGCCTCGGTCGAGGAGGTTCTGGCAGAGATTTGGAGCGATGTTCTTCAAGTCGAGCGCGTAGGAATCTATGACAATTTCTTTGAACTTGGCGGTCATTCGCTCCTCGCAGTGCAAATTGTTTCCAGAGTGCAGGAAGCGTTCGGAATCAACTTTGCCTTGAGGACTATGTTTGAGCATCCTTTGCTTGCCGATCAGGGTAAGATCATCGAAGACGGGATAAGGAACCGGCAAGGTATCAAAATGCCCGGACTGATCAGGCGCGAGCGTGGCGGGCGGTTCCCGCTCTCGTTTGCTCAACAGCGTTTATGGCTCCTCGATCAGATGGAGCCGGACAGCCCTTTCTACAACGTATCAGGCGGAGTGAGGCTTGTCGGAACGCTTGACAGTGCCGCTCTTGAGCGAAGCTTTAATCATCTCATCAGCAGACACGAAGCGCTGCGAACTAAATTCCTTGCTTTTGATGGCGAGCCATTTCAGTTTATCGAGCCTGCTTTGCAACTCAGGATACCAATCACGGATTTGCGCCGGTTCGACGAACCCTTCAGAGAAGCCGAAGCCTTGCGCCTCGCAATCGAAGAAGGACAGCAGCCTTTCGACCTGTCCCGCGCGCCGCTGCTGAGAGTTCATCTGTTTCAGATGGCCGAGCAGTATCACATTATGGTCTTCACAATCCACCATATAATAAGCGATGAGTGGTCAACCGGAATATTGGCGAAGGAGTTGAGTTTCTTTTACGGCGCTCAACTGGTGGAAGATGACGCGAGGTTGCCGGAACTGAGTTTTCAATACGTGGACTACGCGCAGTGGCAAAGAGACTGGTTGGATAAGGGTGTCCTTGATTTGCAGCTTGATTACTGGAAGCAGCAACTCGCCGGGGCCGCGACGCTGCTTGACCTGCCGTCTGACAGGCCGCGCCCGGACTTACAAACCTTTTCCGGAGCCAGACATCCGGTTGCCTTGCCGCAGTGGCTCATCAATGAGTTGAAATTGTTTGGCCGCCGCGAAAAGGCAACGCCGTTTATGACTTTGCTGACTTTATATTTCGCCCTGCTCTACCGCTACACTTCACAGCAAGACATACTTGTCGGCGCTCCGGTCGCAAACCGCAGCCCGATTGAGACCGAAACGATCATCGGGTTCTTCGTCAATACGCTTGTAATGCGCGCCAGCCTGAAAGACAATCCCTCGTTTACGGATCTGTTGCGCAGAGTCAGAGAGATGGCCTTTGGCGCTTACGCGAATCGTGATCTGCCATTTGAAAGGCTGATCGAAGACTTGAATCCGGAACGCTCTCTGAGCCATCAGCCGATGTTTCAGGTAATGTTCGTATTGCAAACAGATCACGGGCAAAATTTTCGACTTTCAGGTTTAAGCGCCAGTTTCCTCGAAGTGGATACCCAATCGTCGAAGTTTGATTTGATGCTGTCAGTTCACGAAACCGAAGATGGGCTGCACGGCTGGTTCGAGTACAACACAGACCTTTTTGACGGCGTGACAATTGATAGAATGTCGCGACATTTGCGCCAGATGGCCTCGGCAATAATAGCGGCCCCGAAACGACCTCTGTTCGACCTGACGTTGCTCACTCGACCAGAACGCCACCAGTTAATATTTGAGTTTAATGACACACATGAGACTTTCATAAGCGCCTCTCTCGCGCATGAATTATTCGAGCAGCAGGCAGAGCGGACGCCTGATGGCGTCGCATTGATTTTTGAGGACGAGCAGATCAGCTATGGCCTGCTTAATGAGCGAGCAAACAAACTTGCTCATTACCTTCACCGCTTAGGAATCGGGCCGGAATCGCGGGTTGGGATTTGCCTTGAGCGTTCGCCGCAGATGATTATCGGGTTGCTTGCAACGCTGAAAGCAGGCGGCGCATATGTGCCGCTCGATCCAGCCTATCCAAAGACGAGACTGTCAGCCATCATCGAGGACGCAAGGCCGCGCGCGCTTCTCACGGAAACGCATCTTTTGCCACAGCTGCCTGAAACTTTGGCCGACATTGTTTGCATAAGCAGGGAATGGGGCGAAATCGAGCGGCAGACCGCGAGCAATCTTCAGACCTCGATCTCCGAAGACAATCTCACCTATTTGATATACACGTCCGGCTCCACGGGCAAACCGAAGGGCGTAGCGTTGAGTCACGGCTCACTGTGCAACCTGATCGCTTTTCAACTCGCTGTCTCTATCGCTCAGACCTCGCGGGCGACAACCACAATGCAATTTGCCCCTTTGAGCTTTGACGTGTCTTTTCAGGAGATTTTTTCAACGCTTGCTTCGGGCGGAAAGCTACTAATGGTATCCGAGCATGTGCGTCGGGATGCGTTGAACCTGTTGCAGTTGGTCCGCAATCACAGTGTAGAGAGGATGTTTTTGCCCTTTGTCGCGCTCCAACAGATCGCCGAGGTCGCTTATAACCTTGATGCAGACTCATTCGCATTGCGCGAAGTGATAACTGCTGGCGAGCAATTGCAAATATCCCGGCAGGTTGAAAGCCTGTTCAGGCAGCTAAAGACGTGCCGTCTTTACAATCAGTATGGGCCTTCGGAGACTCACGTCGTTTCGGCTTATCCGCTTTCGCCTGTGGTATCGGATTGGGCAATGCTTCCGCCGATTGGCCGCCCCATTGCAAATTCGCAATTATACATTCTGGACAACCATCTTAACCCAACACCTTCAGGAGTACCTGGCCAGCTCTTCATAGGCGGGCGCAACGTTGCGCGATGTTATCTCGACAAACCTGATATGACGGCGGAAAGATTCATTCCCGATCAATATGGCCCAACTCCGGGAGCACGGCTATACGAATCAGGCGATCTGGCCAGATTATTACCCGACGGAAATATTCAATTCCTCGGTCGAATAGATCATCAGGTTAAAGTGCGTGGATTTCGTATTGAGCCAGGCGAAATCGAGGTCGTCTTGAATCAGCACCCTTTAATACACGAGGCAGTCGTAACTGTCGCTCGCGATCAGAACGGGGGTAACAGGCTTGTTGCTTATGTCGTGCCGAACAGCGATATCCGGCCCTCGGCAAGAGATCTGCGCTCATTCATCGGAGAACGGCTGCCGGATTATATGATCCCCTCAGCTTACATGGCGCTGGATGCATTGCCTCTGACATCAAGCGGCAAGGTGGATCGAAGATCGCTTCCGGCCTGCTCGCCTGAGCAGCAAACAGAAGAGGTGTCGGTTTCCGGGCCGGAGACTTTCGCAAGCGAAATCATTGGAAATATCTGGAGAAATGTTCTGGGTGTGGAGCGAGTCGAAAGCCATGATAATTTCTTTGATCTGGGAGGCCATTCCCTGCTTGCTACCAGAGTGGTGTCCAGAGTGCGGCAGGCACTTGGAATTGACCTGACGATGAAGTCTTTATTTGAGCATCCAATACTGGAATCGCTTTCCGTTTTCGCTGAGCAGAAGCTCAAGGGGCTGCACAGAAGTAAGATTCCTCCGATACGAAAAGGCGAGGCCGAAGCGAGAGAGAAGCTATCCTACGCACAGCAGAGGCTGTGGTTTTTCGAGCAACTCGAACCGGGGACCCCGGTCTACAATATACCGGTCGCCCTCAGGCTGACTGGCTCTCTCAACATCGTCGCCCTTGAGGCATGCCTGAACCGTCTCATCAGCCGCCACGAAATCCTCCGCACCTGTTTTCAGACCATCCGCGCCACTCCGCTCCAACGAGTAGTCGATAGCTACAATCTGGGGCTGGCAATGGTCGATCTGACGGCGCTCGAAGATGAGGCCAGAGCCGAGCAAAGCAGGCGAGTGGCGGAGGCGGAGGCGAGGCGGGGGTTCGACCTGAGCAGACTGCCGTTGATACGAGCGCGTATCGTCAAACAGGGGGTCGATGAAAGCGTGCTGATAGTGGTGATGCACCACATCATCACTGACGGATGGTCAATGGGAGTGATGATACGAGAGATAGTCGATAACTATGAGGCGATGATAGCAGGGCGGATAAATGTGCAGGAGGAGTTGGAGATACAATACGGGGATTATGCGGCGTGGCAGAGAGAGTGGCAGGAGGGAGGAGTGGAGACGGAGCAGTTGGAGTATTGGAAGAAGCAGTTGGAAGGAGTAGGAGGAGTCAACGAGATAGGAACCGACAAGGGGAGGAGAGGAAGCAGGAGCCGTGAGGGAAGAGTGAAGCAGAGAGGGCTGAGCCGGGAGGCGGTCAAAGCGATAGAGGAGATGAGCCAGAGAGAGGAGGCGACGAAGTATCAGGTGATGCTGGCAGGATTTGTAGAGATGATGAGGAGGTACGGTCAGGGCGAAGAGGTGGTGGTGGGGACGCCAGTGGCGGGAAGGAAGGATGTGGAGGTGGAGAAGCTGATAGGGTTTTTCGTAAACACAGTGGTGATGAGAGTGAAGGTGAGAGGGGAAGAGAGGTTCGAGGGATTGGTAAGGAGAGTCAGAGAGGTGAGTCTGGAGGCATATGCAAACGAGGATGTGCCGTTTGAGAGGGTGGTGGAGGAAGTGAGGCCGGAGCGAGGGATGAGCCACGGACCGATATACGAGTTGATGTTTGCGATCAACAACACGCCGGAAGAGAAGATGGAGATGAGAGGAGTGAAGATAGAGAGGGAGAAGGTAAGGAGTGGGACGGCGAAGAACGATCTGACGATGGTGGTGGAGTGGAGGAGAGAAGGAGAGAAAAGCGTGAGCGTGGAGTACAGGGAGGAGTTGTATGAGGAGGAGACGATAGAAAGGATGCTGAGGCAGTATGAGAGGCTGATGGAGCAGGCGGCGGAGGGGAAGAGGTGTTGGGAGATGGAGATGATGACAGAGGAGGAGAAGAGGGAGGTGGTCAGAGGATGGAATGAGACAGGGAGGAAGTATGGGGAAGAGGGGAGTGTGATAGAGGAGTTTGAGAAGGAGGCAGGGAAGCGAGCAGATGCGATAGCGATAGAGAGTGAAAGAGGGATAGTAAGCTATGGAGAGTTGAACAGGAGGAGCGAAGAGATAGGGAGGCAACTGAGGAGGAGAGGAGTGAGAGAGGAGGAGGTGGTGGGAGTGTGGATGAGGAGAGGAGAGGAGATGATAGAGAGTCTGATGGGAGTGATGAAGGCAGGAGGAGTATATGTGCCGATTGAAGAGAAGAGTCCGAGCGAAAGGGTAGAGTATGTGATAAGAGAGACAGGGATGAAGGTGATAATGGTGGATGAGGAGAGGAGAGGGAGAGTGAAGGTGGAAGGAGTGGAGGAGATAAGCCGAGAGGAGTGGAAGGGAGAGAAACAGAGAGGAGGAGATGCGGGGATAGAGAGAAAAGTGGAAGGGGATAATCTGGTATATATCATCTACACATCAGGCTCGACGGGCAGACCTAAAGGCGTTGCTATCTCAAATCGAGGAGTCGTCTCGCTCGTCAAACACACAAATTATATTGATATAAATCCGGATCATGTTGTTCTTCAAGTCGCCTCAATCGCCTTTGATGCATCAGCATTTGAGATTTGGGGAACTCTCTTAAATGGCGGCAAACTGGTTATTATGCCCGAAGGGCAAAGCTCCCTTGAGGAGCTTGCCAATGCGATAAAGCGCCACCAGATCACAACAGCTTTATTGGTTTCGGGTCTATTCCAACAAATGGTTGACTACCATGTTGAAGACTTGAAACCTATCAGATACCTTCTGGTCGGCGGCGATGTGCTCTCACCTCAGCATGCGAAAACGGCAATAGAGCGACTGCAACAGACATCTCTTATAAATGCCTATGGTCCGACTGAAAATTCGACCATCACCTCCTACTTTGTTTTAAGCGATTCCTCTTCATTGGGATCAAACGTCCCTATTGGCCGCCCCATATCAAACTCTTTCACCTATTTGCTCGATAATCATTTGCAGCCTGTCCCGCCGGGCATTCCAGCAGAACTATACGTGGGGGGAGACGGAATCGCTCGTGGATACTTCAACAGCCCGGACCTTACTGCGGAGCGTTTCATACCGGATGCTGTAAGCGGAAGCTCAGGCGGGCGAATTTATAAAACCGGGGACCTTGCGAGATATAAACCGGATGGCAACCTCGTCTTCCTGGGCCGGGGCGATTATCAGGTGAAAGTGCGGGGGTATCGCATCGAGTCGGGCGAAATCGAAAACGTGCTTGAAGAATATCCGGGAATAGTAAGAGCCGTTGTTATCGCAGTTGGCGACAGCAGCAGCAACAAGCAACTGGCGGCTTATGTGGTGGCCGAAGGGGAAATGAAAATAGCTACTGATGCATTACGCGAGTACCTGCGCAAGAAGCTACCCGGTTATATGATCCCGGCTTTCATTATTGAAATGGATCAGATACCCCTAACAGTGAATGGGAAAGTTGATCGCAACGCTCTGCCTGCCCCAGCCATTTTGCCGGAGGAGAATACAATTACTTATGTAGCCCCGCGCACTTCATCTGAAACCATGCTGGCGCAGATTTGCGCAGATCTGCTTGGCGTCGAGCGAGTAGGGCTATATGACAATTTCTTCCAGCTTGGAGGTCACTCGCTGCTGGCTACACAGTTGATAGCGCGGGTGCGCCAGGCATTTAACGCAAGCATTCCTCTTCGCACTTTCTTTGAAACGCCGACAATCGCGGGGCTTGCCGAGGCCATAGAAAAGGATAAATCGGAGACAAAGCCAAAAACGCGACCTGTACTTAAGGCCAGACCTAGAGGAGATAAAAGCCTTTACCACCTTTTAAATAAAGTGGCGGAGATCACGGATGACGAAGCCACGGGGGAATAGCCCTGCACTTACTGTCTGCGACATAAGAAACGAGAACGAAGTCGTGTGAAAAAGTAGAGTCAGCGTGAAGCAATCGCCCTGCCATACCGGTCAGGCTATTTTGTTACGGCCCTGTATCTCTCATTGTTTGCGATCATCAATCAAGGAACCACTAATGACGAGCATCGAAAAAGATAAAAATGATTCGGCAGAGCATCAGGATACACAAATAGAGTTGTTATTGCAGGAGCAGGGAAGCGAATACAATGTCTTCCCTCTATCCTACGCACAGCAGAGGCTGTGGTTTTTCGAGCAACTCGAACCGGGGACCCCGGTCTATAACATACCGGTTGCCCTCAGACTGACTGGCTCTCTCAACATCGCCGCCCTTGAGGCATGCCTTAACCGCCTCATCAGCCGTCACGAAATCCTCCGCACCTGTTTTCAGACCATCCGCGCCACTCCCCTTCAACGAGTCGTCGATAGCTACAATCTGGGGCTGGCAATGGTCGATCTGACGGCGCTCGAAGATGAGGCCAGAGCCGAGCAAAGCAGGCGAGTGGCGGAGGCGGAGGCGAGGCGGGGGTTCGACCTGAGCAGACTGCCGTTGATACGAGCGCGTATCGTCAAACAGGGGGTCGATGAAAGCGTGCTGATAGTGGTGATGCACCACATCATCACGGACGGGTGGTCAATGGGAGTGATGATACGAGAGATAGTCGATAACTACGAGGCGATGATAGAAGGGAGGATAAATGAGCAGGAGGAGTTGGAGATACAATACGGGGATTATGCGGCGTGGCAGAGAGAGTGGCAGGAGGGAGGAGTGGAGACGGAGCAGTTGGAGTATTGGAAGAAGCAGTTGGAAGGAGTAGGAGGAGTCAACGAGATAGGAACCGACAAGGGGAGGAGAGGAAGCAGGAGCCGTGAGGGAAGAGTGAAGCAGAGAGGGCTGAGCCGGGAGGCGGTCAAAGCGATAGAGGAGATGAGCCAGAGAGAGGAGGCGACGAAGTATCAGGTGATGCTGGCAGGATTTGTAGAGATGATGAGGAGGTACGGTCAGGGCGAAGAGGTGGTGGTAGGGACGCCAGTGGCGGGAAGGAAGGATGTGGAGGTGGAGAAGCTGATAGGGTTTTTCGTAAACACTGTGGTGATGAGAGTGAAGGTGAGAGGGGAAGAGAGGTTCGAGGGATTGGTAAGGAGAGTCAGAGAGGTGAGTCTGGAGGCATATGCAAACGAGGATGTACCGTTTGAGAGAGTGGTGGAGGAAGTGAGGCCGGAGCGAGGGATGAGCCACGGACCGATATACGAGTTGATGTTTGCGATCAACAACACGCCGGAAGAGAAGATGGAGATGAGAGGAGTGAAGATAGAGAGGGAGAAGGTAAGGAGTGGGACGGCGAAGAACGATCTGACGATGGTGGTGGAGTGGAGGAGAGAAGGAGAGAAAAGCGTGAGCGTGGAGTACAGGGAGGAGTTGTATGAGGAGGAGACGATAGAAAGGATGCTGAGGCAGTATGAGAGGCTGATGGAGCAGGCGGTGGAGGGGAAGAGGTGTTGGGAGATGGAGATGATGACAGAGGAGGAGAAGAGGGAGGTGGTCAGAGGATGGAATGAGACAGAAAGGAAGTATGGGGAAGAGGGGAGTGTGATAGAAGAGTTTGAGAAGGAGGCAGGGAAGCGAGCAGATGCGATAGCGATAGAGAGTGAAAGAGGGATAGTAAGCTATGGAGAGTTGAACAGGAGGAGCGAAGAGATAGGGAGGCAACTGAGGAGGAGAGGAGTGAGAGAGGAGGAGGTGGTGGGAGTGTGGATGAGGAGAGGAGAGGAGATGATAGAGAGCCTGATGGGAGTGATGAAGGCAGGAGGAGTATATGTGCCGATTGAAGAGAGGAGTCCGAGCGAAAGGGTAGAGTATGTGATAAGAGAGACAGGGATGAAGGTGATAATGGTGGATGAGGAGAGGAGAGGGAGAGTGAAGGTGGAAGGAGTGGAGGAGATAAGCCGAGAGGAGTGGAAGGGAGAGAAACAGAGAGGAGGAGATGCGGGGATAGAGAGAAAAGTGGAAGGGGGTAATCTTTTTTATATCATCTACACATCAGGCTCGACGGGCAGACCTAAAGGCGTTGCTGTTGAGCATCGCGGGGTGACGAATATCACGAAATGGTTTTGTGAGCTGTATGATTCCAAACCCGGTGATCGAGGCATACAGCTCGCAAGCCCTTCCTTCGATGCAATGACAATTGAAATATGGCCTCTGCTTTGTTCGGGGGGCACCATTTGCTTTGTTGATGATGAAACGCGAGCTTCGTCATCAAGACTGTTGAAGCACCTCAAAGATAATTTGATAGATGTGTGCTGGGTTCCTATCACTATGGCAGAGGCGATAATGGATGAGCCGTTGCCGGAAAAACTTCCTCTGAGGCTGATGTCAACCGGTGGCGACAGGTTACTTAGAAGACCTCGACTGCCCTTTAGATTTGCCAATGTTTATGGCCCAACGGAAGCAAGTGTTGTAACAACATACGCCGACTTTGATGTCGCGAATGAAACAGGGGAACCGCCTTCAATAGGCGTCCCCATCGCCAATATGCAAACATACGTTTTGGACAGATGGCTTCAACCGCTTCCTGTCGGCATACCCGGCGAGCTTTATATCGGGGGGGTAGGTCTGGCCAGGGGATATGTCGCCTCGCCCGACCTGACGGCGGCAAGGTTCATACCGAATCCGTTGAGCGAGACCGGCGGCGAGAGGCTTTATCGAACAGGCGACATTGTAAAATATCTGCACGACGGGCGGATAGATTTTCTCGGCAGAGCTGATATACAGATAAAGCTGCGAGGCTTCCGTATTGAGCCGGGAGAAATAGAGCAGGTGCTGAGCGCGCACAGCGCTGTCCGCTCTGCGGCTGTTTTAGCGAAAGAGGGACCGGGCGGCAACAAGATGCTTGTTGCCTTTGTCGAGTCAAGTCAGGACGACCTGTCTCTGAGCGATCAACTTCGGGCATTCTTAAAAGAGAGACTTCCCGAATACATGATCCCTGCGGTTTTCGTCCGTTTAGACTCGATCCCGAAAAACCAGAGCGGTAAAAAAGACCGCAAGGCTCTATCAAATTATGCAGTTGATTTTGTGACCGAGGAGCAGACAATTGCAGACGCTCAATCGCCGGTTGAAGATCTCGTTACAGGGCTTTTGGCCAGAACCTTTCGGATTGAAACGGTCACAAGGCACGACAACTTTTTCGAGCTTGGAGGCCACTCGCTGCTGGCCACGCGGATAGTATCGAAACTAAACGGCATATTCAAAGTGAATCTGCCGTTGCGGTCAATATTCGAGAACCCGACAGCCTCGGGCCTGAGCGCCGCGATTCGCGCAGAGATGAATGCTCAGCGAGAACTTGAGGTTCCGCCTCTCTGTCGATCTCAGCGTGATGAACAGATTCCCATCTCGTTTTCTCAACAGCGTCTCTGGTTTCTCGCGCAACTTCAGCCCGACAGTCCATTTTACAACCTCCCCATGGCGGTTCGGATACAGGGACGGATCAATTTGGTTGCGCTCGATCAATGTTTGAATGAGATTATCAGGCGGCACGAGATATTGCGAACAACCTTCTCTGACGCACCCGGCCATCCGGTTCAGATAGTTTCTCTGAAATCTGACCTTGAGCTTCAGATGATTGATCTTCGGGCGCTTGATCAAAGCGAGCTTCAGGAAAATATCGCCCGGCTTTGCAGGGAAGAGGCGAAAGAGTCATTTGATCTGCGGGCAGGGCCGCTGCTTCGCGCAAAAATACTCCGGCTTGGAGAGCAGGAATATATCTTCCTCCTGACCATGCATCACATAATATCTGATGGCTGGTCAATGGGGGTTTTCATCGGAGAAGTCGAAGCCCTTTATCGAGCATTGTCAGGCGGCAAATCCTCGCCTCTGATCGAACTTCCTCTACAATACGGAGATTACTCAATCTGGCAGCGTCGGCTGTTGCAAAATGACGTGCTTGAAAGGCAATTGAGAAACTGGAAGCATCGCCTTGCAGACAAAGAGTTGATTTTGGAACTGCCTACGGATCGGCCCAGACCGCCGGTCCAGACGCTACGCGGAGCGCGAAAATCCATTGTCTTACCGGCAACGCTCACCGGCAGCCTCAAAGCCTTGAGCAGGCAAAAAAACGCGACGCTATTTATGACGCTTATGGCAGCCTTGAAAGTATTTCTGCATCGTTATACTGCTCAGAATCACGTCATAGTCGGCACTCCAATCGCCGGGCGAAGCCAACCGGAGATTGAAGGACTGATCGGTTTCTTCCTGAATATGCTCGCGCTCAATACCGATTTGTCGGACGATCCGACGTTCAATGGTCTGCTGGATCGCGTAAGAGAGACTACTCTGAATGCCTTTGCGGATCAGGATCTTCCATTCGAGCATCTGGTCGAAGCGGTTCAGACGCGGCGGGATTTGAGTCGATCACCTGTTTTTCAGGTGATGTTTACGCTGCAAAACATGCCGAAAGTTACCATGAAGCTTGATGGTTTGGAACTGACGCACATGGAGATTGATCCGGGAATTGCGAGGTACGATCTGTCCTTCTCGCTTTCTGAGGTCGGAGAATGTTTGACGGTTATTCTCGAATACAATAGCGATCTGTTTGACCAGTCAACGGCAGCGCGAATGTTGAGCCAGTATGGGATGATCCTCGAAGGGGTCGTGAAAAGCCCGCGACTTAATATCTCGCAAATACCGCTTCTGAATTATGCCGAGCGCAATCAGATACTATTTGAATGGAACGATACGCAGATAGATTGTCTGCGTGAGGCGACGATACACCAGCTGTTTGAATCTCAGGTTGAGCGCGCTCCCGACCGGATAGCGGTAGTCTTTGATAACGAACAGGTCACGTACGGGCGGCTGAACGCAATGGCAAATCAGGTTGCTCATTACCTACAGTCCTTGAACGTGGGCGTTGAAGACCGTGTGGCAGTCTCCATAGCGAGGTCATCGGAGATGGTCGTAGCGCTGATCGGTGTGCTCAAGGTCGGAGCAGCATATGTGCCGCTTGATCCTGCCTATCCTAAAGAGCGGCTGTCATTCATGCTTAAGGATGCTGATGTTTCGGCTTTGGTGGCAAAGCAATCGCTGAGCGCGACGCTGCCTGAAGAAAAGCCTTTTATGATCTGGCTCGACAAGGACCGTGTGCGTATCGGCGGCAGCAGTCAGCAAAATCCGAACGTTCCGGTTTCGGGCGGCAATGCTGCCTACGTGATTTATACTTCCGGCTCAACCGGAACTCCGAAAGGAGTCATAGTCACGCATGAAAATGTTCTCAATTTCTTTGCAGGAATGGATAGCGTGATCGGTTGCGAAACACCGGGCACATGGCTTGCGGTCACCAGCATCTCTTTCGATATTTCCGTGCTTGAGCTGTTCTGGACGCTCGCCAGAGGTTTCAAGATCGTTATTCAACGAGAGCAGTTCAAAGCTGAAGCCGAGGCTGAGCCGTACAATGAAATGGCAAACAGGCCGATGGATTTCGGCCTGTTCTATTTTGAAAGCAACGATAGCGGCGGCAACGAGGACAAGTATCGCCTGCTTTTTGATGGAGCAAAATACGCAGACGCGCACGGCTTTTCAGCCGTCTGGACGCCTGAGCGACATTTCCACGCATTCGGAGGATTGTTCCCGAATCCGTCAGTTGTCAGCGCAGCGGTTGCCGCCATCACAACGCGAATTCAAATCAGAGCGGGCAGTGTCGTGCTCCCACTCCATAATCCCGTTCGCGTTGCCGAAGAATGGTCAGTAGTTGACAATATATCGAGAGGCCGGGTCGCTATTTCCTTTGCATCGGGTTGGCACGCCAACGATTTTTCACTTGCCCCCGATAATTACATCAATCGCAAACAGGTGATGCTGGAAGGAATCGAGACGGTTCGCAGGCTTTGGCGAGGCGAACCAGTTAAGCTGCGCGACGGAGCGGGCAGCGAAGTTGAACTGAAGATTTATCCGAGGCCCGTTCAGCCGGAGTTGCCGACGTGGATCACAGCCGCGGGTAATCCGGAGACCTTTACAATTGCGGGTCAGGCAGGTTCAAACGTGCTTACACACCTGCTTGGGCAAAGCCTGGATGATCTTGAAGAAAAAATTGCAATGTACAGACAGGCTCTATCAGAGAACGGATATGAGCCAAAACAGGGTCGCGTTACTCTCATGCTTCATGCTTTCATCGGCGATGATATTGAAGTAGTGCGAGAGCAGGTTCGCGCACCTTTATGCCGATACCTGAAAAGCTCCGTCGATCTTTTGAGAAGTTTCGCCAGAAGCCTCAATCAAGACGTTGACCCGACCCGGCTATCGGAAGAAGAAGTTGACGCTCTGATAGCCAGATCCTTCGATAGATATTTCGAGACAAGCGGGCTTTTCGGCACCGTAGAAACATCGCTTCGACTGATAAATCGCCTGAAGGCCATCGGGGTTGATGAGGTCGCCTGCCTGATAGATTTTGGCCTCTCTTATGATGAAGCGTTGTCCGGGCTTCATTACTTAAATATCCTTCGAGAGCGCAGCAATCAACGGCAGGAGAGAGAGATGGATCATTCGATAGCCGCGCAGATCAGGCGGCAGAATGTAACTCATCTGCAATGCACTCCCTCTTTGGCGCGAATGCTTATCTCGGACGCTGAATCGCGCGAAGTTTTGCCGACAGTTCAAAAAATAATGATAGGCGGAGAATCTCTTGCGCCCTCCGTTGTGCTAAAGTACCGCGAAGTGACCGACTCTAAGATAATCAACCTGTACGGCCCGACCGAGACGACAATCTGGTCAACAACCCAGATTGTGGAGGAAGTGGAGGAGACGGTTTCAATCGGGCGGCCTATTGCCAATACTCAGATTTATATTCTCGATAAGCAGCTTCAACCGACGCCGCCGGGAGTGCCGGGACACATGCATATAGGCGGTGCCGGTGTTGTCCGGGGTTATCATCAACGAGCAGATATAGCTGCCGAGAGATTCATCCCGGATTTCCTCAGCGGCGCGCAGGGCGGTCGCCTTTACTGCACGGGCGATCTGGCAAGCTACAGACCCGATGGAAGGATAGAGTTTCTGGGCCGGATTGACCGCCAGATGAAGATCAGCGGTCATCGCATCGAACCGGGCGAAATCGAAGCTACCCTTGAAAAGCACCCGTCTGTAAAGAATGCTGTTGTAATAGCCCGCGAAGGAGAGGCAGGCGATAACCGCCTGATCTGTTACGTCGTAGGGGCGAGATCAGAGGCAGTTCCGGCGGATATATCCGGCTCACCCGGAGCGCAGCAATACCACAGGATGCCCAATGGACTGATTGTCGCAGGGCTTGGCTCGTTTCAAACCAGCATCGCATATAGGGAGATATTTGAAAACCAGATTTACTTCAGACACGGGATCACTCTCAAGCCCGGCGACTGCGTTTTCGACGTAGGCGCAAATATGGGATTGTTCTCGCTTTTTGTTAATCAGACATGGCCCGGTGTCGAAATTTACGCTTTTGAGCCAATCCCGAAAACTTTTCAGGTACTCCAAACCAACGCTGCTTTACATGGTCTGCGGGCAAAGCTTTTTGATTGTGGGCTGGCGGATAAAACCGGTCAGGCGGATTTCATTTTCTATCCTGAGATGTCCGGTTTGTCGGGCCGCTACTCCAACACGGAGGAAGCCAGAAACCTGCTGCGCTCAATCATATCCGGGCGTTTAAGAAACGGGCAGACCGATCAGCAAAATAATCCTGCCAGCGAAGATGAAATCGAAGCATTGCTGGGGCAGCAGTTCAAGTCCGAGGTGTATACCTGTCAACTGAGAACGCTTTCCGACATTATCCGCGACAACAATGTCGAGCAGATAGACCTGCTCAAAGTGGACGTTGAGAAAAGCGAGCTTGATGTGCTGAGGGGCATACGGGACGAGCATTGGCCCATCATCAGGCAGGTTGTAATGGAGATTGATACGCCAGAGCTATTGGAGGGAATATCGCGCATACTTGAGCGACAGGGATTTGAATTTGTTTCGGATCGAATCGCCCTGACTACTTCAAGCGACACGAACTCTGATGCTCACGTTTACATGCTTTATGGCGTGAAGACCGGCGCGGCGAATGCTTTAAGCTCAGAGCGCGGCGAAAAGATATACACAGCTTCTTTTGAGCCGGAAAGGCTGTCTGCAAGTGATCTGAGGAACTTCCTGAAAGACAGGCTTCCTGCGCACATGACGCCTTCAGAGTTCGTATTCCTCGATGCCTTGCCGCTCACGCCGAACGGCAAGATTAATGTGAAAGCGTTGCCGGACCCCAATGAAGCGCGGCGCGAGGAAGCGACAAGTCACGTCGCGCCGAAAAGTGATGTCGAAAAGATGATCGCAAGCATATGGCAAGAGCTTCTGCGCCACGACGGCATTGGCCTTCATGATAACTTTTTTGAGGCAGGCGGAACATCCCTGCTTCTGGTCGAAGCACGCAACAGGCTTGAAAGGGCTTTCAAAAGACAGATTCCAATAATAGAGCTTCTGAAGCATCCCACTATTTTCGCGTTCTCCGGTTACATCGGCCAACAGGAGGTCGGCAAGCTCTCCGCCGAAAAGATACTGGACAGGGCCGACAGAAGATCTGAGGCATTGAGCCGTCAAAGGAAGATGGGCAGACCAGCACAGTCGGCCCGGATGAAATCTACGGATACTCAGGATAAGTGACACCGGGCCGCCGTGCGCCGGGTTTAGTGAAAGGCAGACATGACAATAGAGACGGTTGGCGTAATCGGTGCAGGCATTATGGGAACAGGACTGGCCCAGTCGCTTGCCCAGACTGGCCACAGAGTTATCCTGATAGACATTTCGGATGATGTGCTGTCGCGCGCAAGACAATCAATCCGGCAATCGGTCCGTTTTCATGCGATGCTCAACCCCGGTCAGGAGAAGCCGGATACCAAACAGGTACTGGAACGAATAGAGTTTTCTACAAACTTACAGTTATTGGAGAAGGCTGAATTCGTCATCGAGAACGTCACGGAAAAGTGGGCTATAAAGAAAAAAGTTTACAGCGAGATTGACGCGATCTGCGCAAAAGATGTAGTTTTTGCCGCCAATACATCGGCCATACCGATTACGCGAATCGCTTCGGCGACCACGCGCGCTTCGCAGGTAATTGGCATGCACTTTATGAATCCCGTTCCGCTTAAAGATATGGTCGAGGTAATTACGGGCTATCATACGAACGAAGCGACAATCGAAAAAGCGAAAGAGCTTCTTCAGGGCATGGGCAAAGAATTCATCATCGTAAAGGATTCTCCGGGCTTTGTGTCAAACCGCGTCCTGATGCTGATGATTAACGAAGCCATCTTCCTCGTCGAAGAGGGAGTCGCGCCTGCCGAAGAAGTGGATAGAGTCTTCAAGACATGTTTCGGCCACAAGATGGGACCGCTTGAAACGGCGGACCTTATCGGGCTGGATACGATTTTACTTTCAATCGAGGTTTTGTATGAGAGCTTCAACGATAGCAAATACAGGCCGTGCCCTCTGCTTCGGCAGATGGTAGATGCAGGGTTAGGTGGCAGAAAATCGGGTCGCGGTTTTTACAGCTATCAATGAAGCGACTACAATCCGTCCACCAGGGAGACTAATCGGATTATGGATGAGTGCAAGGCGAAAATTCGAGAGTTCCTGTTGCGTTACATTCGCAAGCACGATTTGAAGGACGAAGACGATTTTTTTGCAATGGGATTCGTCAACTCGCTGTTTGCGATGCAATTGGTCACGTTTCTTGAACAGCAATTTTGCATAACCATTGACGACGACGACCTCGAAATTGAAAACTTCAGGTCGATTAACGTCATAGCGGCTCTGGTCGGCAGGAAAACCGACCCGATAGATTGACCCGGCAGATTTGACTTTTGCTATAAAGAGTTTCCTTTTTGCTCCGGAGGGTTTCCTTGAAGATTGATTTAACGCCCGCACAGGAGAGCAACAGAGCCGAGTTCAGAGCTTTTGTTGATGAAGAGGTGATGCCCTTCGCGGGCAGCTTCGATCAGCAGGGGTTCGTTACTGCCGATGTGATAGCGAAGCTCAAGCAGAGAAAATACCTCGCCCCGACGCTGCCGGAAGAATCAGAGGGCAGGGGGCTGGATGTGATTAGCCTGGGGCTTTTGTGCGAAGAGTTGGGGCGAGGATGCTCCTCGCTTCGCAGCCTGTTGACTGTACATGGAATGGTATCGCAGGCGATCTGGCGCTGGGGGAGTAAATCTCTCAAGCAGCAATGGCTTTCAAAGCTGGCAAATGGAGAACGGACAGCCGCCTTCGCTTTGACCGAGCCTAATGCAGGCAGCGATGCTGCGAGCGTCGAGACAGAAGCAAAAGCCTTTGGTGACCATTTCGTTTTAAACGGTCATAAGAAGTGGATCACATTCGGCCAGATAGCAGACCTGTTTCTAATCTTTGCCCGGTGCGAAGGCGCATCTGTCGCTTTTTTGCTGGAGAGGGAAACGCCCGGACTCTCGATCAATCCCATATCGGGGATGCTTGGCGTTCGAGCGTCTATGCTGGCCGATTTACACTTGGCAGATTGCATAGTTCCACAGGCGAATATTGTCGGAAAGATCGGTTTCGGGTTTTCGCATGTGGCGTCTACGGCGCTCGACTACGGCAGGTACACGGTTGCCTGGGGCTGCGTGGGGATTGCACAGGCATGTCTCGAAGCGAGCGTTCGATATGCCGAAACCCGAAAACAGTTCGGCTCGTATCTGAAAGACCATCAGCTTATTCAACAGTTGATTGCGCGAATGCTCACAAACACGAAAGCAGCAAGACTGATCTGCCTTCAGGCGGGCCATCTTAGAAGCGCAGGCGACCCGGACGCGATAATGGATTCCTCTATAGCAAAGTATTTCGCGTCGCGCATAGCAACAGAGGCCGCGCTTGATGCGGTTCAAATACACGGGGCAAATGGTTGCAGCAGTCAATACCCGGTCGAGCGGTATCTGAGGGACGCAAAGATAATGGAGATCATCGAAGGCAGCACTCAAATTCAGGAGATAAATATTGCGGGCTATGCCCAACGTCTTTACGGCAATTGACGCAATTGGACAGGCTGCCCGTCTTGAATGAGCACGACAAAGCGATGGGAAAACTCGAAGGGTTCGAGCTTAAAGATTACTTTCTTTTTCCGCATGTCGAGGTTAATACGGAAGCTTGACGCAGGCCGCAGGCAGTATGTTTTGTCTTTTTTCCCGCAGGTATGCATTGCGAGAAAATCCCGACTCTTAAAATCCTCAATTCAAACGACTCGATTGAAATGAACAACACTGACGACAGAGATCGGGCCGGGCTGTCGCGCCCCGGCTTTGAAGAATCCGGCGATGACGGGTTTTTGAGAAAGGCAGTTCTGCCGAACGGGATGCAGATTGCCTATCAAAGTAAGGCCGAGCTTACACATTTTTATGATGACATTTTCGTAAAGCAAATCTACCTGAAAAACGGTATCACGCTCAAAGAGGGCGCGTGTGTCTTTGACGTTGGGGCCAATATCGGGTTGTTTACGTTATTTGCTCATCAGGTTTGCCGTGCGGGCGCGCTTTATTGCTTCGAGCCTGCTCCGCCGCTTTTTAGAATACTTCGTTCAAACGCTCTGGCCTACGGCGTGAAGGCGAAGCTGTTCAATTGTGGATTGTCGAATCGGGCGAGGACGGCTTCCTTTACCTTTTATCCGAACAGTTCCGGTATGTCCTCTTTCTTCGGAGACGAAGGCGAAGAGGGCGATGCCTTGAGATCCGTCCTTACCAACGAACTCAGGAAGAGTGACCCGGAGATGAGCCGTTTGATGAGATATCTCCCTGAACTGATTGAGCATCGCCTGAAGAGCGAAGTCTTTGAATGCTCGCTCAAAACAATGTCTGAGATAATAACCGAGCAGGGAGTCGAAGAGATAGACCTGTTAAAGATTGACGTGCAAAAGAGCGAGCTTGATGTCATCGAAGGCATCAATGAGCGCGACTGGGAGAAGATCAGACAGGTAGTCCTTGAGGTGCATGATCTGGATGGGCGGCTGGAAAAGGCTCGCTCGGAGCTTTTGCGGCACGGCTTTCAAGTGACGACAGAGCAGGATGAAATGTACGAAGGCTCGATTCTGTATAACCTCTATGCAATCAGGCCCGAATCGCGAGTAGTCCGTGAAGATAACAACGCAGTAACCCTGGCGACTTCATATGACAGGATACAGACGCGCGCCGAACGCCAGAAGATGGCTCAGGAGCGCTTGAAAACCATGATGCGGGAAAGAAAGAAGGAGTCATGAGCAATTATCAAAACGATGAAACAATGGAAGGCATTGCCGTCATCGGGATGTCCTGTCGCTTTTCAGGCGCAAAAAACATAGAGGAGTTCTGGCAAAATCTGCGGGACGGCGTTGAGTCAATCACATTCTTTACCGAAGAAGAGCTTGTCGCAGCCGGAGTCAACCGCGCTGAGATCAATTCGCCCGGCTACGTCAAAGCCAATGGAATGCTTGAAGGCATAGATATGTTTGACGCGCCGTTTTTCGGGATCAGCCCAAGAGAAGCGGCATTGATGGACCCTCAGTACAGATTCTTTATGCAATGTGCGTGGGAAGCGCTCGAAACTGCCTGCTATGACCCTTTCAGCTATGAAGGGCTGATCGGCATCTTTGGCGGAATGAGCACGAACCAGTACATGATCAGGAATCTGCTCTCGAATAAGGCGCTGGTGGAGACCGAAGGGCCGCTTCAAATCCGAATCCTCAACGACAAAGACTTTCTTGCCTCGCTGACCGCCTACAAACTCAACCTGAGGGGGCCGAGCGTAACGGTCCAGACCGCCTGCTCTACTTCGCTGGTGGCCGTATCTCTGGCCTGTCAAAGTCTGCTCAATTATCAATGCGATCTGGCGCTTGCAGGTGGCGTAACAATCACGCTGCCCCAGATAAGCGGATATTATGCGCAAACAGGGGTCATATCTCCGGACGGGCATTGCAGGGCGTTCGACGCGCAGGGGCGGGGAACGGTGAATGGAAACGGCGTGGGGATGGTTGCGCTCAAAAGGCTCGATGAAGCGGTCAAGGACCGAGATACCATATATGCGGTAATAAAAGGGTCGGCGATAAATAATGACGGTTCGGGGAAGGTGGGCTATACCGCGCCCGGTATCGAAGGTCAGACGGAAGTCATTGCTATGGCTCAGGCAATCGCCAGAGTAGCGCCAGAAACTATCACCTACATAGAGGCGCACGGAACGGCCACTCCAATGGGCGATCCGGTGGAGATTGCGACCCTGACGCAGGCATTTCGGATGGGAACGGACAAGACAGGTTTTTGCGCCATCGGCTCAGTCAAAACAAATATAGGCCATCTTGATGCTGCCGCCGGGGTGGCAAGCTTAATCAAGACGGCTCTGTCTTTAAAACATAAATCGATTCCTGCGAGCCTCCATTTCAAAAACCCAAACCCTGAAATCGCCTTTTCAGCTACTCCCTTTTACGTCAATACTGCGCTCTCCGAATGGAAAACGAGCGGTTTCCCTCGCAGAGCCGGAGTCAGTTCATTTGCCGTAGGCGGCGTCAACGCACACCTCATTGTCGAAGAGGCTCCTGCGGTCGAGCAATCCAGCCCCTCGCCCCCCTGGCAACTGATCCTGCTTTCTGCCAAGACGCGATCCGCGCTTGATAAGGCGACACAGAATCTCGCCCTGCACCTCATGCATCATCCCGATGAAAAGCTTGCCGATGTTGCATACACTCTGATGGTTGGCAGAGCCGTATTTAATCACAGGCGATTTGTTGTCGCGCGCGACATTGAAGATGCCGCCAATGTGCTTGCTGCGGGCGATATGAAAAGAGTGCTTACGGGCCATCCTGATAGGACTGATCGCCCGATCACATTCATGTTTCCGGGGCTTGGTAACCACTACGCCAATATGGCGAGCGAGCTTTATCGCGCGGAGCCTTTTTTCAGACAGGAGATCGACAGGTGTTGTGAATTGCTGAAGAAGCATATGGGTGAAGACCTTCGCGATTTGCTTTACCCCGAATGGCGAGAGCCGGGCTGGCAGGGCCGGTCAAACAATCTGGACTCGCAAGCGGATTCCCCCTCGTTGAATTTCAGGAAGATGTTGCGCCGCGAGCAACAACCAGACCCGCACACCGACAGATTGAATCAAACTCTTTACGTTCAGCCGATACTTTTTGTGATCGAGTATGCTCTTGCAAGGCTGTGGATGAATTGGAAAATAGTTCCGCAATCACTGATTGGCTACAGCATCGGAGAGTATGTTGCCGCGTGTCTTGCCGAAGTCTTTTCACTCGAAGACGCTTTGTATCTGGTCGCTGAAAGAGCAAAGATGATACAGGAGTTGCCGGGCGGAGCAATGCTGGCGGTGCCGCTTTCAGAAGATCAGATCAGACCGCTACTCAACGATCAACTCTCGCTGGCAGCGATCAATGGGCCGGAAGTCTGCATAGTTTCAGGCGAAAAAACATCCATTGCAGACCTGGCGCAATCGCTCAGCTCAAGGGGCATAGCATGCCAGATGTTGCAGGTCTCGCACGCATTTCATTCAAAAATGATGCATCCGCTTCGTAGCCGCTTCGCTGCGCAGGTAAAGAACATATCTCTGAAGGCTCCTGTGATTCCTCTCATTTCCAATGTTTCGGGCACATGGATGACAGACGAGCAGGCAACAGACCCGAATTACTGGTCAGATCATCTTTGCCGGTGTGTGCAGTTCTCTGATGCAATAGCAGAGGTGTGGCGAATGCCCGGTCGCATACTTCTGGAGATAGGTCCGGGCAATGCGCTCGGCGCATGGGCCTTGCAGCATCCGCAGGCGGCGACGGCAAGCGATCCTGTTGTAATGACTTCCTTGCCCCACTCATATGACAGCAAATCGGATCTCGGATTTATTCTGAATTCGCTTGGTCGGCTCTGGTTGTCAGGAATTTCCGTCGCCTGGCCAAAGCTTTACGAACAGCAGTATCGGCAACGCGTCTTGCTGCCGACTTATCCTTTTGATTTGCAACGATACTGGATCGAGCGGCAAGAGGCTGAAACTCTTCCCGCTCGATCCCGGTCATTTGAAAAAAATACTGATATCAGCGAATGGTTCTATACTCCAGCATGGAAACAATCCAGACCGCTTCCGCGAATCTCACCGGATACGCTGGACGATGAAAGCAATTGCTGGATGGTCTTTTGCGATGAAGGACCATTAAGCGCAAAACTGGTTGAAGGGCTGAAGAGTAAAAAACAGACAGTAATATCGGTTAAGGCTTCGGATCATTTCGCGCAACAATCCGCGCATAGCTACACAATCAACCCGCAAAGCCCGGAAGACTACACCCTGCTTTTCAATGAGCTTGATTCACAGGCTCGAACGGTGCGAAGGATAATTCATCTCTGGAGCGTATTCGATATCGAAGATGGCGAAAGCCGACTCGATTTTGCCAGCAGGTGCCAGAAGAGAGGTTTTTACAGCCTGCTTCTGACCGGGAAGGCGCTCGGCAACAGAGGCGTCACTAGTCCTGTTTGCATCACAGTCGTCTCCACAAACCTGCACTGCATAACCGGCGGCGAACAGCTTCATCCTGAAAAGGCTACGATTCTGGGCCCGTGCAAGGTGATTCCGCAGGAATATCAGGATATTGATTGCGTCAGCATTGATCTGGCTGATTTCGATGCGGATCAGGAGCAGATAGTTGAACAACTGATTGCCGAAACGATGACAAAGCCGCGCGATCCGGTTATCGCCTATCGCCGCTCGCAAAGATGGGCTCAGACGTTTGACAAGTGGCACCTTTCGGAACCGGAAACGTCAGGCATCGGTGTGCGCGAAAACGGCACTTATCTGATCTTAGGCGGATTGGGTGGAATAGGTCTGGTGCTTTCCGATTGTCTTGCGAGATTAGCGAAAGTTCGTCTTGTGCTGGTCGGAAGGTCCGCCTTTCCTGCACGCGATCAATGGCAAGCCCGGCTTGTCAGCCGAACGGAGGATGATCCGACAAGCTCAGCGATACGCAAGCTTCTGGCGATAGAGGAGAGAGGAACGGAAATTCTGATCCTGCGCGCTGATGTCACCGACCGAGAGCAGATGCAGGGCATAATAGATGGCCTCGGCGAAGGCTTCGGGCCGATCAATGGCATCATCCACGCGGCTGGGGTTTCGCCGGGCGGCATTATGCAGGTTAAGACGGCAGAAATGGCAGAGAAAGTCCTCGCCCCGAAAATTAAAGGCACGCTCATTCTGGATGAGTTATTCAAGGATACCGACCTTGATTTCTTTATCCTCTGCTCGTCGCTTGTTTCCATCTATGGCGGGATAGGAATGGTAGATCATTGTGGAGCAAATGCATTTCTCGATGCCTTTGCTCAAAGTACAGTCAGGCAGATGAGACCTCGCGCGGTTTCTATTAATTGGGATGCGTGGCAAGAGGTCGGGCAAGCCGCGACTGCACAGTTGTCGGCAGGATTACAGCGGATTAAGCGAGACGGCAAAACCTTCTCCCTCGATCACCCACTGTTGAGCGAATGGATAGAGAACGAACCGGGTAAAAGCGTATTCAGTGTAACGCTCAGCACAAAGATGCAATGGGTCATCGACGAGCACAGAATTATGGGGCAAGGCATACTGCCCGGAACTGCCTACCTTGAGATGATTCTCGCCGCATTCGAGCAGCAGGCACCGGGCCGAGAGGCTCAAATTCATGAAATAATCTTTGAGGCCCCGCTGATCGTGCGTGATGGCGAGCAGAAGGAAGTGTGCCTGGAAATTGAGCAGGAAGGTAGCGCCTTCAGATTTCGTGTCATCAGCAAAGATGGCGCAGACAGTGATGAAACTGACTGGAGCCAGCACGCCACAGGCAGGATTACCTGTAGAGAGCCGTCGTCTGTCAGGAGCCACGATCTTGCCGCAATAATAGCAAGGTGCAGTGCCCATCCAATGACCGAAAACAACGGCAAAAAAACCGTTGGGGGCAACGGATTTTCCCCCTCCCGTGAAGGGAAAGACGAAGCTGCCCTGCAACTATTGGGCTTTGGCCCCCGATGGCAAAACACATCAATACAAATCTTTGTGGGCAACGGCGAATCGCTGGCCGTGGTGGAACTGCCGAATCGATTCGCATCCGACCTACAGGCGTTCAAAATTCATCCGGTGCTGATGGACGCGGCAACAGGCTTTGTACAGCACATAGGCGAGGGTCATTACCTGCCGTTTACCTACAAAAATGTGCGAGTGAAGGGAAATCTCCCTTCCAGAATATACAGTTATGCAAGTTACGAAGCGGGCGCTTCCACGAAACAAACGATTGCGTGCAGATTAGTCGTAACCGACGAACAGGGAACGGAGCTTGTCGAGATCGAAGAGTATATTTTGAAACGGGTTGAATCGCCGACCTCGAATGCCGGATCAGAAAACTCATCCGACAGACGCAAGGCAACGCGGAAATCCGCTGCTGGAATTGACAGGCAGGCAGGCAGCCCAATCGAATCCGTGCTCACTAAGGTCGGCATACTGCCGCACGAAGGCGCAGAGACCTTTGCAAGGATTTTAGCGCGAGGTTTGATCGTGCCTCAGATTACCGTTTCGACGAGGGAATTGCTGCCGGTCATTGAGCAGGCCAGAAGGCTTACGGCTGCAACCCTGCTCGAAGAAATTGAGAAAATTCAATCGAGCAGACCCAAGCACCCACGGCCAAACCTGGCAACCGAATTCGTAGCTCCGCGCAATGATCTCGAAACGGCGCTCACAGTGATATGGCAAGAGGCGCTTGGAATTCAGGCAATCGGCATCCACGATAATTTTTTCGATATGGGGGGCGACTCTCTGCTCGCCACACACATTATTTCGAGATTGACCGAGCAATTCGATTGTGAGTTCTCTCTCAAGACGATCTTTGAAGCACCGACCGTTGCTGATCTGGCTCTTGTTGTGCTTGAGTCGCGCAAAGAGATGATGGGCGAGGATGCGCGCGCCAAAGAAGAGGTCGGCGAGCAGGAATCTGTGCCGAGTGGTGCCGCGCCCGCAAGAAAAGCCGAGGTCTTGCGAATCCTTCCTCAGCCCAGAGAGTCGAACAGGTTTCCGCTCTCATTTGCTCAACAGCGTCTCTGGTTTCTTGAACAGTTAATCCCCGGCACGCCGACCTACAATATTCCACTTGCCGTTCACATGTCGGGCCGACTCGATATTGAAGCGTTAAAGCGATGTATTGAAGCGCTGATCAATCGCCATGAAACGCTTCGGACAAGTTTCTACAACGATGCCGGTCAACCCGTGCAGGTAATCGAGCCGGTTTTGAAGCCATCGTTGAATATCGTAGACCTGCGCGGGCATTCGGAAGCGGGGCGCGAAATTGAGGCAAGGCGTCTCGCGCAGGAAGATGCTCAGCAGCCATTTTCACTCGGCGAGGCTCCCTTGATGCGCGCATCGCTTTTGCGTCTGGTTGAAGACCGCGAGCATATACTGCTTATTACTATTCATCACATAATCTCCGACAAGTGGTCATTAGACATTTTATTGCACGAGATAGTCTCGCTCTACGATGCGTTATCGAAGAGCAAGCCGTCGCCTCTGCCGGGATTGCCCGTTCAGTACGCAGATTTCGCAATCTGGCAACGCGAGCACCTGCAAGGGACAGTGATCGAAACCCAATTCAAATACTGGAAAGCAAATCTGGCGAACGCACAGACTTATCTGAATTTGACAACCGACCGCCCGCGCCCTGCTGTTCAGTCTCTTAACGGAGCAAAATGCCACTTCACTTTTGACGATTCCCTGGCCGAAGCGACCGACCGATTCAGCCACAGCCACAACAGCACGCTCTTCATGACTTTGCTTGCGGCTTTCAAGGCCACGCTCTTCAAAGTCTCAGCCCAGAAAGACATAGTTATCGGCACGACCATATCGGGCCGCAATCGCGTGCAGCTGCAAGGGCTGATTGGTTTTTTCGCAAATATGCTCCCGCTGCGCACACAACTGGCTGACGAATTGTCCTTCAGAGATTTAATGGCGCGGGTGCGCGCAATGATGCTTTCGGCCTACGCCAATCAGGACTTGCCCTTTGATGAGCTGATAAAAAAATTGCAGCTTGACCGTGACCCATCTCGACATCCGCTTTTCCAGATACTGTTCAATCTGCAAACGACTCCCGACCAGCCGCCGGGTCTTTCGGATTTGCAATTGACCCTGATTAATCCTGACAGCGGTACTGTCAAGTTCGACATAACCGTTTTTATCTTCAAAAGCACGCAAGGGCTAAGCGGCTCATTCGTATACAATACAGACCTGTTCGATGTGGCAACCATTACCAGATTGTCCGAAGATTACCAGTCGATGTTGCGGCTGGCCATTGCTAACCCGGATGCCACACTGAAGGACCTCGCTCGCCTGATGACCGACGATGAAATGCGCAGGGCGACAACGCTGCGTGAGCAGATGAAAAAAGCAAACCTCGACAGGCTGAAGGGCTTCACGCGAAAACAGTCCTGAGCGTGCTGTTTTAATAGAAGGGGGTATTTATGATCAGGGCTGCTGCCGAAGGAGGCAGGCTTTCGCCGCAACAGGAGCATTTGTGGTCGCTGCTACGGACGAATTTCGATTCCCCGTATATTTCGCAGATTACTATTTTAATTGAAGGGACTTTGGATGCCGACATCCTCGCTGCCGCGATCAGGAAATTAGTCAGCCACAATGAGATATTGCGCACAACGTTCTATGATACTGAAAACGGCGGGGCCTCCGCGCGGGTGATAAAAGAAGACGAGATAGTGATTGATGCGAAATATGATATTCGCAATCTCGATGAAGCCGGAAAGTCCCAAAGCCCTGAGACGTTGATCCGCGAATCTGCCAGACAGGGTTTTGATCTTGAGCAGAGTCCGCCTCTGCGTATTTCGTTGGTTGCGCTCGAAGGCGATAAGCACATCCTGATTCTTACACTCTCCTCATTGTGCACAGATGCGACGGGGCTGAGAAATCTAATGCGCAAACTTGCGGACTCATACGAGGCAGGTATGCAGGGAACAGGTTTGCAGGACGAGGTCTTTCAGTACACGGATGTGTCGAACTGGCTATGGTCATTGCAGGAGGCTGAAGAAAACGAGGCAGGAAGGGCATACTGGCTCAAAAATGAGCTTTGTGCCATCACAGCGATGAAGATGCCTTTCGAGCACGCTCAGGTCGGGCAAGGCGATTTTTGTCCCGAATCACTAAGCTGGAGCATGGATGCTCAACTGAGCGAAAGAGTGAGGACGTTGGCCGAGCAATGCGATGTGCCGGTCTGGTCTGTGATGCTGGCCTGCTGGCAAATCCTGCTATGGCATTTGATAGATCAGCCCCAGAGCGTCATCGGAGTTTGCAGCGATGGGCGCTCATATGAAGGGCTGGAAGATGCTCTGGGGCTATTTGCAAAATACCTGCCGCTCAAATGCGAACTCACAGATGAGCAGAGATTCAGCGAGATCGTCCGGAATACTTATCGTGAAGTGGCCGAGCTTAAAGAGTGGGAAGAATACTTCAACTGGGATAAACTACCCCGCTTGCCTGCTCAGGCAGGAGCCGAGGGGTTTCTGCCATTCAGTTTCGATTTTAGAAAGCCGACAGATGTCATCAAGACCACGACCGTCACTTTTTCCATCGACAAAATCCATTCCTGTTTCGACCGCTTTAAGCTGAATCTGACCTGTCTGGACGAGCCGGATCAAATCGCAGGAGAGTTTCATTACGATGCAAGCTATTACTCAGAATCTGAGATTCGCCGCTTGCGCAGCCGGTTTTGCGCTTTGATCGAGAGTGCCGCCAGAGGGCCTCAAGAGTATATCGGCAAACTGGACTTCTTTGACAAAACCGAAAGGCACATGCTCCTGTTTGAGCTTAACGATACGGCCCACATAAGCCTGAATAGTGGTTTTATCAGCCAACACATAGAAGAACTGGCTGAAAGAACGCCTTCGGCTGTCGCCGTTGTCAGCGAAGGCAAGCACCTCACATTTGCCGATTTGAATCAGCGAGCTAACAAACTCGCTCATCATCTGTCTGATCTCGGCGCGAGGCCCGGCATGCTCATAGGCATTTGTCTTGAGCGGGCCTTAGATACGGCTGTTGGCATTCTTGGAATTCTGAAAGCGGGAGCCGCTTTCATGCCGATGGACCCGACTTACCCAAAAGGCCGTCTCGATTTCATGCTGAAAGATGCAAAGGTCTCTATCCTGCTCACGCACTCTCAACTTGAGACAGGTCTGCCCGATCATAGCGCGCACGTATTCCTGATGGACTCTGACTGGCATCTGACAGCCGGGCAAAGCGATACAAATCCGCCTTTCATTAATCATTCAGGGCTGGCCTATGTGATTTATACCTCCGGCTCTACAGGCAAGCCCAGAGGCGTTATGATAACGCACGAGAATTTGAAACATTACGTGCAGGCCATGCAGGCGCTTGTTGAACTCGGAGATGATGACCGTTATCTTCACACGGCGTCATTCGGGTTTTCATCTGCGGTAAGACAATTGTTGCTGCCTTTGTCGAAGGGAGCATCGGTTGTCATTTCAACCTCCGAACAGAGACTGGACCCACAAGCTTTATTCGACCTCATCAGGCGAGAGCAAATCACGGTAGTCGATCTGGTCCCTTCGCACTGGAGGGCTGGAATAAACATGCTGCGGCTGCTTGGGGAAGACAGGCGGGAGCGCCTTCTCGGAAACAGTCTGCGGCTGATTGTTTCGGCAAGCGAACCGTTGATGTCGGATCTCCCGGCAGCCTGGAATCATGAATTTAAACATCCTGCAAAATTGATGAATATGTTTGGGCAGACGGAGACGACCGGAATCGTTGCAGGTTACCCGATATGCGCCGAATTTACAGAGCAGGTGCAGTGCGTGCCAATCGGCAAGCCCATCGCCGA
Source organism: Blastocatellia bacterium (assembly GCA_963804815.1). Classification (GTDB taxonomy): domain Bacteria; phylum Acidobacteriota; class Blastocatellia; order UBA7656; family UBA7656; genus DATEKX01. The sequence goes on along the minus strand of CAWDRU010000002.1, from coordinate 2,131,541 downwards.
TACCCGGATTTACCTGCTCAATCGCGACTTCAACGCTGTTGCAATCGGAGCGAGAGGCGAATTGTGCATCGCCGGGAAGGGAATAGGGGACGGCTATCTCAACCGGCCTGACCTGACCGCAGATAGATTCATTCCCGACGCATTCGGTTTATTGGCGGGCGGGCGGGTTTACAAGACAGGAGATATGGGGCGCTACCTTGCGGACGGAAACATAGAGTTTCTGGGCCGCATTGATAATCAGGTGAAGATACGCGGGTTTCGCGTCGAGCCGGGCGAAGTCGAGGCCTCGCTTGCAAGTCATCCGGCAATCAAAGAGTGCGTCCTTATCGCGCGCAGCGACGGCGCGAGCGGTAACAGCCTTGTTGCATATCTGGTCGCTGCCCGTTATCCCCCTCCGACCATAGATGAACTGGAATCGTTCTTAAGAGAGAGGCTGGCCGATTACATGGTTCCGACATCATTCATCATTTTGGATAGCCTGCCTTTGACGCCAAACGGCAAGCTCGACCGCGTTGCGCTGGTAACAATGGATCAAACCAAATTGCGAAGCGAGCAGGACTATGTAGCTCCGCGAACGCTGGTTGAAGAGAAGCTGGCAGGCGTATGGGCGCAGGTGTTGGGCATCGAGCGCGTGAGCGTGATGGGGAATTTTTTCAGGCTCGGTGGGCATTCACTACTTGCTACGGTGCTGGTCTCTCGCCTGCGCGACACATTTCATATCGAACTTCCTGTCATGAGTCTGTTTCAGTCACCGACCGTGGCGGGACTCGCACAGGAGATTGAACGGACTCTAATTGGGCAGGCAGACTCGGAGGACTTTGCGGACGCGCTTCAGGAGATCGCGGATTTGTCGGACGAGGAAATCGAAAAACTACTTGCAAGCGAAGGAGAGCAATCAGCCTAGCGACCGGAAGTATAGACGCTGAGCAATCTGAAAGGGCCGGAGGTTATGATGGACAAGGAGAAAACTTTGAAGAGCGCAGAACTTCTCGAAAGCCTCAACAACCTTTCCCCGCAAAAGCGGGCACTGCTTGCGATGAGGTTACGAGCCGCAAAGAAGGATTCGGGATTACAAGACACCATCCCGCGAGCGACGCTCAGGGATCAATCCAATTCATTCCCGCTTGGTTTTGCGCAGGAGCGGCTGTGGTTCATGGAACAGTTAATGCCGGGAAACGCCATTTACAATAATCCGGGATCAATGCGCATTCTCGGCCCTCTCGACTCGGATGCGCTGGAAAAGACCTTCAATGAACTGGCAGACAGGCACGAATCCTTGAGAACAATTTTCATTTCGGAAAGCGGAGAGCCGAGGCAAGTTGTCCTTCCTGCAATGGACATTGATCTTGAGACGTATGATCTCAGCGATGTTCCAGCCGATGAGCGCGAAAGAGAGGCCCAGCAACTCGTCAAACTGCAATCCTGGAAGCCGTTCGATTTGAAAAAAGGCCCTTTGATCCGGCCCGTTCTGGTGCGGCTGGCCGAACAGGAGCACGTGCTGCTCGTCGTTATGCATCACATCATCTGCGATGGCTGGTCGCTCGGAGTCATAATCCGCGAACTGGTTGCGCTTTACGATTCGTTCTCAAACAAAAGACCCTCCCCGCTTTCCCCCCTGCCGATTCAATACGCCGACTTTGCCATCTGGCAGCGCGACTGGTTGCGCGGAGAAGTTCTTCAAACTCAATTCGACTTTTGGAAATCGAAGCTCGGCGACAACCCGCCGATCCTTGATCTGCCGACAGACAAGCCCCGCCCGCTCGCCCGCAGTTTTCAGGGCTTGACCCGTGAATTATATCTTGACAAACCGTTGATCGAATCGCTCAGGGAGGTTGCTCACCAGCAGGAAGTAACACTTTTCATGCTTCTGCTTGCGGCCTTTAAAGTATTGATGTTTCGTTACAGCGGGCAGCGCGACATCATAGTAGGATCGCCTTATGCCGGACGCGAGAGGACGGAGATCGAGGGACTTATTGGCCTTTTTGTAAATACGCTGGCACTGCGCACGAACCTCTCTTTTGACTTATCCTTCTGCGATTATCTGCGGCAGGTGCGCGATGTGACCCTGTCCGCTTATGCGCATGGCAGCCTGCCTTTTGATAAACTCGTCGGCAAGCTACAGCCGGAGCGCGACCCCAGCCGCCAGCCACTGTATCAGGTATTGTTCGCGCTACAGAATATGCCGATGCAGAGAATGAAGCTTCAAAGCCAGACCATTATACCCTTTCAAAATAATACTCGCTCGCAAACCCTGGATGATTTGAACCTCTCATTGATTGAATACGATCAGGGGATATTCGGCATACTCGAATACAACACCGATATTTTCTGCCCGACCACGATTGAGAAAATGCTCTGTCATTATCAAACGTTGCTCGAAAGTATAATTGAAAACCCGGATCAAAGCGTCTCAGGCTTGAATCTGTTGCGCGAAGATGAGCGCAAACAAATCATCGAGGCATGGAATGAAACGTCATATTCATATGAGCAGAGCCGGTGCGCTCACCACCTGTTTGAAGAGCAGGCCCAGCGCACGCCCGATGCAGTTTCAGTCGTGTTTGAAGACGCTCAAATTACGTACAATGAGCTTAATGTCCGGGCGAATCTCCTTGCCCATTACTTGATATCTTTGGGGGTAGAGGCCGACTCGCGCGTTGGGATCTGCTGCCAGAGATCAATCGAGATGGTTGTCGCAGTCATTGGAATACTGAAGGCTGGCGGCGCGTACCTTCCGCTCGATCCGAGCTATCCACATCAGCGCCTTGAGTACATGCTGGCCGATGCATCCGTCGAAATTCTGCTGTCAACAGAATTGATGGCAGACGTTTTCGCCACAAAAGACCTGCGCACAATCTGTCTGGATGCGGACTGGGACGAAATCGCAACCCACTCTTCGACCAACCCTGTCAGTTTTTTGACCGAAGATAATCTGGGCTATGTCATCTATACCTCCGGTTCGACCGGCAATCCCAAAGGCGTAGCGTTGTCGCATCGCGCCCTTGTGAATTTGATCGAATGGAATCGCGCCACCCTGCCTGTGCGGGCAAGCATACTTCAATTCTCTTCGCTCAGCTTCGACGCGAGTTTTCATGAAATCTTCTCCGCGCTTGCTACGGGCGCTGCCGTGTGGGTGATTTCGGAGGCCGGGCGCGTTGATATTTTAAATCTTGGCCGATACCTGATCGAGAAAGATATCGAGAGAGTAAATCTTCCTGTAGTTGCTTTGCAAAACCTCGCCGAAGTATTCGCCCAACAGCACAAACTTTCCGGCACTCTGAAGGAGGTTATAACCACAGGCGAGCAACTGCAAATAACGACCCCGATCAAAAAACTGTTTGGTGTATTGGAAGATACGGTTTTGCATAATCACTATGGGCCTTCTGAGACTCATGTGGTCACTGCCTACACGCTCGACAGGGAACCGCATAACTGGCCCTCGCATCCTTCTATCGGAGCACCTATCTTCAATACTCAGATTTACGTTGTGGATCAACTGCTCAATCCGGTTCCCGTCAGAGTCACGGGCGAGCTATATATAGGCGGAGTAAGCCTCGCGCGTGGTTACCTGAACCGCCCCGACCTGACGGCTGATCGATTCATCCCCGATCCACTTGGCAGGACGCCGGGAGAGAGGTTGTACAAAGCGGGGGATCTCGCGCGATACCAGCACGACGGCAACATTGAGTTTCTGGGGCGGATGGATCATCAGGTAAAGATCAGAGGCTATCGCATAGAGCCGGGGGAGATTGAAGCCATACTCACAACTCACCCTTCAATCAGCAGCGCTATCGTAAAGGCGCACGATGATGAGCATGGCTCAAAACGTCTGGTAGCCTACCTGATCCACGCCAAAAGCGAGGCCCCTTCAACAAGCCAGTTGCGTCGTCATCTTAAAGACAAGCTGCCTGAATACATGATCCCTTCTGTTTTTGTGTTTCTCGATAAATTCCCGCTTACACCAAGCGGAAAAGTAGATCATAAGGCACTGCCCAAACCTGATCGCGCTCGACCTGATATGGAACAGGATATGATCGCGCCGCGCACGACAGTTGAAAAGATTCTCGCGGAAATCTGGGCGGAGGTGCTTGGTGTCGGCTCTGTAGGTATAAACGATAACTTTCTTGAGTTGGGGGGAGATTCGATATCGAGCATTCGAGTAATTTCAAGGATCAATCGCCACGGTCTGGGCCTTACGGTAAATCAGCTCTGGAAGCATCAGACTATATCTAAGCTCGCAGAGGTTGCATCAACCGCGACTATCGATAAAGACGGGGGCAGGCTTGCTTCCGAAAAAGAATTGAGTGTGGATGCCGCAGCCGGATTCGACTTACTTGCCTTGAGCAATTTATTGAAATCCCCGGAAAGGATCGAATATGCCTACAGGCTTTCTCCAATGCAGCAGGGCATACTCTTCCATTCCTTATTCAAGCCGTTATTGGGCGAGTACGTCGAGCAATTTGATTGCAGACTAAGCGAGCCTTTCAATCTCTCCGCATTCAGACAGGCGTGGGAGTTTGTTTTGGCCAGACAGCCGTCTTTGCGCACAGGCTTTGCGTGGGAGCACCTCGACGAGCCTCTCCAGATCGTTTTTGATAAGGCGCAACTGCCAATGGAAGAGCACGATTGGCGCGAATTTTCGGCGGACGAAAAGCAGCGCATGCTCGAAGCCTTTCTGCAAAAAGAGCAAACGGAAGGCGATTTCAATCTTTCAAAACAGCCCCTGATGAAGCTATTTCTGTTCAGATTCTCAGACCATGACTACAGGTTCGTGTGGAGCTTTCACGATATAGTGCTTGATGGCTGGTCAAGCAATGTGGTTCTTCAGGAGGTCGGAAAGGTCTATGGAGCGTTGTGCAAAGAAGAGTTGCCTGATCTGGCAAAGCCTCCTGATTTTCGCAGCTATATCGAATGGCTGACGTGTCAGGACAGATCGCAATCGCAGAAATATTGGAGCAAGGCCCTCGAAGGCTTTGCCGCGCCGACACAACTGGGGCTCAGCCGGGTTGTCACTGATACATCTGCCGGTGAAGCAGCCTATGGTCAGGCGCGTCATTACCTCTCAGGCGAAACAAGCGAGCTGCTATTTTCGCTCGCTCGCCGGAACCATATGACTTTAAGCACGATTGCTCAGGGAGCATGGGGAATCGTGCTGATGCGCTACAGCAACGAGGACGACGTAGTATTTGGAAACGTCGTTTCCGGCAGACCACCGGGTTTGGCCGGGGTTGAAAATATGGTTGGTGTGTTGGTCAACACGCTGCCAGCCCGGCTGCGAATGAGCACGAATGTCGGCACAGGGGCTTGGTTAGGCTCTGTTCAGCGGGAGCAGATCGAGGCCCGCGAGCACGAATTCAGCTCCCTGATTGATATACACAACTGGAGCGAATTGCCTTCCGGGCAACGCCTGTTTGAATCAATACTCGCTTTCGTAAACTACCCTGAGATCGGGGAGAGCCTGTGGCAGGATCAGAACTGGTCAATGCAAAAAACAGGCTTTCCGCTCTTTGTGCTTGTAAGACCCGGTTTGAGAACTCTGCTTGAAATCACTTACAACTCGTCGGCTTATGACGAAGAGACGATAAATCGCCTCCTCGGTCACTTTGCATCGGTGCTGGAAGCTATATCGCAGAGATTCGACGCTCCTGTAACAGCCATAACCCTTCTGAGTGAAGCAGAGCAACATCAAGTGCTTTTAGAATGGAACAATACTGAGAGAGAGTTCCCGCTTAACAGTCTGTTCGTGCGCGAATTCGAGGCGCAGGTCTTAAGGAATCCAGATGCCATTGCAGTCAGATTCAGAAACGATTCGCTGACATACTTTGAACTGAATCGGCGGGCCGAAATGGTTGCAGGCGCGCTCCTTTGCCGGGGTGTCGGTCCTGATGTGATCGTCGGCCTCCTCTTCAACCGAGGCATCGAATACCTGATTGCAATGATAGCCACAATGAAAGCGCGCGGCGCTTTTCTGCCTTTGGACCCCTGGCATCCGTCGCCACGTGTGGCCCAGATTATTGGCCAGAGCGGCATAGATGTGATCTTAACGACCCGCGAATTTTTGCCTGCTGTTGAAAGGGCAGATGAACATCTTCTTCCACAACGACATATAAGCGCCCTCGTATTAGAAGACCTGAAGGCAATTCCCATTGCAGAAGAGAACCTTCCGGGCGATTGCTCGCCGCAGAATCTGGCTTACGTGATCTTCACATCAGGCTCAACAGGAATGCCGAAGGGAGCGATGATTCAGCACGAAGGCATGCTTAATCACCTCTGCCTGAAAGTTCGAGAGCTAAACCTATCGGAATCAGACATAGTTGCGCAGACCGCCTCACAGTGTTTTGACATTTCGGTTTGGCAATATCTGTCTGTGTTGCTTGTCGGCGGGTGTGTTCAGGTCTTTGACGATGAAACGACGCATGACCCGCGAAAGCTACTGGCGGAATTAAATACTGCCGGAGTGACGGTTTACCAGACAGTGCCATCGCTGATGCAGCTATTGCTTGAAGAAGCAGCACAGAGCGAGGCGGGCTATCCGGCACTTTCCGCTATGCGGTGGCTTGTGCCTAACGGCGAGGCTTTGCCTCCGGAGTTATGTCTGGATTGGTTCAAGCTTTATCCGACTATCCCGATCATAAATGCGTATGGGCCGACCGAATGCTCCGATGACACAACACACCATTATATCTTTCACGCACCGCCTGCCGATTGCAGTACGATTCCCATCGGCAAGCCTCTGCCGAACCTTCAAATGTATGTTGTTGATAAGAGCCACAACCTGCTGCCTGTAACCATCGCCGGACAACTATACGCTGGCGGCGTAGGGGTTGGCCGGGGATACTTAAACGACCCTGCGCGAACGGCAGAGGCTTATATCCCTGATCCGTTTTCTCGAAAGCGGGGCGCGCGACTCTACAAAACGGGCGACCTGGGCAGGTACCTGCCCGGCGGCGAATTGCAATATATAGGGCGACTGGATTATCAGGTAAAGATCCGAGGGTTTCGCATAGAGCTTGGTGAGATTGAATCGGTCCTTTTACGCCACCCGGCTGTCAGTCAGGCCGCAGCCATCATAAGACAGGATGATGAGCCGGACAAAAAACTCATTGCCTATATTGTGCTGCATGACGAGTGGAAGCTTTCAATTGATGATTTATATAGCTATCTGCAAGATAAGCTTCCTGACTACATGATGCCTTCGTCATACGTGCTGCTCAATGAAATGCCGCTCACTCCTAATGGTAAGATAAATCGCAAAGCTTTACCTGAGCCTGACCGCAAACACAAAGCTCTGGCCGCAACCTTCGTAGCGCCGAGCAATGCGCTTGAAGAATCTTTGGCCAATATCTGGGCAAACGTTCTGAAAGTGGATAGAGTCGGGATGGATGATAATTTCTTCAAACTCGGAGGGCACTCCCTCCTTGCAACTCAAGTTCTGGCACGAGTTCAGGTCGCGTTCGATCTGGAACTTCCGCTACGTACGCTTTTTGAATCACCTACAATTGCAGAGCTTGCGATACGCGTCGAAGAAGCCCTGCTCGATGAGGTGGAATCGGTAGAGACCGATTGAATTATCTTAAAAAAACAGAGACTCAGCAAATTCGGACAAAACCGCGCAAGCATAGTGGAAAAGATCTTTTGCCGATTCAAATAAATAGTGAAGTATAGACCCAGGAATCGGTCGAAAATATGTCTTGATTTTCATGGCCATTTTTACATATGATAATCTCCGCGAAATTAGAGTGGGAAAATCACTGCCGGGTAAGGTCCACACTTGACAGGGTAGTGAGATCGCAATAGCACCAACTTTAGGACTAAAATCGCCATTGCATGTTTATAGGGCAGCAAACTGCCAATGAAGATGCAGCTTTCTATTTGGTGCATTCCAATCAAGTCTTGTATTTGAAACGCAAAGCTCTTGCGGTTTCACCTTTAGAAGCCTTGTGCATCTGATGGACAATGCCTCTCAAGGTGAATTGGTTCTGAATTTACGATGCTCCTGGCGGCCCGGTCAGTTCCAGGTCTTGCCAACTGAAATAAGAAGCCGGACTCGTTGAGTAAAAGCACCAAATGATTGAGCGTTATCGCCTACAACTAATTCTCAGTCGAGAATGTCGCCTAACGGGTAGGCTTGCTTCTGGCCCCGATATTATAAGTGTGTGTAAACAATAGGTCATCCGGTCGGTTCGATTGCCCTATAGACAGCCCGGTTTATGAAGCAGTGTATATCTGTCGAATTGGGTTGCCAACTAAGGCTCAGATAGCATCAATTATCTGAATGACGGACGCCGTAGCCGAACTGTCGGCAAGGGGAGATGCAGGGATTGGTTGATATCTTGGATTGGCCAATTCAGATCTGGAATTTAAGGAGTACCATAAACTTTAACGTCAAAGAGTCAGTATTATTTGAATCAGGTTATCTTCGAGCATAAGGGCATGGGCGCAATGAGGTTCACCAAAATACCGGGAGGCAGACTTTCGACGCATTAAATATCTTCCTGTCTGTCCGATTATTGTCAAGCAAGCCCGCTTGAAGCCATTTGATTCGGTCCGAGTATTAAAGTGTTTAGCTATCAGAAGCTCTCTGCATAGCTAAATCTAAGACAAGTCTCTGATGATTTTTCAGTGCCTGAGGCAGCAAAATATACTGGCTCAACATGCGGTAGCCTACCTTGTCAAAGGGAAAGCGCAAGTGATTGGGCGGGCGATCAAATTACTGCCGGGGCCGAACTATAGCGAATTTTATTGGTATATATCAGGACTTACCCAAAGCCGGAGAAACGGGCAAGCGATAATTTTAGGGTTTTGCAGTTAGAGATTCTGAGCTTAAAGAACCAAGTTATACGCCTTACACAGGAAGGCTGCTTTAGACATCCACAAATATCTTCGAGCGCAAGATAAAATGGACCGAAAGAATAAAAGGGCGCTCATCAAAAAAACAGGCGCTCCGCATTAGATCAACCAAATGAGTTTGATCTTTTGCCGGAGCGATAGATTCGAGTAAAAGCTAAACTCAAATTTAGAAGGAGGCATGACATGTCTTGGTTTGATCCCGACAAAGAAGACACGACTATCTACAAGGTCGTTGTAAATCACGAAGAGCAGTATTCAATCTGGCCAGCTGACCGCGATAACCCGCTCGGCTGGAGTGACGTGGGCAAAAGCGGCCCTAAAGCCGAATGCCTGTCCCATATAAAAGAGGTTTGGACAGATATGCGCCCTCTCAGCTTGCGGAAAAAAATGGAAGAGAACGCTCTGCGGCGTGCTTCCGAGCCGCCGCCTTCTCCCACGACTTCGGAAGAGCCGAAGGGCGACGATCTGGTTGAACGCCTTTGCACAGGGGATCATCCGGTCGAGGTTAGCCTGCGGCCTGAGAAGAATGTGCAGGCCTTCAAGGAGCGCATAGAACTGGGCTATGTTCACATAAAATTCACGGACACCAAAGGGGGAACCGAACTCGGCGTCAGGTTAGACCCGGATGCCGTAGATGAAAGCAAAGCCGATTTCAACCAGCCATCCGGCACAGTGCATCTGGAAGGCGGGCTAACGCTCAATTACCAGAAAGTAAGATGCATTGCAGATATTGACTTGCAGACGCTTTCCGGAAACGGCCACCTTGTGACTGTTGGGGCATAGGCTCGCCCGACGCAAACCGAAAGCAGGAATTATCCGTGCTGAGATTTACAAAGTTGAAACGGGGATAAAGGAGTACAGAAATGGCGGACTTGCAATTAATCGAGGCCGTGAAAAATAGAAATGCGGCAAAGATCAATGAACTCATTCAGTCAGGTGTTGATGTCAATGAGCAAGACGAACAGGGATGGACCGCTTTGAACTGGGCAGCAGGCAGGGGCGATCTCGAAACTGTCAAGTTGCTCGTTGAAAATGGAGCCGATATCTACAAAGTCGGGCGTGATATGCGAATACCCTACCTCATTGCCCTCGCTGCCGGGCATGCCGACGTAGTGCGATTCCTCCGCGATGCTGAATCCAGCTTTCCGGGCGAAGCGCCTCCCCGGCCTGAGAGGCAATATTGTAAGGCTTACCACCTGAAAAGCTTGCGACAGTATGCGGACTGGTCTGAAAGCAGGATAAATTGGAAAGAGAAAAAAGCCGACTCGGATCCAAAGACCAGTCAGGCCGAGGACAATTCCTTCTCCGAGGATGACGTTGTATTTTTGCATCAGGATTACACTGTCACCGAATCAATGTGGCATAACGAAAATGTGATCTTCAATCAGGTAACGTCGGATTGGAAGGAATTCTGCACCTATAATCTCAATTTCAAGGTGCCTGATGATTTGGATCTGATAGTTTCGGCATCCGATACTGAGAACTCTGTATCTGTCTGAAAACATCAACGGCTATATGACCTTCACCCTCGGATTGGCTCAAGTGGTCAAACCTCTCTTAAGGTCCCGGAAAAAATCATAGGAGAGTCCGCTAAGGATTACCCGGATAAAGTAAGGCTTTCCTTACTTTATCCGGGTAATCCATCTGAGTCTCCGTTGTCGTTGCTCACCCCTTAAATGAGGATTAGTTTTGGAGTAAAAAAATCAGCTCAGGAGGCATTTATGAAGCTCGGCGATGTTTTAAGAATCGAGAGAGAGCGCAAAAAGTTCGATGCGGAGCGCGTCTCTGCGGAGATGGGGATGACTGTCGGAGAGTACATGGAGCTGGAGTCAGGCTCTTCGCAAATTGAGGATTGGGGGCCTAAGCTGGCAGAGATTGCCATCAGCCTTGCTACGCCGACATCGCGATTGATAAGTCAGACCGGCAAAGCATCTAACGCCCGGCAGGAGACAGGGCAATGCGGCAATCTGATCAAAGCGCATAGGGAAAGTCATGGCCTGAGCCGGGAAGAGCTTGCAAATAAGCTCAGCTGGCCGGTTGACGAAATTGTTTCTATAGAGGAAGGCAACAGCCCTCTTGAGAGCCTCGCTCCTTTGCTATTGCGCTATGCGGAGATCGTTGAGCAGCCGATCTTCAATTTATTCTATCCCTGTGGCTTGCCTTTTCAGAGTCTGGAATCGTATCCGTGAAACACCTACGGCAATCGCGATTCGCTCTCTTAAAAAACAGTGATGAAACGGCTCAATAAACAGGCGTGCCTTCTCGTGCTTACTCTGTTTGTATTGCTCCCCGGCCTCGCAACTATCCGGGCGCAGGGCGAGGGGCGGGTTTCGATGCTGGGCGAATATCGGGGCTATTCTTCGCCGATTTATACAGATTGGGTCCGCTCGTCGCAATACATCACAGTGAGGGATGGAATCAGATTGGCCGCAGATATCTTCCGGCCAGCGAAGGATGCCAATCCGGTCGAGGAGCCGCTTCCAGTAGTATGGGCCTATGATCGCTATCATAGAGCCGATATTCGCGGACGCGGAGTTGCGACACAGCTTGACAGCGAGCCCTGGCTTAAATCGCTCATCAGGTACGGGTATGTCGTTGCAGTTGTTGATGCGCGGGGCAGCGGCGCTTCTTTCGGTACGAGACAGGGCGCATTTACGCAAAAGGAGGCGTGGGATGGTTACGATTTGACGGAATGGTTCGCCGCTCAGCCATGGTGCAGTGGCCGCGTCGGAATGTTCGGCAGGTCCTACCTGGGCATTGCTCAATTTATTACAGCAAGCACAGCGCCTCCTCATCTGAAAGCCATCTTCCCTGAAATGGCTTTATTCGACCTTTACTCGTTCATCTATTCCGGTGGAGTATTTCGCGACAACTTTGTTGAAAACTGGAGCCAGAGGGTTAAGAGCCTCGATACTGATAAAGGCGTTGCACCCGTAGATGGCGACTCAGGAAATGAATTGCTCGCGCAGGCAATAGCTCAACATCAATCGAACAGGGATATTTTTGATCTCGCGTCGCAGGTTCCATTTCGCGACAGCACGGATAGGATCGCGAGGGCGGCTCCGTTTTTGGATTGGAGCCCTTCGACCTACCTGGAACGAATAAAAGATTCAGGAGTGGCAATCTACATCCTTGGAGGGTGGAATGACCTCTGGCCACGCGATGCGCTGTTGTGGTTCAAGAACCTTGGCGGCCATACGAAAATCACAATCGGCCCGTGGTCTCATACTCAAAGTGAGGGGCTGGACCTCGCCGCCGAGCATTTGCGTTGGTACGATTATTGGCTCAAAGGGATTGATAACGGAGTGACAGCCGAGCCGCCTCTGAATTTCTACACCATTGGAGCCAGTCCCGGTCAATTCTGGCGCTCGGCATCACAATGGCCTATACCCGATGCCGAGCCTCATCGGTTTTACTTTCAGGCTGGACCCTCAGACAGCATCGAGTCAGTCAATGACGGCTTGTTGAGATCGGATTCCTCAGGCAGCGAGTCAGGGCCTGATGAATACAGAGTGGATTATTCGACAAGCACAGGGACCGCCACGCGATGGAGCAACGGTTACGGCGGCCCATTCGGTTATGGCGATCTGATGCCAAATGACAAAAAAGCCCTTACCTATACGACGGAACCTCTTGAAGCCGACCTGGAAGTCACAGGACATCCGCTCGCTGAGATCTTTATAACGGCTGAATCAAAGGATGTCGATTGCTTTGTGTATCTTGAAGACGTGCACGAAGATGGATTTTCTCGCTATGTTACCGAAGGCACGCTGAGGGCGTCGCATCGCTCGACTATACAGCCTGCATACAATTACATGGGCTTACCCTATCACCGCAATTTTGCTAAAGATATTTCAGATTTGTCAGGCAATGTTCCCGCAGAGCTTGACATTGATTTGCTGCCTACATCTTATCGTTTCAGCAAAGGACATCGCATTCGATTGACCATAACGGGTGCAGATAAAGATAACGCGCAGACACCGGCACTGGTTCCTTCCCCAAAGGTAAGTGTCTACCGAAGCCTCAGATATCCCTCTTCCATTACCCTGCCAATTGTCCCAGTGAGCTTACAAGAACGGGCAAACCCGTCGCCTTTAGCAAGTTTAAATCAGCCGTTGGCCGACCTCTCGAATTCAGGCTGGAAAAGCAAGCATAAAATCACAATCGTAATTATCATGCTTGCCACAATAGGCTTGTTAGCGGTGGTGATCTCTGGGCTACTCCGACGTTGCACTCGTTGACCACCCGTCCGAATTCCGCCATCTATCCGGGTATGAGCCAGACAATTACGACAGATTCGGGCAACTTATCGAAGTTGCGCCCTGAGCCTTCGACCCTTGTCGAATTGCTGCGCGTGCGCGCACGCGAAAAGCCTCATAGTCCTCTATTCACCTTTCTGATCGAAGCAGAGGCGGAAGAGGCACATATGAGTTTTAGCGAGCTTGACGATCAGGCTCGTCGAATTGCCGCGCAGCTTCAAGGCATGGAGGCTGCGGGCAGACTGGCCTTGCTTATATATCCTCCGGGGCTTGACTATATCGCTGCTTTTTTTGGATGCCTCTATGCTGGCGTCGTCGCTGTGCCTGTCTATCCGCCCCGGCGCAACCGTAACTTTGACCGGCTGCAATCTATTGCTTCCGATTCACATGCATGCTTTGCTTTGACGACGGCGCAGGTGCTTTCTAAAGCAGGTCCTTTTTTGTCTTCTGCTCCTGAACTGACAAAGCTGAAGTGGCTGGCTACAGACGAATTGAATCCTTCTCTTGCCGGGAGATGGCGCGAGCCTGCTATCGCTCCGGATACGTTAGCTTTCCTGCAATATACATCCGGCTCAACTGCCTCGCCCAAAGGCGTCATGTTGACGCACGCAAATCTGCTCAATAATCAAAAAGTGATTCAGACCGCCTGCGAGCACACCGAAGAGACCACCTTCGTAAGCTGGTTGCCGATCTATCATGATATGGGCCTGATAGGAAATGTGATTCAACCTCTGTATCTCGGCTCGCGCGCCGTATTAATGTCGCCAGCTGCTTTCCTGCAAAGACCCATTATCTGGCTTGAAGCCATAACCAGATACAAAGCTCATACGAGCGGAGGGCCTAACTTCGCTTATGATCTCTGCGTTCGCAAGATCAAATCGGAGCAGCGGGCGGCATTGGATTTGAGCCGATGGCAGGTAGCCTTTAATGGGGCTGAGCCGGTAAGAGAGGAAACGCAAAAGCGATTTGTCGAGGCTTTTGAGCCTTGCGGCTTTCGCCGCGAATCATTTTACCCCTGTTACGGACTGGCAGAGGCAACGCTGTTTGTTTCAGGCGGTAGAAAGCACGAACAACCTGCTACCTGCATCGTTCGATCTTCGGCGCTTGAACAAAACAAGGTCGTTACCTCTCTGACTACCTCTGACGATACTCGAACGCTCGTAAGCTCCGGGCGCGCGCAGTTGGAGCATCGGGTCATCATAGTAAACCCGAAAACCCTGAATGAGTCGCCGCCGGATGAAGTTGGAGAAATATGGATTTCGGGTCCGAGCGTGGCTCAAGGGTACTGGAGAAAGCCCAAAGAGACGGAACAAACCTTTCGGGCAGTGCTTTCAGTATCAAACCCGACGTACTACCTTCGCACAGGCGATCTTGGGTTTAAGAAAGACGGAGAGTTATACATAACCGGACGTTTGAAGGATCTGATTATAATTCGAGGCCGCAATCACTATCCGCAGGACATAGAAGCTACAGCCGAAAAGACTCACCCCGCGTTGCGCCCCGGTTGCGGGGCCGCCTTTTCAATCAATCTCGATGACCACGAGAGAGTCATAGTTGTTCATGAAATTGACGCGCGCACGTCCGAGCGCGAACACGAAAAAATTGCAAAATCAATCCGTCGTGCAGTCGGCGAAGAGCACGAACTGGAAATTCATGCGATTGTCCTGATTCGCGCCGGAAGTTTGCCGAAAACATCAAGCGGAAAGATCCAGCGCTTCGCCTGTCGCGCTCGGTTTCTTGATAATGAGCTTGATGTGATTGGCAGCAGCACTCTATTCGTTGGCGACATCCAACCTGCGGGGCCGGAAGACAGCCGTCAGCCAAAGTTATCGCATAATGATGTCGCATCGTTTTTGAGAGAGCACGCAGCGCGATTGCTAAAGGTTCCTTCAACTGGAGTGGATACGAATCAGGCTTTAATTGCAATGGGGTTCGATTCGCTGTCGGCCATCGAGTTTAAGCATCAGATCGAATCTGCTTTCGGTGTGATTGTCCCGATAGCAGCTCTCTTCGACGGACAGAGCATAACAGAGCTGGCGGGTGAGGTTATAAGGCAATCGAAAGCTTTAGACAGTGAAGCCACATCGGCTGACGCATCAGCACAGGAAGACTCCGAGCGCTATCCGCTCACGCCGGGACAGCGGGCGCTCTGGTTCCTGCACCAGCTTGCTCCCGACAGTGCCTCTTATAACCTTTCGAGAGCCGTTCGCATCCGCTCGGCGCTGGACGCGTCCGCATTGAAGCGCGCGTTCCAAATATTGATTGCTCGCCATGCGTGTCTTCGCACGAACTTCGTCTCCTGCGCAGAGGATGTGATGCAGCAAGTCAACGCAGGTCTTGAAGACTGGTTTGAGCGCGAAGATGCCTCTTCATTCAATGAGGCAGACCTGCAGAAGCGCCTTGACGAAGAGGCCGTCAATCCATTTGATCTTGAGACAGGCCCCTTGATCCGCGTGCGACTTTTCACGCGAGCATCTGATGACAATATTCTGCTATTGACGGTCCATCATATTGTCGCCGACTTCTGGTCGTTTGCACTGCTTGTGAGAGAATTATCGACCCTCTACAAGGCTGAAGAAACCGGAGCGCGCGAACCAATTCAGCCAATCGTCTCAAGATACTCCGATTACGTTGGCTGGCAAAAAAGGCTGCTGGAAGGATCAGAGGGTGAAAAGCTCTGGACCTACTGGAAGGATCGGTTAAGCGGTGATGCGCCGGTTTTGGACTTGCCCGCTGATCGTCCCCGTCCGATCACGCAAAGCTACAGAGGCGCATCGCACCAATTTGATATCGGCGAGGAGTTGAGCAGCAGAGTGAGGGCTTTAAGTCGGGCTTGCGGAGTTACTCTTTACGTTAGTCTGCTCACGGCTTTTCAGGCTTTGCTTCATCGTTATACAGGGCAGGAAACCATCACTGTCGGTTCGCCCACGACGGGCCGCACTCGTGCAGAGTTTTCGCAATTGATCGGATATTTCGTCAATCCTCTGGTCCTTCGAGCGAATCTGAGTTCGGATGTGACATTTCAGGAACTGCTTGCGCGCGCGCGCGATACGGTTCTTTCAGCCTTCGACCATCAGGACTACCCGTTTGCCAAGCTTGTCGAGCGATTGCAGCCGGAGCGAGAAGCCGGTCGCTCGCCGTTATTTCAGGTGATGTTTGTTTTGCAAAAAGCCCCGATGGCAGAAGACCGGCTTGGGTTGTTTGCGTTGGGTCGAGCGGGCGCGCAGATAGCGCTCGATGGCCTGACGCTGGAATCGGTGGCTTTAACGGAGCAGTCGTCTCAATTTGATCTGACGCTGATGATGGCCGAAGCCGACGCAGAGATAGCCGGGGCGTTTCAGTACAACACGGATCTGTTCGATTCCAGCACCATAGCTCAGATGAGAATGCACCTGTGCCTGATGCTTGAAGCCATGACAGATGATCCTACTCGCTGCGTGTCGGGTTGGCCGCTCCTGACAATGCAGGAGCAGCAGCAGTTAATCGAGTGGAATGATACAGGCTCAGAACTTGATGGCCCCTGTCTGATGCCTCGACTGCTTGAGCTACAGGTGGAGCAAAGACCTGATTCAATCGCGCTCTCATTTGAAGATCAACAGCTTACATATGAAGAATTGAATAAGCGCTCGAACAGGCTCGCACATTTTCTACAGAGTCTTGGCATCGGCCCGGATGACTGCGTTGCGGTTTGCATGGAGCGTTCGCTGGAACTTGTCACATGTCTTGTCGGCATCCTCAAAGCAGGTGGAGCCTACATGCCTCTCGATCCGGCTTATCCCCCGCAACGGATAGAGTTCATGCTCAAAGATGCCGGAGCGCAGATTGTGCTTGCCGACAGGCAGTCTGCCCAAAAGGTGTCCGGATTCGGTGGAATCAGGATTCAGCCGGATTGGCGCAGGGGCGAGATCGGAAGCCAGCCCATCGTAACCCCCTTCGCGGAAATTATGCCGGAAAACCTTGCCTATGTGATCTATACATCAGGATCAACCGGTCTGCCCAAGGGCGCGATGAATACACACGGCGCTGTCTGCAACCGCCTGCTGTGGATGCAGGAGGCTTATGGACTGGAAAGCAGTGACCGTGTTCTGCAAAAGACTCCGTATAGCTTTGACGTGTCGGTTTGGGAATTTTTCTGGGCGCTGCTTGCGGGAGCGCGATTGGTAATTGCGAGGCCGGGCGGCCATCAGGACCCGAACTATCTGGTAACATTGATCTCAGAGCAGGATATTACAGTCATACATTTCGTTCCTTCGATGCTGCAGGTTTTTCTGGATGAGCCGGGAGCCGAATCCCTCGATTCGCTGAGGCTTGTCGTATGCAGCGGAGAGGCTCTGTCGTTCGAGCTGAAGCAGCGTTTCTGTGAGCTTCTGACGGCAAGCCTTGAGAACTTATACGGCCCGACCGAAGCCGCGATTGATGTAAGCCGGTGGTCCTGTAGAAGTCCGGGGCTTGAAACGAGGCAGATTCCAATCGGACGCCCAATCGCAAATACGCAGCTTTATGTGCTGGACCGGCAAGGGCAGTCATTGCCAGCGAAGATAGCCGGACATCTTCATATAGGCGGAATCGGTCTTGCGCGGGGATATCAAAACAGGCCGGATTTGACCGCTGAAAAGTTCATCCCGGATTCATGCGGCAATAAGCCGGGCGCGCGGCTTTACAAGACAGGTGATCTGGCTCGCCACCTGTCTGATGGAAGCCTTGATTTCATAGGGCGCATTGACCATCAAGTGAAGATACGAGGGTTCAGAATAGAGCCCGGCGAAATAGAAGCGGTCTTCCGGCAGCATCCGTCTGTCCGCGAAGCCGTAGTGGTTGCCCGCGAGAATAGTGCCAAAAGCCTTTCCCTTATCGCCTATCTGATCTTTGAGCAGGGGCAATCGGCAATCGTCCGCGACCTTCGCAGCTTTGCCCGCGAGAGGCTGGCCGAGTATATGATTCCATCAGCTTTTGTGGTCCTTGATGAATTGCCTCTGCTTGCAAATGGAAAGATTGATCGTGCCGCGCTCCCCGCGCCGGAACAGGCGCAAGCGACGACCGACGAGAGATTGAATCACGCTGGCTCGCCGCTCGAAGAGATTGTATCCAACGTTTGGGCTAAAGTGCTCAAACTCGAACGCGTGGGCATAAAGGACAACTTTTTTGAGCTTGGCGGACACTCTTTGCTGGCGGCTCAGGTCGTATCCAGACTGCGCAGGACGTTGCGGCTCGATCTGCCGTTACGCCACATGTTTGAATCTCAAACCGTTGCTGAACTGGCCGAGCGTATCGAAACTTCAACGAGATTGAGCCTCGATCATACGCAGCCCATCTTACCCGTGCGTCGTGATGTGAGCTTGCCTCTCTCGTTTGCGCAACAACGATTGTGGTTCATAAACCAGCTTGAGCCGGGCGATGCTTCATATAATATGCCAGCGGCGGTTCACCTCGGCGGTCGGCTCAATATTGTTGCTTTAAACCAGAGCCTTGATGAGATTGTGAGAAGACACGAGATAATGCGAACCACATTCGCGACTGCCGACGAAACGCCCGTACAAGTGCCGGGGCCGTTTCGCTCATCAAGCCTGCCGGTATGCGACCTTCGGTCTTTGAGCCACCACGAGCGGAAAGCGAAAGTAAGGCAGGTTGCGACTTGTGAAGCGCGTCGCAGTTTCGATTTGGCCGTGGGGCCTCTGTTGCGCGTGAAGCTGTTGCAAACCGGCGAAGCGGAGCACGTGCTTCTTTTGACTCTCCATCACATAATAATGGATGGGTGGTCGCTGGGCGTGCTCGTCGAAGAGTTGGCAAATCTTTACGACTCTTTTTCAAAAGGTCATTGCTCGACGCTTGATGACTTGCCGATCCAGTATGCAGATTTTGTTTGCTGGCAGCGAAACCACCTGACGCGTGAATCTCTGGAGCCGTTGCTTGCTTACTGGAAAGATCAACTCGACAGGCTCCCGATAATGCAATTGCCTCTGGATCGTTCGCGACGGTCGCAAACCGGCTTTAACGGGGCAAGCACTTCCCGCCTGATTTCAAAGGAACTTGTCGAGCCAATAAAGGCGCTTGCCAGACAGGAGGATGCCAGCCTTTTTATGACTCTGCTGGCTGGCTTCAACCTTCTGCTGCGACACTACACAGGCCAGCAGGATATAGTCGTCGGAACAGACCTTGCCAACCGCAACAGACCGGAGACCGAAGCCCTGCTTGGCTTTTTTGTCAATCAGGTTGTGTTGCGAACAGACCTTACGGGTGATCCGACTTTTCGCGAACTTCTGGGCCGTGTGCGCGATATGGCTTTTATGGCATATGCACATCAGGACCTGCCTTTCGATCTGCTTGTCGAACAATTGCAGCCAGAGCGGGAGCCGGGCCGGATGCCGTTGTTTCAAATCCTGTTTGTGCTCCAGAACGCCCCCATGCCGACTCTCGAATTCTCCGGGCTGACCTTGAGCGAGATCGAAATCGAAGACGGCACGACAAAATATGATCTGGCGCTGGTCATGAGAGAAACGCCGGAGGGGCTTGTTGCCAACTGGATGTATAACGCAGATATTTTCGACAGCGGGACTATTGCGCGGATGAGCGAGAGATTTCACGCCCTCCTGCGCCGCATCGTTGAGCATCCCGATGCTCGAACAAACAGGCTGGATATTTTTACGCAGGCTGAGAGAGAGCAGCAAAATATGGAAAAAACCGAACGACAGGAATCTGCCCTCAACAGGTTAAAGAATGTGAAGCGAAAGGTTATAACCATCTCCGGCGAGAGCCTGATTAAAACAGAGCTATTGCAGTCGGGCGAGAGGCTGCCGTTAGTAATTCAGCCCTCTGCCGAAGATATAGACCTGCCTGAGCTGGCAGGTAGCATTCGCCCGCTGATCGAAAGCAGGCTGCATGAGCATGGCGCGTTATTGTTTCGGGGATTCAACCTGCGCTCGGCGGCGGAGTTTGAAAATGCAGCAAGGGCGATCTGCCCGACCTTATACGGCGACTATGGGGATCTGCCCAGAGAGGGCGTTGGTGGCAATATCTATTCATCGACTCCATATCCGCCGGATAAGGCAATCCTTTTTCATAATGAAAGCTCGCATATGCATTGCTGGCCGCGCAAACAATTCTTCTTTTGCCTTCAGGCAGCGCAAAAAGGAGGCGAAACTCCTTTGGTTGATAGTAGAAAGGTTTACGAGTTTCTTGATCCTGCGATAAGGCGGCGAATGGCCGATAAGCAGTTACTTTATGTGCGCAATTTCAATAACGGACTTGATATTGACTGGCAGACTTTTTTCAGGACATCAGACCGTACGGCTGTTGAAGAATACTGCCGGAGGTCGGGGATAAAGGTTGAATGGCGAGCCGAAGGGTTGCGAACTCTACAGATGCGACCGGCCATTGTCAGCCACCCTGAGACTGGCGAGAGCGTATTTTTCAACCAGATACAAGCGCATCATATATCCTGCGTCGAGCCCGGCACGCGCGAATCCTTATTGTCGTTATTCAGCCAGCAGGACCTTCCGCGCAATGTGTATTACGGCGACGGTACTCCCATAGAAGATTCTGTCGTGCAGGAAATTCGCGATCTGTATGAAAGTCTTGCCGTCAGCTTTCCGTGGCAAGACGGCGACCTGCTTGCGCTCGACAATCTGCTTACCGCCCACGGGCGAAATCCATTCGTCGGGCCGAGGAAAATCCTCGTGGCAATGGGCGCGATGATGCGTTACGAAGAATTGGCATAGATCGGTCACCGGGTCGGCCATTGACCGATTGACGGTGTTTAGTAAAGGAGGCGGAAATGAGCCAGAGTGGCGGTCTTGATTGCGTGGTCATAGGTTATAACGAAACACCGTTTGAAGATTACGAAAGGCTTATCCGAAAGTACGGTGAGGACTCTGAGGCATATCGCGATTTGAAATTCAGCTTTGCCGAGGTGAGCGGAAAGAAGATGAACTATGTTGATATTCTCAACCACGTCTATAATCTCGCTCATCAGGATAGGGGAATGCAATCGGCTGAAGAATTCAAGTCATGCGACATACCGAATCTGGCAGCAGTTTATCTGGCGCACTATTTGAAAAAAAGAGGATTCGAGGCGAGATGCATCAACCTCTTTCAATACGAGAAAGAAGCGCTCGCGCGATATCTGGCACAGGAACCTGTATGCGTAGCCATCACGACGACCTTCTATCTGATGAATTTTCCGGTAAGCGAAATGGTGCAGTTCATCAGAGAGCATAACAGTAAGGTTCAGATAGTTGTTGGCGGTCCGCTCGTGGCCAATCACGCACGCAATTACGGGGGCGAGGAGTTTGCCGCCGCGCTCGAAGACATTGGCGCGGATATCTATGTAGTTGAATCGCAGGGAGAACTCGCTCTCAGCCAGATTGTAGCGTGTATGAAAACAGGCGGCGATTTGAAAACTATTCCCAACATAATTTACTTTGAGAATGGAAAGATCAAACGGACTTTGCCTATCCCCGAAACAAGCTCGCTTGATGAAAATTATATAGACTGGCGGTTGCTCTCCAGACAATTCGACAGCCCGACTTTGCAAACCAGGACGGCGCGAAGCTGCGCCTTTAATTGTTCCTTTTGCAACTATCCGACAAGAGCGGGGCGGCTGACGCTTGCCGGTATCGAGACTATCGAAAAAGAGCTGGACTCGATGCACGAGATTGGCATAAGAAATGTCGTCTTCATCGACGACACTTTCAACGTGCCGCTCCCTCGCTTCAAAGAGATATGCCGCTTGATGATAAGAAAGAAGTACGGGTTCAACTGGTTTTCATACTTTCGTTGCAGCAACTCGGATGAAGAGGCCTTCGATATCGCCGCAGAAAGCGGCTGCAAGGGTGTGTTTCTTGGGATAGAGTCAGGCTCCCCGGCGATTCTCAGGAACATGAACAAAGCTGCTACGGTTGAAAAGTATTTCTATGGCATCGAGCGATTGCGCCAGTTCGGTATAATGACGTTTGCATCGTTCATAATCGGCTTCCCCGGCGAAACCGACGAGACCGTTGAAGAGACGATAACGTTCTTAAGAGAAACGCGGCCTGATTACTATCGAGCGCAATTGTGGTATTGCGAGGCTGGAACGCCCATTGAGCAGCAACGCGGGAATTTCGGCATCTCAGGCGACGGTTTCGTCTGGCAACACGACACGATGAGCAGCCTTGAGGCAATGGATCAGATAGATCGAATTTTTCTGACCGTGGAGGAATCTGTATGGCTTCCGCAGTGGTCATTTGATTTCTGGATCGTGCCCTATCTGCTTGGCAGGGGGATCTCGCTCAGTCAATTCAAGGAGTTTATGAGCTTGTCTCATAAGCTTCTGGCGCTTGAGATCGCCTCGGTCTCAAAAAACGAGAAGGCTGTCTTGCAGCAGGAGTATCTTCGAGGGCTTGTAAAGGCGCTTCAACGCTGGAACTGAAATCAAAGCAAGTGATGAGAAAGCGGCTGAGTAATAATCTGGCCCTTGCTCGTTTTGCGGGCGGCCTGCTGATTAGCCCGTGGCCGCCTTTCTGGTTTTTTCTCGTTGCCATAGCCTTAGCGGGCGCAATCACGCCGCTGATCGAGATACGAGCAATCGCGGGCCTCATATCTGCCCTGACTTCGCTGTCTCAGGATTCGACTCAACAGGGCGACAGTTCGCTGACAGGCTCGCTCAGGCCCTTTTTTTTCTGGGTCTTGCTTCTGGTTGCCGCGAGGGTAGCAAACTGGACGATTAACATGGATAGCTTCCAGCAATACCTCGCAACGCAGCTTAACGAGCGAGTAAGGGACAGGCTCGACCGCCGACTTTTTCAGAAGGCTCTTTCATTGCGCCTTGAGCTTTTCGAGAGCGCCCCATATTACGATCTGCTGCGGCGCGCGCAAAGAGGACTCGACGAGACAACGGTTTCTTATACCCTGACGCAATTACAAAGGCTCGTTTCGATGGTGTTCGGCTGCCTCGCTATTTTATGGGCAATTGGCGGCGCTCATCCCCTTATCCCGCTGTTGCTTTTATCTGGTAGTGCAATCGTCATCCGACAGCGCATAAAAGGCGAGCGTGACTTTATTCAGACCAACTACGACCAGACGCCTCATCAAAGGAAGCAGGAGTATTGGCGCAGCCTCTTAACCGGGCGCGCGGCAGCAGCCGAAGTCAGGCTTTTTGATCTTGGGCGACATATCATTCAAATGTGGAGCGGTTTGACCGACCGGCTGTTGCTTGATATCTCGGCCAGGCGAGGTCACAACTTTCGACGCGAAGTCCCTGTGAAGGCCGCCAATATATTGCTGTACGGAGTTGTGAGCCTGAGCCTGATTTACAGGGCGGCAAACGGAGCCTTGAGCGCGGGCGCTCTGGTGGCGTTGCTTTACGCTGCGCAGGATTATTTGAATAAGGCGGGCATGATCGGCTGGCGGCTTGAGAGGTTTCAGAGGTTCATTGCAGACCTGAGATATGTGCGGGAATTTCTTGATCTCGAAAGCGAAGAGCGAAGCGACGGGCTGCCTGCTTCCGAGACCATGCAGCAGGCGATCAGTTTCAAATCCGTCAGCTTCACTTATCCGGGGAGCAGTCGCCCGGCCATCTCGTCAATCGAACTTGAGATCAAACCGGGTGAGCGTGTGGCGCTGGTTGGCGAAAATGGAGCTGGAAAGACCACGATTGCAAGGCTCCTGCTCGGATTATATAAGCCTACAGAAGGCGAGATAACTGTCGAAGGGACTGACCTGCAAAACATCAATCCTCGATCCTGGCGCGCGAAGGTTGCTGCGCTACCTCAGAATTTTGGCCGGTACGCTTTCACTGCGCGGGACAATATCGGGATAGGCAGTATCGAAAGGATCAACGATTCTCGCTCTATCGAACAGGCCGCTCAAATAAGCTCCGCCGCGAGCCTGATAACAGGACTTCCGAATGGGTATGAGACGCTTCTAGGCAAGGAATTCGCAGGGGGACAGGAACTGTCGGTCGGCGAATGGCAAAAGGTGGCGCTTGCTCGCGTATACCTGCGGGATGCCCCCATAGTGATTCTTGACGAACCGGCCTCTGCGCTTGATGCCCTGACCGAATCCGATCTTTATCGCCAATTTCTCGGCCTCTCTCATAATAAGACCGTGCTCCTTATCTCGCACAGGCTCGGCGCTGTGCGTATGGCAGACCGAATCATTTTTCTTCATCAGGGCAGGATCATTCAGGAAGGTACGCACGATGAGCTGATGGCTGTTCAGGGGCCATATCGAAATCTGTACCAGATGCAGGCGCAGTGGTATCAGGATAAACGGCAGCCGGACCTCAGAGGAATAGGTGAATAAAGTATCAAAGCCGGAAACAAACAGCCTCAACTCTGACACAATACTGTCGCGATGGCGATACATTCCAGAGATCTGGAAATTGTTATGGGGGCTGGGAGCGAAGGAAGCAACCCTCATCGCAATTTTTTCCGTGGCGAGCGGGTTGGTGCCAATATTGGTCGTTGCCATTCTAGGCCGCCTGATAGATAGCTCCGTAGGCGCGGTCATAGGAACCACCTCTTTCAAAAGAGCGTCATTATGGTTGGCAGCCCTGTTGGCGACCAGTCTGCTGGCCGATCTTCTGGAGTCGGTCAACCGATGGCTTGGCGGAGATGTTCAGGAGAAACTTAAAGCACGCGTGCAGGAGCGTGTGTTGTTTAAAGCCAGCAACCTGTCGTTGAGAACATTTGAGCAGCCTCAATTTTATGATCAGTTACAACGTGCGCAAAAAGGTCTCGATACACGGCTTTTTAGCACTATGGAGAGCCTGTTGCCGATCCCGTCTCTACTTGTGACTGCATTTGGCCTGCTCATCTATGTCGGCTCGGCGCATGTTCTTTTCCCGGCAATATTACTGATCGGGTTACTACCATTACATTTTAGCTCGCTCCGTTTCGCACAAAGAATTTACCTGCTTGAAAGAAGGCAAACAGAGCCTGAGAGGATGTTGAGCTATCTGGCTGATTTAATGACAGGCAGAGAATCGTGCGCAGAGATAAGATTGCTGGGGTTGCAGTCTTTCCTGATTGAGAAGAGACAGAAGCTCTTTAGCAGCCTGCGCCATGAGAGACTTACACTTGCGCGCAGGCGGATGATTACGCTGATGCGATCAGTGCTGGTTGAGCACCTGACTTATGGGCTGGTAATAGCAGGCGTGGTTGCGCTTGTTGCCATTGGTCGCCTGACGGTCGGTTATTTTGCTGCCTACCTCAGCGCAGCCGAACGCTTCCGCGATGCAATCTCCCTTTTGCTTGTGAGCACAAGAACCGTTGATAACGACCTGCGCTACATCCGCGACTTTTTTGAGTACCTCGATATCAAAGAGCAGGCCGACACCCGCCCTCAGGCTCTGGCTCAGGTAACGCGCAATCAGCCGGATATGAGCCTGCACGCCGTAAACGGGAATGGCGCAGCTAATACCAGACGCGCGCCCTGCATTCGACTTCAGGCAGTGGATTTTGAATATCCCGGTTCAGCGCGTCCGGCACTCAACGGCATAGATTTGACGCTGTTGCCGGGACAGCACGTCGCGCTTGTCGGGGAGAACGGCGCTGGCAAAACGACATTCTCAAAACTGCTGCTCGGCTTATATGAGCCGACGCGAGGCCGGATCACCGCCGATGGAATTGACCTGATTGAAATCGACCGCTCGGTCTGGCGCGGGCAGGTTGCGGCAGTCTTTCAGGACTTTGTCAGATACCAATTAACTCCACGCGAGAACATTGGATTCGGCAATTTGAACAGATTGCGCGATGAAGCGGCGATCAGAGAGGCGGCGACAGGAAGCGGCGCTGATAAGGTCGTTGCTTCACTGCCCGCCGGTTACGAAACAACTCTGGGCAGAGCCTTTGATGAGCAGGGCTATGATCTTTCGACGGGCGAGTGGCAGAAGCTGGCGCTTGCTCGCGCATATTTGCGGGATGCCGGTCTGTTAGTTCTTGATGAGCCGACGGCTGCGCTCGATGCCAGGGCCGAGGTAGAAACCTACAAGAGCTTCCATGACTTATCGAGGGGAAAGACAGTCCTGTTTATCTCGCATCGTTTAGGTTCGGCCCGCCTCGCTGATCGAATCCTTTTTCTCGAAAAGGGGCGGATAGTCGAAGAAGGCAGCCACGACGAACTGATGAAACTCAATGGTCGTTACGCTCGGATGTACTCCAGACAGGCGGGCTGGTACGAGTAGAAGCACGCCAGTCTCGCATCTGAATCCCATCAACATAAATACTCAATGCAAATCAACTATTTGAATTGCCCGGCAGGAAGCAGGTGAAGTAGATGGCAGGCGAAATTCAAGGCTATCACGTTTCGCAGCAACAGCGACGGCTCTGGTTTATGCAGCAAGGGAGTCACGCTTTTCGCGCTCAGTGCGCGGTTCGGATCAAAGGCGACCTGAATGTCGCCGCGTTGCAGAATGCTGTCGGAAAGGTGGTAAGCCGTCACGAGATACTGCGCACTACGTTTGCCCTTGTGCCGGGGATAAAAACCCCCTTGCAGAGGGTTGCGGAAAGTTGCGCTCCTGATTGGCGATTTACGAGGCTTGAAGATTCAGACCCGAATCTGGATTTTGCTATCGAAGAGACCCTTGAGCATGAGAGACGGGCTTATTTTGATCTGGCGCGAGGGCCGCTCCTGCGATGCGCGCTGCTTGAGATAACTTCTGACAGCCATCTGTTGATAATGACCATGCCGTCGCTATGCGCGGACGCCTGGACGCTCAGGATGCTTTTTGAAGAGTTATTTACTTTTTATGATGGAACGCCCGAAAGTCCGAGCGAGGCGGTCGAGCCGGGCCAGTACGCGGACTTTTGTGCGTGGCAAAGCGATCTGACCGATGACAGAGCCGCAGATGCAAAGACATTCTGGCAAGGTAAGGATCATTCAATTCTGCCGACGATGAAGGTTCCATTTGAAAGCCGGACAAACTGGACAGGAGATTTCGACCCCCGTGCGCACAGGTCGCTTGTCGCACACGACGTTGCAGAGATGATTTACAAGCTTGCAGAGCGATATCAAGTCCAGGAATCGGTTATCCTTTTCGCGTGCTGGCAGACACTTTTGTTCAGGCTCACAGGGCAGGCTGAGATAATTACTGCGACCGTCAGTGACGGGAGAAAATATGACGAGCTTTATAAAACCTTCGGGTTATTCTCGAAATGGCTGCCGATCCAGACCCTGTTGGATTTGAAGTACAGGTTCGATGAGATCATCGAGCAGGCAAGTGAGTCCTTCGTCAATGTAAACGAATGGCAGGAATACTATATCTGGAATGAGAACATCGGAGCGAGCGGCGAGACTGTTGAGTATCCTCCGGTTGGTTTTAGCTATGATAGTTTTCCAGCGCCGCTTTTCAATGATGAATCGGCCTTCGCGGTCGAACAGATTTACACCTGCTTTGATAAAAGCAAGATTTATCTTTCCTGTATTCGCTCGACCAACTCTCTATTTACCGAGTTCCACTACGACGCGCGCGCGTTCACCCCTGATCGCATCAACAGACTGGCGGGCCACTTTCACAGATTATTGGAAAGCGTGGTCGGCGACCCGCAGGCAGCTATCGGGAAGCTGGAAATACTGCGCGAGAGCGAGCGAAGAGAGATACTTTTTGATTTCAACAAAACGCAGACCGAGGACTCGCGCGATTTTTGCGCTCACCGACTTTTCGAGCATCAGGCGGCTTTAACGCCCGATAGCATTGCTGTCGTTTTTGAAGATACGCAACTTAGCTATGAGGAACTGAATCGGCGTTCTAACAAAATCGCTCACCATCTAAAGGAACTTGGCGTCCGTACCGAAGAAGCGGTTGCCATCTGTCTGGACAGGTCTGTCGAAATAATTGTTTCGATACTCGGTGCTCTCAAATCCGGGGGAGCGTATGTGCCGCTCGACCCTGCTCATCCGAGAGAGCGACTTCTGGCGATGCTGGAAGACACGAAAGCAAAAATCGTCCTGAGCGCAGGACGGCTTGTTGATTCGTTACCTTCAAAAGATTTGACCGTCATAAATCTTGATGATGCAGAGCGAAACCTTGCGCAACAGAGCGGCCTGAACCTCGATGTGATGGTCACGCCTGCCAATCTCGCCTATATCCTTTTCACGTCCGGCTCGACAGGTGGCCCCAAAGGCGTTGCAATTGAGCACAGGCAATTAAGTAATTATCTACTCGGCGTAAGAGATAGACTGGACCTGCCTTCGGATGCAAGCTATGCCACTGTCTCTACATTCGCCGCTGATTTGGGAAACACGATGATCTTTCCGTCGCTATGTTCGGGCGGGCGATTGCATGTTGTTTCGCAGGAGTGTGCAGCCGATACGGATGCATTAGCGAATTACATTGATGTCTATGCTATTGACTGTTTGAAAATCGTTCCGAGTCATATGCAGGCGTTGCTCTCTTCTGCTCGAATGAAGCGGTCTTTGCCACGCGCGCGGCTGATACTTGGAGGAGAGTCCTGCGGCTGGGACCTTGTCAATAAAATAGACGAGCTTGGCCCCGATTGTCGGGTGTTTAATCATTACGGTCCGACCGAGACAACAGTCGGGGTTTCGACTTTCGCGATAATAACGAATCTCCCGAATGAAGGCTCAATGGCTGTGCCTATTGGTCAGCCGACGCCTAACCTGAATGTTTACCTTCTCGATCCGGATTACAATCCGATGCCGGTTGGTATTTCCGGCGAAATATTTATTGGGGGGTCGGGACTGGCCAGAGGCTACCTGAACCGTCCCGATAGGACTGCGGAAAAATTCATCCCGAATCCTTTTACCTCGCAACAGGGCGGAAGACTCTATAGGACCGGGGACCTGGGTCATATGCTGTTTGACAACAATGTCGAATTTCTTGGACGAACAGATACGCAGGTGAAATTCCACGGCTATCGCGTCGAGCTGAATGAAATCAGGAATGCGCTGAAAAAACATTCAAGGATTAGAGACAGCGTTGTTGTAGTCATGAAGGATGACAAAGGCGATGCGGCTATTGTCGCCTATTATGTTTGCAAGCAGGAGATGGAGTCAGCAGAGCTTCGCCACTTTCTTGCAGAGTCACTGATACAGGAGATGCTGCCGAATTTCTTCGTCCACCTGAAGAGGCTGCCCTTAACTCTGAACGGAAAAATAAACCATTCTGCGCTGCCTACTCTTGATGAGGCAAAACAGATGGTCAAACGAAACTTTGTGCCTCCGGGCAATCCTACGCAGCAACAGATCGCAGCTATCTGGTCGCAGTTTCTCTCGATTGACAGGATTGGAATTCACGATGATTTTTTCGAGATGGGCGGCCACTCGTTACTGGCGACTCGCGTTATATCCCGGCTACGCCAACTCTTCAACGTCGAGATACCGCTTCGCATGTTGTTTGAAGCGCCGACTATTGCGGAACTGGCCGAATACCTTACAAACGGGCAACCCTCGAAAGAGAGAGCGCGCGCTTCAATCATCCCTGCGCGGCTTCAAAAAGCAAGGAGCCTTGAAGACCAATTAGGTGATCTTGCTCTGCTGTCTGAGGATGAAGCCGGGAATCTGCTTGAGAGCCAGACGCGATTGACAGAAGCCGAGGGACGTAAATGAACGATCTATTTCAGCGCATTGCCAATCTGTCCGCGCAGAAGCGTGCGCTGCTCGCCTTAAACAATCCGCTTTCCTTCGCTCAGCAGAGACTCTGGTTCCTGAGTCGGCTGGAGCCTGACAGCCCTCTTTACAACGGCCCTGCCGCCATTGTGATTGAGGGCGATCTGAATGTTCCGGCGCTGGAGCAGGCATTGAGCGAGATCGTGCGTCGGCAGGATGTGCTGCGGACGGTTTTCCCTGAGATAGACGGGCGGCCCTTACAACTCATTTTGCCTGCAAAGTTGCTTTCCCTTCTGATTGTAGAGATGACAGAGACGGACGGGCGACAAGACATTGCTCGACTGTTAAGAGCCGAGGAAGCGCGACGCTCTTTCAACATCGCAGAGGGACCGTTGCTGCGACTCTGCCTGCTGCGCCTGAATCGTAAAGAACATCATCTGTTGATTACGATGCACCACACTATTTCCGACAGATGGTCGCTCGATGTGCTGGCCCGCGAGATGTCATCGCTGTACGAATCCTTCATGATCGGCATTGCTTCCGCACTGCCTGAGCTATCAATACAGTATCTCGACTTCACACGCTGGCAAAGAGATTGGTTTCAGGGAGAGGTGCTCGATAAGCAGCTTGGATATTGGAAAAATCAACTCTCAGGCGCGCCTTCTGTTGTGGAACTGCCGACTGATCGCCTTGAATTGGCAGATCGCAGCAACCGTGGTGCGAGTCACGATTTTCTCTTTTCGAGAGATCTTACCGAAGCGATTTACTCGCTGACCCGGAAAGAACATGTAACGCCGTTTATGACCCTGCTTGCGGCCTTCAACATCCTGCTTTATCGATACGGCGGGCAAAGCGATATTGTTGTCGGGTCGCCGATTGCCGGGCGCAGCGTTCCTGAAGTTGAAAACCTGATAGGGTTCTTCGTCAATACATTGGTGCTGCGTACAAGATTTTCAGATGCCCCGACTTTTCGTGAAACGCTGGAGCAGGTGCGGGAGGTCTGCCTCGCTGCATACGATAATCAGGACCTGCCTTTTGAGAAACTGGTGGAAGAGCTGCGTCCGGAGCGGAACCTGAATCACACGCCGCTATTTCAGGTTTCCTTCGCCGTTCAAAATACGCCAGTGATTGCGCTAAAACTGCCGGGCCTGAGTCTTCGTGAGATGAAGGTTGACACCGGCACATCGAAATTCGATCTGAGCGTTTCCATAGTTGAAGGGCGTGAATCGTTGACAGGTTATATTGACTACAGCACTGACCTGTTCGATTCGGTAACTATCGTTCGCTTTGCAGAACATTTTAGAAGGATGGCAGAGGCGATCACAAAAGAGCCGCAAAGCAGACTCTTCGAGCTTGAGATGCTGTCGGCAGCCGAACGCCATCACCTGCTCGTCGAAACAAACGACAGCTTCGAGGATTTTCCGCTTCATCTGACAATCGTAGATCTTATAGACGCTCAAGTGGAACAAACGCCCGACAGGGTGGCGCTGATATTCGACCAACAGCACGTTACACTGGGGCAGCTCAACAGCGATGCAAACCGGCTGGCAAATTACCTGTGCGGCGAAGGAGTAGGGCCGGAAAGCATAGTCGGGCTCTACTTTGAGCGGTGCCCGGAGATGATGGTGGCGATCCTTGGGGTTTTGAAGGCAGGAGGAGCATATCTGCCACTGGAGCCGACAAGTCCGATGCAACGAGTGGAGTATATGCTGAGGGATGCCGGAGCGAAAATAGTCATAGAGGAAGGAAGAGAGGGAGCAAAGATAGCAGAGCAGGGGATGAGACGGATCAATCTGAGAAGTGAATGGGAGGAGATAAAAAGATACGGGGAAAAGAGACCGGGGGTGAGAATCGAAGGAGAAAATCTGGCGTATGTGATCTACACGTCAGGGTCAACGGGAAGGCCGAAGGGAGCGATGAACACGCATCGAGCGATAAGCAATCGGCTACAGTGGATGAAGAGAGAGTTGGAAGTGGGAGAAGAAGACCGGGTGATGGCGAAGACGCCGTATGGGTTCGATGTATCGGTGTGGGAGATGATGCTGGGGCTGATGAGCGGAGCGGCGATAGTGATGGCGAAAGGAGGAGGGCAACAGGATGCAGGATATCTGGTGGAGGAGATGAAGAAGGAAGAGGTAACGATAGTGCATTTTGTGCCGTCGCTGCTGGGAGTGATGCTGGAAGAGAGGGGAGTGGGAGAGATAAGGAGTGTTAGAGCGGTGATAAGCAGTGGGGAGGAGTTGAAGATAGAGATGGCGGAAAGGTATGAAGAGAGGATGAGAGGGAAGCTGTATAACCTGTACGGGCCGACAGAAGCGGCGATAGATGTGAGTAGCTGGGAAGGGAGAAGAAGAGAAGGAGCGAAGAGGGGAGTGGCGATAGGGAGAGGGATATCGAATGTGGAGATCTATGTGAAGGGGAGAGAGGGAGAGGAAGTAGGGATAGGGATGAGAGGAGAGTTATACATAGGAGGAGAAGGAGTAGGGAGAGGGTACATAGGAGGAGGAGAGAAGACAGCAGAGAGGTACGTGCCGGATGGAAGAAGAGGGAAGGAAGGGAGGAGGGTGTACAGGAGCGGGGATGTGGTGAGGAGGATGAGAGGAGGAGAGATAGAGTATGAAGGAAGAGAGGACGAGCAGGTAAAGATCAGAGGGAACCGGGTGGAGATAGGAGAGATAGAAGTAGCGATAAGAGAGTTTCAAGGCGTTAAAGATGCGGTTGTATTGGCGCGCAGCGATAAACGCGAGGCGAAACGGCTTGACGCCTTTATCGTAGTCGAGAAAGGGGAAAGGATTGCAGAGAGAGAATTAAAAAGGTATCTGAGGGAGAGATTGCCCGATTATATGGTTCCAGCCGTGATAGCGGAGATCGATCAACTGCCACTCAGCATGAATGGCAAGGTGGATCGAAAAAGATTGGTTGAGATGGGCAGCAAATCGGTCATAGAAGAGGAAGACCACCTTGAGCCAGTCAGCAAAAATGAAACAGAGATGGCCGGTATCTGGAGAGAGGTTCTGGATCGGGATCGTGTTGGAATCTATGACAATTTTTTTGATTTGGGAGGTCACTCGCTTCTGGCAACGCAGATCGCTTCGCGCGTTCGTCATAGCTTTGAGGTGGAAATAGCGGTTCGCTCTATTTTTGAATCCCCGACTATAGCCGAACTTCTCGAACAGATAGAAAAGATCAAGCTGGCGCAGAGGAAGCGATCCACGCCTCCTTTTGCTGCGCTGCTTCGCGCTCAGAGCCTGCCTCTTTCCTTTGCTCAACAGCGATTATGGTTTCTCGATCAGATGGAGCCTTTCAGCGCGTTTTACAATATGCCTGCCAACATCCGTTTGACCGGCAGGTTAAGCATTGAGGGCCTGGAGCAGGCCATAAACGAGGTCGTAAGACGGCATGAAGTTCTGCGCACAGCTTTCCCTATAATCGAAGGACGCCCGTCGCAACGTATTGCTGAAACACAGTCGATAGCTCAACCCGTCGTTGATTTGAGCGCATTGTCCGCCGAGGCCGGAGAGGCCGAAGCCAGGCGGCTTGTAATCGAGCAAGCCTGCCGCCCGTTTGATTTATCGCAAAGTCCTCTATTGCTTTCGACGCTCCTGCGGCTGGACCCGCACAAACACGCGTTGCTTTTGACAATGCACCACATCATCTCTGATGGATGGTCAATGGAGATCTGGGTAAAAGAGGTTACAGAGATTTATCGGGCGTTCTCCAGCGGAGAGCCTTCGTCTTTGCCCGCTTTGCCGGTTCAGTACGCCGACTTCGCGTTATGGCAGAGGCAGTGGCTGGAAAGCGAGGAACTGGTTAATCAACTCTCATATTGGAAACAGAGACTTGAAAATGCGCTCCCTGTTCTGGAACTGCCGACAGATTACCCTCGCCCCCCGATTCAAAGTTTCAAGGGTGCTACTCAGAGCTTTACCCTGCCGAAGCCGCTCATCGATTCGCTTGAAGCAATGAGCAGGAGCTACGGTGTAACGATTTTTATGACCATGCTGGCTGGATTCAAGGTATTGCTGGCGCGCTACACGAGACAACCGGACATCACCGTAGGCGCTCCCGTAGCTAATCGCAACCGGGTGGAGATTGAAGGGCTTATCGGCTTTTTCGTAAATATGCTGGTCTTACGCAGCGATTTGAGCGGCGACCCCACTGTCGCCGAATTGCTGCGACGGGTGCGCGAGGTTACGCTCGAAGCATACGAGAATCAAGACGTACCTTTCGAGAGACTGGTTGAAGAGCTACAGCCGGAGAGAAGCCTGAGCCATCAGCCGTTGTTTCAGGTCAGTTTCCAGATCATGGATGCGCCGGATCTTGTGCGCGTAGACACGGCAGCTTCTACCCTTTCGCTAAAGGCAGGCAATGTTGACCGGGGAACGACTCTGTTCGACCTGAGCATTAGCCTGCGAAGAGCCGTGAACGGACTGGACGCAAGGGTGGAGTACAGCACAGACCTGTTCAACCACTCGACAATCGCTCGATTGTTTGAGCATTACCACATGTTGCTGGAGGCATTCGCGGCAAATTCCAAACAGCATATTTCGAGCCTGCCGTTGCTCGCGCCTGCTCAACGGCATCAGATACTGGTTGAGTGGAATGAGGAGGCAGAAGCGGCTGAACAGCCACAGTTGTGGACATCCCTGTTCGAGTCTCAGGCAGCACAGAGGCCCGATGCTGTTGCCCTTGTATTGGAGGATGAGCAGGTCAGTTACGGGAAATTGAATCTGAAGGCTAATCAGCTTGCGCGATATTTGTGGCGGCTTGGAGTGGGGCCTGAGGACTATGTCGGCCTCTTCATGCAAAGGACACTCGAAGCATACGTGGCTATCATCGGAATATTGAAATCCGGCGGCGCTTATCTGCCTCTTGATCCTGCTTATCCGACTGAGCGCAATGTCTATATCCTTGATGACTCAAAGGCAAAAGTGCTGTTGAGTGAGAAACAGATGGCATCGGGGCTTGAGCGCCTTCAGCTTCAAACAGTCTATATTGATACCGCTTGCGATCTGATTGCTCAGGAAAGCAGCGCGAATCCTCGACCGCAGGCGGATTTAGATAATGTCGCCTATGTAATCTATACGTCAGGCTCGACGGGCAGCCCCAAGGGGGTGGAAACTTCGCACCGTTCCATAGCCAGCCATTGCGCCTGCTTCAAAGCAGAGCTTGATCTTGGGCCGTCCGATCTGGTGCTGCTGTTTTCATCCTTCAGCTTTGATCCTTCCGTTGAGCAGTTCCTCAGCGGCCTGATGAGCGGTGCCCGGCACGTCATCCGAGGAGACGAGATATGGCCATCATCGGTGCTGGCGCGAAAGGTGTCGGAGTTTCAGTTTTCTTATATCAATCTGCCCACTGCCTATTGGCAGCAGATGTCTCAGGAGTGGGTCGCTGAACCGGCTTCCGTGGCCGGATGTCACGTGAAAACACTGCTTGTGGGTGGCGACGTGATGACCCAAAAAGCTCTCGCTATATGGGACCAGTTGCCTATGTCATCAGACCGCCTTATAAACGCGTACGGCCCTACCGAAGCAACGATCACCTCTACAGTCTTTGATTTGGAGGGCTGGGCTCCGGGCGAGCGTTACCACCGCAGAATTCCGATTGGCCGCCCGGTGAAAGGGAAAACGATTTACATTTTAGACGAACAGTACAGACCCGCACCCATCGGTGTTCCCGGAGACCTTTACATCGGAGGAAACAATCTGGCTCGCGGGTATCTGAATCGTACGGAGTTGAGCGCGGAAAAATTCATCCCTGATCCTTTCGGCCATAATCCGGGTGACCGCATTTATAAAACCGGGGACATGGCTTATTACATGCCCGACGGAAACATCCAGTTCTTACGGCGTTCGGATCAACAGACGAAGATACGCGGATACAGGGTTGAACCGGGGGAGATTGATTTCACGCTGCTTCAACACCCGGATGTGGTCGATGTCTTTTCTCAGGCGGTCGAGGATGAGAAGGGCGACAAGCGGATCGTTTCTTATGTAGTGGCGAGCACAGGTTTCGGCGATGCATTATCGGCATCGCAAAACATCGAAGCCGAGAGAGTTTCGCAATGGCAGGTTATATACGATGAACGCGTCTCAAATCAATTTTCTGAGGACATAGACCCGCAGTTTTACATAACGGGCTGGCATAGCAGCTACACAGGCCAATCGCTCCCAAAAGAAGAGATGCGCGAATGGGTTGACAATACGGTGAATGAAATCCTCTCATTGCGGCCCGATCAGGTGATGGAAATCGGCTGTGGCTCCGGGTTACTGCTCTTTAGAATTGCACCTTATTGCGCGCGATATCTGGGGACCGACTTTTCCACTAACGCTCTGAGCCATGTCGAAAATGTTCTAAGCCGGGAGGCTGATTTGCTGCCTCAGGTCTCACTCGACAGGAGAATGGCTGATAATTTTGAGGGCATTCAGAAGAGTGCTTTCGACGTTGTGATCCTTAACTCTATCATTCAGTATTTCCCCGGAGTTGATTATCTGCTGAGAGTTCTGGAAGGCGCTCTGGAATCGGTCAAGCCCGGTGGCAGTATCTTCATCGGCGATGTTAGAAGCCTCCCACTGCTTGATGCCTTTCATGCATCAGTTCAACTCTTCCAGGCCACCGATGATCTCTCTCAGGCTCAACTGCGCGAGCGAGCAGAAAGAGGCAGGACAAACGAAGAAGAATTGACAATAGACCCAGCCCTTTTCGTGGCATTGAAAAGCAGGTTTCCTCAGATCCGTGAGGTAGAAATAAGGCTCAAACGCGGCCACTTTCCAAACGAACTGAATAAGTATCGTTATAACGTCGTGCTGCACGTCGGAGGCGAGGTCGAAGCCCTCACGGAAATCTCGTGGTTTGATTGGCAGTCGGATGGTCTGACGCCTCAAGTGGTTCGCCAACTTCTAAGAGAGGATAAACCTGAATGTCTGGGATTGGCCCGCGTGCCAAATGCGCGCATTCTTGATGATGTGCTGGCTCGTGAATGGCTTGAGGCGGACGAGGGCCCTGAGACTGTGGGGCGCTTTCGGCAGCTTCTGAATGGAGCGGGAGCGGCTCGCGGGGTTGATCCTGAGACACTGTGGACTATCAGCCGCGAACTGCCGTACAAGGTCGATATCGGCTGGTCGAATTCCAGCGAGGTCGGCTCATTCGATGTTGTGCTGACACGTGCGACTGAGGTCGCGCTTGAACCGAATGAAAGAGTAGTTCCCGCATTCGTCAGGGAAGGGATTGTCGAGAAGCCTTTGACCTCGTACGCCAATAACCCGATGAAGACTGCGCTGTCTCACAATATGATTGCCGTCCTGCGCGAGTATCTGAAAGAGAGGCTGCCAGAGTATATGGTGCCTTCCAGCATAGTCCTGCTTGACGAAATGCCGCTCACCCCTTCGGGCAAGCTTGATCGTCGGGCACTGCCTGCGCCGGATCAATCGCGAGCCGCCGTGGATGTCGCCTATGTCGAGCCTCACAGCGAGATAGAGCGCGCAATTGCCTCGGTGTGGCAGGAAGTGCTGAATATTTCCAGGGTCGGGACGCGAGACAACTTTTTCGACCTTGGGGGCCATTCTCTGTTGATGGCGCAGGCCCAGAGCAAGCTTCGGAAAATCTTCAACAGAGATATTTCGATGATAGACCTTTTTCAGTATACGACCATCAGCGCGTTGGCCAGACACATTGCCGGGGACGGCATTGAGCTTTTATCACCAGAGGCTCAGGGTTCGGACGAAAGATATGAGGAAGGCATGAATCGTCTTCAAAGACGCTTGCGGCAAATGAAGCAGTCGGAGCTTGAGAATGTCTGAGCAGGAAAAAAACGGCCTTCAG
Organism: Blastocatellia bacterium; assembly: GCA_963804815.1. Lineage (GTDB taxonomy): Bacteria > Acidobacteriota > Blastocatellia > UBA7656 > UBA7656 > DATEKX01. The sequence goes on along the minus strand of CAWDRU010000002.1, from coordinate 2,094,069 downwards.
ATAGCAATCGTGGGCATGGCCTGCCGGTTCCCCGGAGCGGCCAATGTAGATCAATTCTGGCGAAACCTTCAAGGCGGCATTGAAAGCATCTCTTTCTTCAGCGATGAAGAATTGATAGCATCCGGCGTCAGTGAGCAGTTGCTTGCCGACGCGGCTTACGTCAAGGCGTCTGCCGTCCTTGATGATTTCGATCTATTCGATGCATCACTGTTCGGCTATCATCAAAGAGACGCCGAATTGATGGACCCGCAGCATCGCATCTTCCTCGAATGTCTCTGGGAATCGCTTGAGAACGCTGGCTACAACCCCGATCTGTACAAAGGGCTGATTGGAGTTTACGCGGGGGCCGCCATCAGCACTTACTATCTGGCGAATCTCTTTGATCAGCTTACACCGGCAAACAGCCTTCAACTCGCAATTGCAAACAACGTAGAGTATCTGACCACGCGCGCTTCTTATAAGTTGAATTTGTCAGGGCCGAGCGTTGATGTGCAGACGGCCTGCTCAACTTCACTGGTGGCCGTGCATTTGGCCTGCATGTCGTTGTTGAGCGGCGAATGCGATATGGCAATAGCAGGAGGCGCGAGAATCTGTATTCCTCAAAAAGCGGGGCACTTCTATCAGGAGGGCGGAATCTATTCGAGAGACGGGCACTGCCGCGCTTTCGATGCAGGCGCGAGCGGAACCGTCAATGGCAACGGGGTCGGCCTTGTGGTCCTGAAGCGGCTCGACGATGCGATTGCCGATGGTGATTTCATTCATGCTGTCATAAAGGGATCAGCAATAAATAACGACGGTTCGGCAAAGGTTGGCTACACTGCGCCGAGTCTGGACGGACAGGCTAAAGCAATCAAAGCTGCGCTAAGAACGGCCTCGATCAGGCCCGATACTATATCCTGCATTGAGGCTCACGGCACAGGAACACCGCTGGGCGACCCGATTGAGATAGCCGCGCTCAGAAAGGCTTTCGCTTCTGTCACAGAAGAGAAACAGTTTTGCGCTATAGGGTCTGTCAAAAGTAACATCGGCCATCTCGGCGAGGCTGCGGGCGTTGCGGGACTCATCAAGACCATACTTGCTCTGAGGCACAAACAGATTCCGCCTACACTTCATTTTGAGCGGCCAAATCCGCACCTCAATCTGGAGGACTCCCCATTCTACATCAACAAAACCTTGAAGCAATGGGAGGCTAATCAGCATCCGCGCCGCGCAGGTGTAAGCTCTTTCGGCATCGGAGGGACAAATGCTCACGTCATCGTTGAAGAGTGGCCAGAGCGTGAAGCATCCGACGAAGCAAAGGGCTATCAACTGTTGACTCTTTCAGCGAGGTCAGGCGTTGCGCTTGATTCGATGCGGGGAAATCTCGCTGACCATTTCAAGGAGCGCCCGGACCTCAATATCGCCGATGCTGCATTTACGCTTCGGATGGGACGAAAAAATTTCGATTACAAATGCATGGTGGTTTGCGAAAGCGTTGAGAACGCGATAACCGCCCTTGAATTGAAAGAGCCAGAGCGGGCGCACATCGAGCATCGAGAAGCTAAAGAGCGCCCGCTTGCTTTTATGTTTCCCGGTCAGGGTTCTCAATATGTGAATATGGCGCGCGGCCTCTACGATCTGGAACCGACGTTTCGCAAATGGGTTGATCGCTCGACGGAGATTCTCAAGCCTCGATTGAATTTCGACCTGCGGCAAGTCCTGTACGCGGCTGATGGTCAAACGGCGGCTGCAACGCAGAAACTGAGACAAACACTTATAACGCAGCCAGCGCTGTTTGTAATCGAATTCGCTCTCGCCCAACTGTGGAAGTCATGGGGAATCGAGCCTCAAGCGATGATCGGGCACAGTATCGGTGAATACGTCGCTGCCTGTATAGCGGGCGTCTTTACCTTTGAGGACGCTCTTGCGGTGGTCGCGGCACGTGGACAGTTGATGCAAAAGGCCGAGCCGGGCGCGATGCTTGCAGTTTCGCTCTCGGATAAAGATGTAAAGTGTTTGCTGGATAATCGGACATCTCTTGCAGCAATTAATGCCCCCACGCGTTGTGTCGTGTCCGGGCCGATTGACGAGATTGAAAGTCTCAGCGGTCGCCTCGCCCGTCAAGGCATCGCATTTCAAGCGCTCGAAACGTCTTCCGGCTTCCATTCGGCATTGATGAAACCGCTGCACGCGCCGTTTGTCGAGCAGATAAGCAAAGTAAAACTGTCGCTTCCAAAGATTCCATTCGTCTCGAACCTTACAGGAACCTGGATTACGGGCAATCAGGCGACTGATGCGCAATATTGGGCAGATCATCTTTGTAATCCTGTACGATTCTCGGAAGGACTGGATGAGATGTTAAAGGAGCCTGAGCGTATCCTTTTGGAGGTCGGGCCTGGCCGCTCTCTGACTGGATTCGTCAGACGGCACCCGCGCCAGACCGGGCAACAGACGTTGCTTTCTTCATTGCGCCATGTGGATGACGCGATACCCGATTCATGGTTTTTGCTCAATACGCTTGGCAAACTCTGGATCGCAGGAGCAGCAGTTGACTGGTCCGGCGTTTATGCACATCAGCGCCGCCGCCGCATTCCTCTTCCAACGCTCTGCTTTGAGAGGAAACATTACTGGGTTCAGCCTCGCGACGTTCGTCAATCGCATCTTTATCAGTCGGCGGCTAGTAAAAGCGAGGCTGAAATCTCAGCGCCGCTTCGAGCAGAGGTTTCAGGTAACAAGATCAGTGCCGACCGGTTTGCAGGCGCGACAGGGGCAGGTGGAGTCCTGCTGCAACAACTTGATTTGATGAATCGCCAGTTCGATATAATGGCTCGTCAACTCAGCCTCTTTAATTACTCTGAGGCCAACGGTCAAAGCAACCCGGTCACAGGCTCGGCGAGGCTGAAGCAGAGTCAGCCCGAAAGGCAAAACGGCTCCCATCACACAACGAAGGCATCAGAGTCATTAACAGTTTCGTCGAAAGAGCGGGAGTCAGTGCCGCTTACTCCGATTCAGCGCTGGTTCTTCGAGCAGGGATTTGGCGAGCCATCGCACTATAATATTTCCATATTGCTACTGGTTCGGAAGCGACTTGAGCCCGCTATGATAGAGCGAGCCGCGCGCTTACTGGTCGAGCGTCACGAGGCGCTGCGCTATCGATTCGTCAGGACGCCAACAGGTTTGGAGCAATTCATTTCAGAGAGCGGATATCCGCCCTTTTTCACCCGATACGATCTTGCGGGAATGGCCGAGGATCAGCAGCAACAGGCCATAGAGCAGGAGGCGACAAAGCTGCAAACGGGCCTCGACCTTTGGCATGGACCGATTATAAGAGTCGCCCTTTTTGACTTATCGCCAGACAAGCCGCAACGGCTATTGCTGATCGTGCATCATCTGGTGCTTGACATCGTATCGAAGCGAATACTTGTGGAAGACCTGCAAACGATATACGAGCACATCAGCGAGGGGCTTGAAATTCCGCCCGCGCCGGAAACGACTTCATTCAAAGAATGGGCGAGGCGATTGTCCGTGTATGCAGAATCAATGGCGCTAAATCAGGAGATTGATTACTGGACGGCAATATCTCGCAATAGTATTTCGCCTTTGCCGGTTGACCCCGGCTCCGGGCAGATGACGAATGCTGAAAGCTCTGCGCGCGTAGTCCGGATTGAACTGGGGGTTGAAGAGACGCGAAGCCTCATCTTTGAGAACGCGAAGCGCCATCAGGCTAGAGCAAGCGAAGTTGTACTGGCCTCTGTCGCGCAAGCGATCTCAAATTGGACGGGCTCGCCGCAGGTGCTTCTGGACATCGAAGGGCACGGGCGGGAACCGCTTTTCGAGTCCGTCAGTTTGTCTCGCACCGTTGGATGGTTCACAGTTCTGTTCCCGATGCTGCTTGATTTGAGAGATGCCAGTGACTCTGAGCAGATATTGATGCATGTCAAAAATCAGTTGCGTGGCGTTCCAAACGGCGGGATAGGGTACGGGGTGCTTCGATACTTGAGTCAGAGCAGCGGTTCCGAAGCTCTTAGAGAACTCGCGCGAGCCGAAATCAGCTTCAATTTCGTTGGTCGGTTCGGCAACGCCGTCTCAAGTCAATCGCTGTTCGAGCCTGCAAAGCAGATGGGCGGATATGCCCGGAGTCAGAATGAAAACAGGCCCTACCTGCTCGATATCTATGCGAATGTTGTAGATGACTGCCTGCGGGTCGAGTTTTTTTACAGTGAGAACATTCATCGAAAAGCGACCATCGAGCGACTGAGCGTGGCTTTTGTGGAATCGTTGCGCGCGCTTGCGGACTCTCTCAAGGAGAGAAAAGGAGATGTGTATGCCTGAGACTCAACCGGAAATGGCTTTTCCATCAACAAGGAAAGGTCAGATATGTTCGACGCTACAGGCAATTTTCGCAGGATTTTTTGGCGTCAATCCATCGGAGGTAAACATCAATGCCTCGTTTATTGAGCTTGGCGCAGATTCGCTTTTTCTGCTCCAGGTGACCCAGATTTTACAGACCAGATTCGGGTTGACGATTCCGTTTCGGAGCCTTATCGAAGGATTGTCAACGATTGATGCTCTCGCCGAATACATTGAGCGTGAGCTTCCGCCCGAAAATGTTACTGTCTCCTCGCAGGACCCTGCGCCTTTGATTGATACAGACCTTTTGGAGGCGCAGGACGAGCCAGCCGAGCCCCTCTATCAAAAGAGTGACCCGACGGCAGGTTCTGTCCTTGAAAAAGTTGTTGCCCAACAGCTGGATGTAATGAACCGGCAATTTGACATAATGGCGCGTCAGCTTAGTTTATTGAATAATGGAAATGGTGTAGCTCAGGACAAAGCTCGACTTGAGACGGTCAGGAAGCGAGTGGTTGCAACATCGGAATCGCTCAATCTGGCGCAGGCAAACAGCGCCCTGCCAAAGCAGCAAAGCACAAACGCCGAGCCTTTTGTCGCCGACCAGCCCATAGCCAGCAAAGAAACGCAGTTCAACCCTAAAACCTTCGTTGCTTTTCAGCCCATTCAGATAGAACCGGCGCGCGAGCTTACACCGACTCAGCAAAGGCATCTGGATGATTTAATTTCCCGCCTGACAAAGCGGACGCAGGAATCAAAGCGTCTGGCGCAGGCGCACAGGCAGGCGCTGGCCGACAGCAGAATGACGGCCTCATACAGGCATCTCTGGAAAGAGATGGTCTATCAGATATTGGTTGATCGAGGCGCAGGCGCGAGGGTATGGGATATAGACGGAAACGAGTATGTGGATATTGCCATGGGATTCGGCTCACTGCTTTTTGGTCACTCTCCGTCATTCGTCACGAAAGCTCTGCACGAAGAAATAAGCAAAGGCATTCGGATCGGCCCGAAGACCGATCATGCAGGGCGGGCGGCAGATTTGATTTGCGAGCTTACAGGGATGGAGCGCGCCGCCTTTTGCAATTCCGGAACGGAGGCCGTGATGACCGCGCTTCGTTTGGCTCGCGCTTCCAACGGGCGAAGCAAGATCGCTTTATTCACCGGGTCATATCACGGGACTTTTGATGGGGTTATGGTAAGAGGTCAGCACAAGCCCGATGGCCGGTTGCGGGCGACGCCGTTAGCTCCGGGCGTGCCTTCAACGATGATGGATGACGTGCTTATCACGAATTATTGCGATCCTGAATCGCTTTTGATTCTGAAAGAGCACTCGAATGAACTGGCTGCTGTGCTGGTTGAGCCACAACAGAGCCGCCGCCCGGATATGCAGCCTGATGCCTTCCTGCGCGAATTAAGATGGTTTACACAAGAGGCAAACATCCCCCTGATATTCGACGAAGTGGTGACTGGCTTTCGCATGCACCCCGGAGGCATACAGGGACTGCTCGGTATAAAAGCCGATATTACGACCTACGGCAAGGCAGTCGGCGGCGGGCTTCCTATCGGCGTGATCGCGGGCAAATCGCGCTATCTGGATGCAATTGACGGTGGGATGTGGAGCTATGGTGATTCGACTTACCCAAGCGAGAAGCAGACGTTTTTTGCAGGGACTTTTTTCCAACACCCGTTTGTTATGGCAGTAGTGGAAGCCGTGCTGAATCAAATCAAAGCGGAAGGTCCTGACTTATATCTACAACTGGAGGAGCGAACAAATCATATCGTTGATGCATTGAACGACTTTTTTCAAAAGCAATACACGCAGATCAGGGTGGGACACTTTAAATCCTTATTCAATTTTCTCTTTCCACCCGAACAGAAATATTCCGACCTGCTCTTTTATCATCTGCTCGATAAAGGTGTGTTTACTGCTGAAACGCGCGTTTGCTTCCTCTCAACCGCGCACACGATGCAGGATGCCGAGCAGGTTATCCGGGCAGTAAAAGAAAGCGTTATAGAGATGCGAGAGGGCGGCTTCCTGCCGGGGCCCGACCAGAGATCAGGCGTTGATGGCTCGCGGTTGCGCTCATCAAGCGCGGCAGTAATAAATGCCACAGTTTCGAGCGACGAGATCAAACAAAGTCAGACCGGTAGTTTCCGCATAATGGCTGTCACAGAGGCCCAGAAGGGGCTTTGGGTTTTGACGCAAATGGGGGGCGACAGCGCATGCGCTTTTAATGAATCGCTGAATTTGATTCTGCGCGGCCCGCTCAATGTTGAAGCGATGCGGCGGGCATTTGAAAAAGTCATCCAGCGACACGAGTCATTGCGAACATCTTTTAGCGTTGATGGTGATTATCAGCGGATTGCTCCGACTATTTCGATTGACATCCCTCTGATTGATATTTCACATATCAGCAAAAGCGAGCGCGAGGACAGCTTGAAGCATCTGCTTTCGACCGAAGTTTCAACCCCGTTCGATATGCTCAACGGCCCGTTGCTGCGAGCTCAGATCGTAAAGCTCGACGAAGAAGAGCACGCGCTTTTATTCACCGCTCATCACATCATAATTGACGGGCTTTCGCTCGCTGTAATACAGACTGAGCTTGGCGCAATTTACAAGGCGGAGCGCGAGGGGGAAAGTTTGCAGCTTCCTGAGCCTGCCCAGTTTAGCCATTATGTCGAGTGGCAGGCGGGGCAGGAGCAAAGCCCGGAGCGTCAGGCAGCCGAGTCCTACTGGATCAAGCAGTTTGAAGGCGCTCTCCCGATACTTGATTTACCCGCCGACTTTGCGCGCCCTGTGGTGCAGACCTATAGCGGGGCCAGGAAAAGCACGAAGTTTGATCCGTCTCTGTATGCAGAGTTGAAGCGACTGAGCGCGAGGCAGGGCGTTACGATGTACATGGTGTTGCTTGCCGCATTCAAAACGTTGCTTCATCACTTAACAGAACAGGACGATCTTGTCGTCGGAGTCCATTCGGCTGGACAGATGAATGCCGGAGCAAATGATGTGGTTGGCTTCTGCATCAATATGCTTCCGTTGCGCAGCCGGATGAGTGATGATCCGACATTTTCGCAGTTCCTGAAGATTGTAAAGCGCAATCTGCTTGATGCCTACACCCATCAGAGCTATCCGTTTGCAAGGCTGATAAAGAGACTCAATATAAGGCGAGAACCGGACCGCCCGCCACTTATCTCTGTGGTCTTCAATATTGATCGAATGGAATCGTTCCCGGAGTTTGCCGGTCTGAAAGTCGAGCCGATCCAGAACCCGACGATATTCGCCCGGTTCGATCTTTTGTGGAATATTACTCACGCTGACAACTCGCTCATTTTGAATTGCACATACAACAGCGACCTGTTCGATGCTCGAACTATAGAGCGATGGCAGAGCGCTTATGTGATGCTTATTCGCATTGTCACTGAGCGCGCGGATGTAAAGATGGGCGAGTTAAAAGGAATGCTCCTTGAATCGAGCAGACAGGATCAATTGAGACAGGAAAAAGAACTGGAAGAATCAAATCTTCGCAAGCTTGGGCGAATTGAGCGCAAAGCAATTCTATTGACCAGTTAATCGCGCATCATCCGCGTTCCAGTCAGGTCAAGACTCCACGGGCATAAACATGGACAACACAGTTGAGGGGTTCCGACTCTCACCGCAGCAGAAAAGATTGTGGCTGTTGCACAATGAGGGGAAGCCCGCAGGCCACACCACGCAGGCTGCCTACATGATAGAAGGGGTTCTCGACACGGAGCTTCTTGAAGTATGCATAAAGGATGTCGTGCAACGGCACGAGATTTTGCGCACGGAATTCCGATACGTAGAAGGGATGAAGGCTCCGCTTCAGGTCATAACCGAGGGGGCAGACTCTGCAATCGGTCATTTCGATTTTAGCTCGACCGATGCTCAACTCTGGCAGGCTGAGCTTGATCGGGTCTTTCAGGCGCAACTCGATATTGGCTTCTCTTTTGACCGAGGATCAAGCTGTCGGTTTTCTCTGGGTGTGCTCTCACCGACAGCGCATCTTTTACTGGTATTACTCCCTTCAATGTGCGCTGACTTTGTCACAATCGGGAATTTGATGCGCGAGATAGCCCTCTCTTATGAAGCTCATCTGCGTGGCGAGAGAGGCTCGCGCGAGCCTATGCAGTATGCCGACTATTCAGAATGGCTCAATGAGTTGATTGTGAGCGGCGATGCTGAAATCGGGAGAGCATACTGGAAGGCTATGGACTTCTCGTCGCCTGAGACACTGCGGCTTCCATTCCAATTGCGAACAGCGCGCGCAGGCGGGTTTGATCCGCAGCGGATTTCCGTCTCAATCGGCAACGAGCTGACGGCCAGTATCATCTCGCTTGCGCAGGAGCATGATTTTTCGCTTGAGGGCTATTTACTTGTTTGCTGGCTCATCCTGCAACGGCAGCTTACGGGCGAACCCGATATCGTAATCGGAGCGCAACTTGACGGCAGACGGTACGAGCAGCTGGAGGAGGCTCTCGGTCTGTTTGCAGGGTACGCTCCCATTTCGGGTCATATCGAAGATGGTTGTACTATACGCGATCTGATAGGCACGGTCTCTGAGCAGATGAAAGCCGCTCGGAAGTGGCAGGAGTATCTTTTCTGGCAGCGAGCGGAAGAAGCGAATTCGACGCCGCCTTTTTCAATAGTCTTCGACTGTCAGGAAGCGCCTTCAATGCAGAAGGCAGGCGAAACGACCTTTTCATTATACCGACATTATTACTGTTTCGATCAGTTTGCTCTCAGACTCTCCTGTCTTGCCCGCAAGGATTCTATATCGGCTGAGATTCATTTCGATTCCAGTGCTTTCAGGCTGGAGGCTGCGCGATTAATTGCCGACCAGTATCAAGCCCTTCTCGCTTCGGTTTGCGAAGATCTGGATGCGCCGATTGATCAGGTAAGTCTGGTTGATGTGGAGCAATCCCGTTCTGAGTTTAACAAGACAGCGACTGAATACTCGATTCCGGACGGCGTGCATTGCCTCATCGAAAAGCAAGCCGAATCCGCGCCTGACCGGATCGCTGTCGTATTCGAGGAACATCAGGTGAGCTACTGCGAACTGAACCGGCGCGCAAATCAGCTTGCTCGTCATTTAATCAGACTCGGTGTCGGTCCTGAGATACCCGCTGCGATCTGTCTTGAGCAGTCGATTGAAAGCGTAATAGGGCTGTTGGGCACGATGAAGGCAGGCGGCGCGTACATGCCGCTTAGCCCCGCGCTTCCTGCCGAGAGGCTGGCGGCGATTATCGCCGCAACGCAGGCCCCTGTCGTTTTGAGCCTGCGTGCTTACGAGGAAACAGTTGAACGACTGCCAGCCTTAGCCGTCTATCTCGACTCGGATTGGCAAGCGGGTTCAGGCGAGAGCGGTCAAGGCAACAGCGGCTCGTCAACCAGAGAGAACCTCGCATACCTGCTCTTCACTTCCGGCTCAACAGGCTTGCCTAAGGCTGTGGCGGTCGAGCATCGGCAGTTAATAAATTATGTGCAGAGCGTGAGCGAGAGGCTTGAGCTTTCTGAGGCAAAGAGATTTGCTCTGGTTTCATCCTTTACGACGGATCTCGGAAACACAGCCGTGTTCCCTTCGCTATGTTTCGGCAAAACGCTCCATGTTATCTCGCGGGAGCGCGCAATGGATGCCGAAGCAATGGCCGCATACTTCGAGCAAAGAGAGATAGATGTATTGAAAATCGTGCCGAGCCATCTTGACGCGCTGTTCGGATCAAATGAAACAGGAGCCACGCTTCCACTCAAGCGGCTGATTATCGGGGGAGAAGCACTCAGATGGGATCTGGTCTGCCGGGTGCTCGACGCTGCCAAAGATTGCAGGGTGTTCAACCATTACGGGCCGACCGAAACGACCGTCGGCGTAATGACCTGCAAAATTGACAGGCATTCGCTCGATGATACGGCGATGACAGTCCCTGTAGGGCGACCGCTCCCAAATTGTGAAGCGTACCTGCTCAACGACTCTTTTTACCCGGTGGCGACTGGCGTGACCGGAGAGATTTTTATTGGCGGACTTGGGCTGGCTCGCGGATATTTGAATCAGCCCGATCTGACAGCAGAGAGATTCCTTCCAAACCCAATTGCTCGCAAGCCGGGTTCCCGGATTTACAGGACGGGCGATCTGGCGCGCTTTCTGCTCTCGCGTGAAGTCGAATTTATTGGGCGCAGAGATTATCAGGTGAAAATTCGAGGATACCGTATCGAGTTGGGAGAGATCGAGGCCGCGCTCAATCAACACCCGGCCTTGCGCGCATCGGTGGTCGTGGCTGGTAATACTGATGAAAAACAACTGATCGCCTACGTGGTTACATCTGAGAAACAGCCATTGATAGAGAGAGAGATTTACGGATGGCTGCGGGCACGGTTACCAGATTATATGATACCTGCGATGCTGATTCCGCTTGACGGTCTGCCGTTGGGGCCGTCCGGCAAACTGGACCGTCGATTGCTTCCTCCGCCTGTCAAACAGCAGGAGGTATTTGTTTCCCCTCGAACGCCGGTCGAAGCAGTGCTTGCGGGCATCTGGGCCGAAGTATTAGGTGTTGATAAAGTCGGCGCGGATGACGATTTCTTCAGACTGGGAGGCGATTCCCTGACCGCGATTCGCATTACGTCAAAGATAAGAAAGACATTTCAGATGGAATTGCTACCTCGCTCTCTGTTCGAGGCTCCGACCGTCGGGCACCTTGCGGAACTGATGACCAGCCGCGAGACAAAGCCGGGTCAGGTCGTAGCGATTGCCCGATTGAGGCAAAAAGTGGATTCTATGTCTGCTGCCGAAATGCAGAGTATGCTTCAAAACACGGCGAGCCGCGATTGAAAGCCATTCGAGCGCGTGCGCTGTAGCATGTGCCGTGTCCGTTTTAGTAACTTCATCCGTTATAACCAATGATTCAAAATAATCGGATAAAACAGACTGATCCTGTAGACGAAAAAGAAGAACTGTTTGCTCGTCTGCTTGCCGATGAAGGATTCGAGCTTTCGAGCGCGAGCGCGATCAAACCGGCTAATAAGATTTCAGACATCCCTTTGTCCTTCGCTCAGCAGCGGCTATGGTTCCTCAATCAGCTTGAGCCTGAGAGCGCATCCTATAACATTTCTTTTGCAGTTCTCGTTTTGGAATCGCTCGACATATTGTCGCTCGAACAAAGCTTGAATGAGATTGTCCGTCGTCACTCGGTACTCCGGACGACATTCCCATCTGTGGAAGGCAGCGCCATTCAGTCTGTCGCTCAACATCTCAGGCTGCCGGTTAAGGTCGTGGACCTGTGCGGGCTGGCCGAGAGCAAACAACATGCAGAGGTGCGTGCGCTCGCTGCGGCACACGGCCAACGCATATTCGAGCTGGCTGAAGGCCCTCTGCTGGCAGTTGCATTGCTGAGGCTGAACAGGAATGCGCATGTGATGCTTTTGACTATGCACCACATCGTATCGGATGAGTGGTCGCGGAGCATACTGCTGGGAGAGATCGCATCACTTTATGAAGCCGTTGCATCAGGAAACCCCTCGCCTCTGGCCGAGCTTTATATCCAGTATGCCGATTTTTCCATCTGGCAACGGGACTGGATGCGGGGCGAGACTTTGCAATTACAGCTTGAGTATTGGAAGACGCAGCTTGCTGGCTTGTCTCCGTTGCAGATGCCAACCGATAAGCCAAGACCTCTCGTTCAGAGGCATAAAGGCTCGGTTCATTCATTCTCGCTTGGCGAGAATCTGACGAACGCGCTCAAAGAGGTTTGTGAGAAAGAGAGCGCGACTATGTTCATGACGCTGCTGGCAATCTTCGATCTTCTGCTCTATCGGCACAGCGGGCAGGATGATATAGCCGTCGCAGTTCCGACAGCGAACCGTAATCGAATCGAGATCGAATCTCTTATTGGTTTCTTCGTAAATACACTTGTATTTCGCTGCGGCCTCTCAAATGTGAATACATTTCGCGATCTCCTCAGGCTTGTTCGCAGCCTGTCGCTTGAAGCGTATTCTCATCAGGATTTGCCGTTTGAAAAGCTCGTCGAGCAATTGCAGCCGGATCGCGATTTGAGCCGTCACCCTCTGGCGCAGGTAGCCTTCGATTTTCATAATGTCAGAATGCCCGCGCTCAGGCTTTCAGGTCTGACTCTGAAGCCTTTGGAAGCTCCATGCGCAAATGTAAAGTTCGATCTGGAGCTTCATCTGATCGAAGAATCCGGCGAGCTTCTCGGATCGTTTTTATTCGATGCCGATCTTTTTGATAATACAACTATACATCGCCTGTCGGAACATTTTAGAAGGATGGCAGAGGCGATCACAAAAGAGCCGCAAAGCAGACTCTTCGAGCTTGAGATGCTATCGGCATCTGAACGCCATCACCTGCTGGTCGAAACAAACGACAGCTTCGAGGATTTCCCGCTTCATCTGACAATCGTAGATCTTATAGACGCTCAAGTGGAACAAACGCCCGACAGGGTGGCGCTGATATTCGACCAACAGCAGGTTACACTGGGGCAACTCAACAGCGATGCAAACCGGCTGGCAAATTACCTGTGCGGCGAAGGGGTAGGGCCGGAAAGCATAGTCGGGCTTTACTTTGAGCGGTGCCCGGAGATGATGGTGGCGATCCTTGGGGTTTTGAAGGCAGGAGGAGCATACCTGCCACTGGAGCCGACAAGTCCGATGCAACGAGTGGAGTATATGCTGAGAGATGCCGGAGCGAAAATAGTCATAGAGGAAGGAAGAGAGGGAGCACCCATAGCAGAGCAGGGGATGAGACGGATCAATCTGAAAAGTGAATGGGAGGAGATAAAGAGATACGGGGAAAAGAGACCGGGGGTGAGAATCGAAGGAGAAAATCTGGCATATGTGATCTACACGTCAGGGTCAACGGGAAGGCCGAAGGGAGCGATGAACACGCATCGGGCGATAAGCAATCGGCTACAGTGGATGAAGAGAGAGTTGGAAGTGGGAGAAGAAGACCGGGTGATGGCGAAGACGCCGTATGGGTTCGATGTATCGGTGTGGGAGATGATGCTGGGGCTGATGAGCGGAGCGGCGATAGTGATGGCGAAAGGAGGAGGGCAACAGGATGCAGGATATCTGGTGGAAGAGATGAAGAAGGAAGAGGTAACGATAGTGCATTTTGTGCCGTCGCTGCTGGGAGTGATGCTGGAAGAGAGAGGAGTGGGAGAGATAAGGAGTGTGAGAGCGGTGATAAGCAGTGGGGAAGAGTTGAAGATAGAGATGGCGGAAAGGTATGAAGAGAGGATGAGAGGGAAGCTGTATAACCTGTACGGGCCGACAGAAGCGGCGATAGATGTGAGTAGCTGGGAAGGGAGAAGAAGAGAAGGAGCGAAGAGGGGAGTGGCGATAGGGAGAGGGATATCGAATGTGGAGATCTATGTGAAGGGGAGAGAGGGAGAGGAAGTAGGGATAGGGATGAGAGGAGAGTTATACATAGGAGGAGAAGGAGTAGGGAGAGGGTACATAGGAGGAGGAGAGAAGACAGCAGAGAGGTACGTGCCGGATGGAAGAAGAGGGAAGGAAGGGAGGAGGGTGTACAGGAGCGGGGATGTGGTGAGGAGGATGAGAGGAGGAGAGATAGAGTATGAAGGAAGAGAGGACGAGCAGGTAAAGATCAGAGGGAACCGGGTAGAGATAGGAGAGATAGAAGTAGCGATAAGAGAGTTTCAAGGCGTTAAAGATGCTGTTGTGCTCGCGAGCCGGAATAGTAGTAGTGGGATCAGGATTGAGGGATTTGTGACTGCTCAAGCGGGCGGACAGATAATTGAAGAAGATCTGCGGGCACACCTGAGAGAGCGACTTCCTGAGTACATGGTTCCCGCCGTGATACTCAGTTTAGATGCGATACCGATAAATGCAAGCGGCAAGGCCGACCGCACGCGGCTATCCGAGATTGGTAAGAACGCGAAAGCCAGGCACAACGACTATGTGCAGCCTTCGAGCAGGTCCGAGATTGAGTTGGCCCGGATATGGTCGGAAGTGCTGGGAGTTGAGCGAGTAGGCATCCATGATAACTTTTTCGCGTTGGGCGGAGATTCGATCCTCGCCATTCAGGTGGTCGCAAAAGCCCGGCGCGCGCGTATTCAATTAAACCCAAGACAGATATTCCAAAATCAGACCATATCGCAACTGGCAAAGCTCACAACCGGAACTTCTCACGCCGCAGCCGACAGAGAGATTGTAACCGGTGAAGCGGCACTGACGCCCATACAGCATCGGTTTTTCGATATGAATCTGTATAATCCACACCATTTCAATCAGGGAGTTATGCTCGAACTGCGAGAGCGGATTGATCCCCGGCTGATGAAAACAGCGATAGATCACCTGCTCTTACACCACGATGCGCTCCGATCCCGGTTCAAAAGAGACGGCGCGAAATGGACCCAGATAATAGACGGCGCGGGAGCGGCTGTGCCCTTTACAATAGTAAATCTGTCCGCGCTGGACGGTCCCGCTCGACGAGCGGAGATGGACAGGTGCGCGGCTCAATTGCAGGAAAGCCTCAACATCACAGAGGGACCGTTGCTGCGCGTCGGATATTTCGATTTCGGAGAACACGAGCATGGCCGATTGCTTATCGTCATCCATCATTTAGTTGTTGATGGAGTTTCATGGAGAATTCTTTTTGAAGATTTGCAGGCGGCATATACAGATCTTTCTCTTGGCCGGGCTGTTGATCTTCCCGCAAAGACCACGTCCGTCAAGCGATGGGCTTCCAGCTTAATGGAGTATGCGAAAACAGAATCACTGGATTCCGAGATGGGTTACTGGGTGGCACCGCCTCGCTTGAGCGCCTGTAGGATACCGCTTGATTTCTCCGGCGGAAAAAACACCGTCGCCTCTACCCGGACAGTTTCGATCTCGTTGACCGATGACCAGACACGGGAGTTGATGCGAGGAGCCGCTCATCAGGCTCAAATCAATGAAACGTTGCTGGCAGCAGTCGTTTCCTCCATCGCACGATGGACAGGCGCTGGCTCGTTGCTGATCGACCTCGAAGGTCACGGGAGAGAAGAGATTTTTTCCGACTCGGATTTATCAAGAACGGTCGGCTGGTTTACAACTATCTTTCCTGTGTTGTTTCAACCGAAGCCTTCTCTGCAATCGGCAGATATGGTGAGATCTGTGGGCGAGCATCTGCGCATGCTTCCCCGGAACGGTGTCGGCTATGGCTTGCTCAGGTATCTCAGTCCAATGACTGAGATGCGGGAGAAGCTCGCCAGCATGCCTGAATCCGAGATCGTCTTTAACTATCTGGGTCGATTTGATCGCGTATTCTCTGATACTTCTATATTCAAATGGGCGGACGAACCAATCGGGCCATCTCAAAATCAGACCGAGATTCGTCGTTACTACATAGATATCTCTGCCATCATAGTCAATGGTTGCTTAAAGTGCTCTTTGGCATACAGCGAAAACATTCACCGACGACAGACTATCGAAGGACTGGCCGAAGAGATAATGAAGGCCCTGTTAAAGGTCGATTCTTCCTCAGCGCGCATTGATACCTACAGTCCATCAGATTTTCCTGATCTCGAATTGGATCAGGATGGACTCGATAAGATCCTCAATGAAATTGCCGATACTTTCGATTGAATGAAGTATGAGATGAGCGCGACCTGAATTCCTGAATCATGAAACAGATTGAAGCGATATATACGCTGTCCCCTCAACAGAAGGGCATGCTGTTTGAAACCTTGTCGCATCAAGGCACTGGCATCTACATCGAACAGCAGGTGTTCGAGATGTCGGAGGGATTAAATGTCACCGCCCTTGAGCGTGCATTGCACAGCCTCATAGACCGCCATCCCATTTTACGGACTTGTTTTGTCTGGCGGGATCAGGATGAGCCTTACCAGGTTGTGCGCGCCATTGCGCAGGCTGGATTTGAGAGGCACGACTGGCGCGACCTTTCGCCTGCAAAGCAACAAGAGAAGCTTGAAGCCTATCTGGACGCGGATCGACAGCAAGGCTTTGAGATGAATAAATGCCCGCTGCTTCGTATCGCCATAATGCAGACAGCAGAGCATGCTTATCACATCTGCTGGACAACACATCATATAATAATTGACGGCTGGTCTCAGGCCCTGCTTCTTCAGGAATTCCTTGCCTTCTATGATGCCTTTAACATGGGGCGTGAGTTGCGTCTCGAACCATCGCGCCCCTACCGCGACTACATAGCATGGTTGCGCAAGCAGGATCTTGCCGAAGCCGAACGGTATTGGCGCGAAAAACTCAAGGGGTTTGCGCGTCCGACTCTCCCGGGCATTGAGCAAGGCTCGGAGCCGGAGCCTGTTGACGAGCATGGAGATGGCGAAGTAGTGGCGAGGCTTTCATTGCAGGCAACTGCCGCCTTACAGAAGAAGGCGCGACAGCATTGCGTGACAATTAACACAATAACTCAGGGAATCTGGGCGCTGCTATTGAGCCGATACAGCGGACAAAACGATATCGTGTTCGGTACAACCGTTTCAGGGCGGCCAACCGAGCTTGACGGGATAGAATCTACCGTTGGCCTGTTCATAAATACGATCCCACTGAGGGTCCGGGTCGGCGCAGAGCAAAGTCTTTGGGATTGGATCGGGGGCATTCAAAACAACAGCATTGAGCAGAGCCGCTTTGATTATTGCTCAACCGGGCAGATCCACGAATGGAGCGATCTGCCCGCCTCATTGCCGCTTTATAACAGCATACTGGTTTTCGAGAATTACCCGGTGGATCAATCAGCGCAGAGGTCATCGGGGCTGGGCGGAAATTCGAGAAAGGTACGCTCCATCGGTGGAAAAACGAAATACGATCTCGCAATTCTAGCGGCTGTCGGATTGGAATTAGAGGCTCGGTTCATTTACAACCCGCGTCGATTCTACAAACGCGACCTGTCTCAAATGGCGAGCCGGTTCATCTCGTTGCTCGAAGCGGTTACGGATGAAGCAGACATTGACCTCGATATGCTGGCCGAAAGCATCCCCATCGAAGAAATACCCGGATTGAGAGTTGTTCAACAATCACAAGGTCGCGATTCCTGGGGCGTGCCCCGCTCTGTCTTCACACCCATAGAAGATGTTGTTGCCAATATATGGGCTGATGTTTTGGGCCTCGATCAGTTCAATCCTGATGACGATTTCTTTGAGCTTGGCGGCCACTCGCTGCTTGCTACTCAGGTAGTTTCGCGCATTAAGAAGGTCTTTGATGTCAGTTTATCTTTGAGAACGGTCTTTGAAGCTCCAACTCTTTGTTTGCTCTCAAGGAGTATTGAAACCGCGCTGAAAGCATCCGAGGGAATAGAAGAAGAAGCGATAAAGGGAGAAGAGAGAAAAGAGACGGGGCCGCTGTCATACGCGCAGCAGAGACTGTGGTTTATGGATCAACTGGATGCGGGCAACCCGGCCTTCAACGTGCCCGCCGTAGTGGAGATGAGAGGCGAGCTAAACGTGGCGGCGCTGGAGCAGAGCATGAGCGAAATCAGCAGACGCCAGCACTCACTGAGAACAGCCTTTCGGATGGAGAAAGATGAGGCGGTGCAGGAGGTGCAGGAGCACAGACAGGAGAAGGTGGCAATAGTAGAGTTGAGCGGGCTGGAGCGAGAAGAGGTGGAAAAGCAGCAACAGAGAGTGATAAAGGAGGAGGCAGGAAGGAGGTTTGAGTTGGAGAAGGGATACCTGAGAAGAGCGGTGGTGATAAAGAAGAGCCGGAGCGAGCATGTATTGGCGATAGTGATGCATCACATAATAAGTGACGGGTGGTCGCTGGGGATAATGGTGAAGGAGATGGAGGAGAGTTATGAGAAGTACAGGAGAGGGGAAGCCGAAGAGAAGAAGGAGAAGAAGGTGCAGTATATAGATTATGCGATATGGGAGAGGAGGAAAGGAGAACAGGAGCAGAGCAGGGAGAAGAGATACTGGAGGGAGCAGTTAAAAGGGGTGAAGGGAGTAAGGATCGTAGAACAGAGAGAAGAGAAAGGAGAGGAGAAGAAGGAAGGAGGGAAGGAAGAAGTAGAGATAGGAAAGGAAGTAATGGAGGGGATAAGGAAGCTGAGCAGGCAGGAAGGAGCCACTTTATTTATCTCCCTTCTTGCCGCATATAATATTCTGCTCAGTTACTTAACGAAGGAAGATGATATCGTCGTTGGTTCTCCGATAGCAGGGCGAAACCGCGTCGAGTTAGAGAGCCTGATCGGGTGTTTCATCAACACTATTGTACTGAGGCTCAGGCTTGGCGGCGACCCTGAGTTCCGCGAATTACTTCGCAGAGCGCGAGGCGTGGCGCTCGGAGCGTTTGCTCATCAGAATCTGCCCTTTGATAAACTGGTCGCAGATCTTTTGATCGAGCGCGACCTGAGCAAAGCGCCGCTCTATTCAGCCTGGTTTGTTTTGCAAAACACGCCGAAAGTATCCGTTTCAATAGATGGGTTAAGGCTGGAAGGTCTTGACGTAGATGCCGGAATGACCCGGTTCGATCTTGCGCTAAACCTGTGGGAAACTCCTGCCGCAATCAAGGGGCACATCGAGTACAACGCCAATATGTTCAGCCCGGCGACTATCGCCCGGTTGGCCCGGCATTTTGAACTGCTGCTGAAGCAGATTGTCGCCGAACCCGACGCGAAGCTGAGCCAGTTGATGAGCGCGTTAAACGAAGCTGACAAACTGTATGAAGAGGATCAGGTGAGGGAGTATGAGAAAAATCTTCTGGGGCGGCTCAACAGCGCAAGGCGCAAGACTATCGTTCATACGATCTGACAGGAGGAGCAGGAAATGAGCGGAACCGGAGATACAAAACCGACTATCGACAGTCTCTTATCAACGCGACGTAAGGCAATAAGAATGTCAGGGCAGGAGGTTGTAAAAACGAGCCGCCTTCTTTCCGAGCATGCCATACCGTTGCTGATAGAGCCGGGTCTCGAAGGCGCTGATCTTGTCGCCTGGGCTTCGAGCAATCGTGAACTTGTTGAAACGCTCTTATGGAAAAACAAAGCGCTGCTTTTCCGAAACTTCGCGATCAGGTCCGTTTCCCAATTCAAGGAATTCGTGCTCGCAACATCAGACGGCAACCTGCTCGAATATCGTGATCGCTCAAGCCCGCGCTACGAGGTCGCAGACGGCGTCTATATCTCTACAATTTATCCTAACGATCAGGAGATTCATTTGCATAATGAAGGAACCTACTGGACGACCTGGCCTCTGAAGATCTATTTCTGCTGTCTTCAGGTGCCCGATCAGGGAGGCGAGACGCCTATCGCGGATGTGAGCAATGTCTATAAATCTATTGATCCGAAAATCAGGCAACAGTTCATCGAGAAACAAGTGATGTATGTTCGCAATTACAATGATGGGTTTGCGCTCCCCTGGCAGGAGGTATTCCAGACTACGAGTAAGTCAGAGGTAGAGAGCATTTGCCGGGAGAGACAGATTGAGATCCAATGGAAGGACAATGACCGTTTGAGGACCCGGCAAATTCGGCAGGCAGTGCGGCTGCACCCCAAAACGGGCGAGCCTGTATGGTTCGACCATGCCGCTTTCTTTCACCTCGCAGCGCGCGAACAGGAAGTGCAGGAAGCTCTTTCCAGCATGTTTTCGGAGGGAGACCTTCCGTTCATGACCGCCTATGGCGATGGCAGCCCTATCGAGCAATCGGTTGCCGAAAGCATTCAACAGGCTTACCGAAACGAAAAAGTTATATTCGGCTGGCAGCAGGGCGATATTTTGCTGCTCGACAATATGTCAGTCGCACATGGTCGGCAGCCCTTCGTGGGAGAACGACAGGTGATCGTGGCAATGGCCGAGCCTTGCGACGATGGTGTGAATTCCTAACGATCAAGAAGGTAATCAGGTGCAGGATAAAATAATCGAGGGCTTCCGTCTTTCGCCGCAGCAGAAGCATATCTGGCGGCTACAGCAAAACGATCAAAGCTCCGCATATGCTGTGGGCTGCGCTCTTCTCTATGAGGAAGACCTGAATGTGGACAGGTTGCAGCGCTCCCTGAACGACGTAGTCGGCAGGTACGAAATTCTTCGCACGACCTTTGAGCAACTTCCGGGAATGCCGGTTCCCGTACAGGCGATAGCCGACGCCTTGACGCCCGGCTTGAAGCAGTTCGACCTCAGCGATCATAGCCTTACTGACTCCGAAAAACAGATTGACGAGATTTTTTGCCGAGCGATAAACGAGCCATTTGACTTCGAGAAAGGCCCACTCATGCGGGTCTCTGCGGTCCGATTGACGGCTAAGCGTTACGTGCTCATCATAGCTCTAACATCGCTATGTAGCGATCAGGCAGCATTGAAAAACCTTGTGAATGAGATCGGCGCGATTTATTCGGGGCAACCGACCGGCACTGAACAGAAGACGCCGACTCAGTACGCGGATTTCGCGGAATGGCAGTGTGAGCTACTCGATTCTGAAGACACGTTGCTCGGACGAAAATATTGGAGTGAGAACAAAGTTTCAGATCTTTCGGCGTTAAAGCTTCCATGCGAGAGGGCCGTGTTGCCTTCCCAAAAATTCACTCCGAACTCTGTCAGCCTTGAACCTGATCGGGAATTGTATGCGGAGCTTGAATCAATTACGCATAAGCTCAACATCTCTGCTCCTGAGTTCCTGATTGCATGCTGGAGCGCGTTACTGTGGCATCTGACGGGGAAAGAAGAGATAGCCATTGGAGTGATTTGCGATGGCAGGAAATACGCCGAGCTGAATTCTGCCATCGGCCTGTTCGCGAAAAATCTCCCGCTCCGATGTCATCTTGACGGGGATACAGGATTTACTGCCTTGCTATCTCAAATAAAAGATTCGCTGGATAAGATAATGAAATGGCAGGATTGCTTCAGCCTGGAACAGGTGATCGATTTTCAGGAGGGCGATAGTCATGAACCGTTCTTTCCATACGCATTCAGCTTCGAGTCGCAATCTTTGGGCTTCAAACCGGACTCGATCATCAGGCGGTATGCTTGTATCGACCGCTATAAGGTGAACCTGTCGTGCCGCATTGTCGAAGATTCGTTTTTTGCTGACCTGGAGTACGATGCGGCCCTCTTTGATGCGGAAGACATCAATCGTCTGGCCGGAGAGCTTCAAACGCTCGTGCGGAGCGCGATGGCGCGCCCTGACTCAAGAATCGGCGATCTGGAAATTTTGACTATCGCAGAGCGCAAGCAGATTCTTGAACAATTCAATCAGACCTTCGCAGCCCACGAACTGAACAGCCCCGTATTTCAATCTATATGGGATTCGACACAGCGGAATCCACACAGCATTGCCGTTACCTGTGATGATCAGCATATCAGCTACGGCGAGCTTGACCGTCGCGCAAATCAGTTGGCGAATTACCTGCGCACACTCGGAGTAGAAGCGGAAACGCTGGTTGCCGTCTGCACGTCGCGGTCTATCGAGACTATTATCTCCATACTCGGCACGCTCAAGGCAGGCGGAGCATATGTGCCTCTGGACCATTCGTCCGCAAAGGACCGATTGGCCTATATACTCGAAAACACTAAGGCGCAGGTCCTGCTGTGTCAGCGCGCTTTGCTTTCAGTTCTCCCTGCCCACAGCGCCAGTGTCGTGTGCGTGGATGAGGACTGGGAATCAATCAGCCGCCAGAATGAAAGATCTCCGTCGATAGATCTGGCAGCAGCGAATCCGGCTTATGTAATCTATACGTCAGGCTCGACCGGTCTTCCAAAAGGTGTTGCGGTAACACACAGGAACCTTACGAACTCAATCAAAGCCCGTACAGCTTATTACGGCGATGAGGTGGAAAGTTTTCTGCTCATTTCACCATTCGCCTTTGACAGTTCGGTGGCCGGAATCTTCGGCACCCTCTGTCAGGGCGGACGATTAATCATCGCTCCTGAGACTTTGCAGCCTGACCCGGCGATGTTGGTAGGATTGATAGCACGAGAGCGCCCGTCCTACCTGTTGTGTCTCCCCTCGCTTTGGAAGATGATTCTCGATCATGCGACAGGCACGGAACTCTCTTCGGTGGAGGCAAGCATTGTTGCCGGTGAAGCCTGCTCAAGCGAAATCCCTGAGCGACATAAATTGATGCTTGCGTCCGCAAAATTATATAACGAGTATGGGCCGACGGAAGCGACCGTATGGAGCACGGTTTACGATTGCGCTTTGCCGTGCGCAGGCATGCAGGTGCCCATTGGTCGTCCGATTGATAACACTCAGATTTACATTTTGAATGATTGTTTGCAGCCTGTTGCGATAGGAGTGGCCGGAGAGCTTTTTATATCGGGGGAGGGGTTGAGCCGAGGCTATATTGGAAATCCTGATCTGACTGCGGAGAAGTTCATCCCGAATCCTTTTGCGGGCGAGCAGCCTGCCCGGTTGTACAGGACTGGAGACCTCGCCCGATACGCCTCAGACGGCAATATCGAATTTCTTGGACGAAGCGATCATCAGGTGAAGATCAGAGGCTATCGCATCGAGCTTGGTGAGATCGAAGCGAATCTAAAGCAGCATGGCGAGATCAAAGATGCGGTGGTTCTGGCGCGTGAAGACTCACCGGGCGATATGCGACTTGTTGCCTACCTTATCACCGAATCAAGCGCCCGGCCCGCGATAATTGGGATACGCCAGTTTATTAAAGGGCGATTGCCTGATTACATGGTCCCGTCATCCTTTGTTCTGCTTAATCGGTTTCCTCTTACTCGAACAGGAAAAGTAGACCGGAAGGCTTTGCCCGCGCCTGATTCAAAAAGACCGGAGATAGAAGGCGTTTTCCTGTCGCCGCGCACGCCTGTAGAAGAGATCCTTGTCGGTATATGGTCGTCGGTCCTGAAGCTCGATGATTTAGGAATTCACGACAATTTCTTTGAGCTTGGCGGCCACTCGCTGCTTGCTACACAGGTGACAGCCCGGCTTCAGAACGCGCTTAAGATAAAGCTCATCGTGCGCGATTTGTTTGATGCGCCAACAATCGCTCAACTGGCCGCGAGAGTGGAAAAGGCGCTCCGTTCGTCGGAGGGAATAGAAGAAGAGGCGATAAAGGGAGAAGAGAGAAAAGAGGCGGGGCCGCTGTCATACGCGCAGCAGAGACTGTGGTTTATGGATCAACTGGATGCGGGCAACCCGGCCTTCAACGTGCCCGCCGTAGTGGAGATGAAAGGCGACCTAAACGTGGCGGCGCTGGAGCAGAGCATGAGCGAAATCAGCAGACGCCAGCACTCACTTAGAACAGCCTTTCGGATGGAGAAAGATGAGGCGGTGCAGGAGGTGCAGGAGCACAGGCAGGAGAAGGTGGCAATAGTAGAGTTGAGCGGGCTGGAGCGAGAGGAGGCGGAAAAGCAGCAACAGAGAGTGATAAAGGAGGAGGCAGGGAGGAGGTTTGAGTTGGAGAAGGGATACCTGAGAAGAGCGGTGGTGATAAAGAAGAGCCGGAGCGAGCATGTATTGGCGATAGTGATGCATCACATAATAAGCGACGGGTGGTCGCTGGGGATAATGGTGAAGGAGATGGAGGAGAGTTATGAGAAGTACAGGAGAGGGGAAGCCGAAGAGGATAAGGAGAAGGAGGTGCAGTATATAGATTATGCGATATGGGAAAGGAGGAAAGGAGAACAGGAGCAGAGCAGGGAGAAGAGATACTGGAGGGAGCAGTTAAAAGGGGTGAAGGGAGTAAGGATCGTAGAACAGAGAGAAGAGAAAGGAGAGGAGAAGAAGGAAGGGGGGAAGGAAGAAGTAGAGGTAGGAAAGGAAGTAATGGAGGGGATAAGGAAGCTGAGCAGGCAGGAAGGAGCCACTTTATTTATCTCCCTTCTTGCCGCGTTTCAAGTCTTGTTGCATCGTTGGACTAATAGTACGGATATAATTGTCGGAACCGATCTTGCCAATCGTAATCGTATCGAGATAGAAAGCCTGATCGGTTTCTTCGTAAACATTCTGCCGTTGCGAACCGATTTGAGCGGCGACCCGACTTTCCGGGAAGCTCTGCATCGTGTACGTGGAGTGGTGCTCGGCGCATACACACATCAGGAGATACCATTCACCAAGCTCGTCGAATCTCTGCAACTGGAGCGCAGGTTTGGTCAAGTGCCGCTTATTCAAGTAATATTTGTTCTTCAAAACGCTCCAATGCCGTCATTGGCGCTCACCGGCCTGACTCTAAAACATCTGGAGATTGATACGAAGACCTCCAGATTTGAACTGGGGTTGTTTGTCGGAGAAACGCCCAAGGGGCTGGCGGGCACCTGGAGGTACGATACAAATCTGTTCGACAGTGGCACGATCAAACTACTTTCAAAGCAGTTTGTAACTTTGCTTTCCAGCATTGTTGAACAGCCGGATGTCCGCATCAGTCGCCTGCGAATCTTCAACGATTCGGAGATCGAACAGCAGGCGGCTGATAAACAAGACGCTAAAGAAGCCCGACTCAGGAAACTGTTAAGCACAAAACCAGAAGCGGTCAGGCTTTCAGATGAAGTATCGACAAACAGTGATTGAGGCCGTCTGACAAATCGTTTTCATTGTCTCTCTTCAATTAGCTATCGATAAGAAAATGCAATTCTCAGGGTACAGACTTTCGCCTTCGCAAAAGCGTGTATGGCTGCTTCAGCAGGAAAGCTCAGCCTATCGCGCGCAGTGCGAGCTTGAACTCGAAGGCATTCTCGATACGGCAAAGCTCAAGGCCGCTTTGAAAGCAGTCGTGAACCGGCACGAGATACTTCGCACGGTATTTTGCCGACCCTCCAGCCTGAAATTCCCGGCTCAGGTGGCGATAGGATCAACGGACTATGAATTCAATTATGTCGATTTATCAACTCCCTCTTCCCAACCACAGGAAGATGAGCTTGATCGCCATGTCAGGCAATGGTCCGCAGTCGCTTTCGATTTCGAGCGAGGCCCCCTGCTTAAGTGCATCCTGTTTGGTCTTGGCGATCAAAGGCACAGGCTTTTGCTGGCGCTGCCCTCGTTATGCGCAGACACTCAAACCCTCGCCAACCTGTGTTGCGAGATCATGCGTAATTACATCAGTTGCAACGCAGAGGAAATCGTAACCGATGATGTGATGCAATATATTCAATTTTCCGAATGGCAGAACAGCCTGCTGGAAAGTGATGAGGATGAGGCGGGCAGAGCCTACTGGCGCAGGCGGGATTTCTCGGCTCTTAATTCCATGCGTTTACCAATGGAAGTTCATGTTTTAGCTGATCGGGAATTTAAGCCGCAGACTCAGCCGATCAGTTTTCGGCCCGGCCTGTGGTCGGAAATTTCGGAGTTAGCTGACCGTCTTGACACTTCGGTTGCTGTATTGATGCTTGCGAGCTGGTATAGCTTGATTTGGCGACTGACCGGGACGACTGACCTGATGGCGGGCCTTGTCTGTGATGGCAGGCCATTTGACATACTGCAAGAGGCGTTCGGCTTATTCGCCAAATCAATACCTGTCCAATGTCGGTTTGAGCCGCACTACAGATTCAATGAAATTGTCGAGCGCCTCTCTGAATCTGCCGCAGAGTCTTTTGAGCGACAGGAATACTTCAGTTTGGATTCAATACCTGACTTCGAGCAGAACGGGCATACACCGTTCCTGCCGCTGAGCTTTGAGTTTATCGAGCATCCTGATCTCCCCGGTGCGGATGGGCTACGTGCTTTCATTGCAGATCATTATTGCTGTTTTGATCGGTTCTCTCTGAAATTGTCCTGTATCTTCGATAGCCGCTCGCCTCGCGTGAGGCTGGATTACGATCAAGCCTCATATAACGCCGACAGCGCTAAGCAAATTGCTTCTCACTTTGCGACGCTGCTCGACAGCATACTTGAAAACCCGTTTGCCGAAGTTGTTCGATTAGAGGTCTTGAGCGATGACGAGAATCGACAACTGCTCTTAAGTCTCAATAACACTGTTGCTGATTTCGGTGATGATCGCTGCCTTCGGGAGCTTTTTGAAGAACAGGCCGGAAGCACTCCTGACCGGGTTGCGCTGGTTTTTGAAGATCACTTTCTGACCTACTTCGCTTTGAATGCTCTGAGTAGTCGCATCGCCTGCTTCCTGCGCAATCGCGGGGCAAGCCCGGAAGTCCTTATCGGCCTGTTTGCCACGCGATCTTTAGAGACGATCATCGCGTTACTGGGAATCCTCAAGACGGGTGCGGCATATGTCCCGATGGAACCGGATAACCCAAAGGTCAGACTCTCTGCGCAGATTGCCGATATGCGAGCTATGGCTCTGATCGTGCAGTCAGAGATGCGGGATCATCTGACCGGAATCGAAGCCGATTATATTGATATAGGCGAAGCCCTGTCATCGAAAAACGAGTTACCGGATGAGTCAGGGCCCGTTCATAATCTTGACCATCCGGCATACGTCATTTACACATCTGGCTCGACCGGCGCTCCAAAAGGAGTGATTGTTACTCAGCGCAATCTGTTAAACTACACGTTTGCCATCTGTGAGCAGATGGGATTAAGGCCGCTCGAAGCAAACCGCCCGCTACACTTCGCGACCATTTCTTCGATAGCCGCAGATCTGGGAAACACGGCGGTTTTCCCTTCTTTATTGACGGGCGGATGTTTGCATATTCTGAATCGCGACCTGATTGCAGATGCATCCTTACTGGCCGATTGCATCGCTCTGCATTCGATTGATGTGCTGAAGATCGTGCCGTCTCATCTGAGCACAATAATCGCGGCAAACGACGATGGACGCATTCTACCGCGCAGGCATTTGATCCTCGGAGGTGAGTCGTTTCCAACTGACCTTCTGCGACGGATACGCGGGTTTCGGGGCGATTGCCGGGTGATGAATCATTATGGACCGACAGAAACAACTATCGGCTCTATTACATTCGCTATCGCAGAAGAAGCTGACCGCTACGGTATCGGTTCGTCAACTGTTCCCGTCGGTTGCCCGATTGCCAACACGCAGATTCACATTCTGGACACACTGCTCAGGCCCGTTCCGCCCGGCATTCCGGGGCAACTTTTCATCGGTGGCGCGGGAGTGACACGAGGCTATCTCAACGCGCCTCACCTGACGGCGGAAAAGTTTGTTCCAGACCCGTTTTCCAACGGCGAAGGCCGGTTGTATAAAACCGGAGATCTGGCTCGTCGCCTTACAGACGGCAATATAGAGTTTCTGGGCCGAGTCGATCACCAGGTTAAAATCAGAGGATACCGTGTCGAACTGGGCGAGATTGAGGCCGTTGTCATGGCGCATCCGGCTGTGCGGGCAGCTTCGGTTATTCTCAAAGAAGATAAATCCGGCGAGAAGCGAATAGTGGCATATTATGTTGCTGATTCCAGAGCGCTGCATTCAGCCGATTTGCGAACTTTCCTACTCGGCAGACTTCCGGCGCATATGGTGCCTTCCACGTTCGTTTCTCTGAGTAGCCTGCCGTTGACGCCAAGCGGTAAGGTTGACCGGGCCGCGCTGCCTGAGCCTGATTGCGAGATGCTTGAATTAAGGCCGCCTTTTATCGCACCGACCAACCCTGTACAGGAATGTGTCGCGGGCATCTGGGCGGAGTTACTGGGATTAGAGCATCTCGGCATTCACGATAATTTCTTTGAATTGGGAGGCCATTCACTTCTTGCAACACAAGTGATCTCGCGGTTACGCAAGGCATTTCAGGTCGAGTTACATCTGCGACACCTGTTTGACCAGCCGACCATAGCCGGATTAAGTGAAACGATTGAAGCGGCTCGCTGGGCAATGCAAACCCCTTCGACTGCTTCTGACGCGGAGATGGAGGAGGGAGAACTATGATGACCTTAGAGCTTCTGACAGAGCTTCGTCTCCGCAATGTGAAGCTTTGGGCTGATGGAGATCGGCTGCGATACAGCGCGCCCGAAGGCACCCTGACGCCAAACCTGCTTCAACAGATTGCAGGCCACAAAGCTGAAATTCTGGAATTCCTGCGCAGCGTTCAATCTGCCGAGAGCGCAAACTCAAAACCTATAATTCCCGTAGCGCGTGACCGGGAATTGCCTCTCTCGTTTGCTCAAAAGAGATTGTGGTTCCTTGACCGGCTTGAGCCTGATAACGCCACTTACAACATTCCAGTTGCCGTTCGGCTTGAAGGGATTATCAACCGGGATGCCTTTGAGCAGGCATTCAATGAAGTTATTCGCCGCCACGAAGTGCTGCGAACGAACTTTCCTTCTCACGGGGGGCGACCTGCTCAAGTGGTTGGTGAAAGCAGAAAACATCCACTCCCATTAATCGCTCTCGGCTCTCTCAATGATGTCGTCAGGCGACAGCAGATATTTACGCTCACATCATCGGAAGCGCAGCGAACTTTTAAGCTTGCAAGCGGGTCGCTCGTTCGAGCCGCTTTGTTGGAGACTGCAAGACAGGAGCACGAAGTCCTGCTCACGATGCACCACATCGTATCGGATGCGTGGTCCCGTTCCATCCTGATGGAAGAGATGGCAGCGCTTTACGATGCGTTCGTTTCCGGTCGCCCGTCTGCGCTGGCAGAACTGCCCGTTCAGTACGCAGATTTTGCGGTCTGGCAGCAACAATGGCAACAAAGCCCCGCGTGGGATTCGCAGCTTTCATACTGGAAGAAGCGGCTGGAGGGCGCGCCTGTTTTGCATATGCCCACGGATAAACCGCGCCCTTCTGTTCAAACCTTCCGGGGCAGGAATCTGCGCTTTGAAGTCGCGGAGCCTGTAGCATCGCGCCTGAAACAGTTATTTCAGCAGCAGGGAGTGACGCCGTTTATCGGGTTTCTGGCTACGTTCAAAGCGCTGCTTTATCGTTATACGGGTCAGACAGACATCGTTATTGGAACCCCCATCGCCAATCGCAGCCGATTAGAGACTGAAAAACTCATCGGCTTCTTTCTGAACACCCTCGTAATGAGAACAGATCTATCAGGCAATCCCGAATTCATTGACCTGCTCGCAAGAGTTCGCCGCATAGCACTTGAAGCGCACGCCAATCAGGAGCTTCCATTCGAGCGGATTGTCGAAGAGTTGCAGCCGGAACGCGACCTTAGTCACAGCCCCTTGTTCCAGACTATGTTTATCTACCAGACCGCTTCATCGAATGGCCCGCAGGTGCCCCATCTGAGGCTGACGCCGATAAACACGACAAGCGAATCGGCGAAGTTTGATTTGACGCTGTCTGTGGCCGATGCCGATGGATTGAGCGGTGTGATCGAGTACAGTACGGACCTTTATGAGACTGCGACTATCGAAAGATTATTAGGCCACTGGCAAACTCTGCTCCATTCAATTGTGACCGCTCCGCGCGCGCGAGTCGCTCAATTGCGAATGTTGACTGTCGAAGAAGAGCGTCAGATTCTCGTGCGATGGAACTCGACAGAGAAGGAAATCCCTTCGCAGGTTTGCATCCATGAATTATTTGAAGCGCAGGCCGAGCGCGGAGCTGATCGAATCTGTCTCGTCTTTCAAGACGAGCAATTGAGCTATGGTGAGCTAAATCGAAGGTCCAATCAACTGGCTCGCCACCTGAAACAGTTTGGCGTCGGCCCCGAAACAATAGTCGCAATATGCATCGAACGCTCGTCGGAGATGATGACGGGGCTGCTTGGCATACTTAAAGCGGGCGGGACTTACCTTCCGCTTGACCCCGCCTATCCGAAAGATCGCCTCGCTTATATGTTGAGCGATTCGGGCGCGCGAGTCCTGCTGAGCAGCGCAGGGTTGAGCAATCGGTTGCCGGAGGTTTCAATCCCTGTGGTTGAAATAGACGACTGGCAATCAATAAACCATCGAGCGTCGTATGCTGTTCCCAACGAATCGTCACCTGAGAATCTGGCCTATGTCATATACACCTCCGGATCTACAGGTCAGCCGAAGGGCGTGATGATAAGTCACGGCAACGTTGTGAATTTTTTCGCCGGAATGGATGAGCGAATCCATTGCGACGAATCTGATGCATTGCTCGCGGTAACGAGCATCTCATTCGATATCTCCGGGCTTGAATTGCTATGGACGCTCGCCAGAGGAACAAAAGTCATCCTTGTGTCGGAACAGGCGACCAGAAACCTCTCAGGAGAAGCCCGTCATCGCAGGCAAAATAAAAAGATGGCCTTCAGCCTCTTTTATTTTGCCCACTATGGGGCCGATGAGACCGGTGATAAGTACAGGTTACTGCTCGAAGGAGCAAAATTTGCGGACACACACGGATTCGAGGCCGTGTGGACACCTGAGCGCCATTTTCATCCCTTCGGCGGACTCTATCCCAACCCGTCCCTGACGAGCGCGGCTCTGGCTACGATAACTGAGAAAGTACAACTGCGAGCAGGGAGCGTCGTATTGCCTCTGCATCATCCTGTTCGGATAGCCGAAGAATGGGCGGTTGTTGATAACCTCTCAAAAGGACGAGCCGGGATTGCGTTCGCATCGGGTTGGCACGCGAACGATTTTGCCTTTTATCCTGATAACTATGTTGATCGAAGAGATGTGATGATTCGCGGGTTAATAACTGTGCAGGAACTCTGGCGCGGCGAATCGGTCAAGGTGCGCGGAGGCGCTGGAAACGACGTTGATGTCAAAATTTTTCCGCGCCCTGTGCAGGCAGAATTGCCTGTATGGATAACAACGCCGGGGACACCCGAAACTTTTATCAAGGCGGGCGAATTCGGTGTAAATGTGTTAACCCATCTGATCGGTCAATCAATTGAAGAGCTGGCAGAGAAGATCAAACTCTACCGCGAAGCTCGCGTCAGTCATGGTCACGATCCGCGCAAAGGCAGAGTCACATTAATGGTTCACACGTTTATCTCAGACGACGGGCAGAGCGTTCGAGAAAAAGTTCGCGCGCCTTTCACCGAGTATCTGAGGTCATCCGTAGGATTGATCTCAAATCTGGCCAAAGCGCTCAATTTCCCCCTGAACCTCGACCAGATGCGACAACAGGATGTAAACGATCTGCTCGATTTTGCCTTCAATCGCTATTTTGAAACGAGCGCGCTGTTTGGAACACCCGAATCGTGCAGCCGGATGGTGGATACATTGAAAGCGATTGGCGTGGATGAAATCGCCTGCCTCATTGACTTTGGCGTCGATATTGATTCAGTGCTGGAGAGCCTGCGATACCTTGATGAACTGAAAGCGATTTGTAACCGGGAACAGGTGAATCACGAATCTTCACTGCCATGGCAGGCAATTGATTCCGGCGCGACCCTCATGCAATGCACGCCATCTATGATGAGCGCGTTGAGTCTGAGCCAGACTACATTGCAGGCATTTGCTTCGCTGAAGACTTTGATGCTCGGAGGCGAGGCGCTGCCCTCGCAACTGGCAAGAGAGGTCAAGTCTAAACTTAGCGCCCGATTGGTCAATATGTACGGCCCAACCGAAACGACCATCTGGTCCGCCACGCACGAAGTTTGTGCAAACAGCGAAACGATCTCTATCGGGAGACCAATCGCAAACACGCGGATTTATATGCTTGATGGCCATCTGGAACTCGTGCCGGTTGGAGTGGCGGGAGAGCTGTATATTGGCGGCAGCGGGGTGGCTCGCGGCTACCTGAAGCAACCCGACCTGAGCGCTCAGCGATTTATTCCTGATCCGTTCAGTACAGTCTCCGGGGAACGGTTGTACAGGACGGGCGATCTTGCCGTCTATATGCCTGATGGCGAAATCACCTTTCTAGGTCGCGTTGACCAGCAGGTCAAGCTGCGAGGGTATCGCATCGAGCTAAGCGAGATCGAAGCGGCGCTTGAAAATCATCCTGAGGTGCGTCAGGCCTCGGTAATTATGCTCGAAGACGCTCAGAGCGATAAGCGGTTGGTAGCTTACGTTGTGCCGACGAGCCGTGACAAGGCAGCCACAACCGATCTTCGGCAGCATCTTGAGCAGTACCTGCCCCATTACATGCTGCCTTCGGTTATAGTAATGCTCGATACAATGCCGCTTACGCCGAACGGTAAGATTGATCGCAAATCGTTACCGCAGCCAGACGCAAGCCGCCCGCATCAGCAAACCGCGTTTGTCGCCCCCTCCACTCCTACGGAGAAGGAAGTGACGGAGATATGGTTAAAGCTTCTGAGGATTGAAAACGTTGGGGTCATGGATAATTTTTTTGAAGCAGGGGGGCATTCCCTGCTCGCCGTGCAACTGATGTCACAAATAGAAGACAGGTTCGGAATCGAGTTGCCTCTGCGAGATTTCTTCACGGCCCCGACGATAAAAGCAGTCGCCGAACGAATCGAAGAATCGCTCTTCGTGAAATCAGACCCTGACAAAATGGATGACATGCTGGCCCTGCTTGAAACGATTAACGACGAAGATGCATTGCAAATGCTGGCTTCCGACCTTGAGCAGGGCAAAGAGAGAATAAACTAAACTTCCCTGTGCCTTGACCCACAACGAGGACTTACAGGAAGAAGAGACGGCGTGATGGAGCTTTCAGAAAAAGTTAAAAATCTTTCACCGGCAAAGCGCGCGCTCCTTCTACAGAAGATGCGCGACGAGATGGCTCGCGTCAAGGATGCAAAGCGAATCCCTCGCCGCGATAGTGACGGCCCGTGCCCGCTTTCATATGCTCAGCAGGGTTTGTGGTTCCTTGACCAGCTGGACCGGGAAGCCTTTCCTTTGTCAATTCCAATTCGGTGAGATTTACCGGGTCGCTAAACATGGCGGCATTGCAGCAAAGCCTTAATGAAATCATTCGACGCCACGAGGCCCTGCGCACGATATTTCCGATAATGAACGGACAGCCTGTCCAGATTGTTATTCCACGCCTGTCGGTTAACCTTACGGTAGTTGATTTTGAAACTTTGCCCGAAAATTTGTTCGATCAGGCAACACAACTACTCGCAAGCATGGGACAACGACCGTTCGATCTGGCTCATGGCCCGCTTCTGAGGGTCAGCCTGTTCCGAATCAACCCGCAGGAGTTCATCCTGCTCTTCACCGTTCACGACATTATCTGTGATGGCTGGTCGATGAGCCTGCTTATAAAAGAGATAAGAGCAATCTACGAAGCCTACAGTGGAGGAGAGACCTCAAGGCTCGAAGAACTCCCGATCCAGTATGCCGATTACGCCATCTGGCAGCGAGAACGACTACAGGGCGAATTGCTTGAATCCGAGATGCGATACTGGAAACGACAGCTTGAGGCCGCGCCTGTCCTTGAGATGCCGACAGACCGGCTTCGCCCTGCCCACAGTGCTTACCAGGGAGGGGCACAGGCAATCGTGATCGATCCGACTGTGACGGCAGCATTGAGGAAGATGAGCCGCCGCCATTCGGCGACCATGTATATGATGCTGATGGCGGGATTTCAGGTGCTGCTGAGCCGCTACAGCGGGCAGACCGATATAGTGGTGGGGACGCCCATAGCGGGAAGGAACCGGGCGGGGATAGAAGGGCTGATAGGGTTTTTCATCAACATGCTGGCGGTGAGGACGAGGCTGGACGGAGAAGTGGGATTCGTGGAGGTGGTCAACAGAGTGAGGGAGGTGATGCTGGAAGGGTACACGCATCAGGAGATGCCGTTCGAGAAGATAGTCGAGCAGATGCAGCCGGAGAGAAGCCTGAACCACATGCCGATGTTTCAGGTGGTGTTTGCATTGCAGAATGTGCCGAGGGAAGCGCTGGAGATGAGAGGCGTAGAGTTGAGGGCGAAGCCGGTAGGAGTGGGGCTGATGAGTTATGACCTGATGGTGAATCTGAGGGAGGAAGGAGAAGAGATAAGGGGGTTCATAGGATACAACAGGGATATATATGAGGGGACGACGGTCGAGAGGATGAGCAGGCATCTGGTGGGGATACTGAGAGAAGCGGTGGAAGGAGCAGAGGAGAGGAGCATCTGGGAGATGGAGATGATGAGCGGGCAGGAGAGGCAGCAGGTGATGGTGGAGTGGAATGACACGCAGGAGGAGAAAAAGGGAAGCAGAGGAGTGGTGGAGAAGATCGAAGAGCAGGTGAGGAAGAGGAGGGATGCGGTGGCGGTGGAGAAGGAAGGCGAGCAGGTGACATACGGGGAGATCAACAGGAGAGCCGGTGAGATAGGGAGGGAGTTGAGGAGGAGAGGAGTGAGAGAGGAGCAGAGGGTGGGGATAATGATGGAGAGGAGCGTGGAGATGGTGGTGGGGATGATAGGAGTGATGAAGGCGGGAGGAGTATATGTGGCGATGGATGTGGAGTATCCGGAGGAGAGGATAAGCTACATGGTGGAGGACGCAGGAGTGAAGGTGGTGATAACGGATCAAGTAGCAGGAAAGAAGATAAAAGAATTGAGAGTAGAGAAGGTAGTGATAGAAGGTGAGTGGGAAAGGAACGAAGATGAGAGAGAAGAATGTGTAGAGGTAGAAGAAGAGAATCTGGCGTATGTGATTTACACGTCGGGTTCGACGGGCAAGCCAAAAGGAGTGCAGATCACCAATCGCGCCATGGTCAATTTCATGGAGACGATGGAGCAGGCGCTCAGCCTGACCCCGGATGATGTGCTGGTGGCGGTGACCTCGCTTTCCTTCGACATCGCGGCGCTGGAACTGTTCCTCCCGCTTATGACGGGAGCGCGCACGGTGATAGCCGACCGCGAGACGGCGACGGACGGCAAACGGTTGTCAGCGCTTCTGAAAGATTCCGGCGCGACCCTTATGCAGGCAACCCCGGCGACGTGGCGGATACTGCTCGACGGCGGATGGCGAAATGATACGCGACTCCGAATGCTGTGCGGGGGAGAGGCGCTGCCCCGGCAGTTGGCCGAACAGATGCTGGCCACAGGCTCGGAGCTATGGAATCTCTACGGCCCGACTGAAACGACGATCTGGTCGTTGATTGATCGGGTGGAGGAGGGCAGGGCCGCCGTCGCAATAGGACGCCCCATCGGCAATACGAGAATATATTTGACCGACAGGCAATACAGGCAGGTGCTGATAGGGATGCCGGGTGAGATGATGATCGGGGGGGAAGGACTGAGCCGGGGCTACATAAACAGGGCGGACCAGACGGCAGATAACTTCATCCCCGATTCGCTGAGCGGGGCGAGCGGGGCGCGGTTGTACAAGACAGGCGATGTGGCGAGGTATCTGTCAAACGGGAAGGTGGACTTCCTTGGCCGTCAGGATCAACAAGTCAAACTGAGAGGATTCCGAATAGAGCTTGGAGAGATCGAGGCGGTGCTGAGGCAACACAGTTCTGTGCGCGATTGCGTGGTAACGATCCGGGAAAAACGAGAGGGCGACAAGTACCTCGTGGCCTACATAGTGGGTGTGGTGGATAGTGAGCCGACAGCGGCGGAGTTGCAGAGCCATCTGAAACAGAAACTGCCCGACTATATGAGCGTGTCGGTGTATGTAAGGCTTGAGGCGCTGCCGTTGACGCCGAACGGGAAAATCAACCGGCGGGCTTTGCCGGAGCCGGACTGGGAGGGAACCAAACAGGGAGAAGCGTTGCTGGCTCCGAGAACGCCGGTCGAAGAGATAATAGAAGCGATCTGGTGTGAGGTGCTGAGGTTGGAGCGGATCAGCGTGGAAGGGAATTTCTTCGATCTGGGAGGACATTCGCTGCTGGCAACGAAAGTCATATCGCGTGTGCGGGAAGCGCTGCTGGTGGAGATAAATCTGCGAGATCTGTTTGAAGCGCCAACGGTGGCAGGACTGGGAGAGAGAGTCGAGAAAATGCTTCGAGCAGGGAGGGGACTGGAAAGCAGGGCGATAGTCCACGAGGAGATACGGGAAAACCTGCCGCTGTCATTTGCGCAGCAGAGGTTATGGTTCCTCAACCAGCTTGAGCCGGAAAGCCCGGTATATAACCTGTCATCGAGTCTGAATTTCAAGGGCGAACTGAAGATCGCGGCGTTACAACAGAGTCTGGATGAAATAGTGAGACGCCACGAAGTGCTGAGGACGAGATTTGCAAGCGTGGAAGGCAATCTCCGGCAAGTGATCGAGGGGAAGGGGAAACTGATAGTCAGGCAGGTGGATCTGAAAGGACTGGGGAAGAGGCGACAGAAGGAGGTAGAAGATGAGCTGGCGAAGAGGGAGGCGAGGCGACCATTCGATCTAAGCAGGGGACCGATGCTGCGAGTGAGCCTGCTGCGTGTGGAGGAGGATGAATTCATACTGCTGTTTACGATCCACCACATTATCAGCGACGCCTGGTCGGAAGGCATATTAGTAAACGAACTGGAATCAATCTACGAAGCCTACAGCGGAGGAGAGACCTCAAGGCTCGAAGAACTCCCGATCCAGTATGCCGATTACGCCATCTGGCAGCGAGAACGACTACAGGGCGAGTTGCTTGAATCCGAGATGCGATACTGGAAACGACAGCTTGAGGCTGCGCCCGTCCTTGAGATGCCCACAGACCGGCTTCGCCCTGCGCACAGTGCTTACCAGGGAGGAGCGCAGGCAATCGTGATCGATCCGACCGTGACGGCAGCATTGAGGAAGATGAGCCGCCGCCATTCGGCGACTATGTACATGATGCTGATGGCGGGATTTCAGGTGTTGCTGGGCCGCTACAGCGGGCAGACCGATATAGTGGTGGGGACGCCCATAGCGGGAAGGAACCGGGCGGGGATAGAAGGGCTGATAGGGTTTTTCATCAACATGCTGGCGGTGAGGACGAGGCTGGACGGAGAAGTGGGATTCGTGGAAGTGGTCAGCAGAGTGAGGGAGGTGATGCTGGAAGGGTACACGCATCAGGAGATGCCGTTCGAGAAGATAGTCGAGCAGATGCAGCCGGAGAGAAGCCTGAACCACATGCCGATGTTTCAGGTGGTGTTTGCGTTGCAGAATGTGCCGAGGGAAGCGCTGGAGATGAGAGGCGTAGAGTTGAGGGCGAAGCCGGTAGGAGTGGGGCTGATGAGTTATGACCTGATGGTGAATCTGAGGGAGGAAGGAGAAGAGATAAGGGGATTCATAGGATACAACAGGGATATATATGAGGGAACGACGGTCGAGAGGATGAGCAGGCATCTGGTGGGGATACTGAGAGAAGCGGTGAAAGGAGCAGAGGAGAGGAGCATCTGGGAGATAGAGATGATGAGCGGGCAGGAGAGGCAGCAGGTGATGGTGGAGTGGAATGACACGCAGGAGGAGAGAAAGGGAAGCAGAGGAGTGGTGGAGAAGATCGAAGAGCAGGTGAGGAAGAGGAAGGATGCGGTGGCGGTGGAGAAGGAAGGCGAGCAGGTGACGTACGGGGAGATGAACAGGAGAGCCAGTGAGATAGGGAAGGAGTTGAGGAGGAGAGGAGTGAGAGAGGAGCAGAGGGTGGGGATAATGATGGAGAGGAGTGTGGAGATGGTGGTGGGGATGATGGGAGTGATGAAGGCGGGAGGAGTATATGTGGCGATGGATGTGGAGTATCCGGAGGAGAGGATAAGCTACATGATGGAGGACGCGGGAGTGAAGGTGGTGATAACGGATCGAGTAGCAGGAGAGAGGATCTACGATGGATGGGTGGAGAAAGTGGTGATGGGAGAGGAGAGCAAGGAAGAAGAAGGGGGAAGGAACGAAAAGGTAGAGGTAGAAGAAGAGAATCTGGCGTATGTTATTTACACGTCGGGTTCGACGGGCAAGCCAAAAGGAGTGCAGATCACTAATCGCGCCATGGTCAATTTCATGGAGACGATGGAGCAGGCGCTCAGCCTGACCCCGGATGATGTGCTGGTGGCGGTGACCTCGCTTTCCTTCGACATCGCGGCGCTGGAACTGTTCCTCCCGCTTATGACGGGAGCGCGCACGGTGATAGCCGACCGCGAGACGGCAACGGACGGCAAACGGTTGTCAGCGCTTCTGAAAGATTCCGGCGCGACCCTTATGCAGGCAACCCCGGCGACGTGGCGGATACTGCTCGACGGCGGATGGCGAAATGATACGCGACTCCGAATGCTGTGCGGGGGAGAGGCGCTGCCCCGGCAGTTGGCCGAACAACTGCTGGCCACAGGCTCGGAGCTATGGAATCTCTACGGCCCGACTGAAACGACGATCTGGTCGTTGATTGATCGAGTGGAGGAGGGCAGGACCGCCGTCGCAATAGGACGCCCCATCGGCAATACGAGAATATATTTGACCGACAGGCAATACAGGCAGGTGCTGATAGGGATGCCGGGCGAGATGATGATCGGGGGGGAAGGGCTGAGCCGGGGCTACATAAACAGGGCGGACCAGACGGCAGATAACTTCATCCCCGATTCGTTGAGCGGGGCGAGCGGGGCGCGGCTGTACAAGACAGGCGACGTGGCGAGGTATCTGTCAAACGGGAAGGTGGACTTCCTTGGCCGTCAGGATCAGCAGGTCAAACTGAGAGGATTCCGAATAGAGCTTGGAGAGATCGAGGCGGTGCTGAGGCAGCACAGTTCTGTGCGCGATTGTGTGGTAACGATCCGGGAAAAACGAGAGGGCGACAAGTACCTCGTGGCCTACATAGTGGGTGTGGTGGATAGTGAGCCGACAGCGGCGGAGTTGCAGAGCCATCTGAAACAGAAACTGCCTGACTATATGAGCGTGTCGGTGTATGTAAGGCTTGAGGCGCTGCCGCTGACGCCGAACGGGAAAATCAACCGACAGGCTCTGCCGGAGCCGGACTGGGAGGGAACCAAACCGGGAGAAGTGTCGATTAGTCCGAGAACGCCGGTCGAAGAGATAATAGAAGCGATCTGGTGTGAGGTGCTGAGGTTGGAGCGGATCAGCGTGGAAGGGAATTTCTTCGATCTGGGAGGACATTCGCTGCTGGCAACGAAAGTCATATCGCGTGTGCGGGAAGCGCTGCTGGTGGAAATAAATCTGCGAGATCTGTTTGAAGCGCCAACAGTGGCAGGACTGGGGGAGAGAGTCGAGAAAATGCTTCGAGCAGGAAGGGGACTGGAAAGCAGGGCGATAGTCCACGAGGAGATGCGAGAGAACCTGCCGCTGTCATTTGCGCAACAGAGATTATGGTTCCTCAACCAGCTTGAGCCGGAGAGCCCGGTATACAACCTGTCATCGAGTCTGAATTTCAAGGGCGAACTGAAGATCGCGGCGTTACAACAGAGTCTGGATGAAATAGTGAGACGCCACGAAGTGCTGAGGACGAGATTTGCAAGCGTGGAAGGCAATCTCCGGCAAGTGATCGAGGGGAAGGGGAAACTGATAGTCAGACAGGTGGATCTGAAAGGACTGGGGAAGAGGCGACAGAAGGAGGTAGAAGATGAGTTGGCGAAGAGGGAGGCGAGGAGGCCATTCGATCTGAGCAGGGGGCCAATGCTGCGGGTGAGCCTGCTGCGTGTGGAGGAGGATGAATTCATACTGCTGTTTACGATCCACCACATTATCAGCGATGGCTGGTCGAGGGGTGTGCTTATAAAAGAGATAAGAGCAATCTACGAAGCCTACAGTGGAGGAGAAACCTCAAAGCTAGAAGAACTCCCGATCCAGTATGCCGATTATGCGGTCTGGCAGCGAGAGCGACTACAGGGCGAGTTGCTTGAATCCGAGATGCGATACTGGAAACGACAGCTTGAGGCCGCGCCCGTCCTTGAGATGCCGACAGACCGGCTTCGCCCTGCCCACAGTGCTTACCAGGGAGGGGCACAGGCAATCGTGATTGATCCGACCGTGACGGCAGCATTGAGGAAGATGAGCCGCCGCCATTCGGCAACTATGTACATGATGCTGATGGCGGGATTTCAGGTGTTGCTGAGCCGCTACAGCGGGCAGACCGATATAGTGGTGGGTACGCCCATAGCGGGAAGGAACCGGGCGGGGATAGAAGGGCTGATAGGGTTTTTCATCAATATGCTGGCGGTGAGGACGAGGCTGGACGGAGAAGTGGGATTCGTGGAAGTGGTCAACAGAGTGAGGGAGGTGATGCTGGAAGGGTACACGCATCAGGAGATGCCGTTCGAGAAGATAGTCGAGCAGATGCAGCCGGAGAGAAGCCTGAACCACATGCCGATGTTTCAGGTGGTGTTTGCGTTGCAGAATGTGCCGAGGGAAGCGCTGGAGATGAGAGGCATAGAGTTGAGGGCGAAGCCGGTAGGAGTGGGGCTGATGAGTTATGACCTGATGGTGAATCTGAGGGAGGAAGGAGAAGAGATAAGGGGGTTCATAGGATACAACAGGGATATATATGAGGGGACGACGGTCGAGAGGATGAGCAGGCATCTGGTGGGGATACTGAGAGAAGCGGTGGAAGGAGCAGAGGAGAGGAGCATCTGGGAGATGGAGATGATGAGCGGGCAGGAGAGGCAGCAGGTGATGGTGGAGTGGAATGACACGCAGGAGGAGAGAAAGGGAAGCAGAGGAGTGATGGAGAAGATCGAAGAGCAGGTGAGGAAGAGGAAGGATGCGGTGGCGGTGGAGAAGGAAGGCGAGCAGGTGACGTACGGGGAGATGAACAGGAGAGCCAGTGAGATAGGGAAGGAGTTGAGGAGGAGAGGAGTGAGAGAGGAGCAGAGGGTGGGGATAATGATGGAGAGGAGTGTGGAGATGGTGGTGGGGATGATGGGAGTGATGAAGGCGGGAGGAGTATATGTGGCGATGGATGTGGAGTATCCAGAGGAGAGGATAAGCTACATGGTGGAGGATGCAGGAGTGAAGGTGGTGATAACGGATCAAGTAGCAGGAAAGAAGATAAAAGAATTGAGAGTAGAGAAGGTAATGATAGAAGGTGAGTGGGAAAGGAACGAAGATGAGAGAGAAGAATGTGTAGAGGTAGAAGAAGAGAATCTGGCGTATGTGATTTACACGTCGGGTTCGACGGGCATACCTAAAGGCGTGATGGTCGAGCATCGATCTTTGTCGAACTATGTAGAAACTGCAAGCAATCATTATTCGATTACGAGTGAAGACTACATCCTGCAATTTGCTTCGATCAGTTTTGACACGAGTGCCGAAGAAATTTTTCCATGTCTGACGCAGGGAGCGAGACTCGTGCTTCGCACAGACTCGATGATGGATTCGGTGTCGGACTTTCTGACGACGTGCAAGCGATGGAATATATCTGTCCTCAATCTGCCGACGGCGTATTGGCATCAAATTGTTGCGCATTCAGGCCCTGAGGAGGCAGATATAGCGCGCACCTTCCGTCTGGTGATAATCGGAGGGGAGGAAGCTCAAGCCTCAAGTCTGTCGAAATGGAAGGGGCAGTGTGGTGACAGACCGCAATTGTTAAATACATATGGGCCGACGGAAGCGACCATTGTTTCTACGATATGTAATTTAACGTCGCAATCAATTGAACATGCCCGTGTGCCTATAGGGCGGCCAATTTCAAATGCGCAGACCTATATAATCGGCGATGCATTTGCGCCTGTGCCGATGGGCGTTATAGGCGAACTGCTTATAAACGGTGCGGGAGTGACTAGAGGGTATCTATCGAAACCCGATCTGACGGCGGCCAGATTTGTGCCGGATAAGTGGAGCGGCAAACCGGGAGCGCGATTATACAGGACGGGCGATCTCGTCAAACATCTGCCCGACGGTCGATTGGAATTTCAATCGCGGCTTGATCATCAGGTGAAGATCAGAGGCTATCGCATAGAGCTTGGAGAGATCGAAACAGTCCTCTGTCAATTAGACGGGGTAGACAAAGCCGTTGTGACTTTGCGCAAAGGCGATGCGAGTCTGGTGGCTTACATAGCAACGCGCCAACAATCGCAGGTGACGA
Source organism: Blastocatellia bacterium (assembly GCA_963804815.1). Classification (GTDB taxonomy): domain Bacteria; phylum Acidobacteriota; class Blastocatellia; order UBA7656; family UBA7656; genus DATEKX01. The sequence continues at coordinate 2,052,200 of CAWDRU010000002.1, read as the reverse complement.
TTGCCGGGTTACGAAGCTTGCTCAGAGAGCAATTGCCGGAATATATGATTCCATCCGCATTCGTCATTCTGGATGAGCTGCCAATGCTGGCGAACGGGAAGATTGACCGCAAATCTCTGCCCGCGCCTGAAGCTGGCCAGACACAGGTGGATGAGGGATTTGTTGCCGCCGAGACACCTATAGAGAAAAGCCTTGAGATAATCTGGTGCGAGGTGTTGAAACTTTCCCGCATCAGCATCAATGATGACTTCTTTGATCTTGGTGGTCATTCGCTGTTGGCAACGCAGGTGATGTTCAGGACGGAAGAGGTGTTCCAAATGAAGTTGCCGCTACGCCTCCTGTTTGAAAAGCGCGTCATCAGAGAATTGGCAATATCTATTGAGGAACGACTGCTGGACGAAATCGAAGAGTTGTCTGACGAAGAAGTGCAGCAATTCCTACAGCCATAGCCTTCATCGCTTTGGTCTATCCTAACCGAGGATTGCAGAAATCCGGAGATTTCTTAATAACTGAATGACAATGCTCTGCGGTCATTTTTGTAGTAACCGCGCAGTATGATTCTGCCATCTCTGATACTAAAAGGTGCATAAATGAGTGAGTTTGCAACGCAGGTAACCTACCCGCTTTCTTCAATGCAGAAGGGGATATTGTTTCATACCGTCTCTGCGCGCAACACCGGGCATTATGTTTTGCAACTGGTCTGTTGTTTACGGGAAGATTTGAATGTTTTCGCCTTTATCAAAGCATGGAATAAAGTAGTGGCCCGGCACGACGTTTTGCGGACTTCGTTCAAATGGCTGAGGCTGGACGAGCCGATTCAGTCGGTTCATAGCAACGTGGAAGTTCCGATACAGCTTTATGAATGGTCTGATATGAGCGAGGGCGAACGGCAGGAGCGGCTTCAACATTACCTACTTGAAGATCGCCGCCGGGGATTTGAATTAGACGAGACGCCGATTATACGACTGGCGCTTTTTCGTGCCACGGATGCAGAGTATCAATTCGTCTGGACCAGTCATCACTCTATGATTGATGGGCGCTCTGTCAGGCTCCTCATAAAAGAGGTGTTTACTTTTTATGAGGCATTCAGGAAGGGCGAAGACCTGCCGGTCGAAGCGACTCGCCCCTTCGCCAGCTACATTGACTGGCTCCGGTTGTTGGATTTGAGCGATGCGGAAAAATACTGGCGAGAGAACCTGAAGGGTTTTGTCGCTCCGACAAAACTTGCCGGACGGCATAGTCGCAAGCGTGCAGACAGACCGGACACCTACCGGTCACTTGAGCTCAAACTGCCTCAATTAACCACATCTAAATTGAAGCGGCTGTCAGCAAATGGCGATCTGACTTTGAATACCTTTATGCAAGGCGCGTGGGCATTATTGCTGAGCCGTTACAGCGGGGATTCCGATGTGGTGTTTGGCGCAACCAGAGATTGTCGTCACTCGGCGATGGCAAACGACGACCCAAAGATAGGGATGTACATCAACACCCTGCCCTTTCGCGTGCAGATAAAGCCCGAAATGGACGTATTTGCCTGGCTTGAGAAACTGCATGAGCACCAGATTGAATTGCGAGAATTTAAACATACGCCGCTTGCTGAAATTCAGGGCTGGAGCGATGTCCCGAAAGGGACGCAACTGTTTGAAACCGTTCTGGTAGTTGAAAACTATCATTTGAATAACGACTTGCGGAGCGAAGGAGGGGCGTGGAGCAATCGGGAATTCCAGCTACTGAGTCAGACAAATTATCCCATAACGCTTTATTGTTACGGGGGGACTGAAGTAACGATAAAAATCACATATGACCTCCAGCGTTTTGAGGAAGCGGCGATTAGGCGAATTGCGGGCCACCTGCGGGCGATGCTCGGCTCGCTTGCGGAAGGCGAGGGCAAACAGGTCGGGCAATTGTCGCTGCTCACAGAGGCCGAGGCTCATCAGATCATCATGGAGTGGAATGATACCGCCACAAGTTACATTGATGATACCTGCATTCACGAGTTGTTCGAGCGCCAGGTCGAGCTTGAGCCGGATCGAGCGGCAGTCGAATTTGATGGCGCGCAATTGACATACTCCGCCCTTAATGGCAGGGCCAATCAGCTGGCTCATCACTTGAGGAAACTCGGAGTAGGGCCAGAGTCGCTAATTGGAATCTGCACAAGGCGCTCGATAGAAATGGTCATCGGTTTACTGGCGATACTCAAGGCTGGAGGCGCGTACATTCCACTCGATCCTGCCTATCCACGTCGGCGGCTCGAATTCATGCTCGAAGATACCAATGTTCCCATACTGCTGACCGAGTCAAGTCTGGTTGACTCTCTGCCTGACAATAACGCGAAGCTCTTTTGTCTGGACAAAGACTGGCAATGCGTTTCAGAGCTACCTGAAACCAATCCGGAAATGCATAGCTCCCCTTCCAACCTCGCTTATGTGATCTATACATCGGGCTCGACGGGCAGGCCAAAGGGAGTGGCGATAGAGCACAAGAGCGCGATGCTGTTGATTAACTGGGCCAGAGACTTCTACGGGCGGGATAGTCTGGAAGTTACGGTTGCCAGCACCTCGATCTGCTTTGACCTTGCGGTATATGAAATATTTGCTACGCTCGGTTGCGGAGGCAACATCCTCCTTGCAGGCGACGCTCTGGAGATACCGCGCATTGATGCGGCGCAAAATGCTACGCTGATAAACACCGTTCCATCGGCAATTGCAGAACTGACACGTGCCGGGAGTGTGCCTGCTTCTGTGCAAACACTCAACCTTGCCGGGGAGCCGTTAAGTCAGGAACTGGTCGCGAAGATCTACGAGCAAGGCACTATAAAACGCATATTTGATCTATACGGGCCGTCAGAGGACACAACCTACTCGACTTGCTCCTTCAGGAGTAACGATGGGCGGGAAAATATTGGGCGGCCTTTGCCAAACAAGCAGGTCTACCTGCTGGCGGATGGAATGCAACCGGTGCCTGTGGGGGTTGCAGGCGGGTTGTTTATTTCGGGCGCTGGCGTGGCCCGATGCTACCTGAACGAAGCCAGCGCAACGGCTGAAAAGTTTTTGCCACATCAGTTTGGAAAACATCACGGCGCGCGACTCTATGGCACAGGAGACCTGGCACGCTTCCTGCCCGACGGCAGGCTTGAGTTTCTGGGCCGTATCGATCATCAGGTGAAGGTGCGTGGTTATCGAATTGAGTTGGGAGAGATCGAAACCGCGCTCAGGCAACACCCGCAGGTAAGAGAAGCCGTTGTAGCTGCGCAAGGCGGCGATGGCAATAAAACTCTGATGGCTTACATTACCATTCATAATGGTCAGAGTCCGGGAGCCGAAGAAATCCGGCAACATCTCAAAGAGATGCTGCCCGGTTATATGATCCCTACGGCATTTATTGTGCTGGAGTCATTGCCGCTAACGCCTAACGGCAAGATAGATCGAAAAGCATTGGCTGCGTACAAACCGGCTCAGGGTGCGGAAAGCGATTATGTCGCGCCGCGCACCTCTATTGAGCAGGAGGTTGCAAGGATTTGGGCAGAGGTACTGGGATTGGAGAAGGTGGGGATACACAGCAATTTCTTTGAAATGGGAGGCCATTCGTTAATGTCCATGCGTGTAGTATCACGCCTGCGCAGTTCGTTACAGGTGGAACTGCAACCCATCAACATTTTCAAAGCGCCCACAGTTGCGACGCTCGCGATTCTGGTGGCTCAAACTCAGGCAGAGAGCCTCGAAGAAGCCGAACTGATGCGGATGCTTCAAGATCTGGAGGGAGTCTCTGATGATGAGGCGGAGCGGCTTCTGGAAGACGAAATTTTGGAAGAGGACGATTTGCGCAAGCCATCGATCTGAACCTGTGTTGGATTGGCCGGGTCGAAAATGTTGTAGCTGAAATTCCTGAAGCTCGTTCTCTCGATATGAGTGTCAAATGAATCCAGAAATAATGGGAAAATTAAATGATAAAATAGCCAGCCTTTCTCCGGCCAAGCGTGCCCTGCTTGAGCGCCAGCTCAAGCGGCGGCTCGTAAGTGATGAGGCTCAGGTTAGCGTTCCGGCTCTTCCATCGGGACCACGCATGGAAAGCGGCTCAGTCGTCGCTTCGTTCGCTCAACAAAGGATGTGGTTCCTGCATGAGATGGAACCGGAAAAGTCTGTTTACAGCATAACTCAAGCCTTTGCCTTGAAAGGCCCGCTCAATGTCCCGGCTCTTCAGGCGGCGCTCAACCTGATAATTGCCCGGCATGAAACTCTTCGGACAAACTTTACGGTTGACGATGGATTGCCGGTTCCGGTCATTACCGATCAATACTGCGATCTGTATCATCTGGACTATAGCGGCCTGTATAACCCATCGGATAAAAGCGCTATCGACCATCTGGTTTCTCAATCCGAAGACAAGCGATTCGATCTTGCAGAAAGCCCGATGTTACGTGCGCAGATTTTCAAGTTGAGCGATCACGACCATATCCTCGTGATGGTTATACATCACATTGCGGCGGATGGGTGGTCGCTTGGAGTGCTCTTTAAAGAGTTATCGGTGTTATATGATGCCCTGATCGCTGGCACACAGTCTCCTCTGTCAGACATCAGGTTCCGTTATTCCGATTTTGCGCAGTGGGAAAAGGACTGGTTGAAAGCCACGAGTTTTCAAAAGCAGCTATCCTACTGGAAGCAACAACTTTCAGGAGAATTGCCGAAGCTGGAATTACCTTATGACAGGCCAAGACCGGCGATCCAGACATATATAGGAAAAAGAGAGCCATTGCGCTTTAGCCCGGAATTGACTGCAAAGCTCAAAGGGCTGGGGAAACAAAACGGCGCGACTCTTTTCATGACGCTGACGGCGGCTCTGGACGTGTTGCTTTACCGATACAGCGGTCAGCCGGATGTTCTTATCGGAACTCCGATAGCCGGACGCCAGATTCCAGAGGTCGAACCGCTCATAGGCTTGTTTATTAATACGCTTGTGATTCGGACAAGGCTGAATCAATCAGCAAACTTCCTTGAATTGCTGGAGCAGGTGAGCCTCACCTGTTTCGACGCTTATGCCAATCAGGATCTGCTGTTTCAAAAACTCGTTGAAGTATTACAACCTCAGCGAGATGCAAGCTGGACACAGATATTTCAGGTGATGTTCGTCTTGCAGAATGCACACTCAAGCAACCTGAGCCTGAGCGGAATGCAAACTACTCATCTGGATGTAAACACGAGTACGGCAAAACTGGATTTGACCTTCGAGCTTCAGGAAAAACCAGATGGACTCGTTGGCCGCATCACCTACAACACAGACCTGTTCGACCAGACAACTATTAAGCGGATGATAAGGCATTGGCAGACGATTCTTGAGACTGTCACGGGCGATGCGCGAAGAGGTTTGTCGGAATTTGGGATTTTGACCGAAGCCGAGCAGCATCAATTGCTGATTGAGTGGAACGAAAGCGAAGCCGATTATCCCGGCGAGACTATTCATCAACAGTTCGAGCGGCAGGTGAAACGTACGCCTGACGCAGTAGCCGTCGAATATGAAGACGATCAGTTGACATTTGACGGATTGAACAGGCGAGCTAACCAGCTTGCACATCACCTGCGCAGAATTGGAATAAGACCCGAAGCAGCGGTGGGGCTTTGCCTGGATCGGTCCGTTGAGATGATGGTCGCAATATTGGGAATATTAAAAGCAGGCGGAGCCTATGTGCCGATGGATCCGACTAATCCCTCAGAGCGTCTCGCTTTCTTAATAGCCGATGCCGCCATGCCTGCGGTTGTGACGACAAGTAATTTGAAATCAAATCTGCCGACAGCGAGTATCAGGAAGGTTTTGCTTGATACCGATGCTGTCAGCATCGGTCGCGAAAGCGAAAGCGACGCGATCAATATCACCGACCGTGAAAACATTGCCTATGTGATATTTACCTCCGGCTCCACGGGCGAGCCGAAAGGGGTTATGATCCGGCACGCCTCGGTTTTAAATCTGGCTGAGTGGCTTAATAGAGACATTTATTCATATACAGGCAGAGCGCTCCGCATCGGGCTGAACGCCCCCGTTGTTTTTGACGCATCCGTCAAGCAGTTGATCCAATTGCTTTACGGTCATGCCATTCATATCCTGCCGAGTGATTTGAAGCTTGATGCCGAGAAGTTCCGGCATTATATCGCGCGGTATGAACTTGATGCGTTCGATAGCACTCCTTCGCAGCTGGAGCTTTTGCTTGGTGCGAGCGGGGGCGAACTTCTGAGGGCAAGCCCGGAACTTGCGCTTGTTGGCGGAGAAGCAATCAGCCGATCCATCTGGATGAAGCTGAGCGAGGATCGAAAAACAACCTTTTATAACGTCTACGGCCCGACGGAATGTACCGTTGACGCAGCCTTTTCGCGAATCGGGTCTGAGTCGAGCCAACCGACGATTGGCCGTCCTGTCAATAATGCGAAGCTTTACATTTTAGATGATCGAACCAGAATTGTTCCGCCCGGCGTTAGAGGCGAATTGCATATAAGCGGTTTTGGCCTGGGGCGAGGATATATGAGGAGGGCGGAACAAACGGCGGAGAAGTTCATACCCGATCCCTATTCGAGCAAGCCAGGGGCACGGCTCTATCGGACAAGCGATCTGGCGCGGATGCTGCCGGATGGCAGGATAGACTTTCTGGGGCGGATAGATCATCAGGTGAAACTGCGGGGCTATCGAATCGAACTGGCTGAGATAGAAGCCTTGCTCAAGCGCCATCCACAGATACAACAGGCCGTGGTCACGGTCAACGGAGGCCAGAGACTTGTTGCCTACATAGTATGCACAGATGAGTCACCGACCTCTGAGCAATTCAGAGATTACCTCAGGCAGGTGCTGCCGCTGTATATGATCCCGTCTGCTTATGTGAAGCTGGAGAAACTGCCGGTCAACGCCAACGGCAAGATTGATCGGAAAGCTCTCAGACAACTGGAGCAGGAAGAAGAGAGTGAAGCGAAACAGGAGGAGATAACGCGGACAGCCGTGCAGGAGGTGATGGGAGCGATAATGGAGGAGGTGCTGGGCAGGAGCAGAGTAGGAGTGTGGGAGAATTTTTTTGAGATAGGAGGGCATTCGCTGCTGGCGACGCAGGTGGTGAGCAGGATGAGAGAAGCCTTTGCCATAGAGGTGCCGTTGATGAAGGTGTTCGAGGAGGGGACGATACAGGGGTTGAGCCGGTATGTGGAGCAGGAGATGGAAGGCAGGAGTGAGGTAGAAGGAGGAGAGAAGATAAGGAGGGTGAGAAGAGAGGCGAAGCACAGAGCGTCGTACGGGCAGCAGAGGATATGGATGATGGAGGAGATGAGCGGAGGAGGGGTGTATCTGATAGGAGGGGTGTACGAGGTGAGAGGGAGGATGAGTATAGAGGCGATGGAGCAGAGCATAAACGAGGTGGTGAGAAGGCACGAGGTGATGAGGACGAGTTATGAGGAGTGCGGAGGGGAAGTCAGGCAGGTGATAAGAGAGGAGAGGAGGGTGAGGGTGAGGATAGTAGAGACAGGAGCAGTGAGAGAGGAGCAGAGGGAGAGGGTGAGACGAGAGGTGATGAGAGAGGAGAGGGAGAAGGGGATGGATATGAGAGAAGCGCCACAGATGAGAGTGGTGGTGGTGAGGGAGAGCGAGGAAGAAGCAGTGATGATAATAATGATGCATCACATAATGGGAGACGGATGGTCGATGGGGATATTCAACAAGGAAGTGGGAGAGAGATACAGGAGATACAGGAGAGGAGAGAGAGAGGAGCAGGAGGAGATGGAGTTGCAGTATGTGGATTATGCGGAATGGGAGAGAGAGAGGATGAGAGGGGAAGAGGTGGAGAGAGAGAAGAGGTATTGGAAGGAGCAGTTGAGAGGGATAACGGTATTGGAGTTGCCTTATGATCGCCCTCGCCCGTCATTGCAGACATTTGTCGGAAGAACAGAAGCTATTCAGATCAGCGAGCCTCTTGCAGAGCGGCTAAAGGGTTTGAGCAGGCGTGAGAGCGTAACGCTGTTTATGACACTGATGGCTGCCTTTAAGATATTGCTTCACCACTATAACGGGCAAACCGAGATGGCAGTCGGCACTGCCATTGCAGGGAGAAACAGGAAAGAGCTTGAAGGTTTGATCGGCTTCTTCATCAATATGCTGGTTATAAAAACAGACCTCGGCGGCGATCCGACTCTTCGACAGCTTCTTTGGAAAGAGAGAGAAGTTTTGCTGGGCGCGTATGCCCATCAAACCCTCCCCTTTGAACTGCTGGTTGAAGAGATGAATCCACATAGGAGCATAAGCCATTCCCCGCTGTTTCAGGTCGCCTTCAATTTTCTGAATGTTCCGAGGATCAATTTGAGTCTCGATGATCTGATCGTTTCGCCCATTGACGATATGAGCGAAACCTCGAAATATGATCTGACGCTGGCGGTCACAGATATAACTGCCGGGCTTGACGTTGCGCTACAGTACAACACAGATCTGTTCGATCAATCCACGATCAGACGGATGTTAATGCACTTTGAATCGATACTGGAAGGCATCGCGTCGTCCTGCGATACGAGATTGTCGGGCCTCTCAATCCTGTCTGAGTCCGAACGCCATCAACTGATACACGAGTGGAACGATACCGTTGCCGAAAATGCGCGCGACAGGTGCGTGCATGAACTGTTCGAGCGGCAAGCCGAGCTAAGGCCCGACGCCGTTGCCTGTCGTTACATGGCATCTTCGCTAAGCTATGGAGAGTTGAATAGGCGCGCAAATAGTCTTGCTCATTATTTACTGAGCCTCGGAGTCGAGCCTGAGAGCAAAGTCGGAGTATGCCTGGAACGTTCCGATATGATGATAATCAGCCAGCTTGCGGTAATGAAAGCGGGCGGCGCGTACGTGGCTCTCGATCCGACAAACCCGCAAAAGCGACTGGCATTCATGCTGAGTGATTCAAATGCGAAAATAATGATTACGCACAGCCGATTGCTTGAACAGTGGACGGAATCATTTCCCCGCTCAGTTTGCATCGATATTGATTGGGCTGTGATTAATCGGTTTGATGATAATAATCCTCGTTCAGCGAGCGACACCTCCAATCTGGCTTATGTAATTTACACATCAGGTTCGACCGGCGACCCGAAAGGAGTTGAGATTGAGCATGGCGGACTGGTTGACCTGATAGGCTGGCATCTCAGCAAATATGAAGTGACCGCAAATGACAGAGCAAGCCAGTTTGCCGGACCCGCCTTTGATGCGAGCGTTTGGGAAATCTGGCCTTATGTCGCGGCTGGAGCCTGCATTGATATTCCTGACAACGAGTCTCGCAACTCGCCCTCAGGCGTAATCAACTGGCTGAAAGAAAGGGAAATCACTTTATGTTTCCTGCCGACTTCTATGATCGAGATTGTAATGCGGGAGCCCTGGCCTTCCGATATCTCGCTGCGAGCGTTGCTTACGGGAGGCGACAAACTGCACGCCTGGGCTGATGAGACAAAGCCGTTCTTTCTGGTCAACCACTACGGCCCGACCGAAAGCACTGTTGTAGCAACCTGCTCGCGGGTCGCCTCTGTAGCGGATCGCGCCGATGGGCCTTCAATTGGCCGCCCCATTGCTAATACAAGAGTCTATGTTGTTAACGGCAATCTCCAGCCGGTTTCAATTGGCGTGGCGGGTGAGCTTTCTATAGCAGGTTCGCGCTTGGGGCGAGGATATATGAGGAGGGCGGAACAAACGGCGGAGAAGTTCATACCCGATCCCTATTCGAGCAAGCCGGGGGCGCGGCTCTATCGGACAGGGGATCTGGCGCGAGTGCTGCCGGACGGCAGGATAGACTTTCTGGGTCGGATAGATCATCAGGTGAAACTGCGGGGCTATCGAATCGAACTGGCTGAGATAGAAGCCTTGCTCAAGCGCCATCCACAGATACAACAGGCCGTGGTCACGGTCAACGGAGGCCAGAGACTTGTTGCCTACATAGTATGCACAGATGAGTCACCGACCTCTGAGCAATTCAGAGATTACCTCAGGCAGGTGCTGCCGCTGTATATGATCCCGTCTGCTTATGTGAAGCTGGAGAAACTGCCGGTCAACGCCAACGGCAAGATTGATCGGAAAGCTCTCAGACAACTGGAGCAGGAAGAAGAGAGTGAAGCGAAACAGGAGGAGATAGCGCGGACAGCCGTGCAGGAGGTGATGGGAGCGATAATGGAGGAGGTGCTGGGCAGGAGCAGAGTAGGAGTGTGGGAGAATTTTTTTGAGATAGGAGGGCATTCGCTGCTGGCGACGCAGGTGGTGAGCAGGATGAGAGAAGCCTTTGCCATAGAGGTGCCGTTGATGAAGGTGTTCGAGGAGGGGACGATACAGGGGTTGAGCCGGTATGTGGAGCAGGAGATGGAAGGCAGGAGTGAGGTAGAAGGAGGAGAGAAGATAAGGAGGGTGAGAAGAGAGGCGAAGCACAGAGCGTCGTACGGGCAGCAGAGGATATGGATGATGGAGGAGATGAGTGGAGGAGGAGTGTATCTGATAGGAGGAATGTACGAGGTGAGAGGGAGGATGAGTATAGAGGCGATGGAGCAGAGCATAAACGAGGTGGTGAGAAGGCACGAGGTGATGAGGACGAGTTATGAGGAGTGCGGAGGGGAAGTCAGGCAGGTGATAAGAGAGGAGAGGAGGGTGAGGGTGAGGATAGTAGAGACAGGAGCAGTGAGAGAGGAGCAGAGGGAGAGGGTGAGACGAGAGGTGATGAGAGAGGAGAGGGAGAAGGGGATGGATATGAGAGAAGCGCCACAGATGAGAGTGGTGGTGGTGAGGGAGAGCGAGGAAGAAGCAGTGATGATAATAATGATGCATCACATAATGGGAGACGGATGGTCGATGGGGATATTCAACAAGGAAGTGGGAGAGAGATACAGGAGATACAGGAGAGGAGAGAGAGAGGAGCAGGAGGAGATGGAGTTGCAGTATGTGGATTATGCGGAATGGGAGAGAGAGAGGATGAGAGGGGAAGAGGTAGAGAGAGAGAAGAAGTATTGGAAGGAGCAGTTGAGAGGGATAACGGTATTGGAGTTGCCTTATGATCGCCCTCGCCCGCCGGTTAAAACATATAAAGGCGCGCGCGAAAAATTTGAGATACATCGCGACCTTGCCGACAGCCTGAAGGCTTTAAGCCGCCGTGCCAACGCAACATTGTATATGTTGTTGATCGCATCATTTCAAGCCTTGCTTTGCCGCTTTAGCGGGCAGTCAGATATTGTGATCGGCAGCCCGATAGCTGGTCGCAGAAAGAAGGAGATAGAAAACCTTATCGGCCTCTTTGTCAATACCCTCGCAATTCGACTGAAATCAGATCCGCAAGCCAGCTTCAATACATTCCTGAAACATGTTAGAAGCGTGACGCTCGATGCTTATACATATCAGGGTATGCCATTCGATAAGCTGGTTGAGGAACTGGAGCCACATAGAGAGTTAAGCCGCTCGGCTATATTTGACGTGATGTTTACTTTGCAGAATGCGCCTGATCACACTCTGGAACTCGATGGTTTGGCGCTCAATGGATTGGAATATAAAACGAGAACTGCAAAATTCGATTTGAACCTGACCATGGCTGAATCCGCTCAAGGTTTAACAGCCTGGCTTGATTACAGTACGGATTTATTCGATGCAACCACGATCAAACGCTTATGCGGCCATCTTAATAATCTGCTCAATTCAGTAGTGTCTGACGCCGACATCAGGCTTTCGGATCTGTCATTGATGAGCGTAGAGGAGCAGCACCAAATCCGTAATGAATTCAATGACACGCGCAGAGATTTTTCCGAGCCGATACTGATTCACAATCTGATAGAGCTACAATCCCAGTCCACACCCGATGCCGTCGCCGTGATCTTTGAAGACCGGTCGCTTACCTTTTCCGCGTTGAATGAGCAAGCCAATCATCTGGCGCGCAGGCTCAGAAGTGCTGGCATTTTTGCGGAAGACATCGTGGGCATCTATGCCGACAGGTCGATTGAAATGGTCGTCGGATTACTCGGCGTGCTCAAAGCGGGCGCGGCCTATCTTCCGCTTGACCCTTCATACCCTGACGAACGCATTGCTTTTATGGTCGAAGATTCGCGGGCAAAGGTGCTGCTCACTCAGCAGCACCTCCTCGATGCTCTACCACATCAGGCAGTGAGTGTGATGCTGCTTGACGGCGGCGGGCAAGGCTCAACACTTTCTTGCGGAGAGAGCCTGCCGGTCGAAGTACACTCGGACAATCCAGCCTATATCATTTATACATCGGGCTCTACGGGCAAGCCGAAAGGGGTTATGATTAGCCACAGCGGCATCTGCAACCGCTTGCTCTGGATGCAGGATGAGTATGGGATGGACGAGGCCGACGCGGTCCTGCAAAAGACTTCTTTCGGGTTCGACGTGTCCGTGTGGGAATTCTTCTGGCCGCTGGCGGTAGGGGCCCGACTGGTAATGGCGCGGCCCGGCGGGCACAAAGACCCTTATTACCTCGTTGACGAGATAACGAGGCAAGGCATCACAACCCTGCACTTCGTTCCGGCTATGCTTCAGGTGTTTCTGGACGAGCCGACCTCGCGGCTGTGCGAAAGCCTCAAACGAGTCATCTGTAGCGGAGAGGCTTTGAGTTATGAGTTGCAGGAGAAGTTCTATTCGCGACTTGACGCGGACTTGCACAACCTCTACGGCCCGACGGAAGCCTCCGTGGACGTGACATACTGGAAGTGTGAGAAAGAGACCACGCGGCGCGCGGTGCCGATAGGAAGGCCGATTGCGAACACGCAGATATACATACTCGATGCGCGCACGCAGGCGGTGGCTGTAGGGGTCGCGGGCGAGCTTTACATTGGGGGCGTGGGCCTCGGACGAGGGTATATAAACCGGCCCGACCTGACGGCGGAGAGATTCATCCCGAACCCGTTTGACAGGGCCTTCGGCTCGCGGCTTTATGCTACCGGCGACCTTACGCGCTTTCTGGCTGATGGCAGCATTGAGTACATAGGAAGGCTTGACCATCAGGTGAAGATTCGCGGCTTCCGCATCGAGTTGGGAGAGATAGAAGCAGCCTTCCGCAGTAACCAGAAGATCGTTGAATGCGCAGTTGCCGTCAAAGCGACCGGGACAGGCGAGAAAAGACTCGTGGCTTATTACGTAAGCCATCAGCAGATCGACGAGGCTCGTTTGAAAAGCGAGTTGGCTCTGAAGCTGCCTGATTACATGATTCCTTCGTTGATGGCGAGGCTTGATCAATTACCGCTGACGCCGAACGGGAAAGTGGATAAGCGGGCGTTGCCGGAACTGGAATCTCTAACATCATATTTGACCGACGAGGCTGTACGGCCACGAAGCCCCGAAGAGGAGCTATTGACAGGTATCTGGAGTAACGTGCTGGGAGTTGAATCCATTGGGGTATACGAAAGCTTCTTTGATCTTGGCGGGCACTCCCTTTCGGCTACAAAAGTCATCAGCAGAGTTAATGAAACCTTCAAGGTTGAATTGTCTCTTCGACATTTATTTGAGTCTCCCACAATTGCTGCGTTGGCAGAGAGGGTTAAGCACTCGAACAATCTCAGGGTCCCACCCTTGGAGGTTGCGCCCCGAAACAAGCCGCTGCCGCTTTCATTTGCACAACAGAGGTTATGGCTGCTTGAGCAATTAGATCCGGGAAGCGCGGCTTACTGCCTGCCCGTTCTGATTCGTTTCAAAGGAAACCTGAATATTCCCGTGATGGAAGGAGCATTGCGCGAGATTGTACGGCGACACGAGTCATTGAGAACAACCTTTCCGGTCGGCAACGCAGAGCCAACGCAAGTGATAACTCCCCCCGGACTCCTCGTCCTGACGATCAGGGATCTTAGCCTACTGCCTGTCGAACAGCGAGAGATTGCGCTAAACAACCTTGCTGCCGAGGAGACGGCCCGACCCTTTGACCTGGAACTTGGGCCGATGATGCGTATGGGGCTTGTCATCCTGGGCAGACACGATCACGCGATGATGCTCACGTTCCACCACATCATCAGCGATGGCTGGTCGGTTTCGGTCATGCTTGATGAACTGGCAGCCATCTATAAATCATATGGCGACGGCTCACAAGACGCCTGTGACTTGCCTGTGCAGTATGCCGATTATGCGGTTTGGCAGAGGCAATGGCTACAGGGTGAAGCCATTCAAACGCAACTCGATTACTGGAAGCAAAAGCTGAAGGGCATCGAAGTTTTAGACCTGCCCACCGATTACCCGCGTCCCAGATTCCAAACATTCAACGGCGCGATGATCGGCCTGAAGCTCTCGGAGAGCCTGACGGCATCCCTCAAGCGAATGTGTCGTAACGAGGGCGTTACAATGTTTATGGCGTTGCTTGCAGCTTTCAAAGTGCTGCTGGGCAGATTGTCAGGGCAAAGCGATATCGTGGTCGGAGTCCCGATAGCGGGACGCACTCAGTCATCAATAGAGCGGCTGATCGGTTTCTTCAACAACACTCTCGTAATGCGGAGCCACCTGCCGACAGAGATCAACTTTCGGGAGGCGCTTGCGCACATCCGCGAGGTGGCTCTGGACGCTTATGCGTATCAGGATCTGCCCTTTGAAAGGCTGGTCGAAGAGTTGCAACCCGAACGTGACCTGAGTCGGCAGCCGCTCTTTCAGGTCTTCTTCAACATGCTGAACTTTGACAGCAAGCCATTTGAAATTGACGGGCTTTCAGCAGAATTCCTTTCCTCTGCCGAATATCGCTCTAAATTTGATCTGACCCTTTACGCAAAAGAGCAGGGCGATGCAATCGTGCTCAAGGCGCTATACAACGCCGACCTGTTTTCGCAGGCTCGGATGGCAGAGATGCTCAATTCTTTCGAGCGATTGCTTTCGCAGATTGTCGGCGACAGCCTCAAATGCATCAACGAATACTCGCTGATTTCCGATTCGGCGAAAGTGCTGTTGCCTGATCTCCTTCAGCCGCTGGATGGCAACAGCACTGGCACGATCCACGCGCGCTTTTCAAAGATTGCCGAAAGCCATCCTGACCGGCTCGCCGTTTGCGACGGGAACCGGTCGCTGACTTTTAAGGAGCTTGATTTGCTAAGCAATCGCCTGGCAAATCACCTTCAGGAGAATGGAATCGAACATCAGGACGTGGTTGCAATTTACGCTCGCCGGAGCGCGTCGCTTGTGTGTGCTGTGCTTGGAATTCTGAAAGCAGGCGCACAGTTTTCTATCCTCGACCCTGCTTATCCTCCCCTTCGCCTGATCGAATGCCTGCGCATAGCTCAGCCTCGCGGATGGGTACAGATTGATACAGCCGACCCGCTCCCCACAGTCTTGAGTGATTATGTGAGCAACTCCTCGATCTGTTGCCGGGTCGAGTTGTCGAATTGCGGAAGTAACGGCGCGGGACAAAGCTGGATGGATTCTTCAGATGATAATCCCGGTCTTAGTATTGAGGGGTCCGGCGCGGCTTACGTCGCATTCACATCCGGTACAACAGGGAATCCGAAAGCAATTCTTGGAACGCACGCGCCTGTCTCACATTTTCTTGAATGGCACATTCGGAAGTTTGCGCTTAATGAATCGGATCGCTTCATCATGCTGTCCGGGCTTTCACACGATCCGCTGCTGCGCGACATATTTACCCCGCTTTCCATCGGAGCAACTCTCTACATTCCAGACCCGGAATATTACGGCAGCCCGGCAAGGCTCGTAGCATGGATGAGAGAGAATCGAATCACCGTGGTCCATTTGACGCCTGCCATTGGACAGCTGATGATGCAGGGCAATTCAGATTCCAGTGTCTCAATTTACTGTGCCCCATCAATTCGTTATGCGTTTTTTGGCGGCGATGTGCTGACCGGGCAGGAGGCGAGCAATTTTAAAGAGTTTGCGCCGAACGCCGAGGTCGTGAATTTTTATGGAACTACTGAAACGCCTCAGGCAATGGCTTACTACAAAGTTGACACAGAGCCAGCAGGTTGCAACGGAACCGAGGCACGCCCGCCAAAATCAACTCTGCCCATAGGCAGAGAAATAGATGATGTCCAATTGCTGGTGCTCAACACTGCGCAGAAACTTGCCGGGGTCGGCGAACTGGGAGAAATATATATTCGCACGCCTTATCTGTGTCGCGGCTATCTGGGTGATGAGACTTTGAATAAAGAACGATTCATCAGGAACCCTCACACGAGAAATGACGATGACCGGATGTATAAGACGGGCGATCTCGGACGTTACCTGCCTGACGGTAATGTCGAGCTGCTTGGCCGCGCCGACCAACAGGTGAAGATACGCGGCCTTCGTATCGAGTTGGGCGAAGTCGAGGCATCCCTGCGCAGCCATCCCTTTGTGCGTGATTGCGCCCTGATCATAGACAACGGCAGAAGAGGCAGCGAGACGCTGATTGCATATGTCGTTGCGCGCGACGATAAGCAAATCGCAAGCTCCGAGTTGTGGAATTATCTGAAGCAACGCCTGCCGATTTATATGATTCCCTCCGCCTTTGTGAATATGGCGGAGATACCGCTCACGGCCAACGGCAAGCCGGATCGGCAGGCGCTTCTATCTGTCCCTCGAACCGAAAGCGAAGCTATAAAGA
This sequence comes from Blastocatellia bacterium, assembly GCA_963804815.1. GTDB lineage: Bacteria > Acidobacteriota > Blastocatellia > UBA7656 > UBA7656 > DATEKX01. Next base: position 2,035,657 of record CAWDRU010000002.1, on the reverse strand, counting down.
CTGATGTGGGTGAACTGACACCCGTCGAAGAAGTGCTGCTTGCGATCTGGTCAGAGGTACTGGGCAGGGATAGCGTTTGTGTCAATGATAACTTTTTTGAAATCGGAGGCCACTCCCTGCTGGCCACGCAGGTCATAAGCCGTATCCGAAAAAGATTCAAAGCAGACTTGCCGCTCAGATATATTTTTGAATCGCCCACAGTGGCCGGACTGGCGCAATCGCTTGAGAAGATCGTCAGGTCACAAGGCGGGTTGGAAATGCCTGCTCTCGCGCGGGTCTCCAGAGATAAAGCCCTACCGCTTTCTTTCTCTCAGGAGCGCCAGTGGCTGCTTGATCAATTGGACCCTGGCAGCCCTGCCTATAACATTTTTAACGGGTTGCGTCTTTCAGGGGACGTAAATGTCGCCGCGCTTGAGCAAAGCTTCCGGATAATCGGGCAGCGCCATGAAATATTAAGAACCTCTTTCCATGCAATCAATGGCCGTCCGATCCAATCAATCGATGCGGACGTGAAATTCCGTATGCCTCTGGTGGATTTGGAAGGGTTATCGGTGCCGGAAGCAGATCGCCTCGGCCAAAGATTAGCCGCCGAAGCATCCGGACGAGGTTTCGATCTTTCAAGCGCGCCGATCTGGCAGGTCATATCGGTAAAGCTCGCCGAAGCCGAGCACGCGCTTTTCCTGACGATGCATCACATCGTTTTCGATGGCTGGTCAACCAGCATTTTTACACGCGAGCTCATATCGTTATACGAAGACCTGTCAACAGGAAAGCCATCGAGGCTTGCGTCACCTCCGGTTCAGTATGCCGATTTCGCCTGCTGGCAACGTGAATGGATACAAGGCGAGGTGCTTGACAGACAGGTTAATTATTGGAAGTCCAATCTGGACCACACGCCTTTTCTAGCTTTGCCGACGGATTGGCCGAGGCCGACTGCTCAGACATTCAGGGGCGCACAGCAGACGCTCTCGCTTTCGCCCGATCTGACAGGGGCGCTCAAAGCACTGGGCCGCAGAGAGGGCGCAACCCTGTTCGCAACATTGCTGGCCGCATTCAAGGCGCTGCTATCGCGCCTTTCAGGGCAGGAGGATGTCAGCGTAGGAACCTTCGTCGCGAATCGAAGGCATGCCGATCTTGAAGGGTTGATCGGTTTCTTCGTCAACAACCTTGCCCTTAGAACAGACCTGTCGGGTGACCCTACATTCCGCGAACTCGTCCATCGCGTTCGCGAGGTGACGCTGGAGGCATATAACCATCAGGACATCCCGTTTGAAAAATTGATAGAACAGATCAGGCCAGAGCGGCTCGCGAATCGTACGCCACTGTTTCAAGTCATGTTCGTACTCCAGAACACGCCTCGTTCGGCGTTAAGGTTGCCCGGACTTGCGCTGAGCAGGTATGCACGGGCGGCGCAGGAAAGAGCGAACTTCGATTTGACTCTATTCCTGTCAGAAGATTCCGACAGGCTTGCGGGTCATCTCCAATATTGCGCGGACCTCTTCTCGGAGGCCACAATCAGCCGAGTCACAGACAGGTTTATCACACTGCTTGAAGCCGTGGCTGCCAACCCGGATCAACCACTATCAGCGATTCCGGTTTTGTGTGAGATAGAGCGCAGCAGATCAAATGCAGTGGCAGGCGGACAGACGGGCAAGCTGCCTGCCGAAAAGGCGGCAGTTGCAAAACAGCCAATGACAACGGATAAAACGAATGCACTTGCCGCAAAGAGATCGAAGCTGACACATCGGCTCGAAGGGCTTTCTGCTGAAAGACGCGCGCTGCTCGAAAAACGGCTGCGAGGCGAGGCCATCAGGCCGCCTCAAAGGCAAGCTCTTGTGCGTCGAGTTGTTGAAGCTCCTGCGCCCCTGTCGTTTTCTCAACATCGGCTCTGGTTCCTCGACCAGTTAGAGCCGAACAGCCCTGCCTACAATGTCTCCGGGACACTTGGACTGACCGGGCAACTCAACCTGCCTGCCCTTGTGCAGGCTGTGAATGAGATCACCCGTCGGCACGAATGTTTGCGCACGAAATTTATTTCGCCGGGCGGAAAACCCGTTCAAATCATCACCTTGCCAACGCTTTGTGACTTACCTGTGATTGACCTCGAAAATTTCAAGGGCGAGGAACGGGATCTGCTGGCAAGACGGCTGGTGAGAGAAGTTGCCAGACAACCGATCAACCTCGCGGCAGGGCCACTTTTGCAGACAAGGCTGATGCGGCTGAACGGGGCCGAGCACTTTGTAATATTTTTGACACATCATATTATCTTCGATGCGTGGTCAACGGGCATTTTCGTGCAGGAGCTTGGCGCGCTCTATGAATCGTTTTACAGCGGAGAAGCCTCGTCGCTTGAGGAGCTTCCGATACAGTATGCCGATTTTGCCGTCTGGCAGCGCAACTGGCTTGAGGGTGAGACGCTCGAAGCGCAGTTATCATATTGGAAGCGGCAGTTTCCGGAAAATCCGCCGATGTTGAAACTGCCGACCGACCGACCGCGTCCCGCCTATCAAAGTTATCGCGGCGCAAGAGCGGCGCTTTACATCCCAAAATCGCTCACCCAGTCGCTCAAAACGTTATGTCAGGACGAGGGCGTGACAACGTTCATGCTTTTACTGGGAGCGTTTCAAATCCTGCTCAGCCGCTATTCGGGTCAGGACGACATCACCGTAGGAATACCCATTGCGGGAAGGTATCGACCTGAGATTGAAAAGCTGATCGGGTTTTTCATCAACACGCTGGCGCTGCGGATAAAAATTCAAGGCAATCCGTCATTCCGGGAGATCCTCAAGGATGTGCGCGAGGTGACACTGGGAGCATATGGTCATCAGGACCTTCCATTTGAAAAACTTGTCGAGGAACTTCAACTCGATAGAGATATATCGCAGACGCCGCTGTTTCAAGTAATGTTCATGCTGCAAAATGTTCCGAAGCAGACTTTGGATTTGCCCGGTCTGAAGCTGAGCGGCATCGGAGCCGATGTCGGCACATCAAAGTTCGACCTCTCTCTTTCAATGTCGGAAGCCAGGGACGAACTGTATGGAACAATGGTTTATAACACGGACCTGTTTGAGGCAGGCACGATCTCGAAAATGTTGGAGCACTACAAGACGTTGCTCGAACGCATTGTCGCAGACCCGAATGAGAGAATAAAGAACATCTCTCTGAGCCAAGCTGACGAAAGGCGTCGCTGGATCGAGGATTTCAACGACGAGATCGAGTAGATTGTCACGCCCCTGACTTGTTCCAAAGACTTTTTGATATGACGGCACGCGATAAAAACAGAAGCGAGGATAACTGAGAAGATGTGTGGGATTGCAGGCTATATGGATATGAGAGATGAGCGCCGCATCAATAAAGATGTGCTCGTCCGAATGACCGATAAACTGATTCATCGCGGTCCCGATTCATCCGGTTACTACACGGATGAAAAAGTCGCGCTCGGTTTCCGAAGGTTGAGCATCATAGATCTTGAAACGGGCGATCAGCCGATCTTCAACGAGGATGGAACTGTCGTCTTAATCTGCAACGGTGAGATTTACAACTATAGAGAATTGAGGCAGGCGGCCATAGAAAGAGGGCATAGCTTCTACACAAACAGCGATGTCGAAGTGCTCGTTCACCTGTATGAAGACTACGGCCTGAATTTTCTCAACATGATCAACGGCCAGTTTGCGTTCGTGCTATACGACAGCAAGCAGAAGAGAATTTATCTGGCAAGAGATCATTTCGGCATCAACCCGCTTTACTATACGGTCAGAGACGGTTTGATCATCTTCGGCTCAGAGATCAAAGCCATCCTTGAGCACCCCAGAGTGCGCGCGGAAGTCGATCTGACGGGACTGGATCAGGTGCTGTCATTGCCGGGACTTGTCAGTCCGAGGACACTCTTTAAAGGAATCAGCAGTCTCAGGAGCGGTCATTACATAACGCTCAGTCACGACGATATGAAAGATATCGAATATTGGGATCTCGACTATCCGCGCGAAGTGGATGACCGGCAACGGGAATCGGAAAGCTATTATGTCGAGAGATTAAAGGAACTGCTGATCAGGGCTGTAAAGTATCGGTTGCAGGCTGATGTGCCTGTCGGATTTTACCTCAGCGGCGGACTCGATTCATCACTGATTGCGGCGATAATAAATGCAGAGCCGAGCGATGCCTACAGGCAGGCGTTCTCGATAGCTTTCACTGACTCAAGAATCTGCGAGTCTAAGTATCAGCGCATGGTCGCCAGTTTTGTGGGCACCTCTCATCATGAGATCGTTTTTGATGTCTCGGACGTTTCAACGCGATTATCGAAGATGATCTATCATTCGGAATGCCCTGTAAAGGAGACATATAATACCTGCTGTCTCGCGCTTTCCGAGGCGGCAAACAACCACGGGGCCAATGTGATATTGAGCGGGGAGGGAGCCGACGAGTTATTCGCAGGCTACGTCGGCTACAAGTTCGACCGCGTCCGGCAAAACGGGAACGGCAAATATGATTTGTCAGAGATGCTTGAAGAGCAACTAAGAGAATCACTCTGGGGCGACAAGGATCTTTTTTACGAGAAGAACCATTATGCTTTTTCGGAGATCAAAACCAGTCTCTATTCGGATAAGATGAAAGAAGAGTTCAATCAATTCAATTGCCTGAACTTCGATCTGATAAATAAAGAGAGGCTTAAAGGCCGGTCTGTTTTGCATAAGAGGTCTTACCTGGATTTCAAGCTCAGGCTGTCGGACCACCTGATATGCGATCACGGTGATAAGATGGCGCTGGCCAATTCTGTCGAGGCGCGTTACCCGTTTCTGGATCAGGACCTCGTGGAGTTTGCAAAGCAGATTCCTCCGGACCTGAAGCTCAACGGGTTCAACGAGAAATATATTCTCAAGAAGGTTGCGGCCAATTTCATACCGGAGAACGTCATCAACCGGGAGAAGTTCGGCTTTCAGGCTCCGGGCACCCCTCTTCTGCTTCTCCAGCGCGACGAATGGATCAACGATTTGCTCTCATACGATCTAATCAAAAGACAGGGATACTTCGACCCGGACGTTATTGAAGGTCTCAAGACGCGCTACTCGGAAAAAGGCTTCAGGCTTAACCTGCCTTTTGAAGATGACCTGCTGCTGATAGTTCTAACCTTCGGTATTGCCGTCGAATTGTTCAAGCTGCCAAGTCTCAATTGACTCTGGTACTCGGTCTCCCGCTTTCCTCTTCGGATCTGATGTGATGACAGGCCCGTCAGGAGCAAAACAATGAGTGATGGCATCGGGCATGGCGTCGTGCTTGGCGGCATCGGGGGAGATTCGCATTCTGTTGGTCTGACGATTCTGCGTCAGGGTCTGGCGATGAAAGGATACAGGGTCTGTTATCTGGGAATCCATAACAGGCTGGAAGATTTCTTCAGCATGGCGGCGTTCAGCAATGTTGTGATGATCTCCTGCATGGATGGCCACGCATCCTACTACTTGCGGGAATTCCCTGAGTTTATGAAGCAATACAAGGCTCACAGGCAGATATGGTATCTGGGTGGCAATCTTCATATAGGCGATGGCTCCGGATATGAGAGAAAGTTCGGCGAGATGGGGTTCAGCCGCGTATTTGTGAAGTTCGTCGATATAGGCACGCTTCTTTCGTTGCTTGACAGAGATCTGTATGGCGTCGATCCGGTCATGAACTGTCCGACACTTTGGGAAAGATCTGCGCAGGTGAGCGGCAGGCTGTCGGCAAGCGTTACAGATGAGAAACTTGATCCGGTTTATTATGAGCAAACCCGCCGCGATGTTCTTCAACACTGGAAGACAGGCCATGCCGCAAGAGACATCGAAGCAAATGCCTCGTTCCTTATATCTCAGCCATCATTCAGCGAGTTTCAGGCAAAGGTGAACTCTCAGCGCATGCCTATGCTTTTCCAGCCGCGCAGTGGCGTTGCGCTTGTGGATGAGCAGATAAAACTCTTCAAAGCCTTCAAAAGCGCAGGCGCTCGCGTGCTCTCTTATCAGGTCGATTCATTGACACGCAATAATGCTTATACGACGGCTGAAGAAGCAATCATCGACAGCAAAGCGAGCGCGAAATCGACGATAAACGGTTTCCCGATAGTCAATCACGGCGTGCCTTTACTGCGCAGAGTCATACAAGAAGTTTGCGCTCCGCTGCAAACGCGGCACAGCACGCGCGATGCGCGGCTGCTGGCAGAGATATCCTATGCAGGCGGAGTGACTTCGTTTGAAGGCGGCGCGATTTGCTACAACATTCCATACTACAAAGACTACCCTCTGGATCAATCAATCAGGAGGTGGCAATATATTGACCGGCTGACAGGGCTTTATTATGATCGCTTCGGCATCGTACTGGACAGGGAATTTTTCGGAACGCTCACGGCAACGCTGATACCGCCTTCGCTTGCCATTGTCTCCAATATAATTGAATCGGTGCTGGCCGCTCGCCAGGGAGTAAAATGCCTGAGCCTCGGCTACGCAGAGCAGGGGAATCGGGTTCAGGACATCGCCGCGATTCGTACGCTCCGGCCTATGACAAGCGAGGTGCTTCATAATCTCGGTTACAAAAATATCCAAATTAATACTGTCTTTCATCAGTATATGGCCGGATTCCCTGAAAGCTACGAACGCGCATCCGATCTGATTTTTAACTCTTCAATAACGGCTGCGCTATCTGGCGCAACCCGGCTGATATTAAAAACTCCGGTCGAAGCCCTGCGAATCGCATCTATGGAAGACAACATTTCCGGCATCAATCTGGTCAAACGGGGAATATCGGCAGCAGCCTTTGAAGAGCTATCCAAAGATCGAATAGATCAGGAATGCGACATCATTCGCCGCGAAGTGCAGTCCATACTGGAGAGCCTTATTTATTGCGGGCAAGGCGATATCGCTCAGGGGGTCGTGTCGGGGTTTGAAAAAGGGTTCATCGACATCCCGTTTTCTCCGAGCCTTTTCAACAGAGGCGAAGTTGTTACAGCCCGCGACAATCAGGGGGCGGTAAGATTTCTCTCAATTGGAAACCTCCAGTTTGATCGCGAGCTTCGAGATTTTCATCAGGATAAGATGGCTGAACGCCGTAGAGCCGAAGGGCTATACTCGCAAAAGCAGGACTATCTTCTGGTCGAGCGTGACGTTCTTCAAATCGCGCGAGGCCAATACCAGCAGTGGCCGCTTTCGAGATGATCGAAATTACGCGCAGGCCGGATCTTCGGAATCAAAAAAGCAAGGTGCAGGGATGAATGGAAAAACGAAACAGCAAGTCCTTGGAGTGCTTGGCGGGATGGGGCCGCTCGCGTCGGCAGAATTTATTAAGACGATATACGAAGTAAATCTGGGCTGCAAAGAACAGGAATCACCCGTGGTGATCATGTATTCCGACCCTACGTTTCCAGACAGGACGGAGATGTTTTTCAAGGGTAGAGACGATCTCCTGCTAGACCCGCTGGTGGATGCGCTCACCTGCCTGCTCGATATGGGCGCATCGAGAATTGTGATCTGTTGTGTGACGATTCACTACTTGTTGCCCAGACTGCCGCAGCACCTGAAAGACCGCGTTATATCTCTGGTTGATCTGGTCATTGATCGACTTGCCGAAACAGGGTCGAAGCATCTATTGATCTCTTCAAACGGGACTCGCAAAATGGAGATATTCCAAAATCACCCCCGATGGGCTTCTGTAAGCGATTATGTGGTTTTTCCTGATGAAACAGATCAGGAGCAGTTGCACTCGTTGATCTACGAAGTGAAAAAGAATCACAGCCTCGACGAGATATGTTCCTTTGTGCTGTCGCGGTTAGCCAAATATCGTCTGAGCGGGTTCATAGTCGGCTGCACAGAGGCGCACATGGCAGCCAAACATCTGTTGCTCTCAAACGTCAATGAAATACAGATCGACTGTGTAGACCCTCTGATGATAGTCGCAAAAGGGGGCAGGGACGGTCGCTTTTATGAATAAAGACAATGTCCGAGATATGTTTGAGCAGGCGGTTGAGAAGTTCGCAACCGATGTGGCAATCAGCCATCGGAAAATTCAACTGTCATACGAAGAGCTTGATGCGCGATCAAACAGTCTGGCCAACTATCTGCTTGCCTCCAATATTGTCAAAGGCTCGGTTGTGGCGATTCTTTTGACCGATCCGATTGAGGTGATACAGGCAATTCTTGCGATAGTCAAAGCAGGCTGCGTTTTTGCGCCTCTTGATGTGAGAACTCCGGCCAAACGGCTTCAGGCAATGGCTTCCATCGTGCAGCCAGAGTGGTTTGTAGCAGAGGCATCGCTTTTGCCGCGCATTGACGAAATATGCTCGGCCAATCAAAAAGCAGCAAAAGTAATTTGCACAGGGATGGAGCCGCTTGCGCATGAAGTATCTCGGAAAATGGTCGTTGAGCAATTTGATTACAACTTCGACAGGCGTCGGAAATCTGCTCACCTCGATCCCGATGATATGAGCTATATCTATTTCACATCAGGATCGACCGGTATGCCCAAGGCAATAGCCGGGCGGCTCAAAGGAATAGATCATTTCATCCGTTGGGAGATTGAAACGCTTGGGATTGAGCGAGGCAGCCGTGTGAGTCAACTCCTGCCGTTCTCCTTCGACGGGTCTTTAAGAGATATTTTTGTCCCCTTGTGCAGCGGCGGCACGGTATGTGTGCCTGAGAGCAAAGAGATAGTTCTGGAACCGCGAAAACTAAGCGATTGGATTGACGAGGAGGCTATAACGCTCATCCATTGCGTTCCCTCGATCTTTCGCTCGATGATCAATGAAGGCTTGAACGGTCATAACTTTCAGGCCCTGAGGTATATCCTGCTGTCCGGCGAGCCTCTGTTGCCGCAGGATGTAAAGAAGTGGATCGAAACTGTTGGCGAGCGCATCCGGCTTGTGAATCTTTACGGCACATCCGAGACCACGATGGCGAAATTTATATACTTTGTTGAGCCGCGCGACATAGAAAGGCGGTCAATACCCGTCGGCAAACCGATGCCCGGCGCTCGCGCGATGATTTTAGATGAGAGCAGATTGCCTTGCCCGCCCGGCGTGGTCGGCGAGATCTATATACGCACGCCCTATCGGACGCTGGGCTATTACAACCAGCCGGAGTTGACCAGAGAAGTTTTCGTTCAAAACCCCTTCAGCGATAAACCGGCTGATATAGTCCACAAAACGGGCGATCTGGGGCGAGTGCAGGAGGACGGTAATTTCGAGTACCTGGGCCGGAAAGATCAACAGGTCAAGATAAGAGGCGTGAGAGTCGAAATTACAGAGATCGAAGACCTGCTGCGCCGCCACCCGGCCATCAAAGATGTGGTGGTCGTTGCGCGAGTAGACACAAGCGGGAACTCTTACCTGTGCGCATATACAGTGATGAAGGAGAAGACGGATTACACAGAGTTGAGGGAATATCTGAGCCAGTACCTGCCGGAAACGATGGTGCCGTCAGCCTATATAGAGATGGAGAAGCTGCCGAGGCTGATAAACGGGAAAGTGGATAGAGAGGGGCTGCCGACGATAGAAGAGGCGAGAGGAGAAAAGGCGGAAGGGTATGTGGCAGCGAGGACAGAGGTGGAGGAGGTGTTGACAAGGATATGGGGAGAAGTATTGGGGCTGAAGCAGGTAGGGATACATGACAACTTCTTCAAGCTTGGCGGACACTCTTTGCTGGCGACACAGGTAAGCTCGCGCCTGACCGAAGCGCTTCAGGTTGAAGTGCCGTTGCGAACTCTTTTTGAGGCTCCAACTGTTGCTCAACTGGCTCAACGAACCGAGACCTTAATGAGGCGCGAACCAAATAATCAAATCCCTCGAATTGATCCCGCCGCGCGAGCTATGGGGCTACCTCTGTCATTCGCCCAGCAGCGTTTATGGTTCATAGATCAACTGGAGCCCGGCAGTTGCAGTTTTAACATTTCGCTCCCTGTCCGTTTTAACGGCTCGTTCAATATTTCGGGCCTTGAGCAGTCTCTGAGCGAGATCATACGCAGACACGAAATTCTACGTACCACATTCACGATCTCATCCGGCAAGCCGATTCAAATCGTCTCTGCTCCAGACAATCTTTGTGTGGCGATCTTTGACCTGACCGAACTCAGTGAAGCCGGACAGCAGAGCCTCGTAAAAAGGCTCATCCTTGAAGACCTTCGGCGGCCTTTTAATTTATCAAAAGGCCCCCTTCTTCGCGCCCACCTGCTGCGGCTCAACCCTCGCGATCATGTGATGTTGTTTATGAAGCACCACATTATTTCTGATGGGTGGTCAATCACGTTGCTCGTTCAGGAAATCACCGCTTTATACGCTCCCTTTACCTCTGGCGTGCCCTCCCCGCTTAAGGAGCTTCCGATTCAGTATGGCGACTTCGCATGCTGGCAGCGAGATCTGTTGGAAAGTCCTGAACTCGAATCACAACTCGATTACTGGAAAAGGCAATTGGGAAACCCGGCTCCCGTGCTTAATTTGCCTGCGGACCACGACCGCCCGACACGGGATTCATCTCCGATAGCGAGCTTTGCCTGGAAATCGTCCGAAAGTATTTTTGACGCAGTCAAAGAATTAAGCCGGAGTCAGGGCGTTACGATCTACATGACATTGCTCGCAATATTCAAAGTATTCCTATACCGCTACACGGGGCAGGAGGATATCATCGTCGGGTCGCCGCTTGCGGGCCGCACCCGGCGAGAAGTTGAAAAGCTCATAGGTTTCTTCATCAACATCCTCGCGCTGCGGACGAATCTTGCGGGCAACCCTACTTTCATAGAGCTTTTAACGCAAGTTCGGGAAGTGTGCCTTGAGGCTTACGCGAATCAGGATGTGCCCTTTGAAAAAGCTGTACAGTTTTTAAAGGCAGAGCGAAAGCCGGGCGTGCATCCGCTTTATCAGGTAGAATTCAACCTCCACAACGAACCGGGTGATGCATTGCGGATGCCCGGCTTGAGCCTTGAGCTTTTAGGGTCAAAGAAAGATTCCATTTTGCTCGATCTGATCTTGGGGGTCTGGGAGCTATCGGATGGGCTAAGAATATCATTCGCCTACAACACAGCTCTGTTCGACGAGTCAACTATCAGACAGATGGCGGCCAACTTTGCAGCCCTGCTTGAAGCGGTTGTCGCCAATCCAAATGAGCGATTATTGGCATTGCCGCCGTCGTCCGGCGAGTTCTGGTCATCGCCCCGTGTTGTTAAATCTCAGCCTGATTATCTTGAAGACATATACAGGGAATCGAATCTGACAAGGAACCAGTTGATGTTCTGGATGGGGCAGAAGCTCCACCCGCACGCGCCTCTTTTCAAGATAGGCGGGCTTTGCAGCATCGAAAGCGAAATAGATCCGCAGCGTTTCCAGGCCGCCTTTGATGCGGTTCTTGAATCGAGCGATTCTATGCGGACTGTGATCGAAGAAGAGGACGGCGTGCCTTGCGCAAGAGTGCTGGACAGTCTGGATTACGAGGTCGAATTTTTAGATTTTTCCGAACACCCCGATGCGCGGGCGGAGTTGCAGAGGTGGGCCAGAGAAAGAATTAAAAAGCCTGTGAAGCTTGATGATTGCCTCTTTGAATCTGTGCTCATAAAGACCTCGCCCGGCAGGTTCGTCTGGTATTTGACCCAGCATCATATGATTTGCGATGCGTGGTCACTTGAATTGACCTTTGAACGGATGGCGAGCTTTTATGGTCGGCCTGACAATGTGTTAGACGAGATCAAGCGGGATTACCCGCTCTTTTCCGAGTATGTCAGCTACGAGCGGAAACTCCACGATTCCGAGCGGTACTTAAACGCTAAAGAGTATTGGAAACAGGTGCTCGCGCAGGAACAAAAACCGATTCAATTTTATGGACAGGTGTCTGACGTGCAAACGGACCGAGTGAAGCGAACGACTGTTGAGCTTGACCAGAACAGGAAGGAGCGACTCCGGGCGTTCGCTGAAAGACCCGAAGCCTCATCCATCTCTTTCAGCGCTTCATTGTCCAGCATCTTCTTAACGCTGCTATGCGCATACCTGTACGGGGTAAGCGCCAAAAGAACGTTTTCGATAGGGGTTGCCTTGCATAATCGCAAGAACGCGAGGATGAAGCAGACAATAGGACTGTTTGTTCAATTCGTTCCCGTGCAGGTCTGCATCGAAGAGAAAGAGACTTTCTCAAGTCTGCTTGAAAAGATAGGCGTGGAGCAGTTGAGAGCTTTCAGGAATGCCGTATACAGTGTTCCTAACTCTGTACAACAGCGCGCATATGAAGTCGTATTCAACTACATAACGGTTGATTATCCTGATTTTCAGGGAGGCCGTGTCGAGGTGGAATGGCTGCATCCCGATCACGGCACTGAAAGCCTCGGACTTCATGTACACAGTCTGAATTCGTTTAACAAGGTCTTGTTGGAATTTGATTTTCACTGTGACATCTTTAATGAGCAAAAACGCGAACAGGTAATTCAGCATTTCCTTCAAGTCGTCGATACCTTTTTAGATGACGCCAACACCCCGTTGAGCCGATGCGAAATCTGGTCCCTTGAAGCTCAACGGCAAAAAATTCAAGACATGGAGAAAGAGTTGACCTTTGATTTCGCCCTTTGATCGATCAGGAGCGATAATTTGTCAAATCGACTTCGACAAGGTATTCAAGTCATTGCCTTGAAAGAGAATTCTATATGAGCCAGATAGACCATCATCAGGATGCATCCTCTGACGAGCTTCTTTCGCAACAACTGTACTGGATAAACAAACTGTCGGGCAATCTGCCGGAAGCCCCTTTGTTTAAAGAGTCCGCAAAGCCATCTCCCCAGTCAGGCGAATTTGAGGTTCTCGAATTTGACCTTCCAGCGGAGGCTACTCAGAAACTAATCAAACTGACCAAAGGATCAGAGCTTTCCATCTATGTTGCGCTTGCCTCGGCTTTCACCGTGCTTGCATACAAATATACTAATAATGAAGATATTATCATCGGCTCCCCGCTCTATAAGGCGGGAGATTCAAAAAACATCCTTGTACCATTGCGCACAAAGGTCACGGGCGATTCAACGTTTAGAGATTGCCTGCTTGATATGAAGCAGATTGTGCTTGAAGCCTACAGCAATCAGGATTACCCTTTCGAGAAAATTCTACACCTGCTTGGTATCACACAGGGCCGAACCCGATTGCCAGCTTTGGATGTGGTGATTTCGTCTGCGGGCATACACGAAACAAGCGCATCAGAGAGCCTCAACATCCCTTTGTCATTAATCTTTACCTGTAGAGGCGAAGTAATATCAGGAATTGTGAAGTACAACTCAGTTCTCTTTCGCAAGCAGACAATAAAACGTATCATCGGCCACTACCTTATCCTGTCCGACTGGCTGCTTCAAAACATTACGCGCAGGGTCTCTGAAGCAAGCCTGATCACCGATCAGCAGAGGAAGCAACTACTGTTCGACTATAACGAGACGAGCAGGCCGTACCCGGTTGACCGCACATACCGGGAATTGTTCCACTCACAGGTTGAGACCTCGCCCGACCGCATCGCCGTCACAGCCGCAGACGGCTGCCTGTCTTACTCTCAACTCAGTCGCCGCGCCGACCTGTTGGCCTCTCATATGGCCTCGCTCGGCATCTTTCAGGAAAAGCTTGTCGCTATCTACTCGCTACGCAGCCTTGATTTTCTGGCCTGTGTTCTGGGCGTACTGCGAGCAGGGGCAGCCTACCTTCCACTCGATCCATTCTCACCTCCTTCGCGGCTCTGCCGTATCATCGCAGGAAGCGGGTGTTCGGCAGTGTTGATCTCATCGGACCTGCTTGCGCGGGCCAGCGACCTGCTGGCAGAGTTGCAGCAAACGCTCGAAGAGCGCGATGTCGAGCAGTATCCGCAGATAATGACAATCGAAGAACTGGCAGACCCGGAGAGAGAAACCGAGAGGTGTGAAACGGATAGTGAAGCAGAGAATCTGGCGTATGTGATCTACACGTCGGGGTCAACAGGAGAGCCGAAAGGAGTGATGATAGAGCAGAGGGGAATGATAAATCACCTGTACGCGAAGATCGAGGATCTGCAACTGAGCAGGGAGGACGTAATAGCGCAGACGGCGTCGCAGAGCTTCGACATATCGGTATGGCAGATGCTGGTGGGGCTGTTGGTGGGAGCAAAGGTGGTGATAGCAGACGAGGAGGAGGCAAAAGAGCCGCGAGCGATGGTGGAGATGATAAGACGGGAAGGGGTGACCGTGGCCGAGACGGTGCCGACGATGTTGCAGGCAGTGATGAAGGAAGAAGAAGGGAGAGAAGGAAGAGAAAGTGGGATGAGAAGTCTGAGGTGGATGATAGCGACAGGAGAGGAATTAAAGGTGGAGTTGAGCAGGAGGTGGAGAAGGGAGAAGAAAGAGATAAAGCTGATGAACGCCTACGGGCCGACGGAGTGTAGCGATGATGTGACGCACGGAGTGATAAAGGAGGAAGAGGAAGAGGAGGAGAGGACGACGATAGGAAGAGCGATAGGGAATATGAGGATGTATGTGGTGGACGAGGAGAAAGAAGAGGTGGGAGAAGGGATGGAGGGGGAGTTGTATGTAGGAGGGAAAGGAGTAGGGAGAGGATATAAGGGGGAGGGAGAGAAGACAGGGGAAAGTTATGTGCCGGACTGGATAAGCGGGAAGGAAGGGGAGAGGTTGTACAAGACAGGAGACATAGTAAGGAGGAGGGGAGGAGGAGAGATAGAGTACATAGGGAGGAAGGACAAGCAGGTAAAGCTGAGGGGATACAGGATAGAGATGGGAGAGATAGAGAGGGAGATGATGAAGGAGGAAGGAGTGAGAGAAGCGATAGTGGAGATGAGAGAGGGAGAAGGAGGAGAGAAGAAGCTGGTGGGATATGTGGAGATGGAGGGGAGGAAGGGAGTGACAGGGTGGGAGATAAGGGGGAGGCTGAAAGAGAGGATGGTGGAGTATATGGTGCCGAGCGTGATAGTGGTGATGGAGAAGATGCCGTTGAACGCGAACGGGAAGATAGATCGAAAGAGGTTACCGGAGGCAGGAAGAGAGAGAGGAGAGGAAGCGGGAGTCTATGTTGCTCCTCGCAATTCCATTGAAGAAGAAGCGGCTGCTTACTTTTGTCGAGTTCTCGGTGTTGAGAAGGTCAGCATTCACGACGACTTTTTTCAATTAGGCGGGCACTCGCTCGCCGCGATGCAGCTTGTTGCGCTTGCCCGTGAGGCATTCTCGATTGACCTGCCGCTGCGGCAGTTCTTTACAAAGCCTACAGTCGAGCAACTGGCACAGGTTATAGAGGAGATGATGATGCAGCAGGTAGAAGGCTTGTCCGACGAACAGGCGCAACGGCTGCTCGATGAACAGGTCTGACTCCGGTAAGGGGCAGAATTCCGCAATAAGAGGAAGCCGCTATAACTGTTCACTAATACTTTAGAATTGCGAGGCATGAATCATGAAATCAAGCAGGCGAAAAGTCGTCATAACGGGTTATGGAATAATCACCTCTCTGGGCGATTCCCCATCTCAGGCGTTTGCCGCGATGTGTGAAGGAAAAAGCGGCCTCAGTTCGATAAAACTTCCTGAGTCTGAAGGAACCTCTCTTACCGAAGCGATACGTTGCAGGCGAGCCGGGCAGCTTAATTCGTTCAATGCCAAACAATATCTCGGCCAGGTGAACATAAATCCGCTCGACCGGATAGGTCAGATGGTTACTTCTGCGGCACAGATGGCCCTCGACAATAGCGGCTGGACGCTCGATATGCGAGCCTCTGAGGAGGTCGGGATTGTGCTGGGCACGATGTACGGATGCATGCATACGGTTGCCGAGTTTGACCGACGCGGGCTTACTGTAGGCCCTGGGTACGTGAGGCCGATGGACTTCGCCAATAGCGTCTTGAACGCCGCAGCCGGGCAGGCAGCCATCTGGCATAAGCTGAGAGGTATAAATTCCACAATAATGACAGGGATCAATTCCGGGCTGGAGGCCATTGCATACGCCGCCGAGCAAATCATTATTGGGCGCAGTAATGCAATGCTCGCCGGAGGCGCTGACGAGCTATGTTTTGAAGCGTTCTTTGGATTTGATCGGGCAAACCTTCTTTGCAAAGCGGAAGATGGAGGGGGCGAATTCCCTATTCCATTCGATGCACGGCGTAATGGTTTTGCCCTTGCCGAAGGGGCTGCTTTCATCATGCTCGAAGACACGGAAACAGCCGAAGCCCGTAACGCCAGAGTGCTCGCGGAAATCAAGGGGCACGGCAGAAAGTTTGATTATTCAAGAGGCCGAGACCGCCGCAGAGCCATTGACAGCATTGCGCACTCAATCGCGCTTGCGCTCAGCGATGCCGCCTTGTCGGGGTCCGAAATCGATGCCTTGAGCGCATCGGGCAACGGCAGCATCGACGTTGACAGGAATGAAGCGGAAGCCATTGCCAGCGTATTTAAAGAGGCGACAGACGGGCTTCCGATCACCGCGACAAAATCGGCTCTGGGTGAGGCGCTGGGAGCATCCGGAAGTATTCAGGTCATAATGCTGATTGAAGCTATGCGGCAGGGGATTCTACCGGGCATAAAGGACTTGCAGCAGTACGAAGAGGGGTTTCCGCTGAGGGGAGCGACAGCCGAAAACAAAAATGTCGATATACGCAACGGCCTGATAAATTCGGTCGGCTTTGATGGAAACTGTTGCTCTCTAATTCTTTCGCGGTGGGGCGAAGGCTGACCGACTTTGCCGCAACTCGGAACATGCGCGACCAGCAGGCTGACTGACTGATTCAAACAGACATTGAGAATAAACTGCTCTCGAAAACGGTTTGCTGCTTATTGACATTGTCAGGCAGCAGATCACAATCCAACACCTGATTTGATTATTGAGCCTTCCCGGCCTTTAAAGGAGAAGACATGGACACAAGTCACATTCTGAACACAGTAAAAGATTCCATTGCAAACATCACGGGAATCTCGGCAGATACCATTGAGGATACATCGGCCTATGTCGAAGACCTGAAGCTCGACTCTCTCTCGATTCTCGAAGTTGTTGTAGAGATTGAGTACCAGTTCAAGATCAAAATACCGGAAGAGAGATTAGGCCGAATCCGCACCGTCGATGACACAGTACAAGCGGTGCAGGAGCACCTGTAGAGAAAATAATTATGATGAAAGAAAGAAGAATTGTAATCACGGGCATAGGAGCGATCACCTCTATCGGGGTTGGGAAAGAAGAATTCTGGAACAATCTGCTTGCTGGCCGGACCGGAATAGCCGATGTGGAGTTGTTCGACACATCGGCTTACAACGTGCATCGCGGAGCAGAAGTAAAAGGCTTCGACGCGCAGCAGCACGTCTTCAAGCAGGATGTCAGGGCAATGGGCAGGGCCTCGCATTTCGCCATAGCCGCCGCGAGACTCGCCCTACAGGACGCTTCTTTCGATCTGACGACCATCAATCCTGATCGAGTCGGCGTTTCCATTGGCACAACAACGGGCGAGCAACAAGAGATAGACCGATTCGACGACAGCTTTGTAGGGGGAGAAATGGAGAGAGAGGGAGGCGGATTCATCTCTCGCTACTCGTGCCATGTCATCTCTGGTCACGTGGCCAGCGAGTTTTCTCTTTCAGGGATCAATCTGATGATTGCCGGAGCTTGCGCGGCAGGCAATTACGCCATCGCGCAGGCATTCGATGTTGTGAGGTCAAGACGTGCAGAGGTGATGCTGGCAGGAGGCACAGAGACTTTCTCGCGGGTGATCTTCACGGGATTTGCGCGGCTCGGAGCAATTGCGCCAGAAGTGTGCCAGCCCTTTGACCGCAACAGGAAAGGCATGATACCGGGCGAGGGAGCGGCAGTGCTCGTGCTGGAGACTGTAGAGCGAGCCATGAAGCGAGGCGCGAGGATATACGCAGAGATAGGAGGGTATGGTCTGTCGTGCGATGCTTATCATATCACCGCGCCGCATCCGGAGGGAGAAGGGGCAGCACGCGCTATGGAGAAAGGATTGGCCGTGAGCGGGCTGAAGACAGACGATGTCAGCTATATAAGCGCGCACGGTACGGGGACACCGGTCAATGACCGACTGGAGACTGTGGCCATAAAGCGAGTCTTTAAGGAAGGAGCTTACACAAAGCCGGTCAGTTCTATAAAGTCGATGCTGGGGCACACAATGGGGGCGGCCTCGGCCATTGAAGCGGGCGCATGCGCGCTTGCGGTGTATAATGACAGGATACCGCCAACAATGAATTTAGAAGAAGCCGATCCGGAGTGTGATCTCGATTATGTGCCGAACAAGGCGAGGGAGTGCAATGTGGATGTAGCGATGAATAATGCATATGGTTTTGGCGGATACAACTCTTCGCTGATTCTCAGAAAGTTCATCGCTTAGGCTTTTTTGCTAAACTCAGGCACCGCTTACGAATCGTCGTTCCGTAAAATATGGTTTGCGCCTATAAGGCAATCGAAGAACTGGTGAGCTTCAGCAGAAAGGAGGGAATATGGCCGAAGCGGAAGAAGAAAAGAATCCCCAGTGGATTTACACGGTCAATTCGCAGGATTGCATACTTTGTGCATCCTGCTCCTCAATTGCTCCGTGCGTATTTCATGTGGATAGTTCCGGTATCGCTATAATCCGGCAGCCTCGTAACCAGATGGAAGTCGATCTGTGCGAGGCCGCCGCTATAAATTGCCCGACAGATGCAATCAAGAGGACTCCATTGTAAAATCGACTGTCGTAAGTTTGCCTACTGATCGGGTAAGCGATACTATATGACAAACCGGAGGCGGGTTTGACAGGCCCGGCTCCAAAGCTCAGCCGATCTGTAATGCGTATCGGCACAGACACGAATCGGAGGGATATATGAAGGACAACAACATTGCAGAAATTACCGCGCCGCCGACTGCGATTGCGGGGCTGAGCGCGGATGCCGACATCCTGGAGAGCGCCATTTATTATCGCCTCTTTTATGATGCCGAGACGGTAAGGTGGAAGATGTCGGAGATTCCATGGTTGAACATAGACAAAAGCAGGATCACTCCAAGCCTGGTAAATCTTGTCACTGAAATAGCATTTGCGGAACTGACTACATGGTCGGCAACGCACAGATTCTTTCAGGCATTCACAGGCGACGTGGATTTTACCCAGTGGATCACGGTCTGGTTGTACGAAGAAACCAAACATCCTCAGGTGCTGATGCGGTGGCTCAAGGAAGCTGGCCAGACCTTTGATGCGGATTTTCTGATTGAAGGAAGAAAGACGCATCCGTTCATGGATTCACAGATGGGAACTCTTGTGATGAATGTCTTATCAGAGATCGAGGCGTCTTCGCTCTATTTGGGGCTGTCAAGCGTCGTCGAAGAGCCGGTCCTCAAGCTCATCGCAAAAAACCTCTCTGCCGACGAAGCGAGGCACGCCAGCGGGTTTTACTCCTACGCAAAAAAAATGCTCGATAATTCCGACAATCCTGACATCGAGCGGTTACAGGCGATCAAGGTGCTCTACTTATGGTTGATGGACAAAAAGAAGGTCAAGCACCCGGTTGCGCTTCTCACTAATCGCGTGTCGGATCAGGAAGAGTTTGGAGCTTACAGCCCTGAGCTGGGCTTCGGAACTGAAAAGGTTCACTCGAAGATGAGAAAGATGATAGGTCAATTGATAGGCCGTCCGCTTGAAAGCAAGGCGCAGGTTTCAGACACCTTTACCGAGCTTTACGCAACAGTTAAGTCACTAACAAATTGAACCGGAAAACAGGCAGGCTTCTCAAGATGAGATCCGGTCTGTTTGCGCCCGTAATTTAACGCTAATAGTTGCTGTCTCAATCCGGGGCATCGTGTGCAAAATGATGCCTTCTTTCATCGTATATCTTTACCAATACTAAAAATGTCTACAGATGATCTTTCAGATCGCTGGTCGAGTCTTTCACCGGCAAAACGCCTGTTGCTTGAAAAGCGATTGCGTCGCGAGATGGTCGTAGCCCCGGCCCGGCCTCCAATAGTCAGGCGCGAGGGGCAGGGACCGACTCCGCTTTCATATGCACAGCAGCGACTCTGGTTTATACAGCAAGCCGACCCTGAGACATCTGTCTACAACATCGCCAGAGCAATCAGGTTAACCGGACCGTTAAGCCCCTCCACGATAACGCAGTGCCTGACGGAAACAACACGACGCCATTGCATATTGCGAACCGTTTTCGACGCAACTTTGGGAGAGCCTGTTCAGATCATCTCGCCCTGTAATCCCATATCAATGCCTGTTGTAGACCTGAGCGAACTGCCGCCAATTGAACAGCAAAGACAGGTGAGGCGACTGGCCAGTCTGGAGGCCCGGCAGCCTTTCGACCTCGCAGCAGGGCCTGTGATCCGCGCGCGTTTGCTGAGACTCCGGCAGCAGGAGTGCGTCTTGTTGTTTACCATGCACCACATCGCATCCGATGCCCGTTCTGCCGAAATATTGATAGGGGAGATGCAGTCGCTTTACCGGACTTATTCAAACGGAGAGACAACGCCGCTGCCGGAGTTGGAAATTCAATATGCAGACTTTGCCGAATGGCAGCAGAAGTGGTTGCAAAGCGAATCTCTCGATCAGCAATTGAGTTATTGGAAAAAGCAGTTGGCCAATTGTCCGCCTGTTCTGGAATTACAGACAGACTTCCCAAGACCCGCTATCAAATCTTTTCGCGGAGCAAGCCGGTCGCTCGTGCTTTCCGATGAAGTTGGAGAAAGACTGAAAGAACTGGGACAGCATGAGAAGGCAACGCTGTTTATGACTTTGCTTGCCGGTTTCAAAGCCCTGCTTTACCGATACACACAGCAGGAAGACATCTGTGTGGGAACCGTCACCTCTAATCGGAATTATCCTGAGACAGAAAACCTGATAGGGTTCTTCGTTGACACGCTTGTACTTCGCACACAACTGGAAGGCAATCTTACTTTCCGTAGCCTGCTGGCCCGGGTTCGAGAGACATCAGTAGAGGCTTATGCTCATCGGGACGTGCCTTTCGAGAAACTTGTACAGGCAGTGCAGCCTGTGCGTAACCTCAGCCACACGCCTTTTTTTCAGATAGCACTCATCTTTCAATCCATCACGGGAACCGCAGCGCAGGTCCGGGAATTAAGGATGGAATCTCTCGGCACTGAGCGCGGCACAGCCAAGTATGATTTGACGCTGATATTAGTCGAGCGCAATAACAGAATCTCTGCGACGTTGGAATACAGCACGGATTTGTTCGAGGCGACGACGATAACACGAATGCTCAGTCATCTCAGGTCTTTGCTGGAAACAGTCATCAAGGCACCGGATCGGCGCGTCTCATCAATCTCTGTTCTGAGTGTGCCGGAGCAACACTCTATCCTTTACGAATGGAACGACAGCGCGGCGGATTATCCGAGCCATCTGTGCGCGCATGATCTGTTTGAAGGCCACGCGCGGCTGAGGCCCGACACCATAGCGCTTGTCTTTAAAGAAGAGCACCTGACTTATGGTGAGCTTGATAGCAAGGCGAATGATCTGGCAGGTCGTTTGCTGACTCTGGGCGCAGGTCCGAACTGTAATGTCGGGGTCTGCCTGGAGCAATCCCCGCTTGTGGCCCTGTCAATACTGGCAATCTTCAAGTCGGGCGGCGCATTTGTGCCGATAGAGCCGAGATACCCTGCCGAGCGGCTGGCCTTCATGTTTGGAGACTCTCATCTGAATCTGGTGCTGACCGAACAAAAGCTGATGGAGAAGATCCCGAATCAGGGCTTTCGCCGGTTTTGCCTTGATGCCGATTGGAAGGCGAGTTATGCGCGTGGCTCGCAACCGCCGGTCGTCGGAAGCGCGCCTGACGATGTGGCCTATATTATTTACACATCGGGTTCCACGGGAAAGCCGAAAGGGACGCTCGTCAATCACAGGGGATTATGCAATCTTCCGTTTGCTCAGGATCGCGCATTCGGCCCCGGTGTTAAAGATAGGGTTCTACAGTTCGCGTCGCTCAGTTTCGACGCTTCGATTTTCGAGATAGTGATGGCCCTCTGCCACGGCGCAACGCTATGTTTTGCGCCGCGTGAGTCCCTGTTGCCCGGCCCTGATTTCACTCGCCTGTTGAAAGAGCAATCAATCACAAACATAACGCTTCCTCCGTCTACGCTTGCCGCGCTTGATGAAGAAAAGCTTCCTTCGCTTCAAACGCTCATAGTTGCGGGAGAGGATGTATCGGCGGATCTGGTCTCGCGATGGTCGAAAGGGCGCAGCTTTTTCAATGCCTACGGCCCGACCGAAGCCACCGTGTGGTCAACCGTGGCCCGGAGCGAGAACCCGGATCGCAAGCCTGAAATAGGGCGGCCCATCGAAAACACGAAGGTCTACGTATTAGACTCGAATCTATCGCCTGTACCGGTTGGAGTGGTCGGAGAGCTTCACATTGCGGGAGTTGGCCTCGCTTACGGATATTTGAACTGCTCGGATCTTACGGCAGATAAATTCATTCCAAACCCATTCAGCCGGAAGCCGGGCAGTCGATTATATAAGACTGGGGATCTGGCTCGCTACAGGTCGGATGGCAATGTAGACTTCCTTGGCCGCCTCGATAATCAGGTAAAGGTCCGTGGGTTCAGGATCGAGCTGAGAGAAATTGAAGAAGCCCTGCGCCAGCACGAAAGAGTAAAAGACGCGGTTGCCCTAGTCGCTGACGACGAGTCGGGTGATAAGCGGATAGTTGCATACGCGGTTCTGGATGAAGACCATGAATCCGCCCCGGCCATGCTGCGAGACTTTTTGAGAATCAGATTGCCGGAATACATGATCCCGTCAATTTTCATTCCGTTGAGCGTATTGCCGCAAACGCCAAACGGCAAGATTGACCGGCGGGCGCTTCCGCTCCCGGCGGGCAATACCGGGTTAGCGTATCTGGCCCCGCAAACACGTTTTGAGCAGGTGATTGCTCAAGTTTGGCAGGAAATTCTCAAGGTAGAAAAGGTTGGGCTGAATGATAACTTTTTCGACCTCGGTGGTCACTCGCTTCTTGCAGTCCGTGTGCACAAAAAACTACAGGAAGTGCTGAACATGAGCATTTCAATAGTTGACCTCTTTCAATATCCGAGTGTCAGCGCGTTGGCGCGCCACCTTGAACAGGACGCAGGCGACAGTTTGAGTTCGCCCCAGTCCGAAAAGCGTGATGAGAGTCTGGAGGCGGGCAAGAAGAGATTCCAACGGTTGAGACAAACTCTTCGCAACGTGTAAAGGTTATAGAATGGACATCTCTGAAATCTTAAAAAACGCAAACGGTCTGGAGATAGCGATAATCGGTATGGCAGGTCGTTTCCCCGGCGCTCGGAATGTTGAAAAGTTCTGGCAGAATTTGCAGCAGGGCGTTGAATGCATCTCGTCCTTTACGATTGCAGAGTTGGAGGCCGCCGGAATAAATCCTGAGCTTCTGCGTAATCCGAACTATGTCAGGTCGCGCGGGGCGCTCAATGACATTGACCTGTTTGACGCGGCCTTCTTTGGCATTCTGCCCGAAGAAGCCACGGCCATGGACCCCCAGCATAGAATATTTCTTGAATGCGCATGGGAGGCTTTAGAAAACGCGGGGCATGATCCCGAATCGGTGGAAGGGCTTGTCGGACTTTATGCAGGGTCGGGGCTGAACTCTTATTCATCGAAGGTCTTTGCAAGCCGAGACTTGTTGAGGTCTGTAAGCAGTGTCCTTGCTACGATAATGAGCGAGAAGGATCATCTGACAACACGCATCTCATACGAACTGAATCTCAAAGGGCCGAGCCTGACAATTCAAACCTTCTGTTCAACATCGCTTGTTGCAATCCATCTGGCCTGCCAGGGGTTGCTCAGCGGCTCGTGTGATATGGCGCTTGGGGGCGGCGTTTCTGTATCCGCGCAACAAAGGCGAGGCTATCTTTATCAGGAGGGCGGCATCGCTTCCCCGGACGGTCATTGTCGCGCCTTCGACGCCAGCGCCAAAGGCACCGTTGGCGGAAGCGGAGCGGCAATAGTGGTTTTGAAGCGGCTCGAAGACGCGCTGACAGGCGGCGATCACATTCACGCTGTGATCAAAGGCTCGGCCATCAACAATGACGGCTCGCAGCGAGTTGGCTACACGGCTCCAAGCGTTGATGGTCAGGCGCGGGTCATCAGGGATGCTTTAAGAATAGGAGAAGTCAACCCTGAGACCGTCACATTTGTCGAGGCTCACGGGACGGGAACAGAACTGGGCGACCCAATCGAAGTTGCGGGTCTTACGCAGGCATTCCGCGCGAGCACGCAAAAGAAAGGTTTTTGCGCTATCGGTTCAGTTAAAACAAATGTGGGGCACCTCGACACGGCTGCCGGTGTGACCGGCGTTATCAAGACCGTTTTGATGCTGAAAGAAAAAAAACTTGTGCCGAGCCTCCATTTCAAAGAACCGAATCCCCGGATAGATTTTGCAAACAGCCCGTTTTATGTGAATGCGAGTCTCGCACGCTGGGAGACTGATAGCACACCGCGCCGTGCAGGAGTCAGTTCGTTCGGAATCGGAGGAACGAATGCTCATGTCGTTTTGGAGGAGGCTCCCGATATCGCCGGTTTTGAAAGTTGCCGTCCGTTTCATCTGCTTGTGCTTTCAGCAAAGACCGAAACCGCGCTTGAGAACAGAGCAGGGAATCTGGTCGAATATTTGAGGGAGAATAAAGATTCAAATATAGCCGATATTGCTTATACGCTTCAGGTGGGACGAAGGGCTTTCAGCCACCGCCGTTATGCCGTGTGCAGCACCGTTAATGATGCTATTGAGGCTTTTGAATCGCAGGATATGAAGCAGGTTTACAGGTCTTCAAATCAGACTGAGAACCTCTCAATCGCCTTTATGTTTCCGGGTCAGGGCGCGCAGCACGTAAATATGGGCCGGGAAATCTACAACCTTGATCCGGTATTTCGTCAGCAGGTTGACCTGTGCTCGGAAATCCTCGGCCCGCAACTGGGGCTGGACCTGCGTCAAATCCTTTTCCCGGCAGATGGACAATTCGATGCGGCAAAGGAAAAAATTGATCAGACATTTTTGACTCAGCCTTCGCTATTCGTCATCGAATACGCCTTATCGAAGCTCTATCAGTCCTGGGGCCTTACTCCACAGGCGATGATCGGTCACAGCATCGGCGAGTATGTCGCTGCGTGTCTGGCGGGGGTCTTCTCGCTGGAAGACGCTCTTGCGATTGTTGCTGCGCGAGCGCGATTAATGCAGCAATTGCCGCGCGGAGCCATGCTCGCAGTGTTCATTTCGGAAGATGAGCTTCAGCCCTATCTCGATCAGGAGATTTCGCTGGCCGCAATCAACGGGCCGTCTCAATGTGTCGTGTCGGGGCCTGTAAACGCTGTTGATGAGTTACAACAACGCCTTGAGCGGGAAGCAAAGACCTGCCGCCGACTGTCTACATCTCACGCCTTCCACTCAAGGATGATGAGCCAGCTTGTCGAGCCGATGATGGAGCTGTTTAAGGGCGTGAAACTGAATTCGCCAAAGATCGCTTACCTGTCAAATGTTACAGGAACATGGATTACAAACGAACAGGCGATCAATCCGCAGTACTGGGCCACTCATCTTTGTCGAACCGTGAGAATTTCAGATGGATTTAATGAGCTTTTGAAAGATGCCGGTCGCGTTTTGATTGAGGTTGGCCCGGGCTCAGTCCTGAGCGCGCTGGCGAGGCGTCATCCCGCCCGTCAAAACAGTCACCTTATTACAGACTCTATGTCGGCTTCGACAGGGCGGAAATCAGAAGTGGAATCCCTGATGATGGCGGCAGGCAGGCTTTGGCTTGCTGGCGTGAAGGTGAACTGGGCCAATTTCTATGCGGGCGAGTCTCGTCGCCGCGTCCCTTTGCCTTCTTATCCGTTCGAGAGAGAGCCTTACTGGGTCAAGCCTGACAGCCGATCAAACCTTCAACTCAACTCTCAGGATGCTCAGGATAACCGAACTGCCGTTGGCGTTGACGAGCGAATGTCGCCACCTGTCCTGAGCGCGCTTGCGACCCGGACTTCGCAACCGATAGCCTCGACCGTCCGGGACATCAATCCCGAAAATACGGACGATTCACTCGAAGAAATTCTGTCACTACAACTCCGGATTATTTCGCAGCAACTGGAATTGTTAAGCGACAACGGCAATGCCCGGCAACCCATGTCAGGGCGCGTCGAAGCCCGATTGCCCGATAAAAGAGATAGCTGATAGTCTGGGGGCCTTAGAGTTACGATGCGAGACAACCACAACCGGAGAGATTTATGAATGACGAGAAGTTTTTCTTAAGACAGAATGTGCTGATGGAGCCGTTGTTGAATCAATGGTGTGTCTACCCGTTTCTGATCCCACCGACGACGGCAGCAATGACGATTGCTAATGTTCAGGTAAAAGTCATGAAGTCTTTTGTGATGGCCCCGAACATTCACGCGGAGGCAATCAGGAATCCGGCGATGCGCGGCGGATTATTCCTTGATCTGCCGCCGAAGCGCGTGGGCGAGGTTAAGGAACTCCTGAATCGCACTCTGTCAACACAAGCGCAGATGATAGTGCTTGCCGGTGCAATCAAATCGCTGAATGAAATGATTTTGGCAGAGGCAAAGGGGTATTGCCTTGAGGATTTGTATGAGAAGGTTCCCAAGCCGTTGAAGGGTTATGTCGAGCTTTTCTATGATCTCAACAATACGCCCGGCTGCCGATACCTTGAGGGGCTGCTTTATCGCAGTCCGTTTTATGATGTCTCCCTACAGGCAATGGCCTTATCGCTTGTAACATCAGACGACCGGGCATTCGGATTGAGCACGCCGAGATTCGAGGACGAGCAAACACTCATAATGAATATCCCGTTCGAGCATCAGGGAATTGATGATCTGTTCGCCATGAGAAACACCCCTCGGACTTTTGATTACATCAAAGACAGGCTCTCCCTTGATGACAGACACGACGAAAAGTTTAAGAAGTTGCTCACGGGTGAGCCTCCGCGCAAGTCATCCCGGTACGAAGGGGATTCGATACGCATTCGCTATTTCAATCATGCCTGCCTGCTGATTGAGACCAGAGATGTAAGCATTCTAACCGATCCGATAGTCAGCTATGAATACCCTGTAGACCTTCCTCGCTACACTTATTCCGATCTGCCGGACGTAATCAACTATGCGCTCATCTCCCACGGTCACGGGGATCACCTTCTGCTGGAGACATTAATCCAGCTTCGGCACAAGATCGAAACCATACTGGTTCCGAGGACGGGGGGCGGGAATTTGGAAGACCCGTCTCTGAAACTGATATTACAAAACATCGGATTCAATAACGTCATCGAAATTGACGAGATGGAATCCTTACGCATTCAGGGGGGAGCATAACGGGGCTGCCTTTTCTTGGCGAGCACGCTGACCTGAATGTGAGAGGCAAGATTGCGTACCTGATTCGCCTGTTAGACAAATCGATATTGTGCGCGGCTGATTCTCGGAACGTCGAGTTTGAGCTTTACGAAAAAGTACATCAGATAATCGGCGATGTTGATGCCCTCTATCTGGGGATGGAATGCGATGGCGCGCCATTGATGTGGCTTTACGGTCAGTTCTTCTCCCGGCCCGTAAAGCGGGAAGATGATCAGTCCAGAAGGCTCAGCGGGTCCGACTACATCAGAGCCATTGACATAGTAGACAAGCTCCACTGCAAAAAGGTTTATGTTTACGCTATGGGTCAGGAGCCGTGGCTGCACTATCTTACAAGCATTCTCTACACAGACGAATCCAAGCCCATAGTTGAGTCTGACAAACTGGTCGAAGCCTGCCGTAACCGGGGGATCATTTCAGAAAGGCTGTTCTGCACAAAAGAGATGTTTATGTAACGCTTCGCAACCGCCCTGTACCTGCCGGAGTTTTTTCGTCTCGTGAAGAGGTTCGATAGAACTTAAAGATCCCTGATAATTTTTTGCCGGAGGCTTTCATGTCCAACCCCACTCTCAGTCAATCATCGGAATCCTCGCGAAAGAAGAGGATTCTGCCGTTACTAATAGACGGTTTCGCGCGCCTTTCAGGGATTCCCGCCGACAGAGTGGATATTCATATGCCTTTCCTTGAGATGGGCGCGGACTCTCTGTTTCTGCTGCGAGCGAGCAATGCAATTCAGGATACGTTCGGCTTGAAGATACCTTTCAGGATGATGTTTGAAGATGTCTCCACAATAGATGCTCTGGCAAATCACATTGATGCCGGTCTTGTAGAAGATGAGTCTGGGGAAGTGGTCATCATGCAGGACCCTGAGCCGGAAAGCCCGGCCCCGCATTCCGATGCCGGGGATGAGTTGTCGGCATCGAGACAGAGGGTACAGAATTTTACTGCGGAACTGACCGGGTCTTCACAGGTGCCGATTGCCGAGCCGAGACAATCAATTGGTGATGGAGCTAACAAAAAAGATGGCCAGATGTCTCCGCTTGAGCAACTACTGGCTCAACAGCTTCAGATTATGTCGAAGCAACTGGATGTGCTCAAAAACAGCCGTTCTGCCAGATACGCAGAGACGCCTGTAAAAGACGCGCAGCCTTCGATAAAGCAGCAATCATCAAAAACTCTTCCGACCGAAGCGATCCCGGCGTCAGCGCAAAGCAGGACAGAGGCGTCCGCGTCGAAGATCAATCCGATCTCGGAATTGCCGCAGCACGGGACCTATCAGGCCGTAAGCGACGCCGGGAAATTGACGGGCGGAATGAATGAGAGACAGCAGCAACATTTGAATGATCTGATTGTGCGTGTGACGGGCCGCACGAAAATGTCAAAGCAGATCGCTCAGGATTCACGCTCGGTGCTCGCCGACAACAGAGCTACGGCAGGGTTTCATCCTTTGTGGAAAGAGATGCAATATCCGCTGCTTTCAAAGCGAGCTGCCGGAGCAAGGCTATGGGACGTGGACGGCAATGAATATGTGGATTTGACGATGGGGTTTGGCGCTTTATTGTTTGGGCATTCGCCGGACTTCATTACAGAAGCTCTCAAAGAGCAGATCGCTCTCGGAATGCAACTGGGGGCTGAGTCGCCGATTTCCGGCGAAGTAGCAGGTTTGATTTGCGAATTGACGGGCGTCGAGCGAGTAACCTTCTGCAACTCCGGCACGGAAGCCGTGATGAGCGCCCTTCGCCTGGCCCGTACCTATACTGGCCGCAGTAGAATTGCCTTGTTCGAGGCGTGCTATCACGGCACCTTTGACGGCGTGATGGTGCGTCCGGAGCGGCTCCCGGACGGAGGTCTGCGGGCAGTTCCGGCAGCGCCCGGCGTCCCGGAGCATATGATCGATAATGTGCTGATGCTGAGGCTTGATGAAGCCGAATCGCTGGACCTGTTAAGGCAGCATGCACACGAACTTGCTGCCGTATTGATTGAGCCGATGCCGAGCCGCGCTCCGCATTTGCAACTCAAGCCTTTTCTGCGCGAGTTGCGCGAGATAACCACACGGTCCGGAGCCGTACTGATCTTCGATGAGGTCGTAACAGGATTTCGCTTTCATCAGGGCGGCGCTCAGAAGATGTTTGACATCGAAGCCGATCTGGTTACCTACGGCAAAGGTGTGGGAGGTGGACTCCCTGTCGGCATCATCGCGGGTAAAGCGTCTTTCATGGCGGCGATTGATGGTGGTTTTTGGAGTTACGGAGATAAATCCATTCCGCTGGTCGAACCTACATTTTTTGCCGGAACATATTTCAAGCACCCTCTGATTATGCCTGCGCTCAAGGCTGTACTTGAGTATCTGAAATCAGAAGGCCCCTCTCTACAGGAAAAACTGAATCAACGCACAACGCGACTGGTCGAAAGGCTCAATCAGTATTTCGAGCAGAACAACGTGCCTGGCCGAGTCGCTAATCGGGCCTCTTTGTTTCGATTCTTCTTCTCACGCGAATTCAAATATTCCGAGCTTTTCTATTATGAAATGCTTGAAAAAGGCATTTATATAAGCGAGACGAGAGGGTGTTTCCTGTCAACCGCCCACACGGATGAAGATTTGGATTTCGTCTTTGAGACAGTCCGACAGAGCATTGCGAGCCTGCGGCGAGGCGGGTTTTTGCCCGAAGACTCAAGCTCGGAATCAACCCCTGTCGCCGCCTCCGGCAATTTCGGCGGTAAGGCTGCTGAATCAATCTCATCGACAGGCGAGAGGGCTTCGCAGGAGACGCTCGTTTTACCACTCACCGAGCCACAAAAGCATTTATGGGCGCTCGACAGAATCGGCGAGGATGCTTCGCGCGCCTATAATGAATCGGTTATGGTTTACCTGCGCGGGCCTCTCAACCCGGCTGCGTTGCGCAAAGCCATTCAGGAGGTTGCAAATCGCCATGAATCGTTGCGCGCGACTTTTGATGCTGAAGGCAAGTATCTGACTATAGCTCCTGCGGTAACAATCGAAATCCCGCTTGTTGAATTCTCTCATCTGAGCAACGCGGAGCGAGATCAGAGCGTAGATGCCTGGGCAGCAAGAGAGGCGCAACAACGATTCGATCTGATAAACGGCCCGCTTGTGCGCGCGAAAATAGCGAGGCTTGAGCCGGAATACCACCTCCTCATTTTGACCATGCATCACATAATTACCGATGGAAGATCAAACGGGATCTTATTCCGCGAGATAGATGCGATCTATTCGGCAGAAATGGCGGGACGGCCCTACGACTTGCCTCGACAGATGCAATTAAGCGACTTCATGCGACAGCAACTGATTGAATCTCATTCGCCTGAAGTCGATGCGGATGAGGCTTTCTGGTTGAAGGAACTAGAAGGCACGGTCCCTGTGCTTGAGTTGCCCACGGATCGCCCGCGCCCTGCTGTGCAAACTTTTAACGGAGCCAGAGAGACTGTAACTTTCGGCTCGGCGCTTCATAGCGAATTAAAAAGAGTAAGCAGAAAAAATGGTTGCAGTCTGTTTATGACCATGCTGGCCGGTTTCAACATTCTGTTGCACAGGCTGTCCGGGCAGGATGAGATCGTGACCGGTTTTTCGTCCGCAGGGTCAGGGTCATCAAACGATCAGGAGTTTGTCGGATATGCCGTCAGGTTGTTGCCGTTGCGCAGCCGATTCGGGGAAAGGACGAGGTTTGCAGAATATCTGAGAGCCATAAGAAGTAACGTCTTTGATGCCACGGATCATCAATCCTATAGTTTTGGCCGTCTGGTCAAAAGATTGAACTTGAAATGGGACCCTTCGCGCCCGGCGCTCGTATCTGCCGTTTTCAATCTCGACCGAGTCGGAGCAAAACCCGGTTTCGCGGGTCTCGAAACCGAGGTGGTTTTAAGTCCATCACAATCGGCAAAATTCGACATATTCCTGAACGTGACCGACACCGATGATCGATTGATTCTCGATTGGGAATACAACACGGACCTGTTCGACGCGGAGACGATAAGAGGCTGGAACAAGCACCTTCAAACTCTTCTTGAGCATGCCGCAGGAGATACTGAGACGCTTGTGACCGCTCTCCCAATGTTGTCGGCGGCACAACGCGATGATCTGATTGTAGGTTGGAATCAGCCCGAAGCAGGTTTTCCGAGAAGTCTTTGCATCCATGAATTGTTTGAAACCTGGGCAGACCGCGCGCCT
Source organism: Blastocatellia bacterium (assembly GCA_963804815.1). Classification (GTDB taxonomy): domain Bacteria; phylum Acidobacteriota; class Blastocatellia; order UBA7656; family UBA7656; genus DATEKX01. Next base: position 2,004,163 of record CAWDRU010000002.1, on the reverse strand, counting down.
GAAAGCATTGCCTTAAGCTTTGAAGATCAACAACTGACATATGGACGACTGAATTTGCGAGCCAACAGACTGGCGAATTATCTTTTGGGGCAGGGCGTCAGGAGCGATTCAATCGTTGCGTTATGTCTGGAGCCGTCGCTTGAGATGGTCGTCGCCATACTCGGCGTTTTGAAGGCAGGAGCAGCCTACGCGCCTCTTGATCCTCTCAATCCGCAGGACCGTCTGAGTTTGATGCTGGAAGATGCGCAGGCCCGGTTTATATTGACGCAGCAGAGGCTGGCAGGGGAACTTCCGCCGTGCAAGGCTCAGGTCATCTGTCTCGATTCCGAATGGGGCGCAATCGGGCAGTGCCATTCTTCCAACCCCCGCGCCGATGTAAGCCCTGATAATCTGAGTTATATCGTCTACACGTCAGGCTCGACGGGCAGAGCCAAAGGCGTAGAGGTAACTCACTATAATGTAGTTCGCATACTTGAGAGCACGGATGCAGATTATCGGTTTTCTGATAATGACGTGTGGACTCTATTTCATTCCTATTCGTTCGATTTTTCGGTCTGGGAGCTTTGGGGAGCATTGCTCAAGGGCGGCAAACTCGCAATAGTTCCTTATTGGATAAGGCGTTCGCCGGAAGCTTTCAATGAATTTCTTGTGACCGAGCAGATTAGCGTGCTTAATCAGACACCCTCGGCATTCCGTCAGCTTGCAGGGACCGAGACGGCTACAAATCCCGCCGGTCAGCTTGCGCTTCGCTATGTTATCTTCGGCGGAGAAGCCTTAGACCTTCAGTCTTTGAAGCCGTGGTTTGATCGGCACGGCGATCAGACGCCCCGGCTCGTCAATATGTATGGCATCTCGGAAACGACCATACACGTTACGCTTCGCCCGTTGGCAATAGATGATCTTTCGCGCGGCGGGAAGAGTTTCATCGGCAGAGCGATTTCAGATATGGAGGTTTACCTGTTGGACTCTCGAATGGAACCGGCTCCAATCGGAACGTCCGGCGAGATTCACGTCGGCGGCGCAGGGTTGGCGCGAGGCTATCTGAATCGACCGGACCTGACTGCCGAGAGATTTATTCCCGACCCGTTCAGCCGTCGCGCTGGAGATCGCCTGTATAAATCAGGAGACCTCGCTCGTTATATCGCAGGCGGAGAGATCGAATACCTGGGGCGGAGAGACCTCCAGATCAAGATTCGAGGATTCAGGATCGAGCCGGGCGAAATCGAAGCCGCTTTACTCGATCACCCTGCGGTGCACGAAGCCATTGTCTTAGCCCGCGAAGAGGAGGGCAACGAGAAACGCCTTGTGGCCTATGTCGTCACCGAACAGAGCCAGACGCATCTGACAAGCGAGCTTTACCGTTTTTTGCAGGACCGGCTGCCGCAATACATGATTCCAGCCACTTTTATTGCACTTGAGTCCATGCCGTTGACACGCAACGGGAAGATTGACAGGGGGGCTTTGCCCGGACCGGCAAGCGCAAGACCCGACCTTGACGAAGACTTCGCCGCGCCGCTCACAAGAATAGAGCGACAACTTGCCCGGATATGGTCGCAGGTTTTAGGCGTTGAGCAAGTCGGCCTGCACGACAGTTTTTTTGAGCTTGGCGGGGATTCGATTCTTGCAATCCAACTTGTGTCGCGCGCAAACGAGGCCGGGCTCAGGGTCACCCCGAAGCAGATCTTTCAGTATCAAACCATCGGAGGTTTAGCCGAGGTTGTTGGAACATCGCCTGTAGCCGTCACAGAGCAGGGGCCTGTGACCGGGCCTGTCCCTTTGACGCCAATCCAGAAATGGTTTTTGAGCAGCGAACCGCTTGATCCTGATCACTTCAATCAGGCGGTTTTACTCGAATTGCGGGATGGGCAGACCTCGTCCGACCTCAGACTTATCATCAGCCATTTATTGGAGCATCACGACGCGCTGAGGCTGAGATTGCTAAAGACCGATTCAGGGTGGGAACAGGAATTGGCCCCGCCTCAGGCAGACGTTCTCTTCGATGAGTTTGACTTTTCTTCTCTGCCTGACGACGAGCAGAGCCGAGCCATCGAATCCACATCAACAGGTTTGCAGGAAAAGCTCGACTTGTCGGAGGGTATGTTGATGCGCGCGGCATACTTTGATCTGGGGCCGCAAAAAGCCGGACGGTTGCTTTTGATCGTTCACCACTTCGCAGTGGATGTCGTGTCGTGGCGAATCCTGCTTGACGATCTTCATGCAGCTTGGAACAGGCTCAGGCAGGGAGAGGCGATTCAATTCCCCGCGAAGACCACCTCGTTTAAGCAATGGGCCGAGCGACTCAGTCAGCACGCTCAATCCTCATCCCTACAGGAGGCATTTGAATACTGGATCGCGCAATCAGGCCGCCGGGCGAATCCTTTGCCGGTAGATAATCCTGAGGGGGACAATTCCGTAGGCTCCACGCAGAGGGTTGTTGTCTCTTTGACGCTCGAGGAGACACAGGCGCTTTTGCAGGAAGTGCCAAAAGCATATCACAGCCAGATCAGCGATGTGCTGTTAACGGCACTGGCTCAGGCATTCAGCCTCTGGACAGGCGAACGTCTGTTTGCAGTCGGGATGGAAGGTCACGGAAGAGAAGCACTGTTTGAAGATATTGATTTATCACGAACTGTGGGATGGTTCACATCACTGTATCCCGTCTGGCTCGATATAAGCGAAACAAAGGGGCCGGGTGAAGCACTCAAGTCTGTAAAAGAGCAGATACGCGGGTTGCCACAGGGCGGCATCAGTTACGGCCTGCTTCGCCATCTTTGCCGGGATCATGCGATAAGCAGTGCAATGTCTGCGATCCCTGAGCCGGAGGTGGTTTTCAACTATCTGGGGCAATTCAGTCGCGCTGCCCAACCCGATACCGGGCCGAAGACGGAGCAAAAACAGGCTTTCATCACAGCCCGCGAAGATACAGGGCCGACTCGCAGCCGACGCACTGACCGTGGGCACCTGCTCGAAATAAGCGGGGGTGTAATCGGCGGGCGACTATCTGTGCAATGGGGCTACAGCAGGCACCGGCATGAGCGCGCAACCATCGAGCGAGTTGCCAGTGAATTCATCGAATCGCTCAGAGAGATCATCAGGCACTGCCAGTCTCCTGAAGCGGGCGGATATACGCCGTCGGATTTTCCCGATATGAATTTCAGCCAGGATGACCTTGATCTATTGATGACTGAGCTTGCCGAATCAGCCGGAGACAACGAATGACCAGACCGGTAGAGATTGAAGATATCTATCCGCTGTCGCCGATGCAGCAGGGAATGCTTTTCGAGTCACTCTATTCGCCCGAAGCGGGTCTATACCTTGAACTGTTCGGACGCACTATCAAAGGCAGTATTGATGTGCCCGTGATGAAGCAGGTGTGGCAAAAGGTGATTGATCGCCATCCGATTTTTCGCACATCTTTCATCTGGCAAAAAGGCAGAGACCCTTTTCAGGTAGTCCACCGCCGCAAACAGATAATCTGGCGCGAGCTTGATTGGACAAGCATGCCGCTCGAAGAGCAGACGAAGCGGTTGGGTGAACTGTACAAGGAAGAAGGTGGCCGGGGATTTGTTCTCTCTCAAGCCCCATTGATGCGAATCGTCTTCATTCATCTTGGGCCGGATTTGTACTATTTTCTCTGGGTGCATCACCACCTATTGCTCGATGGCTGGTCGGTATCGCTTGTGCTCAATGAGATGGCCGCGCATTACGAAGCAGACACAGGAGGGCGGCAGGCAGAGCTTGACCGTCCGCGACCATACAGGGATTACATTGACTGGTTGCAGAAACAGGATCTTTCAAAGGCAGAGGCGTTTTGGAAGGAATTGTTGAACGGCTTTACTTCTCCAACGCCGATTGGCACTGGCCTCAGATCAGATAGCGTGCCTGCGCGGGCCGACACCTATCGTGCGATACAAGTCAGGATGAGTGAGGAGAAAACCGCTCGATTGCAGTCTTTCAGTCGCGGGCTTCATCTGACCTTCAATACGCTGGTTCAAGGCGCGTGGGCTGTGCTTTTGAGTCTATACAGTGGAATGTCGAGCGTCGTCTTTGGGATGGTGGTTTCAGGCAGACCGCCGGAGTTACGCGGCGTGGAATCAATGATCGGGTTATTCATCAATGTGCTGCCTGTGAGAGTCCGGGTTCCGGCGGACGAGCCGATAGCGGGCTGGCTCGCGGAACTTCAGCAACATCTGTTGGAACTGCGCCAGTACGAGCACAGTCCTCTGTTGCAGGTTCAGGGATGGAGCGAAGTGCCTCGTGGAACGCCTCTGTTTGAGAGCGTACTGATATTTGAGAACTACCCGGTAAGTCAGGCCATGTCGAGCGTGAAAAGAAGCGAATCCACATTCGATTTGCATAGCGTGGAGAGGGCTAATGTTCCTCTGGCGCTCGTCATCGAGCCGGGCGCAGAGCTTTCTCTGGCTCTTCGCTACGATTCACGACGCTTTGAGAGTGCAACCATCCGCCGTATTCTGGATCACTTTCAGCATTTGCTCGATAGTATGGCTGAACGGCCAGAAGATATTTTGTCGAGCCTGTCTCTGACGAGCGAACAGGATATGGCGCAACTTACCGATGCCTTTATGGCGGATCTGGGCTGATAACGGCGCAAGCAGTCGAAAGGGCTTTCATCGGCCTCGCATTTTCGAGCGCATTACCATGATAGAAACAAGTATCCTTGATCCGATTCAAAATCTGCCGCTGGTCATAGAGCCTGATGCATCTTCTTTGAAGGCTGTATCGGGCGATGCGCTTGCCGCGTGGTACATCGAAAATCGAAATCTGGTGGAGGGCTATCTCCATAAGCATGGGGCGATACTTTTTCGAGGATTCGCCATTGACACGCCTTCCGCATTTGCTCGCTTCACCCGGTCGGTTCTTGTGAGCCTGCTCGATTACGTGGATGGAAATTCACCGCGCACGAAATTGACTGCTGGCGTATACACATCTACAGAGTACCCGCCGGAATATTTCATCTCGCTGCATAACGAGTTGTCTTATTCAACTGTCTGGCCGAGCAAACTGGTCTTTTGCTGCATCACTGCACCAAATCAGGGCGGCGAAACGCCGATTGCAGATTGCCGAACGATACTGGAAAAATTAGACCCTGCGATTGTCGATCAATTTACGCGAAAGCAGGTGAAATACCAGCGCCACCTTCATAGCGGTAGCGGGTTTGGGCCATCCTGGCAGGCTACCTTTGAAACAGAGGACAGATCGGTTGTGGAGGGTTATTGCATAAAGCGTTCGATAGATTTTGAGTGGCGAAAGGACGGGACCTTGAAATTGACGCAGATTCGGCCTGGGGTGGCAACTCACCCCGTCACAGGGGAAAAGGTCTGGTTCAATCAGGCCGACCAGTTCCATCCGGCGACTCAACCCGAAGAGGTCTCCAAATCCCTTACCGCTCTGTTCAAACTGAGGGAAGACGAGCTTCCTCAGAACGCTTCCTTTGGCGACGGCAGCCCGATCAATAGCGCAATGCTTAAACAGATACAGCGGACTGTTCTGGACAACGCCGTTGTCTTCGCGTGGCAACAGGGGGATTTTCTGCTGGTAGATAACATGCTTGTATGTCACGGGCGAATGCCTTTCGCGGGGCCGCGAAAGATACTGGTTGCCATGGCCTGATCTACAGGTTGCGCAATTGCGACAATATCGGTCGAGGAGATTACATTATGCACTCTTATCTAATACATGAAATGTTTAGTCTGGCTGCTGAGAAATTCTACTCCAGAGTAGCGATTGATAATGCGGTGAAGCGCGCGACCTACGCAGACCTTGAGGCTCAGTCAAACAGGCTTGCAAATTTTCTGATTGACACAGGAGCGGTAAAAGGCTCGATGGTGGCGATTGTTTCGGCAGATGCCATTAACGTTATTACGGCGATGATCGCTACTCTAAAAGCAGGCTGTGTGTTTATACCGCTCGATCCGGCCCTGCCTCAAAACAGGCTTGAAAGTATGATTTCTCAGGTACGGCCAGAGTGGTGCATTATGGAATCAGAATTCTTCGACAAGGTAGCCAGTGTCGCGCGTGCCTGCGATTTGCAGGTTAAAGCAATCTGCCTTGATAAGCCCGCCGCCTTAACAACCGACAAGGGACTGCAACATCTGAGCGAGTTTGCCGACTATTCAAATACCGACAAGCCCAAAGTAATCTCCGGACCTGATGATATGTGCTACATCTATTTCACTTCGGGCTCGACGGGCAAGCCGAAGGCAATTGCGGGTCGTTTGAAATCGCTGGCGCATTTCATTGACTGGGAGATAAGGCAGTTCGATATTAATAAAGATAGCCGTGTGAGTCAGCTCACCACGCCCTCCTTTGACGCTTTCTTAAGAGACGCTTTCGCGCCACTGTGCGCGGGAGGAACTGTCTGTGCTCCCTCGGCAAGAGAGACTGTGATGATCCCCACAAATCTGATTGATTGGGTGGACATCGAACAGATAACCGTTCTTCACTGTGTGCCGTCCGTATTCCGGTCTATGCTCACAGTGGATCTGAGGCCGGACTATTTCTCGGCCTTGAGATACGTCCTGATGGCTGGCGAATCACTCTTCCCATCCGATGTGAAGAAGTGGATTGAGGTCTTCGGTGATCGAATACAACTGGTGAATTTTTACGGCCCTACTGAAACGACGCTCATCAAGATGTTTTATCTTGTGAAGCAGGAGGACAAAGAGCGCCGCTCGATTCCGATAGGCAAGCCGATGGAAGGCGCGGCTGCAATCGTGATTGACGCACAGGGTCGCCCGTGTCCGCCCGGCGTGGTCGGCGAGATCTATATACGCACTCCCTATCGGACGCTGGGCTATTACAACCAGCCGGAGTTGACCAACGAAGTCTTTATCCAAAACCCCTTTGGAAAAGACCCGGATGATCTGATTTACAAAACGGGCGATCTGGGGCGAGTGCAGGAGGACGGTAATTTCGAGTATCTGGGCCGGAAAGATCAACAGGTCAAGATAAGAGGCGTGAGAGTCGAAATTACAGAGATCGAAGACCTGCTGCGCCGCCACCCGGCCATCAAAGATGTGGTGGTCGTTGCGCGAGTAGACACAAGCGGGAACTCATACCTGTGTGCATATACAGTGATGAAGGAAAAGACGGATTACACAGAGTTGAGGGAATATCTGAGCCAGTACCTGCCGGAAACGATGGTGCCGTCAGCCTACATAGAGATGGAGAAGCTGCCGAGGTTGATAAACGGGAAAGTGGATAGAGAGGGGCTGCCGACGATAGAAGAGGCGAGAGGAGAAAAGGCGGAAGGGTATGTGGCAGCGAGGACAGAGGTGGAGGAGGTGTTGACAGGGATATGGGGAGAAGTATTGGGGCTGAAGCAGGTAGGGATATACGACAACTTCTTCAAGCTTGGCGGACACTCTTTGCTGATACTGCAAATCATCTCTCGCGTGCAATCTGCGCTGGCTCTGGAATTGCCGCTCGCCTTGATGTTTCAGGCTCCAACCGTAGCTTTGCTTGCCGAGCAGATCGAGGTGATTCGATGGGCAGGGCAGGCTGCCGACAACATTGTTGCCGATGGTGAAGAAGAGGTAGTTTTATGACGACAATCGAGCTCCTGACTACGCTTCGCAAGCTTAATATCAGGATAAAGACGAAAGGCGATCAGCTGAACCTGAGCGCGCCCAGAGGCGCGTTGACGCAAGCGTTGCGCGAGGAATTGAGCAAGCATAAAGCGGAGATCATCAGATTTCTTCGCGATGCCGGAGCAGTTGTCCAGACCGCATCTTTACCCTTAGTGCCGGTCGCGCGAGATAGACGTATGCCTTTGTCTTTTGCACAGCAAAGACTGTGGTTTATGGATCGCTTTGAATCGGGAAATATTGCTTACAATGTCTCGGAAGCCATCTCTGTCAAAGGCGCTATGAATGCGCCGGGCCTGCAACAATCGCTTGGTGAGATCGCCCGACGCCACGAGGTATTGCGAACGACCTATGAGGCAATAGATGGAGAGCCGGTTCTCGTAATTGCGCCTCCGGGACCTTTGCCGCTCTGTTTTGTTGATCTGACGGGTCTTTCTGAAGAGATTCAACAGCGACAAGCCGGGCGACTGGCAGAACTTGAAGCAAAGAGACCTTTCGTCCTTGCTGAAGGGCCGATGTTGCGCAGCGGTTTTGTTCAAACAAACCGGCAGCATCACATCATATTATTCTCGATGCATCATATTGTCAGCGACCTGTGGTCAATGGATGTGCTGGTGCGCGAAGTCTCAACCCTCTACGGAGCTTTTTCAGCCGGGGAGCCTTCGCCTCTTCGAGAACTGCCAGTTCAATACGCCGACTATGCATACTGGCAGCGACAATGGCTGCAAGGGAGCGTACTTGATGAGCAAATAGATTACTGGAGGGGACAATTGAAGCCGCCTCTTCCTGCGCTGCGTTTGCAAACCGACAGACCGCGCCCGGAATTTGAAACACTTGCGTGCGGGAGGCATTCCTTTGCTGTTGGCTCGGATACGGCAGCGTCGCTGCGAGGGCTTGCCAATAAGACAGATGCGACACTTTTCATGGTGCTGCTGGCAGCCTTCAAAGCGCTGCTTTACTGTTACACAGGCCAGATGGATGTCGTCCTTGCAACTCAAACAGCCGGTAGAAACAGGATCGAGACCGAAGGCTTGATCGGGTTCTTTATAAATCAACTTATTTTAAGGACCGACCTGTCAGGCGATCCGACGTTTCGGGAATTGGTGGAGCGAGTTCGCGAAGTTACACTCGGAGCCTTCGCTCATCAGGACCTGCCCTTCGATAAGCTCATCGAAGAGATTCAGCCGGAACGGACAGATAGCCGAGTCTCGTTGACAGACATTGTATTCGGGCTCCAAACGATTGGTCACAGCGCATCAGCAAATGCGTCGCCGGGCGTAGCTTTACAAACGACTCCGATGGCAAGCAAGCGAGGCCGCGCCCGAACCGATTTGATTTTGCTGATGCAGGAATCAGGAGAGAAGATCGGCGGGCTTTTTGAGTACAACACCGATCTGTTTGATGAATCAACCATCGTGGGAATCGAAAAGGGATTTCAGATAATTCTTGACCACTTTGCGGCAAACCCTGACCACAGGATCTCTGTCCTTCCACCGCTTCCCGGCCAATTGTCCTCCACGGCGGACATGGATGTTACGCAACCCGACCACCTCGAAGAGCTTTATAATCGGTCGAATCTTTCGATGGACCAGTTGTTATTCTGGCTTGGGCAGAAACTTTTGCCGCAATCTCCTCTCTTTAATACCTGCGTTATTTTTACGCTCATGGGCGAAGTGGATTTGAACAGCTTTCATATGGCCTTTCAAGCAGTTCTCGATTCAAGCGATATTATGCGCACTGTCATCGAAGAGCGCGATGGAGTGCCTTATCAGAGCGTCAGGGAGCATCTTGCATACGTATCCGATTATGTAGACCTTTCTCAAGCCCCGGACCCGGCGGTAGAGTTTCAGAGATGGGGCCGCGAGAGAATCATTCGCCGCTTGAATCCTATCGACTGTTTGTTCGATTCGGCGCTTGTGAAGATTTCGGATCAGGAGCATAGATGGTTTTTGAACCAGCATCATTCGATCTGCGATGCCTGGTCATTTGAACTGAGCTTTGAGCGTCTCACGAAATTCTATAAATCGGCTCAGGAAGGTCGCGCGCCTGAGATTCTGGATTACCCCTCGTTTGCTGAATATCTTATCGATGAACGCACTCATCACAATTCCGAGCGCTACCGGGAAGCCGAAGAATACTGGAAGCAAAAGCTAAGCAGGAAACCGGATGTCCTGGATTTCTATGGGCAGGGAAAACAGCCGCAAAGTAACAATGTGTTGCGCATCTCGCACGAACTGGACGAGAGAAGGAGTGAGCTTTTGCGAACTGCCTCCAGCAGCGGGTCCGGGTTTATGATGAGCGGCGAAGCCGCGATGTCAACTACATTCCTGGCTTTGCTCTGTACGTTTCTCCACAGGATAAGCGGAGCAAGACACCTGAGCATCGGAGTGGCAGTCCATAACAGAAGAACGAAAAGACACAAGCAGGCAATCGGTTTGTTCATGCATTTTGTGCCGCTACAAATCGAGATTTTATACAACGACACGTTCGCAACCTTGATAAAAAAAGTGAGCGAAGAATTGCTGAGAGCTTTGAGGTACGGCAGTTACAGCGTTCCGAACTCGTTTCAACATCCTGCCTACGAAGTATTGTTCAATTCGATAACTGTCAGCTACCCGGATTTTCTTGGAGAGCCTGTTGATACGCAGTGGATGCATCCCGGTGAAGGCGCTGAAAACCTTGCTCTGCATGTGCATCATATGAACTCGTTTGGAAAAATAGTTCTTGAGTTTGATTTTCAATGCGATATCTTTGACGAGCGAAAGCGCAGGCAGGCGATAAGTAATTTCCTTCAAATCATCGACGCTTTTGGGGAAGACAGGAACCAGCCGATAAGACGAGTCAGCCTGCTTTCGGCAGCCGAAAGACAGCGAATCCTGTTCGACTACAACGAGACGAGCAGGCCGTACCCGGTTGACCGCACATACCGGGAATTGTTTCAGACACAGGTTGAGACCTCGCCCGACCGCATCGCCGTCACAAGCGCAGACGGCTGCCTGTCTTACTCTCAACTCAGTCGCCGCGCCGACCTGTTGGCCTCTCATATAGCCTCGCTCGGCATCTTTCAGGAAAAGCTTGTCGCTATCTACTCGCTACGCAGCCTTGATTTTCTGGCCTGCGTTCTGGGCGTACTGCGAGCAGGGGCAGCCTACCTCCCGCTCGATCCATTCTCACCACCTTCGCGGCTCTGCCGCATCATCGCAGGAAGCGGGTGTTCGGCAGTATTGATCTCATCGGACCTGCTTGCGCGGGCCAGCGACCTGCTGGCAGAGTTGCAGCAAACGCTCGAAGAGCGCGATGTCGAGCAGTATCCGCAGATAATGACAATCGAAGAACTGGCAGACCCGGAGAGAGAAACCGAAAAGTGTGAAACGGATAGTGAAGCAGAGAATCTGGCGTATGTGATCTACACGTCGGGGTCAACAGGAGAGCCGAAAGGAGTGATGATAGAGCAGAGGGGAATGATAAATCACCTGTACGCGAAGATCGAGGATCTGCAACTGAGCAGGGAGGATGTAATAGCACAGACGGCGTCGCAGAGCTTCGACATATCGGTATGGCAGATGCTAGTGGGGCTGTTGGTGGGAGCAAAGGTGGTGATAGCAGACGAGGAGGAGGCAAAAGAGCCGCGAGCGATGGTGGAGATGATAAGACGGGAAGGGGTGACCGTGGCCGAGACGGTGCCGACGATGTTGCAGGCGGTGATGAAGGAAGAAGAAGGGAGAGAAGGAAGAGAAAGTGGGATGAGAAGTCTGAGGTGGATGATAGCGACAGGAGAGGAGCTAAAGGTGGAGTTGAGCAGGAGGTGGAGAAGGGAGAGGAAAGAGATAAAGCTGATGAACGCCTACGGACCGACGGAGTGTAGCGATGATGTGACGCACGGAGTGATAAAGGAGGAAGAGGAGCAGGAGGAGAGGACGACGATAGGAAGAGCGATAGGGAATATGAGGATGTATGTGGTGGACGAGGAGAAAGAAGAGGTGGGAGAAGGGATGGAGGGGGAGTTGTATGTAGGAGGGAAAGGAGTAGGGAGAGGATATAAGGGGGAGGGAGAGAAGACAGGGGAAAGTTATGTGCCGGACTGGATAAGCGGGAAGGAAGGGGAGAGGTTGTACAAGACAGGAGACATAGTAAAGAGGAGGGGAGGAGGAGAGATAGAGTACATAGGGAGGAAGGACAAGCAGGTAAAGCTGAGGGGATACAGGATAGAGATGGGAGAGATAGAGAGGGAGATGATGAAGGAGGAAGGAGTGAGAGAGGCGATAGTGGAGATGAGAGAGGGAGAAGGAGGAGAGAAGAAGCTGGTGGGATATGTGGAGATGGAGGGGAAGAAGGGGGTGACAGGGTGGGAGATAAGGGGGAGGCTGAAAGAGAGGATGGTGGAGTATATGGTGCCGAGCGTGATAGTGGTGATGGAGAAGATGCCGTTGAACGCGAACGGGAAGATAGATCGAAAGAGGTTACCGGAGGCAGGAAGAGAGAGAGGAGAGGAAGCGGGAGTCTATGTTGCTCCTCGCGATTCTTTGGAACTGCGGCTTTCCTTACTCTGGGAAGAGGTGCTTGGCGTGCGTCCCATCGGGGTTACGGACAATTTTTTTGAAATGGGCGGTCATTCGTTGATGGCTGTTCGATTGATGGCACAGATTCAACGTTGGTTAGGACAGGATATAGAACTGGCAATTCTTTTTCAGGGGCCGACCATCGAGCGGCTTGCCGAGGTCATTCGTAAAGAGGAGACAGGGGTTGTTCCGTCGCCGATTGTAGCGATTCAACCTCAGGGCGCGAGACGCCCCTTCTTCTGCGTCCATCCCGGCAGCGGGGACATTTTTTATTACGTCAGTTGGTCCCAGTATATTGGATCAGACCAGCCGTTTTATGGATTGCAAGACCCAAAGCTCTTCTCCGATGAAGATCCTTTCACCGAACTTAAGGAGATGGCAGCCCGGTATGTGGATGCGATTCGTGCCGTTCAGCCCGAAGGGCCATACCTGCTCGGCGGCTGGTCGTTTGGAGGGCAGGTAGCGTTTGAGATGGCGCATCAGTTGACTGAGGAGGGGCAGCAGGTTGGTCTGCTCGCAATCATAGACACTGGCGCGCCCTCTTACCTTGAGAAGCGGTTTGCCGATTCCGATAGCGCAAAGCTACTGGCGCTGCTTGCTTTTGAAGCCGTCCCGACCGAAGGTAAAAGTTTTGAAATGCTTGTAGAAGAGATGCGCAAACTTCCAGAGACGAGCGATCAGGTCTGGTACGTAGTTGACTATTTGAGAGAGCATAATAAAACAAAAGCGGTTCCGGAATTTGCGATAAAGTATTTCCACAGGGCTTTGCATCTGTTTGAAACGAGGGTGCGTGTTATGAAGGGCTACGAAGCGAGTGTTTATCAAGGGCAGGTTACATTGCTGCGCGCCACTCAAAGATTGCTTGAGTCTGAGGATGAAAGCTCGCAAGAGGCGTGGGGATGGGATAGATATTCAACCGAGCCGGTCCAGATCCGCTATGTGCCGGGCAATCACGCCACTCTGGGCAAGGAACCACACGTCCGAACCCTTGCCACGCAAATCCGGGCCTGCCTTGATGAGGCCAATCAACGGTTCGGCCTCTAGAGCCGTTAGGGTCGAACTGCCTGCCATTCGGAACCAGTAAAAAGATTGAGTAGGAAATCATTTCTACCGTAAAGGATATATTTATGGTGCAAGCAAAAGCAGTAGAAAGCAGAGTGAAACCAAAGTCTACGGAGGCGAAAAAAGAGCAGCCTCATAAGACGTGGCCGTTGATACAGCGGTTCTGGCCTTTCATTAGACCACACAAACGCACGTTGATCTTTCTGGTCTTCATTTTGATACTCAGTTTGCCGACCGGCGTAATATCGCCTTTGTTGGTTAAGTATTTGATAGACACGGTGGTCAAGACTGCACAGATCAAGCCCATCTTAATGATCGGGCTTGCGCTTGCGGGGCTGACGATCTTCTCTCAAATACTGAACTACATTCAGATGCTAACGGTTCGCAAACTGCACTTGTTGGTTGTGCACAGAATGGGTCGTCTGCTGTTTGCGCATCTGCTCAGACTGCCGATGGCATATTATTCACAGCACGACACAGGCTATGTAATGAGCCGCGTGCGCGATGATCTGGGGAGCCTCGGCGCAAGTATGGTCGAAAGCTTTCTCAGGCTCATTAGTGGATTTATACGCGCGCTTGTCTTCACGGGTCTTCTTTTCTATCTTGATCCGATGCTCGCCTCGACCGGGCTGATACTGCTTCTGGTTGTGCTGAGTATCAATTTGCTGTTTTCAAAGCCGCTCCGTCGCCGTGCCCGCGCGGCGCAGGAAGCCTATGCCAAAGCTTCTTCAGCTCTTCACGAAGGCATTACAGGCATGACGCTGATCAAATCGACGGTGAGAGAAAAGTTTGAAGTGCGGCGTTATGTGAATATGATGAGCGATGTTGTCAGAGCGTCTTTCCGTCGCAGTGCGCTCGGCGTTTTTTCAAGCCGCACCATTGACCTTATGGCCGAGCTTAGCATTTACGCTATCATCCTTGTCGGCGCATATCGAATCATTCAGGGAACGACGACTTTCGGAAACCTCTTCGCGTTCTCTCTTTATTTGACTCACCTGTATGGAGCGGCCAGTTCACTGATGCAGCTGAACCCCGAATGGCAAAACACCATGAACTCGCTTGAGCGAGTCTTTGAAATATTCGACACAGAGCCTGAGCCTAAGACGGTTGATTACAAGAAGCCCCCCGATACGCAATGCGCGATCTCATTTGAAAATGTGGGCTTTAGCTACGACGGCGAAACTCCTGTGTTGCATGATATCTGCGTAGAGATACCGGCGGGGTCGCAGGTGGCGCTAGTCGGTCCGAGCGGTGCGGGCAAATCAACATTTGCGGGTCTGGTGCCGCGTTTTTATGATCCCCTGAGCGGACGAATCCTGCTAAACGGTCATGATATTAGAGAGTTCCGGCAGGGCGATCTGCGACAATTGATTGGAATAGTTCCTCAGGACGTGTTTTTATTCGACCGTTCGATTGCTGAAAACATTGCCTATGGAAATCGCGTAGCCAATCCCGCTTTAATCGAAGAGGCCGCGCAGGCGGCCAATGCTCACGAGTTCATAGTGGATTTGCCTGAAGGGTACAACACGAAGATCGGCGAGCGAGGTATACGATTATCGGTTGGCCAGAAACAGCGACTTGCAATCGCGCGCGAAGTGCTGCGCAATCCGGCAATCCTGATCCTTGATGAAGCAACCAGTTCTTTGGATTCAGTGTCGGAGAGTCTGATACAGGAAGCGCTTCAGAGATTGAAGAAGAACCGCACATGGATAGTAATCGCACACCGCCTCTCGACCGTCATCGAATCGGATTGGATTTTGGTCTTTCATAAAGGGCGAATCATTGAGCAGGGAACGCACGAGCAATTGCTGGCGAGGGGTGGCTTCTACTCGATATTGTTCGAGACTCAATTCAAGCGCGGGCTGGTGCTGGCCGATGGCTCTGAATTGGAAGGCGTGCCAAAAAAACAGGTTTGATTCCCAGTGGAATTTTGCCGCCGGGACGATCAAAAGATCTGTCCTGTAACTCACGCTCCAAATCCGTGCAATAAAACCTTGCTTCTTGTTTCAGGGTGAATATAATTCACTGCGATCTCAAGCCTGGCATTGAATGTCCAAATCAGGCAGACAAAGTGGAAGTGGTCGAAATCGCCTATGACCCTCAATCTCTACCCGGACCGTTTTTTGAAGGGAACTGATCGGGAGCACCTGAGAGGCTCAGAGCATCAATTAACATTGTCGCTGAAGAGCCTTTTGTTGAATAAATAAATTGAGCGCAGGCACCGTAAGCGAGGAGGATTTCTCATGGACGTATTGTGGCAAGACATTCGGTACAGCTTTCGTTTATTCGCAAAGGATCCGAGGTTCACGATAGTCGTAGTTATAATGCTGGCGCTGGGTCTGGGGGTAAATACCGCGATCTTTAGTGTGGTCAATGCGCTGCTGCTGCGGCCTCTGCCGGTCAAAGACCCGGCGGAACTCGTAGTGCTTGCGACAAAGTTCCAACGTTCGGACTTTCCAAACTACCTGTCTTATCCCGATTACAGAGACTACCACGAGCAGAGCACGCAATTTTCTGATCTTGCGGCCTATATGAATCGTGATGTGAATTTCAGCACCGAGACAGAGGCACAGAGGATGCACCTGGAAGTCGTGACGAGCAATTATTTTTCAATGCTCGGCGTTGAGCCGCTGCTTGGCAGGACTTTTCAAGAGGAAGCAAACGAGGCAATGGGCAGCAGTCCTTACCTTGTGCTCAGCCATAGTTTCTGGCAGCGGCGCTTCAACGGCGATTCGTCCATGGTGGGAAAGACAATCAGGATTAATGGAAGTCCTTTTACAATCATAGGAGTGATGCCTGAAGAATTCCCCGGCACGGAGTGGCTATTGAAAGTTGACGCCTACGTTCCGCTGGTGATGATAGATCAGGTATGGCCGGGCCATCCGGGGCTGGACCAGCGCGCTGTGAGAATATTTAGAGTTATGGGACGGCTAAAACCAGGCGTTACCATAAATCAGATAAAGCCGTCGCTGAGTGCGATAGCTGCGCAGTTGGAAAAAGACTATCCGACCACAAACAAAGGGGCTGCCAGTTTGATATTGCCGGAGGCCAGCACGAGGCCGGAAATATCTATGGCGAGTTTCATTCCCTCGGCAGCGCTGGTCTTCATGATTTTGGTGGGATTGATTCTGCTGATAGCCTGCATAAACATAGCCAATCTCCTGCTGGCCCGCGCATTAAATCGCCAGAAGGAGATGGCAATGAGGGTTGCGCTCGGCGCTTCGAGGTCGAGAATCATAAGGCAGCTTTTGACTGAAACTGTGTTGCTTTCATTAGTGGGAGGCGCGGTGGGCACGCTGCTGGCCATATGGTTGACACGTTTGTTTTCGAGCCTCAGGCTTCCGACGGACGCGCCCATCAAGTTTGATCTTACTCCGGACTGGAGGGTCTTCGCGTTCGCCTTCATTCTCGCATTAATAGCAGGAGTTTTATCGGGTCTTGTTCCGGCCTATCAGACCTCAAAGCCTAACCTGAATGACACGCTTAAAGAGGGGAGCAAAGGACTGGTAAGCAGGTCGCGCCGCTACATCAGCAGCATACTCGTTGTGTCGCAGATTGCCCTGTCATTGTTGCTGCTGATCTGCGCGGGTCTTTTCGTTCGCAGTCTGCAAAAAGCCGAGAAGATAGAATTGGGTTTCCGCTCGCAGAATCTTTTACTGCTCTCACTTGATATCGGATTGCAGGGCTACAGCAAGCCTCAGGGCGAACAGTTCTACCGGCAGATGCTGGATCGCGTTGAAGCTCTTCCGGGGGTGAATTCTGCAAGCATCGCTTACCTGTATCCTTTCAGCACTCGCGGCAACACGGCAATGGATGTTTTCAAAGATAACGTGGCCGATCCGGAGGCTGAGCGATTGAGGGTTTTCTATAATTTCGTTGGGACAAATTATTTTCAAACGGCTGGAACGCCTCTTATCAAAGGCCGCGAGTTTACTCAGGAAGATAGCGCCTCTGCGACAAAGACCATAATAGTAAATGAGACTCTGGCGCAGCGCATGTGGCCTGGCGAAGACCCAATCGGCAAACAGCTCAAATTGCGCGATCCGGAGAACCCTATAGTTCAAGTAATAGGAGTAGCCAAAGACGGCAAGTACATAATGCCGGTTGAAAACCGCCGATCCTATATGTATATGCCTATATCGCAAAACTATCAGCCAGCGTTTACACTCTATGTGCACAGCTCATCTGATCCGGGAACTTTGATCAATGCAATAAGGCAGGAGATCAGAGGCATAGACCGGAATCTCCCTGTTTATGATGTGGTCTCTATGGAAGAGCATTTGAGATCCGGGATAGCATTTATGCCGTTAAGACTGGGTGCAATGTTTGTTGGGGCGTTCGGATTGTTAGGTCTCTTTATGGCTACCGTAGGCGTATACGGACTGGTCGCCTATTCGATGAGCCAACGAACCAGGGAGATCGGCATTCGCGTAGCGTTGGGAGCCACACCGGGTCATATCTTCAAATTGATTGCGTGGCAGGGGTTAAGGCTCACTTTGATAGGTATTGTGATAGGCGTTGGTTTTGCGCTGGCAACAACACAATTGCTTGGAAGTCTGGTTTACGGAGTGGGCGCACTTGATCCGGTCTCTTTTCTCGGAGCAACATTCATTCTCGCGGGCATATCAATTCTGGCCTGCGCTCTGCCTGCGCGCCGCGCAACCAAAGCTGACCCCATAAATGCTCTGCGAAGTGAGTAGTCGGAAGAGATCGCAACCGGAAAGCCTATGGAATCGGAGGCGGTAACCTCGCCTCCAGGTCGTTTTTACTAATAATTCATCAGGAGCAAGGCGATGACAGCGAAAGTTGAAGAGTTGGAGTTTCAAGCCGAGAGCAAGCAATTGCTGGATTTGATGATTCATTCGCTTTACACGAATCGGGAGATTTTTTTGCGGGAATTGATTTCCAACGCCTCGGATGCACTTGATCGATTGCGATTCGAGGCGTTGACGAATCCTGAGCTTCTCGGCGACGACAGCAATTTTGAGATCCGACTGGACCCCGACGAGCAGGCGCGCACGCTTACCATTAGCGACAATGGAATTGGCATGAGCCGCGAAGAAGTTATCGCCAATATCGGAACGATAGCGCGGTCCGGGACGCGCGAACTGCGCGAAAAGATTCAGGAAGGTAATTCGCCGCAGATGCTCGCCGAATTTATTGGTCAGTTCGGAGTCGGTTTTTATTCCGCTTTTATGGCGGCGGATAAAGTAACTTTGGTCACGAGGCGTGCGGGCGAGGCGACAGCAACGCGATGGGAGTCGAGTGGTGACGGTCGCTATCAACTCACCGAGGATTCTCGTGAAAGCAGAGGCACGTCTATTACTCTGAAGCTCAAGCCTGTAGACACCGAAGCGGGCCTCGAAGATTACGCGGACTTCTGGGTGCTGTCGCGCGTCGTCAAACGATACTCTGATTTCGTGAGCTATCCTATCATTTGCAAAGTGCAGCGCGAGGAAAAACAGACGGACGAAAGTGGAAAGTCAGGCACGGAAGGTGCGGCCACAATTGTCTTTGAAGACAAGATACTCAATTCGATGAGGCCCATTTGGACGCGGCCTCCGTCGGAGGTTACGCAGGAAGAATATGCAGATTTTTACAGACATATCTCCCACGACTGGGCCGAGCCTTTCAAGGTGTTCAGGCTCAGAGCAGAGGGCACGGTTGAGTATCAGGCGTTATTGTTTATCCCGTCCAAGGCATCAAACGACCTGTTTTACCATGCGGCAGAAAGCGGATTGCGGCTGTATGCCAAGCGCGTGCTGATAATCGAAAGGTGCGAAGATCTGTTGCCGCGATACCTGAGATTCATAAAGGGCGTAGTCGATTCCGCGGATTTGCCGTTGAACATCTCTCGTCAGATGCTTCAGCAGGATCGCCATATCACCCAGATGAGGAAATGGATCACAAAAAAGGTTATAGATTCTTTGCAGGAGATCTGCGAACAGGAACCTGACAATTATCTGCTGTTCTGGGGACAGTTTGGCCGGGCGATGAAGGAAGGAGTCGGCTCGGATTTTGATAATAAGGACCGGCTGATCCCTTTGCTCTTATTCGAGTCCTCACACGATCCTGAGAAGTTAACGACGCTGAAAGATTATGCGCAACGGATGAAACCGGAGCAGAATGAAATCTATTACCTGACGGGTGAAACGCGGGACGTAGTCGAAAACTCGCCGCACATTGAAGCGTTCAGGGAAAAGGGCTATGAGGTTCTATATCTTACGGACCCGGTTGACGAATTGCTTGTTCAGTCGCTTACGGATTTCGAGGGGAAACGGCTGAAATCGGTGGGGAAAGGAAAGGTTGCGCTCGGCAATGAAGAGGAGAAAAAGCAGGCAGAAGAAAGCCTGAAAGAGAAAGAGAAAGAGGCATCGGGTCTGCTGGAGTTTATCGCGAAACAACTGGAAAAACAGGTAAAACAGGTCCGGCTGTCGAGTCGGCTGGTATCGTCGCCGGTTTGCCTCGTTGGAACGGATATCGATTACAGCCCGCAACTTGAGAGACTGCTGCAAAAGGGAAAAGGAGGCGGGCCAAAGCAGCGTCGCATCATGGAGATCAATGCCGACCACGAAATCTTCATCAAAATGCTTGAAAGATTTAAGAACGACCCCCAGGATAATCTGCTTGGCGAGTATGCGGAATTGTTGCTTGGCTATGGTCTGCTGGCAGAGGGGTCAGAGTTGGACGAGCCTGTGCGCTTCAATAAGCTGATAGCCAACCTTATTCTGCGTTCCCTTTAATCTGTGTCATAGTGACGGAGAAAGCAGGAAAGAGCTTAGTATTCTCTTGTTCTCAAAGATGTGAAACGTCACCCAAATAGTCTTCGACCCACCTGTTCGGATAAATTGTGTCAAGGTAACGCTCTCCTCGACCGGCCAGCATAATAACACCGGTCGAACCTTCCTCTACCTCTTCTCTCAGGTAATCAACTGCCATTATTACGGCTCCCGAAGACCCGCCCGCCAGTATCGCTTCATCTCGCATAAGACGGCGACAGCCGACGCCTCTACATGAATTTCAATGCGAGGTCTTACCCAATTGCACATTGCCATCATAACAGGTTGACATTTTTTAGATTTAGAATTATTCTAAATATTAGTCATGAGAACACGAGTAAGAAATTCGGGCATTGATGATAGTGAGACAGACGTTAAGCTCACCCGGCAGCGCAAGGTCGTGCTCCGCGTCGTCAGCGAAACACAGGAGCATCCTACTGCAAGCGAGGTCTTTGAGCAGGCGCGCAAGCTGCTGCCGACAATCAGCTATGCTACGGTCTACAACTCGCTCAGATACCTGAAAGAAGCCGGGCTGGTTGTGGAAATCACCTTTGGTAACGGAGCGAGTCGCTACGACCGCGAGACTGGTCGCCACGATCACGCGCTCTGCACGGAATGCGGCAAGCTGGTCGATTTCGACATCGCTGAAACGGTCGAGTTGATGCGCTCGGCGGCGCGCAGGACGCGCTTCAAGCCTGAATCTATTCACTTGACTCTGATGGGATTATGCCCGGATTGCCGTTCGGATTAGAATGCGCGGGCAATTAATGAATAAGGATTTTGAAGTAAATCGCGCTGCGATGAGATTTCGCCGCGCATAAATTTAGATCAATCATTAGGAGGAAGAATGTCAGCAACTGCAACATCAACAGAAAAAGCTCAGGTCGGGAAACCGGCTCCCGATTTCGACATGGCATCGACGAAGAACATCCAGAAGCTGAACGAGAACGTCAAGCTTTCTGATTATAGTGGCAAATGGCTCGTGCTGCTTTTTTACCCGCTCGATTTCACGTTCGTGTGTCCGACTGAATTGACTACTTTCAGCGACCGATACGAGGATTTCGAGGGCATCGGAGCCGAGATAGTCGGCGTTTCGACCGATTCGGTCTTCTCGCACAGGGCGTGGCTTCAGACAGGCCGCGACAAAGGCGGCGTCGAAGGGCTGCGTTATCCGCTCGGCGCTGACTCGACCAAGAAGGTTTCAAGCGACTACGGCGTCCTGATCGAAGAGAAGGGCGTCGCGCTTCGCGGGCTGTTCGTCATAGATCCGGAAGGCGTGTTGCGCTACAAGGTAGTCCACGATCTGAATGTCGGGCGCTCGGCAGAAGAGACGCTGCGTGTGATTCAGGCTTTGCAGACCGGCGGCCTCTGTCAGGCAGAGTGGAGACCGGGACAGGAAACGATCAAGACCTAATTCGTGGCGGTGGCCGGTTGTTGATTGTCGGTGAATTTGCAATCTTTATCTACGCCAGCAACCAATCACCGGCCACCTGCTTTTGTCTTAGGAGGTGAAAATTATGCCGATGAGAATCGGAACCCAGATGCCTCGACTCGAAGGGGCTACAGACTGGATAAATGGTAACGAAGAAGACGCGACAGCTCAGGCAGGCGGGCAGACAACGCTGGTTCATTTCTGGTCGGTCAGTTGTGGAATATGCAAAGAAAACATGCCACGCGTTTCAGAGTGGCGCGATAAACATAGAGACCAGGGTTTGCGTGTGATCGCTGTTCATATGCCTCGCTACCCGACCGATATGGACGCGGAATCTGTTCGCGAGGCGATAACGAGTTTCAATATCACGGAGACCTGCGCTATTGATAATGAACACAAACTGCGCGATGTTTTTCAAAACGAACAGGGCTATGTACCTGCATATTACCTTTTCGACGCGCAGGGCAAGCTGCGAAGCTTTGCGGCTGGCGAGCGTGGGCTTGATATGCTTTCCTCGGCAATGAATCGTCTGCTTACATCTGCGGCGGCGCAGACAGAAGGGAAGTAGCGGCGACTCTTTCAATTGCAGCGGTACGCATTAAATCCACAGGCGGCCTGCGACCTGTCCACAACTCGAATTGCAGGGCCGCCTGCGCTATCAACATCTCAATTCCGCTTATGGTAAGGCATCCTTCCTCACGCGCTTCCTTCAGGAAACGAGTCTCAACGGGATTGTAAACCAGATCATAAGCTATCCGGCGATTTCTGAACGCACTGCGCGGAACGGGGCTGCTCGCTTCGCTGTGGCCATACATACCGACGGGTGTTGTGTTGATGACGATTTGGACATCGCTTGATTCAAGCGATTCAATTGGGAATGCAGGTATTTCAAAGGCTACAGACAGCGCGGTTGCTTTGGTCATATCACGCGCAAAAAGAGTGACGCGCGCGCCGCGTTCTATCAGTCCATTCACAACTGCTCTTGCGGCTCCGCCCGCGCCTATTACGCCGCATCTCATGTCTTTGATCCTACATAAACTTTCAAGCGGTTGCATCGCGCCTTCAACGTCCGTGTTGTAGCCGATCAATTTGCCGTCATCGATCACAACTGTGTTTACAGCGCCGACCTTCGCAGCCGTCGCGTCAACTTCATCAAGGAATCGCATGACAGCTACCTTATGCGGGATGGTAACGCTAAAACCGCGCATCGGCCATTCAGATTGTTTTACGAACCGTGTAAAAAACTCTTTGACATCGCTGGTTGCCAGCGGCAGGTAAACGCAGTCAATGCCCTCGGCTGCAAACGCGCGATTGTGCATTGCCGGAGAAGCAGAATGTGCGACCGGATTGCCGATGATGCCTGTAATGATCGTTTCGCGCGTTATTTGATGAACGCGATACAGGCTGCGCAATTGTTCGCAGGTCAACTGTCCCGGCGCGCTCTCTCGTCCCTGCTCAATCGAAGCGTAGGTTAGAAAGCTGCCTGCGGCAGGACCAAGCACACGTGTGATCAGCCCCGGGTCCTGCATCGAAAGCGCAATCATCTTTCGTCGTTCTGTTCGCGCGCGCGCGAGGAGTCGAAAGACAGCTAATGTATCCGCGATGCTGTTTGCCCTTACTGCGATCTTGTGAATGGCAGCAGCGCACGCTGTTATGCGGTCGTAGATGCCGTCGATATCTGCGGGCGTTTCGTCGAAGTTGTGATAAGAGACTATCAGTCGTGAAAGATCAGGCGAAAGCTTTGCTGCATCAGAGTAGTGCGAGGCTTCAATGTCACAGTAATCTGCCAGTTGCCGCGCGCCTTCGACGAGCAGGCGCAATCTTGCATTATCTTCAACATAATGTCTGCCGCCTTCCGAGATTGCGCGACAGGTTATTATGACGGGCAGCGGCTTATTGAATATCAGCGCGCGAAGGTTATCAGGATTCCCAAACTCGAAATCGCGAAGATAATCGAGCCGTAACTCGATCATATCGGCAACGCCTGCCGCCCGATTCATTGCGGCGCGGGCAGCCGTAATTGATTCTTCTGTGATGACTGCGCAGATGCGTGCGGGATTGTCAGGCATGATTGACAAGTCCTGCTACTCTTCATCGAAGGCGAACACATCGGTTGTCAAATATCTTTCGCCGAGGTCGGGCAGGACGGCGACTACGCGCTTTCCTTCGCCCATCTCTTCTGCCACCTGCAATGCGGCCCAGCATATAGCGCCTGAGGAGATGCCGCACAAAATCCCTTCTTTGTTCGCAAGATCGCGCGCTGTCTGTTTTGCGTTTGCGTACTCGACCGGGATGATGCGATCTATGATCTCTGTGTTGAGCACGCCGGGCACAAACCCTGCGCCAATTCCCTGTATAGCGTGCGGCGCTGCGAGACCGCCCGAAAGCACGGGCGATTCTTTCGGCTCGACGGCAATCAATTTTACATCGCGGACTCTTTCTTTCAGCACTTCGCCCACGCCCGTGATGGTTCCGCCAGTACCCACTCCCGCAACGAAAGCATCGAGTTGCGCATGTGTATCTTCGATTATCTCAAGTGCTGTAGTCGAGCGGTGAATGGATGGATTCGCAGGGTTATTGAACTGCATTGGCATGAAACTATCTCCAGTCTCGTTCAATAACTCTTCTGCTCGATGAATAGCGCCTTTCATCCCTTTTGCGTCAGGCGTCAGGACTACTTCGGCTCCGAGCGCGCGAAGAACGCGAATCCGCTCCAGGCTCATCGAGTCGGGCATCGTGAGAATGAGTCTGTAGCCTTTAGCTGCGGCAGTCATCGCAAGCCCGATGCCTGTGTTGCCCGAAGTCGGCTCGATGATGGTGGTTTTGCCCGGAGTGATTTTACCTTCGTCTTCGGCTGCGGCTATCATCGCATAAGCGATGCGGTCTTTGATGCTGCGCATGGGGTTGAACGATTCGAGCTTCACGAGCACTTCAGCCGACCCTTGCGCAGGAAGGCGATTTAATCGAACGAGCGGCGTATGGCCGATGGTTTCAAGAACGTTATTGCAGATTTTAGGCCGACTTGACATTGATCCTTTTCCCGAATTGCATTGATTGAATTGAATAAAAAATAGCCTAACACAGATTAAAACCAGTTGTCAGTTGCCAACTGGCTACTGACTACCCGCGACTGTTATCATCAAAAATATAAAGATAAACATGGGGTGGACCTAGATGTTAAAGGATAAAAAGCTCGCCGTGATAGGCGCGGGAAAGTTAGGCGAGATTTTAATCAAAGGATTGCTCGAAGCCGGTGTGATAAATGCTTCAAACGTCGTAGTGACTGCCGGTCATCAGTACAGGCTCGATCAGATGCGCGACCGATTCGGCGTTGCGGGCACGCTTTCAAACAAGATGGCTGCCGAATCTGCCGACATCGTTATTCTGAGCGTTAAACCGCAGACTGTCGCGCAGGTGGTTGCTGAAATCAGCGACGTGCTCACACCTTCTCAACTGCTTATATCCGTCGCTGCATCTGTAAGCATTGCATTCATCGATAAACAGCTGACAGAACCGGTTCCAGTTATACGCGCGATGCCGAATACGCCATGCCTGCTCAAGAAAGGCATGACAGGTATCTCGCCGGGGATAAACGCCACGCCACAGCACGTCGAGCTTGCGAAATTTATATTTGGCGCTGTCGGGCGCACGGTTGTCGCAGACGAAAAACACATGGATGCCATAACCGGATTGTCTGCGAGCGGGCCTGCGTTCATCTATATCGTTATCGAGTCGCTTGCCGAAGCTGGCGTAAAAGTCGGGCTGCCGCGCGACATCGCAACTGAACTGGCGGCTCAGACAGTAGTGGGCGCTGGCTCGATGGTGCTTGAGACAGGCGAGCATCCCGCAAAGCTTAAAGATACTGTCACCACCCCCGCAGGTTGCACAATCGACGGCATACTGGAACTGGAAGAAGGGGGCCTGCGCGTGACTTTGATCAAAGCGGTCGTAAAAGCTACGCAACGAGCAAAGGAACTGGTGGAGAGTTAAATGAAGGCAAAAGGTGAATGGCCAGAGCAGTCGCTGCGATTGAGTATTAAACGAAAAGGTCTTTTCAACCGGCATACAAAGATTGCAATGCTTTTGATTGCTTCCTTCACACTCTCTCCTTTCTATTTTACAAAAGCCATGCAGAAGACGGAGGACCGAGTTGCAATGGCGGCTGCGGATTTTCCCAAGCTTGTCGATGAATATATGATGGATTTGTACTCGCGCCACCCGAATGCGGCGGCGGCAACAGGGCTGCACGCCTGGGATGGCCAGCTTGAGGATTATTCTTCGGGAGCAATATCGGCAGAGGTCTCTGCAATAAAAAAATTTCAATCGAGAATTGAGAAGATACCACCGCTCGAACTCGGATTCTCTGACCTGTTCGATTATCAAATACTGGCATCGAACATGAAATCGCGTTTGCTTGAACTTGAGCAGATAAAAAGCTACGAGCGCAACCCCGGCGTCTACAACGATGCGATTTCGACAGGGCTTTTGCAGATCGCTTCCTTTGAGCATGCGCCTGCCGACTCGCGCATTCGTCACATCATTGCCAAAGAGAAACAGGTTCCGCAACTGCTCGATGCGGCCAGATCAAACGTGAACAAAATCCCCGCGATCTATTTGAAAGTCGCGCTCGAAAGCTTCAAAGGAACGCTCGGTTTCATCCAAAGCGATCTGCCTAAAGCGTTCGCTTCGGTGAAAGATGCAAAGCTACAGGCCGAGTTCAGGAAGTCTACGAAGATCGCCGCCGATGCTTTCGTAAAGTACATCAGCCATCTTGAAAAAACGAAACCGGACCCCGAAGCGACCTACGCCATTGGCAAACAGAATTACGAAGCAAAGCTCCGCTTTGACGAAGGAATTGATATCCCCGTAGACACGCTGCTAAAGATAGCCTATCGCGAGCTTTCAAAGACACAGGACGAGTTTCGCAAAACCGCAGCGCGCATCGACTCGCGCCGCGATGCGATGGCCGTGTGGGCGCAGATTCAAAGCGATCATCCCAGGGCAGGCACCCTTGTCGAAGAGGCTCGCAAACAGTTGGACACCCTTGTCCGATTCATCGAAGCGAAACATATCGTGACCCTTCCTGCGGGCGAGCCGGTCGTCGTCGCGCCTACTCCGGATTTCGCGCGGTGGTCTACGGCGAGCATGGCTACACCCGGCCCTCTGGAAAGTCGCCCGCTCCCCGCGCGATATTTGATTACCGATGTTGATCCGAAATGGACTGACAAACAGAAAGAGGAGTATCTCTCGTCGCTCAATTACGGCCAACTCTGGACGACTTCGATTCACGAAGCCTATCCGGGCCATTACGTTCAGGGCATATATCTCAAGCAGGTCAATTCAAATGTGCGAAAGTCGTGGGCCATCGCGCCCGGCAGTTTTGTCGAGGGGTGGGCGCACTACACCGAGCAGATGATGCTGGAAGAAGGATTCGGCAATGATGATCCGAAAATAAAGATGGGCCAGCTTGCCGATGCGCTGTTGAGATTGTGCCGCTTTGTCGTAGGCATTCGCGAGCATACGGAAGGAATGACGGTCGAACAGGGTACAATATTTTTCATGCAGAACGCCTATATGGGCGAGACGCCTTCGCGACTTGAAGCCGAGCGCGGAACCTTCGACCCGACATATCTGGTCTACACAGTGGGCAAGCTTGCGATACTGAAGCTGCGCGACGATTACAAACGGGATCGAAAAGAAGAATTCACGCTACAGGATTTTCATGACCGCCTGCTTTCAATCGGCAATGCGCCGTTATGGGTACACAGGCAGATGTTGATGCCGGGCGATAAAGGGAAGCTGATTGAATGATTAGTCAGTGAGCTTACTCTGTTGTTACAAAGAAATGCAGAGGCAGAGACAATCCCTGCCTCCATATTTACTGACTCAGTTTACTGAGACCGGTTAGCATTCTTCGACTTTGAAGCCTCACTTTTCGGAACGGTAATCTGATTGACGACCTTTTGCACGCACGCGACGCGTTTGGCCTGATTGGTTGCTACGCCTTTCAACTGCCCTTTGCCTAGCGAGCCTGTGAGCGTGACCGTACCATTGCTTGCCGCAACTTCTATAGTCGCATCTTTGAGTGAAGGCGTCTGGGAAAGCCTGCTCTTCACACTGGCGGCAAGTGTCGCGTCCGTAACTCCGGAACAATCAATCGGCGCGGCCTTCGATTTCGCAGGGGCCTTTGCGGTTTTGTCCTGCGCAGCTGCCGTAATGCAGACAAAGATACAAAGCAATACCACCGAAATGGCACTTCTCTTCATATTCATTCTCCTTGTTGGTTTGAGGATCAGGAGTTGAGCCGTTGCCTGAAAGATATAGGCGCAACTCAAATCACAGGCGATGCAGATGGCATCACTGTGATTTCAAGTTTGTAACCGGGAGACAAACTCTGGAACAACCATTAATCAGGATGAAAATACTACTATATCAGTAAACGGTCAAGTCAGTTTACGACCTCGCCAGTCTGCAAGCACTTCGCGCGCAGCATTATGACCCGGCGCTCCCATCACGCCGCCGCCCGGATGAGTGCCAGACCCGCACAGGTACAAACCCTCAATCGGCGTTCGATATTTTGCCCAGCCCGCGACAGGGCGCATGAAAAACAACTGGTCAATCGTCATGTCGCCGTGAAAAATGTTGCCGCCCGTCAGCGAATACTCGCGCTCAAGATCGAGCGGCGATACCACGTGGCGGTGGATGATTGAGTCGCGAATGTTCGGCGCGTACTCTGCGAGCGTGTCGATACAACGGTCAGCGAACACCTCTTTCATCGAGTCCCAATCTCCGTCGCGCAGAGCGTAGGGCGCGTATTGAGCGAAGATGCACATTATGTGTTTACCGGGCGGTGCTATCGAATCGTCATATGTTGTCGGAATAGTCAGTTCGAGCAACGGTTGTTCGGACGGGCGACCGGCCTTCGCGTCTTCCCATCCCCGGTCAACGTACTCCATCGAAGGGCACACATGCATGGTCGCTTTGTGCTGCGGGCCGAGCTTGCTACCCGGATAGGCTTTGAAGTCGGGCAGGGCATCGAGCGCGAGGTTGATTTTGAACGAGCAACCCTGCATTCGCATCGTATCGACTTCACGGCGAAAGTTTTCGTCCAGATCGCCTGAATCGATCAGCTTCAAAAAAGTTATCTTCGGATCTGCGCTCGAAATTATGACTCGCGCGTGTATCTCGTCGCCGTTATCGAGCGCGACTCCATAGGCGCGGCCATTGCGCACAAGGACGCGGGCTATCCCCGCATTTGTTCGCACCTGCGCGCCGCGAGACTTTGCCGATTGAGAAATTGCTTCGCTTATCGCGCCCATGCCGCCGCGCACAAATCCCCACAGCCCGCGAACGCCCGTCGCGCCGCCCATCACGTGATGCAGCATTATGTACGCGGTTCCGGGTGTGGACGGGCCTCCGTTCGTTCCTATCACGCCATCTGTGGCAAGCGTCGCCTTGATGTGTTCAGACTCGAAGCGTTCATCGAGGTAAGCCCGCACACTCTGCGTCATGATCTTGACCAGATGAACAATGTCGGGGTCTTTGAAGCGCATCGCATCCAGCCCCAGTCGGCCAAGCCCTATAAGGTCATTGAGCTTGCGACGAATGATGTTTGGAGGCGTCGTCATCAACAAGCCTTCGACCCATTCGCCCAGTCGCGCGAGATGGTGCTCGTAATCCGGGTAGATTTCAGCATCTTTCTTTGAATACTTTGCAAGCTCGGCCTGCGTCCGAGCCATGTCCTGCCAGAAAAACAGGTGCCGCCCATCGGGAAAGGCTGTGAAGAACGCAGGGTCTTTGGGATAGAGATGAAATCCGAAGCGGGGAAGCTCCAGGTCGCGGATGATCTTCGGCTGAAGCAGGCTGCAAAGATAGGAGAGCGTCGAGACTTTGTAGCCCGGCCAAATCTCTTCGGTCACACACGCGCCGCCTATTACTTCACGTCGTTCGAGCACGACGACACTAAGACCTGCGCCTGCAAGGTAGGCGGCAGTTACAAGTCCGTTGTGACCGCCGCCTATGATGATTGCGTCAAAGGTGTTCGTCATTGTTTCGGTTGATTTTTCTTTCCAGTCTATTTTTTGTGCGCGCGAATCCAGAGTTCGTCAAGCGAGCCTTCTTTAAGCATCTTGGCTACGTAGACTATCTGGCCCGCGTGTGTTGCAAGGTGCATTGCGATGCCGAGAAGCTGTTCAAAAAGAGTAAAGTAATAGTCGGGCTCTTCGGACTGCTGCAAAAACCGCGAGGTGTCAAAATCGTCAAGCACCTGACTGGCTTGCGCGATTGTCTCATCGAATATAAAAAGCAGTTGCTCTTTTGGCACAGGGCCGCGCTCGGCGAACTCTGCCGGTCGGTCGCGGTCGTATTGGATGCCGCCGATGCTGCGCGAGAGATAATGACGCGTCGAGCCTGATACATGCAGCACCAGATTTCCGACCGAATTAGCCTGTTCGTTCGGACGCCACCACAATTGCTCTTCGCTCAGTTGCTCAACTGATTCTCTGATCTGGGTGGGCAGAATCTTTGTGATCCGCTTGCGCAATGCTTCGAGCGCCACCCAGCTTAGCTCGTTTGCCTGTTCCATATACCAAAGCCCTTTCTCTTGAGCGCAGCGATTTTCATGCGCTCGAATCAAGCCATAATCTTATCATCCGGCTTAGATGGACCGAAGCGCAGGATTTTATTGGTTGCAGGTCAGCTTTGCAATGCGAGAACGATGCCCGGATCAGGATTTGATTCCTGACGGCAGGTGAATTTGGGGAGTTTTATTGCGATGAAAGGCTTAAAGCCGTTGTTCTTCGCGAGCGTTTTCGCTTCGTTTAAGAAATTTGCCGAATGCGGCCAGCGTTGCTCCCGCAATCGTAAGAGCAAGAATAGAAGCCGCCGATACTGCAACTATTACTACCAACACTTGTAAGATCATGGATGCACCTTCCGGGGGGCAAAGTGCTTAAGGGGTAAAGGGGTTTGCGGCTTCAATCTAGCCGATTCCATCAAATAAAGCAACAAAAATATTTTTGCCGGATCACAGTTTTTTTAGCACCGCGACAGTTTCTATGTGAAAGGTCTGCGGAAACAGGTCAATCGCCGAAACGCGCTCAAGCTTGTAGCCTGAATCAATAAGCTTGCGAAGATCGCGCGCGAGGGTCGTCGGATCGCAGGAGACATACGAGATGATTCGCGGTTTCATTTCGGCAATGTAAGTTACGGCTTCGGCGGCTCCGACGCGCGGCGGGTCGAGCAAAACAAGGTCGGGCGATGATCGCGTTGTGAACTCTTTCAGCCACTGCTCGACGCGAGCGTTATCGAACCTGATGTTTGTCATTTTATTAGCCGAGATGTTTTCGCGAGCGAAACGGGCTGCCTGTCTGTCGCCTTCAACTCCTATCACGTTAGAAAACCTGCGGCCAAGTTGAATCGTAAACAATCCCACACCGGCATACAGATCAATCGCCACAGCGCCCGAATATTGCGCGACGGCTTCATCAATCAGCGTTTCGAGCATAAGCGGGTTGACCTGAAAAAATGTCGAGGGGCTGAAGCGATAATTCGCTCCCTTAACTTTTTTCTCTAAATCGCCACCGGGCAATCCTGAAAGGGGCGGCTCGAACGCAACGCTCGCGTCGCCTGCGCCCATTTCCAATTCCGTCAAATCACGGCGAACAGCTTGCGCCGGTTGATTGATAAATGATCGAAGCGTCGCAAGGCTGGATTGGAGTTCAGGCACCAGCACCGGGCAACTCGTTACGTCGCAGATGGCGTGTGTCCCTGTGCGGTTGAAGCCTACGCTTCTGCTTTCCGGGTTTTGAGGATTGAAGCGCTCGATTTTTACCTGTGCGCGCGAGCGATAGCCGAATTCGGCGGCGTGCCGGACTTCGATCTTCTGTTGCCAGTCGATCTTTCCAACCCGTTCGAGAGCATCGCGCACGAAACCTGTCTTTGCTTCAAGCTGTGCTTCGTACGTCATGTGTTGAAGCTGGCAGCCGCCGCAGTCGCCGAAGTGGTGGCACGGGGCAGGGCGTCGCACGCTGGATGGCTCAAGGATTTCTTCGATCACCGCGCGGGCAAAGTTTTTTCTTCGCTCAACGATGCGAACGCGCAATCTCTCGCCGGGCGCAGCGAATGGAATGAAGATGGCCAGTCCGTTATGACGAGCAATCGCATCGCCGCCGTATGCGAGCCGTTCAGTCGCTACGTCGAGAATATCGCCGATTTCAATTGAATTGTTTTGCATGATAATTAATTTCAGATCAGTAGCCCCCACGTCAGCAGGGGCGAGAGGGTTGTAGCCTACAGATAAAACAGGCTCAGGCGCGGCACCTTGTTCGTTTCGCGAAGGCGGCGCGAGACAAAGTTCTGGACGGTTTGCTGATAAATGGTCTTATCCATCTTCTTGCGATATGGTTGAAGTTGAGTTTCAGCCTCCCGGCGAATACTTTCAATTCCTTCTTCGCCGATGGTTTTTATTGCGCCGTGAAGTATCATTCGGTCAATCGCATCGAGATCGCGCTCTATCGCTTCGGCATTCACCTGCGTTGAAATTTCAATCTCTTTTGCGATTTCGCTCAATCGCGCGCGCGCGCGCTCAATCGCGCTTTCAACCTCATTACGCCCCGCGCTTTTCGCCAGCGCTGCCGCCGCTTTCAACTCTGTGTCTGCCTTAGCCAGAAAATCGAGCAGCACAGGTTTTGGAAATGCTTCGACTGCTACGGCCTGAGCTTCTTTCGGTCGCTTGCGGCCCTGTTTATCCTTTTCGTCATCGGGGCCGCTTCCGACCTGCGCGAGCCTGTAATCGGCGAACGAAGATTCTACCTCCTGCTGGCAATAGAAGACCGAATTGACTTTGCGATATTTGCGAGGCCTCGCGTCATAGGCGTCAAACGCGCTATTGATCGCACGCAGCACTATATGAAGCGGGATGCCTGCGGTCTTCCAACTCTCGATCAAGGCCCAGTCCATCGGCGACACCAGAAGCGGTTTCCCCCGGCGACGCACGAATTCTTCTTCGACCTCTGTAAAATAATTGAAGTAGTTGAGGCGGTCGGTCGCACTCGCGCCGTCCTCTTCATTAAAGCTGTCCAATTGGCTCCGGGCAGGCGCTGTGATCAAAGGATGCTGTTGGCGAGATAGCCAACGATATAAAGGCCCACGATGGTTGCGATCATGTCGATAAGATACAGAAGGATCAGCTCCCATCCCTCTTTACCGGCTATCGCGTCGTATCTGGCTATCTGCTGCTGTGGATATTCTGCCATCTTTAATTCTCCTTATTATTAGTGCTCAAACAAGCGGTGTGAATCGCGCTATTATCGTCCCCGCGACGGTTTCAAGTTGCTCGCGGACAATGTCGGCTTTGGTATCGACCAGCTTCAGCCTGTTTGCGATATCGCGGGCTGCTTCCAACAGGTCCTGATGGAGCATATTGGCGATGCGCTCGCGCTCGACGGCAGGGACCGCATCAGGATTTGTATTCAAGACACTGGGTTCGAGCGACGTATGCCCGTTCTCTGTTTTCAGCCCTTTGATTAACGAAGCAAAGCTCGGCAACGGGTAGACGCGCGACAGGCGGAAAGCTTCGCGCATCATTTCCTTAATCTCGCTTTCGCTCAGGTCCGAATAATTGGCAAGCGCCTCTTCATCTGCCTCAGTCCAGTCTTTATCTGAAAGGTCTGCATAAAATTGTCTGATGCCATCGCGTTGATCTTCTCTGCTCGAAGCAGGCTGGCATTCAAATTCAGCAAGCCTCTCTCCGATACGGCGTGTTGCTTCTTTAATCTCATCCTGCATTATATCTGCAATTTCCTGGCGCTCGTTTGGTCTGAGTCTCATCGTTCGTCCTTAACTATGGGATTAAGTTTTATGGCAGCCCACAGTTCTATACAATAAACGAAGGAGACCGTGCTGAACAAGCCCCCTGTTCAACCGCTTGAACGGAAAGCACAGGCCGATTTCGCTGGATTCTGAGTCAGTTCACCGCAGAGACGCCGCAGGACACAGAGAAAAACTCTCTGTCATCACTGCGTCCCCTGCGTCTCTGCGGCGACTCTACTCAAACGCTCAACGCTTTCGCACTGCGAGCTTGAGCGAAGAGGGGAATTTTTTGCCCGTTCGCAGAGTGAACTCAGACGGCAGGTCGTCGTTTTCGCCGGGCGGGCGAAAATCCGGAAAGTCGATGTTGGTCACCTTTACTCGCAGGGCATGGTTTTTGCGAAATATCCAGTTATCACCGAAATCCCGGAAGTCCACGCGCTTTGCTTCGCCCGCTACAAGCCCTGATACCCGCGCAACGCCCACTGTTACCTCGGTTTCTACCCCGTCCGGCCCCACGTCGAAAATTCGTGTGATGACATCGACAGATTCTGAGGTCGCGCTGCCGACATAGAGAGTAAATTCGGCAGGCCCCATCATCTCCGTGTCAGAGTCGAACTGGCCTGATGTGTAGACGAGCGAGCGCGGCAGCGAGCCGGTCTGCTCGACCGTGGCGCTGAACATGTCGCTTTTCGGAGGAATCTCTGCGCCGAGCCGCGAGCTTCTTATCAATCGAGGCCGGAATATGCCGCCCGCGCGCTCTTCCAGATTCTCTTTCTTCTTCTTTTTCGCGATCAGTCCGCCCGCCCTCAGATAAAGCGGGAGAGTGGTTGAATCCGATGGCGGAAACTGCGAATAACTGACAGGCAGAAATATCGAAGGCTCTGCGGCTGTCGCTACTTTCTTTGAATCGGTTCCGCCGATGCCCAAAAGGTAATGATTGAACCAGCGCAAAACAGCCGCCGCGATATAGACCTCTTCGGGGTCAGACTCGTTACCGCCGGGCGGGTGTCCGCGCCTGCCGAAATAGATCTGCTTGGGCGCTGTTATCTGCGAATAGACATCAAGCACCTGCGTGGAAGGGAAGAGGTAATCATCCCACGACTGAACGATGAAGATTGGCGCGCGAGGCTCTCGCCCCCGAATCAACACCTCTCGACCGTTAGCGTCGCGTTCAGCGATTGATCTGTCGCGCAGTTCCTGTTTGACAGATCCTGTGGGCGCGCGGCCTTCCGCCGAAGCGTCGAACATCTCGAACTCGATGCGGTCGTAATTGAAGAAGGGCGCTGAGCCGACAGTGGTTTCAAGCCCGCCGTAAAATTCTCCGAGTCCGAGCTTGTAATTTATCGCGCCGTTTGGAAAAAGCGCTTCTTCGAGATTGGTCCACCCTACGAGCGGAATGACCGCAGACACGCGCGGGTCGGATGCGATCTGAAGAGAGTGGCTTCCGCCGTAAGAGCCGCCGATGACGCCGATCTTCGTCACGCGCGGGCCGATTACGCTGTCAGGGTCGTTCAGAAGCCAGTCGATGACGCGCTTGAGATCGTTGAGTTCATTCGGGCCAGCGAGCGTTACCCGCCCGCCCGATTCGCCGCTCCCGAATCCGCGAGCCGTGTATGACAGCACTGTATAGCCCGCGTTCGCGATGTAGTAGGCGAGGTTATCTTCGCCCATCAAACGATGACCGCCCCATCCGTGTATGTAGATTACGGCAGGCGCTGAGGGGAAGAAGCGCGGTTGATAAAGTGTTGCTGCAAGACTGATCTTATCGTTCGCGGGAGCGCCGACGCTTGCAGGCACCTGTATGAAATGAGTCGATGTATCGACGAGCAGTCCCGGACTGGCGTGAGAGTTTACAGCCGGTAATGAGATTAATATAAGCGCTAATGCGATCAAGAGTGAGACAGACTTCAACATAAGCTGATGATCCTTCTATAGCTCGAATGAAAATCGCTCTTGATCGAGGACAGTCCGATACGACACTTCAATTGATAGCAAGCCGGGCTGTTATGAGTCAACCGATTATTTGATATTTTAACCGAAGAATGGGCTGGTTAGCTTAATTCGCGCAGGCATTTGTTTGAAACGTGAAGGCGATATAAAGAAACGTGTACACGAAACTCTATATCGGGTGCACGAAACTCTATATCGGGTGCACGATATAAAGAAATGGGTACACGAAACTCTATATCAGGTACCCGATATAGAGTTATGGGTACACGAAACTCTATATCGTGCAGGTGATATAAAGTTATGGGTAGGCGAAACTCTATATCGGATAGGCGATATAAAGAAACGTGTGCATATTTACATTGAATTAACGTGAATTCGACATAATGATCGAAGTAAAAGCCCTGAAAGGGCGAAATTCAATAGCCGTGGGTGAAACCCACGGTATGCAACGCCTACCACACAAGCCCTGTAAGGGCGAAATAAATCAGTTGGTTTATTTCGCCCTTACAGGGCTTATAGTTTCTCCTGATGCAAGACACAGGGCGATGCCCTGTGCTATTGAATTTCGCCCTTTCAGGGCAATGGCATTGAATTAAGGATTTGCCAAATCAGAATCGCAAATTCGGCACAAGGCAAATCATTGACACCATTAAAGCCCTATTATCAGTTTTTTCTTAATTCAATGCCATTGCCCTTTCAGGGCTGATTACTATGTCGAATTCACGTTAAATTAAGCTTCAATGCCAGCGAGAAAAAAAAGCCTGCGATTTCAACCAACCCTTTGTGAAATCGCAGGTTGTTAGGCTGCAACTAAAATCAATTGTCCGAAGATCAGAAATAGAACTTCATCGCAAACTGCATCACGCGCGGGTCTCCGGCCAGCGTCGAGATTCTACCCACCGCCGTGCTTGCGCGGTTGCGTTCCGGCAGCCCGAACTGCGCGTGATTGAACGCATTGAAGACTTCCCATCTGAACTCCAGACTGCGATTCTCGCCAAAATACTTGAATGAACGCGCCAGCGCGAAATCAATATTCGTATATCCCGGCCCGTCCAGCGTATTGCGCCCGCAGGTGCCGAGCCGCGCGGGCGTCGGCACTGCGTAAGAGTTCGGGTTGAACCAGATGTCTATCGTGCGGACATCTCCGTGCAGCGTGCCGTCGGACAGACAATCGGCCACTGCGCTCGCAAGCCCGCCGCGATTGCCGACAAGCCCGTTATTGGTTCCGGCGAATACGGTGAAGGGCCGCCCCGAATGCGTGTTCACCAGACCGCTGAATCTCCAATCGCCCAGCAGATGAGCTATTGCGCCTTCGGTGAACATCTCGCGCCCTTTACCGAACGGCAGATCATACGCATACCCTGCGGCGAATCGGTGACGGTAATCGAAGTCACTGCGGCCTCGTTGCTGCCTGCGGTCGCGGGCATTCTGCATGAAAGAGTTCGAGCCACCGCTGAACAGATGCTCCATCGCTTCATCAATAGACTTCGCGTATGTGTATGCCGCGTGGAATGACAGCCCGTGACTGAATCGCTTTTCGAGCGTCGCTTCGCCGCCGTGATAGATTGAATTGCCTCCGTTTTCACGGAATTCAATCGGGCCGAACCGGGGAAAAGGAATTACGCCTGTGCCTGTGCCATCAGCGTTGAAGAATTGCTGATTCAGATTGCTCAGCACGGAAAGATGCGTCCCCTTCGTTCCTACGTAATCGAATGTCACCACCATGTCACCGGGCAGCAATCGTTGTATGCCAAGATTCCATTGATCTATGCTCGGCGTTTTTGCTTCGGGATTGACGGCTCTTATTCTTACCGTCGCAGGATTCACGGCGCTCGGATCGAGCGAAAGATTGAACCCTGTTTGCAGCCGCATATCGTTTACGGTCGTGGCCGTCGAAGTCGCGCTGACCACGTTATTGACCAGCCACGGCAGGTTCAATCCGAGTTGATCTTCGCTGCCCGCGCGCTCAAGCAACATGAAGAACCGGCCATAGCCCGTGCGCAGGACGGTCTTTGAATCGAGTTGAAACGCAATGCCTATGCGCGGCGCAAAGTTGTTTTTGTCCGACTGGACGAGACTCTTGCCGTAAGGCGAATTTTCAGGCGTGAAGGTCTGCCCGGTCTTCGGGTCGAAGTTTGTTATCCGGCCCGCGCCTTCATAAGGCCACGTCGCAAAGTCGTAACGCAATCCGATGTTTATGGTCAGGCGCGGCGTGATCTTCCAGTCATCCTGAAAGAAATTCGAGTACATCCACAGACGTTGATCGACGACGGCAAGGTTCGACAATTGCGCGCCCGATGGATAACCGAGCAGAAAATCCGCAAGCCCGTTGCCTGTGCGCTGCCCGTCGAACGTAAGCGAACCGCGCAAACCCGGAACATCTAAAAAGATATTGCGCATCGGCGCTCGCACATCCAGACCGAACTTTATCTGGTGCGCGCCGAAGGTGAAGCTGAAGGCGTCGAACCATTGAAACTGATTTGTGATTTGAAACTTCGGCAGAAAGTCGGGCGAGCCTATGCGATCAACGCCGCTCGCGCCGCCTACCTGTAACGTGCCGCCGCGCGCTTGAATAACGATGCCCGGCAGTCCGCCGCCGAAGATTGGGCTTTCGGGAACCCCTTTGATGCCGAACTCGGCAAGCGTGTTCTGCCCGAATGGGTCCTGTACGCCGCGCGATTCGTTGCGCCCCCAACCCAATCGGAATTCATTGACGAGTCGCGGGCTGAAGATGTGATTCCAGCCGATGGCCGCCGAATGCGCTTTCATCGAGAGCCGCCCGAAAGCCGATGTCGATGTGCCGTCAACGATGCCGCCGAATGTGCCCGGCACAAAGCGAAAACGGTCGGAATAGGTGTAGCGTACGAACACGCTGTTTGCGTCGTTCGCCTGCCAGTCGCCGCGAGTCGTATAGCTGTCCGTGTCGTCGATGATGTTGGGCTGGCGCACAAAGTTGTTGACGTTGAGCGGCCCTGAGTCCGGCGTTATATTCGATGGCGGCAACAGGCTGAGAATTCTTGCCGCGACAGGGTCGATGCATCGCGCTGGAATCTGATTGTTCGGAAACGGCTGGTTTTTGCCTACGCAATCGCCGACCCGATCAATTATCGGCGCATAAACTGTCTGGTTGCGCGCAGCGGCTTCGGCTGAAAAGTCGCCGATCAGTTCGTTGGCAAGCGGCACATTGCCTATGCGCGCAGCGCCTTTGCGGATGCGCGTTCCTTCATAGTTTGCGAAGAAGAAGGCTTTGTTCTTCACAATGGGACCGCCGAAATTGCCGCCGAACTGATTCTGAATGTTCTGCCCTCTCGGACGCCCCGCGCGATTCAGGAAAAAGCTGTTCGCATCGAATATGCGATTGCGGTGAAACTCATATACAGTTCCGTGAAACCCGTTCGTGCCGCTCTTGGTCGTAACAGAGATGAGCGCGCCGGGGCTGCGGCCATTCTCTGCGTTATAAGGGTTTGTGCTGACCTTGAACTCGTTGATCGAATCGACAGAGGGCCGCGCCACCTGCGTCGTCAACTCCTGCACATTGGTCGAAATCGAGTTGTTGTCTACGCCGTCAAGCACGAAATTATTTTGCAGCGAGCGTACGCCGTGAACGTTTGCCCCGCCTGTGCGCCCGGCTGCTGTGCCGCCGCCTTCTTCGGTGTAGCGATCATTTTGAACGCCCGCGACCAGACTAAGCAGATCGTCCCAGTTGCGAATGCTCAACGGAAGATCGCGCACGATGCGGTTTTCAAAATTGGCTCCGGTTGTCGCGTCCTGAGTTGTGAGCAAAGGCGCGCTGGATGTCACGGAAACGGATTCTGATACCTGCCCGACTTCGAGCGCGAAATCAAGGCGGGCTTTCTGCCCAACCTGTAGGGCGACTCCGTTACGGATGGACTTTTTGAATCCCTGCACCTCTACCGTCAACTGGTAAACTCCGACAGGAAGGCTGGGAAAGGTGAAGTAGCCCGATGAGTCGCTTTTGGTCGTCTGTTCGACGTTTGTTGCTGAATTGGTGGCCGTGATCGTTGCACCGGGCACCACAGCGCCTGTTGTATCGGTGATCAGCCCCGTGAGGCTGGCGGCATTCACCTGGGCAAGTGCAGCAAAGCCCAATGGCATATGCAGGAGTAACAGAACAGCAAGAGATCGCTTCAGTGCAGTAAGCATTATCAACCTCGCTTTTTTCGAGTTCTATTTTCAAGCGGCCCTGCGCTAAACATCTTGCGGACATTTGGAGAGCGACATTATAAAGCCGTTTGTCGTGTTGAGAAAGCGATTACAAACCGATTTACAATATCGCTCGAAGCCATTGAGCATGGCAGGCGGGGTTTACATGATCGTTATAGAGTTATGAATTCTGCGTGAATAATCGAATACGGATTATTCAAACTGGCCTTTCAATTTGCCTATCTGCGCAACAGGCTCTTCTGTGAGCGCGGCCTGGTGCCGTTTCTTATTCTTAAACAGACCGCTAATCTTGTCCTTCAACGCTTCCATATAGACATAAACAACGGGCGTAATGTAGAGCGTTAGAATCTGCGAGACTAACAATCCGCCGACTACCGTAAGACCCAGAGGCCGTCGCGACTCGGCTCCAGCGCCGAACCCCAGCGCGATGGGTAACGTGCCCAACAGTGCCGCCATCGTCGTCATCATGATCGGGCGAAAACGCAAAAGGCAGCCTTCAAAAATCGCATCGGCAGGCGATTTGCCCTCGTTGCGCTGCGCTTCCAGCGCAAAGTCGATCATCATGATAGCGTTCTTTTTGACGATGCCGATCAACATTACCAGCCCGACGAAAGCATAGACGTTCAGATCGATTCCAAATATCAGCAATGTCAACAACGCTCCGAATCCAGCCGAAGGCAGACCCGAAAGTATCGTCAGCGGATGAATCAGGCTTTCATACAAAATGCCAAGCACGATATAGATAACCAGCACGGCAATCAGCAACAACAGACCCAGCCCCTGCAACGATGACTGAAACACCTGTGCCGTTCCCTGAAAAGATGTGCTTATCGTTTCGGGAAGCGCCATACTGTTTACGGCTTCCTGAACATGATTTACCGCATCGCCTATCGAGACTCCGGATTTGAGGTTGAACGAAATCGTCACCGACGGCAATTGACCGGAGTGGTTCACCGTGAGCGGTCCTGTCCCCGGCCTCAGTGTCGCCACAGTTCCCAGCGGCACTTGCCGGTTGTCTGCCGTTTTGACGTAGAGCAGCGAAAGCGCCGAAGGGTCTGTTTGATACTCCTCGCCCACTTCCATAATCACAAAGTATTGATTGCTCGACGTATAGATGGTCGAAACCTGCCGCTGCCCGTATGCGCCGTAAAGCGCGCTCTCGATTTCATTGGCCGACAGGCCGAGCGCCTGCGCTTTGTCTCGATCAATATCGACGGTGATCTGCGGGCTTGTAATCTGCAAATCGGTCGTCACGTCCTGTAGTGACTGCAACTGTCTGATCTTCTCTTCCACCTGCGGCGCATACTCGTATAACTCTTTTGTGTCTGCGTCCTGCAACGTGAATTGATACTGACCTTTGCTGGTTCTGCCGCCGACGTTGATCGAAGGCGGATTCTGAAGATAGACATTGATGCCGGGAATTTTGGCAAGCTTGGGTCGCAGTTCCTGAATTATTTCATCCGCGCCCAGTTTTCGTTCAGAGCGCGGCTTCAGGTGAATCAAAAATCGCCCGGTGTTCGACGTGGAGTTCGCGCCTCCGGCTCCGACCGATGACATGAACCCTTCGATGTTCGGGTCCTGAAGCATTATCTCTGCGACCTGCTGTTGATGCGTGACCATCGAGTCAAAAGATATGTCCTGCGCGGCCTCGGTCGTGGCGTTCAACTGCCCCGTGTCTTCGCTCGGAATAAAGCCTTTCGGAACTATCATGAAAAGGATGATCGTTGCCACGAACACAAGCCCTGAAACGAGCATCGTAGTCGCGCGAAACTTCATGACCAGTTCGAGCGTCCACCTGTAACTTCCCAGCATCAGGTCGAACACTCGCTCTGAAGCGTCATAGAGTCGATTGTGTTTCTCTTTCTTGTGCGCCTTCAGAAAACGGCTGCCGAGCATGGGCGTGAGCGTAAGCGAGACAAATCCCGATACGAGTATCGCAGCCATAATCGTGACGGCAAACTCGTGTAGCAACCTGCCAAGAATGCCGCTCATAAACAGCACGGGGATGAATACGGCTGCGAGGCTCAGCGTCATCGAGATGATTGTGAAGCCGATTTCGCGCGCGCCCTTTACCGCCGCATCAAAGGGTTTTTCGCCCAGTTCTATATGCCGCACGATGTTTTCAAGCATCACAATAGCGTCGTCAACCACGAACCCGACCGATAACGTCAGCGCCATCATCGATAGATTGTCCATCGTGTAACCGAGCACGTACATGATGGCGAAGGTCCCGAACAGCGACATCGGCACTGCAAGGCTGGGAATGATCGTGGCTGATACGTTTCGCAGAAAAAGAAAGATCACCAGAATGACCAGCCCGATTGTCAAAACCAGCGTGAATTTTACATCGTGTATGGAATCGCGGATGCTCTCGGATCGGTCAAACAGTATGTTCAAATCAACCGATGCGGGCATCTGCTCGCGAAACGTGGGCAGCAGGTTTTTTACGTTATCTACGACTTCAACAGTATTGGTGCCCGGCTGGCGCTGTATGGCAAGGACTATCGCGCGCGTATCGTTAAACCAGCTTGCAGTCTTGTCATTTTCCACGCTGTCGATTACACGGCCCAGTTCTCCGAGACGCACGGGAGAGCCGTTTTGATAAGCGACGATGATCGGGCGATAAGCGTCGGCGTCCTGAAGCTGGCCGTTCGACTCTATGCGCAGAGAGTTGTTTGGCCCCTGCAACGTTCCT
This sequence comes from Blastocatellia bacterium, assembly GCA_963804815.1. Classification (GTDB taxonomy): domain Bacteria; phylum Acidobacteriota; class Blastocatellia; order UBA7656; family UBA7656; genus DATEKX01. The sequence goes on along the minus strand of CAWDRU010000002.1, from coordinate 1,962,083 downwards.
GTCGGCAGATTCGCGTTCGACTGTTGAACGGCTTGCTGCACCTGATCCATCCCGATGCCGCGAGCCGCCATCATATTGGGATCAATCTGGATTCGCACAGCATATTTTTGCGAACCGAAGACAGAGACCTGCGCTACGCCATTGATCATCGAAATGCGTTGCGCCATCAGCGTCTCTGCATACTCATCAATCGCCGATAGCGTCAGAGTCGGGGAACTGAGCGTCAGATAGAGCACAGGCTGGTCGGCAGGGTTGACCTTCCGAAATGAAGGCGGCGACGGCATCTCCGTAGGCAGTTGCCGGGACGCGCGAGATATTGCTGCCTGAACGTCCTGCGCCGCTGCGTCAATGTCCCGGCTCAGATTGAATTGAACGACTATGTTGGTCGAGCCCTGGGCATTGCTCGAAGTCATGTTGTCAATGCCCGCAATCGTAGAGAGTTGTTTTTCAAGCGGAGTCGCGACCGAAGCCGCCATCGTATCAGGGCTTGCTCCGGGAAGACTCGCGCTGACACTGATGGTCGGATAATCGACGTTGGGCAGTTCGCTTACGGGAAGCAGGCGGTATCCCATGATACCGAATATAAGTATGCCTGCCATTATCAGCCCTGTGGTAATCGGGCGGCGTATGAATAGACCGGCGATGTTCATTGATTCTATGCTCCCACTTTACGACCTGTTACTAAGGGTGCAAATCCTCTTTGCCGGGCTGTGCGCTATCGTTCGAGACTTTTATTTTGCTGCCCGGTCGCAATCGCAACTGACCATCCGTGACTACGATTTCGCCCGCCGTAAGCCCGCTTGCGATGATGGTTTTTTCGCCCGCTGTTCGTTGAACGGTTACATTGCGCAGTTCAACCGTCTGATCGGAATTTACGACGAAGACGTATCGGCCCTGCTGTCCGGTCTGCAATGCCTGCGACGGAACGACTATGGAATCGGGTTGAACTGCAAGCGTCATAAGTATGTTGATGAACTGACCGGGCCAGAGCCGCTGGCTTGAGTTCGTGAATGTCGCTTTCATCTTTACGGTACCCGTTGCGGGATCGACCGCGTTGTCGATGAAGGTCAAAACTCCCTGTTCGGGCGCGCCCGTGTCATTCGGTATCGAGGCCGCGACCTGAAGTTCGCCCCCCGCCATATAACGCTTAACGTCGAGCAGTTGCGCTTCGGGCACTGCGAAGCTGACATAGATGGGGCTGATCTGATTGATGACCACGAGCGGATTTGTATCGTTCGCCTTTACGAGGTTGCCCTGATTAACCATCAAGCTCCCTGTGCGCCCTTCGATAGGTGAATTGATCGATGTATAGCTGAGTTGCACTCTGGAAGCATCGGCTGCGGCCTTCGCCGCGTTTACGGAATCTCGCTCGCTTGCGATGGCGGCCTGATCCGCTTTAACTACAGAGGCAAGCGCATCGGCATTTGTGCGCATCTGATCGGCCTGTTCTTTCGAGACAACTCCCTGCTGGTAAAGCTTCTCGTATCGCTGCGCCGTAACCGCTGCGGTCTTTGCCTGCGCGAGGTCTTTGGCCATGTTGGCTTCGGCCTGTCTTTGCTCGCTTACAGCCTTGGATTGATTGGCAATCGAACCGGCCAGATCAGCCTGAGACGGACGGGGATCGATGCTGAATAGCGGATCGCCTTTCTTCACGTACTGGCCTTGAGTGAAATGAACCTTAGTGATCTCGCCGTTCGCCTGCGACCTTACGGCGACAGTCGAATAGGCTTCGACGTTTCCAATTGCGCTGACCTGAAGCGGCATTGTTTCCGAGGTGACGCTGGCCGTTATCACAGGCACACCGGGCGGCTCGGCTGCTTTTCCTGCGGCATGCTCTTTCTTTGCAAACACGCCCGAAAACAGGATCGAGCCTATGACAACAACGCACAGCATGCCAATAGCAATCAGTCCCGGACGCCCCAGTCGTTGAAGATACTTTTTATAATCTGGAAACTTCATTGCCTGTTCTCCTCAAACTTCATTGCTTCTTTTCAAGACGATACATACCCGAATTGCACGAATCAGATACACGTTCCGCCTCACAAACTCATCCGTTTTTGAATTGAGCAACGTATATGCCGCTGAGGGTTAATTACGGATTCGCGCACAACCGAGGGATTTATGATGAGCAGACTTGCGAGTGAATTTGACATACACCTGACCCGATTGATCGACTCCCACAGATATAGACGCCGGGCGAGCGGATTTAGTTACCGAAGCTTTTTGGAAGGTGTAGTGATGTTGGCGCAACCCGTGGGCTGCGCCATTCTCAGGTGAGTTTAAGCAAGCGCGTTCGTCAGGCGTTCCGCAGCAGCGTGTAGCATTTCATCTTCACGAGCGAAGCAAAGACGCATGTAAACATCTCGCTCCGGTTCGTCCATGAAGGCGCTGCCCGGCACGCCCGCCACTCCGGCTTCGCGGATTAGAAATTCATTCAATTCCGCAGCATCCTCGAACCGCTCAGGGATACGCGCCCAGGTGTAGAAGCTTGAACGCGACGGGTAAATCTGAAATCCTGTCTTCACCAGCGCAGCCGATAAAATCTCTCGTTTGCGCGCGAAATCTATTCTCAGGCGATCATAATAAGCCGGGTCCGCCATCAGCACGCGAGCCAGCGCGTGTTGAAATGGCGTAGGCGTGCAAACATAGTAAATATTTCCGAGATGAGCAAAGCTCGATACCAGATTGCTCGGCCCGTAGAGATAGCCGAGCCGCCAGCCGGAGACGGCCCATGATTTAGAAAAAGAGCTTACAGTTATCGTTCGCTCGAACGCGCCGGGAATTGTTGACGTGGGCACGTGGTCCGATGCTTCGATTGTGAAGTGCTCGTAGACCTCGTCGGAAAGGATGACCAGATTGAACTCTTCGGCCACTTCCACGATTGATTGCAGCTCTTCGCGAGTCAGCACGCGGCCAGTAGGATTGGCGGGCGAACAAGCAATGATCGCTTTCAGCGGATATTCAGCCCGTTTGACGCCTTCTCGGCAGACCCGTCGCAGCTCGGCAACATCGAGTGCCAGTTCCTCTCCGCGAAGCTTTACGACATCAACTCTGGCATTTGCGGTTTCGAGCGTTTTCTTATGATAAGGATAGTAAGGCTCAAACAGGATGGCCGCCCCGCCGCGCAGGTATGTGTGCGCGAAAGTGACCAGCCCGCCTGTCGCACCCGGAGTGATTATTAATTCGAGAGGACGGCGGTCAGAGTCGATTGTGATCCCATTCAACGCCTGTAGTTTTTCTGCGACTGCCCGTCTGAATGTATCGGTTCCCTCAAAGAAGCTGTAATGATTCAGCCCTTCCGAAATAACTTCTTTAGCCGCGCGCTGAAGATCCGGATGCAGAGCCACTTCATTCTGCCCCTGAACGAGGTTGCCGCTCGGTGGAATGAGCCGCGCGATTGCGCGAATATCAGGCTGAGGCCGCTTCACTTTAGTTTGCAAATCATCCCTCCCTTAATTTGATGGCGCAATGTTGTCTGCCGTGCCCGCAAATTAACTCGAAATGGTAAAGGTCGCCCTGTTCGCCTGTCAAGCAGCGCGCGCATCGCGATTTGAAGCCCACGTCGCTGCTTGATTCAAACGCCGCGAGAGGTTATTCTTATCTTCCCCTTAAAAAGTTAGAATCAGAGTGCAGAAGCAGCAAATTTGAAATCCAAAATGTACTGGGAGTTCAATCTCAAATTGATCAAGCGGGACTGAAATTAACATGAGGGACAAGAAAAAACTCGGCCAGCTAACACGCCGCCAGGCAATCCTATCGCTCACCGCCCTCACGGCGGGAACTCTAATCAAACCGGCATCCATCTTTGGCGCTTACTCGGCGAAGAGCAAAACTCGCTTTGTCGTCATGGGAGATTTCGGAACAGGCAGCAGCGAACAATGCGCGCTCGCAAACCAGATGTATGAAGCGCATCGCCAGTCCGAAATTGAGTTTATTCTTGCTGCCGGTGACAACATCTATCCCAACGGGGCGGGGCGATTCTTTGCAAAGAACTTCGAGCAGCCCTACGCAGCCCTGTTGAAAGAGAACGTGAAGTTTCACACCGTTTTGGGCAACCACGATGTCGAAGAAGGGCGCAAAGATCAGCTCCAGTACCCTCTGTTCAACATGAACGGCGCGAATTACTACACGATGGGCAGAGGCAATGGGCTGGTGGATTTCTTTTTGCTCGACTCGACAGACCTTGAAAGAACGCAGATGACATGGATTGAAAACTCGCTGCGTTCATCGAAAGCCATCTGGAAGATAGCCATTTTTCATCATCCCATTTACTCCTCGGCCAAAAAGCACGGCTCGAATCCGAAGATTCAGAATCGGCTTGAACCGCTATTCAAAAATTACGGCGTGCAGGTCGTTTTCACAGGCCACGATCACATCTATGAACGCGTAAAACCTCAACATGGGATTCAGCATTTCGTCACGGGGGGCGCGGGCAAAGTTCGCCACGGCGATGTTGATTTGAGCAGCGAGATTCGAGCGGCAAGCTATGATGGCGGCACTCACTTCATGCTGATCGAACTGGATGAAACCGAGATTGCCTTTAAAGCGATAACCGCAAATGGCGAGGTAGTTGATAACGGCGTAATCAGGCAGTCCGGGTTTTAACAATCTCAATTAGAAAAAAATTATCTTAACGAGCGCCAGCGCTGGCCGGATCGCTGCGCTCCAGAATATCGTCGCTTGTGACGAGGTTCGCGCCATTGCTTTCCATCTCAGAAAGCGCCTTCGCGCCGTCCTCAGGATTTACGTTCACCGCGCGCATCGCATCTGTGACTGCATAGACTTCATAGCCGAGTTTTAGCCCATCCAGCACGGTCGCCTTCACGCAGTAATCTGTCGCAAGCCCGACGACATAAACTCTTTTAACTTTTCTACTCTTCAGAAACTCGTCGAGCGTTCGGCCATGTTCGTCCGTGCCCTCGAATTCCGAGTAGGCGTCCTTTTCCGGGGAGGATGCTTTGCGGAAGTAATTCGCGACCGTCGTGGTATCGAGCGCCGGATGAAACTCTGCGCCGTGCGTGCCCTGAACGCAGTGTGGAGGCCAGGGACCGCCTCGCTCTTTGAAAGAGACGTGATTTCGAGGGTGCCAATCCTGCGTCGAGACGACGAGTGGGAATCGAGGCACAAGACGGTTGACTGTGGAAACTATCTTATCGCCTTCGGCCACCGCGAGCGCGCCGCCGGGGCAGAAGTCATTTTGAATATCTACCAGAATCAATGCTTCGTCGTTGAACGGGCCATCCATTGTCATCACCTCTAGTTCAAGTGTAATAATCAGAAGCGATAAAAAAAAGGGCGTAGGCCGCAGCGGCTGTGAATCGCCCGGTCAATCATCTAACCGCCAAGCTCGGTTTTAAGCCTCGCCTGTTCCTCTATGAGCCGATTGCTGAAAACAACTTTATAGTCCGCTTTGCAATCGAGCGCGAGCAATTGATCGGCCAATCGTTTCAATTCGCCTGCCGCGTGATTTTGCGCCTGATTCAGTCGCACAAAACGAGCCTGCCTTTCTATCTCTATCGGCGCTCCTTCATCAGTGGACGCGAACCGGTCACCGATTGCGCAACCGTCTTTCATCACCTGCTCAAGCATCGGCTGATACGAAGATGTCTCGTCAATCTGAGGCGCGGCTTCATCCTCGAATGACACGATGTCCTGAGCGTATTTGCCCGCCCTGTCTGTAAATCGCCAGACCTGTTTTGCGCCCGGAAAAGTCGCTTTGCCCTCGCTCAGTTTGATTTTCATATCAATGCGTCCGTTCTGTTCGAGGCTGACAAGTTTATACACAGCCGATAGCGCAGGCGAATCGTAGGAAGTGGCAAGCTCTGTGCCCACGCCGAATGCATCTATCTGTGCGCCGCGAGCAATCAAGTCCGCGATGCGATCTTCGTTCAGGTCGCTGCTTGCAAATATCTTAGTGGCTTGCATTCCAGCCTTGTCCAGAATGTGCCGGACACGGATGCTCAATTCGAGCAGGTCACCGCTGTCCAGCCTGACAGCAGGAATGATTGGGCCGAAATCACGCGCCAGCCGCTCGACTGCCGCAATCGTGTCATAAGTATCGACGAGAATGGTTGCGGTTTCGGGAAAGACTTTCAGGAAAGCATGAAAGGCTTCGTCCTCGTTATCGAATGACATCACGAATGAATGCGCCAGCGTTCCAAAGGTGGGTATGCCGAACAGGTGACCTGCTTCGACATTCGATGTGCCGATAGAGCCGCCGATGTAGGCCGCGCGGGCGGCAAACAGACCCGCTTCGGTGCCGTGCGCGCGCCGCGTGCCGAATTCGATGATGCTTCGCCCGCGCGCCGCCGTGACCACGCGCGCTGCCTTCGACGCTATCATGGTTTGAAAATTGATCGTCGAGAGCAAAAAAGTCTCGACTATCTGAGCCTCGATAATCGGCGCTGTCACACGAAGCATCGGTTCCATTGCGAAAACACAAGCGCCTTCGCGCATGGCCCAAACGTCACCCGTAAATCGAAAACCCGCAAGATAATCGAAGAATTCACGCGAGACATTCCCGAATGCCGGTTGATTGCGCAGGTAATCAATCTGGTCGGCTGAGAAGCGAAGCGAAGCCAGATAATCCAAAACCTGTTCGAGTCCTGCCGCGAGCAGAAAAGACCGATTACGGGGCAGCCTTCGCACGAAAAGCTCGAAGGTCGCTCTGTCGTCGATACGGCTGTCGAAATAGGCGGCAGCCATTGTCAATTCGTAGAGGTCTGTTGTAAGCCCGAAGGCGCGTTGAATCATAATCTTGAAAGAACTATAGGAACCGCGCTCTGCCGAGTCAACATGCCTGCCTGCGGCTTCAGGGCTGTAACAAAGTCGGTTGACAGACATGGTAGGGGCAGGGCTTGTCCCTGCCCGGATGGTCGTAAGACCATGACAGATCATCGCCGATAGGCGATCCGGGCAGGGACAAGCCCTGCCCCTACAGTGACTTTGTTACAGCCCTGCCTGCGGCTTGAGTTGTTCACACTGGGACCGCTAAAATCGCCAGCCTGAGAGATGAATACTAAAATGAATAAGATGGTAAAAGATAAAAGCACTGTGGGCGGTCTTGTCGCAGAATCGAGAGTGAAGGTTCGTTATGCGGAAACGGATCAGATGGGCGTGGCCTACTACGCGAATTACCTGATCTGGTTTGAAGTAGGCCGCAGTCAGTATTGCAACGATTGCGGGTTTTCTTATCGTGACATGGAGCGCGAGACGAAGCTGTTTATGATCGTCGCAGAAGCTCGCTGCCGGTACAAAACACCCGCGCGATATGAAGATGAATTAATCATACGAACTCGTGTTACGGAAGTGACGCGAAGGACTATGCGTTTCGCCTACGAAATTGACCGCGCAGACGGAGTACATCTTGCGACAGGCGAGACCTTCCACGTTGTGATTAACTCCGAAGGCCGACCGTCGAGCTTTCCTGATAAATACATGACATTGCTGATAGAGGAAAAGCACTGAGCGTCGTTAGCTGAATTCATGGATCGTCTGGTCTATCACAACGACAGAATCCTTGATTTGAGCGAGGCAGTGGTCGCGCCGACGATTGCCGGTTTGCTCTATGGATGGGGCGTGTTCACGACCATGCGCGTTTATAACGGCAAGGTCTTTGCGTTCGATTATCACTGGGAGCGGCTGCTGCGACATTCGGAAAAAGCGCGTGTGCCGGTTCCATTGGATGCCGAAGAGGCAAGGCGCGCGATTGATGAACTGATCGCGGCAAACTCGGTTGAACAGGGAAGAGCGCGAATCACCCTCCTGAAAGGAGAAGCGGGATTCTGGCGCGGGGCATCAGCGCGAGATTCCGATATAGTGGTCTTTACTTCGTCAGAGCCATTTCGCGCGCTGCCAACTCTTGCCCTGACTATCTCGCCTTATCGTGTGCTGTCGGGCGGGCCGCTCGCAAACGTCAAACGCACCGCGATGATTGAAAACCTTCTGGCGTTTGAAGAGGCTCGCGCGCGCAATTTTGACGAAGCGATTATGTTTAACGAACGCGGAGAGATAGTCTCTGCAACTGCGGCAAACATTTTCTGGGTGCAGGGCGATGAGGTATACACGCCATCGCTCGCCACGGGTTGTATCGCGGGCATCACGCGCCGACTCGTCCATGAAATTGCGATGAAATACAAACTGCACGTCGTTGAAGGCAGCTTCACCACGCAACGCCTTCTGGAAGCCAGAGAGATATTTCTGACTTCGACGGCGCGCGAGATAGCAATCGTTTCGAGCTTTGATGTGAAAGAATACAATCGCAGGGAAGCGCGCATCGCAAAGCTGATCAGCCGCGAATTTCAAAAGATGACACGCGATGGTATGATCTGATCAGACATTAAATGATCAAACGGAGAGCCAAAGGTGGAGATCAATAGCCACGAAGTCATTTCAAATATTCTGGATGAAGCGAAGACGATAGCTGTTGTCGGGATTTCATCCGACCCTTCGCGCCCAAGCAACAGCGTGTCACGTTATATGCAATCAAACGGCTACCGAATCATTCCTGTAAACCCAAATGAAACGAGCGTGCTTGGCGAAAAAGCCTATGCATCGCTTGATGACGTTTCTGAAAAAATAGATCTTGTTGACATATTTCGCCGCAGCGAAGAAGCCGGGCACCACGTCGATGAAGCCATTCGCATAGGCGCTCGCGGGGTCTGGTTGCAGGAGGGCGTGATTGATGAAGCCGCCGCGCGTCGCGCGCTCGACGCAGGGCTACAGGTCGTGATGGATCGTTGCATTCTGAAAGAGCATCTCAAACGCAAAAGATAATCAAATTATTGAGGTCAATGACTATGCATACCCCGAATGATGCGCGATATGACGAGATGCCCTACGTGCGCTGTGGACGAAGCGGCCTGAAACTTCCTGCCATCTCTCTCGGACTCTGGCACAATTTTGGCGGCGTGGACCGCTTTGAAGATGGGCGCGAGATGGTTCTGCGAGCCTTCGATCTTGGAATTACACATATAGACCTTGCCAATAATTATGGGCCGCCGCCCGGTTCGGCTGAAGAGACGTTCGGACGCATCCTCAAACAGGACCTTGCATCCCATCGCGATGAACTGATTATCTCGACGAAGGCAGGTTATCTGATGTGGCCCGGCCCTTATGGCGAATGGGGTTCGCGCAAATATCTGATGGCGAGCCTTGACCAGAGCCTGCGCCGCATGGGACTGGACTACGTTGACATCTTCTATCACCATCGCCCTGATCCCGATACACCGATGGAAGAGAGCCTTGGCGCGCTCGATCAGATCGTGCGAAGCGGGAAGGCGCTTTATGCGGGCATCTCATCATATTCTGCCGAACAGACACGGCAGGCCGCGCAAATACTGAAGTCTTCTGGTACTCCATGTCTTATCCATCAACCCAGCTACAGCATGTTCAATCGGTGGATTGAAGATGGTTTGCTTGCAGTGCTCGGCGAAGAAGGGATTGGCTGCATCGTCTTTTCACCGCTCGCTCAGGGGCTATTGACGGACAAATACCTCAATGACATTCCAGAGGATTCACGCGCGGCAAAGCCCTGGGGATTTCTCAAGCGCGAGCAGATAACTAATGAAAAGCTGGCGAAAGTCCGGCGCTTGAACCAACTCGCGCAGGAGCGCGGTCAAACGCTGGCGCAGATGGCGATTGCCTGGACCTTGCGCCACCCGGAAGTCACTTCGGCGCTGATTGGTGCGAGCCGCCCGTCACATATTGACGACGCAGTCGGCGCGCTTGCAAACAGATCATTTTCGAGCGACGAACTACAAACTATAGAACTGATTCTCGCAAGTTGAACATTTAATATGAAACGACGCGCAACGACATCAATGCGAATACTTACGCTGGCGGCCATTTTCGCCTTCATTCTTTTACCGATTGCGTCATCGTCTAATCGAAGCGCGCAGACGTGGACGCTCGTCTGGTCGGACGAATTCGACGGCGCGGCGGGTTCTGCGCCCAACTCAGCCCGGTGGGGTTATGACACAGGCGGAGGCGGATGGGGCAACAGGGAGTTAGAGACTTATACTAATCGAGTTCAGAATGCAGCCCTCGACGGCGACGGCAATCTGGTAATCAAAGTCATCAGGGAAACTTTCACAGGGCAGGACCGCATCACGCGCGATTACACCTCAGCCAGATTGCTGACAAAAGGTAAATTCGAGCAGCGATATGGCCGAGTTGAGGCCCGCCTGAAGCTGCCTTTCGGTCAGGGCATATGGCCTGCCTTCTGGATGCTGGGAAATGATATTGATACAGCAGGCTGGCCCGGATGCGGCGAAATTGACATTATGGAGAACATCGGACGAGAACCCGCAATCGCTCACGGCACACTTCACGGGCCGGGCTATTCAGCGGGGAATGGGCTAACGGGCCAATACACGCTGCCAAACGATCAACGTTTTTCAGATGATTTTCATGTCTTCGCAGTCGAATGGGAAGCGAATGCTATTCGCTTCTATGTTGACGGCAATCTCTACGGGACCAGAACACAGTCGGATACGCCTGCCGGTAGCCGTTGGGTTTTCGATCATCCGTTTTTCATCATTCTGAACGTTGCGGTCGGCGGAATATGGCCGGGAAACCCGGATGCCAGCACTACTTACCCACAGGCGATGAAGGTTGATTACGTCAGAGTTTATGCCGATGCGGCAACGATTCCAGCGATAACAAATGTATCAATCAAAAAGAAAGATCTGATTGTGGCGGGCGAAAATTTCGATGCCGAGACTGTGATTTTGCTGAACGGCAAAAAACAGAAAACATCGCGCGACGAGCAGAATCCGGCTTCATTGACCGGTAAGAAAGTAGCGAAAAAAATAGATTCAGGTCAGACGGTAAAGATACAGGTCAGAAATTCCAACGGTGTAACATCGGCTGAGTACAGCTATACAAAGCCGTAAAAATATTTCAGCCATCGCTGCCGAGCCTGAAAAATTCGCGGATGCTATGCAGGAATTCGTTCTGCGCTTTATTCATCCGCTGCCGCTTTACTTCTTCATTCAATTCTTCTCTGATGGCTTCCAGTTCAACGCGGCGTCGTGCGAGCGTGTGCGAGATGTCTTCGGCGATCTCCGGGCGACTATGCAAAATATCCTTGAGAGCGTCCTTATCCAGCCGATAACATTTTACATCCGTCTGCGCGATGACAGTTGCCGTGCGCGGCTCGCCCGTCATCAGACCCATCTCACCGAAATAATCTCCTCCTCTTATCGTTGCCACCTTTTCAATCTTTCCATCGATGTCGAGCTGAACCTCTGCTTCGCCATCGACGACCAGATAAAGCCAGTGAGCTTGTGCGCCCTGCTTTGTCATCGCTTCGCCTCGCACAAAAGGAGCAGCGCGTAAACCCGTTGCGAGTTTCTCACATTCCTCAACAGTCAAATTGTTGAAAAGCTCTATGTGCCTTAGCGCATCTTTGCGCCGCTCGATCTCTTCGTTTCGCTTGCGCTCGCGGCGAGTCTCATCCTCTTCGGTAACAAATAGAGTACGCGCAGGAATCGAGAGCGGAATCTCTGCGCGGCGCAGCGCGGAATATATGCGCGACCGCACGATGGAATCAGTCGGGTCGGTCAGGGCCAGATCGGTCAACCAGTATCGCGCTGCGTAAGCGGTATAGCTGTCTTTAAAGTCTATTATCAGGCAGTGCGGCAAAGGGTCGTTTGCGATGTTCGGCATGTGTTCGGCGCGCAGGGCAGTCTCGACAATCTGTATTACTTCTGTCGGGGCGAAACGGAAATCGACATTGAAATATACCCATTGACGGTGCTGGCGAGGCGCGCCCGCGCGCCGTCCAAGCAGTGTGACCTGGCCTTTCATCAGGACGCTGTTCGGAATCACTATCGTGTCCCAGTTTCGAGTCTCGATGGATGTCTGCCGCCAGCGAATCTCTTTAACACGCCCTTCGTTCTGATCGATGCGAATCCAGTCACCGACGCTGATGGTGCGTTCCATCTGCAAGGCCATCCCGCCCATGATGTTGCCGAGCGTATCCTGCAACGAAAAACCGATTACAGCAGTGATGACAGCCGATGTGGCGACGACACCCGCCAGATCGACACCGCTGCGCGACAGCAGCGTGATGGCCGTGATGATGTAGGCCATGGCCAGCATCAGGTCGCGCATGATGAGAGGCGTATTTATGCGAATAGATTTGAGTGCTATGGCAAAGATAAAGACGCTTATCAAATTGATGATCGCGGCGCTTACAAGAAACTGGGAAACCCATCGAATAGTGCGATAGCCGAAACTCGAATCGCTTCCGCCGAACGAGATAACGGAGCTTGCGGCAAGCAATCCGATAAAGGAGAGAGCGAACAGAAACATCGCCCCTCGTATGCGCGCCCGTTCAGCCGGTACAAAACTGAAGAGCAGAAACGCTGTTAAGATGAAACCGAACACGACCCAGAGAATTACTCCGTTCATGCCCGCCGTCATCTGCACGTTGTGCCAGAAACTCATGTGAGACCCAACCCTCTTTCCAAAAATATTGATGCGCAAGGGGCGCGCTTAAGTCGATTGCCGGAGAGTATATGCTTCATTGGGTGATGCATCAATCTTGACGCGCTGATTGCGACCAGTAATGCTATTAGTCAAATGATGCGACGAATCAGAAAAGGTAGCAGCACCGTTTATAAAGAGGGTGAGAAAGAAAAAGCGCAAGGCTCGCCGCGCGACCTGCTGAAATTGCTTTCCTACACCAGACCGTATCGCGGCAGGCTTGCAATCGCATTCACCAGCCTGTTAATCGCAAGCTCGATAGGGCTCGCATTTCCCATGATGATTCAACAGTTGATGGATGCCGCTTTCGTCGAGCGCAGTTCTCAAAAGATGAACAGTCTGGCTGTCCTGACCATCTGCCTGTTCGCAATTCAGGCGGCCTTCAGCTTCCTGCGCGCTTACCTGCTTTCTTACACAGGCGAGCGAATCGTGGCAGACGTGCGCACGCAGCTTTATACGCACCTGACGAGCCTGCCCGTATCTTTTTTCGCCAGCCGTCGTATCGGGGAACTGACATCGCGCATGGCCTCTGATGTGGGCGTGATTCAGACCGTCACGACAAGCAGCGTCACTGAGCTTCTGCGAACATGTCTGGTTCTGACGGGCGGCATCGCGATCATCGCATTCACCAACCTGCGATTGACCCTGATGATGCTTGCGGTTGTACCAATCGTTATTATTTCGGCTCAATTCTACGGGCGATACATTCGCCGTCTGAGCACGCAGGTGCAGGATCGGCTGGCAGAGGCGAATTCGGTATTGGAAGAGACGCTTTCAGCCATTCGCATTGTGCAATCGTTCGTGCGGGAAGGGTACGAACGCCAGCGTTATCGCGAGAAAATAACTGATGCGCTGAAACTGGCTGTGCGTCGATCTGTGGCCGGAGGCGGCTTTATCGCCTTTATCATCATGGTGGTCTATAGCGGCATCGCGGTGATGTTGTGGTTTGGCCTCCGCCTTGTTACGTCGGGAGAGATGACGGCGGGCAAGCTGACGGCCTTTGTGCTCTACACCTTTGTCATAGCAGGTTCGATCAGCGGAATGTCCGAGCTTTATGGACAATTTCAAGGCGCAATCGGCGCGACAAGGCGAGTCTTTGAATTGCTTGATCTGGAGCCGGAAATAAAAGACCCCGCAGAGCCGGAGGAGCTTGGCCGTGTAGAGGGCAGCGTGCGCTTAAATGATGTTCATTTCACCTATCCCGACGAGAGAGCGACGGAAATACTAAAGGGCGTGACAATCGAAGCCCGCCCCGGCCAGATAGTCGCGCTTGTGGGATCGAGCGGGGCAGGGAAATCCACACTTGTCGCACTGGTCCCTAGATTTTTCGATGTGACATCAGGCGCGATTCTGGTCGATGGTCATGACATAAGATCGCTTCGCCTGCGCGACCTGCGCGCGGCAATCGGCATGGTACCGCAGGAGACTACGCTGTTCGGCGGAACGATCCGTGAAAACATTGCCTACGGCAAGCTCGACGCAACGGACGAAGAGATTAAAGCTGTAGCGCGAGCCGCGCACGCGCACGAATTTGTCTCGGAATTTCCCGCCGGGTACGAAACGATTGTGGGCGAGCGAGGCATCAAGCTTTCAGGCGGCCAGCGCCAGCGCATCGCGATAGCCCGCGCGCTGCTGAAAGACCCCGCCATACTGATTCTGGACGAAGCGACAAGCTCGCTCGATTCCGAATCAGAGCGGCTTGTTCAGGACGCGCTCGAAACCCTTATGCAGGGCCGCACGACATTCGTTATCGCACACAGGCTCTCAACCGTGCGTCGCGCCGATAAAATAGTCGTGCTCGATTCGGGCAGGATTATCGAAGAAGGCACTCACGAAGAATTGATTGCAAACGAAGGCTTATATAAACAGCTCTACGATATTCAATTTCGGGATCATGATATTGCCGTCAGCCCTGTAATCAAAGAGGAGTTAAGCCCGGACTGATTTTTCAACCTGCTTTACCCATTGCATAGATCGGCATGGTAGGTTGCTGGGAACCGCCTTTAGGTTCAAGCGTGATCGCTGCTGCCGCAACATCATTCACGTTTGGCGATATCTCAAAAACAGTGAAACCGTGGCCCTTATCATCCTGTTCGATCAATCCCACGCTCAATTTTTGTGCATCGGGTGTGATGATCCAGAGTTGATAGACTTTTCCGGCTGGCGCAGGAGGCAGATCGGCAGTTACCACCCATCGCTTTTCCGCAATGTCCCAATAAATATTTGCTGATGATGAGGACGAGACTTCCTGCCCTTCCAGTTTTATAGTGCTTTTCTGAGGGGATTGAAGGACGGCGTTTATTTGAGCAAGTTCTTTTTCCCGCGCGCTTTCACGATTGAGCTTGTCTCTGAGCACGGCAGTTTCGCTCAATAAAGCCTGCCCGTTTTTACGCTCGGTTTGCCATGACATAATTGAATATGCCAGCGCAATCAGTAGCGACGCAGCGACAGCCCATGGCAATAATCTAAATCCATGCGACGAGCGTGAAGTGGCGGGCGGCTGGCTGGTTGTTTTAGCTCTTTCAGGGAAAGGAATAACTGATGCCGATTGCGAAGCCTTGTCTGATTGCTCCAGTTTCTCTTTTTCAATTCTGGCCGAAAGCAGATCGCGCAAATAAACAGGAGGGGTGGCCGACTCTGCGCTGAAGCCAAGCGTGCCGACCAGAGATTCAAACTTCTCTATCTCTTCTTTGCAGGTAGCGCATCCGTCGCGGATATGAGATTCAAAGGCACGAGCTTCATGCTGAGTGAGCGCGCCGAGTGCGTACAAAGCTGCAAGTCCCTGCCCCTCTTCTGTAATCTGATCGTGCCTCAAAATGCTATTACCCTTCTTGATAAACTGCTTCGATTACTATGCTACCAAACCCTTGTATTCCAGCGGAGCCACAAGCAGAAACATTGTTCCATTGACTGTACAGGTCGATTCGTGAACAGTGCCTGCCGGAGCGCGGTGATAATCACCCGGCCCAAGGACTTCTCCGCAAACAATACAATCGCCCTCAAGTATGAAGAATTGCTCGACGCCATCGTGTTTGTGCGCCGTAAGCGATGTTCCGGGCATCATCCTGACCAGGGATGTCGCCATCCGGCTTTCCTTGTCAACGTAAAGCGATTTGCAGTAGACGCCTTCCTGCGCCCTGATCCATTTGCCGTCGTCTGCGCGAATCGAAACAAGCTGTTGTCCGTTTTGCTCTGCCGCCGCATTGGTTTTACCCGTATCGTTCACAGCGGCAATAAGCCTGTCGCGCACATCAGGCGATGGTTCCTGCTGATCGCTGTCGAGCGCAATCACATTTACGACCTGCTCAAAAGCATCGAGTTCCGATTGGCAGAACTCGCATCCTTGAGCGATGTGCTCTTCAAAGACCCGCGCCTCGTGCTGAGAGAGAGCGCCCAACGCATATAACGCAGCCTTTTCACGTATCTCGTCCTGCGAGATTTGGTGGTTCATAGCTGTCCTCCTAGAAGAGGATTCAGCATATCTCGTAATTTCATCATCCCCAACCGAGTGCGCGTCTTTACCGTTCCGAGTGGCTGGCCCAGTTTGAACGCAATTTCACTGTGACTCAATCCGGAGTAATAGGCCAACTCGATGACCTCGCGCTGCTCCGGCGACAGAGAGTCGAGGGCGGAACGGACAAGCCGCTGCCGTTCAGAGTTGACAGTTGTTTCTTCGGGACTGGCAGTCGTCGCGCTGACATCACCTATTACGTCAAGCGACTCTTTGTTATGCGTATCGTGCTTGCCGGACCTCAAGCGGTCGATTGCGCGGCTGCGCGCAATTGTCATAAGCCAGGCCAGCGGCGCACCACGATTAGTGTCATACGCCCCAGACTGTCGCCAGACCTGTGTGAAGACATCAAGCAATACTTCTTCGGCTGTCGCTCTTTCGCCCACTATGCGCAGGATCAGTCCAAAGACCAAACGGCTCGTTGAATCGTACAGCGAAGTCAAGGCAGCATTATCCCCGGCAGCCACTTTTTTTATAAGCGCCACCCAATCCTGATCTCGTGTACGAAGCTCTAAAGAGTCCTGGGGTGACCCCAACGCTGTTCCCTCACTTTTAATCTACGCGCTTGCTACAGCTTATGGATTCCCGAAGAGATGACTTAATCGTCTTATTCTCTCAAAACAATGCGGGAAATATCGAAATCCGGAAGTTGCTATAACTCTCAATTTTACACGGCGCGCCGTGCTCGAACAAACATTTTGATTAGAATTTCAGTTTGCTGCTTGCCGCCCTTTACATCCCGAATCGCAATTACAAACCGTGTGGAAGCCCAATATACTGAATTCCTCCATTAATCGCCAGCAAAATTATTCATTTTTAATATGTTTCATACTTGAAACGATATTGCTTGTGTGTTATAGTGTCTCTGGATGATTTCAGGGAGGGTGAAATGAGCACAGCAATCATCGAAGAGCAGGGAATCGAATCCGTAATTGCATCATTATCCAAACCGTTGCCAGACGGACTCGTCAGACAGCGCGTGGGCTGGAGAGATTCGACGGGCGAAGAACGTTGGGTTGATTACATAGACTGGCACACGGCAGCAGACATATTGGATCAGGTCTGCCCGGACTGGTCGCATGAAGTGCGCGACATTGCCGTGATTGGCAATCTGGTTGCGGTTACAGCAGCCATCACGATCAAAGGGATTACCAGATGCGGCGTTGGCGTGGATTCGGCTCTTGATGAAAGAGGGATCAAGTCGGCTGAACACGATGCGCTGAAACGAGCTGCCGTAAAATTCGGGCTTGCCCGGTCGCTTTATACTCGCGGCCAGAATAGACAAAAAGCAGTTTCACAATCCGGGTCGAATCAAAAGAATGCGAAAGAGGGCGACGGAGTTACCGAAAAACAACTGTCGGCGATTTACGCTATCGCCAAGGCCAAATCGCTCGACGCGCTGCTTGAATCGATGGCTTTGTTCAAGTGCGAGCCGGAACAGTTGAGCAGGAGCGATGCCAGCGACCTGATTGATCATCTGAGAAACGTTCGCATCAGCGCATAAAAGGTTTTGCGGCACGAGCAATCGGGGTTTCTTCGTGCCACAATCCCGGGCCGGATAAAAGAATCCGGCTCGGGACTATTTCGAGCTTATTGATATGGCAGCCTCGCTGATAAACACAGAATGCAAACGATACGGGTGTATCAAGAATCTGCTTGCCTGCTACGCCAACTGCCGGTACAGCGGAAGATGCGATGACCTGAAGACCGAAATACTTGATAAAACCGATCAGGCTGCAAAAGATATCAGCACATATCTGGTCGAGCGCGGGCGCAAACCCATTACAATTCAGATTATGAAGCGGGGAGTGAAATTCACGGATATCGCAAATGTGAAGAATGTAATTCCTGCAAAAAGAGAACGCCCCGCGAAAAACGAGCGCGCAAAAAGTGAGCGCAGGCAAACGCGAATCAATAACGTTTCCACGAAACCCATTATTGGCGCGAGAGCAAAGATCGAAGCTCAAAAAGCACCCGCCAGACGAATAGACTCAATCAGACTGAAGCGAAAAAAGAGCCGCAAGCGAGCCAGTCCAAAATCATCTATATCTTTTAAAGACGTTGAATCGAACATCGTTAACCTGAGAAAAGCGCGCACAACATCTTATCTGGAAAAGAGTCAGGCTCTGTCAAAGCAAAAACAGAAGCCTGCGCGCAGGAGAAGACAAAACACGAAATCCGGAAAAAAAATAACAGCACATAATAGTTCTGAACCGAATAAGAGAGAGAGTATCACCATGCCCAGGCGAGCTATAACCAAATCTATCGAAAGCCCCGTCGTAAAAGAGTCGGTATCTAATATCACATCCGGCGAATCGGCAATGCAGGCGAACAAAAAAATGAAGACGCCGCGTGCAGCAAAGCGGAAGAGTTCATCCAAATCCAAAAATAACAAGGTCTATATCATTCTGGACGGAAAAACCGCCAGCATCGTTGACGAACAGGGCTTGATGCAGCACCTTTTCTCAAGTCCGTCACCCGGCGCAAGATATTTTGAAGCAAGCGAAGTCGAAGCCCGCCTGCAAATTGCGCCTAAAAAATAGTCAGGCGGAATAGAACACAGGACTCAACGAAATTTTGGTTGGGCTTGTTGTTAGTCTTACAGCAAGTCATCTGATTGCTTGCAGTTGCCGCCGCTTTATTTGAGTGTTTGTCGAGCGAGTTTTGGCAAATTCTTAAGCCTGTAAACGGGATAAACGCCTGAGCCGCCCTCCTTAACCGCACTGTCCAGTTCCTGATCCAGATAATTCCAATTGACTAATCCGTCGTCGCTTTCAGCTTCAAGCAGGTAAAAGATGAGAGCCGCTTTCGGCTGATGCATTGATACGATAAACGAGCCAGCCGGGAATTTTTCATGAGCCTCGTTCAAGCTTACGGTCAGCCGTGTTTCTCTATGGCCCTGAAAAGCTCTTTGCGCGCGGTCAAGTTTGCTGATCGAATATCGCTCGACATCCAACGCCTCGTCTTTCATCGTTGCTTCGACGATTATGCCGTGAGATTGAAGCAGCTTGATTAGGTCCTTCTGCTCAGGCTTTAACAGGTAAGCCGCAGGTGGTTTGATTCGTTGCGCGGGTTGAAACTCGCCGTACTCGATCATCTTTACTGGTCTTGATTCGCCCGTCGCCTGAAAGCGAGGCTTATTCGTTCGTGGGTCTACGGTCTTTGTCACCGAACTTACAAGTATATCGACAGGTTTTGGCGACGCCTTCAACTCGAAGCTGATACCGAATCCTGATTCATTGCTCGCGGTTGTGCCGATCTCTGCCGCTCGTTTGTCCGCTTCACGCACCAGACTGATCACTTCGCCCGCGTGATCTGCCAGGTACTGCAAAATAGCTCGGACGAACTTGTCCGTCACATCAACTCTCGCTCGAAAATCAAGATAGGAATAAGCCTCGCTCAAAATCGAGATTCGGTTTCTCAACCCCACATAGTTGTTTCCGAATCTGGGCCTGTGATCGAATGTCGCCCACGCTTTTGGATCGTCTGATTTGTCGGGCGAAAGCTCGCGCGCGGGGTTTTTGTCGTCTGAAAAATTGCCATAGAAGTAAGTCTGATATTTGTGCTTTGTCTTCAAGGTCTTCGACACATCGGGCAGCAGTTTATCGCGCACGAACGAGACCAGCTTCCTATCCGCATTCGGATTCAGGCAGGGCGAATAGGTCAGCGCGTAGCCGTGATATGAACCGTTTGTCGTGTGAAGATCAATCACGACGTGAGGGTCCCAGCGGTTGAAAACATTCTCTATAAGACCGCGAGCTTCGGGTGATTCCAGTTTCATGAAATCGCGATTCAAGTCCATCTGTTTGGCGTTTTCTCTGGTGCCGACGCCGCTCGCGGGGCCATTTTGAGCAGTCCGGTTGTTTATGTCAATCTTCTCGTTTCCGTCGGCGTTGTAAATTGGCGCGACGAGCAAAACCATGTGATCGAGCAGCGCGCCGAGCGGTCCGGTCACGATGTCTCGCATCAGATGTTGAGTCGCTTCTTTGCCTTCGACCTCGCCTGCGTGAATGTTCGCCATGATAAAGACGACGGGCTTGCCGGACGTGGCGGCTTCTGCGGGACTGCTGATCGCAGGCTTTGAAAAGATCACAAGCGGGAGCGCGCGGCCTTCGTTTGTGACGCCGAAAGATTCCAGCTTCACCGAAGGGCTTGCCTGCTGAAGCTCTGCGATAAACTCCATCACGTCCGCATAGCGCGATGTCTCTTCATAGCTTGTTCGCTCGGCTCGCGATTGCAGTTTTGATTGGCTTGCGTTTGTGTTCATAGCGATAACCAAGATTGTCAGACAGAGAAGTAGACTAGTGAGCTTCACCCGCTCCTCCTGATTTTGGAAACTGGATTTCGGCTGGCGCAAACTCCACTGCGTCTGCGCTGACCAGATAATAAAACGTCTCACCTCGCGCTCCTGTGAACGCGTCTTTGATAAACTCTCCGTGAACGTGCCCATACACGCATACATCAGATTTGTATTGATCAATCAATTCGGTGAACCCGCTCGCCTCGCGACGGTCGTTAGTCGGCGGATAGTGCAGCGCGACGATCAAACGGTCGTACTCGCTTTCGCGGCCTTTCAGCGATTCGAGCGCGGCGCGAAGCCTTCCCACTTCGCGCTCGTAAATCTTTGCGTCCTGTTCTTTGAAGTACGAATCATTCGGACATATCCAGCCTCGCGTTCCGGCGATGGCAACGCGACCTTCTATTATCGAAGTCCCCTGTAAGAATCTGATCGACGAATCGAGAGCCTTGCTCATCTTTGTGAGCGACTGCCACCAGTAATCGTGATTTCCTTTGAGCATCACCTTCTGGCCCTTCATCCGCCCGATGCGCGTTAAATCAGCCGTCGCATCTTCAAAACGCATAGCCCAGCTCGTATCTCCGACTATCAGCAACAGATCGTCATCGCGCCCGATTCGCTCCCACGCGTCGAATATCTTTCGATCATGGTTGCGCCAGTTGTCGCCGAACCTGTCCATAGTTTTTCCGGTTCCGCTCTCAAGGTGCATATCCCCGATTGCAAATATTCTCATCTGTTTCAAAGCGGAAGTCGAAGGCACGCTTCGCAGCCGCGTTCGTTCTTTCTGTTTTCAAGCGTTAGAGTGCCGCTGTGAGCCTCTGCAATCTGGCGACTGAGCACAAGGCCGATACCTGAGCCTCCGGGCTTTGTCGTGAAGAAAGGCACAAACAGATTAGATGTATTTGAGAGGCCCGGCCCTTCATCCTCGACGCTTAGTTCGATGACCCCGCTGACTTTTCTCCACGATACCTGCACGCCTCCGCCTGTCTCCATTGATGCGTCTACTGCATTGCGCACCAGATTGATTAATAGCTGCTCCAACTGATCGCCGTCTGCGCGAATCGTAATTTCGGGGCCGGGCTTTAACGTGACATTAAAGCGTGTTTCGAGTCTGACTACGCGCTTTACCAGAGCGCTGACGCTGAGCGGTTGCAGTCTTGGCAGCGGCAGTCGAGCGAGCTTTGAATAGGCATCCATAAAACGGCTGAGCGACGCGGCGCGCGATGAAATCACGCCCAGTCCTCGTTGCATGTCTTCCTTCCAATCCGACGGCTGATGTTCACGCGAGATTATGCTTTCCAGGCTTCCTGCGATTGACTTTATAGGCGCGAGCGAATTGTTCAACTCATGCCCCAGCACGCGAACCAGTCGCTGCCACGCCTGACGCTCTTCTTCACGCAGCGCGCGACTTAAATCCGAAAGCACGAGCAGTTGATGCGATATGCCTCGCTCGCGAAACGTTGTGCGCCGCACTTCCCATCGGGCAACGCCGCCCGGAAAAGACATCTGAAGCGTTCGCAGGCTGTCGCCCACAAGGCAATCGGCAAGCCCAAGTTCGGTTGCGCTGCGACCCGTCACGCGCTCCGCAGGTTGGGAGAGCAATCGCTCGCCTGCGCGATTGACGAGTCTCAGTTTTTGTTCGTGGTCGAACGCAAAGACGGCCACCTCGATTTCGGCCATTACAGTTCTGAGCAGGGCCGTTGCTTCCAATGCGCCCAGCCGCTGCTCGCGCAAAATCTGCCCCAGATAATTGACCTCCATCATCGCTTCGCCCAGCGCATCGTTAGGCGAAGCATCACGCGCTCTGATCGAAAAGTCGCCTTCACGCAGCGCGGCCAGCAGGTTTGATAAGGTTTGAAGCGGGAAGATAACGCGCTCTCTCAGCGCGTAAGAAAAACCGAGCCAGAATCCGACGATGACGACCGTCAAAGTCCATTCGTCTTTCGCGCTGAATGATCCGGTCCACAATAGGATCATAGAAACCAGAACGCCGGGGAAACCTGCCGCAAGCGACATTAAAAGCAGACGGCGGTCGAGGCGAGGCCGCAATCTCGGCTTTGCCGACGGCGGCCTCGCAGTTCGTGTCTGTGATTCGGGGGAAGCTTTCGAGGGAGTCTCTTTAGTCACACCGGGCGGCCCGTCGCCTGATGTCGAATTTGCGGGAGGCGATGTTATCTCTGTTGCAGTCTCGGATGCCGGATTCATCATCGTCAGACTCACAGTCCAAATCTTTGCAGGCGGCGATAAAGCGCGCTGCGGCTCAACCCGAGCTTTTCAGCCGCGCGGCTGACGTTGCCGTCGCATTGCGCGAGCGTCTTTTGAATCAGGAAGCCTTCGACCTCTTCAAGGCTCATGTCTTCGAGCCGCCGCGACACCTCGCGCCCCGATTGCAGTCCGAGATCCCGCGCCTCCAAACTGGCTCCAGGAGCCATTAGTACGCCTCGCTCTATCGCGTGATCGAGTTCGCGGACGTTGCCGGGCCAGGCATATCTCATCAGCGCCTGCATTGCGCCATCGTCGAAGCCTTCGAGATTTTTTCGATAACGCAGGGCGTGCTGGCGAAGAAAGTGCATTGCCAGAATCGCTATATCTTCGCGACGGTCGCGCAGAGGCGGAAGGAGGATTTCAACCGTATTCAAACGAAAGAGCAGGTCCTGCCGGAACCGCCCCGCTGTGACTTCCTCGTTTATGTCGGCGTTTGTGGCAGAGACGATTCGCACGTTTGCCCTGCGCGTTTTGGAAGACCCGACGCGCTCGAATTCTCCCGTCTCAAGCACTCGCAAAAGTTTTGGCTGGTGCTTGACCGGCAGGTTTGCGATTTCATCCAGGAAGAGGGTTCCGCCTTCGGCCATCTCGAACCTGCCTACACGGTCTGTTTTGGCATCGGTAAACGCGCCTTTGACGTGACCGAAGAGTTCGCTCTCAAAGACGCCTTCTGACAGCCCTCCGATGTTTACAGTGACCATCGGTTTTGACGCGCGCTCGGATACTGCGTGCAGGGTTTGCGCGACAACGCCTTTGCCAGTTCCGTTTTCGCCCGTTATGAGGACGTTCGCGTCCGAAGGGCCGACGCGGGAAATCATCTCCAGCACAGGTTTCATCACTGCTGACGAGGCAATGAGATTGGGCATCTTGTCGTTGCGCAGGATCTGGTTTTCGGCTTCGAGCCGCTGCCCGCGCCTGAGTGCCTGTCCAAGCTCGACCTGCGTCTTGAGAATAGTCATAAGCCGCGCGTTGTCCCATGGCTTTTGAACGAAATCGCGCGCGCCTCTTCGCATGGCTTCGACCGCTACATCAACGCTGCCCCAGGCGGTCATCACGATGACAGGCAATGTGCTGTCGAGTTTCTGGATTCGCGTGAGAAGATCGAGACCTTCCTGCCCTGATGTAGTGTCGCGCGCATAGTTTAAATCCATCAATAAAACATCGAAATCGCGCTCCTCAAGCGCATCGACGATGGCTGCGGGAGCATTGGCAGTCTCAATCTTGTAACCCTCGCCCTTCAGCAGTAAACGGAGCGCTTCGAGCACGTCTGCCTGATCGTCGGCAATTAAAACACGTGTTGTCAGTGAATCGTGAGTTTTCATATCGAATTATCCAAACCAGCCTGAATTATATTAACCTGTCTCTTGAATCAAAACTAGATCGGGGTTTTGACCTCTATCGAACCGGAAAGAGAAAGGCGCATGGACACACTGGAAGATGGCAGTAGTCGCGCTTGAAAAGCAAAGCGGCACCCCGCGAATTACTCGCGAGATGCCGCCCGTTTAAACTGAAACAACCACGTTGCCCGATTGATCATAAAGAGGCTGGGCCGAGCCTCATCAGGCCACTTCAAATCCGCTCTCTTTCAACTCGTGCTCGGCCTTCGGTTCGTGTTCTTCGTCAACAACGCGACCGTCGAACAGATGAATCTGTCGGTCCGAATGCTTTGCGTATCGCGGGTCGTGAGTGACCATGCATATGGTTGCGCCCTGCTGGTGCAGCTCGCGCATCAAATCCATGACAGCCTCGCCGTTTGTCGAGTCGAGATTTCCGGTCGGCTCATCGGCAAGCAGTATCAGCGGGTCGCCTGCCACGGCGCGAGCAACGGCTACGCGCTGCTGCTGACCGCCCGATAGCTGGCTGGGCAGGTGTTTCGCCCTGTGCGCCATGCCGACCTTCTCAAGGGCGTCCATGACTCTCTTTTTGCGTTCCGGCGCTTTCAATCCGCGATAGGTGAGCGGAAGCTCTACGTTCTCGTAGACGTTGAGGTCGCCGATGAGGTTGAAACTCTGAAAGATGAAACCGACTTCGCGGTTGCGTATACGTGCGCGCTCCGACAGCGGCAAATCGGCAACAGATCTGCCGTTGAGGTTATATTCGCCGTCGGTTGGCGAGTCGAGCAGTCCGAGTATGGAAAGCAGTGTGGATTTGCCACATCCTGACGGACCGGCGATTGAGATGTACTCGCCTTTTTTTATCTCCATGTGAATCCCAGCCAGTGCGTGTGTTTCCACTTCGTCAGTCAAAAACACTTTTGTGACGCCATCGAGTCGAATCAGCGGTTGGTCAGTTGCGCTCATTTCCTTTCATTCCTCCTGAGGTTTTTCTTAATCCAGCAACCAGTTTTGAAATTAATAGTACAAGTTTTACCCTGCCTGTTTGCTAATTGCAAACCGCGAGGCGGATTTTTGCAAACTGCTAATTCAAACGAATGCGATCTGAATTATCCCATTGCGACGTATCGGAGAGGATAACCGTATCACCTTCCCTGAGGCCATCGAGTATCTCGATCTGATTTACAGAACTGCGACCTAGTTTGACCTGAACGCGCGATGCGGCTGTTTTGTCAGGCTCAAGTTTGAACAGGCCCACTGTGCTGTTTTCCTGCCCGTGAACAGGGCGGCTGACATAAAGCACGTTATCGAGTCTTTCAAGCAGTATGGTGCCGTCAACGCTTAAATCCGCGACCGCGCCTTTGGGCAGATCGCCGTCAAGCGATGCGTCCACAGTTCGCGTGCCGTTTTGAACCGAAGGGTCTATTCGGATCACTTTGCCCGGTATGAAACCGTTGCGCGTGTCGATGGTAACTTCCTGGCCGAGTTGAATATCTTTGGCCTGAGTTTCGGCAATCTTCAATTCTGCTTTGAGTCGTAAAGGATTGGCCACTCGCGCAAGGTTCTGCCCCAGTGTGACCTGCTGCCCGACCTGAACTTCGACCGTCTGCAACACGCCATCGATTCCAGAGCGGACTTTAAGGGCTGCGAGCTGGGTTCGCCTCAGTTGCACAGCGTCTTTAAGCTGGCGCACAAGTTCGTCTTCGGCTGATACTCTCGCTTTGACCTCATCGCGGCTTGCTGTAAGGCGCTGCACTTCGATCTTCTGGCGTGCTTCAAGGTCAGAGGCGGCGATCTCCTGTAGTTTGACTTCGAGAGATGATTTCAGACCCTTTTGTCCCAGATCCTGAAACACCTCAGCCTGCATCTTAGCTTTCTTGTAATCGGACGAAACCTGTTGCAGCGTCGATTCCTGATCGAGTATTTGTTTGCCTACCTGCGCCTTGAGCGTGTTGAGGTTTGCCTCTGCGGCCCTGTACCGGGATTCTGCGTCGTGGAACGCCTGCTCGATCTCCGGGTTGCTCAATTCGATCAGCACCGAATCGGCCTTTACATGATCGCCCTGCTGCACAAGCCTCTTTTCGACGGTCCCTTGCGAGATGGCGGGAATATAGCGAATCTCTTCGGGGACGAGCGTGCCAAGCCCGCGCACCTGTCGAGACATCGGGCCGCGTTTAACCGTGTCTTTGAAAAGCGTCCCGTCAGCAGCGCTTGGGTCGGCTGGCTTGAGCCGGGAAACGCCTAGCGTTATCAGCGCGATGGCTGCAACCGCAGACAGAGAATAAAGAATTTTGCGTATTCGTTTCTTATTTTTAGCCGACTTTCTTGGAACGTCCATAGCTTCCTCCGAAACCCTATAGGGAAGTTTCGTGCCACCCGGCCTTACTTGCCTAAATGTTTGAATATCTCATCTTATCACAAAATCGGAGTCTGTGGTTATCCCGGAAAGATTTCGCTTCTGGGATACTGCTGTCCGATTTTGGACAGAGTTAATCGTTAACTATCCAGCCATCTCTGAGATGAATGACTCTGTCGCTGTAGGAAGCGTTGATCTCAGAGTGTGTAACCTGAATTATCGTCGTGCCCGTTGAGTTGAGCTTCTTGAAAAGCTCCATGATCTCTTTGCCCTGTTCGGAGTGGAGGTTTCCTGTCGGCTCGTCGGCAAGTATGACCTTCGGATTGGCGACGACCGCTCGCGCCACGCCGACAAGCTGCTGCTGTCCGCCCGATAACTGGGTTGGGTAGAGGTTTCGCTTGCCCACTATTTGAAAACGATCAAGCACATCGCAGACTATTGATTCGCGCTCGGCCTTCTTTACGTCACGATAAGAGAGTGGGATTTCCAGATTTTCGTAAACCGTCATGTGATCCAGCAGGTGATAGCTCTGAAAGACGAATCCAATATTTTGATTACGCAAAGCCATGCGCTTCTTCTTGTCGAGTTTGTGCACAGGCTCTTCCATGAAGGTAAACTCGCCCGTCCACGCGCTGTCGTGCATTCCGATCAGATGAAGCAGAGTCGATTTGCCTGCGCCTGACGGCCCCATGATGGAGACGAATTCGCCGGACTTTATGTCAAGATTGACGCGACGAAGCACAAATACTTTTCCGACGCCCGCCTCGAAGAACTTTTCTACATTACGCAATGTGATCATTACCGCGCTCCTAGACTGCCAAAATCGTTGTCCTCGATAATCGTTTGCGATTAACTTTGATAATACACGAAACGTCCCTTCAACTAAACGAAAATCCGTTTCGCAGCTAATCATGTTACCCAATCTGCGTGCCACTGGTCGTCGGCGTAGTAAGTAAACCAACGACAGGCGGTTACTGATGTCTCGACGAGCAAAAATTCGCTCAATCATTCCGCTTGTGGGAATGCTTTGTTCGCAATCGAACACAGGTTCCAGCCATATAATGCCGAAACAATAGCCTGGATTTTGTCGTTTCCGTTTCTTACCATGCAGAAATACAGAAGGAGATTCGGGTTGTGATTAAATCAAACAAATTTGGGATGTTAAAAAGAACCGTTCAGACAATCCTGCTGCTTGTGATTCTGGCCGTCGTAGCCGCTGCACAAGACATGGCCGCGCAGGCTGACGCGTACGTTAACCACTATGTGAAAAACAGTCAGTTCAGCGGAGCCGTGCTGGTTGCCAAAGGCGGAAAAGTGGTGTTGAGCAAAGGCTACGGGATGGCTAATTATGAGCTTGATGTAGCGAATGTTGCTCAAACGAAATTTCGGCTCGGCTCGATCACCAAGCAGTTTACAGCTATGGCTATCATGCAACTTCAGGAAAAAGGGCTGCTGAATGTTGACGACCCCATAACGAAGTATTTTCCCGATTACAAGATTGCAGAAAAAATTACGATTCATCACCTGCTCTCTCACACATCCGGCGTTCACAATTTCACAAACGATCCCGAATATATGCAGACTATGATGATGGCATCGCCCGTCGAGAAAACCATCGCGCGCTTCAAAGACAAGCCGCTGGATTTCGCTCCCGGCGAAAAGTGGAATTACAGCAACTCAGGCTACGTTCTGCTCGGCGCGATAATCGAAAAAGTTTCCGGCAAATCCTATGAAACGTACCTGAAAGAGAACATTTTTCAGCCGCTGAACATGATAAACACAGGCTACGATCATACAGATGTTCTTTTGAAGAACCGGGCTGCGGGTTACGAGATGGGCAAAGCAGGGATGGTCAATGCATCTTACCTCGATATGTCTATCCCGTACGCCGCCGGAGCGTTGTATTCGACTGTAGAAGATTTATACCTCTGGGATCGCGCTCTTTACACGGAGAAACTTGTAAAGAAAGCTACGCTTGAAAAGATGTTTACGCCGGTAAAAAACGATTACGGATACGGATGGGGTATCAAGGATCAGAAAAGCCATAAGCGCATAAGCCACGGCGGCGGCATCAACGGTTTTGGCACTCAGATCAATCGGTACGTCAACGACGATACCTGTGTGATAGTTTTGAGCAACCTTGTGCCGTCGCCTGCCGGAAAGATAGCAAATGATCTGGGAGCGATTACATTTGGCGAAAAGATTGAGCCGCCAAAAGAGCGCATAGCGATCAAGGTTGATCCGAAGATTTATGACGCTTATGTCGGCCAGTATGAAATTGCGCCCGCACTCATATTAACGATCACAAAAGAGGACGATCACCTGTTTGCGCAACCGACAGGGCAGTCGAAACTCGAACTTTTCGCTGAATCTGAAAAAGATTACTTCCTGAAAGCAATGGACGCGCAGATTACTTTCGTAAAGAATGACAAAGGCGAGGTGACAAAGCTGATCTTCCATCAGGGAGGCAGAGACATCACGGCTTCAAAGATCAAGTAGTATCAAGGGGCGAAGGCCAGTCGGTTTCGCCCCTTGTGATTATTCACCGAAAAGATCGAGGTATTTCACACCCGCTCCCGTATTAAACAGCACTACCCGCTCGCCCGGATCAACCTCACCGGCGGCAATCAATTTCCTTAAAGCAGGCAGACACGCTGCGCCTTCCGGAGCGGCGAATATCCCTTCGTTTGAGCCGATCTCTTTAACAGCGGCGATCAATTCGTCATCGGTGACCGATACGGCGTTGCCTTTGCTCGTTCGCAGTATGTCGAGCATGATGAAATCCCCAACGGCGCGAGGCACTCGCAGACCCGCCGCGATTGTGTGTGCGTCCGGGATGTCTGCGCCCGTGTTTGCGCCTGCCGCGAACGCTCGAACGATAGGCGCGCAGCCTTCGGCCTGGACAGTTATCATCCGAGGCCGATGGCTTGAAATCCAACCCATTTTTTCCATCTCATCGAATGCTTTCCACATCCCGATAAGCCCTGTGCCGCCGCCCGTCGGGTATAAAATCACATCGGGCAATTCCCAATGCATCTGCTCCGCAAGCTCGTAACCCATAGTCTTTTTGCCTTCGACTCGATATGGTTCTTTCAGCGTCGAAACGTCGAACCAGCCTTCGGCCTCTTTGCGCTCGGCGACTATGCGCCCGCAATCGGTTATCAGCCCGTCGATCAACGTTACGTGCGCGCCCATCTGGCGGCACTCGATGATATTTGCTATCGGAGTGTCTTCGGGCATGAAGATAAAGGCTTCCAGCCCCGCCTTTGCAGCATAGGCTGCAAGCGCACCTGCCGCGTTGCCCGCAGAGGGAACGGCCAGCTTTTTTACGCCAAGCTCTTTTGCCATCGAGATGGCCACCGCCATGCCACGAGCTTTGAACGAAGCAGTCGGGTTGAGCGATTCGTCTTTGATGTAGAGATTCGACATGCCAAGACGTGCGCCCAATCGTTCTGATTTGATGAGCGGCGTGTAGCCCTCGCCGAGCGTCAACTTATTTTTTTCATCTTCGACGGGCAGCACTTCGCGATAACGCCAGAGCGTAGGCTCACGCCCTGCAAGCGATTCGCGTGTGAGCGTCGTCGCAGCCCTCTCAAGATCGTAGGCGACCATAAGAGGTTTTCCGCATTCGCAGAGGTTCACTAGTTTTCGAGCTTCGTGCTGCTTGCCGCACGATGAGCAGTAAAGGTGTGTGACGTTCATTATCGCTCCTTGGATTTAACTATAAAGCCGAGCAGTATACTTGTCGCAGTTAAGGCATGGCAACTTGTAGAGCCAATCAGCCGATGCTAGAGTCATCAGGGTGGAATTATCGGAAAGGAGAACAGAATGGCAAATCGAAAAGCAATAATAGACACAAATAGGGGGCCAATCACAGTCGAGATTTACGAAGAGCAAGCGCCTATCACAGCCGGAAACTTTATTGATCTGATTCAGCGAGGATTTTACGACGGCTTGTCGTTTCATCGTTACGAACCCGGTTTCGTGATTCAAGGCGGCGACCCTGTCGGCAACGGCACAGGCGGATTCATCGATCCTGAAACGGGGCGCGAGCGCAGAATCAAACTCGAAGTCTCATCTGATCTGAAGCACGGCGACGCGGGCGCGCTTGCTATGGCCAGATCGCAAAGCCCCGATAGCGCGTCGTGCCAGTTTTATATCACGCTTGGCCCTGCTGCATTTCTGGATTTGAATTACGCCGTGTTTGGTCGCGTGATTGATGGAATGGATGCGGTGAAAAAAATCCGCGCGGGCGACAAAATGACATCTGTGAAACTCGCCGAATAAAAAATCGGGAGACGAATGCTCACCAATATTTTCATTCGTGAGCATTCGTCTCAATTCGCGGTTTTAAAACTTCAGTACGACGCGGCCTGCGATCTTTGCGCTGCGCATCTCGTCGAATACTTCGTTGATATCTTCGAGCGGGCGCGTCTCTATAAGACATTTCACCTTTCCGCTGCCAGCCATCTCAAGTACCTCGCGCAGGTCCTGGCGTGTGCCTGTTGCCGATGAGATTATTTTCATCTCGCGCATCATAATAGCCGGAAACGACAGATCCTCTGCGGGCATGCCTACGACCACAAGCGTACCGTTTCCTCTGGTTGCATAAAATGCCGAATCGTATGCAGCCTTTGCGCCTGACGTTACGACAGAGACATGCGCGCCGCCCAGCTTGCGCAACACCTTCACGGCATCGCTCGTCACTGCGTTGATCGTCGTAGTTGCTCCGAATGACCGAGCAAGTTCGAGCTTATCATCAGCAATATCTATGGCTATAACTTCTGCCCCGAATGCTTTCGCGATCTGTACCGCGAGATGGCCCAGACCTCCGATGCCGAAGATGGCGACGCGCTGGCCCGGCTCTATTTGTGCATTTTTTATCGCGCGATAGACCGTCAATCCCGCGCAGAAGAACGGCGCGGCCTGTTCGGATGAGAGCGTTTCGGGGACCATCATGGCGTGCGAGGCTTTTGCTTTCATAAACTGCGCATAGCCGCCGTCAACCATAGCCCCTGTAATAATCTGTTTCCTGCAAAGGTTTTCTCGACCTTCGCGGCACATATCGCATTCTCCGCAAGACCAATGCATCCAGGCCACGCCTACGCGGTCGCCAATTTCCAGATTGCTGACGGCGTCGCCTTTTTCGACGACACGCCCGACTAATTCGTGACCCGGTATGAGCGGCATCTTTATGATTTTAAGTAGGTGCGTCCAGTCGCCTTCCGCGAGGTGCAGATCGGAATGGCACACGCCGCATGCTTCGACTTCAATCAACACCTCGTCGGAAGCGGGCACTGGTTTTTCGATCTCTTCGATTTGAAGCGGCTGTTTGTACTGGCGAACAATCGCTGCTTTCATGGCTCACCCTTTCGCAGGAACAGGATTCAAAACACTTTGCGCGCCGTATGCTACAGCCATTAGTGTATCGTCGTCAAAATCAAATTTAAGACGGGAAGTTTCAACCCTGGCTCGCCGCTCGCTTTACTGTTCATTGCCGCCGTCGTGTAGAATGATTAGTGATGTTGACACTCGGAATAGAAAGCTCATGCGACGAGACCGCTGCGGCTGTGGTCGAAGATGGCCGTACGATCAGATCAAATATAATCGCCTCGCAGGTAAAGATTCATGAGCCGTTTGGCGGCGTTGTGCCTGAACTTGCTTCACGCAAACACCTCGACCAGATTGCCGATGTCGTAGGCGACGCGCTTTCAAAGGCAGGAGTCACGCTCGAACAGATTGACGGTATTGCCGTGACGCAGGGGCCGGGATTGATCGGCTCGCTTCTGGTCGGTTTGAGTTATGCAAAATCGCTCGCCTTCGTTTCGGGCAAGCCAATCGTGGGCGTCAATCATATCGAGGGGCATATCTATTCAGTAATCTTCGAGAATCCGCCCATCGAATACCCCGCGCTGGCTCTCGTAGTTTCAGGCGGGCACACAACGCTTTTTCTGGTTCCCGAAGAAGGGAAGTACGCAGTGCTGGGCCGCACGCGCGACGACGCTGCGGGCGAAGCTTATGACAAGGTAGCGAAGCTGCTCGGACTCGGTTATCCCGGCGGCCCTGTGATAGACAGGCTCGCCGGATTGGGCGACGCAAACGCCGCCGATCTGGTCTTCACAATCCCGCGAATGGATTCACCAAACCTCGACTTCAGTTTCAGCGGGCTGAAGACGGCTGTGCTGCGTTACGTGCGAGAGAACAGAATCGAGCCTTTGACAAAAGGAGCCGAGCCTTCGCAGGCTATCATTGATCTTGTGACGAGCTTTCAAGACAAGGTAATACGTTCGCTGCTTGCGCGGATGAAATCGGCAGTCGGTCGCCATCACCCGCGAACGATAATACTTTCGGGAGGCGTGGCCTGTAACAGCGCGCTGCGAAAAAGAGTAAAAGCCGAAAATTACGGCGCGCCTGTCTATTATCCAAGTCCCTTGCTTACAACAGACAACGCGGCGATGATTGCGGCTGCGGGTTTTCCAAAACTTGCGCGAGGCGAAAATCACGGCCTCGAATTCACCGCATCGACTTCGATAAAGATTGAAAACATACGGCTCGAAGGTTACGAAGTTCCGATCAAGGCTCGATATAAGACTTGAAGACAAAAGTGAACAACGAGACAGACCATTCTTTTATGTGCCGTGCGCTTGAGCTTGCAGGTAAAGGCGCGGGACTGGTCAGCCCCAATCCTATGGTCGGCGCAGTCATTGTGAAAGATGGCCGAGTTGTCGGCGAAGGCTTTCATCGTTACGACCTGTTGTGGCATGCAGAGCGTTACGCGTTTGAAACGGCGGGTGATCTTGCTCGCGGCGCAACGCTTTATTGTACGCTTGAACCTTGCTGTCATCACGGCAGGACGCCGCCGTGCACAGATGCGGTGATCGAAGCGGGAATTGCTCGCGTCGTTGTCGCCAGTTACGATCCTGACCAGCGTGTCGGCGGTCACGGGATTCAAAAACTGCGCGATGCTGGCATAACGGTCGAGGTCGGGTTGCTCGAAGCCGAAGCGCTCAGGCTCAATGAAAGTTATATCAAGTTTGCCAAATGTCATATTCCATTCTTTCACACGGTCGAATACTGGCCCGGATTTCCGGCTTCGACAAAGAAGTGGAAGCCGTCAAAAGAATTTTTTGAGATGGCCGCGCAATACGATGCAATAATAGCGGGCGATCAGATTGAGACTTCGATAATAGTGGATGCCTGTCTGAATCGGTTTCGACACAGACCCCTTGTGATTTTTGACACAGAACGGGCAAGCTCGCAGATGCCAGCCTCGAAAGCCGTGATGATCGACCTGAATTCTCACTCACCTTCGATGCTCGAATCTCTGGCCAAAGTACGCGCGACCAGTCTGCTTGCGTTGCCTGGCTATAGTAAGAAAGTGAATGCTTTGCCTGGAGCCGCTGATAAATTGACATTGATCGGTAACGGCGTAAGCGTCGAAGATGCAAAGGCTCGAATTGAACTCGATGATGTAATGATTTCAGAGTCGGAAGAGTTTACAGAGTTCACGGGTTATCCGAGGGAATTAAAAAAGCTTGATTAGGGCAAAAAAAAGCCTCGGCCAGAATTTCCTGTGCGATGCGCAAATGTCGCGTCGAATAGTTGATTCAGTCTCTCCGCAGCCTTCTGATCTGATTATCGAAATAGGACCGGGCACGGGCGCGCTCACACGAATGCTTGTTAAATCGAGCGGCTATGTCGTCGCAGTAGAGATAGACAGGCGATTAATCGAAGCACTTAGAAAAGAGATAAACTCTGACAGGCTATCGATTGTCGAAGCCGATGCGCTACAAGTGAACTGGATTGATCTGATAAACGCAGCGAGCCGGTCATGGCAAACAGTCAACTCCAGCGAATCTGAGCCGCGCATTCGGGTTGTCGCCAATCTGCCTTACTACATCTCAACGCCGATCATCGAGCGACTGATTGATTTGCGCCATCGCATAAATGATATGACGTTGATGCTACAAAACGAAGTCGTCGAACGCATTGCCAGCGCGCCGGGCAGCCGCGATTATGGCTATCTCTCTGTGCTTGTGCAGTATCACACAGTTGCAACAAAACTGTTCGAGGTTCCGCCATCTGCGTTCAAGCCTGCGCCAAAAGTCCAATCTGCGATCATCAGGCTTGCGGTGCGCGACCGTGTCGCAATCGATCTTGATAACGAAGCGAAATTTTTCGCGCTCGTGCGAGCCTCTTTCGCACAGCGTCGAAAGACTATCTTCAATAACCTGAAAGCCGCAGCCGTGTCGCTCGGACTTGCAGAAGGGATTGATAGGGCTTTGCAGGCAGCAGGAATCGATTCACAGCGCCGGGCAGAGACTTTGTCTATGGGAGAGTTTGGCGCTCTCTATCGCGCGCTTTTCCACGAATGAAATCAGAGGTTCAGTGATTGCCCCTGAGTTGCTATAATGATTGTCAGCGATGGGCTGCTATCATTCGGGCAATCATCTCCCGCTTGGACGCTGCAATCAATTAATCGCTCGAACGTTACTATGACAGACGAAAAACTTGAAGTGATACCCTTAGGCGGAGTCGGCCTGTTCGGGATGAACATGATGGCCCTGAGGTGCGGCGGCGAAGCCATCATCATAGACGCAGGAATGGGATTTCCCGAAGAAGACCTGCCGGGCGTTGATATAGTCATTCCCGACTTCTCGTTCATCGACGAATACCGCGACGAAATATCCGCGATCATCTTGACGCACGGTCACGAAGATCATATCGGCGCTGTTCCTTTCCTGCTCAAAGAGGTTAACGTTCCTGTTTATGGAACGCATCTTACACTCGCTTTTGTTGAGAGCAAGCTTCAGGAGCACGGCCTGTCAGACTTTGTGACGCTGCATTCAGTCGAACCGCGCGACACCGTGAATCTGGGTAAGTTTCAGGTCGAATGGATTCATGTTACGCACAGTCTTACGTCATGCACTGCCGTCGCAATAACAACGCCGGTCGGCGTCGTTATTCATTCGGGGGATTTTAAAGTAGACGACACGCCGGTTATCGGGCCGTCTATGGATCTGGAACGCCTGACCGAATACGGCGACAGCGGCGTGCTCGCGCTCTTTGCAGACTCTACAAACGCCGAGCGACCCGGACGCACTGCTTCTGAGCGCGCGGTGCTTCCGGCGTTTGAAGATATATTCGAGAAAGCGACGGGCCGCATCATTGTCAGTTGCTTTACCTCATCCGTTCACAGAATACAGATAGTGCTCGACTTCGCGCAGGATTTTGGCCGCAACGTCGCGCTGCTGGGGCGCAGCATGCTGCGCAATGTCGAAACGGCAGACAGCTTTCGCCAGCTTGATGTGCCTGACGACATATTCGTCACACCGGCGCAGGCCCGGCAGATGGATGACGATCATCTGGTGCTGTTGGTCGCTGGATGTCAGGGCGACCCGATGTCGGCGATGACGCGGCTGGCCACAGACCAGCACAAAAATCTTTCAGTGGGCGAAGGCGATACGGTCGTACTCTCTGCGCGCATTATTCCGGGAAACGAGAGATCGATTTCGCGGCTCATCTCGCATTGTTACAAACGCGGCGCGCGCGTGATCGACAGTTCGATAGCGCGCATTCACTGCTCAGGGCATGGCAGCCAGGAAGACCTGAAGATACTGATAGAGGCCGTGCGTCCAAAATTTCTGATCCCGATTCACGGCGAATACCGCCAGCTTTATCGGCACAAGGAATGGGCCGCGACATTAGGCATAGTCGAGCCTGAAAACATCATCACGTTTGAAAACGGCGACGTGTTGGAATTTGACGGCGATCGCGCAGAGATAGTTGCGAAAGAATTCGTCGGGCGCACTTTCATAGACGGGACCTACGGCGAGGTCAAAGACATGGTCGTGCGCGACCGCAAGCATCTTTCTTATGACGGCGTGGTTGTGCCGATAGTCGCAATCAACCCGACATCGGGCGAGCTTGAATCAGAGCCGGAGATGGTGACTCGCGGTTTTGTTCAGGAAGAAGAATCAAGCGATATGATCAACGATCTGAAGCGCCTTATCGAAACCACGGTTTTAACCGCGAGCCACGAAGAGCGGATTGATTACGCAGTGATAAAAGAGAAGATTCGCATCGAGTTGAAGCGATTCATTCAAAAGAGCACGGGCCGCCGTCCGATGATCATTCCAGTAGTCGTCGAGGTCTAGGCTGGCCAATCAGGGATTCGGTCGAGTCTTCTCTGCTCATTCCAGTAGCGGTCGAACAAAGTGAACCTTCTTCGCCCGGCCCTTGCACGTTCCACGCGACCTGTCCATTCGGGAATCATGTCGAGGTGTTCATCCCAGCAAGCCTGATAAGATTTGTCAGAAGATAGCGAATCGAATTTCGCCTGCATCGCCATCTTATCATCAGCGAACAGCGATTTATTGTTCGGGTAATCGCAAAGCGCAAGACGATGAAGCCGCTCGTGTCGCCAGAAAAGGCTGTCGCCGTCATATCCTTCTCCGGGTTGCGGCCCTGTTGAGAGCGACTCGCCGGAAAGCCTGACGGGTTTAAACACGCTCAGACAGGGAGATGAAGTTCCAGTCATCCAATGCGTTGAGCCTGCCGTGTGAAGGCGGCTCACCATCGAGCCTGTCGTTTGTCCGGCCTGTCTGGTCGGCCACCACGACGCATGAGCACAGGGCATTTTCATGCGCCATCCTGTTTCGGGCCTTGACCCTGCGTGATCGCGGAGTGCTGCGAAGAAATCGTCTCGGTCGAGATTCCCATCTTTTTTGCCGAGCAGTGCCAATGTGCATGCGCTGCGCTTAACGCCTCCGCTCAACGCACTATAGTACGAATCTCCGAAACAGCGCGCGAAATCGAAATCCTCAGCCGAACGACACCAGCCCTTACTGCGCGCAAAAGGGTAGGCGTCAGGTGAAACGAGGTCGAACTGCTTGCCTATTGAAAGAGAGTTTGAAATCGTGCGGATACCGCGAACACGCTCGGCTGCCCAGAACGGCCCTGCCGTTTCAAGCACCCACGCGGAATCCGGGTCTGCGATGATGAACGCGTTGTGATAACGAAACGCACGGTTGCGGTAACCGCAACCGCCGCCCTGACCGTGCTCCGTAATAAGCGATGTGATCACATCGAGCGCCTCGCGCGCCGATGACGCGCGCTCAAGCGCCAGACGCAGCAGGTCCATACCCGTCAAACCCGTCTTCGCGTACGGGAGTTTTGTGAAGACTGCTTCATTGCCGATAGCAACGCCGTGCTCGTTCGTTCCCATCTCAGCGCCCCACATCCAGAAAGGGCGACTGAGCAGCGTTTCATAGGTCCGGGATGTTTGCGGAATCTCTGTATAGGTACAGCGCAACGAAGTCGGAGCAGAAAATTTCCGGCGAAAAGTGTGTTCTACAATCTGCGCCTCACCCGGTTCGCGGTCGCTGTTTTTGGCAAACCAGACCGCGCCGTCTGCTGTGAAAGGCGGAATGGCTACGAGCGTATCGCACATAAAAAGTTATTTTGATTTACAGCAGGTGAAAGCCTGCCTTATTAAGCGAGTAGATTGCAATTGCGATCATCGCGACCATAAACAACCCCAGCAACCCAAGCAATGCTACCACCCATGCCCAGTCGCCCCAGAATGTGCCGCGCTTTCCGGTCGCGTACTTGTTCAACAGGCGAAGATTTTTTTCATTGGGCTTCCATGCAAAATCGAATGCGTCGCCGACAAATGGAATGGTGCCGAGCAAAACATCGACGCCTACGTTGAAGACCATCTTCGCAATCGTGCTCTTGGGCAGGCCGTGACGTATTGACGCAAGTACGATGTAGGTCGAAACTATCCCGCCAACCCAGTCGCCGAGCACCGGAAAGAAGAATCCGATGATCGGGTCAAGCCCTACGCTGATGTTGGTCCCCGGAACCTTTATGGCCCTGTCCATGATATTGCCGATTCGTTCGAGGTGCGTATCAATCGGCGCATCAATGAATCCGCGTAGGGAGTCCCGGACCATAGCCCGCCCGTTGCGGCTCGTCGGAGTTGGGCTTTCGCGCAACTGGTTTCTAACTGTGTTGTCAGCAATTTTTGCCATGTTCTACCCCTGCTCGATCTGAACAATCACAACCACTCACAAGAGCATTAATCAAGGCTGATGATCCGGGCTTCCGCCTTCGAGTCGTCGATGGTAAGCAGCCCGACTGTGCGCGGCAGAGAGAAACGTCGAGGGCCAGCGCTGCCGGGATTAAACAACATCGTGTTATCAAGCATTTCGTTATATGGCCTGTGCGAGTGGCCAAAGATCACGATGTTCGGTTGTAGCTTTTCGATCAACTTCATGTCTGCCGCCTCAAGCTGATGAAGCTCGCCGAAGATGTGACGAATCATCACGCGATGTCCCGCAAGCTCTTCGATGCGCTCGGTCGGGAACTGGCCGAACCAGTCGTTGTTGCCTTCGACCGCGATAACAGGAGCCACCTGTTCCAATTTTTTTATAACTTCCAGTTTGCCTATGTCGCCTGCGTGGATGATTCGATCAACGCCCGCAAAGATCGTCGCAATCGCGCCATCGAATAAACCATGTGTGTCCGAGATGACTCCGAGCCTCAAGGTCAACCTCCACGCATTCGTCTGATTTGAAGCGTCCGTTTTATTCTAGCAGTGTTTGAATGAGCGAGAACAGCAGCGCGAGCGGATTGAATTGATAAGTAAAAAAAATTGCGGGCAAATCTCGCCGTGAGGCTATGACTTGCCCGCTTGCAGAGTGACTCCGTACTCTGCTTAAGCAGTTTAGCGACAGACTAACGAATTTAGAAAATATCAAAATTGCATCATTGCTCTGTGCAATTGTATTGCCAGATGGTCGTTGTGGCTAAATGATTATAGTTTTTCGTATTTACTGCGAATAAACCGCGAAAAGTGATGAGCGCCTGTAACCTTAATTTACGTGTTGTGGCTACTGTTCCACAGTCTGCTCGACTGTTGAGATAGGCAGTCGGCAGTGAAATGTTGTGCCCGAAGCCGTGCTCTGTTCGACCGTTACATCGCCGCCGTGCGCCATCAATATTTTTTGTACGATTGCCAGGCCGATGCCGTAACCGCGCGACTTCGTTGTGAAGAAGGGAATGAATATTCTATGCAGGTCTTCGTTCGAGATGCCTGTGCCCGTATCGCTGACGCGCGTGTGAGCGTAGCGCGTTTCAAAATCGCATGTAACAGTGATTCTTTTCTCTGTTGATTGCGGGTCGATGGCCTCTGCGGCATTGCGAAACAGATTTACGAAAACGCGCTTCAACATTGTTTCATCCGCGGCAACGTGTGTGAATTGGCCTTCGATCAGAAGCTCGATGCCGTATTCATCCAGTTTAGGTTTGACCTCGGCTGCGCAGTCTTCGATGGCCGACCGCAAATCCACGCTTGTCAGATGCAGCTGTTGAGGCCGCGCAAAATTCAGAAAATCTGTGACGAGCCTCGCCAGCAACCGGACTTCGTTGAGCGTGGCCTCAAGTGTTTCGCGCTGGTTATCGGTCGAAGAGCGCGCGCCGAGTTGTACTTCGAGAAGTTGAACGTAGCCCTGAATAGTCGCGAGCGAATTTTTGAATTCGTGAGCAAGTCCTGCCGCCATCTCTCCGAGGTTCGCAAGATTCTCCTGAAGCTTCATCCGCTCTCGCAATTCCAGAACTTCGGTTATGTCTGTAATCAGACACAAAGCGCCTTCGACATTGTGCGACGCATCAGCTATCGGCGATATGCTCAATCCAAGATGGCGCACGCTGCCATCAGCCACACGGACATTAACTTCTTCGCGGCGAAATGCTTTTCCCGTCTCAAGGCAGGTCGAAATCATCTCAATCAGGCGGTCTGACATGTGAAAGAACGATGCGAAGTCAACGCCGGGTGAAAACATCTCGGACGACGGAACGCTGGTTTGAGCATTCGATGTTGACGTGCCAAGTATCCCCATCGCATGAGCGTTGACAGAAGAAACTCTGCCCTTTGAATCGACGGTAACAAGCCCGCTTGGAATATTGGCGATCAATCGCTCGCTGAATCTTTCGGATCGTTCTGCACGATTCCGCTCAAGCGCGTGGAGTTGGGCCAGTTCTTTTTCTTTCGATTGAAGCTTTTCGATCAGGGCCTGGAAAGTTTCGACGACGAATTCGCTCTCGCTCTTTGCCGTGGATGGATGAACCGGGCTGCCGCGCGCAGCCTCGACCATTTGCCTGTAAGGTCTGAGCAGCCACCGCACCAGCAGGAATATGAGGCAGATACCGAAGAGCAGGGCGATGATCTGGTAGCTGAAGAAATAAATTATGATTGACGAAGATTCGGACCGCGCGCGCGCCTGCAAGTAAAGAATGAGACTCAAGCCGCCAAGCGCCATCAGCGCGATGGCAAATATAATGATCGCAAACCGAGCTTTATTTTCAGCCGCGCCGAATTTCATAAGATTCCATCTGGATTGGATCGGGGGCGGGAATAAGCATCACTTCATTTTCTATCTTCTTTTTTGAAATGCAGGATGTCGAACAGATCGCCTTTTCGATGCTCTGCCCAAACAGCCTCGACGCGCATGCCGCACGCGAGGCTTTCGACTGGCTCGTCGATCAAATGTGAAAAATATGTGCTCGCGCCATCAAGCATTACAAGGCCGTATGTATAAGGCGGTTCGGTCGGCTGACCCGGAAAAGGAAGATAGACGGTCGTAAAAGTATCAAGAACTCCGTGGTCGCTCACTTCGACCCAATCCGTCATCTCGACGAAGCAGCGAGTGCATATTCGCGCGGCAGGAACTACGACCGACGAGCAGCGAGGACATTTTGTCCCCATCAGCCGCCGGTTGTCGCGCGATTCAACGAAGAATCGAGTGAGCGCCTGTCCATAAGACCAGCGATATGGAATCGCTATCCGGCCTCTGACTTCCTTGACCGGCAACACCATTGTGTCATCTGTTTCAATCATTCTACGAATATCTCTCTGAAGGTTTGTAACAGCATGGGATTGTTGGTTTTGATCTTGCCCATTATCAAATCGGTCATCGAAGGCGTGTACGTGCCGCTGACCGTGCCCAGGAAAATCTGTTTGGATGTCTTCAAAAAGCAATCAGCGTTTTCGACAGCCTTGCCTTCTTTGACCTCGCACGAATCCGGCCCGATAAAGACTGTCCACTGTTCGTCTTCAATCGAAAAAAAATAAACAAGCTGCCGGTCAGTCTTTCCTTTACGAAACACCGTAGGCATCAATCGGAAAACTTCGGACACATCGGTCAATTGTTCCATTTGTGAATCTGCGCCTCCATGAATAATCTTGTTGTGTGCAATTTCAGTATCACTTCTCTCAATTTCCCCCGCCCGGTCAATCGGGGCGAAATAATCAATGTCGAGTATTGTGCCTGTGCGTTCCTGTTTGAACACAGCCCGCACTCGCTCGCCCGTCGTAACGCCTGCGCTGACGAGATGCACGATATTCGTATCCGCGCCATCTAGGTTGATAAGCCCAAGTGTATATGGGGGCTTGTGCGGACTCCAGGGCATGGCGCGCTCGACCACTGAACAGGCAATGACTTCTCCTTCACCGCTCAGGTTTACCAATTCAGTCAATGGCTTGAAGCATTGGCCGCACACATCCGGCGGAGGGGCATAGACCTTGCCGCACGCTTCGCATCGAGCGCCCGTTATTCGCGCGTTGTCTCGCAACTCGGCCAGAAACCGGCCAATCGTCGCGCCGGTCGTCCACTTGTAAGGTATCGTGATGTCGCCTTCGAGAATCATGTTCGTTATAAAATCTGAAACCTCATGCTTTATCCGCGCTTACGATCATCAGCGTGTGAA
The DNA here is from genome assembly GCA_963804815.1 of Blastocatellia bacterium. Taxonomy (GTDB): domain Bacteria; phylum Acidobacteriota; class Blastocatellia; order UBA7656; family UBA7656; genus DATEKX01. The sequence goes on along the minus strand of CAWDRU010000002.1, from coordinate 1,920,057 downwards.
ACTGAATGCCGCCGCCCCAGCCGTGGGCAAGGGCCGTGCGCGCGCCTTCGATTTGATGCTCGCCCGCGCGATTCATCACCTGCATAGCCGCTTCGGCCTGGCGCATCATCGCCGTCGCGCCAATCGTATTGGTTGAAAGCACGCCGCCCGATGGGTTTACAGGCAGATCGCCCGTCATTTCAGTTGCGCCTGATTCGACGAGGCGTCCGCCCTCGCCTCGCTCGCAGAAAAATAGCGATTCAGTCCAGAGCATCTCTTGAAACGAGAAAGCTTCGTAAAGCTCGGCTACGTCAAGCTCGCGACGCGGGTTGGTGATGCCCGCAGTCTTGTAAACCTTTTTCGCCGCCTCCATCAACGCCAGAGGCACGGCGAAATCCCGTCCCGCATAATAAACGCCTTCGTTATAAGTTGCGACCGCTTTGATCCACGCGGGCCGCTCGGCCAGTTTTTCGGCCCGGTCTTCGCTTGTAAGAATCATTGCGCATGCGCCGTCAGACGCCGGGCACGCGTCGAGCAGTTTGATGGGCGACGACAGCATAGGAGAATTCATCACCATTTCGACAGAGATGTTTGGAATCCGTAATTGAGCGTAAGGATTCAGCAGGGCGTTTCTGCGATTTTTTACAGCGACGAGCGCGGCCTGTTCTTCGGTCACGCCGAATTCATGCATGTACTGTCTGGCCTGCAAGGCAACCGCCGAGGGCGCGCCGCAGGCGAACTGGCGACCTAGAATGGGGTCGTATACCGTAGACAGCCCCAGCTGAACAGGGCTTTCCGAAAGCTTATCTCCTGTTACTGCGAGCACAGTGTCGAACATACCGGATGCGATGTAGTAGAAAGCAGCTATTCCAGTCGAAGCCCCAACCGTCCCGCCCGTGTGTATTCGCATCTGAGGCTTGAGAAACGCGCCTGCCGCATCCGCGCACCAGTGTTCAGGATGATTGACACCTTCAAAGAGTTCGGGCGCGCTGCCGAAAACGACTGCATCGACATCCTTGATGGTAATGGCTGCGTCTTCGAGCGCACGGCTCGCAGCTTCATAGATCAAACCGGGGTAGCTGACATCCTCGCGCCGCTCTTTGCACCTGGTTTGTCCTGTGCCTACGATTGCAACTTGCCTCAACGATTCCTCCGCTTTGAGAGTGTAGTTCCGAAGGTAACAGATTCAGAAGGATTCCTGAAGTAGGCGGGTTGATTAAAAGTGAAGCCTATTCACCGCAGAGGCGCAGAGAACGCAGAGACTCTGTGCCCCCGCCGCGTGCGAAGCACATACATCGGCCATCCTGCGTCCTTTGCGGTGAACTATCTGTCTTATTTTGCTTCGACTCTGGTGACGACCGCGTTGCCGAGGCGAATGAACGGCCCGCCATCTTCCGACAACTCTTCGGCAATGGTGAATGAGTGCGCAGCGACTATAGATATAGTGCGGCGCAGCTGCAATGACTGACTCTTGACCTTGATCGGATCGACTGTGAAGCGAATCGAAATCGGGCTTGTCCAATCCCCCCGGCTGTTGACCGCCACACCGTTGCCAAGTTTTTCAGTAAAGGTCATCATCTTTGTAGCATCATCAAAGACGATCACGGAAGATTCTTTGTGAACGCCGCCGTCATATTTGCAGGTCGTCGCACTGTCGAGCGATTTGCCGTCAGCGCGTTTTGTGAAAGTCACAGTGCAATCGCGCGGCGCTGGACCGAGCGCACTTTCGCGCCCCACGTATTTGTAGCTCCACTGTCCGACAAAATAATCGATTGATTGCTTCTGTTGTGGCTGTGGTACGCGAGGTCGTTGTTGTCCCTGACCCGGCCCCTGTCCCGCAGGTGGTTGCTGTGGCTGTGTTGATGATGAAGGCGCGCCTTGAGCGGCATCGCCTGCGCGCTTGAGCGATACGTCGAGCGTCAGGCTTTGGCCGCTAAAATCCAACGCTCCTTCTCCCTTCAGCGTTTCGCCGTTGATCATCAGGGTGAAATTGATTGTGAAGGTGCCCTGTGGAGATTCTACCACTGCTTTGGCTGTAACTTTATTGCCATCAACTTTGATCTCTTTGAGTTGCATCTCCGAGCCGGGGCGCATGCCCGATATATTGCCCGTGTAAGCTTCGCCTTCTTTCTTGAACGAGGCCGTCGCAGGCCGTTCGCCCTGTGGCATTTGAATAGTGCCTTCCCATCGGCCTGAAAGCTTATCCTGCTGAGCGTAGGCAGAGACAGTCAGAAGTTGAGCGAGCAGAATTATTCCCCAGATTATAAACGGTCGCCGCATTCCTTGTTCCTCCAAAAGTGATTTCTGGCAAGCGCGCGGGCCTGCCGTTGAAAGTTAGTCCCCATTAATCTGTAAGTCAAATAATTTGACGAGGCAGATGATTACTCTTTGCGCGCGTGGCCTTCGACCAATTCTATACGGATTTTATCCGGCCCTTCGATAAAGGCATACTTGATCTTGCCGTTGGCAACCGAGCGAATCTCGTCCGTTACTTTTACGCCGCTCCTGCGCATCTTCTCTAATGCATCTGCCAGATTGTCGAAGCTGAAACCGATGTGATCCACCACGTGGCCTTTTGTGGATTCGAGTTCGGTTTTGCCTTTCCACTGATCGGCATAGACTTTCTTTGTATATTCGACGGGGTAGATGATGATGTTAACGTTGTCCATCATCAGCGACATGCTTGGGCCGATCTGCACGCCGCGATAAACGCGCGGTTCGCGTGAAGGAGGACGTGTAGAGCGCCGTGTGGCTCCGAAATATTTCATGTACCATTCGCCCGCAGCTATCGGGTCGGCGCTGAACAGGTGCAGGTGCCCGAAATGATGATGGCTTGCCGTGTTCAATTCAATCAAAGCATTGTCGGGGCTTTGCACGTAGGCATAATAAAATGAACCCGTAGCGCCAGTGTTCCCGCCGATGTCGCTTATGTCTGTTATAGGGGTGAAGAATTTCGTCCCTGCTGCCAACTGTTTTTCATAAGTCGCTTTCATGTCTTCCGCGCCCCATCCGAAATGCCAGACCGCCGATGTAAGGTCCCACACCGGAGGCTGGTTGACTTTGGCGAACAGCATCCATGATTTTTGCGCCCAGACTCCGTCCAGCAATCCGGCAAACTTAGCCTTCTCGCAATCGAATTTGCCGGTGTAAAAATCGATTGCGGCTTTCGGATCGAGCGTGTTGAGGTGAAGATGATGGAAATGCGCTTCGGGCATCTGTAGACTGACAGGCCTGGTTTCCTGTGTCGTGGGTTTTGCCTCCTGCGCGGCAAAACCCATAGCGCAGCACACGACAGAGAAGAGAAGAACGCCGATGAACGAAAGTCGAGTGTATAGTCTATGATCGGGCATGCGGTCTTCCTCCAATTGAAAACGCGAGCGGCAGCGTAGTCAGCAGCTAACCGCTCGCGTGAGAGTTATTCAGATCAACAGCTTGTCGTAAATCATCTGTCGGACGATGATCTCGCGGCTGTATTTTTCGGTTGACTGTCGTCGCGCGTATATGTGAACCAGCCGATCATCATCTCTTCCCAAGTCTGATCGCCCCAGCGCACTTCTTTCGAGGGGTCGGGATTGAACTTATTCTTCTCTGAGTTGTCGAAGTGAGCGACGCAATCCAGCCGCGTCCCCTTAGGCAGCGGAATAGGCTGTTTCGGAATGTATGTGTGCTGCCAGTTGAAATCATACTTTGGCACATCGAGTAATAGTTCCGACCGCCCGTCGGGATAGACCGCCGTGTAGGTGAATGACTTTCCGCGCACGTGCATATGCGGCATGAATGAAGTGATCAAAACATCTTCGTCGAAGCTCTTCGATGCTTTCACTTCGTGGCTCGCAGCGCCTGCCGGGATGACGAACCGGCCATTGATCGCATTGCCGGTAACCAGCGCCTTCCTGCCGGGCTCTTTGGCGAAGACGAATCCGACTTTTGTGCGGTCTTTCGACACTTCGCCGTTGGTTGTGTAGTGCATCTGGAAGACGATATTGCTTCCTTTCTTGATCAATCGCGCCGTGCCCGGCCCGTAAACGATTCCGGTCTTGTTTGGCGTGATACCGCCCAGATGGACGCGGCCACCTCTGCGCAGGTCGCCTTCGCCGCCACCGGCTGTATCTTTGACATTGCCGTCCTGGGCATAGGCGATCACGTGATGCACGACTTTGCGATTGCCCGGACGAATCTCTATCGCCTGAATCCATTTGTCTTCGGTGAAGCCTGTAGGCATCGAGAAATAGAGATACGGCACAGTGCCGTCAGCCGGGACTGTGTATTCTTCGGCCATCTGAAGCACTACATCGGGTGTTCCGATTGTCCAGCCTTCGGCAAATTTCGGCATATCGGGCAGATCTTTGTCTTCGCCTTTTGGCGATCCGGCATTGACCCATGAAACGATTGTCTCTATCTCTTTTTCGGAAAGTCGAGGGTCGTTTGCCCAATGGCCAATTTTCGGGTCGGCGCTCCAGGGCGGCATCGAACGGTCGATGACGCGTTCACGAATGGATTTCGACCAGGGCCGCACTTCCTTGTAAGACACAAGCGACATGGGCGCAATCTCGCCGGGCCGATGGCATTCGATGCAGTTTTTGTAGAGAATCGGCGCAACGTCTCTGGTGAAGGTGACACTGTTTGTGTTCGCCTTCTGCGTTGATGTCGCAAGCATTACCATGGCGACCAGTCCGACTGTAATGATTCCGCCGCTGCGGAGATATTTTTTCATGAGCAGTTCTCCATTTCGCCCGTTTCCTACGGGCAGTCTGTGTGTTGCTTATCCCGGTTCGCAGATGCCTGCCGAACTGTCAGCGATTCTACTCCTTCCCGGTCTGCGCGTGAAGGCTCAGATTTTGACTGTCAATAGTGTAATCAATCCAACCGATCATCATCTCTTCCCATGTCTGATCGCCCCAGCGCACTATAATGTTAGGGTCAGGATTGAATTTGTTGCCTGCGGAATTATCGTGATGCGCGACGCATTCTATGCGGCTGCCCTTCGGCACTGCAATCGGCTCTTTTACGAAGTAAGAGAGCTGCCAGTTGAAATCATACTTTGGCACGCGCAGCAGCATCTTTTCAGTGCCGTCGGGTAAAACGAGCTTGTACTCAAAATCTTTGCCGCGCACGTGCATATGCGGCATGAACGAATAGATGTGGATGTCTTCGGTGAAAGTCATCGACGAGCGCGATTCAAAGTTTGAATCACCCGCCGGGATGACCAGTTTGCGCGGGTCAGTGGAAACGCCTTTGGTGACCATCCGTTTTTCTACAGGCGTTTTCGCAAACCACAGCCCGACGCTGGTGCGGTCTGTGGCAGCTACGCCGTTGGTCGTGTAATGCATCTGAAATATCAGGACAGAGCCTTTCTTAACCAGCTTGGCCTGTCCCGGCGCAAGCGTGAGCGGGCTCATTCCCGGTGCCCAGCCGATTATCTGCCCATCAGGGTTGCTGCCTCGTCTGAGCGGGTTGCTCGCAGCGTTTGCCTGCTGCGGATCTCTGGCAGCCTCAGGATTGAAACGTTGTTGATCTAACTTGATCTCACCGGCTGGTGGCAGCGGTTCTTTCCCCGGCTCGCGCGAACCGATTATGACGTGATGGACGACGCTCGGTTCACCGCGTCTGATCTGCGCGAACTGCACATATTTGTCTTCGGTGAAATTTGTCGGGATGACGTAATACCTGTAGGCCACAGTACCGTCAGCCGGAATAGATGCTTCTTCGGTCATCGAAAGCACCACGTCAGGCTGGCCGAATTTCCAGGCCGTGTCGTTGAATTTTGGCGCAGGAGGCAGGTCTTTGGGGTCGCCTTCTTTTGCGCCGCCGTCAACCCACGCTCGTATAGTGTCTATATCTGATTGTTTCAATCGCGGATCATTTGTAAATTGACCGTGATTCGGGTCGGCAAACCATGGCGGCATCTCGCGACTCACTACCTTTTCGCGAATCGATTTAGCCCAGGGGCGCACCTCTTTATAAGAAAGCAGTGACATGGGTGCCATCTCGCCGAGCCGATGACATTGCACGCAACTGTTGTAGAGAATCGGCGCAACATCTTTGGAAAAAGTAACCTTTGAATCGTGCGACTTGTCGGCGGCAGGTGCGAACGCCACGATGGCAGCCAGTACGATCAAAAGCATTGCGCCCTGACCGACGCGATGAAGTTTGCTTCCCATAAATGTCTCCTTCTGACAGGATGGTTCCACTGAAAACTTACTGGCCCTTCGATTTTACACAGCATATCTTACCTACCGCCCGGTAAGCAAGCAATTATCTGTCCCGCTCTTATATAAAGCGGGCCGTTCGCCGTAGCGGTTGAAGCGGTCAGATTTTCCGGTTCAGCATTTGACACGAGAAGGCTTCGAGCATACACTTACCGGGCGGTCGGTCGGTTATCGCGAAATAAATCGATTATCAGATTATAAATTGTCTTCAGGAGTCGAGCTGTTCAAGGCGCTCGGAAATAGCTCCCGGCGCTGAAGGCAATCGGATGAAGCGGCAGGCTTATGACGATTGGAGCCGAACAATTATGCCCTTCAACTTTCATGTCCGGGCTTTCCTGTCAACATCAATTGGGCTGGCTAAACGGAAGTGAAAATGCGATATTCTTCTCCGAAATTTATTGGAGTTTCACTACTCTACACCTCGACAAGAGAACAATTCGGAGAATCATCATGATTAAGCGACGACTGAAACTTGCCTTTTTGACCTTTGTACTGTGTTGCGCAGGCTTTCTGCCGACACTTGAAGCTCAGAAGAAATCCAGCGGGTCGGCTGCAAAAAAAATTGATGACGCTGCTTTGCGCAACGTCGAAACCCGCCCCAGCGACTGGATCACACACGGGCGCAATTACGGCGAAACACGGTTCAGCCCGCTCAATCAGATTAACGAAAGCAACGTCGGCAAGATGGGGCTGGCATGGTCGTTCGACACCAACACCAACCGTGGCCTCGAAGCGACGCCGATCATAGTTGATGGCAGGATGTACACGACCGGAAGCTGGAGCATCGTCTTTGCCATTGATGCGCGCACAGGAAAACAGCTCTGGCAATACGACCCACAAGTCCCGCACAAATACGGCCCTAAAGCCTGCTGCGACGTGGTCAATCGCGGAGTGGCTGTTTACAAAGGTAGAGTTTATTTTGGGACGCTCGACGGACGATTGATCGCGCTTGATGCCGATACGGGCAAGGCTGTCTGGGAAGTTGTGACTGTCGATCAGAGTAAACCATACACCATCACAGGCGCGCCGCGTGTGGTGAAAGGCAAAGTCCTGATAGGCAACGGCGGCGCTGAATTCGGCGTGCGCGGTTACGTGTCGGCCTATGATGCGGAGACGGGTAAGCTTGCCTGGCGGTTCTATACTGTGCCGGGCGACCCTTCGTTGCCGTTTGAATCTCCCGCGATGGAACGCGCGGCGAAGACCTGGAAGGGTGAATGGTGGAAGGTCGGCGGCGGCGGCACGGCCTGGGATTCGATGGCCTATGATCCCGAACTCGATCTGCTCTATATCGGCACTGGCAACGGCTCACCCTGGAATCCGCAACTGCGCAGCAACGGCGAAGGCGACAATCTTTATCTGTCATCGATACTCGCACTGAAACCGGAAACGGGCGAACTGGTGTGGCATTACCAGACAACGCCCGGCGATGCGTGGGACTATACTGCGACGCAGCACATTGTGCTTGCAGACCTGACAATCGAGGGCCGCAAACGCCGGGTGCTTATGCAGGCTCCGAAGAACGGCTTCTTTTATGTGTTAGATCGCAAAACTGGCGAGTTGATTTCTGCCGCCAACTTCGTCACCGTCACGTGGGCCAAAGGCGTAGACAAAAAGACCGGGCGACCGATTGAAAACCCCGGCGTGCGCTATAAAAATTCTCCCATCCCTCAGGTGCCCGGCCCGCTCGGCGCTCACAACTGGCAGCCGATGTCTTTCAATCCGCAGACCGGACTGGTTTACATCCCGGCACAGGACAATGCGTTCTTTTACGGGCAGCAACCGAATTTTCAATACAGGCCCGGAGGTTGGAATACGGGTGTAAATCTTGGGCTCCTGACGCAGGTTCCAACGACTCTGGTTCCCGGCCACCTTCTGGCGTGGGACCCCGTAGCGCAGAAAGAGCGATGGCGCGTGCAGTACCCCATTATGTGGAACGGCGGCTTGCTTTCGACTGCTGGAAATCTCGTTTTTCAAGGGACTGCTGACGGTCGCTTCGTAGCTTATACGGCTGACAAAGGCGCGAAGGTTTGGGAAGTGAAAGTCGGAACCGGCGTGATCGCTTCGCCTGTTACATATGAAATTGACGGCGTGCAATACGTTTCGATAATGGCCGGATGGGGCGGCGCGTTTCCGCTAAGCGGCGGCCAGATCGGGCTGCCTGCTACGCAGGGCAGACTGTTGACATTCGCGTTGAATGCAACAGGGCAACTGCCCGAAGCTGTGGCTGCGATCATGCCGGAAATCACGCCGATTGAATCGAATGACTCAAAGGAAACCATCGGGGCAGGTGCAGTCCTGTTTGCGCAGAACTGCGCTGTGTGTCACGGGCTGGCGGCGCTGGGCGGCGGCGGGGTGTTGCCTGATCTGCGCTTCTCTCAGCCTTCGGTCTTAAACAGCCTTCAGAAGATCGTGCTCGACGGCGCGCTGGCTGACGCAGGAATGCCTTCATTCAAACAATGGCTCAAGCCCGAAGATGTAGATGCGATACGCGCATACATAATCAGTCGCAGGGCTCAGAGCACGGTGAAAAAATAGAGAGGAGTTTGATGATGACCTACACCGGCACGCTCGCGATTCATGACGCCGACTCGCATGTCATGGAGACTCCGGAGATGCTGCACGAATTTGCCGACCCGGAAATCCGTGATCGCATAGACCCTCGATATTTCTTCAACGCCATCGGCACTCATCGCATACTTGAAGACTTTCCCGTCTATTGCCGTAACCATACGGACCCGTCCTATCGCGCCCGCGATGAAGCGGAACTGATGCTGAGGAAGAACTGGGATGCGACCGGCTCTTTCCTCAAAGAAGATCGCAGGCTTGCTCTTGACCTGCTCGGTTTCAAGAGTCAATTGGTCTTCAACACATTCTGGAACGGCTACCTTGTGCGGCTCGAACACGCTGACGACATTGATCTGGCATACGGCGTAGCGCGAGCCCACAATCGGGCATTGCTGGATTTCTGCTCGGCAGACAGTCGGCTTCTGGCCTCCTGTTATGTGCCGTTGATGCATTTCGAGCGCGCCTCTGCAATAGCGGCAGAGGCGCTCAAAGCAGGGGCGAATGCTTTGCTTGTTGCATCCTTATGTCCAAAGGGGCATTCGCCCAGTCATATCAGCCTCGATCCTGTATGGCGACAGGCAGAAGAAGCAGGCATCCCCATCGTCTTTCATGTCGGCGGGGGCGGGCGACTGCTCAATCCGGATTATTTCGAGAACGGGTTGCCGCGTGTGAAGGATTTTCACGGCGGCGACGAAAATTTCCGCTCAGTCGATTACATGGCGATCCCGGTTCCGCCTGCTCAGACGCTGGCCACGCTGATAATTGACGGCATTTTGGAGCGATTCCCTCGCTTGAAATTCGGCGTCATCGAGCAGGGCGCAACGTGGCTGCCCGGGCTGATGCGACAACTGGATTCCGCGATGGAAGCGTTCGGCAGACACGAAGAGAGACTGCGAAAACTTTCGCTGCGCCCCTCTGAGTATCTGCGGCGGCAGGTGCGAGTTACACCCTACCCGACCGAAGACGTTGGCTGGGTGATAGAACAGGCGGGCGAGGAGGTTTGCCTTTTCTCTTCGGACTACCCGCATGTCGAAGGCGGACGCAATCCGATCAAACGATTCGAGCAGAATTTGCGAAATGTTTCAGAACGCGCAAAGCAGAGTTTCTATCACGATAACTTTGTAGATCTGATGGGGCGCGGGTTGAGTTGAAATCAATCTATTACGCCGACACTTGCGCTGCATCATTAATATAGGAGATTCATCTTGTTCAAGAAGAACCTGACCAGACTTATCCTGCTGACGATTACGCTTGTCAATATTGCGCTTGCTCAACAGACTACACAGACGCGCCCGCCCGATCCTGCGGCGGTGCGACAAGCGCCCGCGTCGAATTTCAAAGCACCCGACAATATCGAATTTCGCACGGCCAACATAATGAGCGAAGGCGTGCGGTTACAGGCCGAACTCTTCTCGCTCAAAACGCTTTCCGGTAAGCCGCTGCCGACCATCATCATGGCGCACGGCTGGGGCGGGACGGCTGCCAATTTCAGATGGGATGCGCTGGCGCTTGCGAACGCAGGTTATCTGGTCATCACCTTCGATTATCGAGGATGGGGCCAGAGCGACGGGCGCATCATTCTTACATCGCCGCCTGAGAAGAAAGAAGGCCGTCGATTCACAGGTCAGGTCGAAGAGTTGCGCGAATACGTTGACCCTCTTGAACAGACGACCGACTGGTTCAATGTCATCAACTGGGCGATGGGCGAGCCATCCGTAGACAAAAATCGCGTAGGGCTGCGCGGGTCGAGCTACTCCGGTGGTCACGTATTTTATGTCGCCGCGCGGGACCCTCGCGTTAAAGCCATCGTCAGTCAGGTCGGCGCATTCGATTCGCGCTGGGTAGTTACCGGAGAAGCCGAGACGAAAACGACTTATGACGAAGCGACAAAGCGCGCGCGCGGAGAGATTGGGTATCCCGAACCTCGCGCTAAAGTCGTCGGCAATCTGATCGGCGCGCCGATACGCGAAAAACTGCTCCATTACGCGCCGATTGAAGAAGCGGCAAAGGTCAAAGATTGCGCAGCGTTGTTCATCGTTGCCGAAAAAGAAGAACTCTTCGACAACAATGCTCACGCAAAGCTCGCCTTTGACAGAATGCCCGGCGCGAAAAAGAAATACGTGTCGCTCCCCAACATCACGCATTACGGCGTCTATCGCGAATTGCGCGAACAGGCGATCAAACTCGCGATTGAATGGTTCGACCAGTATTTGAAGAAATAAGAACTTGCTATGAGCGATCAGACAAACATCCTCTCAGGCTTGCGCGTGATCGACTGCGGCACCTACATTGCCGGGCCGTCTGCGGCAACCATAATGTCTGACTTCGGCGCAGAAGTAATCAAGATCGAGCGCCCGCCGTACGGTGATCCTTACCGTAATCTTTCATACCTGCCCGGTATGCCGGTTTCAGAGTTGAACTACTGCTGGCTGCTCGACGCTCGCAATAAGAAAAGTCTCGCGCTCAATTTGCAGGACGAAGCGGGAAGGGAAGCCTTGCGCCGCCTGATTGTGACCGCAGATGTCTTCATCACTAACTATCCGCCTGACCTGACATCAAAACTCAAGGTTCGCCATGAAGATCTGGCCGCGATCAATTCGCGATTGATCTACGCGCACATAACGGGCTATGGCGAAACGGGCGAAGACACAAACAAGGCGGGCTACGATACGACTGCCTACTGGGCGCGATCCGGACTGACGGGGCTGATTTACGATTTGAATGTGCAGGCGGGAGCGACGCCTTGCGGAACGGGCGATCATCCTGTTGGGCTTGCGTTGTTCGGGTCGATAATGCTCGCGCTCTACCAGCGCCAGATGACCGGGCTGGGCACAAAAGTTTCAACTTCGCTTATGGCGACAGGCGCATGGACGAACAGTTGCCAGATTCAGGCGGCGATGGTAGGGGCAGTCTTTCCTGCCAGGCGCACACGATTCACTGTGCTCAATCCGCTGGTCAATCAATATAAAACGCGCGATGGACAACGGTTCATATTCTGCTGTCTCGACGCGGCTAATGACTGGAAGCGAGTCTGTCGCGCAATCGGGCGCACGGAATTGATCGAGGATTCGCGCTATGCCACGTATGAGGCGCGCTCTGAACGCAGCGAAGAGGTGGTTGGGTTGCTCGATTGCGCGATTGGCGGCAAAGACATGGCCGAGTGGGAAGTGATTTTTCGCGAGCATAACGTTATCTGGGGATTGATTCCGGCGATGGAGCAGGTAGGGGTTGACCCGCAGATGAAGGCTAACGGAGTCTTCGCAGAGCTTGAGCATCCACGTCATGGCACGCTGCAAACTGTCAGCAGCCCTCTCAACGTACAGGGAGCGGCGAAAGAAAGACCGAAACCCGCTCCCGAAGTCGGCGAACATTCGCGCGAGATCTTACACTCGCTCGGTTATGAAGCCGCCGAGATTGAAGAACTGATAAGACGCGGCGTAACGCAGCAATGACGTTTCATTATTCACAAGTGGCATGGGCAGTTGTGGCCCAAAGCAGCTAACTTCCGAAGCGGTTCAACGCTCTTTGTATTCGCGTTTCCTGACGGAGCGATTGAACGGAAAGCGAGGGCAGGTAAATGATGAAGTAGACAGGTCGGCTGATACGTATTTGGTGAAATTTGAAAGATGCGGGGACGGTCGAACAAGCGGTCCCAGGTTTTTCTCTTAATGCAATTATCAGTGGAGCAATGAGCGAAAGACAGTTGCTTGAGAAGGCGACAGTTGGTTTATAACCCTGCGCATATCAAATCACCAAAAGGCCCGAAACTACATGTTTTTAAATGCATAAGTTTCGGGCTGAAACAGCTGACTTGAGGAGGTAGAAAATGAAAAGAAAAATCTTTCAGTTAATTTTCACCACTGCATTTGCTCTGGCGACAAGCGTTCAGGCTTTTCCCCAGGCCGATGTTTCAACCGCAACGATAAAAGGCACAGTTGTTGACCCAAGCGGCGCGGTTATCGCCGGGGCTACAATAACGGCTAAAAGCCTCGACAGAGGCATTACCCGCATCGCCAACACAGATCGCGATGGAAGCTTTCAGATACCATTGCTACAGCCGGGAAACTATGAGGTCAGGGTCGAGGCGACGGGATTTGAGAGTAAAGTGGCAAACAGCGTTCAGCTGACAGTCGGGCAAAGCCTCGTGCTCGACCTGCAACTTGGAGTACAGGGTGTAACCAGTCAGATGGCAATAACAACCGATTCGCCCTTGATTGAAACGGAAAGGACTCAGCAGGCCAATACAATCGAGAAACGCCAGATCGAGAACCTTCCGAACTCAGGGCGCGACTTCACTTCTTATGTTTACACGCTGCCGGGAGTTGCGAACTCGAACGCGCCGCGTGTACAGGGCGGGTCCCGCTTTACAGGCTTTGCCTCGACGGGTTTTTCAATCGGAGGCAGTAACGGTCGCGACAATCTGGTAACAGTTGACGGCGGCGAAAACGAATACGGTTCAGGACAGCTTCGTTTCGCTCTCAGCCCCGAAGTGATTCAGGAATTTCAGGTCAATCGCAACTCATTCGCGGCAGAGTTCGGTTTCACGTCGGGCACGGCTGTCAACGTAGTGACCAAGAGCGGCACAAACGATTTTCACGGCAACGCTTATGTTTATTATCGCTCGCAAAAGACATCGGCCCGCAATCCGTTCGACTTCAATGACAGAGAGCCGTTCGACCAACAGGTATATCCCGGCTTCACCCTTGGCGGGCCAATAGCTAAGAACCGCGCTTTCTTCTTCACCAACTACGAAAAGCAGAAAAACGACATCGCTCGTTTTAGGAGCTATACGACGAGCAATCTGCTTCAGGCGGACACGGCTCAGCTTTCGTTGCTTGATAAACTCGATCAGTCACCAAACGCCAATGTGAAGCGGATTTCTGCGAACCTGCGCGCTTCATTGGCCACGACTCCGAATAACTTTCCTCTGACATTCGGATTGCTACAGGACGAGGAAGGCACGTTTACAGGATTCTCGCGATTCAACACATGGTCGTCGCGAGTCGATTATCAGATCGGGGATCGAGACTCGCTGACCGGGCGTTTCACGTTGACACGCAATTTCACGGATGACCTCGGAGCGGCAAACGGTGCCGCGCCTTCGTTCTCAAGAACCCTGACCGTTCGAGACTACACGACACTTATCAACTGGAATCACACCTTTGGGACTTCGCTCGTAAATCAAGCCCGCGTGCAACTCGCGCCAAATAATTCCGCGCTGACAGAGCCGCGCGAGCCTGCGCAAACGGGTGTGGTCCTGAGCAATCTGGCGAGTTTCGGTCGAGGCATCGACGCTCCTTATCTCGCCTATCAGGATCGTTACCAGTTTGAAGATACCCTCAGTTACACGCTCAGCGGCCATACGCTGAAGTTCGGCGGGTCGTATCGGCCTGTCACCTACAAGCTCCAGAATGATTACTGGTTCGCGGGTGAATTCACCTTTTCGCCGGGCACTTTCCCTGTGACACTTGCCGTCCCTGCGGCAGATCGCGCTGCCTTTGTTGGCGCAGCCGCCGCTGTCGGCGTGACGGGCGCGCTCGTCCCGACACTGAATTCTGTGCAGAGCTTCAATTTCAATCTGCCGCGTCTGTTCCGGCAGGGATTCAATAATCCTGTATGGGAAGACACAGCGCACTATCTGGGTTTCTTTGCGCAGGATTCGTGGAAGCTGCATCGTCGGTTGACGGTCGATTTTGGCGGACGTGTGGATTACGACGGCGAACCGGAACCCGCGCCTGCTCGCACATACTTCTCACCGCGACTCGGTTTCGCATGGGATATTGCGGGCGATGGCAAGACGGTCCTACGCGGAGGCAGCGGCATCTTTTACGCGCCGATTCATTTTCAGATCACAGCCTACACCAACCTGCTCGGCGACAGCGGGAAATATGTCAATAACATTTTCCTTACTGGACTGAACGCGGCGACCGTGTATCAAACGGGCAGGGCGCTCGGCAAATACCCGTTCGGTGTGTTGAGCGAAGCAGAGATTCAGGCCATTAAGATCAACAACATTCCAATCTCTACAGCAGCCAAGGGGCCGGGCCGCGTAGTCATAGAACTTGACCCCGATTACAAGAACAACTACTCGATTCAAGCCAATCTCGGCATCCAGCGCCAGATCAGCAATAACATGAGCGTTGAGCTTGCCTATCAGATGTATCGCGGCGTGCACATTCAAATGCCTGTGGCGCTCAACTACATCGAGTCGGCAAATCCCAATCCGCTCGGCGCGGCATTCGGCCCGCTGTATCGAGTCTGTCAGGTCGTTGACAATTGCCGAAGGGTGAGCGACCCGACTATCCTGCAATTCACGAATTACGAATCGCGCGGAACTTCAATCTATCATGGATTGACCGCATCCTTGACAAGGCGCTTCAGCGATCACGTGTCGTTTCAGGCGAATTACACCTACAGCAAATCGATAGACGACACGACGGACTTCAACTCGAACTTTGCGCCGCCGTTCCCCGACCGCCTCTTTTTAGATCGCTCGCTGTCGAGCTTTGACCTGCGGCACAATTTCGTCTTCAGCGGCGTGCTCGTCAGCCCGTTCAAAGCTGGCACGGGTCATTCCATAGGCTCGCGCATATTGGCGGATATAAGTCTAAGCCCGGCGATTTTCATCCGCAGCGGCATACCGTTTTCGCTATTGACCGGAGCCGACACGAATGGCGATACGCGCGCTTTTAACGACCGGCTCTTCAAGATCGGTCGCAACACAGGAATCGGCCCGAACTATCGAAGCGTGAATATGCGCGTCAGTAAAGCGTTTCGATTTAAGAGTGACAGCCCTGTGCGTCTGGAGTTCAGCGCCGACGGCTCGAATCTTTTCAATCGTACGAACTATTCGGCGGTGCGAGAAGTCATCGGGACTAATCTGAATTCGCCGGATTATCAAGCCGGAACGACCCGGCTGGAAGGCCGGAAAGACCGTGATTTCCGACGAGGCGAACCGCTCAGCTTCACTTCCGCATTCGCTCCGAGGCAGATACTATTCGGCCTCAAATTCGCGTTTTAAGCGGGTGTGAATTGTTTGAAAAGGCTCGCTTGGGCACTGCGTTCAGGCGAGCCTGATACGAAAGTCGTTAATAATCACTGATGTTACGCAGCGAAAAAAGATTTGCTAGAGTTGACCGATGAAAGAATCCCTCTTAGACCTCTACAGCGATTATTTGATTTGTTCCTTCGGCCCAACTACCGCCACTGGCCTTGCCGCGCTTTTAGAGCAGCAAGTCAGCCACGACAAAATCACGCGCCTGCTCGCTTCGGAGGCTAAAACTTCTCGCCATCTCTGGCACCTGGCCAAACCCTTAGTCCGCGACATTGAATCCGAAGATGGTCTCTTAATCCTTGATGACAGCATTGAAGAAAAGCCTTATACCGACGAAAACGACATCGTTTGCTGGCATTGCGATCATGCCAAAAACCAGCACGTCAAAGGCATCAATTTCCTCTCGGCTCTCTACGCTGTCGGCGACACCGCGCTACCTGTAGCCTTTGAGTTGGTCACCAAGACCGAAACCTTCCTCGACCCCAAGACGCAAAAACCCAAACGCCGCTCGCAAATCTCCAAGAATGCTCTCTATCGAATGCTGCTGCAACTTTGTTATCACAACCAGGTGAAATTCAAATATGTCCTCAATGATGCGTGGTTTGCCTCAGCCGACAATATGAAGTTCATCAAACTCAATCTCAAAAAAGAGTTTGTCATGCCCATAAAATGCAATCGTAAAGTGGCGCTTTCGTCCGACGACAAGAAGCAAGGTCGCTATCACGGAGCCGAGCAACTGGATTTGCCGGAAGGCACCACCCGTAAAATCTATTTGGAAAGCGTGGAGTTTGCTCTGCTGCTGACCAAAGAAGTCTTCACAAACGGAGACGGCTCAACGGGTGTGCTCTATCTGGTAAGCAGTGACTTGACGCTTGAGGGCGAACAAATCCAAGCACTCTACAAAAAACGGTGGAGTGTGGAGGTCTATCACAAGTCGCTCAAGCAGAATGCCAGTTTAGAGAAATCGCCGACGCGCACGGAAACGACACAGAGGAATCATTTCTTTGCCAGTCTGTGCGCCTACGTCAAACTGGAAGGTTTAAAGTCACGAACCCAGTTGAATCATTTTGCCTTAAAGACAAAGATCTATATTTCAGCCTTGAAGAGTGCCTATGCGGAACTCGTCAAGCTCAAACCGCAGCCTCTCGCTGCGTAACATCAGTAATCATTCAGCCGCTGACGCGGCACGCCCGACAGAACAATACCAGTGGAATAATCGAATAATTTTTTCAATCAAAGCTTCAGGAGAAAGTCTGTATGTCTAATCGAAAATCGAGCTCGAATCGCAACACGAGTGTTGATCGGCCCGGTCGTCGCGGGTTTTTAAAGGCGATCTCTTATACGGTTGCCGGGTCGATGATTGCGACGAAAGCAGTAGCTCAGACGCAAGCCCCCACGTCTTATGGCGTGCGCGATACGATCATGGGCGTCGGCTCGTCCGGCGGAAAAGTAATGTGCGACCGCCTGGCATCTGCATGGGTCGCGTTCGCTAAAACGGGCGATCCGAATAATCCAAAGATTCCGCAATGGCCGGCTTACGATGCGACCACGCGCGCAACGATGATCTTTGATACGGATACTCGCGTCGAAAACGATCCGCGAGGCGAGATCCGAAAATTCCGGGCACAGATGCCTGCGGCGGCAAGCCCAAGAGGTTGATTGGCGCAACTCAACAAATTGCGCTATATCAATAATCAATCCGTTATAAATTCACCGGGAGTCGAAAGGAAAATCATGCTACGACATTTCATCACTGTTCTGGCATTGGTCGCGGCGCTCTGCATTACGGACACGGCCTTCGCACAATCGCAGGACGCGCCCGTTCAGACAAAGAACGATTACAGCAAGGCGGATACCTGGTTGTGCCGCCCCGGTCAGCAGGACGCATGCGCCGTCGATTTGACGACAACCGTCGTCGCAGCCAGCGGCAAATTGAAGCGCGAAACATGGGCCGCAAATCCGAAAGCGGCGATCGATTGTTTCTACGTCTACCCGACGGTGTCTAACGATGCGACGCCCAACAGCGACATGAGTGCTGGCCCGGAAGAGAAAACCGTCGTGCGCGCCCAGCTTGCGCGCTTCGGTTCAGAGTGCCGCATCTATGCGCCGCTCTACAGGCAGGTCACGCTGACCGCGTTGCGATCCGCGGTTGCCGGAAAGCCGATGAATGCTGATAGAGCGATGGTATATAACGATGTGGCTGATGCGTGGAAACACTATCTCGAACATGACAATCAGGGGCGCGGCGTTGTGCTGATCGGGCATTCGCAAGGCTCAGGCGTGCTGACGCAATTGATTCGCAACGAGATCGATGGCAAACCAGCGCAGGAGCGCATCGTATCCGCCTTACTGCTCGGTACAAATCTTTCAGTACCAAAAGGTAAAGATGTAGGCGGAGCATTCAAGAATATGCCGCTCTGTCATTCTGCCGCTCAGACAGGATGCGTAATCGCTTACGCTTCATTCCGCGCAAATGTGCCGCCGCCCGCAAACAGTCGTTTTGGAAAAGTGCAATCCGCTGACATGGAGGCAGCCTGCGTGAACCCTGCGGCGTTGGGCGGAGGCAGCGGCGAACTGCACGCTTACCTGAATGCTTCCGGTCGCAGTATCGCTTCGATGGCAGCCGAGCCGCGACCGTGGGTTACGCCTGCACAGCCCATCAATACGCCGTTCGTGAGCGTTCCCGGTATGCTGACCGCTGAATGCGTCTCGAACGAGAAAGGCTCTTATCTTGCGGTCACAGTGCATGCGGATGCAGCGGACCCGCGCGCAGACGACATACCAGGGGATATAGTGGCGAACGGTCAGGTACAGGCTGATTGGGGTCTGCATTTGATTGATGTGAATTTGGCGATAGGCAATCTGGTTGATATAGTGGGTCGGCAGGCCAAATCTTACCTCGCAACAAAAAAGAAAAAGTGATTCACCTCGTTTCCTGAAAGGAGCAGTGATGAAGAAAGCTCAGGCAATCGCGATAACAATGATGATGCTCTGTTCGCTCGCAGTCAGCCAGACTCGGAAAGATTCGGGTCTGCCCACTGGAAAGCCCGAAGATGTCGGGATGTCTTCGGAGCGGCTCGCGCGGATACGAACAGCGATGCAACGCTATGTTGACAAGAAACTTGTGCCGGGAGTCGTCACCCTCGTCGCGCGTCGCGGGCGAGTTGTCTATCTGGATGCGGTCGGCTCGCGCGATGCTGAATCTCAAATGCCGATGACGACCGATGTTATTTTTCGCATCGCCTCAATGACTAAACCCATCACCTCCGTAGCCGCGATGATGCTGTATGAAGAAGGCCATTTCCTGCTCTCTGATCCGATCTCAAAATGGCTCCCTGAATTTAAGGACATGAAAGTGGCCGTCGCAGGGGCCGCAGGAACTCCTTACACGCTTGAGCCAGCATCGAGGCCGATCACGATCAAACACCTGCTGACGCACACGGCGGGACTGGCGAATGCGTATCGGGGTTTGACTCAACAGGAGTACGCGAAAGCAACGGCGCGACAATCTCCTGACGAGACGACAGCCGATACAATCAAGCGGCTTGCCAAACTGCCGTTGAATTTTCATCCCGGCGACAAATGGGAGTACGGCCCGGCTACGGATGTTGTGGGGCGTCTGGTCGAAGTGATTTCGGGCGAGACTCTGGACGAATTTTTTCGCAAGCGAATATTTGCGCCGCTGGGGATGACCGACACTTACTTCTACCTGCCTGAATCGAAGGTCAACAGGCTTGCCGCGCTTTATCAACCCGACGAAGCGAACGGCAACCGCATGAAACTGACGGAGCCGCCCACAAAGGAAAGCCGCTGGGTCAAGGCCCCGCATGTTTATTTCGCGGGAGCAGGTGGACTGGTTTCGACCGCCGCCGACTATGTGAAGTTTCATCAGATGATGCTGAACGGCGGCGAATTGAACGGCGTACGATTGCTCGGAAGAAAGACAGTTGAGTTGATGACTGCAAATCACATCGGAGATCTGCCTGTATGGCTGACAGGGCCGGGCTACGGGTTCGGCCTTGGCTACAGTGTTGTGAAAGACATAGGCGAAACAGGCCAGCCGGGTTCGGCAGGCAATTATGGCTGGGGCGGCGCGTTCTGCACATACTTCTGGGTTGACCCGACCGAAGAATTGATCGGAATAATGATGACGCAGGTGCGACCCTACACACACCTCAACATACGGCAGGAGTTTCAGGTGCTTGCCAATCAGGCCATCACAGACAGCGCAAGGCCGAAGCCCGGCGCAGTCGCCAGATCAAATTAATCGAGGCAGAGGAGACAGGCGTGTGCGACTTCCGGCTGACAGGCGTCGAACAGGTGCCGCTTAAGGGAACCTATCGGCGCTATTGAAGATGATGGCATCGCAACATGAACCGGGATGCTGATAAGATGGATTTCATAGTAACTGGCGGATGATATTAAGCTGAATCAGGCGCACCATTCGCTTGGCCTGATTCAATGTTTGAACCGAAATTTTCAAGGAGAATCTTGATGACTGCGATCACAATTAATGTCAACGGGAAACAACAGGCTGTCGAAGTCAGCCCCGAAACGCCGCTGCTGTGGGTGCTGCGTGACACGCTCGGTCTGACCGGAACGAAATTCGGCTGCGGTATGGCGATGTGCGGCGCTTGCACGGTTCATCTAAACGGCGAAGCCATACGTTCGTGTGTTACGCCGATTTCAAGCGCGGTCGGCAAAAAAATCACGACAATCGAGGGGCTTTCACCCAACGTAGGCCATCCGCTTCAAATAGCCTGGATACAGAACAACGTGCCGCAGTGCGGATACTGCCAGAGCGGGCAGATAATGCAGGCGGCTGCGCTGCTTAAAAAGAAACCTAAACCAACCGACGACGACATCGACGCGGCGATGAAAGGCAATATCTGCCGATGCGGAACCTACCAGCGCATCAGGCAGGCGATCAAACAAGCGTCGAATCAAAAGGCAGGAGGGGTGAAGAAATGAACCGAATCGAAGTGGTCAGTCGTCGCACCTTTTTGGGCGGAATATTTTCAGCCGGAGCCA
Source organism: Blastocatellia bacterium (assembly GCA_963804815.1). Taxonomy (GTDB): domain Bacteria; phylum Acidobacteriota; class Blastocatellia; order UBA7656; family UBA7656; genus DATEKX01. The sequence continues at coordinate 1,899,219 of CAWDRU010000002.1, read as the reverse complement.
TTGTTCTGGCCGCGCGAGTTTTTCCTGTCGATGCAATGGGCAAAACGATTATTGATGCGGATAATGCCGCCTGGCATCCGAGCGTTTATCTGGGAATCGAAACCGATGGCACAGTGATTATCGTCGCGCATCGTTCAGAGATGGGCACGGGCATCCGCTCTGTTCTACCGACCGTAGCCGCCGAAGAACTGGACGCCGATTGGAAGCGCGTGAAAGTTCAGCAGGCGATTGGCGATGTGAAATATGGATCGCAGAACACGGATGGCTCCTGTTCGATCAGAGACTTCTATGACGCAATGCGCGAAGCAGGCGCGACAGCCCGTATGATGCTGGAAATCGCGGCAGCCGATAAATGGGGCGTGCCCGTCTCAGAATGCAGAGCGCAGAATCATCAGGTCGTACACACAAAGAGCGGGCGCAAACTGGGCTACGGCGAACTGGCTTCGCTCGCAGCAAAGCAGTCGAAGCCAAAACAGGAAGATATTAAATACAAGTCATCGGCAGAGTATCGCTACGTCGGCAAAGACGTGCCGATTGTCGATCTCGCGGATTTATGCTCAGGGAAGGGAATATTCGGCATCGACGCACAGATGCCCGGAATGGTCTATGCCTCGATTGAGAGGTCGCCCGTGCTCGGCGGCAAGATGAAGAGTTTTGACGATTCGGAAACGCGCAAGGTTCCCGGCGTACAGCAGACAGTGGTTATCGAACCCGCAAAGCCGCCACATGGATTCAAGGCGCTGGGCGGTGTCGCCGTCATCGCCAATAACACATGGGCCGCGACGCAGGGCCGCGAGAAACTCAAGATCGAATGGGATTCGAGCGAACACGCAGGCTACGACTCTGCTTCCTACAAGCAGGAGTTGATGGAGACCGTTCGCAAGCCGCAGAAGGTTGTACGCAACATCGGCGATGTTGACGCAGAATTTGCGAAGGGCGGCAAAACGCACGAGGCCGAATACTACGTGCCGCATCAATCGCACGCGCCGATGGAACCGCCAGCAGCAGTCGTTGATTTCAAAGACGGCAAGGCCATGATCTATACGGCAACGCAGAACCCTCAAGCTGTTCAGGACACGGTCGCGGCTGCGCTCGGCATCGATAAGAAGGATGTCGAATGTCACGTCACGCTGCTGGGCGGAGGCTTCGGGCGCAAATCGAAGCCGGATTACGTAGCCGAAGCCGCCGTGCTCTCGAAAGCTTTAGGCAAGCCGGTAAAAGTTACATGGACGCGCGAAGATGACATCCGATTCGATTATTACCACACAGTCTCTGCGCTCTACATGAAAGCGGCTCTCGACGACAAAGGCCGCCCGACGGCGTGGCTGCAACGATGCGCGTTTCCGTCAATGATGACGACTTTCAATCCCGCGACGACTTCTGCATCGGGCGGCGAACTTGGAATGGGCTGGACCAATGTGCCGTTCGACATACCGAACCATCGGGCTGAAAACGGGCCAGCACTGCATCACGTTCGATTAGGCTGGATGCGTTCAGTTGCCAATATCCAACACGCTTTCGCTGTTCACTCATTTGTCGATGAACTGGCTCATCTGGCAAACAGGGATTCGGTCGAATATCTGCTTGATGTAATCGGGCAGCCGCGAAAGATTGATCTGGGCGGACGTGGTCGGATTGCGGAGAAATTTCCGCTTGAGACGGGTAGGCTGCGCCGCGTGATCGAACTTGCGGCAGAGCGTTCAGGCTGGGCGAACAGGAAACCGACCAAAGGGCGGGGACTGGGAATCGCAGCGCATTACAGCTTTCTGTCTTATGTGGCAACGGTCGTCGAAGTCGAAGTCGATACTGCCGGACGGATTCGCATTCCGCGCGTCGATGTCGTGGTCGATGCAGGCCGGGTGATCAATCCTGATCGCGTGAAAGCTCAGTTCGAGGGCGCGGCTGTCTTCGGCACAGGCATCGCGCTGATGGGCGAGATAACGGCGGCCAAAGGCGTGATTCAACAATCGAACTTCCATGATTATCTGGTGGCGCGAATGACCGAAGCTCCGGTTATGACCAATGTTCATATCGTGCCGAGCGAAGCGCCGCCAGCCGGTGTGGGCGAGCCGGGAGTGCCGCCGATTCCGCCTGCGATCTGCAACGCGATCTTCGCCGCTACGGGCAAACGCATTCGCGAATTGCCAATACGCAAACAGAAACTTGTTTGATCAGCCGACCGTGCAGTACAGACGCGAATTCTGTGCTGCACGGTCTCGATAACATGACAAAACTCATCACCCTTGCATTGACCGCCGTTTCAATTGCCATGCTTTTGAATGCCTTAACGCTCGGCGGGCAGAGTGAGCGACGTGCGGTCAAATCCATCGATGTGATGCTGGAGATGCGCGACGGCGTGAAACTGGCAACGAGCGTTTATCTGCCGGAAGGCGACGGCCCGTGGCCTGTCATAGTCACCCGCACGCCCTACAGCAAAGCCGGTTACGCGCAACGCGCCAGTCGTTACACCACCGCAGGGTACGCTTTTGTTGCGCAGGATTAATGAATTGCGCAAAGCCTCTAGCTGGCCGCCTGCGAGCCGCGCTACAGATTACTATTTGACGGGCGCAGACGGCTTGAGCCTGCGGCTGCCTGCGGCTAAAGAGAACGCCACTGCTTACAAACACGATCCGGCCAACCCCGTGCCTACGCTTGGCGGCGCGAACTACAATAACAATCGCCAATATCCGATCACAGTTGGGCCTGTCGATCAACGACCCCTCAAAGGCAGGGGCGACTATCTGCGATTTCAGACCGCGCCCCTGGAAGCGGATGTCACAATTCAAGGGCAGGTGTTGTTCAAGCTCTGGGCTGCGACAGATGCCCCCGACACGGATTTCATGATCAAACTCGTAGATGTTTATCCAGATGGTTACGAAGCGATCATACTCGATTCAGCGCTTCGCGCCCGTTATCGCAAAGGCCGCAGAGCGAGCGATGTCGATATGATGAAACCCGGTCGGCCTGAGCTTATGACGATAGATTTATGGAGCACCTCGCTTACCTTTGAGCAGGGCCATCGAATCGCCGTTCATATCAGTTCCAGCAATTATCCGCGATTTGAAGTCAACCCCAATACAGGCGAAGCGCCGGGCAAATCGAGCCTCCCGTTCAGAGTAGCAACGAATCGTATCTTTCATGATAAATCTCATCCTACTGCGATCAGCCTTCCGGTTACAGCAGGAGGCGGAAATTGAAAGGCCACAGAGTCGGCGATAAATATTACGCTTTGTTCATATTCACGCTGCTCGTAGTCATGTTTTTAATTCCCGTCTTTCCGGCCTCAGCGGATGAGCCGCAGGAAACAGCAGCGCCGATCAGCTTTCATCACGTTCACCTGAATTCGGTAGATCCACAAGCAGCCATAAATTTCTACATCAGGACTTTCGATGTGACGAAGAAGGCCGCCTTCGCTGGAATGGACGGAGTGCAGAGCGAAAATATGTATCTGCTCTTTAACAAAGTGACGAAGCCTCCGGCGGCTGCGCCCGACAGCGCCATCTGGCATTTCGGCTGGGGCAGCACGGCGATGGAGTCGGATTACGAAAAGCACAAAACAAACGGCGTCACCTTTCATACGCCAATGACGCGGCTCAATTCCGGGCTGCTGTTCGCCTATATGAAAGCTCCTGATGGCGCACTGGTCGAAATTAACACCTCACAAACCCGCGCATTCATTCACGTCCACCTCTACAGTGATGCTCCACTGTGCGCCGCCGACTGGTATATAAAGCACCTCGGCGCGGTCAGCCGCAGCGGTGCCGCGCGCACATCTCCGTGCGATGTTCCGTTTGCCGCGCCCAGCGAACCGCTCGGCGTGATTCGTTCGCCTGCTGCCACTGTGCGCTTTGGTGATGTGAGCCTGATTATCTATCCGCGCCAGCGCCCCGGCCCGCTTGTCAGCCCGCGCGGCCACGTCGTAGATCATATCGCGCTGAGCGTTTCGGACCTTGCTGCAACGCTGGATCGGTTGAAAAAGTCGGGCGTGAAATTGTTGGAAGAACCGAATAAGATCGGCAAGAGTGATACACGCGCAGCGATGATAGAGGGGCCGGACGCGATTGCGATTGAATTGATTGAAACGAAGTGACCAACTCGGAATGGCGCGCAGATGATCGTATCAGCGTAACTATCGTATTTTTTTGCCGATGAAATCCTGCCTGTTCTGCCGAAACAGCACAGAGGTCACTCGTCCATGTTCGTCCTTTACATAGATCAGCCGCCAATCCTGCCCCCTTCACGAAGAAAGTAGTCTCGTTTTCAGGAAACACTTCTTCCTTCGCCTGCCCCGACGTTTGCACCATGAGATGGTCTTCCTCGCGTGTGACCGTATCGACCATTCCGGCGGCGTATTCATATTGCCCGATGTAGGCATCGTAGACTTTCGGATCGATCTTTGCGACGACCGGGTCATACGGAGTATCTTAGCAAACTTCAGGCAGATGTCTTCAGGTTGACATCTCGACCCTGATGGCTTTTATCATCGGCTGCGATGTGGATCTCTTCGTGAGCCGTCTCCGATGCCATGAAAACAGACAACGCAGTAATAAATGCTACTCCGATGATATAGAGCGCGATGGGGGTGGAACTGCCTGTGCGCCTAAGCAGTTCGGTGGCGATCAGCGGCGAAAGCCCGCCTGCGATTACCGATGCCATCTGATAACCAATCGAAGCGCCTGTGTAGCGTACCCGTGTGCCGAATAGTTCAGAGAAGAAACTGGCCTGCGGCCCATACATCGCCGCGTGCCCGACAGCGAGCGCAATAACTATTGCCAGTACCATCAAACCTGTGTTCGATGTTTCAATCAGCCAGAAGAAAGGGAAGGCGAACAGCCCCGTGAAGATTGCGCCGAACATATAGACAGGTCTTCGCCCCAGTTTATCTGACAACCAGCCGTAAGCCGGTATCGAAAAGATATCCAGAACAGCGGCAATAGAGATGGCGTTCAACAGAGAAATTCTGGAGAACCCGATCTGCGGCAGCACGCCGTATGCGAGAATGAATACGGTGTAGAGATAAAACGTGGCGTTGTCTGCTATTCGCGCGCCCATGGCCAGTATCAGATTCTTTGGATGATGGCGTATCGTATCAAATAACGGCACGCGCGCTTCGGTGCGAGTCTGTTTGATTTCGATGAAGGCGGGCGGCTCAACCACTGTCAGCCTGATGAACAGTCCTACGCCGACAAGCAGGATGCTCAGAAGAAACGCCACGCGCCAGCCCCAGCTGAGCATCGCTTCTTCCGGCAGTTTCGATATTTGTCCGAAGATGACAGTCGAAAGCAGCAGCCCTGCCGGAACCCCTATTTGTGGCCAGCTTCCATAAAAGCCGCGCTTGCCTTTTGGAGCATGCTCGACGGCCATCAGCACAGCCCCGCCCCATTCTCCGCCAACCGCGAACCCCTGAGCGAGCCTTAAGACGACCAGCAGAATCGGTGCCCAGATGCCGATCTGATCGTATGTTGGAAGCAGCCCTATTAGAGATGTCGCTATGCCCATAATAAGCAGCGTGAGTATGAGCATGGACTTGCGACCTATGCGGTCGCCGAAGTGGCCACAGACTATACCCCCTATTGGGCGGGCGGCAAACCCGACGGCATATGTTCCAAAAGATGCAAGCGTTCCCATCATCGGATCGTAGTTCGGAAAGAAGAGTCGGTTGAAGATCAGGGCGCTTGCAGTCCCATAAAGAAAGAAGTCATACCACTCAATGGTTGTGCCGACGAAACTGGCAATCGCTATACGTCGAATAGATGCGCCGCCGAAAGCTGGGTCTTTCAAATCGAGCAGTCCTTTGTGGATTTATGATGAAGGTTTGCCTTCGGTTTTGCGAAACCATGGATTTCCGAAATTAGTGTACGGCCCGCCGTCAACCGAAATCTGAACCTGCATTCGGTAATTGGCTGGCGAAAGCATCAGCGTTTTGCCCTTCAGCCTGACCGTATGGCCATCTTTTTTGATCGGCGCTGTTTCCCAGAAGATTGTGTAATACCCGCCGAGGTCGCCGCCAATCGGCCCTGTTTTTACAATCGGCACTCCGAACAAACCAGTCTCTGACCGAATGACAGTCTTCTCCTTTTCGTTATAAGTCATAGTCGCGCGCCCTTTGAATGCGCCCTGTGGGCCTTCGCCTTCGATCACGCTTTCATAAACCGCACCTTCGGGGGCCTTCTTGTAAGTTTCTGTTCCCTTGAACTTTCCGGCAGGGCCGAGCGGCGATTCCGGCACGTTCCAATCGAATGACCACGTTCCAATAAAGTAACCCAGGTCGGGCGGCGGCATCGGGTCAGTCGGTTCAGTTGGCCGTGTGGGTTGTTGTGAAGGCGGTTGAGCCGATTGATGAAAGATCGGCTGTATAAAGAGCAGAGCGATTATCAGTATGCGTATCATATTGGTGGTGGAAGTAGGTCTGGAGTACCGCCTTCCGAAGGCAGTACCCGAAACCCAATTACTTGTTTTGAGCAGCAGTCATCTTTGTCAGGTCTTTGCTGTCTACTGTGTACTCGAACCAGGGTATGAACATCTCGTCCCAGCTTTGTTCGCTCCAGAACACCTCTTTTTGCGGAGCGGGATTGTAGCGATTCCTGATCGAGTTGTCGTAGTGAGCAACGGCCACCATCCTGCTGCCCGCAGGAATCTTCATCGGTTCGGTTAACTCGTAATGAAGCTGCCAGTTGAAATCGAACTTTGGCACATCGAGCAGCACCTGCCGCCGCCCGTCAGGCCAGATAAGCGTGTACCTGATGTCCTTGCCGCGCAGGTGCATGTGCGGCGCAAACGCGTAAAGCGTGATGGGTTCTTTGATCGTCATTTCGCCTGCGATCTCCCAGTTATCGACGTTTGGCGGGATATTTGGAATCTTACCGCGCACCTTGACCTCCTTGCCGTTGACTGTGCGGGTTTCGCTCAGTTCTTTTCCGCCGATAAAGATCGTATCGCTCACACCTTTGGTCAGCACTTCGTAGGTGACAGGCTTTTTGGCGAACCAGAGGCCGAGCAGCGAACGATCTTTCTCTGCGCGCCCGCTCACCTGATAATGCATGTTGAACTGAAAATACATGCCCGGCAGTATTCGCTTGGCGGTTCCCGGATAATGACGCTCGAACCCCTTGCCCGGCGCTTGCCCGACCAGCTTGAATGCGCCCGCGCGTGTGAAAGAATCCTGTGTCAGGACGACTTCGCGAGAGGTTCCTCCTTCACTCAATCCGCCAGTCTCTCTGGCCGACTGGCCGTTGAGTTGCGCCGTCTGCGCTCCGTCTTTTACTGCTCTGCCATCTACGATCTTTGTGCCTTCGGGCAGCCGGACTACGTTGGCAATCGAATGATGCACGACAGCAGGGTTGCCGGGACGCAATTCGACTTTTTCGACCCAACGTTCCTCGGTGAAGGGAACAGGCACGTAAAAGTTCTGCATCGGCAATTCGCCCTCGGCAGGAACTTCAAAATCAACCGGCATTTCGACGATCAGATCAGGCTCGCCGAACGTCCAGCCGGGAGTGTATTTGGGCATCGGCGGCAGATCTTTGTCGTTGCCCTTTGGCGAACCCGCATCGACCCATGCGACGATTGTATTGATCTCCTGCTCTGATAGCCGTCGGTCATTACCGAACTTCAGCGTAGAGGTGTGAGGGTCGGCAAACCATGGCGGCATCGAGCGCTGGGCAACCTCTTCGCGAATTGCCTTGCTCCACGGGCGCACTTCGGCGTATGAGGTGAGAGACATCGGAGCCGCTTCGCCTGAACGGTGACAGTTGGCGCACTTGTTGAAGATGATCGGAGCCACGTCTTTTGCGAAGGTAACACTCGCGGCTTCGTCTCGTTCTACAATCGGCGTCGCAATCGCAACAAGCGTCACAGACAGAATGATGAACAATCGTTTCATGGTTTCCTCCTTACCTGCGCCGCGCGCCGCTGCTGCTGGCTGTTTCCGGCTGCGCCCGTCGCAAATCCTGCTTGTCGAGAGTGTAATCAAGGTAGCCAATCATCATCTCGTCCCATGTCTGATCTCCCCATCGAACCTCCTTCGTCGGGTCAGGGTTGAACTTGTTTTTTATCGAGTTGTCGTGATGAGCGACAATCTCCAGGCGGCTGCCCTTTGGAGCGGCTACAGGCTCTTTGAGAAAGTAGGTCAACTGCCAGCCGAAGTCGAAGCGCGGCACAGACAATAAAACCTTCGAGGTTCCGTCAGGATAAACAAGCGTGTATTTGAAATCTTTTCCGCGCACGTGCATATGCGGATGCAGGCTGTCTATGTGACTGTCTTCCTTGAAAGCGAAGGTCGCAGTCGATTCATAATTCGGATCGCCCGGCGGGATGACCAGATTGCGAGTAGATGCGCCTGCGGTGATAACTCGTTTCTCGACCGGCGCTTTTGAAAATATGAGCCCGACGCTTGTGCGATCTTTGCCCGGTTCGCCGTTTGTCGTGTAGTGCACCTGGAAAGTCAACACGGAACCTTTCTTGATCAGCTTTGCCTGACCGGGCCGCAGGATCAGCGGCGCTTCGCCGGGTGCCCAGCCGACAAGCCGCCCATCGGAGTCTTCGGCGCTGCGCTGCCCGCCGCTTGCCGGTTGTCTGAGCGCCGCGAGCGCTTCGGGAGTGATTTCGCCAGCGGGCGGCAATGCGCCTTGACCGGGATAGCGCACGCTGACAATCACGTGATGCACGTGCGCGCGGTCGCCTGCGCGAATCTCTGCGAATTGTACATAGCGATCTTCGGTGAGGTTGGTCGGCACGGCGAAATATTTATAAGGAATCACACCCTCGTTCGGTATGTTGAAGTCTTCGGTCATCGTCAACACAACATCCGGTTTGCCCATCTGCCAGCCTTCTGTGAAATTAGGATTTGGCTTCAAATCTTTTGAGTCGCCTTCTTTCGCGCCGCCTTCGACCCAGGCAACGATGGTGTCGATATCTTTCTGCGAAAGGCGGCAGTCATTGACGAACTCGCCATGTTTTGGATCAGCAAACCATGGCGGCATCTCGCGCGTCACGACTTTTTCACGGATGGATTTGGCCCAGGGGCGAACTTCTTTGTAACTCATAAACGACATGGGTGCGACCTCGCCGGGCCGATGACAGACCTGACAATTACTCTGAATGATAGGCGCAACATCTTTATTGAAAGTCACGCCAGTTGTCTTTTCTGTGGCCGTGCCCGTGTGCGCTAACATAGAAAATGCCGAGGCGAGAACGCCGACAAAGAAACCGAAGCTGAGGATGCGTTTCATTGATAAGCCCTCCTTAGGTCCATTGCAGTGCGATAATATTACTTTCCATCCACTGTCAAAGCCAGTAACAGGTTGCCGGGCTGGCCGACGAGCCGACCATAACCGGAATTCACATATAGTACGCCGCCCGCGATTGTTGGCCCTCCACCATCCAGAGCGCCGCCCTTCGCTTTCATGCCGTTTACAGCATCGTACGCAGTTGCTGCCGTGTCAAAATCCCAGATGATCGAACCGTCTTTGGTCGAATACGCGCGCAGGTGCCCGTCCGCCGTGCCGGAAAAGACTGCGCCGGGGATCGCCGTCGCGGCAGCCGATTGAGAGTTATTACAGCGAGTCGTTCCCCAACTGCATTTCGCGGGAGGCGCGGGTACATGCCATAGCTTTTCACCTGTGGCAATTTTTAATGCGGTGATGCCGGGTTTGCGAGCCGCTCCGCTGACATCGGCGACGGGCACGTAAACATTCTCTTCATCGGCTGCAAATCCCCACTCGATGCCGCCGAGCGCGCCGCCATTACCCACACGGACTTGCCACAGAATCTTGCCATTATTATCAGGATCGAGCGCATAGACCACGCCCGATTTTTGCCCCGCAAGTAAGACCTGCTTGCCGTCGGGCAGCGTTCGCAGAACGGGAGAACTGCCGAAATCGTGATCAGGTCCGGCCTCTTCGGGGCAATTGCCAACGCCCGGCTGACGACAGCCGACAAGGAAATTGTCTTTTGGAGTGACCTGATTCACCCATTTGACTTTGCCTGTTTGCAACTCGAACGCCATGATCGCGTCTGAGTGGCCGGTCGCAACATCTGTGTATGAATTGCCAGTCGCGCCATAAATCACCCCGCGCTTCGGGTCAATGGTCGGGGCGGACCAGATCGCGCCACCCGCAGGGCCATACATCTGTGTTCCCGATGAGTTTTTCTTGAATGGCTTTGGCTCGTCCTGAACCGAATAGCTCTTCCAAAGAATTTTTCCCGTGTAAGCGTCAAGCGCGACGATACTGCCGCGAAATTTGCAGCACTCATATTTCACATCTCGTCCGGCGGTTTCTTCAAACGAAGAGACGGGCACGTAAACCCGATTTCGGTATAGCAGGGGAGAGCCTGTTATGCGCGACAACAGATGATCTTCGACCTTTGTTTTCCACAGCAGCTTGCCTGTCGCGGCATCAAGCGCCTGAACGGTCGATTTTTCATCGCCGAAATAGAGTGCGAATTTTGCTGCTGACCCCGTGGGCAGTGTGCCGACGCTTATGGCTGCGCGCACTGCCGCTCCGGCGTTCATCGTCCAGTAAGTGCAACCCGTCTGCGCGTTCAAGCAATAGATGATTCCCACTTCTGTAGTCAGAAAAATCCGGTCGCCGATTAAAGTGGGCTGGCCTGTTGCCATCGGCCCCGGATGGGCGAAGGCCCATTTGACCTTTAGTCGAGGCACCTGTTCGGCGCTGATGCCCGGTTGGGGCTGATAACGAGAATTATCTGCATCCCGACCCCATCCGTTCCATTGCGAGCCGTTGAGTTTGATTGGTCCGGGCCTGGCTTTGCAGAGATTCGCGCCTATGTTCGCCTCGATGGGCGCGCCGGGTTGTTTACCAGTCAGATAAACAGCGAGGGCGCGAATCTGATCTGCGTTCAGACCGGTGGCCTGTTGTTTCATTACGCCTGTGGTCAAAGTCTGAATGACATCTTCAGCCGACCTTCGCCGGATGAGAAACAGAGGCGGGATACGATCTTGCGGATTGTCGTGACAGACGGCGCACTTTTGCTTATAGAGCGCTTCACCTTCCGGGGAAGTGATAGCTGTGCTTTGCTGAAAGGCCGCAATTCTGCCGGAAGGAAAAGCGACCGCGAGCAATATCAATCCCGTAGACAGGATTACAATAGATGTGCGCCCCGATATCTTCATCTATTCAATACCTGTTTCCTTTCGGCTCAGGCCCGATGCTGCGAATGAAATTGACTATTTGCCATATCTGTTTTTCGTTTAGCTTCTCTTTGTAAGCCAGCATGTCGCTCGACACCCCGTCGCGGATTGTGATGAATATCTCGCCATCCGTGGAACCGTAATCCCATGTCTCGTCCGTCAGGTCAGACGGCGTTCCTCCAGAGAGCGCCATCCCTCCGTCACCTTTTCCGTTCGGACCATGACACGATGCGCAAAAACGTTTGTAAAGACCCTTTCCGGCTTCAATCGATTCGGTCGTTTTCGGCTCCGGGTTCTTCATCTTCTGAGCTTCTTTGCTGCCCTGCGCAGATGCAGACATCCACATCGCGATAATTAGAACAGTAAGCGATAAAAAACGGCGCGTGATTATTATGTTACTCCTGCGGCACATCGAAATTCTCCACCAGATATTCTGGATGCGCGTCGCGCAGATACAGAAACAGCTCGTGCACCAGATTGACTATTCTGTTTACCCCGTAGGCATATTGATTCTTCTTAACTTTCAGGGAGATCGAAACATAGCCTCCCCGGTTGGAACACGTTACCTCTGCGCGTCGCATGTCAATTCGTCTGTGGTCGGGCAACTGGCGGTCGTGCCGCTGTTTGATGAAACTCTTCAATTCACCGTAGAGCGCCGAAGTCGCCGGTACGCCGGGCAGAAGTTGTTTGAACCTCAGCACATGCTTTGTTGTATCGACTATCAGTTCCATCCGATGACGAATCAGCCAGACGAATTCAAACTGCCCATGCCTGATTTCACTGAAACCTCGAAACACGCCCCGATCAGCATAGGTCTGTAGGTTTTCCCTGACTACATTCAAAGAACCTTTTGCCATCTTGTCAGTGATTGTACGACATGCAACCGGGTTCAACCGTACCCAGAAATCCCGGTTCGTATTGTTGTTTGACCCAGAACTCTTTCTTCGCCTGACAGTTGATCAGCGAAGGCCGCCTTTCTTTGACAGCGAGTTGATAACATCTTTCAAGTGCTGCGCGGAAGTCTTCGGGTCGAGTGACGTATTCGCCGTGCGCGCCTAACCCTTCGGCCACTTTGTCATAGCGCACGTTCTCCTGAAACAGGTGCATGCTCAATGTGACGGGGTTGCGGCTATTGCCCGTCCATGTTCCCCATGCGTTGTTGTTGTAGACGATGACGATCATTGGCATGCGATATTTCGAGGCCGTCTCCAGTTCCATGATCGTATAACCGATCCCCGCATCGCCTGTTACAGCAATCACCGGAGCGCCTTTGTACGGAGCCTGCACGCTTATGCCGTTTTGCACAGCCACCGATGCTCCGAAGGCGTAGCCCACATCCGGCCCGATTGCGCCGTACTGGTATGCGCCGTTTAGTATCTGGCCCGGACGGTATCCGCGCAGCCACCGCCTTACGTATCTGGCAATACCGTAGCCGCCTGATACAAATGTGGTCTGTTCTTTCGGAAGCTTGCCGCGATACATGAAATCGGTCAGCTCTTTGGCGATTACCGCGGGATGCACAGCGTCCGAGTAACTCATGCCTTTAGCGTAGAATGTTTCAAGCTCATCCTCGAATTTCTTTCGCGCTGCTGCGATCTCTGCTACCCACGCATCATGTTTCATCGCAGGCATAGCATCATTGAGAGTTTCGAGCGCCGCTTTTTCGCAACTGACAATGCCGATATCAATTGGAAGATTGCGCCCGATGTCTTCGGGGCTGGGGTCAATACGAATATATTTCGCGTCAGGCCCGAAAGCGAACTCGCCAACGGTTGGCATGCAATACTGGCCGACGAGCAGCACTACATCTGCGCTTGCCAATGCGCCCGGCGCTGCGTTGGCCGATAGCGGGCTTTCGTCTGAAAACTGCCCCTTCATCGCGCCTGATTCAACGACTGGAATCTGCGCTTTTTCCGCCAGAGCTTTCAGCGCGTCCCATGCGCGGCTATAAAACACACCGTTGCTTGATACGATAATCGGGCGCTGAGCCTGTTTGAGCAACTCAACTGCCGCGCTGATATCTTTAGGCCCCGGATAGGGTTTTGAAATGGTGCGGTATCTCGCTTTGTCGAAGTAGTAATCCAGGTCCCCCGCCGTCTTGAAGTTAGCGCGCGTGATCTCCGCCGGAAAATCGAGATGCACGGGGCGGGGCACGCCTGAGCGCAACTGCCTGAAGGCATATGCGCCGTATTCATGGACGCGCTTTGCGCTGATCAACCGCTTGCCGTATTTCTTCAGACCCTCGGTATTCGGTTGCTGATAGCCGAGTTGAATGCCTGCCTCTGTATCTTCGTTTATGATCGCCATGTTGGATGCAAGCACAAGCACAGGCGAGCGCGCGGCGTTTGCCGTGGCGATGGCGTTAATCATATCCGTGAAGCCCGGCCCTTCGGTCCCCGAAGCGGCTGCGACTTCACCCGTCACGCGGCAAAAGCCGTCGGCGGCGTGGCACATCGCGCCTTCGTGGCGACCGGAATAAGTCGGGATGCCTTCGAGCGCGATTGCATTCTGAATGCTGTAGTTGCCGGGACAGCCGAATAGCGCGGCAAGCCCTTCTTCTTTGCAAATGCGCGCAAAGACCTGTGCGCCGGTCATCGGGAAGCCTGGCGTAACAGCCACAGATTTCGCTGCCTGAGCGAATTCATCCGGCACAGTGATGGGTTTGACTGCGGCGTTAAGGGCTTCTTTATCTTTATCAGCAGCAGACGCGCTGCCAGTGCTCAGGACCGTGACAGCCGTAGCCGTTGCCCCGGTCATCGCTTTGGTTATGAACTTTCTTCTGGAAACGTCCGGCTTCGTTTCTTTGACCTTTTTTTTCGCATCACTGATGTCATCCATAACCACTCCTTTGCATAAACTCAGGCGGCATCCAGACTATCAGGAAACATTCCCAACGAACTTGCGTTTAATTTTATTTTCCCAATAGCCTGAGTTGAAGATGTTCAGAAAGGCCGCGAGGCTTCCACTGTCGCCTCGCTTTGCAATCCATGTTGCCGCTTCCGTGTTCTCTGGTTGATTGCCAATCTTTCGTTCGGCAATCAATCAGGCAACTGCAAATGACGCGGCGCGATCTGATAGATCGGCAGGTGACCTACCGACCGGTCAGGCCAGGGATTATAGTATGAACGAAACCCTCTGGCAACGTCATCAGGCGCATTGAGCGTTACATTCAACCGATAGTTACGCCGCCATCGATGACGATCACCTGGCCTGTCATCCAACGGCTCGCGGGCGAGGCGAGATAAACAGCCGCACCTGCAATATCCTCAGGCTCGCCAATTCGACGCAATGGAGTAGCGGATTCGGCTTTAGCCAGCATCTCAGCGTTCTCCCACAGCGCGCGCGCAAAGTCTGTTCGCACAAGCCCCGGCGCAATGCAGTTGACTCGAATATTGCGCGGGCCCCATTCGACGGCCAGGTTACGTGCCAGCTGAAAATCGGCAGCTTTGGAGATAGCGTAGATGCCGAGATTTAGTGAACCTTTCAGCCCTCCGATACTTGAGACTATGATTACACTGCCATCTCGCCTTTCGGCCATGTCCGGCAGCACCAGATTGCAGAGCCAGATATTGCTGCGAACATTGGAATCCACTACTTTGGTGAATGCATCATCGGTCAATCCGGCCATCGGGCCATAATACGGGTTGACGGCGGCGTTGCAGACCAGAACATCAATTCGCCCGTACTTGCCTTTTGTTTCCGAAACCAGACGCTCTACATCCTCGCGTTTGCCGATGTGGCAAGCGATGGCAGCGGCTTCTAATCCTTCGCTTCTTATCTGAGCGGCCACTTCCTCGCAGTTGTCTGCCTTGCGACTGGATATGACTACCATCGCACCTGCGCGCGCGAGCGCTTCGGCGATGGCCCGGCCAATGCCTTTGGTCGAGCCTGTAACTATTGCCACTTTTCCTGAGAGGTTAAACAGCGAATCTGACATTGTCTATTCCTTATTGCTTCTTCAGTTGCAAGCCTCGAACAGACCAGCCGCGCCCTGTCCTCCGCCGACACACATTGTCACAACGCCGTACTTAGCTCTGCGTCGCAGCATCTCGTTAGCCAGCGTTCCAACCATTCGCGAGCCGGTCATTCCGAACGGGTGGCCGATTGCGATTGAGCCTCCGTTTACGTTGAGCCTCTCCTGCGGAATGCCAAGCTGGTCACGGCAGTAAACGACCTGCACTGCGAATGCTTCGTTGAGTTCCCATACGTCGATGTCTTCGACCTTCAACCCATGGCGATTGAGCAGTTTTGGTACTGCGAAGACAGGTCCTATACCCATCTCGTCTGGTTCACAGCCCGCGACTGCGAAACCGCGAAAGATGAGCTTCGGTTTGAGTCCCAGTTGTTCGGCCCGTTCGCGTGATACGAGCAGCGTGGCCGACGCTCCATCGGATAATTGAGAAGAGTTTCCCGCAGTCACAGTCCCTTGCCCGCTTGTGGGATCAAAGTGAGGCTTCAGGGCCAGCAAACCTTCAAGCGTGGTATCAGGCCGATTGCATTCGTCACGGTCGCAATAGTGCTCTTCTTTGCTGACTATTTCTCCCGTCTTTTTATCGAGGATGCCGCGTGTGACCTGCATGGGCGCGATCTCTTCATCAAAGAAGCCTTCGTCCTGCGCTCTGGCCGTGCGTTTCTGACTCTCAAGTGAATATTCGTCCTGCGCTTCACGGCTGACCTTATATCGTTTGGCCACAACTTCTGCCGTGTCGCCCATAGCCATGTAGACGCCGGGATTATGCTCCAGCAGCCACGGGTTCGGGTTATTGTCTCTGGTCATCATAGTGATGCTTTCAACGCCGCCGCCAATCGCGACATCCGCGCCTTCGACGATGATCTGGTGCGCAGCCATCGCTACTGATTGAAGTCCCGAAGAGCAGAAACGATTTACCGTTATGGCGGCAACAGAGGCAGGCAGTCCGGCCAGTATCGTAGCAACCCTCGCTACGTTGTTTCCGGCAGGCCCATGCGGCTGCCCGCATCCAAGTATCACGTCTGTGATCTCTTCGGGCGAGAGTTCAGGCGCTTTGCTCAAAACGTCTTTTATGCAATGCGCCGCCAGTTCATCGGGTCGAGTTAGATTGAATGAGCCGCGAAATGATTTCGCAAGCGGCGTCCGCGAACTTGCGACTACGAAGGCTTCTCTCATGACAATTCCTTTCCAGGTTAGATAATGAAGTAAAGCAGATTTTAGCTGATTCCATTATATAAGATGATTCAGCCTGATGATTTTAGCAAATCGCCGCCGAGCACGTAGACAATATTCGACTGCAATGCGAAACCCGATGTCGCATGAGCAACTGCCGTATCCACAATGCACTGGCGTTCGTCTGCCTGAAAACTGACTTGTCGCGCGGCTTCGGCCAGACGGATCAGGCCGGTCGCAAATATCGGATTTGCCGAAAGCGCTCCGCCTGAATAATTGACCGGAAAATGAGCCTCTTCTTCTTCTGTTTCCGGGCTTCCGACATAGCCGAATTCAGCGCCTTGCCCTTTTTCGCAGAGGCCCAGAGCCTCGTAAAGCATCAACTCCTGAAATGAAAACGGCTCATGAATTTCAGCTAAACCAATCTCTTTGCGCGGCTCTTTGATACCAGCCATCCTGTAAGCGCGCTCGGCTGCCTTGTGAGCAGAAGCGATCTCCGTCAAATCACGATGTCCCAGATAGTAGGAATCCGTGCAGAACCCGATGCCGCGAATCCATGCGGGTTTGAGCTTGAATCTCTTTACCGCATCTTCCGATGCAAGCAGCATAGCGCAGCATCCATCCGTTACCGGCGATGCGTCCAGCAACTTGATGGGCGAAGCAATCACGGGCGAATTCATCACATCCTCGACTGTGTACTCGCCTTTGATCTGAGCGTTGGGATTGCGAAGAGCATGTTTTCTGTTTTTCACCGCAACCAGCGCCGCTTTTTCTTCGGTCACTCCGTACTTCCGGAAATAGCACTGAGCCTGTAGCGCGGCGGCGGTCAGGGCTTCGATGCCGAGCGGGCGAAGATAGAACGGGTCTGCGATCATTCCCGAATAATGCTGCGGCGAACTGTCGGAGGCTTTGCTGTAGCCGTAGACCAGCGCCGTGTCGAATGAACCTGAGGCGATTCGCATATAGGCGTAAGCGGCTGCGAACGCGCCATCGTCTTCGACCTTCGATTCTTCTTTCAGGAATGCGCCTGCATACTCGGCTGTAAAGACGTTCGATATGCTGCGTCCGTCCAGCACATCATCGCCCGCGCCCATGACCATATCCACGTCTTTTATCGTCAGACCGGTTTTGCCGAGCAGGTCGCTGACTGTTTCATATATCATGTCCTCGACGTTTTTATCAGCTTTGCGTCGCTCGTGGATGGTTTGCGCTGATCCGATTATGGCAACTCTTCGCATAAGATTTATGAACTGAAAATTCACCGCGCCTCTGCGGTGAACAGACATTTTGGTTAGCACGCTCCCGGACTATCTTTTTAAATATGACTTAATAAGCTCGTTGGCAATGACCATCTTTTGCACTTCGGACGTTCCTGCGCCAATCGTGCCAAGCCTCGCGTCTCGATAGAAACGCTCAGCAGGGTATTCGTGAATGTAACCATATCCGCCGAAGACCTGAACCGCGTCATAGGAGACGCGAATGGCGGCTTCCGTTGCCCACAACTTCGCAATCGCCGCTTCCATCATCGCGGACCTGCCCTGCTGCTTCATCCACGCGACGCGATAGATCAACAGTCGCGCGCCTTCGATGGCAATCTTCATATCGACGAGCTTATGTTGAATCGCTTGAAATTCCGCAATTGGACGACCGAACTGGCGACGGTCTTTAGCATATGCGGTGCAGCTTTCAAGCATGAACTGCATACTGCCGATGATTGGCGCAATCAAACAACTGCGCTCCCATTCGAGCGTCTCTTTGCCGACGGCGATGAAACCCGCATCTATCGGGCCAAGCATGTTCTCTTCGGGCACTTCGCAATTATCGAATGACAGTTCAGCCGTCACGGAAGTGCGATTGCCCATCTTCACCAGATCTTTGCCGATTGTGAAGCCGGGCGAGTCGCGTTCGACTATAAAAGTTGAGATGCCGCGATTGCCTGCCTGCCTGTTGGTCGAGGTGAAGATGATAAACACGTTTGCGATTGGCGCGTTCGTGATAAACATCTTCGAGCCGTTAAGTATCCATCTATCTCCGCGCCGCTCTGCCGTGGTCTTCATCGCGGCGGCATCCGAGCCTGAACCCGGTTCGGTCAACCCGAAGGCTCCAATCCATTCGCCTGAGCAGAGCTTTGGCAGGTACTTCTCCTTTTGCTGATCTGTTCCCAGCAGCCAGATCGGGACTCCGCAAAGAATCGTATGTGCCCCCCATGCGAGCGGCGTCCCTGCATCAACGCCTGCCGCGCCCATAGCTTCCATAGCGATGCAGGTGGCGAGAGGGCTGGCCTGAGAGCCACCATATTTTTCCGGGAAGGGAAGTCCGAGCAACCCCATACCAGCCATATCACGCCAGTTGTCCCAGCTGAATTCGGCTCGCGCATCAAGTTCGGCTGCGTGCGGCGCGAGACGCTCTTTCGAGAAACGATATACTGCTTCTTTGAAATCGAGATACTCTTGTGGAATAGAGAAATCCATAGCTTAACGGTCTGCCGCAATCATCATTCGAGTTGATGCGCAAGAGTAGCATAAAGCGACTGGCGAGCCAATCTTTCGCGGTTTGATCAGGAGATAAGGTCGCCTTTGTATTCGGCGTCTTCGGCAGTCGCCAATTCTCCCGCGTGGTCTGCGGCTCTGACGGTCAGCGTGTTATCGGTTAAAAAAGAGAGACATCCCGTGCGCGCATGACTTGTGGGCACTGCATAGACGCGAAAGTACGTGCCGATCAGTTCAAATGTGAGTTTATAGCCCTCGCTTGATGGAATCTGGATATTAGTGAAATTGAGCACGCCCTCGCCCTTTCGCATGGCCTCTTCAATCTGAGATTTTGTTCGGCTGGCGAATTCCCAGATCGCTACCGCCACGTTATATTCGTTTTCGCTGATGCGGCGCTCCTGCCTGACCTTGTACTGCTTATAGCCGTGCAATCCAAGCGCACCAACGAATATTGCCGCAAGAATAACGAGTACGATTGCCATGCGATGTGCCTTTAAATTTTATGCTGCGCGACGAGCCGATTGTGAAGCCGCAGTCAGACAGCCTGCCGAAGGGCTTTCTCTTAAACGAGGGTTCCGAGCGATTATGTTATACATCTGAAAACCAGAAATCAACAGCCGAACTAACAACATTGTAATGGTTCCGTGCACATCGCGGCGCGTGATAGAATCATTTGCGAGTCGAAAATCCTCACAATGAAATTATTCATCAACTGTAAGGCGCAATAGATGCTAATCACCAAAGTCGAACTTGAAAACATAAAAAACTACGAGGCGGGCAGCTTCGAGTTTGAAGCGGGCGTAACGGCCATCAGCGGGCCGAACGGCGCTGGCAAAACGACGATCATCGAGGCAATCGCGTGGGCACTGTTCGATCATCTGCCATATAAAAAGGAAGACTTCCTGCGTCGCGGCGCAAAGAAAGGCGCAGTGCGCGTGACATTTGTTTCTGCGCTGGACGGGCGCGAATACACTGTCTATCGCGATACCTCGACAGGGTATTACATCTACGACCCCGTAACGAAGATGAGGCTCGTCGAGCAGAAACAGCAGGTCGGCGCGTGGATCAAACAACACCTTGGCATCGAGGCCGGAGTTGACCTCAAGTCGTTGTTTACTTCGACCATAGGCGTGCCGCAGGGCACGTTCACTGTTGATTTTGCGGAGCAGGCGTCAAAGCGAAAGATAAGCTTCGACAAGGTTCTCAGAGTTGACGAGTATCAACGCTCGTCGGAAGATTTGCGCGCGCTTGTACGGCTCGTCGAAACGCACGAAGGCACGCTTAGAGAAGAGATTGCTCGCGTCGAGGTGGAAGTATCGAAACTGGACGGCTTCCTTGGCGAACGGGCGCGATATGAAACGCTCATTAAACGAATGAAACAGGAACTTTCGGACGCGGAAACGGCCCGCGACCGTGCGCGAACTGAATTAAATCGACTCGATGAATTGCGAAAGAACATCGAGCAGATGACAGTGGATTCTGCGGCCTTGAATTTACGCATCACGGAATCTGACCGGCGATTGACGGAAGTAGCTCAGGAGGTAAAGCGTTCGCGTGAAGCAAGTGACATTGTACGCGCGGCTGCGGCAGGCTATACGGATTACAACGATGCGAATCAGAAACTTGCAGTGCTTGAGCCGCAGGCAATCGAGCGTGATTCTCTAAAGAAAGAATTGTCCGAAAAAGAGCGGGAGCAGTTCAAGCTGGAGGCTTCGGTTCAAACGCAGCGGGACAAGGTTTCGCAACTTGAAGCCGACGCAAAAGAGATCGAACGTCTCGCTCCGTTTGTAAACGAGCAGGAGCAGATCGAAAAACGCCGCGCCGATTTGCAGACTCAACTGGGCGAGATCAATGCGCTCAGGCGGCGACAGGAAGCGGCTACAAAAGAGTTGGAATCGTTGCGCGTTGATTACGCTGATGTGTCGAAAAAGGTCGAAGAAGCCGAAAAGATGCGCGAACCTGCTGAGCGCGTCCCAAAGCTTGAGCAGGAGCGGCGCACACTCGAAGAAGAATTGCGCGAGTTGCGCGTCCAGCTTGCGCGCATCAGCGAACGAGTGAGCGAGTTGAAGCGTGTGCGTCAGACCATCGCGAAGCTCAATGGCGAGATTCAAACGCTCGAAAAAGAGATTGAATCCGCATCGAACGCAGAGCAGATTGCGGCCAGTCTGTCCCAACTCGAATCCGATTACCGCGCAGTCTTTGAAGAGGCAACGGGGCTAAGACTGAGCATTGAACGTGAAGAGAAAATCCTCTCTAAGATGAAAGGGGGATTGTGCCCTCTGCTCTCCGAACGATGCCTTAATATGAAAGACGGGCAGGGCCTGGATCAATTTTTCAAGCTACAGGTGGGCAACGAGCGCGAGCGTTTGAAGACGGTCGAGCGCACGAAAGAAGCGATACAGAGCAAGCTTAACGAAGCGAAAGCCGCGTCAAAGGCCACAGCAGGGCTTGTCAGCCAGCGCGTTTATTACGCTCGGCTCGTTCAGGACATTGAGATTGAGCGCGGGAATGCTGCGCGGTTTGAGAGTGATGTCTCCGACACCGCAATAAACGAGCAGGCCAGACGCGCGCTTGAGCAGCGACTTGGCAAACTCGAAGAAAATCTGAAAGAGGCGCAGATTGCCCGCTCGAAATACGAAAAACTTGACCTGCTGCGCGAGCGCAAGGCTCAATTGAAAGCTGAAGGTAGCGAGAAACGAAAAGAGCACGAGGAATTGGAAGCGCGTCTCGGTTTTCTGGTCGGATTGAATGATGAACTTGACCGGATTGGCAGTCGTCTCAACGAGCTTGACGACCCTCGCGCACGCGCTCGGATGTTGCGCGAAGGACTGGCGAAAGAAGGGGAAACGCGCAATCTGCTTTATGACCTTGAAGGCCGGGAAAAACAGATGGCTGCATCTATTCAGGACTTGCTGAAAAAGCTTGAAGAGTTTGCCTCGCTCGACCGGCAGTTGACACAGGAGCGCGAGCGCCGCGCCGCTTCGGAAAGAGATCATCGTGCTTACATAGAAAGCCAGCCCATCGCGGCTCTGCTTGAAGAGCGCGAAAAAGAGATGGATGCGCTCGCGCTTGAATTGAAGAGCAGGCGAGAGCAATTGGAAACGCTCAATCGTGAATTGAAAACCGCGCAGGCCAGCTATGATGAAACTAGGCATGCGTCGGTCAGGGCCAAACTGGAGGAACTGATCGATCAGGTTGCCGCGCTCGGCTCTGAGTTGAATGTGTCGTCCGGCAGGTTGGAAGAGATCAAAGGCGAAATTGAGATATTGATGCTCGCGCGGAAACGGTTGGAAACGCTGACGGCTAAGAAAGAGCGCTTTGGGCGTTTGTCTGAGATTTCGGAGTTCATAAGAGACATGTTGAAGAAGGCCGGACCTTTTATAACGGAAGCTCACCTTCAATCTATCTCTATGGAGGCAAATCAACTTTACCGCGAAATCACGGGCAATCCGATGGTATCGCTCAGATGGGATTTCGGGTATGAAATTATCCTTGAAGAGGAAGGGCACGAGCGCCCGTTTATCAGTCTGTCAGGCGGCGAGCAGATGGCAGCCGCGCTCGCAGTCAGACTTGCGCTGCTTAAAGAACTGTCCGACATGAGAATAGCCTTCTTTGATGAGCCGACCACTAACATGGATGAAGAGCGGCGGCGCAACCTCGCGCAGCAGATAGGGCGTATCAAAGATTTCGATCAGCTTTTCGTCATCAGCCACGACGACGCCTTTGAAGGCTTCACTGATCGAGTCGTTTCTGTAGGAGGACAGGCCGAAGGCGATTTTCGATAAGGGCTTAATCGAATGAGAAAGCTTCCAACACGCCTACTGGGATTACCGCGAACTGCGGAATGGATCGTCCGCAACGTCCTGCTGGTCGGGTTTTTCCTGTTATTGATGCTGGTTGGGGGATTGGGGTATTTAAGCTGGCAGAGCTTTCTCGAATTAGGAGACGAGATCTCCATAATTCGCCAGTCGGAAGTCAACCACATGAGCGTCGTCAGCCTTATTTCCGAGACCGCAGGAAAAATACATGCGTCTGCGCAGACTGCGCTTGCCAATCAGGATTCCAAGCCGCTCGCCTTTATCGCAAGACAAGACCTCAAACGTCTTCGAGCCGAGATGGAAACGCGTATTAAGAATGGGAAGCTTACGTCTCTCTCTGATCTCGATGAGTGGCGTGAGTTTGAAGCCGCATTTGAGTCGTACTGGGCAAAGATAAACTCTAAAGAGGTAGTAGACTGGTACGCCGAGCGGGATCGAATGACAAACGCATTAGCCGGGCTTGAAAGCTATGTCCGTGCAGAGCTTGGGGAAAACGACAGGCGAATCGAGGCGTGGGTTGAAAAAGAGCGCAAAAAAGAGGTGTCAGCCACAGCAGTTGTTTTGTTCGTCAGCTTTGTTGTTGCCGTCTTAACCTTTTATGAAATCCGCAAAATCCTGAAGAAGTTGAGTCTGGCATATGCAAAAAGCTCGGAATCGAGAGATTATCTGAGATCGTTGCTCGATAGCCTGGATTCGGGTGTCGTCGTTATCGCGGAAGACGGGAAAGTTGAAACAATGAGCCGCTCTTTTCGCCGATTGACCGGATTGAGCGCAGCACCGGATATAGAGCAGGACTTCAAAGAACTTTTTCAGGATAGCCCGTTGTTAGTTGAGAAAATTTCACAGGGCTTGAACCATCTGGAGCGAGTGGGCCGATATCAAGGCAGAATCGAGTTTGGAGAGGGAAAACTACTCGACGTGTTTGCCTCTCCGCTGATAATCAACGAAGAACGACGCGGAATGATTCTAGTCTTCGTCGATGTGACGGAAACGGCTCGGACTCAAGCGGAACTTCGGCGCAACAGGGCTTTGAGCGCCGTGGGCCAGATGACTGCGCAAATAGCACACGAGATAAAGAATCCGCTCGGAAGCATTCGATTCGCAACAGAAGTGATCAAGCGCCGTGGGCCAGTCAGTCCGAGTGATGCGGAAACACTTGCAGTGATCGACCGCAGTGTAGATCATCTGGCGACCATCGTTGCCGAGTTATCCGATTTCGCCCGACCAAAGGAATTGAAACGCACAGAGCTGAATTTGAATAACCTGCTCGATGACCTGATGCCGATGGTGGCAGATCGGCTGAGCGTAAAGCGCGTTAAGATCGAAAAGCATTTCTCGCCCGCACTGCCCAGCGGCCAGTATGACGCAACTGAGTTGAAAAAGCTCTTTTTGAATCTGATAATAAATGCTATAGACGCGAGCGAGCCTGATGGAGCCATTGAATTGAGGACGAAGGTGAACGGTAAGCGCGAGGTAACGGTAGAAATAGTGGATCGGGGCGCGGGGATGGACAAAGAGACCCTCAGTCGTCTATTCGAGCCTTTCTACACGACGAAAGAGAAGGGGACCGGCCTGGGTATGGCCATCGCAAAGAAAATCACGGAATTGCACAAAGGCGACCTGCTTATCACGAGCAAAAAGGGTGAAGGCACGACGGCCACTGTGCGGCTGCCGATTATTTAAAGTACACGGACAACAGAAAGCCCGCCCGGAAACGTCACAAGGAATCATGATCAAATTGCCCTGCCAGGAAGTCTGAGCTATGGAGGTAAATTTTATGCAATCGAGATCGTCTTTTAGGCAAGCAGTCGTTTCTGCGCTCGTGCTTGGTTTAATACTGGGGTCATCCCTGAATATATTTGCGCAGGACAATCGCCCGCGTCGCAGTTCGCGCCAATCCCCGGACAATTCCTGGACTATCCCGCAAGACTCCGTTATCAGCGTGAGAATGAACGGCACCTTGAGTTCAAAGACCTCGCACGTAGGGGATAGATTCAATGCGACTGTTGATATGCCTGTTTATGTTAACGGCAGGGAGGTGATCCCGGCTGGCGCGATTGTCGAGGGACGAGTCACGCAGGTGACGCCCGCAAAGCGCATGGGCCGGTCAGGAACCATAGCGATTGATTTCGATGATCTGGTCTTTCCGGACGGGTCTAGAATTGATCTCGACGGCAATTTAACCTCTGACGATCCTGAGACTCGCGAAAGGATTGATGATGAGAGCCGCGTATCAGGGCGCGATGAGAAGCGTACAGGCGTGTTTGTCGGCGGCGGCGGCGCGATAGGCGCAGTGCTTGGAGGCATCGCTGGCGGAGGGAAGGGCGCAGTTGTTGGTGGCGTATTAGGCGCAGGCGCAGGCATTGCCGGTGTGCTTCTCTCGAAGGGCGAAGAGGCGCAAGTGCCATCAGGAACTCCTTTCGGCGTGCAGCTCAGGCGACCAATTGTTCTCAGGGAAGGAAACCCCAATCAACAGGATACAGGCGGCTATCGCAATGCAGATCAGAATGCTGACCCTGTTCAGGACCCACAGCGTGATCGATCACAGCCTCCTGACCTGATTAGAAATCAACCAACCGAACCGAATCCCAATGATTCCATACCGGATTCGAGAGAGCCTGAACCTGAACCGCGCACGGAACCAGCCGAGCCGAGCGGCCCGCCGCTTCCGCTTTCATCTCCTGAAATGATTACTCGCGCGCAGGTAGCTCTTAAATCACAGGGCTACTATGAAGGCGAAGTGAATGGCACAATGAGCGCACGCACTTCAAATTCTCTCAAAGCCTTTCAGCGCGAGAACAATCTGCCTGAAAGCGGCGAACTTGATCCGCCGACTGCGAAAAAATTAGGAATACTTGGAGCATCAAGTCCTGTATCAGGCATCGGAAGCGGAAGTGGACACGCAGATAGACCAGTAGACCGACCCACCGGAGGAGCCGGTCGCCCCGTCGAGCGCACAACGGATGCAGCTTCTGACGACCGGACAGTGATGGCCAATGTCTTGTCAGCGAGCGCGAATCGAACTGCCGAAGGTGCGGTCTATGTTTTAATCAACACTCAAGCCAATACTGGCGGCTGGCGCTGGTTTGGCGAGCACGTTGTAAACGGAGACACGCTCGAAGTATACGCGAGAGCAGTCCGGCCAACTGGAATGGTTACTCAGGGTCTGACCAGAGGGAAGATCGAGTTGAAAATCATGGACGGCGTGGAATATGTGCGCCGGGTGATTATCCACTCTGCCGGGGCAGATCAGGCAATCTCACTCGGCTCAAATAGCAATTCGAGTTCGGGAGCAAACTCGCCACGCAATGCGAATTCAGGCGCGGACCTGCAACGCAAGGCGGAAGATTTGATGGCTGAATATCAGCGCTTACAGGAATCGCAGTCAACCGGGAGCAGGGAATCAGGGGTTGAGCTTTTATTCGCGCTTGATAACTTTGCCAACGCCACCAGACTATATGCGAGACTGGTCCCGTCCATGCAAAGCCAGCAAAGCCTCAGGAGCGCAACTCTCGCGTTGGCGCGTCAGGCCAGAAGAACTGATCTGGTCATCACATCAACTGATCGAGTCGCAGATTCCATAACTATTAAATGGGATGCGATTCGTCAGGACGTTTTACATCTCATGCAGACCTATAACATCGCGCCGTCGGAACTCAACGATTGATCTGATGTAGAGTTTCGTTAAAGCAATCCTTTAATTTTTAAACAAAAGCGGGTGGCATTGTCCACCCGCTTTTTTCTGGCGAATGTATGCCATATAATGCTGGAGCCAATAAGCCTGAGTCAGCTATTAACAACCAGATGAAAGACCTCGAAGAAGAAGCCAAAAGCATTTTTCTGATGATGTTAAACAGGATTGACCCTGCCTTATTAATCAAGGAAAGATTTGTAGTCGATGGCGATACGTTAATTGTAGACAAAGAAGCGATTCGATTATCAGATTATGCGGAAGTCATTCTGATCGGGTTCGGCAAAGCAGGCGCAACAATGGGAGCCGTTGTTGAAGAAAAACTGGGAAATTGGATCACCAGAGGCGTTCTTGTTACTAACCGTCGGCCACTTGTTAAGATCAAATCGGAAATAATCGTAGCTGGCCATCCCTTACCCGATTCCAATAGCCTGATGGCAGGACGGAAAATTATAGATACCCTTCGAGACTGCGGCGAACAATCCCTGATAATCTTCCTGATATCCGGCGGAGGCTCTGCGCTTGTAGAGTCGCCTTTATTTGATGAGATATCGCTTGAAGATATCAAAGAGTTAAACCGGATTCTTACAGGCTGCGGAGCATCTATACGGGAAATAAACACTGTGCGAAAGCACCTGTCCAAAGTGAAAGGCGGGAGATTAGGCTTTTTAACGAAGAACTCGAAGTGTGTCGCATTTTACATCTCTGATGTAAATGACGGGGATATAAAATCTATTGCTTCAAATCCACTTCTTCCCGATGACCTGACTTTAGAAGAGTTTTATCAGGTCATCGCGAAATATAGATTGCTGGAAAATCTGCCTGCTGCGATCTCAAATTTGGCTCAAACCAATCGGATACCTCGCCTGCCACAGTGGTCCGTAAAAGATGAGGGCAGGCACCGAAATATCATTATCGCGGAGAACGGGGATGCGTTAAAAATCGTCGCAGAGATTGCAGACAGGCTTGGATATGAAGTAAAGATTGACTTGAGCATAGTGGAAGGCAGCTACCAAAGGATCGCTGATGAATTGATCCGGGAACTGAACAATCTTCGTCAGGCGCATGGAGGCCGTGGAGTTTGTTTGATCTCCGGGGGCGAGGTCGCTTGCCCGGTTTCAGGTCGTGGAACTGGTGGGCGCAATCAGGAGTTTGTTTTATATACTGCTGCGCGAATGGCCGATTCCGGAATGGAAAAAAGCGTCGTTTTGTCATGTGGAACGGATGGAATTGATGGCAACAGCCCCGCGATTGGAGCATTACTCAGTATGGACGGCGTCAGATTGGCGAGGCAGGAAAATATCAACCTGAACAGCTATTTTCAAACCAGCGATTCTCATGCTTTTTTTCTGGAATTCGGCGGGCTTGTTGTCACTGGCCCCACAGGAAGTAATGTAAGAGATATAAGAATCATGCTCACACGTTGAAGATGATGTTTGTAAGCTGAAAGGAACCAAAGATGGATTTTACGATTCTCATAGTAGATGATGAACCGGCTGCACGTTATGGAATGAGAAGGGCACTGGAGAAAGAAGGCTATCGTATTCTTGAGGCAGAAAGCATCGCGACGGCAGAGCGATTTGTAGAGAGCGCGGCCCCCAGTGTAGTTCTACTGGATGTAAAACTGGCGTCCGAATCGGGGCTGGATTATCTGCCGACGTTGGCATCGCGTAAAGACTCTCCTGCGGTCATCATCGTTACTGCGCATGGCTCTGAGCGTATGGCTGTAGAGGCGATCAAGAGCGGGGCTTATGATTATCTCGCCAAACCATTCGAGCTGGACGATCTGAGAGTTTTAGTGCGAAATGCTGTCCAGTCGCATGCGCTTAGAGTCGAAAATGAGATGCTTCGCACAGAGCTTTCCGGAGCGGGGACCTTTGGGCAATTGATAGGCTCATCACCTGCAATGACAAGAGTCTATTCCTTGATTGAAAAGGTTGCTCAGACTGAGGTGAACGTTTTAATAACCGGCGAATCCGGAACAGGGAAAGAGGTGGTCGCAAGAGAAATACATACCCGCAGTTTCAAGACGGGCGATTTCATTGCTATGAATTGCGCAGCAATGCCTGAGGAACTGATTGAATCGGAACTATTCGGCCATGAAAAGGGCGCGTTTACAGGAGCAGCAGGGAAGAGGATTGGAAAGTTTGAAGCCGCAAATAAAGGTACACTGTTTCTGGATGAAATCGGCGACATGAGTCTCTCAACACAGGCCAAGGTTTTACGGATTCTTGAAGACAAAAAATTTCAAAGGCTGGGGAGTAATGAAACTTTTTCAAGCGATGCCCGGATCATAAGCGCTACAAATAAGAATCTTGAACGTGAGGTTGAACTGAAGAACTTCAGAGAAGATTTATATTATCGCCTGTGCGTGGTTAACATAAATATTCCCCCGCTTCGAGAGAGGAAATCTGATATCCCCGCGATTGCACAGGTCTTTTGCAATCGCTTTTCCCTTGCATATAGAAGCGATAGCCTGATAATCGCTAAAGCCGTACTTAAAGCATTACTTGAGTATGACTGGCCGGGAAATGTTCGACAGTTAAGAAACTGCATTGAAAGAAGCGTTGTACTGTCTGAAACGGATGAAATTACTTTAGATGTATTACCTCAGGAGATACTGGGTAAATATCAGCAAAAAGCGGACTTGACAGTCGAAACGGACTTGATCGAAGTTTCCGCTTCGCTTGATTTCAAAGATGCTAAAAGGGAATTTGAGCGAAAGTATATTGAGAGATGCCTTGATCACACTACAGGTAATATTACGCAGGCAGCTGCAATTCTTGGCATACATCGCCAGAGCCTACAGCACAAGATCAGGGAGCTAGGCTTGACCAAGAAATTTATCCTAAACGATTGATCAGCCGTAAGACTCTATGGTTTAGAATGGAATGTCATCGTCGGTAATAGGCCCTGCGCCAGCAGGCTCAGGTCGTGAGTTAGCCTTTGGACTTCTTTCCTCTCTTGGTGCTGCGCCACCCTCGTCGCCGCGTGAGCCTAGGAATTGAAGGTCTGTGGCATTGATTTCCAGGCTTGTTCTGGTGTTGCCATCTTTATCTTGATATTCGCTTTGAGACAGTCGGCCTTCGATATAGACCTGCTTCCCTTTGGTGAGATATTGGCTGGCAACTTCGGCCTGCCTGCGCCAGAGATTTACTCTGAACCATGTTGTATGATCTTGAAATTCGCCTGCCTTATCTTTTTTGCGCTCAGTAGTGGCCACACTAAAGTTGCAGACAGGAGTGCCATCCGGTGTGTAACGCAATTCGGGATCGCGACCTAAATAACCTACCAGGATGATTTTATTGAACGATGCCATGTTGCCTCCTTGAATTATTCTGGATTGACGCTAAAGAATCATCCAGCGTTTCGTGATTGTATCATAATCACATCTTATAATCACTTGCATCATCAACTATATCTTCTGGCCAATCATCGTCATCTATTGCTGCGTCCTCTGTGATTGAAGCGCTTGAGTTTTTGATAACTTCATCGTTTACGTAGATTGGGCAATCAACCCTGAGCGCCAGAGCGATTGCATCACTTGGCCTTGAATCAACGGTGAAAACCTGCCCGTCGCGGATCATTTCAATGACAGCGAAAAATGTATTGTCTATTAAATCAGTTATGATGATTCTTCTAACAGAAGCCCCCAGTTCCCATATGATGTTTTTAACAAGATCATGGGTCATCGGTCTTTGGGTCGCCAGCTTTTCGATCTCCACTGCGATGGCATTGGCCTCAAACGCGCCGACCCAGATTGGAAGCATAGCCTCTCCATTAACATCTTTTAAAATGATAATGGGTGTATTGGCAGCCGGATCCATCATCAGTCCTCTAATCTTCATCTCTATTTCCATTTCAATCTCCTCGCCTGAACCAGTTCGGATGACTGTAAACGCTCACTCGGCGACTATTAAATCATAACAGCCTTTTAATGTCTACAAATGGATTCTACACAATATAAGTTTACAATTGAAAAAGAAGTGAAGCATTCTAATTGATAAATATTGGCTATTTCACAGGCTCAGTATGTTTTAATAGCATCACTCGCACTTGACACATTTCCTGCTTCGCATTACGATGCAAAAGCTTCAGGCAGGAGGAAAATCTTATAGATGGTAATCGCCATTGCCAATCAGAAGGGAGGGGTAGGCAAAACAACCACGGCTATCAACTTATCTGCTGCCCTGGCCAAATCCGGTAAAAAGGTTCTCCTGATTGATCTCGACCCACAAGGTAATAGCTCCCTTTCATTTCTGGATCATAATGCGATAGACCAGTCTATTTACGACGTGCTGACCGAATCAGATTCAAGACCCGAAGATGTAATTAAATCGACTTCAATTCCCGGTCTGGATGTGCTGCCTTCCCGTATTAACCTGGCAAAATTTGAAAGCAAGCTTATTGGCGAATTCGACGCTCCGTTCAGGCTTAAAGATAGAATTGACGGGATTATTAAATCATATGATTATACTCTGATCGATACGCCGCCGACTTTGGGATTGATTACAGTCAATGCCTTAGTCGCCTCAGATTATGTACTAGTCCCTATTCAACCATCTTACTTTGCTCTTGAAGGAACGGATGATCTTCTGGAAACGGTCGAAAAGGTCAAAGCTCGCCCCAATCCGAGGCTTCAGGTACTCGGAGTAGTCATCACGCTGCTTGATAAGAGAACAACTTTGGCAAGAGATATTCAGGAGCAGATCAGAGCGGTTTTCGGAGATAAGGTTTTTTCTACCGTAATAAGTAAATCAGTTCGTCTGGAGGAAAGCCCCGCCTATAAAGAGACGATCTTTACGTTTGCTCCGACATCGAGCGGCGCAATCGAGTATTCAAGTTTATGTGATGAGGTGATGAGCCGTGTCTAAGAGAGGTTTGCCAGGAAACTTTAAGCTGCGTCATGATGCGCATTATGTCGAGATACTTACGAGTAAAAGCGCGGGCGCTCCCGTTGGTCGGCATGATTCCTATAGATAAACTAGCTCCGAACCCAAATCAGCCGCGTGTGGAGATCGGAGACCTCTCTGAACTGATATCTTCAATCAGCCAGAAAGGCGTGCTGGAGCCTTTGCTGGTTCGTCCAAGCGATGTTGGCGGTCGCTTTATGATTATCAGCGGCGAACGCCGGTATCGCGCCAGCCTGGAGGTCGGGCTGACTGAACTTCCCTGCATTGAAATGGATGTCGATGACAGGGATGTTGCTGAAATCTCGTTGATAGAGAATCTACAGCGAAAAGATTTAACGCCGTTTGAAGAGGCCGACGGTCTGAAAGCCTTATCCGAACGGTTCGGATATACTCACGAAGAGATTGCGACAAAGATCGGTAAATCGCGAACTACGATAACCGAATCCCTCTCTCTTGCAGCGATTCCAGCGGACGTTAGAGCCTTATGTCGGCGCGCCGACATCTCATCTAAGTCTATGTTGTTGCAGGTAGTTAGGCAGCCTACTGATGGTGAAATGAAGCGAATGGTTGAAGAGATTCGGGCAGGCGGCCTTACAAGAGACGAAGCTCGAAGCGTGCGAAAGGGGCAGACCAAAAAAGAAAAAGGATATGTTTTTAAACATAAGGCCAAGAATCAATCCTGGTCTCTAATGATTAAATTCCGGAAATCTCAGGTAAAAAGGGAAGAGATGAGGGAAGCTTTGATGAGCGCCCTGAATCACCTTGATGATAATGAATAATTCTATTTCTGACTTGCCTGCTTTCGGGCTACCTCTTCCTTATACTTCTTTGCCAGTTTTTTGGCCATCCTGTCGAGCCTCGGCTTGAAGGGTTTCAGTAAGCGGACCCTGATCCCGCCTTCCTGTTCCCTCCATTTTTCAAAACTCTTTTCCACATAGAGCCTACAGGCTGGTTCCAGTTGATTCTTCTTTATGCCTTTTGAGAGCGTCAGATAGTAGTGTTGAGCGATTAATGAAAGGATGATCTGTGCCAGATTCGATTTTAACGCGAGTTTTGTAAGTAGATTCTTTGGAAACTTTTTTTTCGGTGCCAGGACTGACATTGCGACCTCGGCCCACGCCATCTGTCCGGGCATTTTCGGATGATATAGTGCTGGTAGATTTGCTCGCTGGGCGGCGGATAATCTAGGCTCTGTTATCTGATCTATAAATACAATCTTTGTTAGCCCTCTCATGTGCTCAGCAGGGACAACGCTCAGAATTCGCTCTACTTTGCTGCTAAGGTCTTTGATTGAGGCGGATGATTTGACTTCAAGTTTTACGTTCATAATGCCTTTCTATTTTGTTGCAATATAATGTGATATTATTTAATAACTACTTAACGTATTACGTTATTTGATTTTTCGATAGCCTCGATTCTTCGTTCGAGGTCTCTAACGGTTTTTTGAATAAGGGGTAATCGAGCAAATGCGGCAGTTGCCCTCAACCATATCTTATTATCGAGTTCCGGCGAGCCTGAGACGATTTTTCCGGGTTCTATCGAATGGCCTATTCCCGCCTGAGCCGTTGCTATGGCGCGATCTCCTATTGTCAGGTGTCCGGCTACGCCAACCTGCCCGGCCAGAATAACTTCGTCACCGATTTTGGTCGAGCCTGCAAGCCCTACCTGTGCGCAGATCAGGCTATTTTTTCCGATGGTTGAGCCGTGTCCAATCTGGACCAGATTATCAATCTTAGTGCCTGCGTCGATGCTGGTTTCGCCGAGAGCCGCACGGTCAATAGTTGTGCCTGCTCCAATCTCTACGTCATCCCCGATTGTAACTGTGCCTGCCTGAAGTATCTTATACCAGGAGCCGCCCTGCTCTTTTGCATAACCAAAACCATCGGAACCGATCACTGCATTGTTTTGAATTATGCATCGCTTTCCGATCTTTACGCTTTCACGAATCGTGGACCCTGAATGGATGATAGTGCCCGCACCGATGGTCGCTTTTTGATAAATCGTGCAATTGGCTTTTATATCGACGAATTCTTCAACGATAACTTCATCTCCTATATAAGTATAAGCTCCAATTGAAACGCCTTTTTCAATCCGAGCCGTATCTGCAATCCATGCTGTCGGGTGAATTTCGGGCTTTGTCGGCTCAGGACTGTAAAACAACTCTATTGCCCTGGCGAAAATAAGGTATGGATTTTCATGTTTTAGCACAGGTCGATTTAAAATCGGGCAATCGTTGCCAACAATAATTGCCGATGCTTTGGTTGTTTTTGCTTCCTTAAAATACTTTGGGTTGGTAAGAAAACTCAGATCGCCCGAACCTGCTCTCTCTAAAGTTGCTACCCCGTTAATCTGAATAGCTCCGTCCCCCTCGATTTTGCACGATAACTTCTCGGCTATCTCATCCAGCCTCATTACTCGCCCTTTAATACATCAGTTATATGATGCTGCTATGTTTTATATTAGCAGAAAATGATAAAATCCCGCTGCCAGATTACGTTGCTCAGTTAAGCCGGTTAAAATATGTCAAAGAATCTGACATCTAGTCAACCTTGGCAGGTCTAATTCATATGGGGCGCGACATCGAAGCAGGATTTTTCAATTATCTACGCGTAGAGCGGGGACTGTCTGCCAATACTTTAATCGCCTATCGAACGGACCTTGAAAAACTCACCCAGTTTGCAAACTCAATTGGCAAAGATCTGGTCACGCTGGAACGAGACGACCTTGGCAAATTCCTTCAGTATCTGCATAAATTAGGACTTGAACCAAGAAGCATCGCAAGGGTTCTTGTGACGACGAGAGGTCTATACAAATATCTCTTACTGGATGGCCTGCTGAAGCACGATCCGAGCGCTAATCTGGAATCCCCTAAGTCCTGGCAATCACTGCCCAAATTTCTGCTCCCCGAAGAGGTTGAACGATTACTTGATGCTCCTGATCCCTCTATAGATTTGGGGCTGCGAGATAAGGCAATGCTTGAGGTTTTATATGCGACAGGTCTGAGAGTATCTGAGCTGATTTCAATAAAGATTGAAGACCTTAACCTCGACCTTGGATTCGTTGTGACTCTTGGAAAGGGAAGCAAAGAACGATCTGTGCCCATGGGCCAGAGCGCTATAAACTGGGTTAGAAAGTATCTCTCTGTTCGGCCTCGGTTGCTGGATAAAAAATCGTCTTCTTACGCATTTGTGACTCCGAAAGGAGCGCCTATTACGCGGCAGGCATTTTGGAAGCTCATCGTACATTATGGCGAAAAAGCAAAGATCGGGCATATTACCCCGCATCTACTCAGGCACAGCTTTGCGACTCATCTGTTGGAAAATGGCGCTGATCTACGATCCGTGCAGATGATGCTGGGCCATAGCGATATAAGCACAACGCAGATTTACACACATATCACCAACGAAAGACTCAAGCAGATCTATAAGCAGTTTCATCCCCGCGCCTGATTTTAATATTCCTTTATCTGAGGACTGCGAGTGAACATCTCGACAAGATAATCGTGAAGGTAGTTGTAGAGTTGTCTTTGAAAATCCCACTGGAAAGCCCGCGCTTCAAGCTCCCTCGGTATAAGATGAAATCGATAAGGATCATCGTGAATCCCCTGATGCTTGAGCTGGACGATGACCTCAATACCCCGATCGACAATCTGCGCCTGCCACTCGAATAAAGGATGCTCGTATCGCGCAAGTTCCTTTTCTACCCTTGATAAATATTCACTTTGCTTGCTGGCATCCATTCCAATATCACCTTTACTGAGTGTTTAAACAGGAGCGAAAGTACAGATAGCGTCGCTTCTGCGAATTCGGAGATAAATAGCTTTGAAGACTCGAAAGGGGAGATTCATTCGCTTAGCGCCCAGAAAGGCCGCACTTGTATCGACTGAGATAACCAGTTCAAAGTGCTGGCTGCCGGTTGCGATTACCAGCCCCGTGCCCGGCAGCAGCAATTCTGATCTGAAAACACCGGCTGTCAGGAGTGCTCTGACGTGAACGACCTCAAGCAACGATGACCCTGTCAAAACTCGATGCATATCCGTATAGATGCGTGGATGCACGACGGCTGCATAAGGGCCTGTATGGCCTTTATGCGCCAGCAGGCTTGTCATCTTTGTGAAATTCCTGAACGCATCACCGGGACGTTTCCATTCCAGCCCTTTTTCGACATTGCGCCCTGCTGCGGTCATCAACCCTTTGTAGCCCAAATGTGCGTCACCGAAAAAAACCAGTTTATCCTCGGCTCGCGCGCAGCTTGAGGCGGCAGCAGCGGCCTTTGCCTTCGAGAATCCCTGGCCCGTAAGCCTTGATTCTTCGAGGTCGCGCCAGTGAATTATAAAGTCCTTGAATATGATCGGGACAATGCCGCTATCTCTCATACCTGGCTTTATAGCCGATCCACCTGAGCCGAAAATACTTTTATATCCCTCGGTGATTCCGACCGGAAACTCATCCGGCACTGTTTGTATGCCCGCGCCAAGAGGGCCGTTTGATTCAATGATCCGGCGTGTCACGGTAGAATTACCGACAACCTTTACTATGTGATTCAACGCCTCCCATTCGGTGGCGGAAAGCGGATCGCTCGTGTGTGTAAAGGGTGACATTCAGCCAGGATTATAACCCAATAGCAGCGCCATTATAAGCCGCTGTCAGATGTAGAGTAAACAGAACCCGCATGCCCGCTTTTAATAACAAAAAAGTTGACAAATGTATTTTCGATTGTTAGCGTGATAATGTGGCTGCGGCAATAGCAAACATTCTAAAAGAAACAAGAAGCGGAATACTTAATTGCCTTAAAACCAGAGGGCGAATGTCCGTCGAAGAGATAGCATCTGAAATTGGCGTGAGCAAGGTGAGCATTCGCCGCCACCTTGAAATACTGCGAAGCGATGGATTGATCGAGTATAAAACAGAGCGACAGGATCGCGGCAGACCGGGCCATGTTTATTACTTAACAAATAAAGCAGAGATGCTTTTCCCGACGAGATATAACACCTTTGCTCTGGGATTGCTTAAACAGGTGGGCTCGCATTTTGGCGAGCGGGGCGTTTTAACGATCTTGTGCGGGCAAGCTGACGAGATGATTGCCTCTCTCAAGAGGGAAGTTGACGGGCTGACATTTGACGCAAAAGTGAAACGGTTGAGCGCCCTTATTAATGAACGCGGCTATGATGTTATTACCCGCAAGCTCAAAGACGGCTCATATTTGCTTAAGCAGCGTAATTGCCCGACTATCGCCGTGGCCACAGAACACAATCAGGTCTGCCACGAAGAGTTGAGAGTTTACAGAGAGGTGCTTGGAACAGAGGTGTTTCGCGAATGCCGAATTGCTGCGGGCGCACAGAGCTGTGATTACAGGATATTGCCGCCCTCGCCTGACGGAGAGAGAGAGATGGAGAAATCATAAATGGCAAATGTTGATCGAGAGGCGGTGCTTCGAGCGCTCAAAACTGTTAAAGACCCTGCCTTTAATCGCGATGTTGTGAGTTTGAATTTTATTCGCGATCTGGAAATAAACGGCGGGTCCGTAAAATTCAAAATAGTGCTGAATCAGCCTGCGTCGCCAGTTAAAGTTAAACTTGAAGAAGCGACACGCGAAGCCGTGCTAAGTGTAGACGGGGTCAAATCGGTTGAAGTTAAAGTAGAATCTGAAATCCCGGCAGGTCGCTCTGCCGAGGGCAAACAATCTGTTCCGGGCGTGAAAAACATAATCGCCGTAAGCTCAGGAAAAGGCGGAGTAGGGAAATCGACCGTAGCCGTCAATCTGGCAGTGGCGCTTGCTCAATTTGGCGCAAAGGTTGGCCTGCTCGATACCGATGTCTATGGCCCAAACGTTCCTATAATGGTTGGTGTGAATCAGGAACCGGCTGTAAATGGACAAAAACTCGTACCGCACGAAGCCTATAAAGTGAAAGTCATGTCGCTTGGCTTTCTCAATCGCGGGGATAAGCCTGTGATCTGGCGCGGCCCGATGTTGCATACGGCTGTCAGACAGTTTCTATATGATGTGGAATGGAAAGAACTCGATTATCTGATAGTAGATATGCCGCCTGGAACCGGTGATGCTCAATTGAGTCTTGCACAGCTGGTGCCTGTTCAGGGCGCTGTGCTGGTAACTACTCCTCAGGAAGTCGCTATGGCTGATGTGCGCAAAGCCATAAACATGTTTGAGCAGGTTCATATACCGGTACTGGGAATTGTTGAGAACATGAGCTATTTCATCTGCTCGAATTGTTCGGAGCAACACGCAATATTCGGTACCGGAGGCGGAGCGGAACTAGCGAAGCAGTTTAAGACTGAGCTGCTTGGGATGGTCCCGCTTTCGATCAGCGTGAGAGAGGGTGGAGATAAAGGTGTTCCCATAGTCGTCGGAGCGCCAAACAGCCCTCAGGCAAACGCATTCAGGCAAATTGCAGAGAACGTAGCTGCACAAATCAGCCTTTTGGCAATGAAAGGCGGCGGCTTGCCCGTGATAAACATGAGTGATAGCCGAGGCGACCGCTTTACGGTTTAATCTGAAGTGTCGGGTGTCTGATTTCTTTGATTTCGGAAGTCGCCGGGCCAGCCATCCAGTTGGGATATTGAGCGCGGGTTGGGCTATAATGTACTTGAGAGTTGACGGCTCACGGTTGAGATATTCAGCCGAGGTCGAGATCGATTGTTAGAGGTTGCAGCAAGACCGTTTTAATTACTAAAATGTTTCTAAAAGGGAGGAAGAGAGAAATGCTTACACTAACTGAAACAGCCGCTGGCGAAGTGAGAAAATTTATGGAAGCGGAAAGCGCCGGACCGCAGGCCGGTTTGCGCATTCGCGTCGTTCCCGGCGGGTGCAGCGGGTTTTCATACTCGATGCAGATTGAAGATGAACCGCGCCAGGGCGATGAGATTTTAGATCAGGCTGGCTTGAGAGTTTTTGTTGACATGTTCTCGCAGCAGTATCTGGACGGCGTTCAGGTCGATTACGTCAACTCGGTCATGGGGTCGGGCTTTACATTTAGCAATCCGAACGCCTCTGGAAGCTGCGGCTGCGGCAGTTCTTTCTCAGTTTAAGCAAACTGAAAAGAGCTTGATATTATTCACTCAGACTGGGCCGGATAAGATCGCGGGTACAGGCTATTCTGTGCCCGCAATAGTCGGATTCTGCCGTTCTCCCGACCTGTCCGGCAATCTCTTTCGGGAGTAGTTTAGAGAGCGATATTATCTAACTTATTCTTATCTATTCCCTGTTTCATAGAATCTCGCAGTTGGATACACCTCGTTTTTCCGAAGCACTAGTGAAAACCGAAAACCTGCTAAATTGAAAAGGAAACTAAGGAGGGCGTATGCTACCAGCGTCAATTTCTGACATCTCAGCGATCCTGCTACTTCTGAAACCGGGCTTTCTGCTAAAGGACATCTTCTTTCCGCCCAGCATTTCAGACAATCCCGAAGTTTATATTCAGATGCTTTTCAGATGGTTGCATTTCATCGCGGGAATCATCTGGATTGGCCATCTGTACTTTTTCAACCTTGTGAACGTCAATCTCATGAAGGCGCTTGATGGCCCGACAAAAGGAAAGGTCATCCCGCAATTGATGCCACGTGCTCTCTGGTGGTTTCGATGGGGTGCGTTGCTTACTGTGCTCGTGGGCCTTGCCTATTACGCGATGTATATGGTTGCAACCGATGCCAAAGCTCCGGCCAACGTTCAGGCTGGCGGCAGAAACACATGGGTGATTCTGATCGTCTGGCTGCTAATCCCGACCATCACCTTTGCAATCGAGATGGCCCTGCTCCGCAAAGTAAACAATGGATGGGTGCTGGCTGCAATCGTCGCTCTGCTGGTTATCCTCATGGCTATTGGCATTCTGGCCTGGATAAAGTCATCGCTTCCTGCCCGAGTGAGCACTTCTACTTTTTCAATCGGAATCGGTGGCGCGATGGGATTGATTATGCTCTTTAACGTCTGGGGTATCATCTGGCCAAATCAGAAGCGAATCATATCCTGGACAGCAGATAACGCTGAAAATGGAACGGCTATCCCAGCCGAATCGGCTGCACTTGGACGCATTGCCTTTCTGGCATCGCGCACAAACACCTGGCTTTCGGTTCCTATGTTGTTCTTCATGGCCGCTTCGTCGCACTTTGCCGGGTATCTGGGTGTAAACAATATGTAATTTGAGAAACCCGCTTAAGCATCGCCTGATCTTGAATTTGATTGTCAGGCGATGCTTGTTTGATTTCAAAGAATTAATAGCAGCGGGTTACAGGAAGTTATAAGACGAAAAGATGGTTATAATCTACATGAGGTGTCGCCTTGCCGACTCTTGATTAATTGGTTTAACAAAATCCCCATACAGCTTTGACGCATAGATGCCAGATGCAAAGTTTTGCGGGGTTTCTTATATATTTTTCTATCCCGATAGGAGGCATTACGATGATGAATTCATTGGAAAACGCTATAAAGAGATCGCCTTTGTATGACGCTCAGAAGGAACTGGGCGCTCAATTCACCAATTCAAATGGCCGGGAGATGGCTCAAGTCTACAGGGACCCGAACCGGGAAGTTCAACAGGTGCGCCAGGCGGTCGGGTTGATTGATCTATCTCATCATGGGGCAATCAAAATCGGAGGCACGGAAGCCGTTCAGTTTCTCAATGGTCTTGTGACCAATGATATGAAGACGCTCAAAAAGGGAGAAGGGATGCGAGCGGCTTTTCTGACAGCGCACGGCAAGGTCGAGGCGCTTTGCCGCATTTTCAATCTTGGCGGCGAGTATCTGGTTATTACCGATCCTCAGACTCACGAAAAAGTATTCAAATATATATTCCCGTTCTCTTATGCAGGTGACTTTCAGGTTGAAGACGTTTCAGACCAATACCAACTTCTATCTGTTCAAGGGCCAAAGTCGCTGTTGGTGATGAAGGAAGCCTGTTTCGAGCCTGTGCCATCGCTTGCAGAGTATGGTTGGCTCGAAACCATTATCGGTGGTCAGCATGTTCTGGTCACACGAAGTTCTCATACAGGTGAAACCGGATTTGATATATTGGCTCCCGCTTCAGGACTAAAAAACGTTTGGGATTTCATCCTGCTGAAAGGAAGTTTTCATTCAATCCTTCCAGTCGGCCTTGCTGCTTTAAACTCGCTGAGGATTGAAGCAGGAATACCCGTCTATGGAGCAGATATTGATGAATCTAACATGATGCTGGAGACGGGCATTTCTGATGCCGTGAGTTTTACTAAAGGATGTTACAAGGGGCAGGAGGCTGTCGTAATGGCGACTCATCGAGGCCATATCAGCAAAAAGCTTTCAGGGCTAATAATGCTTGATGGTGAAGCGCCTTCGCCCGGCAGCAAGATCACAAAAGACGGCAAAGAGATAGGCCGCATCACAAGCGCGATTCAATCCGAGACTTTAGAGCAGGCAATAGCTCTGGCTTATCTGAAGTATGGGTATTTCGATCAGGGAAATGTGGTTGAAGTAGTTGGTGAGCAACAGTCTTTTTCGGCGAAGGTCGTAGATCTGCCTTTTTATAGACCAGTTACCGGTTGAAAGAAGATGTAAAACTTTTAATAAAGTTAAAGCGATAGTTAAAAACCGTGGCTTATAAGAAATTACCGCAACTTTAAGGATTTACGGGATATCTCCACTTTTCCAGGCTCAAGTCGATTCTGAAAGATCATACTGAATTAAAACAGCGAAGGTTGTACGACTAAGGATTCCGGGTCAACAGTCGCAAGCCCGATTAAATCTTTGAATAGATTGCAACTCGCTGGCGAATGACCCTGATAGTGATTATTGAAGTATCCGAAAACCGCCTTTACCTCTCCCCGCAGTCTTTCAAAAGCCTCGGCCCACTCATTCAATTCTTTGGTTCGATCTATCTGGATGCGGCTGAAATCTGTCAACTCGCGCGGCCCCATCCACCTCACGTAAGCGACTTCAGCCGTGTAGTTTTCGATCATTCTGAAACTCAAATCCCGATTTATCCATCGACTGTCTGTCAGAGTCAGAGCAACATTGTGCGCAGCCATCTCTGCCATAGCACGCTCGTTCAGCCAGCCGGGGTCTCTAAACTCGACGGCGAACCTGACGCTCGAAGGCAATGATTTTAGAAATGAGGAAAACGCGCTCATCTCGTTTGGCGAGAAATCGGGCGGCAATTGTATCAGGACACACCCAAGTTTTTCTCCCAGGAGAAGCATTCGTTCGACGAATCGATTCAGGTGCTCCTGGCTGTTTCTAAGGCGGTTCTTATGTGTGATTTCAGACGGAAGCTTTACCGAAAACTTGAAACCCGACGGGGTCCGCGCGTTCCATCCATTTACAGTGTTCTCAGGTGGAATGGCGTAAAATGTGGAATCAATTTCGACTGTATCGAATATCTTTGCATACAGGCTCAGCACCTCCTTGCTGGAAACTCCACGCGGATAAAACGAGCCTACCCACCCTTCATAGTTCCAGCCTTGCGTTCCGAGAAAAATTTTTGTTCCCATAGGTATTCAACTCCGAACAAAGTATATTACTATGCCGGAGAAAGAGATGAAAGATTCGAGCCTTAAACCTAAAATCGGCGTGATGGGATCTGCCGGAGACGTACTGACGGAAAGCGACAGGCTGCGGCTATTGGAAATTGCAAAGCTACTTGGCGAGATCATAGCCGACCGGGGCTGCGTTCTTGTGACAGGTGCAACGACCGGATTGCCCGATTTAGTTTCGCGCGCGGCACGCAGTCGCGGCGGCCTGACGATAGGCATCTCTCCAGCGTTTTCA
Organism: Blastocatellia bacterium; assembly: GCA_963804815.1. Taxonomy (GTDB): domain Bacteria; phylum Acidobacteriota; class Blastocatellia; order UBA7656; family UBA7656; genus DATEKX01. The sequence goes on along the minus strand of CAWDRU010000002.1, from coordinate 1,857,264 downwards.
AAACAAGAGCATGTCGATTGCTACAACCTTCCTACAGATGGTGCGGACGTGATTATCTATACAGGGTTTGGACTCAAAGGGCGTAATGTGATCAACATTCGCTCCTCCGATATCGTGATCATTTTCGGAGGCGGGATGGGCGCATTGAATGAATTCACAATCGCTTATGATGAGGGAAAGGTGATAGGCGTGCTGGACGGCAGCGGAGGCATTGCCGATCACCTGCGGGAGATCGTGGATTTTGCAAAGAAACAGACTCACTCGCAGCTTATATACAATTCAAACCCGGAGACATTGATCGATTTATGCCTACAGGCTCTGTCAACGAGGATGAGCGAGACCTAGCCCAAATCTCTGCGACGTGGCAATCTCAAACGGCATTTCGCCTGCGGCTCAAGATACTGATGTTTTCGGTGTCTGCCAGTAACGCTTCTCGTAATAGCTTCTTATGTAGTCAAGGGATTCTTTGAACAGCTGCTTGCCAGCCTGTTCATCCGCGATGGTCGATGTCACGTTGATCGTGCCGTCTTCTGCCGGTTTGATCGTAAACGCGCCCTTTGGTGCCATAAACTCGATCATCCCGCCCCACTGCGATTCGTCGAAAACGAGCACATAGCCGTTGTCGCCAAAGGCATATACTTTATTATCTCCGGCTTTTACGAAAGATTTATCGTGCTCTGCCCAAAGCCAGTCAATCAGTTCGGCCAGTTCGGCCAGCAGAGCTTTATAAGGGCCAGCAAAATTGTGTCTGGTTGCAGTTGTCGTCATTAATTTATCCTGAGGTAGAGATGCAGATTAATACAACTCGTTTGCCTGAACTCTTGATCGGACGACCGCCCGATCTCAATGGACGGTTCATCCCCGGCCTTCCCATCCAATCTGTTTGAGCTTGCCCTCTTCTACGATAACAGGCACTGTCGGGTCGCCATCTGAGAAGGCAAGCATCTGTTTTCGGTACTCCATATTATCCTGCGCATTGCGATCATCGAAACTGATGCCTTTTTGCGTGTAATACTCGCGTGCTTTGGCGCAGTAAGGGCACCCGGGCTTTGTGTAGATTATAACGGTCAATTCTTGCAGCCTCCTGACAACAGAGTAGTAAGACGTTCACCTTTGGCCTAGTGTAGCAAAGCAACAAGTGGCTGCCAAGCTCTTGGTTCACAGGCGAATCGGTTGAATGGCTTTGGGTAAGGTGATATCTTTGGCGCAACAACATTCAGTCACAGAAAAGGAATTGCGAGTTATGAACGATGATGCGAAGAAGCGCTCAGCTGAGCGAGCAATTGAGTTTGTACGTGACAATCAGGTAGTGGGCCTCGGTACTGGCTCGACGGCGAGATTTGCGATAGAAGGATTGGCGCGAAGGGTTCGAGAGGGATTGAAGATTAAAGGCGTGCCGACATCCATCGCAACGGCTCAATTGGCCAGAGCGCAGGGCCTCACATTAGCCGACTTAAACGAAACGCTGAGCATTGACATTACCATTGATGGCGCTGATGAAGTCGATGATGACTTCAACATGATCAAGGGCGGGGGCGGGGCGTTGACGCGAGAAAAACTTGTGGCGCTTGCTTCCGCGCGCAGAGTAATAATCGTGGATGAAACGAAACTGGTAAAAATGCTGGGCGAAAAATGGCCGGTGCCGGTTGAAGTTCTGCCTTTCGCGTGGCGTTACTCTTCGGCGAAGCTGGAGGCGCTGGGCTGCAAACCAAACCTGCGATTGAAGGATGAAAAGCCCTTTGAGACTGATAACGGAAACTATATACTCGATTGTCATTTCGGGCCGATTGAAGACGCTCCCGCTTTGGAAAAAGAGATGAAGCTGGTTCCGGGGGTTGTAGAGTGCGGTCTGTTCATTTCGATAGCTGACGTGCTGGTCATTGCTTCGGATGAAGGAGTCGAAGTAAAAGAGAAGCCGTAAATGTAGAAACCCCTTTGCCGAATCCATTCTCTCTTGTAGAATCTGTGGCAAGCCCAATTAAAAGCCCCTATCTTTATGCTCTCTTCGGAGGTTTCTGTGGATAATCCTATGTGGCGAGAAGGGCTTTTCGAGTCTTTTAACGAACTGGTCGAAATTGAGATATGCCGTACCCGTACCAGCGTTCCGGAGAACAACAAGCTTCTGCGGTGCTTCCAGTATATCAAGATGGACGCCGTTTCTGTGGGCGATTATTGCTGGAACGGCGACTGCGTCAATTGCCAGATCTGGTACAAGGCCGAAGGTGGAGAGATCAAGTCTGCGCTCGCCTGCAAGCTTTATGTACGACCGGGGATGGTCATAACCGACATGAGCGCAAACCTGAAGACAGATATGAAGGATTGAAACGAGAACTATTCTTTAGGCTTGAACAGGAATCGATAAATCATATCTGCCAATGCATCGATAGCGCGGCTCTTATCGAATTCGACGCAGCCTGTGACGTAATCCTGCGACAGATCGAATACTACCCTGTGGACGACGAAGGCCGCAGCTTCAACATCAATTTTCCACGTGATACCGGCTTTGCTGGCAAGCGAGATTAATTCGTTGAGCCTGTGAATTGACCGTTCCATCACAGCCCTGTGGCGAGCCGCAAATTCATCATCCTTCAATACAAGCTCGCAAATGACGCGATGCAGCCCGGAATGTTTCTGCTTGTCAACAATCGCATTTGCTACGGCCTGTCTTATTCTCGGCCTCAAATCGGAATCGAACAGATGTTCTGCCCTCATGCTGTCAAAAATGTTTTTGAACAGTTCATCAGAGAGGCGGTCGAAGATCGTCAGAAGCAGTTGCCGTTTGTCGGTGAAGTAAACGTAAAAAGACCCGACGCTGACCCCCGCCTCCGCAGATATGTCGTTCGAGGTGGTTTTCTCGTATCCTCGCTCCTGAAATAATCTGATTGCCGCTTGAATTATCTTTTCTTTGGTCTGTTTGCTGCGTGCTTGTTTCGGGTCAGACGGAATGCTGACCGCAACTGATTCACCCATGTTTTATACCTCAATTAAACTTTATGGAACTGTTTTTTATATGACCGCATTATACCAACCCGAAAATTTATATTCAAAATAAATATAGCTAATATGAGTTATTACTCAAATTATTTTCATAGAACTTGAGTTCGCATTCATCGTAAGCTACACTGGAAATTGATTGGCAGGCAATAAAAAAGGAGAATATCTATGCGTAATCAAATAGTGAAATCGTTTGGTTTATCTTTAATACTGGCTGTTGTTTTTATGATTGCCGCTCCGGCATTCGGTCAGGTTACAACGCGAACTCTTGTTATTTCGAGGCAGACGAAGCTTGGTGGTCAGCCCGTTTCAGAGGGCAAGTATACAATGGCTTTTGATGAGAAAAAGGACGGGGAATTGACTCTCTCCAGGGGCAGCAAGGAAATACTTAAAGCAAATTATAAAGCAGTCGAGTTGGACAAACCCGCTGCTGAGAATGCTGTTGTATTCGCCTCGGCTGGCGACGGCGCGATGAAAGTTCGCAGAGTGGAGTTCAAAGGTTCTAAGATGGCGCTTCAATTTGAATAGGAGCCAGAATTACTGATGACGGGGCTGCTGGAGGCGTTAAAAGCCGGAATTGGACCAGTGGCCCCTGCATCAGTGAGGAGGATCAGTCGTTCCCTTAAAATCGACCAGACTATTGATTCTGGTGAAACACTGGAAGCGTAACGCGTGGTTTTATTGATTGAACAGCGGGCACGCGGGTTTCAACAGGATTATAAAGCGTGTCTCTTTCGACTGGAATGTGGCCCGCGCCCCGTATGATCTCTTCAATACCGTCTTTCGTCAATTGATTCTGGTTTCCTTCTGCAAGATAGGATTCCATCAGTGAGCCGCCTTCGTTGATAGTTCCGTCCAGATCATCAGCCCCAAAACGAAGCGCAACCTGCGCGATGTTCGTTCCCAGCATCACCCAATAGGCTTTGATGTGGGGAATATTGTCGAGCATCAGCCTCGATACAGCAATCGTTTTCAGGCTGTCAATTCCGGACGGCCCTGAGAGATGCGAAAGATCGGTCCCCTTAGGATGAAACGCGAGCGGGATGAAACACATAAATCCGCCCGTCTTGTCTTGCAACTCCCTCAGCTTTACAAAATGATCTACTCTATCTTCGACGGATTCAATGTGTCCGTACAGCATGGTCGCGTTCGTTTGGACCCCATGTCTGTGTACCTTTTCAGAAAGCTCAAGCCATCGTTCGCCCGAAGTCTTGTGTGCGCAGATTTTACTTCGCGTCGGTTCACGTAAAATCTCAGCGCCGCCGCCCGGACAGCTATCCAGCCCTGCCTCAATCAATCCCTCTATCACCTCTTCGTCAGTCATTCTGCAAATTCGCGTTAAGTGATCCAGTTCCACCATCGTGAATGCCTTGAGGTGCATGTCAGGGAAGTTCTGTTTGAGCTGACTCAAAAGCGATGTGTAATAATCGAATTGCAACCGGGGATGCAGACCTCCGACTATGTGAAGCTCGCGCGCGCCTTCCCCGTAAGCTTTTCGGGCAACCTCAACGCACTCTTCAACTGTCCATTCATAAGCCTCAGGGTGGCGGACGCGGCGATAAAAGCCGCAGAAGGCGCAGTCGGAGATGCACACGTTTGTATAGTTCATGTGGCGGTTCACATTATAGTAGGTTTTATCGCCGTTTATTCGCTCGCGCATTAGATTTGCAAGCGAGCCGACCGCCAGCAGATCATGGCTTTTGTAGAGTGTTACACCGTCTTCAAACGAAAGGCGCTCCTGCGCTTCGACTTTTTCAGCAATCGGCTTGAGTTCCGTCGGTAGGGAAGTTTGAGTCATTCGTTTCTCCATCAGGGCAAGGCTTCCAGTTCAGCTATAATCCCGCCAATCAGATTATACAAAGATTCTCAGGCTTGACCAAACAGGCCAGAATTCAGGTTACGGGCGACGGCTACTTGCTTTTGATCAGCATTATGACGCCGAAGACTATAAGCAGGAACAGTATCAACAGCGCTATCTTCCACGCGCTGTATGGACGGTCGCCCTGCACTTCGCCCGTTCGCGCATTGATCATCACCTGATAGACCTTTTGATTGAACCTGTATGCTCCGATATAGACAGGCAGCAGAATATGTTTGAATGTAACATCGAAATAGGACGTGCTGATATTATGAACACGCTGTACGTCGCCGCCGATGTCGCGCCTGACATCGCCTTCGATTATGGGAGCCATAATGCCTTTTGCTTCCTCGAATCCTTCTGGAAGCTCGACCTGATACCGCTGCGCTTTGAAGCCTGAGAGGAATGCCGGGTCGTAAGGGTTCAATTGAGGCAAATCCCACGGCTCCAGTGACGCAAGGCGCGGGCGAGAGACAGATTTTGTAGCTGGAATCAATATGTCATCGAAACTGCGAGCCACCGTGCCCGACGCCGAATACCAGCGAGTGTGTTGTACCTGGCGGGTCTTTGTGACCGTATTGCCTTGCGCATCCGTGTCCGTATAGCTCTCAGTGACGTAATAATGCTCGCCTCTCTCACCTGTATAGTTCGAGCCGGTGTTTGCGTCATAGGTCCAGAATGGAATGTAGACGCCTGAGATCGCTTCCTGATAAGCCAGCTTCTTGAGCGCGTTTGGCGCGAACCATCGTGAAGCCAGCCATTTCTTTATCACTTCATTCGCCTGCCGCTTTGTGATGGCGAACGGCAGCACAGCTTCGGGAGCCACCATCGGGTCAGCGGCCCTTGGCTGGGCGACGATTGTGCTGCCGCAGAATGGGCATTCGCCCGCAACATCGGGCGGAGTAAAAGTGACTGTTGCGCCGCATCGCGTGCAGCTTACTTCGATTGCGTTCTCGGCGACCTTGCTTAACTTTCCGCTGTCTGGCCGCAGATATTCCTGAAAAGAACGCTCTTCAATCTGCGTATCGCTTTTCCGAATGGCCTCTTTATGTCCGCAATATGGGCAGACGAGGCAGTTTTCCTTCGGGTCGAATATCAGATCGGCTCCGCAGGTGGGGCAGGGAAATCTTTGCTGCTTCTGTCTGTTGGTAGTCGGTTGCGAGTCTGCCATCACAAAGAAATATAAATCATTTTATCCGGTCTATCGAGGCTAGGATATACCAGATTTACCGCGCGCAATGCAAACGCAGAGTATAGTCAGAATAAGATAATATCTGACTATACTCTGCGCACCTGCAAAGATTGAACTTTCTTATGACTGATTAACTGTCCTGAGGCTTGATTATGTCTTTCAACTCAGAGCGCAGCCGCTCAATCTCCGTAATACGTTCCGAGATGCGGTCAAAGAGCGCCTGCTGCCCTTTTACGCCTTCGCTGATTAAAAACGCTGCCGATTCAGACCGGCTCTTGAATATGCCTGATTGAACCAGCGCATCCAGCTTCTTTAATGATTCATCGTTTACTCTTACCATAACGACGTGATCTCTGGCCGAGAGCGCCGACTCTATGGCTTTGCTTATCGATTCAGTGGCTTTGTTCAAGACCTCGCCGGTCTTTTGAGCCACCTCTTTAACCGATGATGCCAGCTCGCCCGTGAATGAACTCTGTTTGGGATCATCATTCGGCATTTTGGTGACGACAATATCATTCTGGTCAGGTCTTTTCTCCTCGATAATCACATCACCTGACGAATCGTTTTGATCATACATCTTGGAAAACCTCCTTACTTATGTTCGCGTAATATCATTACGACTGCAAGCCGATTGATGTTTCAATAGATGTTCTGATGCGAAATACTGATAAGTGAATGTTCAGGATCAATTTCGTTGCGGAATAATCCTGCGTACAATAAAGTGCATTGAAAACTTCCAAGGCTGAGATAAGTTTATGATGGAGACAGGAAACAAACTGGCGCACTCTGCGATAACGGTATCGATGGTCAGAAAGCTCTTGCACAGGGGCGCGCGCCCGCGACTTGCGAGAATTCTGGCAAAGGCATATCCGGTCGAAGTCGCACGGCTGCTATCGGCATTGAAAGGCCCGGAGCGGACAGAAGCATTCGGCATATTGCTCGAAGAGTGCGATGTCTCGCACGTCGCCAGCGTATTAAGCGAGATGTCTCCGCGCGACAGCATGGCGTTGCTCGAAGAACTTGAGCCGCATCAGATCGCAAAGCATTTGAGCGAGATGCCTGCTGATGACGCAACGCATTTCGCATCACGCCTGCCTGAGACTCTTGCCACACAGGTCCTGGCGCTTATGGAAGCGGAACCGGCTGCGGATGTTCGCGAGTTATTAGAGCACGAAGAGCGAACGGCTGGCCGCATAATGACGCCTGATTATTTCGCGCTCGAAGAAGACAGGACGATTGCAGAAGCCGTGACGGCATTGCAGAAGCGTTCGGAAGAGTTCGAGATGGTCTTTTATGTTTACGTCATTGATACGCGTGATCATCTGGTCGGCGTCGTCAGCCTGAAGAAACTGCTCACAACACACCCTGCCACACAGCTCAAGCGCATAATGGAGCCGGATGTAATCAGCGCAAAAACGACTGCGGATCAGGAAGAGGTTGCTCGCTTAGTGGCAGAGTACAATCTGCTGGCTATACCCGTCACAGATGAAGAAGACAAGCTTGTCGGAATAGTCACTGTCGATGACGTTATTGATGTTTTGCAGGAAGAGGTGGCCGAAGACCTGCTGGCGCTTGCAGGCGTCACGGCTGAAGAGCGTGTGACGACAAGCGCAGCGCGCTCGCTCAGACTGCGCGCTCCCTGGTTGATGTTGAATCTGGTGACAACGTTTTTCCCGGCCTATGTGATCTCACGATTTGACTGGGCGATCAGCATGCACGCGGTACTTGCTGCGCTGGTTACAATGCCGATGGGGATGGGGGGCAACGCGGCAACACAAACCGTGACGGTCATCATCAGAGGGCTTGCGCTGGACGAAGTTGCAAACGTCAGTCAGGTGCTTTTCAAGCAGATCATTGTCGGATTGGGAAATGGCCTGATCAATGGCTTGATCGGAGCAACGGTCGTCGCGGTCTTCTTTAAAGACTTATGGCTGGGAATAGTCCTTGCGATGGCGATGGTAATAAACATGCTGATCGCCTCGCTGGCCGGGACGCTCATACCCGTTACGCTTAAAAAGATGAGGATCGATCCGGCGCTTGCCTCATCTGTCTTCGTCACCACCTGCACAGATGTTGGAGGCTCGCTGACATTTCTGGGGATAGCGTCGCTGTTGATAAAACTCCTGAAGGCAGGGTAGCGAGGGCAGGCGGTTCATCCGCCCTCGCTAAATGATCCCGTGGGTTTAATTGCTTACCAACGCTTTCAAAGCGCCCACGCGCGTTTGCAATTCTCTGAGCTGACCTTCGGTTTCCTTGCCGCCATTCTCCGCAGTTTTGATGGCGCGCTCGACGACCGGTTTCATCTCCTGTAGCGTTTCGCGGACCGGGAGAGTCTTCTTCTTTTCGGGCGTATCGGCCAGAGCCCCGGTTACTTCTTTGTTTACAGCGTTCAATTGATCGATGACTTCGGTCCATTTGCTTTGCTTCAAAGCGTCGATGGCCATTTCAATACTCAGTCCCATTCGCTCAATATCGCCTCTTACGGTTGTTGACAGGTGAGGCGATTTAGCCTCGATTTCGGCCTGTTTCTTTGCCTGCTCTGAATTTGCGTTAGCGGCTTCGGGCGAGCCTTTGCTGCAACCCGCTGTGAGCATGCTCGATAGTGTTAAGGCCATAAAAAATAGAATAAACTTTCGATTCATCGTCTTTTCTCCATTCATAGATTGAAAAACTTCGCACCAGTGCAACGGAAATCTTAGCACGTCAAAATCCGCGCTCAAACCTCATACAGCGTGCGAAGGTGACTACAACAATCGTCTGAATAAATTAAAGCCGATGCTGAACCTTTTTGGCGGCAGCACGAGATTGCTCGAATTATAACGACTGGTTGTAGTCGTTTGCGTGTTCGAGAATGTGAGCGAAAAGACATGCCGCCCATGCGTTTTTCTATGCCGAATCCAATCGCCGCTTCTGATTTGTTCACGAGTCCTGTGATCGCGCCTGTGGTTTCGTCAATTATCGGCGAGACCTGGCCCAGCTTGAATCCCACGCGCGGTGTGTATTCAAACAGAAGCGAAGCCGACGGGCGGATACTCGCGTTCACCCCGAAGCCAAAAGAACCTGTGTGCGTTCCGAGCCGGAAATTGTCTGCTAACGCGGGGTCCGGTAAATCTTCCGGGCGCGGATTGAATCGGCCATTGCCGTTCGTATTAATGTGAACGGCGGGCGAAAAGAATAGATGAACATACTTCGTCACGCTGCGGCCAATCATCGCCTGAAAGTTATAGGTGAACCGTCTTCGGAAATTGTCGTCGCCTTCAATACTGGCATAAGTTGACAACGCGACAGGCGAGCGACCCGCTTCGTCGAGCAGGTGATAGCCCAGACCTATCTCGATTGTTTTGCAGAGCGCAGTCTGGCAGAGCGGAGAGCGAAGGATGTTCGCATATAGCCTGTCGGTAATACCAATCGTGAACCCAAGCGACGATACGGCGAACGAATCGAGGCCGAGCAGATCATCATCGGAATTTTTTAGAGGTTTGATCGGTTGCTGGAAGCGATGTGTGAAGTAAACATTCAGACTGTGTCGCGGGACGCGTTTTGGCGTCGGAATGTTTACAACGTGATAATCATATGGCTCCTTCTCGCCCACAGTCTGCGCTGGCGACGTGGCAGGAGAAGTAACAGGTGCATCGAGCCGCGCGACGGTTTTAGACCTCGTGTCAATTCTCACGCGCTCGCCGTTTGATTCGACAATAACAACGCCCGGCTCGGTTTCGTCAAAAGAGACTTTCATTTCTGAGTCCGTTGAGACCTGATTTCCTGTGACGATCAACTGGCCGAGCATTTTTGGATGACCGTCGCCGCAGAAGACAGAACAGGAAAACTCGAATTTGCCTTCGCGGTCGGGCGTAAACTCGATAACTTTGGTCTGTCGGGCTTTGACCTGCTGGTCGATGCCGAATGCTTCAACCTTGATGCCGTGGTCCACGTCCTCTGAGGTGACGACGAGTCTGACAGGTTCGCCTTTGCGCAGGGTGACGATTGAGGGCAGGAACTCGAATTTACGCGCAAGGATTTTGATCTCGCGCGATTGCGGCGGGTCGGCAAGAGGTGAAGCTGTACATATCTCCGCAAAAAAAAGGACTAATGCAGGGACGATGATTATGATGTGGCTGGTTTTCCATCTATGCATCTTGCAACATTCCTCCGGTTGAGAGTGGATTGTGTTAAGCGCGGTCTCAAATTCAAACTCCGCCGAGTATAAAGCAAGGCAGAATCTTTTCCAACGCTGCTGCCGGTTGAGACAATCGCGCATACTTTCTGCTAGATTGTTCCTGATAAATTAAGAGGCAAATCGGTGCTTGCGAGTCTGATTTTTTGCGAGCGCCCCTTTATAATACAAGGCTATGAGTAAAATAATGGTTTCTATCGAAGAAGCGATGGCGAGCGTTCCCGGCCCGCAGGGCGAGCGATTCGCTCAGGTATTTGCGCATGGGAGCCTGGTCGTCGAAATGTATGCGCCTCGCGGCACGGACACGCAGACGCCACACGCGCGCGATGAAGTGTACGTTGTGGCGAGCGGAAGCGGCGAGTTCGTGAGCGGTGAAAACAGAGCGCCTTTTGGCCCTAATGATTTTCTATTCGCCCCGGCTGGCGTCGCGCATCGTTTCGAGAATTTTACGGATGACCTGTCTGTGTGGGTGCTTTTCTACGGGCCGGAAGGTGGCGAAGCCGGTAAATAGCCCGACCGGCATCAATAGGAGAATGGCCGTTAATGTCAAAAAACGCGAAACCTCAAAAACCCAATTCAAAGCGTTCAAACTGGCTCAGGCCATTCCTGATCGGTCTGGCAGTCGCCGCCATCGCGGCCATTTTATACTTAGCTTTGAATCGTTCCAACGCAACAAAGATGCCAATCAAGTCCAACACCAATCAATCGTCAAATGCAGGCCCTGCGCGTCAGGATAATTTTGATATAGTCGCCGACTATCCTCACGATCCGAATGCGTTTTTGCAGGGATTACTGTGGCATGACGGCGCGTTATACGAAAGCACAGGCTCGCACAACACGGGCGTTTCAACCGTGAGGCATCTGGAGTTTCCGTCCGGCAAAGTTTTAAAGTCCGTCAAATTGTCGCCGGAGTATTTCGGCGAAGGGCTTGCTCTTGTAGACGACCGGTTGATCCAGATCACATGGCAATCGAAACGCGGGTTTGTATACGACAGAGAGACTCTTGATTTAAAGCGCGAGTTTTCTTACGAGACTGAAGGATGGGGTCTGACCTATGACGGAAAGAATTTGATAATGAGTGACGGCAGCAACATCCTGACCTTCCTCGATGCTCAAACCTTCGAGCCTGTTCGTAAGCTGCCTGTAACGATGAACGGGCGCGCTATGTACGAAATCAACGAACTGGAATTCATCGAAGGAGAGATCTGGGCTAACGTCTGGCACACGGATATGATTCTTAGAATTGACCCCGCCAGTGGCCGTGTCAATTCATTTCTGAACCTGAAGGGGATACTGCCGCCTCAGACGAGAACAGACCCCGAAGCCGTGCTCAACGGCATAGCGTATGACGCGGAAGGCAAGCGCATATTTGTGAGCGGCAAATTATGGCCGCGCCTGTTCGAGATAAAAGTCAAATAGTAAGCGATTCATTCTTCCAGTCGCTTTGCCAACTCTTCCACGTTTGTCGCCGGAGCAAGGCATGTGTAGTTGCGGCAAACATAGACCGCCGCTTTACCATCAACAAGTGACCTTGAGGCTAACAGCCTGATTGATTGCGCGGCCCGCTCGTCGTCAGGGTCTACGGCTGCGACGACTTTGTTTGGAATGTAGCGGGAATAAATCTCTTCGATGAATAAACGTATTTCGTGCGAATCGGTCTTCCCGACAATCGCTATCTCTTTTGACTCCGACAGGTAAAAATCGAGCGCAGAAAGCAGGTATCCAAATCCGCCTGGGTACTTGCTCATCGCCTGTCTCATCGTTCGCAGGATCATGAGGGCGAATCGCTGGAAATCCTGTTCTTCGGTCAACAAGCCCAGTTTTAAAAGCGCCAGCGCGGCAACAGAATTGCCCGATGGCGTGGCATTGTCGAAATAGTCTTTCGTGCGGGTGATCAACTCTTCGTGATCGTCAGAGGTGAAGAAGAAGCCGCCTTCAGCAGCGTCCCAGAACTTTGCAATCATCGTATCGGCTAACTCGCGCGCTTCATCGAAATACTTCAACTCGAATGTCGCTTCGTAGAGCGCGATAAATCCTTCAATCACATAAGCGTAATCTTCGAGATAGGCGTTCAATTTTGAATTGCCGTCCTTGTAGGTTCGCAGCAGTCGCCCGTCTCGCATCAAATTACTAAGAATGAACTCCGCATTCCTGATCGCAATCTCGCGGTAATCGTCACGGCCAAGAATGTTGGCCGCCTCGGCAAATGCCGTCAGCATCAACCCGTTCCATGCCGCAAGCGATTTTTCGTCGCGTCCGGGTCTTACACGCCCTTCACGAATATTGAACAATCTCGTCTTTCCGGCATTGATGATACGCCGCAACTCTTCAACATCACGGCCCCTCGATTGTGCGAATTCTTCGAGCGTGCCCGGCGTGTGAAGTATTGAATTGCCGTGCTCGAAATTGCCGCGCGCCGTAACATCAAAGAACTCGCAGAAGGTTTCGCCGTCCTCAGCGCCTAAAATGGCGATAACTTCATCTTTAGTCCAGACGTAGAACTTTCCCTCCTCGCCTTCGCTGTCGGCATCTTCTGACGAATAGAAGCCGCCCGTGCGATCTGTCATGTCGCGGATGATATATTCAAGCGTCTCTTCGGCGATTCTCCGATAGAGCGGATTCTTTGTCTGCTGGAAGCCGTAGAGGTATATGCGCGCCAGCAAGGCGTTATCGTAGAGCATCTTCTCGAAGTGAGGCACGAGCCATTGCGCGTCAACAGAGTAGCGCGCGAATCCTCCGCCGAGATGATCGTACATTCCGCCCGCCGCCATCTTCTGTAGAGTTGTCTCGACCATCTCAAGAGCCACGGGTGAGCCTGTTCGTTTATGGTAACGAAGCAGAAACATCAGTCCCATTGAAGGAGGAAACTTGGGAGCGGTGCCGAAGCCTCCGTTCCCGCTGTCGAACGTTCGCGAGAGAGCCGAGAATGCAAGATTCAATACCTCGGTCGTCAACATCTCGTCACTTGCGACAAATCGATTGACATTCTTCAGTTCAGAAGTGATGGCGTCGGCGCTTGAGGCAATATCTTCGCGGCGATTTTTGTAAGAGTCCGCGATAGAGATCAACACGCGCGGGAAACCCGGCATGCCTCTACTATCAACCGGAGGATAGTATGTGCCGCCGTAAAAAGGTTTCAGTTCGGGCGTAAGAAACATAGTCATCGGCCAGCCGCCGTGCCCCGTCATCATCTGCACTGCGTTCATGTAGATTGAATCCAGATCGGGGCGTTCCTCGCGGTCAACCTTGATGCAGACGAAATTATCATTCATCAATTGCGCGATGGCCTCGTCCTCGAAAGACTCGTGCTCCATGACGTGGCACCAGTGGCAGGCGGCGTATCCTATGCTTAACAGGATTGGCTTATCTTCATCGCGCGACCGATTGAGCGCCTCTGGCCCCCACGGATACCAGTCAACAGGATTATGTGCGTGTTGAAGCAGGTATGGACTGGTTTCGTCAATCAATCGGTTCGTGTGTTTGTGTTCGGTCATTTCGCCCTCATATGTAGAGTAGTTCTCTTAAAGAACTATAATGACCGGCATGAGGTTTTGCCAGACGACGTATTTGAGATGGAAGCTGGAAGGACCGCTATGAGCAGCCCTATGGGTCGGCACGTTCGACGAAAAATTTACAGATGTGTTCGCCGTACAGGATATAATCTCGGAGCGTCCGGCATTACACAGAGGATACCGAAGCCTACGAGCTTTATCGGAGTTTTAACGTCACGAACCGAAGATTAATTAAGACGCCAACTCGATTCATTATGGCGAGACGTTTGCCCCGAAGCTTGCGCGATAGGCTTTGCCCGTTTGATCCGTTCCGATGCTCGTGCAGATGATGCGGCCTGCCCAGTCAGGCTGCGCGCGGCCCTGCATCTCTACGCTGACCGTAAACGTTAGCGTGCCCGATGCGCCGAGCCTGTGATAAAAAGGCATCGCCTGCGTGTGGCTGACCCCGCTTGCCGAACGCGTAACGATAGCCAGACGCTCCCACTGAGTCGTTCGTCCCGCCTGCTCCTGCAAATTGAAGGTAAGGTCATATCGAAAACCGTTGGGAGTCTTTCTCGACCTCACATTCAACAGCCTTGCATCAACCTGCCCGTACGTCCCGCGCGGTAGAACCAACTCTCTTGCACCGGCAGGCGCGGGCGCGGAAACAGGAGCGGCAACAGTGTTCGACTGTTGCTGCCTGACAGGGGGCGCGGGTTTCTGCTCTTCGATTTCGCCTCGCCTCGATTGCGCGATTGAAGGCAGCGCGACATCCCTGCGCGGTCTTTCGTTCTCTACGGCGGTATCGTCGAGCGAAGCCTCGCTTTTCGGTTGCAGTGGTTCCGGGTTCTCCTCTTTATAATCGAGCGCAGCCTGCGGGGTATAAACAGTTGCCGTCTGCTGCACGGCTGATTTTTCCTGAGTCGCGATTTTTGCCCCGGGCATTGCGGATTTAGCTGATACATTTTTGTAAAAAGTGTACAAAGCTGCAACGCCAAAGAGTGAAAGACCGATCACTAAAACTATGGCGGCTATGCGATGGCTGCGGCTTTGCAAAGTTGAATCATGATCTGCATTCGCTAAAGCCACATACCCCGAAAGGTAATCAGGCGGATCAATCTCAAGCGCTGTGTCGGGCGGCATATCCCTGAAACTGACTTCGTTTTCAGACTCGGTTTTAGAGCCTGAGTTTAAATCCGGCGTATTAGCAATTTTGTGAATCGGCGTAATCTGCGGTGATGGATTTCTGATATCGAGGTCCTTTTGTGGCTCTTTAGTCTCAAGACTGTTTGTCGTATGTTGAACGACCGACCGTTTTTCGCCCATCTCTGATCTATAGACAGGGGCGACTGATTTCAACAGGTTGTGCTTTGTCAGAGGCACGATGTGTATAGGGCACACCTTGAAAGTCAGCGGGTATTCAGCCGCGCAGGCCGGGCAATAAAGCACCTGTTTTTCTTCCGGCACCGACTCAGGCAGTCCTTTCGATAACGCCGAGCCGTCTTCCGGGCAGAAGAGGCATTCCTCGTCTTGAGCGAGTCCACAAACCGGACAGGATTTCATAGCTTCCTCCTGTGATAATGCGTCAACTGATCCCGAACAATGGGAACTTCCATCAGGCTGATGCGTTTAGCCTCCTCAGAAGTTGCCTGAAAAGACCGTAATCAATAGGTTATTATTGATTCTCCCGGCAGCGACTGCGGACCGGGACTACTGGCAATTTCGCGCAGTTTTCAGTTATTCTAATCAATGATGCGAACTACATTAAACCTGTCGAGGCGGCCCTTTACCAATCATCGTTTGTACTGGATGGCGATTGCCGTGGTTTTTTTCATCGGACTGTGGCTGTTTTTGTGGATAACAACTGAGAAGAACATGGTTAGCGCAAAGGCAGACCGCATAAACCGGAATATCAAAGACCTTCAAGGTCAGGTTGAGGTCGCAAAGCTGGAGCGCGAACGCAGGGACCGCGAGCAAAAGCCGCCCGAAGTCACAGATCAGGATCGGATAGAGCTTGCAAGCGCGCGACAATTGCTTGATCGCAAATCGTTCTCCTGGAATAGAGTGATTGGAGAAATCGAGCACTACATCCCGAAAGACGCGCGGATTCTTGGTCTGAAGATCGATGAAATCGCAAATCTGGGCCAGGACGATGTCGCCAACATCGAACTGAAAATGACTGGCAAGACCCCCGCCCAGATGACAGAGATGATGGAGATGCTTGAAAAATCGGGCGGCCTGTTCGCCATACGTCAGTCGAGTCAGGATGCGCCTGATGAAACGGGCGAAGTGCCTTTCACGCTCGCCGTGATCTACAGCCCGTCGAGAGGTGCCGCGCAATGAGCAGTCAGGTGCGTGAACGCGTCTCAAAATTTGAAGTTCGTCATCTGCGCGCCACACGGCTTCCGTTTGGGCTGAGTTCGGGCGAATTGGTTACGGGTGTGCTTGTCCTGCTTTTCTTCATCGTAGTGGTCGTGTACTACTTCACGTCTTTAAGACCGGAACAAGCCCGACTGGAGAGCCTTGAAAATGAGCTTAAGAAAGCTCAGACCGAGATCGCTGAAATAGCGACGCCCGCAGCGCAGGGTCCATCAGCGGCGGTGACGGTAAGGGCCGCGCTCGACAGCCTTCAGGCTTTCAAGTCCGAACATCTCAGGCCGCTTGCATCAGGCCGCATCGCGCTCATAAATCAGATCAACGCGCTTGCCAAAAAGAACGGCATGACGCTGACAAGCGGAATTGATATGCCTCTTGAGAACGCGGCTGAAGTGGAAGAGGCGGGCAGCAACAGGCGCAAGAAGAGCGAAGACCTTTTTAACATCTTCCCGCACATGACCATACATTTTACGGTATTCGGGCAGTACGGTAATGTCCGCACCTTTATTAACGAGCTTGAGCATAACAAGCAATTCCTCGTCGTCAAATCGGTCAGTCTTTCGGCTCAGGAAGAGAAGGGCGGCGAGGGCGGCGGTAGACGCGGCGGGCGTGGCGGCGGCATCGCCGGTCTTACATTAACCGTAGAGGCTTCGGCATATTTTCAGCCCTGACATTTTCAGCCCTGATATTATCAACCCGGAAGTTTCCGAATCGAGAGTTGGCAGATGGCTAAAAGCAGTTCGCCGGAAAAAAGAAAAAGACTCATGCTCGCAGTGGTAGGGGGATTGTTTATCTTTGTACTGATTTATCAGTTTTTCCTGAGCAAACCCGCGCCTAAATCTACTCGAAAGCCAGCAAATTCCAATAGCCCGATTGCGACCGCATTGCCCGGTACGCAAACCGGCGCTCCACAAGCGCCAAAGCCCAAACCGGGAAATGAGCAGGACCGCCTGATGGCCGAAGAACTGGCCGATCTGACGCCGCTCGATTTTTCGCGCGCCTACCCCCTCGGTAACGCGACTATCTACCCTGAGCGCGGGCCTGTTTTTGCCTACTATGTAGAGCCACCGAAACCGGCACCGCCGCCGGAGCCGCCGCCGCCGATTGGGCTTCAATCGGTGCAGCCCGCGTCTGCTGTGGCAGGGACTCCGCGCAATATCACGCTGACGATATCAGGAACCAAGATTCCCGCAGATGCTCAGGTATTTGTAGATGGCGGCCCGCGACCCACAAAGCGCGTCAGCGAAACGCAACTCAGCATCGAGCTTATGGCTGCCGAGTATGCCTCGGCCCGAACCATGAATATTGAAGTCAAATCTCAAAGCGACCCTGTAAAGAACAACTCGAATACTATACAGTTCACATCGCAGCAAGCGCCGCAACCTCAATTCCGGTACATAGGCAGGCTCGGCGAAAACGCCGTCTTTGAATTGAATGCGACGAAAGAGATCAAGCGGCTCCGTCGCGGCGAAATAGTTCAAGGCGTATGGCGAATCGATTCGATCAATGATTCGGGCGTCGAATTGACGCATACGCAGTACGAGATAAAGACGCGCGTCCCGTTGCAGGAAAAACCTAAATGAAAGACGAAGCCGGAAATGATTTGCCAGTGAACGCGAGCGATACGGTACGACAGACCGAGCAGGGCTGGGCCTTGCTCGGTCTGCTGCTGGCGTTGACTGTGATGAGCATCTTTCTGGTTTCGAGCATAACGCCGAACGTGATAGTACAGGTACAGCGCGAAAAAGAGACCGAGATGCGCTATCGCGGCGAGCAGATGGCAAAAGCCATTGCTCGTTATTACAACGGCGGCAGGCTCGGCCCGATTCAGTTGCAGGTACCGCCGCCTTATGGGTATTTGACCGAGCTAAAAAAACTGAGCGAAGGCGTCACTATCGGTGTAAGAGAGATCAGGTTTGCGCGCAATTCAGAGATGATCGAACCGATGGTCGGCGATGAGTGGGAGCCTGTGCGCGCGCGCGATCCGAGGCTGGCGAAATACTTTCAGGCTTTTGAAGCCGAATCAAATATTTTTGTGCCTACCTCTTATAAACTGCTGGCCGGTCCGCTGCTGAAATCGCAGGCCATCACGCCATTAAACCCCTCTGATTCGACAAAACCGCAGGAGAGTCCGTCGCCGGGAGGAAGACCCGGTGTGACTGTGCCGACGCCCCCGCAAAAATCTGAAGACCTTGATGACGACGACGACGATGACGATGATGACGACGACGATGATGCTGATACGGAGAACGACCCGCTCAAGCATCTTTTCGGCGGGTCGGGTTCGGGGCCGGGCAAAAATAACATCCCGATAGTTGGCGTCGCTCCCAAGCGCAAAGGCACAGCCCTGAAACCGCTTTATGGTCTAACGGATTACGATGAATGGGTCTTTATTTACATTCCTGAAAACACGCAGAACACACCAGTCAACCCGAGGCAGAACCCCGGCGTAGGCAATCGCAACGGCCCGCGCATCAGTCAGTAAAAGACGGAATTAGTTTTTCGCCCGCTCGATTTTGGTTTACACTCTACACGCCTGTCGCAACACGCGAAACATCGGCGTGCCCGTTTGCGGTTGCACGGTTTTTCATAAAACCGAATAACAGATAAAATCAGTTCCATCGTACATACCTCATATGGCGACTATGACAAACAAGCAAGACCCGGATGATAAACCGTCGGATGCAGGATCAGGCGAAGCGGAAGCCGCAGGCGGCGACCCGCACCTGATTCGAGGCGTAGGGCTTGGCAGCGCGACAATGCTGAACATGATAGACATGATAGGCGTTGGTCCGTTTATCACCATCCCCTTGATAGTTGCGGCGATGGGCGGGCCCCAGGCCATGCTCGGATGGATATTCGGCGCGATGCTTGTGATGTGTGATGGACTGGTTTGGGCAGAGCTTGGCGCTGCGTTGCCGGGATCAGGCGGTTCGTACCGCTATCTGAAAGAGATCTATAACCCGAAAAGACTGGGCAGGTTCATCTCGTTTTTGTTCATCTGGCAGTTGACCTTCAGCGCGCCGCTCTCGATTGCGTCGGGGTGCATAGGGCTGTCGCAATACGCAAGCTATATCTGGCCCGCGCTCGGCCATACATTTTTTACGCGCACGTTCCGACTCGGCTCACTCAATGCGAGCCTGAATATTACGGCGGGCACGTTTGTTGCGATAGCGACTGTTGCCATAGCGGTCTTCCTGTTGTACCGAAAGATCACAATCGTTGGGCAGCTCTCAAAATATCTATGGGTCGGTGTTCTGCTGACGGTTTTGTGGGTGATATTTGCGGGCGTGACGCACTTCGACTCATCCCGCGCATTCAGTTTCCCGGAAAACGCATTCACGCCGTCGCTTCAATTCTTTCAGGGACTCGGCGCGGCGATGCTGGTCGCGGTTTATGATTACTGGGGGTATTACAACGTCTGTTTCTTTGGCGGCGAAGTGAAGAATCCCGGCTACACTATCCCGCGCGCGGTTATATACTCCATCCTTGCCGTTGCGGCCATCTATATCGTGATGAACATCAGCATACTCGGCGTAGTTCCATGGCAGGAGCTTGCCGATACCGCAAAGCCCGAAAATGACGGAACGCGAGCCTATATTATTTCGATCTTCATGCAGCGGCTTTACGGCAACTGGGCAGGAGTGCTGGCGAGCTTACTGATAATGTGGACGGCATTCGCGTCGGTGTTCTCTCTTATGCTCGGCTACTCGCGTGTGCCGTACGCGGCGGCTGTCGATGGCAATTACTTCAAGCCTTTTGCGCGCGTTCACCCGGAGCACCGTTTCCCGTACGTATCGCTGCTGGTTATGGGCGGAGTTGCCGCCGCTTGTTGTCTGCTGAAGCTACAGGATGTGATTACCGCGCTCGTAGTGATAAGAATTACCGTGCAGTTTCTGGCGCAGATTGTCGGAGTAATAGTCCTTAGAATACGGCGACCCGATCTGCCCAGACCGTTCAGGATGTGGCTCTACCCTGTACCGTCCGTGCTGGCATTTCTGGGCTTCGCTTACGTGTTGATTATGCGACCGAAATCCACATCATCGATCTGGGTAGCGATTTTGCTGATCTTCATCGGAACGATAATATATATCGTAAGAGCGAGGCGGCGACGCGAGTGGCCGTTCATTGATACAGCGCAACAGGCTAATTGATTCAAGCCGCAATCAGGGAGGCCCCGTGAGAAATTATTCCCGAACACGCAAAGCAATCACAGCGCTCATACTCTGTTCCTTTATCTTCTCTCATCAGGCTTATTCATCCAGAGCAATCGCGGACACGCGGCCCGCCGAAGATCGTGGTGCAGCTGGTCTGGGGCAGGCTCTCAAACGGCTGGGCTTCATCGGAAGCCTGCTTCACACGGGCGCGCACCCGGACGATGAAGACAGCGGGTTGCTTGCATATCTGGCGCGAGGCCGACAGGCGCGCACCGGTTAT
The DNA here is from genome assembly GCA_963804815.1 of Blastocatellia bacterium. Lineage (GTDB taxonomy): Bacteria > Acidobacteriota > Blastocatellia > UBA7656 > UBA7656 > DATEKX01. The sequence continues at coordinate 1,836,742 of CAWDRU010000002.1, read as the reverse complement.
CTTTCGCTCACACGAGGCGACGGCGGGCAGAACCTGATAGGGCCTGAGCTTTATGAAACACTGGGCGTGATTCGCACGGATGAACTGCTTGCGGCGCGCGCGCTGGATGGGGCAGAGCAGTTTTTCTCCCGCGCCTTCGACTTCGGGTTCAGCAAATCTGCTGCGGAAGCCCTGTCGAAATGGGACCGCGACGCGGTGCTCGGCGATATGGTCAGAGTCATTCGGACTTTTCGGCCTCTCGTCATCGTATCTGCGTGGACGGGCACGCCGAGCGACGGGCACGGCCATCATCAGGCCGCAGGCATCTTAACTACGGAAGCGTTCCGCGCGGCATCTGACCCTGCGCGTTATCCTGAGCAGATCGCAGAAGGCTTGAGACCGTGGAAAGCCAGAAAGCTTTATTCGCGTGTGCCGACGCGCGAAGAACTGGCGAAAGGACAGGAGCCGCCGCCCGTGACGCTGACCCTGAACAAAGGGCAGTTCGACCCGCTGCTCGGTCGAAGCTATTACGAGATAGCGATGCAGGGCCGCAGCCAGCACCGCTCGCAGGATCAGGGCGCGCTTGAAAGGCGCGGCCCGCAATACACGAAGCTTCGCCTGCTTGAAAGCTCTGTCGGCTTACCGAAAGAAGAGAAGGATATCTTTGAAAACATCGATACGACGCTGACCGGCATAAGCGATTTTGCCGGGCAGGCTTCAGCGAAACTAAAGGGACCGCTTGCCGAAGCCCGGACGTTTGCCGATGAAGCCGTAGCGAAATATAACCCGCTCACGCCTTCCGCAGTCACGTCTGTGATTGCTCGCGGGTTGAAAAAGATCAGAGAGATTCGCGCGCAGCTTTCGACGCTCGGACTAAACGACGCGGAGTCGTATGACACGGACTTTCTGCTGAAGCGCAAAGAAGATGATTTCTCGAACGCTCTGGCCAAATCGCAGGGCGTCGTCATCGACTGCATAGCAGATGATGAAATAGTCACGCCCGGTCAAACCTTTGCCGTAAGCGTTCAAAGTTACAGCGATGCCAGAGTCACAGCAGGCGCAGTCTCTCTCGTTTTGCCGCAGGGCTGGACATCTTCGCAGCAAAAGCAGAACAGCGCTGTGACCGAAGGCCGCCTTATCTCGCAGACCGATTATAAAGTCACCGTCGCAGCGGATGCGGAAGCGACAGCGCCTTACTGGTTAAAGAACCCGCGCAAGGGCGATATGTTCTCGCCGGGGAAGGGCGGAACAGGCATTGAACCGAACTCACAGCCCGCAATCAGCGCACGCGTAGAGCTTGATATAGCCGGAGAAAAGATCATCATCGCACAGCCCGCGCAGTTTCGTTTCGCGGATAAGGCGCTCGGCGAGATAAGGCGCGAGGTAAAAGTAGCGCCTGCCTTATCCATAACGGTTGCGCCTGATTTTCTGGTCTATCCGCTCTCGAACAGTTCAGTTTCGCGCGAAGTTACGGTTTACGTGACGAACAATCTGAAAGAAGCGGCACGCGGTTCAGTGATGCTGGAAAAGGGAGACGCGTGGCAGATCTCGCCTGCCGAAGCCAGCTTCGATCTCAAACGGGAAGGCGAGCGGGCAAGCTTTACGTTCGTATTGAAAACTACGCCGGGCAGTAAAGAGTCGCGTCGCTCGGTTTCTGCGATGGCTTCGCTCGACGGCAGAGCTTACCGCAGCGGTTACCAGATCATTTCCTACCCACACACCGAAGCGCGCTTCGTTTATCGAGACGCGAAAGCCGATGCTGAATTGCTGGACGTAAAAGTCGCGCAGGGGTTGAAAGTCGGTTACATCGAAGGCGCAGGCGACGATTTTGCAAACGCGCTTAAACGAATGGACGTTGACGTTCACACTATCGATTCGCGAGAACTCGCGTCCGGGGATATCAGCCGTTATGATGCGATTGTATTAGGCATACGGGTTTATGAGGTCAGGCCCGATGTTATCGCGGGTAACGCGCGGCTGCTCGATTATGTAAAGCAGGGTGGCGTGCTGATCGTACAATACAACAAGAACGAAATTGCTGCGGGCAACTTCACACCATTTCCAGTCAAGATGGCGCGGGGAATGCCCGACCGCGTGACTGACGAACGCGCCGCTGTGACAGTGCTCGACCAGTCACACCCGCTCTTCAATTATCCGAATAAGATCACAGCGCGCGACTTCGAGGGCTGGATGCAGGAGCGTGGCGCGTATTTCTTCAGCGAGTGGGATGCCAATTTCAAGCCGCTGCTCTCAAGCAGGGATGCGGGCGAAACTGATAAACAGGGCGGGGAACTGATCGCGCAATACGGCAAGGGATATTACATTTACACTGCCTATGCGTGGTTTCGCCAGTTGCCACAGGGCGTGCCCGGCGCTTACAGGCTGATAGCGAATCTCGTGAGTTTCCCTAAATCCAAAGAAGCAGCGAATCGTAAAAGCGCCAGATCGCAGCCTTAGAATTAACGTGAATTCGACATAGTAATCAGCCCTGAAAGGGCGAAATTCAATAGCACAGGGCATCGCCCTGTGTCTTGCATCAAGAGAAACTACAAGCCCTGTAAGGGCGAAATAAACCAACTGATTTATTTCGCCCTTACAGGGCTTGTGTGATGTGGCAATCATATCCGGCGCGATGCGCCGGGCTATTGAATTTCGCCCTTTCAGGGCTTTTACTTCGATCATGCGGTGATTTACCGTTCGCCGAGTTGCTGTTTGGCGAGCGCCGCTTCATTACTTCTGGGATAGAGTTTTATCAGGGCCTGAAACTCTGCGCGTGCTGCATCGGCCTGTCCCATCTCTGTCAGGGCCATTCCTTTCTTGAACCGCGCGCCGGGAACTTTGTCGCCTTTGGGGAATAGCGTCGAAACTTTATCAAGCTCCGTGATGGCTTCGTTGTATTGACGTTTAGCGAAAAGGGCTTCGCCTATCCAGTATTGCGCGTTGTCGGCCATCTCGCTTGTCGGATAAGTCTCGACGTACTGGCGGAACTCGCTTATGGCGAGGTCGTAATTGCCCCGGCTGTAATCGCCGTATGCGGCGGCGAATAGCTGATCGGGATTACCGGGTGTAATCTGGGTCATGGTCGGGAGCTTTGGCATATTTTCGACCAGTTTCTTCAATTCGGCCACCTGCTCGGACAGGCGGTCGATGCGCTGGTTCGTTCCCCCCAGCCGTTCTCCCAATCCGTTGACTTCGCCTATGGCGCTTGCGCTTCCTTCGGCGACGCGGCTCTGCGCCTGTCGAATGGCGTTGACGTTATCGACTATCTGATTGATCAAAGCGGTCATCTGCCCGCTGTTGCGATCCATGCCTTCCTGCATAGCTCGCACCTGGCGGCCCAGCACGACAATTTCGTTCTTTAATTCATCAAGCGCGAGCTTGAGTTGCGCGTCCTTGTCTTTCTGATCGCCGTAAGCGGACGTAATAATGCCCGGCATCGTTATTAAAATCAGGATAAAGGCGGTAATGATTCTCCGTGACATGTAAAGCTCTCCTCTTGATCGTAAGCCGCAGCCCAACTGTAAGCGAGGCGAACAGAGGCGATCAATCGTTTGATCGCCCCCGGAATAGATTAATCTAAGGATTGCGAGGCGGGGTGCCTCCGCTGACATAGATGAAATCGTCGCGCCGGTCGTGCGCAAACCCTGACTGTGTTGAGCCTTCGCTTGAGCCTGATGCGCGCTCTTCACCGTAACTTACGGTCTGCATGCGTCCGATCTCAATACCTAATGATACGAGAAACTCGCGCGCGGCCTGAGCGCGGCGCTCGCCAAGCCCGATGTTGTACTCTTCTGTCCCGCGCGAATCGCAGTTTCCCTCGATACGAAAAACTACTGATCTGTTAGGCGACTCGGCCAGCCACTGCGCGGCGCGGCGCAATTTGTCTTTTGCGTCGGGCAGCAGTTCCGACTGATCGAGATCGAAATAGACAGGCTGCACCCATTGATTGAATAGTGCCGCGATTGTCGGGCTGGTCGAATTTGTTCTGGCTCGCGTCTCGGATGGAGTGACTGTCGTCTCTTCTGTGACGGTCAATCGTGTCGAAGCCGTTTCGGATCCGCCCGCGCTCATGGCGCTTGCCGTATAGGTTGTCGATTGTGAAGGGCTGACAACGCGCGTGCCTGTGCCGGGCACTGTGCCGAGGTCCGTGATTTCAACGCGATCTGCGTTGGTCGAACTCCACCGGAGCGTCGTGCTCTGCCCGCGCGTTATCGCATCCTTATCTAAAGAGATGCGGACGCCGGGGCGCGGGGGGCGCGGATTTACGGCGACAACGCGGCTGTCGCGAGCCTCTTTGCTGCCCCGCTTTGCGACAGCCATAAAGGTAGTCGTGTTGTCGGGCTTATAAATCTTCGAGCCGTTTTTATCGACCGTCTCACCGTTTATGGAGACGCTCTTTGCGTCTTTCGATGTCCAGCTTACGCTCACATCATCACCCTGTTGAATCTTATCGCGCGAGACCTGCAATTGAACCTTCGGCTTCTTGCATCCGACCGCGCCGATCAAGATAGCTGCGATGAAGATCGCTGTGAGGAACCGCGAAACCCTGATTGCCATCTTAAAACTCCTTTCAGTTTACTTTCCCCATGTGGGCAGACGGCCACCGCCGCGTGTTATCTGGCGCTGGCCCGTGCCGTCGATATGTGTTTGCCAAATCTCCCAACGTCCCGAACGGTTAGATTGAAACGCGAGGTGGCGACCATCGGGCGACCATGTAGGGCTTTCGTTTCGCCCCTGCGACGTAAGTTGCAGCAGTTGCCCTGAGGCTACGTCTGCTACGAATATTTGATAACTTCCAGCGCCCCCGTAAGTGAACGCTATGTAGCGACCGTCGGGCGACCACGAAGGCGAATCCGAATGCCCGCCGCGCGCGATCAGCGGTCGCTGATTCGAGCCGCTCGAATCCATCACATAAATCTGCGGCGAGCCGCCTCTGTTGGAGATGAAAGCTATCTCGCGCCCCGTGCGCGGATTCCAGCGCGGAGAGATGTTTATACCTTTCTGAGTTCTGGTAAGGCGGCGCGGGCTTGAGCCATCAAGATTCGATACATATATTTCCATCGAGCCGTCGTTGGCGAGCGCAGAACTGAACGCAAGCTGGCCGCCCGGCGAGATCGACGGAGAGGTCGTCGTGGAGTTGTAGTTTGTGCCGCCCACAAGTCCGCCTTCTGCCGAGCGGACGACGATGTTGGCGACGCCGCTCTTATAACTGACATATGCCAGATAGCGACCGTCGGGCGAGAACTGCGGGAAACGCACGATTGGGCCGTCGCTTGCAAAGCCGCGCTGGTTGAATCCGTCGTAGTCCATCGCTCGGATTGAATCGCCCGCGACGTAAGCCAGTTTGGACGTAGCGATGCCGTCGCGCCCCGTGAGCAGTTTTACTATCTCGTCGGCGAACTCGTGAGCCATGCGCCGCGCGTCTCCCGTATGGCGCGAGGCGATCAATTGCTGTTTGGTTTTGACATCGAAGAGGTATGTATCGGCTGAAAGCCCGCCCGAATTTTGCAGGTTGCCGAATGCCAGATAATCGGCTTTTACAGGATCAAGGCTCCATTCGTCGAACTTCAGCGACGCGGGGTCGGGCACGAGCGATTTTGGGTAGAGGCTCTTGCCCACTATCCCTGAGACGGCTGCAAATTCCAGGTCTGCAAGCAACACCTGATTGAACGTGGCAACCGCCGCGTCAAGTCCCGCCGAGCGAGCTACGAAATCCGCGATGGCCAGATTTGGCCCGTTGCCGGGCGTGACGATGATCGTGCCGAGCTGTTTTTTTATCTCTTCCTGAGGAGGGGCTTCCTGTTGAGCGTGTGTGATCGAAGCGCCAAACAGAAGCAATGCAAGAACGATTGATAACTTTGTCTTCATAACCTGAGAGGTCGTTTCACCGAAATAAGAGATTGCCTTATCAAACAAAGAATATCACTTCGGGTAGCGAAAGATAAGATTAAACGAAACTGTATTTGCATCCGGCAGAAAACCGTTGGGCAGAGGCGGCAGCGGGTCGGAAGCGATGACGGCCCGTTCCGCCGCGCGGTTGACCAGATCGTTAGCGGCTCTCTGCCTGATGGCCGAAGTCTCGACGCGACCGTTTACAATCGAGAGTATCCGTCCATCGCGGGATACGCGAAGCGCGATAATTACGGTCTGAACGTTTGCCTCGTCGCCCTGCGCAGGGTTGTAGTTGCGACTGAAGATCATCTGTATGCGCCGCCCGTATTCAGAGCCGCCGGGCAAACCGGTCCCGCCTCCAAACCCGCCCCCGGAGCCGATTCCAACGCCGCCTGTCATTGTGGGCGTAGCCGTGCCGTATGTGCGACCTACCTGCGCCGTGGGATTGTCCGAGCGCCCGCGCTCTTCTTTGCCTGTAAATATTTTTTCCTGTTGATCTACAACCGGGCGATCCGTTTTCAATGCTTTCGGGTCGGGGGCATCTTTTTCCGTTCGGGGCAGAACGTCTTCCGCCGTGTCTTCTTCGCGGCGCGCGGTTTCGACTTTCGCGTTGTTGATCGCGTCGTCTTTATCGCCTACGTAAGAGACGGGCTTAGGCTTTGCGAAACCGAGAATGGCCGACTGGTCTGCAACGCCGACCTCGATTGAGCCGCCTCCGCCTTCACCGCCTTCGCCCGGACCTGCGGCGACTATCTCTGTTGTGAACAATCTGTGTGTGAAGAAAAAAAGAATGCCGAAGATGATCAGGTGGAACGCGATTGACAGTATGATACCGAATCGCGAATTGCCCGAAGGGGCGAAATCATAATTGTGTTGAGGATTCGGGGTCATTTCTTTTTCAAAGTCGGCTCGGTCACAAGGCTGACATCTGCGCCCGCCTGTTTTGCCAGATCGAGCACGTACGCGATTATACGATAAGCGGTTTCGCCGTCTGCGCGCACATAGACTTTGCGTTCGCCCGACTGGCCGAGCTTCTCAGTAAGCAACGCAGGGAGATCGTTTACGTTCACTTGTTTTGCTTCCGATTGCGTGCTGAGGAAGATATTGCCGTCCTTATCAATGCTTACGACGACCGATTTCGGTTTTGGCTGTTCGGCGCGGCCCTCGCGCGTCTTTGGAAGATTGACATCGATACCTGTTTGCAGGATAGGCGCGGTCACCATAAAGATGACGAGCAGCACAAGCATAACATCGACTAGCGGCGTGACGTTGATCTCTGCAAGCGATGATTGGGTGCGTCCTCGCTGATCTGTAAATGCCATACGGGTTATCTCGAAACCGGGATTGCAAATTCAAAGTTATACATCGGCTTTGATGTAATGTTTCTCGACAAGGTTTAAAAGCTCAAGAGAAAACCGATCAAGAGTCGCTGTTATTGCTTTGATCTTGTTCAGAAAGAAGTTGTAAAAGATCGCAGCCGGTACTGCCGCGGCGATTCCGGCAGCCGTAGCGACCAGGGCCTCGGCTATTCCGGGCGCGACCGCCTGAATGGAAGACCCCTGCGCCGTGCTGAGCCCCTGAAAAGCGATGATAATCCCGACGACCGTTCCGAAAAGACCTATGAACGGCGATGCGTTGGCCGTGGTTGCAAGCCAGCTCAAGCTTCGCTCCATCTGAGTGACTTCTGCGATAGTTGCCGATTGCAGCACACGGTTCAGGGAATCGAGGCTTCGCACGCGGCCACCGCGTTCGCCCGCCTGACTGGTTATCTCGTCAAAGCCTGCCCTGAATACGCGAGCGACGGGGTTTGGTTTTTCAGCGCCGGATTCCGAATAAAGATCCGTCAGTTTCGCGCCGTCTCGAAATCGCGACAGAAACTCTTTCACAGCTCGTTCCGCGCCTCGCAGCCACAGCCATTTCGTGATGATGATCGACCACGAATAGATTGAAAACAGCAACAGAATGATGAGCACAGCCTTGGCAATGGGGCTGGCCCGAAGCAATAGGTCGCTTAAGGCGCTGCTTTGAGTTGGTGTAGTCTGAATCAGAAAAAAAGGAAAGCTGCCCGGTATCGTCAATGATCGTTCTCCTTGCCTTCCATCGAATGGCAATTCTAGAACGCGAGTATATTAGTGTCAAACACGGGGACGGCAAAGTGCGCAGGATTCTTGACTAATCAACCCATGCGCAAACATTATTCAAGCGTCGTGCGAACAAGCAAGAGATCAAACCTGATTCCATCGTCATTGAGCCTGATGACGACTCTGGTTTTTATCTTTCTCTATGCGCCAATCATCGTGCTTGTGATCTTATCATTCAACAGCTCACGTTTCAGCACCATCTGGAGCGGGTTCACGTGGAAATGGTACGCGCTTGCGTGGAACGACAAAGAATTGATTGCCTCGCTGAGGGCGAGCCTGATCATCGGATTTTTTACCACGGCAATTTCAACCCTCATAGGCACAGCCGCCGCGCTTGCTTTAACGCGCTACCGTGTGAGACTCAAACGCGCAGCCGAAGCGCTGGTCTTTCTACCGGTCATCATTCCGGAAATCGTCATAGGGTTTGCGACCGCAGGGTTATTCGGCACGCTTGGCATAGCATTCGGCCTCAGCACAATCATTGCGGCGCATGTTGCTTTTTCGATCTCATACGTCGTCTTCATAGTGCGCGCGCGGGCGGCAGGCTTGAACCCCTCGCTTGAGGAAGCCGCAATGGATCTGGGTGCGACGCGGTGGCAGACATTTTTAAAAGTTACACTTCCTTTGATTCTTCCTGCGATTATTTCTGCCGCGTTACTGGTATTCACAATATCGCTTGATGATTACGTTATAACGAGCTTCGTTGCAGGGCCGGGAGCCGCGACGCTGCCGCTGAAGATATATTCGATGGTGAAGACAGGTGTGACGCCGGAGATAAACGCCATATCGACGGCGCTTCTGGTTGTGACGGTCTTACTTGTTTTCGTATCGGACCGATTGTCACGGGGGCGAATGTCTCGCTCGACTATAGGCGCAGGAGCGTGCGCAGTAATCCTGCTTGCGTTGTTTGCGCTTGGGGGAGCGGGGCGCAGCGCGCGCGGCGGCCAGTTGAACATTTACATATGGTCGAACTACCTGCCTGAGGATGTAATAGCGGAATTCGAGAACCGATTTGATGCGAAGCTGAACGTAGAGCTATATGATTCAAACGAAGCGCTGCTTGCAAAGCTGCAATCGGGCGGCGCGAGTTACGATATCATCGTGCCGTCGGATTACATGGTGACGGTCTTGAAAGGGCAGGGATTGCTCGAAGAGATTGACCGCGACCGCATAACGAACTTTTCAAACCTCGCACCCCAATTCGTCGGCCTCGCCTACGACACGATGAATCAATACTCTGTGCCTTATATGTGGGGCACGACGGGAATCGCGTATCGCAAAGACAAGATCGAAGGGCCGATAGATAGCTGGGCTGTGTTATGGGACGGCAGATATAAAGACCGTCTTGCCATGCTCGATGATGTGCGGGAGACAATCGGGGCGGCGCTCAAGTTTATGGGTAAATCGCTAAACAGCACGAACCCTGACGAGATCGAAGCGGCTGCGCGGCTGCTTGAAGAGCAGAAGCCGCTTTTGAAAGCTTATGACAGCGGCGGCTTCGATCAGTTGTTGTTGTCGGGAGATGCATGGATAGTGCAGGGCTACAGCGGGCAGATAGCAAAGGCTATGGTCGAAAACCCGGACATCGGTTATGTGATCCCAAAGGAAGGATGCACGTTTTTTGTAGATAACCTGTGCATTGTGCGAGGCGCTGCGCACAAAGAGCTTGCGCTGGAGTTTATAAACTTCGTGCTGGAAGCGCGTGTTGCCGCAGATATTGCAAATGGAACAGGGTATTCATCGCCGAGCCTTGCGGCGCGAGGGTTCATCCGGCCCGACCTGCTTGTGAATGAAGCCGCCTATCCGCCGCCGGACGCGCTCGAACGCTGCGAGTTGATAGAAGAGATAGGAGAGGCGATCAATATATATGACAGATTCTGGACGGAGATAAAGTCAAAGTAGAGGTCAGCGATAAGTCATCTGAAATCTCAAATATGATTTCCGCAGATTCAATGATCTCTGACCTCTGGCTCCTAATTTCTAAGCTTCGACATAAGCTCGTCTTCTTTTTCCAATCTTCTGAGCGGGCTTGAGTGCTCGCGATTGATTCGCCCTGTGCCCTGTCTGATGATGGGTTCGTCGGGCGGAGTAGAAAGAGCAGAGGAAAGATTCACGCCGCCTTCGACAGAGACTGGTCGAGTGCTTGCGGGCAGACGGCCCGGGTCAGCGACAAGGCGCTGGCTGTTTTTGCCGTTTGATGTCGGAGTAATCTGCGCGGAGTTCAACCCGCCCGTGCTGCGCGGTTGCAGCGCAGGGTCGAGCAGCCTTGGTCCCACCTTCGCGTCAATGATGCTGCCTATGCTGCGAAAGAGCTTGATCAGGCCGCCGAGCGCCAGCGCCAGAGAGAGCGTGTAGACATATGGGTTCATCGGCATCCCGATCAGGCGCATCAATATGTAGGGAAGGGCAGCGGCGATCAGAAGCGCCGCGCCGACAGCCGCTCCATGAATGCCGTCGCTTATCTGTTTTCGCGCCCGCTTGAATTCGCGGTCGCGCGCAGGGTCGCTCGTTACGACTCCACCGTTTAGGGCCTGCGTGATCACGTTGAGATTAATCCCGCAGGATTTGCAGAACTTTGCCCCTTCATTCGCCTGGGTTGAGCAGCTAGGACAAAACATCGATATCAATCTCCCATTAAATTGGCATCGCAGCAATGAAAACCGACAGCAGCCGTCGGGTCTCGATCGGGAAGCTGGTTTCTGTTTGAGTCTACAGGGGTGGGGGCAGCGGATGCAGTATAGCATGAAAGGTTGACGGTCTCTATACTCAATCGTTACACTCGATTTGCCCCCCAATTCGCTGTGCTTTTGGAGGTATCTTTGCTGTTTAAGAAGTTGATGGCGCTGGCTTGCGCTACATTGTTTTTGTTTTGCCCTCATGCGTCGGCCTTCAATCAATCGACCGGCACCAAGCAGGTCTCGCCGTTCGCTCTGCCCATCGCAAAGCGCGATTCGCTCCTGAACGGTTTGCAATTAATAACGATGCAGCAGCCGGGCACAGGGACCGTCACCGCGCGTTTGCGGATCAACAGCGGGGCCATGTTCGATCTGGCAGGCAAAGGCGGGCTTGCGGGTATGACGGCGGAGATGGTGCTCAAGGGGGGAGCGGGGCTGAGCGCCAAAAATGTATCGGAAACTGCTGAGCAATTCGGCTTGACGATAGCGATGACATCGGGATGGGATACGACTGAATTTGCGATCAGCGGCCCTTCGGATTCGCTCAATTCAATCTTCGACCTGTTCAACCGCCTTGTCGTGAATCCTTCGTTCGATCAAAAAGAGCTGGATGCGCTCAAGGCGCAGCAGATTGCGACAGTAAAAGCGCAGCAGTTGGATGACGCGGAAGCAGTCAGAAGGAAAGGAATCGAAGCGGTATTCGGCAGCCATCCCTTTGGCAGGCCCGCGCGCGGCACCTCCGAATCCATTTCGCAGATCGCGCGAGCCGACCTGACCTATTTCCACAAACGATTCTACATCGCCAACAACGCGACCCTGATGGTGACGGGCGATGCTACAGCAGAGCTTGTGACGCAGGCGGCTCGTGAAAAACTGGGGTCATGGAAAAAAAGCGAGATCGTGCCTGCCATGTTCCGCCCGCCTGAGGCTCAAAACGCTCCACGACTTTTCATCATTGACCGACCTGACGCGACGACTGCCCGCGCGGCGCTTGCTCTGATCGGGCCTTCGAGGCGCGCGGATGATTATTTCGCTGCGGTGATTATGTTGGAAGTGCTCAGTCAGGTTAATACGAGGCTTGCGGCAAACAGCGCAGGGGCAGCGATAGAGACGGAGCTTGAGGCTCGACTGCTGCCCGGCCCGCTTATTATAAAGATCAAAGCGGCGACAGATGATCTGCCCGCGATGATTCAAGCGAGCCTTGATCAGATGACGAGGCTGCAATCGGGTCAGCCCGCAATCGAGCAGGTCGAGGTCGCAAAAGCGAAATTGATTTCGCTGATGGGCGAACGGCTCAGGACGACAGACGGAGTGGCGGAGGTCATGCTCGACATCGAGACGTATCGACTGGGCCGCGACTATCTGATCAATTTTGCCGAGCGGGTCAATGCCGTGACGCCCGGCGATGTGCAGCGAGCCGCGCAGAATTATTTGAAGTTGCAAACGGCGGTCACGGTGATTGCGGGTCCTGCTGCCAAACTCGAACCATTGATGAAGAAGCTTGGGACGGTTACGGTTCTGAGGTAGCCGACTCGACTTCGATGGGACCACAAACAGACAATCTGAATCCGGAGAGCAAATCCATTCGCGTTCGCTCGATGTTTGCGGAGATCGCGCCGCGTTACGATTTTCTCAATCACGCGCTCTCGCTCAACATTGACAGGCGATGGCGGCGGTTCGCGATCAAAAAGATTGCAGATCGTTTGAATCACACGGACGCAGTAGCGCTCGACCTCTGCTGCGGGACGGGCGATCTTTCATTGAATCTTGGCGAGATTGCTGAGACGTTCGCGGTCGATTTCTGCCATCCGATGCTTGAGATCAGTCTCGCGAAGGTTCGCGCGTCGGCTCGAAATATTTCGATAATCGAAGGCGATGCGCTCCACTCTCCTTTTGCAGACGAGTCATTTGATGTGGTGACGATGGCGTTCGGGTTGAGGAATCTTGAATCGGTCGAAGGCGGGCTTCGTGAAATACATCGGCTGCTCAAGCCTGAGGGGCGGGCGGCTGTGCTGGAGTTTTCGCATCCGCAGACGCCTGTGCTCAGACACCTGTTCAATTTTTATTTCACCAGGCTGCTTCCCCTGATAGGCAATTGGGTATCCGGCTCAGGGTTCGCGTATCAGTACCTGCCCGACTCTGTCAAAGAATTCCCTGATCAGGAAAGACTGCTTGGTATGATGCGAGCGGTTGGTTTTTCAAGCGCCAGATATTACAATTTATTCGGGGGAGTTGCCGCACTGCATCTTGGAGATAAACCATAGGCAATCCGACATCCGTTTTAAACAGCCGGAAGCTTTGAATGCTTTCCGGCGGGAATAACTACAATGGAAAATGACGCGATAAAATTCTTTCTGAACAGATACGGTCTGACCACGACTCAGATCGACGAGTTGCTTGCAACAGCGCTCGCTCGCGGCGGAGATTACGCCGACCTCTACTTTGAGTATAGAGTGGGAAACGGCGTAAACATAGAAGAGCAGATAATCAAATCAGCCGCCAAATCCGTGATACAGGGCGTCGGCGTGCGCGTGATCATAGGCGACAAGACCGGCTATGCCTACACGGACGAGATAGCCTATGACACGATTCGCCGCGCGGCAGAGACGGCAAGCCACATTGCGCGCAGCGGCGGCACAACTCAACAGGTGGGCGTCAACGCGACTCCAAATACGCAGAATCTCTACCCTGTGGAGACGCCTGTTTCGTCTGTCGAGCTTGCCAGAAAGATCGAATTGCTGAGGAAGGCCGATCAGGTTGCGCGCGGCTTTGATCGACGCATACGCGAAGTCCAGTCCACGATAGCCGACGAAATGAAATATGTAATGATCGCAACATCGGATGGCCGACTTGTCGGCGACACGCAGCCGCTCGCGCGATTCGCGATCTCCTGCATAGCCGATGATGACGGCAATCTTCAGGTCGGGCGTTCGGGCGGAGGGGGGCGAGTCGGCATCGACTTTTTTGACGATACGCTGACGCCGGAATACTTTGGCAACGAAGCCGCGCGGCAGGCCATAATTCAACTGGAGGCTGTGCCGACGCCAGCGGGAAAGATGGAGGTCGTGCTCGGCCCGGGCTGGCCCGGCATCATGCTTCACGAAGCGGTAGGGCACGGGCTTGAATCGGATTTCAATCGCAAGCAATCGTCTGCCTTTTCGGGATTGATCGGGCAACGCGTCGCCTCAGAACTATGCACGGTCGTAGACGACGGAACGATTCCCGGACGCCGTGGGTCGCTCAATATAGATGATGAAGGTCAGCCGACGAGTCGCACGGTACTGATCGAAAACGGCATACTTCGCGGCTTTATGAGCGACTACCTGAATTCAGGATTGATGAAATCCGAACGCACGGGCAACGGACGCCGCCAGAGTTATAAGCACATGCCGCTGCCGCGCATGACGAACACCTTTATGCTGTCAGGCGAATCGAGCCGCGACGACATCATTCGCTCCGTGAAGCGCGGGCTTTACGCCGTTCAATTCGGCGGCGGGCAGGTTGACATCACGAGCGGTGAGTTTGCATTCTCGGCATCGGAAGCTTATCTGATCGAAGACGGCAAGGTGACGGCTCCGGTCAAGGGGGCGACGCTCAGGGGCACAGGGCCTGAGGCTTTGAAAAAGGTAACGGCTGTGGGCAATGACCTTGAGCTTGATTCAGGCGTAGGCATGTGCGGCAAGGAAGGTCAGAGCGTGCCGGTCGGCGTTGGCATACCGACGATAAAAATAAGCGAGATGACAGTCGGCGGCACGCAAAGATGAAATTTGAACTAACCAAAGAATCGGCGATGGAACTGGCGCAGGCGGCAGTCAAACGCGGAGCCAGCGCCGCCGAAGTGATAATGAGAAGGCGCACGGAATTCGACGTAGGCGTAAGGCTCGGCGAGGTCGAAAAACTCAAGCAATCCACGGATCAGGGGCTTGGGCTGAGGGTCTTGATCGATGGCCGTCAGGCGTCGGTTTCAGGATCGGATTTTTCGCGTAATTCCGTGCTTGCGCTTCTCGATGAAGCCATCGAACTGGCGCGCGCAACATCTCCTGATGAGAGCCTGTATCTGCCCGACCCTTCAGAGTTTGCCCGATCAATCCCGGATCTCGATTTATACGACGAGGCGGTCGATGCTCTTACCACGGAAGAGAAGATCGAGATGGCGTTGAGGGCAGAGCGCGCGGCGCAGGACTACTCGGATTCGATAATAAACTTTGACGGCGGGGGGCTGGATACGGCGAGCGGTACTATAATTCTTGCGAACTCGCTCGGATTTTCCGGAGAGTACAGCGGCACGTCGCTTTCGCTTGCGGCTGTGCCCGTTGCGACGGATGGCGTCAGGATGCAGCGCGATTACTGGTATGATGTCCGGCGCAAGCTCTCGGACCTGGACAGCCCCGAAGCGATAGGCGTGATGGCTGCAAAGCGCACATTGCGCAAGCTCCACGGTAAGTCTGTGCCGACACAGGTTGTGCCTGTGGTTCTCGAACCGAACATGGCGCGCGATCTTGTAGGCGATATTTTTCGCGCAGTCTCAGGTGAATCGATCTTTCGTAAAGCGAGTTTTCTGGTCGGGCGTCTGGGCGAGCGAATAGCCAATGCGCGCGTGACCGTCACCGATGATGCGACTTTAAAGGGCGAGCTGGGATCGCGACCCTTTGATGACGAAGGCTTGCCGACGCGGCGTACAGTTGTGATTCGCGATGGGGTGCTTGAAAACTACCTGCTCAACACCTACACGGCACGCAAGCTCGGTATGAAATCGACGGGCAACGCAGGGCGCGGGCTGATAGGCGCGCCGACTGTCGAATCGGGTAATCTATACATAGAGCCAGGACCATATTCACCGGAAGAGATAATCAAATCGGTTGCGAAAGGATTTTATGTTACCGAATTGATAGGCTTCGGCGTGAACACTGTGACGGGCGATTATTCGAGGTCCGCGTCCGGGATCTGGATTGAGAACGGTGAATTAACCTTTCCCGTGCAGGGCGTAACCGTAGCAGGCAATCTGAAAGAGATGCTGAACTCGATAGAGATGATCGGCAATGATCTGGATTTTCGCGGCAGCGTTGTATCGCCAACCTTGTTGATCGGGCAGATGACGATTGGAGCGTAAGAGGATGTTCGAGCAACCCAACGGAAAAATAGAGAAAGACCGCTCGCGCTCGATTATGATCCTGAGCGGCATCGCGGTACTTGCGGTGATCGTATTGATCGTTGCCGTGACCAGACTGAAACCTGCGGCTAAGGTAGAGATGGACCCGGTCAGTCCCGTGAGCCAGGCATATCCGGAATCAGAGCCGGAATTTGAAAAGATGCCCTGCCCGCCGCAAAACGTCCCGCAGACAGAGGCGCAAGCCTACGCGCCGAACATCCTTATCACAGAGAATGATAAGAGAACGGGCGAATATGCGAACCTCAACAGTAAGTATGTGCGCATCCTGTGCAACATCAGGAATGGGGGTGATCGAACCCTCGTCGGGCTTCAGATGCGAATGGTGCTGTTTGGGTTCAACTGCGAGACGTTGAAAGAGAAGATCATAAGTGTCATCCCGGAAAAGCGAGGCTCGCTCGCCCCGGGCGAATCGCTTTCGATTGACGTATCGATTGACAAAGCTCCAGACAAGTCGGAAATTATGCACATGAGGATCGAGCCATACGCGCTCAAGTTGAATTGAATCTTTACTGTGCTTTCTTCAGTGTGACGCCGGGCGGAGGAGAGAACTGGAACTGGCTATCGGGGGCGACGTAATTTTCGCGCACATTTGAGAGAAGAAAATCCATTCTTGCGCCGCCCCGCTCAAATATAACCATTCGTTTCACCTCGAACGACGAAGGATCAACCTCTACAAGTAACTGCTTAAACTCTTCGGGCGCGCGTCTGGGCACAAGTTTCAAAACGAGGTTGCCAGCCGCTGCGGGCCGCTCGTCAACAGTTTCGATGCTGGAAAAATCGCGTCGCAGATTTCCCCGTCCGAGCAGGAACAGAAAGGGAATCTGTGGATCGGCGGATTCCTTCACCGAAGTGTGTGTGGCCTGGCTTTCGCCTTCGACGTAGAAGAAGATATTTTTTCCATCGGAGACGAAGAGTTTCTTTTCGGGCTGCGTGTACTCCCATCGCGCCTTGCCGGGTCGTTTGAGCAGGAGGCGGCCAGCTTCGCGTAACACGCGCCCGTCCGGGCCTCTGTAAACCTGCGTGAACTGGGCTTCGAGGCCGCGCATTCGGGAATACTTGTTTTGCAGCCCATCGATCAGGGAATTCAAGTCTGTAGGGACCGGTGCGATCAGGGAGGCAAGAATCAAGCCCGCGATAATTGTCACTTTAAAATGCATAGAATCGTTTATGAGGGTTGTTCGGTGCTTGAGAAAATATCTTCAAGCGACCGGCGTTTCGGATTTATCGAAACGAGCTTTCCCCCCAGCCTGCGAATAATTGCGAGCTGGGCGTCCACATCGCTTTCGTCGCCGAGCACTATATGCACGCCGTTTGGAGTCGAAGTTGTAGAAATCAGACTTGCAATGGAGGCGGATAATCGTTCGAGAGCGGACATATCTATGCCGATGGCCACGATTTCAACTGATGAGCCATCATTCCCGGTCAGCTCTTCGACGGTGCCGCAGCGAACAAGCTTACCTCTGGAAAGAATCGCGGCGCGATCACAGAGCGCCTCCACGTCTGAGAGTATATGTGATGAAAAAAAGACAGTCTTGTTCTGCTTTCGTAAAACGAGCAGCAGGTCGCGCACTTCGCGGCGGCCAATGGGGTCGAGGCCCGACATAGGCTCATCGAGAAAGACCACTTCGGGGTCGTTGACGAGGGCCTGAGCGATGCCGATTCTTTGAAGCATACCTTTTGAGTATTTTCTCAACTGGCGGTCTGCGCGCGCAGGTTCGAGTCCGACCATCGCGAGAAGTTCGACCGCTTTCTGGCGCGCGCAGGCTTTTTGCATGCCGAAGAGGGCAGCGGTGTATTCGAGCAACTCGCGCCCTGAGAGGTAATCGTAGAAGTAGGGATTTTCCGGCAGGTAACCAATGCGCGCGCGCGTGTCTACATCATCAATCGAATGTCCCAGTATGCGGGCCGTTCCCTCAGTTGGATAGATGAGCCGCAAAAGCAGCTTCAGCGTAGTGGTTTTGCCTGCGCCGTTCGGGCCGAGGAAGCCAAATATCTCTCCGCGATTGACATCCAGAGTCAGATGGTCAAGCGCTCGTGATTTTTTCTTCTTAAGGAACCCTACTTCATAATCCTTTGTCAATCCGGCTATTTCGATTACTGCATCGGGACTCGATTTTTCGGGATTCACTTTTTCGGTAGCAGTCATTTCGCCCTTCTTTCGAGACATTTTCCGGCGGCGCGCAGAAAGGCATCGCGAATCTCCGGGTCAGGGATTTTTTCTGCGTCCGCCTTCAGAGGCAGAGCCTGCTGGTCGGGGGCGATAAAGGTAATTTCGTGAACTCTGGCAGTTTCGCGCACAATCAAATCCGGATTAATAACAAACTCGATTGTCGTAACCGTGGGAGCGCCGAGCAACGAGTTCAGTTTGAAGAGAGCCTGTCCGCTGATACGTCTCAATTGAATGCGCCATGTGTCATCGGCGACGGCAACGACGAGGGTCTTTCTTTCGAGGCGAACAGGCATAGTGGCTTTGCGCACCTGACTGCCGACGGCAGCCGTCCAGGCTGCAAAGACAGCGTGCTGGCGAGCTTCATCCGTGTCGCCGACCTGGCGAAGCATCTTAGGCAGCAGCTTTATGAGGTTTACCAGCATTTTTGTCGCTAATATTCGACCCTCAATGTTTGATCCTTGGCCAGTAAGTCTCGAAGTTGAAATCGGGACTGTTCGGCAGTGTATGGCACTGGACGCAACCGTCGGGAGTCGCCATAAACCCGTACCCCTTTGCAGGGGCTGTCGAGTGCGCGCGGCCCGGCCCGTGACAGGCTTCGCACTGAACGTTTGCGAGTTGCGGCGTAGTAAGAAGCGTTTGAAACCCGCCCTTCTCGAAGCCTACTACGTGGCAGCGGACGCATTCGTTGTCAAACTGCTGATTCTTTTTCTCCAGCGTAGCCATCGCGTGCGAGTGGCCGCTCTTTTCCCATACGGAATACTGTTCAGAGTGACAGGCGGCACAGGTCGCCGCGCCTACAAAAGGAGAATCGGACGAGATATTTTGCATCGGAGGTGGAGCGTTGGTATTCATCTCCACTTTCTGAGCGTTTGTGAATTCGGTGTGAGCAGCCGTGACGGTTTCAACAGCGGTCGGGTCATCCGGAATATCGGAGTCGAGGCCGATGAAGCGGTTCACCTGATTTTCGATGCTTCCGTCTTCGCGCAGGTAGACACGCAGATCGCCGAGGTATTTAGTCTGGTTGTAGGCATAGGTGATCGTTGCGCGGTTGAAGTGCTGGACTTCATTTTGATTATTGACCTGTCTTGCGCCGATTATCGTATCGATGTCGGGATTTTCAGACGCCAGTCGCGGAGTCATGTCCTGCGGCATATAGGCCAGGGCTATGATGAAATCGACTTTTTGCTTCAGCTCAGGGATGATTCTCTTAGCGGCCTCAAACGGGTCTTCGATTCGATAACCGGCATATAGGAACTCGCGCTGATTGGGGCCTGTCGGTTTACCTTCCGTGAAACCGACAATGCCGATTTTCAGCCTCTTGCCGGGAACGCCGCGCGATAGAGTGATCTCGCGAATGATATAGGGGTTAGGCGCTCTGTGCTGGTCATCTGTTGGATGTATGTTGGCCGACACGAGGCGCTCTATGAAGGGATTCTCTTCAACACGCTTCTCAAAACCGT
Source organism: Blastocatellia bacterium (assembly GCA_963804815.1). Lineage (GTDB taxonomy): Bacteria > Acidobacteriota > Blastocatellia > UBA7656 > UBA7656 > DATEKX01. Next base: position 1,817,255 of record CAWDRU010000002.1, on the reverse strand, counting down.
CCTTGCTGAAGAGTTCGCGGACGTATGGAAGATCACCATAGCTGATGTTGGCAGCATCCTGATGAAAGTCGCCATAGCCCTTGACTACCCACTTATTTTTTGTCATAACCTCAGCGGGAAGACGGTCAGCGGCAAAGCGGTCATCGGTGAACAGATTGCCTGCGTCGACAAAGAGAGCCGGAACCTCCAGGTTCGACCTCAGTTTGAATGCTTTAATATAGCTGACACGCCGTGCCAGTCCACCCATAGGGTGGCTCGGTCAGCCACATGTTTCGAGGCTGCCGTGGACATCCGCGCCATACATAATGGCGAAGGCGTAACCGTCATCCTGGCCCAATCGCTCCTTGATTTTCGGGTCGTTTAAGTCGAAGCTCACAGTATTATCATCCGATTCGGATGGTTCCGACTGTGAACATCCATTATTAAGAATTGAAAGAGCGGCTACGAATGCCACGATGAGAATCAGCGATATTTTGCGGCGCAAAGGAAACCTCCGAATTAAACAGAATCGAAGCTGAATCGGGCATCAAACACGGATTCAGCCGGAATCATAAAAGCCCCATCGCTCGTAAGACAGATCAAAATGCCGGAAAAAAATACATCGATAATCTTAGCTTCTTCTTCCCCTCGGCGCGCCGACCTATTGAAAACCCTCGGAGTCGAGTTCGAGATTGCGCCGAGCGATATTCAGGAACGGCTTCATCCGGATGAGGCACCACCGGATTATATCATACGCCTGGCGCGCGCTAAAGTTATCGCTGTGGCTCGCAAACGCGAGGCGGGGCTTGTAATCGGTGCGGATACAATAGTCGTGCTTGACGGGCGCGTGCTCGGCAAACCTGAGGATGAAGAGGATGCGGAGCAGATGTTGCGGCAATTATCGGGTCGCTGGCATGCCGTGATGACGGGAGTGGCTCTATATGATATAGCCACGCGGCGCGAGGTTGCCGATTACGACAAGACTCTGGTGCGATTCGCGCAGCTCACGGATAAAGAGATAGAGTGGTACATAGACAGTGGCGAGCCTATGGACAAGGCCGGGGCCTATGGGATACAGGGACTGGGCAGCCTCTTTGTCGAAGAGGTTGCAGGCAATTATTTCAATGTAGTAGGGCTGCCCATACCGCTGGTTTACAGGCTCGCTCGTCGTCTGGGCTATTCGTTCATCGGCTGATTGCGTATAAAATCGAGCTTGCATCAAAACATCCGAATCGCCATCGCCTATGAGTCTGATAACGAAAGGTATTTATCGCGTGTATGGGATAAGGAGTACAGGCAGGCTGGCAGATCGGGAAGGGAAGTGTTGAAGAACATGAGTCTGAAAGGCAGGAAAGCAATTGTGACAGGGGGTACGCGGGGGATCGGGCTTGCGATTACGCGCGCATTACTTGAGAGGGGAGCATCGGTCTTTATTTGCGCGCGAAGGAAGGTGGAGGTCGAGCAGTCAATCGTGGAGCTTGCACAGGTATATGGCGACAGTATCAAGGGGAATGCGACAAACGTGGGAGATTATGAGCAAGTGCGATTGATGGTCGCGGCGGCTGACAAAGCATTTTCCGGAATCGACATACTGATCAACAACGCAGGGATCGGCTCGCACAGTAATGTAGAAAAGATGCCTGTTGAAGAGTGGGATGCCACGATAGAGACGAATCTTTCGGGCCTGTTTTATTGTTGCCATGAAGCTCTGCCAATAATGAAAGCGCGCGGAGGGGGCTACATCATCAACATAGGGAGTCTGGCGGGCAAGCAGGCGTTTGCGGGCGGGGCCGCATACTGCGCTTCCAAGTTCGGACTGATCGGATTTTCGGAAGCTTTGATGCAGGAGGTTCGTTACGATCACATACGTGTGAGCTATGTGATGCCTGGCTCTGTCAACACAGGCTTTGGCCGGAGCGGGGAGCAGGACCCCACTGTTACCTGGAAATTGTTGCCTGAGGATGTTGCGGATGTGGTTGTGAATCTGCTTGAGAGTAATTCACGAGCATTGTCGAGCCGGGTTGAGCTTAGACCTTCGGAACCGAAAAAATAATATTGGACTGACGCGTTTTCTGACAGTCTGATCAAATATAACAGTAGTACAACATACTCTGCATATTCTGCGTAGACGATTCGTTGACAGGTAAGAATGGCACTTGTAGAATTCCAGTGATCCGGAAGAATTTTTATAAATTTGAATAAGGTTTTACACGCCCGATTTCAGGTAGGAATTATGTCAACTAGCGAATCGGAAATGAACACTGAGGCTCAGGCCACGCCTGTTGCTCCGACTGTCAAAGTTGCCGCAAAAAAAGGCGAATCGCCACTGGATAAAATTCTGGGCCTTTTAAGCTCTGTGCGCTTCGGCCTGGTGATGCTGGGGCTTTTGCTTACCTGCTGCATGATCGGAATGATAGTCATGCAGATAAATGTCGAGGGGTTTCAGAGGTATTATCAAACGCTCACGCCGTCGAAGCGATTGATCTTTGGCAAGCTGGGTTTCTTCGACATCTATCATGCGCGATACTTCACACTCTTTCTTGCCATAACCGGGCTTAACATAATTCTTGCATCGATAGATCGATTCCCGGCGGCATGGCAATACGTAGTCAAACCGAAGCTGACCGCCTCGCCCAAATTCATCTCGGCGCAGATGTTTGTCACCGAATCGGAAGCGAGAGAGAAGCCGCAGGCGCTGGCCGAACATGTACGAGCGGCCTGGCGCAGGCTCGGCTTCCGTGGGCGCATAAGTGAAGAGAATGGTCGAATCACTGTATTTGCTCAGAAGAGCGTCTGGAATCGTTTAGGAGCTTATGTTGTCCATGTGGCATTGCTGACGATCTTCACGGGCGGATTTATGACCAATCGATACGGGATGGGCGGTTCGATGGAGATCAGACCGGGCAAATCATCGGACAAATTCATCACGCTTCAGGATAGTTTTACAGGACCTGTCGAAGGCTCCGCAATACTTCCATTTCAGATCGAGTGCCGCGACATTCAGCAAAAGCTTATTCGACCTGAGGGAGGACTTGAGGCACAGAACACAATTGACTGGTTGAGTTCCATCACCATAAAAGATGGGGATATACGCAAGGAGATGCTCGTCCACCTCAACAATGTCGGCGATTATCGCGGCTATCGCTTTTTTCAATCGCAGTTTCTGCCGATAGGAAACGCGCGCGAGATCAGGGTCAGCTTCGAGCCGGTTAATGGCGGGCAGCCTGTTGTTTCGCCGCCTATACCCCGCGATGGCGCAGTGGATGTGCCGGGCATAGGTAACGTACGGTTCGTAGAGTTTTTTGCTGACTTTGAATTAACCGAATCAGGGTTTGCCACAGTATCGCGCGACTATAACAAGCCCGTTGCGCAGCTGGAGATAACAAATCCAAGCGGGCAACGGCAGGTTGCGCTCGCGCTTGGCTCGCAAGCGGCGACGGAGATGCTCGGCAAAGCAGATGAAAAGGCGCAGAAGGAAGGCATAGACAACAAGCTGTTGGTTAACGGCAACAAGGTGCTGCTCAAGGATTTCGAGAAAGTATCTTTTACACATACGTTGACGATACAGTACGATCCGGGCCGTGTGCCGGTTTACATAGGTTTCACACTCCTTGTGCTGGCTTTGAGCGGAGTCTTTTTCTTCTCTCATCAGAGAGTGTGGGCGGTGATAGAGCCGGATGGCAAAGGATCACGAGTTTATTTCGGTGGTAACACCAATCGCAACCGTCCCGCTTTTGAGGGAAGATTCAATACCCTGGTGCAGTCTGTGACAGGAGGAGGGTCAAAAGATGAGTAGAGCAATCAAACGCGAAGAATCGGTGATGCCGGAACTGGAACTGAGCTTGCCGGGAAAAGTAGTTGGGCTCTGGCCTATTTTTGTGCCGATAGCGCTCGCTGCGTTATTCGTCGTTGCAAGAATCTATGTAGGTAGACCCGTAGGTTTTTTGACCAGCGATGCGCTGGTAATGCTTGCGCTGATCAGCTACATCTGCGCAGCCGTGTTGCTTGTGACGAATCTGTTCGTCAAAGAGCAGGTCCTGGACAGGCTTGGGCTGATTACAACCGTCATGGGGTACGCCTTCAACCTTTCCGGCTGGATGATTAGATGGGTCGAGGCCGGAGACAAGGAAGGCTGGAAGGATGGCATAAACGGCGTCTGGCGCTATTATCCGCTCGACAACCTCTATGCCCTGACTCTGGGGTTCTGCGCTGGCGCAGGGTTGACGACGCTGGTTGTGATTCGCAAGCCCAAGTACAGGGTTCTGGGGGCATTATCGATGCCGATAATTGTCGTGATTCTGGCTTTAGGCATGATGCTCGGAAGCGGTCATAACACGCTGATGCCAATTCTCGATAGTTACTGGCGACCGATACATGTTTCGATAGCAACGGTTGGATACGGAGTGTGTCTTGTAAGCTTCGGGCTTGCATTCGCATATCTGCTCAAGGACGGTATCAGGTCCGAAGCGGTTGCGATGGCTGTGGTGCTTTTCGGGCTGCTCGTATTTTTAACCATAGGCGCTTATGGGGTCCCTTTTCATGGCGAGTACACGGTCAATATGTATCTGGGAGGAGGCACTCAACTCATCCGAACTGAGTTGCCGCTGGTAGGGCCATTGATGGTTGTGATGTTATTGACCCTGATCGGTTCGTTAGCGCTGTTTGCGATGGATACGTGGAAGCGGGACGACAAAGCCAAAGCCTGGGGTTGGAAACTATTCAGAGGGGCAACAATTTTGCAGGCGCTTGTTTTGATATTGTTGTTTTTCCAGCTCAAGAATCTTGACAATCCTATCGCCCACATACCTGCGCGGGAATATACCGCATTTACAGAGCGACTGGCGAGTCAGTCGGAGCCTGTGCAGATCAGCGTTCAGAGGGCTCAGGAATGGACTCAGGAGAACAGCGCTGCGTTGAAGACGAGCGTGTACTCTAATCCGGTTGAATTCGGGAGCCTGATCGGGTTGTTTGTTGCACTGTTTCTGGTAGCGCTATTTGCGTGGAAGCGCAATGAAGTGAATTCCTCGCTGCCGGAATTGAAGACTCTGGACGGGCTGTTATATAGAACAGTTGGCGTGGCCTTCCCGCTGTTGTCGCTGTTGCTGATCACAGGAGCCGTGTGGGCAAACGAGTCGTGGGGAAGATATTGGGGATGGGACTCGAAAGAGGTGGGGGCGCTTGTCGCATGGATGGCCTATGCGGGATTCCTGCACACGCGTATAGCTCATGGCTGGCGTGGGCGACGCAGCGCGTACTTTGCGCTATTAGGTTTTGCACTGGTGATATTCACCTGGCTGGGAGTGAGTTTCCTCCTGCCCGGCCTTCATTCATATGCTGGCGTGTAAGTCGCGCCTGTCAATAACCAGCAAAGAAAAAGGCGAGCAATCTGCTCGCCTTTTTCTTTGCTGGCGTATACGAACGAACATCTGCGTCCGATAACGACTTTTTATTATCAACTGTCCATATTATTCCCGACTGTTATAGCTCAGGATTGATGTTATTATCCTCACCTGTGCTCCCGGAAAATTCAAAAATAGTATTGACTGGATGTCTGATATCGGCATAATAACATCAATCTGACGCTTCTCGATGGTTTGACGCTCCCTTCCTTTGCCCCTACGTTCGGCTCCTTGTATATGACTTCGGAAATTTTATTGAGGAATTGCTCTATATGAGAAATGTCTCAGATAGCACCACTGAAAGGTTAAGAAATGGGTCTTCAGATAAGAATCATTCCCTCGGCAGCAGATGGGGAGAGTCAATAAAAAAGAGAACATTATTATTGATTTTACTGCTTGCCGCACTGCTCGGGGCTATAACTTTCACAACCGTTTACCTGAATACGGACAGCTTCGCCGCTTTGATGTCTGCCGCGATCATCTCTACTACGGCGGGGGTAATCCTTTCCGTTATAGCGATCGTTATATTTCGCATAGCTTCGCCAAGAGTCGAAGACTTTTTAGCTGGAATGGAAGCCATATCATCGGGCAGGGATGATGTACGCATTGAAGCGCATGGCGGCGATGAGGCCAGAATGATCTTCGAGCGCTTCAATTTTATGATGGACAAAATATCAGACACCCTGAAGGCGGAAAGAGAAGAGAAGCGCTCGCTTCTGGCGGTCATTAAAGCTGTTGACAGCTCAAGCGACGCCATTTCCGTGACCGATTCTGTTAATGGGGGCAAGTATTACAATAAGAGATTTATAGAATTATTTGGCTATAGTGCAGAGGAGTTGAAGTCGTCCGGGGGACATTCCCTTATTTATAACGATTCGAGGATAGCTGCGGAAATATTTCACTCTGTAAACCGAGGGGAATTGTGGGCTGGCGAAACAGAGATGCGTGCCCGCGACGGGCGAATGATACCCGTCTCTTCTCGCGCGAATTCCTTCAGCGATGAAGAAAATAATCTGATCGGGCGCATTGAGATACATACGGATATTACTGAGCGAAAACGAGCCGAAGCCCTGCAATCTGCGCTATACCGTATTGCAGAGAGGGCAGATTGCGTTGAAGATCTACAGTCGCTTTATGCGGCCATACATTCTATTGTCGGAGAATTGATGTACGCGGGAAATTTTTTTATTGCGGTATTTGACAAAAAGACAGAGACAGTCAGTTTCCCCTACTTTGTGGATGAAGTAGACAAGGTGCCGGGTTCAAGGAAGCTTAAGCGAGGTCTGACTGAGTATGTGCTGAGAACAGGTGAGCCTTTTCTGGCCTCCCGTGAAAAGATCAAAGAGGTAATCGCGAGAGGAGAGGTTGAGGTTGTTGGAACTTTGCCGGTTGACTGGTTTGGCATGCCTCTGAGAGTGGGAGATGAGACGCTGGGCGTACTGGCTGTGCAGAGCTACAGCGAAGGCATTCGCTTCGGCGAAGCTGAAAGAGAGGTATTGACCTTTGTTTCGCAGAACATAGCGAGCGCGCTCAATCGCCGCCGTGCTGAAGATGCGTTGAGGGAGAGCGAAGAGAAATACAGGACTATTCTTGAGAGCATAGAAGATGGTTATTACGAAGTTGATCTTGCAGGCAATCTCGTCTTCTTCAATGATGCGGTTTGTAAGATTATGGGGCGCACGACTGTAGAGCTTATCGGTCTCAACAATAAAGAATATATTGATGAGGAAGAAGCCAGGAAGGTTTATCAGGCATATAACGCCGTCTATCAAACGGCTATGCCGAGGCAGGATTTCGGCTATCAGATAAATAGAAAAGACGGCAGCAAGCGATTTGCCGAATCTTCTATTTCGCTGAAGATGGGAGCAGACGGAAAACCGGATGGGTTCCGAGGAGTGATGCGGGATGTTACGGAGCGTCGGCAGACTCAGGAATTATTGGAAAAGAGCATGAGGGAGTTCCTTGATATCGTTTCGTCTGTCTCGGAAGGGGATTTAACTCGACGAGGAAGGGAAGGCGAAGACACCCTTGGACGGGTGATCGAATCTGTAAACAGGATGCTTGATCATTTCAGCAAGATGCTGACGCAGGTCAAGCATATAGGTCTGTCCGTATCATCGAGCGCAACAGAGATACTTGCAGCCGCAGAACAGATTGCCGTCGGCTCGCAGAGGCAGGCTGACGAGATTACGAATACGTCAAGCGCGGTGGAGGAGATGGCTGCCTCGATGAGCCAGGTTTCAAGGAATGCAGATGCATCTGCGGAAGCAGGCAGGCGGGCGCTTGAGATGGCCGAGCACGGTGACCGCGCTGTAAGAGACAACTCCGAAGCAATGCTCAGAATAGACAATGCAGTTCAGGTTACATCGGAGAAGATGCGCCATCTCGGAGCGCGGAGCCTGGAGATTTCCGAGATCATGGATCTAATAGACGATATTGCGGCGCAGACAAACCTGCTGGCTCTGAATGCCGCTATTGAGGCGGCGCACGCAGGTGAAGCGGGCGTAGGCTTCAGCGTAGTAGCTGAGGAGATACGCAAGCTGGCCGAAAGATCTGCGCGGGCGACCAGAGATGTGGGAAGTCTCATCAAGGCAATACAGAGTGAGATTTCACAGGCCGTCACGGCCATGGATGCGGGAATGAGTGAAGTTAAAGGCGGTAGTCAGCTCGCTTTACAGGCGAGCCGGGCGCTTCAGGATATTTCGGCTGCCGTGCGGCAATCATCTGAGCTTATAGAAGAGATTTCGGCTGCGTCTGAAGAACAGGCTAGAGTGACGACAAATCTTGCAGGAGCCATGCAGACAATATCGAGTATTACGCTTGAGACCTCTGCCGGAGCACACGAGACAGCGCAGACCATTCAATCCATGGTTAGCCTTTGCGAGCAACTTAATGGGGCCATTTCGCAATTTAAGGTTAAAGACGATTACGCGCATGCGTTTTCTTATGACCTGCCGATTCCATCGACAGGAAGAGGCAATGGCGTCAGGTCGTATCGATATCCGCAGGGCGACTGACAGGAAAGGTTTTCAGACGTGAAACAGCAGATGATAATTTTCAGGATAGGAGCAGAGGAATTCGCGCTGAACATAATGTTTGCCAGAGAGGTGATGGTGGCGCGCGATGTAACACCGATTCCGGAAACGGCAGAGTACGTAACCGGAATCGCCAGTTTGAGGGGGAATCTTATCGCTGTGCTTGATTTGCGGAAGCGGCTCAGGGCCGCAGGGCCTTGTAACGCACAGGAAGAACGCATGATAGTAGCGGATGTGGATGGGAGAGTGATTGGACTGATGGTTGATGGCGTGTCGGAAATAATGCGGATAAACGAAACGATGATAGAACCTCCGCCTGATTTTATGAGGGAGATCGGAGCAGGATATGTTCAGGGGATCATCAACGGAGGCGGGCGTTTTATAACGATGATCGATCTGAGAAAAGCCCTTGATGAAGAGATTGTATGCGAGATGGACCGCGCAATCGCGATGTTGAAATCCGAGATGTGCGCAGGGTTTGAATCATAAGCAGAATAGGAATGAGTAATTCAATCATTGCAATGGGATTATCTGGTGACCAGTTATTGAGTATAGGGGCGGGATATTCGAGTATCCTCACAGATTCCGAATACAGGTTATTCAAGGATCTGATCTATGAAGAATGTGGTGTGTGCATTGGTGCGGAGAAGCGTGTTTTTCTGGAATCCCGGCTTCGTCGCCGGATGGAAGAACTTGGCATAGCGAGCGCCTATGAGTACTACTGTTTATTAAGGCAATTTGACGGGAGGGCGCAGGAGTTGCCGGAACTGCTGGATATTTTGATGATTTGCGAGACCTCCTTTTTCAGGAATCAACCCCAGTTTGATCTATTGAGAGACGCCGTGCTGCCGGAGATCGTTGCGCGCAAGTGGAATGCAGGGTCGAAATTGATACGTGTCTGGACTGCGGGCTGTTCGACGGGACAGGAGCCTTACAGTGTTGCGATGGGATTGCTTGAATGGCTGCCTGAGCCTGATTCATGGTCGATTCGTGTTCTTGCTTCCGATCTGTCATTCACAGCCCTTGAGCAGGCGAAGCGAGGCATCTACAGGCCGGATCAGGTAAAGAGTATTGATGCACAGTGCGTTGCTAAATACTTCAAGACTGTGAACGGGAATCATATAATTTCGGAAGCGGTAAAAAAAAGTGTGATGTTCGACTATCACAATCTGAAGTGTGAGAACGGCCTGAGAAGTCTGGATATGATATTTTGCCGAAACGTCATGATCTATTTCGATCTTGAAGAGCAACGCCGCCTGATATCGAGGTTATCGGAGTGTCTTGTCCCGGGCGGCTATTTATTTCTGGGCCATGCTGAAAGCATGCAGGGACTGTCGAACAGGTTCGCGATGGTGCATCGAAACAAAGGGATAGCATATAGATTTGAAGGATAATTCCGTTAATGAACAGCTTCACAAATGATGAATTCGATCAGCTGATGGCAGTATTTCGTGAGCAGTCTCTTCAGATACTCGATGAGATGGGGCAGGAGTTGCTGCGGCTTGAGGAGTCTGTCAGGGATGAAGAATCATTTGCGCGGTTACGTAGAGGGGCTCACACGATCAAGGGGGACTCGGCTTGCGTAGGGCTGAACGGCATCACTGAGATTGCACACAAGATTGAAGATATCTTTGATCTGGTAGTAAGAGGCGAGCGGACATTTGATGAGGGAATTGTCGATGTAGTGTTCAGGAGTCTGGATGCGATAAGGACCGCTTTGAATGCAGAGTCGATTGGAGATGTGTCTGACGGAGTAGTTGAGAGCTTAGTGCAGGATCTTCTGAGGGGAGAGAGGAAGGAACCTGAAGACACGGTTGTAAACGCCAGTCGTAATTTTGTAGAGACAGATAGCCGGTCAGTCGTAAGCGCAAAAAAGCCGTCATATGTGCGTATTGAAGCCGCGAAGCTGGACTGGCTGGTGAATCTTGCGGGCGAGATGGTGATTGCAAAATCTCTACTAAACGAGGCTGAAAGTGGATTTGAATACCCTGGATCTGATAACGAATCTGCGGAAAGATATTTTTCAGCCAGAGGGCAGCTTAATAAATTAATAGGCCAATTGCAAAACAATGCTCTGAATATGAGGATGGTGCCTGTTGCGCAGGTCTTCAAGAGGTTTAACAGGTCAATGAAGGAATTGGCAAAAGCTGGCGGGAAGAGTGTTGAACTCGTAATAAGTGGTAGTGAAACGGAGATAGACAGAGCTGTTGTGGACTCCCTTTATGAACCAATTCTTCACCTGTTGCGCAACGCGGTTGATCATGGTCTTGAGACTGAAGATGAGAGGGAGAGGGCCGGAAAGCCTGCTATGTGCAGGATAGATATGCGGGCTCGTTACGAAGGGAATCAAGTCATTATAGAAGTAGCAGATGATGGCAGAGGCATAGATATAGATTCACTCAAACAGAAAGCTGTAGAACGTGGTGTTATAGGACAGCGTGACTTGGAAAAGATGTCTGTTGAAGAAGCCTTGGATCTTATTTTCTATGATGGTATTTCAACGGCTCGTGAGATCACAAAGATATCAGGCAGAGGGGTAGGTGCATCTGCTGCAAGAGATGCTGTAAAACAGTTAAGAGGTAGTATAAGTGTAAAGAGCGAGCCTGGGGTTGGTACCTCGTTTACTATTGGAGTACCACTGACGGTAGGCATAATGAAGGTATTACTATTCAGGGTGAGAGGGCAGCTTTTAGCAATTCCGCTTCTTGCTGTAGATAAGGTTTTATATAGGAGCACGGAGGATATAGTCTGGCTTAATGGTTTGGAATTTTACAGGCTGAATGATAGGTTTATTTCACTTATACGTCCTGAATTACTTTTAGGAATTGGGAAAGGGAAACATCCTGAGATTCCTGTTACAGATTCTGTGGCCGGGAAAATGTTCTTTATCGTGGTTGAATGTAAGTCCTGTTGCTATGGGGTTATTGCTGATGAATTGGTGGGCGAAAGAGAATTGATGATAAAGCCAATCACAGATAGTTCCGCGCAGAATAATGCGCTGACGGGAGCAGCAATCATTGGTAATGGCGAGGTCGTGTTGATTCTGGATGTAGATTCAGTTTTGATGAAATCTGTAAAGAGTGAACGAGTGGGAAGGAAGTCATGACATGCAATCTGACAAAAAACGAATAAGAGTTTTGGTCGTTGATGATTCAGCTGTGATGAGAAGGCTTGTTGCCAGCACACTTGAGAGAGATAGTGAGATAGAGGTCGTTGCAACTGCAATCGACGGTGACTTTGCTCTTAGTAAGATTGAGCAGCTAAAGCCTGATGTCATTACTCTGGATGTGGATATGCCGCGAATGGATGGTATGTTGGCCTTGCGTCACATCGTATCCCGGTATGGAGTGCCTGTAATAATGCTGAGCTCTCTTACAAGCAAAGGTGCTGAGTGTACGATGCGAGCGTTGAGTCTTGGTGCCGTAGACTTTATCTGTAAGCCAAAGGGGCTTATGCAGGTTGACAGTATGGCTGAGGAGTTGATTTTGAAGGTCAAGGGGGCTGCACGTCACAGGATTCCGGTAACGGGCCATAGTGCATCGGGATTAGCTCATAAAAGGAAGGGTATTACAGCCTTTCATAACTCAGCTAAGGTTGTAGCAATTGGGGCATCATCAGGTGGGCCACATGCCTTGAGATTTTTATTATCACGGATTCCAGTCGATTTGGACTCAGGTATAGTTATAGTTCAGCACATGCCTGAGAGTTTTACGGAAATGCTGGCGCGCTGGCTTGATGAAATTTGCAGTTTAGAGGTTAAAGAGGCTTGCGATGGGGATGTTATAGGTTTAGGCCGAGTATTGATAGCCCCATCTGGAAATCACATGAAAGTTAAGCGGACACCATCGGGAGGGAAGGTTGTGCTTGAGCGTGGAGATACTGTAAATGGTCATATGCCGTCTGTTGATATATTGTTTAACTCGGTTGCAGAGGAATACGGAGCATACTCGTATGGACTTCTTATGACAGGTATGGGTAGTGATGGAGCACAAGGATTAGGAGAGGTTAAGCGCGCAGGTGGGCATACGATAGCACAGGATGGCGAAAGTTGTTCAGTCTTTGGAATGCCGCGTGTGGCAATTGAGAAAGGGTATGCGTGCAAAATCGTAAAGCTGTCGGATCTGGCAGATCATCTTATTTCCGTAGTCGGGCAAAGAAGCAGCTCGGAGGGCTCTAATGCAAGTAATTGAGGAAGTCATTGAGAAAGTCAGTGCAAAAGAAATGCTAACATGTCTGATTGTTGATGATTCAGCTTTCATGCGATTTCACTTAAGACGACTGATAGACTCCTTTAATAATATCACAGCATGCGAGGCTGCTAATGGAAATGAGGCGATTGTTGAGTATGATCGTCTCAACCCTGACATAGTGTTGATGGATATAGTAATGCCTGGGCTGGAGGGGGTCGAGACTGTGAGGAGAATCTGCAAGGCAAATCCGGATGCCCGAATCATAATGGTAAGTTCCGTCAGCTATCAGGAGAAGATAGATGAGGCTATGGCGGCGGGTGCCAGGTACTTTGTCGCCAAACCAGTTACAACAGAGGAGTTGAGGATAGCAATCGAGAAGGCGCTCGGTGAATAATCGGGTTATCGTCTTCGAGTCTGATAATAGATATTACGATACTCCCGTATCCATACAGACTTCATTCAAAGCAAGACTTATTCAAAGGCACTGATCCCTGTGATATGCTGACCCAGAATAAGCATATGAATTTCATTCGTTCCCTCATATGTATAAACAGATTCCAGATTGCACATATGACGCATAATAGGATAATCACCCGTAATACCATTGGCTCCAAGAATACCTCTTGCAGTTCTGGCACACTCTAAAGCCATCCCAACGTTATTCATCTTTGCCATTGACACATGAACAGGCTTAAGAGTTCCCGCATCTTTCATTTTGCCGATCTGCATACATAACAATTGGGCTTTACTAATCTCACTAAACATCTTCACGAGTTTTTCCTGCGTGAGTTGAAATCCACCTAACGGACGACCAAATTGTACACGCTCCTGAGCGTAACTTAGAGATACCTCAAAGCATGACATTGCTGCGCCTACAGCCCCCCAGGCAATCCCATACCTTGCTTGTGTCAGACACATTAGAGGACTTTTCAAACCACCGCTGGCCGAGAGTATATTACCTTCTGGAATTAGACAATCCTCGAAAAAGAGTTCTGAGGTTATTGAGGCACGAAGGCTCAATTTATGTTTTGTATCTCTTGTCGTAAACCCTTTTGTTCCTCTCTCGACAATAAAACCTTTGATTTCATCGTCATCTGTTTTTGCCCACACTACTGCAATATCTGCTATAGATCCGTTAGTAATCCAAGCTTTTGATCCGTTCAACACCCATCCATCCTTTACCCTTTTTGCTCTGGTAAGCATCCCGGATGGATTTGAGCCAAAGTTCGCTTCGGTCAGGCCAAAGCAGCCGATTATTTCACCAGATGCCATCCCCGGCAAATATTTCCTCTTCTGTTCTTCTGAACCGAATTGGAATATGGGATACATACATAGTGCTCCCTGAACTGATACAAAACTCCTGACACCGGAATCACATGCCTCCAGTTCTCTCATAATCAGACCATAAGCAAGATTATTCATGCCTGCACATCCATATTCCTCTGGCAGATTAGCTCCGAGGACTCCCAGCTTGCCAAATTTCGGAACCAGATCCATAGGGAAAATGCCTTTTTCGTAACATTTTGCAATTACTGGTTCTATCTCTGCCTGTATGAATTGACGGACCGACAACATAGCTAGTCTCTCATCATCAGATAACATCTCATCAAGTCCAAAAAAATCTGTATTCATCTTTTCTCCATGAGACTTGTTTTATTAGCCTCTGCAATAATCTCCGCGAGGATAGCTATGGCTATCTCCTGAGGCGATTTTGCACCAATTGAAAGTCCAATTGGCGCATGAACCTTACTTAGCGCGACATTAGCAAAACCTTGCTGCCTCAGTCTTTTGAATATACTTAGCACACGTCTCTTGCTTCCAATCATCCCAAGATAATTCACGCGCAGTCTCAGCAAATTCTCTAGGCATATCTCGTCAAATTGATGTCCTCTTGTCACAATCACTGCTGCGGATCGAGAGCCTATATTCAAACTCCGAATAGCGCTATCAAAATCATCAACAATCAATTTTATTCTTAGATCTGGTAGTCGATCCCTGGAGACAAACTCCGGTCTATCATCTACAACGACTACTTCATATCCAACCAATACACTGATTAGAGCCAAAGCCTGTCCGACGTGCCCTGCCCCAAAGATAAAAATATTGGGCTTATCCGTAATTCTTTCAAGTATTATTTTAACCGAGTGCCCTTCCTGGTCTATAAATTTCTTTATAGAGATACGCTCATCACAAGTACCAAATTTTTCAATCCAGTCCAATATCTCTTCTCTATCTACCTTAGCTGCGCTAGCTGCATTTTTAGTTAGCAGATCACCTAGATTATTAATATCATCAGTATCAGACAGATTTAATTGGTAGCCTTTTGAATCACTAACTATTCTAAGTAAGATATTATCTACGCCATTAGCTACCACTTTCGATATAGACATAAGAATTGCTTTCTTATTCATAAAACTATCACGCAACGTTATCAGACTCTCGTACGACGATCAACGATCCCGCATAACGCTTTTATTATCATAAGCTTATATAAGTACGGAAATACTCGGCAGTATTAACCAATCCTTCATCCAGTTCCACTACTGGCCTCCAGTTAAGCACACTCTCTGCGCGCTGAATATCAGGTCGTCTGATCCTCGGATCATCTATGGGGAGCGGCAGGTACTTAATAAAGCTTTCGGTCTTAATCAAATTAAGAACTTTGTTTGCCAGATCGTTAACTGTAAACTCACCTGGATTCCCTATATTAATTGGCATATGAATATCTCCGTCATTTTCTACTTCTTCCTGAAGACCTGATCTGTTAGATGGCCCCGTATCAGGATACATTAGCAATCGCATAATCCCCTCTATAAGATCGCTGACATAGCAGAAGGAACGTGTCTGCTGCCCATCCCCGTAAATTGTAAGTGGCTCTCCTTTTAGCGCCTGAACAATAAAATTGGAGACTACTCTTCCATCATTTGGCCTCATCCTGCTTCCATAAGTATTAAATATTCTGACAATACGTGTATCAACACCATGATAGCGATGGTAAGCCATTGTCATTGCCTCAGCAAAACGCTTTGCTTCATCATACACTCCACGCGGCCCGACCGGATTTACATGCCCCCAGTAGCCTTCTGGTTGTGGATGAACCTGTGGATCGCCATACACTTCTGAAGTTGAGGCGAGCAGAAACCGCGCACCCTTTTCTTTAGCGAGCCCCAGAGCTTTATGTGTCCCCAGGCTACCAACTTTCAATGTCTGTATAGGAAGATTCAGATAGTCAATCGGGCTTGCGGGAGATGCAAAATGCACAACAGCATCTACAGCACCCGAAACATAAAGATACTCAGTCACATCCTGTTTGACGAATTCAAATCGCTCTTCGCCAAAATGATGACCTATATTTTCCACTCTACCAGTAAGCAAATTATCAAAAACTGTAACCGTATGCCCACCCGCAACAAGGCGATCAACGAGATGTGATCCTAAAAAACCTGCGCCTCCTGTAACCAGTAATTTCATATTCCATTTCCCTTCAAGGTTTGCGATAACCACATCAGTCAATTTCAGTGATTCATCATATCGCGATGATTCCACCATCGTCAAAGTTAATACAATTAAGAGAGTTTCAGCCCGGAACCATATCGGCAGATGTAGCCAGGTAGGTTAACAAAAAGGGTTATCAGAAATTGACAAAAACTGTTAGGCCAGCTTCCCGTTTCCCAAGCGCGGGAATAATCCATCAAGTAAATTCAACACTTAGCTCCCATACACCACTGATTAAGAATGTGGCCTCTGGTTTGCCTTAAGTATAGATGAGCTTCAAAAACACGGAAGGATCGAAACACTCAGGGCAACGGGGGCTGCGCTGACTGTTTTGATCCTTCTCTATTTTCAGTCACATGTTCTGACAACAGGTGATTTTATTCCTCTTATTCTTCCAGGTTCGTCTTTCCCTTTTCTCTGGAAGCAAGGTAATCACTTATCCAGTGATACTGACTCACATACTTACTGGTTTCGTTTCTAAAGATCGGAACCGAATAGGATTTACTCACATATACAGTCTTTAACCGGCCTCGCCTGGTGCGCTTCTTTACGGCAACTCGCTCTGTCACCACTTTTGTAGGCCTGCGATTAGCGTCAGGCTCTTCCATCCAGTCTGTTTCACTATGCGCGAGCATCGATAAAACACGCCCGACTCCGCCGTTATATGCCGCCGCAAGATATGGACCGATACGCTCAGCCGGAATTTCACTGCGAGTCCTTATTGCCTGCCAGTCTGAGTCACATAACAATATCTGAGCCATAACGGCATTAATCGGATCGGCCATCCCTCTCGCAAAATCCCTCATCAATCCCGCCGCGGGATATTTGTTCGCAATCAGATAGTAAGTAGAAGGAATCATCTGAACCAGCCCGCGCGCTCCAGCAGAACTGACCGAATAGGAATAAGCACTCTCCTCATTTGTTGCGATGACAGTCAATACTCTTTCAACAAGTGCCCGCGTCAGACCAGAAGATTTAAACTCTCCCGGGTCTATATGCTCGTTCATCAACAGCACCTGCAAAACATCACGTGGTATTACATCAACCACCTTTCGTCCGGGGAAGGCATACGAGAAGATTGCTTTATCCTTCAGTTTCGAGTACGCCTTATGAACAAAGCGCTCCTGAACGTCGATCCCGGCATTGATCACCTCATCCGTCTTAATCTCCGCTGAGTACGGCGTATAAACAGCTTCGATTACAGGGTCACCCACGCCGAATCTATTCCCCTCATTCGACACAGGATATTTGACGGCAAGCACTTTAGCTCCTGCCGGTGCTACACAGGCAAAGTCTGTATTAATGCCGTTCTCACGCCTCACGGAGATAATAAAGCCCGGCGTAAGCACCTCGAATCCCTTATCTCGTTTGATAGCGCGCGCAATCCTGATCTCACCTTCGAGATTCATAATCGCGAGCGCCATTTCACGTCCCGTTATACCTTCAATATCGATTTCCCGATACTTATAGCGTCCGACGCGCACTCTTCTTGTGCCGATGATACCTTTGATCAATTGTACGCGCTCATCCTTAACAAGCTTTCGGGCCTTCTCTATCCTTGAAAGCAGACTACCCTGTGTAAGCTCATTATTATCTTTTGGCTTGAAGCTGGCCGTCGCCAGAACAATCAGAAAACAAGTGATAACCCTGATCATTCCTTAAAATCTCCCGCGTGGTAATTGAGGCTAATTGATACTAACAGGGTTCAAACTCAGCACTCAATGATTTTCTTTTCAGGCAATAGATTTGCAATACTACGCATCGGGCTTGCGCATCCGGTATTGCCCAATATACTTTCCTCATAATATCAGTATAAAAGGAAAACAGAGTTGAGTGACTTCATAGAGTTTCTCAGGAGCGAATTTACAACGAAAGGGAAAGATATTTTATATGCGGCGCTGATTCTGATCAGCGGGGTACTTATCTCGGCTCTTACAAAGCGGTGGCTGAAACCTATATTAGATCGAAGCCGCGTCCGTCAGGACCTTCTCTTAAAAAGTTTCTTCCTCCGCGCGACTTCCCTCTTCATTACCATATTGACTATCCTGACAGCACTCGCGACGATTGGATTTGATGTTCGTACATTTATCGCGGGGCTTGGAATAACAGGCCTTATTATTGGCTTCGGTCTCCGAGACATACTCTCAAACTTCGCCGCTGGCCTCCTGCTACTCATCTACAGACCTTTCCGGGCAGGTGAGTTAATCGAAGTCGAAGGGACACATGGAACCGTCGAAGAGATGACCATCGTCAACATGCAGATGACCACAACGGATGGCGTTCGAGTTATCATGCCTAACTCGAAGGTATGGGGAGCAAAGATAATAAATTACTCGCTGAGTCAGCGCCGTAGACTGGAAATCATTATAAAGGTGCGCGAAGATGAAGCCGACAACGCAATAAATTCTATACTATCAACCATCACCAGTGATCCGAGATCATTAAAGACCCCCGCACCAACCGTGCGAATTACATCCATTACAAACGACACTGCGACCTTAACCATCTGGGTATGGACGCTCCCGGCGGATTTTACGCAGTTTGGCACAGACGCATACATGTTATTATTGAATGCCCTGCGCAGCGATGAGATTCAGATCCTTTGATTCATCCAAGTTTTTCCGACAAAAACTGAGTTACCTTCTGCCATGCATCTTCTGCCGCCTCTTTATTGTAAGCATCGGGTCGTGTGTCATTAAAAAATGCATGTCCTACCCCGCTATAGACTTTAACTTCGCCCACTTTGCCATACTTCTCAATTGCATCCTTCAACCGGTTCATCTTCTCCTGAGTAATCCAGGGATCATTTTCAGCGCCTATAAACAACACAGGAGCTGACAGATTCTTCAGGACATCATCAGACGGTACATCGCCGTAGAAGGGGGCAGATGCCTTAATGTTTCTATTACGAGATGCCAGCAGGATAGCAAACGTCCCACCCATACAAAAACCTGTAACGCCAATGCTGTCAGCCTTCACGTTCGGCTGCCTGGAAAGAAAATCGACTGCCGAATCAAGTATTTGAAGAGCACGGTTTTGATCGAGATTTTGCATATACTGGCCTGCCTGCTCAGGATCTTTTGTAACTTTGCCATCATAAAGATCCGGAGCGAGCACTACGTATCCCGCTTCCGCAAAGCGGCCTGCAATATCTTTTATGTGATCAGTCAATCCCCACCACTCCTGAATCACAATTAAACCGGGAAGTTTTTCAGCTCGATCAGAACCTATCAGATAACCGGTACCCATCTGCCCATTTACCTCAAATTCAACCATCCGACCTTCATTTGCCATTACTCACCTTCCTTTCTATATGTCAAAATACTAAATATAAAACGTTATCAGACTCAGTGCGGCATTTTAATCAACCGTTATCCCATAATCCGTTTCCAGCTTTCCAGAGTGGGCATCTTCAGATAATAGTTATCTCTATTTTCGTCCCCAATCGTGCTCACAGGCTTCGATGAATAATCATGGCCGGGGTATAGCAATGTCTCTTCCGGTAACCTGCCCAGAATTTGAGTCAGAGAATAGTACATCTGCTCAGAATTGCCGCCAGGAAGATCTACACGCCCACAGCCGCCTATGAATAACGTGTCACCGGAAATCAAGGCTCCATCGGCAAGGAAACAATGACTTCCGGGAGTATGGCCCGGCGTATGTAAGAGCTTTATCTTCGTATTGCCAATTTCAATCTCATCTCCGCCTCTCTGCTTCACCATATCGCTATCAGAGATTCCGGAAACTAATTTCACCCCCTGGCTCTCCAACTCGTTGACATATACTTTCACGGGTCGTTGAGATAAAAGATCTGCGAGCCCCGAAATGTCATGCCCGAATATGTTTCCCCCAATATGATCGGGATGGTAATGGGTAACAAGCGCGCCCGCTAACGTCATATCGTCTCTGTCCACGATATCGAGTATCCCGCCAATGTCCCATGCAGGGTCCACTACCATACATGTTCCCTGCTCTTTATCGCCTATCAAATATACGAAGTTTGCCATCTGCGACGCAAATACATCCGATCTGGCAAAATCCCGTCCGGCCAATAGCTGGCGCAAATACAAACTCATACTCGCTTTCCTCTTTTCACGCAGATAAAAGTTGCTTCCTTGAAAAAGAATCGCTCATAAGGTAGAAATTTTGCTATGGTCAATTCAAAATCCAGCTCGATTCGCTCTTCACAACTGATACTTCTTTTCTTATGCGCAATATCACTCTTCGCCCTCTCATGCAAAAGCAATGAAACGAGAGCTATGAATGCCGTAAAGGAGCGTCTGAAGAATCAGGGATTGCGCGATATCAAACTTGAGATATTCCATCCGAGCAAAAACACTCCCGGTAAAGCATATATCGGTGTCGATGTCACACATAATTTTGCTACTGGTGAAGGTAAATTCCAGCATGAGTTTCTAGGCTACATCCTGAAACAGGAAGGCCAGGAATGGGTAGTTGAAAACAGCGCAGGCTATACAAAAGATCCAGCGAAAGCCGAAGTCTATATTGCAGGCGGAAAGTAGCTGACATCAATGGCTAATGCGCGCCACCCGCAGCTACTTCTTCTTCTGGTATCCGCTGGTCTTTTCGCCGTACTGCGAGCGATACCAGGAAAGCTCGTCTGTAAACCCGGCCTCCCCTCTCTCGAATGGACGTGAGCCGGACCCTGACCCGTAATACCCTGCATGTGGTAACGGCCCATACATGCTTTTGCTGTCTGCCGGTTTCGCTTTCTCTTTTCTGTATGGCCTTTCGTACCCTCCGCCTATCCCATATCCAGCCGAGCGAGGTTCGAGGCTTCGCGACGGATGCGTTCTGGCCGTTTCACTTAATCCTGAACCTCGCGTTCTGATATTGCGCCCTTCACCTGCGGTTTCGCCCTCAACAGATGTGTCTTCTCCGTGCGACGCACCGACAGGTTTCGCCTCTTTCTGATCCGGGTCTGCGCTGCCTGTCTGTTCCTTTTCTTCGCTCATTATCTATTCCTTATTCCGTTAATTAGACGAAGCCTGTGCCTGCATGCTTTCGGGCAGATCATCTATAAGCTCATCCTCATCGTCGCGCAGATTCCCGCTGTAACCGTATTGTCGAAGCCTGCGGTAGAGAGTCCGTCGGTCAATGCCCAGAATCTCAGCTGTCTTGATCTGATGGCCCCCCATCTTTTCCAGGATGCGCAGAATATAGCGCCTCTCCAGTTCAGATAACGGCACGTTATCAACGATTGCCTCTTCAACTATATCACGCTCCGGCGCAGTAATGCTCGCGGGCAGATCCTGAACAGTCAGCGTATCGTCGCTCCCCATCGTGAGCGCATGTTCTACGGCATTCTCCAATTCCCGGACGTTGCCCGGCCAGGAGTGCGTCATCAGAACGCGCATGGCTTCGCTCGCAAAACGGCGGGCCGGTTCACCATGCTGCTGCGCGAATTTTTGAAGAAAGTAATTAACCAGTAGAGGGATGTCTTCACGCCTGTCCTTCAGATCAGGCAACCGGACCGGCACTACATTAAGCCTGTAAAAAAGGTCCTGCCGGAACTCTCCCCGCTTGACGGCTTCTTCAAGATCCTGATTACTTGCCGATACCAACCGGATGCTGATCGTTATGTTCTCGCGTCCCCCGACTCTTCTTACCACACGTTCCTGCAACACTCTCAACAGTTTCACCTGGAGGTTTTGCGAAAGCGTGTTGATTTCATCGAGGAAGACCGTCCCGCCCTGTGCCTCTTCCAACAGACCCCGCCTGGTTTCATGCGCGCCCGTGAATGCCCCCTTCTGATGCCCGAACAGTTCCGATTCAAGCAGAGTTTCCGGAATGGCAGAGCAGTTTATGGGCATGAATGGAGCATCTTTGCGATCTGAATTATAGTGTATCGCTCGCGCGACAAGCTCTTTGCCTGTGCCGGTCGATCCGATGATCAAAGCCGAGGCGTCGCGTCGCGCCGCAATACGTCGGATGACCTCAAACAGTTGGAGCATCGGCTTGCTGCGCCCGACTATGTTCGAGAAGTTGTATTTGTCTCTGACCTCAGCCCTCAACTCGCGGACTTCGCGGCGAAGGCTTCGCCGCTCAAGCGCCTTCTCCACAGTTATCGCAAGCTCGTCGAGTTGAAACGGCTTGCCGATATAATCTTCCGCGCCAAGTTTCATGGCCTCGACCGCAGATGATATCGAACTGAACGCAGTCATGATAATCACCGCTACGTCCTGCCAGTCGAGCCGTATCCTTGCAAGCAATTCCAGACCGCTCATGCCGGGCAGTTTTATGTCCGTGATTACCAATGCATAGTCTTCTTCTTCGAGTCGCGCTACCGCCTCCTCCCCCTTCTGAACAGTCGTGACGCGATAGCCCTTCTCGGAAAAGAATGAATCTAACAGATCACACATCTGCGCTTCGTCTTCAACGATGAGGATTCTTTGCTTCATAACACTCCAACGGGCCAGTTTTAACGAGGAGACGGTTGCGCGCTCTTGCCCTTTGGCAGTTGCAGAACAAGTGCGACCCCTCGTCCTTCTACGGCAGTTGAGTCAAGGCTTGCACCGAATTCTCTCAGTATCTCTCTCGTCAACGAAAGGCCCATTCCAATTCCTTCCCTGGTTTGGCCTGATGATAAAAGACTCGAAAACGATCTGGAAAAGTCATGCGCTTCTCCGCTCTTCTCCGTTCCGAGTATAAAAACCGGTATCTGGTCGGGGCGCGCAGTCGATTCAGTGATTGCAATCTCTATTTCGCCCCCCTGCCCCAGATACTGCCCTGCATTCATCAATAGATTGAAGATGGCTTGCCGCAATCGCGGCCCGTCGCCGTATATCAATGACGGGGCTGCGTGACAGGTCAATACGGCTTTCACATCCGCTTTCCTCAGATGGCTGCCGATCAACTCCAGTGAGTCTGCAAGAAAGCTTTTAAGCTCGATGGCATCTCTTCGCCCCTGCGCAGGTCGCGAAAGATCGAGCATATGCTTTATGAAATCGGCAATCCGCCGCGTCTGCTGAATGATCGCAGATAACTCTTTTCGCCCTTGCCCTTCCGGCCCCGTCCTCATCAGCAGATATTCCGAGTATCCCGAAATGATGTTTAGCGGTGTTCCTACGTCGTGCGCGATGCCTGATGCCATCTGGCCTAATGTGGCAAAGTGTTCGGCCTTTATCAACTTCTCCTGCGTGCGTTCGGCTTCTGATATATCGTGAACCACTCGAATGAATCCGCTGGTATTTCCGAGTCTATTCTTTATGGGAGATACAGTCACCTGAAAAACCGATTTCCCATCCTTTGAGCTGATCTCAAGCCTGCGCTGGACGCCGGTTGCCGTTACGGTTTCGTGCGGGCAGACCTCGTCGTGGAAAACATTAGCGCAATTGTTCCCTATGACATCCCTTGCCGCTTTCCCCAGAATCTCAAGCATTCTGTTGTTAGCATAAAGCACTTCGCCTGTTATCGCGTGAATCGAGATGCCATCATCGAGCGCATCGAAGATAGATGTCAGAAATTCAGTGCTCTGATAATCCGTTTCTGTCTCTGCGCTAACCGTTTCAGGCCGTTTCCGGTCTGTTGCCGGGACACCTTTCTCCGAACTCTTTTTTCTTAATGCTGGTCGTTCCATTCACGCCTCTTGCCTACAGGGAATTACAACAAGCACACTATCACTCGTCCCCTGCGAGGCAAAGCGCATTCCTCGCGTCTGAAAATCACATTTGACCATATTTGCCCAAAACCAGCCTCTTTTTGCTTCTGGTATATCTCAACATTGTCTCAGTAAAGTCGCCGACTGGGACAAAAAAGTATATCACGCCTGTATTCAAGCCGCACAAGGTTCTTATTTGAAGAGAAGAAGTTTATCGGTCAGCTGCGATCTATTGTTTTGCAAAACAGAAAGGAGGGCCGAAAATCCAGCCCTCCTTTCTGTTTACCCAGGTGAAAAACGGAAACTTAATTGATGCGTTTGTCATTGCAGGGTCGGCGTATAGACTGCCCATGCGTGATACGGCTGGCCAGCAGGTTCTGGCTCGTGAATAGATTCATGGCGCTCGATGTCTGTATGCCCGCATCGTTAGATTTTGCAATTATCAGAGCGCCGGGTGCGGCAATTCCTTCTCCCGACTCATCCGACGTAAGGCTGCTGATCGCCACAACGCTTGAGCGCGCTGAACAGAATGCAATCTGATCTGTGCGCGTGCCAAGTTGAACCAGCAATTCCAGGTTGGCATTCTGTGGATCATCGCTACTGGCTACTGAATAGAGTTTGCCGGAATGCGTCGAGATCATCCATTGCCCTTCTGTTCCGGCGGCAAAATTGGTCAGGCCCTCTTCGGATCTGAAATCATCTGCAAAGACAGTGCTTGAGGTGACCTTGCCCTTCTTGTTGCCAAGTTTGACCAGCGCAAAGGCGGGAGATTCGACCACGTTAAATGTGCTCAAAGACCTGATGAGATTCTTGGCTCTACCTGCCTTTCCATTGCTCGGTCGCCTGATCTGCGCCGTAAAGCCCTGCTTGACAATCCCAACCATACGCTTTGATGAGTCGATCTTTACATTGCGAGGGCTGGCGTCATCCGCGCTCGTTTGCGCAAATTCATCGAACTTTTGCAGTTGCTTCACAGATGTTGAGACGTTCGTATCACTGTCCAGATCGACCTGACACAAAGTTCCGTCATTGGTCACAAAATAAGCAAAATCCGGGCGATCATCGCTACCCGCTGAAATAGCAACGCGGCTACCCGGCGTCACAGACGCATTTTCAGGAAACTTATCCGATGATACACGCTTACTCAGGTTCAGCGAGCCGTCCTTTCCCAAAGCATAAAATGATAATTCAGAAAGGGTTTTGACGTTTCCGTCTTCGGATTTCGATTTGCTGTTCCAGCATACGGTTGCGATGTTGGTTGTGTCATCTACATCGAGGTAGGTGATCCGGCTGTCCTGTCCAAAATCTTTCGCGGGAACTATGTCTACTTTGTAAACATACCCCTGATCCAGATTATATGTAAAAATCGATGCGCCATTCGTGAAGACCACAAGGCTGCCATTCTGCCCGGTTGCAAAATCCAAAGGCGCGTCACTGCAATGGTCGGCTGCTCCTACTCCCTTTATATCGATAACAGTAAAACTGGAATTGAAGACAGGCTTATTGTTGTCATCAAGATTCAGTTTGGTATTGCCGAGGACCTCTATACCTTCAAATCCTTCTTCGGTCTCAACAAACCGCGTCCCTCTGACGTAGACGTTCTGGGATTTAGGGTCAAATACAACTCTGGTTGGGTAGAAGATGGTTTTGCTGCTGCCAACCGGTTTCAGGTCGATAGATTGCGGCGCTGCAAAGGGTTTCTTTGTGTCAAACAGATATAAGATATGATTGTCCAGACTCGACAGGTCTGCATCCTCCGCAATCTGTTTCGTAGACGCATAGGGCGCGACCAGCACATACCTGTCAAAAGCAAAAGCGACATTATTGCTTTCGCCGTTAACGCCCGGAAGCGGCACTTCCGACACTTTCCACGGCGCGGACGCCAGCGAAGAAGTTGATGGCATTCCGAGCATTCCCGTCAACGCCAGCAATAAAATCGCAAATCGCATACTTTTGTGCATGCCAGAAACTATTTTCATCTTCGCACCTTTCCTCGTTTTCAGAGGTTACATCCTTAATTAATATTACAAACCTGAAATCAGAACGACATATCAGCATTCAATGTGCCACATCTATAAAAAGCGGCTTCTTGATCAGGATAGCATCTAACTATTAATTTCAAAGGCTTAATCGTTTACGGTCTGAATCAAGTTTTCTCATATACGGATAGAATCTTGTCATTTTTATCCGGTAAAAATGTACCGGTGGATACTCACTTTACAAATAAATCTCTAAATATTGGAAAACTTTGACTTCAGTTCAGTCAGCTGATCATATTTTGAAGCCAGCCTAATGTCAAGGATTTTCCTGCCAATGGCCTGTTCGCCGCAGAGTCGCAATTGCACATCTATAGACAGGTCGCCCCCACAGGGCTGAGCCGGGTAATCGTTTCTTTATATGCGCTCTTCTCTATGAATGCCAAGCTGGGCGAGCTTGAGCCTGAGCCCTCTGCGCGATAGCCCAAGATCGAGAGCCGTCCGCGAAAGATTGTTCCTGTTGCGCAAAAGCGATTCTTCGATCAACTGGCGTTCGAGGATGGCCGTCGCCTCTTTCAGCTTCACTCTCGCATCGCCTTCTACAGGCTTCTTGTATCCGCCGCCGTTGGTTCCGTGATGGGTTCTCGATTCGCTTACAGGCATGAACTCCCGTTCCGATTCGTTTCGCATTCTCTCAGTCGAGACCTGCCTTCGCGGGTGAGTCACTTCCGGCGAAAGGTCTTCTACGGCAATGCGGGAGCCTTCGTAGCCGTATGCGACCATCCTTTCAATTTCGTTTCGCAGCTGTCGCACATTGCCCGGCCAGTCATAAGTCGTCAGCGCGTCAATCGCGTCCTGTGTCAAAGAGATTCCCGGCTTACCCGAACGGGACGAGAAATGCTCCAGAAAATGCGCGGCCAATATAGGGACTTCCTCCCGCCTGTCTCTGAGCGGCGGCACGTGTATGCGGATTATGTTCAGGCGATGGAACAAGTCCTCTCTGAACCTCCCGTCTTCGACTGCGCGCTCAAGATTTGTATTCGTCGCGGCAACAATTCTCACGTCAACGCGCAAGGGCTTTGTCTCTCCTAACGGCTGTATCTCACCCTCCTGTAAAAAACGCATCAGCTTCGGCTGGACTTCTAAAGACAGATCTCCGATCTCGTCAAGAAAGAGCGTCCCGCCATCTGCGGCTTTTATGATTCCGGGATAGTTTGCGGTCGCGCCAGTAAACGATCCGCGCCTGTGGCCGAACAACTGGCTGTCAATTATTTCTTTGGGCGTCGCCGTGCAGTTGAACGGCAGGAAGATCGCGCGCGCCCTCGCTGACTGCCCGTGAATATGCCTTGCAACCAGTTCTTTGCCGGTACCCGACTCGCCTGTTATCAAAACGGTGACATCGCTCGTTCTGATCTTGTATATCTTATCAATAACATCGAACATCGAAGCGCTGCCGATTATGAAACCGGGCATAATCGTCTGCACGCGCTGATCCATATTGGTTCGAGTTGAGCTTCGCGCTGCGGCCCGCAAGGAACAGGTTTCCAATCCAAGCTCGGCCTGTTTCAACAAGGGCTGTAATCGCCCGATGTTCATCGAATCATCTGCGCGAATATAAACGGCAATCGGGTTTCTGGTTTTCTCGCATATCCTGCACAGATACCCATCCTTTAGCCGAGCTATAGCCTCGCTCATCGATATATCGAGTATTGAGCAAAGCCTGTCTGCTTCATTCCGGCTGATGCCCTGTACAGCTATAGGCTCTAATCGTCCGGATTCATCTATTCGGCAGATGACAACCTGCTCAACAGAAAAGTTCTCAAAGATAACCGCGGATAATTCCTGAACGAGTAATTCGCGTGAGCCAGATGCTTCGATCAATCGCTGCATCAAGAGAACATCATTGAAAGGCGTCACGCGTAGAACCTGAGCGCCTTCTTCTGCTTGAGTTATTGACAAAATAGCATTTCGCGTCAGGTCCAGATCAGGCTCCGCTCCCAGCTTTTCGAAAATCAATTTTGATTGCATAAGATTTGATTCGGAGCCTTTCAAGTCGCGAGCCTTCTTAAGCAACAAGCCCATTTCAAAGTAGCTTTTTGCAAGATCGTAAGGAGTTTCCGTAGTTGTGAAGATTGAAATGCTTTGAGCGATATGCTGCTTAGCTTCTTCAAGACGACCACAAGCTAGTTCCAATTGACCATTCAATCTTTGTATCAGACCTGATACCGGCAGATACATCTCTTCTTTCAATCTGCCCTGAGCAAGCTCAAGATACTCGCGCGCCTGATCGTGTCCGCCCTGTGTGATGTGAAACTCAGCCAAACCAACCATCGCGAGCGTTACGCCATGCAGGTCGCCAATCGAAGTGGAAAGCTGTAGGGTCTGCCTCAAAGTTTTGAGAGCGGCATCGATTCGACCAGCCCCGCGATGCACAGCCGCAAGAGTTCTCAAGGCATTACTCTCAAGCCATTTGTCCCCGCCTCCATCAATCAATTCGAGGCTTTTCTTTATGTGGTCTTCTGCATCTATATATTTACCTTTGGCGCAAAGAATCTCAGCAAGCGTGATGCGTGCAGTAGCCTCGTGAGTCGGTTTGGAATATCGCTCTGCCACATCGAGGGCTTTATTCAGGTTTTTTA
Organism: Blastocatellia bacterium; assembly: GCA_963804815.1. Taxonomy (GTDB): domain Bacteria; phylum Acidobacteriota; class Blastocatellia; order UBA7656; family UBA7656; genus DATEKX01. The sequence continues at coordinate 1,788,921 of CAWDRU010000002.1, read as the reverse complement.
CTGCATTGTCCCATTGACCCGAATATTTTAAAATGTCGCCCAGATTGTTATAGGCTAATGCGAGATAATCCTTATGGCCTCCTATTTCCAGATAGCTAATGCCGCGCTCCATATATTTTATGGATTCATGATTCTCTCCAGCGTATCCACCAAACAGCGTAGTACCTATGTCGAGGAGAATCCCTCCGATCAGGTTTGTATTCGGTGAGCCTTCGGCCAGTTCAAGCGCTTTAAGGTAGTTTTGCTTGGAGCTTAAGAATGCGCCCTCACTAAAATCAACCGTTCCGAGTCGCCTGTGAATCTGCGCAAGCAGTTCGCGGTCCAGCGCAGTCTTCGGATTGCTCGCTGCCGCCAGCAGGTGATCGCGAGCTATCCTGAATTCATTTATCTCGATATAGGTCCGGCCAAGCGCGTACTGAGTCTCGCTCATTCCGAAATCGTCGCCCTGTTCGAGGAACAACCTCCTCGCTTCATTCAACGACGCAATCGCTTTAGCGTGGTTTCTCAAAAAGCTGTTCACCCAGCCGAGCCGCAGCCTCAAGCGCGCTTTTGTTCTTATCGCAAGCGTAGAGAAAAGGCGCGGGTCTTCATACTTTTCTATGACGCTGTAGGCTTCATCGTACTTGCTTAACTCTTCGAGCGCTTTGCTCAAAAGCGACCGGGCCTTCGCTTCGTCCTCAGGCATCAGCGCATCTGCGGCAAGCGCGGCGTAAAAATATTCTGCGGCAGCTTCGTAGCGAGACTGCCCAAGCGCCGTTTCGCCCAGAGAGAGATAATTTCCTTCACCCGATAAGTGTCTTGCTGCGCCCGCCCCGTTTGTCGAAACCGCTGAGCCGTTCGTGTGCGCAGGCTTCTCCGCTTCGTTTCGCTTCAGTAACTGCCTCACAGTTACGTGGCTTATGCGGTCTACGATGCCGCGCTCCATCGCGGCAGTCGCCAGCTTCTGCGGCGTCCAGACTTTGAACCCGTAGCCGAGACTCTGCGGCGCGCTCTGCGCCAGATTCAGTATCTTTTCGACCTGACTGCCCGAAAACCTCGGCCTTGGCCCGCCCTGCGGCCCTCGTTTTTTTATGGCTATTCCTGTCAGTCCGTCCGTATTGAATCTGCGAATCCATTTCTTTATGTTTGAAGGGTGCGCCCCCAATGCCTGCCCGATCTCAACCGCAGTTTTGCCCTCAGACGATAGAAGTATCACGGCTGCGCGCGAGGCTTCTTCCTTGCTCAAAGACCCGGCACAACGGTCAAGCTCTTCTCTCTCGTCGGGCAATAATTCTCGAACAAACAGCGGTTGGAACATTTTTTTGCGCTCTGCAATTTTCTGCCCCGAAACTGCTGAGGCATTACCTAAAATTAAATTTGAAGTCTGACGGTCAGCCTTACTTCAACTCCTGCGGGAAGTAGATCGTAGCTTTCAAGTATTTCTATGCCGCTACCCATCTGGCTCATTGAGGTTCCGAAAATAGCAAAATTTCTTATGTACGTCAACAACTATCTTTCCATATATTTCAACTCGCTTGTATACAGCGGTGACGTGATTGAAATTATTTTGTTGCCCAATCGATCAATATCTTGATAGAATGCCCCTTCCGCTTCCGAGACGAACCGCGCACTTCGAACGAGGGGGTTTACCAGAATGAATTACTTTTCACTGACGCGGTCAGGCAATCTTTATCGTCTGGTCCAAGTCACTACGATCACTTTTGCAGTTTTCGCACTAATCGTCGCAACTCTCCCCGTTGCGGCTAATACACAATCTGATACGCAGACCGCACAGGGACTGCTCAACATAGACCTTGGCGCAACCACGGCTAATGTAACGTTCTTCGGCGCTGCCGCCTCAGATCATCTGAGTGGAAACGGCGAGCCCGCAACAGTCGGAACTTTCCCGCGCGCGCACGCAATCGTCACTGGCGATTTCAATAGAGACGGAGTTGCAGACGTTGCCATTGGCGCGCCCGACACAGATTTTACGCCTGCCGGGCAGTCTGCCCGCACAAACGCGGGCGCTGTTTACATTCTCTTCGGAAAAGCATCTTTCGTGGCAGGCACTATTATCGACACGAATCTTGCCGCCACGTCTCAGCCTGATGTCAAGATTTTCGGCGCTGTCTCCGAAGACAATTTAGGATTCGCTCTCGCAGCAGGCGATGTGAACGGAGATGGCGGCACAGACCTGATAATGGGCGCTCCGGGTTTTGATCCTTCGACGGGTAATCCGGCGACAGCGCAACCGGAAGCAGGCGCTGTCCATATCCTGTTCGGGACTACGAGCCTGACTCCGAAACTGATCGACCTTGCCACGGCAAATTCGACAAACGTCGTGATATTCGGAGAACACGCGGGCGACAGGTTCGGCAGCGCAATCGCCGCAAGCGATGTTACAGGCGGCTCGCCCGCAGTTGCCGATCTTCTGGTCGGTGCGCCCGCAAGCGCGGGTCCTGCGCCCGTAGCCGCTGCTCGACCACTGGGCGGCGCGGCATTTCTGCTTAACGGCGGCGACTTGCTCAGCAACGCAGGCGCTACGATCAAGACCATCGACCTCGGCGCAGCAGCAACGCCTGCCGCTGTGAGAATTTACGGAAATACCGGGAGCCAGTTAGGCAGTTCCGTCGCCATCGGTGATATAAACTCCGTAGCTCCGGCTGACATCATTGTCGGCGCGCCAAAAGCCAACAGGCCCAACACTGGCGGCGATATAGCCGAAACAGGAGCCGTCTTCGCAATCTTCGGCGGCACTAACCTCAACCCTCCGGCTCAGTCTACAACCAAAGTGTTTGATATAAATACTACAGGACAGAGCGTATCAATCTATGGCGAGTCGTCGGGCGATCATCTCGGCGCTTCGGTCGCAACGGGCAGCGTCAGAGTCAGCGGCGTAACCGATCTGATCATGGGAGCGCCGGAGGCTGACGGCCCCGGCGAAGGTCGCAATAATGCCGGAGAAGTATACGTTCTGGCAGGCAGCACGGGACTCAATACTCCAAATGATCCTCCAGCGCCCGGAACTCCGATTCAAAGACGAATCGATGTCTCGCTTGGCTCTGTAAATCTCACAGTCTATGGCGCGGGGTCCGGAGACCGCTTCGGCTCGACTGTCGCTACAGGCATATTCAATACGACTGGCAACACCGACGCATTCGCAGACGTGCTTGCGGGCGCGCCGGGCTTCTCGACGAGCAAGGGCGCGGTATATGCCCTTTTCGGCGGGGCCACGCTGACTCCGTTTGCCGCACGCGATCTGGCTATCGGCCAGGACGATTTTCGTGTCAACGGGCAGGCCAACGGTGACGAACTTGGATGGGCCATCGCAGCAGGTGATATCGATAGCAATACAGGCGGCGACCTGATCATGGGAGCGCCGGAGGCTGACGTTACGATCTCTGAGGCAAATACCCGCGCAGATGCAGGAAAAGTTTATGTCCTTCTCGCTGCGGGGAACGTTATTCCTCCTGTAAATCAAAATCCGACCGTGAAGGTCAACAGTCCGAATACTGCCGTGGTAATAAACGGAGGCTCTACCTTCAATATTACGTGGGACGCATCTGATGCGAACGGCGATGGCACGATTCAGCGTTTTTCGATTGAGCTTTCAATCGATGGGGGAACGACTTTCAATACGATCATCGCCTCGAACGTTGCCGGAAACCTCCGCACTTTCCCGTGGCTAGTGCCAACGGGACTCAATACTCAAACGGCTCGCATTCGAGTGACGGCTTTCGATGACGCGGGCGGGACGGGTCAGGATTCAAGCGACACCAATTTCACGATATCTGATGCCGGAGTCGGAGTCACGATCACGGCTCCTGTCGGCGGTGTAACTCTCTTTCAGGGCACGACCTTCAACATCACATGGGATGTGCCCGTGGCGTTGAGACCTCAACTCAAGGGATTTGATGTTTTCTTCGCATCCGATGGAACGAATTTCGTCCCGATCACTGCCGTTGATCCTACAAATCCTGCGCTCGGGCCAACAGTATTCACCCTCGCGTGGACAGTGCCGAATATCTGTACGACGACGGCGAAAATACTTGTCAGGGCAACCAGCATCACGAATGCCATCTCCATCTCTACGAGCGGCGCATTCACGATTGCCGAGCGAGGCCCGACTGTTGATCTGACGGGCGGAAACATCTTCTTCAACAGCAGCGGTACGAAGCTCAACTTCCGAATCACTACCATAAACGGCATCGAAGTCAGATTCGAGGACGGCGTTAAACTCGAAATCTCAAATGATGCGGCAGGCACGACCTTCTTTGAAGTGCTGAAGACCAAGAAGAAGAGCAGCGGCAATAAACTGCAATCCAAAGGCAAGGTAAATGACCAGAAGGTGGGAGACTTCTTCCCCGATGGAGCGACTCGCCTCGTTCGCATCACCAATCCCACGTGCGGCGTCACACTGCTTCGATTGAAGCGTGTAGGCAATGTTCTGGTTGAAGATACATTGCCCGTAGAGATTCAGAACTTCCGCATTCCGGAATAAACTTCGACAGTAAACTAAAAAAGGCCAGCCGTAATTGGCTGGCCTTTTTTCTTTGCTCACAGGCAGACTATCTTCTCTCATAATATCTCATCACCAGTCCATCGCGCCCGATGGCATACCCGCGATTCTTAAAGAAAGAGACCGAGAAGAGGTCGCCCGTCGTTTCGCTGGCCTGCTCAACCCAGTTGCGTCCGCCATCATATGTGCGAATGACGCGGCCTCCATATCCGACCACCCACCCTGTCTTCCTGTCGATGAAGCTCATCCCAAATAATGGTTCCCGCACATTCATCTGAACACGCTCCCACGTTGCGCCACTGTTTTCTGTCCTGAGCAGCGTTCCATTGTCGCCCGTAATCAAACCGATGCGATCCGTAATCAGAAAGACCCTGTTCAGATCATCCTTTGTTCCTGACCGCTGCGGATACCAGTTGCGACCCGCATCATCCGTGTGCAGTATCACGCCGCCCGTTCCGACTGCCCACCCTCTGTCGCCCTGAAAGCTCAGGTGAAATAACTGCGCGTCTGTCCCGCTCTTCTGCTCGCGCCAGCTTGTGCCGCCGTTGGTCGAAGCGAGTATCAGCCCCTTGTCGCCAACGATGTATCCATAATCGCGATCCGTAAACAGCACGGAGTAAAGATCAATCGCGCCGCTATCGGGCTGCCCATCCGCGCTCTTGTAACGAGACGCGTAATAGCTTTTGATGAAGCTGCGACCGCCGTCCGTGCTCTTGAGCATTGCGCCCGCGTCACCGACAACCCATATCCGATTGCCGCGCGCGTATATATCGTTCAACCCTGTATCAATCCCCGCATTCTCTTCCTGAAAGCTGCGGCCCTCATCAAACGACCGCGCAACCAGCCCGTCCGCGCCGACCACCCATATATTGTCGCCGTCGTAGAAGACTGCGTTTATGACCGCGGGTTTGTCACCCTTCCTGATTGTTTGAACGCGCGACCAGCCCTGCTGCGCAAACGCCTGAGATATCAATATGGCCGATAATGCAATTGCTGCTGTAACTCTTCTGCTACTGATCATTCATTCCTCCGCTGTGGCTCCGCACGCAATTTGAACCTCTGAATCTTTCCTGTCGAAGTTCGAGGCATTTCATCAATCAACACTATTTCCGACGGCACTTTGTATTTTGCAAGCCTGGAACCTGCGAAATCACGCAACTCTGATTTGATCTTTTCACCGTCGCCTTCTTGTCGGATGACCACGAAGGCACGCACAGTTGCCAGCCCGTCTCTGCCAACAGCAGAAACTATCGCGGCTTCGGCAACCGCTTCGTGCGCGAGCAGTGCTGATTCTACTTCGATTGGGGAGACCCACAGCCCCCTGACTTTAAAGCAATCGTCAGAACGCCCTACGTGATAATAGAAGCCTTCTTCATCGCAGCGATATATGTCGCCGGTTTTTACCCATCCTTCCTGAACCGTCTCCTGCGTAAGCTCTGGCCGGTTCCAGTACCCCGTGGTCGCGCTCCCGCCTTTCACCCAGAGATTACCCAATTCGTTTGTAGAGACCTTGTTACCACTGTCATCAACAAGCCGCGCTTCGTATCCTGTGACGATTTTTCCGCTTGAACCCGTGCGCGCGTCAACCTCGCTATTTGAAATGAAGATGTGCAGCATCTCAGTCGAGCCAATGCCGTCGAGAATCGTAAGCCCCAGTTCGCGCCGCCAGTCTTCAAAGATTCTCGCGGGCAGTGCTTCGCCCGCCGATACGCACAATCTCAGCGATGAAACATCCAACGGGTTTGAGGCATGAAAGTCCAGCAGCGCGCCGTAAACGGCAGGAACCCCGAAAAATACCGTCGGCTTTTGCTCTTTGAAAATTTTCGCGATGCGTGCAGGCGAAGGGCGTTCCGAATCGAGCAGAACGCACGCGCCCGCCGCAAGCGGGAACGACAGGCTGTTGCCCAGTCCATAGGCGAAGAACAATCGCGAGGATGAATAGATTCGATCCTGCTCCGTTAGCCGCAGCACATTCGCAGAATATGATTCAACGGTATAAGGGATCGCATCGTGGCGGTGCAGCGCTCCCTTAGGCGTGCCCGTGCTGCCCGATGTATAAAGCATGAAGGCTGGTGACTCCTGAGTAGTGACCGTATGCGATTCCTGATTTGTTGCCCTGTTAATTTCAGCATTCAGACAATATCGATCTTTCGCATTGATTTCGATACTATCCGGTATCGAATCAAGCTTTGCTTTCAGATCTTCTTCATAAATCACAAGCCGCGCGCCGGAATCTCTGATTATAAAATTCACATCATCCGGCGACAGAGCAGTATTTACAGGCACGCAGATTGCCCCGATTGATGCCGCAGCGAAAAAGCAGGTGATGAAAATCGGAGAGTCGTAAAGCAACAGGGCTACGCGGTCTCCCTGAGCGATTCTCCGCTCTCTCAGTTGCCCGCCGTAGAAGTGCACGAGTTTACTGAGCGCGTCATAGGTGATCTTCTCGCCGCAGTATTCTATAGCCGTGTTGTCTTTGATTCTGGCGAGGCGTTCGGAGCCGAAGAAATAATCGCGCAGATTAAAGGGAGAAGAATTCAACGTCATAATGGACGCGATTATATGACGGCGATCTCTTTCATTCAAAGCATCATGGATGGTAGTAGATGTCCCGGCCCTCTTTTCGCTCTACGATGAGTCTGTTTTCAGCGACGGCGTAATCCAGATGCGCGACCGTCTCTGAAAGCGCAAGAAAGCGGTGATAACCGTTCGCAGCAGGAAACAACAGCGCAGACGCTTCCCATCCATTTATTCCGCTTCGCGGCACGAGCTTCAGCAGTTTCGCCTGCCTTGCATCTGTGAAGCGATAAAGTCTGTGAAAGTGCTCGTCGTAATCGTCGATGTCGTCGCCGTGCCCGCCTTTAAGGATGGTTGGAGCAAGCGCGCGTATTCGAGCCAGCGAGACGAGGTATTCGCCCAGTGATTGAAACCGTTTCTCCTCGTTGATCGGGTCCGGGCTTAAAACAGGGTTAGGGGTGATATTTTTCAGCACAGTGTCGGCAGAAAATACGAGCCGGTTGCTCGTCCGAACCAGACAAATAGATCCCGGCGTATGACCGGGCGTGTGAACCACCGTCAGGCTTTCATGCTCGAACAATATCTCGTCTTCATCCTTCAGGGTTTCGACTTTTGCGAGCGGGTGCGCAAAGCCTTTGAACTTTTCATAACCGGCTTCCATCCGATCAATCGCGTCTCCGGGCACGCCAGCCCCTGCCAGTATCCCGCGATACGCGTCGTAGTCAGTATTCGCCGATACGGCGGGCGCATCCCATTCGTGTATGTAAACAGTTGCGTTCGATTCTTCGACCACCACCTGAGCCAGTCCGTAATGATCCGCGTGCGCGTGCGAAATGATTATGCGTTTGATGTCCGAAAATCTGTAGCCAAGTCGCGCGAGACCCGATCTTAATCCTTCGAGCGAAGCCGTGTCACGCGGGCCGACATCTATCAGCGTCAGCGGGTCTTCTTCGATGAGATAAGCGTTGACAGGCCCGACGTAAAAAGGAGTGGGAACGCTGATGCGATGAATCTTCATATGAGTTATATAAGTAGATAGTTCACCGCAGAGGCGCAGAGAGCGCAGAGATTACGCAGAGAAATTATCAATCTCTGCGCCTCCCTTGCGTCCTCTGCGCCTCTGCGGTGAATCTGGTGCTTTCTACAGATTATAGCGTCCGGCTTCTATGATTGAATTGGCTATGCGGCGGCGCGCCGCGACTGTGTTGTACGGCGTGCTCTTCATATAACGGCGCAACACGCCCAGCATCATTCGCAGATCGTCGCCTTCGGCCATCGCGGCAATCGCAGTCTTCGCGTTGTGCTCCACTCGCTGAATCGCATCGCTTGCAAATACCCGCGCGGCGTCTATCTGCAATGCGACGTTGGCTTCGCCTTTGGCGGTCGCGAGCTTTTCAGTTCTGAGAATCGCGCTCTCCATCGCAAAGACATCCATGATCATATCGCTTGCGGCGGCCAGAACTTCCTGCTGTTCTGATGCCTTGTTGCCGTACTTCAACGCAGCCGAACCCAGCACGGCGACGATAGCCTTCTTGCAGTTGGTCAGTGCCGCGCGCTCCTGTGCAAACAGGCTGTCTGGCAACTCTTCGAGCATCGAGGGCGTAAGCATGTCTTCCTGCAATTTCTTCGCTGCCGCAAACAATGCGTTCTCGCCTTTGGCAGCGCGGCGCAGGAACTGGCCCGCGATTATCAGGCGATTGATCTCGTTTGTGCCTTCATATATTCGAGCGATGCGCGCATCGCGATAAGCCTTTTCGACGGGGTAATCGCTGGAATAACCGTTGCCGCCGAATACCTGCACCGCTTCGTCGCAAACATAGCCGAGCCACTCGCTGCCCGTCACTTTTATTATCGAGCATTCGACGGCGTAATCTTCGATTGCCTTCAAGGCTTCCTTCGGGATGTTGCGATCAACTGAGGATAGCGCTTCTTCGATCATGCCGACTGTTCTGTAGATCATGCATTCGCCGACGTATGCGCGTATCGCCATCTCTGCCAGCTTGTGCTTGATCAGTCCGAAAGAAGCGATGGGCACGCCGAACTGGAATCGCTGTTTCGCATAATCGGTCGCGATGCCTGTAAGCCGCTTCGAGCCTTCGATGGAACTGACGCCGAGTTTCAAACGGCCTATGTTCAAAATATTGAAGGCGATCTGATGGCCTTTGCCAATCTCGCCAAGAACGTTTTCGACCGGTACCTGCGCTTCCTCAAGATTGACAGCGCACGTAGAAGAACCGTTCAAACCCATCTTGTGCTCTTCGGGTGCGATTGAAACTCCGGGGAACGTGCGCTCGACGATAAAGGCCGTGAACCTGTCGCCGTCGATCTTTGCAAAGACGATAAACACATCTGCAAAGCCCGCGTTTGTGATCCACATCTTCTGACCGTTCAGCACATAATGCTTTTCGTCTGCCGATAACACTGCCGTCGTTTTTGCGGCCAATGCGTCTGAGCCTGAACTGGATTCGGTCAAAGCATATGCGCCGACCCATACGCCTGTAGCAAGCTTCGGCAGGTATTTCGCCTTCTGTTCGTCGTTGCCGAAATAGACTATCGGCAGTGTGCCTATTGTTGTATGCGCTCCGACTGTGCCGGAAAACGACGCCTGCCCTGAGATGTTTTCCGACGCGACCAGTGAACTGAGAAGGTCGAGCCCCGCGCCGCCATACTGTTCGGGGATGTCGATTGATAAAAGCCCAAGCTCGCCTGCCTTTATCAACAATTCGCGGTGAACCGCATAAGACTTCGATTCGATCTCGGCTTCGCGCGGAAGGACCTCTTTTCGAGTGAACTCCGATGCCGTCTGCGCGATCAATCTATGCTCGTCGCTAATGTCTTCGGGCGTAAAAACATCTTCGGGGCGATGGTCTTCCAGCACGAAGCTACCGCCTTTTAACACGTCTCTGGTTTCTACACTCCTGGTCATGTCTGTTCTCCTTTAATCTGTCGGATGCCGACCTTTTATAATAATTCAAAGATTCCGGCAGCGCCCATACCGCCGCCCACGCACATAGTCACCATGCCGTAGCGCGCCGAACGCCTGCGCATCTCGTTCAGGATCGTCGCAGTCAGTTTCGCTCCCGTGCAGCCGAGGGGGTGTCCCAGAGCAATCGCGCCGCCGTTGACATTCAACTTCTCCTGATCGATGCCGAGTTCTTTCACAACTGCAAGAGCCTGCGCCGCGAACGCTTCGTTCAACTCGATAATATCAATCTGATCGAGTGTGAGACCGGCAATCTTTAACGCTTTCGGAACAGCTGCCACGGGGCCTATGCCCATATAATCAGGCGATACGCCCGCCGTCGCATATGCGACAAGCCGCGCAAGAGGTTTCAGTCCAAGCTCGCGCGCGCGATCTGCCGACATAACAATCGATATGGCAGCGCCGTCTGACATCTGCGATGAATTGCCAGCCGTAACCGTTCCGCGAGCATGAAATGCCGCCCGCAGTTTTCCAAGCGCTTCGACAGAGGTGTCCGCGCGCGGGCCTTCGTCCGTATCGAAGACCGATTCTTTGACGGCGCGTTTACCTTTCGAGTCAAGCTCGACGGTCCTGACGTTGAGCGGGACTATCTCACCTTTGAACTTGCCCGCGCTTATCGCTTCCACCGCCTTTTGATGGCTGCGAAGCGAGAACTCGTCTGCTTCAAGGCGCGAGATGGAATATTTCGCGGCCAAGTTTTCAGCGGTCAATCCCATGTTCAGGTAGTAGTCAGGCCAGGTATCGACGAGCGTTGGGTTCGGCACGATCTTGTTGCCGCCCATCGGGACCATGCTCATTGTTTCGGTCCCGCCCGCGACGATGCAATCAGCCCAGCCGCACATCACTCGCTCTGCCGCAAACGCGATGGCTTGCAGCCCCGAAGAACAGAAGCGATTGACGGTGACTGCTGCCGCTTCTTTCGGAACTCCTGCGAGCCACGAAGCCTGCCGCGCAACGTTCATACCCTGCTCAGCCTCCGGCATCGCGCAACCTAAAATCACATCTTCGATCATCTCAGGCTCCAGGCCCTGCGTCTGCTCGATTGCAGCCTTTATACATGTGCCAGCCATGTCATCAGGCCGTGTGTCTTTCAACACGCCGCGCGGCGCTTTGCCTACCGCCGTTCTCAACGCCGAAACTATCACTGCATCTTTCATCACATCCCCCGGTTTATCCAGCGCAATCCGACAGATTGCGTCTATTCGTAATCAATGCCGCGCAGGATACCCGCCTGCGCTCTACTTCTTAATTTCTCAACGGCCTGCCGGTCTTCAGCATGTGCTGAATGCGCTCCTGCGTCTTGCGCTCGCCGCAAAGCGAGACAAAGGCTTCACGCTCAAGGTCGAGCAGGTACTGCTCGCTGACAAGCGTCCTGTGCGTCAAATCGCCGCCCGTGATGATGTGCGCAAGCTTTCGCGCGACATGACCGTCATATTCGCTGATGAAGCTGGCGCGTATCATCATATGAACCGCCATCTTGATTGTTGCCAGCGCAGATTCGCCGGGCACAGGAATATCTGTTCGCGGGCGCGGCGCGGTGTAGCCTTCGCGCACCATCGCAAGCGCCGTCTGCTTTGCGTCTTCGATCAATCGGTCGCGGTTCATCGTTATAAGGTCTGTATCGCGCAGGAAACCTATTTCGCGAGCCTCGACCGCAGATGTTGACACGCGCGCCATCGCAACGGTTTCGGAAACCTTTTTTATGTGCGGGAAAAGATCTTCATCAGGCAACGCTTCTTCGGTTGCGCGCAGCACCAGTTCTTTCACGCCGCCGCCAGCAGGAATCAAACCGACTCCGACTTCAACCAGTCCGATATAAGATTCGGCAGCCACGCGCGCTTTATCACCGTGCATGGCGACTTCGCAGCCGCCGCCCAGAGCCATGCCTGCGACAGCTACGACTACGGGCTTTCCTGAATAACGCAGATTCATATTCGCGTTTTGAAACTGGCGCACGGACAGCGCGATCTCGTCCCACTCGCCTTCCTGAATCGCAAGCAGAACCATCATTATGTTCGCGCCGACCGAGAAGTTTTCAGCCTCGTTGCCGATGACAAGCGCCTCGAAATTCTGACCGACCTCTTTCACGGCGTAGTTCATCATCGAAATCGTATCGCCGCCTATTGCGTTCATCTTCGAGTGAAATTCAAGGCACGCAACACCGTCGCCTATGTCAATCAGCGACGCTCCGGCATTCTTTTTTATGCCCCCCGCGCGCTCTTTGATCGATTTCAATATGATCACGCCTTCGCGCTGCGGGACTTCTTTATAATCCCCCGGATTGAAATCGAAATAATAGGTTCGGCCTTCGCGACGTTCGTAGAAACTCTTCCCGCCCGCAGCCATCAACTGCTCGACGACCTTTGGTATCGGTTGCCCTTCTTCGCGCATTCGTGCGACAGATTTCTCGACTCCTAAAACGTCCCATAACTCAAAGGTGCCGAACTGGTGATTGAATCCCCACTTCACCGCGTTATCAATGTTTACAATGTCGTCTGCGATTTCCGGTATGCGGTTGGCTGTGTATAGAAGATTCTGGCTGATGGTCTTCCACAGGAATTCACCGACGCGGTCTTTACCATATACGAGCGTGCGAATTCTTTCAGCAGTCTCCTCAATCGCTTTTGCCGCATCAATCGAGGGGATGCGAATTTTCTGTGCGGGCTTGTAATCCATCTCGACGTAATCGAGCGCCCAGTATTCGGTCTTGCCGCCTTCGCCTCGCTGCTTTTTGTAAAAGCCCTGCCCGGCTTTGTTACCGGTCCAGCCGCGTCTGACCATCTCGCGCAGAAAATCGGGCGGCACGAGCACATCACGCTTCTCGTCATCGGGCACCGCCGGGTAGAGGTTTTCCGCGACGTAAAGCGCCGTGTCAAGCCCGACGATGTCTGTTGTTCTGAATGAAGCTGATTTAGGTCGCCCGACAAGCGGGCCTGTCATCGCATCAACCTCTTCAATCGTGTATCCGCCTTCCGTCATCACGCGAATCGCGTTCAGCGAACTGAAGGTCGCAATGCGGTTTGCGATGAAGTTGGGCGTGTCTTTGGCAAACACGATCCCTTTGCCGAGCCTGCGGTCACAGAAATCCGCAATGAAGCTCGTCACTTCGGGTAAGGTATCTGCGGTCGGGATTACTTCGAGCAATTTCAGATAGCGCGGCGGATTGAAAAAATGCGTGCCGAGAAAATGGCTGCGAAACTTATCCGACATCCCTTCGGCCATCGCTCGAATTGGAATGCCCGAAGTGTTCGAGCTTACGATTGTGCCGGGTTTCATATGACGTTCGACGCGAGCAAACAGGTCGCGCTTGATCTCAAGCTTTTCGACAATCGCTTCGACTATCCAGTCAACGCCCGAAATCTTTTCAAGATCGTCATCGAAATTTCCTGTCGTTATCAGACCCGCGAGCGCGGGAGAATAAAGCGCCGAGGGCTTGATCTTCTTCGCCGATTCAAGCCCCGCATTCACTATGCGATTTCTTACTGCATGGCTCTCAAGCGTCAACCCGCGCGCTTCTTCCTGCTTCGTCAACTCTTTCGGCGCTATGTCCAGCAGCAAGACCTCCACGCCCGCGTTTGCAAGATGTGCAGCTATTTGTGCGCCCATTGTGCCTGAACCTAAAACAGCAGCCCTGTTTATTTTATAACTCACAATCTCTCTCCAGTTTTTCTCTTCGACCTGCCTGCGCCCGATCACACAGCAGCAACGGTCTTTTCAGGTGCATACATTCGGTCTATCACCGAAGCGTACTTCTTTTCTATCACGCTGCGCCGGGGCTTGAGCGTCGGCGTCAAATCACCCGATTCAATGGTCAACTCGTGTTCCAGCAGCGCGACCTTTTTCACCTTCTCCCACTGTCCAAGCTCTGTCGTGTATCTATCGACCTGTCGCTGAATCAAATCGACAATGCGAGGGTGTGCAAGAAGCTCGCGGTCGTCTTTGCAGTCCAGCCCCTTCATTGCGGCATAGCTGCGCAGCAGTTCCAGATTGGGAACGATCAGTGCCGAAGGAAATTTTCTCGCGTTGCCGACTACAAAGACCTGCGACACGAACCGGCTCGACTTGATCAGGCTTTCAACTCGCTGCGGCGCAACATATTTCCCGCCGCTCGTCTTCATCAATTCTTTCTTGCGATCCGTGATTGAAAGAAACCCGTCCTCGTCAATCTGCCCGATGTCACCCGTGCGAAACCATCCGTCCGCAGTGAAAGCTTCTTCGTTTTCGGCTGGCCGGTTGTAGTACCCTTTCATCACAGTGTCGCCTTTAACAAGTATCTCGCCGTCTTCTGCGATGCGAACGCTCACGCCATCCATGACAGGCCCGACTGTGCCTACGCGATTTCGACTCTCCGTATTGCACGAGATCGACGGCGATGTTTCAGTCAACCCGTAGCCTTGCAGGATAGTCATCCCCGCGGCATCGAACAGATAAGCGATTTCAGGCGCGAGCGGCGCGCCGCCTGAAATAAAGACGCGAACATTGCCGCCGACCGCCTCGCGCCATTTCTTAAAGACCAGAACATCGGCGATCTTATGCTGTAATGAAAGCCACGGTCCCGCCGGTAGCCTGCGATCTTTCCTCACGGCCCATTTGCGACCCACGTCCAGCGACCACAAAAAAATCGGCTTGCGAGGAAATCCCGCCGCAGTGCCGCGCTCGATTATTCGTCCGTAAATCTTTTCAAACATACGAGGCACGCTGGTCATCACGGTCGGGCGAACTTCGGCGAGATTTTTTGCGACCGCTTCAATGCTCTCCGCATAGGCTATTACCGCCCCGAAATACGAATACAGGTACCAGACTGCGCGCTCGAAGATATGCGTGAACGGCAGGTATGTCAGCGCAACATCGCGATGCCCCTTGAGCTCAAGCCAGTGATAGCTGTTCAGCGCGTTGGCTGTAAGGTTCTTATGCGTGAGCATAACGCCTTTCGGCTCGCCCGTGGTGCCCGATGTATAAAGCAGCGTCGCAAGGTCTTCGGGGCGCGTCGCCTTCCAGAGCTTTTCATAAACCGAAGGGTCTTCGCCGTATAACGCGCGGCCTTGATTGATCAATTCTGCGGCTCGCCTGACGGCCTTCGGCTCAATCCCTTCGGGTAGCTCGTCGAAAGCGATAACGTATTCAAGCGAAGGCAGCCGCTTTTGCATCTGAAGAGCTTCCTGTAAAAAAGCTGACGATACAAATATCGCGCGCGCGCCGGAGTCTTTGAGAATATATTCGACCTGATCGCGCGCCTGCGTGGTATAAACAGGGACATCAATTGCGCTGATGGCAAGCGTTGCAAGGTCCGCGATATTCCATTCAGGGCGATTTTCAGACCAGATCGCTATGCGGTCTCCGCTCGTGAGGCCGAGGCGGGATAACCCAAGCGCAAGTTCTCTGACCCGCCGCGCCACTTCGCCGTAGGTGAGCGAATGCCAGTCGGCTCCCTTCTTGTAACGCAGGAACTCGTCTTCGCGGAAACGGTCAACTGCCGCGTTGAAAAGCTCGTTCAATGTTCGAGGCTCTGCGCTCATAGTTAACTCGATATCGACCTAGTCGCCTGCAATGCCGTTCATCAGAAGATCGATCAACGGCTCGGCAGTTGAAACAAGAACGTATCGCTTGCGGCTCAACACCCAGTTGGTGGCCATCTCGTCAAGCGCGCCAAACAGCACCTTTGCCGCAATAGTCGTGTTCAACCCGCGACGAAACACGCCTTTCTTCTGCCCTTCTTCGATCACGCCGCGAATCAGGTCAAGGTATTCAGTGACCTTAGTCGCAGAAAACTGCTCCATGAACTTGGAAGACGACCGCAGTTCGACCTGAAAAACGACCGCCAGATCGCGGTCACGGCCAAGCATGTCGAGATGCGCCTGAACTATCTGCTTTAGCTTCTGTACGGGGTCGCCGACCTCTTCGAGACGCTTGCGACCGAGCGCCAGCGCCTCGTCCATCACGTGGTTGAAGATTGAAACCAGTATATCGTCTTTGTTCTTGAAATAGAGATATACGGTTCCGTCCGCGACGCCAGCCTCGCGGGCAACATCCGCGACCTTCGAGTTAAAAAACCCGCTTCGAGAAAAGACCTTTATTGCCGCCCTCAGAATTGCTTCGTATTTACCGTTCGTTTGAGAACGTGGACGCACTGATGCCATTGCAATCTTTCGTAAAATGAATGATGGTTCATTCATATTCTTACGCCGATTCTCGGCTTATTGCAAGTCAAAGATAGCAAAGGGCGCAAAGTTTTCGCCAACTAATCTCAGGCTTCTTTGCAGTGAGCCATGGGCTTCTTCGGAAGTGTGGAATTGCTCTGATTCATGGAGCAAATCTTAACAAAATGGTCACGATGAAAGGCTCATCGGCTTTTCTTGCCACACGAAAGATTGACTGCGGCATCGGGCTGTTGTACTTCAGACGTTTTGCGTTGTCGTTGGCTGAGAATTTTGCGGCCTCCGCTTCTTCGGAAGTCTGTGCTCTACCAGCGCCGCCGACCAATTCGATGCGACCGGTTTGCGCTGCCCACATCTGGAGGGTTTGAAACTGTTCTTCCGCCATTTCTGTTTGATCGCTGATCCCGCTTAATTCAGCAATAGGTGAAGGCGACACAACAAAGGTGATCTCTTCGCCAATATGATTCTGGGCGCTGCGTTCGAGAGAGAAGAAGGGCGGGTCGTCGGCCATCGAGGGAAGATTAATGACTGTGCCAGGGCCTGTACGATTGTATCCTTTATTGGTGCGCATTGTTGGAAAGATAAGATAAGGCGCTCCGTGCGTTATTTTGCTTCCAATAGAATACTGCTCGCGATCAATGACATAGACGAAGCAGTCTTGCGACGCCTCAACACTCAACTGCACCATCTCGCCATCGCGAAGTGGAGTGTTCGTTTCGACTCGTTCAGCAGTAAGGTATGTGATATCGCCTGACGCGCTGCCCCAATTGTGTCTGAGGCGCTTGTTGTTGATTCCCTGTTTTACATTGCTGGCGTCAGATTGCTGAGAAGGTCTAAGCCGCCAGATTGTAATACCAAGATCCTGCCCTTGATCGGGAATCGAGGCACTGGCGACCTTATAATCGGGTTTCGGTTCCTCTTCGCCCGGTTGCGTCTCAGCCTCTGATATCGTCGCCTTATCGACTGGATTGTTTGCGCTCGGCTTCGGCTCAGACTTCGGCTCAGACTTCGGCTCAGGCTTCGGCAGGCGCGCAACCTTAACTTGTCTTTGTGGTCGTCGTTTGACAAAGTTCTGCCACATCTGCCGCATCTCTTTCGAGTGCGAGTCTTCGCTATCGTGTACGGATTGACCCAGGACATTGCTCAACATCAGGAGTGCAATCGTGCTGAAAAGAATTACCCGGCCCGGCCAGACCAAATTCAATTTAAACTGCATGTCATCTTCCTCCAGACACCTGATCACATATTACTTTTTTATGTCAGCGGCTTTCCTGAACAGAATCGAGTCCCGCTTTTTACGCGTGAAGTCGAAAAGAGAGGGTATCTGCATCTCCCGTGCGCTATCACCATGTCTCATTCGCTTATAGCGTTGTCCTGCTGATTTGGCTTTAGGGTCACTCGATTTTTGTTGCCCTGCCTTCGCTTTTTGCTTATCTTCGTACCACTTCGGCACACGCGTTTCGCCGTACTGCAACCATTCCGTCATCATCACCAGTTGATCTACGGGCTTAAAATCGGCACGCTCTTCTTCGATGCCTTCTTTCGTAAGCATATATGAGAGCAGACTTTGATTTAACTCTTTGAACTCACGCGCCAGGTTGTCACCTTGCGTAGCAGAGAGAATCTTCATCCTTTTATCATAAGCCAATTGTCCAAGTCCGCGACTGCCCATCGGCCCCGGTTTGAACTCGCCGCTTTGCACCGCCGCCGATGAGTGACACGCATCAACGATCATCATCATTTCGCCCGCATCAACGTAACGCAGCCACAGGCTCAACTCTTCGCTTGAAATGCAACGGGCCAGCGCCCGTTTGTAATCTTCATCGGTTATACCGGCATTACCGCAAAGTCTGGTCTGACCGATGTCGTAAGGCACAATATAGAAATTGCCGCTGTCATCAGTGTCGCCGTGGCTCGAAAAGAAGATCATCAACATATCTTCGGGCCGCGCCTGCTTCAGCTTCGCGGCATTCGTTATCCCCGCAAGTAATTTTTCGTCAACGGGCTTGCCACTGAGCAGATCGAATACAGTTTTCAGATTACCTTTGGT
The DNA here is from genome assembly GCA_963804815.1 of Blastocatellia bacterium. Taxonomy (GTDB): domain Bacteria; phylum Acidobacteriota; class Blastocatellia; order UBA7656; family UBA7656; genus DATEKX01. The sequence goes on along the minus strand of CAWDRU010000002.1, from coordinate 1,770,718 downwards.
TGCTGATTTTTCATCCACAATGCGCTTGCCGTTTGGCTGCGTCCTGTAATTAGCGATGAGCGGTATTTCGACGACTTCTTCGTACTGGCCGCTCTGTTTAAGTTTGGCGACGAAAGTCTCCTGCATTTTGCGCACGTCATTTACGGCATAATCCAGAGACATGCACTCGGCTTCGCAGGCATTGACTCCAAACATCACAACATACGCTCGCCCTTTTAGCGGCGAGAGGTCTTCAGGCATGTAGAAACCTTTGCGTGATGTCTGGCTCTTCACGCGATCTTCGTTAAAGGCATAGGCCGAAAACCGAACCCCTTCTATATCCTTACTGCGCGGCAACCTGATGTTTTCAAACTTGATGATACGCTTGCCGTTAGCATCAAGCTTGACCCGAGACTCTTTGCGCCAGGCGAGCAGTTTCTCTTTTTCGGTGGCTGATGGCGAAAGTTTCTGTGGCTCGCCGTCGGAAAACTGCCCGATGAATTGCCCATCCCGAAACAGACGCAGGTCATACACCCCAGTCTCCAGCAGGCGGCCATCTTTATCTCGCTGAAGCTCGCTCGTCGCGCCAGCGACTTCAATCTCTATCGTGACCATATCCGAGCCACTTTGCCGGTAGCCTTTGAGGATTTTCACCAGCGGTAGCACACGATTCAAGCTTGAGAGTTGCCGGGAGGTTATCAACTTTTCGCCATTGAGGACGCGCGGCAATAATCGCGGTTCATAATAATCGCGCATAAAAATCTCAATCGGATATGTTCTCATAGGGTCATCAAGCATCAGCCAGTGCAGCCCTTTCATCTCTTCGAGATCGCTCGCGTCGAAATGTCCATCAGGAGTAACAACCGCCCAGTTATCGTCAGAGAACGAAGTCAGGCTGCACAATTGCTTTCCTGTCTCCAGCACCCATATCCTAGTTGTAGAGTCCGACCCGCCGGTTATTACATATTTACTATCAGCTGAAATTGCTACCGAATTGATCCAGTTCGTATGCCCCTCAAACCTGTGCAGTTCTTTGCCCGTCTTGACATCCCATAAGACTGCAATATTGTCCCAGCCGCCAGCCAGCGCATACTTGCCATCTGCCGAAAGCGCGACTGATTTTATAGTCATCGAATCAATATCAAACTCTCGCACCAATTTGTCTGTTTCAACTTCCCATAACCATGCTTTGCCGTGTTCGCCGCCGACCAGCACCTGTTTGTCATCCGGTGAAAATGCAACTGAATGGGCATCTGCGGGGCCGCCTTTATAAACCTTTCTCTGTGGGCCTTCCGACCCAATTAATGTTGCGGTATAGTCGCCCACCTGCCCGATAAACTGACGCACCACTGCGCCCGTTGCGGTTTTCCATAACCGCGTCGTTGTGTCGTCACTGCTGGTCGCTACATACTTACCGTCGGATGAAATTGCGACTGAATTAATCTTTTCTGAATGCCCGACGAACTTGCGCAGCATTTTGCCTGTGCCGGATTCCCATAACCGCGCTGTTTTGTCATCGCTGCCGGTCACCACGTACTTGCCGTCGGTTGAAATCGCAACCGAATTAACCTCATCGGAATGGCCCTTGAATATTCGCACCAGTCTGCCGGTTTCTGTATCCCATAATCGCGCTGTCTTGTCCCGGCTGCCGATCAATACATATTTGACATCGGCTGAGAATGTGACTGACGTAACAGAATGCTCATGTCCTACGAACTTGCGCACCTCTTTTCCGGTTGCAATCTCCCATAAATGGGCAGTGTTGTCATCACTCCCGGTCAACACGTATTTCTCATCTGCCGAAATTGCCACTGCGCGAATAGAATCCGAATACCCAAAGAACCGTTCAATTTCTTTGCCGGTTCCGACGTCCCATAATGTTATGGCAGTGGACATAAGACCAACCGCCAGATATTTACTATCGGGCGATATGGCAACCGCGCCAATCTTGCTTGAAGCTGTCTCGAATTTACGCACTTCTTTGCCGGTTCTTACTTCCCATATTCGCGCGGTCGCGTCGAAACCGCTGGACAATACGTGCCTGCCATCGGGTAAGAATGTCGCGGCAAGGACTGCGTTTGAATGGCCCTTGAATCTTTGAATTTCTTTGCCGGTCTCGATCTCCCACACCCGTGCGCTTTCGTCATGGCTGCCAGTTACCAAGTATTTATCGTCGGGCGAAAATGCAACGGAACGTATCCAATCAGAATGGCCCACGAACTTTTGCACTTCTTTGCCTGTGCTGACTTCCCATACCCGCGCCATTTTGTCCTTACTGCCAGCCGCCACATATTTGCCATCGGCTGAAATCGCAATTGACTCAACTCTGTCTAAATGGCCGACGAATTTTTGCACCTCTTTGCCAGTTTCAACTTCCCAGAGCCGCACTGTTTTATCCCAGCTCCCGGTCAAGGCATACTTGCTATCGGCTGAAAATGCGACTGAGTCAACAGTGCTTGAATGCCCCTCAAGCATTCGCGCCACTTTGCCAGTCGCGGCTTCCCATAACTGGACAGTGCCAACATCGCTGCCAACCATGACATACTTGTTATCCGCAGAAATTGCTACGGAGAAGAAGAAGAGGATGCCGCTGTCGAATTGTCGCAACTCATTACCGGTCGAAGTTTCCCAAAGCCGCGCCGTGCCATCAAGACTTCTGGTCACCACATACCTACCGTCAGCAGAGACTGCAACCGCCACAATTATGTTTGAATGCCCTGTTTGCACTCCGAGGCTTGTTTGAGCATCTGATATGGCAGGTTTGGATTCCTGCGCCCGGACAAGATGATCGGACAAAATTGCGATCACAATAATGACTGCGAGCGAAAGCGCCTTTGATAAGAAATTCAAACTCTTCATTTCATACTCCTTCAATAGCGGAAACCATGGCCTTGAGCCGTCTCGTTGACCGGCTCGCGTCTGAATACAAACAGAGATCAACGATGTTCCAGCGTCACTAAATGCAGGATCAGGTCGCCTGCCCCGCTGATATTTGTTCGCCTGTTGGATACATCTCTTTCAATCACGGGCTTCAGCGATGACCGTTCGTTTAGAAATCTTTGAACGCGATCAATCTGGCCCGCATCTTTTATCCTTCCGCCAGCCGTAGGATTGTTTAAGCTCTTGACCTCTTCCAGTTCTGCTACAGGCATTCTCGACCAGATCATCCAGACCTTTTCAGCTCCAGTGCTGCCAACAAATCCTATCGCCGGGTCTTCTTCTCTCGGCACTATTTTGTGCTGATTGGATTTGATAAGCGCAGAAGCGTTGTTGTCTCTGGTTGATGGAAATAAGACGTGGTAAACAGGTTTGCCATCTCTATCGCGTTGAGGCCCTTCGTTCAGAAGATAGAGATATCCACTCTCAGAATTACCGAAGCGAAAGCGGATTCGGTCATCATCCCGGAAATAGATCGAGCCGCTCATCTCGTCAAACATTTCCATCGGCTTACCAATGGGTTTGCCTCCTTGATAAGTCTGCACAATCGCGGAATAACTTAACGCAAACTGCGGCTCTGCCTTTTGCAAATCGGGATTGCTGTTTGTGTTTTCCGGCACAGGTTTGTGCCCAAACAAATACCTCCAACCGGCAATGCCAACGATCAGCAACAGAATTATCAACGCGGTAAAGATGTATTTCCAGTTGCGAGCAAACGGCGACGGTGTTTCATTCAATACCAGTTTTTTCCGTGTATTCCGATTGCTAACATCCGGCTCAGTCACCTCTGGCAGATCATCTTTGTTTGTCACACTGGCCCCAGGCAGAGCTGCTGCCAGTTCTTCGCCGAAGTCCTTTGCTCGCAAGTGGCGAGTTTTCGGGTCGAACGAAAGCGCTTTCATTATGGCCTTCTCTGCCGCTTCGGGCAGATCGCTACGCAGGGCTTGCGGTTTCAGGAGGCGCTCGGACCTTTGCAGGTTCAAAATCTCCTGCGCAGCTACAAACGCCTCTTGTGAAGTAGGAGTGAAAGGCCATCTCCCGGTTAACATTTCGTAAGCGATAACTCCGAGAGAATAAACATCTGTCGCAATCGTCGCTTCCTGCCCCATCAGTTGTTCAGGCGAAAGATAGATTATCGTTCCGGCAATTATCGCGCTGCTGGTCTCCGGTCCGATTTCGGAATCTTTGATCTTGGCTATGCCGAAATCAATTAGCTTGACGCGCTCTTCTCCATCGCCCAGGCTTTGCAACATGATATTTTCAGGCTTGAGGTCACGATGTAAAATCTTCTTATTGTGAACTGCTGTCAGCGCTTGCCCTAATTGTTGCACGAAGGCCGCAACCGGCTCGAATTCCATTCCATATTGATTGATCGCCTCTCGCAAAGCTCTACCTTCAACCCATTCCATTACAAAAAACAGCCTGCCATCCGATAGCTCGCCCTTATCCAACACCGTTACCACTCCGGGGTGATGAATACGGGAGAGGGCTTCAGCCTCCTGAAGAAACTTTCTTTTGAGCCATTCGTCCTTCTTCCTGTCTTTACTCTTATAGCGGTCTTCTCGCAGAAGCTTTACGGCGACCGGCCTGGAGTTAATCTGTAAATCAACTGCTCGATAAACTATTCCGATACCACCTTCCCCAAGCAGAGATTGAATGAGATAGCGATTATTCAGCACCTCTCCAATCGGGCTGGCAGACTCTTCGGCTTCATAAACGGCTGTCAATCTTTCAGCTATATTACTCTCGACTGCCGCTTCCCATATATTGTCGGCCTGTTTATCGCTTGCAAGCATTCGCTCAACCTCCCGCATCAGCGTTACGTCTCCGGCGCAGATTCGCTCGATGTATGCTGCGCGCTCGCCCTCATCCAGAGTCAATGACTGGTGGAAAATCTCTTTTGCCCTTTGATGTATCTCTATAGCGGTCATCTTAATCGCTCTCCGATATTTTCCTTATCATGTATTAATTCGTAATATGGGAGAAAACTCCTTCACGCCTCATAACATTTTTTCGATTCGGCCCTTCAGAAGAGACATCAACAGCTACAGCTACATCATATAAAGGCTGCGCTGAATGTACTTTACCTGACAAAAGATCGTGATATCACAGACCTGCACCGGTAAGACGGGAATGGAGCCAGGCTTTGGCGCTGCGCCACTCGCGCTCTACTGTCGAGCGTGAGATGTCAAGCGCCTGTGCGATCTCATCATTATTGAGGCCAACAAGGAAGCGTAGCTCAATGATTTTAACCTGTCTTTTGTCGAGAGTTTCAAGGTTTTCGAGAGCCTGATTGAGCGCGATAAAGTCTATCTGATGAATTTGCGACCCGTTATCAGCTTCAGAAATCGAGACCGCAAGGCCCTGTTTTCCACCACGCTTATCTGCGTCGCGTTTACGATAATCGTCAATCAGAATGTTGCGAATCGTACTTGCGGCAACCCCGTAAAAATGAGCGCGATTCTTCCACGGCACTTGCGTCTGATCTATGAGTCTGATGTAGGCTTCATGGATCAGGGCTGTGGGCTGAAGTAATCCGCCCCGACCCAATTCTCGAAACTTCTGCTTTGCAATCCGACGGAGTTCGCTATAAACAAGAGGCACCAGCTTATTAAAAGCTTCCCGGTCGCCATTGCTCCACTCCAAAAGCAGTTGAGTCACATAACCGGGTGAATGCCTTTCCATCAGATTCTATTCATTATTGAGGGTTTCATGCCCCTCTCAAGCTTCGGCGCAAGAGGAGCTATTCGCTCAATTATGCCTCATAGACTATGGTTATTTATTTTACCATCTGTTCATGCGTGATCTTTAATACGCAAACATTGTCTGCATTTATACTAATCCGACTATAGATAAGTCAAGTTACGGCAGTCCGGGCTCAGAGCTGTAACAAAGTAACTGTAGGGGCAGGGCTTGTCCCTGCCCGGATCGCCGATAGGCGATGATCTGTCATGGCTTTCAGCCATTCGGGCAGGGACAAGCCCTGCCCCTACATTGATTGTCAACCGACTTTGTTACAGCCCTGAGTCCGGGCTGATTCAAAATTGAAACTCGACACAAGCAGGTAAATTCAAAGGCAATACGCACGCGAGGTTATAATTTTGACTGCTAAACCGGCGTTCAAATGATCTGCCGGGTTTGCTATTATCTTTATTGAAATGGATTCGATGGAAAAAGAGATCAGTAAGAAACTACGCAAGCACCTTAAAGGCATCACTGCCTCTACGCTCGAAGCGCTTGCCAAGCGGCTAGGCGTGTTGCCTTACGAACGAGTGCTGCTGACAACGGACATCGGCATCGCGCTCGCTACAACAAATCTTCGCGGCGCAGTCGAAATGTTGAAAGCCGCCCCCGAAGTATCGCGCCTGATCGCGGCGGCAGATATGCGAGTCTGGGGCGAAATCGGCAAGCGGTTGTCTGCCACAAGCGCAGAATCGGCCATGGGCTTTTTTCTGTCCTCAGCTTCCACGCTCAGTTCGATGGACGAAGAGATGCGCTCGCCCGTGCTTCGACTCGTAAACAAACAGGCGGCGCTTTCGGCAAGCACGGCGATTGACACTTTCCGGTCTGCGCCCTTCATCATAGCCTCCATCGCCGATAACGAGAGCGTTGCGCAGATGCTCACGATCTGTCTTGAGCTTGCTCGTCATTCGGTCAAGCACAGCAATGACCTCCTGCTCGCCGCGCCTCAAGTTCTGGCGCAGATAAAGTCGAACGACAAGGACAAGGACAACGATGATCTGCTGCTAAGGCGTGCGCTTGCGCTCACTTCATCGTTCGCCTTTCGATCAGGCGGAACCGCCGCTGAGTTTTTCTCAGAGCTTCCATCGGTCTTTGGCTCCGCCGCTCGCGATTCGATTGAGAAGCTGTTCGACATTACAGAAAGTTATCTGGATCGTTCGGGCGGCGTGGCGCTTCAATACTTCAAGGCCGCCAGTCGCGTGCTGACGATTGCGGGCGTTGAATCTTTCGAGCGCTGGACTACGCTCGCACGCCGCGTCGCGCTTCAAGGCAACGCGGCAAGCTATCATTTCATGAAGCAAAGCCCGCAGATCATCGCAGAGCTTGCTGCGCGCATCAGCCCTCAACGCAGAGCCGCTGCCATCTCTGCCGTGCTTGAAGTGGTCGAAGAGATTGCGGAGAAAAATACTGTAGCCGCAGTCGAATGTTTCAAGGCAAGCCCCATCGCGCTGAGAGCGGCTTCGCTCGGACAATTTCGCGAATGGGCGCGGCGTGGAATAGAGAAGAACACGGATAATTCGCGGCGCGTTCAGGCTTACTATGCGCTCGAATCGAAGGCGAGCCAGGAAGCCCTCTTCAAAGTCGAAGGCGGATTGACACTGGATTCGGTCGCGCACACGCTCCGCCTCTACGTCGAAGGGTTGACGGGCCGCGCGCTGAACATCACCTCGCTGGCCGCGATACCCGACGAAGCAAAGATCGGCGACGGCAAGACTATCTATCTGCCGTCTGTCGTCGCGGAGTTTGAAACCGAAAACGAAAACTTCAGGCTCTTCAAAGTCCTCGCGGCACACGCGGCAGGTCAAATCGAGTTCGAGACTTATACATCTGACGGGCCAGAGTTAATCGCGGCGCTCGATGAAACGCGCGCGGCCTTTCGACACGCCCGCAACGGCGAGGCAAAAGCGCAGACCTCAACGCCCGCAGAAATCAATTTCCTATCCGTATTATCCGAGTTTCCAGGCACAGAGCTTGCCCTGCGACTTTTTACGACGATTGAAAATGGCCGCATAGATTATCTGTTGCGCGCGGCTTATCGCGGAATCCGTCGTGATCTGGATTTCGTTCGAGGTCGTTTGATCGAGCGCAGGCCCGACATCGAAGACGTTCCGCACGAGATGGTGCCTTTTGAGTTGCTATTTCAACTTGCCATATGCGGAGGCGCGACTGTGGAAACAAGCAGAGCCTATCCCGTCATCGTGCGCGAGCTTGAGCAGATTCTTGTAAACTACATCTTCCGCAATGATGCGACCGTAGCCGATTCGCTGATTGCAACACGCCATGTTTACGATTACTTCATAGAGCAGCCGGAGCAGTCGGATGCTCAAACAGATAATTCCGAAAACAAAAGCGAAGATGACGGCAAAGGCAGTCAGGCTTCGCTTTCAGATGTGAATGCCGAGAAGGGAGCAGAGCAGAGCCAGATGGAAGTCCGCGACGACCCTTTCAGCTTCTGGTCGAACGGGCAGGCGCAGGAGATGACGCCGGATCAGGATATGATGAATCAGGCGGCGAATGCGATGGAGGCAGCCGAGCAGGACCTAGAAAAGGGCGACCACGCGTTTTACTACGACGAGTGGGACCGCGAGCTTGGCGATTATCGCACTCGCTGGTGCCGGGTCATTCAGCGAACAGGAGCGCGAGGGTCGCGCGGTTTCGTTGAACTGGTTCGCAGTCGCTACAGTGGGATCATCTCTTCGATTCGTTATCAGTTTCAACTGCTGAAACCCGAAAACCTGCGACGCATTCGTGGCGAGATTGATGGCGAAGACTACGACTTGCAGGCCGTGATTGATTACGCGCTGGACAAGCGCAGCACAGGATTGATCGACGACCGCCTCTATACTCGAAAGCTCAGGCGCGAGCGTGATGTTGCGGTATCGTTCCTGCTCGATATGTCGAGTTCGACCGCGCGAACCATCAGCCGTTTTCCGAACAATCCATACACGCAGCCGGGCCAGCGCATCATCGACATTGAAAAAGAGGGATTGGTGCTGATGAGCGAAGCTCTCGAAGCTGTCGGAGACGCTTATTCGATGCAGGGCTTCACGAGTGAAGGCCGTCGCAATGTGAAGTTTTATGTCATCAAAGATTTTTCCGAAGGTTATTCGGCGGATGTCGAGCGCAGAATCGGCGGCATCACTTATCAGAACAACACAAGGTTGGGCGCTGCGATTCGCCACGCGATTACGAGGCTGGCGGCACAGGACGCGCGCACAAAACTGCTCATTGTACTTTCGGACGGGCGGCCTTACGATCACGACTACGGCGACAGCCGCTATGCACGCGAGGACACAAGGATGGCCCTGAGACAGGCTCGCATCGAAGGCATAGTTCCCTTCTGCATTACGATTGACCGAGATAGCGAAGACCAGTTGCGCGATATGTATGGCGAGGTTGGTTATACGATCATCGACGACGTGCTGAGCCTGCCTGAGCGATTGCCCGGAATCTACAGCAAGCTGACAACTTAAGCTTGAGATTGAGATAATGAAAGCAGCAACCTGAGTCGCTCAGGTTGCTGCTTTTGTCACTTTTCCTTGAACCGAACTCACTTAGATTGCAATCTTTGTGGCTTAAGCTCTAACTGAAGTGGCTGAGATCGTAACCTGACTCGCTAAAACTTGAATCCAAGTCACTAAGATCGCGACTGAAGTCATTAAGGTCGCAACCTTAGTCGATAAAATCGCGATCAAAGTCGATAAGATCGCGATCAAAGTCATTAAGATCGCGACTGAAGTCATTAAGATCGCGACTCAACTCATTAAGATCGCGACTGAAGTCATTAAGATCGCGATCCAACTCATTAAGATTATAATACTAGTTGATAGAATCGTAATCTTAGTCAATAAGATCGCGACCGAAATAGCTAATACCGCGACTGAAATAGGTAAGACTGCAATCCAAACGACTCAGATTCAAGACCTATTAGCTTGAATCTGCGCCTTTTTTCCTAAAAATGCTTAATTTCTGGTTGTGGGCGATTAAGTATCAATAAAATGCTTGAATTTTCTTAAAAAGTCAGCGTATACTACGCGCCGTCCCGGTTTTGTCCCTATTAGCTTTACATAATCAAGCTTCACCAATCAGGAGGTAAAAACTATGGCTCGTCAAAAACGTACATCTCAGGTGCTTGAAACTGCCCATCAACGTATGGCTGGTCTCAACTCCATCACTCCGCCGCCGGATTTCGGCACCAACTTGACGTTGGCATCCTACATGGCACAGATCAACGCCTTCAGCGCTAAGCTCGACACTTACAATCAGATGATAGCGGCGCTCGACGACATGCAAAATCAGGTTGACGACGACGAAACCAGCCTGCGCGAACTCAATAAGCGAATGTTGTCGGCTGCCGAGGCGCATTTCGGCCCGGACAGCAGCCAGTACGAGCAGGCAGGCGGCAAACGTCAAAGTGAGCGCAAACGCCCGACCAGAAAAACGCCAGCCAACCCAGTGAGCTAACTACTGGTTGGAGTAATCCCGCCTGATGATACAGGCGCAATCGAGTATTTCCGGTGAATAATGACTATCTCGCTGGTCATTCGTTAGAAGTGTATCTACTGGCGGCGATTCTCATTGCGTAGCGCGCGTGTGCTTCTGGTTTCGGACACATCCAATTGCTTTCCGGCGTGACAATAGCTTATGTAATAAATATAATCCTCGATCACGTCAGCGAGATTATGCTTTGTAAAAGGCGTAAAACATCATGTCTTTTACAAAGCTCCTTTGTTGTTGGGCGGTTTTGAAAGGCAAACATGAAATATGCATTGATTACTATTGGTATGATTCTATTGGCCGCTGGATTACTGGCGGTTTTTTCTACTGAAACAAATTTCCGTATACCCGGCGGTTTACTGACGATTGCCGCAGCGATTCTTATAGCCGCAGGCTCCATACTGGACCGTATTGACAGAAGATTTTAAAACCGGAGATCGTGTGAAGATTCCAGTCAGCGGCAGCCGATGGGAAGTAACGCAGCCCGGCATCTGCAACCTTAACCATACATCTGTAGTATTCTCAGGGCGGGGTACATAATCTTTGCGTTATCGCCCTGATTCGTCTTTTTATGTTAATGTCTACCTTCTCGTATACAATCAGCTTGCATTATTCTCAAAGCAGCGTCTATGGACAAAAAACGTAAACGACCAGACACCGTTCCGAAATCTGAATCCTTGCCGCTTCCAGCACTAGCTGAGCAGGAAGAGTCGGAAGTCCCGACCTTTACTGAAATAGGAGGCTCTCCCGTGCCCGGCTTAACCCTGCGCCACGTCTTGCGCGGGCATACAAGATGGATAAGCCGCATTGCGTGGTCGCCGGATGGCGCATATCTCGCCTCGCCTTCTGATGATAAAACCATTCGGATTTGGGACATGCGCAGCGGAACGTGTGTGCACACTTTGCAGGGGCATACCAGTACGGTTTACAGCGTGGCGTGGTCGCCGGATGGTCAGCGCCTCGCATCGGCTTCGGGTGATAAAACCATCCACCTTTGGGATGCGGCTAGCGGCAAGCACTTGCAAACGCTGAAAGGGCATACTTCATATGCCTTCAGCGTGGCGTGGTCGCCGGATGGTCAGCGCCTCGCATCGGCTTCGGATGATAAAACCATCCGCCTTTGGGATGCGGCTAGCGGCAAGCACTTGCAAACTCTGAGTGGTCATCACCGGGCGGTCAAAAGCGTGGCGTGGTCGCCCGATGGTCAGCGCCTCGTCTCGGCTTCCGAAGATGAAACCATTTGCCTGTGGGATGCTGACAGTGGGAAACAATTGCAAACGCTAAAGGGACATACCGATTTAGTTTTCAGCGTGGCGTGGTCGCCCGATGGTCAGTACTTAGCATCTGCTTCCGAAGACAATACCATCCGTCTGTGGAACGCAAATGCGGCTGGTAACAAAGCTTGGCAGGTATTAGAAGGGCACTCTGGACGCGTGCAGTGTATAGCTTTTTCTAATAATGGCCGTTGGCTGGCATCTAAAGGCGGCTACCATGAAAACACCATCCGCCTGTGGAGGTGCGACACTTGGGCCTGTGTGGTAGTGCTATCCGAGAGAGCAGATGGAGGTTCTCCTCCAGGCATTGCCTTTCACCCCGGCATGCCTGTGCTGGCGACGCTCGGGGAAGAAGACACCATCATCCGCATCTGGGAGTTGGACGAAGCTCTGCTGCTCGGTCAGGCGCAAGAGAGCGTCCACTACACCGCTGCTAAACTCGTTCTTGTCGGCGATTCGGGCGTGGGCAAAACGGGACTGGGCTGGCGGCTGGCACACGGCGAGTTCAAGGAGCACGCCTCCACGCACGGTCAGCAGTTCTGGGCCATCCCAGAGCTTGGCCTGAAGCGCAAAGACGGCACCGAATGCGAAGCCGTGCTGTGGGATTTGGCGGGCCAGCACGTCTATCGGCAAATCCACTCCATCTTTCTGGAAAACGTCGCCGCCGCGCTGGTGCTGTTCGACCCCAGCAACCGGCAGGAACCGCTCAAGGGTGTGCAATTCTGGCTGGAACAACTCAAGGGCAAGGGACAACTGCCGCCCACTGTGCTGGTCGGTGCGCGCGTAGATCGTGGTGCGCCTGCCCTCTCGCAACAGGAACTCGATCAGTTCTGCCAGCGTTACGGCATTCTCGGCGGCTACATCAGTACCAGCGCCAAAAGCAGCGAAGGATTGAAAGCTCTGCTGGAAACGCTCAAGTCGCAGATTCCGTGGGAGGAGATGACGACGACGGTGACGACCGTCACTTTCAAGCAAATCAAAGACTATGTGCTGGCGCTCAAAGAAAAGCCCGACCGCGAAGGCGTGCTGGTCAGTCCGCTCGCCTTGCGCGAACAATTGCAGGCGACCGATCAGGACTGGCGCTTCACCGACGCCGAGATGATGACGGCGGTGGGGCATCTGGAGACTCACGGCTACGTCGCCGTCCTGCTCAGTTCGGCGGGCGAGCAACACATCCTGCTCACGCCTGAATTGCTCGTGACGCTGGCCTCGTCCATTGTTCTGCTTGCCGACAAACATCCGCGCGAACTCGGTGCCGTGAGCGAAACCGAACTCTTGCAGGGCAAATACCCGTTCGACGAACTCGTGGGCCTGTCGCCAGCCGAAAGCCAGATTTTGCTCGATGCCGCCATCCTGCGCTTCATGCAGCACAACATCTGCTTCCGTGAGACGTTGGGCAACGAGACCTTGCTCATCTTCCCCGGCCTCATCAAGCAGAAGCGCCCCTTGCAGGACGATATGCCTTCAAGCGATAACATCTCCTATGTGGTGCGCGGGCGCGTGGAAAATCTGTATGCCTCGCTGGTGGTCCTGCTCGGCTACACGCCTTCATTCAGCCGTATTAACCAGTGGCAGAATCAGGCGCAGTACGAAATGGGCGAGGGCGAAATCTGCGGCTTTCGTCTGATCGAAGACCGCGAAGGCGAGATCGAACTGGTACTTTATTACAGCGACCAGATGCCTGTCAGCGGGCGCGGCAAGTTTCAGGAATTGTTCGAGCAGTTTCTCTATCAGCGCGACGTGGAAGTAACGCCCTTCCCGCCTGTCGTTTGTGCCAACGAACATCAACAAAAGCGCGCTACCGTCATCGAACGCATGCGCGAGCGCAAGCCGTTCATGTTCTGCGATGAGTGTGGCGACAAAGTCACTCTGCCCGATTTTGACAAATCGCAAAGCATCGGCCTCGGCGCGTCGCCGTGGCTGCAACGAGAAGAAGCGGCGGCGCGATTGCGCTCCGCATACGAAGTGCAACTGACAAAGATCAAAGGCTACCGGCGCAGTTGGGCTATGCCGCGCTGTTATGTCAGCCACCATCCCGAACAGATCGCGTGGGCGAAAGAACTCATCCACGATCTGCGCGACGCGGGCGTGTATGTCGTTGAGCAAGTCGCACAGGTTCAACCCGATGATTTCGTCGTCGTACTGGATACGCCCACTTATCAGAAAGCATTTCGCACGCCCGTCCTCGCCGCTGACGCGCCACTCGTACGTGCACGCTTTGGTAATCCTCAACTGATTTCGCTTGCGCTGGCAGGTCAGGCCAGAGCGCATGAATTCAAGGATTGCAAGCTCGGCAGTCTCTTTGACGAGACGCACTACCCTGTGTGCCTGTTCGATCTGGTGCTTACTCTGTACGGCATCCCGCTCTGGCACACAGCGTTCGAGCCCCTGCGGCACGCATTGCACGCACAGTGGGAGCGCACGCTGGCGCGAAAGGAAGGCGATGAAGTGAATTCTCCACTCAGGATATTCATCAGCTATTCGCACAGGGATGAAGAGTTCAAAGACGAACTGGTTACGATGCTTGCCGGTCTGCAACGTCACGGCATTGTTGACGCGTGGCAGGACCGGCGGATCGAAGCGGGCGATGAATGGTACAAATCCATTCAGGACGCGATGAATGATTGTGATCTTGCATTATTGCTGGTCAGCCCGGATTACCTTGCGTCTCGTTTCATTCAGGAGGATGAACAGCCAAAGCTGTTGCTGCGTCGTCAGGAAATGCAACTGCGCGTGATCCCGATCATCATTCGTCCATGTAAGTGGCAAAGCGAACCCGTGCTGAAAGACCTGCAAGGCTTGCCAAAGGACGGCAGAGCCGTAATCACATTTGCAAAAGAGAATGGCGAGAGGGATCAGGTCTGGACCGATATTGCAACTGTTATCGAGAACCGCGCGAAAGTGAAAACAACGCTATAAAGGAAGGCTGCGTCGTCCAACAAAGTCATTCAGCGGAGCCTCATTCGCAATGCTCACATCTGCCCGCTGCTGAAGAGGTCGGTAAAGAAAAAGTAGCGACCGGGCTACGCACCTTTAATTTCAGGCTTATCCAGGTTGTTTCGCCATGACAGGAGCTCTGTGGAAGAAATATAATCCCCAACCGCGTGATGAAAGATACTTTATAACAATGACATGATCTGGGGCGAGCGGAATTATACGTAGTAAAAGACGTGAACCATCACCTTTATTACGCGGCCCATTTATTGTTCGGCCTTGCTTAGTTGCACAAATGTTTTCCAATTTCGCCACTAATCGTCGAGGAATTAATTATGAGTAATGACATTATACCGACAAGCCAACTTAACAATGGAGAAGTACAGAAAGAAGAATCAAAAAAGTATCCACCACTGGGGCAGTGGATAAAGGAACAGATTCATAGCTTCCGTGGCGGGGCATTTGTCGCGCTGACTTTACTCAGTACGGGATGGAACATTCTTGCACCTTCAAAAATTTGGAACTGGGAACCGAATAATTATCTACCAACCCTCTACGCAGTCCAAGGGGGCATCATCTTAGTTATCTTTGCCATCATCGCTTTTGGTAAGAGTCCTGTGCTTTATCCAGAGAAGTATCCAAGGGGATCTAAAGCTGTTGAGCAGTTTTGGAAATGGTGGCCGAGCCTCTGGTTCGCTTGGCTCTTTTTGTATGTATGCCTTACCCTGGATAGCATATATGTAAGCGAGGGCAAACTGATAGAAGGCAATGAGATCAAGATTGTTCTACATACATTCAACAATTGCGCAACGCTGGTACTACTTATGCTCTATCACTTACTTGCGGAACCTTCTATATCCGACAGGTATGCTCCGGAAGGCAGGGCTTTTGGTGACCGGGAAAGAAACATTCCAGAACCTGAACGACAACCAGTGCAACCTCCGGATTCCGTAAATACAAGTGGAGCCAAGTTTCTGTTCTGGGCTGGACTTGTCATAGCCGCTACTCTTGTTGATGCAATTCTCCTTGTTCAGCCAGACAACATTAATTGGTCAGAGCGATACTTTGTCTTTAGCTTGGCTTTTGGTATTCTGGCAGCAGTTGCAACAACACTTGTAGTAGGACAGTTGGATAGCAATCTTTTTGGGATTCATCCATTAATCATAGGAGCGTTTTTTTTATTTGCCGCCATCCAGCCATCATTCGAGTTTATTATAAACTCGAAATTGTTTGGAAATGATGAAAACTCAGAATTGATTCGAATCACACGCGTTATAATCATAACAATAGCAATGTTAAGCAAGGTGCTTCTCTTTGTTGTATTTCACTGGCTCGCGACGACAGGTAATTTGCTCTTCTACATGGTCGAGAAAAATACAATCTATCAAAGAGTTGCTGGGGAACGTAAACTATTCAATGCAGGACTGGAGCAGGAAACAAAAAGAAAAAATGCTGAATTAACTACGGAATTCCTGCAAAGAGCCGAGAAATGGAATCCAGAAGACTGGGATATTTTCCTCCAAACACTAAAGGAGCAAGGTCACGGCAAGCGAAGAGAGTAAAAGACGTGAACCATTACCTTTATTACGCGGCCCATTTATCGTTAGATTCCTTGCGCGGCCTAGTGAGAGCTAAGGAAGAGGATAATCTATGAGCAAACAAGCAGATAATGATCCCTCACCAGATAATACCCCAAATGTGAAAAACGGCTCTTCTAATGCTTACGATAAAGGTGCCAGACAACTTGCTTACATCTCGATCTTTATCTCTATAATGGTCTTTCTATTTGGAGATGATGTATTGGGCAGGGCAGTTGAGCGCATCAATGTACACTGGCCCTGGTTTATAAGACACAAGATTAATGGCTTAGAAGGCGGCATAGCAATCTTAAACGTTTTATTGGCTGCTTTCGTCTTGTGGGATCCCAAAACCCGTCAGGCAATAAAGTACGCTGATAATGCTTCGACGCCGCCCTCCACGAAAAACTCTTTTCGCAAGTTAATGCTGGGATGGCGTCTCTTGTGGCTTGTTCGGATGTTACTTTACTCCTGGTTAGGTGCCAATTGCTTCGGGCTTCATAACTATATTGAACCACAATGGACGTGGTATATTGCGGATGTCCTTCATCTGCTTGTGGGCTTCTTCTATTACTTCTTGTTCTTCGTACTAGACCCACCCAGTGTAACAACTGAATCGACACCTGATTCTGCGATAGTGTTTCGACGTAGTGTTATCACTGTGCTGGTATTTGGATGCATCGTATTTATCGCATCCGTCCTCGTTAGTTGGTATCACTCACCTCCTCCAGAGGGAGGAATCACAGATATTTTCGTTCACAAGCTTATTCCTACATACACGGGGATAGGCATGGCATTCTTCATTGGCAGGCTTGACAGTCACTATCTTCGAATACCTCGCGTTATATTAGCACCCCTGTATCTTTACGTGATCGTTCAACCCCTATGGGGTCGCGTCGAAGGGACAGATATTTCAATTGTTAAGCCTGAGCGGGCCGCGATACTTGTCTTAGTTCTGATACTAAAATTCGTTTTCTTTTACTCGATTGCAAGATGGATCAGAAAGGGAAGTTTTCTCCACTATTTAATCAAGATCGAAGGAGATCGGAATAAGTAGGTTTCTTAGATCCAGCTGGCCATCTAACAACGGATTAAAGCGCCCTCAGTGGTATTGAAAAAGTTGTAGCCCCACAATCTGTTTACTGATATGCTATGCCCTATCTAAACAAAGCTATCCATTTCTACTGGAGGCGAGGTCATGTCAATTAACATTTTTCTTAGTGTGGGCCGTACTTTTACTCAGAAGCAAGAGAATTTTGTTCAAAGCATTGAGCGATGCCTGCAAGTTAATGGATTAATACCGCAAACAGTAGGAAGGAATTATATTAAGAACCAGCAGCCCCTGAAATCAGTCAAAGAATGCATGGATGAATGCGCTGGAACAGTGATACTGGCTTTCGAGCGTGTTTATATACAGAACGGTATTGAGAAAAGAGGCAGTGCAACCCCCAAAACAATTACTGATGCGAACCTGCCAACGGTATGGAATCAGATCGAGGCTGCTATGGCATATGTGCTTGGTCAGCCCATACTAGTTCTAGTCGAGAATGGTCTTAAAAGTGAGGGATTACTTGAAACCGGCTATGATTGGTACGTGAAATGGGTAAACCTTGATGATTCGCCCTTGAACGATCCTGAATTCAACGGGATTTTCGCTGATTGGAAGAGGCATGTTGAAGAATTCCATTCGAAGCGAAAAAAGCCCACGACAGCGGATAATCCAACTATAGATGTTGGCGGACTAACAATAGGAGAGATTTTTAAGTCTCTAAAACCGGCTCAACTCTGGGGCATGGGAGTCGCGATAGCTTCGTTATTAAGTGGGATTGCTTACCTTGCATATAGTATAGGTCAAAAGATTAAATAGGCGCTTTCCTCCGAGCGCGGCCCAACGCTCCACATGCACCGGAGCGCGCGAAGCGAGTTTCTTATCATTCCGCCAGTGCCACGCGCGGCCCCGCTGAACGTGAGCATTGGGTGCTCGTTCGCCTCCCGCAATGCCACACCTGACCTCTACCTTGCCAACTTCACCTCAAAAAGCTACATTGCCAGAGATTATGAAAAGAAGCCTTGCTCATCTCCCAAAACATAAACAACACGAACTTATTGAGCTCACTTCCATCATCAAAGTAAATCCCGGCGTGGAAATGGTTATTCTGTTCGGCAGCTATGCTCGCGGCAATTGGGTTGAAGATACTTACACAGAAGGACACATCACTTATGAGTATAAGAGCGACTTTGACATTCTGGTCATTGTTAAAAATCGCCAGTATGCTCGAAGGATCATGACCTGGGACAAGGTGAAAAGCGCCATCAATAACAGCAGAACTATAAACACGTGGGCTACGGTTATAGTGCATGACATCGCGGAGATGAACAAAGCACTTTCAAGAGGACGATATTTCTTCACGGACATAAAGAAGGAAGGAGTACTGCTGTATGACTCTAAGAGGTACAAGCTGGAGAAGGCACAGAAGCTGAGTTCAGAAGAAAGAAAGCAAATTGCTCAAGAGGATTATAGAAACTGGTCTAAAAGTGCAAGAGAGTTCTTAACCAGCTTTGCAGATGCCTTCAAAAGACGACATTACAACATAGCAGCTTTCCTGCTCCATCAAGCGACAGAGCGACTTTACACAACGACCTTGCTGGTCTTCACACATTACAAGGCTAAGGAACACAGCATTAAAAAGTTAGGCAAGCAGGTGAGCAATCTCGACCCGCGATTTCTGCCAGTATTTCCGCACAAAACGCCAGAAGAAAGGCGGTTGTTCGAGTTACTAGAGAAAGCCTACATAGATGCGCGATACAATCGAAACTACAAGGTCACGAAGAAAGAGTTAGAGTATTTAGCCGAGCGGGTAAAAAAGTTGCAGCAATTGACGAAAGAGATTTGCAAAGCACGGATTGAGAGCTACATATAAATAGTACCGGGAGCGATGGCGACCGGGTAAGCCTTGATGCTTATACCCGGTCGCCACTGCTTATTCGTATCTGAGAGCTTCGATGGGGTCGAGGCGCGAGGCTTTTCGTGCGGGCCACACTCCGAAAACGAGACCGATGGCGATTGAAACTGTCAGCCCTGTCGTCACTGCCCACATTGGTATTGCCGCGGGCAGCGACGGGAAGATCAACATAATGAGATAACTCGCCCCGACTGCAAGCGCGACTCCGAGTATCCCTCCCAGAAATGTCAGCGTCATGGCTTCAAACAAAAACTGCCTGACGATGTCTTTGGCGCGCGCGCCTATCGCTTTGCGAACTCCTATTTCCGCCGTTCGCTCGGTCACGCTGACAAGCATGATATTCATTACGCCGATGCCGCCTACGAGCAGTCCTACGCCTGAGATTGCGATTGCTATCAATCCGACCATCGCGAAGATACTGTCGAATTGCTTGATCAGTTTATCAACCGTGTTCAGATCGAAATTATTCGGCTCGCTGTATTTCACTTCGCGCTGGCGGCGAAGTATCTCTTCAACCTGATCGAGCGCCTCGTGTATCAGCCCTGTCTTCGCGCGGATGTTGAACATAATCCATTCGCTGCGCGGCGACATCTTGCGCCCCGTGCGATAAGGGATGAATACGGCGTTGTCTTCTTCGCTCTCGCCCGTAAAGAATGCGACCTTGCGTTTTTCGAGTACGCCGACAATCTCGAAAATCTTGCCGTAGAAGGTAACCTGCGAGCCGACGACTCTGGATTGATTGGGAAACAGGGCTTCTGCGACCTGCGGGCCGATAACCATGACATCGCGCCTATGCTGGTCGTCAATCTCGTTGAAGAATCTGCCTTCGCCTATGCCCATGTTGGTCACGTCGGCATAATTGGCCGACACGCTTGAAATCTGGCCCTGAGTGTATTTCATGCCGCCGTAAGTGATGGTTCGCTCTTCTCTTGTAGCGAGCCACATCCACAACTGTTTTGACACATCTTCGACGGCAGATGCCTGAGCTTGAATCGCTTCGGCGTCTTCATCCGTGAGCGGCTTGCGGTTGCGCTCTGAACGGTCGCGCCCCATCTGTATTCCGGTCGAAAGATGAAACGCGTAAATATTGTTCACGCCGAAATCCTCGACGTAACGAATCAGGTTCGACCGCAGGCCGGTCAGAATTGATGCGACAGCGATGACGGTTGCTACTCCTACGACGATGCCGAGCACTGTGAGGAAACTTCTGAACTTATGCACGCGAACGTTGTCGAGCGCCATCATCAAGGTTTCTTTCGGTACTAATGCTATCTTTTTCAAATCCCCACCTTCGGTTTAACTTGTCTTCGTCAGCGCGATAATCGGGTCGAGTTTCGCGGCCTTCATCGCCGGGTAAATCCCGAAGATCATCCCGATTCCGCCAGAGACCAGCAGCGAGATCAATACGTAGCCCGGAGTGATAGTCATCGGCACAGGGGTAGTGTTTGAAATCAGGTATGAAATGCCAGCTGCAAGCAACAGCCCGAACAACCCGCCGAACGAAGAGAGCAACGATGATTCGATCAGAAACTGCATCAGTATATGTTTACGACGGGCTCCGAGCGATTTGCGCAATCCAATCTCGAACGTGCGTTCGGTGACGCTGACGAGCATGATATTCATTACGACGATTCCGCCGACAAGTAGCGAGATGAAGGTGACCGGGACAACTACGCCGCTGATAGCGCCGGTCATCTGATCGATCTGGCTTGTCACCTGCTTATCATCCACAACGGAAAAATCGTCCAGTTGATTGCCTTTCAATTTGTGCTTGTTGCGGAGTTGGACGCGCGCCTGTTCGAGAGTGGATTCAAACTGTTCGCGGCTCGCGGCCTTTCCGTGAACCAGCAGGCTCTGCCTTGTACCAAACATCTTCTGCCAGGTCGAAAGCGGGATGTATACGTGATTGTCCATCGAGTTGCCGAACATCGAGCCGCGTTTCTCTTCCATGCCGACAATCGTCATGGGCAGGTCTCGGATCTTGAGCGTCTTGCCTATTGGGTCAAGTCCCGAAAAAAGTCTTTCCCTGACATCGGCACCGATTACGCATACCATATCGGCGCGTTCGACTTCGTGTGTGAGAATAAAACGGCCTTCCGAGATGTTCTTATCTTCGATTTCGGCCATATTCGCCGTAACACCCACGATCATTGTCGCAAGCAGATCCTGCCCCTCGTATTTCAGATCCTGCGAAGTGTTGGCCGCCGCGCCGATTTCCGTACAGGTGGAGCATTGGTGTTGAAGCCATTCCATATCGTCCCAGCGCAGGGGCTTGTTGCGCTTGTTCATGGCGTCCCACTCGTCGTCTGTGAGAACGTCCGACTGATGCCATTCGCGCGATCATGAAATGATTTACGCCGAGAACTTTCGAGATTTGCTCTGTGACGTAGGTGTTCAGGCCGTTGATCGAAGCGCCCACAACCACGACAGAAGCGACGCCTATTATGATTCCGATCAGCGTCAAAAATGCGCGCAGTTTGTGAGCGAGGATCGATTGCAGCGCAATTTTGGTTGCGTCGATATAGAAGGAATAAAAACTTCTCATAAATTTAAGACCGTAAGTTTTCTGATTAACCAACTGGCTTTACGACGATACAGCAAAGAATGTTTACAGTATGTATTACGGAATGGAGATAGATGAAGGGTGCAGCCCTTGAGTTGTCTCGCGACATTAATTTATGAGGGAGCGGAATTGATCGACTAAATTATCGGGAATTGTTTTCAGGTTCATAGCCGATCTCAAAGCCAGTGCGAGCCGTAAACCCTCCGCGCAGAAGTTTCTGAACAACATCACGGATCAAAGCAGGGATATAAAGTTTCATCAGCCGTGGGCGCTTCAACTCTTAAACCGGTGTCAAAAGAGTCTTTCAGATAATGCGCATTGACTACTTATTTGGCATCAGGGTCGCTTGAATTCACCCGTAACGAAATCGGCTTTGTAACCATAACCATATAGCATATTATCCTTTTCCAGTATTGAACCGACATTGAAAGAAGGAGAGGAAGAATGGCCGCGAAAAACACGATAGTTCGATATGCTGTTTACCCCGCGATTGGAATCGCAAGAGTCGGAAACTCGCCGGAACACTTCATCGGCCCCGAAGCTCCGGGCGAAGTGCCAAGTCCTCCGGGCGGGTTCAAAGATAAAGCTGGTCGTGTAAAACGACAATCCGCGAGATTTCGCATCTATGGCTTGAACAAAGCTGGCGAAGCGGTAAAAGAGATGACCGCAGGCGACGGCGAAATCACCTGGCGCGTTCATCTGGTTAACAGCAAATCGGGCTGGTACCAGTTCATCAATGCGATGGATCTGGGCCAGTTTGCCAAACCCGCCGCAGAACGCAACAAAACGATTCAAGGCGAAGATCGAAAAAATCTGATCATTGACCCCGGCTCGCGCAGTATCACCGGCAGGAAAACTTCAGGTAAGGCGTATCAGTTCGACACGGGTGAATTCATGGGCAAGAAAGTGCCGCTCGGCGAACTGCGCACGGACCCGGAAGGCCGTCTTCTGGTGCTGGGCGGTTTCGGGCATTCGGCATCCTACAAAAACAGCCCGGCTACGACGTTCGCCAATAACGACACCTGGCACGATGATGTTTCAGATGGACCCGTGCGCGCGACCATTGTGGTCGGCGGGAAAAAGTACGAAGCCGAACCCGCGATGGTTGCTGTAACGCCGCCGAATTTCGGGCAGGGGCTGTACGGCGTCGTGACGCTTTACGATGTGGCTTATAACCTTTTCTGTCAGGACCCGAAATGGAAGGTGAAAGCGACGGATCGCCCGTCATTCTGGCGCGATATTTATCCTATATTCGAGCGACTTGTCCAAAATCAATGGGTCAATCTCGGTATCAACTTCCTGTTCGGCCAGAACTCTCCAAGCGATCTGACAACAGAGGAATCATTGAGCAAACTCTCTGACCCGTCGGACGCCAGCAAAGCAGAGCGCACATCGCTCTTCAACTGGTTTCGCGACCCTGCCAATGCAACCTCGAAACAGGAGCCCGTCAAGTTGCCTCCTTTTTATGGTGATGCATTCGGAGACTACGAAGCGCTAGGCATGGACGATCTTGCCGTAACTCAGACTCAGTACGACTGGCTCAAGCAATGGGCTGCTGGGAATTTCGATCCCGACCCTACGCTAAAACATCAGCCTGCAAATCTCGAAGCCTATCCTCTAGCCCAACAGCCTCGCGCTCTCGACCGTGCCAATCTCGAAAGCTGCCTCGGAGGGCCATTTCATCCCGGCATAGAACTGACCTGGCCCATACGTGTCTCAAGCATGTGGAAAGAGCCGTTCCGGCTCAACATCCTCCCCGAAGGCGCGACGCCGAAACGCGATTACGGGCCGATTCTAACTCCCGATGTAGCGATGGGCGAGGGCGGGGTCGTTGAGTCAAGCGGGCCGGGCACGCTGACGCAATGGATGGGCGTGCCCTGGCAGACAGATGAAGCGAGTTGTCTGTCCGGATACGATATAGGAACCTATCTGCCTCTGCCTTCATTCTGGGCCGCGCGCGTTCCCAATCAGGTGTTGAGCCAGCAGGCTTATGAGCGGCTGATGGATAAATCATCACCCGTCGCTCAACGAATGAAACACTTTTACTACAGGCTTGACTGGCTCCGCTATTTCAATCCGGATTACCAGAAGCGCATAAATGAAAATGTTGCGGATTGGAATAAGCTGGGCATCATAACTGAACGCAAAGGGCCGGGCGATGTGGTGGAATCAGGCATTCCTGATCGCCTGTGGGTGGAAACGGGTGTTGCCGAAGAATACACAAAGGGCGACTCGACATTTAAGCAGGTCGAGATTGCGGAACGGGCCACACCGGAAGTTGAATTAGAAGCTGTTCCACAAACTGCTTTAAAGAGTTTAGAGACCGAGCGGGCGGAAATTCCTATCGCATCTCGCCGTCGAACTCTCAGGCGCGACGAGTTGTAAAAAGGAAGGCCGTTGCGACCACAGAAAACAATTATAGTCGGGGGCGGTCCGGCAGGTGCCGCCCTCGCGATTACTCTTGCGCGTCGAGGCGTGCGCGCGGTTGTACTGGAATCGCGGAGTGCTCCTGATGTCAAGGTCGGAGAATGTATTCCGCCCGACACTAATCCATTGCTGGAGAAATTAGGAATCAAAGATCGTATGACCCGTAACGGACATATGCTCTTATATGGCAAGCGATCCGTCTGGGGTTCAGACGCCGTCATCGAGCAGGATTTTATTTTCGGAGTCAACGGCCCCGGATGGCAATTAAATCGGCTCAATTTCGAGAAGCAGTTGAGTGATGCAGCGCGGGCCGAAGGCATCGATTTTCTTTTTGGGCATCGCTTGATTACATGTTCACTGCAAGACCGGCGATGGCGATTGAAGGTTAACACGCCGGGAGGCATTAGGGAGATGGAGGCCGATTTTGTAGTTGATGCTTCGGGTCGCCCTGCTCGATTGGCGCGGCAAATGGGATCAAACCAGATCAGGTACGATAAATTGATTGCTGTGGTCGCAGAGATCAGGTACGCTGCGCAGCCTTCGCATTTTACTACTGTCGAAGCAGTCGCATCCGGATGGTGGTATTCAGCTCACCTGCCCGAAGGAGTAATGTCTATCCTTTATCTGACCGATAGTGATCTGATCGACCACAAAACCATACGCCATATAGATTGCTGGCAGGCAGAGCTTGAAAAGACCGTGCACATTCGGAATTACCTGCGCGAAAGCGAAGGCTCCTTTCTCAAACCTCTCAGAATTATTCCAGCAGACAGTTTGCGGCTGGATGCTGTCATAGGAGAAAGATGGCTGGCGGTTGGGGATGCTGCCTCGGCATACGACCCGCTCGCTTCATATGGGATCAGTGCGGCTCTCGGCGCGGGTTTTTATGGCGGGCATGCGGTTGCAGATTTTCTGGCAGGCAATAGTTCGGCGCTCGACACTTACAGCGCGATTTCAGATCAATCCTACGCGCGATATTTATTCATGCGATGGGAGCACTACAGGCTTGAGCAGAGGTGGGCGGGCGAACCATTCTGGCAGCGACGGCATAAATTGCCAGAGGTTTTAAAAAGTGGTGGCCAGGGACGGAGTTGAACCGCCGACACGCGGATTTTCAGTCCGCAAAAGATAGACAGCCTCATACTTCGTTAAACATAAATTCTTGAATTTCCTAGAAAATTCCGTCTAAACTTGTCTACTCCTGTCCTCTATGATATACCTTCGTGTGTAGATTATTGTGTAGATGGCAAATCTTTACCGGGAGGGGATAATGCCCGAAAAAGAGAAGAAGAAAAAGAAGCAGCGGCCTGGTTACTATGTTGAGCGCGACGGCAAGATCTACGCGCGAGTGACCTACACTGACGAATCAGGCAAGCGCCGTCAGGTATGGCGCAAAGCTGAAAGCAAATCCGACGCAAAAGATATAGCCGACGAGTTGATCAGAGAGCTGGATGATTACGGGGATACGGTGCTTGCGAGCGACCGAATGACACTCGCTCAGTATCTCGATCAATGGCTTAAGAACGCAGCCAAACCTCGATTGAGCGAACGCGCCTATTCGGATTATCAGGATCTCCTGCGCCGGTACGTGCGCCCTGCGCTCGGTAGAAAGATTTTTTCCGATTTGAAGCCTCTCCATATCCAGGCGCTATACACCGATATGCAGGACCGCGGACTTTCGGCTCGCACAGTTCGTTACACTCACGCGATATTATCCTCTGCGTTAAAGCAGGCCGTGAAGTGGCGAATGCTCACGCACAACCCTGCACAACTTGTTGACCTTCCGAAATTACAGCGTAAAGAGATGAAAGCCCTCACGAAAGAAGAGGCTGGAAAATTTCTGTCTGCTGCCTCAGAAGACCGTTATGGAGTTTTGTTCGCTATTGCTCTGGCGACGGGCATGAGGCCAGAAGAATACCTCGCGCTGCAATGGAAAGACTTTGACTTGGAGCGTGGAACGGTTAGTGTGAAACGCACGCTATGCTGGCGCAGGCTCGGAGGCGGATGGTACTTCGGGGAACCTAAGACTGCACGGAGTCGGAGGCAAATCCCACTTCCCTTCTCTCTTCTGCGTGCTCTAGCCGATCACAAACGTCGGCAGGCTGAAGAGAGGATGAAGGCAGGGCCACAGTACCAAAATCTCGATCTCATCTTTGCAACTGCTCAAGGGGGACCAGTGTTGCTCTCGAATCTCTTTCGTCGTCACTTCAAACCGTTACTTCGGCGTGCGGGGCTAGATGACTCGATCAGGCTTTATGATCTTCGCCACTCATGCGCGACGTTGCTGCTTGAAGCGAACGAGAATCCAAAAGTTGTGAGCGAGAGATTAGGGCACGCGAGCATTACGCTTACTATGGATACCTACTCGCACGTTTTACCTAGCATGCAGCAGGCAGCTTCAGAGAAGATCGAGAATTTGTTGTTCGCGCCTATGTCAAATACTGCGCGCAAGTGAATACGAGGATCGGAGAATCTTATGTCTGAAACAATACTGGAGTATGTCACAAGGCTGGCAGACCAGCTCTCACTCGAAGAAAAGCAGATGCTAGTTGAGAGATTGACCGAAAGCCGGAAGCAAGATAAACCGTCAAGCCACATCCATGTCTCGTTACGTGGAACATGGCAAAATTCGTTCCCAGAAGATTTTGACGTTGACAGGACGCTTTACGAGATTCGGCATGAGTGGGAGAAGGAGTGGCCGGAGGTTTTTAATAAGTGAACGGCTATGTGACTGACACCCACTCTTTATTCTGGTATCTGACGAATTCACCAAAGCTCGGACCGAACGCGAGCAAAGCATTTGATGAAGCAGATAACGGAGCCGCCTTGATTTATGTGCCAGCTATAGTGCTGGCTGAGCTTTACTATCTGAATGAGAAGTATGGTAAGCCAGTGGATTTCGCCGCCGAGTACGGGCGCATCCGAAGCGGCAGCCAGTTCGTGCTGTTGCCATTGATGCCCGAAGAAGTTCTCGATTTCGACACAGATCACGCCATCGCCGAAATGCATGACCGGATGATCGTAGGGGCAGTTCGACGCCTCGGCGTGCCGTGTCTAACGAAAGATGCGGATATAGCCGCAAGCGGCCTAGTTGCAACTGTGTGGTGATGTGAAAAACTCGGCCCTCGTGATCCGCAATCTTTTGTAGCAGTGGAAACAGCCAGGTTGCTAGGATGCGGTAGAGGGCAGAAATCTTTAGGTACTCTGCGAATAGGATTACTCGATTTGGTTCGCCTAACTAGACGGAGGAAAGCCAAGTCTCTTCATTGGCGAGTTGGAACTTTCCGGGCGCTCTGCGGGAGGGCAAGAATGAGCAAAGAGTTAAACAGCGATGAGGCAGGTATCAGCTATACCGCAAGTGTCGGCGATTTTGCGGTTTTGAAGGGTGTTCTGGATGAAGGCGCGTTGTGGAATGCAGTGATTTACAATTTGGCGTTGGGCCATACTCTTTCTGAGCTTTATCCCATTCTAAACGAGAAGATAGTAAAAGAAATAGACATGGCGCTTATTCAGTTGGAAACTGAAAAAAAGGTTCGTCTGATTGAAGAGGGGGCTTACAGATTAGGGCTTGAAGGTGAAGAGTCAGGTGAATACTTAGCTAAGCTGGCGCAAGCGATTGACTATATAAGAAAGAACTTGAATGCGATTGTTGAAGATTGTGCGTATAGGATGATTCATGAAGGATTGTTGGTGGCTGAGGCTTCAATGGTTAGAGATAAGGATAGACATATTAATGATAGTATTCCAAGGGTCTTGAATCATTCTAAGCACGCCATGAGCAGGAGAATGCGTTTGCATTTTGCCACTGACACTTCGGAGCTAGATAAGAAAGCATATTATGCTATCCTCTACCCCATTTATCTCGAAAAGTGGCAACACGCGCAGGAGATTTATAACAATTGGCTAATGGAGGTTAAGAAACGCATTGGCAGGGTATTGAAGAATGAAAACTTCGACAGCAAAGAGTGGAAGAGAAGAATCCTGACTGTATATCCTGAAATGCCTGAAGATCTGCTTAACCGATTGGTGCATGAGACAGAAAACCCTTTTTATGTGAATGGTATTGATGATTATGATCGAACGCCCTCCCGGATTGCCGCTTTGCATACTGCTCGATGCTGCGATATACTCGATAATCTTAGCTATGTGAGCTATATGAGATTTCGTAGAGAAGGTGATGAATTGCTTAGTCTCATAGAAGATACCAGAATTGATGTCACTGATTTAGCAGAATAGGTGTCAGCACTTTCCATCACGTTGGTAACACTAATCTAGGTGAATAAGTGTCGCCAGCCCCTCACCGTTAGTGTCATATACACAAAAAGTCAGTTCTCTTATTCTGTAGCCGACCGTCTATTTATGTCTGACGGTCGGCTATTTCTCTTAATCAGGAGGAAATTTATGAGCGCTACAAGCGTGATGGACGGTGATGCAATGAATCCGTCGGCATCCAGCGAGCAATTCGCCTACCAAACGCCGAATCTTGATGGTCTGATGAGTGAAGCAGAGTTTTGCAAGAGAATCAAAATCTGCCGCGCTTCTTTGTTCAAGCTTCGAAAGGCCAGACTGATTGGTTTTGTGACTAAGGGTAAGCGGATTTTCTATGACAATCAGAGCTATCAAGATTATCTGGCAAACTGCACCAAGCGGGTTGAGCCTATGAATGGTTCTCCTGTCACATCAGCGGTTGCACCTAGAAGGTCATCGCGGCGCGGAATTCGAAGACGAAATGGATAAGGGGCAACAACGCGATACAGTCGAGATAATATCGAGCTTGATACGACCGTACCTTATCGGCGACGAGAGGGATCGGCGCATGAAAGGTTGTATGCGGAAGCGTGTGGTCATGAGTCGCCGCGTTCGGCCCTTGGCCCTTTGGGGCTTGATGACAATCGCTTTAACGCGCTTGCCTTCGTGCTGGTTTTTGTCTGTATCTGCGGCTGCATGATAGCGGTGCGGGAAGAAGGGGGGCTAGATTGCTATGGGCGCAACCCTTAAAAAGAGAACCCTGGATGTGGATAGAGGCGCATTCGTCATAGATAGAATACGCAGGGCCGGAAAGGATATTGAGGCAACGCTGAAGAAACTCGTCGGCAACGCTTCGGCAGCAAAGGTGTTGCGCTATGCGCTGTTATGGTCTGGGAAATCAACTCTGTGCGAGGGGGATTGGTTCTACAAAACTCGCTCGCAGTGGGAAGAAGAAACCGGGCTGAGCGAGAGTAATTATAAAACTGCTATCAAGCACCTGCGGCAGTTCCCCTGGTGGAAAGATGAGTCACGCACGCTCCCCTGGGGCCGCGCACAGCACTATTTCGTAGACGTTGAGGCCGTGCTCGCAGAAGTCGAGAAATTGCTTGCACCACGCAAGCCGAAGCTGGTTAAAGATGCGCCTGAAGAGGCTCCCAAAGTAAGTGAAATCAATCTAGGGGGTCCGGTTGAATCAACCGGACCCCCCGCCGCATCAGTCGAGTCGAATCAACCGGATGCATCTGGCGGAATCAACCAGAGGGGTCCGGTGGATTACGCCGTTTCTTCCATGTATTCATCCCCTACCCCAACCAACACACCCAAAGGTAACTCTCACTCTCCGCTCGCGCCCGTAGTAGATCTGTCACACAAGCAGGAAGAGAGAGAGGCGGTTATTGATGTTTCATATGGGGAAAAAGAAGGAGGCGAAGCGGCTGTCAATGAGCTTGCAGCGAAGCTGATCGCGCTTCAGTCAACACGCGCGGTAGTTTCGCAAAATGACCGCCGCGCGGCAACCGAATTAGCGAAGTGCGCGATTCTTAATGACGTGCCTGATGAAATCGTTTTGAGGCTTTTTTGGGAAACTATGATCGAGCTTTCGCAAAAGCCAGGTCAATTCTACATAGGTCTTGCTGCTGCTATCCATCCTATACAGAGAAAACTTCTGGCTGTCAGCGTCGCTGAAGCCAGAAAAGTTAGAGATGAGCAATATGCTTGTGAGGTCGAAGCTAAGATGGCCGAGATTAAGCGAGAGCGGGCCGAGCGAGCCCGTGAAGAGGAGGAAAGACGTACAGCCGAAGCTGCCGCGCGTGAGCAAAAGGAAGATGCTCGCTTAGATGGATTGAAGAAAGATCTTCTGGAGTATTCCGCTGGTCGTGTGCGTGGCGTTTCCGAATCGGTAGAGATTGAATCTTTAAATGAACTCTTGCGAGAGATTAAGTCACCGGATGATTTGAAGGCTGCATTTGATTGGTGCGCTGAAAACATTGTCGGTGACGAAGCGCTCGGCTGGTCTGTTGTTAATGTTCGATTTGAGGACTGGGTGAAATTTAGAATGCGGTCGGCTTTTCGCTTGACTCCCGCTTCTCGCGTATCTGCTGGCACTAATAATCGCACGCCTTCTTCCCGAATTCGATCTTCCAACCCTGTGTTTAAGGTTATAGCTTCCGTCTGTTGTCTGGATGCTGATAGTTGCTCGGATAGAGATTACAGGGATTTAATCGAGGCTTGTGATTCTTATATGAGTCAATCGGGCCGTCTATCTAAAGATGCTCGTATTTCGGAGATTGAATCGTTTGCACCGTGGTTTCGATCACAGCAAGGCCGCAACCCTGCGCCTATGGAAATTCTTAACTACTTGCAGGAATTCAGATTGTGTTCAGAGACGGGCTGAGAAGAGTTAGCCGGACCTCAAAACTGCTCAAGGGGTTGAAGTATCGGAGAGGTGAAGCGCGGGCAGCGCATCCGGCATCAAGGGGAGCACGGTCTGAAGTGAGACGCTATTACGAGAAAAAGATACTAACCCGGTCAGCTTCCAGGTGAGACAGTGAAAACAAAAAGTGAGAATCTGTTACCTAAGATTTTGCCCGCAGCCGTCTGCGCTCAATTCGTCCGCTGCGGTAAATCCGATTGCAGATGTGCAAGCGGCAAGCTTCACGGCCCATACTTCTATTGCTTCTGGCGCGAAGACGGTAAGCTCCGCAAGGCTTACGTTAAGAAAGCTGATGTTGACCGAGTCCGTGATTTGTGCCAGACCAACCGCCGCACTCGGCGAATGCTCAACATAGACTTTGACCTTTGGCGAAGCCTACAGCTTGAACTCAGGGAGGTTGAATATAATGCCCGCGCAAATCAAGCCTGAAACATCTACTGCCTTAACCGAAGCCGAAATTAACCCACTCGCGCATCGCCTCGCGGATGCTTACAGGAGAGCATTGAAGGCCGATGCAGAAGGACGTACTAATGGCCTTCGCTATGCTCTCCGAGATAAACAGCAGCTTTTCGACTCCTCACCTGCCCAGCTTTACTGGCGCGACCTTTCCAATGCCGAGCAACATGAATCAGGAGCAGGGTTTGAGGGTTACAACCACATCAAGCAGGCTGCTTGTAATGAATTGGAAAGCGGTGAGCGAGCGGCTGATGTCGTTGCAGGCTCGATCACGCGCCCGTGGATAAGGGTACGCTATCTGGTGCTAAGAGAGTCATTCATAGCAGACTGGAAACCGACCGGAAGTATAGAGACAAGGCTAATCGAGATGATGGCGCAACTCTACACTGCATACGAACGCTGGATGGAGCTATCAGTGCAAAGAGTGGAGATAGAATGTCAGGAAGAACACTTGCAGATAGAGATGAGGGGCAAGTGGAAAGCAGTCGCTCTTAATGGGGATGGAGATGCGCAACAGGCAGCAGAGATGGCCGATAGATACAATCGTTTATTCCTGCGAACTCTGAGGCAGTTGCGAGATCTTCGGCGCTACGTTGTGCCTGTAACGATCAATAACCCGCAGCAGGTGAACATCGCAGCCGATGGAGGGCAGCAGACGAATGTGGTCAAGAAGGGAAAGAAGAAAGGAGGGAAAATGCGAAGTGCTGCCACTCCTGGCGCTAAGAGACTCCAAGCGGTGAAATGAAGGGCTAGTAACGCGCAGAGGATAAGCAACAAGGGGCAGTATCATCAGCGAGCAATTACATCCTGATAGTTCGGACCGATCCAATCAATAAAATACACAGATCCATCTATGATTAAGCGTCCACTCTTTTGCAGAATTTCGAGATTAGGGTGCTTCAAGTTTTTATTATTGAGGCCATCGTCGCCGCATCAAGGTAAAGTCTGATGGGTCTAGGTCATCAAGTAACGGTGACTCCTGCTCCGCCTCCAATTTCGGTGGATGTGGAAGCCAGAGGATCGTTAGAACAACGTCGTAATTCCTCATCAAAAGAGACTGCTCAAAGACATAATCAATGTTTTCGACATCTCGGCTCGAGAGCCACAGTTCGGCAGGAATTGCCGAAAAATCTGCTGACACACTTTTTTTTCTAAATAGCTGATCAGCACATGATCCCTGATGAGGAAGCTCTTCTAGTGGGAGGTAGTATGGGAAATTACTGCTTCGTACGCACCATCGGGAATTACCACCCTGACTCCATACCATGGCGCAGGCTGAATCTGTAAGTTCTATAAAACGGCGAGTCGTGGCTGTCAAACTTGTTTCCAGTTCGCTAGCAGTTTCAATAATTCTTTGAAAAGAAGGATTGGTTCCCTTGATATGTTCGCGAATAAGCTGGGCTGGCAGGAGCAGTTCAGCCGCAAATTCATTTGCCTCTATCTCTGCTGAAGATAGGCCCTTGCGCCACGATTCCACTTCATTTGTCGTACACACGTTTTCGAGTTGTCGATGACTTGGGATAACGTAATGACCAATTTCATGTGCAATGGTAAATCGCTTTCGTGTGTCTTCTGGAATAGATGCTTTGAGAGCAATCACGCCCTTCTGAATGTTCTTGCCCCGGATTAGCGCTCCCTCAAAACCATTACTATCAACCTCTCTTATCCTTAAACCAATTGCGGCAGCAATTTTATACAGGTCCGGTTTACCCGTCATGTTCAATTGCTCCATAAGGAGGTTGGCTAAAATCGCGGTTTCTTTCATTATGACTTATCTTCGGTCCAATCTCTTTTAACTTCTTCTGAGCATTCATCAAGCAGCTTCAGGTCTTGATCAGTGAGTTCTTTCTTATTCCGGTAAGCGTATGAAACTTGAGATGCCGGACCATATAAGGGCGTAATCGCCTGTTGTATGACCTGGCGTAATTTTGAAATTGATGCTCCTTCAACCCCTGGTTTGGTTGCATTCAGTACGCCTTGGACCTGTGGTGGCACCTGCTCATTATTCAAGCGATACTTTCGGGCCACGCGTACCGCTATATTACGGATTTTTTCAGCGGCATCCACATCAGGCGCTACCACCGTATGCCACTCATTTACTTCTTCGTCTGACATGGCAGAGACATCGCCATAAAGCCTTTTGACAAATCCAGCTATCTGGGAAGCTTGTTTCCTATTTTCGTCGTTGCTCATACAAATCCTTAATGCCTCTGTTACGAACTAACTGTTTTTTCAGATTCATAACTTTTGCCTTTGGTATACCCATGATTTCTGCAAGCTGCTCATTTACTTTCGTCTCATCATGAATCATCTCTGACGCCGTAATCAAATCTTTAAGCTCTTGATGCCCCTTAACTTCTGCTCGCATTAGATCGGCAAAATCTTTGTACTCCATTTGTTGGTACGGGTTTGGTGCCCCCGAGGGTTGCTCGGCGAAGGCACGATGAGTTTCCTCTTCATCAAGTGATCCTGCTACAAACTTCTGCCTGCGCAAATGATCAATAAACCGCCTTTCCAAAATCATACAGAGAAAGGTTCCAAGCTTTGATTTCGAAGGTTTCCAGTTGAGTCTATTAGGCGACTCAAAAAACTGTTCCAGCGTCTCGGTCACCAGATCCTCGGCTGAAATTCCACAATCAAAAACGGCTGGCTGGCCTTCTGTCAGCACTGCCGCCTGCACCTCCAATCTTCGGTAGAGTTGGGGCCAGTCTATTTCCTCAAAGAGTTTGACTGATGAATCCAATGCTGTAATTAAGGGTTCCTATTATTTATTCGATCCAAGCCACACAATTTCGCCAAAAAATTCTTTCAAACGGCAAAGAAACGAATCCTCAAGCGAATAAGTAATAGGCGGAAGATCACCCTGGTTGAATAAGTGACCCGGCGATTATCTACCTTATGCCGGTTGATTTCAACTGTGTCTCTTTCGTTTGGTCTCAAGGAAAGCGCCTAATTGCAGAACCGCATTTGGTTTAGAGTACTTGCCCAATAGCAAGTACATTGAAAGAAATATGACGGAAAATAAAAGCAATAACCTGGTCGGTTATTTTCAAGAGCTTCCTTTATTTACCAGTGTCCCGGTTGACCTCTTGGAAAAGATTCACCCTGAAATGATGCGCCATTACGGCGATGGTGATTTACTTTTCCAGCGAGGAGAGGCACCTCGCCACCTCGTCATCCTACTTGAGGGGCAAGTCTGCATATCGGTTGACAATATTTTCCTCGTTTGCCGCCAAGCTCCCACGGTTTTAGGAGAGCAGGCTTTTATCGACGGCACTGATCATAGCGCAGATATCATAGCGCAAGGGTTCGTTAAGGCGCTTGTGTTACCGCAAGCGGTAGTACAAGAATTGATGAAAAACAATACCTTCGCAAATAATCTGCTCCGTATTGTCTCCTGTAAACTACGCGAAGCCACGGACGAACGGGCGAAACATTACCGCCGCGAAAAACTTCTGTTCAGTGAGTTCCGAGCCCATTTGTCGGATGAGGTTGTAAGTCAACTGTTAGCGACGGGTAAAGACTATGGGGAGCCACGCTACATCAATGATGCAGTAATACTCTTTGCCGATATCAGATCGTTCTCTGATCGCTCGGCCAATATGTCCCCAGCGGCAATTGCCAGCCAACTGAGCCAATACCTTGAAACGATGGTCGACATCATTCATCGTCATGATGGGCTGGTTGATAAATTTATTGGCGATGCCGTCATGGCTGTCTGGAGATTCGTTCCCAACGATGACAAGGTAGCGCAGGCCTTTGCCTGCGCTCAGTCGATGGTGCGTCACGCCGCCGAATTGCATTTCGGGAATGAGCCTATTGAAATCGGCATCGGGTTAAACAGAGGGCAAGTATTTCTGGGCAATGTAGGTGGTGAGAATAAGCGCCAGTTTACAGTGTTGGGTCGGCCAGTCAATCTAGCCGCCCGCTTCGAGAGTAAAGCTAAAGATCTGCGAGTTCCGATAGTTGCTGGTCAAGCATTTTTCGACTTGTTGCCACCGGATTTGCAATCTCATTTCAGAGTCCATCCCAATCAAGATATTAAGGGTGACGAGAGACAGAAACTTTTCACTTTCGACCCACTACTATCCCATTAGAAAGGAAAAATATATGAGTTGGAACTATGATAAAAGCCTAGAGCGCATTGAAGCGCATCGAGACAACATTGGCGAAATAGAAATAATTAAGTTAGTCCGAGAAGCAGACTTGAATCAACTGTTGTCGGAAACCTGTTGCCGACAAATCTATGGGGCTAATGCCTACATCACGGTCTCAAACTTCCCCCGACTTGCATCAGACACCAGTTATGTCGATGATGATTATAAGCGGTTGATTCAGGGAGTTCACATTTATCAGCGAGAGGTCGCCCGCATCTTAGAAGGGAGTGACATCTTCAACGGCTTGCGAGTGCATTTTCAAGGGCCGAAACTACACGCGCTCTTTTACCGCCCGATTGATAATGCTGAGAAACTCGCTACTAATGCTTTTCTGCTTCAACTCGTACTGAAAGACTTCGTTAAATCTGTGTTCAATCCCGCATTTCCCTTCTACGAGAATTTTGAAATTGCTGGAGGCGCGGGCCTGGGAGATGCGATTGGCACCCGTAACGGGCGACGTAATGACCGCGAACTTCTGTTTCTCGGTGCCTGCGCTAATTACGCGGCCAAGATCATCAGTTCATCTGGTCGACTGCGCGTGACTAAGCAGATTTACGATGCTCTGCCATCAGACCTCCAAGAATTATGCACCGCCGTAGATGATAGTGAACAGGTTTATGAGATTGCTGCGGTGAAACAACATGATTTGGATGACTTACTTGAGAAGTATAAGATCAAATGGAGCCGCGAGAAGAGTGCAGAACGGATTAAAACTGACAAGCAGTCTTTCTCGCTAAAAGACATCAGCTACAGCTCCGCCAATACTCTAATAGACCTCGACAGTCTCAGCATCACCAATAACAAACGTGCCTTGGCAGTTTCAGTGTTCGGCGATGTTACAGGCTTTACCGCTTATATTGATGCGGCTGAGACTGAGGCAGAGAAGAAAACCGCATTAAAAGTGCTTCACGTCATTCGCAAAGAAATGGCCACAGTGGTCGCGGAAGATTTTAACGGCTTGCGGGTTCAATTTCAGGGAGATCGAGTACAGGGACTGTTTCATATGCCTAAAGATGATGAGTCAGCCATGGCGACTGAAGCAGTCGAAGCTGCTATCGGGCTGCAATCATCAATGGAGCACACGTTCAAAAAAGCAATGCCGGACGCCAAAGATTTGCGCCTGGCAGTAGGAGTCGATTTGGATATTACACTGGTTTCAAAATTGGGGACACGCGCCCACCGGGACCGTATCTGTCTTGGAGAAGCAGTTGAAGCAGCTGCTTTAAACGAAGAAAGGTGTAGGGGTGGCCAAATCGGAATATCTCGACGCGTCTATAATGCTTTGCCGGAACATCTAAGCAAGCATTTCGCCTATGATTATAGAGCGAAGTGTTATGTCGCAAGTAATCTAACCACTGATAAAGTCGAGCGATCGGCAAAGGCTTCAGCTTATCGAGGCACAGGCCCAGCCTTCATTCGCTCTGATAGGTCCGGTGTCAGTGTGTCCACTGAGGAATCCGAAAATGCGCGGACGATTATTCCCGCTCGATCCTTTGCTAGTGAGTAAGAAACCTAAACCATGGTATGAGAGAGATAATGGAGCACGACTAGCTCATGATCGGGATCTCATCGCAGAGTATTATCCTAGCCTTAGCCACCACCGGAACAGTGGGACTGGTCAGTATTCCCTCAAAGGTACTTTAACCTTACGCGCCGAATGTGGGGTGCCGACTGATATCGAAATTTGCGTTGTTTTTCCAGAGAATTATCCCCACGCAGAACCCCAAGCTTATGATGCGGCGAATGATTACGTCGGTAAAATTGTGGGTTAATCTTGGAGAATGAAGATGACCCGAACTGAATTTGCTGAAACTGTCCACCAAGATGTTGAAACCCGTATTCGTGAAGGTGTTAAAGCCGTCATCGAACAAATCCTTGAAGAAGAGATGACCTCTCACATCGGGGCCGCGCGTCGTGAGCGCTCCCCTCTCAGGCGTGACGAGCGCAACGGTCATTACGAGCGCGACCTCATCACTCCAGTTGGTAAAGTCGAGCAGCTTCGTGTACCTCGCGCTCGCCAGGGCGAGTTCCTCACGGAAGTATTTGACCGCTATCAACGTATGACAGGCAATGTTGAAGAGGCCGTCCTTGAGATGTACCTGCAAGGCGTATCTACTCGCAAAGTCGCTGCCATCACTGACGCTTTGAGTGGAGTAAGGGTAGGTAAAGACGCTGTCAGCCGCATAGCATCGCGCCTTGATTCGGAATTGAAAGAGTGGAGGGCACGGCCTCTGACTTTGGCCTATGCTTATCTATATATGGATGCTGTTTATCTGAAAGTTAATTGGAGCGGGTCAGTCACGGATCTGGCCCTACTTGTAGCCATCGGCGTTAATGAGCAAGGCTTTCGTGAAGTATTGGCTGTAGAAGCTGCCGGAGCAGAGCGCAAAGAAGCCTATAGGAATCTATTGAAAGGACTGATTGATAGAGGGCTTCGCGGCGTGCAACTGGTGATCAGCGATGATCACGAGAGCATAAAGCAGGCAGTGAAGATCGAATTGCCAGGCACAAGCTGGCAGCGATGCACAGTCCACTTTATGAGGAACGTGATGAGCGGAGTGCCAGCAAGCGATATGGCTGAAGTAGGGGCAGACCTCAAGCAGATCTTCAAGGTGAGTCGAAGTTCATCGGCCAGGGCGATGGCCGATGAGTTCGTCCAGAGGTATGACAAGAGGTACATAAAAGCGATAGAGGTGTTTAAGCGAGGGATAGAGGACGCGCTCTGTTATATGAGGTTCCCTGGTTCGCATCACAATTTCATTCGGACGACGAATTGCTTGGAGAGGCTGTTCAGGGAAGTAAAGAGAAGAACAAGAGTAGTAGGAGTATTCCCCGGCGAGAAGAGCGCAGTGAGTCTATCAACGACAGTGATGTTGAGAGCGACAGAAGATTGGGCGCTGCGCAGATATATGGATATGGAGCCGTTGAAGGCACTGAACTCTAACCCACAACTTTAGCGACTTGATCCGGCGAATCGGTTTCCGCATAAGATGGATCGCCACTTCATTGCCAATGGTCGGTGCTGTTTATGGCTACCGCCTAAGTCTCAGTGGAACAAGAACGACACTAAGGGGCTTATTGGTTTTATTGATCAGGTCGCTTTATTTTTCGAGAGACAACTCATTTGCGATGCCTTGGGAGGCGGATTTTGGCCTGGCGAAGAATACGAACACGGCGCAAAGGGTTACCTTCAGTATATTCAAGAGACCTTACGTGGTGACAATCAATTGACTGCCATCTTTACTCCCATCCTTACAGGTACCTCTATCGTTAAGCGAAATGCTAAATGCCCCTGCCATAGCGGCCTCAAATATAAGCGTTGTCATCTCAGGGCAATTGAGGAAATCAGGGCTCGAATCAGCACCGAGACTATTAGCTTGGCGTTAGATAAAGGCTCCTCAGGCACTCCTTAAAGTATATTTTTCGCATGCCCCTTCGATGAGAGACGCCGAGTGCGAAAGTCTGGCGATGGCGCCGCCGCGAAATGAGCAGGCCGCGTGCTCATCACAGCCAATTAGAGGCTCTAGCAAGATGGACGCGCCATTTCACCCTTTGCTTTATCGTAGAGTAGGAGCAGAGCGAATTGTTCTAATCTGTGGCGATGCTCGGTTGCTGTCTCGAAGCAGTCATCACGATAGCATCTAACGGAATGCCCCACCTTACACATTTAGAAAGTTTCGGTCTATTTATTACTGTCTGGAATTTCCCTAACTCTCGATCCCCATTGTAATTGCTCCGGCCTTACAAATGGGCTGATATTTAATCGCACTCAGAGCGATTTTCTCCCGGCTTACTGGCGATTCGGACAGCGCAGTAAGGATTGAAATAAAGCAGGTTTCCGTTTCACAGCAGAATATCGTGGGAATCAGCTAACAGATTTAACCGCTGTCGAGAGATTCAGGAGAAGGCAGTCCGCGCCTCTACTGTAAAAGTAATTGCGAGTGTGCCTTAATTGGCTTTGTTTTGCAGATTCCCCCCGAATGAGTTTTCCATAGAGGATTACAAATTGCCTTCTCCCTTCGTTCAGTCATATATTATTCACGTCAAGGGTAGGAAACGTTAACGCAACGCCTCTACTAAAACCTAAAAGGCCCTTTCGTTTTCAAGTTAAGTTATACACGGATACGCGCAATGATTGATGTTGAAATGAAAAAGACACTTTGGGCGACTGCGGATAAACTTCGCAGCAATATGGATGCTGCCGAGTACAAGCATATTGTGCTTGGCCTTATCTTCTTGAAATACGTTTCCGATGCTTTCGCCGAACGCCGCGCCGAACTTGAGAGACGCTTTGCCGATCCTGGTGATGAATACTTCATCGAAGAGGAATTGTTGCGCGTCACCGACCTGGAAGAGCGCGACTACTACACCGCAGCTAATGTCTTTTGGGTTCCCGAATCGGCGCGATGGGAACGTATACGCGATCAGGCAAAGCAGCCGAACCTCGGACGGGTCATTGATGATGCGCTCACAGCAATTGAAACCGACAACCCGCGCTTGAAAGGCATTCTCGACAAACGCTTTGCGCGTTTGCAGCTTGAACCCGGCAAACTCGGTGAGCTTATAGACCTGATTTCCAAAATCGGCTTCAACGGAAACGGCCACAAAGCCAAAGATACTCTCGGTCAGGTTTACGAATACTTTCTTGGCCAGTTTGCCAGCGCCGAAGGCAAAAAGGGCGGTCAGTTCTACACACCGCAATCTGTTGTGCGCGTGCTGGTCGAAGTGTTGGCCCCGCACAAAGGCAAAGTCTATGACCCTTGCTGCGGTTCAGGCGGAATGTTCGTGCAGTCCGAAAAGTTTGTCGAGAGTCATGGCGGCAGATTCGGCGACCTCTCGATCTACGGTCAGGAGAGCAACCCGACGACGTGGCGGCTGGTGGCAATGAATCTTGCGATTCGCGGCATGGATTTCAATCTCGGCAAGGAACCTGCCGATACCTTCACACGCAACCAGCATCCGGACCTGCGTGCCGATTTCATCATGGCGAATCCGCCGTTCAATATCTCCGACTGGTGGAATGAAAAGCTCGCGGGCGATCCGCGCTGGCTATATGGTACGCCGCCACAGAGCAATGCGAATTTCGCATGGTTGCAGCACATCCTCTATCACCTGAAGCCGACCGGCACAGCGGGCGTAATTCTGGCTAACGGCTCGATGTCTTCGTCGCAGAACAACGAAGGCGTGATTCGCAAAGCGATGATCGAAGCCGACGTAGTGGATTGCATGGTCGCGCTGCCGCCGCAGCTTTTCTTCAACACGCAGATTCCGGCGTGCATCTGGTTTCTCGCGCGAGACAAACGAGCGAATGGTAGAGATCGGCGCGGTGAGACCCTGTTCATTGATGCCCGTAAGCTCGGCAAGATGGAGTCCCGCGTCTTCCGCGTCTTTGATGATGAAGACATCGCCCGTATTGCAAATACCTATCACGCATGGCGGCAGGACGGTGAAACGGGGGCAGCTTATCAGGACGTTCCCGGCTACTGTCGTGCTGTAAAAACGAGAGAGATCGAACAGCACGGCTATGTTCTGACGCCGGGGCGCTACGTCGGCGCAGAAGAGATTGAAGAAGATGACGAAGCCTTTGCCGTAAAGATGCAACGCCTGACCTCACAGTTGGGCGAACAGTTTGCCGAAAGCGCACGGCTCGAAGCGGAGATCAAAAAGAACCTGCTGCGCATTGGTTACAAAATCAGCTAAAGGTTTATTGACAGAAAGAGTGAAAGTTTATGTTGCAAGCCATTGAAGCCGAGATTGACGAACGAGGCAACGCCACCGGGGTGCTTGCCGTTCTGCGGGCCAACCGTCTGCCGGAAGAAGCGCGATCAAGCACCGAAGAAATCGAAGCGTAGATTCAGGAGATGAGAAATTCATGGGATTAACGCAGCCGCGCTGCATCACAGGTGCAGGGAGTTCTGGACGAATGACGACCTGCTCAACGCCATTGCGCCGAGTTCGGTCAA
Source organism: Blastocatellia bacterium (assembly GCA_963804815.1). Taxonomy (GTDB): domain Bacteria; phylum Acidobacteriota; class Blastocatellia; order UBA7656; family UBA7656; genus DATEKX01. Next base: position 1,729,570 of record CAWDRU010000002.1, on the reverse strand, counting down.
TAACGTCATAACGCTATGATTGCGAATCAGAGGATGAATCGAGCGTTTGAAGCCATGGGCAGAAAGAACCAGGGGGAGGTTAGGATATGGCATTTGAGAGGAAGGGGATTGTTCAACTCTCCTCGGTTGTAGATATAAAGACAGGATTTCCGTTCAAGAGCAAAGATTATGCAAAGATTGACGACGGCCTGCGACTATTGCGTGGAGACAATATTGTTCAAGGGAAACTACGATGGGACGATGCCAAATATTGGCCGTCAGAACTCGCTGTTGGTCTTGATGAGGTTGCGCTTGAAGCAGATGATGTAGTTCTAGCAATGGATCGCCCTTGGATTGAGGCTGGTCTCAAATACGCTAGAATGACAGAAAGTGATTTACCCGCATTCCTAGTTCAGCGGGTTGCTCGGTTGCGGGCAAAGCCCTTGCTCAATCAGCGGTTTCTCTTTTATGTGATTGGAAGCAGAGAATTTACGCAGTACATCTTAGCAGTCCAGACCGGGACAGCAGTTCCACATATTAGCGCAAAACAAATTGGGGATTTCGAGTTCCCTTTTCCGCCAATTGAAGAACAACAAAAAACTGTTGATTTGTTGGGAGCAATAGACGATAAAATCGAACTTAACCGCAAGATGAACGCCACGCTCGAACAGTTGGCGCAGGCGTTGTTCAAGTCGTGGTTTGTGGATTTCGATCCGGTCAAAGCCAAAGCCGCAGGTCGCGCGCTCGAAGGAATGGATGCCGCAACCGCCGCGTTGTTTCCAAGCAAGTTTGAAGAGAACAAGGTAGAACTAATTCCGAAGGGATGGAGAGTCTGTACTATCAGTGATTTGGTTAAAGCTGTCGGGGGTGCTACTCCTGACACAAAACAAGCGGATTATTGGGAAAGAGGAATTCACCACTGGGCAACTCCGAAAGACCTCTCACGGCTTTCATCCCCAGTGCTACTTGAATCGGAAAGGAGAATCACTGATGCCGGGCTGAAACGAATTGGCTCAGGTTTATTACCTGTTGGGACAGTGCTGATGTCCTCACGCGCCCCGATTGGTTACCTCGCTATATCGGAGATTCCAGTAGCGATAAATCAGGGTTTTATTGGGATGATTCCGAAACAAGGCATTTCAAATCTTTTTGTGCTGTTTTGGGCAAAATTCAACCAACAAGCTATTCTTGACAGGGCAAATGGCTCAACATTTCTCGAAATAAGTAAGGCAAGCTTTCGCCCGATTCCGATGATTTGTCCAGATGAGAAAGTTATGACTGCATTCGATAATATCGTGCGCTTACTCTATCAACGAATTGTTATTAACGAAACCGAAATTTTGAGACTTGCCGAAATACGCGATTTATTTTTGCCCAAGCTGATTTCTGGCCAAATCCAAGACTTAGAAGGTTAAATATTGAGTCACGGCCTGATGGGATGATTTTTATGGAATTCCTGAAACCACTATTTGAGGAACAAGTGACAACCGAGGTCTCTGCCTCTGGAGAGATTGTAATCGGGGGCATTACTTTGTCTCCCATACGTATACTAAAACAAACAGAAACATATGAACAAGCATTCAAAAATTGGAAGGACGATCATTTTGAACTATGTCTAATCAAAGCTGAAGAGATATTAAAACTTTTTGACAATCGGGCACGATATTCCCGTCTTTTAAATACTTTCGAGAGAAATGGCTTCGTTCTCCCATTTGTTGGCGCAGGTATGTCATGTCCATCAGGATTCAGGACCTGGACTGAATACTTATGGATGCTTCAATCCGAATCTCATATACTGCCTGATGAGCTAAAAGCTTTAATTGATAGTGGACAGTATGATCTGGCTGCCGAACGACTACTCGCTGATTTGGGGGAACGCTTATTTAATGAGCGCTTACATACAAGCTACCGTGCTTCTAGGGAAACCCCTGTAAATGGCGCTGTTCATTATCTTCCTTTGCTTTTCAATAAATCAGTAATCACTACCAATTTTGATAACGTTCTTGAATCCGTTTATTTAGCCAACAACTTTGGGTTTACCCGATTCTTGCACGGCACAGATGGTCAAGCCCTCAACCGTTTTCTCGCGGAAGGAGAGTTTTGCCTTTACAAAATACACGGTGATTTTGCCTTGCCTAGTACTCGTATACTAACTGCAAGAGAGTATGATGTTGCATACGCAAATGATTCGCCGTTAACAGAAACTTTAAAATGGGTGCTGAGGTCATATACCTTCTTATTCTTGGGGTGTAGCCTTAATCAGGATCGAACAATGCAGCTAATGCAATTGCTTGCAAGAGAAGTAGCCGATTTACCCACGCATTATGCATTTCTGGCAACACCGACAGATGATGATGAGAGAAGGATTAGAGGAAAGGTATTGGCTGAACGGAATATATTTCCGATCTGGTATCCTGCTGAAGAGCATGATGAGTCAATAGAAGCGCTCTTCGTCAAACTTCTCTCAGATATGAACGCGTTATGAGTATCAATGAAGACATTTTTGAGCAAGCCTCCCTTAAATGGTTTAGTGAGTTAGGCTATCTGACGCTCTCTGGTTATTACATTGCCCCTGCACCAGATGGAATTGCGCCGGAGCGCGAAGATTATCGCCAAATGATTTTGATAGGTCGGCTGCGGTCGCGCCTCGTTAACATCAATCCGACGATTCCGCTAATAGCTATTGAAGATGTCCTACGGCAAATCATCAATCCCAATTTGCCATCGCTCATTCAAGCGAACCGGCAGTTTCACCGCTGGTTGCGCGACGGTGTGCCGGTCGAGTTTCAATGCAACGGCGAGACTATCGGCGACCGTGTGTGGTTAGTTGATTTCGCTAATCCTGATAACAATGATTGGATAGCGGTTAATCAATTCACTGTGCGCGGCCCAAATCACACGCGCCGCCCCGATATCATCATTTTCCTCAATGGGCTTCCGATTGCCGTGCTGGAATTGAAGAGTCCGGTAGACGAACGGGCTGACATCTGGAAAGCCTTCGATCAGTTGCAAACCTACAAAGAACAGATCCCTGACCTCTTCATTACAAATGAACTGCTGATAATTTCTGATAGCACGGAGGCGCGCGTCGGGTCGTTCACTGCCGACAAAGAACGCTTTATGGCGTGGCGCACGATTGATGGCTGCGACACCGACCCGCTCGGCCAGTTGCGCGAAGCCGAGACGCTTATTTGCGGACTCTTCCGGCGCGATTTACTGCTTGATTACCTGCGCAACTTCATCCTGTTTGAAGACGACGGCGAGACCGTCAAAAAGATTGCCGCGTATCATCAATTCCATGCCGTGCGCAAAGCCGTCGAAACGACGTTGCGCGCTGTGAGCAGCGACAGGAAAGCGGGTGTCGTCTGGCACACGCAAGGCTCAGGCAAGAGCATCTCGATGTGCTTTTATGCAGGGCTGGTTATGACTGCGCCGGAGATGAAAAACCCGACGCTGGTTGTCGTCACTGATCGCAATGACCTTGACGGGCAGCTTTACGGCACGTTCAGCCACGCGCAGGATTTGTTGCGCGAGGAGCCGAAGCAGGCGCTGACGCGTGCGGAGTTGCGAGCGATGTTAGAGAATCGTCCGTCCGGTGGAATCATTTTTACTACTATTCAAAAATTCAGCCCGTTTGAAGAAGAAGATAAATTCCCAGTTCTTTCCGAGCGTGACAACATCGTGGTGATCTGTGATGAAGCGCACCGCACGCAATACGGAATGCAAGCGCGCATGAATCTGGCGACCGGCGAATTGCAATATGGTTACGCCAAGCACCTGCGCGACGCACTGCCGAACGCTTCGTTCATTGCTTTCACAGGCACGCCGGTTTCGCTCAAAGACCGCGACACCCGCGCCGTCTTCGGCGAGTACATAGACATTTACGACATGGAGCAGTCGCAACAGGACAAGGCGACGGTTCCAATCTATTACGAAAGCCGTCTTGTCAAACTCGATCTCAAGCCGGAAGAAACGCCGCAAATAGACGATGAAGTTGAAGAACTCACCGAAGATGAAGAGGAGAGCGTGCAGGCGCGCATCAAGACGCGATGGGCTGAGTTGGAAAAGATCGCCGGGGCCGAGCCTCGCTTACAGCGCATCGCGGTGGATTTCATCCAGCACTTTGACAACCGGCTTGCCGCGATGGACGGCAAGGTGATGTTTGTTTGTATGAGTCGCGACATCTGCGCGCAACTCTATGATGCCATTGTCGCGCTCCGACCTGAATGGCACGACCCCGACCCGAAGAAAGGCGCAATCAAAGTTGTGATGACCGGATCAAGCAGCGATAAGGCATTGCTGCGCCCGCATCTTTACTCTAAACAGGTAAAGAAGGAACTCGAAAAACGCTTCAAAGACCCTGACGACCCATTCAAGATAGTGATCGTGCGCGATATGTGGTTGACGGGCTTTGACGTTCCTTGCCTGCATACGATGTACATAGATAAGCCGATGCGCGGGCATACCCTGATGCAGGCGATAGCGCGCGTGAATCGCGTCTTCAAAGATAAACCGGGCGGCCTAGTCGTTGATTATATTGGGATTGCCCACGAACTCAAGAAGGCGTTGATCGACTACACCGCAAGCGGCGCAAGAGGTAAGCCTACCTTAGAGGCAGAAGAAGTATTGCCGGTACTGGTTGAAAAAATCGAAGTCGCGCGCGGGATGCTGCATGGCTTTGACTATCAGGACTTCGAGACCGATGCCTTCGAGTTGTTACCCGGTGCGGCAGATCACATTCTCGGCTTGCGCTCAGACAGCCGAGGCAGAGATGGCAAGCAGCGGTTTTCAGATTGCGTAGTTGCCATGACAAAAGCATTCGCGCTGTGCTGCACGCTGGATGAAGCAATTGCCTACCGTGAAGAGGTTGCATTCTTTCAAGCGATCAAGGCCGTGTTGACCAAACAATCCACATCACAAAAGAAAATCTCAGACGAGCAACGAGAACATGCATTGCGCCAGATATTAAGCCGTGCAGTAGTGTCGGAAGAGGTCGTAGATATTTTCGCGGCAGTCGGCCTGAACAAGCCGGACATTGCCTTGCTATCGGAAGAGTTCTTAAACGATGTGCGCTTGATGCCGCAACGCAATCTCGCTGTCGAGTTATTAGAACGACTGCTCAAAGATGAGATCAAATCGCGCTTTGCCACAAATGTCGTACAGAGCAAGAAATTCTCCGAACTTTTGCTTCAGGCATTGAATAGGTATCGCAACCGCGCCATTGAAACGGCGCAGGTGATTGAAGAGCTAATTGAGATGGCAAGGCAATTCAATCAGGCGACCAGGCGCGGTGATGAGTTACAGATGAGTGACGCGGAACTATCTTTTTATGATGCGTTGGAAACCAACGAAGCCTCCGTGCTCGAGCTTGGCGACGATACGCTCAGGCAGATTGCTGTCGAGCTTACAGACAGATTGCGAAGGAATGTTTCGGTCGATTGGTCTGTGCGAGAAACCGTCAGAGCGCGGCTGCGCTTGCTGGTAAAGCGGATTTTGCGGAAGTATAAATACCCACCAGATCAGGAAGCGCGGGCTGTAGAATTGGTGCTGCAACAGGCAGAGACTTTATCTGAGGCTTGGACATCCTGAAAAAAGCTTCATCTGTATGCATTGCCTCCTAGCTGATTGAGTATATCAAACCGAATCTCTTGTTTTTAATCCTGGCCTATTAGGGCGCTCTTGGCTTCTGCACGCTTTGTTATACATTTGAGTTTGCCCTGTATTGATCATCTTTATCACTTTACGCCGAGTTGTTGAAGTTTCTGTTCGGCTAGTTGTCGTATTTTGATACCGCTAGTCAATTCGGCTAGTTGTCGTATTTTGGTATCGCTAGTTAACTCGATGACTTTCTTTAAGTCACGAATTGCCTGATCACGGTCGCCTTTGTTCGCGTAAGCCATGCCCCGATTAAAGTAAGCCTTGACCTGGTCAGGCTCAAGTTTAATGCATTGACTTAAATCGGCAATGGATTGATCTATATCACCTTTGCGCTCGTAAACTAAACTCCGCTGAAGGTAGGCATTTGAATAATCAGCTTTGAGCTTTATAGCTTGATCGTAGTCGGAGAGAGCTCGATCCAGATCATCCTTACGCGTGTAAATATGTCCTCGGTAGGAATAGCCAGTCTCATCGCTGGGCGTATGCTTGATATACTGATTTATATCATCAAGTGCTCGGTCTAGATCGCCTTTAAGCTCATAGACGACCGCTCGGTAATAGTAAGGATAGGAGTAGTCAGCTTTGAGTTTTATAGCCTGGTTGTAATCAGAAAGAGCTTGATCCGGATTGCCTGTCCATACATACGTCAAACCGCGGTAGTAGTAGGTTTCAGGATCATTAGGATTTAGGCTTATGGCCTTACTGTAGTCTGCAATAGACTTATCATAATCACGCTTTTCTTTGTAGGCGTCTCCACGTCCTTTGTATCCTTCAGTGAAGGTGGGATCAAGTTTTATCGCCTCTGTGTATTCAGCAATTGCCCGCTCATAGTTTTTGGTATCTGCAAGAAAATGTCCGCGAGCCCAATATGCTCCGGGCCATTTTGGATTAAGCTTCACAACCTGGTCAAAGTCTGCTAAGGCGCGAACGTAATCTGTTTTCTCAGCGTAAGCACCTCCACGCGTACAAAGAAACCATGCTAATATTTTAGGCTCGGTGGTTAGCTTTATGGCTTGGCTCACTCTAGCAATGCCTTGATCGAAATCTTCCTTTACAAAGAAAACCATCCCTTGCATATATTCTCTGAATCCTTCAGGACATTCATCTGTGCATAATTGACTTGCCTGACTGATCTCTATGAGGGCACGCTTGTCGTCACCCTTTACTAAATAGGCAAAACCCCGTAAGAAATAAGCCCAAGCCATTTCAGGCTCTAGTGCTATAGCTTGGTCGCAATCTGTGATTGCTAGATCCAAATCATCCTTTTGAAAGTAAGCAAAAGCCCGTAGTAGAAACGTCGAGGCGTTATTACCATTCAGCTTAATGGCTTGGTTAAAATCGGCAACCGCACGATCCATGTCCTTTTGGAAATATAAAGATGCCCTTACAAAGTAGGTGAGGCCACGATAGAAATATAGATCGGCTGGGTCAACCATTTGGTCAGGTATATTTTTCAGGGTTAGTGCGCTCGTGAATCGATCAAGAGCGCCGTCATAGTCTTCAGCTTCTAAACGCGCAAGCCCAACGGTTAAAAGGGTAAGGTAAGACATTTCGTTTGAGAGACGGAATTGAATACCGAAGCTTTCGAGTTCAGAGATTGGCAATAGGAGTATTCGATTTTCTTGTCGCAGGGATAAAAGACTCGGAGTCTGTAACACCTCGAAATACGCACTTATGCGGATATTTTCTTTTCTCTTGCTATACCAGCCCCATAATACAATAGCAGCTCGGCGTTCTTTGCCTTTGGCGCGAGCGACCTCGCCACCTGCTTCGACTGTTATAGTTTCGCCTAAAGGTTGAATCAGTATATCAGAATAGCCTCTGGTGGCACTGCGGAGTTGCTCAATTATGATCCCCGTTATATCATTGCTTTGCTCTTCGACGCCACTAAAATTGGCAACAAGAACGATGGTCTTATCAGAGGTAGATCGTGTTGCTCTTGCCCTTACATTCCTTGTCTTACTCTCAAGTGGAAGAGTAGATTTTCTTGATCTTGTGCCACCTTTTATAGTATTGGATGAAGACTGACGAGTGCCTATACTTCTTTTCATCCTAATTATAAGTGGGTTTTGTACAGGGTCTGCAGGCACGATTATATGCAACTCCCTTGGGTCGGATATAGTCCAATCTATTTTGGTTACCTGTAAAACTACTCTCTGACCTACACTTGATGTTGGCAGCTTTATTCTAAATTCACCGCTTGTAGTGGTAACATCGCGACCACCACCGATGACCTTAACCTCTACACCTGATAAAGGCTGCTGGTCAGTGGTCAATATAACTCCGACTATTTCAGTCTCTGATTGTGCTAAACTATTAGCACCTGTTAGAAGAAGGAAAAGAATCATTAAAAGACATTTCACTTCTGTTTCCTCCTTAATAAAATGATTAATCCAGACTTTGTCTCAACATACTCTTCCCAAATTTCATAGCCCTCTTTGGAAACCTGAACACGAGCCCAACCCTTACTTGTTTCTTTTACTTTTAGTGTAAATGTACCTCCACTGTTAGATGTAGTTCTCGCGCCACTATTTATATCTAATATATCTACATTTGGAAGACCGCTCGTTTCATCTCTAACCTGTCCCGTCATCTCAGATTCTTTAGTAGAATCAAAACTTGCATCTGGGGAAGCAGTCTTTGGGTCATTCCCGTTATGCTTATTAGCGGCAGTAGTAGCATACCAAGCGGCTATTCCAATTATTGCTACGCTCCAAACTAGAACAACAATTAATCGAAGCAAACGATAGGCTTGATCCTTTGTCAAGTTAGGAAAAATATTCTTACGTATAACATCACGAAAAAGTATCAAAAACATGCCAATTGCTATTCCTCCGATACCCGCGACCTGCCCAACGATTTTCAGTAATTCTGCATTCACCTTATTCTCCTGCTCTTCCTTAACTATAAACTGTAGTGATTACCTGCTGATAATGCACTTGGATACATGCTGCGGCCTAAATAATATGTAGAACGTGTATTGCCAGCGAATAAAGACTGCGTAAAGGCACTGGAGTTTTACTAACAAAATGCATCATGATCACATTGATTTTATTCGGTTGAAATTATGCAACTACCTTTTTGATCAACCAATCCAGATTGCGCCCCTGGCTCTTGAGGACGCAATTTATATCACAATAAACTTGCGATTAAAAGCCTGGGCCGCGCTCGCATCACGGCCCGTTAGATGGTCAGCCGCGCCTTTCACGTTTTGCTTTGTTCCAGGGAATTACAAGGCACATTGTTCTCATATCAGTAACTATACTTGCTTACTGTTCGGCGGCTATTACATCTTCACTTCTCAACAGTCCATCAACCAATTGGCTGATATGCTCATCAGGGTCGCCGCCTCCTATTATGTCGAAGCGATTTAAGTAGAGTCTGAGAGCCTGCCTATATGACCGGGAATGCTGGAAGACAAGTTCAATGATTCTACCTAACTCATCGCTTGCTTTCTTCGCCTCTTCTGGCCCTTCGCTGGTCATCTCGCGTAGCTCTACAAGAATGTTTGCCAGAATGTAAAGCCCCTCTTCTGTAATTCCTTTCATGATGAAGCCAATAGCGTGCTGCGCCTCGGCTTCATCAGGATAAATCACAAAGCCTTTGCTTTCGTCATCGTTCTCATGCTCTGTAGCAGTCCCCGCGCTGTCTATATTCAAAGCATTGGCGAGCCAAGCCCTGATGTTTTCGGGATTGGTGATGTCACCTTCGCCCTGTGTGTTTGCTGCATTACACAATGTCTCTCTGAGAGTTTCTTTTGTGCTGTCGGAAATCCTGTTGCCTTCGAGCAGCAGGGTTAGCGTGTTGATGAATCCGTCAACATCATCGGCTGTGGCTTGTTTCCTAATGTCATTTTGTGCTTCCATAGTTTCACCTTTTGAGCAGACACACGTCTGCTTAGAAGTGGGCCGGGTCTGCACAAGACTTGACGGAAGTGGGCAGACTTCGGCCCTGCCGTTCTTTGAGGGTTATTAGCTTATCCAGTGACTACTTACAGAAAGGAGGTGCGTGGATCGGCGCGACCGTCGCCACTCGCTCAACTGTTGAGCGGACTACAGGCGCACGTCTGATGATCGGCTTTATAAAGCCGCGTCGGGCGCTGGACTCGACGTATTGAAAACGGATGATAACTTTTTGCTGTGGCCGTCGCTCTGATGATCGAGCCAGAACTGTTACAACAACGGTCTTGTGCGCGGCCTCCTGAAGCTCGCGCGCTGTTTCTCGATACTCTTGAATCGAGTCAGCCAAAGGCGAGCGTATCACTGGCGCGAATGCTTGGCGTGCTGCATAAAGATTGCCGCTGTCTGTGTACTCAACTGTGAGGCTATTCAAAACGTCGAGATACAAGCGCGCATTTGCATGGGCGAACCGGCGCGCCAGTGGGTAGATTGCTTCTAACCTTTCAATACTTCGCCTGTGATCGCCGTCAAGAGCATGGAGCAATGCGACTGCGCGCCCTGTTTCAATCCTCGTGTAGTAATCGGCTTCATCAATAGAAAGCGCCCGTGCGTAGTATTGCGCTTCTTTTTGAGTGTTGCCTCTATACCCTTCAACCGCTCCGAGTGATAAAATCGCTCTTGCTTTAAATTGTCCTGGCGCGAACGCAGCGGCTTGCTCGAATAACACTTGCGCTTGCCCAAGATCGCCTCGACCCTGATTTTCTACGGCAAGCCCTTGATAGTATGCTCCAATATACTCAAAACCTTTGATTGATTTTAATTTTCGGCCTAATAACTCAAGCTCATTGATTTGTCTGAGATTATAGGCAATGTCTGCCAGTGCGATTATTCGTCTGGCTAATATCTCACTTTGAACCGAGGATGAAATGAAGAAACTAAAACTATTCTGCGCGAGCCTGATCATGGCTCTGTGCTTTGTATTACCAGTTATGGGCGGACATACGAGGCCCGGAGGTGTAGCTTGTACTGATGTTGACTGCCTGACGTGTTTCGATGCCTCATGCCCCGATATCAATTCAGTCACACCCGGAGGCAAAAACAAAGACACCTCGCCCGACTTTGGCGACTCAGCCGAAGCAGGCGCGATGTTGTTCGCTCTCGCCTTTTTCATTGTCTTTAGACTCCGCTCGTAAAAGTGGACAAAACGGAGTGAGCCGATTCTACGGTATGGGTAGCTATACTTACAAGCTCACTCCGTTTATTTACTTGTTATTACGGCCAGCCCCCGCAACCTGCGAAAGTTCGGTGCGCCGGGCGAGGCTGGCCGATTCTATCAAGCGGCGACCGCCAGCGCTGATGCTATCTGTTTGCAAACATGCTCGCGCTTCGCCTTTTCGATCTGCTCAAACGTTGCACGGAGATTTGAAAAAGGAGTTACGGTTCCACAATTCAGGCATTCGAGATAGATGCAATGCGAGTCTTCATATTGCTTGAATGATGGCCTGATGTGCTTACTCAGCCTCCTCTTCTTCGGCTGCGCGGTCAGACCAGTAGTATTCGTCGCGCGGGTCGTATTCGTATCGGTTGCCTTCGAGATCTGTGTACATAGCTTAACTGTTATACCCACAAGTAGCATAGCATATATGTGGATACTAGCAAAATTAAAGTAGTAGACATCTGGATACTATTTTGGTGGATATTCTAAAGCGGAGATGTTACCCTCTCCGGCATGGGAGATGTTCGATTTACGATTAACGAAGCAGCCCAACGAAAGGGCATAGAGAATCCATTTGCACTGTCGAGAGCGACCGGATTAGGTTATGCGATATGTCATCGGCTCTGGAATGATGAACAGCGCCGGGTTGATCTTAAAACTCTAGCCAGTCTTTGTGACGTATTGGAATGTCAGCCAGCAGATTTACTTATCTATATTCCCGGCAAGAAGAAAACCGGTAAGTGAGGATAATAGCGCCCTGACAAGCCGATGGCGCATGCTGGAAGGTTGAACAAAAACTAGTGGATTCTTTCTCAGTCTGAGTTATGTTAGGTGTCTAAACGCCAGTTAGAGTAGTTGTAATTGGATTGATAGCAATATGGCTGGAAAAAGACAACACATATTTCCTAGATTCCTACTCAAAGGATTTGCGAGCAGAATATCAGGCGAAGAGGTGTTTACTTGGGTGTATCGCAAGGAGGGAAAGGTCTTTGAGACAAACATTATAAATGTGAGTGTCGAACAGTATTTTTATGGAAAACAAGGTGAAGTTACTATTGATGCAGAAATCACAGAATTAGAAAGCGAGTTTGGCATACTTCTAGATGAACTGAGGAGAAAAAACGATCAAACTCCGGTATCAAATCTTAAGGTAGCAGAGCTTGTCACCCATTTATGTATTCGGACAAAGCATCTTAGAGATTCATTCCGCGAATCATCAGAGTTCTTAATTGAAAGAATATCTGAATACTTATTTGATACTGGCAACCTGAAATCAATTATCTCAAACAATCCTGAGCTAATAAGAAATGAGTTCGATAAAGTTGTTAGACAGTATCCCTTTCTCGAACCTTTCAAAGACATGGTGGTGAATCAAGGAGCTTCTACGGTTGCTGCTCTGTTAGAACAGTATAAACCGGGAATTCAAGTGTTTGTTCAAGAATTCATTGAGGGGAGTAGAGATGTGTTACCGAGAGCCGTAAAGGAAGGTCACATCAAAGCATTAGCAAAAGGATTAGTCCCCGAACCACGAGCGGAAGAGTATCGTCTATTGGAATGGTTCATATGCAAATCAGGAACACCCTTGATACTAGGAGATATGGGCTGCTTATTTGAGACTTCCGGAGCAAGAAGATTTAAGTCTATAAATGAAAAAGGCGATCAACTCAAGAACATATTCTTGCCAATTTCATCGGATCGGCTTTTAATCGGGACATCACTTTCTTCGGTTCCTGAAATCGACACTAATCAAATCAATGAGATACTTGCGAGATGCAGTAGAGAGTATTTTGTCTGCCCTGAGTCTTCTTCAAGTAAGCTCGACTTGATTCCGTTAATTGGAAAAGAATCAGAAATAATAAGTGGAGCAGAGGTAGAACAACTTGTAAAAGAATTAGCGGAAGTAATCAGAGAGTACGGGAAGTCAAACAGGGACGCCTAACCAGCGCAAGCAGCAGAGTTCGCGAAGCGGATAGCTCATGATTACTTTCAGTGTTTGGCGCTCGCCCAATGCACTATGGAATCTTATGAGTAAACAGAACGATCAACTGCATGAAAAATGGAAGAAATGGTTGGAGCATCTTTCCGATGAGGTAATAGAGCTTCATACGAATCGGCATATATTTTTAGATGTCCAAGATATTATTAACCAAAATCCTAGTATTCAGCCTAGTGATTTTAATGAATGGACGGCAAAAATGTATGGCTCGGCTATGTCTATTGCCGTTCGCAGGCAAGCCATCAACGATGAAAAGAGTATCTCGTTCCGGTGCTTGCTTGAGGAAATAAAAGTAAACCCTACCGTTATGTCTCGGACCCGGTTTAAGAATGATTTTGTTGATACAAACTATCCAGAATTTATGGCCGATAGACGCTTCGACGAGATAGCCGGGGCTGGGCGAGAATACCTAGATACTGTTGGTATAAACGCCGACATTCAGACGTTAATTGACAAAACTGCCAAGTTACACAAGTACGTCAATAAACGTGTTGCTCACCACGATAGAAAAGAGTTTACAGAGATCCCTACTTTCGGTGATTTACATGAGGCAATTGATTATCTTGAGGAGATCTTAACGAAGTATTGGTCATTATTCACTGCTTTCCATATTAGCGTTTGTCTTCGTAGGCATTACGATTGGAGAGATGTTTTCCGTTATCCTTGGATTACTCAGGGCTACACTGAGCCTGAGTATGACTGTGACTAAATCGCGGTCTGGCATCAGCAGGCAGCGGAGGCTACGAAGAATCATTTACTGAACCTACCCCTTTAGAGTGGAGACCGAGTTAAGTCTCTGCCCCCTACGCCGCTGGGTTGAACTTCTCTTCATACTCGGCAGGTGAAAGATAATTCGCTGCCGAGTGCATTCTACACCGATTATAAAACACTTCGATATACTCGAAGATCTTGTCGCGGGCCTCCTGCCTTCTCCTGAATCTCTCATCGTAGACCAGTTCCAGCTTCAGCCCGCCAAAAAAGCTCTCGGCGACGGCATTATCCCAACAGTTGCCACGCCGACTCATGCTTTGCCCACAGTCATAAGCCGCCAACTGCTCCCGGAAAACGGCACTGGCGTATTGGCTTCCGCGATCCGAATGCACCAGTGGGCTTACTCTTCCTCCGCGCCTGCCTTGCCCCATCTCGAAGGCCGCGACCAGCAGCTCCGCACTCATCCGCTCACTCATTGACCAGCCGACGATCAGGCGCGAATACAGATCGAGAAAGATCGCCAGATACAACCACCCTTCATCGGTCCACACATAGGTGATATCACTGACCCAGACCTTATCCTGTTGCTCTACTTGGAAGGCCCGATCCAATAGGTTTTCGGCTACCGGTTGATTATGCTTTGAGTTGGTCGTCACCTTAAACTTCTTCACGCGCCGGGCAACAATGGCGTGTTCCCGCATCAGACGCTCGACACGCTTGTGATTCCACTGTTGTCCCTGCTGGCGCAACCGGCGATAAATCTTCGGACTGCCATAGTGGGTGCGGCTCTGGGTATGGATTTCACGGATCTTACCAAGCAACTGATCATTCTCCTTGGCCCGCTTACTGTTTGGCTGGCTGCACCATCGGTAATAGCCGCTGGCGCTCACCTCCAATACCCGGCACATGGCTTGGATGGAGAACTGCGCTTTGTGCTCGAAAATAAAGCCGTACTTCACCTTTGGTGGATGGCGAAGTAGGCTGCCGCTTTTTTTAGGATCTCTTTCTCCTCTTCCAACTGTTTGATCTTTTGTCTGAGGTCGAAGATTTCCTGCTCCTGCGCAGTGCGAATGCCGTTGCCGCGGAAAGCGTCTTGACCATCTTGTTTCGAAGCCCTGACCCAGCGCGAAAGGCTCCAGGCAGGGATTGCAAGACTGGTAGCGGCATCAGAAATGGAACGGCCTTGCTCGGTGACGAGCCTAACCGCGCCTTGCTTAAACTCTTTCGAATACTGTTTTCTCTGTTTCATAGCGCCTCCAATTATGTCACTGAGTGCGGCGGAGGGATATGAGACTTAACTGGCTGTCCACTATTCGGGGGAAGGTTCATACTTATAGACAACACAAATCTCAATACTGAATCAAGTCATCCAATCCGCGACATTGCTTACGCATTACACTAATGAGATACTGCGCTGAATTGAGGTGACGTATGGCTAATGAAGAACATCTGGCGATACTTAAACAGGGCATGGAGGTGTGGAATCAGTGGAGAAAGGAGAATCGTGAGATAAGGCCAGACCTCCACCACGCAAACCTCTGGGGCATGAACCTCATGGGCGCATACCTCATGAGCGCTGACCTGCGCTCCGCAACGCATACCTCACCGTCGCAGATCTCCGCAAAGCAAACTTAAGTGAGGCTCAACTCCACGGTGCACACATCGACGCCACTATCCTTACTCGTGCAATCCTGCAAGATACAAATCTCAGTTATGCTCGGGTTGGCTGGACCGTCTTTGCTGATATCAACCTGTCCGGCGTCAAGGGGCTTGAAACAGTGCGGCATGACCGCCCATCAACCCTCGGCATTGACACGATCTACAAATCCGCAGGCAACATCCCCGAATCATTCCTACGCGGCTGCGGCTTGCCCGATACATTCATAACCTTTGCCCGCTCATTAGTCGGCACTGCTATTGACTTCTACTCTGCCTTCATTAGCTACTCAAGCAAAAATCATAATTTCGCAGAACGCCTAAATGCCGACCTTCAAAACAAAGGCGTGCGCTGTTGGTTCGCCCCCGAAGATATAAAGATCGGGGACAAATTCCGCCAACGGATTGATGAGGCTATTCATGTCCAGGATAAGTTGCTTCTGATTCTCTCCGAGGATTCGATGGCGAGCGCGTGGGTAGAACTGGAAGTTGAAGCGGCAATGGAAAGAGAGCGCAGAGAAAACCGGCTCGTACTTTTCCCCGTACGCATTGACGACGCTATAGAGCAAAGCCACACTGCCTGGGCGGCATCGCTCAGGCGGATGCGCCACATCGGGGATTTCAACAAGTGGAAAGATCATGACTCGTACAGCAAAGCATTCGAGCGCTTGCTGCGCGACCTGAAATCAGAGGGCAAAGCATGATGACTGGCAACCCCGATTACACAGGCGCTCTGCCGATTGAATACAGCCTCAGGTGTGTGTGCAGCCGTCGCTATGTGATTTACACCGGCATGGCCGGATTCATCGGCGACGCGGAGAGTAGAGCGCGAGAGCGTGGCACGGGGTGAGAAGTGTTTCGCCTCTGATCTTTTGCCGGATCTCTTCACAGTGTTCCTCCAATAGCTTTCTTATACCTTGACATTCTAGGCATCCGCAGCATACTATATTTTGACATTCTAGGCATCACGCATCGGCGTGCGAATACCTCCGGAGGTGGAACGTGACACAATCGAAGGCCGATCTGCTCCAGGGCACGCTCGACCTGCTCGTCCTTAAAGCCCTCGGGCTAGGGCAGCTGCACGGCTACGGCATCATCCAGCGCATCCGGCAGATGTCAGGTGGGATGCTGACCGTGGAGCAAGGATCGCTATACCCGGCGCTCTACCGAATCGAGCAGCGCGGCTGGATCAGTTCGAAGTGGGGCATGAACGAGACCGGACGCAAGGCCAAGTTTTACACCCTGACTAGATTAGGGCGCAAACAACTCAGCGTCGAGGAGGCGAGATGGGACCTGCTGGCCTTGGCCATCGCGAAGGTGAGGCAGGCGACTTAAGGAGCGGGCAGATGAAGTGGCTCAACATTTTCGTCGCACGACTTCACGCCCTCGTGCGACGTGAAGCAGTCATTGAGGACATTGAAGAGGAGATGCGCGCCCATGTCGAGATGGAGACGGAGTCTCTCATCGAGCGGGGGATGAGGCCGGAAGAGGCACGACGGGCTGCGCTGAAAAGCTTCGGGAACCTGGGCCGGATGAAGGAATTGGCCTACGATGTACGTGGAGGGGGTATGTTAGAGACTTTGTGGCAGGACCTGCGCTTTGGCGCGCGAATGTTGTTGAAGCATCCCGGCTTTACATTGATTGCCGCCTTGACGCTGGCACTCGGCATTGGAGCAAACACCGCCATCTTCAGTGTAGTCAATTCCCTGCTGCTTCGCCCGTTACCTTTCAGCGAACCAGACAAACTGGTGCAGATCTGGGAAGCGAACGTTAAACGAGGCCGAAGCGAAATGCCCGCTTCGTTTCCAAATTTTGCCGATTGGCGAGATCAAAACCATGTCTTTGAGCAGGTAGTCGCTTACACAGATGGGTCATTCAATCTTACAGGCACGGGCGAGTCTGAACGAATTCGCAGCGCTCTGGTTTCACCCGCTTTTTTCTCGACGCTCGGCATCAATCCGATTTTGGGCCGCGTATTTCTACCCGAAGAAGATAAAAAGAATAAAGTTTTCTCTGTCGTGATGGGTCAGCGACTATGGCAGCGCCGCTTCGATTCCGACCCGAACATCGTCGGCAAATCGATTAATCTTAACGGCGATAGTTTCACGGTTGTAGGCGTCATCGCTCAAAACGCTCATCTTCCCTTGTTGCCCGTTGACATAGAGTTATGGGTTCCCGTCTCTCACGGCTTCAGTTTCACGGAACGAGGCGCTCATTACCTGCAAGTGCTTGCGAGATTGAAACTCGAAGTGACCATCCAGCAGGCGCAGTCCGAGATGGATTCTATCGCCAACTCGCTTGCCGAACACTACCCGGACTCCAACACGAATTTCGGCATCAGGCTCGTTCCGCTTCAACAACAGATCGTAGGCGATTTCAAAACGGCGCTGCTCGTGCTGTTGGGCGCGGTAGTCTTCGTTTTGCTGATCGCTTCGGCCAACGTCGCGAACATGCTGCTTGCGCGCGCGGCTACGCGGCAAAAAGAGATTGCCATTCGCATGGCGTTAGGCGCAGGGCGAGCGCGGCTCATCCGGCAACTGCTCACAGAGAGCATGCTGCTGGCTTTTGCGGGCGGGTTGGTCGGATTGCTTTTGGCGCTTTGGGGCATTGACCTGCTGGTCGCGTTCAGTCCTTTCGACATTCCACGCGTCAAAGAGGTCGCAATTGATGGCCGCGTGTTGGGCTTCACGCTCGGCGTTTCGATTCTGACCGGCATCATCTTCGGCTTTGCGCCTGCACTCCAGGCTTCGCGGCCCGATCTGAACGAGACACTGAAAGAAGGTGGTCGAAGCGCATCGGGCGGCATCGGTCGCCAGCGGGTGCGCAGCCTGTTGGTTGTCGCCGAGATTGCTCTCTCTCTGGTCTTACTGGTTGGAGCAGGACTCTTAATGAGAAGTTTTATCAAGCTCCAATCGGTCAATCCGGGATTCGATTCCAGAAACGTGCTCACCATGCAACTCGACCTGAGCGGGCCGAATTATAAAACAGGCACGCAGGTCATAGCATTTCACAACCTGCTTCTCGAAAGAATCAAAGCGCTGCCCGGCATCGAATCTGCCAGCACAAGGTCATATACCCCCGTCGCATCCGATGCGCCGTTTGCCTATTTGAGCTTCGCCATCGAAGGCGTCCCGATAGACATAGCTAATCGGTCTGTAGCGTACTACAACGCCGTCAGCACTGATTACTTTCAGACCATGGGCATTCCCGTGTTGAAGGGGCGACAGTTCGACGAGCACGACGTGAGAAAAGCTCAGAACGTAGCAATGGTCAACGAGACAGCGGCGCGCCGCTTCTTTCCCGATGAAGACCCTATCGGCAAACGCGTGTCGTTTAATGACGAGAACCCGACAGAACAAGATTGGGCTACGATCATCGGCGTAGTCAAAGACACAAAACCTCGCGCGCTCGACGGGGAATCAGTCGCAGAGATGTACATGCCTTACGACCAACAACCCGAACTCGGCATGTCGCTGATGATACGCACAACGAACAAGCCTGAAACGATGGCTTCCGCCGTGCGCAGCGAGTTGCAAGCGTTAGACGGGAATCAACCGGTTTACAGCATCCGAACGCTCGACAGCGTGTTGTCTGAGTCGGTGGCGACGCCGCGCTTTCGAACGTTCCTGCTCGGAGCATTCGCCGCCGTCGCTTTGATTCTGGCAGTGGTCGGTATCTACGGCGTCATCTCGTACTCAGTCGCGCAGCGCACGCACGAGATTGGGATTCGCATGGCGCTAGGAGCTGAGGCCCGCAACATATTCAAGCTGGTAATCGGCCAAGGCATGCTACTGACAGCCATCGGCGTCATGATCGGCTTGACCGGGTCATTTGCGCTCATGCGCTTTCTTTCAAGCCTGCTATTCGGCGTAAGCGCTACCGACACCATTACCTTCGCCAGCATAACCGCGCTGCTAAGTCTGGTTGCATTGCTGGCTTGTTACGTTCCTGCGCGCCGCGCCACCAAAGTCGACCCAATGATCGCGCTGCGCACAGAGTGACGAATCAGTAAAGAGTAGTGAGTGGAATAAATCACCGAACCTTTCCGCCCGGTCCGACTATCTAATCATTGCAGTTCAATTAATTTGGGCGGAAGGTGGGATCATACACTTCATACGAAAAAAGGCGGTCAGCTAGCATCGGCCCTTGACTGTCAGAACCTTACGGCTCTTAATTGTCTGAGCCGCTTCGCCTGTGCGAGGAAATATCACCTGCGCTGGAAGTAGTCGTGCTACTTCGCGCAATTTTGAACGATGAGGTACTCAAGAATCACCCAGGTCTTACAGTCGATGCAGGCTCGATACATTTATGCGCGCGAGACTCCGTTTGTGAATTATGAGTGTGGAGAGCTGCTGGACTTCCCTGCTGAAGGTGACTTGGTTCTGATGTGAGAGCGACTATGGTCGCATCGAAGGGAGAAGTTAATGCCGAATTGATTCCGGCTCATCATAGATTGGTAAGCGCTCGATTATTGTTCTAAGCTTGTGAATATTACTATCTGTGTCGGCCAAGAGATCTTTGATCTCTTCTTGCAAAGACTTTCTATCACCAGTATCGATGCCATACCAGGCGCTGTAGTTCACTGATAATTCTTCCGAGTCAAATAAACGCCTTAACAGATTTGAATTGAAGGTATTCCAGTTATAGTACTCTTTTTTTGCGGCCATTAAATCTACATCTGTACTGATCGGACGCGACTTTATATCATTTCCTTTTTTAATTTGAGCTTCGATTCTGGATTGCGCTTCTTCCCTTGGGGCCGTGAGTTTGGGAAAGAATCTACCTGGTGGCTGGCTGCTTTTTTCTCTTGCCATCCTACCTCCTGAAATTGCCAGAACCGATACCAATGTGTAGACGGTTGTGTAGATAAAGTAAAAAGGCCACCTCATTGGCGGCCTTAAATTGTTGATTTCATTGGTGGCCAGGGACGGAGTTGAACCGCCGACACGCGGATTTTCAGTCCGCTGCTCTACCAACTGAGCTACCTGGCCACATAAGGTGTACTTTTTATTGCAAAAACCAAAACGTCATATTAAACAATCACTCGCGGGCTGTCAACTTTGCTGTTCGCCTTTGCGCACATACAAAAGATAAAATATCGCCCAGCCGATAAAGCCCGCTACGCAAATTACTCCGACTATCAGAAACATTTTGCTGCGGCCTCCGAAATACATATAGAAATTGAAGCCTGCCAGCACGGCGATCAATAACCAGAACTCCAAAAAAATCTTAAGCCCCGCCTGTTTCCCTTCTTCACCCATTCGTCAGCCTCTCACAATGAAGTCTTCTTTCTACAACCAGTATAGCTATTCAGTATCGCGTTGACAGCCCTCTACGGCAGTCTGTAGTATCGCCTCTCTATATCGCAAGCAAAGGGGCTTTATAAAGAGTGTCTTTCCTTCATGCAATCATATATGGTCTGGTACAGGGCCTGACGGAATTCATCCCTATCAGCAGCACCGCTCACCTGACGATCGCGGGTCGCCTGATGGGCGACATCAAATCCGACGATGAGTGGACCGCGTTCATCGCCGTCATTCAACTCGGCACTCTCGTCGCGGTGATTCTCTATTTCTGGTCGGACATAATTAAAATAATACGCGGCTTTGTCGTTGCCAACCTGGCAATCGCAAAAAAGAACAAGATTCACCCCTCTGATAGAGATTACGCGCGGCTCGGATGGCTGATCATCATTGGAACACTGCCCGTCGCGGTCCTTGGACTGGCGTTGAAAAAAGTTATCGAAGGCCCTTTTACCAAAGACCTCAGAGTCATAGCCGGAAGCCTGATCGGTCTTGCAATCGTACTTGCCATAGCCGAGGTCGTTGGCACACAACGCCGCGATATGAGAAATCTCAAGGTCGTAGACGCGCTCGCCGTGGGTTTTGCTCAAGTCTTCGCATTGATTCCAGGCTCTTCGCGCTCAGGCACGACTATTACTGGAGGCTTGTTTTCAGGGCTCACCAGAGAGACAGCCGCGCGATTCTCTTTTCTGCTCTCGATTCCTGCTATCGCCGCAAGCGGATTGCTCGAACTGCCGAAAGCTTTGCAATCGGTCAACACAAGCTGGGCGGCAGTTGCCGTGGCGACGATAGTCTCAGCCATTTCGGGATATCTGACAATAGCGTTTCTGCTGAAATTCCTTAAAACCCACACGACGTTTGCATTTGTAGGCTATCGAATCGCTCTCGGATTATTGCTTATTGCGCTGTTGATTACAGGAAAGTTACAAGCTCGCTGAGACCGACTTACCAGAATTTCAGACGCTCAACCCAGCCGAAAAGCAGGTGCAGAATGCTGCGACGGGGTCTTATCATCTTTATGCGCTCGCCCGCTCGTTCAACCAGTTTGACGCGGCCAAGTATTCTGTGAATCGGCACAGGCAGATCGTTCTGTGTGGCCGAATCGCCTCGCGTCAGGATCGATTTTTCGGATGATGAACGGTCTATGCGGACAATTCTGTGGATGACCGCCGTATCGAACCGGCTGTGATAAAGCACTATATCGCCCTGGCGTACAGGCTCGTCGTTTATAGGTTCGACGGTCACTATATCGCCGTCCTCGATTGCAGGGCTCATGCTGCCGCCACTCATTCGCAACTCGACCGGTAGGCTCCTCGTCAGTAACTGACGGGCCTGCTCAAGGAAATCGGGCGTCTCTAAGGTGGCCTCGCGCCCTCGCTCCGCCTTTATACCATCATAGGCGCGCATTGTAATTCTCCCTATCTCCGATACAAGTCAAGAGCCGCTTGCTCTCGCGTAATTTCAGGACCTCTGATAGAGGTGACTGACAGCTATGCCAATAATAGCGCAAGGCCGCCCGCGCGAAAAGTCTAAATCGAAAATCGGGGAAAGTAATTTGTAAATTTATTTCATTCTGCACAAGCGCCCCTCTATCACCTCTTTTTCAATACCATGACGGCAGTTGGACTGCTACGCAAATTCATCGAATCATCGGTTTGATCGGTCATCAAATAACGCATTATGCGGGCCTCGCCTCGAAACTCGCCGCCCGCTTTTTCGATGTACAAGACAAGCTCATTCTGTTTACCGATGATATAGGCTCCCTCTTCTACTGCGCGCGACTCGCGCTCGATTGCAAAGCCTCCGTCCTCCCTGAACCTGAACGTAGTTCGCGCTGCGCCTTGCGCCGACTTCTTCGCATATTCGTCATCGACAGATTTCACTTCCCAGTCACCCGACAGTCTCTTTCCAGAGTCCTCAATTGAAAAGGCGTCGGACGGATGACTCGAATTTGACTCTGCGTCACGATGAGCAGCGCCACAGGAGATAAAAGTTACGGTGAGGAGTACGACGAACGAAGATTTTAAGATAATCGCTGCGCATGAATGCATCGCGATCCGCTCTATGTTTTTCTGATCTTGTGAAATACGGCGATGTCACCGTTTTCCGAGATCATCTTCAGCTCTTCGCCGTCGCGCGACAGGCTGATTTTATGTCTTTTTTCGAGAGGCGGATTGTGAATATTTTTTTTGGAAACCTGTATCGTCAATACTAAATACTCTCCGCCTTCGATTCTGAACTGCCCCTGATCATCATGTATGACTTTATCGTTTACTTTCGATAAACGACTGTAAGTGCCTTCCGGCAAAAACGTGATTTCCGACCGCGCCTGACTGAGCATATTCACGACGCCTGCTTTTTGGACCTGAACCATCTGGTATGTGCCGAGTAGTTTCGCCGGATCTGCCGGTTCACCTGATGCCGCGCTATTAACCGCAGTCGAGGCATTGCCGTTAGCCTGCGCAGAAGAGCCTGAATTGGGTGTTGCCGGATTGGCTACGATGTTTGAGTTGGTCTTCGAGTCGCTGTTTGAATCCGGCGCGCCTTTAGTGCAGCCCGCAAGCGTTAAGATCAGCAGCGCGATTATCAAAATTACAGATTTTTTTATCATTGCTATTTAATCATCTATTCCGATTGATTTGAAACCAGCCCGCTACGGTCGCGATGCTTTCTGTGGTTCAGGCTTACGATTCTGAGCGCGAATTCTCTCAATCGCCTGAACAGCTGACGAGCGCACATCGCTGCTCGCATCCGAATCCGCAACTCGCTCAAGTTGCGTGATCACATTTACGTCGCCTATGTCGCCGAGACCCGCCGCTGCCGATTGCCTTACTTCTTCGTTATGGTCAGAAAGCGCACCAACCAGAGCATCAACCGACCGGCTGTCGCGGAAGCGTGCAAGCGCGCCAATTCCTGTTTTGCGAACCGCAACCGACCCGTTTCGGATCGCGGACAGAATCGGCGCAATCGCTCTGGAGTCGCCGATCTTGCCAAGCGCTTCGATGGCTTCGGGTCGCGCGCCAGACTGATCCGTCGCAATCAATTCGATGAGCGGCGCGACCGCTTCTTTCGACCCGATGTCGCCGAGTGCTTCTGCCGCAAGCTGGCGGATAGACGGACGGTTATCTTTTAGCGAAGTGACGAGGCTCGGCAACGCGATCTGCCCTAATCGGGCAAGCGCGGCTGCGGCCTGTGATTTGAGCGCGCCCGATTCATCGCGCAGCAGCGAGAGCAGCGGAGTCACTGCGGCAGGACTTTGCGTCTCGCCCAACGCTTTTACGGCAGCCGACCTGACTGAGGGGTTTGAATCCGACAGCGCTTCGATGAGTTTATCGATTGCGCGCGGCGCTTTAAAACTGCCCAATGCTTCAATAGCCGATTCTCTTATCGCGGGCGTTGAGGAATTCGCAGACTCAAGAAGTTGTACGATTGCGCCTTCGCCCATCTGGCCGAGCGCGAAGGCGGCTTGCTGGCGAACGAAGTATCGTTCGTCTTTCAGCAGTAGCGTCAGGCTCTTGATCGCGCGCGGGTCAGCAATCACGCCCAGCGCATGAGCCGCAGCCGCCCGCGATTCTGGCGCGGCGTTTTTGTCCTGAACTACTGCTATCAACCCCTCGACGGCTGGCGGGCCGATGCGCCATAAAACACGCGACGCCCTTGCGCGGTCGCTCTCGCGCTGCGAGCGCAGTATCTCGATCAACGGCAGCACCGCCTTTGCTCCTATGCCTGTCAGCGCTTCGGCGGCATAGTACCGAACAATCGGGTCTTTGTCCGTGATTCCTTTCGCGAGCGGAGCAACTGCCTGTTCGACGGCTGCATCAGCCGATACATGCGCAAGCACCTGTGCTGCGCGCGCTCGCACTCGCCAGTCGGGTTCAGAGAGCGAACCAACAAGCACGCGGATAGCACGCGGGTCCTGCATCCTCGCAAGCGATTCGGCAGCGGCGAGGCTTACGCGCGTGTCTCTGTCGTTCAACAGCGTAGTCAACGGTGCAACCGCACGAGTGTCTTTCAATCTGCCAAGCGCATACGTAGATTCAACGCGAACATCCGCGCTTGCGTCATTGAGCGAACTGATTAAAGCATCGAGCGCGCGAGGGTCTGCTATCTGTCCGAGCGTCCGCGCCGATTCAGCGCGAACTCGATTGTCCGAATCTTTTAAGGCCCTGATGAGCAGCGGCGTTGCTTTAGGGTCTCCAAGCCGCGCGAAAGTCGTGATGGCGGCAACTCGTGTCTGCCAGTTCGGATTTGTGATGTCGGTCGAAAGTCTCTCGACAGAGACGCCCATCGCCGCAAGCGACTGAACCGCCGCATCTCGCACACCTTGATCCGTATCCTTCGCCGCAACGAACAATGCTTCTGCCGATGTGTGATCGCCTATCAATCCGAGTGAATTAACCGCTGCCAGTCGTACGTCTTTTTCCGGCGCGCCTGCTGCTGCGATCAGCGCATCGACGCCACGGCGATCCTTCAATGTGCCAAGCGCCTGCGCCGCCGTCACTCGCAGTTGAAGCTCTTTTGAACTGGCAAGCGCTTCGACCAGCGGCTGATACGCTTTTGAATCGCCCATCAAGCCCAGTCTTTCGGCGGCCCGCGTTCGAGCGTTCACATCGCCCGTCGTCATTTGAGCGATCAGAGAATCGGTCGTGACATCAATCGCCGCCAAAGCCTGTAGAACAGGCTGGCTCAGTTTGCCTTCGGGTGATTTCGATTGCAGCAGCAGATCGGCTACGCGCGCGCGGTCAAATGAAGCAAGCCCGTCTGAGATGGCAGACAAAACCAGAGGTGATTTTTCTTTCTTCAATGCCGCGACAAGAACCGTCAGGGTCGCTTCGTCTTTCGAGTTGCCTTTGCTCGCCTTCACAAGCGAGGCTACAGCGGCTGTGCGCACAGCGGGTTCAGTGTCCTCAAGCAGTCCGGTCAAGGCCGACCGCGCCTCCGCTCCGTCGAATCTCGCAAGCCCTTCGGCCAGCAGCAGACGAATAGAGAAAGATTCCTGCGCGCTGATTTTTGAAGCGACATTCTGAGGAACGGCCATGTTCAGCAACGACGGTAGCGCGCGAGTGTCGGCAAATTCCAGAAGTGTTCGGAGCGATTGAAACCGGATGTCGGCGTATTCACTTCGCAAGGCAACCGTGATGTGGTCGAGATAATCGCGATTGCCCAGGCGATAAAGCGAGGCTGCATATTCCCAGTCGCCAGAATTCTTATTCGCTCCTAAAATCGCCGTCTCCGCTCCTCTGTCCCCGATCCTGCCTAAGGCAACCGCAGCCGTTTTGCGCACGCTTGAGTCTTCTTCTTTCAAAAGCGAGATCAAAGCGCTGGTCGCTTTCGTCGCCTTCATCTCTCCGAGCGCGGCGGCGGCTGCACGTCTGACGATCTCGTCGCTGTCAGAAAGCGCGCGAATCAGTGAATCTATCGCGGGCGCGTATCCGAGCGCACCCAGAGTAGTCGCTGCGCGCGCGCGCGAGTACGAATCGGTCGAAGACAACATCTGCTCGATTCCCGCTTCGGGCGAAGCCTTGATCGCCGTGAGCGCTTCGAGCGCCGAGTCTCTGACAAACCAGTTCGGGTCCCGGATTAAAGGGATCAACAGCGGCGCGACCGTCTTATCGCCCAAACGTCCGAGCGCGCGAGCCGCTTCGCCGCGCACATACCAGTTTTCATCTGAAAGGCTCGGCTTGATCCTGATTTGCGCTTCGGGATTTTTTGATTCGACGAGAGAAAACATCTCCTGTACGCGAACGAGCGTCGGGTTTGGCTGTTCCGAGCCAGCGACAGTCGATTGCTGCGCTGAAACGGAAGTCGCCATAACCAATGAGATCAAAATAAGCCTGATCGTAAAGATGTTTCTTGTCATCTGCCTGCCTGTGAGATGCTTCCCCGTTCCCGTATTCGTTATTCAGCCGAAATTCTACAGTAAATCAGCAGAGTTTAGAAAGTGTGTGATGGAAGGGCGACCGGGTAATGCCAGTAGCCCGCACGCGCCTGATTTAGGGTGGGGCTACTGACATCTTTTAATCAGATGTAATTATTTATAAGAAGAGGTTGCCGCGTTCTCCCTTGTATGACCCGCCAGTTCGTTAAACATTTTGACGTAATCGAAAAGATGGCGGGTAGAAAGAAAGTTCTTTTTCACGTGCTCGCGCGCACGCTCGCCCATTTCGCGCGACCTGTTCGGCTGCTGGAGCAACAGCAGGCAGGCGCGCGCGCAACCATCCGTGTCTGTTACAAGAAAGCCTGTCTCGCCGTCGATCACCTGCAAAGGAATGCCGCCGACTTTGCCGCCGATTACAGGCTTGCCTTTCCAGAGCGCCTCCGTGACCACAAGGCCAAAGCCTTCGCGAGTAGATTTTTGAATCACTACATCGGCAGCGGTCTGGAACGCATTTATCTCGCGATTGTTCACGCCGTCGAGATTCGATAAAACGTGAACGTCGAAGTCTTCGCCCGCCCGCCTGAGCGTCTTCGCATAATAAACCATTCCTTCGGGGTCGTCGGTCGCCATCGAACCCACCAGCGCAAGTTGCACTTCGGGAATGTGACTTTTGACTATGCGATAGGCATCAATCACGCCAAGCGGGTCTTTCCAGGAATCAAACCTTGACACCTGCACCAGTAGCGGTCGATTTATATCTATCCCAAAACGACTGACCACTCTGCGCGCTTCATCCGTTTCCATCGGCCTGTTCTTTTCGACAAGCGGATCTATCGAAGGCGGAATCATATAAAGACGCGGAAAGCTCATGCCGCTGCCAACATAATCCGGCAGCGTGTAGATCGCTGCATCGTATTCCAGAAGGTAAGGTTTCAGGAAATCTCGCACAGGCAGGTAGGGCGTCGATGTGTCTATATGACAGCGCCATATCCAGTGTTTTCCGCCTTCGCGCCCGTGATAATGAAGCAGGGCTGCGGGCTGTGGGTCGTGTACTATCACATAATCGTAGCTGCCTTCAAAGAGCTTCGCGTTCAACTCGTTGTTACGGAGAAAAATCTGGCGTACTTCTTCCGTCAGGTCGATTGAGTGGCCCTGAAGCGCGTTATGAAACATCTTCGTCACTGAGAAGAATTCATTCTCGCCGACGATCACCTGCCATTCGGCTTCGATACCGATGTCGCACATCAGAGGCACGAGAGTTTGTAAAATCTCTGCTACGCCGCCGCCATACGCAGTAGCATTGATATGAAGCGCACGCGCTCCGGCAAGCGGTTTCGCCGCTTCGATTATTTCCTCGACTACATCCGAGCCGACGATGGATTCGTAATCGAGCAGGCGCTTGGCTGGAAGTTCGACTTTCTGGAGCATCTCTTTACCTCAGTTTTTTAGATTTAGATATCTGGCGGCAATCTCGATGCCAGCTATCTATCAATTAGACAGAATCAGGGGAGATTGAGCTTTGGTGAGGATAAAAAGTTTAGGGTTTGAAGGGAAAGAAGCCCGCCCGGTTCCACTGATGCCGGGCGAGCTTCCGATAAATTCATGGAGAAGCGGATAAACCTAGGCGGCTATGCGGTCCTCAGATTGTCCGGCCTTCTCAAATATGCCGTAGCGCGCTATCGTCTTGTCTACGGCAGTAGTAGCCTGCGGGACGTTTATGCGGAGGAACCTTATCAGATGGCCCACCTCAGTCGGGGTCAGATCCTCCGGGCTGCGACCTGGTATGCCGAGCGGTATGAGATAGGCTCGCATATTGAGGTTTACGCGCCGCATCTCGGATTCGAGCGCCTGTATAAACTCTTCGCGCTCGGCCATCGTCATCGACACCAGTCCGTCACGCACTATACTCTTTAACTCTGTCGGGTCAGGCTTTACGGTCTGGCCCGGTCTAGCCATTCGATTTCTGTTCTGCAATTTTGTTTGTATATTTTTTGCCATTTTCTTCCACCCTTTTTGTTAGCACCGTAACGTTTACTTTTGCACCCTTAGAACTAATGCCACGTTTCCCTCATTCCTATTGAGGCGTGACATTCAAACCCTTTAACGCCACCTCCGACGATTAGTTTCAAGAACTTTTCCGTCATCTCAGCACTTACTTTCAATCGCTTAGAACGACCGTTTCCAGCATTCTTGCAAACTCACTGAAGTATTCGTGCAACTGATATGCCAACAGGTTGCCCGCCTATCCCGGCATATCCTTTACCTTAAAGTTTGCCTTACCCCTCTAATCTGTCGCAATCACGCTTTAAACTTCAGGGCCTGATTGCTCTCTTGTTTTAGTACGTAATGATTGTTCGATTAGGATGCATAAATAAAAGCTGGATGCACCATCATCGGGCCGGTTGATTCTCAAAAGTCATATGGGGATTTGGTCGCACAGCTAAAGTGCAAAAAAGGTATTCTTGTCTCACTGTTCGACAAATCGGGGACATGGTAGCAAGGGTGAGTTTGTGAGCGGTTACGCAATATGCAATGAAATGCCCTGATAATGAGGCCATTTCATCAATAACGGCTGGCAGATGATTTAATGGTACGGAGGTTGCTCAAGAGATAAGCTATACAGCATCACACCCAACGATGCTTGCCAATTACAACCTGAGGGGCCAAGAGGCACTGGACGATTCCGGTGCCTTTTTTTTTCGATAAATCTGCTGAGAATTGCTTTAGGTCAGTATCATCACGTATGGTATAATCTGCTTTTTAAGCTCACCCCTCAGATAGAAATAGAAAGGAACTACCAAAATAACATGGCAGATGAACGTAGTGAGCGGAACCGCGCAATTGATCTGGCGATAGCCAATATCGAAAAACAGTTCGGCAAAGGCTCTATTATGAGGCTGGGCGAAAAGAAGGTCATGGATATTCCGGCAATTTCGACCTCCTGTCTCAGCCTGGACGCAGCTATTGGAATAGGAGGCGTGCCTCGTGGTCGAGTCGTCGAAATCTACGGGCCTGAATCAGGCGGAAAGACCACTCTGGCTCTCCATATAGTAGCTCAGGCGCAGGCGGCTGGAGGCGTAGCAGCATATATTGACGCCGAACACGCGATGGACGCCGAGTACGCCAAAAGGCTTGGCGTCAAAATCAACGACCTTTTCATATCGCAGCCCGATTCCGGAGAACAGGGGCTTGAGATAGCCGAAGCGCTCGTCCGATCAGGCGGCGTCGATATCGTGGTTATTGACTCTGTCGCGGCGCTCGTGCCCCGCGCTGAACTCGACGGCGACATGGGAGACTCGCTGCCCGGCCTTCAGGCGCGCCTGATGTCTCAGGCTCTCAGAAAGCTGACGGCGGTCGTAGCGCGCTCAAACACCTGTCTGGTCTTCATCAATCAGATTCGAGAGAAGATCGGCGTGATGTTCGGCAACCCTGAAACCACAACGGGTGGCCGCGCGCTCAAGTTTTACTCTTCGCTCAGGCTTGAGATTCGCCGGACAAGCTCTATCAAAGACGGCGATTCCGTCGTAGGAAACCGCACGAAGGTAAAAGTCGTCAAGAACAAAATGGCCCCGCCCTTCAAGGAAGCCGAGTTCGACATAATGTATGGTCTGGGCATTTCAAGAGAAGGCGATCTGCTGGATCTGGCCGTCGAGCACAAAATAGTCGATAAGAGCGGCGCGTGGTTCAGTTTTCAGGGCGACCGGCTGGGACAGGGGCGCGAAAACGTCAAGAACCTGCTCAAATCAGATATGGAGATCGCTGGCCGAATTGAGGTCGGGGTAAGAAAGGCTCTGGGTTTGGACGGAGCAGACTCAACCGAAGCCGAACCCGTCGCGCCTGCGGCTTCCGGCAGTTCTTCTCGCCGGGCGGCTCCGAAAGAATAGATTGCGTTTATATTTCAATTCTTCAAAAGCGTGAGATTCAAACAACCGAATCTCACGCTTTTCTCTTCCATTTACCTCGCGCGGACCCGTCAGCAGTCCATATATAGTAGGGCCGAGTAGAGTTAGCGCAATATTTTGATTGACCTGAATATTGAAACTCTGCTAGTATGCCGACCGAATCGCCAGGATCCCCCTAATCTTCGAGGTGCAATAATAATGATCTGTCAGGGTTGCGGGCATAACTATCCCAGCACAATTACGCGTTGCCCGAAGTGTAGATTAGCATCTAATCGCAGGGGGCAGCGATCCTCGGATTCACGTCTGATTGAGTTCCCAAAGAAGTCTCGCGTCGCCGAGCGAGGCGAACACGCGCAGGCTTCGCTTCCGCCCTGGCGCGCAGAGCTAAATGAAAAGGTGCGCGCTATTCAGGCCAGGCGAAATAATCCCGCTCTGCAAACGCAAACAGTAGAGGTGCCTCAAACCACCGCGCTCGATGTAGAACCATCCACAGGAGCCGCTGCCGTCAGACAACCCGATCTGCGCAGCAGAAGCCGAGTGGCAACTTCGCGAGAGATGCATTCCGCCGAGCCGTTGAAACAACAGCCAGGCCGCGCAGATCACAGGAGCAGCGACACGATTGTCGAAGCCGCGCTCACAAGAGTTCGACGAGCGAGCGAAAACGCCAGCCGCGCAGCTTTGCCCAAAATCGAGCCGGTTAGACCGATGGCTCAAACCGCGCCACTCGGAATTGACAAAGAAGCGACCGCAAGAGCGCTTGAGCCATCGCCTGAGATAACGCAGCAGGCGAGACCTTCGACAATGCCCTTGCCCGATATCGCACCTTCCCGATTCACGCGGCCCGAATTCGCGGAAGAACCGCAGCGTATTACTCGAAGAATCGAACCTGATCCAGCCGTAGAAACAGAGGATTCGTTCATTTCGGTTTCAGAAAAACCGACCGAAGCTTCAAGAGTAATCGTCCTCGATGAAGACTCTCCCTTAGACTACCTCGAAGCTGAGATAAGAAAAGTAGATCAGGTGCTGAGCGCAGAGCTTTCCAGAAACGACAGCCCATCTCTTTTCACTCATGTCGTCATAAACGCGATTGACTTGTTCACAATCGCGATCTGCTCAATGCCCTTCCTTGCTTTAATCGGGCTTAATAACGGCGCGTTCGCGCTCAATCAGACTCGCGCGGCTTCAATTGTGATCATTTCCCTGATCGCATTCTTCTACCTGTCGCTGACGCAATGTCTGTGCGGCAAAACCTTCGGAATGATGTTTACGAACACTTCCGTGATCGATGCGCGGACGGCAGAACCTGTAACCCCGCAGCGCGCATTGTGGCGTTCGGCTGGTTATCTTCTGTCAGTTGCGCTTGCGATGATTGGGCTGGTATGGATCGCCCTTAACCGAAAGCGGCGCGGCTTGCACGATCTTATCACTGATACACAGGTTGCCAGCGATTTCTGAGCCTTCGCGGTTCGTTCGCAGCGTGTAGCCCACTTCCTCCCGCTCATTTATCTGCCGGGTCTCTTCTAGTAATATAACGCTATGGATAACTTTTACATCTCGGCCATTTTGCGCGAGATGGAGCCATTAATTTCGGGCCGAACGGTCGCCAGAATCTTTCTTGTAAATACAGACCTCTTGATGGACCTGCGACTGGAAAATGACCAGTTGCTCTTTGCGTCTCTGGATCGCACAAACCCTGCCCTCTATCTATCCGGCAGACAACCCGGCAGTGAGGCGAACTCTTCACATCCGTTCGCCATTCAACTGAGGAAACATATCACAGGCGCAAGGGTCACGAGTGTTTCCAAAGACCCGCTTGATCGAATAGTCCGCCTGGAGTTTGAAAAATTCGATGTGGGGGGCGACCGCGTACGAAGCCTTCTTGTGCTTGCGATGACCGGACGCGCCGCTAATGCATACGTCATTGACTCTAAAAAGCAGGTAATCGCTTCGCTGACTGACCACGCTGTACTCCCTGAATCCAGTGCGGAAACGACAGCCAGCGATTTCGATCCATCCGAACTTTTACGTCGGGTTAATGATTCCATGTCTGAAACTGATATTCTGGAAACAGAATTCGGTTCTTCGTCAAACTTTGGTCCTGTCATCAGAAACGAATTTATTGCGCGTTGCCGCATCTCAAGTCCCGCCCGGTCGTTTCGCTCAATCGTGGCGGATATGTTCGAGAAAAAGCCCGTGCCGCTCGTTTATTCACGTTTGCCGATTGAACAGGTCGTGAATCGTTTGATAAACCTGAAGACAGACTTGCTGCTATCGCACATCGAGCTTACTCAAGCTCAGGGATTGTTGAGGTCTGAGTTTCCGACATTGTCTGATGCCGCAGATGTCTACTATTCGGCGCGTGACGGACAAAAGGCGCTTCAAAACCAGTACAATTCCGTGCGGCAATTTTTCGTGCGCGAGGTTAAAAAGCGCGAGGCGGCGATGAACGCTATCGAACGTGACCGCGAAAGATTTGAAGACCCCGACAGGTTGAAGCGCTACGGAGATCTGTTGCTTGCGAATCTGGCAACTGCCAGCGTGACGGGAGCAAAAGCGAAGGTGATCGATTATTACGACCCAGATCAGGCCGAGATTGAAATCGAGATTGCTGAGAACAAAACGCTGCAACAATCGGCTGCCGATTATTTCTCGCGCTATCAAAAAGCAAGACGCGCGCTGGCAGCAATTGCCGTTCGGCAGCAGGATACTGCAAAACGTTTATCGCCTGTCAAAACTATGTTGAATGAGCTTGAAGCCAACCCGACCGAGGAGCAAATCTCGAAAGCGCGTCAGGTAATCGAAAAAGCCGCAGGCACACGACGCCGCTCAACCGGAAAAATCAGAGATAAAAATGAGCCTGCGATTGGCCGCAGATTCAAGACCACTGACGGTTACGAAGTGATGGTAGGAAAAAACGACCGCGACAACGATGCGCTGACCTTTCGAGCGTCGAAACCGCAGGATATATGGATGCACGCGGCTGACTATCCCGGCTCGCACGTCGTAATTCGCAACCCTAACCGTGAGACCGTGCCGCATAAATCGATCGTCGAAGCCGCAGAGCTTGCGGCCTTTTACTCGCAGGCAAAACGCGAAGGCAAAGCCGCCGTTCATTACACGCAAAGGAAATTCGTTACAAAGCCGCCGCGCGCAAAGCCGGGACTCGTGCGCCTGTCTTCATTCAAAACCGTGCTGGTCGAACCACGCTGCATTCTCGAAAAAATCAACTAACGAGTCAGCCTTCTGATCTCAATCGCGATTTCATCAGGCGAAAGCGCGCCTGTCTGCACAACATAATCGGCAAGCGAATAAGCAGCGCGTCTTTTATCAAGCAGAGCTTTCATCTCGTCTTCGGTTCCAAGCAACGGCCTTGAGCCATCGCCGCGCACCCGCTCAAAGCAGATTTCAGGCGGACAGTCGAGCCAGATAGTTGTGCCGGTTTCGCGTAGAGCTTTTCTGTTCTCTTCCGCAAGGTATGCACCGCCTCCAAGCGCGACGACAGCGTTCGACAGCCTGCGGCAGGATTCTACTGCCTGTCGTTCGATTCGCCTGAATTCAAGCTCGCCCTGCTCGGAAAATATCTGTTGAATCGATTTACCCGTTTGCCGTTCTATAACACGATCCAAATCAATGAAATCACAATTTAATTTATATGCGAGAGCTTGCCCGACCGTCGTCTTACCAGCCCCCATGAAGCCGATTAAAAAAATCGGCCTCTCTGTTTCAGAATCTCTGTTTCGACTTCCCTCCATCGCCATCACTCGATGTGGCCTTCGCGGGTAAGTGATTTCAGCAATTGGTAAAACTCTGGAAATGACACGCCAGCGCAATCCGCATCAACTATTTCGGTCGAGCCATCCGCGATCAACGCGGCTATTGAAAAGGCCATCGCGATGCGATGATCGCCCTCGGTTTCGATGCGGCCACCAGTAAGATTTTGCGGGCCGCAAATCGCAAAGCCGTCTTCAAACTCTTCTATCTCGCCGCCGAGCGCGCGGATTCCTGCGACTACTGTTCGGACGCGGTCGCTCTCCTTGATGCGCAATTCTCTGGCCCCGCGCACTTCGATTCGCCCTTCGACCTGCGTTGCTACGACTGCGAGAATCGGTATCTCGTCGATGATATTAGGAATCATGTCGCCTGATAAAACCGTACCCTCGGCTTTGCTTTTAAGCTGACTGCTGTTTACGTGAATATCTGCTACAAGCTCGCGGTGGACTGTGCGGAGATTGGTAATCCGGATATTCGCGCCAAGCTGACTCATTACGTCGAGGAATGCAGTGCGCGAAGGGTTTAGATTCACATCACGCAATTCAATCTTTGAATCATTCAGCAATGCCGCAGCAGCGATAAAAAATGCCGCAGACGAAATATCGCCGGGCACGCCGTATCGAACAGGCGTCAACTCGCCTCGGCCTTCGATGCTCAAATTGCCGTTAACCTCGTCGATCTCGAATCGCGCGCCAAATTCTTCGAGCATCAACTCTGTGTGATTGCGCGACGGCGCAGGCTCGGCAAAGACGGTGCGGCCATCTGCGAACAACCCTGCAAACAGCACGCACGTCTTCACCTGCGCGCTTGCGACAGGGCTTCGGTAGCTGATTGCGCGAAGCTTCCCTCCCTCAATTTCAAGCGGCGTGTAGTTTCCGTCTCGCGCGCGAATTTGCGCGCCCATCGAAGTCAGAGGCTCGATGATTCTGCGCAGCGGGCGGCGGCCCAGACTCTGATCGCCGTCAGTGACAGAGGTGAAAGGCTGCCCCGCCAGAATGCCGCTCAACATCCTTATGGTCGATCCGGAATTACCGGCATTGAGCCTTGTCACTGTATCAATCGGATGATAGCCGTCGAGACCTTCGCCATGAATCAGAATTTCCTGATCGTTGCGCTCGACGCGCACACCGAGCCTTTCAATGCAATCGAGCGTCGTGTGGCAATCAACGCTCGTCGCAAAATTGGTGATCCGCGATACGCCCTGCGCTATCGAAGCCAGCATCGCGACGCGGTGAGAAATCGATTTATCGCCGGGAACCGAGACGATCCCGTCGATCTTTGCTCTTCCCTTGATTCTCATTGATCTTGACATCACAAGTTCCAGCATGTTACACAATGACGCGCCTCGTGACTACCTTGCTTGTCAGTTCGCGCGCTTGATTTAGATGAAGAAAGGCATCCTGCTAGCCGATGACCGAGACCATCGAGCTTTCTATAGACAGCAAACTGGAGTTCGTTGACCTGATCGCTTCGGTTACCAAAAGCGTTACGGTGAAGATGGGCTTCAGCGAAGATGACGCCAGTTGGATTGAACTCGCCGTGCACGAGGCGGTCATCAACGCCATTACTCATGGAAACAAAAATGCTTCGGATAAGCAGGTAGATGTTCGCTTTTTAACCGAGCAGGATGCGCTGACGGTTTACGTCAGGGATTATGGCGAAGGCTTCGACCCGGCGCAGTTGCCTGACCCGACTAATTCAGACAACTTGCTTAATCCGAGCGGGCGCGGCATCTTTTACATGCGCACTTTTATGGACGAAGTGGAACACTCGCGTCATCCTGAAGGTGGGAGCATCGTTCGCATGAAGAAGAATAAGTAGCATTCCTAATAACAATTTTCGAGGACGATAAAGGAGAGGTGCGATGGCTCAGCTTACTATCAAGGAACGCCAGGCAGGCGATGTGACGATACTGGATCTTTCGGGCAAGATAACAATCGGCGAAGGCAGCGTGCAGCTTCGTGAGGCAGTTCGCAAATTGCTCGAAGAAGGCAAAAAGAAGGTTCTGCTAAACCTGGGAGATGTTTCCTACGTAGACAGCTCCGGCATCGGCGAGTTGGTCAGTTCTTATACGACGACGAACAACCAGGGCGGAGCGTTGAAGCTGTTGAACCTGACAAAGAAGATTCAAGACCTTCTGATGATTACCAAGCTTTTGACCGTCTTCCAGACCTTCGACAATGAGCAGGAAGCAGTTGCAAGTTTCAATTAAAAGTACAGGGTTGATTCACTTTAGAGTTTGTCAGGGCGCACCGCTCTACGCCACGTAGAAGGTTGCGCCCTTTCCCGTTTGCGAATTATCGACATGGCAACCGGATTAAAAATAGTTGCGATTACAGTCATGCTGGCAGCGCTTGCAGTCAATTCCCTTTCGCAAAGCCAGCCGGATTCCACTCAGTCAATCAACGCATCAAAGACATTTGCACTTGTCGTCGGAGTTTCAAAGTACGCGAAGCTTGGAGGCGGGCAACAGATTCAATTCGCCGACCGGGATGCAACGCTCTTCGCAGATGCAATCAGAAAAGCAGGAGTCAGACCTGAAAATCTGCGCGTGCTGATCGGCGCAGAAGCGACTGTCGCAGCAATCAAAGCGGCGCTCGGAAACTGGCTGGCGCGGTCGGCCATGGAAAACGACACGGTTATCTTATACTTTTCGGGGCACGGCCTTTATGAGAACGAGTTCAACGAATCCTACCTGCTCGGCTACGACTCCGATGCGAAAGACCCGTTCAGCACAGGCCTTTTGACGAGCGAGATCAATCAGGCGCTTACAAAACGTATTCGCTCTCGCCGCGTTCTGATTCTTGCCGACGCGATGCGTAAGGATTTCTTTGATCCCGAATCAATCGGCTCGGCGGCGTCATCCTTCATTCGCGCTTTTAATCAGATTGCGACCTCGCGCGCGGGCGTGGCAGTGATAATGGCAAACAGTCCCGGCGAGTTTTCGCGCGAAGGCCAGCGATGGAGCGGGCAGGGAGTATTTACGCGATATCTGGTCGATGCTATGGCAGCAGGCACCGACCGAAACGGCGACGGCTCAATCACAGGCGACGAGCTATTCGAGGCCCTCGCCGCGCGCGTTGCCGAAGACACTTCAAACAAACAACACCCCTGGCACAGCGAAACCTCGCTCGCCCAGATTGCTTTAACCAGCGTCGAGCGCGGGGCACCTGCCATGGTTAATGTAGCCAAACTTGAACCGGTCACAAAACCAACCGCGCCAGATGTTTCTGCGCCCAAAACAGTAGAAACAATAAAAGATGCGAATCGAACACCACCACAAAAACCGGAACCAAAGCTGAAAGAAACCGAGGCTTTATCTAAAAAGGTAGAGGCTCCGGTTATTTCTTCAAACGAGAAAGCCTCACCGAAGACTGCGGCCAAGGCTCCGCACAAACCCGAACCCGTTACTGCGAATCCGGAAACGACCGTGGCTCGCAATAAGACAGGCGCGCCTTCTATAACGAAGTCTTCTGACACGAAGCCTGTTGTAACAAAGCCAATCGAGGTGAAGCCTCTCGAAACTGCTGCGCCGTCATTACAAACCAGTCCGACGAAACCTCAACAGGTTACTCCGGCTCAATCATCGACCGAAACTCCTGTCATTGCGTCAAACACCACGAAAGAGACTTCCAGTCCGCCCAGGAGACCCGAAATCACGCTACCCGGTCTTAACCCTGTTAACGCAAGCTCAGAGAAAAATCGGACTTCATCAGTCTCGGCCTCGATCCCTGTCATTAAATCGGAAGCGGCCCCGACTCCACTAATCCTGCAACTCGAAGCGGCCATAGCCTCAAAGAATCTCGTCGAGCCAAAGAACATTAGCGCATGGGATTTGTATCAGAAGCTCGCGGCTGAACCTTCGGCCACGGCAGACCTCGCGCGATTGAAACCTGTGCTTGCAGACGCGCTCGCCGATTCGGGTCGAAAGATTGTGAGCGGCGATGTTCGCGCCGACAACGTATCTGATCGAGTCGAGGATTTCAGGCGCGCGGGCCAGATGTTTGCGCGCGCGCGGTCTATCAAACCAGACAGCGCAGAGATCAATTCTCTTGAAAAATTGAGCGCGGCTCAGGCGCTCATCGCTCTACAGTTTTATGATGAAGCGGAACGAGCCTTGACACCGTTGCAGAGTTCAAACCTTGCAGCCGTTCATAATGCGCTGGGGCTGGTTTATCAAGGCAAGCTTGATTCGTGGCGCGCAGAGCGGGCTTTCAAACGCGCATCAGAGCTTGACGCGAACTGGGCTACGCCTCATTACAATCTCGCGCTTTTTTACCGCAGTCAGCAGAACGAAGCAGCGCTTTCAGAGTTTGAGAGAGCGGCTTCGCTCGATCTGAACAATCCCAGTATATTTATTGCGATTGGCGATGAGTGCTTCTCAAAACAGCTCTGGCAGCGTGCGGCTGACGCATATCGCAAAGCAGTTGCGTTGAAGCCCGCTGACGATACCCTACACACAAAGCTCGGCCATGCGCTCTACAGTCAGGGATTGCAGGAGGAAGCAAATCGCGAGTATCAGAAGGCAAAAGAGCTTCGCGGCAAACAGCCTTGATTCAGAGTCACTCGTGAAGATTTCTCTTGCGCTCCTCAGGCGTACGCGGGTTTGTCTTTGCTGTTGTGTGACAGAAAAACATCGAATGCTTTCGCAACGGTCACGGTGGATTCTCCGGGCGCGATTCAGAAAAGTCTATTTCTTCTTCTCGTCCTTCTCTTTTTTACTATCAGACTGCGCTGTGAGATCGACTATATAAAGCTCGTTCTCTCTATCGCGATCAGAACCGAACATGATTTCGTGATCCGAAATGAAAATCGGCGAATGCGAAATTCCCGGCTTGAAAGTCAATTGCTGAATCTGCCCTGTCGCCGAATCGTAAACAAACACCTGTATTCCTGCGCCCGCAGGTCCGACGAATGCGATCATCTGGCCGTTGGGCGAAACTGCGGGGCTGCGCTTTGGCTGGTCGGGGTCGGGCAGGTCTGTGACCTTTCCGGTTTTCAGATCCAGCAGGTAAACATCGTCCTGCTGTTCAGTCGATTCCTGCGCCCAGAGTATCATCGAGTTGTTCGCGGTGTTTTGAATGTAGC
The DNA here is from genome assembly GCA_963804815.1 of Blastocatellia bacterium. Classification (GTDB taxonomy): domain Bacteria; phylum Acidobacteriota; class Blastocatellia; order UBA7656; family UBA7656; genus DATEKX01. Next base: position 1,690,513 of record CAWDRU010000002.1, on the reverse strand, counting down.
GATGAATTCGCGCGAATTTTCTCTCCGTCAGGTCGCGTTGAGGCTTGCCATCCAGTCCATATTGCCAGAGCGAATGCCGTCCGCTATCTTCATCTATCTTAACCAGAAAGATGTTTTTGCCGTCGGCGCTTATGCCGGGATGAATAAACGAGCCTTCATCTTCGGTGAAGTATTCCGCTTTGCCTCCTGCGACCGGGACAGCCGCAAGATGAAGGATGCCGAACGCCGCATCGGGCAGCGGGCTTTCGTCTGTTGTGTAGATCAACCGTTTCCCGTCCGGTGTGAAGACAGGCTCTTTATCGTTGAACGCATTCTTCGTCATCTGTCGCATCTGGCCCGTTCTCAAATCCACCAGAAACACCTCGCAGAAAGTCGCATTCTCCTCAAATCCCGAAACGGCGATTGTCTTTGCGTCGGGCGACCATTGCGGGTCGTTCGCTCCCCATTTGAAAGTTGTCACGGCAGGTCGAATCGAGCGATCTGAAACATTCATCACATACACGTTCGGAGCCTGATCGGGTTTCTGGGCGAGCAATAGCACAGATTTTTTGTCGGGCGACATCGAGCCGATTCCGTAAAGCCCCATGCCTTGCGTCACCCTCTGAATTTTCAAAGTCTCTTTAGGCTTTTTCTCTTCTTTCTTTTCATCCTTTTTCTTGTCGGATTGCGCAGGCGTGATAGAAATTGCAAGAAGAATAAACGGGATTGCTGCGATTAACAGCTTTGGCGCATGCATGCCGGAGAAAGATTTTGCTGAACGTGAATTGTATTTCATGCTGACTCTCTGATTCGTAGAACATCTGACCTGATGGCAATTGCATCCTAGCACGAAGCCGCCCGTTAGAAAAGTAACGTAATTACTCGGCTTATGGCATGATGCATCGCGTTTTTGCTGGAAGTTTGAAACTCAGATGTTATTATTCATTGAGCGAGGCCAAAGAACGAATGAGTCGCCTGATGTTTGTTACCACAGGGAGTGCCGCCCGCCTGAATAAAATCAACAGGTTAGAGTTATGAAAGGCCGTCTGGCAGGTCTGATTTACTGTATTTTATGCTCTTAATGACGAGCCTGACACACCGCGGACACACTAAGAGGATGCCTGGATAGCTTCGGCGCTTCCGGCTTCAAGCGCTGATTTCTTCGCCGATCCACGCCGCGAGCCTTTGCCCGTCGACGAGCCGCCACGACGGACGAGGGTAAACAGGTACTCGCCCTGAAAGATGAGAAAGATCACCTGCTCGACACCGTTTGGCTTGCCACATCGCCCGCGCAGGTGAAGGAACTCTGGCAGAAGCTGAGCGAGATTCTCGGCGACGAGGATACTCCGCTACAGAAAGAAGCCTTGAGCATTCAACCCGCTCAGTAAGGAGGATAAATCAAACGGGCGGGCAGCCAGCGTGCCGACTGGCTGCCCGCTGCGTTATCCGCAATTTGCGGATTTTCATTGCTTGAATTTAAGCCTCGTTTGAGAAGAAGAAATCGGCAACGGTATTCATTTGCTGGCTCAGAAGCGTCACCGCGAGCGGCTGACAGCAGGAATGTCAGCCGCTCACAATGAACGCGCAGCGCGATGCCGATTACCCCATTCACGACGAGGCCCCCGTCTCGTCGCATTGCGACATCGCGCCGGTCTCGATTACGTTTTTGCCTGTCGCTTCACAAACAGGCTGTAGGCAAACTGCGCAGCCGAATCGTATAGATCGCCCGCCACATTGCCAATGTCGTCCGGGACGCGAATACTTGTGCTGCCGATCTTTATCTTCTGGCCGCCCGCGTTGGCTACGAGGTCCTGGATCTTTGCCTTTGTGGCATTGCCGATCAAGGTCAGGATGCGCCCTTTACGCACTGCATCATCAGGCTCGCTTAGAATATCCTGTAAACTGAGGTTCATTCTTTCCGCCGCGGCTACGAGTTCATCGTCTTGCGTGCCGGGCGTGAGCGTTGCGAACTTTTCGACATAAGGCAACGCGAGAGTCGCAAGGTCAGAAATGTGATCGGCAACTTCTTCGGCCCTTCTAATGTTTTCATCAGAGAAAAGATGACCGATGCCATGAACAACCTTATCTAGAACTTTTTTGATATGCGAAAACCAGTTCATAGTTAATCCCCCTTCGGCCTACAGGCCGTTATTCAAAAGATGACTCCCTGCAATGCCTTCGTGAGCAGACTGAGCAGCGTCAGTATCAGTATGGGCTTCTGATAGCCCGCGCTCGTCTTCATCACCTTTTCAAGCAAAGCAAAAAACGCCGGCGCTTTCTCGGCCAGCTTCGTTGTGATCGTGTGCGTGTCCGTAGCGACTCCAACCGCTTGGACTGTAAGCTGATCGGCGTGCGTGAGCAGCGCGATCACCTGCGAGCGAGCCTGCGCCCATTCGGGATTGAGCAGGAAGGCGCGCAGCTCCGAGACCGTCGTCGTCCCTTCGTTGATCAACCTGGTCGCTGCCGTGGTCGCGGTGTTTACGTTCGTCCTCAGATCGCCTGTCAGTTGAGTAAGCCCGACTATCAATCCGAAATCGCCGTTGAGTCGATTGTTTAATTGCGCAATTGTCTGCTCGCCTTGCCACATCATCCCAGACGCGCCTTTTGTCGTCCGGTCGATCCCTTCACGCGCGCTCACAGTCATCTTGTGGATGTCCGCGAAGAGTTCCGGAAACTTCTGCGTCAGGACCGTCATAAATCGCTTAAACTGCTCTGATCCCTCGCTCACATTCCCGGATGTCGTATTAACATTCTGAGCGGCGGACAGAAGCTCAGGCCCGGCCTTCTCTATGTACTCGGCGAGCTTGCCCATGCCGCTCGCCGTCGCTTCGCTGGAATCGTAGCCTTTGTCTAAGGCCGGGATGCCATAAAAAATCAAAGATATAAGCAAGACTATTAACAGCAATCCGAGCAATACTTTATTTGCGAAGGTAGCGTAGCCAGCCCACGTCTCGCTGCGGCGCTTCTCGTGCGTAAGAGAATCCTCTGAAGGGCGGTTACTGAATGGACTGCCACCCGGATCTATAGCCTGAGGAGGCGGAGGAGGAGCGTTATCATCAAACATGATCAGCCTCGTTGCCCGTCTGAAGTTTCGGGATCTTCTTCATTTTGAGTATCAGAGTGGTCGCCTGCTTTGAGAGCAAAGAGCCAAGCTCGACGTTGAACTGCTGAAGCGCGTATGCGCGGGCGTCCATGCCTCGCTCTCTGGCCATCTCCATAATGCAGATAGCCTGTTTCGGCGAGATCCACTTCGTTGAATCCGAGGAGTGCGCTTTAAGCGCGTTCGCGTATTGACCGAGCATCGGCGTGAGCGGCAATAGATCCTCAAGCGAAAGAGCCTCGCCTGCGCGCACCTTGTTATAGATGATGAAAGCCGCGCCAAGAATTATCAGCCCGCCGTTTATAAGATGATTTGCTTTTAGATTGAATTTCATAGCCTGATCTCCGAATGATTACTACCCAAGAACCTGCTTTGCCCGCGCCCAGTAGATCTTGCGTTCCGCCAACCCATTGAGTCCGCCGTTTATCACTTTGGTCTGTTCTTCAAACTCACTAGCGTCGGCGAGCGCATTCAGCCCATGCTCGCTCCACCACCAGGCCCCTGCTCTGATAGCGTGAACAGGTTGTTCGAGCAGCTCCGGGTGACTCACGAGGTCAAGCCCTATGCCAACTCCGCATGGCTCATAATTCGCCTTGCCTGTAATCCCGATGATAGCCCTCCCACGATAGCGCCAGCCGTCGCCGGACTCCGGCGACCCGTTCCCATTCCGATTCGCATAAACATAGTTCGCAATCTTCTCTGGCTGATGGTCGTATGCCTGCGCATACGAAAGGCTTGGAAATCGCTTCGGCCAGACGGCCATTAGCCGCTGCGCTGAGTAGTTCATATTCTCCACGAGTCGCTGATACTCTTGCGATTCGTGGCATGTATGAGCGAGGAACGCTGCACCCCTGCGGGGAGTGTCAATCTCGAACTCATTCATGGCCGTTGCAAGCAGTGGCGCGTACAGCCCGCAGAGAGTCGTGGGGAGATTTACGGCAATTCTTTTCAACTGCTCCTGTGAAATGCTAATCATGGTTCAACTACTCCCTCCCTTTTCTCCAGGGATTAATTCGGATGTGATGACGTGAGCTTATTGATCAGCACTTGGATCTGATCAGGCGTCCAGTCGCGTAGAATGATGTCGGACAGCGCGCCAGCCTCGTCGAGCAGTATGCTCTTGAAGCCCTCCCTGATCGCGCGCTCTATATCCGCTCGGTTCTTTCCAGATCTGGTGATCAGCGACACCATCGAATCACCATTAAGAAAAGCGCTGAAGATTGCCTGGTCGTCCATGGCTAAACCGCTTCCTTCCTGCTCAACTTATCCACCTGCGCCTGCTTGATGGCAGTCTCAAGCGCCGGCAGTCCGTCCATTTTGTCGACGAGCATTCCGCCGACTCCTTTTGCCCTTACTTTGACCATTCCTTCTTTTGCATAATTCGTACAGATGATAATCCGCGTCTCGCCATCGCCGATTTCGTTCCTGATCTTCTCGGCTAGGCCGAGGCCGCTCAAAAGAGGCATCGCACAATCGAGTATCAAAACGTCGTAAGGGCACCCATCTCTAACCGCCTCAAGATATAGCCGCTCGGCTTCTATGCCGTTCACCGCCAGGTCGACATGATCTCCGGCATCGGCAAGAGCCGTCTGCGACATGCTCGCCAGGTCCGCGTTGTCTTCGGCTATAAGCAGTTTCATCTCATACGCTCACTTTGCGAGGCTGACCGCCCACTTGAACGCCACCCAGATGAATCCGAGGATAGTGGCCACGATGACGATTGCCCCGCATACGGGCATGAGTCTGTTGGTGATGAAAGCCTGGAAGGTTCTTTCGTTGAGTTTTTTTATTTTCTCTTCGGTCAGCTGCCTTTCCTGTTCGGCGCGCGCCTGCAGCACCTGCTCGTGCAGACCGTAGAGCTTTTTCCCTTCCACTGTGAGGTCGGTTATATCGCAGGTAAGATTTGCGATGCTGTTTTCGATCCTTATGATCGACTCCCTCATTGGTGACAACATCTCAATTACCTTGGTGAGAGGAGCGTAGCTTTCTCTAAGGTATTTGATGTCGCCTTCCACTTTTACGAGCCTTTCTATGATCGCTTCGTCAGTCGGCATTGCAAGGAGCCCCTATACCTGAATTCGCACATAAAATTCACACGTCCACCCCTCCGGTGAAGAAAGTCGCAAGGCCCCGCGGCTCGGCGATGTCGGAGGCGAAATCGTAAGCTGCCTGTGTGGGGTTTTTCCCGGAGACCGTTAAAGCATCAGCCGATAGGTATGCAACGTAATCGTCATACCCCATCTGAATCACCCTTCGATCAATCGGGTTTTCAGCGCCAGGCACCAGCTGATTGCGCGCGTCTTCGCTCAGATAGCCAAGCATCAGTATGAGTGCAGTTTCATTGAACGTATCGAGGATGATCTGCCCGACAATCCAGTAGGAGTCGGTCACCATTAGGCCGGGATGTAATTCATAATCCAGCTGAATAGCCATCGTCGGTCAATCCTCACTTAATCCAAAATGACCGCGTCGTGCGGCGCGAGCGCCGTCGATGCGTCTGCGTATTTGAGCTTGCAGTTTCTGATGTAGGCGTTGAATGTCGGGCCGCTGCTATTCAGCACGAAGACCGCGATCTGCGCGCCCCACCATGCGGAGACGGTCATATCCAGACTGAATGATCCGTAGGTCGGGTGGACCGTGCTGCTGTAGCTTGCGGTAGCCGAAGCGTCAATATAGGTACCGCTCGGCAGCATAAGCTTGACTATGGCGCTTGCCGCTCCGCCGCTTCGCGAGAGGTCAAAGCTGAGCCTGTACCTGCCGGGCCGTGTGGCAAAGAATTCTTTTAGCTTTACGTATGAAGCCGAGTTCGTCGATTGCTCCGTGTCCGCGCTCGCAAGCAACGTATTTCCGGGCGTTACAGGCCTGAGTCCCATCAGATAATCGGAATCGATAACAATGTTTGAGACGTCAACGACCTTTCCCTGAATCGTTCGATTCTCGTCTCGATCAAAAGGCATAGCCACGCGGTCGCCCGCCGCAAGCGCACCCAGCCTGTTTGTGATCGGCTGCACTACCTTGTGAGTTTTGGTGCCTGCCGCCGCCTCTTCGGGCAGCAGCAGCGCGGGATTGCCCGATACGTAACCTGCGGGGATTTTCGAGAACGCAAAGCCCGCCTCACCGCGCCGCCTGAGCGCCTGCTCAACTAGGCGATTGATCGTTCTATAGAGGTCTGTTGCGGTCAATTTCATTGCGTCCAAAAAAGAAACAGGCGGCATGGATTTGATCCATGCCGCCTGTCCGTTTTTCTCCGGCGGTCCGAAGTCTATTAGTGCTTTTCGGCTGTCAGTGTACAGCAGCTTGCCTGCCGTGTCTACAAAGAACTTATAGCAGCTTCTATAAAAGGTAATTCCTCACACTAACCAGGCAAACGCGATCAGGTACTTTTGAATGCCCACAATACCTATAGCGATTGCCAATCCGGCTTTCAGCAACTCTCAATAGCTCGGATACCACTTACCGGTTGTCACATCCCAAGACAAAATCAGAGCCTTGCTCACAACTGCTGTTGTAGCGAGCGCGATATTACCTCCTGTGTTCGTCGCCCATAGGCCAGTAGGGATAAGAATAATACTGCCACCTGTTGAACTGAGCGGCGACGGCGCTGTGATCGTGCTGATTGTAGTAGTGCCACTTATAAAAACAATCGGCGTGGTCGGCGCGATGGTCGAAGCTGATGCGATTGTTGGAGCCGCTGCCGATGTCACAATCGGTTTGACCGTCATCCAACTGCCATCGCCGCCGCCGCCATCGGTGGGCTTGATTATGCCCGCGCCCGGTCTGCCAAGCCCCGCATTAGACCAGTGAAATTGAGCCGAGTCGGGGATAAGCGGGCCGGCGAAATGAAACGTAACGCCGCCGCCGTTGGCGAACGTCGCAAGGATATTGTTACCCTCAACAATTCTTATGCCTGTACTGTCAAAATAAATCCCTTGAGATGTATCATTGACCGAAGCGATGGGCGGTAACGCTTGCGTACCAGCCGGGAACAAAGCTTCTATCGTGCCTGTAGTATTTTTCGTCGGCAACGCCCCGCTTGGCGTCAGCGCCCCCGTGTCTTTGAAGGATGTAACCTGACTCCCATCTGCTGGCGTGTCCGACTGTCTGACCGTTGCCATCAGCAATTCAGAGCCGTTCGTGCGACCGTAAATCTTATAGCCGTCTGCGCCTCGTACCGGATTCCAGCGCAGCATGTTGTAGTGCGTCGAATCGAGCGCAGCCGGGCCGCTGACGGTGACAGAAGCACAGGCTAACGTCTCCCCTGTCCCTGAAATTGCGCTCACTCTGTAGCCGCGAGTCGTGACCGTTACACCGACAGGCGGTGTAACGGTCAGCCCTGTCGGAGTCGGCAGTTGCTTTATCTTAAACGGCCCGCCGTAGACATTAACCTTGCTTAGAAAATCATTCTGGCCTTCTGAATAAACTTCCGAGTCAGTCAGATAGATATGATCATCAAGGCCCCAATCAAGACTTGACGATGGCGGGCGATGAAAAAACAACTCGCGCATGTCAGTGATGCCGCCGCCCGAGGTCGCTATATCAAGGTTATCCTTTGTCAGTCCCTTTATGTTTTCAAGGCGTATAGTGTTGTGAGACGAGCCACCTGTTGAGCGAACTAGGATCTTTGGAGTGCCAGAGAAGCCAAAGTTTGTGAACAGCCCATTGCGAATCGTCAGCCTCGCGTCAACATTATCGGCATCTATTATCACGCCGCCCACGTTCAAGGTCGCGCTCGATTGAAACCCTAAATCATCAACATACAATTCCGTGTTAAGGCCCATCAGGGCGAACATGCCCGCGCCCTCACTCGTCACGTCGCGCAGCGATAGACGCCCGGCGAAATCGACCAGCTCAAGGTCTAGAGTGTTCGCGCCAAAGTTCCAGTTGTAACCTTGCACGCGGGACCCGCATTTGAAACCAATATCACACGAGCCAAGCAATAGCGTGTCATAAGTAGTAACCCCCGCGTTCGGGTTTCGCAGGTCAATGCCTATGCCACAGTGAACGATGTGCAGATTCTCAAAGCGGTTCGTGTCGCCATCCACAGTGCCGCTGATAAGCAACCCTGTCTCGAACTGATTGGCATCGTGATCGGAATCATAGCCAAACAATGAGCCGATGGCCACATTGCGAATGAAGCTCATATCGAGTCCGTGTGAGATGTTTTGAGATCGAAGCTCGATGCCCGCACTGGGTTTGTGCGAGCTGTTGCCTATGATACGGATCTGCTCGACCGAAGTGTTCCAGCACTCCGTTATGAGCACCATCGGCTCACTTTCACAGCTATCTAAAGCTCGAATGAATCCTCTGTATGGAGTTGTGTTCTGCTCGCCCCAGCCCTGCGAGCGCAGGGTGATTGAATTGCCGGATATGGTTATCGTGCTGCCAATCGCATAGCCGCCGACCATTTCCACAATTCCGGGGTGATGCTGGACACTGGACCCTTTAAAAGCATTGATCGCCGATTGTATCGGCAAAGCGTCATCGGTAGCGTTGTCACCCGCTGCGCCGAACCATTCAGGGTAAGAGACGCCGATGCGTGAACCAAACTTGACAGTCCCAGAGCCGGTGAAGACCTGGCGCAATGGAGCCTGTAGCGGCCCATTGATCGTGAATGTTTGACTGCTCGATACACTCACCATCCCTGCGCCAGTGAAAGATAAAGTCACATTGACAGGCGAAGTCAGGCTCGCGCTCACTGTTGTAGTCGTTGGAATCTCAACAACCGCCTGGGATGAGCCGATGGCGGTAATTGCCGCACTTAAACTGGCGAAGGCAGTCACACTCTTATTGCCATTCCGACTCTGAAACAGGTTATCGACAGTTATTTTCCTATCAGCGGGCGTGGTTGATGGATTGATGACCACGTAAATAACATCAGTGCTGTTTGTGGTCGTCGTCGGCGTGAGGTTCTGGAGTTTCGTCTGCGCGGTCGCAGAAACGAAACAGGAAAGCCAAAAGATAAACAGAACAAGATTCCGGGCTATTTTCATCACGATCTCCTTTAAGCGTGGAACATGGGCGGCGGTATGAACGCTATTTGGCATCCGAACTCTGCCTCAAGCAGAGTGCCGCCGGTTATCTTGAAGTTCATGTTTTCAATATGAACCTTATCGTTAAGGCCAATCTGGTCATTGACGACGGTCAGCATGTCGCTGATTTCACGCTGGAACAGCGCGTCATTACCCGGATCGTCTACTTTTTTTGCAATCTTTATTCTGATCGCGGGCAAAGGGTTTAGGTAACGCAGCACGGCGTCCATCGGATATGAGTCGCCGTAGGCAAGCGAGATTTCAGATCTGATTTCCGGCCTGAGAATCTGCCCGCCGTTATCTTCGATTTCCGTCAGGTCTTCAGGGTAACTGCGCTCATGCGTCCGCACGATTATCAGCGGCTGGGCCCGTAGCTGCAGGCCTGTCATCGTCAGGCCGCCGCTGCCCGCCTGTATAGTTATAGTGCCGCTCTGCGCGAGCGCGTCGAAGGTAAGGTCAGCCACGGAACCTGCGGTCACTACATAATCGGGGCCGGAGCCTTTCACCGTTTCCGATACCGCGACCGTGGCCGTGGGCTGGCTTGCCATCAAACTGCTATTTACAACAACCGGTTTGCTGATGGGCGGAGAGCCGAGCTGCGTACTGTGAACGGTCATCTTTATATCGGCGGATGCCAGGGGGCCGCCCGTGCAATCCTGATCGCCGGGGTTGAATAATGACGTATTATCAAAAGCGGTTTCTACGTTCGCTGCCGATGCCGAGAAAAGAACGAGCGGCGTTGTGACACTGCCAATCTTGAACTTGCATGACCCGCTCGTTATAGGGACGGCGGAAGGCGCAAAAGTGAACTCCTGATCCACCCCAACCCCTATCGGCATGGTCTCGGAGATATTAATAGTCGCGGGCGATGAGACGGTGTTTAAGGAACTACTGACGATAACGATTAATTCTATTGCCTGATATTTGAGCGTGCCCCGAAACTCTATCGTCACGGGCATCGTTGAAAACGGCCCGCCGCCTACGAGCACATTACCTGCGCCGATTGTTGTGACCGCCTCAAGCGTCGACTGAATTGTCGCAACGCTATCATTGTGGTTGATAGTAAACTGCTCGCCCCTGAACGAGCCGACGAATGAGCCATTGGTCAGCGTCGCGGAAGCAGTGATCGCCTGGACCGCATTGGTGCCGAACGCCGATGGGATTGCCGGATTCAGGAAGGGATCTGAGGCGCGGATTTTGAGTTTCTTAATCTCGTTTGCCGCAAGTACCAACGTCTGGCCATAAGACCAGATCACATCAAGCGCCTGTGGCTCGCGCTCGTTTATAGCAATCGAGACTGCCTGTACGACGTCTTTGAAGTTAGGGCTGTAGCTGATCGAAACCATGTCGCTTTCCGTAAACGTGGCCTGCGACACTGTCGAGCGAGTCTCGGTCGTTCTTGCGTCTCTGTTTTCAAATACAATATGCCCTTCGGTATTCTCGTAGATGCTTGCCCATATTGCTTCCGTCAGGCGCAGGAATTCGATCAGCTGAAACGCGTCCTCTCGATCAGCCCAGAAGTAGCGCAGAACAACGGAGCTGGGCTGCAGTGACCTTTCGAGCGCAGGCCACCCGGCCGCATCAAGGACGTAGCCGATTGCCTGATCTATCGTGATATTTTCATAGAGCGGCGTGCTGACGGATTTGTCGATCAGTCGATTGAGCGTCCCAAAGCACCTTATCCCTACGCTCAGATTCAGCCTGTCCGGGAATTGCGCAACGTCGTCGAGAATGCCCGTCCACAGGTTCCTGCTGGGCGTGTCCTGCAGTTGCAGGTCGCTATTATCCTGCAGGTCGAGATTAGTGTCGTCCTGTAGCAGTAACAATCCGCCCGCAATGCCGACGCTTCTAATCCTGGCATTGCACCCGGGCCGCACGTTCGGATGAATCGGACTGCTCGCATTGCCGGGCGAATAATCCCGGCTCCGATTGTCTAACACGAACGTAGCCTCGCCCGCCGCCGCGGGCGCGCGCTCTTGATCCTGATCCTTTCCCCGACCCCATGACAGGCCGTTAGCCGAGCGCATGCGGGACGTAACATTTTTACCTGTGCCGAGGTAGTTGCCTGCGCGGTTCCAATCAACAAGGCCACCGAAAGGGAAAGCCATTATGAATTTCCCCCTTTCTTACCAAATCGTCGCTTGTTACGCTGATTCGCCTGATGCACGCGCTTATCTACTTCCGACTCGTAAATCATCGATCCTTCAATGTGATAATGATTCTCATAAACGACACCGCCGCCGGCAGATGCGCTGGCAAGACCCGGCAGGAATGAAGAAGCGCCATAGGCACCCGCAGCGGCAGCGCTCGCGCCAGCGCCTGCCGCATCAAGCCCGCCCTGCAGGTTGATCGCGCCGTTGATCGCCGAAGCCGCCGAGTTGATGGCGGCCGCAAAAGCGAGCAGGGCGTTTTTCAGATAGTCCCCTCCCGCCGTGATGCGATCGCCGATCGATTGCGCGAGAGAGCTGAAGGCGTCCACGCTTGTAGACATAAGCCTGAGTAATTCGATGGCATGATTGAAATCTCCGAGCACCTCGTCGAAGACGGAGCTTGCCACGGCCTTGTAATCGCGCAGGCCGCCAAGGGATTCGACCGCCGCCTTGATCGCCGTGAATATCGCAAGAGATGCCGTTGCCACGGCCTGCGCGCGGCTCAGACCTTCGGTAGAAAGAGTCGCGGCAAGCGCTATCATCCCGACTATCGCGAGTTGAATCGAAGCAAACAGGCTGTCGAAATCGGCAACACTCGGGCGCGGTACATCCACCATTGCCTTGAGCGCGTCAACCGAGTCCTTCCAGAGCGAGACCGCCGGGCCGACTTTCTCAGAGAAGAAGCTGATTGCCTTTACGAACTGCTTATCGAAAAACTCAGACAGGCTGCCGACGTGCTCGACGATAAGCTGAAGGCTGTCTTTCCAGATCTGAAACGAGGCGACGGGTATCGGCTTCAGGTCGAACATATCCCTGACCCCGCCGACTACCTCTGAGAGCAGTTGCGCGGCTGGCGACATCCGCTCCGCGAATTTCTTTATCTGCTTTTCGGTCTTGTTTTTGAACTGCTCTGCGAGAGAGCCGAAATATTCGAGCACAAGGCCGAGGTCCTGAAAGAATCGTTCAATCGACGATCGACCTATGCCGAGATATTTCCCGATTTCAGTGAGCGCCGTCGGGGAAGCCGCGATCAGTTCGACGATGGGCTTCATAAACTCCGCGAGCTTTGAAGCCTTTTCGAGAGAATCGACGTTCCATCGTTTCGACTGGGCAAGGAACTCGTCCATGAGTTTGCCCATGTCTTTGAAGAACGCCTTGAATGAATCTTTCGGAACCTTTGTGTAGAAGGCTAGCGATTCGAGTAACTGACGCCCCTTATCGAGAGTGTCGAGCCAGGACTGCTTTGACTTCTCCTGCTCCTGCAGGTACTGCTGCTGCGTTATCTGCGTCTGTAGGCTTTGCTGGGCGAGCTGCTGTTCGACGGATTGCTTCTGAGCCTTCGACTGGCCGCCGAACAGTTTTCCAAACAGAGCGCCCGCGCCTCCCAGTATCAACGGGAGAAAGGGCATGATAGGCGCAAGGCCAATTGAAATTGAGCCGAGTAGCGTGCCGGGCACAGCGCCGCCTAAAATGCCGCCCAGAATGCCGCCGAGCCCTGCACCGGCCAGGCCGCTGCCCAGCGCGCCGCCGCCGCCGGTGATTGAAGCGATGAGGCCGCCCGCGCCGACGGCAAGCCCTGAAAGCATTTGACCGAAACCGCTTTTGAATACGGTGCCGATTTTCGCGATCAACTCGGCCATCGACTGAGGCGCTTTGACGCCCAGCCGGTTAAGTACGCCGAGCACCCTATCGCCGAAATCGACCCATGTGCTTATCGTGCTGAATATTCCGCGCGCGGCGTCGCCGAACTTGCCGGGGAGCACGTTGATTATCCCGATTATATCCGACGCCCATTTCTTTGCGTTTAAACCGAGCTTGTCGAATATCGGCCCCCAGATGCCCGGCAACTGTATTGCCGCTTTCTCGTGGGCCGCGAGCGCCTTATTTACCCCTGCCTCGTGCGCCCCCGCAAACGCAGGCATCTGCCGCACGGTATCTGCGACGAATTTACTCAGAGCATCGCCGCTATATCCAGCCGCTCTGCCAAACTCTTCGACCGTTGAGATCGTCGACTCTATCGAATTGCGGATGTCGAGTTGCGCCTTGATGACGAGGAGGGATTCATCCTCTCCAAGCGCTTTTTTCATCTGAGCCGCTGCGTCGATTATTGCTATCGACGCATCTTTGAAGGGCTTCGGCAGTTCTACGGCAAGCCGATTGGCCCTTTCCTGAAACGCATCAAAGCTGGCCTGACTTTGCTTCGCCATGTCCTGCATGGCCGAGCTTGTCGCCTTACCTTCCTCCGCCGCGCTTACTGCTACCGCTTTGAGGGTCGGTGGGAGGATTTGAAAAGAACCGCCTAAATCCGTGAACGCCTTTTTCGCATCACCGGACATCTTATTGAGCATGTCCTGAGTGACGCCGATTGCTATGCGCTTAGAGGCGACCCCTTCAACTAATATGCGATCAATTTCTTCGTGCGCGATTTTGTAAGCGAGGGTTTGGCTTTCGAGGGACTTGCGTGTCCCGACGTCCATCGTTGCCAGCTGCGCTTCGTTGATCTTTGCAGCTACACCTTGCGAGGAAACGAATTCATTGATGCCTGCCGTAACAACCTTCAGCGCCGCGCTTGTTTCTTCAGCTCCCGCCCGGGCATTCTTGCCCAACCTATCAAAGAGAACCGATAAATCCGATGAGTCAATTTTCGCTACCGCGGCTTGAAATCCTGTCAGTCCGTCCGCGAAGCCATTAACGAGCGCCTTACTCATACCCGCGCCAGCCGATTTCGCATGGCCCGCCCCGAAATCTTTGACGTTGCCCATGATGCGCGCGGTATCGTTTTTCAGCTTATTTTCAAATGCAATCTCGTCCTGACCTGTTTTGGAAAGCTGCGGGCCTACAACATCGAACTCTACGGGGATCGCAAGCGGCTGTTTAAACGGACTCTTTTCCCCCAGCATCCAATTAACCAGACCCTGCTGTACCCTGTTCTGACCGAGACCGCCTACCTGTACAGCTATTCCGCCAGCCATTGGAGTTTTACTAGCCAACTTTGCATCAGGCTGGCCCTCTGCTATCTTCGCCATTGCGTATATCGCAGCCCCGGCAAGACCGATCCACCCTGCCGTTGCTGCCGCCGTCGCGAGATTTATGCTTCGAAGACCAGCAACGACCTGCGGCACATAGGCGACGACCGACGTGAACGCGTTGTACGTACCGGTCACCACGCTGATCAGCTTGCTGAAGGCAAACAGCGAAGGACCAATCGCTGCGACAAGAAACGCGAAGCCGCCTATGATTTTTTTCGTCGAACCGTCAAGCTCGGTAAACCATTTCACAGCACTCGTAAGCCATCCGACTATTTTTTCAAATGCCGGAGTCAGGCTGTTCAAAGCCTGAAACAGTTCGACCGCCAGCGGCTCGACCGCGAGCATCACCTTGTTTTTGAGCAGGGTAAAAGATTCCGCATAATCGGCGGTATCCTGCCCGGCCTTCAGGATTGTTTCACCGCTCCCCTGGATGGTTTTGAGCAGGCCATCCACGTCAAGTTTTCCTGAGCGAATCGCTTCGCCCATCTTGATGCCGGATTTTCCAAAGAATTCTACCGATAGGGCATTCGCCTTACTCTCACTGCCTGCCTGCTTGATTTTTTCAACCATCGCAGTGAGCACGGCGGTAGGGTCAGCATCGCCACCCTTGCGAGCAATCAAAGAAAGGGCTTTAGAAAAGCCCTGAATGACACCTGATGCGTCTATGCCATTTTTCGATAATTGAGCAATTAAACCTGCGCTAGTCTCGAACGATAAACCTGCGGCTTTTGCGATTCCTCCTGATTGTGCGAGTTGCTTTGAAAGTTCCGTTACGCCGATACCGGTCTGCTGTGAGACCTTAAAAAGAAAGTCAAGCTTTTCACCTTGCTGTGCGGCGCTGATGCCCCAATTATTGAATGCGCTTGTCGTGGCTTCGATTTGTCCCTTCAGGTCTGCGCCTGTAATTCTGGCGAGTTCGAGTTCCTGCTTTGCCAGAGTGTCAAAAGCTTCACCAGTGGCGGACGTGCGCTTTGCAAGTTCCGTGACCGCGATAGAAGCATTCTCAAAAGATGCGGGTACATCAGAAACCACGTTGCGGAAGGATTGCTGGAGGTTTTCTAATTCAGGCCCGATTTGGCCAGTTCCGACCCTGATTCGATCAAAGGCATCATCAAAGTCACTGCCGACTTTCAGAAGGGCGGCCCCTACGCCAAGCAGTGGCAGGGTTACATACTTAGTCAGGTCTGACGAAAAAGAATTGATGCTTTGGCTGACACTGCCCATGCTGCTCTTCATGGTCTGTGCCTGCCCAACGACCTGCTTAAACGCCTCGACTGCGCCAGAGGCGTTGCCTTTGATCAAAAATTCAAGAGCCTGAAAAGCCAAGTCCGTTTCCTTTTGCGCAAAAAGAAATAGGCGGGGAACACTCAATTAAGAGTGTTCCCCGCCTATCCGTTTTTCTCCGGCGCGGAGCCTAAATTATGTCCTCGTCAGATTACACTGTTTGCCTCTTCACTTCAATAACTTTCGATTTGACCATACCCACTCGCAGATATAGACTGGCAAAACCATGAAAGCAATATTGCTCGCAATCCTTGCGCTATACTCGGTGATTACAGCGCCTACCGATGACAGGGAAAAAGAAAACAGACAAAAGTCTTACGATAAGGCTTTTGATATTGTATAGAATGAGGCGCTACAGGTCGCTACGAAAGAATTCAAGATTGACTCAATGGAATCATACCTGCTGACTGGAGCTCCCTAGTCTGGGAAGATTAGCTATTATCGGCATCAGGATCGAAAGCTGTGTGTACCAGCGGTCCGGTTGAATAAAAGCTATTATCAACAGTTATATATTCTTTTACGTTTACAAGTTGCGCGTATTTCATATACCGATCATTAAAATGTATCCCTTCTTTTGTACTTAAAACGTCGTCTCTAAGCCCAAGTGTTAGCGCCGTTACTGCATCGTACTCCAATAGAGCAAATGGAGCACTACTTGCCCACCCAAGATTTAGCGCCGAGTGGTAGTCATTTAAGGCGATCTTTACCTGATCCGGAGTAGTCCATCTGAATATCGATGTACCTATAAAAATCATAACCATAGCAAAGACTATCATTATCCAAGTTGTGGAGTTCAACGATAGGCCAAAAAACCAATCCGCAATCAGTGCAACACTTACGCTCAAAAAGAAAATGGCAGCATATACAAGAGTCTTGATATAGAGAGGCTGAGCAGAGAAACTGGTGATTCTATACAGAAAAGTGCGTAGTTTCTGATCGCCGGAGAAGCCTAGTAATTTAAAAGGCAGATTACCCATTCGTAACCTTCTTATATACGAAACCCAATATTTCAACAACGAGTCCCGCTACCATTATAAGCATTACACCCAGAGAACCATAATAGTCAATTTCTCCTAATTGCTCCCTGCGAGCGATTGTCACATTAGAGTGCGCCTCCCAGTAATGATATAATTCAAGAATTGATAAGAGCAATGCAACGATTAGCGCATGCCCAACTATCGCTTTAATTATATCCCTATAATCTTTCCATACTTCAACAAACCAGTATGATTGTTCATCCAATTCATCCAATTATGTAAGACCTCCAATTAGGGCTTTTGGCTGCGCATTGTATTCTTTGTCGCCGTGGTATGCAAGTTAAGATATCTTGTTTGTAAAATAAAAAAGGAGGCCAAAAGGCCTCCTTTTTTTGTTATTAATTTGTCCATCATCTTGTTGCTTTTGCAACATTACTCAGGATTGGCATAACCAGTTCCCTGAATATTTTATTCTTCTCGTCCACTGAGGTGATAGTATTTCCCTTGTATATCTCCCCAATGGCCCACTCAAGGAGGGTCAGGGCATTATTAAAGAGATCCTTTCGGCTTGTTACGCCTGTCAGTTTCATCATTTCTTCTACCTCCCTTGCTCGATCAGCTGGGAGATCAAACTGTATTTTTACAGTGCCACCTGAGACGTCCTTGTCGTTCATATAGCCCTCCATTTTCTTTGATGCAAGCATCCGACGACTTCGCCGCAAAAAAGGCTTTGGCCTTTCATTATCGGCGGAGCAGAAAAAGAGGATTCCAGCATAAACACTAAAATCCTCAAAATTAGCCGCAGGGGTCATCCCCCTCTGTTAAAAGAGTTAAAGAAAAGCACGAATAAGACTTCACACTAATGGTAGGGTCAAAATAAATTCTCTGCGAGCAAGTGGCAGAGTGGGAGAGTAAATAATCCAGTAAATACTCACCGTATATCATAATAATCAAAAGATCGATTAATTATAGCAACTTAATATAATACGACATTACTGTCACAAAGTAGCTGGACAAATGAAAACAAAGCACTTACCGCTATCTAACAAAGATGCATTTTGCGACTCATTATTGCCTCCTTTCGGTTTTTGCATATAAAGTCACCCTAGCAACTCTTACAAGCCGGGTAGAAAGCTCATATTAACAAGCAAGTGTCTTGACGAGCGTGACAGCCCTTACCACTCAGGCCCACAGCATTACAGCCGGGCCTGTTCTTTCTATTACAGGGAAAGATTATACTCAAATGATGGCCCTGTCAACTCTTTTTTTGATTAAATAATATTATTTATTAAGACTGAAGAGAATCATCTAATACTCTATTTTATATCTTAATTAAGATTAAAACGTAATACAATTTGTCATTGACAGAATTATAAATCCAATTTAATATAATGCACGTTCTATTTCCCCTGCAGTACTTGATGAAGTATGCACTTTATTGAGATGGGAAAGATGCTAGCCTCGGTTACCAACTCAAACCAGGCGAGGGGATACAAATCATCACTTGTTCCAACCCTGTCTGGGAAAGGATAACCATGAACTCAGAGGATTCTTCTCATTTTAAACGAGAAGACATTCTGCTTGCTACAAAGGAGTTCATCTCGCATGTGTACATCGTGCAGGATGAGCAATTGCTAACAGAAGTTGACTATACTGATCTTCGGTCCGGAGATTAGTGACACCAGAAAGAGAGTTATAAAGTATGGAAAGCATGTCTGACCACTTTACGAATTCTCTTTGTTCGAAATATCTATCCCATTGAGTGAGAATGATTCCATTCCCCGAACCATTCTCACTCGTTTTTACCCCCGCTACGAGCCTTTTATAAAATCATAAGACTCTATCGTTGATTTCTCGCTTCAGCTTCTGCTGATTCAATTTCGTAGTAGGCGGCCCATCTGAGATATTCGGCGTTGCTCAAGCCTCTGTTCATCTCCGCGACGGATCGCCACCCCAGCTCCCTGCACAGGAAGTATTGAAACCTTAAATCATCGTCCCTCAGGAAACGCCGTCTTCGCTGCGTCCGTCGCCTCCTTCGTCATGCCGGACAGTCTCATTATGACTTCGTTGACTTTGTTTATAGGCGCTGCGTTCTTCTGGCGGATCAATTCAAACTGATCGAGCGAAAACTTAGGCTCGACGACGCCCGCGATGAATATCAGGATTTCAAGCCTGTCGTTATTCAGCTCTCCGGCTACGGTGGCCTGCGCAACCAGGTCCTGTTGCGTCGCCTTTGTGAATGAGCATACTTTTACGCTGCACCCCCATTCGGCCACAGGCACTACTTCCTCCTGCAAATCATGCGCGCCGAGAATTAGTTCTACCGTGCCGAGGGGTAACGCCGCTCTTGCCTGCGGGGATATGTTAAGAGTATCGCCCGGCTGCCATGATTGCCCGGCGACATTTACCGGGACTGGCGTATTTACCGGGACTGGCGTATTTACCGGGCCTGCTGCTGTGTCCTTCTGCTGTACGTCCACGAGTCCTCCTGCTTAATTGAAAATGAATCTCCGCAGCGTGCGGAGATTCAGCCTCTGATTGCCGCCGCTTGATCAGCCGCGCGGCCTGATTTACGCATAAGTGCCAACGGTGACGCCGCCCGTGACCTGCATTTCACCTGTAAACTTCCCGGCGTCACTCACCGCGAGAGGTATGTTGTAGCGGGTCAGAATCGCGCTGCCGCTCCACTTCACCGCGCCTGAGCCGGACCCTTGCGGCCCGATTTCGAAGGTCGCAGAGGCAGCCAGATCGGCGTTCAGCTCAGCGTCAACCGCAGGCTCGAAAATTCCCTCAAACGAGACGGTCGCGTCCTTCAATCCGCCGATATAAGTCTTATCGGTCAGCGCGAGTGTCGTCACGTCCACCGTTTCACCGCTCCTGTTAAGGGTCACAGAACGGATATACGCTACGAAGGATGTGCTGTTGATTTTGAAGAAGGCTAAACTGCCGTGTTTTTTTGCCACTTAAATAACCCCTTGCAGCCGTACTACCCCTACGATTATAATTAACAGCATGGGTGAACAGCTATGCGCCTGCGGATGCGGTCTTCCAATAATTCCGCATCCAGATCATAAATACAGCCCGCCGAGATTTCGGAAAGGCCACAAGTCCGAGCATCAGCGCTACAAGCCGAAGCCCGAAGAAATTCCGAGCGGGCTTTGTGAGTGTGGATGCGGACAGAAAACAAATATTGCAAAAGTTACTTCGCGCGCGGATGGCCTTTTTCGCGGTTATCCAAAGCGATTTCTTCACGGCCATCACAACCGCGTCCAACCCAAAGGTGCGCAGCATCCTAAATGGAAAGGCGGACGCTGGCAGCACAAATCCGGCTATATTTACATCTACGCTCCAGATCATCCAGCGGCGAACGTGGACGGCTATGTTCTTGAACATCGCTTGGTGATGGAGAAGAAGATAGGTCGTCACTTGACCGCTGCTGAGGTGGTGCATCATCTTAACGAAAATAAAGACGACAACCGCATAGAGAATCTGGAATTGATGACCAAGGGTTCGCACATGGCACTTCACGCGCCGGGCTATAAACGCAAACACGAACAACTTGTCGAAGCTGGTCGTAAGGGAGCCGCTTTGCGTTGGGGTAAGCCTCACTGATTTACCTCACAGGTCTCAAAATTAATATCTTCCGAATGCGGCGAAAAACGGCGCGCTCGCACCCGTCGTCGTCCAGTTTGCGCGCGTGTAACGATTCACAGTGCCGCTCACGGTGATTCGCTCGTAAGTGCGCCCGGCGGCTGTTATTGCCGTAAAAGTGATCAGATCAACCCAGACCGAGTTATCAACGCTGTGTTGAATCTTAGGCGTGAGCGCCTGCGACCCGGCCTCGAACCCCTCGCAGTAGCCGACACCGCCATTTGCAGACGATGCGGCGTTGTCTACGCTCGTGCCGTTGCCGTTTGAGGACTGCGCTCCCTTGGGGTGCAGGATGATCGTGCGCTCGATGGGCTTGCACTGCCCTTCGGCCATCACCTTGCCCGCGTCGTTTACGGCAAACGGGCAGTTGTAGCGCGTCTCTATCAGATTCGCACAATAGGCGGGAAGGCCGAGCGTGTCGCCCTGCACGGGTACGCACCAGATCGAGAGGTCGGCGTTCAGGATGGTCGAGAGCACCGCGTCGCTCAGGCCGGTCGACGGGTCGAAGAAGCCTTCGGATGAGAGCGTTCCGTCTTTGAGACCGCCGATATATTCCTTGTCGGTCGTCTGGGCTCCGGCTGCGGTCTCAAAGCAGGTTACGTCAACGGTCTCGCCGCTGCGGTTTATATTGACCGATTTGAGCACGCTCGACAGGTTATAGCCGTTGACATAAATTCTGGCGCGACTTCCGTGAACTGGCGGCATTTTATTTCTCCGAGAGCGATTTAGTTATTCGGTCATCCTTGCCCTGATTATCAGAAGGCGCTTGCTCGACATATTCTCGAATGACCCCCTGCTCAAGCAGCCAGCCTATAGACATTGCCGGGATGTCATCGACCACTGTCGGCGGGTCAGTCGCTTCGACTCGGCGACCCGGCGGATAATCAATACCTTTCAGCACTTCGTATTGTTTGTTTTCAGCCATCACGATTGCTCTTTCATCACTGCACAGTTAAAGGCGATCAGGAACCTGTCATTGCCGTCGCGCCCTATAGGAAACGGCGGCTGCAAAGGCTCGATTCTTAAATAATGCACTCCGGTCAAACTCAACTCCGCCTGGTCTACAGCCCTGTGGACCGCTTCGGACTTTGTTCTCGCGCTCAGGTAGTCTTTGGCGCGGCACACGATCTGAATTCTCGGGTTCTCATAAGCCACGGTCGGGCCGAGGGTGTATTCGGATTTCTCGCCCCCATACTCTCTGATCGTGACGCATGCGTCGGGCGCGTCCGGCTCCGAACCGAGAAAGATGTCAGTGCCGACCGCGCCAAGATCTTGCGCATGCAAATATGCTCCGATTTCATCAAGCAGCATTTCATCAACCGAAAGCCCTTTTCATCTCCTCAGCAACAGCCGCTTCGATCTCAGGAAGCGCTTCGATCATCGGCTGCTCCAAAAACTTCGCCTGCGTAGGCGACGCGTGCTCCACATCCATCCGCTCGTGAACTATCTCCGCATAACCGACACTCGAATTGCCGTAGCCCAGCTTGATCTCTACCCCGGCCCCTGATCGAACAGGCCTTTCGACGTGACCGCTCGCCCTGAGTGCTCCTGAAAGCGCCGGGCAGAGACGCTTCGATTTCGCCATCACCTTCTCAGCGCCCGGATACAATGTCCGCTCCAGTCCGGATATAGCACGTTCGCCGGCAGCACTCAGATCGCGCAGCAGCTCGTCTATGCCTTTGACATCCATTTCGATCATACGTAAATCACTTCCGCGTAATCGCCGCCCTCATCAGAGAGCTTATTAACCATCAGTATCACCGGCTGACTGCCGTCGGGCAGCGTGATCCGGGCTTTGACCGTGGCACCACTCACTCCGCCGACGTAGACCTGCGCGCTCGAAACGATCTCCTGGCCTTCAATCTTGCGAATCATCTTCGGCCTGAAGTCAACGTAGCACCTGAACGTAGCAGGCGCGCCGTAGCTCGCTTTGCTGTATTCATCCTGATTCGCAAACGGCTCGATTGTGACCGTGTGCGGCATCATCTTCAGCAACTCGCGGTCAATTGACATCGATCACCTTCAAAGAACTAATCGTCCAACTCCTGAGAAATAGCTTCCGTGCCCGGGTAGTTGCCCATCGCACGCGAGAAAGCCGGTCGGGCGCGGTCGCTGTCCTCTTCACGCGTCTGCTTGTCGCTCACGCTGATTCCCCCTGCGAAGGCCGTTACGCCGTTTGTGGCCATCTGCGATTCAAGTCGCGCCGCCAAGTCGGTGTAATGATCGTATCGATCTGCAGCATCTTCCCTGAACGGCCCTACGGCCTTGTTCATCTGCCTCGCATACCTCCCGGCAAGTAGTAGCGCGCAGGCGGTAGCTGCCGCCTGCACCGAGCCTGATTCCGAGAGTTGAAAACTGATTTCATCGTCGAATAACTGTTTGTCGCTCTCGTCAGTGTCGCCGATCTTCAGACGCACCTTATCCTTGTCGGTGCTCAAGTCGGTATATGTCCAGGCCATCGGCATAAGCGGTCCGGTCGGATTCAGTAAAGCCCGAGGATAGAAGTCGCAGTCGTGCCGGTCTGGTAAACTCGCTTTACTCGCAGCGCATGAACGACGCCGACAGCCAATCCCGTAAATGTCACAGTCTCGCCACCGGCCATATCAACCTTCACGTTCCCGGCCCCTCCGACATACAGGCCGCGCGTCACCTGAGCTATGTCGGCACTGTCTGCGGGCGTGATCGCAAAGGCATGATTCGCAGGTGAGTTAAGCGAGGTTTTCTGGTTTGAGAAAGCGTCCGACATGCAGGATTAAACCTCATCAGGCGAGCGTCACGTTCGTTTTATCGATGACGTACCATACTCCTTGATAAGCTATCAGGGTTATGCCGTCGCCCTTGGCTCCACCGAAGGTGCCGACATCAGAGGCAGCACCGCCGCCGTTGAAACCGGAACCGGCTGCATTGCTGACCGTGTGAGCACTTGCGGTCGCAGAGATTACGGTCAGCCTTTTGTAGTCGTCGTCGGTCGCCACAGGATCGGCAAGCGTCATCGCGGCAACTCCGGCCTTCGTGATGACGACTATGCCATGCTTGATCGAAATTGCGCCGCTCGCGGCAGCGACCTGAGTCGGCGGAATATCCGTCATCCCGGAAACGACCTTATTCGCATCAGCAATGACGGCTTTACTGGCGCGCACAATCCCATCTGTACCGCCCACGATGCGCGCGATCTCGCTGCCCTTGACGTTCTGCCCTGCGATTTTCTGTACGCTCATCAGAGTCTCCTCTTCCGTAGCCTGCTACTTTTGTAGCCTGTTACTTCAGCGACGCTGCAGTCTTTTCAAGATTGAGCGGCGCAACCTTCTCAAGCAATCGCTCCCGTCGATCCTCTTCCTGCTCAAGCTCTTCATCCGACAGCTCGCGGAAACGGTCAGGGTGACGCTCTTTGCCGTGCGCGGCGCGCATGTTCTCGTCGTAAAACTTACCGCCGCACACGCCGCACTCGACCGGCTTCGTATCGCGCGGAAGCTCGGCCACGTAGCCGAGCCTCACGAGCTTCTCATCATTCGGCGCGTTCTCAAGCTCGAATACCTGCCCGCGATCAAGCTGCCTGCCGTTGTATCCGATTGGCCTGCGCGCCCACATTTTTCTGTTTGCCATAAAGCTCCCTGCCAGCCTTAGAAGATGGTTTAATCGATTGCGGTGTCGATAAAGAGTCCGCCGTTTGAGCCCGTGATCTTCTGATCGAAGTATGTGTTCGCTTCGATGATGTCCACTTCGCGCTCTTCGTCGCGCATGCGCTTGATGTACTGAATCGCGCTCGCGACCCGCTGCCACACAAACGTGTAGCCAGCCGCAGGCGTGAGCAGACTCGGAGACTTGGGCACGTAGACGAGCAGTGCTTTCTTTCCCCAGATGCGAGAGTACGCGACGCTCGCTTCAGCCGTGCCTTCTGCGGTCGTCGTCTTGATCGCGCGACCAATCAGCAGTTTGTCCATTTCAAGCAAGGCGGCAAGCAGGTCCGGGGTGATCTGCCCGCGCTGGGTGTACTTGATGAGATCGATTACATCCGGGTGCCACTTCAGTTTCGAGTAGACCAGTTTGCCTAAGACGAGCTTTTTCGGCTCGCGGGCGATCTTGCCTTCGACCGTGTCGCCAAAGTCCGTCAGATCCGAGAGCGGCGAACTCGCGCCGTAGTCTGACCACCTCGTGAAATCGGTGCCGCCCGTCTTGTCCGTGCCCCAGACGCCTGTCGTCATGAAATCCGTAGCAAAAGCGACTTCACGCTTCATCATCACCTTGTCGGTTGCGAACTCCGTGGCGTCGCGGTCGAGATCGAAAGGCGCATCGGAGTTATCCCTGGTCTCGTCGTCGATTTCGAACCCAAACCAATAGCGCTCAGACAGGTAGCTGTCGCTCTTATCGACTGAAAAACCGCCGCGCGGAGATTTACCGCCCGCTCGCTTCTCCGCCAGGTCCCTGAACCAGTGCGACTGGTCGTATTTGGGTACGATTCCGCTCTGCTTCATCACCGGCAGGATGGGGAAGATTTCGTCGGCGATATAGCTGTCGTTTTTGTAGGCGATGCTCACATTTGTAAGCAATTGATCAACGTGCATATCGCCAGGAGTAAGTCTAGGCATGATGTTCCTCCAGAAACAATTTCAAAAGCTGTCAGCTTATTAAGGTAATTAAGCTGGCGTGCGGTAAACAGCGTTGGGCGTGAGATTCACGCGAATCAGCGTGCCCAGCGCAGAGCTTGCATCCAGAGCAGTGCCCATCACGGGCCGGTCAACGGTCGTCACTTTGACGAGTCTGCCGTTTGCGTCCGGGCCTACTTTGTCGCCCACAGAAATTGCGGTGCCGGAGCCGTCCGAGACTGCTTCGGCATTACCGAGGACGCGAACGAGAGCACCTGCGCCCGACGCGGGCTTGTTCATCAGGATGCCGTAGCCGATGTCGGTGACGGCGGCGCAGAGATTGACGTTCTTGTTTGCAGCGGTGATCTTTACCGCAAAGCCCTGCTTCGTGGCGAGACTCGCTGCCGCGATGCAATTGTCGTCGAAAACGTAACCCTGTGTTGGCGGCATGTTGCCCTCCCTATCCTCGAATGTTTGAGGCCTGAAAAGTTAGAGATCTAACAAGTTAGAGATCTAAGAAGTCAGCGGCCTGAAAGTCAGTGGCCAATATCGACAGCCGGATTAGCCCTTCTTCGCGTATGAAGCATCCTGATGCTCTGCGTAGAGCTGGGGATTTTCAGCCGCAACCTGCGACATTGCTTCAGTCAGGCTGATACTCTTCTCCTTCGCGCGCGTGGCGGCAAGCTCCGAGAGCTGCGTCGTCGCGTCGGAAGCATTTCCGCCATTCTCGGAGCCGTGTTCTTTGAACAAGCCCGAATCCATCAGCCTCTTCGCGCTAGCGTTTTCGCGCGCGATATAGCCCTTCACTTCTTTCGAATCTTCTCCGAACGCGTTCGAAAGGCTCATCAGGAAATCGACATGCGTGTTTGCGTCTTCGCCGGCCCAGCGCACCGTATTCTCATCAGAGCGTCCCTTGACGATGTCGGTGAAGCGCTTGCGCTGCGCGTCTTCGGTCAGTTTTTTGTTGGTAGTTTCGGCGGCGGCCAGGTGCGTTTCGAGAGCCTTTCTCGCATCTGTTTCAGCGGCCAGGCGCGACTCAAGTGTCGGTTCGGTAGATTGCGTTTTTGCTGGATCAGGCATTTTCTCTGCTCCTTCGTTCGCTTGTTGCGGGTCGAATTCTTCAAAGCCTCGCTCGCTTGCGATAAGCGGGCGCAGGCCGCCTTCCTTGAAAAAAGGTCGCGTGCACAGGGCCACGCCGATTGCGATATCCGAATGGAACCGCTCGGTCATCGGCTCCTGCCAGGTCTCGTACCATTCGGGCGAGACGTACTTGAAGCGATTTTCTGCAAGCGCCTGCTTGCCCCGGTCGGTCCACTCCTCAACATGCGCATCGACTGAGCCGTCCGCATTCTGGCGAAGCTGATCGAGCCAGCCGAAAGCGCCGGACAGTTTCGTCTGATGCTCGGCATCAATCGGAATTCGCTTTTGATAGATGCCGCTGTTGAAGTTCTGAACGAAGCGGGCAAGCCGCTCGCGCGTCAATTTAATCTTCCCGTACGTGGGATGAGTGTAAGAGCCGGGCATCGGCATAAAAGGTATATGATCAGGAGCCTCGGCAAATTCTTTCGACAGTTCTACAAACAGATGAAGCCGGGGAGATGCGTTGGTCGCGCAGATGTCGGCGATGTCTGTGGCCGTGAGCGGATCAGTTGCAGTTTTGCCCGCACCCATAATCAGATTGCAGGTATAATTTTCATCAATCGCGCCTTCGACTATCGAGCAGCAACCACCCGAGTAGAAAGTACAGTCTCCGCAGGTCTGACCGATGTCCTTAGCAGTGCGATAGTTGACGCGCTTGTCGGCTTTCTCGAATTTGGGTTCGCCCATGTCATCACCACCTGCGCCTGTAGTCTCGTCGTCGTAATAGGGCTGGTAATAATTGGCCTTCATCTGCTTCTTCGGGCTGGTTTTTCCACCTGCGTACGCGCGGGCGCTCTTTATGGCTGCCTTGAGTTTATCGGGATCGATTGCGTCTCTTAGCAGCTCGATGAGCCTGGTTAAAAAATGGCGCGAAGGTCGCACGTCGCCGTCGCCCTCCGCGCCCGAGGCTGTAGCCGTGGATTCACCCTTGGAGAAAGTCGGAAGAGATGACCATGAATGATTGCCCTCGTGAGCTTCTGCAAAACCGCATGCCAGCGGCTCATCATTCGGGCCGCAGTTTGAAGTAATTCCACAAATCGCTTTTGCCATTTGCTCACCAAAAAGAAAAAGGCGGTTTGGGTAGTTTCTTCCGTGTGGAAGAAACTACCCAAACCGCCTATCCATTATTCTCCGGCGTGGAGCCTGAGTGCCTATTACTAACCTACAACTTCACCCGCTAGTGTACACGAATCGGAAAACGTGTCAAGAAGAATTCTTTTTCAGGTATGCACCTTACCCCCGAATTGACTACAATGCTGGAGGAGAAAGAGATGTTTTGAAATGAAAGGAATTAATAATGGGAATCATCGAAGACAATGCGCGTAAAAAATTCAAGGAGTCTCTGAAGCCCTCTAACGAGAGACAGGAAGAAGCCAAGAAGAAGGCTATTACAGATGCAAAAGGAAAGTATCTCACTAAAACACTAATCGAGTTCCTTGCGCCCACTGGCTATGTGACATATGAATCGAATGAAAGTTGGGATGCAGTTGCAACGATCACCGGCGAAACCATGAGGTTTACCACGACCACGATTAAAGATAGAGAGCAACGGGATCATCTTCAATTAACTTTGCTTGGTACTTGCCCTCAATGCAGGGAGGAAGCGCAGAGCGGCGCAATCAGAACCATTCAAACACTTGGTAGTCTGTTAGAGAAATTCGAGCCAGGCCCAGATCATCAATGCGTTTATTCTACTGATTCTCTAGCGACCACCCCATTGGAATAGCCACGGCACCAATGATATCCCGCTCTAAAGCTTCCATTATATTCATAACGGTTTGGGTGCTCGGCACTCCGTCTATCAGCTCCAGCGCGAGTATCAGCGTTTTGACCTGCTGCGATGTCCGTGTCGCATACTGATAGGCCATCTCCGTGAGTCCCAAAAATGACAGGAACTCTCGATGCCTCGAAGCATCTCTGTTAACTGCCGATATAACAGCTTTCGCCTCTTCAGACGTGTACGCGTTCGCTTCGTAGTCTTGGAATGTATCGCTCATCGAGATCACTCGCTTTCCTTCGGCCACCAACTCTCTGGCACTAGCCTGAGATAAACGCATTCTCTCAGATACTCACACAGATTTACAGCCTCGATGTCTGCCGATGTGAGAGTGACAGACCTCAGCCGTATACCTGCAAGAGCCGCGCCAACGCTGACGGTTTCCTGCCTTCCATCTAACAGTGTGATTATCATTTCATTGCTCCACTTAACCGCGTTGCGAGTGCGCGGCAGGCCATGCGCATACCTATGTGCTCCACTATCTACGTGGGACTGGATACCCACTCGTCGCCGGGGAGCGTCGCAGTCGTTCGGCTCGGATAACTCCGTATTTGTTCCGTCCAGGATGCTATATCGCATAGCCTGCGGCACACTCGCTTACCTCAATTTCAGGAAACAGAGAGCGTCTCCTGCTCTGTGCGATAGAGTATCTTGATCTGCTCTGATCGCTTGCGCGGGAAGATCACGATCACACTCACTGAGCGCAGGTCGTGATTCTCTTCTATTTCGCGGCGATGCTTTTCAAGCTCGATGCCTATCACCGCTTTAACTTTATCCGTTCTCGTCATTACCGGTCTCCTGAGATTCCTCGTTATCCGTGGCTGTAGGCGCAAGGGCGATCACGCCGTTTTCCGCGAAGGCTGCGAGGATATGCTCCTGCGAGCAGTATTCGCCGCTCAAATCAACAGAACCAAATGTCTCATCTTGCGGGCCGAGTTGCATCTGGCGAATCCACCCGATTGCAGATTCTTCGGTTGTTAGATCCCCGCAGTGGTCGCACTTGAGAAGGCTGACAGTCAGTGCGCCGTATTGAGTTTTGATTAATTTATTGATTATGGCCATCTCTCAATTCTCCTTTAGACCCACGAATTCAAGCAGTTTCTCCGCCGGAAATATCTGTACGAAAGGCGCTCCGTCCGGCCCGTTACCAACCTCGACTGAAAACATATCTAAGGCGGTTGGAAAGAGTTGGACCAACTCCTCAAGCGCACGCGGGTCTTTGCGTACCTTCTCTTTGACCGCCTCGACTATTCGATCAATCTCGGTTTTATTTACCTTAGCTTGAATTTCGACTATTGGCATCTTACCTCCGTTGGCTTGCCTAACCGTCACTGACGTTGCTACATTGCGGCATCGAGGTATCTTCAAATATCAGTTCAACAGTGATTTCGCTCTCGTCATAATACCGAGGCGGGTAATTAGCCTTAAGAGCCTTTGCTTTAAAAGCTGCCTGCGCTCGTATCTTCGCGTTCTGCTCGTTGTAATCAAGAACGAGACAATGAACAGCACTTTCTCCCAGCCATCCGTTGTATGCTTTGTATAGTTTCATGGCTATCCTCTACTTAGACCTCCGTAGGCTTCACAAAAACTCTCCTATGCAGCAATCTCATCACTGAGATCGTCGGCTATCCTGTCAACGTCACTCTGCGCCACCTCTGCTACTTCGATCTCAACCTGCGACGGCGCGGAGTACAGGAATTCAATCCCCATCGCGCACCTGCACGACGGATGCGGGTCGGGCGGCTGATCGTATTCACCGGCGAATAGCTCATCTATGCCAGCCGTCTCACCATCAAGCCCCACACATATCTCGCAGGCGTCGCCGCTCGAAATCCACACCCGGACGACGCCTGCGCCGAGCAGCCCGTTGGCCTGCGCATCTTTCCAGAGCAGCTTCTGACCGGCGTTCGCGGCCCTGATCGTCTCTGTTCGAGCGATGCGATCAGCCCGCGCGCGCAAAAGCCTGCCTGCATAATCACCAGCTTTCTTTTCGATCACATCGGGCGCAAAGCCCGCAGATGTAAGCCCGCGCTCGAACTTATAAGCGGCCATTGCAAATCGAGCATCAAGCCCGATGTAATCGCGCAGCATCCGCGCAAGCGCGCGCGGGGGTATGCCGTCTCGGAATGACATCTCGACAAGCGAGCGGATCGCGTCGCGACTGATTTCGGTGATTTGCTCTACGTGCTGCCCGGCATACTCTCGAATCCACTCGATTGATTTGGCGTTCTTCAGGTCGAAGACGTAGTCGGCCTTTACAGCGAAGGCACGCTCGGCATGTTTTCTTTGAGCGGCGCTTGTTATCTCGCCAGCTCCGACGCGCGCGCCCTGTGCGGCCAGAGGAATTGCGGATTTGAGAAAGGCGCGTGTATAGCTTGATTCAAACAGCGGCCAAGAAATCGCCTTCACAACTTTACTCGCGCTGCGCGATTCAATCGCAGTGGTCACGGCTGCCGTTGATGCGAGCGAGCGAGATGAACGCAGGGCCGAGGCGAGACGCAATGTAAGCGCCCCTCTTTCACTATCGGCGACGCGGTATATCTCGCGCTCCACTGGAGCGGAGGCAATGCGCTGCGGCGATGTGAACATGAATTCTATAGGCATTATTGTCTAATTATTCATCTGCCTGGTTCGCGCGTCATAATGCGATACGCATGAACGCCTGCCGTTTCGTAAGTGTAGCTGTTGCCTTGCGGAAGCGATTCGATAACAGGAATCCGCAGATCAAACTCAATCACTTCTACTTCACCAGATTCTATCTGTGACGCTACTTCGCGAAGCCTACTAGCTTGCATCTCTCTACGTGACAGATCACCGACTAACAATGCTCGACCTACCCGAGACGGCGCATCCTCAACTGCGAATGCAATCCACACCATCAAAGCGCCAATGCCAAAAAGAATTGATCCGAAATTTCCCTGCCCAACCGCATTGGAAATGATGCCCAGAATTACAAACACTGCGACACCAGCGTACAATCGTTTCTTCTTCAACATTAGAATTCCTCCATTCAATCAATCGAAGCAGTGATCAACGTAATGCACCATTGATCATCTCGAACACCGACAATTGCTGTGCCGCCCGCCTCACTACGATTAGAAACCCAGAGCGGCGTATTCTCATGCATCGCGTACTGGCCGCCCTTGTAGCCTTCAAACTTTCGACCGACAGCCTGCTTCAGGAGATCCAAGAGTTGCGCCACTTTTATTTCTTTCTGGCTATAACCGATTGCGAGTTGCTCGTAGTAGCCGCGATAGCTGTCAATTCCGTCCGGGGTGAAATGCACGAAATCGTATCGGACGAATTTGTCCTGCTCGTGACGCTTCAATATCGTAATTAACTCGCCAAGCTTCATCTGCTCCATAAAGCACACTCCTCAATCCGTGTCCGTTGTATCTACTCTACTTCTTTGCCTTCCGCTCCTCTTGCCTTATCCTCTTCACGCCTGCGCTGTAGCTCATCCTCTTTAAGAGCCGGAAGTTTCATCTGTGAGCGGATGTAATTCTCAAGCTCAACATCCGGGAACAGTGGCATCCCCGACTGCGACAACGCCTGAATCGCCTGCGCGAATTTCTCGACATCGACCGCTTCGACCTTGCCATGCTTGAGCTTGGGGTATTGCTTCACCTGAAAAGTGTTCAGCTTGAAGAGTCTCGGAACTGCGTGTGTGTTGAACGCCTCCTCAACGATGTCGAGATAGGTGTTTAGAGCAACGGAAAGCAGGCTCGTCTTATCCTGTGATAGCGCATAGCTTCCGACCGTCTTCGTGCCGAGCAGCATGAAGTCTGTCAGCAAAGCCATAGCAATTCGATGATCGTATCGGACGATGATTTTATCGGTGTCGTGCTGCCGCTGGCCGGCTGAGCTGAGCAAGGTGAAGTCGTAACGCTTGTTGCGATCCTTATCGTATACAAGAGGCATCAGAATGCCTTCCTGCTCGTCACGGCGCACGTTAGTCGCGAGTTTTTGATAGCTCGCGAGTTGCGCTTTCGTCGCTGCCGTCTCTGCCGCAAGTATCTCAGCAGGCAGCCAGATAATCGGGATACCGGCCAGATCGCGCTCGACGCCGATGCCTTCGATGCGGGACAGGCTTTTCTTGAAATAATAAGGCTCGTAGACGTTTCGAAGAATCCCCGGCGGCTCCGGATTGCCTTTTATGGCTCGTGCGCGAAACAGCAGCGACTTCTCAATCGGTATTCTGCGGATCTGGTAGTCAGGCGGCGCTTGCTGAATCATCGCGCGCACGCCGCCGTCAGCGTCGAAGTCCCAACTGGAGAGCGTCTCCTGCGCGCGCGGTGCGATCTTTCGCCAGCCTATTCGATTGTCATCGTACTTGCTGTGCTGCTTCGGGTCGTCCGAGTCGCCGCCGCGCACCTTGTAGACAATCTCCGACCACTCCCAGCCCCACGGCACAAAGGTCAGGATCTCTGCAATCGTGTCATTCCAGGAGTAGCTCATGTCAGTCCGACACGATTCAAGGAAGGTGCTCGCCTCGACATCGTTCTTCTCATTCGAGACCGGCTCCGTGCTCCAGGGCACATTGCGGGAGAGCAGGTCAATTGCGAGCAGCCCGGCCCCGATGATCGGGTCGGAGTCGATCATCTGACGCATCACTCTTCGCCCGCGATGGCTTTGAAGCTCCGGCAGCCACTCTTCAAGCACGTAGCCGCCTGCACGCTTCAGGCCGCTTACGCCTACAGTCTCAAATGGATCTACTTTCTTATCGTCGTCTGACATTTCACTACTCCGTTACCTGCTATGATTGATTCCCACTCGCCCGGCCTGCCTCCGAATAGCGCTCCTCTGGCCCTAGACGAGCGTCAACAAACTTACCAACAGCCTTAGCTAGCAATGCGTCCTTGTTATTCATCTTATTCACCTATCCCATTTCGATTTACCGGTAGTGCTACCCGGCCCGACGAGATAATCTCCTTCGTCCTCTTCGAGCCGCAGCAACGCCTGGCTCATCTGATCAACCTGATCGTCGAACGCGCCGTTCGGAAACACGGCGCATTCCTCAATGAATCCGCTAACCCATGGAAAGAGCATCGGATGCGGCAGGTATACATTGCCGCTTTCGATCTGCGGGGAGACGGCGTTGACGCGCGAAATCTTGCCGCCTTCCGGGTCTACGGCGATCAAGCCACTGATCTTATTTCCCAGCGTAGCGATGACCGCCGGGCCGTTGGCTTTATCTTCGACGAGCTTCGCGCGCGCCTTCGGCCATTTCTTGGTCATCAAAGCAACCGCCGCGCATGTCTGAGGGAAATTCATGCGGTCGCACACCTGATCGAGCAGGAACTTATTAGCCTGCTCCCTTCCCCAGACGCCGCCCGCGACGAAATCGGGATTACCACTGCGCGAGGCCTTTTCATCCTTAAAGGCCATGTCCCACGATTGAATGATTTCGTCGAACTCGTCAGGCAGATCAATCGCCTCGATGAGCACGAGCGTACCGTCATCAAGCTTCACGGTCACCGGAGGAAACTGAGTCCCCTTCGGCTTCCAGTATCGCCACCAGTGGCGCTTCAGCTTGCCGCCTTCACCCGGCGTCGGGCGCTGCTGATATAACGCCGCCCATG
The DNA here is from genome assembly GCA_963804815.1 of Blastocatellia bacterium. Lineage (GTDB taxonomy): Bacteria > Acidobacteriota > Blastocatellia > UBA7656 > UBA7656 > DATEKX01. Next base: position 1,657,232 of record CAWDRU010000002.1, on the reverse strand, counting down.
TGCGCGTGCCGACCGCGCGCTTTGTGCTCTCGGCATCTGCAACCGTGTATCGCCCGGGCCATAGCACTTCGCCGACGGCGCGCGGATCGCGCGGGTCTTCCTCTGTCTCGCGCACCTCGGGGAATGAGATTATTTCCCACTGTTCGCCGCCAGCCTTCATCTCATCCAAAAGCCGCCCGGCCAGGTCGTCTTCGTGCCAGCGCGTCATGGTCAGCAGAATGGCCGCGCCCGGTGCCTGGCGGGTATAGAACACGTTCGTATACCAGTCCCATACCGCTTGTCTGATTACCTGACTGTCTGCTTCTTTGCGGTCCTTGAAGGGATCGTCTATGATGCCGCGAGAAAAGCCGCGCCCGGTCAGGCCGCCACCGACGCCTGCGCATTTGTAGCGCCCGCGATGGCCGACAATCTCGAACTCGTCAGAGTTCCGCAGGTACGCGCCTTCCGATGTCGCGCGCACGTTCGAGCCATAGAGTCGCGTCTTCGGAAATAGCCGTCGGTACTCATCCGAGTCGATAATCCGCTGCGTATCGCGGTTCAGTGAGCGCGCAAGGTCGGCGGCGTAGCTTGCGGCGGCGATTTCCATGTCAGGATATTTGCCGAGAATATAGGCGGGCAGGCGTCGCGAAACCAGCTCGCTCTTTCCGCGACGTGGCGGCATGAAGATCATCAGGCGACGGATAAGGCCTTCGGCCCATTTGTCGAGAGCCACGCACAGACGCTCGTGATGCCAATTGGCCTCATAGGCCGGGAATGTATAACGAGTGAAGGCAAGCGAGCCACTGCGCGCCTTCAGCACTTCCTCATCCGCGCTTGTGCGAGCGCTAGTTGACGAGGGCGGGCGGGGAATCATCCGGTCGAGATAATTCACCCTCCGCTCTATTTGTATTGCCGATTCGAGCATCGATAAACTTTCCGGTCATCTCTGCCTCTGCGATGATCTTAATCGCGCCAACCATCTTTTCGATCACGGCAGGGTTTCGTGGATCAGCCTCATCACAAGCCCGCCCGATAAAGCGAAGCGCCTTTCGAAGCGCGACAGGGATCTCATCGGCCCATGCCTTATCGAAAGCTTCCTTTTTAGTGCGGACATTATTGGACATTTCAACGTCAGTTGAAGCGAGCTTCCTGTATCGCTGAAGCGTTTTCGTCGAAATTCCATATTTCGTGCAAACCTTTTCATCGGTCGTGTAGACCGCCTCAATAAGCACTTGCGCGGCAAATTCTTTGTCAATTTTTTGTGGCATATCACGCCAGTTTCAACAGGCACGTCCCACAGGCCACCGCGATCGATGCCAGGCCAATCTCAGGTAATACTTGCGCCGCTTTGACCAGCGCCGCAGTCGCCCCCGCGCCGGCACCAGCGCCGTATCTGCGAACTACACCGACATGCTCTTCGAACGTCGTGCCCTCTGAGCGCCCAGAAGAGTGAGCCGTCTTTGCGATAGCGCGGGAAACCGTCTCTGTACTGGATGTGGCAGTGATACAGCTCATGCTCGACGGTCGCGCAAAGATCGATGTCGGGCATCTTTGCGAAATCCGGCGCGTAGCAGGTGATCTTGAAATCGGGAATACCGCCGAACCACTGGAGGATTTGATACTCCTCTTTCGCAACCGCCCATTTGCCGCCTTTCGAGGGGTTCGGAGGGCCGAGTTCCGCCGTGGCGACGATGCTGCGCTGGTGACGACTGTTTGGCACATTCGTCCACAGAAAGCCGATCTGCGCCGTTCGCAGATATTTATGGTCGAGGTTCATAAGCGAGCCGCTTTCGGCGATGAAGGTCGATTTCGCCCATTCAGACATCTCAGGCGACGGCACAAACACCGGCTTCGCGTACTCGCCAAGAACCATGTCCGGAGGATAAGGTCTCGGCATTATCGGACTCCGCGCGGCAATCCCGCAGGTCAGCCCTCAAGCACGACTGAGGCGTTAGCCCACATTCGCGCTTCACGCACCAGCCTGATCGCTGTCGTCCGGTCCGCAGATTCCGGCGCGTTCAGCAAAATCGCTTCGGCTAAAGCTTTCGAGGCGTCGTTGATCGCCTGCAGGCGCTTCACCTGGTCATCGGTTGGCGCGTGATAAGTGAAAGAGTGATCGAGAGACTTGCGTGTGGTCGGGTCGATTAAATTTGACATGCTCAATTCTCCTGCCTGGCCAAAAAAGAAAGCGCTCGCAACACCTTTTCGGAGATGTTGCGAGCGCGTCATTCTCGCGAGTGCATAGCACGAAGCCATGCCCGCTTTTATATAATTCGTCGCTATCCTAGCACATTCGTATTGAGAGAGTCAGTAACTTTCTTATCATGCGCAGGATTCGATGGGTGCCACGATGTCGATTTCCCGCAGAGCAGGCATATAACCCGGAGACCGTGTACGAGTCGCACGGCTCCGAGAATCAGTTCCGTCGCGGTCGTGACGCCAAGTACCGCCCGGCAACTGCGACAGCGAAATATATGCTGCTCTGCCTTGTCCATCTCAACCTGAAATCTGTGTGTGTGTGTTCAAAATTCAATTATCCGTAATTTGCGGAACTTTATCATCGCTCAGTTTTGTCCGAATCCTCGCCTCGGCATCGACGAGCGCATATTTGACCGCGAGAACCTTATCTTTAGAGAGAGCCGTTATCCGCTTCCCGCCGGTAATCCAGCTCAATTCCCAGAGGTTGTTATCTTCGCCCCAATTGAGTTGCACGCTAGAGCCGGTCTCACGCATAAAATTGAGCGCATTGCTGAATTCAAGAAATGCAACAAGCGGTGGGCAGTCCAGCCCCAAGATCATGCTCGCAATTAATTGCGAATCGTTGAGTAGATTGCTATTCGAGTCAGGTGCAGGCTCGCGCCGCTTAAATCCCCAATTCTTCAGATCCCTATAAAACCATCCAACTCTCGCGACGGTTACAGGTCGATAAGTAGCGATGCCGCGATCAAGCGATAGGAGCCTGAAAATCTGGTGGCCGTCTTCGAGTCCGCCCTGCTTCTGAAGCATCAGAGGGTCGCAGTTATTATCCCCGGCCTGCATCTCGCCTTCCCAGACTTCGCTCGTCCATATCGTCGTCCGGTCCTGATCGTGATAGACATCAAGGTTTAAGATTACCTTCACTCTCTTTTCGACCGGCTCATCAGCCACTTCATCCTTAGCCTGCGCGCAATCAATGCAGAGCTTTTCAAGTCCGCACCAGGGCTTGTAACAATAGGGTTGCGTTCGATTTGCCATATCAATTCCTTTCATCGCACAGCACATGGCGACCTATCGCCCAGCTCGTGAGCGATGTCTACGGCGCAGTGCCCGAAGTGCTCGCACTGGAGCATGTTCCCTCTCTCCCACTTGTAAAGCTCCTTCGCCGAAATGAAGTAAGCCTCGGAGGGCTTGCTCAAAAGGAACGAACTCGCGAGTCCGACTATCTCTATCGTTCGGTCGGTTGTAGCGTTGTAGCGCCCGTTGACCCAGATCCTGTGGGAGTGATCCCAGAAAGGCCGGTCCCTGATAATCACGCGAGGCGCGCGCGAACGGTCATAGGTCCGGGCGTACGACTCACCGCACTCCTGCCAGAGCTTTGCCATCTCGGCTTCACCCTCGTCGAATTCATCGCCGAACCCGTCAGGCTCTGATATCACGCGCCCGGCCATCTCCGTGTAGTCATCCAGGAGATGCGCGGCTCCCTGCTCGAAGAGATAATTGATCGTCTTTCGCATGATCTTCTCTCGCTTCTCTGCGGCCCGTCGATTCATCTTGCGCGCGTTGAAGCGTATGCCGCCCGCGCTCGTCTGGTCTTTCGCTTCGCGCTCTCCGCCGATCAGAGGCCTCCACGGAGATTGCGCGTGAAGATTTATTGTCAAAAGAATGCAGGCAGCTATTGCCCGCAGGATATTCCTGCTATATGCTCTCATTGCTAAAACGCCTTTCTTGCTTCCGAAAGGAAGCGGAAAGCACAGGGCCGGATGGTGACACATTCGGCCCGTACTATTTTTTACTTATCCGCAGCGTGCGGAGATTTACCCCTTTTCGAGTGCCTGCTTGATTGCTTCCTCAATGGTATCCACGCGAACGATTGCCCGCGCGCTGCATTTCGTGTCAGGGCAGATCACCTCAATCCAACGGTAGTTTTTGCCGCGACGCCCGCCCGCAGCATCAAGATAGGTGTGTCGTAGTCCGTCATAGGTATTCAGATACCAGAACATGGGATTCTGAACCGGGTTGCGTATATACACGCACTCGTTTTTATGATTCTGTAATAGTTTTGCCTTGATCATGCCGTGGCACCTTTCGCCTTCATCACAAACTCGACGGGCTTCTTTATCATTGCCGCGACCGCTTCGGGCGTGATCGCCGTCGAGCGCGAGCTTTGCGCGTCCTGGTTGAAGTTCGTCTCGCAGATTCGCAGCTTACCGCCGGTGAGCATCCTCGTCAGATAGTCCGCAGCGATAGCCGCGGCATGCTGGTTGATCGTGAGCGACTGGAGGTTTGCGGCCTGTAGCTCCGCGCAACTCATCCTTTTGCCCGCCTCTTCCGGTCTGGCTTTCAGCAGATCGGGATTCTGCATCGCCGGTGACGGCAGCGCGGTGCATATCTTCGGCGTGGTGAATGCAGCTTCGAGTTGTGCAGCGGTTGATGCGGAGCCGAGCAGGACCTGGCCGCCGTCGGCGTAGTTTCCGCAGTCGAGCCACCAGAAGCGGGGCGCGCCTTTAGAGTTGTTCCACTTCGCCGCCTCATTGATTGAGCGCCGGGCCGCCGCATTGTCCACACATCCGACGACTATCGTGAGCGTGTTGTAGCTGCCGCGCGCCTTCACGGGGTCAAAGCGGAAGGGTACGGCTGCGATCTCTAAGCCCCAGAACTGGCCGTAGCGAGTTGCCAGAGCGATAGCTTTGTTCTGGCCAATCTCGGCGTCGTAGAAGTTTTGACGCGGAATATTGACTGGCTCCACTTCGTCATGGTCTACGAAGACGACTTTGATCTTCCGGTCTGACTCCGAAAGCACGCGGGCAAGCCTGGCGATAGACGGCGCGAGCCATGATCCCGTGCCGCCACAGCCCACCATTACGATTTGCACTGGTTGCGCAGCGAGCATGAGCCGCGCGGCCCGTGCGAACGAGGTGTCTATGATTTGATTTGTCATTTTATTATGCTCATCAGGGTCAACTGATAATCTGCTCCTCGCAACACTGACCTGCGCTTGGCTTGCAAAACGGCGCGACGCAGTTCCGCATGGCTCATCCGGCAATCATCCGGGATAGGTACACCCGCAATGTTTGATAGCTCTTTCGTGTTCGGCAGAGGAACCGATACCTCCATCTCAAATCGCCGCCTGATGGCTGAATCAATCGAGTCCGCCATGTTGGTCGTGCCGACGATCAGCGATCTCTGTCGCTGGCCATGCCAGTGATCAAGCATCTGAATAAATGTATTCGTGACGCGCCAGATTTCACCCACGTCGTTTTTTGATTGCCGTATTGCTGCAACTGCGTCTAATTCGTCGAGCAGTAGAAGCCCGCGCACAGTCATCGCATATCGAAGCGCGCTTTCTATCATTTTGCCGGTTCCGCCAAGATATGAATCAATCGCGCCAGAAAGCAGGAGTGAGAAGACCGGCATGCGCAACTGCTTTGCTATCCAGCGCGCAGATGTAGTTTTACCAACTCCGGACGGGCCGATTAATAGAACCGATGATGTGGGGTATGCTCCAACTTCCGCCAGCCGTTCTTCGGCCTGCCATTCGGCTACGATATCACCCGCCCACTCACACGGCTGGTAGCGCTCAGGTAGCTCGATATCATCTTTGATCAGACACAGTGGCATCGGTGGAAGCGATATAACCGGCTGTAGCGGCTGTATGTGTTTTGCGTTTTTAGCCATTCAGCATTCTCCGGATCAACTCTCAACGAGTACGGCAATCGCTTAAAAGGTGCTCGCCGCGCATTACGCACTCGCCGGGAAAGCAACATCCGGCGGGCGCTTCGTAGTAATCATCAGGCTTCACCGAATCAACAACATCGGTGTCTTCAGGCTCTAATTCAAAACGTCCATCCTCATGCAATACCATCGTTGCCACCTCCTACAGCTAGCTCGTCATGCACCTTCTGACAAAACGCCAATATTCTTTCCTCACTCGCGCGCCTGCCGTCCCACTCGCCGGGATAATCCGGGCCGGTGTATCTATCAGGAGAATGAAAGCTGCACTGGCCCAGCTCAGGCAGATCCACATAGAGAACCCACTTGTTGATAGGCTGCACTTCATCGCGTCCCCAGCCGAACTCGATGCCGAGCTGCGCGCCATGCTCTTCTAGCGCCGCCGTGAGGTGCTTGAGCGAGTAAGCCTTTCTGTCGTATGACAACTGACGATATGACTTGTCGCCTACTCCAGCGGTCGGGCCATACTTCTTCGCCCGGCGGCTGCACTTTTGCGCGCGGAATAGATTCATAGCAATCACACCGATCGGACCACGCTTCTCAAGTGCAGCGTAGTAGCGCCGTGTCAGCGCGCCATCAGAGCCTCTGTAAACAAGATAAGCGTTCATTGCGTTCGCACTAGATCGTTATTCTTAATGCCTGTCTCCAGCGCCTCGTCCATACCTTGCAAGACAGAAAAAGCAGCGCTCGCCATATGCGTATGCGTTTGAGCGCCGATGTAGACATCGCTCAGAGCGCCACATCCTGCGTTCGCATACGCAGTGTTCAAGAGTGGATTTATCATCCTGCTGTGTTGACATATCTGCTCCTTCTTTATTCGCAATCCCTCAAGCCGTCGGGAAGTTCAAGCACCCACTCGGCAGGTATCTGCCAGTGATAACCATGTAACCCAACACGCACACGAATCTCAGGTTCTGTCAGCACTCGCCCTACAACTCCGTAGATGCGAAAACCCTGCTCGTCTCTGTTGTCCTGAGAAGAGAAGAAAGCGCGCATCGAGTTATGACTGTGAATTTCGATCAGCGCGCGTGCCTGTGATGATTCCGGCCCGTCGTCGAGCGCCCTACAGGAAGCGGGCTGTTGATCCTGCGCCGGAATCTCAAGCCTGAACGTCTCGCCATCCCAGCAGAGGTGAAATAACTGCTCAAGCTGCTGCGCTGCCGATTCCTCCGCGTGGATCATAAGCGCGCGGACGACTTCTTCGGAGACGAGCGGGTAATCCCAGTTGAACGCAGGCTCTATTTCAACCAGGCCGCGCACGTGACAAGTTGCTATAGGAAAGCAGACTTCAAGTCCGGGCTTTTTACCTCGGATGTATACGCCATCCGTAGCAAGCACATAGTCATAAAGACCCGTAACCGGCGGGAGCTTCGCTCCTTTCATTGTGATGTGATAATCCACAAGGCTATTCATCGTTGTCCTCATAATCGCCGTCATCTATGAAATTATCCGGCGCTTCGTAAGTGTCGCTCTCTACGCGACGTGTCAGCTTCGCTATGCAGTGCTCAAGCGTCGCCCCAAACTTCATCAGGTCGCTCTCCGGATAGATGGTCCTTTTGTCCCTGGCGAGCGCGTGGAGCTGGTCGTTGACACACTTCTTATGCGCGGCGCTTTTGCCGTTCGAATGATCGTTATTGAAGGGCGCTTGCCAGAATGTGTGCCACGTCTGATCGAAGCCGCCTTTGGCAACATCCGGATGAGCGTTCTTTCCGAAGCAGATCAGGCCGCTGCTGTTCACATTCGCGAGCGGGGCATGAAATAGCAGATTCGATGGATTGAGCGTTTTGCCCCTCATCGCAAAGATGTAGTAATGCGTCTTCTGGCCGAACCAGACGAGCGCAGGCAGGGGCACCTTGAACTTTCGCGGCTTTCCTCCCCTGCCTTCGATCAGAAGAGTGTAAACGGCTGGCGCGTGATAGCTCACCATCCACACGCCTTTGCTTCCGGTGCCGCATCTGAGCACGCCTTTCGGAAGCCAGCCCGAATCGACAGGCTCTTTGCTGAACGCCTGGCGCGCGGCTTCCGGGGAAATGAACTTGCTCGTAATCGTGCCGCCTTTGACGTGCTGAAACAGAAGCTGCTCGTGCAGGAAGTAGATTGCAGCCTCGCTTCCGGCGGGCGGATTCAATTGAGCCTGATTAATCTTCTTCGTCATAAATATCGCTCAGTATTTCAACGAGAGGTTTACCGGCAAGGGCTTCGGCCACCTCTTCTTTGTGGTTTGGCAGGCAGGCCGCGACCGTGTTTCTCACAAACCGGAATCTCTTTTCCCGCTCTGCCTTGCCGCAATCTTTCATCCAGCTCTGTATCGCGCTGAACCTGTCGAGGATCACTTTGATTTCGAGGTAGACAGAAGCGATTGCATCAACCGTTTTGACGCACCATGTATCAGTGCAGTAACCCATCGTCTCCATATCCGCATCGAGCCAGTCATAGCCGGTTTCGTGGCCGACACATCGAACGGCATCACTGAGCCAGCAGACGGGTTCGCCTAAATCCTTCACCAGCCCCTCAAGCTTCGCGTAATCAATCGAGGCGGGCCATTGACCGAACAGGTGTGTAGTTGTGTCGAAAGAGCCTGAAACGATAAGGATCGCCTGCACCAAGTCGTCGAGGAAATCGAAATCACATTCCCACCAGTCTACGTTTAGCATCTCCGTCCCGATTATCGAGTCGAACACCGCATCTTCAGCGTCCCTAGTCCAGCCGTTCAGGGGGAACAGGTCTCTTTCTACGAAGTCGTAAAACGCATGGATCAATTTTCGCCTCTGGTCTTCGTCGAATACCGATAGGTACTTGTGCCGCTCAAGTTCTTTCGGGAAGTAATGCTCGAACAATTCAAGCATCCTCCAAATCGAGTAGATGGCCGAAAGATTTTGCAGGGCCGTCTCAGGCGTAAGTAGTATCCGCGCGCGCAAGGCCGCAATCGCGTCTTTCGGTTTAAGTTGTGCCGCTGCCTGAATCATTAAAATCCCATCGGCGCTTTTATCGACGGTTGCGGGTCGGCGTTTTGCAGAACTCGTAGCGCCTCGCTTACCTGCTGCGTCTCCTGTCGCCCGGCCTCTATCGCTTTTTCGATGCTGTCTGACATAACGAGCAGCGCGCCCGCCGACAGCCCGCCTTCGCGCTCAAGCCGCTGCAATTCCAGATGCAGCGTGATCGCAGGGTTGAGCGATTCCGGCGCGGCAATCATGGACTCGACGACAGATGTTTCACGTTTTTCGATCATCGCTATCAGCTCAATGCACTTGCAGGCTTTGCCATTTTGATCGTAAAGCAATCGTAAGCAGGAAAGCGCCTCGCCTGCTGAAATCGGCCTGACATTCGATCTCAGTCTTTTCGAGCGGCCACTGGCCCGCAATCTGGCCGCAGTTCAGGCAATAACCGAATTCAACATCATTGTTCCCGCCGATACCCAGATCGTCAGGGACGTACGTATCTCCTAGTTGAAGGCCGCCAAGATAAATGCCGAAACGGTCACTGCACTTTGCGGAAATTTCAGCCATGCGCGTGCTTTTGCAGCGCTGGCAGAATGCACCGCCCTTTGTGCCAGCCTTCTTAATCACGGTCACGGTTTGCACACCGCCCGTTGTCGTGCGCTTCAGGTCCGCGTTTTTAATTTCAGGGACGAACGAAACGAGCGCGTCGCGTAGCGTATCGTCGTCGCCTGCGATGTCGTCGGGGAACTCATGCTCCTGCTTGTCGGGCAATATCACTTTCCACATTAGCTCTCTCCTTTGGGTAACAAATCGACTATCGAGGTCTGGGTCCAGGGCTTTTTATTACGCCCTACCCCCCCCTTTTTTTTTATCTTTTTGGCCTGATGTCGCCTTCTTCTTCGAGGCAGGTTTTTTTGCTGCTGACTGCTTTGCCACAGGCTTCTTCGCAGTCGTCGCCGATTTCTTTGCGGCAGGCTTCACGGTCTTCGGCTTCGCGGGAGGCGCTACAGAGGCAGGCTGCTTCACTGCGCGCGCGGGCAGACCGATTGCGATATTCGCAAGCCCCGATGTAACGATCGAAGGGAGGTCATGCTCGTACAGCTTGAGCAGATCGCGCACGGGCAAAGATTCAGAGCCGCTCGGCAGACTTCTGAACAGTTCGACTTCACGGTGCCATGTTATTTCAGGCCTGTCGTCGTCTGCGCCAAGACTCATCATCACGCGACGGCCTGACGCGTCGCCGTCATGCTTGAAGAGAGTCAGATTGATCTTTATAACTGCGGCGTTCCACGACTCAGTTTCGCTCTCTGACTGGCTGGCGGCATCGTCCACGGGCAACACAGGCGGAATACTTTGAGGGATACTTTCGGTCGATTCCTGCAATTGGCTTTCGGGCGGGATATTATCCCCGGAAATATCCGTTGTACTTTCTTTGCTAATATTATTAGCGGATTTGGTCACGGTCGAAGTCGTCTTTGTGATCCTGTGAGTCTTGACGATCTCCCGCGCAGTATCAGGGGTTATCTGTTCGCCCGCCTGCGCACGGGCTGTTGCTTCAATTCTCGCTTCATCAGGTACGGAAGGGGCTACGAGTAGATAGACCGCCGTGCGGTCGAACCTGTCTTCAATCTCCGCAGCGTGCGGAGATTGCTCGAAAAAGCTTACATACTGAATAAGCCTGTCAGCGGTGTCGCGGCTCATGCCGATCTCCCGGTCGAGCCACTCGTCGAATGTGCCCCGCTCAAGGTGCGATTTGACTTCGCGGAGTCTCGCGCCGATTTCACGCGTATTGTGCTTGATGCTCAAAACGCGCGCGCGAATCTCTTCCGTGCATCGCCTGACGATGATTGCAGTGGAATCGTCAAGTTGCGCATAATCGAAGAGTGACATCTGCTCAGTCGTTGGATGAGCGATTAGTGAATTAGCATAATCCGGCAATTCATCGTTCATCGTATGGTCGGCGTCAATCGCATCGAGCGAACCGGCTGCTACTTCCTGCTTGAGTTTATCCACATCAACGAGAAGCGGGCCTGCGATGCGCCGCTGCTGCTCGGCTTTTACAACATCGGCATGGCGAAGCGCGTCGGCGTAGGTAGATCGTGGCTGAGTGAGTTCAACGGGCAGCTCGAAACTCTTATCGTCCATCAACTCGTTGATTGAGTCACGAAGTTCCAACTCTATTTCGATCCGCTTACGCCACTCGGCTTCGTTCGCCCCTTTCATACCGGCAAGGTCATGCATCCATCTGCCAAGATCGGCATCCGAAAGGCTCGACCAGTTGCGCCGGTGAGGGTCGTTTGGCACCAGATCGAAGTCGATTTCCACTTCCGGCTCTGAAGCCTGCGGCATGGGTTTATTCCAAATTATGTATCGCCGCCTGTTCGCCTCCCACGCTATATGACCATCCCGACATGCCTGGTTTATGAGATTCATCGGAAAGCGTTTCTCAGTCTCGTCGCGCTTCCGGCCCGTCGATGATGCACCGATGAAACCCATCAGCTCGCCCAGCGGCGTGAGCGTGGGCTGCCCCTTCGCCTGCTCGCGCTGGTACTCGATAGCCAGAATGCATTCGACGGCATCTTCGAGGCTTGCGGCTTCCTGCGTCTGCTCTTCGAGTCGCTCGTTTATGGCGTACCAGTGCTCGTCGGATTCGTGGAATACCCAGCCGCGCGATTCAATCTCTCGCCTCTCCTTCTCACTGATCGGCGGCGGCGTGCCCTGCGCTGCCGGTTTCGTTTGTTGCGTGGTCATAAAATCCCCCTCCATTCAAAATCAGATTTCCGCGCCTTCGATCTGCTGCCTGAAGGTCAAAAATGCGTCCGCAGTTCGCCTGCCCTGCGCAAGCTGTTCGCGCAGATCCGGGAGCGTGCCCCAGTCGCCCAGCGGCAGTGACGCCTCACGCCTCTCGATCTCCGCGCACATCGCCTTTAGCTGATCGAGCGGGATGAGCTTCGTCATCTTCGTGATCCCGTCAATCGCTTCGCCGAGCAGCACGAAATTGACGGGCGCAAGTTCAAGTTCGACATCGCTCTGCCTGACTTCGGGCAGGGCCGTCTCTGCGCTCTCAACCGAAGCGCGCGGCTATGCCGCGCGCTTCTCTGGCTGCGTGGTGATTCGCTTTCGTGTATAGGCGCGCTTCGATCTGAGTGGTTGAACTTCAGCGGTCTCAGTCGCTGCGGTTTCAGGCTTACGCTTCGCCTTTTTTTGCGCGCCGTTTTTGCCTGATCCGCGCCTGAGATGTCCGCAGGATTTCACGTTGCCGAGCTTGAGATTCGAGAAATCCACATTCAACTCAGACCCGCACGAACATCTCACCGGGACCGCCTTTCGCTTGCCCAGCTTGAACGGCTCGCCAATGATGGTCAACTGGCTACCTTTGACCGGCTGCGTTTCTGGCTCCCCTGTCGCTGCTGCTAATTGTTCAGTCATAATCTTCTCCTGCTTTGGTTGTGATACTGATTTTTGAAGTTCCGCCGGCATGAGCTTCTCGCGGGTCACGATGAGGTTATCTTTGCGCCTGACGTGCTCCCGATATCCCGTATCCGTGTTCACTCGCCAGAAGTAATCGCTGACAAGTTTGCTCAAGTCGGGCGGGCCGACCGTGCAGCCGACTCCTTCGTTTTCAGCACTGGGCGTCGAATTACCTTTCATCTCCGCACCGCTTCTTCGTCTGCCGCAGTCCACCTGCAATAGCACTTTGCGACCGTGTTCGTATCTTCGGGCGAGTCCCACTTTACGGCATCGCCGTTACCGAGCAATCGCATCAGGCCGTGGCCCTTGCACCATTCGCATTCCCGCTGCCTGACGACAACAAATGCCGGTATTTCTGTTTGTTGCGCGCCAGTCATCACGCTATTTCGACCCCCAGATCGTTCAGCCTGCTGCGCACTTCGATGAATCCTTCGGCTGTGAAATCAGGCTCTCCGAGTCGTCGTAGCCCGGCATCGAGCGCGTCGATTATTTCAGGATCTGTCGCATGCTTTCGCAGAAAGGAAAGCTGTTTGATCGCCAGATCTCGCCAGTCATCACGCTCGCTTCGCTTCCGCTTTTTCGTCCCGCTTCGATCTTCCTGCTCCAGCCAGTTAACGAGCCGTTTTTCTGACGCCACCGAGTTCGCAGGCTGCCCGGCCCGGCGTAGCGACTCGTTTTCCGCCTCGACGTACACGAGCAATTTCTCGTACACGTCTCGCACGTTGAGCGACTTGTAGCGGGGATTTAGCTGCAGTCGCGCCAGAAAAACTTCATCCACCTCGCGCGCGCGCGCAGCAGCAGTAGTTTTATTAATTAAATAATCCCCTTCCACATGGGGGGTACTAGGGGGGAATTCTGAAATACGCAATTTAGGGGTTGGATAATCCGACGGGGTTGGATAATCCAACCCCTCTTGCGCCTTGAGGGTCGGATTATCCAACCTTTTTTGCTCCCAGTAAGGCGGTAGAGTTGGATTATCCGACTGGGCGCCGGTCCGATCAGTTGGATAATCCGACTGGGTTGGATTATCCAACCCCTCATAGCCCATCAGGCAGATCACCTTACCGCTGCTACTTACAGATACCCATCCGGCAGCGACCAACTGGCCCTTCAGGGTCGAGGCGTATGTTTTGTTGATCGCTGTTTCCATCTGGATCGTCTTTCTGCTCACATCGCTCTCTCCGGTCTGTGGAATACGATGTGCGCAATAACAGGAGTAAAGCGCGAAAGCCGCGTGTGATATATCCCTTGACCTGCGCGCGGCTTTTTCCGGTACGTCCGGCATTTTTCTAATCCAATAAAATCTCGTAAGTATTTCTATAGAGCGCGTTATGATCGACTGTTGAAACCTTATGAATGACGCCCGTGACCTCGCAGCGCTCGCGCAGATCTTTCAGGTCGCAAAGCGCCGCTCCGCATGCCTGGCAGCGGATCGCTTCCGGGTTAGGAAGCACAGCTATTTCAAAAAGACGTTGTTGCTGCATGGGTCTTCAGTCTCCGAAGTAGCATCCCCATTGCGCTCGATCCGCGCGCTCATGCTTCAGGTAATCTTCGCGCTTCCACCGCTTGCTCATTTTCAGCTCGGTGCTGGACCGCGACAGCCAGACCGACAGCGCGACGATGATCACTGCGAGAATTAAAATGAGTTCTAAATTCATTTGAGCGACCTCATCCACGATTTGTACATGTTCAGATCCGTCGCCTTGCACTCGTATGGTCCTGCGACATTGAACTTTTCGCGCACGAACTGGCGAAGCGTGTGCACGGCTTTCCGTGTGATCGCATCGACCTCGTTTTCAAGATCTACGATCTCTTTGCGCACAGCCTCACCGGCAAGCCATCTGTCCTCGTTCCACTCTCCGGGCACCGCTTGTGGCGCGCTCGCAGGCGCTGTGGGTTGTTTCTGGTTCGATGCCTGCCCGCGCGTCCTGTCAGACTCTTCCCTGCCCGCTATGCCCCGCTTGACTTCAAAGCCGCACATCGCAAGCGCGCGGCCCACTGCGGACGTTTCCCCTACCTCGATATAGCTCGTGCGCTGAACGTAGCCTTCGGATTTCAGCTCATATGCATGGCCAGACGCTGCGGGCAGCGCGTCGTCTGCATTGCGGTAGACTTCCGCGCGCATCAGATAAAGCCGCGCTCCGGATCGTGCTCAAGAATGTGGGTTACGATTCGGCCTTCTGGATATTTCTCGTAGAACTTCTCAATTCGTTCTGCGACCGTAACGTAGTCTTGAATCGAGCCGTTTCGGCTTTGCTGTGCTCCTGCTCCGGGCATAGGTTTCTCCTTAGTGAACCGCTTCTTCTGATTTAAGATTGATTGGGAACTCCCTGACGCGCAGATCGGCTGGCCACTCTTTCATGTCGCCGCCTTTATGGTCGGTCCACTGGTAAGGTTCGCCGTTTTGGGTTATTGAAGTCTTACCGAGCTGTTTGACGAACGTAGCCACGCCAGCGGCCTCGCATTGCCTGATGATGGCGCGCACCCATGCGAGGTCGAGCGGTCGCGCGCCAGGGCCTGATTCGCCGCCGATGATTACCTGATGGATTCCGTTGATTCGACGAAACCGCTTGCAATCACATCGATGACAGGTCTGCGCAACACTGCCGGTATTCGGACAGCGTGAAAATCCATGCCCATGTCCACATGCGCATTCAGCGGTTCTCTCGTCACTCAGCAGGAGGCCGCGAAGATTTACCCGTGCAAGCAGAGGCTCAGCAGACACGAACCTCACAGCGGCAGGCGCTTGCAGTAGATGAGGTATTCGCTCGTCTGCCGTCTTCTGATCCTCGCAGGATACGCCGAGCCAGAGGTTCGGAAGGGGCCGTTTGAGGCGTATGACTGCATTATCAAAGTCTACATCGTCAACTCCCCAATTTGGCCCGTTATCAACTAATAACGTGAGGTAGTCTCGTTTACTTCCGAAGTATCGCGGCAGCCGCTCCGCTCGCTTCGTCAGAAATTGAAACGTATGCTGCGGGCAGAGCGCGGCGACCGTGAGAATCCTATCTATCCACTCATCCGGAACCCACTCGCCCATCCAGTCAGTCATCGAGCAAACAAATATCTTGCGCGGCTTTCTCCAGCGCAGCGGCTGCAAGAGCGTCTCTTCGTCGAGGAAGATATCGACCTTCTCGCGCGATTCACGGGTGTAAGGGAGACCGGTGCCGAGATTAAAGAATCCTTTGTTTATCTGATTCGCATAGCAGGTAATATCGCCCGGCTTGCAGCACCCGGCAGAAACAACCTCACAGTGCCAGCCTAATTTCTCGGTTTCGAGATTGCGCGCGCGGATCGGATTCCATGTAGCGCCGGGCGTGATCGATCCGTCTTTATTGATCGTAGCCGTCCATTGAATCGGTGTTTTGTCTGCCATGCTTGAGGTGCCTTTTGATGAGGGTTACGCTCAACCCAAGCCCCACGCACTTTATGCCGAGCAATCCCAGGTGGCGGTAACAGGCCGCGTCGCGTCGATTAGCGTCGTAGAAACCCCGAAGAAGGACGCCCCCGGATGCGCTCCGGGTCGCGACACGGCAAGCTTGTCAGGCAACCGCGCGCTCGGTGTCTGACATTGATTTGAGATGATCGATAAAGGCGCTCGCTGCGCGCCGCGACAGCTCTTCAGGTCTGCACTTGAGCGCCTCAAGGCATTCGGTCTCGGCGTTCAGGCCCTGAGAGTTTGAAATCGAGTGAATCGCGACCAGCTGCCTCGGCGTCACGAGGTCGGCCATAGTCTTCGCCACAGGGTCGCGCGGGAAGTTCTGTTTAGTGTTCATATCATCACCTTAATAGTCCTAGCCTTGCGCCTGCGCACGGTGTGGGAGAAGTCACCGGTACCTTCGCAATGAGACCTCGTGCCTTTAGGCCCAGGAGGAAATTGCGGCCTTGCGCTCGCGCGGGGCTATTCGCCCGGAGGTAGCCAATTCGCCCACGATTGTTCGTTCCCTACAGCGGCGGTGTTGAAACACCTCTCGACCTGACGGATTGCGGCCTCCCAAGCAATTTGAATCGGGCGTGGCAAGCTCTCAAACTCCGGCATCGGCTCGCCGCGAAAGTTCTTATTGCCAGTCGAAGCCGCATAAGCGCGATAAGCACTTGCCGCAATGTCTCGATAAGCCATCCCTGCCTGTGCCTGATGTAACTGTTCAGCCATAAATTCTCCTTTTAAGCAGCGGGAGTGTCGCCGCTTTTACTCTCTTTCACCCAAACAACTCTGCCGCCTACATAGATTGCGACGATCTCACTCTCGTACTGGTGACGGGCTGCCCTGGCCTCCTCATCACTGCCGCCATAATTCTGCTCTTGTTTCATTAGTATCGCCCCCTATGACTTGCGCAGCGCATCGAGTCGCTCGTTCAGTTCGTTCCTAATTGCGTGCGCGTGAATGTCCGTCTGGCCAGCGAGCCTGCGGAGATCCCTGACAATCGCGAGCATGGCTCTTGACCGCTCGCGCGCTGGCATCGGCTTGCGCTCCGCCGGTTCCGGGTCTGTTCGGTTTAGTTCAGTGCTCATCCGTGTCGCCCCCTTCTCTTTGATGCGCACGTTCGCCTCCCTCTTCGTAGAATCCGGGTGAGATGCCATTGCCGAACCATCCTTTTTCCCCTTATTGCCGAACCATGTTTATCCCCTGATTGTAGAGTCGGGCGGCGGAGCGGTTCGGCAATGGTCCGCCGCCCGACTAATCACGGCGCATTTACGCCGCGAAACTGTTTACTCTTCTTCGGCGTTCCGGTCCCGCCTCCATGCCTGCTGCCTGTGGGCCTTTTCGAGTTCGCGCCTGCCTATCTCCATCACTTGCGCATAATCGAAATTCCAGCGTGCGCGCGTACTTTTCGGATTGCCGACATCAACCTTGACGAGTTGCGCGCAGATGCCGTCGCCGTGCATCACAGCCTCGTAGGAGACACCAAGAAGGCGCGCGACCTCTTTGCCGGGGATCAACAGCGGCTCCACCTCTATGACTTTCACCGCGCAGCGACTCATCTTATGCGGCCTGCCTTTCCGTCTGAGCTTCGATCCTGCGGCGCGCGACGGATATCTCCGACCGCACAAGCGCCTTCAGCGACTCCGGAAGGCCGCGCAGGGCTTCCACGTGAAACGAGACGATCTCATCCACCTCTAAAAGCTCGCGCGCCCATCTCAACTGCTGGACCGCGACCAGGGCCGGTCTGCCGACAGAGGCCAGCAGGTGTTTGCAGAACACGAACGCAGGGCAATCGCACACGGCCCGGCCAGCGGCTACGGTCACGATATGATGTTCGTGCTTGCCGCTCGCGCAGGGCGTGTAGTATTCGATCAGGCCCGGCTCGACCTCGCAGCGCTCGATCCGCTGCTGCGATAGCTCAAGCGCCTTTTGAATCAGCTCGGGAGAAATTGAAGATCTATTCATCGCGGCTCATAGCCTCCATGCGCAGGTCCGACTGTTCTTTCAACTGCTTTTTTGCAGCATCGACAATAGTGTCCATAAACCTTGAAACCACATACGCGGCGGCCACTACTCCCACCAGAGTGGGTATCAGAATCGCCATTGCTACCCAGGAAAGCGGAATATCACACGGCATAGGAGTCACCTCTCGTAATGGATAAACTCGAACTCGCCGCTATACTCGCGATCTGTACCGTCGCGACAACCCTCATCAGGCAGGTTGCAAAAGTTCTGATCGCGCTCATTAATCGACGAGCGCAGGAGCGCGATCTGCTGCGACTGCTGATCGCAAACGCCGCACTCGATCTCGCAAAGCAGCCGCCGAAGAATCGCGCGGCCTTCGATTCGCACGCAGCGCACATTGCTTCGTTAATTCGCAGGGAGGCAGCTCGTGATTGATCGCTCATTAGAAGTTACCTTTCAGTCGCATGACTTAATCCATCGTTTCGCTGTCGCGTTGCCGATGGTCGGCCCGATGATCGCGCCGACGAGTAACGCGAGAAATATTGCCCAGGTCGGCGGCCAATCCATCGGCCCGCTGAGAAGCTCGATAATCCATTTCACAATTC
The DNA here is from genome assembly GCA_963804815.1 of Blastocatellia bacterium. GTDB lineage: Bacteria > Acidobacteriota > Blastocatellia > UBA7656 > UBA7656 > DATEKX01. The sequence continues at coordinate 1,638,921 of CAWDRU010000002.1, read as the reverse complement.
ACACCACCCGAATGATTTCGCCATCGCCTGCCGCAGTCGTTCCTGCGCTGCGTCGTTTTCGCGGTCAAATTTCGCGCGCTGCTCGGCTTTCTCCGAGGCGGTCATTCGCGAACGGCGCGGGCGGTGATAGCTCGGCCTGTCGGCGTGGCCACTGCGCCCGCTGTGGCGATAGTTTGCGCGTGGGTTGGTTTTCATGCGGCCTCCGCGCTGCGAGTCTTCGGCGGATTGATAGGACCGCACTGGATACTTGCGTCGAAAATCTCATCGACGCGCTTATTGAAATAGGCCGCGATTTTCTGCCTGATTCGCAGGTATGGACGGGCGTAAGTAATGGTCTGCGTTACCGCAGTTGGCCGCTCGTTAATGGCCTCCGCAAGCTTCCTTACAGTCAGGCCGTGCTGAATCAGCAAAATCTTGATTTCACGATAGTTCATAGCTATAGTGACTCCCGGTAGATAAGTAACCGGCAGCATTGTAGGAAAAATTCTAACTTATGTCAAGAAGAAATGAGAAAAATTCTAACTTCCCAAATGGGCCTCGAAATCGTGCGATCTATGGTCTCGTAATGAAAGCCTTTGAAGAAGAGTTAGGATTAACTAGGCATGTAGATATAGCTAAGTGCATCGGCGCTACTAAGCACAATTTAAGCGATTGGAAAAAGGGCCAAAGTTCGCCTGAGAAATGGTTGCTAAAAATCAGCGAAGCAACACACCGCCCTATGGAGTTCTTTCTTAAATTCGACAAGGTGAACCAAGCTGGCGATGACTCTAATCATACGTCCCTAACCGATAGGGATACTATCAGGAAAGAAGCGCTATTGAGTTATGCTGCTGCTGAATTAGATTTGTTAAAAGATAGAATTGGCAATAAAGCTTTCAAAGAATTTCTTATAAAACAACTGAACAATAATACACTCGAAGCGTTCCACGCGAAGCAAAAGCCGGATGCTTCCGAAAGAAAGCGGAAACAAGCATGACGACAGAGGGAAAATGATATCAGCAGGTTCAAGGTTTAGCTAAGGAATCACTCAAACGAACGAATACAAAATCTACTCAAAGGCGGGAAAGCTACAGCGGCGAAACTATCAACTGAAAGATGGAAAGAAATAGCCTAGAAAGCTATTAAAGCAAGGCCGGATAAGGTTGCGAAACAAAAAGAGAACGAATAAAATAAGGGCTACCGTTTTCGGGTAGCCTTTGATTTTTTTACTATTCGGGTTTTCCTCCTTCCCGATTCTGTCTCTGCATCAGCAGAGGCCAGTGGTTACTCACTGGCATTATCAAAAAGGAGGTTGTAACCGATGACAATTATCATCGGAGAAAAGGGAGCGATTTTAATCGCTTTCACAACTATTTCGGGATTTGTACTGATTCTCTATATCCCGCCATAGTCTAATTCAAAACCGGGGAGTAGTGGCTTCCCGGTTTTTTTTCAAAATATCAAGAGTGCAAAATCTGCTTATACTGTACAATCTGCTTATTCTGCACATTTTTGATTCTATCAACCCTGTCAATTATTTGCTACAGGAAAATCACTAAAATAATGTAAGTAATGACAAAGGCAAGTGTAAGAAAATTTCCTACTCAAGTCAAGAGAAAATAAGGGATATAGCTGACGATCAAGCTCACTTCTGCTCTGTCTGCTTACTCTTCATCTGTTCATAGTGTCTGAGTAATTCTTCAAGTTGCTCGCCAGTCGTATCAGGATCGGCAATGATCCTATGAAGCTCGGCTCGCTTTTCGAGGTGGACGTAATCTTCGGTAGGCTCTTGCTTCGGTTCTGTTGCAGGTTCTTTTGGGTTGCTCTTCTTAGCCATTTCTTTATGCTCTGTCAGGCTGCTTACTGTCGCGATACCCTTGGATACTTGAGGCTGTGAATGGCGGACAGGGCGCGCGTCATCAAACTCTCTGACATTATCGTAATTAAAATTTATCCCACTGATAATCGAATGCGACGGGCGCTGCTCCTGCTTCTCAGCTATCCCCCGGCTCGTTTCGAGCCAGCCATGATACGCAGAGCAGAATGGGGATGCAAGGGCAATTTCGATGTTATAACGAGCCTCTACAAGCCTGCCTAATTCAGTCAGCTCAAAGGCTCTACTGTTTAAATAATCATAGTACCAGGCCGGTCGTGTCTTTGCTATAAACCGCACCAAAGGAAATGCGTTTTCTAGGCACTGTAACGCCTCTGGATGGTTCCCTTTTTCGGATTGAATAATCGCTATTTGCTGCTGCGCCTGATACATTGCGATAGGATCATTCCATCGTTGAGCTAACTCTATAGCTTCTAGGCAGAGACGAAATGCGTAGTCAAGTTCTCCCTTATTCCTTACGGCTATAGCCATGCTCACCAAGCTTCTGCCTATGTAACAGTCTTGCAGGTTGTTAATAGCAAAGAGACTTGGGTCTGAATGGTTCTTAGATAGCAAGTGATAGTAAGTTCCAGCAGGACTATCAATTTCGCTGGCTATTTGACTCAACGTAAGAAAATCCTTAGTAGAGCACAGAAAGCTACATAACTCGATGAGCTTTGATTGCTCGTCAAGATACCGAAAATAAGGAGAAAAGGTAATGAAATTTGTTAGAGCTTTTGTTGTTGCGTTGCTTCTAGTCATTAGTTCACCAATAGCCAATACAACCATCGCCGGTCACGTAGGGGGAAGTGGAGCGTACTGCACCTGCGGCTACCCCGGATGTGTGTTGGACTACTGCGAGTGCGGTGGCCCCGGTTGTGACAATGGGCGCACAGCTAACCCGAAAACTAAAACAGGTCCGAAAGCTGGCACGGTTGATTTTGGTTCCGGCATGATGCTGACCCTGTTTACGCTTCTTGTGATTGCACGGTTGCGAACTTAATTCCTTAGCTCTTTAGCTCGAAATGCTGATTAACCCGCTTGATCTGCCGCAGTGAACGGCGGCCCGATAGTGGTTTGCCTTACCTCTGGTGCGTCCATTTTATAATACTATTCAATTTAAAAGTCAACGAATCCGAAACAGGAATTATTAAAAAATTTTAAATCCTGAATTCAATCGTCCGTAGAGACGCCCGCTTATGATTGCATAGCATAGCCAGCTATTAGGCTATGTCGCGAACATCAGGGAAAAACATAAGGTCCAGTTTCGGTGAGTCAGTAAAAATATTCCGCGAGCAAAAGGGCCTATCGCAAGAGAAGCTGGCCGAGCTTGCAGGCATAGACCGAACCTACGTAAGCACAATAGAACTCGGCAAGAAAAACACATCTATTGAAATCGCTTATCGCATCGCTCAGGCACTCGACATGCCCCTGTCCGTCATAATTAAACGCGCGGAAAGATAGACCACTGCGCCCTCCTCTTTCTGGCCACTGATAGTAATTGACATCCCTTTCCCGCCTAGTCATAGTTAAATATGATGATCGAAAAATCATCAAATCCTCATACGTTTTTCCTCCAGAAAGGAATACGCTATGACGGAAGCGGGGTTTGTTCTCGCTATTGTCAGCGTTGTTCTTTCAGGATACCAGATTTATCTGGCACTGAAAGATAAACGTAAGTAATAACTTTCTTGGAGGCTTCGCGGCGGGTGTAAAAGCTCGCCGCTTTATTTTGCAGGCAGGTGTTGATTGATGAGTCTCAACACAAGAATACTCCACTACCAACTGTCGCACGCTTGATTTTTCAGGCGGGCGTGTTATATTGGCTGCCGTTACGCTCGTAACAGTTCAATCGGGTTTCGCATAACTTTCAAGATTTGACCTCAATCCTTTAAGGAGTTTGCCAATGAAAAGAATCACATCTCTCAGCCTTGTATTAATCTGCATCCTATCAGTCACAGCCAGCGCCGGTCTCGGCAGCAAAAAGACCGCTTACATCGGCGGGACAATCACCAGCATCAAAGAAGGCACGGAGGGCGTATCCTCTACGACAGATGAAAAGGCATGGACATTCGACTATAAGAACGGAAAACTTTCGATACCCTACGATAAAGTGACAGAGCTTGAGTATGGTCAGAAAGCCGGACGCAGAGTCGCGATGGCAATCCTTATATCGCCTATCGCGTTGTTCTCTAAAAAGCGAAAACATTATCTGACGATCACCTATATGAACGATGATGGCAAGCAGCAGGCCGGAGTGTTCGAGCTTGGCAAAGACATCGTGCGAACGATGCTCGCAAGCGTTGAGGCTCGCACCGGCAAGCAGATTCAATATCAAGATGATGAGGCTCGAAAACACGCGAAAGGGGATTAGCTCAACGCGGCGTCCGGCCAACACTTTAAGGTGATAAGCCTTTGCGGTGAGCGGGCGCGCCGAAGTTTACGCCTATGGAGAATAAAACATGCAATGCATTAAATGCGGGAAGGATAATCCAATAGGCTCTCAGTACTGTAATGGGTGCGGTGTTCCTGTTACGACATATCTAGCTCAACCCGTGTTAAATGCGGATCAGAAACCCGCGCTAAAAATCTTTGCTGCCATAGGTGGAGTAGTCCTACTTGTGATCTTAATATCATCGCTGAGAGGTAACAACTCCGATACTGCGAGCACAAGCACTTTCACGGCTACTCCGCAATCAGGCGGGTCGATCTCATTGCCATCACCCACTGTCGCTACTGAATCGGCGGCGTCTAACGGCCTTACTATTACGCCGCCTGTTGAAAAAGTGAAATGGACTGGCTGGGCGGGAACATCAGAGATGGATAGCTCCCCATCCTACACTCTCAGCCTGAAGGCCGACAACTCTATCGAGGGTTGGCCCAATAAGAAGGTCACGCCTATCTTAATCATCCGATGCAAGGAGCGCTCAATTGACTTGTATGTTCAGACTGGCATGGCCGCAACAGTTGAATACGGAGGCGGGAACACTGTCAGAATCAGGCTTGACGACAAGCAGCCAATTACTCAGAAGTGGGTCGAGTCGACGGACAACGAGGCGTTATTTTCTCAACGCGCTATGGAGATCGCTCGTAAGATATCTCAAGCTAAGACGATGCTCTTCGAATTTACTCCTTTCAACTCAACTACTGTAATAGCGCAGTTCGACGTTCGCGGTTTAAGTGATTTGCTGGGTAAGGTAGAGAGCGCTTGCGCAAAAAAGAAAAAATGAATCCGCTGATGCAAGGAGACTTCATATGAAGGAATACAAAGTTCTAACACAGAAGGACCGGTTCTTTGCTGGCAAGTTCGATCCCGAGAAACTGGAGGCCGCGATTAATTCCTACGCATCGCAGGGCTGGCGCGTCGTTTCCACGGCTACTGCAAATATTCCCTCCTTTACTGGTAGCAGGGAAGAATTGATCGTCGTGCTCGAACGGGATAAATAATGGAGGACCGGTATGGTGTAAAGGGCGTAGAGTTCGACGGCGTGTTTTTCACCGAGCAGGAGATCGGCGGAGCCGAGCGCATCAGGCATCTTCATGTTGAGATATCACTACAGAATGCCAATCTGGACAGGGTGAAAAAATCTCTGGCTCGGCAAGCCAAAGCTGTCAATGCAAATGTAGTCATGAACTTTCGCTACGGACAGAAGGCGCACTCCTGGCTTGAGCAGTTATTCAGTTTTAAGTGGGACACCGAATCCTGGCATGGCGAAGGTGACGCCGTGCGGTTTTCACAATAAGTAATCATCGAGGTGAGCATGATCAATTGCCCTTCCTGCAATAAGAGTTCATCCGGCTCGCAGTATTCAGGAGCTATCGAAAGCTGTATACACTGTGATGCTGCATTGCCTGTCAGTTTACAAGATTCACTCAGAGGCGAGCGCGATGAATTCCTACGTAAAGCAAAACTGGTCCGAGACTACAACACGCCTTCAGGTGAATATCGTCCGGCCGGTGAGTGGATCGCGGTAATCCTGCTGCTTCTCTCACCGATACTTATCGGAGTGGGTCTTTATCAAATCTACGGGAAGATATCAGCGGTCGATAAGATCGTGGGCGGCGATGCCTATGATTTTTTGATATATGGAATGAGGGGGTTAGCCTGGGTTGGCATCGGGCTGACGTGCGCAGCAATTGCCTGCGGTACTCTTCTACTTCAGATAGCTCAAAAGCAAAATCCGCAGCGTGCGGAAATCGAGAGGTAAACCTGTGAGCACATCAGAAGACGCAAAACCTAAGAGGCAAAAACGCCGGAGCGGTCCGGGCCAGATATCGCCGCGCGGCAAGGGCAAATGGCTTGTCCGGGTACAAGGCAGGCGGGCAGGCAGCGAGACGCGCCCGGATCACTGCAAGATGATACACGGCACGAAGACTGACGCGGAGACGTACCTGCGTCAGGTCCTGAGCGAGCGAGACAAGGGGCTGCTAATCGAAGCGTCGCCGCTATCGATCTCCGCGTATCTCGACAAGTGGCTTGATATTGTAAAGAGCAAGGTCACGATCAGCACGCATGATAACTACACACAAACCTGTAAGCTTTATATCAAACCGTATATAGGTGAAAAAAAGCTGAGCGCGCTACGCCCGGCGCACATTGAATCGATGCTTGCCGGACTGTTTGACAAGGGCTTATCCGCGCGCTCGGCCAGGTTCGCCTTCACTATACTATCGACCGCGCTCAACAAAGCACTCAGACTTCGAATGATCTCGCAGAATCCATGCAAGCTCGTCGATCCGCCGCGCGTGCCCAGAAAGCAGATGCAGGCGCTTTCTCCCGAACAGGCCGCGCGCTTCGTCGCAGCCGCGAAGTCGAGCAAGCATGGGCTAATGCTCACGCTCGCCATAGTGACCGGCTTGCGACCTTCCGAGTATCTGGGCCTGCAATGGAAGGATCTCGATTTCGAGTCGGGCGTACTCGTGATCAGCCGCAACATCGTCTGGAGGAGATCGGGCGGCTACTACATGGGAGACCTGAAGACTGCGGTCAGCCGTCGAGCGATTCCGCTTCCGAAGTCTCTCGTCACGGAGTTGGCCGCGCACCGCCGGACGCAGCTCGAATACAGATTAAAGCAGGGCGATAAGTACCAGGACGGCGATCTGATCTTTCCATCAAAGCGCGGCACCCCGCTCAAGGGTGAAAATATCGCGGTCAGATATTTCAAGCCGCTGCTGCTACAGGCAGGGCTGCCCGCTTCGATCCGCCTCTACGATCTTCGCCACTCGTGCGCGACGATCCTTCTTGCGTCCGGCGAAAGCCCTAAAGTCATAGCCGAGCGCCTTGGGCATTCACGTGTGATGACGACGCTCGACATCTACGCTCATGTTCTGCCCGGCATGCAAGCTGCCGCATCAGACCGCATAGCGGATATGATTCTCGCGCCCGCTACGCCCGAAGCAGAGACCCGCGAAGGGTAGGCTCCATGGAATATCCGCAAATTGCGGATATTTGAATCTTCGACAAATCCCGGTAAATCAGCTATCTTATTGACGTGAGTTATGCAGACACGAGCACAATGGACACACCAAGGACACACTAGGGCATAACACGACCTGTAAATATTTGAAAATAAAGCAGATATAAAATGAGCCGCTTGATGTTTGTTTACCTTTCGGGAACCGAGAAAGGTAAGACAAGAATATTCACTCAAAACCACGTCACCGTCGGCACATCGGACGCGAGCGATTTAAAACTCGTGCCCGAAGAGGGCGGTTCTCTGCCTAATGCCGTGCTTGCAGACATCTACGACGACGAGAATATTTTTCATTTCGTTCCTCATGTTGAGCGAAACAGCCTTGAGATCACTGTCAACGGCGAGGCGCTTCCACCGGACGAATCGGGCGCGGGCCATGTCCTTAGAGACGGTGATACGCTCCATTTCGGTCACGGGTTGTCGAGCGCAAGCGTTCTGTTTCAGGTAATGCCTGAAAACTTTTCCGCGACAGCCCTCACCCGGCGCCGAACGGGGGCGGTCGAAAACCTGCCAGGCCAATCGGTTCATCCGCTGACCGCAACGCTGTTCGTCAAGGAACTGACGGCAAGCCTCTGGGCAGAGATTCCGAGGCGTGCGAAATGGCTTGGCGTAGCAATTTTCGCATTCATCGCGATGGTGCTCTGCGGGGTTCTTCTGTTTGGAATGATCACGCTCGTCCGCCTCACAAACAAAACCGAAGGATTGCGGGATCAGGTCGCAGCCGAAAAGGCCGAACGCGACAAGGCACAGGAATTAATCAATAAACAGGCGCTTGAGATTGAACGTTTGAGAGAAGACAGCGATCAGATGCGCCGCTCGACTCAAAAAATCGCCGAGGTCTACAGCCCCGGCGTTTGCCTGATCGTCGGCAGCTACAGCTTTGTCGAACGCGGTACTGGTCGCGCGCTGCGCTATGACAGCGCCGACAGCGCTTATGATTCGCCGATTGATAAGAGCGGGCACCTGCTTGTGTCGGTCGATGGAGCAGGCCCCCCCTATCAGGTTGATTACACAGGTACGGGGTTCGTAGTCGAAGAAGGGATGATCGCCACAAACAAGCATGTAGTTCAGCCGTGGGCCAATGACCGCGTCGCTCAGCTTCTTCAGGAGCAGGGCACAGGATTTTCCGCAAGACTTGACTCTCTCGTCGCGTTCTTTCCTTCGATCAAAGCGGCGTTTGAATTAAAGGTCGCGACTACTTCCGTGCGTTACGATGTTGCATTCTGCAAGTTCGAGCAGAGAGATGCGGCGCTGCCTGTGATGCCAATGAGCAACGAAGAACCCAGTTCGATGATAGGCGAGCCTGTCGTGCTGCTCGGATTTCCCACGGGCGTGGACGGCTTGCTCCAGCGCATCGAAGACGGGGAGAAGCGCGAGATTCTAAAACTCCACGGACGATCTGCAACGGACGTGGCCGAAGGGCTGGCAGAGCGCGGGCTTGTGAGACCGCTCACGACGACGGGAACTATCAGCGACGCGCTGCCCGGTAAAATCGTGCACAGCGCGCAGACAACCGAAGGCGGGTCGGGCAGTCCCATGTTTGATCGCGATGGCCGCGTTATCGCCATCAATTCCGCGATACTCACAACCATCGACGGCAATCAGAGCTTCGGCGGCTCGAATTTTGGCGTGCCCATCAAAGTCGCTTTCGAGATGCTTCAAAGTTACGACAAAGCGAATCCGAGAGTTGCAAACCAGCGCTGACCGTGCGCGCCTATCAACCGCTATGGCCAGACGCGACCCCCCAGTCCTGACGGACGCAGACAAAAGCGCGTTGCTCGACGAGATTCCCGATCATATTCGTCGGCTCGAAAAAGAGATATCGAAAGTCATAGTCGGACAGCGCGAGGTCATAAATCAGATAATCATCGCCCTGCTTGTTGGTGGCCACTGCATAGTCAGAGGAGTGCCGGGGCTTGCCAAGACGCTCATCATCAAGACCATTGCGAACGCGATGGATCTGGATTTCAAGCGGATACAATTCACGCCTGACCTCATGCCGTCAGACATTCTAGGCACAGAGGTAATCGAAGAAGACCACACGACAGGCCGCCGCGTGACCAGATTTATTCCGGGCCCGATATTTGCCAACATAATACTTGCGGACGAAATCAACCGCACGCCGCCAAAGACTCAATCGGCAATGCTCGAAGCCATGCAGGAACATCAGGTGACTGTCGCAGGTATCAGCTATGAACTGACCGAGCCTTTCTTTGTGCTTGCGACAGAAAACCCGATTGAGCTTGAAGGCACATACACTCTGCCCGAAGCCCAGTTGGACCGCTTTCTTTTCGATGTAGAGATTGGTTACCCCGCGCGTGATGAAGAGATGGTCATACTTGCGCAGACGACCTCGGCACAACAGGCAAGCGTCAATCGCGTGATTGACGGCGCGCGCGTAATGCAGATTCACGAGGTGGTCCGCGACATACCTGCGGCAGGCAACATTATCGACTATGTCACACGGCTTATCAGGGCGAGCAGGCCGGGAACCAGTGACGCGCTTCCCTTCACCGACCAGTGGATCAAGTGGGGTGCAGGCCCGCGCGCCGGGCAGGCTTTTTTATTAGGCGCAAAAGCCCGCGCGCTTTTGGATGGCCGGTTCACTGTCTCATTCGACGATGTACGAGCCCTGGCCTACGCCGTCCTCAGACATAGAATAATCATGAGCTTCCACGCAGAAGCAAAGGGTTTATCGCCCGACGACGCGATCAACGAATTGCTCGCCAGCGTGCCCACACAATGAGAAGAGATGTTCGGAATACCGCCTTCAGGCAGAATCTATAACGTCCGCCTGAAGGCGGTACTCCGAACAGTTAAGCGCAGCGGTCGCCGCCAGCGATTTCGACTCCCGTGAATCGCAGCAACTCGTCTTCCTTGCTTGGAGGCGGGATAACCTCAAAAACGATGTTGTCGAATTTCCCGTGGCCTCTGTAGAACGACGATTTGTAGCCGCGCAGGTTTGTGAATTCGACCACCTGCACGCCCCATTTTCCAAGCGCCGCGTTTTCGGGAATCTCGATTGAGATTTCAAAGCTCCCTCTTGAGAAAAAGTCCTCAGGAGGGATAGCAAGTTCGCCAACAGCAAGCTTGAGTTTGGTTGAACTACCCATACTGAATTGAAAGCACTGCACATAAATCTTCTTTATGCCATTCGGGTCGTACGCGCTCAGGCGAAGCACAAGCTTGTCGCCTGCAATCACACGCACATCGTCAGAGCTATTTTCCGCCAGACTGACAGACATATCCCATCTCTCCTTATGAAGCCAGTATTAGCGTGAGGTTTTCTTTACTTATTATTTTGGGCAGGTACAGGATCGCTCGTTTTACTTTTCCGGCACGGCGACGATAATAACCCCTTGCAATAAATGCGTCAAGAGTTGATAAGCCGTGTGTCGAGTGTCGGGCGTCGGGGGCCGGGTGTCAATAATGACAAAAGAAATTCAGATTCAGGCCCGGAATTGACAGATTGATCTCGACCGACCCCCGACGCCCGACATCAGTTCTTCTGCCCGTAAGGGCGTTGTTTGCCTTCATTGGCCTCTTTGAATGCGCCGTTCGGAATCTCGCCCATCGCAATCGCTTTTTCGTATTCAATGACAGCGTCCGCGCGGAACTCCTGAAAGTCATAGATTCGACCGAGCAAAACGTGGCTCCATTGAATCAGCCAGGATTCGGATTCCGGCGAGGCGTTCTCAATCGCTCTGCGATATAACTTTATGGATTGTTCGAGCCTGTCATGTTGCGATTGAATCTTGTCGTCCTCGTCCGCCTTCGGATCGAGTTCGACGGCGGAAGGGGTCTGGCTTACGACCTGCGCCATGCCGTAAAGCGCCCGCGCGTTGTTGGGTGAGGCGGCAATAACGGATTCCAACAGGTTTTTCGCCTCGCCGAATTTCTTCTGTCGAATCAAGTCGTCCGACATCAGAATCCTTTTGGCAACCGGGCCGATAACGGCTTCGACCGGCTCCGCCTCGTTCTTCGCAGTCCTCGCGCGCCGCGCAGCAGCGACGCGCTCGACTACGGCTTCAAATTCTTTTGCGCGCCCGGCCTCGCGGTCAAATTTCGTCGTCGCGACCATCTGGTCGAAGAAGGCTTCTATGCTTATACCGACCTGCTCAAGCCCTTTGAGCGCGTCGTAAAAATGGAAGCTCAGAACTGCCCCTCGAAGATAGGACTGAGCCATGTCATAAGCGGCATCGTCTTCGCTGTAGGCAGCGCCGCCTGTCGTCGCCTGTATGCGTCGCAATCTGGACTCTGCCGCCTGCGCCAGCGATTCTCTGGTTATCAGATATACGCTCGACCCGAACTGCTTTGAAGCCGTTGGCACAGACGCAGCCAGTTTGACGATCTCATCTTTGTATTCGAGCGAAGCTTTCAAGTGACGCTCGATCATCGGGTCGATCACGAAACGTATCAATGCCTGGCGTATCGCATCCAGATTAACCGTCCTCGACGGGCCTACAATCACGATGTAATCATCGCCCACTCTTCGGGCCAGCAGGTCTTCCTTTTGATTCAATATATCACCCCGAATGAAAGCGGCGTTGAAGGCTCCGAGCGGGTCGGGTATCACGAAGACCTGTCGCGTGCGATTGCGAGCCACGATCTTCGGGTCCTTCTTTTTGCTTTTAGATTCGGGATCGGTCTGGGTAATCACGAGCGGGCGCATGTTAATGATAGTTTCAGGGTTCGTGTGAAAGTAGTCGAGCGTCTGATAGATCAGCTCGCCCACAGGCTGGCGATAAGCCGCCGCGTACTTTTCGCCCGTCAGGCTATATTTCGGTAAGAGGTTCTTTATATCGCTCTTGATATAAAACTCTCTGACCAGTGGGATGAATTCAAGTAATGGTTCCAGGTCCGGGGGCAGCGACTGGTCGCGCGGCGTGTAGATTGAAAACGCGGGCGGAGGCGTCATCAGCAGACTCAAAGCCGCGTAGCGAGCCGCGTCTGTAGCTTCATCGACTCCGGCTCGACGATGAGCTTTGTAAAACGCCGCGAGCTTCGCTTTTAGCTGCGGGTCGAGCTTTGCGAGGTCTTTGCGGATCTCTGTGCGAGCCAGCGAAAGCGGCTGCCCGCTCGACTCGTAATCAAAGCCCGCGACATTGATTGCAGCCATCAATACGAACATCCGCGAATCCGGCTCTATGCGAACATTCACATCAGCCGGAAGTATGAAGCCTGCCGCACTCTGCTGTGGCGGCACAGGACGCTTTGTTTCCGGTTTCGCCTGCTGCGTCTGGGCCACAGCAACAAAGGATATGCTTAGGATAAGGGCCAATGCTGATTTGATCATAATGAATAAAGATAGCCGCGTGGCAAAAGGATGGTCAATAAAGAAGTTTGAGGGCGGCTCCCGCAGAGCCGCCCGTAGAATTTACTTTTTACAACTTCTCTGAAACCGTCTTCGCCTGCATAAACAACATCAGATAATCGCGCCCGCCCGCTTTCGAGTCTGTCCCCGACATATTGAACCCGCCGAACGGATGCACATCAACGTACGCGCCCGTGCATTTGCGATTCAAGTAAAGGTTACCGACGTGAAAATCGCGGCGCGCCTGTTCCAATCGTGCTCTCTCCTGACTATAGACCGCGCCAGTCAAGCCATATTGCGTATTATTTGCGATCTCTAAAGCCGCATCGAAATCTTTAGCTCTGAAAGCCGAAAGCACGGGGCCGAAAATCTCTTCCTGAGAGATGCGGGCCATCGGATCAACATTGCCCACGATGGTCGGCTTGATAAACCATCCGCTCTGAACTTCTGCAACCGGACCGCCGCCCGCGAGCAGTTTGCCTTCGCCTTTTCCGATACCGATGTAATTGGAGATCGATTCATATGCGCTCTTGCTCGAAACAGGCCCCATCCAGTTTTCCTGCTCTCGCGTAGGCCCGACTCGAAGCTTATTCGTGCGATCAACGACTCGCTCTAACAATTTGTCATAGACCTCTTCGACCACGACTACGCGCGAGCAGGCGGAACATTTCTGGCCTGAAAATCCGAATGCCGCCGCCGTCACTCCCTCGGCAGCCTCGTCCAGATTTGCAGTCTCGTCAATGATGATTGTGTCTTTGCCGCCCATCTCAGCCACAACGCGCTTTATCCACAACTGCCCCTCTGCGGTTTTCGACGCAAGCTCGTTTATGTGCAGGCCCACTTCCTTCGAGCCTGTGAAGGCGATGAAGCGCGTGCGAGGGCTGCCCACCAGATAATCGCCGATGCGCCCGCCGCTGCCCGGTAAAAAGTTGACAACACCCGGCGGTAGCGCGATCTCTTCGAGCAACTCGACGAACCGCGCTGCGATTACGGGGCTGTCGCTCGATGGTTTTAGTACGACCGTGTTGCCCGTGACGACCGAAGCCATCGTCATTCCGACCATGATGGCAAGCGGAAAGTTCCAGGGCGGGATGACTATGCCGACGCCCAGAGGTATGTAATAAAGCTCGTTCTGTTCGCCGGGCATCGGAGTCAGCGGGTGAGCGCCACTGTAACGAATCATCTCGCGCGCGTAGAACTCGCAGAAGTCTATCGCTTCGGCCACATCCGCATCCGCCTCTGCCCACGACTTGCCGACTTCGAGCACCATCAGCGCGCTGAATTCGGCTTTGCGCTTTTTGAGCAAGGCGGCAGCCCTCAGCAGGAAACGTGCGCGAACTTCCGGCGCGACCGTTTTCCATTCGCGGAAAGCCGCTGTCGCTTCTTCGATGGCTTTGTCTGCCAACTCGACCGTCGCTTTGTGAACCAGCCCGACGACTTCGTCGTAGTTCGAGGGGTTGGGCGAAGCAAGCATATCGCCTGTCGTATAACGTTTGCCGCCGATCACGAGCGGATACTCGCGGCCAAACTCCGATTCGACCTGCGCAATGGCTTCACGCATCGCGGCTGCATTGCGCTCGTTTGAGAAATCCAGAAGCGGTTCATTTTGAAATGGAGGGAGCATATGGATGTCCTTTCGTATTTCGAGCTTTCAGGTGACCAACTTACAAATTACCAATCGCCCGCGATGCGAGTCAACTTGGCAGGGCAGCTACTTTTATATGTTGTTATCAACTTTTACCACCGCTCGCTCATCAAATCGTTGTAGTAATGAGAAATCTTCCTTTGCTATCATCAAAGTGAGCAACCCGGTGCGCTCAATCGCATCGGTCAATAAAAGAGGAGAACTGATGTTCGTCAACCGCCGCGCCCCCTTCGCACAAGCCTCATTCGTACGATCTGCATTTACCATTCTGCTACTGCTCGCAATCCTTGCCAGTCCCGGATTCGGGCAATTTAATGCTGCGTCAGACATAGCCGTTGATCATTCGCAGGATTGGGAGAAGCTTTCCAGACATGATCGCGAAGAGGTTTTTGAAGATGTCTGGGAAACGGTAAACGAAAAATATTTCGACCCTGCTTTCAACGGAGTTGACTGGAGCGCGGTACGCGACCGCTATCTCCCGCTCGTTCACTCGGTTAAAAGCGACGACGAGTTCTATGCTCTGATGAAAAAGATGGTCGGCGAGCTGCGCGACGCGCACACACGATTTCACACTCCGCGAGAGCGTAGAGAGCGAGAGCAGTTGAAAGCCGTCAGCGCAGGCGTCTCCATTTACGAAGTCGAAGGGCAGGTGGTAATCACAGGCGTAGAGCCCGATTCGGAAGCCGCGAGCGCGGGCGTTGAAAACGGTATGGTGCTTCGCACAATTGACGGGAAGCCTGTTCAGGAGCGACTCCGAGAAACGCAGAGCCTGATAGGCGGCACGTCCTCAGAGCGCGCCGAAAAGCTCAGACTATATGGAAAACTTCTGGACGGCGAGCCGGGTACAATTGTGAAATTGGGACTTGAAGACGAAGAGGAAAAACTTGTAGAGGTGACTCTTACTCGTCATATCGTCGCGGATATAGCAAAAATCACATCGCGTCGTCTTGCAAGCGGCTACAGCTACATCAAACTCAACCTCTGGAAATCGCCCGTGCATAAAGAATTCAGACGCGTGCTCGAAATGTTCAAGCACACGCCCGGTGTAATCATTGACCTGCGCGGCAATCCGGGCGGCGAGGCAAACGAAGTCATCAGGATTGCCAGCTATTTTTTCAACGCTCGCGTGCCGTTCGGCCAGTTCATCGCCCGCTCAGGCAAAGCGATTACGCTTTTCACAGAGCGAGACGAGCAGGTCTATAAGGGAGCGGTCGTCATTCTTGTCAATGAAGGCTCTGGCAGCGGGTCAGAGCTGTTTTCCGGAGTGATGCAGGAGAACGGACGCGCGATGATCATAGGTCGCCAGAGTTGCGGATGCGTGCTTGGGATCACGAGGTTCAAAAAGATGGAAGGCGGCAGCGAGCTTGCCGTCAGCGAATTGAAGTATGTTTCGCCGCGCGGCCAGAAGTTTGAAGGCGCAGGCGTCAAGCCTGACAAGGTAGTTGCCCTGACTATAGCAGACCTTCAGGGCAACAAAGATGCAGCCATTGAAGCGGCAGAGACCCTGCTCAAAGCGCGAAAGCCAGCCTGAAGCAGCAACGCCTTTTTGACAACCGGCACACTGCAAAGACGCCGTATGTCCCTTGATGCGCTTATCTTCAGCGCCCCCGCCGTCTCTGCGGTGAGCGTCTGTAATCATCATTATCAAAACTCAATAGCCCTTGCCTTTCCTTCATTTTGACATTTTTGTTGACAGGAAGGTCAAAATGACTTAGATTCACGGCATCCTGAGTTGAGACTTTTGCGAAAACTGCCCCTAAACGTGATTTAGCCCCAACTCAATAGCAGGCTCACGTATGTCCAACCCGCATGGGTTAGAGGGTCGTATCCTCATCCTCGGAGATGAAACCAAGTCCGCCCGCGCCATCGAACGGTTGCTCGCGGCCTCCGGGTACACAGCACATTTCCTGACCTCTTTTGAGGCTGCCCGCCAACAGGTCATCGCTCAAGACATCGCGCTTGTTATCATAGAGCCAGCGGCATCTCGCCTGAACGATAGTTACTACGAACCCGCCGCGGATGATTCGGGCGACGGGCTGCGGCGCGTAGAATGGGCGCGCGAAGCTCTGCATTTTTGCGAAGAGACAAAATCCAACAGGCCGACCTCAGAACTTCCTATCCTTGTGATCTCTAAAAGTCAGCGCACGCAGGATAAAGTCGCCTGCCTTAATCGCGGAGTGACGGATTACCTTCCACGCCCTTATCAAAGGGCAGAGTTGCTGTCGCGCGTCCGTTCGCATGTCCGCGCCTGGCGCAACGAGCGCGAAAGGACAGAGCGGTTCGAGCAACTGAACGTCTTTCATGCCGTCTCTTCTGTATTGACAAGCTCGCTTGAGCCGAACGTCCTGCTCGAAGGCACGCTCTCAGTTCTGGTCAATCATTTGAGCGTTGTGGCGGGAGTCGTCTACCTGCGCAATGCCGACACGCTTCAGATGAGCATAGTCGCGGCAGAAGGATTTCACACGGGGGACGACGAGCACAAAGGGCTTCTTGATCTGCACTCAAGGGTTGCGCCGCTGATGAACGGGCAACCGCTCGTGCTTGAGCCGCTGCCCGATTCGGCAAAAAAAGGAATTTCCGGCGACATGCTCGCGAGCTTTCACGGCATGGTCTGCGCGCCAATCGGGCTGAAGGGAAACATCATCGGGGCGATATGTCTGTTTTCCAATAAAGAATCTTCGTTCCCAAGACAACAGTCCGATCTGCTATCTACGATATGCAATCAATTGAGCGTTGCTATTGAAAACGCGCGTCTCTATGTTGAAACAAAAAAGAGCGCCGCTCAGCTTTCGTTCGTCTATAACCTCGGCAATAACCTGATGACATCGCTCGAAATGGATGAGTTGCTGGGTTATGCGGTTTTCTCTGTCGGCAAGAGCGTTGCCTGCGATGTGTGCGCGGTCGTCGTCAGAAGTTCCGGCGAATCCGAACAACTCGTTTCCGCCATCTATTCGCCGCATCAAATTGAAAAGCACAGCAAGACGGATTGGTTCGATGAAGACAGGGTGAATCGTTATATGGAATCTGCCGACCACGGCGTGCATCCTGCGGTCGAGATCCGCGTGGTCGAACGATTCCTCCGCGAGTCGAGCATCTCCATAGAAATCTCTGTTCCGCTGATGTTCGACGATAGATTGCTGGGCGTGCTGATTTGCGGAAGCTGCGCCTCGCGAACGATCAGCGCAGACGATCAAAAATTACTGGGCGCGGTCGCCCAACAGCTGAGCCTCGCCATCCGCAACACAGAACTTTACAAACGGACGAAAGACACGTCGATCAATCTCGCGGTCGAAGTGTCGCGTCGCACGCGCGAAGCCGAAGAACAGAAGCGATTCATAGAAAAGATCATTGACTCGCTTCCCGTTTCGCTTTACGTCGTGGACCGCGACATGCGAATCGTGGCCTGGAATCGCAATCGCGAACTTGGCGGCAGCGGCATCAGCCGCGAAGAGGTGCTCGGTAAAAACGTCTTCAAAGTATTATCGCGCCAGCCGCGACGGTTGCTTGAAGACGAATTCGTAGACGTTTTCCGCTCAGGCGATATGGCGCGCATGGAGCAGGAGTCGTGGTACGAGGGGCAGCGAAAGGTCTGGAAGATCAGCAAGATTCCCATGCGCGTTGATAATGCGGAGGTCACGCACGTCATCACTGTCGGCGAAGACGTAACTCAGCAGAAGAAGATGAACGAAGCGGTTATTCATGCAGAAAAGCTTGCTTCCATTGGAAGGCTCGCTGCGGGCGTAGTACATGAAATAAACAACCCGCTTGCGACCATCGCGGCATGCTCTGAGGCGCTGATTGCGCGTGTTGACGATATTCAGGAGACTGCGCTGCACGAAGACTACAACGAATATTTGCAGATAATCAGAGACGAAGCTTTCCGCTGCAAGACGATAACCAACAGTCTGCTTGAATTTTCGCACCAGCGGCAGGCGGAAAAGAACGCCGCCGACATCAATCAGATAATCGAGCAGACGCTGCTTCTGGTGAAGCATCATCCGAAGCTGGGCAAGATGAAAGTGGTCAAGGAACTCGATCACCTTCATACGCACGCATTCGTCAACGAAGGGCAGATGAAACAGATATTCATCGCGCTGATCTCAAACGCATTCGACGCGATGGAGAGCGTCGGGACTCTGACTATAAGAACCAGTCGGAGCCAGTCGGAAACCGAGCATGCCATCTGCATCGAGTTCATTGATACGGGTTGTGGAATTCCTGCTTCGCAATTGCCGAAGATTTTTGACCCCTTCTTTACAACAAAACCACTCGGACGAGGAACGGGCCTTGGCCTTTCCGTCTGCTACGGCATCGTGTCGGAGCACGGCGGAAAGATAGAGGTTGATTCGACAGAAGGAACAGGCTCGACCTTCCGCGTGCTGTTGCCGATTCATCAGGGCTCTGATGGTGAGATGACAAAGCAGCGCGCGTTCGAGGGAATATTTGAAATGGAGAGTGCACTGTGAGTTCAAACTCAAGCATAAATCTGCTCATCGCAGAAGACGAAAAGAATCTCGGGCTGGTGCTTCAAAAAGAGTTATCGAGGCTCGGCCATCGGGTCACACTGGTTCACGACGCAGAGGCGGCAATACGCACTGCCCGCGAGTCAGAATTCGATGTCGCTCTGCTTGACATTATGATGCCGGGGCGCAGCGGGCTGGAAGTCCTTCGCGAGCTTCGCGGGCAGGAGCAGCCGCCTGAGGTTCTGATGATGACGGGCCACGCTACGGTCGAAACCGCGCTTCAGGCGATGAAGCTCGGTGCTTACGACTATCTGACGAAGCCCTGTCATATTCAGGAGCTTGAAGCGATCCTGAACAAGGCTCACGAGAAACGGCAACTGCGGCGCGAAAATCTCATACTCCAGTCGCGCCTGACTTACAAAGAGAAAGCGCCCGATATTGTCGTCCGCTCTCAGAAGATGCTCGACATTCTGACGCTTGTCCGCAAAGTTGCAGCGTCTAATGCAATCGTGCTGGTAACGGGCGAATCCGGGACGGGCAAAGAGCTTGTCGCAAACACGATCCACTGCTTCTCGCAGCGCGCCGGAGGCTCTTTCATCGATATAAGCTGTGCGGCAATACAAGAGACATTGCTCGAAAGCGAATTATTCGGTTATGAAGCGGGCGCATTCACGGGCGCGCGTAAACGCAAGCTCGGTCTGCTTGAGATCGCTTCCGGCGGCACGCTGTTTTTAGATGAGATAGGCGAGATGAATATGACGCTGCAATCAAAACTGCTGCGCGTGTTGGAGACTCAATCGTTTTACAGAGTCGGCGGCACAAAGAAGGTCGAGGTTGATGTAAGGATTATAGCGGCAACCAATCGCAATCTCGACGAACATGTCGCAGAAGGAAAGTTTCGCTCGGACCTGCTCTTTCGCATAAACAATTTTACGATAAAGCTACCGCCTCTCAGAGAAAGACCCGAAGACATACCGTCACTGGCAGAGCATTTCCTTGCGCGAACGAGCGGAGGGAGAGATTTTCGATTGAGCGAGGAAGCCATGGAGATACTTGTGAATTATCGGTGGCCCGGTAATGTGCGCGAACTGAGAAACATGATGGAGCGCGCGGTGATACTCGCATCGGGCGATGAGATAGTGCCGGAGGATCTGCCGCTCGAACTCAGATCGGAGCGCTCAAACGTCGCGGCATTGTTCGGCGAAGAAGATCAGGGCGCAGGAAGTCTCGACGAGATGAGGCGCAAGCAGATAATGACAGTGCTCGAACAGACAGGCTGGCATCAGGGTCGCGCGTCTGAGATTTTAGGCATCTCGCCAAGCACTCTCTATCGCCAGCTGAAATCTTATGGCTTGACGCGTTCGCGCAGGATGCCGGGCCAATTGTTCTGATTATAAAAGTTTGGAGTACCGCCTTACGGTACTCCGGCTTTGCACTTAAATTCTCGAAATCGAACTAATATCCGTGCGGAGTGGGCATTCCGCACGGATATTAGTGAGGCTGATTTACCCTATAGCTCGCAACAGAGAAAGCTGCCCATCTTCCTCAAGATCATCTTCGGGCTCATCTATGCTGACCTGTGACGCATCGAATTTCAGAGTCGGCTTGAGACCGAACTCGAACATCGTTGCGATCACGACACAGATGTTATGACACAGCACCTTGAGCAAGAGCTCATTGATCTGGGCCGTTTCAGTTCTGCTTCGAAGGTTCGGCAAAAACCGCCTCTTCATGGAAGAAAATACGCTTTCAACATTCGAGCGCTGATGGTAATGCGTCAGGAATTCATCCCGGTGCAGATGAAAGTAGTGATACATCTTCTCCCACACTCCGCCGAGAGCGCCGGTGGCCGAAGTCTTGAACGGGATATACGGCGTCGCCCCCTTCTTCACTACCAGTTCCAGGTTGCCCTTACTCGAATACCCCTTGTCCGCCACAACCTCTTTGATGTTGAAGTTGCGGGCGGTCGTCTTTAACAAGTGTGGAAACACCGGAGAATCATGGTCATGGCGGCCTGTTATCTTAGCGCTCGTGATAATGTTGGTCATCACGCCACACATTATGTGAAGCTTGATCCAGTCGTGGTTATCCTGTTCATGCCCATAACGTGTATTGAACCAGCTAACATACTTCGAAGTGCTAAAGCCGGACGAGTCAGGCGCAAAGACCGATTCCAAACCCGCAAGAGGCAAGCTACTGGCCACTATCAACTGCTGGATGAACGGCGTCATCTCCTTCATCCCCAGATAATCAATAACCGTATTGAAATGCGGGGCTCGTGAGATGTATCCCTTAGCCTGCGCTTCTTTAAGTTCCGGAGCGCACAGGCGTGAAGAGAACAGAGAATACACCTTTACCGCCCCACAGAAAATCGCTTCGCCCATAGTTAAAGGCGGTCGGCCTCTACCTCTAAACCAGAATGCATGAGCATTGGCATCTACACATGTTGGCCGGATCAGCCCGTATCATAGCGAGAAAATCCCGGTAGACTGAGACACGCTACTTGTCTGAGTTCATCGACACTGTATCGCTCAAGCGCATTCAGCACTGCTAGCAGCGTCCATAATCCAGCCAGCATCGCTGAGTCGGTCACTCGGCGGTCACGACGCATCTGTCTGCCACTCAATCGCACCAGGAGATTACGCGCCTGCTCGCTCTCAGGTGTCTGACCGCGCGCCAACTGCCAGACAACCACTGCCGCCATTGCTGTCACCAATAACCGTTTAGCTATTGCTTCGGCGCTCTCCTGTTGCCAATGCTCCAAATTATGGCCGCTGGATTTCAACAGCTTAAAGTAACTCTCTATTTTCCACCGCCACACATACCACTGCGCGATCTGCTCTGCCGTCACCGTTTCAGGCAAGTTCGTCAGTAGCAGCCACTCCGCATACAACGATTCATCTGGTAAAACGATCCGGCTCACGACAAGCCTCAACTGCAAAGCTTTGCCATAGACTCGCTCACGGGGCTGCTTGATGCCGCCCTTTTGTCGATGTGGGAAGGCCGGTCGGGTAATCGTCACCTTCGTTTCAGCCAGCAGTTGCTGCCCGACAAGTCCGGGCGCAACAGCAATTGCCTGGCCCAGCCGCAATGACAAGCCTGCTGCCACACGGCCCAGTCGCCGCCTCTCTCCTTCAAACTCCACCTGCGGTACTGCCCGCGCCCGCACAATAAAAGCTTCTCCTTGATCATCCCACTGTCGGTAATGACCAACCGAGTCGGCGGCGCGATCAATAAGATGCACGACGGGCTTGGACAACTGCATCTTGCTGATGGTCGCCAGGGTGTCGGTGATTTCATCAAGGTGCGAGCAATCGGCCAATACCGGCGACTGGCGCGTCGTGTATAAACCATCATTGGCCCACAAGCTAAACGACAGCGGAGAGATGGGTGTGCCGTCACGATCAGATATCAATAAGGCAGTTTGCAAGCTGTAACCGAGCGAACGCTTATGACAGATGGCCTTGCGGTCGGCTTTACGGGTATGCAGATCGTAATTGAGTTCAGACCAGTCGTGAATAATCAGAGCAAAGTCGCCGGTTTCGTCTGTAAGCACTCGTTTGGCAGCGGCGATCAGCGGCTCGGCTAATTGAGGAAGCGAAACAGCCGGATTGCTATAAAAACGCCAGGCGGCCTGAGTGCTGGCGAAAGCAGTACCGGCAGCGGGCAAAGCCCGAAGCCCTGCGGCGACGGCCTGTGTTGGGTTCATCTGCTCGGTCACGAGTTGCTGATAGCGCCGTTGCAGGCGCAGTTCAAGATTGGGTGTTGCAAACACATTTTATAATATTAGCGTACTCGACATGTGTAGATGCCAATGCTCGTGCAGTCTGGTTTAGGCCCCTGTGGGACTTCAATGCTCTGACAGAGTTGATGCAGAAACTCTTGAAAGAGCGGCTTCTGGTTAGTCTGAGCCTGATTATATTCAGTCCACTTCTGGCTATAAGTAGGCTTGGCCTTCTTCGACTGTGAAAGCTTTTCTGCTTTCACAGTTTTGGCATTAACAGCCTGGTTAGGGCCTTGCTGTTTTTGCAAAGTAATCTCCACCGCGAAGATGTGTTTGCACTTGGCTTGATTTATCTCGAAATCCGGGCAAGTGCAATTCGGCGGCTTCGCATCAACATTAACCATATATTTCCCTCTTCCGGACTGGGATGGTACCATCCAAGTCTTATTCTCTTGCTGAGAGAGATTAAACTTGGTCGCTATCTCAATCCCTTTTTCTTTTCTGGTCATCTATTGTCTCCTGGATGGAGATAGCCCTATAATCAATCTTTCCGGGACTGATCAGTGAGCATATCTCGCATCAGTCTAAAAGGGGCTAGTGGCGACTACCGCTAGTCCCTTTATTTTGGGAATTATATACTTGACAAACCCAAGCTCTGATGCTATCATGGTTACAGATTGAGGTAGCGGAGAGTGAGCGATGCCAAAGAAGATTGAAAAGCCAGACACGCCAGAGAATCTTGATGTATTCCGCTTGATGCAGAAATACGGCGACGAAGATAAAGCGCGAGAGTTCATTGAACAGATGCGCTGGCCGAACGGCCCCGCTTGTCCGCACTGCGAATCGACAGAAGTCTATCGCCTCACTCCGAAAGCAACGTCAAAGAGTCCGGGCCGCAAAGGGCTGTTGAAGTGCGCGACATGCCGCAAGCAGTTCACTGTCACGGTTGGAACTATCTTTGAGGATTCGCGCATCAAATTGTCAAAGTGGGTTATCGCCATTCATTTGCTCTGCTCATCAAAGAAAGGCATCAGCGCGCATCAGATTCATCGTATGCTCGACATCACCTACAAATCAGCATGGTTTATGATGCACCGCATTAGATACGCAATGACTCAAGAGCCATTGTGCAGCAAACTTTCCGGCACTGTCGAATGCGATGAAACATACATCGGTGGCAAAGCTAAAAACATGCACAAGAAAGAGCGCGAAGAAAAAATAAAAGGTCGTGGTGCAGTTGGTAAAGCTCCGGTTGTTACTCTTGTTGAGCGCGATGGCCGTGTGAAATCTCAGCATGTCGAACGTGTGACCGAAGATAATCTCAAGCAAGTGCTAAAGGCATACATTGACGAAAAAGCCAATCTGATGACGGACGAGTTCACAAGCTATGGCAACATTGGCCCGTTATTCGCCAGTCACGAAACGGTAAATCACCGCGCAGGTGAATATGTGCGAGATGGCGAAATCAAAGCCCACATCAACACGGCTGAGAGCGTACACGCGTTGCTCAAGCGCGGCGTGCATGGTGTCTATCATCATTGGAGCGTGAAGCACCTGTCGCGCTATCTTAGCGAATTCGATTTTCGTTTCAACCTCAGAAAGACAAATGACGGCGCGCGGCTTGTGATGACTATCAAAGGTGCGGAAGGCAAACGATTGATGTATAAACAGCCAATACGCAAAAACTCATAAGCTGTTGATTCTACATGCCTTGTGGAATTAGGAAGAAAAAACTGTTCAAATAGCCAAGAATTAATGCCAAAATATGCTTGACAGCGCATGAGGGGAAGTATATTTTCTGTTAGCGGTAAATACAGGACAGCAACTAGAAGCGCGAAGAGTAACGTAAGCAACAGCGTATTTGAATACAAAATGGATAGCCTGAAACAACGGTAAATTTAAGACGTTCATCAAACGTGTGGATATACCTGTCTAATACGTAGGGTCTTTGAAGGAATTAGGATTGAGTTATGTGGGAGGGACGCGACTCGAACGCGCATGGGCTAGTGCAAGTAGCCCCGCCGATTCCAAATCGGCTGCGTATGCCTTTCCGCCACCCTCCCACAAGGGCTGTCAGAACCGGATGTTGAGTCCAGTTCTGACAGGTTAATGGTTAATGTTAAGCCGCAAGTACAATCAGCGGCCCACCGTCCGGCGTTTCGTCCTTAACTTGCGCCGTCGGCGTATTGTAAACGATCTCGACGTTCGCTCCGCTAATCGTGACAACTGTCACATTGCGGGCATCGTCGTATTCAACCTTAACCATTGCTCGTTCACCCCCTTTCCGGTTCGATACTACTCAGTGGTTCGCGCCACTGAGCGTTCCGATGAGGCGGAGGCTACCCCAGACTCAATCCTGATAATAGGGCAAGGGGTTGGTGCATAGACCAACCCCTAATGCACCGCCGGGAGAGCGCAGGTTGATAGCTCTGGCCACGAGCATCCTGCGCTCTAGTCCGTTTTTACGCGGTGCAAACTCAAGGTAATTTACAATGCAAACTGAAAATAGAAAATCTAAAAGAGATAGATCAAACGGAAGGTCAGGGCGAAAAGGTGATAGTGTCTCGCTTGCGCCCTTGACACCTGAAGAGGCGACAGCCAATTTACTGCGTGTTCGTCCACAACCTAAGTTGGAAAAGAAGCGCAAATCAAAAAGTAAGTGAACCGACCTATTACGCTGGTATTGCTTCTTGGACATCCTCCTCCTGCAAGTCTTCGTGAGCGGGGGCGACACGGGAAACTTGATAGTAACTTGGCATTCTACCTTTACCTTTTTTGACCCTAACAATTAATGGTTCTTCGTCGCTAATGAGCTTTCTTAGAATCCCAGAAATCGAAGTTGGATTTGGGTTCCTATGCTCTGGGTAATTCTGATTGATCAAATAAATAACTTCGTTGATAGTGAAGATGTCAGGCAAGTTAGGCAGAATGCTTTCGACCGCCTTAATGAGCGAAATCGGCTGTTGTATCATAGTGTAGTCGGCAAATAAGGCTGGCTGTTCCGGCATGTGTTCGGTATTCAATATAAGTTCCTTGTTCGCCTCTATACTACGCAGCATGTTTTCCCTTTCGGCCAGCAACAATCGAACCGTATCTTCGATTTTCTGATCGTAATGATCAATTACTGCTTGGCGCATTTTACTAAATTGTTCGATGATTGCTGCGGTATCCATAAGCAACCTCATGCTGCCATGCGACTTCGTTAATGTCAACGAAAATCCACATATATTAATATGTGATAAAATGCGACGGGTAAATCATGGATTATAAAGGCGAATTCGTCAAGAAATGTAGGTAGTGGGTAATAGATTCTGGCGGTATATCATGTTTAAGGATTAATCGGATTCAGGAATAAGCTCTGCTTCAAACCGCTTGCGCCACATGGATTCGCCCTGCATGCGCTCTTGTGTGAAGCGAAACATATACGTAATCATCTCGTTGATTATATTTTTGACGCGCAGATCATTATCGCAGTCTCTAAGCGCAGACAACACCGCAACATGATCGCCTATGTCCAAGTCGCCGCTAGTCCAAAGATTCATCAACGATTCAAGAGTGCCTTTATCTTCAAGGTCGATCTGCCTGCGCCTGCGCGTTTGCGGTTCGTCAAACTCCATCGCAAAAGCAAAGAGACGGTCTAAAGACTCTTCTTTCAGGTTGCAAGCTATATCCATGATGATGGAACGTTTTTGATTAGTCGTGTACTGATTACCAGTCGCCTCTATGTGACTGTAGAGATGGGGTTGAGGGTTTAGAGGGTCACGCTTTCTAAACGGTAACAGGTTGGTGTCTGGCTCAATGTCTGGCTCATAGATTTCAAGAGCTTGTTGACGTGATGGCTGGCGTTCGGCTTTGGCTTTAACTTGAACATATCGCGGACGCTTGCGGGTTGATACGATTTCAGAGTATGTAGATTGCCATTCTGGATAGTAAGGCGCAAAGGGCGAAGCGATTGTTAACCTTGATACATTCTCCGCTTCATCCATACGGCCCACTTCGCCAAGCTCGACAGCGTAAGAGTTGAGAAAATCAAAATACGTGTGAGGCTGCATATGCTTAATCAAAGGCAAAACGCTTTCTAAATCTTTTACAGCATGCGTGTGACTGCCTTCTATGGATTTCAGATGACTTATTGCTCGAATTGCATGAATGCTTGCCATGCTCAGTTTTCCCGCTTTAATAGGTTCCTGATAGAAGTAAAGCGCAGAATCAAAATCCATTTTGTTGAATGCGAGCGCGCCTAACGAGAGAACGGATTTAATCTTATAATCATCGGGCGCGGTGTCAATAACAAGCTCGAAAAGCTCTTGAGCTTTGTCCTGATCTCCATTACCCATGCTATTGGCCGCTACACCTAAGAAGTAATAACCGATTGCCTGATAGCTCTTGATGGGAATATTGGAAAGAAGTTGGCCTAATTCTTTCACTTTATCAAACTGGCGAAACGCATGAGCCTGTTCTGCTAACTGGATAAGCCTGTTTCCTAACTGCTGAAAACTGAGTAGTCCAGATAACACCTCCTGATACAATCCTGCGTATTCTGAGAGAACAGGAGAAAATATGAAACGAGTTTTGGCTGTTTTATTGCTCATGCTGGCTTTGTCCTTTCCGGCATTCGGAGGGCATACGGTAGTGGGGAATTACGCTTGTTCTTGCGATACAGCTGGATGTATTGAGGACTATCCCGGCGAATGCGAGGGGCATAACACTAATCAACAAAGTCAATCTCCCAAAAGTGGAACAGTCGAGTTCAGTATCGTGATTGTCGCGCTAATGCTCTGGCTTAGACTTAAAGCCTAAAAGGTATTAGGTACTTCAAAACTGATTTCCCTGTCGCTCTTGTGGCGAATCAATATCTGTCTGTCGGATTGTATCTAAAAACACAAAAGAGTCAACTGGAAATCAGAAATAAAAAAGGCGGCAATGCAAGCCAGCATCACCGCCATTAGGCTTTTTAGTCTAATACCAAGCAAGGACATTTTGATGCCTTGCGAGATTGGCGAGATTATACGATGGATAGGGCTGGATTGACAGGCGGGAAATCATTTAGATTTTCAGTTCAATCCTAGTCAGATATTAGCGGGGTTTGTTAAGTATATAATCCCCTTTATTTTCTATAGTTTACGCTCATTATTATACTATATAATTAAGCGCCAAACAACGCGCAAGCCGCTTATTTGCAACACTTACGGCTTTACGCGAAGACTAACTATGCCTCTCATGAAAATAAAAAAGCCGCGCAACCCTTGAGTTGCGCGGCTTACAAAAAGATAAATTTTTCCAGAAAAAAGACCTCAATGCATCCGGCAGATACACTGAGGTCTTTTTTGATTCTCCCTCACTCTAGGTGTACAGGAGAGCCCGGTAACAGAATCGTTAACTCCCGACTCTGCGAACTGTGGTTCATCTTACTATAAGAGTGATTTAATAGCTAGTGCTGTTGACTGATTTTCACACGCTTCATAATCCAGATTGAATGCTCCGGCAAGGTTGGCAAACGATCCGGCAAATCTAGGTCATCGTCAACCAATACTTCCATCGGCACCCCAGCAAGCCTTGCATATTGCAGCAATACCGGAAGCGGCGGCTCCCGCTTGTCGGACTCGTACTCAGAAATGTGTCCGGGCTTGAGCCGGATTTTGGTACTGGTTAATTTCTTTACCATCTGCTCCTGAGTTAGATCGAGCTTCGACCGAACCTCTTTGAGCTTTGTGGCGAGTCTTGTTGGCCGAGGGCGGCGGGCTGTTCCCATCAGGATGTACCTCCTGACGGAATGTAATCTTTGCTATTGCATGATCTCCCATTTGGGAGTATAAGCACCTTGTTATAAAGGCTTGCCAGGAATGCCAGAGCATTCGAGAAAGCCTCAATCATTTATGGAAGAATAACATAACAGGTGCGGATGGAAGTCCTGATATTTCTGGCCATTCTCAGTGTGATTCCGGGTGCGATTGCCCACAGCAAGGGACGCAGCTTCTTCGGCTGGTGGTTTTTAGGATTGCTTTGTTTCCTTCCCGCACTTATAGCGGCAATAATTATAAAGCCTGATTACGACCTGATCGAACGCCGTCAGATGCGGACTGGGATGAAGAGATGCCCTTACTGCGCCGAGGTCGTCAAAGGTGAAGCGGTTGTTTGCCGATACTGCCAACGGGAGTTGCCTCGAAGTTCATACTATGAGGATCAGCAATTTGAAAGTAGTAATCGAACCCAAACGATATTGGTTGTGGTCATAGTTCTTATGGTTATGGGAGGAGGTGCATTGGTTTGGTTGTCGGTCAATAACGAAGAGTTAATGAACACACCCAAACCGCCTCCTACTCCTACGCCCAAGCCGCCGGACAGTAAGTCTAAGCCAACCGTGCCAAAAGTGCCTGAGCTTGAACCTATAACACCAATACCAAAACTACCTGACATCGCCAAACCGAACGCGCCTGAGTCTCCTGTCAATGAATCAAAAGTACCTGATTCTCCCAAATTGGATGTATCCAGACCGACTTTCAGTACAGCGGGGATTCGCTTTACGCTTAATGATAAACGGCCTAATACAATTTTATTGGTTTCAATCTTTGTTGGAGAGGCTAAAGCGGATAAATCTCTACTGGAATGGGTTACGCGAAATGGAGCTAATCTGGGCGCGATCTCTATTCCTCTTCGGGAGTGCAGACGCTTGGATGGTTGGAGGAATGAACTAATCGCTGCGAACAAATGCTTGGTGATTATAGGGGCAAAACTGTTAGAGGGAGATAGGACCGTTTACACCACGTTTGACATCCCGATTGACGATATTCGCACACCGTTGCTCGGTTCATTTATAGACACGAAATAACGATGCTGTTCATATTCATCTTCTAAGTATAGATCGGTTATACTCAGTTGTCAGTGTAGATTATATGGATATTGACATAAGAAAGAACATTATAGCGTGAAGAACTAGACTTTATTTATTCACTAGACCTGTTGCGTAATAAGGAAAATCCGATGCCTGCATCGTTTACATCTCTGAAAATGCGCCACAGCGTCTGTAAACAGCGGCTAGGTGCTTTATAGGGGGCTTCTGTAGAATGCCCTTAAATCTTATTACGCAACAGGTTTACTAACTATTTTGTCATCATCTGGATTGGATAAGTGCTGATTCACTGGCTCCACCAACGCTCCACTTAATTTTCTTTGGTGCTTCGGATCATCTTCATCATCTACGCCTGTCTTCTTGAATGATTTTATATAGAATGCATGAAAGCGACATTGCTGGTGATGACCGATGAAGTAGACCCGATGCCGACCTATCCTTATCTTTCGTACATCTCTTAAATCGTCCGGCATTCGCTTCATAGCCAGTGCGGGATTATCTAATCCACCCGGCTTATTAATATCTGCTTCGTTGGCAAATTGAAAGAGTCTCCTTTCAATCATTTTTCTATCACTTGAATTCTCAAGTTCTTTGAGTTGATCATCTATTGTCTTGTTTGTTGAAATTGAGCACACGAGTGTTCTCCCAATCTGCCAAAGCTTGCCTAATCTCATCTATAAATTCGGATTCGTCGCCAAACTCTTCATCTATATCTTTATCAAGGATATTAAACTGCATAACTTTCCTCAAAAACATCATGGAGCCATGAATTTGTGCATATGAAAGGCTCGGAAATTCCTCCTTAATTTTGTCATAATCAACAACTGAATCAAGGACTTCTACAAACTCGAATAAAGGTACTGTGTCATCGTTGTATCCACACAAAACAGGACAGTAATAATACTCAGAGGGAAACTTAACATAGCTTCCTGTGGCTTTGCTTGCTCTATGTAGCAATAACACTGTGTTTTGCGCCGGGGAGAGTATACCTTGCCCAAACTCGATATTAATGTCTTGAGCATCCTCGTGCCGGAACGTACGACGCCATCTGAAATAGCTAGGGTTTGAGTATTCAACCTCAGCATCTAACAATCCCTTATGTGCTGTAAACGGAGTTGCGCACTGTTCGTCTAGCTCGATAAGATATATTTCATCGTGCTCTTTCTTTAAAATCATTTTGAATCTCCTATAGGATTCACGAGCATCATCACTGGAATAGATAACTGTTCTAATTGTTGCTTCAAATCAAACTCTTTTACTTTCATTTTAAATTCCTTTTCAATCTGTATGCCTGTTTTGCCATTTAAGCTCTGAATTATTGCCCTTTTGATTTTCATGGAACCAGGTAATTTAATCGAAACTCCTGTAATCTCAGAGCCCAACAGTCTCTTGTTAGCGGCTAGTAATGGAAAAGGCATTGAAATTATAGGCGCATATTTCTCATCAAATTGGAAAGCAGCCGTTAGTTCTGTAGATATTAGATCCTCTTTAAAAAATTGACCTAACCATTGAACACAATCTTCCATATACGGAGGGCGCGGGTCTTTTCCTTCTACCCCAAAGTTATGATAAGTAATCGTAAATCTACTCTGTTTCTCACGGCGAAAATCTGCCAATATGTGAGCGTGTTGTTTTCCAGGTTTCTCCAAACTACCGAATGCCAACATCCGAGTTCCCTTTTTTTCATCAAAAACGACATCCACATCCTTAAAAAAAGCAATTTTGTCAAATTGCTCCGAAGAGATATGGATTTCCAATTCTAAGAACTCACAATTAAAGTCTTCCATGCTCATATCTATATCATAACTATAAATATCAGTAGCATCCAGCTTGCGTAAAGCTATACTGCATGCCGCAAGAATAGTCAACGCTCATGCTATAAACAGGTTGCAAAATTAAAGATGAGGCAGTGCTACAAGGTAACTCAATATACCAAGCCGAGATCATTAAGTTCCCATATCTTTAAACTATGCCTATATAATCAACTCTCGATTTTTCGTGCATGACAAGGAATATTCCGGTAAGCCGGTTTATTCCTGCAAAGCCCGGTACTCCAGACAGATCTCATCATCACATTCTCCTTTTTCTGCTGCCAGAGTTGCGCACAAGCTCACAATTTCGCTAATCTTTTTCCAGACGATTCGTGAATGCGAAAGGATGGAGTATGCAAAACATTCAGGAAGATCAAGGATACACCCAACCAATAACACCTCAGGAAGGTCCAAGATACACTCAGCCATTAAACCCTCAGGTCACAGTGTTGCCTCCGAAACGACGGCGGAGCATCTGGGGCTGGCTGGCTGTTACCCTCACAATAGCCGCTGTGGTCGTCATCGTAGCTATTATTCAGGCAAAAAATCATCGCGGTGGCGGCAATGTTCCGGAGCTTCCGCCTTCGCGAGCCGTTTCAACCAGCGAGCAACCCTCGCCCGTTGAGCTTTCAAAATCTTTCCGTGAAGTGGTCAAGAGCGTCAAAGACGCTGTCGTATTCATAAACGTAGTCGAGCGTGTTGACGAAAGGTCGAATGACGATTCGCCGTTCGGCTTTGGCCTGCCCGCGCCGGGCGGGCCCAGACGGCGCGAGGGCGCTGGCTCAGGCTTCGTCGTAACCCAGGACGGATACATACTGACAAATAATCATGTTGTGAATAATGCTACAAAAATCAACGTGACGCTCGCAGATGGGCGACGGTTCAAAGCCGATGTCGTGGGCACAGATACCGAAACAGACATAGCCGTGATTAAGATTGATGTCACAGGGCTGCCCATAGCTGTGCTTGGCGAATCCGATCAGGTGCAACAAGGCGACTGGGTGCTCGCGCTTGGAAGCCCCTTCGGGCTTCAGCAGACATTGACGGCAGGCATCGTTAGCGCGACCGGACGAGAGTTGCGCGACTCGCAGTTCAACCACTACATCCAGACCGATGCTTCGATCAACCCGGGCAACTCCGGCGGCCCGCTCGTAGACATGCAGGGCGAAGTGATCGGCATAAACACGATGATTTTGACGGGAGGCGATTTCAGCCGGGGCAACATCGGCATAGGCTTTGCCATCGCCTCGAATGAAGCCCGCAAGGTTTTTGAAACTCTGGTCAGAGGCGGCAGAGTCAGTCGCGGCTATCTGGGCGTAATCGTGGGAGAGCTTGATGCGGCAAGCGCCAGCGCTCTCGACCTTGAACCGGGCAGCGGCGTATTTGTCAGCCAGGTGCCTGACCCGAACAGTCCTGCGGGAAAAGCCGGTATTAAAGGAAAAGATGTGATTACAGCCTTTAACGGCAAGACCGTTAAATTGCCGAGAGAGTTGACAGAGACCGTCGCGGCGACTCCCGTAGGCAGCAGCGCGCGCGTCGATTTTATACGCGATGGCAAAAAACAGACTGTAACGGTCGAGCTTGCAGAGCGACCCGCAACCGTCAACGCCCGCGTAATACCGCCGGATCAGGAACAAGGAGAGGGCGGTTCAATCGTGCAGGGAGGGCTTGGGATAAAAGCGCAGACCATCACGCCTGATACGGCAGAGCGCATGAAGTTAAAGACAGCCACAGGCGTGCTTGTCGTTTCAGTCGATCCGGGAAGCCCTGCCGCTGATGCAGGTGTGCGTCACGGCGATGTGATTCAACGCATACATCGCACAGAGGTCAAAACGGTCGAAGATCTGGCGCAGGCCGTGAAATCGCTCGATAAAGGCGAGTACCTCATGGAAGTTGAGCGAGGCGGACAGACCGTCTTTATCAAAGTAACTTTTGAATAAGTCATAGATGCGGGCAGTAAATAATTGCTGCCTGCATCCTGACCTTATGCCGTAATTGATTCTTCGCGCCTTGCCTTCCAGCCATCTGCCAGATGGCAAAACAACATGCCGAAATTAAATGCGATTGCAGAGGTCAGGTGAGCGGGCCGACATGGATGAAGTTAATAAAGACTCAAGGGGATTCATTCAAGCGTTGGCAGGGGACGGGCGTCCTCTGCTTACGTTAACGGGGCTTTGCCTTGTTTTATCGGGCGGGTTCGCGCTGTTTTTATCCGCGACTGCTCATTTTTTACCTCACGACATTGCGTTTTTAGGTATGACCGCAGATCAACTTTGCGCGATCAGGCAGTGCCGCATCGTCCATTTCATGATTCACGACAGGGTATCTTTTGGAGGATCGTTAATAGCTATCGGCCTGCTCTACCTGTGGCTGGCCGAGTTCCCTCTTCGTCACCGAGAGCAATGGTCGTGGTGGCTTTTCGTTCTTACAGGGGTATTAGGATTCGGAAGCTTTCTCGCTTATCTTGGTTATGGATATCTCGATACCTGGCATGGAATCGCAACTCTCCTGCTATTGCCTTGCTTTATTGCGGGAATGGTTCTTTCCCATCGCACTTTGCGCGACCGGTCGAGCATACTATCTCTCTTTAAACCATCTGTGACCGTGCGATGGAGTTCGATGTTCGGTATCGGGCGGGCATTATTACTTGCGACAGCGGTAGGTATGATTGCGGGCGGGCTTACAATTCTGGTGGTCGGAATGACGAGCGTATTTGTACCGCAGGATTTGACCTTTATGGGTATAACACCCGCCGAATTACAGGCAGCAAATCCTAAACTGATACCGCTGATCGCTCACGACCGCAGCGGTTTTGGCGGAGGCATAGCGACGTGCGGCATTGCCGTGTTTTTTTGCGTATGGTGCGGTACGCCTTCGCGAAGTTTATGGCAGGCATTATGTTTTTCAGGTATCGCAGGCTTTTCAACGGCGATAGGCATACATCCTGTGGTTGGATACACGGATATCACGCATTTACTGCCAGCCATTACAGGCGCTGGGCTGTTCATTGCAGGGTTGGCGCTATGCTTTAAACCAATGTGTCAGAATATTGAGCAGGCCGCTTACGAGGATGCAGGAGGCGCACTGAGGAGCTTACATGAGTAACAGAAAGAAAGAGTTGATAAATGAGTACAAGCAGAATCCTCCGAAGATGGGCGTTTATCAGATACGCAATCTCATCAATGATAAAGTATTGATCGGTACAGCTATTAATCTTCCCGGCATTCTCACCAGCAATAAATTTTCATTGAACATGGGCAAGCATATAAACAAGGCGCTTCAATCGGAATGGAATGAATATGGCGGTGAAAACTTCGCCTTTGAAGTGCTCGATGAGCTGACACCAACCTCAACTCTGGGGCAGAATTATCGCGAAGATCTGGCGTTTCTGGAAGAATTCTGGCTCGATAAATTACAGCCTTTTGGCGAGCGTGGCTACAACGAAAAGAAAAAAGGGAAAGAAGAGATGCTTGAAATGATCGCTCGGAACAGGCTGTCGAAGCAGTGATGACAGATTCGAGCGAGCCTCCTGTAGGGCCGCATCAGGGCTGTAACAAAGTAACTGTAGGGGCAGGGCTTGTCCCTGCCCGGATCGCCGATAGGCGATGATCTGTCATGGCTTTCAGCCATTCGGGCAGGGACAAGCCCTGCCCCTACCATGTCTGTCAACCGACTTTGTTACAGCCCTGAGGGCCGCATTGATTTCATTTTCTATAACCCATAAAATTCTATAGTGGATTGTGAGGCATAATCTTCAGGAGAAATTTATATGCAGAAAATCAGCCCCTTCCTGTGGTTCGATGACAAAGCAGAGGAAGCCGTGAACTTTTATGTATCGGTCTTCAAAAATTCTGAGGTTGGAAGCATTACCCGCTATGATGAAGAATCCTCGAAGGCTTCCGGTAGACCGGAAGGTTCGGTTATGACCGTTGACTTCCGGCTTGAAGGACAGGATTTCATTGCATTAAACGGTGGCCCGCATTTCAAATTCACCGAAGCCATTTCGTTTTCAGTGGATTGTAAGTCTCAGGAAGAAGTAGATCAGTTGTGGGAAAAACTCTCCGCGGGGGGAGAAGAAGGCCCCTGTGGGTGGCTAAAAGATAAGTTTGGTCTGTCCTGGCAAATTGTTCCAACAATTTTGACTGAGATGTTGAAAGACAAGGATACCGAAAAAGCGAAAAGAGTCACGCACGCCATGCTTCAAATGAAAAAGATCGACATTGATGCTTTAAAGCGAGCATACGACGAAGGATGAAATCGTCTTTGACTAAATAGTCGCTTTAAAAAGTTACTGGCAGCAGGTTATAACGGCGCTGCGCGATGTGCAGCGCCGCTGCTTTGCAAACTGCCGTAGGTAAGCATAATGAAGGACAGTTTTTGCCGCTGGAAGTGGACCTGACCGATGCGCAATCAATCGAAAATTCTATAAAGAAAGCACATGAGCATTCAAATTTTTGAGTCGCTGTCTTGTTTGCTAACACGGTCTTTTCTTCCACTTATAGTATTTCTACATATCCGTCCGTTCCATTCACCCGGATTCTCTCTCCGTCTTTGATCAGTTTGGTAGCATTCTCCACTCCGACAACTGCCGGTAAACCATATTCACGTGCGATAACCGCTCCATGGGTCATCAGTCCGCCAACTTCGGTGACCAGTCCTTTTATGGATACAAACAATGGTGTCCAGCTAGGGTCAGTAAAGGGGGTGACTAATATATCTCCAGCTTCCAGATCAGCATCTTCCATGTTTAAGATGACACGTGCTCGTCCTTCTATAACTCCGGAAGAAACAGCCAGACCGACAATCGCTTCGGCTGGGAGATTTTCTCGTTTGTACTGACCTGCAATGATTTCACCATCAGACGTGATAACACGCGGCGGAGTTAGTTTTTCATATAATTTGTACTCGTCTTTTCGTTTGCTGATGATCTGGTAATCAAGTTTATTTGTGCGTACGACTTCGCGAAGTTCTTCAAAAGTTAGATAGTAAATATCTTCTTTTTCATGAATAACGTTGGCTTGTGCGAGTCGTTCGGCTTCTTTCAGTAGAGCCTGCTTATAGGCGAAGTAGCGATTAACTATGCCGTATTTTGGATATTCACGATAACCGCTGAGATTCCGGACCAGGTCGATCATTCGTTTTGTTTCTTTGGCTTTTTGTTCACCATCCGGCAATTGCTTCAATCGTTCTAATAACTCTTGTTCTTTTTTCAAAGCTTCCTGTCGCCCTTGCTCAAATTTCCGGTTGCCAGCATTAGGCTCAAAGTTTTTGATATTATTAAGAATCATGGGGACAAGTGTAATTGGTTTTTCGCTCCAACGGGTTTTCGTAATATCGATTTCCCCGGCACATCGCATTCCGTATTTGTTTAGATAAGCATCAATAGCGTCCCGGGTTTTCTTTCCACCATCAAACTTAAACAGTTCATCCAAAAAGTCATCATCTTTTACATGTTGTAAATACTCAATTACTTCCGGAAAGGGGCGAATCACATCCGCGACATCCAAGAGCGCCAGACCCATTTCCGAAGTAATATTGTTTGGCGCAGATTGAGTAAGCGTGTCTGCTGCATTTTTCTCACCTAACCATTCGTTCATTTTTTCATTGATCCATGATGAAGCATTCATACCAGTCATAATCACACCAAAACTCTGTGGATCAGAATTTGTTTTCTTTAATTGCTGGATATCTTCCAGGATAAAATCAAACAGATCCGATCCTGATTTCGTTTGGATGTTTTGTTTTAACGCTTCTATCGATGTTTGATTGGTCTTAATCAAATCAGAAACGATTGTTGGATCGTAATCGTTTAGTGCTTGATAATTCCGAAGCGACACAGCTTTATCGCTTTTACCGGGACCTGATTCTTTTTTATCATCCGGTAACGATTTTATAAAATCTCCCCGCTCTAAGATGGTTATAAGTGCGTCTTTTATGATCGGATCGGATTTTCCCAGAACATTTACCATAGTTTCTCTACCGGCAGGTGAAGCCAGCATAGGTGCAACATCAACAAATAATCTTCCACCGGCAGTACGCATGAGTGCCGGGGTCGTTAACAGGAAAAAAGACAATCCCAATGGTTTCATAGCATCGGTCATCATCTGTTGATGACCGACAGATACATAGACGTGATTTTCCTGATCATTCGCTTCGGGAATCGGGTATAAAGTAGTGATTGGCCGACTCTGGACAATATAAAATGTATCATCAACCAAACACCATTCGATGTCCTGGGGATGGCCAAAATGTTCTTCGATCTTTCTGCCGGTGCGCTCAAGCTGCAAAATCTGCTCATCCGTCAGCGCTTGGCTATTCTGCCGCTCAAGCTCAATCTCCTGTTCTTTCGTACCGCCATCTTTTAAAGCATAAATAGCCAGTTTCTTGGTGGATATCTTCTTATCGATAACCTTGCCGTCACACACTTTATAGATATCAGGATTCACCAGACCGGAGACCATAGCTTCACCAAGTCCGAAGCTGGCATCAATGGATAATACTTTTCTGTTAGAAGTGACGGGATCGGCAGTAAACAAAATTCCTGCCGCCTGCGGGAAGACCATCTTCTGAACAACCACAGACAGGTGGACTTGACGGTGGTCGAATCCGTTTTGCATTCGGTAGATTACCGCACGATCCGTAAATAGCGATGCCCAGCACCTGGCTGTATGCTTTAGGATTGCCTCCTTTCCGATAATGTTCAAATACGTATCCTGCTGTCCTGCAAAGGATGCCGTCGGCAGGTCTTCCGCCGTAGCACTGGACCGCACAGCAAAGGCATCTTTTTCCCCAAACTTTGTGAGATAACCCGCAATCTCTTCTGCTATATCCTTAGAAATGGGTATTCTTTCGATGGCCATACGGATTTTTGCGCTGATTTCGCTGATATTTTCCCTCTCTTCTGCCTTAAGACGCGCTAATTCATCCAGCAAGCTGTCAAGCTCCTGATTATTTTCGGTTATTTTTTTATACGCTTCGGTGGTAACGCAAAAACCCTCCGGCACCCGTATCCCCTTGATTCTGAACAGTTCGCCTAGATTAGCGCCCTTGCCTCCTACAACCATAAACTTTGATCTGTCGATCTCCTGAAAACTAAGTATATAGGTGTTCATATTCCCCCCTTTATCGATACAAAATTTCGCGAAGAATCTGCAAATACTCTTCCTCTTCTTTTGCTATCTAAATTTTACAGGGCTCTCATAAAAATTGAAAACAAGGAGGCAAATGGTTATTTTTATAGTGACTAAACAAAAAAAGTAACCAGCTATGCTTACTTGTCAAAAAGATAAGTGTCGCCGTGAGCTATTATCTGAGTAACGAAGTCGGGAAATATGAAGAACTGGTGAGAGCGATTCGTGGTCATTGGCAAGTGAACAATCAGTTGCGCGATTTTTTAGGAGAAAGCCCTGATAGTCTCTATAAATACTCAGGGCTGGCTATCTGATGGTGAAGCATAATGCAGCCAATCAGATGGCCAGCCCGCCGTCTGCCTGAATCACCTGCCCTGTGATGTATCGCGCGTCATCAGATAAAAGAAACGCTGCGACCTTTGCCACTTCTTCAACGGTTCCATACCTGCCGAGCGGAATCTGTTCCAGCATCTTCTGTTTATACTCTTCGGCCAGTCCGCCCGTCATATCGGTTTCGATCAAACCGAGCGCCAGCGCGTTGACTGTCACGTTTCGACGCGCGATCTCTTTGGCAAGAGCTTTGGTGAATCCGATCAATCCCGCTTTTGACGCAGAGTAGTTCGTCTGACCGGCCATGCCCACTACCCCGCTTATCGATGCGATGTTCAGTATGCTGCCGCGCCTCTGGCGAACCATCACGGATACGGCGGGTTTCGTCACGTTGAACACGCCTTTGAGATTGGTGTCAATCACCGAATCCCAGTCTTCTTCGCTCATCATCATAATCAGCTTGTCGCGAGTTATCCCGGCGTTGTTTACGAGATAATCGACCGAGCCGAATTCGCTTTTGACTGCGCGCACCATCTCTTCCGCCGATTTCCCGTCAGCGACATCGCCCTGAAACGCGCGCGCGCGACCACCCGCGTTTTGAATCTCGGCTACGAGCGCATCGGCCAACTCCTGATTCCTGCTGAAAGTGAAGGCTACGCTTGCGCCCCGCGCAGCAAGTTCTTTAACTATCGCCCGCCCGATTCCGCGAGAGCCGCCCGTTATAATCGCTGACCTTCCATCAAACTCTGACATTGGCTTTCCTCATTTCATTGTCGATCATATTATTTGAGACTGACTTCTTCGCGTCGCTTCACGAGCGATTCGACGCGGCGCTCGTCTACTTCAAACCCGATGCCCGGACCCGTAGGGGGCACAATCGTTCCGCGCGGCGATACCGTGACAGGAGGGTCGATGATATCTTCCTCCCAGTAACGAGCCGAAGCCGAAACGTCTCCCGGCAGCGTGAAGCCTTCCTGCGTAGACATCGCGATGTTGTGCGCGCGTCCGACGCCGGATTCAAGCATCCCGCCGCACCAGACATCGATGGCACGATTGCGACAGTAATCCTGAATCGCCCTTGCTTCCGTATGCCCGCCGACACGCCCAAGTTTTATGTTTATTATCCTGCACGAAGCAAGCTCATAAGCATGTCGCGCATCGGTTGAGGTTGTGATCGATTCATCAAGGCAGATCGGCGTTTTGATCTCGCGCTGCAATTTGGCATGGTCTACGAGGTCGCCCGCCGCAAGCGGTTGTTCGATCATCATCAGGTTGTACTTGTCCAGCCGTTTGAGCAGGTCGATATCGGCAAGCGTGTAGGCCGAGTTCGCGTCAACCGTCAGTTTTATATCCGGGTACTTCGCGCGAACAGCCTCAGCCAGTTCAACGTCGCGGCCCGGTTTGATCTTGATCTTGATGCGTTGATAGCCGCTCTCTACTTCTCGCGTCACTTTTTCCAATAATGCTTCTGTGCTCTCCTGCAACCCAATTGAAACGCCGCAGGCAATCTCTCGGCGAGTGCCGCCCAGATATTGCCAGAGCGGTTTATCGGCCAGTCGCGCTTCGAGGTCCCAGACCGCTGTCTCTACGCCGCCTTTTGCCATGCGGTTCCCGCGAATGCGACCGAGCGCTTCGTTGATTTCCTCCGCCCTCGTAACCGGCTGAGACGCAAGCAGCGGGGCTATGTATTCGGTCACGATCAGCCACGCCGTATCAATCGTTTCGTGATTGAAAAACGGATCTTCGGGCGCTGTGCATTCGCCATATCCGAAAGCTCCCGACTTGTCGAAGGCTCGAACGATCATAATGCGCCGCCGGGTAGTTCGACCAAAGCTGGTCTCGAACGGATACCTGAGCGGCAGTTCTATCTCTCTAAGCTCAATTCTTTCAAGGTCGAGTTTCATATCACCTTTCCAACCGGCCTACAAACTTTTTGTCTCGATTCGCTCGTAAGCCTCAAAATGGAATTGTTCTTCATCAGGGCCGAAAAGATACCGGCTCTCTCCGCTCTCACGGTTTCGCTCAAATCCGCGCGCGATTTTACCGATTGAAGTCTCTCGCCGGAATTCTTCGCGGACTATCAATCGCCATTTCAAATGGGCTTCGATTGAATCAGCACGGACGGCGTTTATATCTTCCGGGATAATAACCGATGAAACCTCTCCCGGAATCTGCAAGCGGTTGCCTGCAACCATTGCTTCAACATACGGCGAGCGCACCCACCACTCCGCATATATGCGATCAGAGGGAACGCCCGAATCAAACACGGATGAAATCCCCTCGCTGTAATAGTTCTCTTCGTAGCGGCGAATGATCGCGCCCAGTTTGTTGATGTTCAGATGCGCGTTGCGCGATTGCAGCGGATCGAATGTCCAGATGATCAGGGGGATGCCTGCCTGAATGGCGAAATCCCGTTGCGCGAGTTTCATCCTGTAACCGATGTCTTTGTGTCTCAGTCCTTCGATCACCGCTGCGAGATGCGAATGATAGACGACGTTTCGCCCCATCAAAGCAAGCATCGTGTGAACAAAGCCCACGAGCCGCCCGGATTGATCGAACGCGCCAATCGTCGGCGCTTTGCATGCCTTTGAGACCATGTACAGCCTGATGGGCATGATGCCAATGTCATCATCTTTCCAGACTGCGCGTTCAAGCTCTATGCACTGTTTAAAGTCATCAACCGATACGCATTCTCTTATTATAACTTCCGCATCCGGCATAGCCGTCGAGTATAAGTTAGCGCCCCACGTAGATTCAAGGTCAGGGTCGGAGTCGAAATAGCGCGCGACTTTTGGTCTGTGTTATACTTTCGTTCGCATGGCCGACAAGAATGAAAGCGTGCTTGACAAGGCAGAAAACCTGGCAAGACGAATCCTTGAGCGGCTCGGCTCGAAGGTTGACAGTAAAGTCGTGGCCGGTGGCCAGAGCACTTTAAGCCAGCGCGAAGTCGGCGAGATCACTTCCAGAATCGAGCGTGTAATCGAATCCAGCCTGCGAAACGACAAAGACGGGATGAAGCGTGTCGCGCCCAATCGCTTCAAAGTGCTCTTCACTTACGAAGAAACCAACCGTCTCAACTCTCAATACCTCGAAGCGTTGGCGAAAGAATTGAAGGGCGAGATATTCGAATATATTACAAATCGCCGATATGAAACTCGCGGTCCGGTGATGGTTGAAACGGGCCGCGACGTTTTTGCAAAAACTACTGTCATCAGAGCCAACTTTGAAGGCGAGCAGGAAGCGCCGATTGCCAGCGCTGCTAAAACGAGCGATTCGCAGAACACGGAAGCTGCAAAAACGCGCGCAATCTCTCTTGATAATTCAGACGGCAGGAGTTTTCGCATGGAGCTGAAGTCC
This sequence comes from Blastocatellia bacterium, assembly GCA_963804815.1. Taxonomy (GTDB): domain Bacteria; phylum Acidobacteriota; class Blastocatellia; order UBA7656; family UBA7656; genus DATEKX01. The sequence goes on along the minus strand of CAWDRU010000002.1, from coordinate 1,596,971 downwards.
GACGGCGCGCCTTCGTATATTGGCCGCACGGCGGGCAATGCGGCGCGAATAGATGACGCGAGCATATCGAGAATGCATTGTTCGATTGCGCTCAGAAGCAACGGCGATGTGGTTATAGCCGATCTCGGCAGCTCAAACGGAACCTATGTGAACGATCAACTCTTAGCCGCAAGTGAGGCTCGCCCGTTGAAGCAGGGCGATGTTATAGGGGTTGGTGATTTCAAGCTGCGTGTTACCGAGATCGCATAAAATTCAGTTAACTATCAGTCGGGCTGCCGGGACGCTTGCATTTTAATAACGCCATGCGCTGACTCGGATTATTTGGAAATCCGGTCAGCGAATGTATTAAGGATTCGACATCAATGTGGATCCCGTATCTCCTCACAGTAATATTCGTCTCTGTCGCGCTGCTGCTCACATTGGTCCTGGCGTGGGCTGCGTGGCGTCATCGTAATCCCCCGCCCATAAACGAAGATGACCTGCCAAAAGATGTAAAAGATTTCGGCCCCGCTGCAACTAACCGATGGGTCAGCGGGCTTCGCATCTTTCTGCTGCTTCTGATCGTCACGGTCTTCGGCTTTCACTCCTACTGGGTCTTTTTTGCAGACTCGAACAAAAACAGTACGTTTTCAAAAGCGAAACGGCTTGACGCGCGCAATCTTCGGCTTGCCGAAAGCGGTTTAAAAGGCTGGGTGCTGGATCGCTCTGGCAAACTTGAAAACGCGCTCGTGCGTTATCGAAACGATGGCGGCATAATCACTCGCGAATACCCGCTCGGCGCGGCGGCTGTCCATCTGACAGGCTATTCAGATTTCATTTACGGCGCAGGCGGGTTGGAGTACGCCTACCGCGACTGGCTGACAGAGCCGTCAAGCAAGTACAACCAGATGACTTCGCCCGTTCCTGTAGGCGAAGATTTGACCGTCACAATCGATTCTTCGCTTCAGCGCGAAGCCTACAGCCTGCTTCAGGCGACTGGTAAACGCGCCGCTGCCATCGTGCTGCTGCTGCCAAACAACGAAGTGCTTGCGATGGCCTCTGCGCCGAGCTTCGAGCCACGCTCGATAAAAGATGAGAGCACATGGCGGCAGATGAGTGAGCAGGCTGAGGATTTCAAAACTCAGCCGCTCAGCCCGCTCGTCAATCGCGCGCTCGGAACGCTCGCGACAGGCGGCGCAGCCTTCTACTATCGGCCCGGCTCCACGTTTAAAGTATTCGTAGCAGGCGCGGCAATCGACAGCGGCGTCACTCAGGAGACATTCACCTGCAAAGCCGAGGGCTTTACGCCCTCCGGGTCGGGTCGCCCGATTAGAGATTTTGAAGGCGAAGTTCACGGCACCATAGGGCTTCAGGAAGCCTTCAAGGTTTCCTGCAATCAATATTTCGCACAGCTTGGTTTGAAGCTCGGCAAAGACCGGCTGGCAAATTATGCGAAACGGCTTCGGTTTTCTACATCGCGCGATGATAAGACCTCGCGTTCGGAAGACATCTGGCAGATACTTCACGGCAATCAGGACCGATTCGATTTTATATTCGCTCCTCCCATATCGAAGATGGATCTTTCATCCAAGGCCACCGATCACGACGTAGCGTTGCAATGCTTCGGGCAGGGGTACGACGATTTGACTGTGATGTCGATGGCGCTACTGACATCTGCGGCGGCAAGTTCAGACGGAGCATTCGTCGCGCCGACTTTCGAGATGGGCGCGCAGCGAAAAGTAATCAGCCCGTTCATCTCCGCGCAGGCAGCGGCACAGCTTCGATCATTGATGCGCTCGGTGGTCGAAAGCGGAACGGCATCTGGCGCGTTCGCTTCGCTTCGTGGCCGCATCACTGCCGGAGGCAAAACAGGCACAGCCGACCGTGATGTTCTGGTCTATGACAGGCAGGGCAATCCTGTCGTTGATTTCGTCGATAAAGACGGCGACAAGCATTACAAAATCGAAGGCGCAACCGATTCATGGTTCGTCGGTTTCGCTCCCGCAGACAATCCGCAGATAGTCTATGCCGTAGTGGTCGAAAACGGCGGGCAGGGCGCACGGGCAGCAGCGCCGATTGCGGTCAAACTGATAGACAAGGCCGCGCAACTCGGTTTCATCAAGGTGGCAGGCGGCGCGCCCGCGCGCACGACTCCGACAAGCAACAGGCCAAGACAAAATGCCAACAGGTAAGGGGCGCAGGAAATGGAAAAGATGACATCTCGCTTTAATCGAACAAGTCCGTCGCTGCATTTCTTGTTGCTGATCGTAATCTTCGGATTGGCAGTTGTTGGCTATATCGCCGTCATCTGGTCGGGGCAGATTCGCGGCTATGCGCCCAGCAAGCTGGTTGCGGCGCGCGACCTCGCTTTGTTTGTGCCCGTGATAGCTCTTTTTGTATGGCTTCTGCGCCAACAAAGACATCGCGGCGAGATACTGTTGCTTACGGTTTCGATCCTCCTATTCGCTTTCGGATTGCTCATGCAGTACAGGCTTTTCTCCGACCCTGAATACGGGGCGCGAGGCTCAGACCGCGCAAAAGCGCGCGAGTACAAAGCGCAAACAGTAAGACTGCTCAATGTCGAGACGGGCTATGATGACGAGAAAAAAACATTTCTATTCGGTTCGCCAGACGCAGTGCCCGAAAAACCTTCCGCAAACCAGTTACATGTTTACGAACGCTCTTTCACAGACATTCTGACATCGTTCAACACATGGATTCCGATCTTTGCTTTTCTCGGACTGGCAGTCAGTTATCGCCTGTTCAGAAACGATAAAGTATTGCTCTGGTTTCAGCGCCATGCATTAATCATTGGACTTGGTACGCTGATCCCATTTGCGGTCGTCGCATTTTTGAGCGATGACGGAAAATTCCTCGGACAGACGACCCCCTGGGAAGGCGTGAAGATATTCTTCCTGCTGAGCTTCGCCGGAATGCTTGCAGACACTTATCCTCATCTCAGGCGCACACACTGGGGGCTTCCGCCTGCTCGCTACCTGCTTCCTTTCATCCTCATCGCCGCAATGCCCGTTGTTCCATTCTTCGCGTTGTCGGATTTCGGGCAGATGTTAGTCTTTTTCGGCGTATACGTTATGCTTTACATCGTCGCCGTCCGCAAACGCGCACAACTCGTATATGCGCTAGTGATAGTCGCAATGCTTTTCGTAGGCTTCTACGGCGCATCGAAAGTGACGACAGGGTTCGGCGTTCCGGGCCGCATATATTTCAGGTTCTATCAATGGGCACACACCTGGGAGCCTCCCCCGCCTGAAACATGGTGGTGGAATAAAGATTACAACCGTTATCTGAATGTAAAGAACCTTCATCCGGACCCGAATGATGCGCAGGAGATCAGGCAGCGCAACTCAGAAGCATGGTCGGATAAGGTATTGCAACAATCTCAAGGTCTTTTTGGCGTCAACGAAGGAAACATAGTCGGCGAAGGTCTCGGCCTTGGCTTCCCTGAGACTGTTCCAATCTCGGATTCGGACTTCATCTACGCGGCAATCGCGGAAGAGTCGGGTCTGGCAGGCGGGCTTGTGCTGCTCATCTCGCTTGGCGTGCTGATAGTAGCAGGCACGACGATCAGCATCGGCGCAAACGATATGTTTACCAAACTGCTGGCTGCCGGGTTTACGGCGTTTGTGGGATTTCAAGCCATCGTCAATATCGGAGGCGTGCTCAGGTTATTGCCAATGACGGGTATAACATTGCCCTTCGTCAGTCACGGGGGATGGTCGCTCATCACTTCATTCGCGATGCTTGGAATTTTGCTGGCTTTCTCTCACAGGAACGCAGTCGCTCGCCCTGTCATCGAGAAAGAGCCGGAGTTTGTTCCTGTGAGATAGCATTTTTGTGCCAACTTTCCGCATCGCACAGCATTTTCGTCCCAATTGCACTTATTGGCGAATAAGGCAAAATAAGGGTAAAGGGATGTTTTTTTATGAAGTATTGCAACAGTTAAGTTAAAAAAATCGGATAAATATTCCGATGGCATAACGGTTGCAAAGATTAAATCAAATTTTAGGGCATCACCCACCAAGGATGCCTGTAAGATACAACCTGAGGGGCCAAGAGGCACTGGATGATTCCGGTGCCTTTTTCATTTGCGCAATATTAATTTGTGAAGTGATAAGCGAGTCAGGCTGTAATCGATTTTTAATTCGATGAGCGATATCGCGCCGGATGCGAGCCTTTTGTTCGGAACTCGATCTTTTCGTCGTGCGACATTATCAGCAGTCTGCGGGCGTTAATAGTGCTGATTCCCGATGGCGCGTAGATAAGTCTGTACCAGTTTTTTCGCATGTCGTCTGCAATCGTTTTTGCAGATGTTTCAACAGCGTCGAATGGATAGATCGCGCCGCCGGTTTCGGTCGTCAGTTGTTCGAGCGCATGTGGCGGCTTGGGTTTATCGCGCAACAACGCGCCCCTCGTGCGATCAGAAACTTGCAGGGCGAACAGGATTATGTTCTCCTGCTGCAACGCCCGCACGGCATCGGCGAATTTTGTTTTGCTCTCGCTGTCGTAGCCGTCGCTGATAAGTATGATTGCAAGCTTTTCCTGCCCCGTCTTAGCCTGATCGGATAATGAGTCGGAGACTGCGACAAGCGCATCAAACAGATTCGGGAAGCCTTTGCGAATTATCTTTCCGCCCGCAGCCTGAAGTTTCGTAAGGTCCGGCGTCATGTCTTCTATAATTTCAGCGTTCTCGTTATAGCCGACTATCATCATCTCGTCATCCGAGTACAGTTCGTTGATAACGGCTTGAACCCCTTTTTGCAGCGCGGGGAGTTCGGCCCGAAGCGAGCCGCTGCTGTCGATCATCAGGACTATGCGCGAGCCTTTATCCAGCCGAGCGAAACTTTCGATCTCCTGCGGCGTGCCCGAATCGTAAAGATCTAAATCTTCGCGCGTCACCTGTCGCCCCTCTGGCGCGTGCGCTACGACGTTGAGAGTAAGAGTCCGGCGGCCTGTATTGTTTCCCTTCCCTGATTGCGCAATTGCCATCGATGAGAGGAACGCGAGCGACAATGCTATTGAAAGAAATAAGCGCGGCTTTCGGCTTGCGAGTGATCGCATCTGGATGACTCCTTGTCCAGCGAGAAGCAGCAGGTTGCGCGGGCGGCGGGCTTCTCGCCTGATTTGATTATTCCAGATTGCTCTTGCGCTGCGCAACAATAATGTTGACTAATAATGCGCGATCCATGTTTTTGTCGCGCCTCACTTGTCATCGGTCATACGCGGTTGCTATTCTTGCTATTCTCAGTTTCACCACTTCATTGAGTTATGGAATCTCCAACTGCTACCACAAACCGCGAGCACTTTCAAAAACTGGTCAGCGAACTAAAAGCACTCGAAGACAAAATTCGACAGGGCGGCGGCGCTGAGCGCATTGCCAGAGAGCACAAAAAAGGCAAACTGACGGCGCGCGAGCGAATCCGACTGCTGTTTGACGAAGGCTCATATTTTCAGGAAACAGGGCTTCTGATCGCATACGATCAGTATGACGGGCAAGCGCCCGCCGCTGGCGTTGTGACGGGGCTTGGCCGTATCGCAGGGCGCGAAGCTGTCGTCGTAGCCAATGACGCAACGGTCAAAGCAGGCTCGTGGTGGCCTGAGACCGTGCGAAAGGTTTTGCGACTTCAGGAAATCGCCATGCGTTGTCGCGTGCCGATCATCTATCTGGTTGATTCAGCCGGAGTGAATCTCCCTTATCAAAGCGGCGTTTTTCCGGGTCAGTACGGCGGAGGCAGAATCTTTTTTTATAACTCTGTGATGCGGCGCTATTTGAGAATCCCTCAACTTGCGGCAGTCATGGGTCAATGCGTGGCAGGCGGCGCGTACCTTCCGGCGCTTTCGGATTTGATCATAATGGTCGAGGGTACATCGTTTATGGGGCTGGGCGGCCCGAATCTGGTAAAGGGCGCAGTCGGCCAGATAGTTGACAGTGAAACGCTCGGCGGCGCGCGGACGCACAACGAAATTTCAGGCGTTGCGCATTATCGCGCGAAAAATGATCAAGAGTGTATATCCAAGCTGCGCGGTTTTGTCACAGAGCTTGCCCCGCCGCCGCCTGTCGCTGTGCAGATTCAACCGGCCCGCGACCCTGCGCGGCCACCAACCGACCTCTATGACATCATTCCGGCGGATCATCGCCATCCGTACGACATGCGCGAAGTGCTGGCCTGCCTGCTCGACGGCGGCGAGTTGGATGAATTTCAGTCGGATTATGCCCGTGAGATGATAACGGGATTTGCGCGCATCGAAGGAATCCCGGTCGGTGTCATAGTCAATAATCGCGGATTGATTCGAGGCGCGGCTGGGAAGCCTCCTAAATTTGGCGGGATAATCTATGCAGACTCCGCTGAAAAAGTCGCTTACTTCATCGAAACCTGCAATCGCCACAACACTCCGCTCTTATTTTTGCAGGACGTGTCGGGATTCATGGTCGGAACCGAAGCCGAGCATTCAGGAATAATTCGCGCGGGCGCTCGCTTTGTCGAAGCGATGGCGACGGCCATTGTGCCGAAGATTGTTCTGACTATCAATCACGCATCGGGCGCGGGGTATTACGCGATGGCAGGACAGGGATTCGATCCGGATTTCATCTTCACATGGCCTACGGGCAGGATGGCTGTTATGGAAGGCGAGTCGGCAGTGATGGCATTGTTCAGCGCAGAGCTTGAGAAATTGCAGCGCGAGGGTCGCGAGCCTGATGAAAAGATGCGCGCAGAGATGGAGCGCGTTCGAGCGAAATATGAGAAAGAACTGGACGCGCGATTTGCAGGGGCGCGAGGGTTCGTCGATGCGATCATCACGCCCGAAGAAACTCGCGAAGCGCTTGCGCTCGTTTTGCGCGCGACGCTCAACAATCCCGGCCCGCACCTCGGCATTCCAATGATGCGCCAGGATTCACCCAAAGATTTTTGATTGTCGGATTTTGAGAGATAAAGCGCGACTTGTGGACAAAAAGTAACCGAACTGCGCTTTGATTCTAAGGACTACCTCAAAGGAGGATTTCAAATGAAATCAGGATTTTCACTTGCGAAGATTACGGCCATAGCGTCGCTATCGGTCGCACTGTTCGCGGTTAGCTGTACGCCGGAAACCACCAACACAAACGGCAACGCCAACACCGCAAACAGAAACGGCGGACCGGCTACAGCCTCTTCCGGCAGACCTGCCGATGCCGTCGCAGCCTCTGTGCCGGGCTTTTATCAGGCAGGGCCGACAGGCAATGTGTCGCTGAAATTCACTGCCCCGACCGACGGCCAGAGCATGGACGGCAATTCCGTTTCGCCGACATTCACGATAACGGGCTATCCGATTTACAAAGATGCTGAACGCAACAAAGGCCAGCATATTCATGTCATTTTGGACAACGAGCCTTACGAAGCGAGCTACGATCCGGCAAAACCGTTCAGCCCGGAAAACGGCAAATTCAACAATCTAACGCCCGGTACGCACACGCTCCGCGCTTTTCCGAGCCGCGAGTGGCACGAATCGATAAAACAACCGGACGCGGCAGATTTCGACATGGTTGTATTCAACGCAGGCGGCAAAGCGACCATAACCGACATCAACAAGAATGCTCCTTTGCTGACTTATTCCCGTCCGAAGGGCGATTATAAAGTGGGTGACGACCCGCGCGGTGTGATGCTGGATTTCTATCTTAGAAACGTAACCCTCGGCGAAAACGATCACAAAGTCCGTTACACGGTGAACGGCAAGAATCCAAAAGTGCTGACGAAGTGGGAGCCTGTGTGGTGGAAATGGGAAGATTTACCGCCGGGCGAATACACTGTCCTGCTCGAACTTCTGGACAAGGACAACAAGCCCGTGCCGTTTAAGGTCGGAAGCCTCGATTACAACCGCACAGAGCGCAAATTCAAAGTCCTTGCCGAGGGGCAGGCTGGCGCGCCCGACCATCACGGCAACTCGAATGCTTCTGCCGCAGCCAATGCAAACACGGCAGGCGCAAACAGGAATCGCAATGCAAATACTCATTGATCACAGCCAGTAACAGTGACATTGTAAAACGAAAGGCCCGCTCGATGCGGGCCTTTCGTTTTATCGCGGCTTCGATTCTTTTAATTTGCTATTTCGATGTTGCGCGCGATGTTGCCAAAGACTCTCTGGTAATTACTATACTCATCCTGCGGCACAACAAAGATCACGTAAAACAGATCACCGTTGCGCAACATGGTCGTCATTATGCTGACCACTTCACGCCGCCCACTGGCTTCTGAAATATTGCTCAGCGTAACACCCAGCCCGTTGCGGTTTCCAAAGTTCGTGCGCTGATAGCCACCCTCCTGCCGCATATTGCGGTTGCCCTGCGCAAGATTATTTAGAAAACGTTCGGTCGCAGATTGCAGATTGCTGCTCTCTGCGCGGGCTGTGCCGACCTGCACGCCGTGCGTAAAGACGAATTGTCCCTGAACGTTTCCATACCCGCCTTCGGGTGCAAAAGTCACGTCATTGCCGCCGCCCATCTCGCGCCAATTCTCAGGCACAGAGATACGGAAGAGATTACCCTCCGTGTAGGCCCTGAAGCGCGCCGAAGGGTATTCAACTCTTCTCGGATCAAGTCTGCTGTCATTATTATTCGGGTAGCGCGAATCGCGATCATCGTCCGGGTAGCGCGTGTTCGATGTATTGGACTGGCTGTTACGAGATACATCATTCATCGAGCGGGCGCGAGGCATATCTCTCAGCCTCGCCTGTATGCGTCGAAAATCGTTCGTGTCGCGAATAGGGTCATTTACAGAAAGCATTGCGGCTTCTCGATTGATTGCTTCAAAACGGTTGCCGGGATTCGGGTGACTGCTCATCCATTCCGGGCCGCCCTTCCCGCCCTGCTGTTCGAGGATGCGGAACATATTCGCAAGCTCGCGCGGATCATATCCTGCGCGGGCCATTATCTGCGCGCCGAGCGTGTCGGCCTGTCGTTCATAATCACGGCTGAACCGCAAAAACGCCGCGCCAACTCCCATCTGCCCCAGTCCGCCGACCACCTGACCAGCGCCGCCGCCAATTACCGCGCCCAGAATCTGCGCGGCGACCGACCCGGCCTGATATTTCTGAGCTTTCGCGGCCTGCGCTGTCCCATGACGCAATGCGACGTGGCTTATTTCGTGCGCAATAACGCCAGCAAGCTGAGCTTCGTTCTGCGCCGTCTCGATCAATCCTCGGTTGACGTAGGTGAAGCCTCCCGGCAGAGCGAATGCATTTACATCGCTCACATCAACCGCTTTGTATGAATACCGAAATTCAGAATGCTGGAACTCAGGCGGTATCGATTCTGCGAGCCTTTGCCCGATTCGCTCGACGTATGCCTGTGTAGTATTGTCGTTGACAAGAGGAAGCTGACGCTCAACCTGCTGAGCGGCCTGTCGTCCCAGTTCCACGTCTTTGCTCAAACTATAGGGATTTTTTGGAGCTATAACTTTTGTCTGCGCCAGAACGCCCAAAGGCATTGCAAGCATAATTGCCAATAGCACGATGCTCGTAGTCCGATTTTGCATCCTTTTCATATTGCCCTCCGAAATGATTCTACAATTTCAGTTTTGCAATCTGCGTACCCCGACCCTGATGTTCGATTAATAGCTATTGTATAGGATTCAATGGTGGCGTGAAAAGTTGTAGCCCGTTCTCAGAAGATCTGTAACAAAATCATTAATTAGTGACTTGCAGATGATACGACTGGCCAACTGAAAAGATCGCTACCTGTTAGCATTCGGCACGCGCAAAGAACTGCTCGTGATGCCAGGGCGCGAGGGTTTATCTTCCCTGTTCCGTTTTTCATCTTCCGGGCGAGCTACCGGTTCCAGTATAGGTGGTTCTGCGGGTCTGGTCTGGTTGTGCTCGCCGCGACAAAACTCCCTCGGTTCAAAGCCCGATTCAAAACTCTTTTTAATTACCCGTCTGCACTGAGACGAAGCGACCAGCCCCGACTCCGCGCAGATGTCCAGAGTAGTCTGACCACCCGACATGTCTTCCTGTGTCTCGGATGAAAACTGCTCATAAGGAGAAGCGGACGGGTCGGCCTCGGCAAGCGACTGGTGACTACACTGGGCAAACGGCTCTGTGCCGGAAAGAAATATTTCCTGACGATGCTCGGAGCAATCCGGCCCTGCGACGTATCCCGTGGCCGGGTCGATATCGACTGTCACAAGCCCGCCGGGTTTGGTAAAAGAGTCGCCGCCCAGACCGGGACGCAGATCAAGCGTCTGCTTCATGAAATCAGCCCACATCGGCAGCGCCGCATCCGATGCTTTCATTTGCAGATCGCGGTTGTCATCGAATCCTACCCACGCGACGCAAACTATATTCGGCGTGTAGCCGACGAACCATCCGTCGTTGGATGTGCCGGTCTTCCCTGCCATAGCCCCTTTCAGCCCCATCGCTCTCAGCTTTGAAGCTGTGCCCGAATCAACGACCGACTGCATGAGATTCGTCATCAGGTACGCGACCTGTGGCGAGAAAACTCGTACGCCCGTTGCCGAAACCTTATCTGATCCGATCTGGCTTGCTGATAACGCGCTCTTTACCGGAACAGGTCGCAGGGCCATGCCGTCATTGGCAAACGACGTGTATGCGCCCGCAAGCGCGAGCGGCGTCACTTCGCTTGCGCCCAGCGCCATCGAAGGATAAGGCCGCAGCTTATCCAATCCGCACTCTTCGGCAAGCTTTGCAATGTTGCCCATGCCAATACGCATCGCCAGTTCGACCGTCGGAACATTTAGCGAGCGCGCAAGCGCTTCACGCAATGTAACATCGCGATTCGAGAAACCGCCGTGATAGTTGGTCGGCTTATATTCAGAGCGACCGCCGTCAAACGTGAATGTTTGCGGCGTGTCAGAGAGCAGGCTCGCAGGAGTGTATGACCTGCTTCCCAATGCTGCCGCATAGACAAATGGTTTGAATGTCGAGCCGGGCTGGCGCATAGAATCCGTCGCTCGATTTAGCTGGCTTTCGTCATAACTGCGTCCGCCGACCATCGCCAGTATCTCGCCCGTATGAGCATCAATCGCGACTATCGCCGCCTGAACTTTTTCAGGAGTTTCGCCTTTTTTCCTGGCGCGCGTGAATACTTTATCGAGTCGCTCGGAGTTGCGTTTGACCGCCTCGTAAGCCGCGCGTTGAAGTCGCGGGTCCATAGTCGTTGTGATTTGCTGGCGTGAGGATAAACCTCGCTCCTCCATAAAGCGCTGCGCATAATCAAGAAAATAGGTCGTTCCGTATTCGTCGTGAACCAGATGTTTTTTCAGTTGCAGCGGCTCCTGTTTTGCCGCTTCGGATTCGGATGGAGTTACGGCGTTGATCTCCACCATGCCGTCAAGTACGCGGTTTCTGCGTTCAACGGCGCGCGCGGTGTCGTTATGCGACGTGTAACGATTCGGCGCGTGTATCAGGCCCGCCAGAAAGGCTGACTCGCTCATTGTGAGGGCTTCGATATCTTTATCGAAATAGACCTGCGCGGCCTGTCCGAAACCGTGAACGGCAAACACTCCGCTTTGACCCAGATAAATTTCATTGCAATAGAGCGCGAATATCTGTTCTTTTGAGAGCCGCGATTCCAGTATCACAGCCATCGCTGCTTCTTTCAGCTTTCGGCTGAAGGTTCGGTCGCTCGAAAGAAACGCATTCTTTATTAATTGCTGAGTGATAGTCGATCCGCCCTGAACCACTTCGCCCTGCCCCAGATCGGCTTTGAGCGCGCGTCCGATTCCGCGCCAGTCAATACCGCTGTGGCTGAAGAAGCGGCGGTCTTCGACTGCAAGTATAGCTTTTTTCAGATTATCGGGAATCTCAGAGAATTGAACCGCGATCTTTTTACTGCGGTCGCCCTCGTGCACAGATGCCAGCAATTCACCCTCGATGAAGGCTGAATTCAGTCGCTCGCCCGTCTGCGCGCTGGTGAGCGAAAGGATGCGGCCTTCTTTGTTTAATCGAATGCTGACAGGGTTAAGGCGGAAGCGAGTCGTCGCTTCGATGCTCGGAATTATCCGAACAGAATCTCCGCTGATCGAATATGTGCTGACCGAATCACTGGATTCAGCGGTTTGCTGATACCCTGCCGCGTGAAGATAGCCTGTCAGTTCATCGACGGGTAGACGATCACCAGTCGATACTTTGAACGGCGAACTGAATATGCTGACCGAGTTATCAAAGGTAGCGCCTGCAAGCCGAAGGTCTATTTCACGAGCCAGCTCTTTATAGTAATAAACTCCCACGACCAACATGACAAGCAGGATTGCGCCCGTAATCAACAGGACTCGCGGTCGAAAAATCTTTGATGCTATGCGCCTGACCGGTGCTGGCGTGTGAGCGGATATGTGGTCGAGCAGGTTTACGAATTTTTCCCTGAGGCTAAGGTCCTGCTGATCCGTATCGCTATAAATTACAGTTCGACGCCGCATGCGCTCTCTTATATTACTGTTTATCGCCGTTCCCATTTATGTTCACCTATAAGCTGATGGAGCAAAGCTGATGCCAGCTAAATCGTTGGCTAATTGGCAGTGTTTACAAGATGATAGTCTGGTTTTAGTTTTCTTTGATCTTAATCAGTACGAAAAGAGTCTTTGAGTGATGATTGATTTCTGTACGATGATGCGTTGATCTTTATTAGCTGATATTACGTGACGCTCGACTGCCAATCAGCGATAGATGTATGAAGTGCTCTTCTTTTGGTCCCATTTCACGCTATCGATGTTATCAGGGTCAGCACCAAAGATCTCTTCGCTTAATTGGTCTGTGCTTGTGCTCGGATTTATGTTCAGCGAATAAACGATCTTTCCAAGCGGGTCGTCCGGGTCTTCGCGGTCTACGACACGAAGCTCTGTTGCGATGTTGTGCTTTTCAAATATCTCTCGCAGCACCTCGTCCGTTTCGTCTACCTTGCGCGTCATCACCGTAAGCTCAAGCGCGCGAAACACCTGCGCAGGCTCGTAATATTCAAGCACCCACAGCATCGCAAGAACGAACAGAGACAGAATGACGGCTACTTCGACTTTGCCCACGCCCGTTGAAAGTCCGAGTGCGAGGCTGATCAACAAAACTGTGATTTCTTTCGGGTCGCGAATGTTGGTGCGAAATCGCACGAGCGAGGCTGCGGCGAAAATACCGAACGCGCGCGCCGCATTATCTGCGACGATCATCATCAGGGCCGAAGCGACAACGGCAAGCAATATCTGAGTCTGAGCCACATAAGGATTGCGTTGAAGCGCTGGCAGATCCTTGCGCGGTCGGAACGCAAGCATCGCAGAAAGCAGTGCGGCGAGCGCAAGTTTCAGGGTTATCCTTGCCGCGCTGGTCAGCAGGTTTTCGTCTGCCGGAGCAGTCGTAGTCGGCGAGGTTTCCGCCATGCCGGGTATGGGCAAACCTGTAGACGGTTCGGCAGGTCGTTCTGTCGCAGGCGTGGTTTGTTTTGTTTGTGTTTGTGTTTGTGGCGCTTGTGAAGTAGTGTCAAGCTGCGTTGAACGAGCCACAAGCATATAGGCTACGAAAGCCAGGACGGCGGCTACGGCAACGACGACGGCGATCATCACGCCGGGCTTTTTCATCGTGCTCAGAACATCGTCCGGTCTTTTGCCCTGATCGCGAGAGTTGGCTCGATGAATCGCATCCTGCGCGCTGCTGCGCACAGCCATGTAGGGATCGTCTACGTCACGTCCGTAACGGCGTTCGCCCGGCAGGTCATCGGATTCGCTGCCTTTGCCTCGGTCTCTCTGGTCGCTCATCTTTTTCCTCGATTTATGTAGTTGACTGAATCCAGAGAATGATTGCAACCATCGTGCCTGCTGCCTTGTACCCTTACTGTTCGCTGCAAAGACTAAGATAACAAAGAACTAAATCGCATTATCGCTTTGAATGCCGCCTCGGATACCCTGACTTGTTTTAATACTATCAGAGCATCGTTCACGCGACGCCTTCCATCGTTTCCAGGATCAATTGATCGACCACGGTATTCAAATCTTTAGTCTCTTCAAACTTCTTCAACTGCCGGTCGGCGCTCGTCCCGTTTTCAAGTATGGTGTAGATGTATTCAATCTCTTTGCGGCTGCCGAGTTCGTCAACGACATCATCGACGAAATCGAGCAATTCATGGATGAGGTCACGGACGGGAACCTCTTTCTGCTTTCCGAAATCGATCAGCTTGCCGTCCAGCCCCCACCGCACAGCCCGCCACTTGTTCTCCTGAATCAGCGCGCGGCGATAGAGCCGGAACCCCATGTTCATTCGATAGAGTTTGTAAAGCTTCGCAATGATGGCCTGAATCAGCGCCGCAAGCGCGATTACTTCGTCAACGCGCGAGGGGATATCGCAAATGCGGAATTCGAGCGTCGGAAAAGTCGGATGCGGTCTGACATCCCACCAAATCTTTTTCGGCCTGTCTATGCATCCCGTCTTGAGCAGCAGGTTCACATAGTTGTCAAATTCCGAATACGAGCTGAAGTAATCGGGAATATCGGTTCGGGGGAATTTCTTGAAGACTTCCGAGCGATAGCTCTTCAGCCCCGTCTGTATCCCTATCCAGAACGGCGAACTGGTCGAAAGGGCGAGCAGGTGCGGCAGGAAATATCTGGAAGCGTTCATCAGGTGAATTTGAGCTTCCCGGTCGTCTATTCCGATGTGAACGTGCATGCCGAAGATCAGAAGCGACTGTGCCAGAAACTGCATCTCGTTTATCAACGCTTCATAGTGCTGGTCGGGCGTGATTTTCTGATCCTTCCAACTTGAAAACGGGTGCGTAGATGCCGCGGCGATTCGCAGCCCATTTCTGCCAGCGAGATCTGAAACCGTGCGTCGAAGATTTATCAAATCAGCCCGCGCTTCCTGAATGTTGTTGCAGATGCCCGTGCCTATCTCGATCATTGACTGATGCATTTCGGGTTTCACCTGTTCGCCCAGCATCATTCGCCCTTCTTCGATCATCTCCGTTATGTGCGAGCGCAATTCGCGCGTCTCAGGGTCGATTATCTGAAATTCCTCTTCTATACCAAGTGTAAAGTCAGCCATTTCACCTCTCTCAATCTACAAGCATTGTCGGAACCATGCCTGCGCCTGAGGTTACGTTCGCCAGTGATGATGTGGAAAGCCGTGTGAAACCTCCCGCAACGCGCCCGAAAAACAGCAGCGGGTCGATGTCAAGCAACTGCTCGATCATCTGCACCTCGCCCGCATCAGTTAGATAAGGGAACAATTCGCGCGAAGTGGTCACACGCTCCTGCGCCAGATAATCGCCCGCGAGCGCATGCTCTATGGCTTTATCCCACGCGCTTTCGTCCGCTTCCCAGCCGATGTAAATCCCGTGTCCGCCGTAATCGTCATTGGGCTTTAAGACAAGGTTATCGCGATTCTCTCTGATGTAAGCGAGCAGTTCGATCTCCTGCCCGCCGTAAGTCGATTTCGCATCCATCACCCTGCGCGTCCAGGGCACGTGATTGCTTATGGCCTCGCGCTCGGCCTCTGTAAAGTAATGCTGGTGGCGCTCGTCGGTCAATACGCCAAAGAGCATTTTCTTGTGGACGTACTTGGTTCGGAAAGAATTGACGAAAACAGCAGCGCCTTTTTTGTACGCCTCGACGAACGCGCGGCATTCGTCAAGCTTCTCAAGCAGTTCGGTCGTCAACACTCTGCGATAAACCAGATCGATGCGGAAATCATCGTGATAGAGCTTCCCTTCCCGCATCTCCAGATCGCGCGGGTCCGCAATCGTCGTGGAATAATCGCGCGTCTCGAAGTATTCCTTGAACAATTCAAACTCGCGTTGAGTGGGCAGTCCTTTGTAATCGACTATCGCAATATTAGGTCGCTCGCCCTGCCCGCGAACGCGCCCGTAGATCGCAAGCAAGGCGTCGAGCATGTTCTGTCGGCAATACATCGGCGTCACCTTGTGATTTTTGGTGAATTCGCGCATCAAAGGCAGCCCCGAAAAGATCTCTGCCGCGACATCCTGATAAGCGATGCCAGCGGGGCATTCGGCATTCAGTTCGACGAACTGATACTTTTCACCCGTCAGGAAAGAATCGAGCCTTGAGGTAACAGAGACTTCCGGGTAACCGGGATCGGTCGTCGACCAGATCGCGTTCGCCATCGGTCAGACCGATCTGCTCAAGCATAAGACTGTCTGTCGGAGCGATACGCCCGACCTTTTCGATTGCGCCCCACACGGTTTCGCAAGCCGTAGTAATACGCTGCCATTCTGCCCGCGTGACAAAATGCGGGCGCAGGTAGGGAGAGAGCATTCGACCGCCGAATACGAATCGTACTTCGTTCAATTTGCTGATCAGATAATCGCGCGAATCCGTGAGAAGCTGCGGCTCGCGTTCGATCAGCGAATTATAGTCGCTGACAGCGTCGCTCATTCTGGCCACCTCTCTCAAGCTCCTGCCGGTTGCGTCCGACCGGGTCGCTTTATCTCATTGTTAAGAAGATCGTTCCAACGATGATTCGTCAGCGTAGGCTCTCCGTGGAGCGCCGTTTCGATTGCGAGGTCTGCAACTTTTTCGACCATCCATTTGAAATAAACCGAGCCGACCGACCACCAGTCAGCGTCAGGCGCAGGGTTCATGTAATCTATAGCGTATGGCGTGTCACCGACAATTGCGAACTCTACGGTGTTGATGTCATAGCCGAGCGCTTCGTTGATCAGGATAGTTTCGCGCCGCACGCGCTCTTCCATCGTGGGTTCGAGGTAGTTTTCGACGACTAGGTAGCGTTGGAAGATCGGGTCGTAAGGCATCGGGCAAACATCTTTTTTGCCTATGCAGTAGGAGCGGACGTAATGATCGAATGGAACGTATTCCTGAAGCGTCATGCAGTCTGTGCCGCTCGCATCATATTTCTCCATCAACTCCTGCATGTTGTTGACGCGCGACACGCCGCGCCAGCCGCCGCCATCATAAGGCTTGATGAAGGCCGGAAAGCCTATGTGTTCGACTATCGCTTCCCAGTTTAGCGGATATTCAAGATTGCGCAGGGATTCGGAAACGACGCCTTCCTTGTACTCTTTCTGAGGCAGAAGGATGGTCTTTGGAATGGAAATGCCGAGATAAGTCGCGAGCGAATAGTTGAAAAACTTATCGTCCGCCGTCCACCAGAACGGGTTATTGATTACCTTGACTCCGGCCAGCACCGCGCTTTTCAGGAATGCGCGATAGAACGGAATCTCGTGCGATATACGGTCGATGATCGTATCGTATTCGCTCTTAGAAGCCATCTGAACGCCGCCCAGCTTTACGTATTCGGCGGTCACTCCGGCATTGCGGCCATTAATTTCGTTGATTAATGCCTGCGGGAAAGTACCTTCGCGGCCAACAAGTATGCCGATCTTCATTTCGTCCTCCGGTTTATTAGTCTGAGGCCGAATTCTATAGTACAGCTCGGAAGCGGCGCAACCAGTTCCCATACGGTAAGGGCGGATTTCGATAATAGATAACACTCTGGACAATCAAGCTGCTCGGAAGATGCAGCAATTGATATGGCTATGCTACAATCTTGCTTTGGTCGGTCCTAAATCTATCAGAGTTGGCCCAGCACAACCCGAATCGAAGAGCGGAGGAAATTCAACATTGCCTGGTTTGATCAAACGCTTGAATAAATCACATTATGGTCGGCTTGCGACAATAGCGTTGCTTGCGGGCGCTCTTTTCAGCGCGCCTTTGACCGGTTCAATCTCTGCGCAGGAAAAAGAGAAGAAGCCCGATGTCACAAAAAAAGACGACGGCAAAGTGCCAAATGAAAAAGAGCTTGAAAAGAGCCGTAAAGAGGCAGAGAAGAATCCTGCCACCGCAGTAAAAATGTCTACGGTTGAAGCTCTGGTCGAAGTTGCCATTATAGCCTACGGAGGCCGAAAGCAACTCGAAACCGCCCGCGCCAACATTCATGAACAGGGTACGATTCGTCTTGCGACAGATCAGGGCGACCTTGCGGGCAATTACAGCCTGCGGTCATCACGGCGAGAAAAATCCTGGCAGGACCTGCTGCGCGTCGATCTGGAACTCAACCCGCCCGACACAGACCTTAACAGTGCAAAACCTCCTTCCGTAAAATACGTCATCGGGTATAACGGCGCGTCCGTGTGGTCCGCTCAAAACGGGCAATATATCACGCCGCGCCCGGATGCGGATGCCGCGTTTCGCGCTCAACTGACTCACGAATATATGGCGCTGCTCAGGTATAAGGAAGACGGATCGAAGATTGAACTGATAGGGCCAGAAACTGTCGTCGGCGTGGACGCAAACGTCATTGAACTGACCATGCCGGACGGCGAAAAGACCCGCTTCTGGCTGAGCACCAAAACCTATCGAATACTCCACGCAGAGTATCAGATGAAGCTCGGCGCAGATCAACCTGCTACGAAATATCGCATCTCTTATTTCTACACTCCGCCAAAAATCGTGCAGAACACGCTCGTTCCGACGCGCAGAGTGATGACGCAGGATGGCAAGTTCGTGCAGGAGATAACTCTGACAAATTTGAATTACTCAGCCAAGCTCGACCCTGAAATCTTCCAGCACCTGCAGGAGCAGTAGGGGCATCTGCCTCGGTACTTATAATCCCAGGTATTCGTTTATGCTGATGCCGACGCGGGAATAGAATTTGTCGGCCATTGAGGGTATGTCGTCAACCGTTTCATCCATCGTGACGCGCTCGACTCGCCACATGGGCAAAAACAGGTGTGTCAATCCGATATTGCGCTCGCCCCGGACGATCATCTGCGTCCAGTCGTCAAACGTGTTCAGGTCGATCCCGCGCAGGTAGACTCCAGCCTGATTCAAATCGATCAACACTCCCCACAACTTTTCGCGCGGGCCGTGAAGATAGACGATGACGGGCGTTCCAAACATCAGACCCATGTTAATCGGCTGTTCCATATCAATCTTTTTTTCTCTCTTTAATCGGTCCCGGCGACGACGCGGCAGAAGTATCTTTCAACAGAGCGTCTATGCGCCAGACTAAACGATCAATATAGTGTTCATCCTCGCCGAAGCCGAAATCGCTGAATTGAATCACTCCATTTCGATCAATAATGAAAGTCGTGGGCACTCCTTCAACCTTGAAGGCGTCAGCCGCGTTGTCATCATAGGCAGCGGGAATCGTGTAACGGTTCTTTTCAAGGAATGGGCGCACGACCGGTTTGTCTTTATCTATACTTATGGCAATAAAGACGACATCGCTCTGATTTTTATACCGATCAACCACCTTTTGAAAATAAGGCATCTCTGCAATGCACGGCCCGCACCATGTAGCCCAAAAATTCACTACGGCCACCTTGCCCTTAAAGTCGCTTAACCCCATTATTTTCTTGTCGAGCTTCATCGCTTTGAACTCAGGCGCGGGCGTTTTGAGACGCTTGGCGAGCAGGCTGTTTTTCACCTCCTCATCGTTAGCGACTGATGAATCCTTCATTGAAAGATAGCGCGACTTTGAAGCGTTCAACGCAGTCGTCGCCTCTCCTTCTGAACGGCCCAGCTTTTTATAAACAACAGGCAGTCGTTCCAGAATAAATCGATTCGCCTGCTCGTCATCCCCGAAGCCCGCGAGCAGGTATTTGGCTGCGCGCTGGTAATCGCCTTCGAGTTCGTAAATCTCGGCAAGCCAGAGCACGCGAGGCCGCGCGCCGAGGCTCCGCAAATCCATGTCTTTCCAGAAAACGTATCCGTCTTTTTCAACCGCTTTGATGACAGGCTCGAACTCTGTTTTCAGTTCTTTCGACGCTTCCTCTGTCTTTCCCAGTTTGATCAGCAGATATCCTCGCGCTTTATGCGCCTGTGACTTTCCATACTGGATCATTTCATCGCGTATCGTCGGAGGATATTTGTCCATAAGCGGCGAATCCGGTTTCAAGCCGTCGAACATCCTGATGTCTTCGTCTGCCCATTCTTTCGCGTGCTCAAGCGCCAGCCGACGCTCTGAAAATGCGATGATGACCTGCGGGTAGGCCAATACCATCGAATTAACATCGCCCGATACCGATTTTATTAAGGCTTCGCCAATCCTGGTCAGTTCGTCATCTGAAACATTGCCTTGAGCAAGGCGATTTAAAAAAATCATCTGGCGCAGCGTACCCGTCGCCTGAGACTCAGGATTACGGGCGAGATAAGCTTCGGACATCTCGATCTGTTGGCGCTGATCCTTCTCCTGATAAATTCGGTCGAGTTGAATCCCATCGGCCCTTTCATCATTCGGGAATTCAGACAGCAATCTGTTTTGAGTATCTATCAAACTTTTTTCATCGCCGATTATCTCGAATCCGAGAGTCGCCGCCGCGAGCACAGACAGACGGTTATCAGTTCGTTTCAGCAGGTTTTCGATCTCTGCTCGAATAATTGGAATCTCAACCTCGAAATCGGGGCGCTTCAACATCGTCCGCCACTTCTCGCCGTAAGCCTTTACAAGCGTCGGGTCGGCTTTGATCGCCCTCTCGTAATCGGTCCGGGCATTTTTATAATTCCTGTTGAAAGCGTCTATTCGTCCGAGGGTGAAATAAGCCTCGGCTAAAGATGAATCGAGTTCCAAGGCTCGATTGAGCGCCACGCGTGCCTTTGTTTCAAGCTGCGCGTCACGCTTTGAAAAAAACTTGTTTGCGTACGCCCTGCCCAGTTGCTGATAAAGCGCAGCCATTTCAGGCTTCAATTTGATCGCCTCGTCAAGCGCGACAACGGCCTCGTCGAATTGCCCTTGCGAGATCAGGCGTTTCCCCTTATCAAGTAACTCCTGCGCCTTCGCGTCCGGCTTCTCCTGCGCTATAGCGACGAAGGCCACCGCAAAGATCAGCAATAAGCCCAGGCTTCCACAGATGGCTTTTTTCATGACAACCTCCCGGCCAAACTATCGTTCGACAATCAACGCGATTCCCTGTCCCCCGCCTATGCAGAGCGCGGCAAGCCCACGGCGCACATCTCTTCGGCGCATCTCGTAAAGCAAAGTAACGAGCACTCGCGCGCCGCTTGCTCCGATTGGATGGCCCAGCGCAATCGCGCCGCCGTTTACATTCACACGTGATGAATTCAGTCCAAGTTCTTTGAGCACGCCGAGGCTTTGGGCGGCAAATGCTTCGTTCAACTCGAACAAGTCGATATCGCTCAGTTTGAGTTCGGCTTTTTCGAGGGCGCGCTCTATGGCGGGCACAGGCCCCATACCCATAAATCGCGGATCGACTCCAGCCGAAGCATATGCGACGATTTTTGCCATCGGCGCGAGTTCCATCAGCCGCGCGCGGTCTTCGCTCACAATAACCAGCGCAGCGGCCCCGTCATTTATGCCTGATGCGTTTCCGGCTGTGACCGTTCCCGCATCCTTTTGAAAGGCGGGTTTGAGTCGCGCAAGTGTTTCGGCGGTCGTCCCTGCGCGCGGGTATTCGTCTATTTTAAAAGCGACCTTCTCGCCTCGTTTCTGTTCGATCATCACCGGAACTATTTCGTCATTAAACCTGCCAGCGGCCCACGCCGCCGCTGCGCGCTGCTGGCTCTCTGCGGCAAATTCGTCCTGTGCCTCGCGGCTCACGCTCTGTTTAGCCGCGACGTTTTCAGCCGTTATACCCATATGACAACCGGCCATCGCGCAGGTCAAGCCTTCGTCGATCATCGAATCAACGATCTCTCCGTTGCCCATGCGGTATCCCCATCGGGCATTTTTCAAGAGGTAGGGCGCACAGCTCATCGATTCCATTCCACCAGCGACGATCAATTCCGCATCACCGGCAGCGATGGCTTGAGCCGCAAGCGTTACGGCTTTCATTCCTGAGCCGCATACTTTGTTGACCGTGAACGACGAAACGCTATCAGGAATGCCCGCTCTTATGGCCGACTGGCGAGCGGGATTCATCCCGACTCCCGCCTGTAGCACATTTCCCATAATCACTTCTTCAATATCTGCGCGATCAATACCTGCGCGCTCAATCGCGCCTTCGATCACGACTCGGCCAAGTTCCGTCGCCGGTACGTCTTTGAGCGCGCCGCCAAATGCTCCAATCGCTGTCCTGACTCCGCTCACGATTACGGCTTTCGACATCATCTGCTCCTTTGTGCTACTTGCTGACGACCTTTACATCATCAAACGCCTGATTGCTCTGCGCGTAACAAAATAATCCTACTTTGCCGTTTCTGTACGAGTTATCTTTCACTTCAAATAGTAGCTGGCCGTCCACACTCGCGCGAATCAAATCAGAGATAACTTCGATTTCGATGAATGTTTCCGCGCCCTTTCGATAGCCTCTCGGCGCTGACCAGAGTTCAGTGTAATCCGCGCCTTCGCGCTTGTCCAATCTGGCGACAGGGCCGCCGTTCATGCCGCCTTCAATGAAAAACAGGCGGTAAAAATGTTCCGGGTCTTTGAATCGAAAGACGACTCCGAACCCGTCGTCATCCTCCGGCTTTGCCTTCAGAGATAGCGAATAGTCCTGCCAGTCTGAATTACCCGTGATCAGAAAAGTTCCGAGCCACCGACCGAGAAAATCGCCGCGACGCCCCCAGATGTTGCTGCGCTGGTGAAGCCATCCGTCAGGCTCAACACGCCAGTCAGACGGTCCTTCGATAGTTTCAGGATCGTCGATGACTGTCCACCTGCTCAATTCTGTACTGTGGAATCGTTCGTCGATCAATGTGCTGTTGCAAGCCATTGACAGCATTGTCGTCACAACGATCAGGACCGGCAGACACCAGCGCGGGATAAGGGTGAAAAGGCTTGGACGCATTTACGAAACGACTGTAGACCGTTGCGCAGCGGGCTTTCGCGATTTCAAACGCTCGACCTCGGTTCGCCCTGATGGATGTGCCTGATAGAGCGTGAAGTTTTCGACACGAATGCATGAGAGCGGGCTTTCCGGGTCGCCGCTCGTATCTATTCCGACGCATCCGCCGTGGATGTAGATTCCGAATCTGCGACTGCGCCCATCCTTCGGCAAATACTGCGTCGGCGTATGGCCGAAGAAGCAGAGCTTCCCATCGTAATTTCTGTAGAAATCAAAATCCCTTGTCCACAACAGCACATCGGGATCTGTATCATGCGGGGCTTCGCCGGGCACAAGCCCCGCGTGAACGTAAATCGCCTGCTCGTCTTCGTGAAAGTAGGGCAGGTTTCTGAGAAATTCGACGTGCTCATCGGGTATGCGAATGTCAGATACGTCCTTTAACTCTTCGAGGTTGAACCCATAAGATGACAGGGTTGCCAGTCCGCCGTTTTCGGGGATCAGCCATTGAAGATCGCCGTAGTCCAGACAGTCGAGCATCATCTGTTCGTGATTGCCTCTGAGCGCCACCACGTTCGGATTATTGCTCGCGAGTTTCATCACTCGTTCGACAACGCCCGGAGCATCGCTGCCTCGATCAATCAAATCGCCTAAGAATACAATCTTGTCCTGTGTGACATCCCACGGCACGTTGTTTATCAGTTGATCGAGCAGATTCGTCCGTCCGTGTACGTCGCCTATTACATAAGTTGCCATTTATTACCCAACTCTCTATCTTTGTCTCATCTTCACGACAGGCTGCCTCTTTCGGCCTGAAACCTGTCCATAAACCGATTGGCCACGCGAAACGCCTCCTGCACTTTTGCAAAGTCGCCGTTTCTGATGGCCTCGCGCGCAGAACAGATCGATTCGCTGAACTGATCGAGCGCGCAAACAATCTCATCGCCATTTGTGCGGCAGATATCTTCCCACATTGACCAGTTGCTTGCCGCAAGTCGCGTCATATCGATAAAGCCGCTCCCCGCATGAGCTATACTCTTTCCCTCGATTGATCCAACCGCCATAACTGCCAGCGCAGTCGAGATCATCTGGGGAGCATGGCTGACGCGAGCCACTATCCGGTCATGTTCTTCAGCCGTTAAAACAAGGGGCCTCCCGCCTATCGTTCTCACAACTTCAATAACGGTGTTTACCGCCTGCGCGCGAGGTTCGTCAAGAGTTTTCATCTCTTCGCGCGGCACAATCGCGTAGGGCGCGTCCGAAAACAGACCGGCATCCGCATTATAGATGCCGCGTTTATGGCTTCCGGCCATCGGGTGTCCGCCGACGAAATGGATTTCGCTCGACAGTTTATCGCGCGCGGCCTTGCATATCTCGCGCTTCGTGCTCCCGGCATCAGTGACGATAGCGCCCGGCTTCAACATCTCTCCACTATTGGACAAGAAGTTTATAATGGCCCCGACCGGCGCGGCCAGGTAGATGAAGTCTGCATCGCTCGTCCGGCCTGAGCCAAATGCAGTTTCTGCGCCGTCAATTACGCCGCGCCTGCATGCTTCCTGAATCGTTTCTTCGTCATCCCACGCAGTAATTCGTTCGGCCAGTCGTGCGCCTCTTATAGCATACGCGAACGATCCGCCTATCAGTCCCAACCCGAATATAGCCACGTGCCTGAACTGCATTTCGCAATACTCACGGATCTACTTTACCACTGTTTCTTCAACGCCCGGAGCAATATGGCGATCAACCGCTACGGCGATCAATCGGAGCCTGCGCATCAACTCCTCGAACTGATCGGGCAGCAGAGATTGCGCGCCGTCACACAGAGCGTTTTCAGGGTCGTTATGAACTTCGATCAATAGAGCGTCAGCGCCTGCCGCGACCGACGCCAGTGCTAGCGGAGGAACTTTATCGCGCCTCCCCGTCGCGTGACTCGGATCAGCGACGACCGGCAGATGCGAGAGCTTTTTGAAGACGGGGATGGCCGATATGTCAAAAGTGTTTCTCAGATAAGTGTCAAACGTGCGGATGCCTCGCTCGCAGAGTATCACTTCGTGGTTGCCACCCGACATTATGTACTCTGCCGCAAGCAGCGTCTCTTCAACGGTCGCCGCCGGGCCGCGTTTTAGCAGCACGGGTTTGTTGATGCGCCCGACTTCGCGCAGCAGATTGAAGTTCTGCATATTGCGCGCCCCGATTTGCAGAATATCGACATAGCGAATGAAGAGCGGAATCTGCGACGGCTCCATCACTTCTGATACGACAAGGAGGTCGAATCGATCAGCCGCCTGTCTGAGGTACTTTAAACCTTCTTCGCCCATGCCTTGAAACGAATAAGGCGAAGTGCGCGGTTTGAACGCGCCGCCGCGCAGGACCTTCGCTCCGTTGCGCGCGACGATTTCAGCGATACCCATCACCTGCTCGCGGCTCTCGACAGTGCATGGCCCTGCCATCATCACGACTTCCGGGCCGCCTATGACGACATCTTTTATCTTTATCTTCGTCGGCTCGGCTTTGAAGCTGTGGCTGGCAAGCTTATATGGCGAGCTGATTCTGAGCACCTCTTTCACGCCGTCGAGCAATTCGATGTCGCGCGTGTCAATGATGCGCCCCCCGACTGCGCCAAGCACTGTATGCCGCACGCCCGTCGAGCGATGTATGTCGAACCCAAGCCGCACGAGCCTGTCTATAACGGTCGAGACCTGGTCTTCGGTCGCAGTTTCGTCCATCACAATAACCATAACTCTCTGTTAACCTCTCTTCCGCTTTCGGTTCGAGCTTTTTTTCGGAGCCGATTGCTTCTCTCTTTCGACGATCACGCGCTCGATGCTGCGCGATTCGTCAATAATTCGCTCGAACAATCTTCGCACGGCAGCCGCATCGAGCGGACCGCCGTTGACGCTCGTAACATGCTCGATCACCTGCTTTTCGCGGTCCGGAGAATATATCGCAAGCCCCAGTTCTCGTTTTATGCGGCCCAGTTCAATCGCGCACTTCGACCGCTCGTTCAGCAACCGGACAAGTTGCTCGTCTATACTGTCGATCTCTTTCCGCCAATCCTCAATGTCCAAATTAATCCTCTTGCTCCTCGCAATCCACTAACTTTACTTCCACCTGAAGCGATATACAATCCGGCGACGGCGTTACAATAGCGCAACATCACCGTTGTTTCCGGATTTGCTCATAATCCAGCGAAAACCCGTGCCCGCCTCAAGGCTGATGCTCACAGCCGTTCTGAGACTAACCATCGCGTCAGAATTCCTACTCTCTCAACCAGCGACGGATCACCTGCGTATTTTTCAATCTCTGCGACGATGCGACTGCCGACCACTGCCGCATCTGCGTGCTGCCAGACCTCCGCAACATGCTCAGGCGTCGAGATGCCGAACCCAACAGCAATCGGAAGATTTGTGAAACGTCGCACACGCTCGACCAGCCTGCGCGCATCATCCGACATGCTGCTTCTCACGCCGGTAACGCCAGCGCGCGAGACTGCGTAAACAAAACCGCTGCTCGATTCGCTGACGAGTTTTATGCGTTCATCGGTGCTCGTGGGGGCGACCAGAAAAATCGTATCAATTCCAGCAGCGCGGATCGGTTCGACGAACCCTGATGCCTCTTCCGGAACCAGATCCGTCCCAAGCACGCCGTCTATCCCCGCATCTAAAAGCGATTCGGCAATCGAGTCCTGCCCAAGCGCAAGCAGCGGGTTGAGATAGCTGAAGAGCATTATCGGAACTTCGCTCTGCTCGCGCACACGGCGCACAATATTCAAACAGTCGTGTATGCTCGCTCCGTTTTTTAGCGCGCGTTCGCTTGCGCGCTGAATCACAGGCCCGTCTGCCATCGGGTCAGAAAAAGGAACGCCCAACTCGATTATGTCCGCGCCGCTTCGCTCAAGCTCGATCATCAAGCGGGCAGTAGTCTCAAGGTCAGGGTCGCCTGCCGTGATGTAAGGAATGAATGCTTTGTGGCCTTCGCGCGCAAGGTCTGTGAACTTCGATTCGATTCGAGACATGGCTTATGCAGACCTTTCAGCCATCAACTCTGAGACAGTATTAACGTCCTTATCGCCGCGACCTGAAAGATTGACGATTATGATCTGTTCAGGCTTCATCGAAGGCGCAATCTTCAACACTTCGGCTATCGCGTGCGAGCTTTCAAGCGCGGGGATTATGCCTTCGAGCCGCGCCAGCAACTCGAACGCTTCAAGCGCCTCTCGGTCACTCGCTTTGGAATACTTGATTCTGCCTGAGTCGTGCAGGTAAGCGTGCTCAGGCCCGACGGCTGAATAATCCAGCCCTGCCGAAATCGAATGCGTTGTCGAAATCTGCCCGTTTTCGTCCTGAAGAACGTAACTGCGCGTCCCTTGCAGAACGCCCGGACTGCCTCCGGCAAATCGCGCAGCGTGTTGACCGAGCAGGCCGCTGCGTCCGCCTGCTTCGACGCCCGTCATCTGCACTTTCGCATCTTTTATGAATTCGTAGAACAGGCCGATTGAGTTGCTGCCGCCGCCGACGCAGGCAATCAACAGGTCAGGCAGTCGGCCTTCGATTTCCAGAATCTGTTTGCGCGCCTCGCGTCCTATCACAGCTTGAAAATCGCGCACCATCGCAGGGTACGGATGCGGCCCCATCACAGAGCCGAGCAGGTAGTATGTATCATTGACGTTTGTCACCCAGTCTCTGAGCGCCTCGTTGATTGCGTCCTTCAGAGTGCGACTGCCTGATTCGACGCCGACGACTTCCGCGCCGAGCAAACGCATTCGGAAGACGTTCAGTTCCTGCCTGCGCATGTCCTCAGTGCCCATGTAGACGACCGCCGAAAGCCCCATCAACGCGCAAACCGTAGCAGTAGCGACGCCGTGCTGGCCCGCGCCCGTCTCTGCGATTATGCGCGTTTTGCCCATACGCCGCGCGAGCAACGCCTGCCCGACGGCGTTATTGATTTTATGTGCGCCCGTGTGACAGAGGTCCTCTCTTTTGAGATAGATTCGCGCGCCGCCCAGATGTTGAGTGAGCCTGCCCGCAAACATCAAAGAGGTTGGCCGACCGACATAGGTTTTCAGCAGGTGTTCAAGCTCGCGCTCGAACTCCCTGTCGCGCCGCGCGTCGTCGTAGGCCGCAATCAGTTCTTCGAGCGGATGCATCAGTGTTTCCGGCACGAATTGCCCGCCGTAGGGGCCGAAATGCCCGCGCGCATCCGGCATGTTGTATAGTTCTTTCTCTTCTGCTTTGCTCATTCCTGATTCCTGTTATTCAGTTCATTGGCGCGAGCTACTTCGGCCATAAACTTTCGCAGTTTGTCCGGGTCTTTGCGGCCCGGCTCGGACTCGACGCCGCTGCACACATCAAGCGCAAACGGGTTTACGGACGTGATGGCTTCGGCGACATTTTCAAACGCCAGTCCGCCCGCAAGAATAATTCGAGCGTGTCGCTTCGCTTCGCGTGCGATGTTCCAGTTAAACCTTTTGCCGGTTCCGCCATAACTGCCTTTGACGCTTGCGTCGAGCAGTATGGCGCTCACCGGAAAGCGATTTATCGAAGCGCAATCAAGGTAATCAGCGACGCGAATGGCCTTGATGGTTTTGAGCGAGCCAAGACCGGCGCAGAACTCAGGTGTCTCGTCGCCGTGTAACTGGATTGCGTTCAATCCTACCTCGTCAACTATTTCAAGGATGCGACGCTGATCCATGTTGACGAAAACTCCAATCGCTGAAACCGGCGGAGAGAGTTGTCTGACCACACTGCGCGCTTCACGAGGGTCGATGTAGCGCGGGCTTTGAGGCCAGAAATTAAACCCCAGCGCGTCGGCTCCCGCTTCGACGGCCACTTCGGCTTCTTCAAGGCTTCTGACGCCACAGATTTTCACCCTGACTCGATTCATCTGATCAACTCTCGTTAGCATCAGCGATCAATTCCCTGAGCGCGTCGCCCGGATTTTCCGCCCGCATGAAATGCTCGCCGATTAGAAAACTGCTGAACCCGGCTGACTTCAGGTCGCGGATGTCACGGCCTGTTTTGATCCCGCTTTCGCTGACCATTATCGTTTTGGCAGGCGCAATCTGCGCGAGTCGATACGATGTGTTCAGATCGACAGCAAATGTTGTGAGGTCCCGGTTGTTGATCCCAATTATTCGTGCGCCCGAAGCGGTCGCGCGCCGCATCTCATCATCCGTGTGAACTTCGACCAGCGCATCAAGCCCTGCCTTATCTGCGAGTCCGATCATTCGCGCGAGCAGTTCGTCACCAAGCAGCGCAACGATCAGCAACACTGCGTCAGCGCCTGCCGCGACCGATTCATGGATTTGATACTCGTCAAAGATGAAATCTTTTCTGAGCAGAGGCGTCTTTACACGCTCGCGTATCGCGCGAAGGTGATCGAGCGAACCGCCAAAGAAATCTTCTTCCGCAAGCACAGAGATCGCAGCCGCACCAGCCCCTTCGTAACTTTCAGCAATGCTCACGGGATTAAAGTCATCGCGGATTATTCCTTTTGAAGGCGAGCGATGTTTGATCTCTGCAATTACGTTCACGCGATCAGGCATTGCAAGGCTTTCAGCAAACGAACGGCGAGCGCGATTGCCGTGCTGCTCAATAAGCTGTTCGAGCGGCACGTTGCGTTTTGCATCCGCCAATCGAATGGCTTTCGCTTCAATGATGCGGTCGAGCACGCCGCCAGCAGCGAGCACGCCATCTGGTGTTGTTTTACTTTTGCTCGTCACAATTTAAAAGATTCACCGCAGACTCAGAGACTTAGAAAATTCTCTAACAGCGCCTTGCCGTGTTCGGTCATAACAGACTCAGGGTGAAACTGGACGCCTTCAATCGGATAGTCGCGATGACGCAATCCCATAATGACTCCGTCCGGTGTCGTGGCAGAGACTTCGAGCGAATCCGGCAATCCGTCCTTCTCGACTATGAGCGAATGATAGCGCGTCGCCAGAAAGCGATAAGGCAGCCCGCGAAATATAGTCACCGAATCGTGACAGATTTCGCTCGTCTTGCCGTGCATCAAATAAGGCGCGCGCGTTACCCGACCGCCAAAAGCCTGACCGATTGCCTGATGCCCCAGACATACGCCGAGTATGGGAATCTTTCCGGTAAATGCGCGAATAGCATCAAGCGTGACACCCGCGTTTTCAGGCACACCCGGTCCGGGCGAGATCAGCAACCGCTCAGGCTTCAGCTCAAGCATCTTTTCAATCGTGATTTCGTCGTTGCGATAGACCGCAGTTTCTGAGCCAAGCTCGCCAAGGTATTGAACGAGGTTATAGGTGAATGAGTCGTAGTTGTCTATTACCAGTATCACGCAGATTATTCTAACAGGATGTTCCGAATTTTTCCCCAAAGAGATAAAGATTGCCTGACAAAGAGCGCAATCAGCGAAATTGATTTACAATACAACAAGTCATGAGCAAATCAGGATGGGACAGGAAAAGCTGGGCGGGGCTTTCGCCTAACGGCCTTGGGCAGATCAAACCTAATCATTATCTGGAGATGGCCAAAGTCGTATGGCGCAATCGAACTGAACTGCCATACGCATGGCGCATACTGACGCGCGGCGTCTGCGACGGATGCGCGCTGGGCACGACCGGCGTTCACGATTTCACCATGGACGGCATACATCTGTGCATGGTCAGGCTCGACCTGATGAGACTCAATACGATGCCTGCGCTCGATATGAAACGACTGGAAGACGCAGAAGCCCTCGGACAGATGACCGCAGCACAACTGCGCGAGCTTGGCCGACTGCCTTTCCCTGTCGTTCGTCGCAAAGGCGAGCGCGGATTCACCCGCGTCAGCTGGGACGAAGCGATTGATCAAATCGCTACTCGACTGAAGAAGACAGATCCAAAGCGAATGGCGTTTTATCTTACGTCGCGCGGGTTGACCAACGAATCATATTACGTCGCTCAGAAGGTTGCCAGATTCCTGGGCACCAACAACGTGGATAACTCATCGCGCATCTGCCACGCGCCTTCAACGGTTGCGCTCAAGCAATCGCTCGGCGTCGCGGCTTCGACCTGTTCGTACAAAGACTGGATCGGCTCTGATCTACTGGTCTTTTTTGGCAGCAACACACCGAACAACCAGCCTGTCACCACAAAATATATCTATCAGGCAAAGAAACTGGGCACGCGCGTAGCCGTCATCAATCCGTATCGAGAGCCGGGGCTTGAACGCTACTGGGTTCCATCTGTGCTTGAAAGCGCGTTGTTTGGCACAAAGATCGCTGATGCTTTTTTTCAGGTCAACACGGGCGGCGACAGAGCTTTTATCGCGGGAACGATCAAACATCTGATAGAGCAAAACTGGATCGACGAGCAGTTCATAAACGAACAGACGTTGGGGTTCGGCGACTTGAAATCGGCTCTGGGAGCCTACTGCTGGGATTTGCTCGAAGCCGCTTCGGGCGCGGGCCGGGACACGATGCTCGGTTTCGCGCGAATGCTCGCCGAAGCAAAATCGGCAGTATTCGTCTGGTCAATGGGAATAACTCAACACAGGGATGGAGTGGCAAACGTGCGCGCGATTGCAGATCTGGCTTTGTCGCGCGGTTTTGTCGGGCGCGCAAAGAGCGGTCTGATGGCCATTCGCGGCCATTCCGGCGTGCAGGGCGGCGCGGAAGTCGGCGCAGTCCCGAACCAGTTTCCCGGCGGCGTTCCGGTTGATCGAGTTGGCGCGGATAGATTTGCCGAACTATGGGGCTTTCCGGTTCCGGACGAGCGCGGATTGAACGCAGTCGAGATGATAGATGCCGCGTATAACGGAGAGCTTGATCTGTTTTATCAGGTCGGAGGCAACTTCCTCGAAACCCTTCCCGAACCCGATTACGTGCGCCGCAGTGTAGAGCGGCTCGCATTCCGCGCGCATCAGGACATCGTGCTGAGTCCGCAGATGATGATCGAACCTTTGGAGACTGTTGTGTTGCTTCCGGCGCAGACACGTTACGAGCAGCGCGGCGGTGGAACTGAAACATCAACCGAACGGCGAATCATCTTCAGCCCTGAGATACCGGGGCGACGAATCGGCGAGGCGCTTCCCGAATGGGAGATTCCGATGCTGATTGCAGAACGCGCGCGGCCTGATCTTGCACACGCTATTCATTTCGACGATGCGCAATCCATCCGAAACGAAATAGCCCGCGCAGTTCCCTTCTATGACGGCATTCAGCATTTGACAGTAGCCGGAGATCAGGTGCAATGGGGCGGCGAGCGGCTTTGCGAAGAACCCGACGCAAACGGCAATTCGGTTACTTGCTTTCCAACCGCAGAACGCCGCGCGAAGTTCTCTTGTATCAGCGTCGAAAACAGACCGGGAAACGGCAAACTGAGGCTTTCGACGCGGCGCGGCAAACAGTTCAACAGCATCGTGCATCAGAGCCGCGACCCGTTGACCGGAGCTTACCGCGACGATGTGTTGATAAGCGCTGAAGACGCGCGCAAGCTTGGCATACCCGACGGCGCAGGCATAATCGTGCGAAGCAATGTGGGCGAAATGCGTGGCCGTTGTCGTATTTCACTCATAACGCCCGGCAATGTTCAGGTGCACTGGCCCGAAGGAAATGTGCTTATTCAACGCGGGGTGATGGATTCCGAATGCGGCATTCCCGATTACAATGCCGAAGTTGACATCGAGCGTGATATTGACAATCAGTAGATGGCTGGTTAGTTGCGCGTACGGAGAACCTGTATAACTTATGATTGATTCGCCCATTCAATAACAAGGTCAACCCAATCTTTCAGCGGGCGATACAATATTCCATGCCCTAAGCCAACTCTTAACTCAATCTCTTTATGTCTGTTCAGGCCCCTTGCCTGCGCAAAAAATTTCTCGCACATTGCCGCTCCCGTATCATCCAGATAATCCCAGACCGAAAGCACATTCCCATACATATCCGAATTGCCGCATGCGGCCAGTAGCGCAAAATTTATATCTCTGTTTTTAAGCCGGATAGAGGTTGCGGCGGCAATTGATCCCCCCTTTGACGCGCCAACAACTGTAATTTTCTGCGGCGGGACTCCAGCCTGAACCAGAGCATTGATCTGCCTGACGACCTTTGCGGCGTACTGCTCAACATCCGTTCCTTTCGGGCGAGGTTCGCTGATGACGATGAACCCTTTATCAACGAAGGTTTGTAATATCTCTTTGTACTGATAGGCTCCGAATACCTGACTGACAGCGTTGATTCCTTCTTCCTCGATAATTCTCCCGTGCAGATAAAACAGGTATTTCGCGGTCGTATTGATCACGAGCGGAGTATCACGAAATAAAGCGCCTCTGCCATCACCGGGTGTGCGCGCAGTTCCGGTCTCCGCCTTTGGCGAATGTTGAGCGCGCGCTATTGCCGGGACAGAAATCAACAGGCAGATGAGTATCAGCGAGCTTAAGGCGTTTCCAATAATCTTTCGCAGGAACTCGCCTGCGACTCGATTGCATTCCGAAGCGACTGAGTTCTGGCTGTGCGGCGAGTGGCCTCCGCCTTCGATGATATGCATCTGCGCGGACTTAAATTGCTGGCGCACGGCAGAAAGCTCATTCGGTTCAGTTCGCGGATCAGCGCTGCCGTGAATGAAGAGCGTCGGTACAGAAAGTTCGCCAAGCCGCCCGTCGTACAGGTCCTGTTTCGGATCGCTGCTCTCTTCTGCAATCCGCAGCCACGCTCGCCCGTTGTTGACAATCAAATATCTGAAATAGTCTTCGCCGTGATCTCGCGCGAGTGCCGCGCAAACGCGCTCGCCAAGCATATCCGGGTTATGAGCCATCGTCTCAAAAAATTCTTTCGAGCCGGGTTTCACTCTATAGAGATGAAATGCTTCGAGGATGATCCCGGAAAACCTGTCAGGCGCGGCCATGCCCATCATCGTTGCGATGACTGCCCCATCGCTATGCCCCCACAAAAATGCGCGAGGGATCTCCAGCGCGTCGAGAAAGCTGGTCATCTCGACTGCCGCGCGGCGATGAAAATCGACAGGCATTGGCCCGATTCGCATCGAGCGCCCGTAACCCGAACGATCAGGAATCAGTATGCGGAAATCGTCGCCGAGAGCTTCGATCTGGCTATCGAACGGATAGACTCCGTAACCCCACCCGCCGTGCAGAAAGATCAGGGGTGTCCCTGTACCATATTCGCGGTAATGAATTTTTACGGGCGTGACGCCCGGCATCAGAGGTGATTCGTTAATCGATATGAAAGACACGCGCGCTCCGTTTTTATTAATGTCTCGCAGTTTGCTGTCCTGGTTGGTTATGGTATTCTCTAGCACTCCAAAGCGTCAATCTGTGTCAGTAGCCCGGTTTCAATTGCTGGCGCTCAGTCTATCTCTGCACTGTAAATGGAGGCCGTAAATATGAAGCTATTAATCACTGCGCTTGTTTCGCTTTTAGGGTTGCTGCCTTCGGTCACGCAATCGCCTGTGCCTGTAACGGGCGAGCCTCGTCATCATTTGAAGTTTGAAAACGAGTACGTGCGCGTCTTCGATGTAACGGTTCCGCCCGGCGACCAGACGCTCTTTCACACTCACTCGAATGATTATCTCTTTGTGAGCATAGGCGCAGCAAATTTGAAGGCTGAAGTCATGGGCAATCAACCGGGTGATCTGATATTGAAGGACGGCGAGGTCCGATTTACGAAAGCGACTATAACTCATCGAATCGCCAATCAGGCAAAAGAGATGTTTCGCAATATAACGATAGAAGTGCTCAAATCGCCCGGAGGTCAGACCGCCGCGACCGAACAGCCACAGATTGCCGGGCATACGCTCGTGCTTGAAAACGACCGCGTGCGCGTCGAACGATTGATACTTGAACCCGGCCAGTCTATCGACATGCACGAGCATCTGCTGTCGGGGCTGGGGGTAGCCGTGTCCGCCGCAAAGGTAACGGTTGAATCACAGGGGCAGAAGCCTCAGACAGTCGATTTCAAGCCGGGCGATTTTCGCTGGCACGATGGGAAGATTGCTCACAGATTGAAGAACGTCGGCAAGACTCGCTTTGAAGCGGTCGATATAGGGTGGAAGTAGTAACGCAGATGAAGCCGCAGGTCGAAGAAAAAAAGTTAACTGATGATGTTGCCACGTTGCAGGATGAAATCATCAGCTGTATTCGCTGCCCGCGACTGGTCGAATGGCGCGAGCGCGTCGCACGGGAGAAAGTCCGTCGTTTTGCCGATGAAGATTACTGGGGCAGACCTGTGCCCAGTTTCGGGGACTCGATGGCCCGGTTGTTGATCGTCGGGCTTGCGCCTGCCGCGCACGGAGGAAATCGAACGGGCCGCATGTTTACGGGCGACCGCAGCGGCGACTGGTTGTATCGCGCTCTCTATCGTGCAGGATTTGCCAATCAACCGAGATCGGTTCATCGCGGTGACGGGCTTGCGCTCAAGGATTGTTACATCACGGCTGTCATTCATTGCGCGCCGCCCGACAATAAACCACTGCCCGAAGAGATAGCCAATTGCCGACCTTACCTGTTGCGCGAGCTTGAGATGCTCAAACGCGTGCGCGCAGTCGTGGCGCTTGGCCGCATAGCGTTCGATGCTGCTCTCGCTTCGATTGGGCTTGAAGTCGAACCGGCACGACGCGTGGCGCGGCCAAAGTTTGCGCACGGAGCGGAGTGCCGTTTGAAGGATGATAAGGTGTTGATCGCTTCGTTTCATCCGAGCCAGCAGAACACCTTTACAGGCAGGCTTACAGAGGCGATGCTGGACAATATTTTCACGCGAGCAAATCAGGTGATAGAAGATGTGAAAGGAGAATCAGATGATTAGGCGAATGCTCTCATGTTTACTGGCGGTCGTTGTCTTGGCAACGTGCGTTCTGGCGCAGTCACCTGCCAGAGAGGTTGTGCTGATAAAAGCTGGTCGATTGATAGATGTCCGCGAAGGGCGCGTGTTGACCGATCAGGCGATATTGATCGAAGGTGATCGAATCAAAGAGGTCGGCCCCTCGCAAACCGTAACGGCTCACGCTCCGGCGGGCGTACGCGTGATCGATTTATCCCGATCAACGGTCTTGCCGGGATTGATAGATTGCCACACGCATCTGACTTTTGAGCCTAGCCAGATGGGCTATTCGGCGCTCGGCATTTCAATCCCGCGCGAAACATTATACGGGGCAAAAAACGCGAAACTGACTCTGGAAGCCGGTTTCACGTCTGTGCGTAATGTCGGCGCGAATGGGTATTCGGATGTCGCGCTTCGCGATGCGATAAATGCGGGCGATATTCCGGGCCCGCGCATATCCGCAGCCGGGCCTTCAATCGGGGTGACGGGCGGGCACGGCGACAATAATCTGCTCGCGCCTGAATTTCATCATAGCTCGGACGGCATCGCGGACGGGGTTGCTGCGTTGACGGCCAAAGTACGAGAGCAGGCTAAGTACGGAGCTGATGCGGTAAAGATCATTGCGACGGGCGGCGTGCTGTCGAAGGGAGACTCGCCGGAAGCGACACAGTTCAGCGATGAAGAGATTCGCGTTGTCGTGGCCGAAGCGCACAGGCTGGGTCGAAAGGTTGCGGCACACGCTCACGGCGCTGCCGGAATCAAGCAGGCTGTTCTTGCGGGCGTTGATTCAATCGAGCACGGTTCGTTCATCAATGACGAAGACATTCAGTTGATGAAGCAGAAAGGCACTTACCTTGTGCCGACGCTTTATCTGGCCGACTGGTTCATGGAGAACTATGCAAAGATGGGCGTGCCGGAATTCATGGTCGAAAAGGCCAGAGTCGTTATGCCAGCAGCGCGGCAGAACGTCGCTCGCGCATTCAAAGCCGGAGTGCGCGTCGCATTTGGGACTGATGCCGCAGTCTATCCTCATGGCTTGAACGCGCATGAATTCGCCTCGATGGTCAAACTGGGGCTGACTCCCATGCAGACGATTCAATCTGCAACCGTCAGCGCGGCAGACCTGCTCGGATGGTCAGATCGCGTCGGTTCAATTGAACAGGGTCGCTTTGCAGATATAATCGCGGTAAACGGTGATCCGACCGTTGACGTAACGGTTCTTGAGCGGGTCAGTTTTGTTATGAAAGGCGGGCAGGTAATTGTGACTGGCCGATAGTGTAGACAGTACCGCGAGCGGGTTGGCTTGATCGAAGAACCCGCTCGCTATCGCTCGCGGTACTGTTTCAAAGTATGTAAAATGAAATTTCAAGAGCGAGCCGAAATTAGAGACTGGAACCTATAATGATTCGTTATCCAGCATTCGATCCGCCGGAGTATCTGGACTGGCAACCTGACCCGGAGGTCGTTGAGCAATACCAAAACATAGTCGAAGGCAATCCTGAGCGGCGACCCGTAATCCGGGCTTTAAAGCCCGATCAACTCATCGCGCTCTACGAAGGGCTTGTGCGCAACCGGCTGCATGATGTAGCGCTGAAGCGTTGGGTCAAACAGGGCGTGATCTCCAAAGCATGGCTCGGCACAGGTGAAGAGGCCGCGACCATTGGCCCTGTTCACGCGCTTGACCGCGCAATCGCGGCTGATGGGTTGCCTGCGGATTTCGTCGCTCCGATGATT
Source organism: Blastocatellia bacterium (assembly GCA_963804815.1). Classification (GTDB taxonomy): domain Bacteria; phylum Acidobacteriota; class Blastocatellia; order UBA7656; family UBA7656; genus DATEKX01. The sequence continues at coordinate 1,559,776 of CAWDRU010000002.1, read as the reverse complement.
CGCAACGCTGGCGCTTGTCACGAGATGGGAATGGCTCTCGCCGATATGCTGCGCGGCTACATGGGAACAGAAGATTCGCCGACTCGCGGACGCGATCTTCACATAGGCGACTTCAATCACGGTGTCATCGCTCCCATCAGTCACGTCGGCGATATAATGGCAGTAACGGCTGGCATCGCGCTCTCATTCAAGCTGCATCGCGAGCCGAGAGTTGCGATGACCTGGATCGGCGACGGCTCTACAAAGTCCGGCGTCTTCCACGAGAGCATGAACTTTGCAGCCGTGCAGAGATTGCCGCTGATCGTCATCATACAGGACAACAAAGTCGCGCTCGGCACAAGGCTCGATCAGCATCATCGCGGCTCGTTTTCGGATTGGCCCGCGGCATACGGCGTCGAAGGCGGCACCTTCGACGGCAACAACGTACTTGATGCCTATGCAGCCGTAAAGCTTGCAGCCGCCGCCTGTCGTCAGGGGCGCGGGCCGTACCTGTTGATTGCCGAAACGTTCAGGATGGGCGGACACGCTACGCACGACGAGCGTGAAGCGCGAGCCACGTTTTCTTCCACATTGTTCGAGCAGTGGGGCAAACGCGACCCTATTGGTCTGTTTGAAACTTATTTAATCGAAGGCACTCTCGATTTGGAAAGCGGCCAGCGATTGCGCCGCACTGCCAGCCTGCGCGAGCACAACGCAGAGATTCTGCGCCGCGCCGAACAGCGCACAATCGACGAGGTAGAGCGAGCCGCCGAAGAAGCGCTCGCAAGCAGAAATACAAAGATGCCGCTACCTGAGTCTGCCGCAACGGGCGTCTATGCGGACGCAACGATGAGAGACGACGAGCGAGTGGCGAGTCTTAACATTCAAGGAAGATGAAGTCTTACAGCAGGTCACCACAGGGCCGTATTTACAAGGTAGTTTGTAGCATGAAATCAATCTGTATAGTAGTGATTCTGTCTCTCAGTCTGGGCGCGACTGCCTTTGCGCAGAAACGCAAACCGCGTCCGAATCCCCGAACGCGAATTATAAAGCGCGAACCGGCTGCGAATGAAAACGTCGCCAACAAACCGCGCCTTATCGGTACGCAAATAATCATCAACACAAAAAACGATGATCGAATAACGGGCACGCTCCTCGACCTCAGCGCGTACAGCGTACGCATCAGGGCAGATAACCTTGAATCGACGATTGCGCTCGATACCATCGCTTCAATCTCTTTCGGCTCTGTCGTTCCTGTATCAAAGCAACCGGAAAACGTTCCCGTCCGGGCGGACTTTTTGCGAGAAGCAGATGCGACCGTTAACTCGTTTCAATCGCTTGCCACACAATTGAAGTCAAACATAGATTATACAGAATACGGTCGTCAGATGAGCGAGCTTCGCCGCACAGGCGAACAATTCATCGCAAAGCACGGGGGAACAGATAATGCTACCGAAGCGCGAGTCGTGGCGCTTGTGGCAGGCGCGCTGACCGATTACGCGTGGGCGAGGACTATCTGGACGTTGAAGTTCAATCGATCCGGCGACGGAGGCTCCGTTTTTGATACCGATTCGCCAGCCATCACAGATACGCTTTCGCTCTACCCTGACCTGCGGGAATCCGCCGCTTCGAGCGGCAAGTTTTCAGTAGACAAAATCGTCTCTGGACTCTGGAGGAAAGCGGCTGAAAAGTCGGACCGCGCGCACGCGCTAATCTCGCAGTCAAGGTGAACGCGCGAGCGGTGAAATCAAACTTCGGCTGTGATATATTTTCGGGCGAGGTCGATTATGATTTGTCACGCCTGTAAAACCGAAATAAAGATCGAAGGCCACATTTCGCGCACGGACGAATGCGGAAACTGTGGCGCGGACATCCATGCCTGCCTGAACTGCGAGAACTATGACCCATCAGCGCACAACAGATGCCGCGAGCCTCAGGCCGAGTGGGTGACCGATAGAGAGAAAGCAAATTTCTGCGACCTTTTCATTGCGAACAAACGCACTGCTTCCGGCAAAAACGCGTCCTCGACAGATAATGTGCGAAACGCATTTGATAATCTATTCAGGAAGTGATGCCCCGATGCTATAATTCCAGTCGCCTGCCTCTCGAATATCTCTTGCCAGATCCTATTGCTCGAACAGAATGAGGCTCAGAGAATGCTCACGGAATTCTTTTTGGAGCGCGCACGCGTCACGCTATCCGCTGACGGATTGAGTTACAGCGGAACTGTGCCGGAGTTGCCGGAGATTCATATCGAAGCCGCTACTCCTGAGCAGTGCCACTCGAAGCTCGCCGAAGCAATAAAAGACCTGCTTGCAAGCGAGGCGCGCCCCGACGCTTCAACGAATGGCGCAAAAGATACGCAGGTCGATTTTGAGGACGGTGTATCTGAAGATCAAAGAAAAGAGCAGGATGAGTTTCAAAGCGTTGCAATCTCCGGCTTTGATGAAATCATCTACGAAAAACACGATCTGGTTGCGCGCGTTACCATCAACCGTCCCGATCATTACAACTCTTACACCAGCACAACGCTCAGCGAGATGGCCGAAGCCTTCCGCGATGCCCGGCGCGATAAAAGCATAGCCGCGCTTGTGCTGACGGGCGCGGGTGACAAGGCATTTTGCGCGGGCAGCGATGTATCTGAACATAGCGAGAAACATATCAACAACTCACAGGAGTTTCGGAGGTGGTTCGACCTGTTCGTCGAGGCGATGGAAGCGATCAGAGAACTCGGCAAACCATCTATCGCTCGCATCAACGGCATCGTCGCATCGGGAGGCAACGGTTGGAACCTTGCGTGCGATCTGGCAGTTGCAGCGGAACACGCGAAGTTTGTGCAGATTGAAACGAAATTTGGAATGATTTCGGCGGGCGTCCCGGCTGAATGGCTGACGCTCACAATCGGCGAGCGGCATGCGCGCGAGATGTTTTTGATGTGCGAGCCTGTATCGGCAAACAAGGCGCTGTTGTGGGGACTGGTCAACGATGTTGTGCCTTACACGGAGCTTGATCGCGCAGTCGATGCGCTTTGTAGAAAACTGTCTGATCGGTTTCCAGAAAGTATTCGTTACACACGTGAACAGTTGAGCTACTGGAAAGATCTGGCGTGGAAATCGAGCGTCGGGCAGAACAGAGAATGGCTTGCTTCTCAATTTGCAGGCGAAGAGGCGCGCGAAGGATTGCGCGCTCTGGCCGAGCGGCGAGAGATCGATTACCAGCGCTTTCGGCACTCAGAACCCGGTTCATCGCGCGTAGGTCAAACGCCGAAAACGGAAACAGGATTTGACGTAGAGCGTGTCTGTTCCGCTTGCGGAGCGAGCGGGTTTCCGGCGTCTTATCGATTCTGCGGCGTGTGCGGTGAAAAGCTGTTGTGAACCTGCGACGGTCAAGGCACGTTCGCGGGCCGAATAGTATCATCAGGGCCGAGCGAATACTGCATCGAGGCGAGACGGGCCTGCGCGCGCGCTATGTCGCGCAGCGTGATGATTCCGAGCAGTCGCGTGTCGTCAATGCGCGAAACAACGGGAAGCTGTGACAGTTCTCTCTGCGCCAGTTTCAGCACTACTGTGTCGAGCGTTTGATCGGGATGTGAATGTACGATCTTTCTTGTCATCACATCGGCTATAAACTCAGCCTGCTTCCCTTCCGCTTCGAGCCTCCTTAAATCTCCCGTCGTAATCAGACCGACCATATGACCTTCGCGCAACACAGGGAACCCGTTGTATTCAAGCCTGCCGACGAGATCAAGCGCCTCTGCGACTGTAATGTCATCAGGCAAAGTTACAACATCCTGCGTCATAACGGACGCGGCTGTTATGCGTGAAAGCGCATCGGTCCTGGGCGTTGTGTTCAGGTGAATTCCGTCCTGAAACATGAACGCTTCATAGATGGAAAGCTGCCACATCCGCGATGCGACGGCGTAAGCAATGGCATTGGCTATCATCAGCGGCAGGATGATCTCGTAATTATAAGTCATCTCGAAAATAAGCAGAATCGAAGTGATCGGAACTCGTATGACTGCGGCAAACATTGCGCCCATACCCACAAGCGCGAACGCTCCGCGCGCTATCAAAACATCGGGTTCGATAAAGGTGAGCACATGCCAGATGGCAGCGCCGAGCATTCCGCCCACGAACATTGAAGGGCCGAGCACGCCGCCCGACATTCCGCTTCCATAACTGAATGCGGAAGCGAGCACCTTAGCCACCATCAGCGCGACCACGGCCTTAAGCACAAGGTTGTCCTGCCCTTGCAGCACCTGTCCCAGAAAGTCATATCCGATGCCAAGCGCGTTCGGCTGCCATAGCCCAATCGCGCCGATTATCGCGCCGCCAATCGCGGGCTTTGACCACGACGGCAGGTTCAGCCGGTCGCGGAACGCCATCCTCATAAAGAGAATCAGTCTGGAGAAAAAGACTCCGACTACGCCCGCCACTATCCCAAGCGCCGCGTAAGCAAGCAACTCTGCCGGGTGATTCAGCACATAAAAGTTCGCTCCAATGAAGAGCGGATGCTGCCCAAGCAACCAGCGTTCAATCGTCGCAGCGATGACGGCGGCTATAACAATCGAAGCCGCGAGCTTTTGGTTCAGATCGCCGATTATCTCTTCGAGCGCGAAGGTGACTGCCGCAATCGGCGTGTTGAACGCGGCGGCGATTGCTGCGGCAGCGCCTACGGGAAGCTGATTCATCTGCTTGCGCCGTGGGATCGAGAACATCCTTGAGATCAGGTTCGACAGCGCCGCGCAGATCTGTACGGTCGGCCCTTCGCGTCCGAGACTCGCGCCCGCGCCTACGCACAATGCAGAGATGACGGCCTTGCCCGCAGCCGTTCGCATGGGAACGTGACCATAGTTCATCACGTAAGCGATCTTCACCTGCGGTATTCCGCTGCCGCGCGCGTCTGGCGCAAAGAAGTGAAGCAGAAGCCCTGCGGCCAGTCCGCCCGCAATCGGTATGGCCAGCATCCAGAAGACCCGGCTCGGCCCCTGTATGGCGATAGCCCGCTCTATCATGTTTGCCGATGCGAGCTTGATGAGCTTGTGATAGGTGACAGCCACAAGCCCGCACGCGACGGCGATAGTTATGGTAAGGATGAAATATTTTTGATTTGTGGGTAGACGCAGCCTTTGAAACAGGCGAGTCGCGCTGAGTTCAACGCGATACCATTTTGTAGTTTGTTCCGCTTGCTCCACCTTAGAATATCAAAAAGACACTTGCAGGGGCGACGCTCTCTGTTATCGCCCAGATTGGAGTTACCAGACTGTGGGGCGACCACAGAGAGCGTCGCCCCTGCACTAACATTTCATTTCCGCGCGGGAGCCGCAGTCACTTTCAATTCACTCGTAACTTTTTTCACCCCCGGCACGCTCTGCGCGACACGCTCTGCCAGCAATTGTTCAGCGCGAGTTCGCACAGTGCCCGAAAGCGTGACCAGCCCGTCTTCGGCTTTCGCGTTCATAGTCAAAGTATCGAACGCGCCGGTCTCGTACAACTCGAATTTTACCCGCTTCGCAAGGTCTAAGCCGGGGTCGGCAGATGCAGAGGCGCTTGCGGGCGGCTCGGTCGCGGCCTGAGGGTTCGTCACGGTCAGGTTATTGGTCACGCCCGAAACACCGTCAACTGCGCCCGCTGTCTGCTCAGCGCCATTTTTCTGCGCAGGGGTATCGACTGAGCCTGAAAGGGTGACGGCGCGGTTCTCGACTTTGACTTCGATGTTGCTGCCACCAAGTTCCCGGCTGCGCGCGAATGATTCCAGAATCGTTGAGCGGATTTCAAGGTCTTCGACTCGAACGCTCTCGGTTGTAGGTTTAGCGGTCGGGTCCACCTCGATCTGATTTAGGACTTCTTTCACGCCTTCCGTATCGCGGGCGATCTCTGCCGCAAGCGACTTGATGTCTTCGGAAGGGGCTTTGCCCGTCAGCGTGACAATGCCGTCGGTCGTAGTAACCCCGATGTCGTGAGCAGAGACACGTTTTGAAAGCCCGAACGCCGCTTTCACTTTTGCCGTCGTAGCGCCATCATTCGACGACGAAAAAAGCGAACTGGCCCATGCGGGTTTCCTCCAGCCGTGTGTATAAACGTAATAACCGGCTCCGGCGACTAGCAGGAGCAGAACGATGATAGTGATAGGTCTTCGCATTGTGTGTTTGCCTGAGGTTTCATCATAGCATCACAGCGCCATTTCATAAATCCTGTATGTCTTCGAGCGGCGACCGCCGATCAGATCTGCCGCCCGCTGCATCATCACATTGTTTTCGAGCACCCACCCCATCTCCCCGTCGGGGAATCCGCTCTCAGGAGCGCGACGGTAAATTTCTGTCAGGAAGATAGCGCCAGCGCCCATACTCTGAAACTCGCGCACGATGCCCATCGTGATTATGCGAATGAAATCGATCTTGCGCGAATGCCACAGCAACTTTATAAGCCCGAACGGGAGCAATCGCCCGTTGAGCCGTTTGAGCGCGCGGTTGAGATCGGGTACTGCGAGAAAAAAACCGATGGGCCGAGGCTCCGCGCGGCCTTCGATGATCTGCTCGGCTATCATCACCACTCTTGGATCGACGATCTGCTTCAGGTCTTTTGCCAGATGGCCGAACTCTTCTTCGCTGACGGGAACAAAACCCCAGTTGTGGCTCCAGGCATCGTTATAGACCTGGCGTACTATCTCTACTTCGCGCTTGAAATCTTTCATGTTGACCGTACGAACGCGTATTCCGTCCTTTGCTTTCAATCGCTCTGCGACGCGCTTCAGCTTGTCAGAGACTATGAAATATTTCGCCGCGATGTCATATGCGTACATATCCATTGCTTTCGCGAACCCGTACCGCTCAAGAATTTCCGCGTAGTAAGATGGGTTATAAGGCATCATCACAGCCGGGTCTTTGTCGAAGCCTTCGACCAGCAATCCGCATTCGTAATTGGTCGAAGGATTGACGGGGCCGCGAATCACAGTTGCTCCGCGCGAGCGCAGCCAGTCACGCGCTGCGTCCAGAAGCATTGCCGCCGAATCAAAATCATTTTCAACTTCAAAGAAACCGAAGAAGCTCGCGTGCTCATTATGAAACTCGTTATGCGCGCGGTTGAGTATAGCCATAATGCGCCCAACCACTCGACCATCGCGCTCTGCGAGAAACATCTCAACATCAGAGGTCTTGTAGAAAGGATGGCTCTTTGTATTGAGCATATCTTTCTGCGCCATACGGAGCGGGGCTATCCAGTGCGCTTCGTTGCGATGGAGTTTATATGGGAGATCGAGAAACTGTTTGCGCTCGCGCGGCGTGCGAACGGGTTTCACCTGTGTTTGCGCATTAATTGTTTTTATCATTGCTGGCTGGCTCATATTTTATATCACTCGTCATCTGCCGACGAGCCGAGCGATCCTATCCGGCACATCACATCAAATTCGCAGCCTGTATAGCATCGGTTGTCGTTCGGCTTTACAGGGAACTGACCGTCGCGCGCTCGCGACACATATTCTCTTATGCGGTTCTCTGCATGCTCTATCAAACTCTCTACGGAAATATCTTTGTGCGGCAATTCCGAGCCTTTTTTGCGGCTGTGAATGTGCAGGTAGTAGGCAGAGGCTACGGTCCTGCCTTTTTCAATTACGCGGCTCGCGGCCATCGCATATATAGGCAGTTGAAGATCGCGCCCGTCGAGCGCATCGTTATGGCGAATCGGTGTTCGCCTCGTTTTGTAGTCAATCACGACCAGTCCATCATCCCTCAGATCAATGCGATCAATCTGGCCACGCAATTTCACGGCCCCGCCTTCGGCTTCTATGACGAGCGGGTCAATGCCTGCGGTTCCGAATCTGCGTTCAAAATGAACGGGTCTGGCAGGCTTCTCGTCGTTCCATTCAGATTCTTTGTGTAACAGGCGAGCGACGCGCCGTTTGATCTCGCTCTTCTCGAAATCCCATAATGCGTTTTTGCGGATCGCGCCCTCGTCGAGCAATTTCTGCAACACTTCTTCGGTCACCTCTTCCACGACGGGATTAACGGCTTCGGGTGATGCTGTTGAATTTAGTATATTGTTTGACACTAATCGTTTATAAAGATGTTCGAGTATTTCGTGATACGCCATGCCGAGCCGGGTTGCGGTGAAGCCCTCGTCGGGTTCGTCTGAGGGTTCGAGCCTCAACGCATGTTTGGCAAAGAATCGAAACGGACAGGAGCCGTAGTCATTGATCTGGCTCGCGCTCCACAAATGCTCAGGCCCGAATCTTTGCTTCAGGTGATTTATCAACACCGGCTCGTGAATTACGCCGCCGTAAATATCGTGTTCCCGCACGTCCAGCCTTCGATGCTCGACCGCGGCCCCGCGCAATGTTGCTTGCCAGCTTGGCAATTGCCGGTCGAGCAAACGGCTTGCGGCTCTCGGCCCGTCAGCGAGCGTATTAACAGGCAGTCGGCCTTCGGTCGCAGAATCGCCTACGGCTCTCGCAGTAATCAAGGCGAGTTCTTCAAGCGAAGCAACGTCGCAGTTTATTGAGTGATTCGTTCCTGCCACTCCCTGAGCAACGCGCACATGTTTGACACGCGCGACGGCGCTCACCTCTTCAATAAGGTAAGACGGCAGCAACTCGCCACCCGTAATGTCAGTGCGAGAGTGCGCAAGGTAAAGCCGTTCGATAGAGCGGCACATCGCTTTATAAAACTGCGTCAGGTCAGCGCCTGCGTCTGTAGCGGTTTCCGTCAGATCGATTCCTGACTGGCGAAGTTCCTCGCGCTCGATAATCGTATAAGGCGCGCGCTCAGCGGATTTGGCCGGAAACTCGCCTTCAATAAGCCCAAGGACAAACAGCGCGCGCGCGCGTCGGGGGCTGCTGTTGTGCGCTTCCTGAGCGATGACGGCAGAGGTCGAAGCAGGCTCGCGGTCGTATGTCACAGCAGCAATCGCGCGTTCAAGCTCGGCGTAGAAGTTTGGCCACTCGACTTCGCCGGTCAATCGAGCCACGCCGCCATCCCTGCCGAGTGCTCCTGTCATTGATCGAAACTCTTTGAGAGCCTTCTTGTCACGCGATGCTGTAGGGCCTGTGCCTGCGCATTCTTCTACGCGGAATCTACTGATGATGCTTGTGACCCAGTGAGCGAATGCATCTCTGGTCGCTGAGTCCTGCGGGGTCATTTCGATGAAGAACGTATTGAGGTTTGCGCTCAGCGTCTCGAATCGCAGTTTCCGTTCTTCAACGGTCTCTGCTTCGACATGATCGTGTTCGCTCTTTCTGTGTCTGCGCTTATTGTCATTCGTGAATGAGTCAATCGCGCTCGACCATTGATTGCGGCCTCGCGTAACGTTATTTTCCAGAGAGATGCTGTCGAGCAGATCAACCGTTGATTCATCGAAACCGAAACTCGAAAGATCAAAGTAAGGCGAACGAAGACATTCAATAAGCGCGCGACGCGGGAACTTTTCTGCGCTGAGATTGAGCAATCTCAAAAGCGCCCGTATCGCAGGATTCTCTGCGAGCGCAAGCGAAGAATCGAGCGCGAGCGGTATTGAGCACTCGTCGAATATCCGTTCCAGGTGATGCGCATAGAGCGAAAGCGAACGACACACAATAGCGATCTCGTCCGGCGCATAACCCTGCTCTATCACCAGCCGTTTTATTTCGCGCGCGGTGGCGCGAGTTTCTGCCGCTCGATCAGGCGCTGAAATGATCTGAATCGCGCCGTCCTGCGCTGATTCAGTTGCGGCCTGTGTCACGTCATCGGCCATCAGTCGTGCGGCAACCCGTTCGATCACACCCTTTGGCATCATCGAACAGTATTGGAAATGCGCGGCTGCATTGCGCATTCGTTCAACGGTCGGCTTCTGCCATAAATGAACGGCTCGTCCCTCTTCGTATGTGAGAGTGACAATCGTTTCAACATTGCGAGCAGCGATAAGCGAGAGCAGTCGCAGTTGAACCGGCGAATAAAAATCGAAGCCATCAACAGCGACCAGCGAAATATTCAGATTGATTGAATCGGGTGATGAGGACAGCGCTTGAAGCGCAAAAAACCCGGCGGCTTCTGAATCGGTTACGTTCAATGAATCGAGTTCCGCCCCGTAGGATTCATAAATGAACGCAAGGTCGCGATCTTTTCCGCTCCGCAATCGAGCTATAAGATTGAAGGCTTCGGGGCTTGTGCCGCTTTGCCATAACTCGTCAATAAATCCGGCGACTGCGCTGATAAAGCCGGGCGTTGCCGAGACTGCGGCAAAGTAATCGAGCCGGTTTGATTCCAAAAGATTGTCAATGACGCGTCGCAAAAGACGTGCTCGATCAATCGAATTGAGTTTCGTCGGCTCTTGCTTGAACTTTCCGAGAATATCCCAATAAAGCTGTTGAAAAGTGATTATCGACTGCTGGCGCGCGCTTAATTTTCTTCCGGCAAGTCTGGCAGTGAGATTTTCCGACATCACAGATGTCGCGCGCGCTGACGGAACGATAAGATAAACACGGCCACGCGCTTCAAGGATTGCTTCGGCCAGACGCGAGATGACGCGCTCGCTTTTCCCTGAATTGGCTGGCCCGATCAATACTTTCATGTTTCGGTTGTGATTATAGGTTAATCAATCGCCGCGCAAAATGCGAAGTGATTTCACAAATCTTCTTATTAAGATCACCGCAGAGTCTCGGAGAAGGCCGAAGATAACGCGCGTTGACCACATTCAATTGCGCGACGTAAGATTATTCTTTTGACGATGAGGACGAAAGACTGTCATGGATGAACGCACTTTTAAAACACTTGAGCTTGAAGCTCTTGTAAATCTTCTCGCGCGTCATGTTCAAACTCCGCTCGGTCGCAGACGTGTGCAGCGGCTCGCGCCTGCCACAGATGGTGCCTGGATCAATCACGAGCTGGATCTGACGACAGAATGCGCGAACTATTTTACAACGGGCGGCGCGTTCGGATTGAACGAGGTTGCTGATCCTGAAAGCTCGATTGCAGAACTTCGGGTCGCGGGCACGAGCCTCGACCCGCACCAGATAATCGCGCTACAGGCGTTGATCGCTGTCGGCATGGATTTGCGCGGGCAATTCACGGATGCGGAAGTGAAAGCGCGCTACCCGAATCTTTCGGCCATCACTGCGCCCATTCCTGATCTGCGACGCATACTCGCTTCCATACGCGGAAAGATTCTCCCGAACGGAGAGATTGACGACAACGCAAGCCCTGAGCTTCGCCGCATACGCCGCGAGATAAACGAGCGACGCGGGCGAATCTATCGCAATCTGGAATCTTTGATGCACGAACGCGCGCCGTCTGCGATTCAGGAAGATATAGTCACGATTCGCAATGGCCGGTTCGTGATTCCAGTTCGCACGGATTCGCGCGGCCAGATTCCCGGCGTCATGCACGGTCTTTCATCAAGCGGGCAGACGACGTTTGTCGAGCCTCTCGCGATTATCGAACAGAACAACGAACTTGTCCGTTTGCGCGAGCAGGAAGAGATCGAAATCGCGCAGATACTTCTCGCAATTTCAGAGACGCTGCGGTCGAACCTGTCCGGTATAGTTCAGGTCGTCGATGCGATTTCCGAGATCGATTTCACTCAGGCAAAGGCCCGGCTTTCAGCAGAATTCAATTGCGTGCGGCCTGTGATGACAGATAGTCGCCGCCTTCTGCTCGATGCCGCGCGCCACCCGCTGCTCGAAGCCACGCTCAGGCGGTCGGGCGGAAAGATCGTTCCCATCTCACTTGAGCTTGATGAATCGCATCAGACGATGGTCATCAGCGGGCCGAACGCAGGCGGCAAGACCGTTGTGGTAAAGACCGTAGGGCTTGTCGCATTGATGGCGCAGATGGGGCTTCACGTGCCTGCAAACGAAGCCGTGCTGCCAGTCTACGATCAGGTGCTCGCAGACATCGGCGATCAACAATCGATAGCTGCGAATCTTTCTACGTTCACAGCGCACATGCGCAACATCGCGGAGATGGCCGCGATGATCGCGCCGCCCGCGCTGATATTGATAGACGAGGTGGGGACGGGCACGGACCCCGACGAGGGCGCTGCGCTCGGCGTCGCCGTGGTCGATTTCTTTCGACGCGCTGGCGCGACCTCTATCGCAACAACGCATTACAACCCGCTCAAGACATGGGCATCAGAGGCCGAGGGCGTGCTGAATGCCTCGGTCGAATTCGACGAACGTACGCTCAGACCGACTTATCGGCTGATGGTCGGCGTGGCGGGCGCGTCTTCGGGAATCGAAATCGCGAAACGAATGAACGTCCCGGCAGAAGTAATAAATGACGCGACAGCATTGCTCGACCCTGCGCACACGCAGGCAAGCGATTATTTGAAGCAGCTTAAATCGCTCGTTGATGAGCAGGAGAGTGCGCGCGCGGCTCTGGAAGAAGAGCGGCAGGCGACAGCCGATAAGTTCGCAAAGCTCGATCTTGAGTTTGCGCAGCGAGAAAGCGAGCGCAGCAGACAGTTTGAAAGCCAGATGGCTCAGGTGGTCCGCGAATTCAACGACGAGAGCGCCCGTTTGATCAGCACCGTCAAAGACCGCGTCGCGGCTGCGCGCCTGAAAAAAGATGCGGAGAGCCGCGCGGCAGAGTTGCGCCGCTCGGCGGGTGTGAAGCTGCATAAGCAAGCCGCTGGCGCGCCAAGCCCGGCGCGCGCTGACGATCAAGCTGAACCAGCCGCGCCGTCGGTCAGCGCGTTTGCCGAAGAGGCGATTGATATTCAGGAGCGCGATCACGTGAAGATAAAATCGCTCGACCGCGAAGGCACGGTCGAATCGATCAACGATGATACTTATACGGTGCTGGTCGGCTCGCTCAGATTCAAAACCAGGCGCAACGAATTACAGCTTGTGAAGACTGCCGCCCCCTCTGCGTCGAAGCATGCCGCAGCTTTGCCGCGCGGCGTGAGCGCGTCGGTCGATGTGGATCAGAATTTTACGTCTGAACTGAACATCATAGGCACAACCGTTGATGAAGCCACAGACCGCGTAGACAAATACCTTGACGAAGCCTTTCTGGCAGGTGCCGAAACGATTCGCGTAGTCCACGGGCATGGCAAAGGCGCATTGCGGCGGGCCGTTTCTGAATTGCTGACCGGGCACCCGCACGTAGCCCGCTTCAATCAGGCTCCGGCAAATGAAGGCGGCGCAGGAGCGACTATCGTAATACTGAAAAAGTAATCACTGATGAACACGGGCGATTTCGCATTTCAAATATAAAATTCGAGATTTCAAGTAAAAGCCTCTTGCGCGCTTTTTTGTTTGCTGTTAATAATTTTCTAGCTCGAAAGCTACTGGCTGCTCCTTCAATCAAAGATCAAGATGGGATAACTTAATGCGATTTCCGCGTGGTTTTGCTGACGATGTAAAGAATCAGGGTGACATTGTCCGGGTGATTTCGGACTATGTGACGCTAAAGAAACGCGGGTCGAATTATCTTGCACGCTGCCCTTTTCACTCTGAAAAAACTCCATCATTTACGGTTCACGCAGGCAAAGGGCTGTTCAAATGTTTCGGCTGCGGCGCGGGAGGCGGCATATTTGATTTCATAATGCGCATCGAAGGCTGCGCGTTTCCCGAAGCTGTAAAAATTGTCGCCGAAAAAAGCGGCATCCCGATTCCTGCCGTCGAAGAGACCGAAGATTACAAAAAGACCGCGCACGACCGCGATGTCGTGCTTCGATTGAATGAGTGGGCCGCAGAATATTTCGAGCTTCAACTGAGCGGCGACGAGGAAGGCCAGAAAGCGCGCGATTACATCGAGTCGCGCGGCATAACAGAGGAGACCACCAGACAGTTTCGCCTCGGATATGCTCCTGACCGTTGGGACGGGTTGATGAACCATCTGAGAGAGCGAGGCGCGAGCGACGACGAGTTGAATGTCAGCGGGCTGGTTGTAGTGAAAGATACTGGCGGGTATTATGATCGCTTTCGCGGGCGGGTGATGTTTCCCATAGCCGATTCGCAGGGCCGCATCCTCGCTTTCGGCGGGCGCGTGATGGGCGAAGGCGAACCGAAATATTTGAATTCGCCCGAAACAGCGGTCTATACGAAGGGGCGAAACCTCTACGGGCTTGCGTACGGAAAGAATGAGATTCGCAGCGCGGGTTACGCAATTCTGGTCGAAGGCTATCTCGATTGCATCATTCCATTTCAGGCGGGCGTGCACAATATCGTCGCCAGTCTCGGCACTGCGCTCACCGACAGCCAGGTGCGATTGCTGCGCCGCTATATGGATCAGCCGCAGATCGTCGTCAACTTTGACCCTGATTCGGCGGGGCAGGCTGCAACGATGCGTTCAATCGAGATGCTTTTGACAGAAGGCTTCAAGGCGAACATACTGCGAATGCCGACCGATGACGACCCCGACGAGTACGTGCGCGCTTACGGAGTCGAAGCGTTTCGCGCGCTTTTAAAGACCACGCAGCCATACATCGAATACATAATCGACATGTCAATAGCCGCGCACGACACGGCAAAGCCTTCGGGCAAAGTTGAAGCGATCAACAAAATCCTGCCGCATCTGGCTCGAATGCGCGACAAGGTTGCCCGCGCAGAGTACGCAGACCAGATCGCTGATCGCCTGAAAGTCGATTCGCGAACAATCCGCGAAGAGATGAAGCGGGTGGCTACGAACCGCCAGCAATCGCTCGACCCCAAACGCCTGCGCGCGGCGGAAGAGATGACTCAGGCAGAGCGGCAGTTGCTGGAGCTTATGCTGGCCGACGAAGACGTTCGCCGCGCAATGATTTCAAATTTGAAGGAAGAAGATTACTCAGAACTGGCTACAGGAGCCATTTTCGCGGCTATCATCGAAACCGAACGCGAGGGAATTGAGCCTGACTTCGCAAGTTTGAGCGAACGCGTGGAGGGCGAAGAAGCGCGCGCGTTGCTGCCCGCATTGTTTATGAGCGAACTGGCATGGGCTGGCGGCAACGATTTCGATACGCTTTTTAAGAAGGCGACCGGGGCTATATCTTCGTTGAGGCGAAGGCAGCTTGAGCGCAGGCTCGATCTGATTCAGATCGAAATCGGACAGGCAGCGCGCGAGGCAGATAACGACCGCGTGGAGCGGTTGTATCTGGAGAAAATAGAGATTCAAAGACGTAAGCTTGCGCTTTCGGCAGCGTGAAATCATTTGATTAAAACTGCGGTGAATCGCGTGAAAGAAGTTAAGAAACTATTGCAATACAGTTATGCGCGTGACAATAACACAGTTGCGCGGTTAGCATCTTGACAGATTTTAATAATGAGGGTACCAATTCACAGTGGCTTTAGCAGGCGCACTTGAAAGTCAGCCCTCATAGGAGAGCCGTTGGTGTCCGACATCAATGAAAAATATTCTGACGAAGTAGAGAAACTTCTCGAAGTAGGAAAAGAGAAGGAGTATCTGACTTACGACGATATAAATCGGCTGTTGCCGCCCGACCTGAATTCCGCCGACGATATCGAAGCGATACTCGATGTTATCGGCGCGGAAGGCATTTCGATTTCCGACTCGGATGAAAAATTCATTGAAGTAGCATCTGTCATTGTTGGCAACGGCGATGGCAAACTCGAAGATGCGACGGAAGAAGAACTGGATGTCGATCTGACGGCTGGCACGCTCGATAAAACGAATGACCCCGTCCGACTGTACCTGCGAGAGATGGCCGTCGTCCCGCTTTTGACCCGCGACGGAGAGGTGTCAATCGCGCGCCGCATCGAGCGCGGGCGTCAGCGGGCGATGAAAGCTATATCGCGTTCCCCCGTATGCATCGAAGACTTAATCGAAATCGGCGAACGACTGCGAAGCGGAGAGATGCATATTAAAGAGCTGGTCACTTTCAGCGAGCAGGAACCCATAACCGAAGAACGCGTCGAAGAGTATCTGAATTTAACACTCGATGCGATTACAGAACTGAAGAAGAATTACGCGCGCACGCTCAAGCTCAACGAGCGAATGAACGAAGAAAATAAGAAATCACCCAAGCTGCCGCGCCTGCGTCGAAAGCTGGCCATGTCGCGCATCGAAGTAAGCCGTCAGGCCCGCGCGCTCGATATGTTGCTGCAACAGCACGATCATTTCGCAGGTCTGATACGCGATTGCGTCAGCCAGACGCGCGAAGCTCGCACAGCAATCGAAAAGGCCCGCCGCGCGATTGAAAAGAAGAAGTGGAACGAAGACGAGCGGGAGTTAAGAAAGAATCTGCGGGACGCCGAGCGCAGGCTCACAGATCTGGAAGAATGCTGGCACGTCAACGCGCTTGAGATGGATCGTTCGCTTGCCGCAATCAACAGCGGCGAGTATGAAGCGAATCTGGCTAAAAAAGAACTGGTCGAGGCAAACCTTCGGCTTGTCGTTTCGATAGCCAAAAAGTACACGAATCGCGGGCTGCAATTTCTGGATTTGATTCAGGAAGGCAACATCGGCCTGATGAAAGCCGTGGACAAGTTCGAGTGGCGGCGCGGATACAAGTTCTCGACCTACGCGACGTGGTGGATCAGGCAGGCCATTACGCGCGCCATTGCCGATCAGGCGCGGACGATTCGCATACCCGTTCACATGATCGAAACCATCAATAAACTGATTCGCACTTCGCGCTCGCTGGTTCAGGAACTGGGGCGCGAACCCAGTTCGGAAGAGATAGCCAGAAAAATGGACATCCCTGTGTCGAAGGTGCGAAAAGTTTTGAAGATCGCGCAGGAGCCGATTTCGCTGGAGACTCCGATAGGCGAAGAAGAGGATTCGCACTTAGGCGACTTCATCGAAGACAAGACGATAACCAACCCTGCGGACTCTGTAATCACATCCAACCTGCGAGAGATAACCGAAGAGGTTTTGAAATCGCTCACCCCTCGCGAAGAGAAAGTAATCAAGATGCGGTTCGGCCTCGGCCCGAATGGCAGCGAGCACACGCTGGAAGAAGTGGGCCAGCATTTTGCCGTGACCCGCGAACGCATACGTCAGATTGAAGCCAAAGCGCTACGCAAATTGCGTCACCCTTCGCGCTCGCGCAAGCTGAAAGCGTTCCTTGAATCCGCAAGGCCCTGAGTTTGTGTTACCACTTCCCGACCGAATCTGTCTTGTCAGCCATCATAGGATAACGGTATCCAATACAGCCCATGTCTTTGGTCCGACAATGCCGTCCGGGACAATGCCATGATCGCGCTGGAAAGCGCGCACGGCAGCTTCTGTTACGGGGCCAAAATTCCCGTTTACGGGAGTAACGTTAACTCTTGTTTGGATCTGCTTGACAAAATCGCCGGTTGCGCCGCGACGAAGGGTTGGCCGACCATTATTACCGGATTCAACCACAGGAATACGTGGAAGTGGTGGCGCAGTACCGCTCAGTATACTGGCGACATTTGAACGGAACTCGTTCATATCAAAGAGTGGATCGGGCTTGCGGCCTTTGGGCAGAGCAAATTCTTTGTGCCCCGCGCAAAATTCTACCCCTCGATTGATGTGTTTCAGGATAGCTGCTACGCCATGATGGTATGCCTTCATTTGTATATCCGGCCAGGGAAGATCAGCCGACGTTCCGGGATTCTCTCCCTCAATCCCTATAAAATTGGTGTTGCCAGTTGCCACGCCCTGCCAAAGGCCTCTCCCTGCATGATTGCACCTGCCAGCGGCGATCACATAAAACGTGCCATCCCGACCCAGACCGAGTTGAGCGAGAGGGCCGGGAAGGTCTGAGCGCCCATTTACGAGAGTACGCAGGCTGGGCATATTTTCTGTCTTCGGCCCTACTGTGTGATGGCAAATGACTCCGAAAATTCTGCCAACATCGCCGCGTCCGCGAGTTTCCCATCCTCGGACAGTGGACACTTTCAGACCTGCTGCTTCGAGAACATCCGGTAACCATAATAAAGAAAATGCCATATCAGTCCACGCCTCCTTTCGATTCGGGTAATTCTTCATCCGGTGTTGGATCAACGATTTCTACATCGCATCCATCAACGTCACTCTCAGCGTCCATAGGAGCAGGGACGCTTTCCGGCGGCGCAGTCACGGGTGGAGTCGCTGATGTCCCGCTCGTGCCAGTTGCCCCATTCGCTTGCCCTGTTTTAGGCTGGCGATCTTCGGAAGCCTCTTCGGGACTCTTTTCGTGCGGCTTGACCGTAGAGCGGATCACCATCACCCTGTTCAGTATGTCGAACCAGAAGGGTGCTCCAAGAGAGGCCGCAAACGCAGTCATCAACCAGCCCAAAATCGGAGCCCAAAAGTCGTTCCAACTCTTTATCGAAAGCCGATCCCAAAAATCGCCCCACCCGGTCAGAGGCTTTGGCTTCGGCGCTCCCCACCCTATAGACCATCCCATCGGCAGTTTTAGCTCAGCGAGTACCTTATTCGCTTCTTCGCCGGTACTGGTTGGAAGTGCGGGGTTTGTGCTTGCCTTTTCAGCCTTCGCCACGACAACAGCGCGCTCTGCGTCATTCCTATACAAATAGTCTGCAATAGTGATCGTGTTTATATTCAATCCAACGGCCACGACCAGGCCGAAAAAGAAGAGAATCCATTGCGTTGACCGCTTGTACCAGCCGGAGACTCGATCCATAGCGCTGTTGAACCATGCCTCGATATTTTCCTGAGCTTTGCCGAGGTCGCCCTGCGCCATATCAATTGCCGTGAGCACCACTCGCTGCACGCGAGTGCTTGTGATATTTTTACTGATATTTTTCCGAATACCTTCAAGCGAAACAGTGGGGGAACTCGTGGCGTCACCGCCCTGTTCGGGAATTGTACCGCGCGCCGCAATATCCATCAGTGCCAGAGCGAAATTTTTTGACGGGATGTAGGAAGGGAGATCGCTCCCTCTGACAAACCGGACGAGTTGGCTTCTGGCAGAATCGGTTGCGTAGTCGGCTGAGTAGAGGCTTGTGATGAGCGGGTGATCATACAGTTTTTGCGCAAGATCTTTGCGATCAACATCCTGCAAAAGCTTGCGGATACCCATTTCAAGATAGGTCGCGCGCATCTTCAGCCAGGCCTCGACGGCCTCGCGCATCGCCGTACACATGATACTGACCAGAATGTAAACAAAGATAACCCCGATAGCGACTTCGAGAATTTCAGAGCCTAACATATCGTGCCTCCTATACCTTCAGTTCAACAACGAGCTGGCATCGGAATTACAGAAGAATCGTTCAACACCCATCGCAGGATTCCCGGATTCACAAGTGTATTGAACAATTAAAGAAGTGAAGGCATTGAGAAGCGCCATTCCCTCACTTTCATTTATATATGTGCATAAGGTGAAAACATTTCATGGAAGTGAAAAAATATTGAGCCTGCGTAGGGTAGGGTCCCATCAATAGTTAGATCGTGGCGGTATGTAACATTTCTTCTATTCGCCATAGATCATAAGACCGCCTGCTTGACTTATTGCGGTCTTTGAAATAAACCTATTCTACTACTGCGTGAAAGGAATCAATCCTATGGCAGGCGGAGCTGAGATCGAGGATTCGCATCACACTATCCATAGCGAACAGCAGCTAAGGCGGATAAATAAGGAATGGGTCGATGCGCTGATGAATGGCGATACTGCGACACTCAGTCGCGTGATGGATGAAAACTGCATCTTCAGTTACGCGCTGGATGGTGATGACAAATCGCAGTTCATAGCGGATATTGAATCAGGAGACTTGAAGGTTGACTTGCTAAAACGCGATAATGTCGAGGTCTGTATTTATGGATCAACCGGCGTGCTGATAGCGTTTGATACTGCGGTCTGGGATTATAAAGGCCAGCACATACAGAATCATTATCGAACAATTCATGTCTACACTGAACGCGAGGGGCAGTGGCAAATCGTGGCGATTCAGGCAAGCCCCATCTCATCGAAATAATCCGGGCGTTTTTGTTAAAACAGATACCAGGATATAGCCGGTTGCGTCGCGCCTTACGTCGCCGCTACAAGCGGTATGGTCCGAACCCCTTTCTCAGGTTCGCGCCACCCGGACATTTCTATTCCCCGCTTCCTGACATCGAGTTTGTTAATCGCTATCAAACGACGCTTTTTAATCGCCAGATACAAAGCGTGCCGGGAATCGATTGTAATATAGAAGAACAACTCGCCCTCGTTGAGAAGTTCTCCGCATATTACGACGAACTGCCATTCAGGGACGAAAAAAGCACGGGTCTTCGATATTATTTCCGCAATTCATACTTTTCTTATGCGGATGCCATCATCTTATATTCCTTCTTACGCAATTATCGCCCGCATAAAATCGTAGAGATCGGCTCCGGCTTCTCATCGGCATTGATGCTTGATACAAACGACCTCTTCTTATCAAAAAGTGTGGCGCTCACGTTTATTGAGCCTCACCCCGAACGGCTCTTTTCTCTGCTGAACGACGAAGACAAAAAACGACATACAACCGTTATAGAGATAGTTCAGGATGTCGAGCTTGAACGGTTTGCGGCTCTTGAGGCCAGCGACATTCTCTTCATCGACTCTTCGCACGTGGCAAAGATTGGCAGCGATGTCGTTCATATCCTGACTAACGTTCTGCCGATACTAAAGCCGGGTGTCATAATTCATTTTCATGATGTGTTCTGGCCTTTCGAGTATCCCGAAGAGTGGGTTCGAGATGGCATAGCCTGGAATGAAAACTATATGCTGAAGGCGTTTCTGCAATTCAATGCAAGTTTCAAGATACTCTTTTTCAACTCTTATCTGGCGATTCATCACAGAGGATTGTTGGAGCAGAAACTCCCCTTGTTTATGAAGAACACAGGCGGCAGTCTCTGGCTGGAAAAAGTCTCGTAACAGCGATCAGCCGTAACGATCAATCAATCGGGCGGATGGGGCCTTCATTGCGACCGAGCGTTTTAGGCTGTTCGGGGTCTTCGGCTTCTATAGGTTTAGTCGCAGGACCGCTTTCCGGGGCTTGAGACTTTTGCGGCGCAATCGTCTCTGATCCCGTCGTAGACTCTTTGTATCGTGAAAGCATCTCGTCTATGCGGGCGCGCTTGGCCTGCTCTTCATATTCGCGCTCGGCTTCTGCCAATCGAGGGTCGGTTGAAGCAGACGCCGGACGATTGAGCTTCATTCGGATCTCTTCGATAGTCGAAGCGGGGTCTGTGGCATCAAAAGGCGTTTGAATACCGGCGAGGTTTTCGCGCATCGAGGTCAGATGAGTTTCGTTGGCCAGGTCTTCGCCCAGACGCTTGCGCTCTTCGCGCAACGAGCGGGCGCGCGCGGCAGATGATTTAGCTTCACTGATCTGTTGTTTGAGCAGGTCGCGATGCGCGGCGAGCGTGACGAGTTCCCTTCCCGCGCTTTCGGCCTGGGTCAGGTCGCCGCGCTCGCGCGCCATCTTTTCCCGCTCCGCCATACCGAGTATTTTAAGATCGACTTCGGCCTGTTCTTTCTCGAACAGCTTTATAGATGCGAGCGTCTGAACTTCAAGTTCGTTGAGACGCGCGATCTCTGCGCGTGTGACCTGTCGCACGTCTTTGTCAGGACTGCTGGAGCGCTCGATCAGGTCATCGAGATAAGAGTTGATAAGCCGCTTGGTGCGGTTCCACATCGCTTCACCTTCCGGTCGTTAATTGTTTTTGCTGTCAGGAGGCTTGGTTTCATCCTGTTGAATTGGACGTGGCGACGAATTGAGTTGTTGAACTACTGGCAGCGTCATCGGCTTGACGAACCTGACGCGGAAGATCGCACCGGGCTGGAGAAAAACTTCGCCGCCTTTCGTCAGCAGCAACCCTGCCAGCAATCCGCCGCCTATTGCGCCTGCGCCTGCGCCAAGACCGCCGCCCGATAGTATAACCACGCCCGCTCCAGCGCCGCCAATCGCGCCGCCGCGCGAAACATTTTCGGCGGTTCGCTTGCCGCTATGGCCGCCGCTCACTTTGCCTTCATCGTTGGCCTTTAGCTTTTCGTTCTTGTCCCAGTCATCAATTCCTGCAAGCTCTATGAATACAGGCTCTTCGCCCCAGGACATCGTGACGCGCTCAAAAGCAATAGCCATAGTCGCAGCCTTCTGCCCGCGCCGCGCAGGCGTGACAGCCGTGACGCGCCCGCGAAACTCGGTTCCGCGCGGAATGACCATCAGATTGCCAACGTAAATCGGCTCATCGAGAACCGCACTCACCGGATCGCCAACTTCGCTCAGCTTCGAGCTGAGGCGAGTCTGGAGCACAAGTTTGGCTTTCGTTTCAGGTTCGATTGTCGCTTCGCGCGCCGCCTGCGCGCGCGCCGGAACTGAGATCGACGCAAGAAATGCGAAAACAGAGATGATGCTGAGAACTTTTTTCATGCTAAACCTCCGGGCTGACTGCTGTGAATCGCCACATTCGATGTTATTCCAGCCTTTTTCTACGGTCAAGGAATTACCGGGCGCTGGTGAATCGTCCGTTATTATTACTCGCCAATCGTTCGCTTGATACAATCGGCCAATTGGTTGGCTTGCGCTTCAATCTTTTTCTGGTCTTCACCTTCGATCATCACGCGAGCAAGGTTTTCTGTCCCTGAGTAGCGAACGAGCAGGCGGCCTCGACCTTGCAGATCGCTTTCCAGTTGATCCATCGCGGCTTTTACTTCCGGCAACTCGTCAAGGTCAGGCTTGCTTTGCACACGCACGTTGACCAGCACCTGCGGGAAACGTGTCATCATAGAGGCAAGCTCTGAAAGCTTTCGGCCAGAATGCTGAACGGCGCGCAGAAGCTCGATTGCCGTAATCATTCCGTCGCCCGCGAGCGAAATATCCGGGAATATGATGTGGCCCGACTGCTCGCCTCCGAGCTTTGCGCCGCTCGCCAGCAACTCTGCGAGCACATACCTGTCGCCAACCTGCGCGCGCACCATCTGAATTTCCCGCTCGCCCAGTGCCAGTTCAAGCCCGATGTTGCTCATCACCGTGGCTACTACTTTGTTTTCTGCAAGCTGCCCGCGCGATTTCAAATATTCTGCCAGCAGAAGCAGAGATACATCGCCGTCAACAAGCTCGCCTTTGTCATCAACAAAAAGCGCGCGATCCGCGTCGCCGTCAAAGGCAATTCCAAGATCGAGATTATTTTTCGCAACCAGATGTTGCAAACCTTCGAGATGAAGCGAGCCGCAGCCTTCGTTTATGTTGCGCCCATCGGGGGAGTTTGAAATGACATCGATGTGTGCGCCAAGCTCCTGAAATAATTTCGGCGCAATCACGGACGCAGCTCCATTCGCGCAATCGAGTCCAATGCGAAAACCTTCAAGATTCAATCCTTCCGCTACCTTATTTGCAAGGTAAGCCCGGTATCGCTCCTGATGTCTGGCTTCCTGTCTCTCATATCCATCCGAAGCGTTGGCGGGCGTTTCATCTTTCTCATATCCATCCGTGCATCTAACAGGCGTTTCATCCATTGCTTTAGCGATGTCTGATTCGATTCTGCGCTCCATCTCGTCGGCAAGCTTTTTTCCCGATGGAGAAAACACTTTGATGCCGTTGTCGCGGTAGGGATTATGCGAAGCTGAAATGACAACGCCTGCATCGAAAGGCGTAAACCGCGTTATATAAGCCACGCCCGGTGTAGTTATAACGCCCGCCGATTCGACGCTCGCGCCTGCCCTGATAGCGCCCTGCGCAAGAGCCTGTTCGATTCGCGGCCCGGATTCGCGCGTGTCGCGCCCGATCAATATGCGCGGCGGGCGGCCCATTTCGCTCGCCAGATTTGAAACCAGCGAACGGCCTATCAGTGCGACCGTGCTTTCATCAAGCGGGTATTCTCCCGCAACACCACGGATTCCATCCGTGCCAAACAATTTCCGAACCCCGCCTTCCGGCATCGATCTCTCCTCTTTTAATCGTTTAGAAAGTCGCGAATCACACGAATACCTGCGAGTTTCCGATGAATCGTATTCAGCACAATACTCACTTATTTCACACGAATCGAAACAGGCTCGACTGCGCGTACAGTTACCTTGTCGGAGTAAGTCGGGGAAATGGTGACCTTCGGAGTCAACAGGCGCGCGTTGTTGCCATCCGATTGAAAATCGACGGCGACGTTCAGATCGGAAGCGGTCATTTCATCGATTGCCGAGCGAGCGCCGGTCAGTTTCACAGTGACATATTTAGGAAAAGGCTGCGCGCCCGGCGGGCCGTTGAACAAAACGACAGGCACACGCTCTATCGTTCGCTCTTTTCGCACCTCGTCGATGTTTATCGTCAGCATCACGTTGCGGTGTCCCCCGTCGCTTATGTTCAGATTCGGGGAGCCTATGTCTATCGCGACAGACTCGCTGAAGGTGTGGGTTTTATCTGCGAGGCTGACTGTTTCCGTAGAGACTTCGGTAATGTCGCGCGTCTGGCTTTCGGCTCCGCTGATTCTAACCGTTGCGGGTGTGATCTGCCAGCTTATGACTTCGTAACCATTTGGCGGCTGCCCGTCAAAGCGAGGCAGTATGGGAACCTCTTTCTGATTCACTCTCTCGACCGTTACACGTATGCTGCGCGGCTCGACCTCTTTTCCTTTCACGCTGGCTGGCAGCCGACTGGCATCAAGTATAAGCGGTCTGACGCGAACTCCGGGCTCCACGCCCGTCATATCGGCGATAACCGATACTTCGCTTGGTCGAATAGAATCGACCACATCGCGGGGCCCTTCCAGATAGACTCTGGCTGACAGCGTATCGTACTTGGACACGATCATGTTGGGCGATTCGGGCCAGTTGCGAAACTCTACCAGCACATTTTGCAGGGTGACCTGTCTGACAGGGCGCGAGGCGACCGACAGCCAAAGCACCGCCGTGATCAACAGCGCAAGAACTTTCAAGCCGGTGTTTTCAAGGATGTAGTCTTTCGCGTACTCTTTGACCGCCGAAAGATAATGCCACACTCTGTTCATAGCCAAAGCCTACTTGATGAATGTCTCGCTGACGCGCTCTCTGGAAGATTCGGGCCTGACACTGACCGCGCGACTGCGTCGCCGGGACGGGCGAATCATCTCTGTGATGCGCCCGGTCGGCTGTAGAGCATCGCGTATGCGCTCGCGCAGAGATGCGCTGTTTAAGTACCGTGTGATTTCGCCTTTTTCCACGAAGGAGATTACGCCCGTTTCTTCGCTAACGACGACTGCGACCGCGTCCGTGTCTTCCGTGATACCGATAGCGGCGCGATGGCGCGTTCCAAGCTCTTTTGACAATCTGGGATTGAGCGTGAGCGGCAGAAAGCAGCTCGCCGCCGCCAGCTTGTAATTGCGAATTATTGCCGCTCCGTCGTGCAGCGCAGTGTGCGGGTCGAATATGGTAACCAGCAAGTCGTAGGAGAGCGTAGCATTGATGTTTACACCGGTATCAATGTAATTCTGCAACCCCACGTTGCGTTCAAGCACGATGAGCGCGCCGATCTTGCGCGAAGATAGCGTCATCGCGGCAAGCACTATCTCATCATAAGCTTCGTGCCCTTTTTTCGCGCGGCCAAATCCAAGCGGGCTGCGCAGGTTCGAGCCTACGCGCATAAGCGCAGAGCGAATCTCAGGTGCGAAGATGACCAGAATGGCAAATCCGAAATAAAGCAGCGTGTTCCGCATCACGAACTGTAGCGTCTCAAGCCCGAAGATGACGGATACCTGATAAAGCAGCCCCACGCCGAGCAGTCCCATCGCCATCTGAACCGCGCGCGTGCCGCGCACGAGTTTCAGCAGGCCATAAATAATGGCCCAGACGGCAATGAAGTCGATCAGATCGGTCAACCTCAACTGCTTAACGAATTGGATAAACTGGTCCATCTCAATATCACATTAGCGAACGAAGACGTAAGATGAAGCTTGCGCCCGCCGATAAGTTTGCGCGCTGTTATCGCAGATGACTCTCACATTGAGCGGAGGCTACGGGCCGAAACCGAGCGCGGCACATCTCGCGGAATCCCTGCGGCACCTATCTGAACTCGTCAGGGCGTTGAGCGCAGCAAAAGAAGGTCGTCTTATGCGCTACGCCTCTGCATTTTTCTATCGCCGCTTGGATGTCGCGCGCGGTTTTATCTGTTGCCGAGCTTTCGAGAAAAAGATTGCACGTTGTCAGATTCTTTATCGAAACGCGCGCGATTAAAATCCATCGAAGCCTGACGATAGACTCCTAAAGCTATGGTATCGCTCGCTCGCCGCAGAATCAAGCAAAAGCGTCGAAACATCTTCAACTATCGACTGCATACCCCGAAGCATACACAGCTACACCATCTGCGTATTGTTTCATCTCACCGTTTACGATCTGAATCAATCAACAGGCAGGCAATAACGGCATTTCGCAAAGATTTTTTCTTTGGCACTTCATTTGCCAATTGTTTTACATCGGTTAATTACAAATAGAGGTAGAGAAATGACGATTAAATTGATCAAGCGGAATCAACAGGCGGCAAAAGATGAGAAAACCTTACAGAAACCTTCGCCTAACCAGATATTGACCACGACTCAAGGGTGGGTTGAAGAGTTCAGGGAGCGGAAAGCCAGAAACAATCAGTTGCTTATAGGCATGTTGAGGCGTGCGTGAGGCTCAAGCGATGTGGCAAAAATGATTTTGCCCTGACCCATCACGCCACAACAGTCTCGACCGTACCGGTACTCTAAAGAAAGATTAAAAAATAAATTTCGAGCAGGTTTTGATCCTGTTTTACAGATCGGGCGAGCGTTTTATCTTCAATGCCGCATCGATAATGCGATCTGCCGTTTTTCGCTTTGTGAGCAGCGGCATCTCAAGTTCCTCAGATGATGAGATCAGAGTGACTCTGTTGGTTTCGACATCGAATCCCGAATCAGTCGCCGAAACATCATTGGCTACTATCAAGTCCGCATTCTTGTTTTGAAGTTTCTTCCTTGCGTTCGCTATGACGTTTTCGGTTTCAGCCGCAAAGCCTACGACTACGCGCGAGCCTTTGATTCGACAGATGGCTGCCAGTATGTCTTCCGTCTGTTCAAGTTCGAGCACGAACGCGCTGCTGTTTTTCTTGATCTTCTGATCGGCCTGTCGAGCCGGGCGATAATCGGCAACAGCCGCGGCCATAAAAACCATTGTCGCCGACTCCAGGTTCGCCAACACGGCTTCGTACATTTCCCTGGCCGATTTAACATTGATCGTGCACGCTCCGACTGGAGGCGTGATAGCGACAGGGCCTGTTACAAGCGTCACCTCAGCGCCGCGCGCAAGAGCCGCCTCTGCAACAGCGTAACCCATCCTGCCCGACGAGCGATTCGTTATCCCGCGCACAGGGTCAATCGCTTCGTATGTCGGCCCGGATGTTATCAAAACGTGCTCGCCCGCAAGGTCTGAGTCAGAGGCAGGTAAAAATTCCGCGCCAGAGCGAGGCTGAAGATCAGATAGTTTTTCGATCCCTATCATAGGCTCCCGGCCTCCGGCCTCCGGCCCCTCCTGTAAGATTTCCCACGCTCGCTGCACAATATCAGCAGGCTCTGCGAGTCTGCCCGCGCCGACAGCGCGACAGGCGAGGTAGCCTTCACCCGGATCGACGAAGCGCACGCCGCGTTCGCAGAGTCTTCTGACATTTTCCTGCGTCGCAGGATGCGCCCACATTTCGACGTTCATAGCGGGCGCGACAAGAACCGGTGCAGTCGTCGAGATGTAAAGGGTCGAGAGGAAGTCGTCCGCGATTCCGTTCGCAAACTTTGCAAGCGTATTGGCAGTCGCGGGCGCGACCAGCAGCAGATCAATCGTCTGAGCTATCTGAATATGTTTGATCTCAGGGTCATCGGTCGGCGCGAACATCTCTGTAATGACCGGATGCCCTGAAATCGATTGAAACGTGAGAGGCCCGACAAACTGGCAGGCGTGACGGGTCATAACGACCTGAACCGACACGCCGCGCTTTTGAAGCCCACGCAATACCTCGACCGATTTGTAGGCGGCAATGCAGCCAGTGACTCCCAGACCGACTTTCATTTCAACCCCGGAAAAGACTGATGACAATACTTTACTCGTCAGGAACCGTGGGTTTGACGATTTGCTGGTACTGAATCAGGCCGCGCTGCACCTCTTCGAGGGCGACGCGAGTGAATTTCTTCGCATTGCTCTGAAGGCGGGGCTTTGCGCCTTTTTGGAGCTGTTTGCTGCGACGCGCGGCCAACAGCACCATCCTGTACTTGCTGTCTATTTCCGTGGTCCATTCATCATCTTTGATTGAATCAGCCATGTGGTCCTTCACCTCCGAAAGTTTTTAAGATTGACTGCACACGATTCTTTTGCCGGTCCGGGCGCTGGCGCTCCGCGCTTATTATAGCCTTCAGCGCCCCGAATGCGCGATCACGATCATCATTGATAACCACGTACTTGAACCTGTCGTAAAGTTTCACCTCGGCAATTGCGTTGACAAGTCTTCGCGTAAGATCGTCGGGAGCATTCAGGTTGCGTTTCCTCAGTCTTGCTTCAAGCACTTTTCGCGACGGAGGCAGCACGAAAACAGTTATCGACTGTGGCATATGACGGCTGATCTGTTCTGCGCCCTGCACGTCTATGTCGAGAATCACATCATAGCCTTCTACAAGCATCTTTTCGATAGTAGCTCGATGCGTCCCGTATAAATAGCCATGCACTTCAGCCGATTCTATGAACTCGCCGCGTTCGCGCATCGCTCGGAACGCTTCATCCGTGACGAAGTAGTAATCGATTCCATCCCGCTCCGCTCCGCGAGGCGCGCGTGTTGTAAAAGAGACCGAATAACGTATTCCCCTGATCCGTTTCAACGCGCGAGCGACAAGCGAAGATTTCCCTGCGCCTGATGGAGCAGAAACTACTATCAGGTTGCCGCGCTCTGCATCTTTCATTCTGCGATCAGGACTTTCGCCTGCCTCGCACGCGGCAGCACGAACCTCATTCGACATTCTGCCCTTGCTCCCTCATTTTTTCGACTTCGGTTTTTATTACGATGGCGGCGTCGCTGATCGAAATGTCGCTCGATTTTGATAAGATAGTATTGGCTTCGCGGTTCATCTCCTGAAGAATGAAATCGAGCCGCTTGCCCACTTCTTCATCGGATCGAACCACGTCGCGCATTTGAATGATGTGGCTCTTGAGCCGGGCAATCTCTTCGCTTATGTCCGAGCGGTCGGCAAGCATAATTGCCTCCTGCGCAAGCCTTGTCTCATCGACCTGCACAGACCCCTGCAAATCCTCAAGCCGCCGGGCCAGTTTCTCGCGATAGATGCCGGGCAATCGCGCGGCTTCCAGTTCGACGGTGGGCAATTGCTTTTCGATCATATCGAGCCGCGAGGTAATCTCTGCCGCGAGTTCCTGCCCTTCAACCAGACGCATCTCTGACAGCGTGACCAGAGCTTGAGAGACCGCAGCGACGACCGCCGCCACCAGCGCTTCATCGAGTCGGCCTGAATCCTGTGAAACCTGCATTGCTCCCGGCAGCTTTGCGATCAGTTCGAGAGACACTTCGCCTTCAAGCCCGAACTCCTGTTTCAGTTCTCCAATCGCCGCAAGATAGCCGGATACCAGCGGGCGATTGATCTCAAAGGTCGCCTGCTTCATCTGCTCGACTGTGATGGTCAGATCGACCCGCCCGCGATGCAATGCGGCCTGCACCTGTTTTTTCACAGTCAATTCAAGACTGGATAATTCCTGCGGCAGCCGCGCGTGTATGTCGAGAAATCTATTGTTGACTGAGCGAATATCGACACGCACTTTGAAATTAGTGCCCTCGGCGCTTCCCTGTCCAAACCCTGTCATGCTTTTGATCATATACTCCTAGTCCTTGGAATCGTGCATCTTACTGACTGCTGACGACTCTCCCTTCATCCTCTGTGACCAGTTCGTCTGTAAACTGAAGCTCGTAAAGGTCGCGGTAGATTCCTCCGCGCGACATCAATTCATCATGCGTGCCTGCGTCAACCACGCGACCACGGTCAACCACCACGATCTTGTCCGCCCTGTGCACAGTAGTCAAACGATGCGCTATCACGATAGTCGTTCGTCCCTGCATCAGGTTCGAGAGCGCGCGTTGAACGAGCCGCTCTGATTGCGTGTCTAAAGCAGAAGTCGCTTCATCAAGCACGAGAATCGGCGCATCCTTTAATAGGGCGCGGGCAATGGCAAGTCGCTGTCTTTCGCCGCCCGATAGCTTTACGCCGCGCTCGCCGATCAATGTATCATATCCGCCGCGTTCGATTATAAAATCGTGCGCGTACGCTGCGCGAGCCGCAGACTCTATGCGCTCGCGGTCAAAGTCCGGCCTGCCATACGCGATGTTATTGATAATCGAATCGTTGAAAAGTATCACTTCCTGGGTGACGAGCGCTATCTGTGCCCGCAGACTGACGAGCGTTGCTGCACGGATGTTTGTGCCGTCGATCAGAATTTCGCCCTGCGTCGGATCATAAAACCTCATCAGCAGGTTTGTGAGCGTAGTCTTGCCTGCACCCGATTGCCCGACTAAGGCCACCACTTCTCCGCGCTTCACCTCAAGATTCACGTTGCGAACGGTCCAGTCTACAGAATCCTGAAACCTGAATGAAACATTCTGGAATTTTATGCTGTCACCGAGCGGAGCCAGTTCAACTGCATCGGGCTGATCGCTCTTTTCCGTGTGAGAGTCGAGCAAGGTCTGGATTCTGGTCGTCGCCGCGAACGACTGCTGAAAGTAGTTCTGGATGCGCGACAGTTTTCTGAGCGGGTCGTACATCTGAAGCATAGCTACGATGTAGGCCGCGAAAGTTCCAATCGTCATTTCGCCCGCCGCTGTCAATTGCTGCGCGTATAGCAGGAAGGCCGCCGCCACCATAACGCCGACCAGTTCCAGTATCGGAGATGAAAGATAGACGACTCGCGCAGCGCGCACCTGCGTTCGCGCAAGATTCAATAGCGACTCGCGAAAGCGGCGCTGCTCGAACTTTTCCATGCCGAATGCTTTAACAATGCGATGGCCCGAAATCGTCTCCTGCGCCACATCGAGCACGTCTTCGGTTCCTACCTGTGTTGAGTGCGCGATGCTTCTGAGCTTTCTGCCGAACTTCATTGTGAGCCAGTAAATGAACGGCCCTATAAAAAGCACGGCAAGCGTCAGCCGCCAGTTCAGGATGAAGACGAGCGTAAACAGCGCGAGGAAGGTAAGGGCTTCGCGCAGCAGGTCGGCAAGCAGCGTTGAAACCGCGACCTGCACTTTTTCGGCGTCGCTGATTATATGCGCCGTCAGCCTGTTGGTCGGGTGTTCAGTGAAGAACTCGCTCGATTGTTGAAGCACGTGATCGTAAAGTCGCTGGCGAAGATCAACGACAGCGCCCACGCCAATGCGCCACATCAGAACGCTTGAAAGATACTCTGAAGCGCCGCGAATCATTGTGAATAACACGAGCAGAACGGCGATGAGCGGCAAAGGGTTGAATCCAGCGGGCAGATAGCGGCTAACGTCTATTTTGGACGCGAGTCCTGCGCTACCGGGCAGCGCGCTGCCTGATAGTATGTCAATGATGGATTTGAGCAGCGCCGTGCGCCCTGCCTCGAACACGCCCACAAGCGTCATGAGAAAAAAGGCGAGCGCAAACAGCCCCGCGTAAGGTCTGACGTTTTTTAGCAGTATCCGAAAGTCTTTCATTACAACATGACAAGCGTGGGATTGAACGGGCTAAACGATTGATTATACGCCTGAAAGAGTGAGCGTCAAGCGCGGATAGAAGATCGTACCGGGTTGTTCTAAAACAGAAGTAGGGGCAGGGCTTGTCCCTGCCCGGATGGCCGACAGGCCATGACGGTCATCGCCTGCGGCGATCCGGGCAACCACAAGGGTTGCCCCTACAAATAAAGACTAAATGGTTCTGTATATTGTCGCCCTAAATTTTTAATCTCTCATTTCGCGTAATAGCCTCTTCTGGTTCGCACAGCCGCGTCAGAGCGATTTACGTTGACTCGCACGCGGCGAAATGTGCCGTCACGCTCTGTATTCGTCGGGTAATATCCGACGCTGTAGACAGTGCGAATCGCAGCGGCAACCTGTTTGTAAACTCCTGACAGGTCACCCACTTTTTCAGCTTTGAACAGTTGCCCGCCTGTCAGTTCTGCGATGCGCTCAAGCTGATCGCGCGCGATGGAATATGCTTCCGATGAACTGTTGCCGCGCTCGAATACCTCTTCGTACTCCGTATCGAGGTAGACCGGAAAGATCATCGCGTCGGCCTCTTCCAGCCGCCGCGCAAGCTGCTCGAACGTGACGCGAGTCGGCGCGGGGTTGTAGCGATCAAGCGAACTGTCTACGCCATCCGTCATAACGACTATCGCGTTGCGCTGACCTCTGGTGCCGCGCAGGGTGTCGGCAAGCGTGAACCACATCGTTTCATAAAACGCCGTGCCGCCTTCAGGCTTTTCGATAGCCTTGATTCGTCGCTTCAACTCATTGCGGTCTGCGGTCAACTGCGACACTACGCGAATCTCGTGCGTGAACATCACAACGGCTACTTTGTCCTGCGGGCCAAGCACATCGACAAAGCGGAGCGCGGCGGATTTAACTACGTCCAGCTTGTCTTTGATTGATCCCGACAGATCCAGCACCAGTACGAGATTGAAGGGCGCGGTTTGAGCCTGAAAGAATTCGATTCGCTGTTGCTCACCGTTCTCTGCAAGCTCGAAATCTTCTTTATTCAGGTTCGCCAGCGCCTGACCCGAACGATTGGTCACGGTAACGTTCATATTGACGAGCGCCGATTTGAGCACGACCGACTCTTCGTCGGGATTATCTCTGCCGTTGCCGCTGGCAGGCGCTGGTAGAACTGGCTCAGGAGAGGGTTCGTTATCGCGCCGCAATACAGGCGGCCCGTTTGTCCGCGCATTGCGCGAAGCGATAATGTCCGGCTCGTCCGCCGTGTCATCTCTGCGTGTTGCTCCTTTGTATTGCCCGCTCTGATTATCATAGGTCGAGCGCTGTGTGGAACGCGACCCTGAGTTACCGCGCGAGTTCCCTGTGTTTGAAGACGATTGATTGCCAGACTGCGAGTCCTGATCGTCAGGCTGATCGTATATTGAGTCGCCTGCATCACGCGCGCTTCCGAGCGCAGCGCCCGACGGAATGATTCTGACTCGAAGGCCGGATGAACCTCCGCTCGTGCGCCGTTCAGTTCGGGGGCGCTCGAACACTCCGCTGCTGCGCACATTAAGCGATTCATCGTCGCTGCGATCATTTCCCGCAAAGGTTACGGTGTTGCTCCCTGATGAAGGCGATGAACCCGCGCCGCGCCGGGGTCGCTGAGCCGGATACGAAGAGGCGTCAACCGGATTATTTGAATCGTAATCATCCGCGTCCATCTGATCGTCACGCGAGGGGGAAGCAGGCCGTGTATTACGTCGCGGGTTCTGCCTCTGGCCAGCCGCGTTATTGTCAGCGGCGGTCGAATTGTCATTAGAATAGCCACCGTCTGTATTGCCTGAGCCTCTTGCAAGCTGCGTGACGTTCGGCCCCGGCGAGAGCGTGATATTGCCCGCCTGACTGTTCAGGATTATCGGCGCAAATCCGCTTCCTAATCTACCTTGCAGGCTCTGCGCGCCTGTACGCTCTGAAACAGCGAGCGCGGCGGTCGAACGCACTACGCCGCGCGATGAACGCATCGCGATGCTGGCGTCGTCATTGGCCGGTATTCGATAGCCGATTGCGCCTGTTGTCGTTTCAATAACGGCGCTCGCAAGTGAGCCGTTCACGTCAACGGGCCACGTGCCGCCGAGCAGTTGAATGCGCGAGCCGCGCGGCACTGTAACCGTCAGATCAATCCTGCCGGGGCGGCCCTGTTGCCTGCACTCAATCGTGAGCGTGTTTTGAACACCCATAAGCATCAGGTCAGACTGATCGAGCGAAGCGCCCGCCGGACTCTTCTTTTCGGCGACTACGCGAACCGAGTCCATGTCCCATACATCTATTCGAGTTGCGCCGCGAAGATTTTCAACTCGCACCTGTCCGCCGGGACTCAGGTTGAAAGTTTCTACTCGAACCGATGAGCCTTGCGCTTCGAGCGACGGCAACTGGATGAAGAATGTTGAAATGAAGAGAAGCGAAAACGCAACACGACGAAGCCGGACACTACTATCAAGCTTTTCGCGTCGCAGGGTGGGAGCTGATTTAAACATGGCCTGCCTCCGATAACAGCTTTCGAGAAGGACAAACTTATCGCGGTCAAAACTCAATAGCGTCGAACCGCGAGATTCCCTTGCGTATCCTTTGATTGTCAGTCAGGCGCGAAAGCGAAGTCAAACAAAGAGCAGGTCACCCGTTCAGGTAGGAGGCAGAAGAAATGATAAATGCGGAATGATGAGCTATCAAATCATCATTCCGCATCCGCATTCATCGTTTCTTCTGTCAGTGTGTGGGAGCGTTCACTTCGCGGGCGTTATAGCCGCGCCTGTGTCGCACAGCTATATCGTCACGATTTTTCACTCTGACACGAATCGCGCGAAAGCCGCCGTTTGATAGCGAATTTGTCGGATAGTAACTGACTACATAGACGTGGCGCAGTTCGTCCGCGATTCGACCGGCAAGGCGGCTGAGGTCGCCGATCTGTTCCGCGTCGTATACAGGCCCGCCGCCTGCTGCCGTCAGGTCGGCCATGAAATCGCCGCCGTTTCCGTGACCTCTGCCGCGTCGGCCTCGCGATTGAACAGCATTCATCGTGTAATCATTCCCGCTCGGCTGCGGCGAAGTGAAATGCTCTGAAGTGAAAGGCCCTCTGCGGCGAGGAAAAGGCCACGGAAACGGCAATGGAAACGGAATGTCAGGTATTCGGTTTCGTGGCCACGGATTTATCCGCACGTTTCCCTCGCTGCCCGGATAACGCAGGCCATAAACCAGCACGTCAGATTCGCCGACGATGTTTACAGCGTCATCGTAACTGGCATGGCTGCTGGTCGTGTCTTCGCCATCTGAAAAAAGTATCAGCGCCTTTCTGCCTTCGATGTTGCGCATCCTTCGACTGACAGTCTCGTACACGGCATCATAAACGCTCGTGCCCGATCCTACGGACACGCTGTGAATAGCCGATTCGAGGCGGCGACGGTCGTTTGTGAAGTCTGTCAGGAAATTTGCAGAGCGGTCGAACGAAACAATCATCACGCGATCCTGTGCGCGCAGTTGTCGCACAAAGGCAAGAGCCGCGTCCTGAATGTCTTCGACATTTCCCTGCACGCTCGGACTGACATCGAGCAGGAGCGCGACGTTGAACGGAACCTCTTCGCTGCCGAACGAAGCAATCTCCTGCTGCACGCCGTCTTCGTAAAGCGAGAAATCGTTTTTGCTCAACTGAGGAATATAACGGCCAGAGCGGTCGCTGACGAGCAAGGGTATGTTCACGAGCGTTGCTTCGAGCTTTACGACATCATCATTATCATCCGGGGCCTGACTCTGCTGGCCTGCGCCCTGTCTTTCATCCTGCGCATTCGGCTGAGTGGGTCGCCCCGACTGGTCGCGCGGGTCAGACGGGCGATGAAGCACAGGCGGCGCGCCTCGCGTGCGGTCACCGGAAGAGTCGTAGCTGCCATTGTCCGGGGTTCGGCTATCGGTCGCGGGCGGGCGGCGGAGCACAGGCGGCCCCGAAACTGTAGGCCCGGAAGGTTGCGGGCTGGAGGGTTGCGGGCTGGAAGAGTTGGGCGCGTTGGAGATTCGATCCTTCTGCGAGCCTCTGCCGGGCGTAAGCGGCGGGCGATCAAATGGCGGAGGCTCCGCTCGTCTTTGAGATGCGCCTCTATCCTGCGGATCACCCTCATCCGGGTCGCCATCCCGTGGGTCTACAGTTTGTGGATCAACGGCCTGCGACGCTCCAACAACACGACGCGCCTCGTTCTGTGTTGCCGTTTGATCTTTTGCCGCTGCTGGCTCATCGCTTTGGCGGACGCGCTCATTTGATATTGCAGGCTCGCTTTGACTGGAATCGGATTGTCCTGCGCGGCCACTTTCCTGAGGCGCAGAAAGATTGCTCGAAGCCGCCCCGTTTTTTCCGCGCCGCACTCGTGACGATTGAGCCGATTGACCAGTCTGGCTCGCATACGTTACCGGAAGCAGCGATACGACGAATACTGCTATCACAAAAGCGGCGAAAAACGAGCGAATGGTCTTAAAGCTCATCACTAAATCTCCGTCAGCGTTGGATTAGGCGGCATCGATAGCGCGCGACCGGGCGTTTGAGCATCGGAGGGGAAACGCTCGGACAGACTCGCCCCCTCGCTCAAACCCACCGAGTAGGATGAGCGAGGGTTGCCCCCGCGTGGCCTTGTCAAAAGAAAGATTTGCCGTGTTTGTCCTGCCTTGCCATACGGGGGCGATGCCTGTCAGAATGTTTTTCTACTTAAACCGGGGAACCTGACAGCAATTATGGATAATCTGAAAGAACTGCGGACTATAGAAGAATTGAGCCTGACGCTCGAACAGTCAAGCGAAAAACCCGTTTTGATCTTCAAACACAGCCTGACTTGCCCTATCAGCGCTCGCGCATTCAACGAGTTTCAATCATTCCTTGAGCAAGCCGACGAGCGTGTCAGTTATAAGCTGATTACAGTTCAAACCGCGCGCACCGTTTCAAACGAAGTGGCCGCAAGATTGAACCTTGAACATCAATCACCACAGGCAATACTTGTGAGGGATGGCCGCGAAGTCTGGAGCGCCTCTCACTTCGCCATTAACGTATCGGCTCTGGCTCAGGCAATAAGAAGCATAAGCGATTGAACCTCGCGACGGGCAATCAGAAATTCAGTCAAATGTTTTGCGCCGGATGTTTTTCGCCGTCAGGCGTTATCCTGTCGGCTGATACTCCGACGGAATTGTCATGGTGAACAAGCTTAGACCTCACCTCAACAAGCTGTTTCTTGCTTCTGTCTTTCTCGTACTCGCATCGTCAACCATC
Organism: Blastocatellia bacterium; assembly: GCA_963804815.1. GTDB lineage: Bacteria > Acidobacteriota > Blastocatellia > UBA7656 > UBA7656 > DATEKX01. Next base: position 1,523,043 of record CAWDRU010000002.1, on the reverse strand, counting down.
GTCTGGACGGTGAAAGATCGAACGCCGCCTTCGTGGGACCCTTCGCATCACATGGTCGCGGCATATGATTATTATCGCCCGCTCGCGCATCTCGACCTGCGAGGCTTCGCGCGCGAAGTCTTTGTCAACAAACAGTATTATGCCCCTTTTATTCACCTGATTACGGCGGCGGCGTTTCTGATATTTGGCGCGTCGAGGTTGAGCGCGGTGGCCGTCAACCTTGCCTCGCTTGCCGTGTTGCTGGGTTCAGTATCATGGATTGGTCGCGCGCTCTATTTCAGAAACAGTGAATCCGTTGATGCCGTGCGAGCATCCACGGATTTGACCGCCCTGACTATGGGCGCAGTCGCGGCGCTTGTTTCAACCAGTTATCACTTCAATGCATGGCTGCTGCACGATGCGTTTCTCGATTATCCGCTCGTCGCGCTGGTCGCTTTGTCTTTCGCGCTATTGATTCGCGCAGACGACTTCGGCAAAAGAAGCGATGCGATGAAGTTCGCCGTCACAGTCGGGCTTGGATTGCTGGCAAAGCAGACCTTCGCGTTCTTTCTGCTGCTGCCTGCGCTCTATGTTGTGATCTCCGTATTGAGAAGGCGCGACCGCAAAGCGATCATCAATCTCGCGCTCACAGGCGCGGTAATCGCGGGCATCGCGGCACTATGGTACGCGCCGCATTTTCGAGACGTGATCGAAATTTATCGTATCAATCAGCAGGGCGCGATTGACGAACATGAGCCGTTGATACTCAGCCGCGACTCGTTGATCTTTTATCTTCATTCTCTCATCAGTATGCAGGCGCAGATGCCTTTCGGTCTGCTGTTCGGTGTGGGGCTGATCTATTCGCTTATTCGCTGCCGAAAACAGAGCGTGATGCTTTACCTCTGGATTGTGGGCGGGCTGGCCAGTTTCACCTTCATAGCTAATAAAGACGTTCGCTACACAGTGCCGGTGCTGCCCGCCGTAGCATTGCTTTCGGTCTGCTGGCTGCGCGAATTCTGGCTCGCGGCATCGCGTGAGAAAGGCATTGTTCAGGGATTAAGTAAAAGAGCAGTCGCCCTGAAACTGGCTCTGGTAGCCCCTATCGTGACATGGGCATTTATAAGCTTTTTCAACGCGCAGTGGCCCGCGCCGGGTCAGGGCGTCTTCGTTGACACGCCATATTTTCGCTGGATGGTCTTTGCGCGCAACTATTTTGTTTACGATCATCGCCCGCTGAAAGATGATTGGGGCGTGCCTGAAATTGCGCGAACCGTGGCCGAGTTTCCTTATGATGAAAACTCGCCTTCCGTGCGCGCGTTGAATGAACTGAAACCGCTCCGACAGAAATTCCTGTCGCTCGACCCTCACGAGGCGGAGAACACGCCCTTTCAACCTTATGGCGATGTGGACGTGTTTGTGTGGCCGACGCTCGGCGTAGTAGTCAATCGGCCATTCCTGAACTCGTCGGCAATCGCTCTTTATTCTCGACTGTTTGCGCCTGAGCGAGGCGGAATGCCTGTCGTGACAGTCGAGTCGATCAGCAACGAAGCGGAAATCGAACGCCTTGAGCGATGCGATTATCTGGTAGTCCGCACGGGTCTGGATCGCGCGGAAAGAGTTGAAACAGTCGAGCGCGTAATAGAAACGATGATCCGCGCGAACCCTGAAAGGTTTACGATAGTGGCCAGCTTCCCTACCCCGCTCGAAGGCATCGAAGCAGTAATCTACAAATGCTGGCGATAAAATTCAATTATGAAACCGGCGCGTTCCGACTTTACAAAAAAAGAGTGGGAGATCATTAAAAGCCATCCGACTCCGCTCGATGTCCAGCGCTATCTCAAGCAGGTACCATATAACCGCGAGCCTGTGAAAGCGACCTGTCTCTCTTTTCGCAGCGTCATTCGCGAGAATCGCGCTCACTGCCTCGAAGGCGCGATGGTCGCGGCTGTCATACTTGAACAGCACGGCTTTCCGCCGCAGTTTGTCAGCATCGAATCGCAGGACAGGCTCGATCATGTGCTCTTTCTTTTCGAGGAAAACGGGAAGTACGGAGCAGTCGCCCGATCACGAGACATCGGGCTTCACGGGCGCAAGCCTGTATTCAGAACGGTGCGCGATCTTGTGATGAGTTACTTCGAGCCTTACGTTGACAAATCAGGCCGCATTACGGGATATGCTGCGACGGATTTGTGCGAGTTGGGGAATTATGACTGGAGGTTTTCGCTTCGCAACCGGTGGCGTGTTGAGCGGCTGTTGCAGGATATTCCTCACCGCAGGATTCGTTCATCCGAAGCCCGATACCGGAAATTGCTGCGCCGCTATCTAAAATTTCACAAAGAGCATCCAGACCGCTCGCCCGATTACTTTGCAAACAAGCCCCTCTGGCTGGACTGATTGTTGCCCGGCTTGTAAAAGAATAAAGACAGACGCAATCGCATTGTTGACAAAGTGAATCAGTACGGACGGAAGGATTGATTTCGTTTTAGCCCGAACTATCGTGAGTATCAGACTTAGCAGAGTCAGCCCTGCCATTGTTGCCCATGCGCCCCAGTACTGAGGCAGGTGAACACCCGCAAAAAGTATCGTTACTGTGATGACGGTTGCGACTGTTCCCATCCGCTTTCTGAGACCGGAATAAAGCACGCCGCGATATATCAACTCTTCGATGAAGGGCGCGGTAAGTACGGCTGTAATGGCAATGGCTATTCTTATCTGCTGGGATACTTTCAAAATCCTGTCAAAGTCTGTTTCTCGTTGCGGCAGGAATTTTGGAAAGATAAAATCCGCGCCAATCAGTAAGACAAAGATTCCAAAGGAAACCATCAACCAGTAAAGCCCGGAGCGCCCGGCCCAGTTCCATCCGAGGCTCTTCAGAAACGGCTCTTTTTTGAATCTCGTAACCACTGCCCAAAAGAAAGCCAGTGTCACAAGATGCGCGAGTAAAGTCGAATAAATCCCAACCAGAAGCAGGTTCGGAGGAATGTTATCCTGTGTTACGTTTGGTGGAAGCTCGATGCCGCGCGCCCTGTCGAGAAATATCCATGCCACCACCGCGATTGCCGGTATAACGATGATCGTGGCAGTGCTGAACAGCCACATCCCTATGCTGACCAAAACACCCCACCACGGCCTGTCAGGGTCAAGTGTGGGTTGTGCAGTCGCTACATTCTGGTAATACGGATAAGGCACACTTGCGGCCTGAGCGTCTGTCTGCGGCCAGAAACCAACTCTATTCTGTATGCACAGGTCACACAGCCCATCCGGGGTTTCCACAGACGCGCGATCCGGATTTAATGATGCGCCGCAGAGGCGGCAGGTATTAGCAGGCGAAAGCTGATCTACCATTGTCCTTCCTGATCCCTCTATATCTGGACTCTACTTTATCGGCAGGATTGCCGCAAGAGTTTACGCGAGCTCAGCGACCGGTCAGGTACGAAGTGATGCTTGCGCTCTACGCTGTTCGGGTTCGAGTCTGGCATCAATTGCGTTGCGCGTTCGTTCGATCAATTCCGGCAATCGCTTCTCATTATACTGATGTGTATCAATCGGCTCACCAATGAATACATCGACCCGACCGGGGCGCGGTGCGAGCGTTGTCTTTGGCAATAGCTTGAACGTGCCGCGAATCGTCACAGGTACGATTGGCGCTCCTGCGCGCAAAGCTATCTTGAATGCGCCCGGCTTGAACTCCTGTAATCTCCCGTTCGGTGTGCGCGTGCCTTCGGGAAAGACGGCGAGCGATTTGCCCGCGCGTACGCCTTCGATCACGCTTCGCAAACTGCGAGCAGTCTTGCGCCCGTCGCTTCGATCAATCGCAAAGTTGCCCGAACTCCACAGGTGCCAGCCCATGAAAGGAATATAAAACAGCTCTTTTTTCGCCATTATTTTGAACTGGTAAGGCAGATAGGCAAACATCGCGGGCGTGTCGATCAAACTGGAGTGATTTGCCATGTAGACGTAGCTCGAATCGGGGCTGACGTTTTCAATTCCGTGAACGCGAATGCGAGCGCCGATTGTCCAGGCGATCAACCGACACCACCAGCGCGCGCACCAGTGCTGCATCGCGCCCGTGCGGTCGAACGGCCATAAAATTAACGAAAGGGTCGCCATCACAACCGTGTATATATACCAGAGCAGGTTGGCAAACGGTGCCCACAGGTAGACCAGTATAGTCTTCGACTTGCTCAATCTTTTTTTAACCCTGCCTGTATCGTTCGATGAAAGGCCCCGCGAGCAGAAGCGCGATCATAGATTTCACATCGTCAATCTCGCCTGAGTGTACGAGCGCAAGCGCATCGTCGAACGACATGCGCACGACTTCAATCTCTTCATCATCATCAAGATTTTGAGCAGTTCGTTCAAGCCCTGTTGCCAGATAGACCCACAGTCTCTCTTCGCAGTAACCCGGCGCGACGTTGAACTGGCTGATCTTATGGAACTCGCGCGCGCGATAGCCGAGTTCTTCTTCAAGCTCGCGCCGGGCGGTCTCTTCCGGCGTGTGGCCCTGCTCGATTCTGCCCGCAGCTATTTCGAGCGAGTAGCGATTGAGCGGATAACGCCACTGCCGTACGAGCGCCACGCTGCCGTCATCAAACAGCGGCAACGCGCCCGCGCCTCCGTTGTGATGGACGACCTCTATATCAACCTCTCCGCTACGCGCAGATTGATAACGGCTTATCGACAGGCTGAGAACTCTGCCTCGATGAATGTATTCGCGTTTTATAAGTTCGTGAGTCATATCGATTCTGGATTTTCGATTTTGGATCAGGCAGGCTGGAAACTTTATGTTTAACAGATATTCAATTCCTGCAATCCAAAATTCTACATCACGGAAGTTTGCTGGTCTTCTTCTTCGAGCAGTCGTTTGACTTCGCCTACCAGATACAATGAACCGGCTATGCAGATCAGCCCTTCCAGAGGCGTGATGCTGCGCGCCCAGGATAGGGCCTGCCTGACGGTTTCCGTAAATATCACGTTGCTCGATGACGAGAGCGCGGGTTTGCCCAATCGCGCATTGCTGGCAGATCGCCCGTCGCTGACTCGCGTCAACACAATCGTTTTCGCCGCGCCGAAAAGCGTTCCGGCCATCGCGTCGATATCCTTATCGCCCATTGCGCCGAATATGAGCGTCAGAGGTCCGCGCCAGAACTCATCCAGATATGCTCTCAACGCTCGCGTGCCTGCGGGATTATGCGCGCCATCGAGCAGCAGCGACGGGCGATCTTCGATAAACTCCAGACGCCCGGGCCAGATCACATCGCGCAGGCCACGGATTATCGCCTCGCGCGGCACGCTAAAGCCCAGGTCATTGAGAATCTCTGTCGCCTCGATTGCCGAAGCAGCGTTCTCTGCCTGATGCCGACCTCTCAAGCCCAGCACTATGCGGCTGTAATGCGTCTGCGTTGATTCGTAATCGAAACACATCCGGCCAAGATCGTTGACGCCAATATAAGATGGCTGATTTGCGAAGACCGGAGGCACGCTCACTTCGATGCATCGGCGCATCAATACTTCGTTGGCTTCTTCATATTTCTGCCGCCCGATCACCGCGCGAGCGCCCTGCTTGATGATCGCAGCCTTCTCCGCGGTTATCTCGGCTATCGTATCGCCGAGAATGTATTGATGATCGTAATCAATCGAAGTCACTACCGAAAGAATTCTATCGACCGCATTGGTAGAATCGAGCCGACCGCCCAGCCCGACCTCCAACACTGCAAGCTCGACGCCTCGCTCGTAGAAATAAACCAGTGCGATGGCCGTCACCTGCTCGAAGTATGTCGGCGGCGCTGCAAGCTTGCCCTCTGCCATAAGCGCTTCGCCTGCCGCGCGAACATTTGTTGCGATGCGCGCGAAATCTGCTTCCGCAATCTCTTCGCCCAGTACACATATGCGTTCTTCGATGCGGACCAGATGCGGCGATGTGTACAACGCTGTTCGATGACCTGCGGCTCGCGCGATTGACTCGATCATCGCAGAGACCGAGCCTTTGCCATTTGTTCCCGCGACTATTACAGACTTGAACGCGCGTTCGGGGTGCCTCAGCCTTTCGAGCAGGGTTTGAATGTTTTCGAGTCCGAACTTTGCTGCCAGGACTTCGTGGCCGAGACTGTAGAGGTAGCTTAACGATTGCTTGTAATCCATCACTGAATCAGTTTGCGCTACGGCATCTTCTTCCCATTGTGCGACATAAAATCGAGCGAACTCACTAAAAAGTCCTTTATGTCTTTGCGAGCGACAACTGCGTCGAGCATTCCGTGTTGCAACAAAAATTCTGCTCGCTGAAAACCTTCCGGCAGTTTCTGCCTGATAGTCTGTTCGATCACGCGAGGCCCTGCAAACCCTATCTGCGCGCCGGGTTCGGCTATGTTCAAATCGCCCAGCATCGCATAGCTTGCCGTTACGCCTCCCGTCGTCGGGTCGGTAAGAATCGAGATGAACGGCAATCCGGCTTCATCCAACCGCGCGAGCGCGGCAGATATCTTTGCCATCTGCATAAGGGAGATCGCGCCCTCCTGCATACGCGCTCCACCCGAAGCCGAATAAATAATCAGCGATGAGCGGGATTCAAGCGCGCGCTCAATCGCCCGCGCGATCTTTTCGCCAACGACCCCGCCCAGCGACCCGCCCACAAACGCCAGTTCCATCGCGCACACGATTGAAGGATGTCCGCCGACCCTTCCTTCGGCGGTAATCAACGCATCGAGCAGGCCCGTGTTGTTTTGCATACTGACAAGCCGCTCGCGATAGCTCTTAGTATCAACGAACTGAAGCGGATCTGTCGAAGTAAGCCCCGCATCATGCTCTGTCCACTGTTCGTCATCCAGAGTCAGGCGCAATCTCTCGGCAGCTTTTATGCGATTGTGATAATCGCACCTGGGGCAGACGTTAAGATTGGCTTCGACCTCGCGTTTGAAAAGCATCTGCTCGCAGCCGGGGCATTTCACAAACAGCCCCTCTGTGCGAACTGTGCGTTCCTCGCTCGGATCAGGCGATTTCGGCTTATCTTTTTTCTTAAACCAACTCATAGCGAATGATTAGTAAAGAGCAGTTATCACTAATCACATTTTGCTCCTCTTGCTGAAATCGGTCATCCGTTCCGGCACTCCTGCGCGGTCATTGACGAGCCGCGCCAGTATAAACAGAAGGTCCGACAGACGATTCAAATACACGATAGTCTGATCGTTCAGTTCTTCGGCTTCAGACAACGCGACGGCGCGGCGTTCTGCGCGCCGGGCAACTGTGCGCGCTACGTGCAGAGTTGCGCCGGATTCGATTCCGCCCGGTAAGATGAACTCTTTCAGCGGCTCAAGCTGTTTGAGAAACCTGTCTGAGAAATCTTCGAGAGTCTTGACGAACGATTCATTAATGCGCGGCACTTCGATACCAGCCGGGCTTGCAAGATCAGCGCCCAGCGTGAACAGATCGTTTTGAATCAGGCTCAAAACATCGTCAATCTCTGAATCATCCAACCGCGCGCGCGCAAGTCCGATTAAGGAATTCAATTCGTCCACATCGCCGTATGCGTCTACGCGAAGGCTCGATTTGCTGACGCGCTCGCCGCCGACGAGTGCAGTCTGCCCGCCGTCGCCTGTGCGCGTGTATACCTTTGAAATCCGCATCCCCTTCCCCATATTGAATCGAGACTCATTCTAGGCGCGCCCGCACTGGTTGTCAAAATCGAAAGCCTGTTGCGCGATTTGCGCTGTTGCGCGATTTGCGCTTATCGGCTACCCTGTCCTGTCTCCTGAGAGGAAACGGTATGGCAAGAATAACCGTTGGCGTGCTTGGCCTCGGTACTGTAGGCACTGGCGTAATCAAACTTTTGAAAGACGACCCGCGTTTTCGTGTCAAGTGGGTCGCCGTGCGCGACATGACAAGAAAGCGCGATGTCGAGCTTTCGTCGATCCGAATAACAGATCAGCCGTTTGATCTGGTCAACGACCCGGAAGTCGAAATCCTGATCGAAGTCGCGGGGGGAGTATCGCCCGCTTACGACCTTATAAAGAGCGCGATCACTCAGGGCAAACACATAGTAACGGCGAACAAAGAGGTCATCGCGAAACACGGCTCGGAAATATTCGAACTGGCGCATCGCCATAACGTGACAGTCCTGTTTGAAGCCGCTGTCGGCGGCGGCATCCCGCTGATTTCGACCATTCAGCGCGGGCTTCAGGCCAACGAAATATCGAGCGTCGCAGGCATTTTAAACGGCACGACGAATTACATCCTGACCGCAATGCAGGAGCGCGGGCAGAGCTTTGCGGATGCTTTGAAAGATGCTCAACTGCTCGGATTTGCAGAGGCAGATCCGACAAACGATGTTGAAGCCTTTGATGTCGCCTACAAGATAACCATACTCGCATCGCTTGCTTTTGGAAGATTCGTTGACACCGAAGGAGTCTATCGTCAGGGCATTACTAAAATCACCGATTTTGACATTGCGATGGCGCGCGAGTTCGGCTACCGCATCAAGCTGATAGGGATGGCGCGGCGCGGCGCGGGATGCCTTGACGTTCGCGCGCACCCGATGCTCGTTCCGCAGCATCACCTGCTCGCGTCTGTCGAAGGAGCCAGCAACGCGATATTCATAAGCGGGCACGCCGTGGGCGATGTGATGCTGGTAGGTCCCGGCGCAGGCCAGATGCCCACGGCAAGCGCCGTAGTAGGCGATTTAATCAATCTCGCGAGCGCGCTCAGGCTGCCGGATTTCGCGCCGTACTTTCAGCCCGTAATCGATCCCGGCGAGATGCCGCTCTGTTCGGTTGAAGACAGCGAGAGCGCGTTTTACATTCGGCTCGAAACAGCCGACACCCCCGGCGTGATTGGCAACATAGGTCACGCGCTCGGCGGCCACTCGGTAAGCGTTCACAGTTTATTGCAGCGCGGTGTTACAGAAGAAGGCGCTGCAACCATCGTATTGTTGACTCATCGCACGCGCGAGCGGAACCTTGCCCGCGCAGTCAAGGAGATCGAAGCACAGGCAAAAACCCGGCAGGTCGGCTTAGTCCTGCGGGTATTTGAATAATAAAGAAGCCAGAAATCAGGAGTCAGATGTCAGAAGGTAAATGCCCTGAACCTGGCCACTGAAGCCGATTTGAAGACTTTTCTGTTCTGACTTCTGATTTCTGATTACTACGGTATGATTGTTCAGAAATTCGGCGGCACATCCGTCAAATCCATCGCGCGAATCAAAAATGTCGCGGGTCTGGTTGCCCGCGCAGCCGACCGTGATCCTGTGGTCGTAGTCGTATCGGCGATGGGCGACACGACTGATTATCTTGTAAAACTTGCTCATCAGGCGAGCGATGCGCCCAATCGCCGCGAATACGACGCGCTGCTTGCCACGGGCGAGCAGATTTCAATCGCGCTCGTCGCATTGGCTCTGAATCAAATGGGAGTGCGCGCCGTTTCGATGACTGGCGCGCAGCTTGGCATCATCACCGAAAGCGTTCACACAGCGGCGCGCATCGTTGACATAAAGACTGAACGCATTCGTCGCCATCTCGATGAAGGACAGGTAGTCGTCGCGGCAGGGTTTCAAGGGACGACCCCCGAAGGCGATACGACTACGCTTGGCCGGGGCGGGTCGGACACGACGGCAGTCGCGCTCGCTGCCGCGCTCGGCGCGCGCGTCTGCGACATATTTACGGACGTGAGCGGAGTCTACACGGCAGACCCTAATATCGTCCGCTCAGCGCAATTGTTAAAAGAGATCTCTTACGAAGAGATGCTTGAGATGGCGCGCGTCGGCGCTCAGGTATTGCACCCGCGCGCGGTCGAGCTTGCGCGCAAACACAAGCTGCCGCTGAGAGTGCGAAATACATTCGACCCCGAACACGAAGGAACGATTTTACGAGGAGCAGGCGAGATGGAAATCTACAGGCCGGTCAGCGGCGTGACGGTTGATCGCAATCAAGCGCGTTTGGCAATCCTGAAAGTACCCGACAAGCCGGGCATAGCGGGCGAGATATTTGGCGCGCTGGCCGACCGCAACATCAGCGTTGACATGATAATTCAGGCGTTTCATCAGGAGCGCTCGGTCAATGATATAACTTTCACCATAAAACGCGGAGACCTTGACGCTGCCCGCAAGGCGCTCGAAGAGGTCGCCGCGCGGGTCGGAGCCGAAGGCGTGCTGGCGGATGAAGACGTTGCGAAAGTTAGCATCATCGGCGCAAGCCTGATGGATCAGCCCGACATTGCCGCTCAAATGTTTCGGACGCTTGGGCGGGAAGGCATCAACATCAAAATGATCTCGACCTCGGAAATTCGCATCAGTTGCGCCGTCAGCGAGCGCGACGCAGAGCGCGCGGTTACGATTGTGCATGATCTGTTTCATCTGGACGATAACGAATCCGTTTAAGATCATTTTGTCTTTTGGAAGACAGTTATACGCAGTTATACTTTCAATTGAGGCAGGGTTGTGAATTATCTGGCTGGGACTGCAAAAGCGTATCTTACGAAAAGAGATTAACAAGAAAATAATATGAAGCTTGCCGCAATTGACATCGGATCAAATTCGATTCATCTGGTCATCGTCCGCGCGGTCGAAGGACAGCATCTCGAAATTATTGACCGCGAAAAAGAGATGGTCCGTCTCGGCTCCGGCACTCTGCGCGCGCATAGCCTCTCGAAAGAGACCATCGATCGCGCCATAACAACGCTTGCGCGCTTCAAGAAGATGGCCGAAGCAAATCGCGTTGATCTGATCATTGCAACAGCTACATCTGCCGTGCGCGAATCATACAACTCCTATGAGTTCATCGAAACTGTGCGCAAAGTAGTCGGGCTGGATGTCCAGCTTCTGCCCGGAGTCGAAGAAGCGCGATTGATCGCGCTCGCGGTCTCCGAAGTCACGGATTTCAACAATCGTCGCGCGCTTATAATCGACATAGGCGGCGGGTCTACTGAATTCATCATTACGCGAGGCAGCGAGCCTGATTTGCTGTTGTCTGTCCGAGTCGGCGCAGTTCGCCTGACAGAGAAATTCGTTACGACCGACCCCATCTCTGACGAAGAACGCGAAAGACTGATTGCGAACATTCGCGCAGACCTGACGCGCGTTGTGTGGGAAGTCAGGCATGTGGGATTCGATTTCGTCATCGGCACATCAGGCACGATTTTAAACATGGTTAATGCCATTGTGCATTCCGAAGCCTCCAGCGGCATCGAAGGCGCGACAGATTTTGAACCATTCAGCGAGACGGTCACGCTCGACCAGATCAAGCGAATCAACCGCAGGCTCTCGCGCATGACGCTGCGCGAACGCAACCGCGTGCTCGGCCTCGAAAAGGGGCGGGCAGATATCATAATCGCAGGCGGGATACTGCTTGAGAATATGCTTGCGGAACTGGGCGTAACAGAGATCACGACCTGCGACTGGTCGCTCAGAGAAGGCGTAATCCTGGATTACCTGCAGGCGCGCGCGCGCGGCGTTCCGATTAACCATCACATCGCTGAATCGTTTGCCAGCAGCTACGGCGAAGAGAAACTTCTGGTTGACGCCGAAGATGAATCAACGCTCGATGTTCGAGCGCGATCAGTGCTATCGCTTGCGCGGCGGTACGATTATGATTCGCTTCACTCTCATCACGTGGCGCGACTGGCAACGCGCATATTCGATGACACGCACGACCTGCATGGAATGGGAGAGACGGAGCGCAAGCTGCTGCAATATGCGGCCATACTTCATGACCTCGGATACCACATCGCGCACAACAACCATCACAAACACGGGCTGTATTTGATTAAAAACTCCGAGATGCCCGGCTTCACAGGTTCAGAGATCGCCTTGATGGCGACGCTGGTTCGCTATCATCGCGGCTCGATGCCGAAAAAAGCAAACGATGCGCGCTCGCGCAAAGAACACGAAGATTATTTCGGGCTTGAACGTTCGCAACGCGCAAAGATGTTGCGGCTCGGGGCGATTCTTCAGATCGCGGACGGACTGGATCGTTCCCATCGCCAGTTGGTCACAAACGTCCGATGCGAGCTTTCGGGCGCGGCTGTAACCATTGCCGTTAACTGCGACTCAGAATGCGAGCTTGAGATGTGGTCGGCTGATCGCAAAGCCGCATGGTTCAGCGAAATCTTCCGCGTCGCAGTAAAAGTCGAACGCGACCAGATTGTTCCTGCCGAAGAATCAAAAGCAGCAATCATCAATCAGTAAAAAACAGCACGAATAATCGATAACTACGGGGGCAGGTTTTATGAGTTTCTGCATTCTCCTAAACCTCTGTCAGCGCTACGCTTCTCAGAAAAGTTCATTGACACTGGAAATTGAAATGCATAACATAAGGCAAGCGCCCGGTTGATCGGAGCGCTGTGAGAAGCCGTCAGGCGCTGCGTGGATGCTGAACCGCGAGTTTTAAATTTACGAGCAAGGGCAGGTTCAACATGACCAAGGCCGATCTGGCACACGCGATCTACGAGCAACATGGAGACCTGACAAACCGCGATGCGCTGCGTTTTGTTGACTTGTTATTTGACGTTATAAAAGATCGTCTGGTTAATGGCGAGAGCATTCACATCGTCGGTTTCGGCACTCTGGAAGTAGTCACGCGCAAACCGAGGCGAGGCCGAAATCCGATTACAGGCGAGACTATCGAACTGGCAGGCCGCCGTGCCCTGGTATTCAGGCCGTCACGCTCGATGCGCTCCGTTTGACGCTTTCGTCAAACCGCGCAAATGATTCACCACTTGGTCGAAGAGGCGTGGACTGTAGTCATGGAAACCGATTCAAGAATCCCTGAGAAGTTATTCTTCAAAATCGGCGAAGTGTGCGAGTTGATAAAAGTTCAGCCGCACGTGTTGCGCTACTGGGAAACAGAGTTTCCAATGCTCGCGCCGCAAAAAAATCGCGCGGGCCAGAGAGTCTATCGTCGCAAAGATGTCGAGATGGTGCTGCGCATCCGCGATCTGCTTTACGAAGAGAAATTCACCATCGCAGGCGCAAAGAAGAAATTGCAGGACGAGACGCGCGGCGGCTCATCTCGCCCAAGAGCCATAGCCCGCGAGCCTGTGACCGTAGAACCGGTCAGCGTAGAACCGGTAATCTTAGAACCGGTCAGCATAGAACCCGTAAGTTTAGAGCCTGCGATCATCAAGGAAGCCTTCGAGCCGCCTGAACCTGCGCCTCCGCCCTCTTCCCCTCCACTTCAATCAAGGTCTGATGGCTCAATGTCGCCACAGGCGCGCCGCGCTTTCCGAGTTGTCAAACGCGATCTTGAGGATTTATTGACAATGCTAAACTCGGATGCTAGCATCAAAAGTCGATAACGAAAGCTTCAAAGCTTTTCTTATTGCGGGACGTGGCGCAGCCCGGTAGCGCGCTTCCTTGGGGTGGAAGAGGTCGCTGGTTCGAATCCAGTCGTCCCGATCAGATTTATTTTATAAACTCAGGATAGACGAACGAAGTCTCAAGGCCATTCAAACGTGATGCGTGCCTATTACCGCATCGCAACACGCGGAACGATGAATCAGTCATCAATCCGAGTAAAGTTCTTGGGCCTTGACTCTTGAATCATTGTCCTGGGTTTTCGCATTTATGACGAAGATACTTGTAACAAACGACGACGGAATTCATTCTGCTGGCATTAAAGCTCTGGCCGAAGCGCTCGAAGAACTCGGCGATGTAGTCGTGGTCGCCCCTGCTCACGAGATGAGCGCGGCCTCGCATTCGCTCACGCTGATGCGACCGCTTCGCATAGAAAAGATTGATGAGCGCCATTACTCTGTTGACGGAACGCCGACCGATTGCATCACTCTGGCCATGAGTCACATCCTGAAAGATGATCTGCCTGCCCTTGTAGTTTCCGGCATCAACAAAGGCGGGAATCTGGGCGATGATGTGACCTACTCCGGCACAGTGGCTGGTGCGCTCGAAGCCGCAATTTACGGGCTGCCCGGAATTGCGATGAGCCTCGTCCAGCGAGTCGATTTTGACTTTGGCCCCGCAGCCGAACTGGCTCGCGAGCTTGCGCGGCGCGTGCTCGGTGACGGCTTGCCGCAGGGCACGCTACTGAACGTCAATGTTCCGCCCGGCCCGATTCGCGGACTGCGAGTCACAAAACAAGGTACAAAGATCATCAAGCCCACGATTATCGAAGGCACGGACCCGCGCCAGCGAAAATATTACTGGATAGGCGAAGAATCGCTCACCTGGAACGACGAAGAGGGGACGGATTACGACGCAGTCAGGCACGGGCTTGTCTCGATCACGCCGCTTCGCAATGACATGACGGATTACCGCGTGCTGGACGAAATCAAATCAAGGGATTGGGACGTAATTCTGGAATCACAGGTGAAATGAGATCAAACCAACATATAGACGACTCTTACGGCGCTAACATGTATCAATCGCATCGCGCGCGGATGATCGATCTGCTGCGCAGTCGCGGCATCAGAGACGAGCGTGTGCTCAGCGCAATGTCAGAGATTCCCCGACATCTTTTTGTGCCTGAGGCGCTCGCGGCAAAAGCCTACGGCGACCATGCGCTGCCGATTGGCGAGATGCAGACTATATCTCAGCCTTACATGGTCGCTCGCATGACTGAGCTTCTCGATGTAAACAAAGACTCGACAGTGCTTGAGATCGGTGCTGGCTCAGGCTATCAAACGGCGGTGCTTTCGGCAGTCGCCGAGCGCGTCTTTTCCATAGAGCGAATCAGCGATCTGGCGCGCAACGCGCAGAGCAACATTCGCAAGATCGGCTGCTATAACGCGACCGTTAAATGGTTCGACGGCACGATTGGATGGAGCGAGCATGCGCCCTATGACGGAATACTGGTTGCGGCGGGCGGACCCGAAATTCCTGAGCCGCTCGTACAACAGCTCGCCGTAGGCGGGCGACTGGTCATACCTGTCGGCGAAGCGGAACAGCAATCGCTCGTGCGCGTGATAAGGACAGAAACCGGGATTGTTCGCGAAGATCACGGCGCGTGCGTCTTCGTCAAATTGATTGGCCGCTACGGCTGGCCCTCTCAGTCTTAGAGAATAGATACTCCCGCTCTATCTTCATCAGCTTACAGGCAGATCGGAGTCATGTGGATTTTATAAAGCATATAATAGATTTCTTCCTGCATCTCGACCAGCATTTGAATGAAATCATACAGGCCTATCACGCATGGACTTACCTGATACTTTTCCTGATCGTCTTTTGCGAGACGGGTCTGGTCGTGACACCATTTCTGCCGGGCGATTCGCTGCTGTTTGCGGCAGGCACATTCGCGGCGCTCGGTTCATTGGATGTGTGGATTCTGTTTTTGATCCTCACGGTTGCGGCAATCATCGGCGACACGGTCAATTACTGGGTCGGTTATTACGCGGGGGCGAAAATTTTCAACCGCGAGAACGTGCGCTTTCTAAACAAAAAACACCTTGAACGCACACACGAGTTTTATGAGAAGTATGGCGGAAAGACTATCATCATCGCCCGCTTCATACCCATCGTCCGCACCTTCGCCCCTTTCGTCGCAGGCATCGGCAAGATGACTTACTGGCGTTTTATAACATATAACATCGTCGGCGGAATCCTTTGGGTTGCCATATTCATATTCGGCGGCTACTACTTCGGAAATCAGCCGGTTGTAAGGAAGAATTTTTCGCTCGTCATCGTTGCCATCCTATTGATTTCAGTAATGCCGATTCTGTTTGAGTTCGTGCGCCATCGAATGAATAAATCGAAAGATCAATCATCGCAATCCAGAAGTGAACAGAGCCGGGCAGACCAGATGACCAAATAGTGCACGGCTTCAGGATTTATTACTGGCGACCGGGAAGGCAGCCTTGAGGGCCGGAATTGACTGAGATTTATCGTACAGGACTCGCTCAAGAAACAAGCCCGAAGGCGGCGCAGTATGCGCGGCAACCGGAAACTGTGCAGCGACCGGAAACTGTTTTGCACTCTTATACTCCAGCAGGCTTCTGAATTCTTCGACGCTCAAATTCATTCGACCCACTTCGACCAGCGCCCCGACTATCCGTCTGACCATCTTCCATAAAAAGTGCGAAGCAACGATGCGAAAAAGCAGCAGGTCCTGATCAATCGCAAGCTCTGCGCGTTCGACCAGCACAACAGTCGATCTCTCTTCGGCGCGCTTGTCACAGAACCGCACAAAGTCATGTCTTCCGCCGACCGACGAGCAGGCTTTGTTGATCGAATCAACGTTCAATCGATCTTTCACCCACCACACGAACCGTTTTGCGAATGCCGTCCGCCGCAATGAAATCTGGTAAAGGTAGCACCGCTGAACAGCGTCTCTGCGCGGGTCAAAATCAGGATGAGCTTCATCGGTTCGCAGAACGCTGATGTCGGCTGGCAGCCTGTCGTTGAGCGCGCGTTGAAGGTCGAGCGGTTTGACGTGCCGAGGTGTTTTCAATCGCGCAACCTGAGCCAGCGCGTGGACTCCTGCATCTGTCCTGCCCGCACCTGATATTTCGACAGGCTTTGCGAGAAACTCTTCGGCAGCGAGGCGAATTTCGCCCGCAACGGTTCGAGCGTTCTTCTGCTCCTGCCATCCGAAATAACGAGTCCCCTCATATTCGATCACAAGCTTGTAGCTGAACATTATTTATCCCTCAAGCTGAGCTTGCTCGACATTCTCACCTGTGTCAACCGACTCCGGATATATTAAGTTGACATAAGCAATCTTAAAACATAATATGGGTTTTGCCGGGCATTTGTTTTATTTTTATAGGCATAATGATGATTAATCAAATAGATTATAAGATCATAGATCTCCTCCAACGAAACGCACGGATAACACAATCAGAGCTGGCCGCTGCGGTCGGGCTCTCACAGCCTGCTGTTGCCGAACGCATTCGCAAGCTCGAACAGGAGGGATTCATTACAGGCTATGCGGCCAGAGTTGACGGGCGCAAACTCGGCAAAGACATTACGGCATTTATCGGCGTAGGTATCGATCACCCAAAATATAATGTTGAGTTTTCAAAAAGGATTCTCGCGTTACCCGACGTTCTGGAGTGCCATCACGTGACCGGTTCTGATTCTTACCTGTTGAAAGTCGTCACCGAAAATACGGAAAGCCTCGACCGGCTGATCACTGAAAACCTGCGCATCATTCCGGGAGTGACCCGAACGCATACGACTATCGTCATGTCTTCGGTCAAAGAAGGCACACACATAAAGCCCACTGTCGAAGTCAGCAATAATTCCAAGAAACGCCGATGATGTTAATTGAAGCTGATTGAAAACTATCTCAGGATAAAATGAGGTTGAATTGATGACAAAACACTCGTCGCTATCGGATGCAATCCCCTCACCCGTGCAGAGAGAGGCACAACCTTATCGCTTCGCACGGCGCATGTCTCGTATGACAGTCTCGGCAGTCCGCGAAATTCTAAAGGTCACAGAGCAGCCTGAGATCATCTCTTTCGCAGGGGGGATGCCTGCGCCTGAATTGTTCCCCGTCGCGCAGATTGCTCAGGCTCACGAAGAAGTCTTTAGAGAAGAAGGCCCGGCTGCGTTGCAATACAGCACGACCGAAGGTTGGAGACCGCTGCGCGAATGGATTGCGCGCCGCCTGAGAGCGCAAGGTATTTCGGCAGATGCGAGCCGATTGCTGATAACCAGCGGCTCGCAGCAAGGTATTGATCTGGTAGGGAAAATATTTCTTGATCCGGGCGATGCGGTTCTCGTAGAAAACCCCTGCTACCTTGCGGCTCTGCAATCGTTCAGCGGTCACGAAGCATCGTTTGTCGGGGTCGATAGCGACGATCAGGGAATGAAAGTAGATCAGATCGAGCGAGCGCTGGCTGTTTCTCAGGTCAGGCTGATATATCTGGTTCCGGACTTTCAAAATCCCAAAGGGACAACTCTTTCAATAGAGCGAAGAGAGCAGCTGATCGATATATCGCGGCGTCATCGAATTCCGATTCTTGAAGATGACCCATACGGCGAGCTTCGATACAGAGGCACCAGGCCCGATTCGCTTGCGGCACTGGATAAAGACGGTCTGGTGATTCGCTTGAGCACTTTTTCAAAGACCCTCAGTCCCGGTATTCGCATCGGGTGGATTTCAGCTTCGGAAGAAATATTACAGACTATCGTTATTGCCAAGCAGGCCGCAGACCTCCACACAAGTACAATCGAGCAGAGGGCGGCGGCGCGACTTCTCCAAAGCTTCGACTACGACGCGCACGTTTCTCACCTTTGTGAAGTGTACGGCAAACGATGCGATGCAATGCTCAAGGCGATGGAAACGTACTTCCCCGCACAGGCTCGATGGACAAAGCCGGATGGCGGGCTTTTTATCTGGGTGGAGTTGCCGGACGGAGTCAACGCAGAAGAAGCCTTCAAGGATGCGATCAGAGAGCGTGTGGCATTCGTTCCGGGCACTTCATTTTTTGCAAAGGAGCCGGAACGCAACTTCATCAGGCTCAACTTCTCGAATCAGGTGCCGGAGATGATAGAAGAAGGAATCAAACGAATCGGCAACCTATTGAAACGGAGGATTAAATGAGCAACAGAAAGTTTGTCATTGCGGATGTATTTACCGAAAAGATATTTGGCGGAAATCAGCTTGCAGTCTTCACGGATGGGGTGGGGCTTGACGCTCAGACGATGCAGAAGATCGCACGCGAAATGCATTTTTCGGAAACGACTTTCCTGTTTCCGCCGGAACAGGGTGGCGATTTTAAAGTAAGAATATTCACACCCGAACATGAGCTACCCTTCGCAGGCCACCCGGTTGTCGGCACGGCACACGTCATAGTCGCGGAACGAATGAAACAATCGACCGAACCCGTTACGGCAGTGACGCTTGAAACAGGCGTCGGCCCGCTTTTAGTCGAGGTAAATATCGAAAACGGTCACGCCGGTCACACGGTTATGAATCAGCCTTTACCCGTTGTGAAAGGAACGTTTTCGGAGGTTGCGGCGATGGCGAAAGCGCTTTCGCTCGATGCTTCTGAAATTGAGCAGACCGGTCTGCCCATAGAGATAATTTATAACGGCATCACAATGATGGTCGTTCCTGTGGCGTCGCGCGAGGCGATAGAAAGGATCAAGGTTGATTCGGGCGCGCTCGAACAGATCAGCAAAGACGCGAGCGCGGAAACGGTGCTGACCTTTACGCGCGAGACTATCAGTCCATCGAGTCATGTACATTGCAGGGTTTTCGCTCCTGCCGCCGGAGTGGCCGAAGATGCGGCCACAGGCTCTGCAAATGGAGCGTTCAGTTCTTACCTGGTACGTCATCGTGTGGTGGACGTGCAACCCCTGACGACGATTCTCAGCGAACAGGGCTTCGAGATGAATCGACCGAGTTTGCTGCATCTGGAAGTCAGAGTTGATGCGAAAACAAACGAGGTGAAAGGCGTGCGCGTGGGGGGCGGCGTCGTAATATCAGGCAGAGGTGAAATTATTTTGTCTTAGCGTTAACAGCAGCCTGAAACTGGCTCCGGGAGCCGGTTTCAGGCGCGAGAGGGGAAACAATGAATGAAAATATGCTTCGATTGAAAACAGGTCTTGCTGAGATGTTAAAGGGCGGCGTCATCATGGACGTGACAAATGCGGAACAGGCTCTTATAGCTCAGAACGCCGGGGCCGTCGCAGTGATGGCGCTCGAACGTGTACCGGCGGATATCCGCGCCGAAGGCGGCGTCGCCCGCATGGCATCGCCAAAAAAGATTCGCGAGATAATGGCTGCCGTGACTATTCCTGTGATGGCCAAGGTGCGAATCGGTCACTTCGTCGAGGCGCAGGTGCTTGAAGCGCTCGGCGTCGATTTCATCGACGAGAGCGAAGTCCTGACGCCCGCAGACGAAGAGCATCATATTGATAAACACCGATTCAAAGTCCCTTTCGTTTGCGGCGCGCGCAATCTGGGTGAGGCGCTGCGCCGCATAGGCGAAGGCGCGGCAATGATTCGCACCAAAGGCGAAGCCGGGTCAGGCAACATCGTCGAAGCCGTCCGACATCTTCGCCGAATAAATCAAGAGTTGAAGCGGCTGACAGTGCTCGGCGACGAAGAGTTGATGACGGAAGCAAAACAACTCGGCTCGCCCTATGAAATCGTGCGAATGGTTGCCAGAGAGGGCCGTCTGCCCGTCCCGAATTTCGCTGCCGGTGGAGTGGCAACGCCCGCCGACGCTGCGCTATGCATGCAGTTGGGCGCGGAGTCTGTATTCGTCGGCTCAGGCATTTTCAAATCCTCAGACCCTGCGGTGCGGGCAAAAGCGATTGTCAAAGCGGCTGTTCATTTCAACGATCCAAAGGCTGTGCTCGAAGCGAGCGAAGAACTGGGCGAAGCAATGCGGGGCCTTGAGATATCGAAGATTCCCGAAGGCGAAATGCTTCAGACGCGGGGATGGTAATTGAAGCAATGATGAACGCGGATTGATGAATGTGAATTCGTTCCTTTTACATCAATCCGCGTTCAAAGTTCATCGTTTATGAAAATCGGAGTAATGGCAATTCAAGGTGATTTCGCTGCGCACAAGCGGGCGCTTGCCCGGCTTGGAGTCGATGCGATTGAAGTCCGTCGCGCTGCCCAGTTACAGCAGATAGACGGACTGATTATTCCCGGCGGCGAGAGCACTACGATGCTCAAGTTCATCGACGAAGAAAAACTCGCTGATCCAATCACGAAGTTCGCGCACGAAGGCAAACCAGTATTCGGCACGTGCGCGGGCGCGATCCTGCTCGCGCGCGAGGTTCATAATCCCGGCCAGAAATCTCTGGCCCTGATAGATATTTCCGTTGAGCGAAATGCTTACGGGCGACAGGTTGACAGTTTTATCACGAACGTAGATTCATCGTTTGAAGGAGGATTGCTTGAAGCAGTCTTCATTCGCGCGCCAAGAATCCTGAACGTCGGGGCGAACGTCGAAGTGCTTGCAAAACTCGATGACGAGCCGGTGCTGGTAAAAGAAGGCAATATTATTGCGGCTACTTTTCATCCAGAACTGACTCAGGATCAGCGCGCACACCAGTTATTTGTAGAAATGGTCTCTATTTCCCGCAACGCCTAAACAAGCCGGTCGATTTCCGTTATCCTGTGATCTGAATAATTCAACTCTGGAGTTTATACGCGATGGATTTTGGGCTTCGCGGTAGAGTAGCAATAATCACAGCAGCATCAAGCGGGCTGGGAAAAGCCTGCGCAAGCCTGCTTGCCGCAGAAGGCGCGAATGTCGTAATCACAGCGCGCGGCGAAGAAGCGTTGCGTTCGGTAGCCGATGAAATCCGGGCTTCATCCGAAGTTGAAGCGTTGGCTATCGCAGGCGATGTGACGGATGAAGATCACATTCGACATATGGTCGCCGAGGCGAAGCAGAGGTTTGGCAGAATTGATATTCTGATCGCAAATGCGGGCGGCCCTCCGGCTGGCTTCTTTAATGATTTTACAGCAGACGATTATCGACGAGCAGTCGAGTTGAATTTAATCAGCACGATCAATCTATGCAACGCGGCAGTGCCCGAAATGCGCAAGCGGGGCTGGGGCCGTGTCCTCGCTATTACGTCGATTGCGGCAAAACAGCCGGTCGATAATTTGATACTCTCAAATACGGCGCGCGCCGGGGTGCTGGGCTTTATGAAGAGTCTGTCTCAGCAGGTCGCGCCTTTCGCGATAACCGTCAACACAGTTTGTCCGGGTTATCATCTGACAGAGCGGTCGAAGAAACTGGCCGCGTTTGTCGCCGATAGAGACAAGGTGAGCGCCGAGTCGGTTTACGCGCAATGGGCCGAGTCAACGCCGATGAAGCGAATCGGCGATCCGAAAGAGTTCGCAGCGCTTGTCGCATTTCTGACTTCAGAGAGCGCAAGTTACATCACAGGCACGGTCATTCAGGTAGATGGCGGTGCATACAAAGGACTTATCTAATCCTTGAGCCTTGATATTCGAGATTACAAGCCAGAAGATTTTGACCGGCTGTACGAGATAGACCACGCGGCCTTTAGCGAGGACATCGCCTATTCATATCCTGAACTTAAGTATTACCTGCGCTCGCGCAAGTGTAAAACCCTCATCGCAGAAGACGATGGCGAGATAGTTGGTTTCGTCACCGGCTGCTATTACCCAAAGCAGAAAGGACATATCATCTCGATTGATGTGATGCCGAATCGCCAGCGCCAACAGATCGGAAGCCGACTGTTATCAGAGATCGAAAGCTGGTTGTGGCAACGCGGCGCAAATGCGATTTATCTGGAAACAGCCGTGGACGATACGGGCGCGCAGGGATTTTACGACAGGCATGGTTATTTAGTGCTGGAGCGAATCGAAGGATATTACAGCGACACGCTCGCCGCGTTCCTTATGATGAAGACTGCAAAGCGGTGATGCCCAGTCTTTGATTGAAAAGAACAGAGCCGCTTTTTCTGAAGTCTCAGAAAAGCGGCTCTGTTCGGGTATGAGGAGTTTTCTATTATTTGGCTCGCGAATATGCGGCTCAGGGCTTTGGGGCTTCCGGGGCGATCTGGCCTCTGATTTCGCCGCCCGGAAATAGATTTGAATGCACGTTTGTGTAGGCAGTGCCCGAGCGAATGGCTTTCAATACTTCGGCGAACTCTCCCGGACTGACTCCCTGTGCAGCCGCGCCGCCGATAACGTCTGCTGCCGTGATTCTTCCTGTGATAGTGCCCGAAGCGGGGCACGCTTGCGTTCCGGCAGGGCCGTTGCCAAGGTTGGTGCAGTAGAAGACCATAATGCCTCCGTTGACACCTTTCTGGGCGATGTGAGTGTGAGCCTGCTGCACGCTACCTGTAAGACTCGAATAAGTCAGCTCATAGGTAAATGCGGCGTCTCCGGGCTCTATGACCATAGTAAATGTTCCAGTGCCCGTAGTCGAAATGGCGGGCACCTCTTCAAATCCGATCAGAGTGGCCTTTAATTTTTCGCCTCCGATCTGGCGATTGAGGTCCTGTGCTTGTGTTATGGATGACAACAAGCCGAATAACGTTACCAACATACAAAGCTTGAGACATCTTTTCAGCATCCTTCACCTCCAAAGCTTGAGAGATTAGCGTCCTTCGTGAAACGGTGTCTAACTTTTACTTCAATCCGCCGATCAAGTCAACCGGGCCAGTGATTGGTATCACTTTTTCAATTCAGTTTTTTCTTTATCATCTGCGCTACGTTGAAGTTCTGAGCCGATGACGGTCTATCGCTGCTTGTGATGAAAAATAGCGCGTGATACTTTACCTGTCGATTCTTACGAAAAGAGGGGATATCTGAATGATAGTCGAGACAGGCATTATTGCGGCAGCCGGGTCGGGCACAAGAATGCTGCCGGTTACTCTGGGATACCCGAAAGAGCTTCTGCCCATTATCAACAAGCCTGCGATCCAGTTGATTATCGAAGAATATATCGATTCCGGCATCAAGAAAATCATCATCATTACGGGAGCAAACGCCGACCCTATCCATCGCCAGTATGATCTCTCCAATCTTCCGCCGCGTGGAAAGTACGCCCATCTCGATCAGTTCGTTGACAAGATGGCGGGCATAGAGCTTATCTTTGAAGCCCAGCACGGCCCTTACGGTAATGGCACTCCGTTGCTCGTCGCGCGGCATCACATACCCGAAAGCGAAGGGTTCATCTATTCCTATGGCGACGACATCATCAAATCGCAAACGCCGTTCGCGCGGCAATTGATCGAAACGCATAACCGAACATCTGCGCTCGTCGTCGGCACTCAGGAGGTCGCGTGGGAAGATGTCAACCGATACGGCATCGCGCAGATCAAACCGGAGAGCGCAGACCGCGAGATGGAAGATGTGATCGAAAAACCAAAGCGCGAAGAAGCGCGATCAAACCTCGCTATGTTCGGGCGTTTCCTGCTGTCGCACGATGTCATTCAAATATTGAGCGAAATTCCGCTCGGCCAGTCCAACGAACTATGGCTTACGGATTCTGTGCGCGAATACATAAAGCGCGGCGGGCGCGTAGTGGCCGAGGCTGTAAAAGAAGGCGAATGGCTTACAATCGGCGACCCCTTGAATTATCTGAAGACGGTTTTGAAGTACACGCTATCTGATCGTGAGCTTCGTCATGCGCTTGAGCCGATGATTCGCTCGATGCTCGACGACAAGCAAAGATAGCTGCCCATAAAAAATTGACTGGTTGTAACAATCGTTCCGTGCAAGGTGTTTCGACCAGGTCGTTCCTCGTCTTAAGCACTGCTGAATCCAGCGGTGTCTGGAAAATCGATAATTAACGCGAGTTCGACATAATAATCGAAGTAAAAGCCCTGTAAGGGCGATATTCAATAGCCCGGCGCATCGCGCCGGGTATGATTGCCACCACCTCACAAGCCCTGTAAGGGCGAAATAAACCAAGTGATTTATTTCGCCCTTACAGGGCTTGTAGTTTCTCTTGATACACGACACAGGGCGATGCCCTGTGCTATTGAATTTCGCCCTTTCAGGGCTGATTATTATGTCGAATTCACGTTAATTACAAACCAAAGGAGAAATGCGATGGAAAATCTGAGCAATCCCGTCACTCTGTCCAAACTTCCCGATATAGATGACGTGACGCCAGTGGTTGAAAAAGATCAGGAATGCCTCAAAGAGATCAGAAATGTTCTCTTGAAGTATGACTGCCTGAATCGATTTGGAATCAGCCTGTTGCACGATCACTTTCCCATGGCCGATGACGAGATTCTTGTCGAGGAGTGTGACACTGAAAAAAGGCTCCTGATCAGCAGGCCGATGAAGCGGTCAGAAATATCTGACGAAGAGGTGATTGAAACTAATTGGAGATTAGACACGGGGGAGCCTCTTTCAAATTGTATTCGTCGTTGCAGAAAGATCAGCGGACTCCACTCAATATCACACCGCCATATAGAGTTCCCTGAATATTAAGAAAAGAGTTGAAATGGTAGCGTAATCATCGGACAGGCGCACCTGACAAAACCGGCAGGCTCGGTACGCCCTCCCTGCGTGGATCAGACAGGTCGGCGACCGAATATGTCTTTGTCCACAGCATCAGTCGTAAACGTACATCTGCTTGTAAAATCAACTTCTATAGAATGCAGAGAAGAAGCGATAGAAATTCCACACGTCTACTTTTGATGACATCTCGAATGTGGCGTGCATCGAAAGCAGCGGCACGCCCAGATCAATCACTTCCATCTCCTGAGCCGACATGAAACCGCCTATCGTTCCTCCGCCACCAACGTCAACCTTTGGCGTCTGCGTCTGCCAGGGGATCTGGTTTTGTTCCAGCACTGCGCGAATGCGCGCGGTGAATTCAGAGTTTGCGTCAAAGCCGCGACCGTACTTTTTGATCGTCACCCCATAACCGAGTTGCGCGGCGTTCGACTGCTCACTCGCATTCGGGAAGATCGGGTTTATGCCATCATTGGTATCGGCAGAAATCACCTGCGAGTTTCTGAGCGCGCGGCGCAGGTCCAGATCGTTGTAGGCAGAGCCTCGCTGCGCGCCGATCAGATGTGCGAAAGTTGAACTCAACAACTCCGATGATGCGCCAGTGTTGTTGACCGAACCAGCCTCTTCAAAATTCGACAGGTAAGCTAAGGATGTAAATTTCGGAGTCCCCTTCAAATCCATGATGGCCTGCGCCGCGCAATAAGAGGAGAGGCGATCATCCTGACCGTATGCGCCGACAAGCCCGCGATCAATGCCGACATCCATGGGCTGCGCAGCGGGTACGAGTTGCAGTTCGGCGCTCACAAAATCTTCTTCTTTGATTTTGTAGACGGCAGCCAGTTGTTTTAGCACTTCGCCCACGGCAGAAGAATTATCGCCCGGAATTGAGCCTGCGACGGGATTTAGTTCTTCGCCCGCGAATACGTTCGTGTATGTGCGACTGCGCAACTCGGCATCAGAGTGCGGCGCGCTGTCGGGGATGACAAAGACCGGGTCGCCCGCATTCATTCCGATTGAAACTTCAACCGTGCGCCCGTCCGTCGTGTCAATCCGTCCGATTAACGCGAGCGGCACATTTGCCCACTGATACTTTTTGATCCCGCCGTAATATATCGTTTTGAATAGCGCGAACCCTTTCGCATCTATAACGGGGCGGGCTTTCAGGTCGATGTGCGGGCTGTCGTGATGTGTGCCGACTACGCGAGAGCCGCTCGTGATCTGCTCTGTGCCAATCACGGCCAGTATGACCGCGCGATCACGCGCATTGATTATCAATCGAGTGCCGGGCTTTACCTGCGATGGATCGGTGAAATCCGCAAACCCGTTCGCCCGCGCCATCCGCATGACTTCGCGTGTTGATGTAAGCGCGCTCTTTGCGACGCGAAGATAGGCTTTGTACTTTTCCGCAAAGTCGAACACTTCCGTCCGCTGCGTTTGCGTAAGCAATTGCCAGCCCGATTTTTTCGTATCCCACACGCTATCTTTTTCTTTTTGCGCTGCGACGCTCAGGCAAATCAGCAGGCAAGCCACAGCGCTTGCAATCACACGATGAGGTGATCTCATTTGAATTATCTCCGATTGATAAAGAGTAATAAGAACATTCACCGCCGCGTGCGAACCATCCGGCGTCTCTGCGGTGAAAATTTCGTTAGTAACAGGTTGCTAATTTTTTGCCGAAGCCGCCATTTGTCGCGCGTCGTCGCTCGTCAAGGCTTTCAGAAACTCTACCAGATCGCGCTGCTCTTCTTCACTCAGGCTCACAGGCTCAAGTTGCCAGTCTCGGAACGAATTGGCTTTTCCGCCATTGACATAAAACTTCACGACATCATTGAGCGTCGCCGCGCTTCCATCGTGGAAATAGGGCGCGGTCAATTCGACGTTGCGAAGCGACGGCGTTCTGTAAGCCCCTATGTCGAGCGAATTGGAGGTGACCAGAAATCGGCCAAGCTCGAACGAGCCGTTCTGTTTTAACAGACCTTCTACCGAACTGCGCGGGTCGTCTCGCACAGATTGCAAAGCGCGACGAGAAAGACCGTCGAACTCCGCGAAGTTTGCAGAGACACCCGTGTTGCGATAGTTGCCGTCGGTCAGGAAAGGAAATGCCTGATTGAAAGCATGGCAGATCGTGCAGCGCGCTCTGCCGCGAAACAGCATCATACCGTTTCGCGCCCCATCAGTTATGGCCTTGAAATCGCCAGCCTGATATCTATCGAGCGGGGAATTTCCAGACACCAGCGTCCGTTCAAAAGATGAGATTGCTCTGGCAACCGCATCGATTGTGACAGGACCGTTGAAGGACTCTTGAAACTGCTTTGTGTATTCCGGCAAACTGCTGAGCTTTGCAATTATCTGCTCAAAGGTTTGATCGCCCATCTCGTCGGGATTTATCAGGGGCAGCTTTGCCTGCGCTTCCAGCGATTCAACGCGCCCGTCCCAGAACTGGCCCGAATTGAACATCGCGTTCAAAAGCGTGGGCGAGTTGCGCGAGCCCGATCTACCATTGATGCCTTCCGCAACGCGCTTGCCATCCGTGAATGCGCGCGCAGGGTCGTGGCACGATGCGCAACTGACCGAGCCATCGGCAGACAATCGCTTGTCAAAAAAAAGCTGTCGCCCTAATTCGACTTTTGCCTGCGTCAGCACATTATATTTTGGGACGTAATATGACCAGATTTCAAACGGGATGCCAAGAGGCAATTTCAAATCGAAGGAGGATGAAGTCGCCTCTACTGCTTTGGCGAACACGGGAAGGATAATCATCAGCAGAATCACGACTCGTAATTTGAAGCTTTCTTTGCTCATCTGTCGCTTACTGCTCTGCCCTGCCTTTAACTATGACCGCAATGGGCATATCTGCGCCCGCCTGTGTTTTCACTTTGGCAACGAAGATGAGGTTGCCGTGCTCGTTTTCAGCCAGTGTCGGAGAAGCCGCAGCGCCTTCGGGCATAACAAGGCTCGAAACTGCCGGGTGATTCGTTCCGCTCGCCTTCGCGCTCAGTTTCGTAAGATCTTCAAATTTGTATACGGCGTCGGGAATTTGATCGACGCTTAAAGGAATCATCACCAGAAAATCCCGTACAGGCGAGATGCCCATGTGATTTCCATCCGTGGGATAGAGCGCGTAACGCAAGGTGTATATTCCAGCTTTAATCGCCTGCCCGCGAAAATCGTTTGTGGCCTTTGGATAGTTGATGACTCCGATCATGGCCGATTCGGCAAGTCCGGTGTAGACAGCGCCTGCCGTCTCAGATTTATTTGCTGCGGGCACGCCTGCTCTCAGCCATATTTCGCAAACAACGCTGCCGTCTGCCAGCACCACTCGATAGCCCTTTGGCTCCAGAGTTTTACGCAACTGTTCCGAAGCGCTTTCATCCATGAAAGCGCCTATAGTCTCTATCTTTCCGCTCTCGGCCCTTATCGCGGAAGAGACTGTTAGTAATAAAAAGAGCAGGCCCGCAACCTTATGCAGCATCAAAAAAATCTCCACATTGTAAGCTGTACTTGCTACAAAGTCACAAAGTCACGCTAGTAGATAGTCGTGCGCTTTGTGACTTTGTGATCAGGTAGCGAAAAAATTTAACGAGCGAAGCTGCCGACAAAGGCGCTGCGTTTGCCGTGTACCGTCCACGATACGCCGAGGCTCGGCCCTGTGTACTCGTCAAGCTCTGCGACTGCGGGCATCGAGTGCATCATCTGTGAAAGCGGCTGGTAAAAAATATCTTCGTTGCCGCACAGATGATCTTTGCCGTTCAGCGCCCGCGTCTCGATTCCTGCCAGCTTGCCCGCGCGCAGAAAGGTCTTTCCGTAATGGTGGCCGTCGCGGCTGACTTCCATTTTGATCGGAGCGACCTCGACGCGCACTACGTTATTGAGCAGTTCGCCCGCCATCATCTGAGCAAATCCGACAAGCGCCTTTTGCTGTTCGGCTGTAGCTTTTTCGTCAACGATCATGACAGTTTTGGCCGGGTATGGATTAGTGTACGGGTCGCCCAGCGTGGCTCCGGCTTTGACGACGCTTACGACGCTCAAACCATCGAGCGCGACGCCGTTCCAATCGCCCTTCGTTACGCGCCACGCCAGTATGGCTTGATCTCCGGCCAGATTGACTTCGCCGTTGGCAACGCACGGACCTGTCCATACGTCTGCGCTGCGCGTTTCGATGTAGTCGCCTGAAATATGCTGCGCCCGGCTCACCGTCGCAAACATCGGCACGCTTATCGCAAGGGCCGCTAGAAACAAGAATCTACGCATTTCTTATACTCCTGATGATACGAATCAAGCCTGATGCTTCTCTTTTGACTTTATCGCCCGGATCACTGAGCGTCAAGGAAGCTAAAGTTGAATCCGGTAAGGGCAGGTCTTATCCCTATCCCTTCTAATCAACCCGCCCTTTGCCGTGACAGGCTCTGTCGGGAGACGAGCAGGTGCCCGGTTCTGCAAGCCCGCCGTCAGGGCCGACACAGGTCTGTGTGTAGACGCACCAGTAATGATCGCTGCTCGTCTTTGGCACGGTCGGGTCATGAGCCACCTGAATGAACATGCCTTTCCATTGAAGACAATGGCAGAGGCTCGGATGATGTATGTTGAATCTGTCGGCTTCTGAAATCATTTTGCACCTCCTCGCGCGGCTTCCAGTATCGCGCGCTTGACGGCGACTCGCGCAAGCTGAATCTTATAGCCGTTGCCGCTCAAAGCCTTTGCACGGCTCACAGCGGCGTCGCCTGCGGCTTTCGCAGTCTCTTCGGTAATTGATTTGCCGACGAGCGCGGCTTCCGCCTCCGACGAACGCCACGGCACAGGCGCGACGTGGCCCATCACTACGCGAGCCGCCTCAACCTTATTGCCGCTCATTTTCAATACCACCGATGCGAAGGCTAACGGCCAATCCATTGCCTCTTTCTGCCGAACCTCGTAAATCGCGCTTTTTGCTCCGCTCATCATCGGAGGAATAAATATTTCCGTCACGATTTCATTCGGCTTCAGATCGTGCTCGCGCTCGCTCTCAGTTTGTGGGATACGGAAGAACTTATCTATCGGCACATCGCGCTTACCGCCGGGGCCGAAGATTCGCACGCTTGCGCCCAATGCAACAAACACAGGAGCCAGCGTCGAAGGGCTGACGAAATACGCAGGCCCGTTATTGCCGAGTATCGCGTGATAACGATTCTCGCCTGATGTCACGAGCGACTGGCCTTTTTCATCTTTTGCAAGCAGCCCGAATCCCGCGCGATAATACCAGCATCGCGGACGCTGGCACATATTGCCGCCAATCGTACCCATGTTCCTGATTTGAGGCCCCGCAATATCGTTTGCGGCTTTAGCAATTACCGGATACTTTTCGCGCACCTGCGGGTTATCGGCTAACTCTTGAATCGTAGCAAGCGCCCCGATTCGCAAGCCGTCTTTTTGGGTGAACTTTATGCCTCGCAGTTCAGCGATCTCTTTTATGTTCACCAGACGTTTGGGCGCGATGACGTTGTCTTTCATCAAAGCGAGCAGGTCCGTTCCTCCCGCGAGTACATCCGCATCCGAACTCAACAGGCTGATGGCCTGCTCTTTTGTTGCCGGACTTGTGTATTCAAATGCATGCATAATTACCTGCCTCCTTTCGGCTCCAGAGCGGCCAGAACTCTGTCAGGCGTCATCGGCAATGTCGGCACGCGCACTCCAATCGCATTCGCGACGGCATTGGAAATAACAGCGCCCGGCGAAACCACAGGAGGCTCGCCAAGCCCTATCACGCCGCGCTCGTCATAGCCTTTGCCCGTCATCATATGAACGACAAGTTCACCGATATCGCCTATGCCCGCAAGCTTGTAGAACTCCATGTTCGGATTGAGCATTCGCCCTGACTTCGCGTCCATGACCTTCTCTTCGTAGAGCGCAAAGCAGACGCCCATGATCAACGCGCCATAGACCTGGCTTTCGGCTGTCTTCAGGTCGATGATCAGCCCGCAATCCTGAACGGCCACGATCTTGTTTATTTTGACCACGCCCGTTTCAACATCGACCGAGACATCAGCCATCTGAACTCCGCCGACGCCGCTGTTGGTAAGACTGCCCGGCCCCGGATTTTTGCCTCTGACTGTTAGCGGCATCACTCCGAGTTTCGAGCAGGCCTGCGCCCATGTCAGACTGCGACCGGGCGTGCCCTTGACTTGAATCCTGCCGCCGACGGCTTCCAGTTCTTCAGGCTTTGCTTCGAGCGCGGGCGCGACCTTCTCAAAGAGTTGATCGAGCGCATCGAGCGCGGCGCGGCGAGTTGCTGCGCTGACGCCACCGATTGTCGTGCTTCCGCCCGACTGGCCAGAGGTGGGATGGCGACTGTCGCCAATCATCAGCTTGATCGAGTTCAGCGGCAGGCCGAGCGAATCGGCAGCGACTATCATGAGAGTTGTGCGAGTCCCCGTCCCGATGTCCTGCGTCCCCATCTTCAATTCGACCGAGCCATCAGGCGAAATCGTGAGGTCGCAATTCGATGGGTGGCCTCCGCCGCCCCACGTGTGAAGCGAAAGTCCAAGCCCTCGCTTTACAGGGTCAGACGATTTATCGCCGCGCTGATGCCAGTTCTTCTTCCAGCCGATCAGATCCGCCGCGATTTGAAATTCGTCGCGGTAGACCTGCGCGCGCGCGCCTGTCATCTCGATATTCTTCAGGAAGAATTCGAGCGGGTCCATGTTTATCGCAGCCGCTGCGTCTTCAAGCGCAGGCATCGTGATCGAACACCCCTGCGGATGACCGGGCGCGCGCCACGCTCTCTGGCTGCCGACGTGATTGACTATTGCCGTGTGCTGTTTGCGCTGGTTGGGTATGTTGAATACGTAAGGCAAGGGCGGCGAGCCGCCTCCGCCCAACCCGCCTGTCGCCCACGATTCCGATTGCCAGGCGACGAGCGTGCCGTCCTTCTTCACGCCAACCTTGACGCGCGCGTAAGCGGACGGGCGCGCGCCCGCGACCATCAATTCCGAGTCGCGCTCGTTGAACATTTTGACAGCCTTGCCACCTGCTTTCTTAGAGAGTCTCGCTGCGGCAATGTCCCATTCGTCCGGCCCGAATTTGCTGCCAAATCCTCCGCCGACGTGATCCTGCTTGACCCTTACGCTGCTCGCGGGAATCTCAAGCGGCGTAGCGATGCCCGCCACAGAACCGCTGACGGCCTGCGTTGACAGGTGAGCCAGCACGCTCTGTCCGTCGTTCTCCCATTCCATAACGGAGCCGTGCGATTCCAGACAGCAGTGCGTTATCATCTGCAATCCGTATACGCCTTCGATAACCTTATCGGCTTCTGCGAACGCCTTGTCCGGCTCGCCCTGCGTGTTTTCGTTTGCGGGCTTGGTATAGCCTTCGGCGGCCTTCAGATCGGTGTAGGTGACAAGGTGAGGAAGCACTTCGTATGTGACCTTGATTGCGCGCATGGCGTCTTCGGCAGTCGGCTCATCGACGGCGGCCAGAGCCACAACGGATGCGCCCGCCCAGTACAGTTCCGCGCCCACATCCTGCATGATCTGCACGGCTTTGACGCCGGGCATTTTTTCAGCCGCGCTCGTATCAATGCTTACAATTTTCGCGTGCGCGTGCGGGCAGCGGACTATTTTGCCGAAGAGCATTCCCGGTCGATTGATGTCATAAGAATATTTTGCGCGGCCTGACACTTTATGAGGGCCGTCAACGCGCGAGATGCGTTTGCCGATAAGCGTACGTTTTTCGGCTTCGGGCCATTTATACTCAGCCATTTTTCTGCCCCCCTTTCTGCGCATTCGCCGCCTGCATAACCGCCGCGCGAATGCCGACGTAGGTTCCGCAGCGGCACAGGTTGCCGCCCAGACCGTGATGCACCTGTTCGGGCGTCGGATTTGGATTCTTGTCTAAAAAAGCCTTGCAGGCCACGACAAACCCCGGCGTGCAGAAGCCGCACTGTTGCGCGTCGTTATCTATGAAAGCCTGCTGTATAGGATGAAGATTTTCGCCCTGCATCAAGCCTTCGACCGTTGTGATCTGCTTGCCCTGCGCTTCGATGGCAAGCATCGTGCAGGAGTAAACGAGCTTGCCGTCAACGATCATCGTGCAAGCGCCGCAGGTTCCACGGTCGCACACGCGCTTGGCTCCTGTCAGGTCCAGTTCGTTGCGAAGCGCCTCAAGCAAAGTGACGCGGGGTTCAACTTCAGTCGCGTATTTTTTGCCGTTGATCATAAGCGAGACAGGGGCTTTGCCGGGTCCGAATACTTTGACATCAGCGCCCGCCGCTTTGATCACTTTCGGCCCAATCACCAGTGGAACCGCGAGTGATACGCCTGATACTTTCAAAAAGTTACGTCGAGACAGGCCCTCGCCTTTCTCTATGACCTTATCGTCATCATCACGCATTGTGACCTCCTCGTTCGATTTGGATTTTAGATTTTGGATTGCCGGACTCGAATTTCAGATGAGCCGCGATCTTCAAGCCTCTTTAATCCGAAATCTAAAATCCAAAATTCATGTAGGTGTTTCTCTGAATTCCAGTTCATTGCCGCAACACGGACACGGCCCCGGTGCATAGGCCGTTATGTTGCATATCTCGCAAAAGTAATACAGGTTGTACAGCTTCCCTTCTTTGATTGACTGCACGCGGATTATTTCAAGCTGGCTTTTAGAATCGAGCCTCGCTGTCACCTGAAGGTCGCGCTGACGGACTCGCCCGTCTGTGAATATGGCCGTAGCTATATCTGTCGGCGCGAAATTATAAAGCTTCGCAAAACGGTCAACGAGCGCGAAACGGGCGGACGGGTCGTTGCAGCCAAACAACGAATCGCTTATCCGGCCTGAGCGGTCGAGGCATACGGCGCGGCCTTGAATCACCGTAAGGTTATACTTGTCAGAGGTATTGGCCTGACGCCGGGCGGCCAGAGAAGTAAGTGGCATCAGGAGCACTAATGTTATAAGGAGCGGAGTTAGAAACCGGTTCATTTGATGACGCTCGAACTCCGATTATATCGGTTTACCATTGCGTCAGGTGCGATTTCCCTCAAATCGGACTAAGGGAATCTCCACTTGAAAGCTCACCTGATCGCTTTAGATTATCCCTGTCAAAAAAGTGGATTGCTATAGGTGGCTACCTTATCACAGGCAAACTGATTCGAGCAATGACCGGCAGAGATCAGGCCATGTGCAACCGTGTTTTATTGCAATTTTTTACAAGGCCACAACGGGCGCAAAGTTACAGTAGCGATCCTGCGCGGTATTAATCCAGAGAGGAATTGACCGCGTTTTGTTCTTCACCGGGAGTTGTGCTGACTTCGACCGAAGGCATCGAAACGCATGCCGGGCCGCGCAGATGATCGATGTCGCGCGTGATGATGCTTGAGACGAAGCCCATCTCCATCGCCTCTTCCGCGTTGAAGTAATGATCCGACATGTCCATGAAGAACATCGACTGAGCCTGCTCGCGTGAAAGACGAGTGTCGCGCGTGTAGACTGCGAGCAACTGTTTTACGGTGCGCTCAAGCTGGTCCACGCGGTCTTTGAGAAAGGCGCGCGGGCCGTCGCTTTTCCAGCTTATATCGTGCGACATGAACTCCGTGTTCGGATAGCTTGCCCGGCTGGAACGGGGCGCTGAGAGTAAAACCGTAATGGCCGACGAGTGAACTTTGCCCAGCCCAACCGTGTAGACCTCACACGGCGCGTTTTGCAGTACGTCGTAGATTGCAAGCGCATCTGTTACGCTGCCGCCACAGGAGTTGATGAATACAGTGACCGGTTCATCACTTTCCTCGAACAACTCATGCAACTGCGCGATGAACTTTTCAGCGCGCTCATTGTTGATTTCGCCAAAAAGATAGACCTTTCTCATACATAGTCGAAGATAGCGGTCTTCGCTCCTTTCGATGCTGTGTCAAACGATCTGCTTTTCAAGGCATGAGAAGCGCGATCATTTAATTTGCAATTAAACCTGATTTCGTTAAGGGCATTCTCAGCAAACACCGGATAGGGGCCAGCCAATCCGATCATCTGTGTGAGATGACCGCATATTAATCAAAGTTCAAACCGTTTTCAATCAAATAATTCAGAGGTCCTCAGGTTTCCCTCTTCGCAATCTTTGATGAGCGAGCGGGCGGGCTGCGTTTACTCGATGGCCGGATGGCGGCAGGTGAAAACTTATTTCTCTGTAATATCAGAATCCGTCACTTTAATCTCTTCCATACAGACGACTTCAAACTTGTAATCATAAGCGCCCATATGTCCAAACCTTGCCGGGCCGTAAAGCCTCCCCACGACTGTAACATCGGCTTCTTTGTCGTTTTTGCCCGGAACGTTTCGATTCGCTTTTGATGCGGGGCAGGCATCTTTATCCTCTACGAATGCAAGCCATGATTTAGGCCGCCCGGAACATTTTCCGTCGTAAATAGAAGAGCGTTCAAACCCGAATTGCCACGATGCTTTCAGGCGAACCAGCTTGCCCGTGTAACGCCTGCGGGATTTCATCAGGTCGCAATATGAAAGCGAAGGGATTGATTTTGAATCGTAGGACTCACCGCGCGTTGTATTCTGCGGTTGGGCGGGCTGCGATACCGAAGGCAGACAGTTGGCGAATGAAAACAGCAGGAAGATTACTGAGATGAGTTTAAGCATGAGGCCCCCTTAGTGCCACGGCTGTAACAAAGTCGGTTGACAATCAATGTAGGGGCAGGGCTTGTCCCTGCCCGAATCGCTGTAAGGCGATGACTGTCATGGCCTGTCGGCCATCCGGGCAGGGACAAGCCCTGCCCCTACTTTTACTTTGTTACAGCCCTGCCCTTAATGCACTCATACTTTACAATGGCTGAGCCTGACGAAACAATAAACGAAGGATCATCGCTGCTCGAACAGGCAGGCGGGCAAAAAATCAGAGGGAGGGAAACGGATTTCCCTCCCTCTGAATCGTTAGTCACGATGGTTTAGTTGTTGCAGCCGCAAACGAAGCTGTTTATGTTGTTGTCCGTGATGCTGAAGCTCTTGTTCAGCGGGACGATGGTTATCGATCCCTGACCGCTGTTTGTGCAGGGATTGATCGTAATATTGATATTGCGATCAGGGCGCTTCGGATCGGTTCCTTTATCCGTCAGCGTAATCTTGCAGAAGTTCTTCGTTACGACGCCGGTACCGCTCAACGAAATGCCTTTCGAGCAATCGAAGAACAGGTAATCGCCCGTAGCCGTATTGAGCGTGAAGACGACAGTACCCTGATGTATGCAGATCTGGACATCGTCGGGAATGCCGTCAACGTTGGCATCCTTGAACCAGCCGACATCTCGCAGCTGTTCAAGCGTAAGATCGTCCGGCGCTTTGAGATTGTGTGTCAGGTCAGGGTTGATTGCCGGTTCCATCAGCAGGTTCTTGAAGGCTATCGTATCAAAGTGCGAGACCGAAGAACCGCCCTGGAACGGGTTCGGAGCAAACAATCTGACTCTGCCCGCCGTGTCCATGCCAGCGCGAAGCGTATTGTCAACACCCAACGTCACTGAAACTCCGCCGCCAAGCTGAGCTTTGATGGCATTGGCGTCTGCAAGTGAGAGGCTCACGGTCGGAATTACAATAGTCGGATCGACGCCAGCCATTCCGGGAGGCGCGCCTGCTACGTTGTTGGCAATGATGACGGCTAAGGCTCCTGCATCCTGAGCCAGCTTCGCCTTTACGGCAAACCCGCAAAGCCCGCGATCTATGAGCGCGATCTTTCCTGTGAGCGAACCCGCAGGAATCGTCTCGCAGCCGTCGGATGTGGGTGCGACTCCGTCGTTGACCAGCACGAGCGGAGCAGTGATGGGCGTGCTGATGGGCGGGCCGAAGGCCGCAGTCCCAAACTGCTTATCGCCAGCAATGACAGCAGGTGAGTTTACACGCACACTGGGGCTGCCGAAATTGAGCACGCTCGGCGCATCTGTCAACACATTCTGACCAACCCATACGAGGTGGCTGAAGTTGATGGCCGACGCCTGACGTTCGGCGTTCGTCATATCGCTCCACACTTTATTAGTAAGGTTGTTCATTGTGAAGTGAGAATAAACGTCCGTCTGACCGGCGAAGTTTGCGCCCGTGTTGCCGTTGGCAAAAGCCGAAAATCCAAGGCCATGCGCAAGTTCGTGCAGGACGACGACGACCAGATCGTTCAGCGCGCCGTGGTTGTTGTCTAATCCGAGATAGAAATTGAAATCGCTGCTGAACTGAGCGTTAATATCTGCAAAGCCGGGGTTGAGTTCCACTCCTGACCGTTTGTCGGCAAGCGCGGAATGGTACCAGGTATTGGCAAACTCGGCTCCCGGAAAAGGAAATGGTCCCGTAAAATCGTCAAAGACAAAAGTCGTACCTGCCGACCCCAGCACATTTGCGCCGAGCGGGTTGAAGGCTGCCGTGACAACAATCTGCACGTTGCTGTCGAGCGTTGCGCCCCAGAGGTCTGCGGCAAACTGAAAAGCGATCAGCCGCTGCTGGCCTCTGGTCGTGCCGGGATTGCCGCCGACAGGCGCGACCGGTGTGGGATCATTGAATCCCTCGTTCGCCCCGTCAACGGATACAACTGTTATTGTAGCTGCTCCGAGCGCGCGGTCAGAAGCAGCAAAGAGAAACACCATCATTGCTATCAACATCAAAGGAAATTTGTTTAAGTATCTTTTTAACATTGGGGCCTCCTTACTGATTCTTCGACGACTGATTCTTCGTCGGAAGTTTTGTCGGGTCTATGCCAAGAAATTCGGCGGCCTCTTTCAGGCTCGACACGCACCGGATTTCATTCGTGCCATCTGCATTCGGTTTGGCAAGGACCACAGTCTGGAAGCGGCCCTGCAAATCAACTTTACTCATTCCATTTTCAGCCTTCTCGACCTGAAGCCCTTTAGTGGAGCGATTCGTAAGACCGGTGATGGTATCGACGAGTGCTCTGGCCTCTTCGACCGTGGGTTTTCTCATCCTTCCGGTTTGGGCGTCTATGGTGATCTTCTGATTTGCAAAAGTTACAGTCGTTTCATCGTCATCAGCCTGAATGCCGGTTGAACTTTTAAGTTGAGCGTTTGATTGTTTAGCGCTGGCCGTCTTCGAGGAAGCAATCGTTCCCGCGACGATAGCGAGAATAACAGCCGTTCCCAGCAAGGTTGTATAAATCCATGCACGGGAGGGGGATTTGCGGACATTTTTCTCTTTGTCTTTCTTCATACCTTCTCCTTTTGAGTTACATAACTTTTGAAACTTCCGGCACGATCCACAGCAGATATTTCTGGAAATCTCTTCCCGTTGATTTATCAGACTATATAGATCGACGCCGGTTGCCTCGTTTTCATTCAAAACTCAGAGCGTTCCGGTGAACGTAAAACGTGCTCGTTTTACGTATGATTCGATCATAGACAAGCGTGCCATGTCTGTCTGAGCGTTTTGCCGATGCTTATGAGAGGAATAACCTGAACGACCTCTTCAACTAATAGAAATTCTACAAGAACGATGACTCGTGCTCATTTCAGGACAGACGCTAACCGAATTTATGGGCCACGCGGTTCGCACTTCGCCTCTATCCGCAATTGAGCCAATAGAACAAGGATTACTTTTAGAATCCTTCCGGTCTTTCAACCACCGTTTGCCGTGATCTCTCACGCCGAAGCATTTCAAACTTGTTGTTCTTGGAAGATCCCTGAGTTTTGCAAACTGTAACGCTGTAAAAACGCGAAAATACTATCGCGAGTTCGCTCTTCAGGTCAAGCACTATTCCTGCACGGAAAGCTCATATCCCCCTACCCATTCGTGCAATAAAAAAGCCGAATCAATCTCGAATTATATTCTCGCTCTCAGCTTCTTAAATCGCCTGTCGATTAGTTTTGTGGTTAATGCTACGGGCGTATCGGGTTGGCATCATAGGGCTATCGCACAGATTCGGCTGATTTGTGATGATTATACCTTTTTTGATGGGAGTTAACCGGGCAATCATCTCTTGTTTTCTCCAAAAACTACATTGTTTTTCGCTAAAACAATGTAGTTTTGGAAAAAAACGATCTTGTTTTTCGACAAAACAATGTAGTTTTGCGGAAAAACAATGTAGTTTTGCAGAAAAACAATGTAGTTTTGCGGAAAAACAAGATCGTTTTTCACAAAAACAATGTAGTTTTTTCCCAAAATGATGTAGTTTTGCAGAAAAACAAGATTGTTTTTTGCTAAAACAATGTAGTTTTTTGGAAAAACGATGTAGTTTTTGAGGAAAACAATATCGTTTTGCTTAATAATAATCAGCCCTGAAAGGGCGAAATTCAATAGCACAGGGCAACGCCCTGTGTCTTGCATCAAGATAAACTATAAGCCCTGTAAGGGCGAAATAAATCACTTGGTTTATTTCGCCCTTACAGGGCTTGTACTTCGATTATGTCGAACTCGCGTTAATCTACAGGGGCATTCAGTGGGTCATTGCATAGATGATGACGTTGATTCCCACTTTATAAGCAGCCAGCCCGTATTTCAGCGGGTATCGCGGGTCGTCTATCCATTCCCAGGCATCGCCCAGATCGCAGTTACGGGCGATGAAGACAAGGACTCGGCCCTGTTCGTTCTGTATGCCCATGTAATGCGGGATTCTGCCGCCTTTCTCATGCGTAACGCCGCGATTCAGCCATGAACCGATTCCCGGCACCTGCACAACCTCATCAATATCGAAGTAACAGTGAAAGATCGTGTGATCGCGCGGCAAATCCTTTATCGAATACTCAGGAAACACCCGCTTCATCTGTTCCTGCACATGTTCCCATTCGTAATCGCCCCAGAAATCATCCAGAAACAGAAAACCTCCGCGCTGGACATACTCGCGCAATCTGAGCGCCTCTTCATCCGAAAGCTCCATATAGCCCGGCTCCACGAAATAGATCAGCGGGTTATTGAATAACTGCTCATCCAGAATGCGAAGCTGCTTTGGCTCATCGGAAATATTCAGATTGGTTCCGGCCCAGTCTCTAATGCCGACGATGAAATGATAATCGGCCTCAGGATAATCGACAGCCCATGAGCCTTCCCGCCAGCCGTTGTACCCTGAACTGTATATTGTCCGCACAAACGTAAACTCGCCCGGCCCTTTTGAACTCTGATTCTCGCGTAGCTGAAAACCCGGTCGGGTTTCCAGTCTGCCCTGCCCTAAGGATGATGTGATGAGTAGAGAAATGATGGTGATTAACCAGATGATTCTTTGCATAAGACCTCAATCTCAGACTCAGGGATAGTTCGTCGATTAAAGATATACCAACCGTTTTTCCGCGTCTATCGTTTCGCATCAGAGGTGTGGTCATACAGCATATTGCGATAGAATGTTATTCTGTCAGCTCGATAATCAAGGGAGGGAATATGAACGACTCAATTACTTCCGAAAGCATACTAAGCAATGACGACTGGCCGAGATTAGATTTTCAAGAGTGGAAAGATACATACGCGACGCTTCACATGTTGACGCAGATCGTCGGGAAAATCAGGCTTACACAGTCGCCATGGATAAATCACTCGTGGCACACGACGCTTTATGTTACCTCGCGCGGTCTGACGACCTCGCCCATTCCGTACGGCACGCGAACATTTCAAATCGACTTCGATTTTATCGATCACACCCTGTTGATTCAGGCAAGCGACGGGCAGGTTAAAACAATTGCGCTTTCGTCGCGCCCGGTCGCTGACTATTACGAAGAGATATTTAATAAACTGGCCGAACTGAATCTTGAGGTGAAGATACACACATCACCTAACGAAGTGGTAACCCCTATACCATTTGAGAAGGACTTCGAGCATGCGGTCTACACGGCTGAGCATGCGAATCGGTTCTGGCGCGCGCTGGTACAGGCCGACCGCGTATTCAAGCAGTTCCGCGCGCGCTTTATCGGCAAATGCAGTCCCGTACATTTCTTCTGGGGGAGCTTTGATCTTGCCGTGACGCGCTTTTCAGGCCGACATGCCCCGCAGCATCCCGGCGGAGTCCCACATCTTCCAGACTGGGTCGCGCGCGAAGCCTACTCTCACGAAGTAAGCAGTTGTGGGTTCTGGCCCGGAAGCGAACAGATGCCACAGGCTGTCTTTTATGCTTATGCTTATCCTGAACCGGAGGGATTTAATACCGCGACTGTGCGTCCGGGCGGGGCGGGTTACAGTTCGGAGATGAGAGAGTTTGTCTTTCCGTATGATGAGGTTCGCAAATCCCCGTCCCCGGATGAAGCGTTGCTTGAATTCCTGCAAAGCAGTTATGAGGCAGCCGCCGATTTTGGTAAGTGGGATCGCAAAGAACTTGAGCGAACCGAGCATTCCTAGTTCCACCGCTGCATAGGTTAATCGAATAATAGTTAACGGAATAAGAAGGCAATAGAAACCTCTACGGCTGGATATGTTGTATATTTATTATCTAGTAGTATCTGCTTGAAACCTATGATATTGTTACATCGCAAGTTCGGAAGGACGCACGGTCGCAGCCCCTGATTATCAAAAAATAATAGCTGTGAAGCTGGCTCTCAGGGTTCGCTTCAGGCTTAAGGTTTTCCGCAATGCGTGGCGCACGGCGATAGGAACAGGCAGATTCCCGATCTGACGATCACATTAGACAGGAAGGTTTCAAGTCTATGATGGTAGCGCGAATCCCACTCTCCAAATTCTTTTGCATACTGATTACACTTACGCTTACATCCTCGCTTGCGTTAGCTGTTCCAGCCGGACGCAGTTCAAAACCACGCAAAGCCAGCGCGCACTCTGCGAAAAAAAGCAGCAAGAACAAAGCTTCGGCGCGCGGCTCAAAAGCGCGGGTCTCAAAGGCAGGCGCTCGCAATCGGGGTAAAGTGGCGAAAAGAGATGAGCGTGGTCGCGGGCGACGAGTCGTCTATGCGCGCGGTCGCGGTCGCTACAAAGGCTCGCGCTGGCGCAAACACTATGTCGTGGCAAGCCGCCCTGCTTCAAGTCATGGCTCCGGCGTTCATAACTTTCTTGCCGACGCCTGGACAAAAGAGCAAGGCTCAACAGATTTGAACAATGCCGCCTCGCAGGAGCGCAGTACGCCTACGCTCACCGCTGTAGGACCCGATACATCACACACCGTCACGGGCGAGACCACCGCCTTAACTGCCAGCGACGTGGCTAAACCCAGAGAGATCAATCCCGCGCAGTCGATAGACCCTCTGCCGTTGAACCCG
Source organism: Blastocatellia bacterium (assembly GCA_963804815.1). Lineage (GTDB taxonomy): Bacteria > Acidobacteriota > Blastocatellia > UBA7656 > UBA7656 > DATEKX01. The sequence continues at coordinate 1,481,075 of CAWDRU010000002.1, read as the reverse complement.
CTCGTCGCCGCTTACACGGAAAGCCTTGCGGCTCGCGGTTTCGCAGCCGACAATCAGGGCTTTATCGTAACTACATTGAAAGGCGAAGTGCTCGCCGAGCATAACGCCGACAAGCTTTTCAATCCGGCTTCGGTCACCAAGATTGCGACCTCGCTGACGGCGATTTCGCGGCTCGGACCGGATTTCAAGTTTCGCACTTCGCTATACACGGACGGCGCGCTCGATCAGTCAACAGGCATCCTGCGCGGCTCGCTCTATGTTATTGGCAGCGGCGACCCGGCCTTCTTCTACGAAAACGCGATGATGATCGCCGATAAGCTCAATCGCGCGGGCATACGTGAAGTCGAAGGCGACCTTATAGTGCTCGGCCACTTCTATTTCAATTTTTCGACCTCGCTCGAAAATTCTGCGAAGGCTCTCCGCAACGTGCTGGCATCAGATAGCTGGAACGCTGCGGCCAAAGGCGCTTATCCGCGTTTCATGGCTATGCGCGCTGCCGAAGAGGCCAACACGCAACAATCAGGCGCGCAACTCGCCCCGATCTCCGGCGGCATTCCCTCGCTAAGGATTGCGGGCAAGACCATCACAAGCTCGTCAGTCAACACGACCTCGCTGACTCCACTTGCCGTTCACACATCTCTGCCGCTTCTGCGTGTTCTCAAAGGACTGAACGATTTTTCAAACAACTGGATGGCCACCGTCATCGGAGATTTAGTCGGCGGCACCGACGCGGTTGAGCGATTCCTTAAGATGGAAGTCGGATTCAAGGAAGACGAAGTTCAATTTGCTACCCCTTCGGGATTGGGAGCAAATTACATTTCACCGCGCGGCACCATCTCGATGCTGAGAAAACTGATCACTTACCTTGAAGGCAAGGGGCTTTTGCTTGAAAACATCCTGCCGGTTGCAGGCGTGGATCAAGGCACGCTACAGAGAAGATACACGGACGCTTTTCGCGGCTCGGTCGTAGCCAAGACCGGCACGCTCAATAGTGTCAGCGCGCTTGCAGGCGTCGCATACACGCGCTTGCGCGGGCCGCTGCTGTTTGTCATCTATAATCGCGGCGGGTCGGCTCACTCTTTCCGTGCAGCACAGGACGAAACTATCAAGAAGCTTATAACGCTCTATGGCGGGCCAGTGCCGATTCGCTATACGCCTCGCGCTCAGCAGCGCTCAGCCGAGCAAAACTCACAGACGCTTTCGTCGCCTGCGCCGAGGCAGTGATTCGATGAAGCTGGAGCTTTCAAAAACGCAGAAAGCGCTGCTGTTGTGGAGCGTTATCTTTTTGATTCTGGCCGAAACTGTAAAGCATCTGCATTTTGAAGGCAGAGCAGCCACAAAGATCGGATTGATTGAAGTCGTGGCGGCAATGCTGACGGGAATCGCTTTTGGAGTCGTTACCTCTACGAATAAATGATGAAGTATGAATGATACGATCTACTCTTCCGCCATGTAATCGATCTCTTCGTTGCTCTCAAAGTAGGCTTTATAAAGACCGCGCGCGAATTCAAGTTGCTCTTTTTCGACCAGCACCCTCATCTCGCCTATATAAGCAAGATGAGGCATGACCGAAAGCGAGTGCCCGCCCTGAATGATTACGTTCACGCTGTTTTGTTCGAGCATCTGTTTAATCAGCATCGCAACGGGGTAGAGTCGAGGTCTGCACAATTCGACATACCTGACTTCCCTGCCCGCTATCGCTTCAATTTCAGCCACAGTATTTCGGTCGAACGAGCCGGGCACGAGGTCGCACCCACAGCCGGGACACTCGTCCATTCGGGTTTGAAACTCTCCGGCGCAAATCGGGCATAACATCAACATATTTGTAAAACGCTTCCCATCGGCTCAATTGAATTTTTCGGCTCGCACAGACATTAACACAGAACCCTCTTTTACTTCCACAACCTTGAATTACGGTCTATTTGCGCGTGGCAATACCCGATCATTTGATTTATATTTCCTGCTCGTGCCCTTCACCCTCAGGTCTTTAGGAGGTCTATCGTATGACAAACTGGAAATGCATGCGTCTGTTGGTTTCTGTTTTTCTCGTCCTTTTAATCTCGACGCCGATTGCCATCTTCGCGCAGGACGACAGGAAAGAAGACGGTAAGAAGGATGAAATAAAGAAAGATGACGAACTGCCGCTCAAGACGGCTGAAAAGATAGAGTTCACAACCGATGAAGGCACATGGATGTCTCTGGACGTATCGCCCGACGGGCAGATGATAACCTTCGACCTGCTCGGTGACATATACACGATGCAGGCAAACGGCGGCGAGGCTAAACGAATCATCGGCGGTCTTTCATTCGAGAGCCAGCCAAGATTTTCGCCTGACGGAAAAAAAATCGCTTTCCTGAGCGACCGCAGTGGGGCTGAAAACATATGGCTCTGTGGCGTTGACGGCGCAGAGCCTAAAGCGTTGACGAAAGCTCGCAACACGATGTTTCTTTCGCCTTCGTGGACTCCCGACGGGCAATACGTGATCGCGTCTCGCACAACGGAAGGGCGCGGCACGATGTCGCTTTGGATGTATCACAGGGACGGCGGCTCAGGCGTTCAAATCGGCCCGCCCGACCCGCCCCTTCCGCCACCCGGATCTGGTCAGCCCGGCGGACCTCCGTCACAGAGCAAATACGGCGCAATCGCTTCGCCTGACGGTCGGTACATCTATTATTCGACGCGGCAGGGCGCGTTCACCTATAACGCGCAGTTTCCCATCTGGCAAATAGCCCGCTTCGACCGCGAAACAAGCGAGACGGCGACTCTCACGAACTCGCAGGGAAGCGCCATGCGCCCAATGCTTTCGCCTGATGGTAAAAAACTCGTCTACGCTACACGGTTTGAAACAGGCACAGCATTGCGCGTGCGTGACCTCGACACGAGCGAAGAACGCTGGCTGATTAATTCCGTAACGCGCGACGATCAGGAATCGCGCGCCACCCGCGATACTATGCCCGGCTACGCTTTCATGCCCGATGGTCGTTCGCTCATCATCCCGATAAACGGAAAGATTCAGCGAGTAGATTTCGAGACGGGCAAAGCTACACAGGTTCCCTTCACCGCCAAAGTCGAAGCAGAGATTGCGCCGCGAGTCTATTTCGAGAATCGCGTTGAGGATAACTCAACGGTTCGCGCTCGTCTGATTCGCTGGCCAACCGTTTCGCCTGATGGAAAGCGGCTGGCATTCAGTTCTCTCAACAAACTTTGGATAATGGACCTGCCATCGGGCACTCCAAAGCGTTTGACCGATTCGACGGCAGGCGAATTCATGCCCGCGTGGTCGCCCGATGGCGGGTATATAGCCTATGTCACGTGGTCGCGCGAGGGCGGACAGATCAATCGCGTAGCGACAAACGGCAATGCGAGGCCGGAACAATTGACCCGCCGCGCGGCATATTACTCGAACCCCGTCTATTCGCCCGATTCGTCAAAGATAGTCTTTGTATCAGGCTCGACGGCAGACCAGTTATACGCAGACCTGCATTTTCAGGACGCGCATGTTTTTCCTGAATCAGGCGTGGTGATGAACGAAGGCGAGATTACGGGCATCAATCCCGGTGCAGGGCTTGATCTGCGATACATACCGGCTGCGGGCGGCGATTCGACTTTGATAGGACCGACGCAGGGAGGGCGATTGCCGCACTTCACGAGCGACCCGAACCGCGTTTACATCACAACGGGTCAGGGGCTGGCCTCCGTGCGCCTCGACGGCTATGATCGCAGGACGCACTTGAAGGTGACGGGAACGGCTCCCGGCCCAAATCCTCCGAACGCCGACGATATAAAGATCTCGCCCGACGGCCAGCGGGCTTTCGTGAATCTTCAAGGCAAACACTATCTCGTCACGATTCCCAAAGCCGGAAAAGAGACCGTCAGCGTCAGCATTACAGCGGGCGGCCCTTCTTCGGTTCCCGTAAAAAAGATGTCAGCCGAAGGCGGTGATTATCTGTCGTGGACGCCGGACGGCAAATCAATAGTGTGGGCGTGGGGCGCGAAAGTTTATCGTCAGGACACATCTGCCGATAAGCCGGAAGTAACAGACATTATCGTCGAATCCGCGCGCTATCGACCCAAAGGAACTGTCGTGTTGAGCGGCGCTCGCATCATCACGATGAAAGGCGACGAAATAATTGAACGCGGCGACATAGTTGTCACAGACAATCGTATAACAGCCGTCGGCGCGAAGGGCAAAGTGCAGATCCCTGCGGGCGCAAAAGTGATTGACGTAACAGGCAAGACCATAATGCCCGGCTTCGTAGATGTTCACGCGCATATGTGGCCGCCGCGCGGAGTGCATCAAACGCAGGTGTGGCAGTATCTTGCCAATCTCGCTTACGGCGTGACGACGACGCGCGACCCGCAAAGCTCTACGAATGACGTTTTTGCTTATACTGACCTCGTAGACACAGGCGACATACTTGGCCCGCGCGTTTACTCGACGGGTCCGGGAGTCTTCGCAGCGTCAGGGCTTGACGACAAAGCCGCGACGCGCAATTACATCAAGCGTTACAAAGAGGCATATCACACAACGACACTCAAGAATTATGTGCCGGGAGATCGCAACGTCCGGCAATGGGTAGCGATGGCCTGCAAAGAATTCGGCATCACATCGACTACGGAAGGCGCTCTCGATATGAAGCTGGACCTGTCGCAGATGGCCGACGGGTTTTCAGGCAATGAACACGCGTTGCCGATTCAGCCACTTTACAAAGACGTGGTCCGGTTTGTAGCAAAGACGGGGACGTTTTACACGCCGACCACACTTGTGGCTTATGGCGCGCCGTGGAGCGAGAATTATTACTTTGAAACGACCGATGTGCATGGCAATCAGAAGCTTCGCCGCTTTGTGCCTCATGAATTACTCGATACGATGGTCCTGCGTCGCGCGCAGTGGTTCAGCCCGGTTCAGTACGGGCACTCAGGCATAGCGAAAGGCGTTGCGGATATTGTTCACGCAGGCGGTCGCGTATGTCTTGGCGGGCACGGGCAGATGCAGGGGATAGGATGTCACTGGGAGATATGGAACTTGCAGTCAGGCGGGTTGACTCCGCTGGAAGCCCTGCGTTGTGCGACCATCTTTGGCGCGGAAGCGCTGGGGTTGCAGAAGGACATAGGCACGCTCGAATCGGGCAAGATGGCTGATTTGATCGTGCTCGACAAAGACCCGTCAAAGGACATTCACAACACGAACACGATCCGTTTTGTTATGAAGAACGGCCAGATGTTTGACGGCGACACACTTGACGAGATATGGCCCGCTCAGAAGAAGCTCGAAACACAGTACTGGTGGAACCACGAGCCTGCCGCCGCAGGCACGAATAACTGACGGAGCGGAGTCAGGAAATTCACCGCTGAGCCGCAGAGAGCACAGAGGGGCGCGGAGAAAGACTCTGCGGAATCTCTGAGTCCTTTGCGGCTCTGCGGTGAAAACGAACTCATTTGCTCCTAATGCCCTCGGCAAGTCTTTCGGCCTGTTCTCCGTTGAAATTACCCGTAATCATAATGATGCCTGACGACAGAGCGCTTGTCACAATTGCCGCGGATTTGATCTCTCCATTCAGCAAAATAGCCATTTTTTTGCCGATATGCGATGCCGAAGCTTTTGATATGCTTTCTGTGCCTTCCGGAGAAAGAACGATCTCTATATCGAACAAGCCTTCACGGATTCCCTCTAAAACCCGGGCGTCAATAACATCCTTGTTGGTGATAACCGCCGCCTCATGCAAATATAGCTTGAGGTCCTCGAACGTAAATTCAGTAAGTCCGCTGGCTGGCTTGTCCTCGGCCAGGCGCAACTCAAATTCCACACGCGGCAGGTCTTTGGTCTGACCCAAAGCGCCGGTCAGTATGAAAACAAGTGCAAGGATAACAGCTTTCATTTCTCTTCCAGCCTCCGCGAGCGCGTCGAGCCGTAATCTATCAGCCAGGCAACGTCACTCTTTATTCGTTTAGCGGAAGCGTAAATTCCGCGCACAGCCTCACGCTGCTCGTTGTTAATCTGGCCGTATGTGCCGCGCTCCAGAAGCTCGGCCAGTCCCAGCACGGGCTGCAACGCGCCTTCAATCTCGCGGCCCGCATTGACGATGAACTCGCTCTTGAGACGATTGATCTCTAACAACTGCTGAGCTGATGCCTCGACCCGCGAATAGTTATCGCGCAATCGCTCGCGTTCGTGTCTGAGCTCGCCTTCCGTGCGGCGCACCACTTCAGCCTCTGCGCGAGCTTTCGCTTCTGCGGCTGATGCTTTGGCAAGCAACGCGCGCGCCTGTGATTCTGCGGTTCGCGCCTCGTTTGCCGAGCGCTCAAGATCTACTAATTTCTGTTGAAGCTCGCGAAGGCGCGATGTCGTATCGCCGCCCGCGCGACTGGCCTCTTCGCGAGCGGTTTGCGCCTCTCGCGTTGCGGCTTCGAGCGACTTGACATTCGACAGCGAAAGCGACAACTGGCGCGCAACACGATCCGCGAATTCGATTTCATCGCGCTGCCATTCTCTAACGCGGTCGCACTGGTGCAGGTACAATACTGCACGCGTTCTGCCTTCGACGCGCACGGGCGCAGCCATCTCAGACAGCAATTCCAACTCGCCAGCCTTTTCCGCGCCAGCCAGAGATTCCTTGCGCGAATCGGTAATCGCAACTGGCTCTCCTTCAGGCGATGCCGAGAGCCGCGAGGCCAGCTCCGCCGTGAATATGGCTCCCAGAGCCGGTTTCACGCCAGCAGCGTGGTACTCTAACCCTACAGGCAACGGCTGCCCCTTATCGTCAAACTCGACCACCACAGCGCGCGACACTCCCAGCGCGTGCCCTAAAACTTCGATGCCTGCTTCCATCACATCCCCAGGCGAACGCAATCGTTGCAGGGCTTCCGACAATCCCAGATATGAACTCTCAACACGAAGCCTGTTGCCACGAGATTCTGTATTCTTGAGTACCTCCGAGATCAGCATTGCGGCAAAATTCAACGAACGCAGATCGTTTTCGTTCCATCGGCGAGGCTGCGCCGTGTGGACTTCGACCACACCGACCACCACGCCATCAGAAACGACGGGAGCGCCGAGATATGATCCGATACCGCTTTCGCGGGCTTCGCGCGGAAAGATGCAGCGAGGGTCTGAGGGCGCGTCTTCGAGCGATAAAGGCTCACCCGTCTGAGCGACGCTTCCGGCAAGACCCTGCCCCATCGGCAAAGGCAAAAACTCTGCCGATTTCAAACCGTAGGCTGCGACCATCCTGACCATTGAAGTGTTTGATTCGACCCGCCAGAGAGCGCTGCTCGATGCGCCGACCAGTTGCATTACTTCGCGCGCAATCGAAGCAAGTGGTGAAGGCTCATCAAGGCACGAGATAAGCGTGTGCGCGAAATCCAGTGACCGTGACGCGCGCTCGTCAACCTCAGATACCTGTGCGGTGGCTTGCTGGAGTTGAAGCGCGACCGCCAGTCTATCGCTCAGGCGCGCGAGCGGTTCTCGCAATCGTGTAAACAATTCAGGGTTGACCATCTCAAGCGGTCGCGCGGCAATCAGCCCGTTCCAGTCGAACGGCCCGCGCCACGGAAGAACAATTATGTCGTAATCGAGCGACTGGTTTTGCAAGCCTGTTTCGCCGAGCTGGGAGTTGGCGTCGAGCGGCGCAGTTATCGGCGTGCGATCAGGGTCGTCTGTTTGCCGGGTCGCTGCCTGTTCGTCTGTCAGCGCCATTGGCAAATCGCCTGTAAAAGTCGAGAGCTTTACAGTCTGCGGCCCCCAATAACTGCTCGACAATGATGAGTGAATTGAATCGGGCATCGATTTCAAAAGCAGCGGGTCGGTTTGCCTGCCCGATGTATCGCCGTCTTTAGGCAGAATGTTGAAACGCTCAGGCTCTCCTTCGCGGCCCGCATAAATTGCAAGCACGGGCATTGAGAGATACTCGCGAAACAGCATGGCCGCCTCGCTTGAAGCCGCGCCCCCATCTTTCAGATAAGGCATATGTTCCGTGGCTGCCGTGAATTGATGCTCGCGCTCCATTCCGAGAAGTTCTGACCGAAGATGCTCTTCGCCAACGCTCTTGCCGCGACGCTGTCGTAAGATCAGAAATACGACGAGAGCAATCACCACAATCGCTACAAAAACGATGATTGCAATTGCAATTGGACTGTTAAAGAAACCCTGAGTTGACTCGCCTGACATAATTCATCCTCAGCGGGGGCGTGTAGTATTATAACCTGGCAGTGATTGAAGTCTTAATCCGCTCGATGCGGCTGGCGGCATCCACCTGCGTCTGCTCAAGCCTGGCGCGAAAAGTCTAGTCGTAAAAAGAATTCAACGCAATCGAAAACAGTGAAGGCACGGCTGAACCTCTGTCTGAGTGCTTGCACGAGAGAGAGGGTGAATTGTACAATTCGCCCAGTTCCTGTGAAAAACAACTAAGACCAGTGGCCTCTGAAAGGAAGTGGTTGATATGAATATTCGTGTCGCTCTCAGATCGCTTTCAGTTATCGCAATAATGCTGACTTTTTCCGCAGCAGCATTTCCAGCGACTAAAACCGATGCAAAGCTTGAAAAGATAGCCCGGTCGGTCACGATTTACCGCGATGCTTACGGCGTGCCGCACATCTACGGGCCGACGGACGCCAGTTGCGTTTTCGGCTACGCATACGCGCAGGCCGAAGACAACTTCTGGCAGGTCGAAGACAGCTACATCCGCGCGCTGGGTCGCGCATCAGAGGTCTACGGCGACAGAACTCTCAATGACGACCTGCTCAATCACGCGCTTGAGATTCCGCGTCTCGCCCGTGATGAGTATGACCGGTCAAACAAGCGCGTGCGCGAGTTGTGTCAATCACTCGCGGATGGGTTTAACTACTTTCTGGCGCACAATCCGCAGGTCAAACCGCGACTGATCACGCAATTTGAGCCGTGGCACATCTTTGCCTTCAACCGCTTCGCGCTATACCAGCTTTTCATATTCGGCAAGACGGGCTTGAAAGTTGACGAGATTCGCACAGCCGTACGCGAGGGGGACGCCGAAGCCGCGGCGGGCAAGAGCGCCATCTCCAGCCTCAGCATTTCGGATCTGTACGAGAGTCAGGACGGGCTTGAGGCTGTGGTCGGCTCGAATATGTGGACAGTTACACCCGCAAAGAGCGCAAGCGGATACGCGATGCTTTTCATAAATCCGCATCAGCCGTTCTTCGGGCCGGGTCAGTGGTACGAAGGCCACGTTCACAGCGACGAAGGGTGGAATATGAGCGGCGCATCGTTTTTCGGTTCGGGCTTTCCGACCATAGGCCACAACGAATACCTCGGCTGGAGCCACACGGTCAATGATCCTGATATTGCCGATGTGTTCATGGAAAAATTTGACGACGCGAAAAACCCGCTCGCATATCGCTACGGCGACAACTATCGCAACGCGACTGAATGGGCCGACACGGTGAAGGTCAAAACTGCAAAAGGCGTGGAAGCGAAGAGCTACAAATTCCGAAAGACTCATCACGGCCCGATCGTATCCGTGCGCGAAGGAAAGCCGCTCGCACTCCGCCTTGCCAAACTTGAAGAGGGCGGCCAGATAGAGGAGTGGTACCTGATGGGCAAAGCGCGTTCGATGGCCGAATTCAAAACGGCGATGTCGCGGACGGCTATCCCGATGTTCAATGCGATGTATGCTGATCGCGAAGGGAATATTTTTTACGTCTACAACGGCGCTGTTCCGCGTCGCGCGACTAAATTCGACTGGTCGAAGCCGGTTGACGGCAGCAATCCCGAAACAGAGTGGCAGGGCTTTCACTCGTTCGACGAACTGCCGCAGCTGACCAATCCCAAATCGGGCTTCATGCAGAATTGCAATCAGACTCCTTTCACCACAACAAGCGAAGGCAGCCCTGTGAAAGAGAATTTCCCGGCCTACATGACGCGCGAATCCGACAACGCGCGAGCGAAAATATCGAGAAGGATTCTTGCCGCGCAGGAGAAATTCACCTTCGAGGACTGGGCAAAGGCCGCCTTCGACACTCGAATACTTGAATCCGAAACGCAGATTCCCGGCATCGTCGCCGAATGGGAGAAGCTGAAACAGACAGACTCCGCGCGCGCGGAAAAACTGAGCGAGGCAATAGCTCTGCTCAAAGGGTGGAATCACGTCTCAACATTCGAGTCAACCGAGATGACTCTGTTCACACTGGCATTCGAGCGCGCATTTACACTGCTGCGCAAGAACCCGAAAGAAGAATGGGTCAGGGTTCGCGCCATTGAAGAAGTGATGAGCGAGCTTCAAAAAGACTGGGGCACATGGCGCGTTGCGTGGGGCGAGATCAACAGGCTTCAACGCATTCAATCGGGCGGCGAACTGGAAGCCTTCAGTGATTCGAGGCCGAGCCTGCCTGTCGCTGGCGCGCCCGGCACCGTAGGCATCGTGAATAACTTTTACGCCCGACCCGAAAAGGGCCAGAAGCGACGTTATGGAGTGGCCGGAACATCCTTTGTCAGCGTCGTCGAATTCGGCCCCAGGCTACAGGCACGGTCACTGCTGGTCTTCGGCCAGAATGCGGACCCTCAGTCGCCATATAACTTTGATCAGGCGCAGCTCTATTCCAAACGCGAGTTCAAGCCCGCATGGTTCACACGCGAAGAGATCAAGGCGAACAGCAAATCGGTCTATCATCCGGGCGAGGTAAAGCAACGCAAAGCAGCATAGCAAGAGATGTCGAGATGAGGTGGCAAAAAACATTCGCGCTTCTTGCGATAGCTCTTTTTTTTGCCTGCGCCAGCAGTTCCAGTAAGCCAGAGGCTGTTGTCGGTTTGCGAGTTCTCTTTATCGGCAACAGCCTTACTTACACAAACGAACTCCCATCCATCATCGAGGCCCTGGCCGAGGCCACAGGCCAGAAACGCTTAATCCACACAGACATCGCTTTCCCGAATTACGCACTCGAAGATCACTGGAATCAGGGTGACGCGCGCAAGGCGCTTGCTGATGAAAAGTGGGATGTCGTTGTGCTTCAGCAGGGGCCTTCGGCTTCGATGGAAGGGCGCAGGTTGCTGATTGAATACGCTCGCCGTTTCGCGGAACTGATCCGCCGCGCAGGCGCAAGACCGGCTCTCTATATGGTATGGCCTGCGACAGATCGCGCGGGTGATTTCGACGGAGTAAGCTATACATACAGGCGCGCGGCTCGTGAGGTCAACGGAATGATCTTTCCGGCTGGCGAAGCGTGGCGCGCGCTGTGGCGACGTGATGCAAAGATCGCGCTTTATTCGCCCGACGGGCTGCACCCGACCGTCGCCGGGTCATACCTTGCCGCGCTCGTCATCTATGAACAACTGTACGGGGGATTGCCTGACAGGATGCCTGCGCGTTTGAAACTCCGCGCTTCGACAATTGAGTTGCCCGAACAACAGGTCGAGATGTTTCGAGCCGCAGCGATAGAGGCGAATGAAAAATTCGGACATCCGGAGTCGAGCATTGAAAAGAAATAGACCCTGAGAAAAAAAATGACGGACATATTGACAGCTTTTTTCGCTGCAAATATAATGTCATCTTTGCTACCCACACAATTCGATAGTGGATGGCAGGTACGAACAAAGGTATCGGGCGGACAAGCGGGATGGGTTTCACCTCACACCTAAACGCACCTTCTTGAACAGAAAAATTCCTCACTCACAAATGCTCCGAAATATAGTAGCGGTGTACCTCGATCTGACCTGATGACCTGCGCAAAAAATTAAACCCCATCGTCATTCGCAGTGATGATGGGGCAAACAGCAACACAGCCTCTGTCGCGTCTGTGCTCAGACGATGTGTCGCCGCCTTATCCTCATCTTAGCTCAAATGCGACAGTGGCTCAAACCGGATACCAAGGAGGTAAGATGAAACGTTTACTAAGTTTATTAACTATATTTGTACTGCTGGCAGCGGCTGGTCTGACGGGGCTTCCGGCATCGGCTCAACAATCCAAGCCGCTTCAGGACCCTTTCGCCGCACCACGCGACAGACGTAAAGAGATCGCTGACAAAATGCCTGCTGTTGTCGGGCGCGCAAAATCTCCGGAAGCCAAAGCCGCTTTTGAAAAACTGCCGCCGGAACTGCGCGATTTAGTGAAGTCCGAAGTCGATAAGATCATCCAGAAAGAGGATGCAAAGTTCCAACAACAGAGGCGCGAGCAGAAATCTGCACAGCAGGCAGCCCCAAAGACGTTGAAGGATACCATCAAAGGCAAACAAAGCGATACGGATATCAATACATCGCTTGGGTTTACCGATAGCAAGGGTAATCGTCAACTCTTCAAAGCGAAAGAGCGCGATGTCGATACAATCCCATTCAACCAGGTTGGGGGCTTGTTAGAACAACAACAGCAAAAAAATCGACCGGTCAGATCATCTGCGCAGAAACCCTACGCTCAGGCGGCTAATGCCTTTCGATCAACTTCTGGCGCTGCTTCGATCAGGAAAGCATCTTTCGTCAAAACGTCTGCCTCAATGATGGTACAGGGCGGAGGTGATGGTGATTTCGACGGTCTGCCGGAAGATTTTGAAAACGCTCTCGCCGATCTCTTTACTCCCATCTATCACGTTTCGGCATTCGATGTGAATAACTACGCGACCTTTAACAATTCCCTGCCGCAGTCGCCAATGCAGCTTTACGGACCGAATCCGATAAGCCATTTCCGTGTGCAGCCACTCGGCTTTACCTACAATAGTGCCAATCAGCTGGTGAGCGTACTTAGAGTAGATTACCTGACGCTGTGGGACTATGATAACGGGCTTGTGACCGGTGGCGGGTGCAGCGTATTCCCCGGTCTTGATTCTCTCGAAGGCAGTCGAAGCCATCCGATTGATAACGAGCGTTCAGCCGCGCTTGTGGCAGCGCCTGTCGCAGACTTCAATTACAACCTCGATCCATGGGCTTACAGCGCATACGATTACTATACGGCTGCGCACGAAGGCGAGCCAAATAGTAAGAGCGCCTATCACACTCCCTGGCAGCCGGTTCCAGCCGGGTGGCATCTGCATCTGGCGCAGTCTTTGTCCAAGCACGCAACTTACACTTATAATCCCGACTATCTGTCGCTGCTTCCTGACTGGGTGATCTTCGGCATCCTTGCCGGAGCCGATGCGGCGTGCTACTTCGCGGCATTTGATTCATGGACGGACTGGCACAATTACGTATGTCTGGCATCCATCTACTACGCATATGGAGCGATCTTCGAGTGCGCGGTTGAGCGATTTGTAGATCAGGGAGGAAGGTTTGCCGATATGCGCATCAACGTAGGTGAGCCGAGCAATCCGATCAACGGCTCGGCATTCATCCAGGACAACACATACGGGCTTTATGGAAAACTCATAAATCCTGTTTGGACGCTCAATTAAGTTTTCAGCCGATAGTAAGCATCCGGGGGTATGAACTCCCGGATGCTGTATAATGAAAATAACCGTCATGCAGTCTACTGTGTGGCAAAGCGCGAGACCGAACCTAACCTGCGAGGCTTAAGCCCGCAGCAGAACTCAACCTGAAGGGGAGAAAGTTATGTTCAAAAGACTATTATCAATAACGCTTGCTTGCCTGCTGGCGCATCTGGCATACGGACAGCCGGTTTCTGCCAGCACCAAAGCAGAAAAGGAAGCCGAGTTCACAAACAAGTTGCGAACCGGCATATCCAGACTCGGCACAGGGCCTGATGCGCGTGTCGAAGTTAAGCTGCGCAACAAGCAAAAACTGACTGGCTATGTCAGCGAGGCGAGCGAAGAGTCCTTTACTGTTGTTGATGCGGGCGGTCAGGCCACACAGGTTGCCTATCCACAGGTCAGACAGGTAAAAGGCAACAACCTCTCGGCGGGTGTCAAAATCGCTATTGGCGTTGCAGCGGTAATAGGGATAATTGTCCTTGTCGTCGCGCTCGCCTTACCCGAATCTTAAATCGCGTTTTGAGATCTGAAAGGGGACGAAGGCAAAGGCCGCAGGCGAGGCTCACGGCTTTTGCCTTCGTCCCCTTATGAGTCTTATCTGAAATTGCTTATCAGGACGATATCGCTTGTTGAGTAACCGCGCACGCAGGCAAACTGTTTCCCGTCCCGCGACCAATCGAAATAAAAGATTCGCTCAGAGTTGAAATTAGTCAACTGCCTTGGCTCTCCGCCGTCCAGAGGCTGCGTCCAGACATTGGATACGCCTCCGGCAGTGCTGATGTAAGCTATTGATTGACTGTCCGGCATCCAGCGAATCGCTATGCCGCTGCGCGTAGGCAAGGCGGGAAGTTTCTTCAAGGGCTTTCCACCTTCAATCGGCAGGATGGCTATGCCGGAAGCCGTATCTGAGGGAGTCTCTTTGTAAAAACAGGCTAGATGCTTTCCATCGGGCGAGATAGCTACTGGATTTGGAGCCATGTTAGGGAGTTCGTAAGGCAGAGGCACAGGCTCGCCGCCATCAGTCGAAACTCTCCAGAAACCCTTACCAGCAGACGATTCAACGTGGTAATAGACCCACAGACCATCGGGCGACAGGAACGGGGAGTTCTCCTCCACCCCAAAGGTCATCTGTTTCTGGTTGTTACCGTCGATATCCATCCGCCACATATGAGTTGTGCCTTCTAATCGGTCAGAGGCAAAAAAGATGTAACGACCGTCACGAGAAACGCAGGGCGCAGTATTGATATGAGAGTCACCTGCCAGTTTCTTTCTTCCCTCACCGTTGGCTTCCATAATCCAGATGTTCTGATTGCCGCTCGAATGCGTTGAGAAAACTATTCTGCCATCCGGGGTCCATGATAATCGTTCGGCAGCGCCTTCGCCTGTAGTGATCTGGATGGCACGGCTCGCATCCGAATCCGGCGCAGTCCAGACATTAAGAAACAGATTGAATTGCCGGGTGACCATAGTGCGCGAGTCTGCCGACAAACTGACGCCGCGATAGTCGGCCAGATCGTTAGTCACTCTTTTTTCTTTTCCCTCAGGGTAAGAGAGCAGCCAGATCTGGCTGGGCGATGACGCCTGATCCTGAGCCGTCATCACCAGATGACGACCGTCTGCAAACCATGCTACGCGTCCGATGTCGGCCCACTTGCGCTGCGTAAACTGTTTTTCGGTTCCATCTTCGAGCCGCACTTCTATAATTTTGGCGTGCTGCCCGCCCGTAGGACTTGTAACGATACAGGCGATAGTTTTGCCCGTTGGAGACCATGCCAATCCGCTTCCGAAAAACTCCGGGTGCGCGCGTGTTGCAAGCGTTTGCTCTCCGGTCCCGTCGGTATTCGCAATCACCAGAGACCGTTCCCGCGCGCCGGGAGTTTCTTTGTTCGTTCTAATAAAAGCGAATCGGTTGCCATCCTGCGAAAAGGTGATGGGCGAGACGATCCCTTCAATCAGCTTTATTGCGGCCCCTCCCAGCACTGGTGATCGATAAAGAACGCCTCCGTCGTTTTCCGTCTTCACGTAGTAGATATAGTTTTCATCGCGCGAAAACGTCAGCCCGGAATAATTACCCTCAGTTGACGGCGCAAGCTGCACTTCACTATTGGTGGCAATGTGTTTTATCCAGAGGCTGTATTTTCTATTATCGTTGTTCACGTAAGCGACATATCTGGCATCGGGCGAGATGACTCCATCGGTTGATTTGCCCGTGTTGGTGAGGCGCGTGAACTTCATCTCCTCAAGCGGCACAGTCGGCCTGCCCTGTGACTTAAGCATATAAGCCGTAACTGCGATTCCAATGACCAGCATTACCGCTCCGATAATTGCCGCGCTCTTGCGCCGAGTGATTCTGAAGATAAGAGTTTCACCGGAAGTTGGATTTTCTGGCGATGCGGGAACCTCCAGCGCAGTCTCTTTGCTCATCTCAACTGATAACTCGCCAAAGCCGATGGCCTGTTCCGGGTAATCTTCGAGGAGCGTAACCGCAGGATCATCCTTGTGTTCAGAGACTGCGGCCACAAACCTGTAGCCGCGTTTGGGAAACGTCTCGATGTATTGATTAACGCCGTCTATTTCACCCAGCGCTTTTCTCAAAGCTGATACATTGCGAGCCAGGCTTACCTCTTCGACAAAAGTATTGGGCCATATCTGTTTCATCAAAAAATCTTTTTCAACTATGCGACCGCTGTTTTCAACAAGCGCGAGAAGCGTTTCAAATGCCTTCGGAGTCAACGCCACTATACGGTCTTCGCACATCAAAATACGCTCACCTACGTCCAGGCGAAAAGGCCCGAATTCATAGAAGTGCTTTATTTGCCTGTGCATAGCCTCTGTAAAAACCTTGTAAGAACTCTGTAAAGACTTTATCGCAACTTTGAAAAGAGTTTGAAAAGACTTTCTCGCCGCTTTTCAAGTAAGGTCGCCGTGTGATGAGGACGACAGATGTGGGGTTCGGTTTGAGAGCCTTTTGCCTCGCTCATTTTATAGAAGAAGATTCCCTTAGGCAATTAGTGGTGATACAGCCGACCGTAACCGTCTGACCTGATTCACGAAGGAGAAGAGCATGCAGAGCATTAAGGAGAGATTTCTCGCAGCCGTCGGCCCTCTGACAATCATGTCTTTGGCCGCGATGGCCCAACAGCCCAGTGATGTGAAGCCGAAACAACTGCCTGAGAAATCAGACCGGGTCAAAGTGAACATTTCGTGCGAGCGCATAGGGACTGGTTCCGATCTTGTCCGAACCATGCGGCTTACCAACGATACAAACGGCACGATTAGCAAGGGCGAGAGGATTTACTGGTCAACCAGCGACGGAGAAAAAGGCTCGATGTTGATTGCTGAGGCTTTCCCAAAAAGACAACGCCTGACTGTCTACGACCAGATAGGCCATCTGCAATACACCTGCGAAGCCTGGTTTTTTCGCCTCAAATTCACGACGACAAAATAGCAGTGGTGCAGTCTGCACTAACTTTTGAAAAAAGACGAAGGAGAAATGATAATGATTAACAGAACGCGATTTACGCTTGGCGCATTGGTGTTGGCAATTCTGACGCTTGCGGCTTACACGAATGCTCAACTAGTCAATAACCAAAACTCTAACAATTCGACCGACACTATAATTACGATGAAACACTCGGACAAAGGCAAGGTCAAAGCCAAAGGCGCATTCACCGCAGATTTTGCGCTCCCCGCAAGCCTGCCGCTCAATCTGGTTGCGCCGCTTATCGAGCGCGACCGTATGTATATGGCCGCGAGACCGGGAATGCAGAATAAGTACCTGCCGCTTAGAATTGACACTGATACCGGGAATCTCCTGAGCGGGGGACGCTATCTGTTCGACTCCGAACACGATGCCGAAGCCTACAGGAATTGGGTAGAAAATGATTTCATTCTGGATGGCACACACTTCTTTGACAGACCCATATTCATCAACCCTGATTACCACGCATGGCGAGTCATTGGCGCATACCACTTCGACGATATTGACAAACGAATCATCGTGCGCACGGAACGTTGGAACGTTTCCGGTCATAACGCTGTCAATACTCTGAAACACAAATGGGACGAGATTCTGGTCGAGGCAGGTCAGCGCGGGCTTACAAGCGTATGGCTGTTATATAGCAGGAGCGAGGACATGGCGCAGCTTGTTTACTTCGCTGACCGCATAGCTCCGCCGGACCCAAACGTTCCCGATTTCGCAAGCCTTTCGGCGCTGGAAAACTCACCTGCCCTTGGCCATCACTTCGACGACACGGGTTGGGCTAAGACGTTCGACCGTACGCAGTGGATTCTTACGATCTGGTTTCCATTTGAGAAAGGTGACCACGGGCAGCCGTCGCTGTGGCCGCACTCGCCGCCGCTTCCTGAGCCATTCTGTGGAGACGGCGTGTGTGAAGTGAGTCGTGGTGAGCGTAACGCAACCTGTCCCGGCGATTGCCCTCCAAAGGCCGGAAACGGCAAATGCGAGCCGGGCGAAAACTCGATGAACTGTCCGGGCGACTGCCCTCCCGAATAAGCGCGGATCAATAGATAATCTTCTGTTTAAACAAACACCGGAGCGTCACCCAAATGATGCTCCGGTTGTATCACTTTTACCTGAATGTGCGCGTCGAAGCGGTCAGGTGCGGCGTTGAGTTAAAGGTGAACAGTCTCAACTCGCCGTCACGCGCCCGCATAACTGTAATGCTCGTGTTATAGATCACGCCCAATATGCTCAGCAGCTTTTCATCCGTCAATGAAAGCGCGGCGCTCGCGTGAATGGCAACCGGAGTTGCCGAGGTAAAAACGGCGATGCTTTTTTCAGAGTCGGGCTTCGAGAAACAGTCACCGCAGCCATGTATTCTTGATCGAAACGAAGCCCATGTTTCGCCTTCGTATTCGCTGTAGCGGTTCTCCATCCACGCACGCATGACTGCGGCGTCGCACCGGCCTGTCGCGCCTCCCGTCGTGTGAGGGTCGCGTCGAATGGCTTCCTGCATCTCTCTGGCGTCGCTGGCAAACTGTTCGTCGTCTTCCATCATGCGCCGCGCAATCGCTCGATAGACCGAAAGCAGGCTGAACTCGTTCCAGCGCTCGTCAACTGTTATCTCAGGCACAGAAAGTCCTTCGCGCGCCATCATTTCACACGCAAGCTCAGCCGTGTGTTGCTGTCGTCGCATTCCGCCTGCATAGACGGCAGCCAGTTCGATGCCTTCGGTTGAGAGATGCCTGCCCAGCATCCGCGCCTGCTGCTGGCCGAGTTCCGACAACACGTCATAGTTATCGCGCGAGCCTGCCTGCGCGTGGCGAATAAGATAGATGTAGCTCAAGCAGATTCCCTTCCCTGTTTTTGATTCTATATTTTGGCTCGTTGCGCAAGATCGAGCGCCGCACGAGCAAGACCTTCGACTCTCAGATCGAAATTTTTAAACCGCTCGTCCTGAGTCTGACCGCGAACATAGCGGAAATAGATCTGCTGAAGCACGACAGCCACCTTGAAGAGCGCAAATGTTTCATAGAACGCGATGTTTGAAACATCACGTCCGGTCATTTCAGCATATCGCTCTGTAATACTCTCGCGGCTCATCCAGCCCGGCTCGGTCGTTACGGGGCTTATAGAATCACGCCGCGCCTCCGGGTCTTCTTTTTTCGCCCAGTAGCACAGGAATATGCCCAGATCGATCAGCGGGTCGCCGACCGTGCACATTTCCCAATCGAGAATCGCGACTATTCGTTCCGGGTGATTCGGGTCGAGCATCACGTTGTCGAGCTTGAAATCGTTGTGAACCAGCGAGGCAGGGCGACCGCTTTCAGGGTCAGGCTCAGGCGGCATTCTTTCGCCAAGCCAGCGAATTACATCATCGATCTCGGTCACTTCGCTGGTCTTCGAGCGATGCCATCTCTCTGTCCACCCTTTCAACTGCCGAGTGACAAATCCTACAGGTTTGCCTATACTGGCGAGGCCCGAAGCGTAGATGTCAACCGAATGAAGCGAGGCGAGCGTATCGACCATCGCGAGGCTCACGCGATGGCGCATTTCCAGATCGTCGCCAATCTCTTTCGGGATGTCGCGCCGGATGACGAGACCGCGCCTGCGCTCCATCAGGTAAAAAGGTACGCCGATCACAGAGGTGTCTTCGCAGAGCAGGTAAGGCCGAGGCGCAAGCGAAAAGAATGGGTGGATCGCCGCCAGCAGCCTGTACTCGCGCGGCATATCGTGCGCGGTCGGCGCGACAGGCCCGAACGGCGGGCGACGCAGGACGAATTCCTGCTCACCGAAGCGAACAAGGTAAGTCAGATTCGAGTGCCCCCCCGGAAACTGCTCGACCTGAATCCGCGAACTTTCAAGATTTTGATCCTGAATCAAGTCGGGAAGTCGCTCGCGCAGATGCTTTTCAAGTGAGTCGAGGTCGAGTTCTTCACCGGAACGTATTGGCGCTGTGTCTTTGGTTGCTGAGAGATCGTTCACGCTCATCCTGAGCGATGTTATTCGCTGCCGGGGAAGATTTCAAGCTTGAGGAGGCGCGCGGTCTTGAACCAATTCACCGACCGCTGCTTGAAACTTCTTTCTGCTTCGTGTTATGTTCGCCCGCGTTAAGAGATATAGCGGCACTGAGCAACAGTTGGCATCCTGTGGGAATCAAATCGATGGGCGAGAACATAAAGCGGGTCAAAGACGTTATTCCAATTAAGACAAACGTCATGACCTGTAGAGCAGCCGGAGCGCGGATAGAGAAAGTCGAACTGGGGATTTTATGGCAACGACAGTCCTACTAGCCGACGATGACAGTTCTGGCCGGACTATATTTCGTCGAGTGCTCGAATACGAAGGCTTTCATGTCCTCGAAGCGAGCGATGGACTGGCGGCGCTTGAAGTGCTCAAGGCCGAGCCTGTTGATCTGCTTCTGACCGATGTTATTATGCCCGGACTCGACGGCATCGAATTGATCGAGCGAGCGCACGAGTTGCAGCCTCAACTGCGCGCCATAATAATGACCGGGCATAAGACTCACCAGACAGTTATCAGCGCTTTCCGAAACAAAGCATGCGATTTCCTGTCTAAGCCGTTTCACGTGGATGAACTGTTAGAGGCAATTCACTCTGCTATGAGCAGAGACCCCGGATGCCAGATTGAAGTCATCTCTGATAAACCTGACTGGATAGAGCTTCGCGTTCCCTGCGACCTCAACGCGGTCGAGCCGATTCAAAAATTCCTTGCAGAGCTACAGGGGAACCTCCCAAAAGAGACGCGCGAAGCGATTGGCTCGGTCTTTCGTGAATTGCTGAACAACGCGATAGAGCACGGCGGCAAGCTCGACATCAGCAAGCGAGTCGAAGTGAAATATATTCAGCTGAAGCGCGCGATTATGTTTTCGATCAAAGACCCCGGCGAGGGGTTTGATCTAAAGCAGATAGAGCATGCGGCGTTTGCGAATCCGGAAGATCAGCCGTTTCGTCATATGCAGGTGAGGCAGGAAAAAGGGCTTCGTCCCGGCGGTTTCGGCATCATGCTGGCATCTCAGGTTATCGACGAGTTGATCTATAACGAAAAGCACAACGAATTGATCTTCGTGAAATACATTGACGACATACAGCCCATCGAATAAAACCTTAAATCGAATAAAACCTTAAGCCGCTCGTGTATTTACTATCTCTGTGCAAGCCACTCTGTAGCCCGCTCGTAGAGTTGATGCTTTTCAGGCTCGTTGAACAGTTCGTGATAATATCCCTGATATACGATCAGTTCTTTATCTTTTGATCCGATCTTCTCAAAGAGGCGTTTGGTGGCGTCAACGCTTGCCAGTTTGTCTTCTGTTCCATGCATGACCAGCACAGGCAGGGTTATTTGTGTCGCACGGTCTTTCATTTCTTCCATTGCGCGAGTAGCTTCCGCAAACCACCGCGCGCTCACTTTTCTATTCACCAGCGGGTCGGTCGCGTAAGCCTTGCCAACCTCACTGTCACGGCTCAGGTGAGAAGGGTTTATGCCATTATCGAGCCTCATGTGCGGGCGCAGGCGGGCGCTCAATCTGGCAATCATCAGTTTATGCGCGGGCACGGGAACAGCGACCGCAATCAGCGGCGCGCTTATGACTGCGCCTCTTATACCGCCCGCTTGTTTTGCGATGTGGCGCAGCGCAATCAGACCGCCCATGCTGTGAGCGATCAGGTATAGATTTGGAGACTTGGCCCGGTCGCGCGCGTAAGAGAGTATCTTCTGTAGGTCATCATCGTATTCACTGAAATTTTCGATGTGTCCGGGAAGCCCGTCAGACAGGCCATGCCCGCGATGATCATATCCGGTCACCGTATACGAGTTATTTATAAGGTGTTCGGTGAGCGGGCCGTATCTGCCGCTGTGCTCGCCGAAACCGTGAAGGATGACAACTTCGCCTCGCGCATTATCCACTTCCCGCCTTCGCACATACAGGCGCAAACCGTCGGTTGTCGTGATAGTCTCTTCGATAAATGTCATAAAGGCCTCCAGGGCTTTCAGCATCGAACGAACACGGTCGAAATCCAGAGGGCACCTGAGACTTGGGGCTCAGATTAGTTCCTCTAAACGCGTTTTGCAACTGTTTCTGCTGTGTCAGTGAATAATCCGGCCCGCAGGTTACATCCAGAGGAATAATCAATCCAAAAAAGGAGCAATCCAAACAAACGGTTCCAAGCGTAATTAGGGGTTGAAGGCGCAGACCTCTATCAGCGCCCGTCTGTCAGACTTTAGAGACTGGTCACCAGGAGCACGACGATGAATGGTTTTCTCGGAACCGGCGCGACTTTTCGCGCTGACCTAAACCTCGTAGTACAAATAGCGATGGGCGTAGCTCTGTTAGTGGGAATGCGGCTGGCGCGCAAAAAGAATTTTCGCGCGCATAAGTATTGCCAGTCGGCAGTAATGATTTTGAACCTGCTCATGATATTTCTCATCATGGTTCCGTCATTTCACAAACAGGTTGAACCAATGGTGCCGGGCGGCTTGAAGGAAGCCTATTATCTCGTGCCTTACATTCATGCGATACTGGGCACAATTGCCGAACTGCTCGGCTTGTATATCGTGCTGGTGGCCGCAACAAAGCTTTTGCCGAAACGGCTGCGATTCAAACGCTACAAGCCATGGATGCGGACGTGTCTTGCACTGTGGTGGATAGTAATTCTGATCGGCATCGGCACATATTACATCTGGTACATCCAGCCCGCGCCGCCGGTTCAGGCTACGGCGTCCGCGCCTTCTGTCGCAGAAAAGGTGGCGATCAAAATTTCTAATTTCCAGTTCGAGCCTAAGGAGGTCACGATACGTGCAGGCACTACGGTTGAGTGGACAGACGTAGGCGGTCGTCACACGGTCGAGGCTGACAATGGCTCGTTCAAATCAGAGACGCTCACGGCTGGCGGGAAGTTCGAGCATAAATTCGATAAGCCGGGCGCGTACCCCTACTACTGCGAATTTCATGGAGAGAAGCACGGCGTAGAGATGGCTGGATTGATTACCGTAACAGAAAGTACAAAGTAGTAATGAGAAATCGATTCAATATAATTCCGCGAGATAAAGGAGATTGAAACCATGCGAAAGATAGTGATAACGATCTTAACAACCACGCTTGCTTTGGCAGTGATGGCAGCGATTGTAGATGCTCGGGCCAGGACCGTGAAGCGTGTAAAAAACATGGCTGCGTCTGCTGAAAAAGCCACAGTCAAGGTCAGCAGCTTCAAATTCGAGCCGAAGATTTTAACCGTAACGGCAGGCACGACGGTCGAGTGGGTCAACGAAGGCGGCAGGCATACAGTTGAATCAGACAATGGCGCTTTCAAATCTGACGTGCTTACCGATGGCAAGACATTCGAGCACACATTCGACAAGCCGGGCACATATGCCTATCATTGCAGCTTTCACGGCGAATCAGGCGGCAAGGACATGGCAGGTAAGATAGTAGTCCGCGCGAAAAAATAGCCTGATGTCCGATGCGGAAATATCGCTGGCAGACATTGCGTTCAAAGAGTTGCGACCTGTCTATTTTTAACAGCTTATAGTGTTTCATAGCACCACAGCGGTTATTCATTAAGCAGGTCGCTTCTACCACTCTCCACTGGCATCTGGCATCGCACAGGAGCCTTCATTAAGATATTCTTTATCTGATGAAGAAGTCTGCGGATGTTGTAATTATAGGTGGCGGGTGTATGGGCGCGAGCGCAGCTTTTCACCTCGCGCGCAACAATGTTACAGACGTTGTTCTGGTCGAACGAGAGCCGATGCTGGGCATGGGGTCAACCGGGCGAAATGCCGGTGGAGTGCGCCACCAGTTTTCAAACCAGGCAAACGTGCGACTGTCAATCGAATCAATCCGGCTGTTTGAAAATTTCAAAGAAGAGATCGGCTACGAAATCGACTTTCACCAGGACGGTTATCTTTTCCTGTTATCGAATCAGGAAGATTTGAATGAGTTCCGCCGGAACGTCGAGATGCAGCGGGGTCTCGGCGTTGAGGTCGAACTGCTGTCGCCCGACGACGCCGAGCGACTTGCGCCGGGTCTCGGCGTTGAGGGAATTATTGGAGCTACGTTCTGCGCGCGCGACGGAATAGCCGACCCGAACGGGGTGACGATGGGTTTCGCAAAAGCAGCGCAATCGATGGGAGTTGAAATCTGCCGCGAAACGCAAGTGACCGGTATAAAAACCGAAGGCGACCGCATCTTTGAAGTCGAAACAAATTGTGGAGCAATTTCAACGCACACTGTTATCAATGCAGCCGGGCCTTTTGCTCGAAGCATAGGCAAGATGGCCGGGATTGATATTCCTGTCTTCCCTTATCGAAGGCATCTATTCATCACCGAGCCGATAAAATCAGCGCCTGCAACAAGGATAATGGTCATAGATTTCGAGACCACGTTTTACTTTCATCGCGAGGGGGCAGCAGTTTTATTCGGGATGTCGGATCCGGATGAGCCGTCGAGTTATGAAACGACTGTGAGTTGGGAGTTTCTTGAAAAAGTAACACACGTAGCCGTGAAGCGATTGCCCGGTCTGGCAGATGCAGGAATCGCGCACGCATGGGCAGGGCTTTATGAAGTCACGCCCGATGCGATGCCGATCATTGGCCCGGCCCTCGAAGCCGATGGTTTCTTTATGATCGCGGGGTTCAGCGGTCACGGTTTTCAACATTCGCCAGCCGCAGGTCGATTGCTTGCGGATATAATCGTTCGAGGCGCGCCTGTTGACTTCGACATAACCCCGTTTAAATTTGACCGCTTCTCGCGCAACGCAACCGAACGGGAAATCAATGTTGTATAGCGCGAATAGTGAGAGCAGAGGGTGATTCTGCCCTCACTATTCAGGCTCAGGATCAGGCTTACATCTTGCCCGGACGCAGTCTGAGAAATAGATGAAAGCTCGAAGGGTTCGAGCCATAAACCGGTTTCAACGAATCAGGCACATGGTAGAAAGTGACATCTGCGCCTATGCCTAAACGCCACTTTGCATCAGCGACGATGTCGCGCACGCCTCCAAATGTAAACGCGCCGACGCGAAACACAGGCTCGAAGTGATCGTCGATCTCTGTGCCTTCGTTCGGAAGATGAGCATCGTCATCCAGTCCTGCGCGACCGAATACATTCTCTCTGAGCAACCCGATGCGATCCAAAAGCTCGATCCTCGTATAAAGATAATTCCGGTCGAGGAAGTTCGCCGTTGATTCAAACAGATAGGCATTCGAGTTGCCATGCACTTCGTGATTGCGGCCCCAGATAAGACTGTTTGCCCAGTTGCCGTCCGTCCACGCGCGATTGTAGCTCACCGATGCCGTCATGCGGTCGAGATCGCCCGGTGATGCCGCTTCCGGGTTAGTGAGATGACCGCGCGAAAACTGGAAGACCCAGTTCGGCGTTGGCGTAAACCATATGCGCGCGCTGTAGGAATCGAGCTTGCCCAATTCGATGTCTTTTCGATTCTCGTCAGGCTCTGCGCCTCGAAAGATTGAGCCTTCAACGCGGAAACGCCATGCGGTCACGCCTGCTGTGAATACGCCGTGCGTGATGTGGGTCGAATCCTGCCAGTGATGGCTGAGAGGAGCAGCAGGATTTTCTGACGCTGAGGGTCTATGCATAAATGCGACAGGCCCAAGCGCAGGCTCTGCCACAGGCCCGCCATAGAGGTTTATCGAGACGGTTTCCGATAGCGGCAGCGTGTATTGCGCGGCGAGTTCCATGAAAAGATCGTGAGGGTGTTGAGCATCAACAATCGGTCTGCCTTTGAATGTTTCGCCAGTTTGAAATAGCTCCGGAAAGCCTTGGCGCGGAGCAGTCCAGGGTTCGGCAGAGAACATTCCGCGAAACATCAATCGACCGCCCCCGGCAGGCCGCTCGGCCATCAGCATCAACCAGTTCTGCGATTCTGCTTTATTTATTCCGCGCGGGCCTCCCTGATGGTTGAAGCCGAGTTTCAAATCACCGTGCGCGGCTATCATCCAGTCGCTTTTCATCCAGTGCCACATGAATCCGGGCGACGACGCGGGCAACAGACTTGTGCCTGACCCCATCGCGTGCATGGATTTGAACGGCCCGCCGAGAACTGTAGTCATCATTGCGCTCATATCATGATCCGAATGCTCATCTTTCATCTTCGACATATCGTGCTTCGTCGCGTCTTTGTTTTGCGCGGGCGCATTCATATCGTGATGATGCTCCTCAGCAGGTGGCGTCGATTGCTCGTGATGATGTTCCGGTTTAGCTGGCGCTTTCTGCTGAACAGGTTCAGTGCCGTGGTCGTGATGAGGTGACTTTTTTTCAGTCGCAGAGGCGGGCTTTTTCACCTCGGATTCCTGAGCAAATGTGTTCGCCTGCGAAAGGATCGAGGCGGACAACAGGATAGAAAACAAGATTGATGCCGCTGGTTTCATATAACGACCTGCGGCTGGTCGCGTGCGATTGCTTCGCATACTACTCCTTCCCTTTTATCTGAAGACTATTCGACAATAAAACCTGAGAGCAGACGAATGCCCTCAAATTGTCACACTCATATGGAAGGATTAGATTCGCAGAGCCGAAAGCTTTGCCAGTGAAGGTGGTGGTTTGAAAGAGGTGGCCATTCTAATAAGCGATTGCTTTTCAGAAAGCGGCTGACGGTTGCAGTCGGTAAGCCCTGCCACGTCGAGATGTAAAAGTTGAAGCGACCTTGAGCTTACGCCTGCAACACGCGGCGAGAGCACAGTTGCAAAAGCATGAATTTCACATTCGGGAATCTGACCATGTTTATGGCTTTGAGATTCGCTTGATCGAAATCGGATTTGATTTGAAGAAGCGGACTGCCTGCTCTGATCTTTTTTTGCATGACAATGCGCGTGTGGGTCGCTCGGTTGTGCGGGATTTGATTGAGCTACGGGTGAGCAGCCGAACAGAGAGCAGCTTGTATCGCACACGGCTGAATAGAGCAATCCTGTGGTCAGGACGAAAGCCATCGCGATGGCTATGAAACTGCTCCGCATGCGCATAGAAGTAGATATTAACAGCCCGCCGTTGATCTAGCAATTAGAGGCGCAAGCTTGTTGCATGCGCCTCTTGCGTGAACATCAATGCACTGGTGCCAGTCGATCTAAAACGGTATTTCGTCCTCTTCGACGGCGCGCGCCTTCTGTCGCGCGGGCTGCGGCTTTCGAGTATCGCCGGACGAACTTGCCGTAGCCTTTGCGGCTGCCGACTGAGGAGGCTCGACGGTTTCAGAGGCCGGTGACAGAAATTGAATCTCGCTGCCGCGCACTTCGAGGCTCGTGCGGGTGTTTCCATCCTTATCAGTCCAGTCGCGCTGAGAAAGCTGGCCTTCGACGTAAACCTGCCGACCTTTTGTAAGGTACTGGCTTGCGACCTCTGCCTGTCGCCCAAATAGACTTACGCGAAACCAGGTTGTGACCTCCTGCATCTCGCCCGATTTGTCTTTGCGCCGCTCGGTCGTAGCGACCGAGAAATCACAAATGGCTGTGCCCTGCGGCGTGTACTTAAGCTCAGGGTCTCTCCCTAAATACCCAACAATGATTATCTTATTGAAACTTGCCATGTCCGGCCTCCTTTCAATATCGGACTGTATCACAGATGAAACAACGTTGCAACAAAATAATTTCAGAGGATTTGAGTGATATGCGGCTATGCATCCTGCATTAGCTTTCAGGCTTCTAATTAAGTGGGTACAGCTTTGCATAATTTTCGTCCGAATTTTGCATATTAATCGTCCGAATTTTGCATAATTTCCGTCATGGTCGCCCGTACGTAGAATCAACAACTTACATACGCTCATTTCTTGCTCGATTAGCCCATCTTTTAATTATCAACTCTTTCCTGTCTGCCCATTGCTGTAGCCACTCTCCAAAGTTACCCGCAAACAGGACAAGAGCAGCAGCGGGAACGAGCAATAACAGAACGGTGCGAGTCCACCAATTCTCTTTTTTCAACTCTTTAATCATATAATTTTCCGCGCGCTTGGATGGAGCGAAAGTAAACCATCGCCGTGTTTTCCACCAATCTCCCAAGCTATGCCCACGTAACTGTGGGTTGCGTGGAGGTAAATTAGCGCCGCTATTTATAGACTCAATCTTTTCAGCTTCAAAACATCTTGTAATTGCTACAAATTTCGCATCAGCTTTGCGGCGTGTGGCTTCGCTGATGACAATGCTTTTTGCCTCTCCCTCTTGGTTCTTGTAGTAATAACGCCAAGTCCTCATTATCGTCTCTCCCTATTAGAACACCTCAATTTGGTGCAAATTGAAAGGCGTTTGAACGGGCTTCAAACGCCTTTCAAAGACCTTTTGACATTATATTAATGATGCGTTCTGGCTTACTCGTGGGCCTGTGCCTGCAACGCCCACATTTCAGCTTCTTGAAGCTTCGTTATCACAAGCGACCTTTCGCGTGAACGCGGCCCTTCATTTAGGGCATTGACCATTTCGCCGATTATCGTTCTAACGACTGATAGGTCGTGAGTAATCTCAAGATTCATTTTCGGCGCTGGCAGTTCTTGTGTCTTTTCACTCATTGATTTAGTCCTTCTTTCTTCTTTAGATGTCTATAATGAAGCATCTCGAAGCTATCCTAAAATTGTCACTCTATAAGCATTCGTTGAGGGCGCGACAGCGAAAACGATTGTCACATTGCCGTTGCTCGCGACTGTCACGTTAGCAAAGACCTGATCACCGGACGATTCTTCTAGCAGAAAGACAGAATTGGTTCTGTCGCTCGCGCAGCCGTGTACGCCCTGCGTGATCGTGATCGAGGTCGCCGAGCCGTCGCCAATAGTGGCGCTGTATTTCTTAACTCGGTAGGGGTTTGTGCCTGCTGTGGCGCGTCCATACGTGTCCACCGTCAGGCTCTCATAAGTGCCTGGCGCGATAATGCCTGAAGCCAAGTCAATGTCGTCGGCATTCACAACGATGCGGCCGCTGCTTGCGGTACCAACATCGAGCGTATTGCCAGTCTTAGTGAGTCCAGCGCCAGCCTGGATGATTCCGGCTGCTGAAAACTGCGTAAAGGTCAGACTGGTTGTGTTGAGCGTGATGGGGTTATTGGTCGAGAGAACCCATCCCGTATCCTGATTGAGTGTACCTTCCTCAACAAAGACGAATGAGCCGCCTGTCATTTCGGGGTCCGAGTCCGCGTCGGCTGCACGGCTCCAGGCTCCAGAGGCGACTGCGTAAATGCCGTTCTCGGAGCCAGTCGTCTGGTTTTTCGCCAGCACTCTATCACCAGCAATTAGCACAACCCCGTCAATCGTCTGCGTCCCTGACAGGGTGATGTTGGCTGTCGTTGCCGCTCGCACACTCGCCTTTACATCAAGCCCCGCGCTCAGTGAATCAACATAGGACTTGGTGGCAGGATCGCTTGCCGCTCCAGGCGCAGGCAGGTTCGTCAGTCGCTGGCTGTTCATACTGACCGCCGCCGCTGGCGCGGCCATCTGGTCAAGTCGGCTCGTGCGCACCTGAGTATCAAAGTCTGAGATAGTGCTGGCTGTTTGAGTGCCTGTGTGGTTGGCTCGGCTCTGGTAGAAAGACCCAGCTTGGCCATTGAGTTTCTCGGCATCGGTCAGGTCTTTGAACGCCGAGCCGTTGTGATAATACGGGTGATGGTCAGTCGTATTGTGATACTGCTGCCCCTCTGTCGGGCTTCCGGGATTGCTTGCCAGCAGGTGAAGTACGAAGTTGCGGATTTCGTTCTTCACCATATCGAGCGGCGCTAAAAATTTCATTGTTGGACTCCTTTAATCTGTTGACTAAGCGCGGCGACCGATGACGTGATACACCCATCTATATTGAGTACTGGGTTCAAGCGCCTCACTACCAGCGGTGAATTGGATATACTCATTCCCGCTGCTGCCGAGGTCGGCAAAGATCATTTGATTGGGCGTCAAGGCAGCTGCCGCAACATTGACAGGGGCAATCACCACGAAGGGTGAATCGCCAACAAAGCTATAAGGCACGCTGAATTCTAGAGTAAAGATGTTTCCTCCAGTTGATGGAGCTGATCCGGTTATTAAAACGATCACCCCAGCTTCATCGGTTCCATCAGCGACACCCTCAGCGCCAGTCCCGGCTATGCCGCTAGCAATTGCCAGATTCGGCGCTTCAGAGCCTCCGCACAAATGAGGGATGCTCGTCTCGTTAAGAAACTTCGGCATAATTCTCCTTAATTGCAATAAGCATTGCCACCGAACGGCACGCTGAAATACACGATGGCAGTGTTGATATCGTTATAGGTTATGTCCCCAACAACCACGTTGCCGCCTGAGTCAACAACTGTGATTGCTGGATGCTTTCCAAGCTGATGATTGATCGTCCAGGTGTCTGATGCCACCAGTTGATCGTGCTGATAAAAGAGGTCAATGCCAGGCGGTCCGGCAGGACCCTGAATGCCGATCTCTGTCACCAGAATCTGCTCAGACTCAACCACCTGCACGGTTGTAGATTCCTCTATAACCGTTATCGCTGTGGTCTGTTCTGTGATCGCTATATCGGACATATCAGCACACCTTTGGTTCTACTTTGACAGTGCCAGTCAGCAGCCGCCGCTTTGTCCCGTCAGGCAGGCTGGCAAATATTTCGTGCTTGCCTGCTATCCAGGTGATCAGCGCCGTCTGTTCATCGGTCAACAGCACCTTGAATTCACCCTCCGGCGCGTCGGTCATGATGATGCCGCCGTTGTCGCCATCAAGCTCAACTTCATCGCCGGTCACATCATCCTTGAGGCACATCGTAATAGCCCAATCGGTGATGTCAGTGTCGGCTATTCGAATAGTGCGCTCAAAAGTAGCGCCCTGCTCGATTGGATTCTTTTTGATGTTCCAAATTGCTGACATTTTCGTTTCACCCCGGCTATGGTGTGCTATGAGAAATTACGGTTATGTCTACCTGACCTGCTCCATCAGACTGGCCTTGCAGTTTCTTGTTGACCTGAGCCAGTCGAACGCCATTAGGAGGATTCCATTCTGCGTTCAGATTGCCTGATGTCAGGTTGAAGACTTTAATGACGAGGCCGGTTGTTTCTTCCGTTAGGGTTACGATCATCGCAACAGCGGCGCTAACAGTGACCGACTCTATGACCGTATGCTGGCCGCTCGTTGGGGCGGGCGTCAGATTCGCCGGTGACGCAGATAAATCAGCGCTCGACGTTGGAGTGATTATCTGAGTCCAGGCCGGGCCGCCGTTTAAGACTGTGCCGCTGATCGGCACAGCAGATTGGTTGTTTGCGATGGCCACAGACATTGAAGCGTCCATACCGGCTTGGCCAAGTGCAGCTGGCAGTCGCGTGATCCAGAGCTTTACAAGCCCCCGAAGAAAGCCAATCACAGTCCCCGTGGTGTCCGTGATAATAGCCGCCGTGCTCGTAGAGTTTCCGATGTCTACCAGCGCGCCTGCGGCTGCCGTCTTGATGTCGACGCCGGGGCGCTGCACCCCGCTACCAATATCAGTTGATTCAAATTCTACCGTGACATCGTTCGCGTCTTTTGCTTCGTAATTATTAGCCATAACTCTCCTTAAAAAATATGAGCAAGGTGAATCGAATTCTTAGCGTCGTTAAAACGCAGGTAGGAGCCGACTGTGTTCCGTGCCGTTACGGGCGTGAAGCTCTGCAAAGGAGATGACCCCGTGTCCTCCATTACACCCGCAGATCGGTCATACTCCCATGTCACCACATCGGTCGGGCCGACGACTTCGCTAATGGTGTAGGTCAGCACGTCAACAGGGCTTCTCACGGCTGAGACAATAGTCGCCGCTACGCCGTTGATCTTTATCGTCACCCCATCTGTAAAATTCGCGCCGTTAACCTGAACCGGAAACGTCACGACGACCTGTGACGACCCGGCAGAACCAACCTCAACACGTAGAACTTTGACGAAAGACAGCACGTCCGCGGGGCCGAAGAAATCATCAATGTCGAGCGCGCGATCCTCCATGATGAAGAAGAAAGCGGTTTCTTGCGGATACCGCCCCTGCCCAAAAGAAAAATCGTAAAGCGCAGGTTCCGTTATGTCATAGCGACGCTGATCTATTGCGCCAAGCCCCGCGTCATACGAGGCCGAATCGTGATACCCGAAGAAGATGACGTTGCCGGTCTGGTTCGGGTCGTTGAGGGTCAGGAACTTGATCACCCAGTATGAGTTCGGGTGATTCGCGCCCGCAGAATCCGTGTAATTCATTTCAAACGGCATTTTATTTTTACTCCATCACATGCTCGACAGTGCCAAGCCTCCTGTTACATCCTCGACAGGAAACCAGATAGAAAGGTTGTTCGCGTGAACGAATCTCACGAACGGTCTCGCCTTTCTTATCGAACTCGCAGACCGCAGTCACTTCGAGCACGACGCGGCCTTTGCTTCTGAATTCACCTGACTCGTCTTTGCCATCCCTACACCAGGCGCATTCGAATAGATCTTCAGGTTGAGACTTCGCCCGCTCTTTATCTGCCCTCGCACGGCTCACCTCTTCGGCCAGTCCCATTACCCGATGAGGCTCTGCCGTTTGCAAGGCTAAGAGCGCCGCGTTTTCGCGCTCTGCCGCCTCCGTAATGAGCTGTGATTTTCGGCCTAAGTGTCTTGGCATATTCCCTCTAATTGACGATTGGCAAAATGACGCCGGGTCCGCCTGACCCGCCTCCGGGGGGCTGTGCGCCGCCACTTGATGAGCCGCCCGTGGGTTGGCTGTCGAAGTTTTCACCCGTGTTCGCGAAGTTCGTCTCAAAGCTCGCAACCGACCGCTGATAGCCTCCCGACTCCTGCCCCGCGTTCATACAGAGCGCGTCCACAAACGGGAAGGTTGTTGTGTCAACAACGTCTCTTAGCACCACGACGAAATAGACATCGCGTGAGGTGTCGAGATCGGTGTCGGTGAACACCGTCCCCTTCTGATAGCGGTCTGCCGTAGTGAGCGCGAGATTAGTCTGGGGCAGTCTTGTGGCCTGCGGGATCAGGGCAAAGCCTGACGTGCCGCTGAAGTTTGCCGACCAGTTGCGATCTACCGTCAGTTGCGTAGCGGTGACAGCGGTCACCGTGCGCCACTCGGTCCCGTTGCCGATAACCGATCCGACCTTCACGCCGTCGGTCACGAATCCGCTACCGTTTACGAGATTACCCCCCGCGCTGCCTGAGATGGTGTTCGTGAGTGTCTTCTGCGTGTAGAGGCCGATCACAAACTCATCAATCGTTGGCGTCCCGTTGCTGTAGACGTTCCAGCTGAAGGAGAAAAACTCATTTTTGAAAAAGGTCTTGCCAAGATTCTGAGTCAGAAAGCGCTGATCATTCTGGTTATTCGTGTCGCGCCACTTCGCGCGGTGTTCCGGCTTATCGAGCCTCAGCTTGCCCGTTTGATCGAGGGTGCCGAAGTTGCCGTTATTCGGGTTGTATGGCTGCCAGTGTTTGGCGACCGTCCCGTCGTTCATCACGAAATGGCCGTTGCGCAGCATGTTCACCGGGTTATAGAGGGTCGTGGTGTCTTTCTGCGTACTGAGTGGAAGCAGATTTGAATCACCCGAAGTAGTAGGGGCTACGTCATTCGTCAGCCTGAACCGACAACGCAGGCTCGCGCCAGCTCCGAACATTCGTTTCAACTGATCCAGATCGAAAGGCAGCGTCTTATGCGGCTCAGATACCTGATAGAAGACGAGGCCAGCGACAATAACTTCGCTCGTCGGGTCGTCTAAATTTAATGAGTTGCTGCCATCGTAAACGCATAAATCGACACGGTTCTTCAAAGTCTGGACATTGGCCACGGTGTCCATATTCATCTTTGCGACAAGCTTGCCTCGTTTGAACCGTAGCAGCGGCGTGGGCAGCAGATCGGGCGCTGCTGCATCCTGACCGATGGAATCAGCCTCTGAAGCCGCCTGCGTGATCGGGTTGCCGATATCGCTTGAATAGGTCGCAGTGCCGCCGTTGAATGCGTTATATACCCCGATGCGGACGAAGAACTGCGTCCGCCCTCCGACAAAGATTTCACTCTTCTTTATGTGCAGACCTTCGACGCCGCCCTTCGCAAGATCAAGCTCTGTTGCGCCATCTGAATAAGTAGTCACCCAGGCCGAGTCAGCCGGGTCGTAGAACTTCCGCCCTGTTCCCGTTGAGTTATTGTCGTGGATGATCAGGACGTTCTTCTGATGCGAGGCCATCTGCGTCACAGGCAGCAGGAACCGAACCAGCAGCTTGCCCCCGCTCTTGAGCTTTGCTTTTTTGATCGTTATCGCTACCCCGTTGTTAGGAGCGGCAGTGTCATCGTCCTGACTTGTGTTGTTGGCAGCAGAACTGGTGACCGAGCTTCCGTCAGCAGACAAGAGCTTGATCTGATACTGCGCGGCGTTTGCTTTAGGATGTTTCACCTTCAGCTTCGCCGTGATCGTGCCTGCGACAAGGCGGCTCGTATCCCCTAAAACATACCGGTGTTTTTCTTCACTGAAAGAAGATTCACCGGCGAGCTTCTCAAGCACCTGCTCAGCAACTAAAAGCACAGGCGTTGCGGGCTGCACATAGCTGTAGTTCACGTAGCTGTGATGGGCATTGATCGGGGTGATGGAAGTAATCGCTAGCCCAGTGATTCCCGCGGCGGCAAGCCCAAAGCCGCCCGCCGCGATCTGGATCGCCGCCGTCGCTGAAGCGAGCTTGCCGCCGCCCCCGCTCACAGCAATATTAGAAGTCCACGTATACAATCCGCCGAGCGTCCACGAGCGAGGTATTTCCACAAATGTCGCCGTCAGGTCTTTAACCTGAAAGTGCTTGTGATGCTCTTTCCCTTTAGGGTCGGCGTACACCGCGATTATCGCTGTAGTATTAACGGCCTGAAAGGTGAGCGCGTTGTTAGCCTGGCTGGCGAAGATTTTCAAGACTACATCCGCTTCGCCAGTCGTCCCAACAGTTAGTTGATTGAAAGTAACGAGAGCAGCAGTGGGTGTGCTCGGCGCATCAGTCGGCGGCGCTGTACCGCCTGCGGCCACGCTATTGGTGAGCAATCCATTGCTCGAAGGGCCGCCTGTTGCCGAAAGCGTTGCCGAATAATTGCTCTTTCCGTTTCGGGCGAAGATGCGCACGAAGATGACCGTGCCAACTGCCCCAATATCCTCTTGCGGGATAATTACATGCTTCTGACGTGAAGCAGGTACAATTTTGATCCCTGCGGGAGGAGCAAGAGGGTTAGCAAGGTACCAGGCCGGATTCGCCACTCCTAGTTTTGCCGGATTCGTTCCAGCATCCGCGTCAGAGGACCACACGACAAAGTAGTCTTCAACGTTGTCGGGATCCGCGTCAGTCCATCTCACACGCAGGCCGTCGCCGCCGCGCTGCTGGATGTCTCGCGCGACGATCACACTGTAATTGAATCGCAGTGCGGCAAGCGAAATAACCAGGGCTGGATAGCTATCCCTCGCAATGGCCACTTCGGTTCCTGAAGGGTGCGCGATTGAGCCTGTGTCGAGAAGCGGTGTGCGCATGCCTGCCGTATTCACAAACGTCAACGTGTTGCTGGTTTTGCTGACGATCTGAAGTATCTCTTTTTCAATCTGCACGAACTCAGTTAGAAGGAAAAGAGTCGTTGCGGCTACTGAGGCCGTCGCGCCGGTTGATGAAAGATTCGCTGTTAGGGTTGTTACGCGCGTAGGGTCTGGAATCTTGCCCAGGGGTGCGCGCGCGCGGTTCGGACCCACCGCCACAAAGTAGGCGACTACTATGCGGTTCTTTCTATAATCGACCTCGAAGTCAGCAAACGAATTCTGCGGGGTCGTGCCCTGCACCACTTTCCGGCTCACACCGAGCCGCGCCTGGTTGATGCTTTCGTTGTCGTAAAACCACCATATCTCAACTTCAGAGATTGGTGATTCTCTAAAAATGCCGTCGCTTTGCTCGGTCGCCGGGTCGAAAGCAGGGAGCGTGAAATTCGCGCGTATGGTTGCGATCTTGCCTTCCGTGTCGTTAGTGCCAACTGAAAGAATTTGAAGGCTTATTGGAATGACATCAGGCGGGCGGCCTTGCGCATCCGTCGCGTCTCCCCCTCGCAGCAGATCAACGCCAAGCGCAGTAGCGTCATCATTATAGATGGCTGTCTTATATATCTGGCATTCGAAGTGAATGAGATATTCGCCCTCGGTTTCGATTGTCTGTTTGGTTACTCGAAAAGTTTGATTCGTTCCGTTGTTGAAGATGTCAGGAGACTTGACCGTTATCACGTCTCCGATTGCTATTCCAATCCCGTCCCAAAACGGTGTTGAAAACTTTATAAACAGATTCCCATTTTGCTCTTCTCTAACAGCAATCGCCGCCAGTATCTGTGCCTGCGTTTCATCATAGACACCGCCGTCTTCGCCGAAATCGAATTCATCCTCTACAACTCGCTTCTGTGTGCCCCCTGCTCTGGCTTGCGCATTTGGATCATAAAGGGTAACGGCTCGCCAGGCGCGTTTCTTCTTTCGATACTTAACCGTGACCTGATTTATCAACTCGCTCGAATCTTTGATCGTCACATCAACAAAATCGTTGTGAATCTTCCTGCCAGAAACTCCTGAATCGCAGGTGGCAAACGTCGCAACGCTGCTCTCATTATTCCGTTTGCACTTGATCTGGATTAAGCCGTTTTCAAAGGTGACGAACCCATGGAAGTTCGCGAGCATATACTGCACAAGATCAATCGCTGAGCGTTGCTTGTGCAGTTCGTAGCGCATCTGGTAGCGCGTACCGGCATAGGTCGCAGCACTGGTGATCGCAGTCGCATCAAACGCGCTGGAAGGCAATCCGAGAGAGAAGTTCGGATCGCGCAGCATATCCTTCAATATTAAGACTGGGTTTTCGCTGGGCACGCCGGTATCGAGCAGCGGGCGGCCATTTGCGATGGTCATCTTTATATCGTTTGAGTCCAGACCATCAAGCTGGTCTTTGATCTCGTTCGTGATCGGAAAGACCGCATAAGCATAAGCGACGTTCGGATGCGCGCCTCCGTCCGGGAATCGCGATAGATTTGCCGGGGCAGTCTGGCCGGATGATCCTGTCAGAAACTCAACATCGACCGCAGAGGTATTTCCGAAGAGCTTCGTACCATTCTTCGTCACGTCGCTCGCAGAAAACGCCTGACCATTACACCCCGAAAGGATGAAGTTACAATGCAGCAGGCTGCCCTCTGTCTTTTTGCGATAGATCAGAGGGCGCACTTTCATATCACCTGCACCATACATAACCGGCACAGCGAGTTCTGCCTGATCCTCTTCGGTATTCTGGCCGCTTTCGTCAGTCGGATTGAAGCCTATGTTTTGAAGTTGCTTTGAAGGAAGCGGCGAATCAAGCGAATCCCAATAGAAGCTTGCCGAAATTGTTACCGTCTTCTCTTCACCGCTAAAATCACGCGCGGCTGTGAAGCCCCACCACACATTGGCAATGCCGTCCGCGGCATCAGGTGAGTAGATGTGAACGAATACCTTTGCATCCTCAAGATTCTGCGCACCCTCAAGGCCGGTGAATGGAAAGCTTGATGAGCCGTTATCGGCAAGATTGTCAAATTTGATTTGCAGCCTCGAAAAATCGGTGTGCTTTCGATCTATCAACCCTGCCTCGAAGGTAGGGATTGACATCGCGCGATTCGGTTCCCAGTCGTGCCCGTTCCAATGTACAAACTCGCCAGAGGAGTAGTATTTCGTGCCAGCAGGTGCAGGCCACTGAATCTCGACAAGAAAGCACGGCGCGCGGGTGCTTTGTGCGCTGATCAGTGCCGTGATGCCTGCTGGTAAAGTTCGCATAGCGGTTCATTCAATCGAGAAAAAGGACGTTCATTGACCCCGAATATGAGCAAGGTCCGTCGCGCGTAAAACTGATCTCTTTATCCAGAAAAATAGCAGTGTGCTTGCCTGTAGCGCTTGCGCCAGAGAGGTCAATCGAGTTCACCACATTCGGGTCATAAATGATGAATTGATCGTTCGGAGACGAAGCCTGTTTTCGTGCTATGAAGAAAGCCTCAAGCGAGTCATATTCGGTCTGACTGATGTCATCCAGTTGAAGTGCGCGCATCTTATGAGCAGCAGTTGATTTTAAGTAACGGCGATAAGTAAGGTCTGCGTATACCCTTTGAATCTCATCAAAGCTTACTCCGGTTGCATATCCCCAGGTGGCCTGAACAGGAAACACCGCCATAGCTCTAACCTCCCACAGCCTGCTTGAGTGCAGGGCGATGTTTATTTTTTGATGTTGGAACTGTGATGACTTGATGCTTCGCGAGAAGCCGAGTAACTAATTGATTTGTGTCGCTCGCATCGAAGGTGACCGCTGACGAACTGCCGCTCGTTGGGAATGGAATCACATTCGGCGGATGCTGCGTTCTGGTTCCGCCTGTCGCGGCTCCTGTACTGGCTGAGCCACCAGCGGCAGCACTTGCACTGCTGCCGCTGGCGCGAGCCGCTTCGTGCGCCTTTGAAGCTAAGCCTGCGAATACACCTGAAAGAGCCATCAGCGCGGTTCCGGCAGCTATCAAACCAATTCCAGCAGCGGGATTTACGAACAGCATCCCAGCGCCCATCGAGATAAACAGCCGTCCGAAGTAGGCAGCGATTTGCGCGACCATATCCAGAAACATTGCCTTCATATTCGCGCCGAAATCTTCACCTCGCGCTTCCATCGCTTCCATAGATGAGGCAATACCGTCTGCTACGAGTTGGAAGATAGCGCCTGACTCGATCCAATCCGCTTGGAAGCTTTGCATTGAATCCGAGAAGCTGGCAACAATTCTTTGGCCTGTGCTCATATCGCCATAGAGAATCTGCATTCGGCGATTTAGCTGCTCCAACGTGCGAGATGCGGAGCCGAATACGCGGTCAACGTGCTGCCAAGACACACCCAGCCTATCAAGTTCCAGAACTACTTTTGCGAGCAGGAAAGGGTCAAGGATTTTAGGCCCCGCAGCCCCGCCGCGAGCGAAGTGATTCACTAGCTCATTCATCACCTTAACCTGTTCTTTTACTGTGTCAACTCCCAACTTGGTTTGCTGTCTCCACCAAAGCACGTTACTTTTCTGAATGTCAGCAAATAGCTTTTCCCTGATCTTGAATATTTCGCCAGCTAAGTTCCTTTCAGCATCAAGAGCTTTTACGGTGAACTTGGTATATTCATCATTGAGCCAGCGAAAATATTCTTCCTCACGAGCCTGCCTGAACCGGATCAGTTTTTCCTTTGCTTCCTGCTCTGAGAAGCCCAGCTTGCGCAGGTAATCATTATCTGCCGAAAGCTTAGTTTCGATCTCCTGCTTGTGACGTTCGATTTCATCCAAAACACCTGCTGCTCTTATCTTTTTGAGCCTGTCTTCAACATCTACTAACGCCGCAATACGCTTATTTTGAATCTCTGTCAGCGCGTGTTTTTCAATCTTTATGATGAGGTCTGAGGCAATAATATGTTGTACCGCATCCTTATC
This sequence comes from Blastocatellia bacterium, assembly GCA_963804815.1. Taxonomy (GTDB): domain Bacteria; phylum Acidobacteriota; class Blastocatellia; order UBA7656; family UBA7656; genus DATEKX01. Next base: position 1,441,817 of record CAWDRU010000002.1, on the reverse strand, counting down.
TCTCATCGCCGCCAATTCGCGGTACAGCTTTGCGCTTGCAGCCTGCACAATCGCTATCTGTTTCTCAAATGAATCATCCCCAGTCTTTGCTGCTGCCGTATCCGCTTTCTGTCTCAACTGGCTTATGAAGGACTCAAGAGAGCGAGCTGCCGCTTCTGCCTGCTTCGTATTGTCGGCAAGATTCTTCATGCCCCTATCAATCGCTTGAACTTCGCCAAGCGCATCGCGAAGCAGCTTAGGCAAGTCGGCAACAAAAGCGTTGTATCCGGCTTGCGTCAACGTCATCCCTTGAATTGTCTTTTTGAACTTTTCAAGTTCGCCCTGCTGAGATAAGACCGCAGTGCGAAATGTTTCGCCCGGTATCTTCATTACAGCCTCAAGATTCGCGCCTATATTAATCATTTGCTGAATGAGGCCCGCATTCGTTGACTGAGTAGCAAAGCCTGCGTCCTGTTTTGCAAGTGAATCGAAAAATTTATCCTCCGCCGTTTTGGTGTTTTCGAGTTCTGCTCGCAGCCGAGCGAGGGCATCAGCCTCAGCGCCCGCGCTTCGAGCCATTGCATACATCCCCTCTGTGGTAATTACACCTGCCTGATGCATGGCCTTGAGCGCATCAATCGTTCCTGCCACTTCTTTGTTCTGTTTCCCTTGCGCCTCAGTAGCCTTCTCCGTTGACTGCCGGTAAAAATCGACCATCGCGCCAACTTCCCCCGTCAGCGGCAAAGTGCCTTGAGCGATCTTGTTGTTCTGCTCAAGGGCTGCATTGTATGCCGCTTGCGCCTGCGTCACCCTGTCGTTGCTTTGTTTCTGCTCATCCTGCGCGGTTGTTAATCGCTTAAATTGAGCAACGTATACAGTCAACAGCGCCGATATATCAGCGGCAAGAATCTTTTTGTAGCTCTCCGCCTGGCGTCGTAATGACCCGTCAACATCGTTGCCGTTGCTTACGAGATGGCTGAATGCATTGGCGAGCGCAATATCTTTTTCAACCAAGTCTTTCGTGATTTCGGCCAGTTCTCGCTTGCCAGTGATGAGTTTATAGACAACGGGGATTAACAAGCCGATGGCCGTTAATCCTAAACTTGTGGCAATCGTAACCCCGCCGAGCGCCCTTGTCGCCGCCTGCATTGCGCTGTCAGCTCCGGCCCATGCCGTACCCTGACTGCTGATTTGCGTCGTGTGGGCGGTCAGGATGCTTTGCAGAACGCCAACGATACCGCCCGTCTTGCCCATGTTCTCGTTTGTGGTTTTAATTTGATTTCCGAGCTTCAGTGACTCCTGAGTTACCTCGTTTTTCCGAACGGCCATCTGTTCCAGTAGGGGGTTGATTACAGAGGCCGCTGCTGGTGTGCGCTCAAGCGCGCGTTGAAGAACGCCTATACCTTGCGTAAGCTTTGCCGACTCGGCGCTCAGTTGCTGCTGGCGAGTCAACAATGGAGCCAATCCCCCAGCCGCGCCATTGGCTGCTGTGCTGGTAGCACCGAGCGCAGCAGCCGTGGCTTTCGCAGATGAAGCTACACCGTTCATCGCAGTGCTGGCCCTATTGCTGGCCTTCTCCGCTTCGCTTCCTAATGCGCTTACATCATCCTTCACGGAGCGAAGCGTATCACGGGCTTCGGTCGCTTTAATGAACACCTCTGCGCCGATTCTGCGGTTTCCTTCGGGCACTAGTCCTTCTCCAATTCGCTATTACGTTCCCAAATTTTGAAGCTTTCTCTTTGCTTGATTGCGCCATACACAACTTGCAGCAATTCGTAGTCGAAGGCTTCAAGTCTTTCAAGCGGGAAGTGGTAATCACAAACTTTCCTGACAAGTGAGAAGCCACGATAAGCAAGGTCTCCATAGAGCGTTGTTTGCTCGCCGGTCTTCTCGTCTGCCGTGTTCTTTAGTATCGAATCCCATAGCTTCCAATCCTCACGGCAAGCCTCGCACTTGCGCTCCACCACCTCTCGCTCGCCTATCAGTTGATTCTCATCTTCCCAAATCCTTTCGGAGCAGTTTTGGTTATGCCCAAATCTCACATAAGGATTTTCGTCTTCGCCGCTTTTGAGAATCAGACGAGCGGCTGTCTCTATTTTTTTACGTCAACGTCCGGGAAGACCTCGCCCAAATGTTTGATGATCACTGCATCAACAACCATTTCGCACTCTTTTAGCCACCACTCGGTTTCATTTGGGCAATCACCGAGATCAAGTTCAGCGCCTTGTCCTTTGAGTTCTTCAGTGAATTCAAACTTCCTGTATACTTTCTTGAACAGGAAGGCTCGCGCCTTTGCCTCATCCCCGCGCTTGCGTCCTTCCCCATTTCTGATGTCTCGGTACTTATCAAGAACAGGCTGCTTAAACCCTGCCAGAAACATCTGCCCAATTATCTCGCCTGTCTCTACGTGCGGTATCTCATATGAGTACAGCTTAACTTCTTGAGATTGAAATACACTTGCGCCGAGTTTCGTTTCCATTCTAATGTCTCCTTCAATCAGTTTTAGGTCGTCAGGTAGGCCGCCACGCCTGTCTTTGTTACCCAGATGGCCGGGCCTGTGTTGGCGATCACGTCAAGCCCTTCGATCTTGAGCTTCAACGTCGGCTCAATATCATCGGCTCCCTGTTCGCAGGTATCTATGAAGCACTCAGGAACATCGAGGTTGACTGTTCTGAGCGGCGTCAGAGCCGGGTCAATTAGCATCTGAAGGCGGAGCCGGGTTTCATTCTCATAATACCCGTAGATCGCATCGCTCTTGTCCGCCGAGAATGTAGCCTCGATATCCATCTTCGGGGAGTCTTTCTTGAACTTGTAGCGCGGCACCAGGACTCCATTGGTGACTGCCTTTGTTGGCTCAAGGTTGCTGTTGATCGAAATCTTCAACTGCTGTAGCTGGCTGCTCACGTCAGTATCAGAACCAGCGTCGTAAGCGTTTAACTTCAGAGTCACCATTCCGCCAAGCAGATAGCTGACTGCCTCCGGAGTAGTCGGAAAGCTGAAAGATGTTTTTGCCGTCTCGCTGCCATCCGTCAGGAGTTCGACAGTGTGGTCTATCTCAAGCTTGCTGTTGATCGTGATCTCCTGTTTGTTGACCACAGCCCCTTTGTAGAGCTTCTGAGTGCCGGTCAGGCCGGAGCAGACGATACCTTCAATCAGGCTGAAAGACGCGGGATAGAGATTGCAAATCGGAGGATGCTTATCCATGTGACTGTACGGATCGGCTGAACCTGTGGTTGTGAGATTGCCGAGTTGCAAGTGCAGCAGCCAGGAGAATATCTCCGTGCTTAAATCGAACTTGCGGCGAATCATACCTTTTTTGGTATGGACCTGATAGTTCGTATATCCGCGAACTCCGTTGACATATTGCTGATTGGTTCGCCGCTGCTTTTCGATCTTGGCAAATTCAGCTTCTTTGACTTCAATCCATTTCGTCAGATCGGCGTCCGGTACCTGTGTGCCGAATGCCGCCTCTTTCTTCACCAGGCTAACTGCCCATCTATATGCTTCTGTTGTGCCACCCATCTCTATCCACCTCCACTCTCAGCCTCGCGCTAAACTCACTTGAGTTTCATGCGGGATTTCGGATCGACTTCAAAGCCGCCTGTACGCACTGCCGCTGCTGCTGTCAATGCATCAACATCAAAGATTTGTTTGCTGGCATCAGGCCGCCAGTAATTGAACTCGCCTTTGTAATCCACCGGGACACAGATGACAGGCTCAAGCGGCATTTCCGCTTCGTCCTTTCCCTTTGTCGTCATAATGCGTCGCAGTCGAACTTTCATAGCGTCCGGGTTATCCTTCTGTTCAGCTTCAGGTATTACTGTGAAGCTATCGACCAATTCAGTTTTTTTCTCTTTATCAGCATCAGCCATATCTACCCCCTAGCAATTAACATTTGCGGCTGTGACTTCAAGCCGCATCACGGCGCGATGTGCGCCCCAGTCTCCGAGCAAAACGTCTTCAAAATCATTTGGCAACGCCAGCCCGGAATGCGTCACGCAACGGCCAAGGCCGAGCGAGTTGTCGGCTTCAAACAGACCTGCCAGCGAATCAATAGCCGCCTGCGCCAGCTCTTCCGACGCCTCTTCATTTACATCAGAATCAATCAAGCCAAAATAAAAGCGGATTTCATAAACGTATTCGACTCTTGCCAGGCGTTTCGGCACTCCCGATAAAAAAGGAATCCTGCGAACTCTGCGAACCCAATATGTGTTTATCTTCTGATTCTCATCTCGAAAGAGTTCAAGCCACTGCGCGAGGTTATTCTGCGAGGGATAACGCCAGCGGCGATGCACACGCGCCGTTGAGTCACTCGACTGAATAATTGCGACTATCGCGCTTCTCAAGGCGGATTCAGCGATCATAGCTTGTCGAAGACCTCACTGACTCCTCTATCAATCTGCTGATTTATGAATTCTCTGTTTGCATCAAGCGCATTGCCGATAGGTCGCTTTGCCTTAATGCCTCGACTGACTATCTTCCGGCCAACTGCAAAGGTCACATCGTCTATTTTCTCTTCCGGTGGACTGATGACACGCTCAACCCACAATCTAAGCTCGCCAATGTTAGGGAAGGCTGCTCCGGGCCTGCGACCGAATTCAACATCATTGCCGGATTCGTCAACGCCTTCGATGATCGGCGCGTAATTGACGCTCGAAAACACGAAGCCTTGCAAAGTCACAGGAGCAATCTTTTCAAGTGTGTTCTGGATGCCGCCGCGAAAGAGGCCGCGGTAGGACGGAGAATTCCCTTGCGCTTCGCCTTCGACCTTAAACAGTCCGGCCAGCAAAAAACCCGGCATCGTCTCATCAAATATGCGCTCGAACTCGTCAAAGCGAATATTCTCAGTCACATCTATGCGAACTTCGATCTGCCGGTTGCTCATCTCCAGCGCCTCCTGTGAGTCAAGCGTTCTCCGCCCTGGCTGTTCGACGTATCCCAATTCTTCGTCACCGAGGCTGCCGGAGCGCTCGCATCCTCTTTGATACCGAAGTGCTCATTCGCTTGCTTTCTCAGTTCCTTCGCGCGCTGGGCATACTTGGAATCCTTAGTTTGATAGGCTGCTACGGAAGCCTGTAACATTGCGTTTTCGCTGACTTGAGTGAAGTACGCAGCAAGATCATCACACCCCTCCGCCGCGCCCAGTTTGCAAAATGCGTGGAAGTCCGAGGCCGGGATTGTCGAGCCTGCTGAGGTAATCGAGTGATCGCCTTTGAAGTGGAAGCGTACCGGCTCGCCGTCGGCAAGGCTGTCGAACAACTGAATGACCAATCCATCTGGCGTGCGACGAAACTGCCAGGCACGCCGATCAAGGTATTCAGGCTCGCCGGTCTCAACAACAGGAAATTCAATCTCCGGATCGCCGCTGATCTCTTCGTCATAGCCGGTCAGATCAGCAACAGCGAATTTGCCAGTGCCGTCGCTTGTGAGTTCAACAACGACAGCGCCCGGCTTCTTCCGCTTATAGACTTCGAGCGCGCGATCAATCAGATTATCTACATCAGGCGGCGCGAGCGCCTTCGCGCCGTCCTTCAACTGCCGATTGATCTGCGTGATGTATTCCGATCTGACCTTTGTTGCCATTGCTAAATAATCCCCGGCTTACGGAGTGACGATGCGGTATTTGATCTGAAAGACCAGATCGCTATTCCCAGCGCCCGGATTGGCTGAAGGAACGAATACTACAATGGCAGCATTTGCCACCGGCGTCAGTTGCGTCACAACACTCTTCACGCTCGCGTAATTTGTGCCGCTCGCCGAATTTAGAAACGCCGATGATAAATCGGCTGTTACCTTTGCCCCGCTGCTGTTCGTGTATCGGAATTCAAGCGCATTACTGCCCGTATAGGCCACGCTGTTGAACACAAGCTTGCAGGTGATCTCTTCTATAAGGATGACCTTGCTCGCTCCGGGTGCGGCCACCAGGGCTACAGGTGTGCCATTCAAAGTCAGCACAGAAGCGGTCGGCACAGTAACCGATGCTGTGCGTACTACCTCCTCTGACATATTTGAAGCGGCGATACTGCTCAGCCTGGCTACCGGGATTGTTCCTGATCCGAGATTGCTGGCGTTCAGATCGCTCGACGCAACGACCATCGGCGAACCTTTATAAGCTATAAAGCTCACACTGAAAGTAAAGCCCCCGCCGCCGCTGATCGTATAGATTGCCCTGACGTTCTTGCCGAAGATGCGAGTTGCTTGAATCGTCTGCGTTGACGAGCCGGATGAGACCTGCGAAAAGGCTGCCCCTGTAATGTCAAACCAGGTTGTACCTCCATCCGGGCTGTCCTGGAACTTCACATCGAGCGTGCCTCCAATCGTGGCAGTGACCTTCAGGAAGCCAATGAGTTGATCTGCATCGCCTACAGGGAACGTCGCGCTATTGCTGCTCGTGGTGCGAGCTGCTGAAGCAAGCGCCAGTTGTGTGTTCTTTGCCTGTGTCTGAGCGAACGCAGTCGGCGTCGAATAGAGCGGGATTGCTGACACCGAGAGAATCAGCACCGCTGCCACCATAGAGCTAAGTAATTTTTGAATTCGTTTCATTGTCATTTTCTCCGAAAATTAAAATCCGTTTGAGTGCGCCGGGATAGCACATCCCGGCGCTTTGTCCCTTGCTGCGAGCTTAGTCAGCGACTACCGATTTCACAGCCCCTCGGAAGTCCACCGGAGCGCCGCCATAGACGTGACGAATCTTGTATTTCGCCACCGTGTCTTTACCAAAAAAATCGCCCTGTGTGGGATCGTTTTGCGTGAAGAATTCCGGTTCCTCGTTACCCTGATAGAAGCCGATTTCAACGATCTCTCTATCAAGCGGCGAAGTGATCAGCGTCCAATCGTTGGCATCTGTGAAGAACGGCACTGCGACTGGAGTGATGCCCATCCTTCTGACCAGTTGCGCGAGAGCGTCCTGTTCCCCGCCTCCCGCATTGTTGAAATCAGTCAGCGTTTGCGCGTTGAGGTATTCACCCGGAGCAACCGCCAGCGTCAGGTTCATCGTGTCCACGTCCATCTTCTCGTTGCTGCCAGGCTCCGTCTGATTGAGCAGCGCGGTGATTGCCGCTTTCAGACCAGGCGTGCCCAGAGCATCGGTTATCAAATTGCCATGATCGGCGTGAAACAACGCTTTGGAATCAGCCGCAAGAGTTGGATTCGCCATAAAGAGGGTATTCCAGACGAACTTGAGCAGTGTGCGCGCAGCCGCCCGGCCCAGCTTTCCATACACGCGCAGAAAGCCGCCGAGGTCATCATTGACAACCGTCTCCCACGCCAGCGACACAACGCGCCCGCGCTTATCCATTGCGTAGGTTTCCTGCGTATCGGTCAACGCAGACGGCTCCAGATAATCGCCTTGCATTGCAACAGTCGGCAGATCGCCGAATTCGCCAATAAGGATTGCGTATTGCGTTTTCATGTCCAGCACATCTTTCACCGTGGCGATGCGACGCCAGGTGGGCGACAATGACCTGAAGTCTCGCAACAGCCGTTTGTGCATCACGTTCGACAGAAGCTCCGTGAAGTCCGAGGTGATCCACGTCGCCTGGCGCGTGATCCGCTGCACCTGTCGGCCTCTGCCACTCACATCGCGGTCACCGGTCAGGTCAATCCAAAGGCGCTGAATTGAAAGCAGCTTATCTGCCGAGTTCCAGTCTCCCTGCGAAATCTCTCCGAGACCGCCGCCCGATTGGCGACAATAACGCTGGTAGCTCGATTCGATCCCGTTGTATTCCTCGCGCGAAAGGCCGAACGCTTTAGCCAGGCCGATTGATATTTTGTCGGCGCTATCCGCTCCGACCTGAACGCCCGGATTATCTACCAGACCCGCCTGAGCCATAATGCCGAGAGCATCCCTTGTCGTTTCGATCAACGTTTCTACCTGCGCAAGGGTTGTCATATCAGTCACTTTCCTGCTGACGGACTGGCGCACGGCTTCAGGCAGGTCGGAATTGCTTATAGCCTGTGAGACTGCGAGGCGGCGAAATGACAGAGGCATCCGTTCGAAGGGTATTTCATCCGCTTCCACCTTAGTGTCGGAGAGCGCGCCTGCTGCCTGTCGAGCAATCGCAGCCGTTGTTTCTCTTGAAGCTTCGTCTATGAAGCCAATAGCCTGTTCAACTGTTTTCTCGTCACCGTGGATCGCTTCAACGACCTGCTCTGCTGTGGATTGAGTTGTCACGCCCTGAGCGCCTCCGGTAACGAGCGATTGGCGCACGCTTTCAAATTGCTCTTTGTTGAGGAAACTTAATAGGCTCAACAATGCTTTCTTGTTCATCAGATGTTCTCCTTCTTGCTGCTCGCGAGTTGACGCGAGGGCGTACTTCATGCGGCCTTTAGCCGCCGCTGTGGTTACGATGTCAATCGAGATCGGCTTGACCCTCTCGACATCAGTTGCAGTTTTTTGGTCAGTCCAGGTTACTTGCTTCGCCTGGATGCCAACGAGAATTGAGGCTCCGTAAAAATCGAGGTTTCCAGCCTGGTAGGCCGCGTTCAAGTCCTGGCGTAGCCAGTCAGCGGAGGGCTTGATATGCAGCGTCGCATCCATCCCCTGCTCCGTGATCAGAAAGCCGGTCCACCAGCCAACCTTGCTTTGAATCGAGCGTTCTGGAAGCTCGCGCATCTGGGTCTCGGTCGGATGATCGGCGAACGCTCCGAGGTTCTCCCATTCATAGTCAACAAGGGATTGCCCGAAGATTTCCTGTCGCCAGATGTGACGTGTTGCGCTCAGCCCCCAGCCCACGACCTGAAAGCGCCAGGCCCAACCTTCCTTGTCGAGACTTTGCCGGATCGTGAGTTGGCAGGCTTGCCGGATTTGAGTTTCGCCATCCATCTGGCCGGTTCCAGAGACCTCAACGTATGACTCTGTGACTTCAACCGGCTCGCCAAACTTCACTTCATCGCCATCAATCGACCAGGCGATCTTGTAGGTCTTCCCGTCGATCTCACTACAGGCGATGACCGAATCATCAAAGACCTCTTTGGGGTAATAGAAGACCGGCTCATCTTGTATCGGCTGGCGAAATGTCTTTCTGAGCGATGCGCTTATCCTGTCGATCAGGTCAGTCAGACTTGTGCCGGATTGCCTAGTTATATGAATCTTCATAAATCTGCCTCAAAAATCTGATCTGGAAAGCCATTCAATAGGGTTCAAATGGCCTCAAATCGTGTTTTCGCACCCCGCGGCGAGCCGTAGAACCCCAAAACTCGCCACAGGGCAAATAAACGCGATTGCTGCTACTTCTTAGCCAGCGCTTGGTTGATGACCGTTTGAGCCGCCTCCATCGCTATTGCAGAGACCTTGTTAACGAATTCGGGATCGTTAAGGTCGATCTTCGACGCCGTGGCAGCAGAGACCGCCGCCGACTTTGCCTGGTCAGCCGTCTTCGCTTCTTTGATCAGCGCGTCACTGACCTTTGTGCCGTCTCTCAGCACGAACGTTTTGCCGTCTTTCGACCGGCTGAATATGTCGTCCCTGTCAACGTCTTTGATCGAATTGAACTTCTTTATATCGGTTGCCATTTTTCACCTCTCGAATTTTGTAGTTCTATCAAGCTTGAAAATTTTCTGAACTGTTGGGCTGCTTACACACCGGCAATTGATCGTCAGACTTGCGGATCCATTCGGGTCACGCGGGTACATCAACTCTTCGCCGCCCACGATGAAAGGCTGTTCAACCTCGCGCTCTTGCCCCATCGCAATGACGTGCGAAAGTCGCGCTCGTTTATCAATCGTTGCCAGCCATCGTTTGCCGAGCGCCCATCCTGCCCGCCGCATCGCATCTTTGTTTACCTGCATTCGCGCTTGCGTCGCGATTGACTGCACCCGTAATACCTCAGTCCTGAAGATCCGTTCGGCCCGTGCGGCAATCGGCCCGAACTTTGAATCATCAAGCGATGAACCGATCTGCTTGATGGCATCCTGTACCGTCAAGCCTCCAACAGCCGCGCGCTGGATCACGCCGTCAATCGCTACCTGCGCCGAGCTGGTCAAATCTTTGATCATCGTCGCGCTGAAGGAGGCAGCCACCTGCGCGACCTCGCGCGAGACGCCGAGCACCGGACTCGTCCCGATCAGCACCTTCGCCGGTTCGTCAACGAGTTGATTTGCAAGATCGAACACTTTGTTGATGTCCTGATTCATCCTCAACTCAAGTTCTCGATTCAGCCGCTCGATGCGCGTGCCCAGCGCGGCCTGCACCTGTCGCAGCCAGGAGTAATCCCATTCGGTGCGCCCGCCTTCGGCCAGCTTGGCGATGACATCAAGCCGCGTTTGTTCCAGCAGGCCACGCGCCGCTTCTATTGATTCGGTCTCCTGGCGAAGTATCTTTTCAACGATCTGTTTGACCAGGCGGTCAAATTCAACTTGCTTCTCGTCATCGTTCATCGCTTCACGCGACTTCCTTCAACTTCTTCGCCTCTTCCAACCTGTTCGGCGTGTAGTCCTGATTCGCGTCTGCATCCTTCTCTTTCGCTACCGCCTTCATCTCCTCGTCAACGTCATACTCGACGCCGATCTGCGTGGCGAGCGATGCGAAGATGCGCGCCGCCGTCTCTTTCCTCAGCCATCCGCGCGAGACCGCCATATCGAGAGCGGCTGTCGCCTGCGAGAAGACCGAGCCGATGCGCGAGATATCCTTTGTCGATAGCTCCGGCATCTGTACTTTGAATGCTCGCTTGATTCTGCCGGTCTCCAAACCGGCTTTGAACTTGCGATTCTTGAGCGCCTTCTGATCAATCGCGAAATCAATGAAATCTCTAAATACAGCTTTCACGATCTTCTGGCGACTCAGGAACGCTTTGAGGATTGGCAGCTCAAGATTTTCAGAGCTGGCCCGATTCGCGCCTTCCGTGATGCCAAAGAAGAACTCAGATAAATCCGCGCCTCCCAGCACATCCTTGCGAATCCCGTTTGCCAGCATTCGCGTCTCCGTGAACTTCAGATCAGGCGCGACCGCTTCCCACTCTGCGTTTTCGTTATGCGCCCTGATTGAACCCGGTCTCGGTGCCATCTGGGTTTCCAGCCACTTCTCTATTTCCTGTTCGCTCTTGCCGGTTAGCTTCACATCCCAGATGAAATTCAGCAGTAATTCCACCCGCTCAAGATCATTGAAGGTGGCTTTGTCCCACGCATCTATATAGTCGGCCAGCGGTTCGTAATCGGAGCGCCCGCGCGTGGCATCTGGCGAGCAGTTGATGCCGTATCTGAACATATCGCCGGATCGGTAATTAAAGCTCTTTGAGCCTGGCACCAGATCAACATTGATGACCGAGTAGAGGCGCTTGTGATTGACAGTCTCCATCGCCGTAAGGCTGGCGTGAGATATCGATTTCAATTTAACCTGGCGCATCACACGGCGATTCTGTGCGTCGGGTATTACATTCTCGACTTCATATGCGTCTATCCATCCAAGCTGTACCTTGCCGGTGAAGTAGTTTGTAAAGGCCGGTATGAACAACTCGCCCTGGATGCCGAGATAATCAACAATCTGAACCTGGAATTCGTCCATGTTGTTTATCGGGTCATACCAGAACTCTTCTATGAGAGGCTGAATTTCATTCTTATCTTCGGCCTGGAAGGTCACGCCATCGCCAATGATGAAATCTCGCCTGGTCTTTCGAATCTTTGCGCCGAGCAGGTTTTGCGCCGTGAGATAGTGCGCGATTTCGAGCAGGCGATCCTGCTCAATCGGTTGAAGGTCTCGCCGTGACTGCGTTATGCCGCGCCATTGGTCTTCGTCGCGATCAACACTGCTGACGGACGCCGCCGACTGCTTGACGATGCGTGTGGCTTCACCCTGAATCAGATCGCCGAGCCGCATCCCCTTCTGATATTCGACGCCGAGATCCCGCGCCGCCTGTTTGACGAGCGCCTTTGACTTTAATTTTTCTTTCTTCTTACTCACTCTGTTCGCGTCCGCTTTCTTCACTTGGGAGAGAGTGTTGAGGCTAACCCTCTCTCCCGTTCACCACGACCACTGCGGGTAGGCGGTCTTGGAGCGCTCCCTCACGCCGTTTTGCGTTGTGGGCAATTTGGTCTTATAACTACCCCCTCTTGTCTCTGCCGAAGCAGACGAGGAAGAGGCAGACGCCTGCCCTATAAATATCAAGCTGCGCGCCTTCCAAAGCCTCTCAGCCTTGCCATCCAGCGACCCTCCTGATCACGCTTCATTCGCTCGCGCGAGTTGCCGCCCTGTGGGTCTTTGCCGCTACTGGCGGCTGCTACTGAACGGCTGCCGAGCGAATCTGCCGACTCGATTGCGTCAATCGTGTCATCATAGGGACCGGGATAATCTTCAAACTCGCTGAAGAATTCCGGCCTCCGCTCTTCCGATTGCCACTTGATAGGAAAGCGCACGCCTTTGGTTTCAATTCTCACTGAGAGCCTATCCAGCCGCGCGGCCTTTTCTTCGGTGTGCAACAGCGTATGCACCACCTTATCAATCCCGGCCTTACGCAGTTTTTCTTGAAACCGATCACCTAAGAGATCGCCGAAGGAATTTTCTTCAATCCACAATTCTGCATTTGGGTGCTCTTGCAACATTCGAGGATAAACTTTCAGGATTTCTTCCTCTGCTGCCGTTGGAGAGAGCCGTTTTCGATAAGCATCAAGGATGAACGTGATGCGCTCGGCTGAATCAATCAGCACATCGGCAAAGCCTGAGAAGTCAGACTTCTTTCTCCCTTTACCCTTTTTGCCTTTGCTCGGATCAACATAAAGCACTCGTCTGAGGCTTCTGTTTTCCAGGGCAACCGGCGAATACCACTCAAAGCGATCAATGACAAATAACTGCGTCTCCGGGTCGCGCGGATCGTTCATATACTCCGCGCCAAATTTCGTCGGCCCCAGCAGCGCGCGGATCTTCAGTAGCTTTGTAGTCGGGAATCGAGCAGGCCAGTTTGATATCCACTCGCCTTGTTCGTCCCGGCGCATCGCTGCGAACTTGATCGAACTGAATAACCGGTTGCCGTCTTCGTCTTTCTTCCTTGATGCCCTGGCTATCGTGCAATCGAAGTGAATTGTCGTTCCGATCACCTGCACCTGGCCGCGCTTCGGGTCCATCGCGGGGATGACCGCAGACATCAACCAGTTCCACTCTTTATCGCGCTGCTCTTTAGTTATGACATTTTCATCATTACTGAGGTCGTCACCTTTGAAGCAGGTCGGACGCTGCGCGCCGTGCCTGCGGCCTCGCATCTTTCCGCCACGTCCGAGCGCATCAGCTCGCACGTTGTTCGTTGTGATGATCTGCCCTTCTCGCCAGACCACGCGCCCGTCGGCGCGTTGAATCAACTCAACCTCTCGCCACAATCCCCGCTCAGGCTTCAGGTTGCCGAAATCAGCCCTGATCTTCTCGTTGCTGGCAAGCTCGTCCTTGATGTCTTCAAGCTGCGCTCCTGCCTGTGCAAACGTATCGCTTGCAATAATCAAATAAGGGTCTAACCCATGACAGATGCGCCTCAATGAATCACACAGATTTGCAATAACAGATTTGCCGTGTCCGCGCGCAATCTCTATCGCAGTAAGGTTCAAATCGGGATCGCCGCGATGAACCTCCAGCCCATACTTATTGCGCCAATGCTCGATATCGTTATCGCTATAATCACCGCTGAGAACTTTATCGAGCGCCTCGTGAAATGGAGCGCCTTCCGATTCAAAGTAATGGGGCAGGTAAGTACGACCGAATTCGAGGGCGGAATTATGTGTCCGCTCCAATCGCGCTTCGCGCGTACCATCAGCCTCTGTAAAGCCAGATCGACCGGCAGACAACGATTCAGCGGCAACCTGCGCCGCCGCTCGCTGCTGTTGCACCGCTTCAGCAGCAGCTTTCGCCAGTTCGCGAAACTGTGTCCGCGTCTGTTTCTTCTTTGGCAGTTTGAACTTACTTTTACGCATTCGCCGCTACGTGTTCCTCAAGATTGACAAGCAATTCATCGCTCTTGCGTGTGAGAGCCTCAGCCAGATCAGGCTCTTCGTTCATCAGCCACTGTAAAATAAACATCCACGTATCTGAGGCAATCGTGAACCTGTCGTTCTGTAACTCAAGCTGCCTCTCTTGCAACGCGATTCGTTTCGCTTCCAACCCCAACTTCTCCTCATCCAGATCAAGCTTGCGATCACGCTGCTCTACAAGCGCGTGTCGCGCAGCTTCGCGCGACACATCAACAACACCAAGATCGCCTAGCTCTACATCCAGTCTGGTTGCTATATGCTCCGTCAGTTGTTTCCTGACAAACTTAGACAGCAGGCCGGTCGGATTCTTTGCCGCGCCATCGAGGATCGCCGTTGCATCGGCTTCCAACAGAGCAACGACTTGCGCACGTTGTTCCGCGCGTGCGCGCCGCTGGCGATAGCGCGTCAGGTCTTGAGGCGTGATGTCTTTGACATCATCAAACAGCATTGATGATTTGCACGCGCGACAAATCTCTTCATAGGTGAAGGCGGCATCATCAAGCTTGCCTTCGAGGAACTCACGCGCTTTGGTGAACTCCTCTCTTTGCAGCCTGTCATACAGACCACGCTCTGCCCCCCTGTGTTCCGTCACGGCCTTGCGACCCCTTTAACCCCGTCTTCATTGCCTTCGATATAATGGCGACCCTTCGAGCGGATCTTGAGCAAGATTCTTCCCGCGTCTTTTGAATCGAAGCCCATCTGCAAACACGAGCCGACATACCTGCGTGATTCAACCTCATTACGCTGCTCAGCCAGGTCGTCCGGGAAGCAATGAATCAACTGCTCCGAGACGAGCCAACTCACCTGGCGCATGAAATCTTCCCAAGTCAGTGGGAGGTTGAAGTCATCCAGTAGCGACCGCACAGTCTTTGCCCGAAGTGGCCGCTCGGACTCATAGAGGCACTGAATCATTTTCAGCCTTACCTCTTCGCGATATAATTGTTCACTTGTTTTCATTCCCACTTCCGCCCTTTTTTAAGGCTTCTTCGACAACCCCTAACCGCTTATTGAATCCCTCGTGCTCTCGCATCGCCGCCCGAATAAAGATGCGTAGCTCCTCATTGGTTTCAGTTACCTTGCTTTGCGCCTCGGCTACTCTTTCGATCACCGCCGCAAGCCCAATCAGCGAGTCAGCCTGTTTCGATTTGGAGAGCGCTTCTTTCTCCGCCACATCCAGTTCGCGCATCCGAACTCTCTCCCAACGAGGAGAGAATCGAAGGGCAAACAGTAAAAGCAGAAAGATGATGATTACTGTTTGCCCAAAACTGACTAGCTGGCCAACTTCAGGCATCACACCTCCAGAGGTTTGGTCGATGTAAGGTCTTGAGGTTTAACTTGAGCAGGTTTCCCGCCGCGCAACAGAACAGCAGGCGGATAAGGAATCGGAGCCTTGTTATTGACAGCCTCTGTCACGTCCGCCGCATAGATGATTGCCGCTCCGGCCAGATCATCGTTGCCTTCGTCGTCAGCATCCAGCGCTTTCAATTCCGCGCCTATGACCTTCAGCATTGGCAGCGCCATCGCGAGAATGAGTTTCTTCATGCTTATCTCCTTTGTGGAATTGTGTGGTTGTGACCAGCCACACCGAATCGTTCTCTTCATTTTTGCAGGACACCTGAGAGCCAAAAATTCTTACTTCAGCGATATGAGTAACACACATTTCATGCGCGTGGTTAAGGAAAATGAAGGCGTGAAAAAGGTTCGGGTTCTCAGAGGTTCTGGTAGGTTCTCAGAGGTTCTCAGGGTTCAGTCTTTGAGGTCGAAAAGTGCAGGCTGTAACTCGCGATCAATGCGAGACGTTGCAGTGATCGTCTTATCCTTGGTCTTGATGGTTTTGGTAATTTCAACAGTTCCATCATCAATCGGGTCAGCGCCAAGCCATTTAACCAGATCAGAATGCTTGACGCGCGGCGAGCGTGAGCCATCAACTCGATGTACTTTCAATGTCTTCTTTATGTAGATTGCTCGTTTCACAAATGAGAGAGAGTATATCCCCAACTCAGCAATCTCTTTTATAGTCCAAAGCTTCATAAGCTATAAATTACTCTACTCGATTGTTCCACCTGTGAATCAACACTTCACGGCTAATTGTAGATTCCATTGTCACATCGCATTTAGCGCAGGTGATAGCCCACTCGCTAACTTGCGGGTCATCCATCAACAGAAGATTGCCTGCACCGCAGAAAGGGCAGGGCTTCATCATATCTTGGATTTTGTAATTGATAACCTTACGCGCATGAATTTTTGCTGCGTGTTCTGTCATGCCTGCCTGTTTGAAGATTTCAACTAACTCAGGGTTGCCATGCTCTCCGCGAGCGATACAACAGGCTGTGATATAGCCAGTGCCGGTTTTATGATCCAGCCTCCAAGCTAAATGACCTTTTTGATCTTCGGTTAATTCAGATAGTTTCATTTGCATCACTCGCATAATCCATACTTCGATTCACAAGTAGGGCGCTCATTCAACACCCGAAACATATTTGCCTGTCGTCCGCCGTGGGATGTTTGTGCCCACCGCACAACATCGTCTATCCAGTTGATATACAGACCGGGAACCATCGGCGGGAAGTACGTCCGCCCAACGCGCTGCTCCCACTCCCTGATTTTTTCGATCATCGCAGGCCGTCTTTGGACATATGCAAGAACGTCATCTTTCCCGAGTTGACGCAGGGCGCGCAGCCCACACGATTAAAGCCGAGTCTGTATAGAGGATTGCTCTGCTCGCCGTGAGCATGCACCAGCTCAAAGCACTGCTGCTTTGTCCACGCTGCCAGCGGGCGATTAAGGTAGCAGTCAAACATCGAATCCCATTCCCGCTCTAAGACATATTTGCGCTTCTCGCTTTCATCCCGACGCACGCCAGCATATCGCTCGAACTCCTCGCCCTCGTACTGGCCGCCTACTCCGAACGCCTCGCGCTGCCATCGCAACATCGGCATCAGTTTCAGGTGCTCGGTGCAGAATTGTGCTTTCCGGCTCGGAAAGCGTTGCTTGATATAAGCTAAACGATCAAAGGTGAGTGGATCGTCTTCTGCGAATTCTCGCCGTCTATCGCGTGTCCGCCCCGGCATCGTACCTCTAGTGCTGAGGTCGGCGATGATCGGTGAAAGCATCACGACAGGATGGACATTCGCTGAATACCACTCAATGTGCGCCGTTGTTATCGGGTCTTCATTGCCGCCCGCATCGGAATTGACAATGATCACATCTTGCGCAGGAAAGCGATTAAGCACCCAACGAGCGCAGGCTTGCGAATCTATTCCACCTGAAAATCCAACAATACGTTTCATTTCAAAAGCTCCGGGTATTCATTCCACTCGCGGCCCTCAAGCAGTCTGCCTGCGGCTTTCTTGCCGACGCGCTCGACAGCCCAGACTTCACCTCTACTTGTCATTACATCGTCCCAATTGGCAGGTGCTGTTCGTCCGTCCGGATGAATAAGCAAGGTGGTCCCTATGCGCGCTTTCATTCGTGGTGTAGCTATAGGCACCCACCCACCCCATTGTTTGAAGAAGAAACTCACGCCAGCGGCCACGCACTGATCGCGTAGAGACCTTGCCCAATCCGGGTGCATCGGGCGCGAATGTGGCCCGGATTCGCCGCCGACGATTACCCAATCAATATCGCTTCCCCCGCTGGCGCTGCCTAAGTCAGAACCATTCTCGTCTCGGCTTATTTCAAAGGGCATAATCCATCTGCTCAAATCAACTGGCCCAAGCAGCGGCTCGGCTGAAATGAATCTCACAGCAGCAGGCATTTGTATTAACTTCGGGATGCGCTCGTCTGCTGTCTTTTGATCTTCGATTGAAACCCCAATCCAGACATTCGGCAGTGGCCACTCCATGTACATAAAGTCTTCGCCGCAACTAGGCTCTCCAGACATCAATGTACCTGTCAGATTGAAAGCTTGTTCGCCGATTGCGCACTGCCTCTCTTCCTGGTCTACCTGATCGGTCGCGAGATACTCAAGCAGCCGATCCGCGCGCTTCGTCAGAAACAAAAACGTGTGCTGCGGGCAAAGAGCAGCTACCGCAAGCAGCTTGTCCATCCAATCATCAGATACCCATCTCCCTGCCCAATCGGTCATTGAGCAGGGAAAAACTTTCCGTGGCCTTTTCCAGTGAAGAGGCTGCAATAAGGTCTTTTCATCAAGGAATATTTCAACCTTAGCTCGCGCTAAGGGCACATACGGCAGCCGTGTTCCAAGCTGAAAGAAGCCCCTGTTTGTCTTCTCTGCGTAGCAGTTGCGGCAGCCTTCGGAAGCATGCTCACAATGCCAGCCTATCGCGCCCGTTTCGAGATTGCGTGCGCGAATAGGATTCCAGGTGCTGCCTCTAGTTCCATCCTTGCCTGTCAGCCATTCAATTGCAGATTTATCGCTCATAGTCTGTTACCAAAGCCCTTCCGTATAACGAAATCCCTGAAACCCTCGCATCTTTATAGACTCAGAGGGACGACTGACCGGGCCAGTGCAAAGCGCCCAAAACTTCGGCGTGCGAATCGTCTTATCCCAGCATTCCCGCGTATCACCCTGCTCATAGCCTGCAATGTTGAGTCGAAGTTGCACTTTGCCTTCGATCAGTAAGTACATATGCAGGACTTCGTGTTTGGGAATGCTTTGAAGTGCAATATAGATGGTCACATCGTGACCGGCTTCGAGCATTGCGATGGACCTCCGATACCTCGTTGCGCCGACCGATGCATCACCGTAAATCGAAGGAAGCGTGCGTATAATTCCTGTTGGGCGTTTCTCCATCTCAATCAATTCCTATCTCTCTTTTGATTCGTGGAATCGCCGCATTAATCATCGGCGTTGAAACCGGCTGCTTGCCTTGATCCTTCCAATACTTCGAGGCTGCGCATCTCAGCAGTATGTTGATACAACTGTGCGCCTGCTTATGCAGCAGCATCTCTGCTCGCTTGCAGCGGAAGTTCTTCTCAAGAAATTTGCCTCGCCCGTAATCGCCCCAGCCCAGATATCCGAAAAGTTTACTGATAGCGAACCGTTGATTCAGCGACGCCAGGTGTTCGACAGGTGCGTTCACCTGATCGCTGATCGAGGCGTCAGGCTGGCCTTTGCTGGATTTGAAAGGAACAATGTTGCCTGAGTCTCGATAGAGCGGAGGCTGAGCCTGTTCATGCTCAAGCACCTGAATCAGCTTGCTCAATTCAGCCAGCGTCAACTCAGTCAGAGAGCCGATTTGAGGCTTCTTTAATTCCGCTTCTGCCAGCATATAGAGACCTTCTTTGTAGTCGCTTGTTCCCTTTTTTAAATCCGGTCTGAGACTCGTCCAAATGACGTGTATCTTCGCGTACATGCGCCTGCGAACCTCTTTGCGTCTTGCAGCTTCAGATTGCAATACAGTTGACATAATCCCTCCTGTTACATATCGAGCTTGAGTTGCCCTGCAAGCTCTGGAAAGTTCTCTTTAACGATTCGGCTCAAGGTGTGTAGCTCATCAAGAGCCTGTGATTTGAATGTTTCAATAAATGCTTCCATCTCGCGCTTCGATTGACACCACCAGTAGCCGTGCGGTTTCTTCCTTCGCGAGATGATAGGGAATGCGTGATCTTTTCTGAGTACCCGGATGATTGCTTTGACCTCGCGAGCATCCATCTTTTTCTGGAATCGAAGTTCGACTGCGACCCGTATTGCTTCGTTGTCAATTGGTCTTTCGCTGTTCGCACTGAGTAATAGATTTGCGATGTAGGACTCAAGCTCAGTGAGCTTGTGCCCACGTAAAGGATTGAATAAATCGTATTCGTATATAGAAGCGTTCCGTTGATTCACTTGCCGCCGCCTCGTATGACCTGAAACACGCGCAGACGTGGATCGCGCAGATCGGCCTTGCCCTTTCTGGCTGCGTTTCTTCTGATGATTGACTGGACGAGCTTCAGGTATTGATGCCCTGTTATAGGGCCGTGACCAGCGCCGCTATGTTCAAACCGGAAATACTCGATAACGGTGCGCGCTGCTGTCTCGTCCGTCACAACGCGCTCCAGCTTTATGCCACACGCACAGAACTTTCTAAGATGGATCATATGCCTCTCCTGCATAGCCACAGGGTCACATCCGGATTAATAGGCAAAGTGTATTTTCGGTGTTTATGCCTCCCGATTTTTCTATATTCATCGGTGGCCGTCGCGACGAACTCAGCATCATTGAAGATTAGCTCGCTACGACTACCGTCGCTGTTTAGCTGATGCCAAGACCAGATTGCCGGGTTAATCCGCAGGGAGTCTCCTGTCTTCACTTCAAAAGTTGTCATTGCTTCAACTCCTTATAAGGCTTGCGTAGCCTCGCGATACCTCGCCTTCGCCTGGTCATAGGCCAAGGTCGGCAAGTCTTCGAGCAGTTGCTGATAGTGTGCCGCTCGACGCTCATTCGTTTCACCCTCGATTAGTATTTCGAGGTCGGCTCGCCATCGCGTTTTCCAGTCCGGTTCTTTCTTGTGCGCTCCGACATGGGCGCGCGCTTGCTCTCTTTGCAGGCTCACCAGATCAGCACGGATAACGCCGAGCGAGTACACTGTTGTGCCTCGCCCGGCCACTTGCCTGATTGCTCTAAGGATAAGCGCTGCCTCTAGTCCATCCGTGAACCAACCAGCTACCAGATCGAATTCGTATGATGTGAGCCGGTCACGGCCCACAACAGGAAGCCACGCGGCAGCGATTGCCGCGCGATACTGCTTCAGTTCAGCTTTTCGATCAGATTTCGTCATGCTGGCGTTCCATCAAAGTCAGAGCTGTGATTACTGATGCGCGCTCGGTTTCATTCATTCCGGCACAGCTTTCCACTCCATAGTTCTCAAGCAGGAAGGCTTTGTATTGTGATGTGTCCCGCTTGTCACCTGTCTGAATCAATTCCAGCTTCTCTGCCAGAGTGTGTATCTGTCGGAGTTGGCTGTATCGCGTCGTCGCGGTCTCGAAAACTATGCTATGCGGCGATACATTGTCCCTGCTGGCTGAGTTCATCGGAGGCTTGCTTATACGCAGAGGGTTAAACCCTGCTGTGCTGAGAGCTGCAACCACGGCGCGCGAGCCTGCAAGTTGATGCTCGTCAGCCTCCACCCCGCGCAGCTTCTCACCGAGCGTTGCAATGCCAATGCGCTCATAGCTGCGCCCCTCTCGATCAATCACCCGCGCACGATGAACTACCTGATTCAACGCCAGGATGTAGGTATCGAAACCTGTAGCGATCTCCTGAAAACGCTCGCTCTGTCGAGCGATGTGTGTCAGCTCATCTGCACCTAGCCAGGGCTTGTTAGGTTCGCGAGCATCTGGAAAAAAAACTCTTTCCGCGCCAAAGCCCCAGCGATCTGCCAGAGTCTCAGCGATTCGCTTCTGCTCATCCGTTCTTGTTGGTGTTTCCATGAAAGGTCTCCTTCTTAAAAAGTATTGAAGCCAGGACGTAAGAATTGCCGCCGCAACTGGCGCAACGGCCCTCCTTCGTCAACAAAGTTTTGCGTGGATTGATGGAATCGCCCGCGCAGTCGCCACACACGATCATCGTCCGGGTGATCTCGCGCGGTGCCACGGCAGGGCGATCAATGAAGACAGTTGTTGATTCGGCCAGCGCCTTCGAGCGCTGCCCGTTGAATACAAGCGCGTCCGTGAACATCACTCCCATAACTACTTTCTCTTTTTGCTCTCTTGCCGCGTTGAGAATCGCTCAAAGAGCTTTTCAAGGCTCACATCGGCATTGCCCTCTCGCTTGCTGCTCACGGTATCAATCAGCGTGTCAAGGTCTCGATAGCGCCCGAAGCTGCCGTTACGCGCTAATTGAATCACTCGCTCGGTGATTTCCTTCGGCTCGAAGCTGCCTTCCAGGCATGTCCGAATTTCGTCTTCGCTTAGGACTCCAAGATTGATTGAAAGCTTGAGCCTGGAATGCACTCGCTGAAGCTTTGATGAGCGAATCGTTTGGGCAAGCTCTTCAGTGCCAATCAACACAATCCCATTCCCGGCCTGGTTCCAGATATGAACCAAATGATTGATTGATTCGCTCTTGAGAAAGTTGGCTTCATCTATCGCTAACAAGCGCGGCTGTTCAGCTAACACCCCTTTTGCCCGTTGAATGAGGATGTCCTTTGAGCCGGTATCAATATCACCCAACGCCCGACAGATAGCAGAGAGAAAAGCTCGCGGAGTGATGCCGTCATAAGCTTCAACGATAAGCATTCCGCCTCGCGTGTTCTGGTTTGCAAAATGTCGCGTGAGCAATGTTTTGCCCATCCCGGAAGGGCCAACAATATCAACGAACATCTTGCTGTCGTTTGCTTCCGCTAATCCGTGCTGGATCAATTTCGCAGCGGTCACCGTATCGTCAATCGTGTCTGCCTTCCCGCCTTGCTCTCTATGATCCAGCCAGCCGCGCAGCCGGTGCTCAAACCGTTCCAGCATATCTTGAGAGCTTGCCCATTTGCAGTTTGCATAGTTCCAGATATTTGATTCACCCATCCCTACGTTTCGAGCACGATTAGCCTCATCTTTACGTCGGCCATAGAAGAGTTGCATGGCTCTGCTAACCTGAGCATTTGACCACTCGTATTTCTCTTTGAAGCTGACCAACCGCTGCCGCAATGACTCATCCCATTTCAATGCGCCGCCGCGCTGAATATCGGCGACGAACGCCGTGTTTTGTGGCATACTTTCTCCTGTTGACGTGAATGAATCGCAAGAGTACGATTCAGCTAAGGTAGTTAATTGCTAGGCGCTGTTGATAGCAGCGCCTTTCTTATTTCGGCAACTTGCGCTTGAGATTGCGGCTAAGAATCGACGCATCGTACTGCGTCAATATCTTATTAATCATCCTTAATGCATCTTCGCTTCCGATCTGTTCACCATCACCGAGATGGGCGTATGTTTTCGAGGAGACCCCTGCAAGCTTCTCGATAACAATTTGAGCGCCGATGTTCTCAGGTTTAGGTACCCATTCATCTTTTCCTGACATTTCATCCCCTCCCTTTATGAAGTCACTGCGTAACTTCCAAATCTGAGCCTTACCCAAGCGAATCCTGAAAAGGCGTATTAACCGATCCAGGGGGATATACTTGAGTTCAAGCTGCGTCATAGTGCTAAAAATAGCTTTGACTCGTTCTCTTTCTGCGACTAGCTCTTCTATAGGCTGTGTGGCCATAGAACTACTCCTGATCGCCTTCAAATTCGATCTCTGGAACATCTATAAATTGAGTGTGCCGAAGTGCTTTTTCAACACACCCTGCGTTGAGTAGTTCCCTAACAACCTTTATCCCCCTGAATACAGCTTCAGCGCGTATTAAGAACTCTTCTACTGTGCAAAGAGGTGCAAACCGTAGACGAGTCGCGGCCTGTTGCAATTCAAGTCCGAGCCTGTCAAGAATCTCTGCGATTCGAGCTTCCAATTCCATTTCATCGCCTGTCATCAGTCTTCCCATCCCGCTTTGATTGCAGATGAGTCGTCGTCATCTGACGCAAAGCTTTTCAATGAAGCAAATTCGTCTTCGTCTTTTTGCGGAGTCACAACGCGCAGATGTGATACTTCTGAGGCGTGCGAGGTCTGATGTGCATCTGGCGACTTGCGATCAAATCGCGTCATCACTGTTACCGTTGCGCCTCGGTCATCATGGCTTTCATCCTCAAAGGCTTCACCAGCATTCACCGCTACCGGCAACGCCTTTGGCATTCGTGCCTCTGCTTCATCACGCCAATCTGTTGATTGCGATTGTGTCTCGTAAAACTCACGCGCTGTTTTGCGCGCGAGTTTCTTCTTCGCGTTGGCTTGCTCGAAATCGGCCTGTGTCGCGTGCCAAGTCAATAACTGCGGCTGCTCGACCCAGCAGAGTGGAGCGCCCATCGCTAACACAAGTGCCCGGCCAACGCTGCTTGGGTCATAGCGAAACTCGACTGTTGTTGAAACTGGCAACCTATAGAGCGCTGTGCCGTCTGATAGCTCGCTTGCAACCTCGCGATAAATAAACCTCTCGCCACCCCATTGAACATTGAGCGCACCATCGCGCACTGTCAGCGGGCGAGGTTCCATAAGCAATCCAGCCATACTGATTGGCGAGAGCATATGTGGGGTATCAGCATTGAGTTTCAAGAACTCAATCGGCGACATCTCGCCACGATCATTCGTCAATGCACCATGTGCTTTTCGGTTGTAGCCAATAACGCACTTTTTGAACTCTTCTCGGAAAACCGTCTCGGTTAAGAACGGCGTGCCGAACCCATACTCTTGCTTGTTCGCTTCGTGGGTTTCACGCCACAGCTGTGGTAGCTGTCGGAGGTCTTCAGACTTTGGAGAGACGCCTTTGATGAAGGCTTCATGCATACGGCGAGCGGCTTTGTAGTAGTGTGGCGCGTCATCAGTTTTGATTCCTTTGAAGCCTGGCATTGATGGCTCCCATAAGCCGTAGAGGTAATGATGAAAAGGTTCTACAGGCTTCGCCTTTGCGTTGAAGGGTATAGCGTGTTTGACTACAAATTTGAGATCAGGAGCAAGTCCTACTTTGTAGGTTTGTAAAACGTGAATGAGGCCGGTTTCCAGGTCGAAAGCTTTGACTTGTACTTCGCGCCCTTCGACCGCATAGGCGCGAAAGTCCCTGCCATTGTCCCACAGCGCAAACGGATCGCGCCCAGATGCTGCGCGTTGCATACCTCGCAACATTTCAAAACCAGGCTCGCTCTTCCAATCAGCATCGCCGACCGCATTCAAATATGCGAGCGTTACACCACGCGCCGACGGGCGAGTATCAATGAAAAACCCAAACACTGCTTTCGAGGCGAGATCAAAAACCGTGCATACCATCAATCGGGTAAGCATGGGTTTGCCGTTGCTTTTTTTTGCAGGCAACCAGCATTCGACATCGAAGGTCTTCCAATCCATACAGAATCCTTCGCGGGGCCGTAAATCCGCATAGTCTCTCTTTATCCACTCGTAGCGCGTTTCAATGCCGCGCTCGCCTTCTTCCGCCAATACCATAGAGATTGCAGGCACGCTCTTTTTCCATCTGTAGAGCCATGAATAACAGGTGTTCGGCTTTCCCGGTCTGTAGTCTGTGAATGGAAGTTTGATGTTTTTACGCTTGCAGTATTTCAGCCACCTCTCTCCATAAAGAGTCAGTGACGCTTTTACATAGCTCTTAAGAGCGTCGCGCAGCCAGTCAATCGCTTCTTGTGGGACTTCTAAGAAGCGTTCGTCTTTTGCGGGTGAGAGCGTTTGCGTTTGACGAATGAAAGCAACGAGACCTTGTTTTTGATACTGCTTAATGAGGCGTAACAGGGTTGAAGTGGAGATGGGCTTTGAAGCTGAAGGATACATGCGGGTGTAAATCAAATCAGTGGAAGCGGTGCGCGCGGCGAGCGCAGCAAGCGCGGGATGATATGCCCGACCCGGCCCTGCTTCACTTGCTCCCGGCGATGTGATTGATATGCCTGTTGTTCGCTTTAGCTTGCCGATCAGCTTGATTGCCTCGTCACACAATCGAGCGAGTTCAAGGCACCGGGATTCGACGGCCTGACGCTGATTGAGCGTGTATTGTGGAGGGGAAAAGCGAGCTAAGGCTGATTGAAGCGCGTCGAGTCGGCTATCTGGGCTAGAGGTCTGCGGCTCTTCAGCATCGCTATCCCCAACCGCGCTCGCACGTCTCTCAGTGTCGAGCTTTGCCCATTTCATTTGCAGATCGGCTGGTAGGCTTGCAACTACGATCATCTTAGGTCGGCGTAGCCCTTTTTTGCCCGGTGAAGGCCCAAAAGTCCATTCCCATTCGCATGTTTCATTAGTCTTTCTATAGATAGTAGCCCCTGAAACACCAAGCTCGATCAGTTCAGGAATTGAAATTAGCTTGCTCATATCTTTAGTGATGGGTTCTTGATGGGTTCTTGATTTTTCATCATTAGCCAATTGCGCCTCTAACAGTGTTGGAATCTGCCGTTTACAAAGAACCCATCAAGAAGCACATTGATGGGTTCTAATGATGGGTTCTTAGTTTAAGAACCCATCACTAAGCAGCTATTGAGTTCTTAGCTGTTCCAAAAACCTCTTCAACCGAGTAGCCAATGCGATTCGCTAGTTTTATTTGCAGTTCAGGGTAAACTCGGACTTTTCGTATACACATAGATAGCTCTTGCCGTCTGCATCCAAATTCCCGCGCTAAGCCCGCGATACTTAAATCTTGTTCAAAAAGAATTATTTTGATCTGTTTTGTCGTCATGATAAGGTGTGTTTCTAGCGAAACACAGCGCGATGATACAACAGGGTGTTTGCCAAATCAAGTAAAAAAACAACAGGGAGTTTGCTAGTGAACTTTGGAGATCGCTTTCAATACGCATTTAAGGGCAAAACAACAGAAGAAATAGCTAAAATTCTGGGTCTATCCGACCAAGCTGTGCGCAACTACATAAACGGGCGAATCCCTGATAAGGAAGTTATTGTAAAAATTGCGGAAGCAACAGATGTTTCAATGAGTTGGCTCTTAATAGAAAAGGGATCGCCAAATATTCCTTCATCTGAAGAGTTTTGCGTTGAAGTGCCTCTTGGCCTTAATCGGCTCTCTATTATTAATGAGCTGGCTGAGAGAGAAACAATTTCAGTTAAGCAAAAGACTCTTGAGTTGGTATTAGCATCATTAGCGGCTTGTAACATTGATGAAAGTGCAAGAAGGCGGCTTTTGCTTGATCTCGTTGATATTTCCCGATCCAAAGAAGTAAAAACTCAGAAGAAGAAAAGGAAAATCAGTTAGTCAGTAAGCTCAATAAATTTTAGCTTCCAAATGATAGACATCTGTAATACAATGCGGACGTTTTGGGCACACATATCCTAAGTCGCCGATATGCCGCAGCGACTTAAACAAGCTAGGAATTGAGCAAATCAGTCAGCTACCGAATGCGGTAGCCGAGCGCCAGCATCACTATGAGGATTGCGACCATGCCCGTTAGGTCACTCCCTTGATTCTGTGTTTTTGGAGAACTAACGCGCCCAAATGTGCATTCGTTGGGGTCTAAGATACAGCCAGCGTCGCCGCAGGTGCAATAAGCGCCACCCGGCATAGTATGTCCACCGAAAACAGGGATGGAAATACATAAAATGAGCAATAGAATCGAAAAAAATCTTTTCATACTTTCCTCCAGGCTGCGATTGTATCAACAGATAGCGCCTGGTGTAGCCAATTATAAAAAATCTGGGAACCACATTCTTGAATGCATAAGGGCAGCACAATCTTTTCGCCAAGTCGAGCAGGTTAAAGAACTTGCCGACGTTCTGGTAAACACTCCAATAAAGGAATATAGGTTGATAGGTCGATACTATAATATTTGGTGTAATTGCCGAGAGTCGAAGTTTGATAGTGAGGCTTTAGAGAGAATTATAGATGAGACTGAGATTTATAAAGTAAAAGCATTATCCTCCAGAGGTACGTTCGAATGGTACAAAGGCAATAACGAAGCTGCATTTTATTTCTACAACGAAGCTCTAAGCGCCTCGCCAACAATATCTGAATACATAGACTTATCAAAAGCGATTGCTGTGTTGAAGGCGCAGGAAGGGTTTCACAAGTCTGCGGTTGAAGATTTAGAAAAACTGCTACCAATAATTAGATACGCTGAACCGATTGTGCGCAACGAACTCTTAAACTCCCTTGCGGTCGAGCTGGGAGAAGTAGGCCAGATACAAGAAGCCTTAGTAATTTGCAACAGAACGCTTGCATCGCCTTTTGCATTCGCATATCCTGAGTGGCTCGAAACGCGATTTGATTTATTGCGGAGGGGATGCCGCGCGGGCTGTTTCTCAGCTATTAAGCAAAAGAAGGTTCCAGGTGGTGAGATAGTCAACTTGCCTGTTCGTGAGCAAGAGATGCCTATACTCAAGCCAGATGAACCAGCAAGGGTACTAAAATTCATAGGCAGGGGGCAGCGAGTGGGAGAAGAGGCAAAAGAACCGAGTGAAGACGCTCAAGGTGTAGTGGGAACGCGCCGTGAAATCGTTGATCTGCTTTACGAGTACGGCGAAAACATAGGACCAGGCGGTTTGGCTAAGATTCTGGAATCCGTAAAAAAAGCGATTCCGAAGCGAGAAGAGCAAAATGAAAGTTAAGGCGATACTCAGCCTAATAGCTATTTTCATAGCTTGCGTCCCAATCAAAGCGCAGGAGTGGGGCAAATACGTCCCTGAGAAGCAGCGCAAAGATATTTTCAAGAAGTCTCTGCGCTCATCTGGCGTTGGGGCCGCAATGGGTTCGGGCCACTTAATGCTGGGCGTGTGGCTAACCGATCCTATGGCCCGTGTAATCATTTCAAATTCTATTGATCGAGAGAGATTGACCAACGAAGAAGCAGAAAAGCGATTCCAATCGCTCAGAGTCGAGAACGAATACACCTTCCTTGTCGCCACGCAATTCCTGTCAGTTTCTAGCCCTTTCGGCTCTCGCAGATCAGCTAAAGAGGTCGCTGACCCGCTTTTTACAAATGAGCTTTTCTTGCAAAGATCAGATGACCGAAAGAATTTCTCCAAAGGGCAAGTAAAGGATCGGACTTTTGACATTGAGCTTTATGGGTTCAAAGCCGATACCATGTATATAGTTAGCTTTCCAAAATCAAATCGGTCTAGTGAATCTATCATTCGGGATATTTCAGACAAAATAGAATTGCAATTCACAATGAATAATAAAAAAGTCGTTTTTGAATATAAATTAAAAGACTTTGTAACCCGCCTCGAAGACCTTTGATTTTTCCGACCGAAATTGCATGACGGAAATTATGCAAATGTTGCGGATTTCATGACGATTAATATGCAAACTCACGTCTGGTTATTTCCCCTCCTAAGTGATTGATTTTCCGGGTTTTCCCGCGATTTTCCGCGAAGTTACATCATGGCACTTAATATGCAAATATACAGCTTCTAATTAAGTGGGTATGAAAACAGTTTCGCAAAATCTATTGAAAGAGCTTGAATTCCTTCGCGCTCTCGCAAAATTGTACGAGAACAATCAGAGCTTGCGAGAGCGCGAAGCAACAATTGAGGCGATTGCAGCGCTGGAACGGCTATTAGGTATAATCAACAGTCCGAACAATGATTCACCCACCAGCCTCCCCATTGCTGCGTAGCTGTCCATCATTCAAACTGCATCGGCGCTAAGATATTTGATACGCGGTGCCAGTAACCACGCTGCTATGGCGATTATGGCTCCGGCTATAAGATCAATAATGTAGTGCTGATTGAGAATGACTGTTGCAGCCCACATTGCCGCTCCGTAGAGAATCATAAACACAATTATCAAACGGCTCCGGTCTCTTAAGGCTAACAAGACGAGCAGGACCGGGTATGCGCCGTGAAGCGACGGTACGGCGGCAAACCACTGGGCTGCGTTCTTTATCATGCCCTGAATAAGCGCCCCGTCCATTGCCGCTGCTATCTTTGTTTGCGCGACAAGCTCTTCAGTAGGCCTGGCCATCCCGTACAGGCTCACCCACCAGGGCGGCGCAACGGGGAGCAACAGGTATATCAGGATTGCCATAAAACTCATGACTGCAAACCCGAGCATATGCCGGACGAACCGCTCGCGGTCTTTCACATTCGACCGGCCACGAAACCACAACCAGAATATCAACAGCGGCACAGCGAAAATATGTGAAAAGTAAATCGACTGAAATGTCCACGAAGCAATCAGGCCGAAAGGCTGACCCGAATATGAAGCAAGCCAGGCGCGCGCCGCGTGAGCAGGCGCTTCGCCCCCCGCCAGCCAGCCAAATGCCCACCGTTCAAGTTGGAGAGGGGGTTCGACCGACACGCGATCAAGCAACAGGGGCTGAAGCAATCGAAGCCTGTCATATACAAGCCAGAACGCAATCAACGGCGACCAGTCCAGAAAGAACTGGCGGCCTCGTTGCGGGGCAAGCAGGGCAGCAGGAATAGTTGCGAGCAGAAACCAGTGATAGGGGCGGACTGTGTGCGTCGTAACAGCTAAAGCAAGATAAGCAAATACTCCTGTACACAGGACCATCTGCCATGATTGAACCTTATATTTGATGTAGGCGCTTGATGACAAAAGATCGCTTCTCCCGAAGGGTTAATCCATTAACAGCAAAGGTTAAAGCGAAACTCGTGCCACGGAAAACCCCTTCAACACAGCTTGTTTTATCGATCAACTCTGCGCTGGCTGACTGGTTCAGGCGACAGGTGATGAATCTTTGCTGCACCAACAGCATTTGAGTTTATTCAAACTATGGATTAAAAGTGAATATATGGCGCACATCTATGGAGTATTACCTGTGCTCGAAGCATTGCGTTCCGGGGCGCGGCGCATCGAGCGATTAATGATTGCCGACAGCGCGCGACACGAAAGGCTCCGCGAGTTGCTCGAAGCGGCAAAGCGCGCGGGCGTGCCTGTGCGCAGAGAGCCGCGAGCCGCGCTTGATCGATTGACCGCCAATGCGAATCATCAGGGAGTGATAGCCATCGGCGCGGCTGCAAGCTACAGGGACGAAACGGAAATTCTTGAACAGATCACGCCGGAAACTATTTTGTTGCTGCTCGACGGCGTCGAAGATCCACACAATCTGGGCGCAATAATTCGCACGGCTGAATGCGCCGGGGCCTCGGCGGTCATCCTGCCTGAGCGCCGCGCGGCTCATGTTACGGATGCCGTCGCAAAGACATCAGCCGGAGCCACAGAGTATTTGCCCATTGCGCGAGTAACGAACCTGGCATCGTTCATCGAACAATTGAAGAAACGAAATGTGTGGGTCGTTGGGCTGGAGCAGGGTAGCAAAATGGGCTATGTCGATTACGATTATATGGGAGCTGTTGCGCTCGTCTTTGGCGGAGAAGGTCACGGATTGCACAGGCTGGTGCGCGAGCGATGCGATTGTATAGTTTCGATTCCTATGCGAGGGCGAATCTCTTCGCTCAATGTTTCGGTCGCTGTCGGCGTCGTCCTGTTTGAAGCCGTAAGACAGAGAAGCCAAAAATCTAAATCACCCTCGAACTAAACGGACTGAAACGTACAGGACGGCGAGAGCCACGAGGGTCGCAAGCGCCGCCGCTCTTGACCCTGCGCGATTGCCGGGAGCGTCATCGGGCGAGCCTTTCGACCGCTTCGCTGCGCGAAGGCTTGTGACGTCGTGAAATAACATTAGCCCGATCATCAGGGCTACGAGCATCAATTTCCACGGCAGCCAGACGGCAATCAGCCGCTCTACTTTATCCGGATTGAACAGATCGCCGTTAAATATCTGGCCAATGGTGATCGGTGTATACCTGAGCACAAGGTTTCCGATACCCGTAAGTATCAACACAACGATTGATCCCCATGCGATTGGGCGGAATCTGCGAGCAAGCCCGCGAAGTATTCGCTGCCGCTCGCGGGCCTCGTGGCTGACCGCGAAGGGCACGACGACTGCCGCAGTATAGATCAGCCCGCCAACCCAGACCGCCGCCATCAGAATGTGAATCCAGACATTGAGATGATATAGAGTCATATCAGTTTAAACGCCCGTCCCTCTCTGCTCTTCAATTTGAACGCCCTTTTCGCTTTCGGTCGTATCCCTCGACTGTAGTGTGAAGGCAAGTCCGAGAGCTATGAGCATAATCGCGCCGCTGACCCAATAAAGCGTCCTGCCATAGAACAAGTCAGTATCCGAATCTCGTCCCAAAAGCCAGCCGCCGATGGCCGGGCCTATTACTCGCGCGAGGCTCGCGGCTGATGCCATAGCGCCGAGCACTCTTCCTTGAAAACCGGGGCTGACGCTCCTGGACGCCATCCCGTTCAGCGTCGGGGTCACAAAGCTGTTGCCGATAGCTACGCCCGTGCTGGTCAGGATAAATATAAGCAGAGTCGCGCTCAACGGCAGCGTGAATAACGCTGTCGCAAAGAGGACAAGCCCGATTACGGCAAGCGTCTTTTCCCCGAAAACTTTTACCAGTCGCCCAAGCAATCCGCCCTGAATTATTGCGCCGATTACTCCGACATACGCAAACATATAGCCTGTATGCGTCGCATCGAAATGAAAGCGATGATTGGCAAACAGCGCGTAGGTGGCCGTCAGCATCGCGAAAGGGAGGGTGGCAAAAAAGTAAGTTGCCATCAAAGCCTTCAGTTGTCGGCCTCCGGCTTCTTCAAGTATCTGCGAAATAGTTGCGCGATGGCTCCCCGCGCTGCGATGCTCGGCTGACAGGCTTTCGGGCAGCAGGAAGTAGAGCGCTGTCGCGTTTACGGCTGCGAGCGCAGCGGCGAAGAAGAAAGGCGCTTCAGGTGAGAAGTGGCTCATCAAGCCGCCGATTGCAGGGCCAAAGATGAAGCCCAATCCGAACGCTGCGCCGATCAATCCCATGCCCTTTGAACGCTCTGCGGGCGGGGTCACGTCCGCGATGTAAGCTTGAGCGGTCGAAATATTGCCGCCGCTTATTCCGTCTATGACGCGCGCGATGAAAAGCCACACAATAGTGGGGGCAAGCCCGAAAAGCGAGATCCCTACCGGCAGCGCGTGAGCGAATCCCATCAGCAAAAAGCCGAGCGATGTTCCGATCAAACTTACAAGCAGAACGGGACGGCGACCGACCTTGTCTGACAATCTTCCCAGAATAGGCGCAAAGATGAATTGTGTCGCGGAATACGATGCTATCATCAGCCCGATGACTGCCTCCGAAGCGTTGTATCGCTCCGCGTAGAGCGGCAGGACCGGCAGAACTATGCCGAAGCCGACAAGGTCAATAAAGATTGTGATGAAGATAATGATTAATGGTGATCGGCTTTTTGCCATCTGCTATGAGCGTTCCCTTTGAATTGGCTAACCTGATTAGAAGACTTGAAAAGCGCGGCGCATCAAATCCCGTTTGAGAGTAACATAACTCTGCTCGCCCGTCAGCGCGCGCCCCAGAATTGTGCGAACGCCCCTGTGATATCTGGCGAGCATTATCATCGCATCAGTGAAGATATGACCTATGAATCGCCCGTGATAAAAATGCGGCAGACGATACGATGCGTGCTCCAACTCATGACCGAACGCTTCGCGCCATAGCGCATCATAACGCTTTGCCGCGCGATGATAAATATCATTTGAAGCCACATCGCCTGTGCTCAAGGTTTCGAGCAGCGATTCAGCGAGAAGGTCTGCCGACTTGAAAGCGTAATAGATGCCTTCGCCGGTTATCGGGTCCGCGAACCCGGCTGCGTCGCCAACGAGCGCCCATCCTTCGCCGCTGGTTTGCAGGTCTTTCCAGCTTTTCAAATCGAGCGTTGGAATCTTTGCGCCGAAAAAGCTGATGCGCGACGAATCAGGCATCAGTCCGCCGAAATGATTTTTTACAAAGCCTGATAACAGTGCGCGCAACTCGTCCGAACTTTTTTCTCCGAGCTTCGATGCAACGCCGAAGTTCATCACACCCGGTCGTGGAAACGCCCACAGGTATCCAGTGAAATTTTTCGGGAACTGCACAACAACTTCATCCATCGAAGAATCGCCTTGCTCTCTTTTCGCTCCGTTAGCCGAGCCATCGTTTACAGTAACGTTGTAGCCGAACGCAAGCGCCAGATCATGCTTTGGGAATATGCCGACGAGACGGCGGCGCGTGAAACTTGCCGCGCCATCCGCCCCGACTAAAAAACGTGTGCGCCACACACGGCCATCATCGGTGCTGATTCGCCAGCCGTCGCCTTCGCGCGCGAAATCGCTCACACCGGCGCGTACAAATTCTGCGCCGGTTTCGATGGCTCGATCCAGCACTAACCCGTTGAGCACTTTTCGAGAGTAGATTGCAAACGGCTCATCAACCGTGAGCGACACGCGACGATTGACCGGAGAGATCATCGTGATTCGATGAACGAGTTTTCGAGGATAGTTGGAGCTTTCAAGAATAAAGGCGAATTCGCGAATAGCGCGCG
The DNA here is from genome assembly GCA_963804815.1 of Blastocatellia bacterium. Taxonomy (GTDB): domain Bacteria; phylum Acidobacteriota; class Blastocatellia; order UBA7656; family UBA7656; genus DATEKX01. Next base: position 1,408,038 of record CAWDRU010000002.1, on the reverse strand, counting down.
TCGGCACACCGCCGCCGCATGGTTTTTCCCATGCCCCCTTCGGGTCGAACAAAACGACCTCGCGGCCTCTGTCAGCGAGCCGCGATGCCAGATGCGCCCCTGCCGGGCCTGCGCCGATGATTGCTACCTCTGCTGAGCTTTCCGTCATAGAAGGGAAAGTCTAGCGGTCACGCTTATTCATAATCAAGTCGCCTCGAATTATAAAGATTCGCATCCATGTTGCCAGCGTTGACATTGAAGACTGATATTGCGAAAAGAGAGACCGCTGCAATTAATCTTTTCATCGCAGGCAGCAGAATAATTGCCGGGCGGCAACCAGTCAAGCCTGTAAAATTCAGGCTTTGTGAAATTTGATTGCGGGTTTCAGTGTGAATTATCCGGCGGAGGCTACTCAAGTAAAAACCGTTAACGTTCCAGCCCGTGCTCTGGCTTGATAGCCTCCGCCATTGATTGAACGAAGAGGGCAACAGTCCTTGCCAACTTTTTTTGCATCAAAAAAAGAACCGCGCAAAGTTATGATGCGTTTACAAAAAAGACTAACGTTCCGTGGCCGATCCCAGCCACGCCGTATACCAGAGGTTCGCAAGCATCTGCGACCCTGCGGCCAGGCGCGCGGCTACAAACTTTTTCGATTCGGGGCTGGTGTTTTTAGCGTCCCATCGCGCAGTTTTGTCCATGCGATAGAGCGTATCCACCTGACCGAAAGATTCAAACAGATATTTCATTGTGTCGGTGAAGGGGTCTTTCAGCTTCTCGGCTGTCTTGATCATCCCTGTGAAATCTGCGGGCTTGATTTGCGCTTTAACATATTCGCCTTCAAACCGGCTGTGCAGAGGCTCGCGCGTGTAGTATTCGGGGTTCGCGCTCGAACTCCATCCGTTGAAATTAGTAGTCACGTGCAGCGGGTTTGAAGCATCGCCGACGTAATGACCAAGCACGCCCGCGTAAAAGATTATGTTCTGCTCCACCTGATCGCGCTCGGCAGCGCGCTGGGGGTCGCGCCAGACCCTGAAGAGCACCTGCATCTTTTGATAGTTTTCCAGAATCGAATACGGAAGATAGCCAATATCTTTCGGATCTTTGCCCTGCGTACGCAACCAGTCTGCATACTGGTAACGATCATTGGGCAGTGCTTCAAAATTTACAGGCTTGTCTATATCGACAAAATGATCAGGCCCGTTGACTTCGTTGAGGGCTTTGAAGAGTTCTTTATTGTCTCGCCAGCGATCCGGCTCCGGGCCTAAAAACTCCAGCCTCGCCGCAGCGGCTTTGAAGAATGCAGGCATGTCGTCCGGCAGATGCTCTGCGGCTGCGCGATTGATATAGCGATGCCCTTCATCCCACCACGCAAAGGTAGAAGGCGTAAAAATGAAGGGCAGAAACAGACCTGCGGCAATCAGCATGACAAGCAATTTTCGATTGTGCATTCGAGTTCCTCTCAGGATGACGGATTTGCGATCTTGGATTCGTGATTGTTCCAGACACGAATTTAACTGTGGAAGGTATTTGAATTCAAGGGAGCCGGTCAGTCTTCGTCGTGCTCGTTGCCGTCATAGTGCATAACCAGCGGCTCATCGTCAGAGACCGTTTCCAGATGCACGTCGCGGCCCCACAGCTTGTAAACGTATTCGAGAGTCTTTCGCGCGTATTTCATATCAAGCTCGACGCCTTCGTAGCGGTGCATCAGATACAACTCGCGGTTTCGATCATAGTCGCCGTCAATCACTTCGATGTAAGGAAAGCCGAAGTTCGTCATGTTGGCGACAAGCTGGTCGCGGACCCGCTCCCATCGCTTTTCTGTGATAGTCCACTCTTCATCATCAACGAGCTGATAAACGAACAGATCGAGTTCTTCGCATAGCTCTTCGGTCAGATAGTTGCGCAAAAAAGAGATGTCGTTATCGATTTCGCGCACTTCTAAAATCTTCTCGTGGCCTTCGCCGCCAACGCGCCCGAAATTCTCGCGCTCTTCTTTAGTCGGATTGTTCCAACGCTTTTCAATGTCCTCGAATATCTTGTAACCCAGGTAATAGGGATTGAGTTGGCCCTTGTGCGGCGAGACAACTCCGGCATGAAGTTCTGCAAACTCAAGGTGGTCGTTCGTCGGCAGATCCATCTCTCGCATGATGCGCGAATGCCAGATGCTGGCCCAACCCTCATTCATGATCTTGGTCTGCATCTGCGGGACGAAGTATTCCATCTCTTCGTGCAGCATCGACATCACGTCGCGCTGCCAGTCTTCGAGCACCGGCGAATTTTTCATTATGAAATAGACAAGGTCTTTTTCGGGCACTTCGAGTCGCGAGCGGCTCTTTGAGTCGTCGTCCGGCTCTTTATCGCCCGCGTTCTGGAACTCTATTTCATCCTGCGAGAGCAGGTCGTCGTAGCGCCCTTCGCGCCTCCGCTTATTTTGATCCTTGTTTTTCTTATTCTCGTCGCGCTTATCTTTCTTGATAAACAGATGCGGGTCGATGTGCTCTTCGATTGAAAGAACTGCGTCGAGCAATTCTTCGACTACCTTGTGGCCGTACTTGAATTCGTATTCGCCCATGCGGCGCGCGTGTCGGGCCGCCTCGTCCACCATGCGCCGGTTTGTCTTCGAGAAATAGACGCTGTTTTTGAAGAAGTCCACGTGGCCGAGCACGTGCGCGATTATCATCTTGTTTTGAATCGGCGAGTTGGTTTCGAGCAGGAAGGCGTAGGACGGATTCGAGTTGATGACGACCTCGTATATTTTCGACAGCCCGAAATCGTACATCATCTTCATGCGATGATAGGCTTTCCCGAATGTCCAGTGAGAATAGCGACCGGGCAGGGCATAAGAGCCGACTTCGTACATAACCGATGCCGGAACGATCTCGAACCGCACGGGAAACGGGTCAAGCCCGAACTTCACCGTAGCAATCTCCCAGATCTGCTCTATCGCTTCTTCCAGTTCTTTTACTTCTCTGTCGATCATAATTTCCTATTGTTATGATTCGTCGCCTCGTTTGCCAAAGAACTCTTTGAGCGCGGGATAGACATCTTCCTTGTCATCGATTCGCACGCCGACGAAACGCCCCTGATTCTTCAGCCTGTCATTAAAGATCGAAAGCAGCGCGCCCGACGAACGGCGATAGCTCGATGCGCCCTCTTCGCCAATCTCGCCGTAGCCGAACAGATTGCAGGTCGATATCAGTTCATCGGCCAGCCGAACGGCTTCATCGTTGTCCGAATAGTAATTGTCGCCGTCGGAAAAGTGAAAAGGATAGATATTCCAATCCCTCGGCGGATACCGTTCACTGATTGTATCGAGCGCCAGCTTGTAGGCGGACGAAACGACCGTGCCGCCCGATTCGCCCTGCGTGAAGAACTGCTCTTCGGTCACCTCTTTGGCTTCGGTGTGATGGCTGATGAATACTATTTTGACCTGATCGTATTTGGTCTTGAGGAACCGAACCATCCAGAAATAAAACGACCGGGCGATATACTTCTTAAATTCCCCCATGCTGCCCGAAACGTCCATCATCGCCATCACGACGGCGTTTGACTCGTATTTGATCTGCTCTTCCCATGTCTTATACCGCAGGTCTTCTTTTTTAAAACGGCCCATCCGTGCGCGACCCGATTCTCTGGCCGTGCGCTTGATGTTTTCGATTATGCTGCGGCGTTTGTCGAGGTTCGACAAAATCCCTGAGCGGCGAATCTCTGTGAACTTCGTCGTCTTGGATTGAACCGCCTGTTTGGCTTTGTCTTCCAGATAAGGCAGGTGCAGGTCTTCAAATATCAGTTTGGCAATCTCGTCTATATCGACTTCGGCTTCGTAATACTCCTGGCCCGGCTGATCGCCGCCCTGTCCCTGACCGCTTCCCTGCCCCTGTTGACCTTCTCGCCCGATCACGTCGCCGACCTTCGTATTGCCGTCGCCCGTCCCGACATGTTTTTTCTTGCGATAATCGAATCGGAACTTGTATTCGTCGAGCGAGCGGATCGGGACTTTGACCAATCGCTTGCCGTCAGAAAGAATTATCGATTCATTCGACACAATGGAGCCGAGATTTTTCTTTATCGCCTCGCGCACGCGATCCTTGTGTCGTTCCTGGTCTATCTGACCTTTGCGCTGCAATGACCAATCATTTCGTTGGACTGACATACTATATTCCTATAATAATGCCCGCACTCCCCGGAAGGCTGTGCGGGCTTGACGAATCTCCGATTGCTCGCCTTCACCTGCCCGCGCACTCAGCGCGAAAGCAGCGTGCCGACATAGGTGAGCAGTTCGTTCGCGCAGACGGTGCAATATTCATGCTCGGTCACAAGGCGATCTATGACTTCGTTTATGCGTCGAAGCTGGTCTGCGTCCGGCGTCTTGACCGAAGTCGTTATCTTCACAACGTCCTTGAGGTCCGAGAATATCTTCTTCTCGATGGCCTCTTTCAATCGCTCGTGCGAGCGGTACTCGAACGGTTTGCCCTTGCGGGCGTGGCTCGAAATCCTTATCAGGATCTCCTGCCGGAAAGTGTTCTTCGCGTTTTCGCTGATGCCGATCTGTTCTTCAATCGAGCGCATTAGCTTCTCGTCCGGCTCAAGCTCTTCTTCCGTTATCGGGTCTTTCAGCTTCTCTTTATTGCAATATGCCTCGACGTTGTCGAGATAGTTGTCGCACAGCCCCTTGGCCATCTCCTCGAACGAATAGACGAACGCGCGCTGCACATCGTTTTTTGCAATGTTATCGTATTCGCTGCGCGCGACGGCGATCAGATTCAGATAGCGCGCACGCTGGTCGATTGATATGCCTGTGTGCTGCTCGAATCCGTCCTTGATCGCCCGGAGTGCATCAATCGGGTTGATGCAGGTGATATTGTCGCGCACCAGTGCGCCCGACAAACGGTTGATGATATAGCGCGGGCTTATGCCGTCCATGCCTTCGCGCACGGTGTCTTCCTGAAGCTCGCGCACGTCCTTCGATTTGAAGCCTTCGACATCCTCGCCGTCGTAAAGCTTCATCTTTTTGACGATGTCGATGCTCGCCTTTTTAGGCTCTTCGAGTCTCGTCATCACGGCAAACATCGCCGCGACCTTCAACGTATTCGGCGCGATGTGGATGTTGCGCATGGCCTGCGACTGCTTTAGCAGCTTGTCGTAAATTCGTTCTTCCTGCGAAGCCTTCAGGTTATACGGAACCTTGATCATAATGATTCGGTCCTGTAAAGCTTCGCTCTTGCGATTAGAGACAAACGCGCTGTACTCGTTCTCGTTCGTGTGCGATATGATCGATTCGTCCGCGTAGATCATCGCGAACCGGCCCGTCTTTATGCTCTGTTCCTGCGAGAGCGTCAACAGGCTGTAAAGAAATTTCTCGTCCACCTTCAGCATTTCGATGAACTCCATCAGCCCGCGATTGGCGATGTTTAGTTCTCCGTCGAATCTGTAAGCGCGTGGGTCGGATTCGACCCCGACTTCCCCGATAGTCGAAAGATCTATCGAGCCTGTCAGTTCCGTCAGGTCCTGTGATTTCGGGTCCGAGGGTGCGAACGTGCCTATGCCTATTCGATCTTTTTCAGAGAAGACTATGCGGTGAACCAGAACGTCTTCGTGTCGCCCTCGATAAACGTGTTCCAGATTATAACGGCACTGCGGGCAAAGCTCGCCCTCGATATAAATGCCGTAGTGGCGTTCGATTTCGGGTCGAAGTTCAGGCGGGATCAAATGCAGCGGCTCTTCGTGCATCGGGCAGTCTTTTATTGCGTACACCGAGCCGGTTTCCGTGCGCGACCACTTCTCAAGGCCGCGTTTGAGCATGGTGACGATAGTGGATTTGCCGCCCCCGACAGGCCCCATCAAAAGCAGGATACGCTTGCGGACTTCAAGGCGCTGGCCCGCCGATTTGAAGTATTCAACTATTTTTGAAATAGGGCCTTCGATGCCGAACAACTCATCGCTGAAGAAGTTATATTTTACAATCTCGTCGCGCGAGCCTTCGTTGATCTTCTCGGCTCCGACGTTCAGCACCATGTCACATATACGCGCGTGCGACAGTTTCGACACGGCGGGATTTTGCATTATCAGTTCAAAATAATCTCGGAAGGTGCCTTCCCAGGCCAGCCGCTCACGGTCGCGGCGATGCGTCTCGAGTAGATCGCTTATGTTAAACTTATTCTCTCCCATTTCTCACCTCCGAATCGACTCAGTGATCAGCAAACGCTCATTCAAGCGTCCGCAAACGAGCCGATCATGAAATTGCGAAACCGTCTCAAGGCTTTTACGGCTTCAGAGGCTCATTATCTGCGAGAGTCAGGACGACACTCAGTCTTACATCAGTCAGAGGTTTGTTCCGGCTGATACTGGCTCGACTGGATGCACGCTCAAACTCGATAAACCAAAGCGAAGCATCTTGTCTAACAAGTTCTATTTCAAGGATCTATCTCCTACCAAGCTGTTTCGCGACAATTATAGCACACGTATGCAAGCGCCGGTTTTTTCTCCTGTTTACTCAGCTATCACGACTCTTGGCTTGATAAGCTCAAGCCTCGTATCGTAATCCCCAACGCCGACCAGTTCGCCCGATCTATCGCACAATCTGATGGGCAATTGATTACTTTGACTCAACTCCAATTCGTCGCTCGCCGGTTGAACTGCGCGACCGTTGATCACGCGCTTGACCGCCTCATCATCGAGCCGCACGACCGGCAGGTGTGCGAGCGTGTCCGAAGTGCTCGTCAGTAATCCTTCGATGCCGCCCTCGCGCCCTTTTAGTTCCAGTTCGTCGAGAGTCAAAGCGCTCTCCAGTTTGAACCGTCCGACTGCTGTGCGGCGCAGCGCGGCAAGGTGCGCCCCAACGCCGAGACTTGCTCCTATGTCGTGAGCCAGCGTCCTGACATAAGTCCCGGACGAACATAGCACTCGAATCACAAAATCGCGCGTGCCGTCATTGCCGACATCAAACTCCGATTCAAGCTCAATCGAGTAGAGAGTAATCGGCAAAGCAGGGCGTTCGACTTCGCGGCCTTCGCGCGCTGCCTGATACAATCGCTCGCCTGCAATCTTTTTCGCAGAAAACATCGGTGGCATCTGCAATTGCGCGCCTTTGAAATCATTCAACACGCTTAATAGCTGATTGAGGCTCACTTCATCTGATGATCGAACGGGCGTGATCGGTTTCCCGGTCAGATCCTGTGTATCTGTGGCATAACCGAGCCTGACTGTTGCGAGGTACTCCTTATCGAGTCCCACGAGAAATTGAACCAGACGCGTCGCGCGACCGATGCAGACGACGAGCACACCTGTTGCAAACGGGTCGAGCGTGCCCGCATGGCCTACGCGACGAGTTGCGGCAGCACGGCGAACTCGCGCAACGACATCGTGCGATGTCATCCCTCCGGGTTTATCAATAATGAGAGAGCCGATCATGAGAAGAAAGGCAGAAGGCGGTCGTTATGATAAGTCATTTTCTTTACTGCCCGCAGCTTTCCGCCTTCGGCCTTGTCATTGCTGTTTGAGCTTGTCGTTCAGGCCGGAGAGCGAGCCGTTCAATTTTTTGTAGAGCGACTCGATCTGCGCGCGGCGAACGGATGATGTGGGCTGGGCAGGGTCGTAGCTTGCGATGTACAGATCGAGCGCCTGTTTATCATTGCCCGCTTCCTGCGTTGCGACCGCGAGGTGCCAGAGAGCGGATTTCCGCTCGCCGCTCGGCGGGTAAAACTCGACGGCTTTCGACAGGCTCTCGACAGCGCCGCTTGCGTCTCCTTTTTTCAACTGAACCCATCCGAGCGCGTCGTAGGCGCGGCCCAGAAAGACCACTCGGCGACCTTCGCGGTCAAGCAGCGGCGCATCGCGCATCGAGCCTGCGGGCTCTGTCGCATTATCCGCCATTGCGATTGCTCGCCTTGCCAGTTGCTCGGCAGCGTCGAGCGCGATGCCGTTATCGGTCAGCTTGCGCGAGACCCAGACCATGCGAAACGGCTGGCGTCCGTCGTCCAATGTCGTGAAAGTAGTGATGGCGCGCAGCAACTCCTGCATACCCGGCAAACCCGAATCGCTTCCGGCAGAAAGTTCCGCATTCAGGGATTCGGAATCCGCGCGCGCGCGTCGTGGCCGAGTCGCTGTCTTCAATTCATCCTGCGGCGCTGCTCTTTGAGCGCGGCGGCGCGGCGCGGCAGAGGAGGTCGGTTTTCGCCCGGCCATAGCGGTTGACGAATAGTAATCAATCCTCGCAAGAGCTTCGGCCAGCCGATACTGCAAGGTCGTCGTGGGATGTTCATTTAAGAACAGGGCTGCCTGTCGTTCGCGCTCAAGCAGCATATCCAGTCGTTGCGACCTCGCTTTGACGGCTCCGCCGAGCATCGCTTCAAATTCGCCGGATTCGTTCACCTTGAACGCTTTGTTCATCACTTCAATCGCCTGATCGTAGCCGTCCAGAACCATCAGCGTTTTTGCCAGCTCGAACGAAAGCGTAGAGAATCCCGCATGGGCCTGTGCGCTGATCAGCGTCCCCAGAGCGTCGCCATATTTACCTTCCATCAGATCGAGGTTGGCTTTAACTATAAACCCCCAACCGTAACGCGGCTCTATCTTCAGAGCCTGCTCGATAAGCGGTCTTGCGAGCAACATCTTTTTGCGAGTCGTGTAAAAATATGCAAGCTGAGTCATGAAGCGATAATCCGTTGGCGCAAGCTCCAAAGCTCGTTTTATCTCAGGAGCGGCCTCTTCGTCACGGCCCAGCGCGAGAAGCGAGATGGCCAGTCCGCCGCGAGCTTCAGCGTCATCTTTTTTGAGCGCAATCTGGCGGCGGTAATACCTGACCGATTGCTCAAAATCGCTGCCTGCGCGCGCGAGGTTCCCCATATTCAGATTTGCGTATTCGTCTGCGCCGTCAAGTTCCACCGCGCGTTTGAATTCAGCCACAGCGTCATCAAGCCTCAGATTGATTAGATAGGCCGTGCCCAGGCTGTTGTGCGCGCGGTGATCCTGCGGAGCAAGTTGGACGGCCCGCTCAAGCACGCGCACGGCTTCAAACGGCGCTTCGATTTGTACGTAGAAGAATCCTATTTCGACCAGACGGTTCGGCTCATCTTTGAATCGCCCTTCAAACGAAAGCATCAGTTCGGCAGACTCGGCTCGAAACCCGAACGCATTCATCGCAACCGGCAGCGGAAAAACATACTGGCCGAAAATCTTGTCATTAATAACGGCAGGCGCAGCGCGGAAAGCCGATTTGAATGCCTGCGCAGCCCCTTGAGGGTTTCCCTCTCTGAGCATCTGCTCGCCTTTGAGACTATGCTCGCGCATAAGAGATTCTCGCGCTTCGGCCTCAATCGGCGTTCCGCTGTTGGCGGCGATGATTTTTTCAAGCAGACTGATTCGCTCCTGCGGAGATTCGGCTTTGCGAGCGCGCTCCAAAGCCTCGCTCGGCGTAAGCATCTGCATAGCTGCATCGGCGGGGGGTTGCGGCCTGACCTCTCTTTTTCGCTGCTTTGCGCCCTGACCGGCTTCACCGATAGTCGCCATACACATGAGAATAATCGTTAAACATATACTGACATTCACAGCAGAAGCGCGCAGAGCTTTGCTCTCGGCGTCCTTTGCGTCTCGGCGGTGAATCACTTTTCCAAAACTGCATGCTTCCATTAACCAACTCCTTACCGCTGACCGATATCCTGTTTTTGATAGTTGTTTGTAATCGCCTCGACCAGCACGCGGCCTACGCTGCCCGAAGGGGGTTCGACTCCGAGCATTGCAGCAATAGTCGGGGCAATGTCTGAGGGAGAGCATTCATTATAATAACGGCCCGCGCGCACGCCCGCGCCAAAGAAGATGACCGGAACATGTGTGTCGTATTTATATGGCGAGCCGTGTGTGGTTGCGAGCGCAATTCCTTCAAACACGAATGAAAATGGTTTTGTGATAATCCATACGTCGCCCGCTCGCGCGCGGTAAAATCCGTTCATCACGCGGCGCGACAATGCGCCCGCAGGCATGCGCCCTTCGATGATCTGCGTGCGCGTGAAATAATTCGCAATGCCTTTGACCGTAAGCGCCGCTTCGCCTGCTATGCGCTCGACCTCGGCAGGGTCGGCTTTCCTCTCTTCTATAAGTTTGCGGTTCAGATATAACTGCTCGTTTGCGAAAGTCAGCACCCACTGATCTCCCCCGAAACGGGCTTTCAGAGCCTGATTGACGGCTTCATCAAGTTTTTTTCGTTCGATGACCATCGCATCTAATCCTAACATCTCCATGCGCTTCGGGATAGGCGCGCCGCCGTGATCGGCAGTCATCGCAATGAGCGTATTGGCGAGTCCGACTCTGCGGTCCAGATAATTCAGGAAGTCTGCAAGAACGCGGTCGAGCCGTATGTACATGTCCATGACTTCCTGACTGTCGGGGCCGTACGCATGTGTTAGAAGGTCTGTGGCTGAAAAGCTGATCGCCAGCAGATCCGTCTGCGGGTCCGCGCCCAGTGATTCGCCTTCGATTGCGGCTTTGGCAAAGTTTTCGAGGTACTCCAGAACGAATGGAGTGAACTCGAACATACGATAAAATTTCTGGCCGGGTTTATCTTCTCCGCCCGTTATCGTGTAGGGGAAATCCCCCTGTCCCACGGGGCGCTGTTGTTCGGGGATATGGGCATCCATCTGGCGGCGATAGGCTTCTGCGGGCAATGCCCTTTCCCATTTCGCGCCGAAGTATTTGTCAGGACGCATACTGGTGTTGAACTGCCTGACCCACGCGGGCAGTTCTTTTGCGTAATAGTCGCTCGATACAAAGGTGCCGCCGCTCGCGCTGTCGAACCAGAAAGCTCCGTTTGGCCGTTTTCCGCCGGGCAACACTGCCGCGCGGTCTTTTTGAGACAGAGAGACAACCTTTGACTGAAAATTGTTCGACAGGCGAATCTGATCTCCGATTGTCGTGCCTATCAGGGTGCGGGGACTGGCCGAGGTGGCAGTCTGGCTCACCCCCGCATTCGTTACCAGATGAGTCTCCTTATCCGAAACGAGCGCGGTAAGTCCGCCCGTTTCGAGATCGACTATGACATTGCCGTTTACGCCGTTGATCGCAGGTATCGAGCCTGTATGGACTGCGGCGTGGCCCGCTGCCGTGACGGTTGGAACGTAATCGAAATTAGCGTTTGTAAAGAACGCCCCGTCGCTCGCGAGGCGGCGAAATCCATCATTGCCGAACAGATCCCAGAAACGCTCTATGAAGTCATAGCGGAACTGGTCAATCATTATTACAACAACAAGTTTCGGGCGAGGCCGCGAACGAGGCTGCGCCTGTCTTTGAGCAAGCCCTGCTGCGGGAAACGAACTCAGCAACAGGCAAACGAGCGCGGCTAAAGAGGTGAGCGATCTGACTCTGTTTTTGTTCATAATGGATTTCCATCTGGTCCGAATAGACAAAAACCGTAATTCACACGCGCGGCTGATGTCAACCTCGACAACCAGTACGAAACCGAAGCTGCGGTCTTTCATTTTCTAACTTCCCGCTGTTTTTCTCTCGCATAAATATCTTTTGCCTGTTGGTCGCCATAGTTGTTTTTTGTTTGGCTGCGCGGCAATATGTGATATACATGTCTCCCGCAATTGTCCAGGTGGTTCGATTATGGATACAACAACAAAAGATTACCCTCCTGCATATTCCGAACCGCGAGGAGTATTCATATCGTGGAGACTGGTGGGATATGTTTCGGTCGCGGTTATTGCAATCGGGCTGAGCCTGCTGCTCAACCACCTGATGCGGGGGTCTGATTCCGAGCGTGGCGTTCGACTGCTGATCGAAGCGTTCAGCAATCGAAGGATGATCGAGCCAAGGCTTTCCGGCGGATTCAAAGGCGGCGCGTTTAATCCCCCCTTGAATGCAGAAGCCGAGATCAACTCCGAAGACGTTGCCTATGCGACCGAATTGATCGAGAACGCTGTCGATAGCAGCAACCCTTATTCGCATCTGGCCTATGGCCGAATGCTGTTGAGCAAAGGCGGCAAAGGCACGGATGCGCTCAAGCATCTCCAACTTGCAGTTGCCGAGCTGCCAGAGAAGGCAGAGCCTTATAACGACCTCGGCGTATGTTTGATGGAGCAAGGCGACCTGGAAGGCGCGCTCGAAGAGTTCAATCTTGCGCTTAGCTCGAAGGTCGATATGACAGAGGCGTTGTTCAATCGCGGGCTTTGTTACGAACGGCTATTTCTAAGGGATGCGGCAAGCGATGATTATCGGCGGCTTCTGGAGATTGAACGCGATCAAAGCTGGGCGGGCGAGATAAGGCGGAGGCACGAGGAAACCTCTGCTCTGATAACGCCAGCCAAACAGCAGGCTGAGATTATTAAGGCATTCGATGCCGCGATAGCGGACGGGCGTAATGACGAGGTAAAAAATTTAATAAATAATAATCTGGAAGTGCTGACAAAACATGCATGCCGTGATTATGCTTTAGAGTATCTGAGGGCAGTTGAAGCCGGAAATCAAAGCGAATCCGACAGGGTTTATTCCAAGTTACTGTCTATCGGAGGAGCATTCAGCGCAAATTATAAAGATACATCAATCGCCGAGCTCACCGGTTATTTGAAGAACCTGCCGGACGGCGAAAGAGAGACTGAGATCAAATTAATCAGCGAGTTTCATGAAGCGGATAAGTATAATTACCTTACCGAATCACAAGCTACACTTGAAAAATTAAAGAATATATTCGAGGCTCGTCAGAATTATTTTTTCGAGTTTCTTTCAACCTTCAGTCTCTCGCTTGGTGATTTCAACTCCGGGCATTTTAAGTCGAGCGTTTCTAAACTGGAACAATGCCGGGCACTGCTCAGCAATCATAATTGGCCTTATCGCCAATCACTAATCGAATTGCATTTAGGCAACATCTATTCACGAGGCGGGCAGGATGCGCTGGCCGTCAGGTATTGCATACAGGCAATAGAGCATTGCAACGGAGCGCCTCTGATCGAATCCAAGACACTACAATTTATGGCGAATGCCTACTGGCATCTGGGAGACATAAAGACAGGGCTTGATTGTCTCCGCAAATCAACATTTCTCGTTCTTACCTATGCTCCACAATTTGGAGAACTTTCCAATAACTCTCTGCAAATTGCAGATTTTTGCAGAATACTTGGCAACAGCCCGCTGGCGCTTCTCTACGCCAAACAAGCGCTCAGTCTCGCAGAGCAGGGAGAGAGTAACAAGCTGATTGCGCAAGCGAATTCTTTCATAGCCGTTGAGCGTGCGCGGCAAAAACAGGTCGAAGGGGTTGATGAAGGAATGAAGCGCGCTTTTGAATACGTTGAAAAGATTGACAGTAAAGAGAGCACCTATACTAAATCGCTTGTGCTGACGCGGGCCGGTGAGATAGCAGCGCGGCGCGTCAGCTTCGAGCCTGCGGTGCAATACTACTCACAGGCGGAAGCCGTCATAGAGCAAAGCCAGGAAAAGATCATCCCTATGTTGTCAGTGCTGCGTGGGCGCGCATCTGTTTATACTCAGACAAAAGATTATACAAAAGCCCGGCAGGACCTTGTACGCGCTTCCCGGTTCATCGAAGATTATCGCAAAAATATAACTGACCAGAAGAACCGAAGCGATTTTCTGGACGCCAGCCAGAGCGTCTTCGACGACCTGATGCTGCTCAACGCAAAAGTGTTTGCGAACCAGCAGGAGGCATTCAACATCTCAGAGAAGTCACGCGCCCGCACACTGCTTGACGGTCTTTCATATCAACAGAGTGCAAGCAATCAAAATAATACGGCCCGGCCTCCGAATAAAAACTCAGGCGGCACACCCGCGAATCCGTCGGTGAATCCGCTCACGCTCGCAGAAGTTCAGAAAGCGCTGCCGGATGATTTGAGACTCGTCACATACTCTGTAACAAGTCAGGGGACTTTTATATTTCTCGTGACGCATGGTGGTTTTGATTCGGCACAGTCGCCTGCCACTGCGGAGATGCTGGACCAGATGGTTCAGGATTATCTTTCCAGTATCAGGAGAATCGCGCCGCTCGATGAGGTATCGGAAAAAGCTCGCGAGCTATATCGCTTCCTGATCAAGCCGATTGAAGGCCGTCTCGGCGACGGGAAACAATTGTGCATCGTGCCGGACAAGGCACTGCACTATCTTCCGTTCGCGGCGCTCGTTGACGAATCGGGGAAATATCTCGTCAATTCTTATCGCCTTACATACGCGCCGTCGGCATCCATGCTCATTCGGTGCCTGGCAGAAGCGCGCATAAAGGGTAAAAACCGCGCAGAGAAGATACTCGCAGTTGGAAATCCTTCATTCAGTAAAGCGATGTTCCCGAATCTTGATGAGCTACTGGATGCCGAGCGCGAGGCTGATTTATCGGCCACGTTTTACAAAGAGAGTGTCGTTCTAAACAAAGATAAGGCAACGCGACAACAGGTGCGCAAGGAACTGATGGATTGCGATATAGCTCACCTTTCGCTGCACTGCCTTGTTGAAGAAAAGACGCCCTGGCTTGCGGCTCTGGTACTGGCAGAACCGCAACCCGGAGAAGATGACCACTCCACGGGCAATAACGGGCTGCTTTATCTCAGTGAAATTTACGGAATGAGTTTGCCAAGAACGCGATTAGTGATATTATCAGCCTGCGAAAGCGGGTTAGGACAGTATTACAGAGGTGAAGGAATTGTTAGCCTCGTACGACCGTTTTTAGCCCTCAAGGTCCCAACTGTGATCGCAACCCTATGGTCTGTTGATTCGCAGGCGACTGCCGAACTGATGATTGATTTTCACCGGGAGTATAAGGCGCATAATTTCGGAGCAGGTGATGCGCTGCGTAATGCTCAACTCAATATGGTTAAAATCACGTCTTATCAGCACCCTTACTATTGGGCACCTTTCATTATGGTTGGTAGCAATAATTGACGCAAAACGTAAATCATAAAATGTTTTCGCGTTTGAAAAGATTCCAGGTGGAGTTGACCGACCTACACATCAGAGATTTTAAACTAGTCCGGCGATTCATCGCTGGAACTAAAGTGGCAATATCCGAATAGTTCTCCGGGAATGAATGAAAGGCATCTCCATTCCCATAATGTTCAGTTCTTTGCGACCTTCGTCTGGCGGTGGTTTATCGCGCCGCTATTTCCTGCGACCGGATTCGATAGGCGAAGGGCGATGCATTCCGATCAACAATCCATGAGTGTTAGATATCTATAAAAGGAGGGCTTATGCCTATACTAGCGACAGTGATTCTCGATAGTGGGTGTTTTTTACCTGTGCCCGACTCCAATGGTGATTACGCCAAAATCGGTTATTTCCAGTCGAGCAAAAACGTCTCTGACATATGTGTGAGGGCCGATGGAGCCGATGTCAATTATTCCCAGCCGATGAATCTGGGCAGGAAATGCGAGGTCGAGATTCGACACGTAAAAGCCAACGGTACGATTAAAAAAGATGGCGTATATGGCGTGAAAGGTTTTCATGACAAGCTTCTTCATCTCAGCGATCTTTATGACGAAAAAGACATTCCTGAATTTGATTCTGCAAAATTCGACTGCATAATACGTTTTGATTCGGGGCTGTTCGCTCCTGCTTTGGTCAAACCACGCTACTTCAAAAAGCTCAATAAACAAGCCACAGGAGAGTTCGCCGTTTCGTCTGATGAGAGAAAGGCTGTTAGCAGGCCAATCGCGCACAACATTCATATACATTTCAAGCTCAAACACGGCGAAGCGCTTGAGCTTGCAAGGGGCGGAGAAGTTTTCTGGTCGAGCAAGAACATCGCCATGAAGGACCGGCTGGATATCGAGATTGTGGCCGACAACACGACTGCGGAAAAATTCTACCGCTTCGCATTGAAAGGCAAGAGAGACAGTTACTGGCTGCCAAATCAGGGCGATCCGCCGCCGATGTGCTCGCTGCCCCCCTGCGAGCCTAAGAGAACGTCCGAGCAGTGACTTTTAGTGAATAGCAGCGTTTTGTAACAGGTCTACTATTACGGGCGTAATGTCCGTAAGCGACTCGACGCGCCGGGAGATGCTTTCGCGCAACAGGCCGAAGGCGAGAGTCGCCACAGGGTTGAGCGTGTGACCGCGCGTCGAATGATCTTCGATGTTACCGTGATCGCTTGTGATTATGATGGTCTGCCGCGAGAGGTCAGCAGACGTGAGCGCGGCCCTTATGAATCGAGTCAGCAAGATCATATGATCGCGCGCCATCTCGTATGCAAGCTCGCGGTTTCGCTCGTGGCCTATGCGGTCTGTGATGAAGTGCTCGTAAAGCGTGAAATCATATCTGGCCGCCAGTCGAGCCAGATTGGCTCCCGCCTCTTCCGGCTCGCAATAGTTCACCTCAAGTCCGCGCTCGATCAAAAACCGGTTGGTAAAATCGTGACTGACGGCCTGACCTTCGATCAAATCTTCGAGCACTCGCAGCCGCAACCCGGCAGAGATCGCAGCCACGGTCGTTGCAGAGATGAAGCGCGGCGGAGATTCAATATAACTTTGCGTATAGGCATTAGCGAAAGTAACCGTCTTTCCGCAAGCCATGAGTTTTTTGTAGATCGAATGATCCGCCAGCGTTTGCTTGAGCCGTGGCGAAGGGTAGCCGTGCAGGTGATGGCCTATCAACTGCGACGCGTTGACGCCCGTCAGAATCGCCGTCTGCCCGGTCGCGCTCTGCGGCAGTCCTTCAATTCCCAGCCGCGCATCCGTTACGGCCAGCTTTCCATCGAAAGGCAGAGGTGAATTCTCTTCTTGAAAAATCGAGAAAAATTCCGAATCCAGACCGTCCAGAGGATTATGCGAGCCGCGCGTGCCTAGTCCTACGCCGTCAATAAAAATCAGGAGAACAGACATAAAAGTAGGAGCGATGGAGCATGACGGCTCCCTGCCCGGGTTGACAGTCATCGACCGGGCAGGGACAAGCCATCAATTGATTTATTCGTCTTCCGTCACGCGGATGCGGCCCTCTTCCTGGGCCTTCTGAACAATTTTCTGCGCAATCTGTGCTGGCACTTCGTCGTAATGATCCAGCTCCATCGTGTAGGAACCGCGAGCGCCTGTGATCGAATTAAGCGTCGATTGATAAGACAGCATCTCTGAAAGCGGAACCTGCGCTTTGACGACTGCCTGATTGCCTTTCGTATCCATGCCCTGTACGCGGCCTCGACGCGAGTTTATGTCGCCCAGTATATCGCCGGACGCTTCCTGCGGCGTAGTTATTTCGACGTTCATCACAGGCTCAAGCAGCACGGGCTTGACCTTCTCCATAGCCGTACGGAATGCCTTACGGCCCGCAAGCTGGAACGACAAATCATCGGAATCTACGGGGTGGAATTTGCCGTCAACCAGTTCGACCTTGAAATCGATCATCGGGTATCCGGCAATCGACCCGCGCGTGGCGGCATCTTTTATTCCCTTCTCGACTGCCGGTCGCCAGTTCTGCGGAATGGAGCCGCCGAAAATCTTGTCTACGAACTGGAAGCCGCCGCCGCGCGGCAGTCCCTCGAATACGCAGGTCGCTTCGCCGAACTGCCCGCGCCCGCCCGTCTGCTTTTTGTGACGGCCTACGATCTCCGCGCGACCTCTGAAGGTCTCCAGATAAGCGACTTTCGGCGGGTGAAGCGCGACCTCGACCCCGTATCGCTTCTTAAGTTTGTTGACGGCAACTTCGATGTGAGTCTGGCCGGAGCCTGACAGCAGGAACTCTTTAGTCTGCGGGTCGCGGTCGAATCTGAGCGCCATGTCTTCTTCAAGCATCTTGTGAATCGCCTGCGAGAGTTTGTCTTCATCGTTGCGCGATTTCGGCTCGATGGCGAAGGCGATGGCTGGCGTCGGGTACTTTACGGGATCGTACGCAATGGGGTTGGCCTTATCCGAGAAAGTATCGCCCGTCGTTGTCTCTCTGAGCTTCGTGACTGCCACTATGTCACCTGCATGAGCTTCTGTGATTTTTTCAAGCGACTTGCCCAGTACGACGTGCAGGGGGCCGAGCCGCTCCTGCGTATTTTTGGTGAGATTGTAGACAGTCGAATCCGATTTGACATTGCCGGAATTGATCTTGAATACATTGATGCGGCCCGCAAACGGGTCGGCGATTGTCTTAAAGACGAAGGCTGAAAACGGAGCTATGTCCTTCACTTCGCGCTCGATGATTTCATCGCTTTCCGGGCTGGGGTGTCCCTTTATCGTTCCCAGTTCGTCGGGCGCGGGCACAAGCTCGACTATCTCGTTAAGAAGCGGCTGTATGCCGATATTGGCTACGCCTGAGGCGATAAATATCGGAAACAGCCTGCGCTCGCATACTGCCTGTTTGATGCCCGGAATCAAATCTTCATCGCTCAGCGTGCCGTCGGCGAAATATTTTTCCATCAGTTCTTCGGAGCTTTCGGCCACGACATCAATAATTTTTTCGCGCGCCGATTGAGCGGCGTCTAAAAGGTCTGCCGGTATGTCGCCTTCGGTTGGCTTTCCGCTTCCGTCTTTCTCATATGTATATGCCCGCATGTGAACGAGGTCTATAACTCCCTGAAAGCTTGTTTCGCTGCCGATGGGAAGTTGAAGCGGGACAGCTGCGCGACCAAAAGCTTCTATAATGCTCTCGATGGCTTGATCGAAGTTGGCTCGCTCGCGATCCATCTTTGAGACGACCAGCAGTCGCGGTAGATCGAATTCCTCCGCGTAGCTCCACCCCTTTTCCGTCTGCACTTCGACTCCGTTTACGGCATCAACCAGAACCAGCGCCGCGTTGCACGCGCTGAGAGCGGCTTTCGCATCGAGTATGAATGCGGCAAAGCCGGGTGTATCGAGTATGTTGATCTTCGTCTGATTCCATTCGCAGTAAGCGAGAGAGCTATGAATAGTAAGTTTTCGAGTAATTTCGTCTTCATCATAATCAGTAACGGTGGTGCCTTCGTCTACACGGCCAAGACGGTTGGTTGCGCCCGTGTCAAACAGCATAGCCGAGACGAGCGAAGTCTTTCCCGCGTGGCCGTGACCTACAATGCCAACGTTTCTGATCTCCTTAGTGCCATAGACCTTCATAGGTGGCTCTCCTTTCGACCGACAGTGTGCAAGATTATGATTCAGGTGAAGGGCGCGAGTGGTAACAGGCTTTGCCCTTACCCGTTCTTGAGCTTATCACAGGGGTAGTTTGTTTGCTAAGTCGGTTTAGCCAGCTTTTATATTGCGGTCGCATATCCCGGCAGATGCTCCGGTTGATTAAATGACAGTCTAGCAATTCATTGCTTTCAATTAACCTTAGAGTGTGATATAGATTGCGCGACTTAGGAATACAGTCTGATCTGTTTTAAGCATATTATTCAGACCCTGATAAGTGCCGTATAAAACTCAATTCCATATAAGGGAGGGCTAGTCCCATAACTACAAGGAAACTGACTGTCCCGGATGACTTCAATCAATGGCTTGTGCAATCTCGGAAATATTGGATTATATCATTGCTTGAAATATCGGTATCCGCGATTCTGACAATTCTGATTCGATTCCCGCCAACGATTCTCCAATCAAAACCTGATCCTTACTGGTTGATGCCGTCTTTATTAGGATTTCAAGCAATAGCGATAGTCACATTTCTAGTGTTAATACCGGAGCCGCTTACTAACACCAAGCTCGCTGAACGAGCGTCAAAGGCAGCTCAGCAGTTCCGTCAGGCTTGGAATCGCTTATGGTTTTTCTGGCTGATTCTTTATGTTGGCCTTGCTGCGCATGAATTGTGGGTAATAAAGACGGCTGGCAGCATAGGCTGGTTTGTGTCCAAAGGTCACTTAAATACGATGGTACGTTTATATCCGACGGGCTGGCCTCTAAGCTTGGTCGGTATAAATCTGCTAAACAATCTTCAGACAATGGCGCTTTTCATGTGTTATCTGGTTGTGTCGAGAAAAACGGTTGAAGCACATGAAGACAAAAGCCCTTTGCCTTGGTTAAAAGGGGTGGCAGTATTAATAATCATTACAGGTGTAGAAGTCTTTTTAACAATGGTAGTGAAGATGCCAATCGATAGCTCTCCTGTAGGCGCGCCCGAATTATTCCGTTGGCTTAGTGGTCTGGGGGCAGGGGTGGCGTTAGCTCTCCTTATAGGTCGATTAGATAGTATTTTTATCGGGCTACACACTTGGGTCGTTGGGCTTATCTATTTTTATGCGGTTATCCAGCCAGGATGGGAAGCCTTCCCCGAGAAGCCAGAAGTAAAGTTGATTCTTATCAATCTAGCGCTGTTTCTTAAAATTCTATTTTTTCTTTTGATCTACTGGCTTTTCAAAAGCGGCGTACTTTTATTCTACTTACATAGCCTCGGACAGATTGATAAAGATATTATCTCTGAGCGACGCGACTTTTTGCGAAAGGTGCAATCTCCTACACCTCGAAGAGCGAAATTGAACGGAAAGAAGAAGCCGCGCATAGTCTCTTCAAAAAAGCGCGCTCAATCGCATAAGGAGATAGCGCAAACTCAGGCGGAACAGAGTATAAATGAATCCGGCAAAAGCGAAGACGAGGTACTGGAAAGAGAGCGTGTGGAAAACCTTTAACGGTAGCCGAACGCCCTCTTACGCCTGTGATTTACTGTTTTGTCATTGTTTGGAAACTGCGAGCTATCTGGTCAGAGATGTTGCGATTTACGTCAAGCAAACCCCGCTTACCTGTGAAACGAAGTATGTAGACGGCATTCTTGTCCTGAAGAAAATAAAAAGTGCTTGCAGTCTGCCGCCCGCCATCATTGCTGAAAAACGATAACCGCATTCCGTTCAACCCGCCTCCGCCAAAGACTTCACTTGCGGCGCGCTCGAACCCTACGCGGTAGATTTTAAGGTTCTCTTCCTCCTGGCGGACCATGTCGGCAATCGAGCCGCTAAGAGTCTCCCTTGCAATCTTCAGCAAACCTTCGCTTCTGTCTCTATAGATGAATTCGGTTTTCGGTCGTCCAACCGCATCGTTATAAGTTACGGCCTTCCATTCTCCATAGAGAACAAGCTTGAATTTGCCTGAGGGGTCTTCGTAATCTTGCCCCGATTGCGCGACGGCGATGGCCGCCAGTGCGCAGATCAGAAGCGCGGTCATTAACAACAGACCTTTATACTTCATACTACCTCCACCTGCTTCCTGATTCGCTGGGTCAACGATTAAGTCCTGCAAGAATATTACCGGCAATAGTAAAAAGGCAAAAGGTAAAAGTGGAGCCGATAGCTCAGCATTACAGGTGCAGCCTCGCTACGCTATTGCCATTTTATTTATCTCAGCGCGCCCAGTATTGCGCGCTGATGCTCTATTAAGTGTTCGATGCCGTGGCTGGCAAGCTCAGTCATTAAGCCCATCTGTTCTTTAGTGAATGGCTTTGTCTCGGCTGTGCCCTGAATCTCGATGTAATGGCCTGCGCCTGTGCGCACTATGTTCATATCAACTTCGGCGCGCGAGTCTTCCGTATAGTCCAGATCAAGCATAGGCTGCCCATCTATAATTCCAACCGAGACCGCCGCTACGTAATCGGTTATCGGCAGCGGCGCGGCAATCTTGCCATCGCTGTAAAGCTTGCGAAGCGCGAGCACCAGTGCCATGAATGCGCCCGTGATGGAGGCCGTTCGGGTTCCGCCGTCGGCTTGAATCACGTCACAATCGAGGTAAATGGTTCGCTCGCCGAGCCTGTTCCCCTGTACGACTGCGCGAAGCGAGCGCCCGATCAATCGTTGAATCTCCTGCGTGCGGCCCGATAACGGATTGCGGCCCGTCTCGCGCTGCGTGCGGCTTTCGGTCGCGCGCGGCAGCATAGAGTATTCTGCGGTGACCCATCCTTCGCCGCGCCCGCGCTTGAATATAGGCACGCGCTCATCGACAGATGCCGTGCAGATCACGCGCGTCTCGCCCATCTCGATCAGCACAGAGCCTTCAGCATATTTCGTATAGCCTGGCGTGATCCTGACATCTCTCAACTGATCGAGCGCGCGGCCTCCTCTTCTTTTATAGGCCATCAAATAGTCCCCAATTCTACAGACTCGATTGACTCAAGCGGTCGCCCCAGAAACAATTCGGCGACTCTGCGAAAGCGTGTGGCGGAGTCTGTCACGTAAAATTCTTCCATGCGCGGCTGGTCGGTCTTTCGCAAAAGCTGCTTTTCGGAAAGCATAGTTGCGACGACATCGGCCACCGCCTCGCCTGAATCGATGTAAGCGATTCGGTCGCCCATCACCTGCTCGATGACGGGCCGAAGTATCGGATAGTGCGTGCATCCCAGCACCAGTGTATCGACTCGACTTGAACGCATCTCGGACAGGTATTCTTCGGCAACCTGCCTCGTGACCGCGTGATCGACCCAGCCCTCTTCGGCCAGCGGCACAAACAGCGGGCACGCGCGCGAGATGATCTCAAGCCCGCTCCGCATGGAAAGCATCGCCCGCTCATAAGCGCCGCTCGAAATGGTGCCTTCGGTTGCAATCACGCCGATGTACCCGCTTCGAGACACCTCGATGGCTCGGCGCGCACCTGCGCGGATTACGCCGATGACGGGCACTTGCGACTGCTCGCGTAGCCGGTCGGCGGCAAGAGCAGAGATGGTATTGCATGCAATGACGATTGCCTTGACGTTTTTCGATTGAATGAACGCTGCATCCTCAAGCGCATATCGCTCGACTGTGGCAAGCGAGCGGGTACCGTAAGGTACGCGCGCCGTATCGCCCAGATAAATAAGGCTTTCGTTCGGAAGCCGCCGCTCTATTGCGCGAAAGACTGTAAGACCCCCAACACCTGAATCGAATATGCCTATTGGCGCATCGCAATTGACCGGGTTTTCATGCATTCGATTTTGGATTTTAGATTTCAGATTTCAGATTTCAGACTGGAAACAGAAAAGCGCTGGCTCTCCTGATGAATCCAAAATTCAAAATCTAAAATCCAAAATCGAATCAGTGTCCTCGCGGGTGACGCCTCTTGCCATCAATCAGAATTGACGATAATCGTTCAAGTTCGTCTTCGGCTTCATCAAGTGTATCGCTGAGGCTGTCGGAT
Source organism: Blastocatellia bacterium (assembly GCA_963804815.1). GTDB lineage: Bacteria > Acidobacteriota > Blastocatellia > UBA7656 > UBA7656 > DATEKX01. Next base: position 1,385,092 of record CAWDRU010000002.1, on the reverse strand, counting down.
TCAAACGACAGATTCACGACATCTTCCGTGCTTCCGGAAAGCCCATGCCCTATCTCGTTTATCTCTTCTTCGAGCGCGCGAAGCTCGCTCAAGGCCATAACGACGTTAGTGATATGCTCGCACAGCAGGTCTACGCTTGCGCGAATCGCCGTTGTGCGATTGCCCGCAGACAACAACGCTGCCCGCATGGCATCGACTCGCTTGAGCAGCAAGGCGCGATTAGTTTCCAGTTCATCAATCTCGTGCGAGAGTTCGGCCAGTTTTATTGCCGTCGCTTCGGCTGTGCGCGGGTCGTTCATCTATTGATCTCTTCGTACAAAAAAAGACAGGCGAACCGATTGCCGAAGCCTATCGGCAATGTTCGCCGCGTCCCGTTCACTGATATCTTGCCCACAATCATTAATGGAGGTGACCGGAATTGAACCGGTGTCCGAGAGTCTTCAGCGATGAACTCTACATACATAGTTGCTTCCTTTTGTTTCGCCCACCGTGACAGTGGAAGCAACTAAGCATCACGGCAGGCTAGTTCAGATTGGTCTTTCCCTCCAGACCCCTGAGCACGGGTCTATTGGGGCAGCCTGCAAAAGTGACGTCTCTGACTGAAACACAGGCGATCTCAGCTGAGACGTAGCAGCATTAAGCTGCTAAAGCAAGTTCGCTATTCGCGATTATGGTTCCCAAGCTTGATAACGCGGAGCGTGGGCCGCGGTATGCGTTCAGCGCCTCGGAGTCCCCCGTCGAAACCTGGCACCCCCAAGCAAAAAAAATTTTATCATCCGCCATTTGTAAGTGTCAAGGAAAGTCCCTTTTTGCAATGACTTGGATGCGCGCCTGATTTAACTCGCAGATTGCGGGCCGAGACCTTGAGCGCGCTCGATAGCTTCTTTGTAACGGGCAAGGCAGGTTGAAAACTCTTCTTCCGACGACATCGTCATGCCGTACCAGCAGTAATCGAATCGGTCTGTGAGGTATCCGACAGGGGCGGTCAGAGAATTGAAACGCGAAAGTCGAGACAGGTATTCGTGATTCGTCGCGCTCTCTTCGAGTTCGATCATGTTGCGCTCGGCCAGATCGTAGAGCAGTGATATATAAAGCTTGCGAATCGCCGTTCGATAATCCTTCGCGCGGGCCGCAGCCATTGCGGCGTCGGCCAGATCGCGCGGCGTTGTTTCAGCGTCTATCTCTTCGCCCAGGATCGTGCGTTTGCGAGCGCGTTTCCTTCGCGGCCTGATCTGACTGACCACTCGGAATATAAAGATCGCCGCTACTGACAGGGCTGCGATTATCAGGAGCTTTGCAAACCAGTTGCCCCCGGCTGTCGAGCCGAAAATCTTGCCGAGCAACCGCATGAAGGCCGCGTACAATTCGCTCAGGAAATCTTTGACCTTATGCCACAGCTCTTTTATAAAAGCGCCTATGCGACTGTCCTGCTTCTCTCGATACTCAGGGCGGTCAAGTATCTTATCGAGCTTTGAGCGGGCGTCGGTCGAATCTGATTTATCAGATGACATCTCTTCTGTGCGGACGAGTTGTTCATCAAGCGCGCGCAGACGGCCTGCAATCTCATTGAGAGTTGCGAGCTTTTGCTGAGAATCTTTTTCAGACATGTAAGAATCGAGCGACACATAGAGCCAGGTGTTATCAACGCTCGTTGTCTTTCCTTCGTGCTCTATTTTTTCCGATCTCGGCAGCAACTCCCTGATTGTCTCAAGCCCCTGCTCTGTGTACTCGGCGTCAGTCTTGATGCGCTCGATCTGTTCAGCCGCGCGCGTGACGCGGTTTTCATAATTGCGAAGCGACGCGGCGAAAGCCGACTGTGCCAGCAACAGTACGAACATTGAAATCAAAAACGGTCTTTTCATTCAACCTATATCGAAGGGTCGCGCACGACCGTGTTTCCACAACGACTGCAAAAGCGCGCGTCGCGTTCAAGCCTGTCGCCACATTGTCTGCACGTCAGGCCGGACACGTCAGCCTGCGGTTCGGTTGGAATCGGGCTGACTTGCGGCTGTAAGGGTTGCAAAGAAATATTCCCTTCCACGGCAGAATTTATTGGTTGTGGGGCCGTGGCCGGAAAAGTCATGCCGCCCAGGCCCAGCGGGCTTGTCTGCATGTAAGCGCGGCCCGTAGCGTATCCATGCGCAGCGACGGGTGACGGCTGCCAGTAAAACCCCGGCGCTACTTCGCGCGCGAGAAGTTCGATGTCGTAAGCTTCCTTGCGCACACGGCTGTCGAAATAGAGCAGCGTGAAAGAGACTATCCAGATTGGCAGCGACAGCATACTCGACAGGTCTTTGAACGATATATAAAAAACATTCCAGGTCGAGCTTGAAAAGAAATCATCGCCAACCATTCCTGATAAATACAACGCGGCGAGCACGGGCAACGTCAGCGCCCACATCAACGACATCGAGACGAAATATGTGAAAAGGGCTATCGAGCCTACTCTGTGCCAGTTGCCTTTTCCGAGCCGCGAGGCGCGACCGATTGCATTCCCGGCAGATTCGCCTTCGATCATCACCACCTGCGGCAGAAAGGCTACGCGCGCAAAGATAAACGATATGACTATCAAGGCAACGGCTATCGCAATCAGACCCATGATTGCCATAATCAGGGTTATGGCCCACTGCGGCAAATGCGCAGAGATGACGAGTCCGGCTACCAGCCCAATTATCAGGACGAGCAAAACGACGACCATCACCACCGCTACATACATGCCGAAAAGGATTACCAGACCAAGCAATCCCATCACGGTTATCTCGCCCAGCTTTCGCCGAACAGCAGAAAAGCATTTGCGGAAAGTTATGCTCTCGCCCATCATCAGGTGATCGCCCACAACACGCGACAGGCCCGATATTGTCAACAGCATCGAAAACAGCCAGAAGATATAACCCGCCACCCCAAGAATCAGTATCCAAACGGCGTCCCCCGGCGCAGCAGAAGCAGTCGCGGTTGTCAAAAAGAGATTTGTATAGCCGTACCAGAACATCAGCGACGCGACATAACCGATCAGCGTCGGCACAGAGACGATTGCGACAAGCGGGGTGAAATTGCGGCGATAGAGCCGGACGGCGCGATCAATCACGTCGCCCGTAGACATCGGCTCAAGTATGGTGAAGTTCGGCATACTCGTCTTACCGCAAGCGATTATAACATGGCAGCAGATCGTGTAGGGGCTGCCCGGATTGCCGCAGGCAATGATTGATTTGGGATCTGTTGAATTATAAGTCTGTCATCGCTTCGCGATCCGGGCAGGGGCAAGCCCTGTTCCTACAGTTTATTTCCGATTCACTTCATCTTGCCTGTGCCGATGCCGCGCGCTTCAATACTTTCTTTGCCGTCACATGTTTCATCAACTCGGCTTTGTCCATAAAGTATGAAGACGCGGCCTTGCTCCTGCTGAATAGCTTTTCAGCCTGATCGTCCCAGTGCCCGCTCTCTTTGTGGTCGCTCTCTCCGAGCGGGATTATCGCGTAGGATTTGGGCGGGTTCGTCAACACGACGATCTGCGTAGAGGTCTGACCGCCAACGCCCACCATCTCTTTTCCGACCGAGGTAAAAGAGATTGCGCGCGGCGTGGCCATTCCGACATTGTTCACGCCGCCGCCCAGCGAGCCGCCGCCGACGGGCCACGTCTTATCGCCGCCCTGACGGCCCACACGAAAGTATTTGCCATAAGGCACGCGCGTAGAGCCGAAGTTTTCTTTCAGCCAATCGCTCGCCTTCCTGATCGCGGGAAGCAATTGCTCGTCTGTAATACTGGCAGGCACGTCGTATTGTTTGGCAAGGTCGGGGCCGAGGCTTTTTTTGAACGCGAAAAAAGCCATCGCGCCTTCGGAATCGGCGTCGCTCCGGCGATTCCACTTCTGAATCAATTCGTAAACCTCGGAAACTTCGGGCGCGACCAGTGCGGCCTTAACCATCGGCTCCCACGCCTGTTTCAAACGTGCCTGCCATTGTTCGGCGTGATAAACCTGCGGGCTGAAGGCTATGTCAATCGCCTGATCGAGAGTGACTTTATTTGCGGCGTCGAGCAGATCCGTCATCATCTCTGCTCGCTGATGGCGCGGCATCTTTTCCGTCGCGTTGTAGATGTAACTGCGTTCGGCGTATTTGTCGGGCGTGAGCGGGCTGTCTTTCATCATCGCAAACGGCGTGACGTTGCAGTTGTGCATATACCCCTGCGGAGGGTTCGTAATTTGAACAAGGTCTGCAATCGTATGAAGCCCCTGCCATTCGGTCGCAGACGTGTTTCCGGCAATCGGCTTGCTCGGATCGACTCCCTTCGCGCGAATCGGCACTCGCCCGTTGCGGACGTAATATATATCGCCCTGTATGGTTCCGACCATGACGTTTTGAGACATCAGTTGAAGGCCGGTCAAAGCGCGCTTCATCTCATCCAGATTCCGCGCCATCATCATCTGATAAACCTGATCCGTTAGCCCTATCTCTTCGGCATACGGGATCGCCATCGAATAGGCTTTACCGTCTTTGTGGGCGACTATGGGGCCGTGATGTGTGTATTCGATTTCAATCACACGCACGTCTTCTTTGCTTTCGGTCTTGATCGCAATGCGCTCCTTGCGAACCGTCATGTCGCGCCATTTGCCGTCATAGCGGTACTGGCGCGGGTTTTCAGGGTTGAGTTCCTCTTCATAGATGTCAGAGGTGTCGGGGCCGCCCGTCGTCATCGCAACCGAGCAGTAGCGACTGTGGCCGAGGCTGGGAAACGGCACGCCCAGTATGGAAACTCCCGACACGTTGTAGTCGCCCGCATAGATTCTCACCTGATAAAATCGAAACTCGCCGTACCAGCTCAGATGCGGGTCGATGACTGCGATGGGGGCGCGAAGGCTCGTGCGACCCGGCGCAATCAGCATTTCGTTCGAGCCGCGATAGACGGCTGGGTCTGGTTGAATCCCCGCGCGCTGAAGGTCGCTGCCCGCTTCGCCCAACGGCCACCCGAAGATGATGTACCGCCCAAGCGAGATGACATCCCAGGGATGAAGTTCCTGCGCCCATGAGGGAACCTGTTCAGGATGTTCTTTCATGAACTGCCTGACGCCCTCTTGAAATGCTTCGATGGAGGCGCGCATCTTTGGGCTGACCTGATTGTACTTCTCGCGGCTGATCTGTTCGTGCCGCCACATCCGCTGTATCAAGTCCGAGCGATAGAACTCCGGCCCGAAGACCTCGGCCATTGTGCCGTTCGCGCGGCGGTAATTCTTGAGCAGTTCTTCGAGCCTGTCTTCGGCTTGCGCGTAACCGATGGCGAATGCCGCAGACTCAAGCGTCTGTGCAAATACGTGAGGGATGCCGTATTCATCTCTGTAAATCGTCGCCTCGCCGCCTGCGCCGGTCTTCGAGGCTGACTGTGCGCTGTAAGGCAAAACAAGCGAAATGAGGATGATAATCAGGGTAGCTCTTCTCATGGCAGGCTCCTTTTGGTCGGTAGATTACTCCACTCTTGAGCGTTCGGATATTAAGACAAACGGCTGATGGTTGTCTACGGGAAGAAAGTTGAAAAATTGAGCGCTGCCGCGATGACACTGATTTCCAGTTTACCGGACGGTCAGCCCGATGCTACAACATCTGTGGCGGCCCGGCGCTTCAGGCTCGATGCTTTGATTGCAAAAGTCAGAGCTTTGTTAGAAAATAACGCCGCCTTCAACCCAGTCAATTAACCTTGCGAGGAATAGATAATGTCTGCGAGTGATAAGCTACTGGTCACGCTCGAACATGGCATCAAGCGTATAACCATCAACCGACCTGAACGCCGCAACGCGCTTGACGGCGAAACAATGATTCTTTTGCGAGAAGAGATTGAGCGGTCCGCCGAAGACGCAAGCCGTGTCGTAATCCTGACGGGCGCGGGCGACTCTTTCTGCGCGGGGGCTGATCTTCAGGCCGTGGGCCAGCGCGAGGTCGATGTAACGACATCCTTACGCGAGCGCACGAATCCTACGATACTTGCCATGCGGCAACTGGCGAAACCCATCATCGCTCGCATACACGGCCACGCAGTTGGCGTGGGATGCAACTATGCGCTCGCCTGCGACATTCTTATAGCTTCCGATCAGGCGAAGTTCGGTCAGGTGTTCATCAAAATCGGCCTGATGCCCGACGGCGGCTCCACTTATTTCCTGCCGCGCATAGTCGGTTACGCAAAAGCGTTCGAGTTGATGGCAACGGGCGATATATTCAGCGCACAGGACGCGCTCGCGCTCGGCCTTGTCAATCGCGTCGTGGCATTTGAAGAACTCGACCAGACGGTCAACGCTATGGCCGAGCGGCTCGCCTCCGCGCCTCCGATTGCGCTTGCAAAGATCAAAGAGGGGCTGGCAATTGGCGAGCGATCAGACCTTGCGGGCGCGCTTGAGTTCGAGGCGGTCAATCAGGGCGATTGCTTCCGCTCGGATGATTTCAAAGAAGGGGTCGCGGCCTTCCTCGAAAAGCGCAAAGCCAGTTTTCAGGGCAAGTAGTTTTCAGGATAAGTAGTTTCCTGTGCAAATAAACCAGATGATGCGGAAAGCAACTCAGGCGCTACGAGCCGCGTCAATCTTTGCGATGATCGCAGTCGCGTTTTCGGCGCGGGCATCTGATGGCGCGCAGGTCACACAGACCGAGGCTTCAACCTGCGTCGCGTGTCACCAGAAACAAGACGACCGGTCCGTATCGCTCTACGCCGAGAGCACACACGCGAAATCGGGATTCAGGTGCAGCCGTTGTCACGGAGGCGATCCCAAAGCGGGCGATAAAGCAGCGGCGCACAAAGCAGGCTTCGTGGGCAAACCGTCTATGACCGAAACGCTTGCGATGTGCGGCTCGTGTCACACGACGCAGTTGGCGACCTTTAAAACGAGCCTCCATTTTCCCGAACGCATAGGCGCGGCGCGCATGAGTTGCGTAGATTGTCACGGCGCGCATCTGGTCGGCGCAGCGTCGCGCGAATTCAGCTTTGCGCTCTACTGCACGGATTGTCATGGGCTTGAGTATCTGCCCGCGCTGCCGCGCGATTTTCAACGACTGCTCGCGCTCGTTGACGAACAGAAGCAGATGCTGGCCCGGCTCGAAAGCGACGGGCGCAGGCCCACGCTGGAATTGATCGCGCGCCGAAAAGAGATTCGCCGCCAGATAGGCCAGATAGTTCACGCGACAGATTTGCGCGGCGGGCTTGAAAGACTGTCGCAGATTTTGAAGCTTGGGGATGAGTTCAAAGCTGTGGTCGAGCGCGAGGCCAGATAGTCACGTAATCGAGACTTTGAAAATCACCATTAAGCTCCGGCTCTCAATACATCACAGGAACGGACGGACACGGCATGACTAATCGAGAAAAGACCACTTTCGCGCTCTGCGTGTTGTTCGCAATCAACACGATGAATTTTTTCGACCGCCAGATTCTGGGCGCGGTCGGCGAAACCATTCGCGAAGAATGGAAGTTGAGCGACACCGCGCTCGGTTATCTTGGCACGGCTTTCATCATACTCTATGCAGTTGTGGGCGTGCCGCTTGGAAGGCTCACTGACAAAAAGTCTCGCACAAGGCTTTTATCGGCAGGCGTCGCCGTGTGGAGCCTGTTCACAGCCGTGTCGGGGATTGCTCAAAACTACACGCAGCTTATCTTTGCGCGACTGGGCGTGGGCATAGGCGAAGCGTCCTGCGCGCCTGCCGCGACATCTTTAATAGGCGACCTGTTCCCTGCTAACAAACGAGCTAAAGCGCTCTCGATTTTCATGATGGGACTTCCCATAGGCATCGCGTTGAGCTTTGCAGTCAGCAGCTATGTCACGCAGCGCTACGGCTGGCGGCCAGCTTTTTATGTTGCGTGCATTCCCGGATTGATCTGTGCCGCGCTCGCGCTGATGATTAGAGAGCCGCAGCGCGGCGCGTCCGAAATCCATGCTGTCAGCGGAAAAAAACGGGAAGGCTCGCCATATAAGCTCGTGCTTTCGATTCCGACAATGTGGTGGTTAATCGCTTCCGGCGCTCTGCACAATTTCAATATGTATGCTATCGGCTCTTTTCTAGCGCCCTTTCTATCCCGCGTTCATAAGCTGAATGTATTTGAAGCGGGCATCACCTCAATGATCGCGTACGGGCTTTCGGGCATACCCGGCCTTCTGATAGGCGGTATGCTGGGCGATTCGATCATGAAACGCAGGCCGAACGGGCGATTGCTCGTCGCAGCGATTGCGCTGCTTATTTCAGTTCCGTTTATCTACTTTGCTCTCGGCATGCCGGTTGGCGCGACCGTTGGCTTCGCCATACTGATGTTTGTGGGCTGCGCATCGATGTATGTTTATTACTCGACTGTATATTCGACGATACAGGACGTGATCGAGCCGTCGCTGCGCGGCACGGCGATGGCGCTCTATTTCTTTGCGATGTACGTACTGGGCGCAGCGCTCGGTCCTGTCGGGATGGGTTTCCTGAGCAGTTATTTTACAAAGAGCGCGGCGAGCGCGGCAGGCGTAACTGATATGTCATTTGAAGCCCTGAGGCCGTTCGCACCTCAAGGTCTGCACTCAGCTTTATACACCATACCCGTGTTAAGCCTGATTCTGGCTTTAGTCCTGTTTGCAGGCTCGCGCACGGTGACCAAAGACATGGAGCGATTGCAGAAATGGATGCGCGAATCAGCCGATGAGCCTGCAAGCGCTGAGGCCGCAGTTGGAGCCGCGAAATAAATGTTTCCTGCGGTTCGACCACGGGCCGGAATCCAGACTTAATCAATAGATGAGATTCACGCAGCTTTCAATATTAAAGTCCCTGGGCTCGCTCACCCTATGCTCGCTGCTGATATTAAGCGGTAATCTGCATTCAGGAGAGCCTGTTGAGCCTGATGGCTCATCTCTGAAATCACGAATCTCGCGCTTCGATAATGAACGCGAAACCCGACCGCCTGAGTTATACGATGACGAGGATGAAAGCGAATCGAGCGAGCCGCAATCGGCAGAAGGCGATGACCCCGATGCGCGCAACGACTGGTTTACATTTCAGCGAACCTATCCCACGGATTCGATACCTGCCGACGCAAGACGCAATGCGTTAGCGGCTGTTTCAAAGATCAGGCTCGAATCAAAATTAGAGCCTTTTGCTGCGCGTGGCTGGCGATCCATCGGACCTGCCCCTACCAGTTCCTTCTTCCCCGGTAACTGGGGACTGACAAGCGGGCGCATAAACGCAGTCGCCGTTTCGCCCGCAAACTCTCAGATAGTGCTTGCAGGAAGCTCGACGGGCGGCATCTGGCGATCTACGGACAGCGGCGCGAGTTTCGCCCCCGTCTCTGACGAGCAGGCCGATCTGGCCGTGGGATCGCTGGCATTCTCGAAAAGCAACGCTTCGATTGTCTATGCAGGGATGGGCGACACGAAGCTCGGTTACCTCGGAAGCGGCGTGTTGAAATCGACCAACGAAGGCAGAACCTGGAATCGCGTGAGCAACAACACGCTCCCCTCGCCCGGCACGATATCGAAGATAGAGGTTAATCCAACGAATCCGAATCGCGTTTTCGTAGCGCAGTTCTCGAAGCTTTCCGATGACAAAATCACGTCGAGCGGTCTTTATGTTTCGACAGACGGCGGGGTGAACTGGTCAAAGAAACTCGGAGGCGCGCCGCGCGATATAGCAATCGATCCGTCAAACCCGCAGAATATCTATGCCGGTCTGCTGCGCATTGATACAGAGACAGACCCCGCTTCAGGACTCTATCGCTCGACCGACAACGGCAACACATGGGCTGCGGTCTTCACTGTTGACTACGATGCGAAGAGGCGGCGCGATATTCGAGTAGCGTTTGCGCCTTCCGCTCCGCAGACGATATATGCGTATCACGGAGGCGTGACGGATAATCAATTTCGGGCTCAATTTCAGGTCAGCACGAATGGCGGCGTGAGTTGGATCGATCATGGAACGGCGGGCTTTGACACGGCGCAGATCGGATACAACACATATCTGATCGTAGACCCAAACAATGCGAATACAATCTATATCGGCTCGCGCGATACGTTCCGCAGCACGGATGGCGGCGCGAGTTGGACGAACCTGACCCAGAGTTATACTTTCGATGGGTTCGGATACTCTTACACACCGTTTATCTCCAAGGCTCACCCCGATCAGCACGGATTCGCGTTCGTGCCGGGGGCGTCGAATCAGTTCTACATCAGCAATGATGGCGGCATATACAAAACGGTCAACGGCGGTCAGACTTTTCAATCGCTCAATTCGACGCTCAGCCTGACACAGTTCACAAGCATCGCTTTGCACCCGACCGACCCGACAATTACTTACGGCGGCACACAGGATAACGGGACTCAGCGACGATTCACAGACAGCGGCGTGTGGGGCGAAGTATCGACGGGCGACGGCGGGCACGTGGTAATCAATCCAACAGATCCGAGCATGGCATTTCTCACCTATATCCGAGGGGCGATCTTTCGCTACAGGGATAATGGCCGGTTCTTTGAAGTGCAGGTAGGCTTTGACGATCTGTTTGGCGAACCGCTCGGCGGGGGCGCGCGAATAGCATTTTATGCGCCGTTCACAGGCAACGGCATCGACCCGACGCTCTACTTCGGAAGCTGGCGACTGTTCAAGAGCACAGACCTCGGAAATTCGTGGTTTGCCCCTGCGGGCGATCTGGATTTGACAAAAGGCATCACGGAAAAGTTTCCCGACGTGCTATCGGCTATTGGTGTCGCGCGCTCAAATACAAATTTTATTTACACAGGCTCGTTTCAGGGCCGCGTGATGGTAAGCCGGGACGCAGGCGTGACGTGGACCGATATCACACAGGGATTGCCCGACCGTTCGATCACCAGTATCAAAGTTGATCCGGCAGCTCCTTCGACGGCCTTCATAACTTTTTCGGGATTCAAGACAGGCCATATCTTCAAGACAACAGACACGGGCGCGACCTGGCAGGATATAAGCGGCAACCTGCCCGACATCCCGACCAATGCGCTGCTGCTCGACCCGCTCAACCCCGACACACTTTATGCGGGCACGGATATCGGAGTGTTCAGATCAATATCGGGCAGCGCGAACTGGAAACCATTCAATGACGGATTGCCTCCTGTCATCGTGCAGGATTTTTCGGCACAGGCGGACGGGCTGATACAACTCGCGACATACGGGCGCGGGGCCTACGAGATAGTCGGTAACGAGCGGCCTTCGATCATCGATGTAACATGGAACGGCAAGAAAAAACTGACCATCACAGGTAAAGCGTTTGACGACGATGCGCGCGTTCTGATCAATGATGTGGATCGAACCGGGTCAATCAGTTCGGCATCCGGCACATCGATCACGTTCAAGAAGAAAGCCAAAAAACTCGGCCTCACATCAGGCGAAAACACCCTACAGGTCATCAATTCTGACGGCGTGGCTACAAACGTTTTCACGCTCAGGCTCTGATAAAGTCGTCCGCCTTTGCGGGTGAACTCGATAATGCGGTAAATTGGTCTTTAAACAATGCCGCAGACTCCACACACCGAAAGACATTTCACTGCCGGAGAGATTGTTCGCGACATAGTGATAGGAATGTCGGATGGGTTGACGGTCCCTTTTGCGCTTGCAGCGGGGTTATCCGGCGCAGTCGATTCGTCGTCGATCATTATCACAGCAGGGCTGGCAGAGATCGCGGCAGGCTCGATTGCGATGGGGCTGGGCGGATACCTCGCGGCAAAAAGCGATGCCGAACATTACATGAGCGAGCGCGAGCGCGAAAAGCGAGAGGTCATCGAGATACCCGAAGAAGAGATGGAAGAGGTGGCGCAGATATTTCGATCTTACGGCCTGAATGAAACAGAAACCGCGCCTGTCGTCAGAGCCTTGAGCCAGCGCCCGCGCGCGTGGGTCGATTTCATGATGCGCTATGAACTGGGACTGGAGAAGCCTGATCCTAAACGCGCGCTTACGAGCGCGTTGACGATTGCCGGAGCTTACATTGCCGGAGGAATAATCCCGCTCGCTCCATACATACTGTTTTCAAGCACGACGACAGCGCTGTGGTTATCGGCTGTGGTGACGCTGGCGGCATTGCTGATTTTCGGTTTCATCAAGGGTCGCTTTACAGGAACAAGACCTGTCCGAAGCGCCCTGCAAACGATGATGATAGGAGGGCTTGCGGCAGCGGCGGCCTTCGCTATTGCGCGCGCCCTTTCATAAGCAGGGCTGTAACAAAGTCGGTTGACAGACATGGTAGGGGCAGGGCTTGTCCCTGCCCGGATGGTCGTAAGACCATGACAGATCATCGCCTATCGGCGATCCGGGCAGGGACAAGCCCTGCCCCTACAGTTACTTTGTTACAGCCCTGCTTTCATAAGCAGTCGGCGTGCATGATCTGATATGATTAATATCAGATCATGTTTTGAGATTTACCCCTTCGGTAATGTATATTATAGCCGTCGGAAGGAGCCAGAATCGTGCGAGCAGTTTTATTCCTGATATTCAGCCTGATCGTTTCGCCTGCTATTTTCTTCACGCATTCAAAAGCCTGTCAAACAAAGATCAGTTACACCTGTGTGATGCACCCCGAAGTTCAATCATCGAAGCAGGGCAAGTGCCCAAAATGCGAAATGAGGCTGGTTGCTAAAAAAGCTGAATCAACGAATCCGGCTCCTTTAAATCAGCCAGCCTCGGCTCAACCCGCGACTACGACCGTGCAATCAAGAGAAGTCCTTCCGCAGGGCGACTCATACACCTGCGTGATGCACCCTGAGATTCGCTCAGCGGTACAGGGCAAATGTCCGAAGTGCGAAATGACGCTCGTGCCCGTAAATCCTGAGATAACCGAAGAGTTCGATTTGAGGCTTGAGTCTTCGCCTCTTATGCCGGAACCCGGCAAAAACGTAAGGCTGCGATTTGCAATCTTCAATCCAAGAACGGGCGAAATGGTAAAACAGTATCAGATTCAGCATGAAAAGCTCTTTCACCTTTTCATCGTCAGTCAGGACATGAAAGAGTTCCAGCACATTCATCCGATCTTTGAATCAGACGGCGCTTTCACGATTGAAACCACGCTGCCCAGACCCGGTCAGTATAAAGTTTATTCGGATTTCTATCCCGACCGAGGCGCGCCGCAGGTGCTTCAGCGCAATCTGGTAACGGCGGGTTTCAAAAGCGACCTTGCGGCGACGCGTGCGCGATTGACGGCTGATACCACATTTACGAAGACCGTTGATGGATTGAAAATTCAGTTGCAGATAGAGCCGTCGCAGATAATCGCCGGACAGCCCGCGACGCTAAAATATCATTTGACCGATGCAAAGACGGGCGAACCGGTTCGAGACATCGTTCCTTATCTGGGCGCGTGGGGCCACACGCTGATTTTAAGCGAAGATCAGGCAGATTATGTTCACTCGCACCCGGAAGAGACTGTTGACAGACCAAATCGTCGAGGCGGGCCGGATGTGACATTCGGCGCATTCCTGCCGCGCGAAGGCAATTATCGTATCTGGACACAGTTCCAGCGCGGCGACACGCTCACGACCGTCTCCTTTACAGTGCGCGCCGAGCGCCTGCATTAAGATTACCCTGACGCGAGGTAAATTCGAGCTATGGAAATAACGCGGATTCCCTATATCAAGGAAGCACTGTTCTACAGCGATTACTATGGAGTCGCTCCTGTACTGCTCCAGTCTTTCGTCGGCGATTCGCGGGCGTGCACAAAGTGGTCTTCAAAGTATTTGAACTCCGTTATCGGCGAAAAGACTGTGCAGGTGAATTACTGCGCGCGCGAGTTGGAGAAGACGAGCGAAGGGGCGATCCTTGCCACCTCGCAGTACCTCGAAGTGCCGTTCAGCAAGGCGTCGGAAATGATCCAGGGTTCCTCGGATGTCGTTTATTTCATGATGGGTCAGCCAATCGAGCGAGCGCTTCCGGAGTTGCTCGACGACCTCGACTTCGACGAATTGATTCTCCGCGCCGCGCCGCGCATCAGCGCCAACCTATGGTTCGCAGCGGAAGGCCATCTGACGCCGCTCCACTACGATATTTATGACAACTTCCTGAATCAGATCATCGGGCGCAAGAAGATCACTCTGTTTTCACCTTCCGACAAGCAGTACCTGCAATCCCAGTCCGAAGGCGACACGCACGGCCCTGCGACGGTGAATCTTTTCAAACCGGACTACGAGCGGTTCCCACAGGTTAATCGAGCGACTCCCATCGAATTCATTCTGGAGCCGGGCGATACGCTATATCAGCCAGCGGGCTGGTTTCACCAGATCGAATCGCTCGATGTAACGGTATCGGCAAATTTTTTCTTCGGGAGAAAAGAGTCGGCCAAAGAATAAGATCGCTGGCACCTGAAAGCTCAACTTGTTTGAGTGCATTACGGAGTTCGGTTATTGCTTATGACCTTTCTTCAAGAGGTCGCCTATTTTGTTCGACAGCGAGCCGCCTCTCAGCCCGACTGCGCGAACGATGCCTTCCTGATCTATCAAGACGGTGTGCGGAATCCCGTGCACGTTGTATAGCTGAGAAATCTGGTTATTCCACCCTCGCCCTTCGTAATACTGAGGCCAGGTTATCTCTTCCTGTTTCATGTAGTTTTCAAAGGCATTGCGGCTGGAGTCGAGGTTGATGCCGACGATGATGAACTGGTCGCCGCTGTATTTCTTCCAGATGCTCCGCACGTGAGGCATATCTTCGCGGCAGGGGCCGCACCAGCTGGCCCAGAAATCCAACAGCACGACTTTTCCTTTGAACTTTTCAAGCGACAGTTCTTCACCCGCACTCGATCTGACATTGAACGGGAGCGCAAGATTTTCTCCGGCCATCTTTGGGTTGGCGATGATCAGGCGTACCTGCCCCGCGTCGTAAGCATCGGGCGATGCTGCGAGATAGTTTTTCAGCGCGGCAACCCCTTCATCCTGCTTGCCTGCTTTGATGAGAACGAGGCCGAGATGATGATAGGCTTTGACCACTTTGCCGCCGCTCAGTTCAATCGAGCGCTTCAAAACGGTTGCAGCTTCATCGAGCAGTTTTTTATCTTCCTGTAGATAAAGGACGACGCCGAGCGCGTTGTACATTTCGGCCTGGTTATCGGGTTTGAGTTCCGCTGCCTGGCGGAATGCCACGGCGGCTTCTTTATAATTTCTGATTTGAAAATTGATCTGGCCGATGAACGAGTAACATTCTGCGCATTTATCATTGCGCAGCTTTGCGGCTCGTTTGAATTCGCTTATGGCTTCTTCGGGCCTGCCCTCGCGCAACAGCACCCGCGCGTGAGTGAACGCTTTCTGAGATTCATCCTGCGGCTCCATCGCGGGATTTCTGAAGACCTCCTGCGCTGCGACCGAACTTGCCAGTACGCAAATCAGAGAGCAAATGCGAAAAAGCTTTTTCATAGTATTACTCCTCACAAACATATATCGAAAGAAACTCAGGGCGAAAGTATCTCCCCTCTCTCACGGTTAGACCGATCAATTCAATTTCAATTCGACCGTGCCGCTTTTCTCATGTTTTCGGTCGAGGCGGCTGACAGCCATTGTCACGCCCGCAGTTTGAACGACAGCATCGGGAATTATAAAAAATATAAGCCCTTCGCGCGACTCTCCCGCGCCGAGCGGCTTGCTTAAATCGAAGGTATAAGCAGCAAAGTCTTCCTGAGATTTTCTGTATCCCGATTTGCTGTAGGTCGAAATCTCGTAATAAGAGATCAGCCGCTTGAACGCCTTCTTCGCATCGGCCATGCGGTACGCGCGACCGTCTGCCGCCTTGATCTCGAATCGCGCTTTGCTTAAATCAACAGGCTCCTGAGCCTGATTCACCAGTTCCAGTCTGATGGGAAGAAGTCCCGCTAAAATCAGGTTTGCGTTGAAGGTTTCGTATAAATAATCTTCATCCCGGATTGCTTCGGCTTCGATCTCGATTTGATCCGACTTCGCGCGGGCAATATTGACCAGCGGAGCCTCGCGGCCCTCTTTAATCCTGAAGGGTCTTTCTCTGATATCAAACGGCTTTCCGCCACACCCCGTCAATAGCGATGTCGTCAATATGACGATGGTTAAGATGAGCGGTCGCAGTGATGCAAATCGCAAATATAGCCGATCGGAGACTCGAAACTGAAGCTTTCCAAAACGCATGACAGTTGATGCTACGGGAGCGGCTTTCGAGTGTCAACTTGCCCTGCTTGCAACGGGTATGCTAACGTCAATTTTTTCACCTGATGACTCGCTTCGTGACAAACGCTGGTCATCTCAGGATTAGAAGGCAGATCCGAGCCGTCTTTAGAGTTGAGATTATGATTCGTTCATATAAAGGAACCCTGCCGCAAATCGCCTCGACCGCATTCGTCGAAGCGAGCGCGCAGGTCATAGGCGATGTTCATATAGGCGAGCAGTCGAGCGTGTGGTTCAATTGCGTGATTCGCGGCGACGTTCACTATATTCGCATAGGCCATAGCACGAACATACAGGACGGCACGGTCATTCATGTGACGAACGGGCGATTTTCGACTGAAATAGGAAACCACGTCACGATAGGCCATGGCGTGATGGTTCACGGCTGCACGATTAAGGACCGTTCGCTAATCGGCATCGGCTCGATCATTTTAGACAACGCGATCATCGGCGAAGAATCGTTTATCGCCGCAGGGTCGCTTGTCACGCCGGGAACCGTGATTCCTCCGCGCTCGATGGTGATGGGTTCGCCCGCAAAAGTGCGGCGCGAAGTGACCGAAGCGGAGATCGAGCTGATAAATCGTCACTGGCAAAATTACATCGAGTACAAGAACAACTACATGACAGAGCCTGGCCAGTGACGGCCAGACACCGGGATTAATTATCAACGTTATGCTTGACAACTTAGGAACATTGAAACGAACACATTATTGCGGTGAACTGAGGCCCGAACATGCCGGAGAGATGGTCAGGCTGATGGGCTGGGTTCATCGCAGACGCGATTTCGGCCCGCTCACTTTTATTGACCTGCGCGACCGCGAAGGCATCGTACAGGTAGTCTTTGACGAGGATAAAAACGCCGAATCTCACGCTCGCGCAAAAGAACTGCGAAACGAATACGTCGTCTCTATCGCAGGCAAGGTCGTCATGCGCGACAAAGACAAAATCAATCCGAACATCAAGTCTGGCCGGATAGAGGTCAAAGCGCGCGAGTTGTTTATTCTCAATGACGCAAAGACTCCGCCGTTTGAGATTGACCAGAATCGACCGAGCGAAGAGGTGCGGCTGAAGTATCGCTACCTCGACCTGCGCCGCGAAAAGATGCAGTACAACATACGGCTGCGACATCGCGCGACCATCGCCATCAGAAAATACATGGACGAGCACGGTTTTTATGAAATAGAGACCCCGTTGCTCATCAAGACTACGCCCGAAGGCGCGCGCGATTACATCGTGCCCAGCCGGTTGTTTCCGGGCCGGTTCTATGCGCTGCCGCAGTCGCCGCAGATATTCAAGCAACTGCTGATGATCGCAGGCTACGATAAATACTTTCAGATCGCGCACTGCTTTCGCGATGAAGACCTGCGCGCCGACCGCCAGCCTGAGTTCACACAAATAGACATCGAGATGAGCTATGTGCGGCCCGAAGACATCTATAAGATGATCGAGCCTATGTATGCCGATCTCGCCCGTCTGGTCGATACAAAAGTCGAGCTTCCCTTCCCTCGATTGACCTATGCGGAAGCGATGCGCCGGTACGGCACGGACAAACCTGACACGCGGTTCGAGATGGAATTAATCGACCTCGGCCAGTGGCTTGCGGGAACCGAATTTGCGCCTTACAAGAGTGCGCTCGAAACAGGCGGACAGGTGAAAGCCATCACTGTGAAAGGTGGGGCCAAATATTCGCGCAAGAATCTGGACGAGTTTACCGAGACGGCCAAACGATACGGCGCGGGCGGAATGGCGTGGATCAAGATTGCCGATTCGGGAGAGATAACGTCGTCGCTTTCAAAAGCGCTCGGAGATGAGAAAGTCGCAGAACTGGCTTCCAAAGCCGGTCCTGCGGCTGATGCGGCTGTGCTTATCATAAGCGGTAAGCCTGCTGTGGTTGCGGCAGCCCTGAGCGCATTGCGATTGGAGATAGGGGAACGCGAAGGGCTGATAGATCAGAACAAATTCAATTTCCTCTGGGTGACGGACTTTCCGATGTTCGAGTATCACGAAGACGACAATCGTTTTTACCCGATGCATCATCCGTTCACCAGTCCGCACGACGAAGACATTGCGATGCTTGAAACAAATCCCGGTGCCGTTCGGGCAAAGGCATACGATCTGGTTCTGAACGGTGTGGAGTTGGGTTCAGGTTCCATCAGAATTCACCTGCGCGAGTTGCAGCGAAAAATATTTCAACTGCTCGGCTACTCGGATGAAGAAGCGCGAACGAAATTCGGATTCCTGCTCGATGCGCTCGAATACGGCACCCCGCCTCACGGAGGCATCGCGTTCGGTTTCGACCGGATAATTATGCTGTTGGCGCGCGAGAAATCGATCCGCGAGGTCATCGCTTTTCCGAAGACAGCAAGCGCAACCGATTTGATGAACGATTCGCCCAGCCTTGCAGGCGAAGACCAACTGCGCGACCTTCACATCAAGGTTATCGATTGATCGGGTTTTGAATGTAGAACCAGTTCACTCCCACAGACGCAAAGAGCGCAAAAGAGGCGCAGAGATTATCCACTTCTGTGTTCTGCGGCGGTGAATTGACTTTCAAGCCCGTAGAACCGACCGGCTCCGTCTTCTTGAATCCACATACAAGTCCCGCAACGTAAAGATGGTTGTTACGGTCGGCTTCAACTCACTATCGAGGTAATTAAAGATGGGCAGCCCCAAACCAGAACAGGCAACGCGCGTTTCAACGGGTTCGGACGCGACCGGCAAGCGATCAAAAAAGTGGCGTGTGATTTTAACAATCCTGGCGCTTCTGCTTGCCTACGCGATACTTGATCTTTACGGCCCGCGATCATCTAAAATGCGCAGCTTCGATGCAAACGAAGTGGCGCGGCTCGAAACAGCGATGTGGAAATCCTATTACAATCGCGAGCGAGTCAAGCTGTATAATCAGATGACGGAACTTCTCAGAACTCAATATAACCTGCCCTTCATAAGATCGAATGCGGTCGCGTATCAGGCTTCCAGAGCCGCTTTCGTGTTCAAGGACGGTCACAACCGCGCAGAGTACGAGAAAGCGCTTCCTTATCTCGTGAATTTCTACAACAGCGTGCGAAAAGTGAGCGATGTGCCCTTTGACGTTGATCGCACGGCGCGGCTTGAGCTTGAGTGGTGGATAATTCATCGCGAGCGAAAAAGTCATGCGCCGGGCGATTTAGATCGCGCGCTCGCGAACCTGCCCGCAGAGATTTATGGCGTGCCCGCAGAGCGGTTGATGGAGCACACCCGGCTCAGAGCCGAAGCCATGACGATCCGCGACACAAAGGCTGATGAAGGTGGTGTTACGGATGCCGACTGGGCTAAGATTGATGAACTGCTGCACGCTTCGTGGCAGTCACTCTACAAAGCTGTGAATGATTGAGAACGATGTTAGAGCAAGATTTCGATTTGGTCACATTCGACTGCTACGGCACTTTGATCGATTGGGAGCAAGGCATCATCAGCGCCTTTAAATCTGAGGCCGCGCATCAGGGCGTTCAGATAAATGACGCAGATATAATTGCGGCCTACCACGATCACGAGCATGTGGTTGAGACTGAAAAGTACACGCCATATCGAGAAGTGCTTGCCGAAACGGCGCAGAGAGTAGCCGCGCGGCTAGGCTTGCCGGTTTCGCCGGACCGCGCAGGCTTTCTCGCTGACAGTCTCCCCGACTGGCAGCCATTCCCTGATACGAACGCTGCGCTCGAAAAGCTGGCTAGTGGTTTCAGGCTGGGAATACTTTCAAACATAGACGATGAATTGCTTGAGGCCACGCGGCGACATTTCACGGTTGATTTTGATTTGGTAGTGACAGCCGCGCAGGTTAAATCATACAAACCTGCCGACGCTCATTTTCTCGAAGCGCGCCGTCGAATGGGTGAAAAGCGATGGCTTCACGCGGCACAGAGCTACTTTCACGATGTAGTGCCCGCAAAGAGGCTGAATATACCTGTGGCGTGGGTGAATCGAAAAGGCGAGCGCGCTGACGAGCAGGGTCCGCAGCCAGATTTCGAGGTGCGAAATCTGACCGAGCTTTCTGACCTGTAGCGAACGTCCTGAGTTTCAACACACAGGACGTTCGACAGGTAGAACTGTTATTTAATGTGGCAGTGAAGATATGCGAGCGTTGAGTCGGCCCGCGTCGTGACAGGTCAGACAGGTGATCTGGCCGCTTGCAGCAGATTTAGGATTCTCTTTCCACTTCTTTGCGACAGATTCGTAAGGAGTGCCGCCGAGCACTAAAAGTATCTTGTCTAAATACTGTTCAAATTCCTGTGTGTGCCCGGTGCGCTGCGCGGATTGGGCCAGACCGCCAAGAAGTTCCCCCTTAAGATGCACGGGAAGCCGCTCGATGCTTGAGCCTTGAAATTTCCAAAGCATCTGGTAATTTTCATAGGCTTGCGCCCATGCCGCGGCGCGATATTTTTCAGGCAGGCGGTCGGCTAAGAATAAGTAGCTTCCACCGGCAACTGCGATGGCTCCGTTAGCCTGTGGGTTGATTTGACGGGCCTGAGTAAAATACTCCAGCGCCTGATTATAGTATTTCTGAAACTCGTCGTTTTTATTCGCTTCGTTGGCGCGCACAGCGCGATATAGAGCCGCGCCGCCTTTCCAGGCCAGCAGATCAGGTTTTTCGTTGGGGCGTTTTTCCAGCAGCAGATCAACATTCTTTTCGCCTCTGGCAAACCGTTCCATGTCATCCGATAAAAAGCCAGCGAATATGTCTTCGCGAACGAGCGTGTGAACAGTGAGCCGTGTGTCTGAGAGCGGCGATTCCGGCGATTGAGCCGCCACCGCAGTCACCAAAGCTCCCAGTACGAGCAGGAAAACAGCCTTTTTAATACCTTGCATTGTTTGCGCCTCCTGAATGGGTTGCTGCCGAGTCATCAGTTCAGATCAGATCTCAGGCAGATTATGTGTACGAGCAATATGCCGGAGTTGTTCCTGCGCGCAATCCAAGGATAAACATTATTCCAGGGCGCTGCTAGTTGGCGGCGTTGCGAATCGCGTTGATAACTTCATCGTCGCTTGGACGAAAGACGGGAATCACAGACTTGCGATACCGGATGACTCCCTTTGGGTCAATCACGATCACAGCGCGCTGCGAGCCGCCAAGCAATGATCTCATATTGAAGAGCCGCGTCACTTCGCCGCGCTCGTCTGCAAGCAGTCTTTGAGGCAGATCGTGATGCTCGGCAAATTTCCTGTGTGACTCAACGCTTGCGACCGAGATGGCTACCACTTCCGCGCCGGTCGTCTCGTAATCGGTCCAGCGGTCGCGCATGCTGCACATCTGTTTTGTGCAGACGGGCGTTTCATCTCTGGGGTAAAAGACCAATGCAACGACTTTGCCGCGCTGGTCGGATAATCGCCATGACTCATTCCGGTTGTCCTTCAATTCAAAGTCCGGCGCGAGATTGTTGACTTCACTGCCTGTTTTCGGTTGATTGCCTGCTGCGCTCATGAGATTCACCATCGCCGCAACTGCCGGGCGGCTGTCCTTTCGGGGATTTGCTATCGGTGATCTGCATTGTAGCTGAAGCCCGGAGCAAATCAGAAGAGCAGCTTGAGCGCGATTCGTATGCGTCGCGGGTTGGCATCCGTTTCACCAAAATCTGCGAATCCAAAGCCGCCCGCGTTTTCTAAAACCGCATTGGGCTTTGTCCGGTTAGGGTGATTGAAGAGATTGAAGAATTCCGAGCGGAACTGAAGCGAAACTTTTTCACTTAGCTTCGTGTTCTTGATCAGAGCGAAATTCACGTTTACGAGTCGAGGGCTAAATAGCGTATTGCGGCCCGTATTGCCGAACCGTCTGCCCGCCGCATAAGTCTTTCCAAGCCCGTCAGACGCAAGGCCCCGCGCGCGCGCTGCCGATTCGACGGCATAGTCGTTATATATAAACCTTGCGCTTTCCGGCGAGCCTGCGCGAAATCCACGACTGTCTGCGATTATGAACCCCGTCGAACTTATGAACGGTGTGCCGTCCGGATTTGAAAAGAAATTAAAGAACGAATTTGCAGCGTTCGAGAAAGCTACTGTGTCAACAGGAGCGCCCGCATTGCCCGCGAACGGTCTTACAGCGCCAAGCCTGTCTGAAAAAATCGAAGCGTAGAGCGCGGGCGACCCCTGTGTGTTCCCGATGAATTGAACCGGAGTGAACGGCGACCCGCTCGCCACCTCAACGATTGCGCTCGCCTTCCAGCCACCGAGCAATCGCCCCAGCACCCTTGTCTGATCCCGGCGCAGAGGCAAATCCCAGATAAAGTTTGCCGTGAGCGCATGCCTTCGGTCGAGGCTTGAAATCGCTCGCTCGCCTCGTGAAGCATCGAACGGGTTCTGAGCAAATGATTGAAGCGCTGTCGAACCCGGCATTGATGCGTTGCCCACGCCTCCGCCAAAAGTTGATACATTGTCCGGCACATCATCAATCAATTTCGACAGCGTGTAAGCAATGCCGCCCGTTATGCGGTCGGTCAGGCGAAAGTCGCTTCTTATCTGAAATGAATGATAGATCGAATGGCCGCTGGTTTCGTAAACTCGAAGCGCGCCTGTTGAGCCATCAGAAAAGGGATTGCCGTCAATCGCGCGAATCAACCCCGCACCGCGCGTGCCGACATAAGCCATCCCAATCAACAGATTTCTGTTGAAGTCGCGGCTCGTGTCAAGGTGCCACGAAAGAGTGGTCGGCGTGTGGTAGTCGTTCGCCAACTGTGTCCGAGCGTACGCGAGCGGCGATCTGCCCAATAGCAATCGCAGATCATCTGCATCGGGAACATTCGGGAAGGCGGGCAGCGCAATCGCATTCGTGGGCGTGATGACGCCTGGCAAAACATTCGGGGCGCTTGCTGCCATATCGGCAAGCGGGCGATATGCGGTTTGATCATAAGAGAGACTTGCGCCTCCGCGAATCACGGTTTTATCGTAACCGAATAAGTTCTTCCCAAAAACGAGAAAGCGCGGCGTGTAGGCAAAGCCGATTCTCGGCGCAAAGTTGTTATTGTCGCGATCAATCTTTTGAAGCGACGGCAGGCTTTGATCGAACAATGATCTCGCGGAGTCTGATTCGCGCTCGCGAATACGGTCGATCAATTGATTAACAGGCTGCCCGGCGGTTTCATAGCTTAGCCCCAGTGACAAAGTCAGATTGCTTTTCACTCGCCAGGCGTCGTCGATGAAAAGGTGATGATGCAGTTCGGAGAAGCTTGAACGCGGATCACCGATGGCCACAGAAAGCGCGGCTGGTTTATCGAGCACGAAATCATCAAAGCTCTGATAGCTGTACTGGGCTGCGGCTCCCGGCAGAAAATCAAAGCCTGTCAGGCGGCCTCGAACCTGCGCGCCCAGCTTCAGATTATGCCGCCTCGCGATGTGGCTCAAAGTCTCTGTCGCTTCAAATAGAGTCGAATGGTGCGAAGAGGGAACAAATGGACTTGCGCCATAGCTCAAGCCGCGAAAACCCGTGTTCACGCTCGGTCCCGATTCTGCGCTGAAACCTGCCAGCGAGGCTCGCGCTCTGCTGAAGTTAAATCCGAGTTCATTCGTTGATCGCGGCGAAAGCAATCGCGTCCATCGCACATTTCCAAGTTGCGCGCTCCCACTGGTATCTCCTGTGTATCCCGCCGCCATTCTGGAAATCGAATCGGTTTCGTTGCGGCTCGTGTACCAGTAACCGGCCTGTAGGCGGTCGCGGCTGGTCAAGCCCGCGTCGAATCGCCCACCTGTCTCATAGCCGGTTGCTTTGGACGGAATCGTTCTTGTCACCTGCCCGAATTCAATTGGAACTCCAAGCACAGAACGACGAAAGGTGCGCGTCACGCGCGGGTCGCCCGTAGTCTGCGCCAGAGGCCCGCGCGCCACCAGATCGCTTACAGTATCAGAGCCGGGAAAGGCGCGAGCAAGTTTGTCCAGCCCCCGCGCGGTCGGCGTCAATTGCGATGCGGTCGAATCAACGAATCGGCGCGAGCTTTCAGTCTCGCGCGTGAAAGAGCTGAAGAAGAACATCCGGTCGCGTTGAATTGGGCCGCCAAATGTTCCTCCGAAAATATCGCTCCTGAATTTCGGCGCGCTGTCGAGCCCGCTTCGGCGTTCGAGCGGAGTCAGCGCCCCAAGCTTTCTATTCAAATGATAGTCAAACAGGCTGCCGTGAAAATCGTTAGTACCCCGCCGTGTAATCAGATTAATGGATGAGGCATTTGTTTCGCTCACATCGCCAGTCGCGCGCGTCGCCATCACATGAAGCATATCAATTGCATCGAAGTTCCTGATCGAGATTGCAGGATGGCCGTCGATGTCGTTGTTGTCATAGCCATCGAGCGTGAATCCATTCGAGAGCGGTCGTCCACCGTTTATCCAGAATCGGAATTCGCCCTGCTTGTCTGCTCCGGCCTGATCAGTGATTAATTCATTAAAGCTCGTCGAGTTTACGCCGGAAGCCAGCCGCGCAAACGAATCCACAGGCGCAAGCGCAGGCAGGTCTCTGGTCTGTTTCGAGTTGTAGCTCGATGACATATTTGAAGTCGAGCTATCAACAGCCGAAGCCACTGCGGTTATGTTCACAACCTCTGCTGTAACGCCTGCTGTCAACGTGACGCCCGTCGCAGGGGGCTGACCGGGCTGAACTGTGACATTATCGACGGTCGTTGTGTTGAAACCCGGCGCTTGAACCTGAACCTGATAATTTCCCGGCGGAATCCCTGTCGTAGGATAGTTCCCTTCCTCGTCGGTCGTCACGGTGCGCGAAAGGCCCGTGTTTTGATCTTTGATAGTCACGGTCGCATTTGGAATCGCCGCGCCGTTTGCGTCAACGACAGCATTGGCTGCGGCCCTCTCCGCGCCCGGTTTCAATGTTGCATTTTGAGAAAAGTTTCGACCATTAACGGGCAATTCCTGTATGCCTCTTGTGGTCACCCTGCTGCCGCCAATCGTGGCATTCACAGAATCAATTACCACAACGCTATCGGACACCTGTGCTTGAGCAACTCCGCCTGCCTCTGCTGCTTCTGTTGTCGTTTGATTCTTATAATCAAGCGATCTTTGCCGGTCAGCCAGCAATGGCAGGCGCTCGAAACGCTCAATCGATTTACTTTGAGCCGTTGCCTCTTTATTCGTTTGAGGGTCAGGCGAATCGGCTTTTTCTTTTGCCATCTCTGCGGTTGTCGGCACGTACATCGAAGTGTAAGGCGTGACGAGATTGAATTCGCGCGCCAGATCAATCACTTCCTGTTTGAGTTCGGCGCGCTCGCCAGAGATGCGGATCTCTGATAGTAACGCGCTCACACGCTCTGTGGCCCACAGCTTTGGCAGGAAATCCTTGTCATCGGTAACGAGCGGAAAGTGTAGCCCTGAGAAGTCGAATTGCTGCGGCTGCTCGTTCATTCGCCCTGCGAGCGAAACCGTTATGTGGTCGAGGTCTTCCTGATTGCGATAGCGCCCGAATATCTTTATCTGCGACCGCGTGTAGAGGTCGGGCAGTTCACCGGGATGAATGCGGTCGGCAATCACAGGCCCGAAATTCACGCGCAGGTCGGAAAGAACCGGCTGACTGACTTTCGAGAAGAAGGTTGAAAGCTCGCGGCTGAGCTGCGACTGATCGACGATGTCGAGTCCGGCTCCGCGATTTTCTGCCGCCAGCTTTTCCAGCAAATTGTGGTTCACATCCTGCCCCACACCGAACGTGAACAATCGCGCTCTTGTCCGGTTCGCAGCGCGCACGTTTGCGGCAATCTCGCCCGGCTCTGTCACGCTTTCATTTGGCACCCCGTCCGTTAGAAAGACGAGATTGTGCAATCGCTCATCGTGTTCAAAGATCGTCATCGCCGTCACCAGCGCGTCGTTTATGTTGGTTGACGGAGCGAGCGCGATGTTGTCTACATACTCCAGCGCTCGTCTGATGTTCGCGGGCGTCGCTTGAAGCATACCTTGCTGCATGGGCCGGACAGTGCCCGCGAATGCGATTATATTGAAGCGGTCGTCAGGGTTAAGCGTCTTTGTCAATCCGAATCTGATAGCTTCTTTCGCCTGACGAATTTTTTCGCCTTCCATCGAATTTGAAATATCTACGACGAACAACACGTCTTTTGCTGAAACACGCTTTTTATCGAAATCAATCTTTGGCGAAAGCATAAGCAGAAAATAACCGTCCTCGCCCCGCTTGCGATAAGTCATCAGCGACATACTTATGTCTTCGTCCGACAGCGAATAAACGAGTTGAAAGTTTTCGGCATCGCTTCCGCCTGTAGTGGTGAGACGGGCCGTAACATGTCGGTCGCCGTCGTGTTGAATGTCGAGCGGATGTGTAGGCGAAAAGAAATTTTTTATTGCGACCTCAGAGCGCAGGTCCACTTCGATTTCAACTTTGGCGACCGGCACTTTGAGTTTTTTGTAGCCGCGACCAAGCGCGTAATTGAAAGTGATAACACCGTCTTTGTCCGCAAGCACCTGCGAATAGATTATCTCGATGCGCTTGTCTGCGTGAGGCTGTATCGGATAAACGTGTGATTGAAACCATCCGCGCTTTGTCATTTCAAGCAAAGCAGGGTCTTCACCCTGAGCGATTGCCGTTGAATAAGCCGCTCGCGCTTCGGCCTTCTCCCTGACACGACCCACGCGCCGTTCATCGCCATCGAAGACTGCAAATTCCAGCAGCGTCGCGCCTTCGGGCACCGGAAAATAGTATGTCCCTTCAAGCACTTCGTCCGTATCATTGCGAAAAAAATGTTCGACTTTGACCGTTGCGACCTGACCTTCGAGCCGAGCCTTTATCTTTATATCAGAGACTGGCAGCGCGGATGGCAGAGGGGTTGCAGGCTGTGGCTCGGATTGATTGCCTTCGGATGCCTGCTGATTTTTTTGATGGCGGCGAGGAGTCACGACCCCCTGTCCGAAACAGTCGATTGAAACAAATAATATGGCTACGAGCGCGAAAAGATGCTTCGGTCGCATGGATACTCCTGTGGCAAAGGCTCAGTGCGATTTATGCTGGGCTGTTCGAATATTTAGAATGGCTAAGGAGGGTGCCCTTGCAGGAAAATCTCGATTTGGGCGAGCCAGTATGCGCTTATCTTTATTCGTGTTAATGGAAATTCATTCGTGTAGTCGGTGGCTATACTTTAACTATTTTAAATTGCGTTGAGCGGCCTGTCGGAATGATTCCGACCGAAAGGCCCACATCGCGCGCGCCAGGTGCAGGCATCAAACCGATGTAAAAGTAACTGGTGATTTTTCGATGGCCATCATTTATCATCTACTGGCTGTCACTTCATTCTCGGATTACGGGTTTGGGGTTTAGAATTGGCAATTCAATCGCCGGTTTGAAACCTGAAAACCTGAAGCCGCCCCGCTCCCTGTTGGATTCTTGTCCCTGATATTGAATATCAGTCTGTGAATCCAAATCTAAAATCGAATATCAGGTACGGGAGAAATCAGGATGTTCCAGTTTTCATTCGACGACGGAATTGAAAAAGCGCTGATTAGCGAGGGGCTGGTCACAACAGATCAGCTTATAAAAGCACGAAATATACAAGAGCACCTTGGCGGGCAGAAGACCCTGAGCGATGTGCTGCTGGAGATGAACTGGGTGAGCGAGCCGCGTCTGGAAGACTTCGTGCGCCGCCATCAGAGCCGTTTCAGCATCGGTGATATACTCATAACACACAAGCTTATCACGCTACAGGACGTGATGGCCGCGCGTGCAATTCAGCGAAAAGCAGGTACGAAAACGAAGCGGCTCGGCGAAGTGCTGATCGAGATGGGCGTGATCGAAGAGCGGCACGTCATCGAAGCGCTGGCGGAAAAATTCAGTCTTCCGCTGCTTGAACCGGACATCTCGCAGATCGACCTTGAGCTTGTCCGT
This sequence comes from Blastocatellia bacterium, assembly GCA_963804815.1. GTDB lineage: Bacteria > Acidobacteriota > Blastocatellia > UBA7656 > UBA7656 > DATEKX01. The sequence continues at coordinate 1,357,120 of CAWDRU010000002.1, read as the reverse complement.
CGAGTCTCGCTCAAATATCTGCGCCGCCAGATCGGGCTTCCAATCAGGATCGAGGACGGGCAGGCAATACTGGTCGTCTCTGACCCGACGATGACGCATTTTGTCGAAGAGGTGGCCCGAATATTCAACTGCCGCGTTAAGCTCTGCCTTGCCACGAGCAGCGTCATTATAAAGACTCTCGAACTGCTCGACGCGATGCTTCAAGGCAAGGACGCAGGCATCAGCGATTATCAAAAAGTCAAATATCACACGCTCGAAACTCAGCCGCAGTCGCCATCTGCCGAAGACCGCATCGTACAGATGATCGACCAGTTGATAAGGTCTGCGATAGAAGAGGGCGCATCAGACGTACACCTTGAACCGATGGCAAACAAACTGCGTGTGCGGTATCGGCTCGACGGCGTGCTCGTGCACAAGATGGATTTTCCGCGCGACTACACGCCGCGCATAGTATCGAGAATCAAGATTCTGGCCGACGCAGACGTAGCCGAACGCCGCAAGCATCAGGACGGGCGCATCTTTGTCAAAACGGATAAGCAGGAGATTGATATCCGCGTATCTTTTTATGCGACGGTCTTCGGTGAAAACGTCGTGCTGAGAATTTTGAACAAGGCATCGCTGATCAGCCTTCAGGAACTGGGATTCGCGCCGAACATTTTACGCTTATACTGTGATGACGTTCTGGCCGTGCCGTCCGGCATCACGCTGATAACAGGCCCGACCGGTTCCGGCAAAACGACTACGCTTTATAGCTCGATAGATCACTGCAACGATCCGACGGTCAAGATCATCACCTGCGAAGACCCTGTCGAGTACGTAATTGACGGCATCTCGCAATGCTCGATCAACGAAAAAATCGGACTGACTTTCAACGAGACGCTTCGTTCGATTGTTCGTCAGGACCCCGACATCATCGTCATCGGCGAGATACGCGACAGGTTTTCAGCAGACGTAGCCGTGCAGTCCGCCCTGACCGGTCATAAAGTATTTGCGACTTTTCATACAGAAGATTCCGTGGGCGCGCTCGTCCGCCTGATCAACATGGAGATCGAGACTTCGTTGATCGCGTCTACTATAGGAGCAGTGCTTGCCCAGCGCCTCGTTCGGAAGGTCTGCGTTCACTGTCAGATGAGCTACAAGCCAGATGCGCGCGTGCTGCGCCGATTCGGGCTGACAGACAAAGACCTGAACCGGTTCACCTTGCTGCGCGGAAAAGGGTGTTCGTCGTGTAATTTCACAGGCTATCGCGGGCGGCTTGGTATTTATGAGTTGCTGGTTCCGAACGCTGACATCCGCGACGCTATATTGCTGAAGCGAACGATGCAGGAGATACGACAGATGAGTTTAGAGTCCTGCAACCTCTGCACAATGCAGGAAGACGGAATGGTTAAGGCATTGAACGGAGTGACGACGCTCGAAGAAGTCTTGGAAAACGCACCTCGCGCATTTCATCACAGATCGCTTGAGACTCTGCTAAGCATTGTCGGCTGAAATCAGTCAAAGTATCAGGGCTATTCAGTTAACCTTGAGATTCGTTGGGCCATCTGTTCGGCCCGCATATCAGGCCGTCAGCCTTTTCCGCTTTTCGCCTGCATCGACCGGCCCTTCGTCGAGCAGTTCCACTTTATACTTACACCCTTCTTCGCGGCATTGCAGGTGTCGCGAGCCGTCTTTGCTCACCTTTTCGACCACAAAGCGCGCGCCGCATTCGGGGCAGGCTTGCGCAATGGGCTTGTCCCATAATGCGAAACTGCACTTGGGATAATTCGAGCATCCGTAAAAGACTCGCGCGCGTTTGCCCTTCTTGACAACGATCTCGCCGCCGTCTTCGGGGCAGGTCACGCCTGTCGTTTCCTGTTTGATGTATTTGCATTCCGGGTAATTCGAGCAGGCTGTGAACGGGCCAAAGCGACCTTCTTTGACTACAAGATGCTTGCCGCATTGCGGACATAACTCTTCAAGCACGACATCGGGCGCGGCGATCTTGCCGCCTTTTTGAATCTTGCGCGTAGTCTTGCAATCGGGATACCCCGTACAGGCAAGAAACTGGCCGAACCGACCTCGCTTCATGACCATCGGGCGGCCACAGTTATCACACATCTCTTCCGCAGCTTCGGCCTGCTTTTCTTCGCTCGCTTCATCGTGAGGCTTGGCGATGTCGCGCGTAGTCTTACAATCGGGATAATTCGTGCAGGCGAGGAACTGGCCGTAGCGCCCGAACTTCTTAGCCATAAACGAGCCGCAGTTCTCGCATTTCTCCTCCGTTATAATCTCCTGACGCTTGACATCGCGCATGTGCTCTTTCGCGGATTCGAGGTCTTTCGTGAATTTCTCGTAGAATTCCGCGAGCGCGGCGGTCCAGCTCATCTTGCCTTCTTCCACCTCGTCAAGCTCTGCTTCCATGCGCGCCGTGTACTGCACATTGAACAGTTCGTGAAAGCTTTCGACCAGCAGGTCATTGACGATGAAGCCAAGCTCAGTTGGAAAGAAACGCCCTTCTTTGCGTTCGGCATATTCGCGATCCTGAATGACCGTCATTATCGAGGCATAGGTCGAAGGCCGCCCGATTCCCTTCTCTTCGAGCGCCTTCACGAGCGTAGCTTCGGTGTAGCGCGGCGGCGGCTCTGTGAAATGCTGATCGGGCACGAGCTTGTTTAGATTCAACCGTTCGCCCTGTTCAACAAGCGGCAGTTTGTGCGCCTGCTCCTCGTCTTCTTCGTCCTTTTCGTCCTTGCCTTCTTCGTAAACGGCGAGGAAGCCGTTGAACTTGATGACCGACCCCGTAGCGCGAAACAGGTATCGCTCGCCCGCTTTTATATCTATCGTCGTCTGATCGAATATCGCCGCCATCATCTGCGAGGCGACGAACCGCTGCCAGATCAGCTTATAGAGCGCAAGCTCGTCTTTGCTCAGAAAGCGCGCGACTGAGTCAGGCGTGTGCGCGGCAGAAGTCGGGCGGATGGCTTCGTGCGCGTCCTGCGCGCCTTTCTTCGAGCGATAAAAGACAGCCTTTTCGGGCAGGTAATCAGGCCCGAACTGGGTGCCGATCAACTGCCGCACTTCGTCGAGCGCAGAGTCCGCGACGCGCGTTGAATCGGTTCGCATGTAGGTAATCAATCCGACCGCGCCTTCAGCGCCAAGCTCTATTCCTTCATAGAGCCGTTGAGCAATCTGCATCGTCTTCTTCACCGGAAATCGCAGCTTTCGCGATGCTTCCTGTTGCAGCTTCGACGTGATGAAAGGAGGAACAGGGTTTCGCTTCTTCTCTTTCGTAGTGACGGAGGAAACGATGAACTGCTGGCGCTCGATGTCTGCGACAAGGTCGCGGGCCTGACCTTCTTCCTTTATGTGAATTTCAGTCTTCTTGATGTCTTCGCCAAAGTCGGTGGTCTTGACGGTCTTGTCTTCGATGCGGAACAGCCGGGCATCGAAAGCAGGCGGCAGCTTCGCCGAAAGGTTTGCTGTGATAGTCCAGTATTCGGTTGCCGTGAAAGCCTGAATCTCGCGCTCGCGCTCGACCACCATCCGCAGCGCGACCGATTGGACGCGCCCTGCCGACAGCCCCCGGCGCACTTTGTCCCAGAGCAGGGGCGAGACCTGATAGCCGACTATTCGATCCAGCAGGCGGCGCGCCTGCTGCGCGTTGACCAGATTTTCATCAATATCTGTCGGGTGCAGAAACGATTCCCGAATCGCGTTCTTCGTGATTTCGTTGAACATCACGCGGCGCACTATTTTTCGATTTTTGCCGCGCCCCTCAAGCTCTTCTTTGATGTGCCAGCCGATGGCTTCGCCTTCGCGGTCAGGGTCAGTCGCGATATAGATCGTGTCAACGTCTTTGGCGGCTGACTTCAGCTCGCGGATCACTTTTTCTTTGCCGGGAATGACCTCGTAAGTCGGCTCGAAATTGTTTTGGAAATCGATGCCTATCCCTTTTTTTGGAAGGTCTTTGACGTGGCCCACAGAGGCCATCACCTTGTAATCAGAGCCGAGATACTTATTGATAGTCTTCGCTTTCGACGGTGACTCAACAACAACTAGCGCTTTTGCCATAATCTTAAACACCCGTTCTCATCAAAGTGAGACGCAACAGTCAGCCTTCTGCTTCACCCCTCAAACAATCCAATTTAGACCTCAGCATTCGAGCGTGTCAAGTAAGCCAAAATTGCGCCCTCACTCTTTCACCCCCGTCGCACACGCCTAAAGTTTCCGCACAAAGCACTTGCCCGGCAATTGCTTTATGCGATCCATCATTTCAAGCTTCAGCAGCGCGCTCAACAATTCCCCCGACGAAAGGCTCATTCCTGAAATCAACTGATCGATGTGAACCGGCTCGTCATCTTTGATCGATACAAGAATCCTGCGCTCTGCTTCCGACAGCAGAACTTCGTCGAGACTCAACTGCTGGGGTAGCCCTTCGGTTCGCTCCGAAGCGAGTATCCGCGACTTCAATTCCACGGGGAATTCCTCAACCACGTCGCGCCAGGTCTGTACCAGTTTTGCCCCGTCCTTTATTAAGTAATTCGGGCCGAAGCTTTTTGATGAGGTAATGTTGCCCGGAACGGCGAAGACTTCGCGCCCCTGTTCGTAAGCCATTCGCGCTGTGATGAGCGACCCGCTGCGCTCTGCGCCTTCGATTATCAGCACGCCGAGCGATAATCCGCTTATGACCCGATTGCGAAACGGGAAATTCTGCGGCAGCGGCGGCGTTGAGAGCGGAAATTCCGTGATGAGCGCGCCATGTTCGATTATTTGATCTGCCAGTTTTCTATTCTCTTTCGGGTAAACAGTGTCAAGCCCCGTGCCCATAACGGCAAGGGTCAGCCCGCCGCCCTCGATGGCGCTTCGATGAGCCGCAGAATCGATGCCGCGCGCAAGCCCTGATATTATCGTTATGCCGCGCTGAGCCAGTTCGCGCGCGAGCATCTCTGCCACGTTGCGACCATAGGTCGAGCAGTGGCGCGAGCCGATGACCGCTATTGAAGGCTGAGACATCGCCCGATCAAAGTCGCCTTTCGCATAAAGAACTATTGGCGGGTCGTAAGTCTCGCGCAGCAGATCGGGGTAACGCGGGTCTGTCAGCGTTAAGACATCCGCGCCAACACGATCCAGTTCTTCCAGTTGTTTTGAAGCCTGTTCGCGCGGGCCTGCGCTTTTCATCGCAGCAATCGTATCGCGCTTCAATCCAAATGATTCCAGCGCCGATACGCTCTGCGCGAAACAGGCGGCAGGCGAGCCGAAACGGTCGATCAGCAGAGCCGCTGTGCGCGAACCGACGCCTGTGACAAACGTGAGCGCGATAAAGTCACGTATTGAGTTTTCGTCGATTGAGGACATCAAATTTAAAAGTTCAGTTGGACAACCACGGGCGCGATTCTACCTTTTCTGGTTTAATAGTCAAGCCGCGACGGGTAAAATCGAAAACAGTTGTTCACTTCTTTAATTCAAAACCGGAGGCGTAAGAATGACAGATGCTCAGAAGCTCACCTTGAAAGTTGAAGCTGCAATAAAGCGTGCGGACCCGAATGCGATAACTGAACGCACATTCTATGACGAAATCAGCGACCGCCTGTTCGTCAATATTTTCAAAGGCCCTCGAAAAACCGAGATCATATTTATCGTCAGCGAATACAACAACGGCAATACGGAGCGGATCAATGGCCTTGTCGAACGCGCCGTCGAACGATTGAAACATACGCCAATCGGATAAAGCGATTAATGCGAACAGCGAATGTCTGTCAAATATAGAGATACAGTCTTAGCAGAGCTTGCCCGTCACGGCGTATCGCCGCGCGACGAGACTCCGCCTGAGTTCATCCATGAATTCATAAATGACCTGTACCGGTACGAGATTCGCCGTCTGCGGGCGCGTCTGCTGGCCGGAGAGATTGAAAAGCAAAAATATGCCGCTCATGTCGAGCGATTAAGAGATCGGTATCCGATACTATCGCTGCCCGTCCGCTACTGGCGCGAGGGCGAGATGTAGGGCTACTTGACTGCGCTTAACGATCAAGTCTAATCTCTTTTGGCGTTTCCGATGCCTTGCAGGGAGAATCAAATCTGACTCTAAGAAACATCAATCAGGAGCCTATAAAAGAGATCGATATTCTATGGATCACAGCCGGGCTTGGTTGTGACGGCGAAACGATTGCCATGACGGGAGCGACTCAGCCGAGCATCGAAGATATTCTTCTCGGAGGCATTCCCGGTATACCCAAAACCAATCTCCATAATCCTTTTCTCGCATACGAAAACGGAGACGATTTTCTTAAGCCTTTTCATCAGGCCGCCGAAGGTAACGCTCTACCTTTTCTTCTTGTAATCGAAGGGTCGATCCCAAACGAAGATAATAAAAGTGAGGGCTATTGGGCTTCGCTCGGCACGGATAAAGTTACAGGGCAGCCCATCACGACCTGTGAATGGATTGATCGCCTCGCCCCCGAAGCGTGGGCGATTATGGCGGTTGGAACCTGCGCAACCTATGGCGGCATCCATGCGATGGAAGGAAACCCGACCGGAGCCATGGGGCTTGCCGATTATCTGGGCTGGCAGTGGAGGTCGAAAGCCGACATCTCTATCGTATGCGTGCCGGGCTGTCCGGCGCAGCCGGATAATATCACAGAGACTCTGCTTTATCTGCTCTATCAGGCCGCAGGGCGCGCGCCGATGATACCACTTGATGAATCTATGCGCCCGACATGGCTTTTCGGCGACACTGTGCACGAGGGATGTGATCGCGGCGGCTACTACGAACAGGCACAGTTTGCCGAAGAGTACGGCTCGCGCCACTGCATAGTGAAACTCGGTTGCTGGGGCCCTGTCGTTCAATGCAATGTGGGGAAACGCGGCTGGATGGCTGGCGTTGGCGGTTGTCCGAATGTCGGCGGAATCTGCATTGGCTGCACGATGCCGGGGTTTCCGGACAAGTTCATGCCCTTTATGGATCAGCCTCCGGGATCGCTACTCTCTTCGCACGCCGTCATGACTTATGGGAGGGCGATTCACGCGCTGCGCAGATTCACTCTGGCATCACTCAATAAAGAGCCGAGCTGGCGGCGACGCGGGGCAAAGCTGTCTTCCGGATCTGCGGGGTTGGGCGATCACGGCGACAAACGATGAAGATGAAGGCTTCCGAAGAGTCAAACCTGTTTTCAGACGAGATTGACCTGGAACTTCCGGATCAAGCTCAGCTTGTAATGTTGAGAGAGGCAGAAAACGTTCTCGGAGGACTCGCCAACATATTTCTTACTGCCGATCACTCGCTGCTGCAAAATGCCGGCGAGTTCATCGCAAAACAGGGCCATCTAAAACTCATAACCTCGGAATCGCCCGATGTCGAGGCGCGTTATAGAATACTGGTCGAGCAGATTCCTGCGGTCGTCTTTCTCGCCTTTCTCGATAAAGGCATAGGCGAGGCTTACGTCAGCCCGCAAATCGAAGCGATGCTCGGCTACACGCAGGAAGAATGGCTGAATGATCCTGTGCGCTGGTACAAGCACATTCACCCCGACGACAAAGCTCGATGGAGTCTGGAAGCCGCGCAGATATTCATTTCAGGCGAGCCGCTGCGATCTGTTTATCGGGTGATTGCCCGCGACGGGCGCGTGATCTGGTTTCACTGCGAAGCCAAGATGGTGCGCGACGATGAAGGCCATCCCTGGTTCATACACGGTGTCGCTTTTGACATCAGCGAACTCAAACAGGTCGAACAGACCGAGCGCGATTATGCCGAACGATTGCAGGTCCTGTCTCGCCGCCTGATGCAGGTACAGGAGACCGAGCGCCGTTATATCGCGCGCGAATTGCACGATGAAATCGGGCAGGCGCTGACGGGTCTGAAGCTCACGATTGAGATGACCCTGCGATTACCTCCCGAACAGGTCAAAGCAAGCCTCGTGGAAGCGCTTGCGCTGGTTAATGAGTTGGTGGCGCGCGCGCGCAATTTGTCGCTCGATTTGAGACCGGCGATGCTCGACGATCTGGGACTGCTGCCCGCGCTCCTCTGGCACATCAGTAATTACATGAAACAGACCCACGTGCATGTAACTTTCAGGCATACGGGGCTCGAAGGGCGGCGGTTTACGCCCGAAGTTGAGACGGCGGCTTACAGGATCGCGCAGGAGGCTCTGACGAACATCGCGCGACACGCCCGCGTAGATAAAGCGACCGTGCGGGTGTGGGCCGATCAAAACAGGCTTGGACTTCAGGTCGAAGACCTTGGGGCGGGCTTTGATCCTGATCGGGCGCTTGCGGAAGCCAACACGAGCGGGTTGGCGGGAATGCGCGAGCGGGCGATATTATCAGGGGGCCAATTCACAGTTGAATCGCATTTTGGCATAGGCTCTCGTTTAATGGCCGAATGGCATCTCGGCGATTAAGAGTGATGATAAGATCAGGAACTCGAAATGACGACGATAGTGCTGGCCGATGATCACCAACTGGTTCGACAGGGGCTTCGGGCTTTGCTTGAGGTCGAATCCGACCTTCGCGTTATAGGCGAGGCGGGCGATGGTCTGGAAGCCGTTCGACTGGTCGAGCGGCTCAACCCCAACGTGCTTGTCCTTGACCTGATGATGCCGGGCATAAACGGACTTGAGGTGACGCGGCAGTTGAAGAAAAGCTCTTTTCAAACAGGCATCGTCATCCTTTCCATGTACGCGGATGAAGCGTATGTACTTGAAGCCCTCGGCAATGGCGCATCGGGATATGTGCTGAAAGACTCGAACGCGTCCGATCTGGTTCATGCAGTGCGCGAAGTTGCCGCAGGCCGCCGATACCTCAGCCCGCCGCTTTCCGACCGCGCCATCGAAGTCTATCAGGAAACGGCCAGAGCCACTGTCATCGACAGATACGAGACTCTGACCACGCGCGAACGCGAAGTGCTCCATCTTTGTGCCGAAGGCTGCACGAGCAGTGAAATCGCTTCGAGGCTTGGCATAAGCGCGCGGACGGCTGAGACGCATCGAACACACCTGATGAGCAAGCTCGGTCTGCACACGCAGGTTGAATTGATTCGCTATGCGCTGCGCCGAGGCATCATACAGCTTGATGACTAAGCCCTGAAAGGGCAATGGCATTAACTTAACGTGAATTCGACATAATGATCGAAGTAAAAGCCCTGAAAGGGCGAGATTCAATAGCACAGGGCATCGCCCTGTGTCTTGCATCGAGAGAAACTACAAGCCCTGTAAGGGCGAAATAAATCACTTGGTTTATATCGCCCTTACAGGGCTTGTGTGGTAGTGGCGTTGCATACCGTGGGTTTCACCCACGGCTATTGAATTTCGCCCTTTCAGGGCTTTTACTTCGATCATTATGTCGAATTCACGTTAAGTTAGCGGCTGGGAGCGCAGGCGGGGTGCCTGTGCTCCCAGCAAGGCGCTTTAATTCTTCGTGAGAGAAGGCAGAGAGAAGGCTCCAGGTGATGTATTATCCCGCAAGATATTGTCACTGAACGTATTTACAAAGCCGTTGCCTGCGGTCACTCCTATACCGTTGAAAGTTATGGTCGTGCCTGAAACCCGAAGATTGCCCTCTCCTGGTATGGCGGAACTTCCAGCCGAAAGGCCCGTGCCGTTGTTTGTCACTAAGCAGTTAACCACACCGATTATGGAAACCGCCCCAGGTGAAAGCACTTCCGACAGGACTCCGACGATTGAGTTTCCTGAAAAGGCACTGTCGCGCGCGTCTATGCGGGAATTGTTTCTACCAATCAGCCCGTAGACGTTATTCTCGACAGTGGTTTTTTCAATGGTCATGGTTATTAAGCCCCCACCGGCGTTCGACACGAACATCCCGACGTTAGAATTGTTTCTCATGGAGGAGTTTGTGACGTAGACTTCCGCGTTGGCAACCTGGTTGAGGCCCGCGTTGATGCCGTTTGTCATATTGCTGATCGCTACGTCTTCTACGTGCAGCGAACCTCCTGCAAGAAACCTGATGCCATCAAGGCCGCCCGCGCCGTCACCGTCAATAGTCATCCCTTGCAGTATTATCTTATCGGTAGTCGAGGCATTGATTACGATGCCGTTTGTCGAAGCGGCCAGGATGTCGCCCCTTGTGCGACGGCAGTCTATCGTAACCGATTTCATAATCGTCACTGGGCCAAACTCTCCCATATCTAAGCAGGTGATCTTGCCGCCTGCCGAAGTCCTTGCTATTGCTCCTGTGAAGGTTTTACACGGATTACTCCTACTGCAAGGATTTGCGTCATTACCGCCATCCGATACCCATGTTCGCGGCGTCTGCGCCTGCACTAGCGTGCTGCAAAACAAGCAAGTTGCGAATACGGCCATTATATTCAGCGCTAATCTAGTCGTTTTCATAGGTCTTTCTCCTTTGGGTTATTGAACATCAAGTGTGATATTTGATACGGAACAGGCTTAAAGGTATGATTAAATACAATAAAAAGCAAGTAAAATCAATATTTACAAATAAGGTATGGACAGAGTTATCGGTGGTTAGGGAAAACCGAAAACCGGCTAAAACCCATTATTTTCCGGCACCAGATGCCTTTAGGATTAGATTGAATTAACCCGAAACCAATTTACATTGTGACAAAGCGAGTTTATCTGATGACTATGTAAATTCAGATAGCGACGAAATAAATTCACCTGACGACGAATCAATCTTGAATTATGAGAAATCAAAATGCGTTTGCGGCGATTCAGGAGGGCTTGATTATCAGGTGATATGCATCTGCCGGGATTACTGCTTAAAACCCTATCCCGCTAAAAATACGCGGACTTCCGGCGATAATTACGTAGGTCTACGGATAGACTCTTTTTGCAAAGAGCGTGATAATCGACTTTCCCGCAATAGTGTGTCTACTTCTATGAACGATTCAATAGAAAATCCTCGCGCATATGAAATGCAGTATCACCATTTAAATAGCCAGGAAAGGAGACGCAAAGATGGCAGCAGAAGTGGTTCCGTATGGACGAGTAACTCAGAAGGCACCGGCTGTCAGTGAAGTGCACATCGTCTGGATCACGGCGGGTCTCGGCTGTGACGGCGATTCGGTTTCAATCACTGCCGCAACTCAACCCAGCATCGAAGACGTAATCATGGGAGCCATTCCCGGTCTTCCAACAGTTCACCTCCACAACCCTGTTCTTGCCTACGAAGTCGGCGACGATTTCATGAAATACTGGTATGACGCAGAGAAGGGTCTGCTCGACCCGTTTGTGCTGGTCGTCGAAGGCTCAATCCCCAACGAAAAGATCAAGGCCGAAGGTTACTGGGCGGCGTTGGGAACAGATCCGACTACAGGTCAGCCCATCACGACTAATGAATGGATAGACCGACTGGCTCCAAAAGCTCTGGCCGTTGTAGCCATCGGAACCTGCGCAACCTATGGCGGCATCCATGCGATGGAAGGAAACCCGACCGGAGCCATGGGGCTTGCCGATTATCTGGGCTGGGAGTGGAGATCAAAGGCTGGCATACCGATTGTCAATGTACCCGGATGCCCCGTGCAGCCGGATAACTTCATGGAGACAGTGCTCTATCTGCTTTATCTGGCGGCTGGGCTGGCTCCGATGATCCCGCTTGACGAGCAGTTGCGACCCACCTGGCTCTTTGGCAAGACGGTTCACGAAGGATGTGACCGCGCGGGTTATTATGAGCAAGGCGATTTCGCTACGGAATACGGCTCGCCCAAGTGCATCGTGAAGCTGGGGTGCTGGGGGCCTGTGGTCAATTGCAATGTGCCCAAGCGAGGCTGGATGGCCGGAATCGGGGGCTGCCCGAATGTCGGCGGAATCTGCATCGGCTGCACAATGCCGGGATTTCCGGACAAGTTCATGCCGTTTATGGATGAGCCGCCCGGCGGAAAACTTTCGTCGTCGGCAGTCGGTCTTTACGGCAAAGCCATCTCTGCGCTGCGCAGGATGACCAACTCGACGCTCAACAAAGAGCCGAAGTGGCGTCACGCGCGACCTGAACTCACAACCGGATATCGGCCAAGAAGCTATTAACGAAAGGAGCGATCATCAATGGCCACCACGACAAAACCTAAATCAAAGGCTCCGAGTGATACGAGCAATCTGGTCGAGATGAACTGGGACCCGATTACTCGCATAGTCGGCAGCCTCGGAATCTATACCAAGATCGATTTCGAGAATCGCCAGGTTGCCGAATGCTTCTCTACCTCGTCGATCTTTCGCGGCTACTCCATCTTCATGAAGGGCAAAGACCCCCGCGACGCACATTTCATCACCAGTCGCATCTGCGGCATCTGCGGCGATAATCACGCGACCTGCGCCACCTATGCTCAGAACATGGCCTTCGGGGTCAGACCGCCTGCCATCGCCGAATGGATAGTAAATCTGGGCGAAGCGGCTGAGTACATGTTCGACCACAACATCTTTCAGGATAATCTGGTCGGCGTGGACTTCTGCGAGCAGATGGTTAAGGAGACCAACCCTAGCGTCTGGGAGAAGGCAAAAAACACGGATGCTCCGAATGCAGACAAGCACGGCTACAAGAAGATCTCGGACATCATGACGGCGCTCAACCCGTTCACGGGGGAGTTTTATCGCGAGACCCTTCAGGTCAGCCGTTATACGCGCGAGATGTTCTGTCTGATGGAAGGCCGCCACGTTCATCCTTCGACGCTGTATCCGGGAGGCGTGGGCACTGTGCCGACAATTCAGTTGTTCACGGACTATCTGGTTCGGCTCATGCGATACTGCGAGTTTATGAAGAAGGTAGTCCCGCTCCACGATGACCTGTTCGACTTCTTCTACGAAGCCCTGCCGGGATATGAAGAGGTTGGTCGAAGGCGAATTCTGCTCGGCTGCTGGGGATCGTTCAACAACCCGGATGTCTGCGACTACACCTATGAAAATATGGACAACTGGGGCAATGCCATGTACGTCACTCCGGGCATAGTCGTTGACGGCGAACTGGTTACGACGGATCTGGTCAAGATCAATCTGGGCATACGCATACTGCTGGGCAGTTCGTATTACGATGACTGGGCGAACAATGAAACATTCGTAAAGACCGACCCGCTTGGCAACCCCGTGGACCAGCGACACCCGTGGAACCAGACGACCACTCCCAGACCGCAGAAACGCGATTTCAATGACAAGTACACTTGGGTCATGTCTCCGCGCTGGTACGATGATCGGACGGGCGATTATCTGGCGCTCGATACGGGCGGCGGCCCGATTGCTCGATTCTGGGCAACTGCGCTTGCAGGAACCGTAGACACGGGCTATGTCAAAGCGACAGGCCACAGCGTCAAGATATACCTGCCGAAGACGGCGACGAAACCCGAAGTCGAGTTTGAATGGAAGATACCAAAGTGGAGTAATGCAATCGAACGCGACCGCGCTCGCACATACTTTCAGGCTTACGCGGCAGCGCAGGCGCTTTACTTCGCTGAACAGGCCATGGCAGAGTTGCACGCGGGTCATACGAAGACATGGACCGAGTTCAAGGTGCCGGAAGAAGCGATTGGCTGCGGCTTCCACGAAGCAGTCCGTGGCGTGCTGTCGCATCATGTGGTGATAAGAAACGGCAAGATCGCAAACTATCACCCGTACCCGCCCACACCATGGAATGCAAACCCGCGCGATGTCTACGGCACGCCGGGCCCCTACGAAGATGCTATTCAGAATACACCCATCTTCGAGGAGAACGGGCCTGAGAATTTCAAGGGCATAGACATCATGCGCGCCGTGCGGAGTTTCGACCCTTGTCTGCCCTGCGGCGTCCATATGTATGTAGGCAATGGCAAAACGATTGAGACTCGCCATTCGCCGATGTTCGGCGTGTTCGGAAAATAAAGACCTCGGCGACGAGTGACGAGTAGAAAAAGATCGTAGACTTTTCTCTGCCTCGCTTAATACTTGTCACTCGTCACGAGTCAATAATTCACATTGATATGGTTGAAGAAAAAGAGTTTCAGCAGCGAATTCAGAGGGTCGAGGAACTGGTTCGCAAAATCGAATCGGTGGCCGACCCTGATACGCGGGCAACCGCCGTCGCGCTTATGCAGTCGCTGATGGATCTGCACGGCACAGGGCTTGAGCGAATGATGGAACTGACATTCGAGGCCGGAGAGCCGGGCAGTCAGATCATCGACAGCTTTGCGCGCGATGAACTTGTCGGGAGCCTGCTTCTATTGTACGGGCTTCACCCGTTGACGCTCGAAGAACGCGTGGTACAGGCTCTTGAGAACGTGCGGCCCTACCTGCGCTCGCATGGCGGCAACGTGGAGTTGCTCAACGTCACGGATGGAATAGTGCGGCTCAAGCTTGAGGGGAGTTGCAACGGCTGCGCTTCGTCGGCCTTAACATTGAAGCTGGCAATAGAAGGGGCGGTCTATGACGCGGCTCCTGATATGACCGCGCTTGAAGTCGAAGGAGTCGTCGAGCAACAATCGCCGTCAAGCTTTGTGAAACTGCAAGGCAGAAACGGGGCTTCACAACCCGCCAACAGCAAAGGCGGATGGGAAGAAGTGAGCGGTCTGGATTCGATCATTCAAGGGGCCGCGCGGGCAATAGATGTTGACGGGCGCTCGGTCCTGTTCTGTAGACTGGGCGATACGTTTTACGCATATGAGAGCAATTGTCCGGGCTGCGGACAGGCGCTTGCGGGCGCTTCTCTTGAGACTACCGACCTGATCTGCCCGACGTGTGAGCAACGTTACGATGTAGCGCAGGCCGGGCGGGCACAGAATCAATCGAACGCTCACCTTGAGCCGTTCCCGTTACTTGTAGAGCAGGGCCGCGCGAAAGTGGCTTTGCCGCATAGATAAGTTCTTTGTTTGAGGCGGACGCTTGGTGTATCAGCTATAGGGAGGAAGTGACATGGCAGATGATCAGGAAGGCACGTCCGGGCCTGCACATACACCGGGTACAAGGAAGGGCGAAGAGATTGTTCAGGAGGAGGGGAAAGAACCTGGCCGCCACGATATAAGCGACACGGGCGCAGGGCGACCTGCCGGAGGGTCAACCGGTAGAGACTCGACGCAAATAAATCCGCAGGACCCAATTGATCCCAATAGCCCGAATATGCCGCCAGCTTGAACCGGTTTCGAGAAGGACACAATGCAAGATGTATTGTGTCCTTACTTAAAGCGATTGTGACTGGATGTAACTCATGGTTTCCAGATAGCGCAGGACGCGGTCTTGCGCTATATCTCTAAATATGAATTCAACACCGCCAAATCAGAATAGCCCGTTCGCAACTCTGCGTCAGTTTATTCGAGAGCGTGCGCCCGTCGAAGTGTGCGAGCTTTGCAGCCTTGAAGTTCCCGTACAGCATCAGCATTTGATAGATCCGTTGAAGCGGAAACTCATTTGCGCCTGCGATGCCTGCGCCATCCTCTTCAGCGGTCAACAGGGATCGAAATATCGCCGCGTTCCCCGCCGCGTCCGTTCTCTGCCCGACTTTCGCATGACGGATGCGCAGTGGGATAACCTGATGATTCCGATCAACATGGCATTCTTCTTTAACAGCGAGGCGGATCAAAAGATAGTCGCGCTATACCCAAGCCCCGCAGGCCCGACAGAATCGATGCTCTCGCTCGAATCCTGGGAAGAGATCGTCGATGAGAATCCGATTCTGAAAGAGATGGAACCGGATGTCGAAGCCTTGCTTGTCAATCGCGTGGCCAGCGCGCGCTCGTCTGCAAGCGCCGATTACTACATAGTTCCGATTGATGAGTGTTACAAGCTAGTCGGATTGATTCGCGCTCACTGGCGCGGTCTGTCCGGCGGCACAGAGGTCTGGGAAGCGATAGGGCAATTCTTTACCCAGTTGAAAGAGCGATCAATGCCAGCTAGAGAGGCATCTCGTGCCTGATTTGACTTTCCAGGTCGAAGGGGCCGAAGCCATAGCATATGCCGCATCGCCGCTTCTGGCTTTCAAATTAAACATAACCAATCGAAACGCGGCGGAACCAATTCACTCCGTCGCGCTCAGGTGCCAGATTCAGATAGAGGTGACCAGACGACGCTATACGCCCGAAGAGCAGGAGAAATTGCTAGATCTTTTTGGCGAGCCGGACCGTTGGGGACAGACTCTGCGCAACATGCTATGGACTCACGCAAACATGGTCGTCCCGCCGTTTACGGGCAGCACGCTGGTCGATCTTCAGGTGCCCTGCACATTCGATTTCAACGTGGCTGCCGCGAAATATTTTTATGGACTGGATGACGGCGAAGTGCCGCTCAATCTGATGTTCAGCGGCACCATTTTTTATGCGAATGATGAAGGCAACCTGCAAGTCACACAGATTCCATGGGACAGAGAGGGCCGCTACAGGCTGCCCGTGCGCGCGTGGAGAGATATGATGAACATCTATTATCCCAACAGCGCGTGGATATGTTTGCGGCAGGACGTTTTTGATCGCCTGTACCGGTACAAAATGCGCAGGAGTATCCCGACCTGGGAACAGGCATTAGAGAGTCTTCTTAAAAACGAAGAGTGAGCCATGAACATCGAACTCGTGGAAAAGATAGCCAATGCCGTGCTCTACGAGGGCTATATGCTCTACCCTTACAGACCAACGGCGGTGAAGAATCAGCAGCGCTTTAATTTCGGGTCGCTCTACTCGAAAGCTTACAGCGAGGCGCAACAGGGCACCGAAAGCTGGAGCATGCAGACTCAGTGCCTTGTGCTCGGCGGTCAGCAGACGACCCTCGATGTGAAAGTGAGATTCCTGCATCTTGTGATGCGTGAAGTATACGAATCTCAGGAAGGCCGGGAGCCAGCACCCAGACCGGTCGCATCACTTGAAGTTGACGGCCAGATATTTCAAACATGGCAGGAAGCAGTCGAGCGCGAAATTTTAACAAAGTCATTCAGCCTCGACGAGCTTACGACCGAACCACAGCGAACCGCTTTCTCGTCTCCTTCGATGCAGGAAACAGTGTCGTTGCAAGATTCTAACGACCGGCTCGTCGGCCTTATAGTCCGCAAACAGAAAGCCATCGAAGGATCAATCGAAGTCGAAGCTGAGCGCGTTGCAGATGGAGTGTTTAAAATCACTGCGCGCATACTGAACCTGACTTCGATGGAGAGCGCAAACGATGCAATCCGCGACGAAGCATTGATGAGCGCGCTGGTTTCGACTCATACGATTCTCAAAGTGAGCGAGGGTGAATTCGTTTCGCTGCTGGACCCGCCAGCCGAATTTCGCCATTGGGTCGCGCACTGCAACAACATCGGAACGTGGCCCGTGCTGGTCGGCGATGAAGGCGAGCGCGATGTGATGCTCTCGTCTCCGATAATACTTTACGACTATCCGCAGATCGCGCCGGAAAGCTCAGGCGATCTTTTCGACGGAACAGAGATTGATGAGATTCTGACGCTGCGAATAATGACGATGACGGATGAAGAAAAACGCGAGATGCGTTCTGTTGACGAGCGCGCGCGAAAGCTACTCGAAAGAACCGAAACGCTTCCGGCAGAGCAACTGATGAAGTTGCACGGCGCGGTTCGCGGGCTGCGCCCCGTTGACAAGGAGCGGCAATGAACGATTGGGAGTGGAATTTGCTGGAAGATAAAATGCCGATAGAGGGCGTCCAGGTCGCAGGCATCGAGCTAAAACCGGGTGACCGCGTCCGGTTGCGCCCGCGCGCAGGAGGCGACATCTTTGATCTGGCGCTTGCGGGAAAGATTGCAGTGATCGAAGCAATCGAGCAGGACTACGAAAACAGGATTCATCTGGCGGTAATAATCGATGATGATCCGGGCAAAGACATGGGTTTGCTCAGGCAACCGGGCCACCGCTTCTTCTTCTCCGTCGAAGAGGTCGAGCCGATTATGCCCGGCGAATCGAAAGGCTGAATTTGATGACGCGCCCACGCATCCTGATCGCCTGCATCGGCAACATATTTATGGGCGATGACGGGTTTGGAGTCGAGGTGGCGCGCGCGCTGGCAACCAGAAAACTGCCTGACGAGGTGCGACTGGTAGATTTCGGGATACGGGGCTTTGACTTAACTTACGCGCTTTTAGACGGTTACGACGTGACCATATTCGTCGATGCGACCAGTCGAGGCGAAGCGCCGGGCACGCTTTATACTATCGAGCCCGACATGGACGAATTGAAAGATCTCGACCCTCAGGAAATGATGGTTGAACCTCACGGCATGAACCCGATGAAGGTGCTGGCGATGGTCAGGTCGATGGGCGGAGAGTTCAAACGTATCCTGCTGGTCGGATGCGAGCCTGAAACGCTCGGCCCGGAAGAAGGCTTGATGGGTTTGAGCGAGCCTGTGCAAAGGGCTGTCAGTGAAGCGGTTCCTATGATTGAATCGCTCGTCACTGAGATTCAAGAGGCGTATAATAGAGAAACGACGCTGTGAGCCAATACTCTTAGTAAAGAGGAATCATCTCACATGAAATTTTTTGAAGAAAAAAAATCTGGAAATCATCTGATCTTGAAAGTGGTCGGAGGCGCAACTCTGGCTGTTTTGGTAACCGCCGTGGCCGTAAGTTTCAAAGATATCGTGCGGTACATTAGAATCAGCACTATGTAACCCGTGTTGATAGAAGCCGAAGTCGAACCGCAGCCATAGATGAAACAGCCAGGGCCATATCATACTTTTGAGGAATAAGGAGAACGTCATGCAAAATAATGGGAGCAATGGGTCTTCTGATGGCAAAGATATGTTATACGTCGCTGGCGGGTTGGCATTGATAGTGCTGGGAGCCGGAATGATAGTTTCGCATCCGGCAATTCGGCGATCTATAGCTGCCGGGCTGTCTTCCGTTCTGCCTGACCTGCAAGGCAAATTCGCCCCTGATCTAAGCACTTTGGGGCCTGACATTCAGCGTTACATGAAGATCAAATCCATGTGATGCGCGGCGCTTCTAAAGCCTTATAGCATTATTGCAAGGCTGGTTCGCCCGGCTCATCTGGGGTGCGGAATGAAAAAGGCTGGAGTACCGCCTTCGGGCGGAATGTATTGAATGTCAAACATTCCGCCCGAAGGCGGTACTCCAGACAGTGAGTTGATTAAATGAGTTCAGATGAAACGGCTGTCATTCGATACATTGTCGATGCCAGCCAAAGCAAATTTACGGTACAGGCGTTCGCCACGGGGTTGCTGTCAGGATTTGGGCATAATCCGACAATCGCTATCCGCGACTACACGGGCGAGGTGCAGTGCACACAGGGGTTTTTGACAAACGCATCGGTGCGACTGGAAACCAAAACGGACTCGCTTATAGTCATCGATGATGTCAAAGAGAAAGATCGCCAGGAAATCGAAAGCCTGATGCATAGCACGGTGCTCGAAACCGCTCGATACCCTGAGATACTTTTTCAGAGCACTAATATCACCGTGACGCGGATTGCCGAGGGCCGGTATAAAGCGAGGATCATCGGCGAGTTGACGCTGCACGGCGTCACGCGCGGCAGCCTCTGGATTCATGCGCAGGTGAAGGTCACAGAGGGCAAGATGCGCGCTCAAGGCGAATTCACTCTGAAGCAGACGGATTACAACATCAAGCGCGTTTCCGTCGCAGGGGGCGCGCTCAGGCTCAAAGACGAATTGAAGTTCACCTTCGACATGCTTGCCAATCAGGAGCAGGCATGAGGCTGTTGAAATAATTCGCGTCGAGCAAAGCAATGCACGAGCTTTCAATTGCGATGAGCATAATCGATATGGCTTCGGAGGAATCCGAGCGTCGCGGAGGCGCTCAAATCCATGCAGTGCATCTCAAGCTCGGCCATCTTTCTGGCGTGGTTAAGGACGCGCTGTTGTTTTCCTACGAAGTAGCCTGCGCAGGCACACCGCTTGAAGGTTCGCGTCTGGTGATAGAAGAAGTGCCCGTCACCGTCTATTGCCCTGCCTGCCAGTCGCAGCGCACACTCGCCTCAATACAGCATTTCTACTGCCCCGTGTGCAGCACTCCCACGCCTCAGGTCACACAGGGCAAAGAACTCGAAGTCGTAGCATTGGAGATATGATAATGAGCACTCCGCCCCGCATGATTGAGGTTCGAGAAAATGTGCTAAAGCAGAACGACCTGCTGGCTCGCGCGCTCAGAATGCGTTTTCAGGAGGCGGGAGTTTATGTAGTCAGTCTGGTTTCAAGTCCCGGCTCCGGCAAGACTGCTTTTCTCGAAACAACTCTCGCACGGCTCAAACCCGTGTGCCGCGTTGCCGCCCTTGTTGGCGACCTTGCGACCGACAACGATGCCGCGCGATTGGCGCGCGCAGAAGTTCCGGTCAGGCAGATCACGACGGGCACTGTCTGTCATCTCGAAGCTCAGATGGTCGAACGCGCGCTCGAAGGCTGGAACCTTCAGGAACTGGATTGCCTGTTTATCGAAAACGTTGGAAACATGGTCTGCCCTTCGAGCTACGATCTGGGCGAAGATATGCGGCTGGTTCTGATGTCGGTGACGGAAGGCGAAGACAAGCCGCTAAAGTACCCGACCATCTTCAACACCGCAGACATTGCGATACTGACGAAGATGGATATTGCCCGTGCAGTCGAATTCGATTTGGAAGCGGCGCACAAAAGCATTCAATCGGTGCGGCCCGGCATGCAGGTGCTTCACGTATCAGCAAAGACCGGTCAGGGCATTCCTGAGTGGCTGGAGTTTTTGCAATCGCGCCTCGCCGCCCGAGCGCAGAGTTAAAAAGAGGTTTAATGCGGACGCGAACTCAAATCCTGGTGCGCGGTATCGTGCAGGGCGTTGGTTTTCGTCCATATATATTTTCGCTTGCCCGCCAACGCTCGCTCAGGGGCCAGGTCTTCAATAACACAAGAGGAGTTGTCATCGATGTCGAAGGCGAAGCTCGCGCAATCAAACAACTGATCGACGAGATCAGGCTGAACCCGCCGCCACTTTCGGTCATCGAATCGGTTGAGCACAACGACAATCCGATTCCGGCAAACTACAGCGACTTTTCAATTGTCGAAAGCGCTACTTCGGGCGAAAAATTCGCCCCGGTCTCGGCAGACGTTGCGACCTGCGAAGACTGCCTGAGAGAGATGTTCGATAAGAAAGACCGCCGCTACCGTTACCCCTTCATCAACTGTACGAATTGCGGGCCGCGTTTCACGATCATCGAAGATATTCCTTACGACCGCGCGAAGACAACGATGCGCGACTTTGCGATGTGCGGAGATTGTCGCGCTGAATACAAAAATCCGCTCGACCGTCGCTTTCACGCAGAGCCTGTGGCATGCGCTATGTGCGGGCCGCAACTGTTTTTGACAGATAAGCGGGGACAAGAGGTAAATTTTTCAGGCGGAGAAGACGCCGTCAGTTGCGCGCGCCGATTGCTGCTCGAAGGAAAGATAGTAGCGATCAAAGGTCTCGGCGGATTCCATCTGGCAGCGGACGGGCTGAACGCTGAAGCGGTTGGAAGACTGAGGCAGAGAAAATATCGCGAGGATAAACCGTTCGCGTTGATGACGGATTCGGTCGATGTCGCAAAAGATTACTGCACAGTCTCGGAGATGGAAGCCGAACTGCTCGGCTCGCCACAACGCCCTATCGTATTGCTTGCGCGCAAACCCGATTCGATCATACCGAATGCAGTCGCGCCCGGTGTGACGACGCTCGGATTTATGCTCGCCTATACGCCGCTGCATCACCTGCTGCTCAAAGACCTCGACCGCCCGTTTGTTATGACGAGCGGAAACATTTCCGACGAGCCTATCTGTTACGAAGATCGTGAAGCGGAAAATCGGCTGAACGAAATTGCGGATTATTTTCTGTTTCACAACCGACGCATTCATATGCGCGCAGACGATTCGGTTACCCGCGCACACCTGGGACGCGAGGTTGTTTTGCGCCGCTCTCGCGGCTACGCGCCCGCGCCCGTCAGGACTTCGTTCAATTTCAAGCGGCAGATACTGGCCTGCGGAGCGGAACTCAAAAACACCTTTTGCCTCGCGCGCGACAATTACGCATTCATAAGCCATCACATCGGTGATCTGGAAAATCTGGAAACATTGCGCTCTTTTACAGAAGGCATCGAGCATTACAAACGACTCTTCGACCTTCGGCCAGAGATAGTCGCCTATGATTTACACCCTGAATATCTCTCAACGAAATACGCGCTGTCGATTGATGACATCGAATACAGGCTGGGAATCCAGCATCATCACGCGCACGTTGCAAGCTGCATGGCTGACAACCGCGTCGAAGGCGAAGTCATAGGCGTGGCGATGGACGGACTTGGAATCGGCTCTGATGGCCGGTTCTGGGGCGGCGAGTTCTTTGTCGCAGATTTCCTTCACGCAGAGCGCGTCGCGCATCTCGACTACATAAAGATGGCCGGAGGCGCAAAAGCCATTCGCCAGCCGTGGCGAATGGCCGCCGCTTACCTGCACAGCGCGATGGGCGATGATTTTCTTAAACTGGATCTGCCATTCGTCCATAACCTCGACCGCAAAGGCTGGTCCGCGATTCGCAGCATGATGCAAAGCGATACGAACAGCCCTGAAACATCGAGCATGGGAAGACTGTTCGATGCGATGTCTGCTCTGCTCGGTTTAAGGCGTGCGGTCAATTATGAAGGACAGGCGGCAATCGAGATGGAAGCGATAGCTGACCGAACCTGCGCCGAAGCCTATGAGTTTGAGGTAACTGATAACGGGAGTATAATCAAAGCCGAGCCGGTCATAAAACATGCAGTAGAAGATTTACTGGATGGCGTTTCCCCCCAGATGATCTCAGCCAAATTCCATCTCGGCGTGGCTGATCTGATCACGTCCATCGCGCGCAGAATCAGAGACGAGCGCCATCTGAGTCGCGTCGCATTATCAGGAGGCGTTTTTCAAAATATGTTCCTGTTGGAAAACGTCTGTCGCAGGCTCGATTCGGAATGCTTCGATGTATTGACACACAATCGCGTGCCGCCGAACGACGGAGGAATCTCGCTTGGGCAGGCAGCGATTGCCAACGCATGCATTCAAACAGGGAGAATATAAATTATGTGTCTGGCAATACCGGGAAAGATAGTCGAGATCGTTGATGAAGAGAATCAGATAGCCAAAGTCAACGTGGGCGGCGTAAAACGAAACGTCAATGTCGGGATGCTCGATAATGTCATTGTCGGCGACTATGTGCTTGTGCATGTCGGCTTCGCCATGAGCAAGGTTGACGAGAGAGAAGCCGAAGAGACGCTCAGATTACTTCAAGAGCTTGGCTCTTATGAAGAGGAGTTCGATCAGTTCAAGAGTTCTCTTGACTGAACCGGTGGATAAGTTATGACCAGCGATTTTTCACGCGCCTTTTATCCATTTCTGCACGATGATGACAAACCGTCCGAAGAGCTGACGGAGCAGTTGCGCTTTTCCCTGCTGGAGAAAGCCAGAGAGAGCACAGAAGTCAAAGCGCAGTTTTTTGAAGAGAACAAAGACAGTATTCTTCGGGCATCGCTTGATGTAGCGCGCGCCTTTCATCAGGGGCGCAAGATGCTGGTGTGCGGAAACGGCGGCTCGGCCACGGATGCGCAGCACATCGCCGTCGAGTTCATGCATCCGGTCACGGTTGGCCGCAAAGCGTTACCCGCCATATGCCTTGCAAACGACATGGCGATGATCACGGCCATTGGCAATGACGTGGGCTTTTCGGATGTCTTCACCCGGCAGATTATCGCGCTCGGACGCGAAGGAGACGTGCTGATCGGAATATCGACAAGCGGGAATTCCGAGAATTTGATTCACGCATTCGATACTGCGCGCCGTTTGAGACTTCTCACGATAGGCTATGCCGGACATGACGGCGGCAGGATGAAAGAGATGCAGGACGGAGGGTCGCTCGATTATTGTTTCACAGTTCCCACTTCGAGCATTCACCGCATACAGGAGACGCACGTTGCGCTTTATCACATAATGTGGGACATGGTGCACGAATACCTGCAGCACAAGTCGCTGCTCGAAAACACAGATAGTACAAAATCCGGCATTTGATATTATCTGCGGCTTCATTTTTACGGAGGTAAAATGAAATTCATAGACGAGTACAGGCAGGGCGAGCTTGCGCGCAGGCTCGCCGAACAGATTGCAGGGCTGACCGACGCGCCGCTCAAATTCATGGAAGTCTGCGGCGGCCACACGCACACGATATTCAAGTACGGCATAGAAGATCTGCTGCCGCCCAACATCGAGATGATTCACGGGCCGGGATGCCCCGTGTGCGTTATACCGCTGGGCCGGGTCGATGATTCGATCTCCATTGCGCTCGAACCGAAAGTTATATTTACTACATTCGGCGACATGATGCGCGTGCCGGGATCGAAGACCAACCTGATTGACGCCAAAGCCGCGGGCGCTGATGTGCGCATGGTCTACTCGCCGCTCGACGCACTGAAGATCGCAAAGAAGAACCCGGATCGGCACGTAACATTCCTCGCTTTAGGGTTCGAGACCACAGCGCCTTCGACGGCAATGACCCTGTTGCAGGCTGCGAAAGACGGCGTGGAAAATTTCAGTGTCTTCTGCAATCACATAACGATCATTCCTGCGCTCAAAGCGATGCTCGATTCGCCGGATTTGCGACTTGATGGCTTTGTCGGCCCCGGCCACGTGAGCACTGTGATAGGCACACGTCCTTACGAATTCGTCCCGAAAGATTATGGCAAGCCGCTTGTCGTGACAGGTTTCGAGCCGCTTGATGTTCTGCAATCGGTCTACATGATCGTCAAACAGATCGTCGAAGGCCGCGCCGAAATCGAAAACCAGTACGGGCGCGTGGTCAGCCGGGACGGTAATCAGAAGGCTATGGAGGCGCTCTTTGAGGTCTTCGAGCCGCGCGATTATTTCGAGTGGCGGGGATTGGGTTCGATTGCTCGCAGCGGCATGAAACTGCGGAGCAAGTACGCGCGGTTTGATGCGGAGCTTAAATTCAACGTGCCGGGGCTGCGCATAGCCGATCCTAAAGCCTGTCAGTGCGGCGAAATTTTAAAGGGCGTGAAAAAACCATGGGAGTGCAAAGTCTTTGGAACTGCCTGCACGCCCGAAACTCCGATTGGCTCCTGCATGGTTTCGTCGGAAGGCGCATGCGCGGCGTATTACAACTTCGGGCGATTGTCGAAGGTGGCCGAGCGATCCGGCACGAATGCGAGGGCTTAAAGGATGGCAGAGAAGATGACGCCTTCACCGTTATTTGAGCGTGTCGAGCGCGCAAGGCGAAGAAGACGAAAGGTAACAGACGCGAACATCACGCTTGCGCACGGCAGCGGGGGCCGCGCCATGCACGAGCTGGTTGAAGGGTTGTTCCTCGAATATTTCAGGAACCCGATGCTGGAATCGCTCGAAGATCAGGCCATTTTTGAAGTCACGGGAAGCCCTGCGCGACTTGCTTTCACGACCGACTCTTACGTTGTCGATCCCATATTTTTTCCCGGAGGCGACATCGGAAAGCTCGCAATCAGCGGCACTGTAAACGATCTGGCGATGAGCGGCGCGCGCCCGCTCTATCTTTCCGCCGGATTCATTCTCGAAGAAGGGCTGCCCCTAAACGATTTGCGCCGGATACTGGAATCGATGCGTGCGGCGGCTCAGGAGGCGGGCGTCGAGATAGTCACAGGCGATACGAAAGTAGTTCAAAAAGGCGGCGCAGATAAGATATTTATCAACACTGCTGGCATAGGCATAATCGATTCGGGCGCGCGGATTTCCGCGTCGCGCGCGCGCGCAGGCGACAAGGTGATACTGAGCGGCACGATTGGCGATCACGGCACGACGATTATGATCGCACGTGGCGAGTTGGAGCTTGAAACTGAAATCGAAAGCGATGCTGCGCCGCTCAACTCTTTAGTCAACGATATGCTTGATACTGCTGCGCGCGTCGCATCGGTGGAGGCGATTCATTCGATGCGCGACCCGACGCGCGGCGGCGTTGCGACTACGTTGAACGAAATCGCACTGGCTTCGGAAGTCTGCATACAGATATACGAAGAGCGCATCCCTGCGCGCGAAGAGGTTAAAGGCGCGTGCGAAATTCTGGGGCTTGATCCGCTCTACGTCGCCAATGAAGGCAAGCTGATCGCGATAGTGGCGACGTGTGCGGCAGAGGCCATTCTCGCGCGAATGAAAGATAATCCTTACGGGCGCGAGGCATGCATCATCGGCGAAGTCGTGCAAGAGCCTCGCGGAATAGTCGCGATGCGAACAGGCTTTGGCGGAACGCGTATAGTTGACATGCTGGTCGGCGAGCAGTTGCCGCGCATTTGTTAGAGACAGTTCGATCCGGGAAAATTCTTTAACTACATCTGAAGCTCTAATCGATCTCGCCTTTTCAATGCGAATGAAGGCATCACTCTGACCACGTTTTTATATCTATTTAAACGTGAATTCGACATAAGAATCAGCCCTGAAAGGGCAATGGCATTGAATTAAGGATTTGCCAAATCAGAATCGCAAATTCGGCACAAGGCAAATCATTGACACCATTAAAGCCCTATTATCAGTTTTTTCTTAATTCAATGCCATTGCCCTGAAAGGGCGAAATTCAATAGCACAGGGCATCGCCCTGTGTTGCGCATCAAGAGAAACTACAAGCCCTGTAAGGGCGAAATAAACCAAGTGATTTATATCGCCCTTACAGGGCTTGTGTGGTAGTGGCGTTGCATACCGTGGGTTTCACCCACGGCTATTGAATTTCGCCCTTTCAGGGCTTTTACTTCGATCATTATGTCGAATTCACGTTATTTTAAAAGCAGTGAAAGAAGGTAGAATCGTCTATTATCGCATTTGGGAGCAGCGACGAATATGGTGATAAAGTAAGAGGAGCTTGAAAAACAAGCCTCAGCAAAGTAATCTTCTTCCCTTAGAAGCATCACCGTTGCCCCATTTCGTTTTAGACTTCTAAGTAAATGAGCGTACAAATGTTCGATCAGTCGCTTTATTCAACAAAGGGAAATTTACTGTACATCGGAAGGAATCGAGCGCGTTGAAATCCAGTTCAATGCAGCGTCTGCGACTATTCCCGCTATGGCAACCGCTTTCGACGCGCGGTTTCCGCCTGTTTTGGATAGGCCAGAGCGTATCTCTTTTCGGCGATCAGTTTTACCGCATTGCCCTGCCCTATCTCGTGTTGTCTCTGACGAACTCCAACCTCGCACTCAGTTCTGTTTATCTGGTTTCCAGCGCCGTGCGCGCAGTATTTCAGCTTCTGGGCGGAGCGCTCAGTGATCGCTTCTCGCCGCGCGCGCTTATGCTCATATCGAACGCCTCCGGCGCTATTGTTACAGGGCTGACGGGGGTGGCAGTTTATCTGAATATTGCTCAACCCTGGCATCTGTATATTCTGGCCGCCGTCTTCGGCTTGATTGACGCGATGTTTTATCCCGCATACATGTCTGCAACTCCGCTGCTGTTAATCAAAGAGCAGCTGGTCGCCGGAAACGCTTTGCTGCGCAGCACTGTTCGGTTGATGAGCATCATCGGGCCGACTGCCGCCGGGTTCGTAGTTACCAGAATGGGCTATAGCGCAGCCTTCGCCCTCGACGCGGCCACATTCGTATTCGCAGCCTTTATGCTCTGGATTATGAAGATGGAGAAAGTGGAAGAGGACAACCAGGGCGCGCTCGAAGCAAGCACTGAAAAGGAAGCAATCGCTGAAAAGGAGGCAAGCACCGAAAAGAAGGGACTGTTAGTAAGCATTGGCGAAGGATTGCGCTATGCGCGCAGCAACACGCAGTTAAAGATGCTTTTCCTGTTTATGGCATTCTTTGAATTTGCCGTCACGGGTTCGATTCAAATCGGGTTGCCGATACTTGCCAAACAGCAATATGGTATCGAAAGAGGGCCTGAAATTTATTCGTGGATGGTATCTTCGTTCGGCGCGGGCATATTGCTTGGAATGCTCTTGTCCGGCTCGCTCGATACGGCGAAGTGGCGCGGCAGGATGACAATCGGTCTGACACTGGTTATGGGTGGGGGCCTGATTCTACTCGGATTCACCGTGCGAATTGCAGCAATCTGTCCGTTGCTGTTTATAATAGGCTTTGGAGGAGGAGCATTGGGCATAATACTACAGGCGCGGATACAGATGAACACCGAAAAGCGAATGATGGGACGCGTGATGAGTCTGCTGATGCTCGGCGTTTTAATAGTCGAGTTGATCTCTTATGCTCTCGCAGGATTGCTGTCGGAAGCGAAATTGCCGATGGTCTTCATAGTCAGCGGCGCAATGATGCTGATATCCAGCCTGATAGCTTTTATAAGCCGCACCATAAAGGCGAGCAGTTAAATCCTGTCAGGGATACAACTCACAAATTGCAAAAATAAATCTGCGCCATAGTATCTTTCCATACTGCGCACAATTAAAATCCGGGTTGACAAATCCGCGCATAGTGAGAGATAAACAGCCCTGATTGCCACTAATGACACAAATAAAATGGTTCGAAGGCCATTCGACACCTGTCATAGGTCGAAACAGGTTGGGGCCGTGGCGTCGTTCATAAGTTGTTGATCGCTTTTCGATACAGGTTGGGAAGACATGGAGAATTTGTTGCAGGACATCCGATTCGGGTTTCGAACGCTTCTGAAGAACCCCGGTTTCACCATTGTAGCAATCCTTGCGCTCGCGCTGGGCACGGGGGCCAACAGCGCTATCTTCAGCGTTGTGAATGCGGTTTTGCTTCGTCCCCTGCCTTACGCAGAGCCTGAACGATTAATGATGGTCTGGGGATATAACTTAAAGACGGGCGATAAACAATACGGCATCTCTGTTCCTGACTTTAACGATTACCGCGAGCAGAACACGACCTTCGAGCAGATTGCAAGCTTTGCTTACGAAGACTTCAATCTCACGAGCGGTGACGAACCTGAGCATATTCAGGGAACTATAGTGTCATCCAACTTCTTTGATACGCTCGGCGTAAAACCCGCGCTTGGCCGCACATTCTCGCCCGACGAGGGGCAGCCCGGCGCTAATCGCGTAGTCGTCATCAGCAACGGTTTGTGGAAACGTCGCTTCGGAGCAGACAGTTCCCTGCTCGGACAAACGATACTGCTCAACGGCGCAAGCTTTACAGTCATAGGAATCACGCCGCCCGATTTTCAATCTCCGGAAAAGGGCGATGATTTGTGGATTACAATGTCGTTTGACGGAGGCGACCGCATGCGAGTCCCTTCCGTCATCGGCCCGGAAGATCTGAAGATCCGCAATCGCCGCTTCCTGAAAAGCGTTGGGCGACTCAAGCCCGGCGCTACTCCGGAGAATGCCCGCGCAGAGATGGGAAAGCTCGCAAGCAATCTCGAACAACAGTACCCGGACAAAAACGCAGGCGTCAGCCTCAACGTACTGTCGATCACAGAGCAGGTCACAGGCAAAATCAAGCCCGCTCTCATAATACTGCTTGCGGCGGTCGGATTTGTGCTGTTGATTGCCTGCGCAAACGTCGCCAATCTTCTGCTTGCCCGCGCGGCGGCGAGACAAAAAGAGATCGCCATCCGCATCGCACTGGGCGCGGGGCGAGTTCGATTGATAAGACAGTTGCTTACGGAAAGCGTGCTTCTCGCGCTGATTGGCGGGACGCTTGGACTGACGCTGGCATTCTTCGGAATCAAGCTGCTGGTTGCCATCAATCCTGCAAACATGCCGCGCCTGAGCGAGATCAATATCGACTCAAGAGTGCTCGGCTTCACATTGGTGGTTTCGGTGCTTACGGGGCTGATCTTCGGCCTGATACCCTCGCTGCAAGCCTCCAAGCCTGATCTGAACGAAACGCTGAAAGCGGAGGGCGCGCGCGGCTCTTCGGGCAGCATCCGCAAGCAATACGTTCGGAGTCTGCTTGTGATTTCAGAGGTGGCGTTGACGGTCCTGCTGCTGATCAGCGCGGGGCTGATGATAAAGAGTTTCATCGCTCTTCAAAACGTGAATCCGGGTTTTGATCCTAACCATGTGCTTACCATGCAGGTGAATCTGCCTTCGCTCAGGTACATGGAGGACGATCAAATAAAATCGTTTTACGAGCAGGTGTTGAAGCGTGTCGAGACTATGCCGGGAGTTGAATCCGTCGGCGCGTCGGTAATCATTCCGCTGATAGACAGAAAATTCAACCGCCGGTACACCATTGACGGACGCGCGCCACTGTCGCCCGACGAGCGGCTTATGTCGAACTATCGCGCAATCAGCCCGAATTATCTTCAGACGTTGCGAATACCGTTGATAAAGGGTCGTAACTTCACGGAACAGGACCGCGATAAATCTCAGCCCGTCATCGTCATAAACGATTCCATGCGCCGGAGTATAATCGAGTTGTTGTCTGTGCCCGGCGAAGAGATATTAGGCAAGCACATCACCATACCGAGCGACGGGCCTGTTTCGCGCGAAATTGTGGGCGTGGTCGCAGATGTGAAGCATACTTCGCTTGATACGGAATCGGGCGCGGAAATGTATGTGCCATACCTTCAAAAGCCTTATACTTTTATGGGGCTTGTCGTGCGCACGACATCAGAGCCTACGCAGATGACAAACGCCGTGCGCGACTCAATTCTTGCGGTCGATCCGGGCCAGCCCGTTTATGACGTGAAGACCATGCAGCAGTTAGTTGACGAGTCGGTTTCTCAGCCGCGACTTTACACAGCGCTGCTCGGCATATTCGCGGGTGTGGCTCTAATGCTTGCGGCGGTGGGAATTTATGGCGTGCTGAATTACTCGGTCAACCAGCGCCGACAGGAGATAGGCATCCGAATGGCGCTGGGCGCGCAGTCATCTGACATACTCAAAATGATCGTTGGGCACGGAATGTTTTTGACGGCTCTTGGGCTGGCAATCGGCTTGACCGCGTCGCTTCTGCTGGCGTTCTTCATGTCAAAAGTGATCGAAGGTTTTCTGTTCGGAGTCGAAGCAACAGACCTGACTATCTTTATAGGAATTCCGCTGTTGCTTGCGCTGGTTTCACTACTCTCCTGTTACATACCTGCGCGGCGGGCCACGAAGGTTGATCCTATGATTGCCCTGCGCGCTGAATAGCGCGCGGGCCTGCTCGCTTTTTCAATTCAAGTTTCACAAGTGGACTACAAGAAATAGACAAAGGGTTAAAGGGAAGATCATGGCACCGAGTCAGCCCCTCAACGATGGCCGCGCTCAGGATGTGGCAATGGCCGGGCAGATTGCGATGGAAGAGAGCCGGTTCGAGGAAGCGTCCGAGTATTTCAAAAGGGCGCTGCGAATGGGCGTCTTCTCGGTTGAAGAAGAAGCGCTATTGCGTTGCCAGTTGAGCGAATCGTTCGAGAAATGCGGGCTCTACCGCGAAGCATTAGAAGCTGTGAGCAAGTACGAAAGGATGCCTGAGTTCATCCGGCTTTCCGACCACGCGCAGATGTCAACGCTCATCCGGCTGGGGTGGTCCTGCTCTTTCGTCAATGACATTCCAAAATCGATAGCGCTGTTCAATCAGGCAATGTTCATCGCTCGTCGCCTTGACGATGACGCGGGCGTCGGCGCGTGCTGTCTGGGGCTGGGGCGCGCATACAGGAACCTGAACGAGCTTCGCATAGCCAGCGACCAGTATACAATGGGGCTTGAGCATTACAGGCGAATCGGCGACTGGCGCAAGCTCGCCCATTCTTATATCGCCATAGGCCAGATACAGGCGCACGAAGGCGATTATAGAAACGCGCTTCATTCGCTTAAACAGGCGCTGACCATTATAGGAGACCGGGAGGAAAACGACCTCCATGGCCGCGCCTATACATACATGGCCATCATCTACGATCACCAGAGCCTGACCAACAAGGCGCTCGAAAGCTGGGAAAGGGCCATCAAGCATTTTCGCCTGACAAACAACCTTCCGCTTCTGGCGATGAACTACAATAATCTGGCCGACAAGCTCTTTTATCTGGGGGACTGGAAACGGGCCGAAGAGTTATTGATGTCAGCAATCGAGATGCTCGATGGTTCAACCGGGGTGACGACGCTTGGCGGCGTATACGACACGCTCGCACAGTTAAGCCTGCTTCGAGGCCAGATCGAAGAAGCCGACCGATGGCTCGACGAATCGCTTAAGGTGCTGGCCTCGATCAGGAGCAGCGAATGGGTAGAGGTAAGCACGCTGATCACGATTGGCCGCAGCAATTTGATGAAGGATCAAACAGAACGGGCCATCGAAGTTCTATCGCGCGCAATAGAGATTTGCGAACAGTCGGGCGATAACCACTATATCTCAGAGGCTCGGTTGTATCTTTCCGAATCCTACCTGCGAAAAGGCGATCTCAAACAGGCGAGCGCGCTTGTCGAAACAGTCAGGACAACTCTGAACGAATCGGCCCAGACCAAGTGGTGGGGAATGATGATGAGGATATCTTCACGGATCGAAGCCGCGCAGGGATTTATAGCCGCTGCAATTCAATCGCTCGGCCAGAGCACTTCGATCTTTGAAATCAAGGGCAGCGTATATGAAATCGCGGTCAACCGCATCGATCTCGCCGGACTGCTGACAAGACAGGGAAACATCGAAAGCGCAACGGTCGAAGTCGAGAAGGCGCTCGAAGGCTTCCGGCAACTCGGCGCGGCAGCCGATGAACGAATTGCTCTTGAACGCCTCGCCGCCTTAAAGCAAATTCAGACACAGACCCGTGTTCACTCTGACATCATTCAGCCGACGCCCGATCTGGTTTCAATCATTGACGGTTTCATGACGCGCCGTCTGGCACAGGCATCGGTCTTTCGTGAATTGTTGATTCAGGAGCTTGCCTCAATCATACAGCAGCAGGCAAACAGCAAAGCGGCGCTGGTTGCCGAAGTCGATGGCAACAGTTTGAGACTGAAGGCATCGGTCGGACTCGACGAAGTCGGGAAACGGGAAGCTATTGACTTCCTGAGTAAACTCTCGCCCGAAGAACGTCACAGCCACTTCATCTATTCTTTTGATGACAGTCGCAAAACGAAATATCTGCTCCACATCATAGCTCCAGGGTCTGAGCGATTCCTTTCGGGCGCAATCAGCCTCGTCCCTCTTTTAGATCTGGTTAAGTTGAGCCTTGAGGTCGAAACGCAAAGAAGCAAGAGCCGCCGCACGCAGGTTTTCAATCCCGCGCGGCTGCTTGAACAGGTGGAACTGCCCGGCTTTATCTGCGCCAGCCGCGCTATGGGTTCCGTCCTCGAACAGATTCACAAAATTCGCTCCTCAGATGTCACAGTCCTCATCACTGGCGAATCCGGCACCGGCAAAGAATTGATCGCTCGCGCCGTCCACGCCGGTTCCTCTCGCCGCTTCAACACTTTCATTCCCTTCAACTGCTCTGCCGCTCCAAAAGATATGGTCGAGAGCCAGTTGTTCGGCTATCGCAAGGGCGCTTTCACTGGCGCTATCGCCAGCAACGAAGGCGTTATTCGCGCTGCCGAACGCGGCACTCTCTTTCTTGACGAGATCGGCGACCTCCCCTTAGACCTCCAGCCCAAACTGCTCAGGTTTCTGCAAGAGGGCGAAATTCATCCGATTGGCGACTCTCAGCCTTTGAAAGTCAACGTGCGAGTCGTCGCGGCCACAAACTCGGAGTTGGAGCGGGCCGTGGCAGAGGGCCGGTTCAGAGAAGACCTGTTTCACCGGTTGAACGTGATAAGAATACAGGTGCCGCCGCTGAGGCAGCGAAGAGAAGAGATACCGGCATTGATAAATTACTACCTGAATCTCTATCAGAAGGAAGCGGCAAAGAGCGAGATCAGGTTATCGGAAGAAGCGCTGGATCTGCTGGTGGTCTACGACTGGCCGGGAAATGTGAGGCAGCTGTGCAACGAAGTGCGCCGCATCGTCGCCTACGGTGATTCTGGAATCGTAGCGACCAAGGAAGCTCTCTCTGAAGAGATCGTCAAGGCGACGCGCGCGATGGAGCTAAGCGCCACGGTTGCGAAACGGGCAGCAGAGACTCAGATGAGTTTATCGGAGAACAGGACGCTCGCCGATGCTGTCAACGAAGTCGAGCGCCAGATGATTCAGGATGCGCTTCGTCGTTCATCAGGCAACATTGCGCGCGCGGCCAAAGAGCTTGGTCTGACTCGACGGGGACTCTACATGAAAATGGACAGGCTGAACTTCAAGGCCTGATGCCCGCATTATGTATACCTGCTAATCAGGTGATTAGCAGGTATACATAAAACATAACCCCCTGTTTTTACAACACTTCACAGCCATACTCAGATTAGTGATTAGCAGGTATACAAATCTGCGAAGGCACGCGGTTCAGCTAACTGTTCTATCTTCAAGGAAGACCGTTGAGCATGGTCGCGGCACAAACGTTGCCTAATCTAAAAGCGCAACGAGCGCAGTAAGAAATCAAAAAAATTCGATGAACGGTGAAAAGGAGACTGATATGTCAAACGGAATACTTGTTGGTGATGGAATCATGTTGAGCGACGGAATCATGTTGAGCGACGGCCTGCTGTTGAGCGATGGCCTGCTGTTGAGCGACTAGTTGGCTCAGAGGGTGATGAAAATTCACAACCCTGATTACAGGCAAAGTATAAAGAGTGAAAAGGAGACTGATATGTCAAGCGGAATACTACTCGGTGACGGAATCATGCTGAGCGACGGAATCATGCTGAGCGATGGAATCATACTGAGCGACGGAATAGTGTTGGGCGATTAATTGCTCTGGAGAGTAATGAAAATTTACTCCCCGATCACAGGCGCGGTCAGATTGAATTGTGGGTAGGCATTTAATTCAATCTGGCCGCGTCTTAGTCTTCACTCTGCGATTATGGAAGAGTCAACATAGCCGCGCACGTCAACAGGCCATACGGCAGTAAATACGGAGCCTGTGCCCACTGCGCTAGTCACTTTGATTCGCCCGCCAAGCAACTCTGCCAGCCGCTTGCTGATAGGCAATCCCAGTCCCGTCCCTCCCGTATGATTCGGGTTCGAGACATTGACCTGTCGAAACTCTTCAAAGATGAGCGGTATCTGATCTTCGGAAATACCCATGCCCGTATCAATCACTTCGACCCGCCACATCTCTCCGCCGTACAGGCCAGCTTTTATCGTCACAGTCCCGCCCGACGGCGTGAACTTGATGGCGTTTGATGCGAAGTTGGTTATCACCTGAGCAACCTTTGTCGGGTCGCTTTTGACAAACGAAAGGCCCTGCTCGATCTCATATTTGAAATCCACACCTTTGTCGCGTGCTGTCTGCTTCAATCCGTTGACAATCGAATCTATCAACTCTGTCACGTCGAATTGCTGAACCTTGATCTGCATCCTGCGCGCCTGAAGCCGCGAAAGGTCGAGCAGATCGTTGACCAGTTGAATCAGCAGGCTCGTGGATTTTTCCAGTCGCTCGACCGTTTCGCGCTGTCGCGGCCCAAGAGGTTCTTTTTTGTCGCGGCCCAGCAGACTGACCAGTCCCGTCATTGCATTTAAGGGCGTCCGCACCTCATGCGCGATGGTTGATATAAAGCGCGACTTCATTTCATCCACATGCTTCAGCTTTTCATTTGCTTCCTGCAAGTCTCGATTTGCCTGTTGAAGCTCGCGGCGGCTCTGTGTCAATTCCGCCAGCACGCGCACAAGTTCTTTGTTCTGCGCCTGAAGCTCTTCGATCATGCTCGATTCGCTTGCTGAAAAGAAGAGGTTGCGAATCTCGTCTACGGGTTTCGGCATGTGCTGGTCGTGATCGAACCATTTTACGGCTTCGATTCGAGTTCCCTGTCCCGCGCGGCTTTCGACTGTGAACTCGTCCATCAAACGGCGAGAGCCTGATATTCCCTTTCCCAGTCCGGTCCTTGAGATAAATTCGCCCGCGAGAATTTTTTCGAGATTCTCGATGCCCGGCCCTCCGTCTTCGCAAAGAATCTCTATCCCTTTGCGGCTGTCGCGTTCGATTACAGAGACGGTAATACTGCCGGTTTTAGCGTACTCGTATATATTTCGCGTCAACTCGCTCGCGACGGTTGTCAGCTTGATCTGCGTGACATTGTCAAATCCCATCTCGCGCGCGGCCAGCCTTACGCGGTCACGCACGCGAGACAGGTCCGTTTCGCTGCGGATAAAGATCGAGCCGATCTTTTCGCGACGCAATTCGGAGTCAGTCACAGGATGGAATAGCTCTGAGGTCAAAAGACCATCCTCCCACATATAATGGTGGCGTCGTCATTCGGGCGGCTGAAATCTCGCATCACAGCCGCGCAAAGCACCTGGGGATGTAATCCGAGCAGGCCGGGATAATTATCTGCGTCCCATCGCTCTGATATGCCGTCCGTTGACATGATTATCGTCGCCACCTTCGGCAACTGTTCCTTAAACACCTTCACGCGGTCGAGCCGTGAGCCGAGCGTCCCGTTGAGCGAAATAAATCTGAGCGTTTCGCGTCCGCCGTAGGCGCGAAAATCGGTGTTGCCTATACCGGCGTATTCGATCACGCCTGTAGCGCGATCTATCAACGCGATACCCGCGACAGCGCCTCTGGTCGAGCGAATTGCCTCGTGTGTAGCGCGAATGATCGTCTCGACCGGCTGCAAGGCGTGTTTTTCAATCGAAGTGACGGCCTCGCGCGCGGCCTCCATAGCGCCCGCGCCGTGACCAAGCCCATCAATGATTGCGAGAAGCAGGCGATCATCCAGTCGCTTGATGACATAGGCATCGCCATTTTCCTCCTGCCCTGTAGTCGGGCGGGTTATCGCTCCCCAGAGCGTTTTACGCCTCTGTGTAACCTCTTGAGCGACAGGGCGCTTTCTGAAGATTATTGCCGTGCCATGAGTTGTGCGGCCATACATCGTAAGTTTTCGCGTCTTGCTCTCTACCGCCGAGTAGATGTAGAACTCGTCGGACATCCGCTTGATCGCGCCGAGACCAGCGCCGAGCGAATCTGTCGTCGTATAACCGTCTTCGACGGCAACCGAGGTATCTTCAATGCCGGGGCCTTTGTCCCAGTAGATGATTTCAAGCCCTGCCGGTTCTATAGAGTCGTCTGCGCGCGAGCAGAAAAGCTGGCCCGTGCCGCGCGCAAACTTCATCGCATTCGACCCGATCTCCTGAACAGCTATGTCGATCTCCGCAAGCCTCTGCTCATCGAATCCCAGTTCCGAAGCGCATCGCCGAACGACTCTTCTCGCCGCTCCTATATGCGTTTCTTCTATAAGGGCCACAGATTCAAATCGTTTTATCAAAGCCATTTCGTTATCGTCACCGTAGTTCCTTTGCCGACTTCGGATTCGATTTCGAAATCGTCTACAAGTCTGCGCGCGCCCGGAAGCCCCTTACCCAGACTGCGGCCCGTGCTGTAGCCATCCGTCATAGCAAGTTCGATGTCTGCGATTCCCTGTCCGCGATCTTCAAATTTCACGCGCAAACCGCGCCTTCCATTTACATTGACACGGCTGATATCGACAACTCCCGACTCGCCGTATCGCAGAATATTTCGTGTTAGCTCGCTTGTTGCGGTCACCAGCCGAACCTGATCTATGTGACTGAACCCCATTTCGATTGCCACATCCCGCACGCAGATGCGCGCAAAAACCAGGTCTTCATTTCTTTCGACATTGATGCGGCTAATTTCTAACTGCTGCATGTTCATCGGCAACGGCTGCTCGATTGCGGCGCTTATCGTTCATTCGCTCTTTGAGAATCCTCAACCCGTCGTCTACGTCGAGCGCGGTCGATACGCCTTTGAGTTCGAGCCCAAGCTCTACGAGCGTGATTGCGACAGCAGGCTGCATCCCTACAACAACAGTTTCGGCATCCATGATCGAAGCCATCGAAGCTATGTCGGAAAGCATTCGCCCGGTGAAAGAATCGACCATCTCAAGAAGCGAAATGTCTATCAGGACAGCGCGCGAGTTCGTGCGCTCGATCTCTTCGAGCACGCGGTGTTGAAGATCCAGGACGGTCCGGTCATCCAGGTCTGATTGAATTGATACGAGCAGCACTTCCGCGACTTTAAGGATGGGCACTCTGAACGCGCTCATCTGGCTCTCCCCCTTCTACTGTGGCTTCGCTGCCCGACGCGGCGGATGTCGGCACAACCTTCTGCCGGGTCAACTCGAAAGCCAGCTTGATGCCGTCCGATAGTTGATTGCGGGTGATTATTCCCGCCAGATCGATCCCCAGATGAACAATCGTCTGCGCAATCGAGGGGCCAACGCCCGTAATGATGCAGGTCGAGCCGAGCAGGCGGACGGCTGTGACCGTCTTTATCAGGTAATTCGCCACCTGCGTATCGACCGTCGGCACGCCCGTGATATCGAGTATGGCGATCTCTGCGCGCGTGCGGACTATGCGTTCAAGCAATCGTTCCATCATCAGCTGTGTGCGGCGACTGTCGAGCGTTCCGATAAGCGGCAGGCAGATGATGCGTTCCCATATCTGCACAACGGGAGTCGATAGTTCAAGCATGTCCTGCTGCTGCTGGCGAATGACTCGTTCGCGGTTTTTTATAGTCGAAACGAAGATGAACGAACCCAGCTTGTCGAGCGCCTTAGAGAGCTTGTTCACTTCATCGAGCAGCGTTTCAGGGTTATCCTGATATTCATCGCGCAGAAGCGGAAGCAATGTCTCTTTGAGGCTGAAGACATAGAACGCTGTTTCGGAAGGAGAGAATGCCTGCGCGGCGCGCGCTTCCGATATTTCAAGAAGCAAACGGCGGATGGCATTGAACTCTTTGCCACGCATCTCTTCGACGTTCGAGTTCTCAATCGCCATCAGGAAAGCGCGTAGAAACGATTGCGAGTCAGCGCGCAGTTCTTCGCCTGAAATCAGCGTCTCGCGGAAGTCGGATGAATTGATACGGTTTTCAATCCATGCTTCCAGTATGTCGTTCTCCCGCTCCGTTAAAACTTTTATCGTTCGCGGATTCGGCGCATTGCCGGGCCTAGCGTTATCCGATGTCAAAATCGGCCTCCCTATGGAAGGATGAAGGGTGAGGGATGAAGGATGAAAAATAGATAGAGGATCACCCGTTATCTATTCATCCTTCATCCCTCACTCTTCATCACTTTATTGTGTTGCGTCCTTTAACAAATTATTAGCACGTCACAAGCGACTCTGCAATGAAAGCGAGAGCGCCAGGTCTCACTGTGCGATTTCTTTCGATACGTCCGAACGGGTTGGTTGTAATAAATTCGTCCTCATTAATCGAATAAAATCGTGCAAATTCGCGCTCTGTTATGTGGCACAGGGATTGAATAAGAATAAGTTGCGCGTTTGAAGCGCACTGGTGATGGATGATTGGAGCAACGGGTTCAGGCGAATGCCACTCACTTGATCCCTGAGCGATAAATTTTACAGGGAGGGACAGTTATGGGGTTTCCAAATAAAGATGAGGTCGAAGGCAAATTTGATAAGGCAAAGGGTGCTGTTAAAGAGAATGTCGGTCGCGCGATAAACGACAAGGACATGGAAGCGGAAGGACAGGCGGATAGAGCCGGAGGCAACGTACAGGAAGGCTTCGGCAAGGCTCGCCGGAAGATCGGCGAAACCATCGAGGATATAGGCGATAGCATTAAGCGATAGGTTGGTAGGTTTGTGGGTTTAATTCTTCCTTAAGAGTTGAGAGTTGGGCAGGCCGGGCGAGTCCCGGCCTTTTTTTTATCAGCTACTTTTTATCATCCTTCACTTCATCTTTCGATCCGCCGAAGGCATGCGTAATGTCTGAAAAGAAATCTTTCAGGCTGCGGCCAATTCCTACGGGTTCATCTCCGCCGCGCACGACCAGCACTGCGCATTCGGCGCGATTTACGATCTCGCGCGTGATATTTCCCATTATATAAGAGCGCAGCGAGCCGCCCTCCGGTGAAGACCCCGTGACAACGAGGTCGTAATCGCCGCGACGCACTTCCTTGAAGACTTCGCTGATGACAAGTCCGTGGCGCAGCCGTACATCGCTTGTCACTCCCATCTTTTCGAGGTCTTCCTTTTCGCGGCGAAGGTTCTGGCCTAATCCTGAATCGGAGTGAAGCAGAAGATTCACGTCTTCTTCCATCCGTATCAGGTCGGAATAAACGGGCGGAGGCTCGGCCATTACGTGAAAGAGCGTAACCGTTGCGTGCGTAGCTTTTGCGATTTCGCCTGTGAATTCAACCGCTCTGTCTATGTACTTTTCGCCGCCGCTGCAAACAAGCACGCGGCTGAGCGTCTCGCGGTTTCCGATGACTACCAGCACGGGCGGGGCGACGGCTTTGATTATCTTGTAAGCCTTCGCAGACATCAGGAAAGGCCCGCGTGTTCCCTTTCGCGCGGCCCCTATAACAACCAGATCATAAGCAGTCTCTTCTGTGCGCTTGACTATCTCTTCAATCGGCTCGCCGCCCTTTATGATCAGCTCTGCGCTGATCCCTTTTTCTTTAAGCAACTGCTGCGAACGCCTGAGCGAATCGAATATCTTGTCCTCTTCGCCCGGTTTTTCGGTGATGCCGAGTATAGTCGTTTCGGCATTGCTGCCTGCGGCAATAAGGCTTGCAAATCGCACGGCATTTTCGGCCTGATTCGACCCGTCGCTGCAAATCAAAATCTTCATCTCTGTAGCTCTATGACAAGCGCTGGATAACCGGGGTACACGATGATATAACACTTCGCGCCTATTCAGAAAGCAGAGAGCGGAATACCCCTGAGTCTAATGGCTATCGGGCTGGATCTTCTCAAATATCGGCGGCGAATTTTTATTCGACCTGTTGGAATTCTTCGGCTCATCTTCCGACGGAGGCTTTACAGGGTCCATGATCGGAGGTCCGGCATTGCGCGGCTTGCTCTTATTCTTGTTTTCGTTTTTATCCGCTTCCTGTTTGTCGCCAGTCTCTTCATCATCGCTTGTATCTACGTCCTCTTTGTCAGCTTCTTCGTCAGCGGTCGCATCATCAGGTTTCGTCGCTGCTGCCGGTTGTGTTGTCGTCGCGGATGAAGCGGGAATATTGTTGGTGTTCGGCGTTGGAATCGGGCGACCCAGCGCAGAGAGAGCAGCGCGCGCCTGATCTGAAATGTCCTTGGACTTCTGCCTGTAACGGTCGGCTTTGTCGGTTACCTGCGGATTGTCTTCGCGCACTTCCTGATACGCTTTCAGTTCTCCCTGCCACTGTTGCAGGTCATTCATGTAAGAACGCAGCGGATGATCTTTCGGCAACGAATCGACTCGCACTATGGCTTCTGTGACCGATTGCTGAGCTTCGATGACAGCCTCGCTGGTCGAGCCTCTGCCGGAAAGCTTATTGCCGAAGACCAGATATGCGGCAACGCCTGCGACTACTAATATCACTGCAACGAGCGCAATGATTCCGCCCGTGTTGCTCTGTTTTCGATAACCTCCGCCGGATGCAGCGTATGTGGCTGGCGTCGAATGACGAGTTTCGCCTGCCTGTATGAGTGCAGGTGTATCGGATAATGAGGCGGGCCGTTGTCGCACAATCGTTGATTCATCCTCCGGGATGTCAGCGCCCTGTGCATTTGCCGCAACGGGCGTCTGGAGTTTGTCCTGATCGCCGATTGGCACGTTTATGCGTGAGAACGCGCCAGCGCGATTAGTCCCTGATTGAACGGGCTGACCCAGCCCTGCCGCCTCTTGAAAAGCGCGCGCGAACTCGCCTGCGCTTTGCGGCCTGCGTGCAGGGTCTTTTTCAAGTGTACTCATAACGACGGCCTCAAGTTCAGGCGATAGATCGGGCCGCTTATTTCTCAACGGATCTGGAGGCTCGTGCGCGTGAGCAACGAGCAGGCGTGTTGAAGAATCGCCTTTGAAAGGAGCTTCACCGCTCAACATCTCATAGATCAACAGGCCGAGCGAATAGATATCGCTGCGCGCATCCACAGGCTTCTCTTCGCACTGTTCAGGCGACATATAGCGCGGTGTGCCGACGATGATATTGGCTCCGGTCAAATTAATGCGCCGGTTCACGTCCTCCTGAATTTTTGCCACGCCAAAATCTACGACTTCGACCCAGTCCGAGCCGTCGTATTCGGCGATGATTATGTTGTCGGGCTTGATGTCGCGATGGACGACGCCGACCGAATGCGCAACGTCGAGCGCGCCGCTCGCCTGTCGAAGTATGTTTGCCGTGCGCTCAACTGAAAACGCGCCTTCACTTCTCAGTAACTCGCCGAGCGTTCTGCCCTGAACGAACTCCATCACGATGAAAGGAATGTTGCCTTCGCTGATTCCGTAATCCATCACGTTTATGGCATGAGGATGATGTATCAGGCTCGCGGCCCGCGCTTCCTGCTCGAACCTCTGAGCGATTGTTGAATCGGCTGCAAGCGCAGGCTTGAGGACTTTGACTGCAACGGCCTTGCCCATGCCTGAATGAGTCGCGCGATATACATCGCACATCCCGCCGGAGCCGAGGAGCGCTTCTATTACATACTTGTCTGCGAGGCTTTTGCCGATTAGCCCGTTGGTACGACTTTGCAAAGCTGCGCCGCACTTCGCGC
Organism: Blastocatellia bacterium; assembly: GCA_963804815.1. Lineage (GTDB taxonomy): Bacteria > Acidobacteriota > Blastocatellia > UBA7656 > UBA7656 > DATEKX01. The sequence goes on along the minus strand of CAWDRU010000002.1, from coordinate 1,314,825 downwards.
ATTGACTGTCGGATGCTGAAACTTCAGCGCCACAACCAGAACAGCTCTTCATATCATTCCTTTCACATGAATTCCGTCAGATTATACTTCCTGATTTTGCTGTATAGTCTGGGTCTGTATATCCCCAGAGCCGTAGCGGCTGCCTGCTTGTTGCCCTTCGTGCGCTTTAAAGTCTGGTATATGACTTCTCGTTCTATATCTTCAAGCTTCATCTCAGGCGGGACATGAAATTCGCTTGTATTGCCGCCACCCATAACGCCGCCGCTAATTTGAGGCGCTTCGCTTGCTGTGAAAGGCAGATCGCTTGCTTCTATATTCTCCCCCTTCGACAGCAGGATCGCGCGTTCGAGCGCAGACTCAAGCTCGCGCACATTGCCCGGCCAGTGATAGTTGTACATCGTCGAAGTGGCGGACTGCGAAAAGCCCTGCGTCCGCTTGTTGTACTTTGCAGCGAAGGACTTTAGAAAATGATCGGCAAGCAATTGAATATCTTCTGCGCGGGAGCGCAGAGGCGGAACCTCTATCGTGATAGTCGAGATACGATAATAGAGGTCTTCGCGAAGCAGTCCGTTGCGCACTGCTTCGGGCGGATTTCTATTCGTTGAGCATATGAGCCGAAAGTCAACCTCAACCGGCCTTTCGCTGCCGAGCCTGTAGAAGACTCGCTCCTGAAGCGCGCGCAGCAGTTTGGGCTGTAGCTCAAGCGGCATCTCTGCAATCTCGTCAAGCAGCAGCGAGCCGCCGTTTGCGCGGGCGATCAGTCCTTCTTTGTCGCGGGCTGCGCCTGTGAACGCCCCCTTGGTGTGGCCAAACAATTCCGATTCGATCAACTCTTTAGGCAGCGCGGCACAGTTGACTTTTACAAACGGCCCTTTCGCCCTGTGCGAGTTATAGTGAATCGCGTTTCCGATCAACTCTTTGCCCGTGCCGGATTCGCCGACGATCAGGATGTTGGCATCGCTTTTGGCGACGGCTTCGATCATTTCAAATATGTTCTGCATCTGCTTGGAGCGCCCGACTATGTCGCTGTAAGTCGTCCGCTGCTGTAGCGTGCGCCGCAGTGTGTCGCTCTCTTCGATGAGAGTCTTGCGTTCGAGCGCGCGCTCCATCAGCAATTGCAGCGCGTCGAACTCAAAAGGCTTTTCGACGAAATGAAACGCTCCGGCCTTTGTCGCTTCGACAGCGTTGGCGACAGAGCCGTATCCGCTGATGATGATGACTTCGACCGAAGGTCGCTTCTCCTTCAGCCTTTTCAGAACTTCGGTGCCGGGCATATCGGGAAGTTGGAGATCGCAAAGCACCAAGTCGAATTCTCCGTTATCGAACAGCGCCAACCCTTCCTCGCCGTTCTTACCTGTTGATATGGTGAACCCCGCGTGCGCAAGGTTCAGTCTGAGCGCATCCAGTATCGGTTCCTCGTCGTCAATAACGAGTATATTGCCTCGACTTTTCACTGAGCTTCTCCTCTTCGGATTCTTGCCAGGTATTCAATAAGAGTGTTGATTCCACTCAACATCTTTTCGACGGCCTGTCGTTCATCGCTTTCGGGTATTTTTTTTGTGAGAAATGTTGCATAGAGTTTCAGCGCGCCGATGTGGTTTTTGATCTCGTGCCACTGCTTTCGATAGACGACGGCATCGCCTTCTTCGTATACATTGTGATTGTCGCCCGTAATAAATGGTGAGATTGTGAGCGCAAATCCGTAAAGCTCCTCGTCGCACTTCAGACTTTCAAGCCTGATTAATAACTGGTTATTACCATTCTCAAGTTGCGATTCTGTGTAGTAATCATCCTGCCTGCGCGCTTCGGTCATATGGTGGGTCAGCCAACTGGTTATTTGCGAATCCTGCCCGAACACTTCTGCGAAGTGTTTCTGCTTGACGGGCGTGCAGGAGATCACATCTCTGGGCGAGCTTGAAGTTACAGCCTGAACTCTGCCAGCCGCATCACATATCACCAGTGTCACACCTTCAACGCGCGGCCCGTCAGCCATATTTATTGCACTCATAAATCCCTTCCCGGTTGATGTTTGTCGTCCTGCCAAAGTGTCTTTCAAAATTCGACGATGAATCCAGGAGGTCAACTCATCAATCAAATCAAGCCTTTGAATAATCTGTAAATCCGAATCTTCCAACCTGCCCTGATCCGTGTTCGGATTGTCGTGGGCCACGGTGATGGCGTGAAACTCTGCTTTCAATCGCTCATCACAATTTGTTCAGGGCAACCTCTGTGCCATCTAAACGTGTCAAATTATCCGGCATTCAGATATTATTTCACTTCTGATGGAATAAAACGAGACGTTTTGGTTTCAATGCGCGACTTAAATGCATACAACGGGAAGCCATCTGCCTATAAAATAAAGAGATGATTGCCGGAGTTGGTTTCCAAATCGATTATTGTTAAAATGCAGATGAGGCGCTTAGAGCAAACAGGAAAAATCAATGATGAACTCTGCCAGGCGCGTATTGTTAGTAGATGACTTTGAGGACAGCCGGTTTTCATTGTCGAAATTATTAGAGATAGAAGGCTACGAAGTTATAGAAGCGGGCGACGGCGCTCAGGCAATCGAACTTGCGCTCAACAACAAGCCTGACCTGATACTGATGGATTTATCATTGCCGATCATTGACGGTCTGAGCGCGACAAGACAGATAAGACAGAATGAAGCGATGAAGAGCGTGCCTATCATCGCATTGACGGCACACGATCTGATCGATTTTCAGGATCAGGCAATAGACGCCGGATGCACAGATTATGCGACCAAGCCTGTGGACTTCAACGCCTTGATGGTCCTGATGTCAAAGTACCTGCCTGCGTAATCTATTTAATTCGGATCGGCTAACAACATAATCCCTGCGCCAGTCATCGAACCCTTCACGTGCTCGCCCCGCGCAACCTTGTATGAGCCTGTCGGCTCGACGTAAAATTGATTATGTGCTTGAACAGGAGATGTGCAATGAGATTTAGGATAGTGCTGGTAGTTTTCACCCTGGCGCTTGCGTGCGCGTCAGCATTCGCTCGACAATCGGGACAACCCAGTATTGATGAAGTCATCCGGCGATTCGCCGCAGCCGAGAGCACAAACAAGGCTGCAAGAAACAATTATACTTTCACTCAGGACGTGGACATCGTCACTTTCGGAGAAGCCAATTCGGTCACGGGCCGCTTTCACCGCATATCCGACATTGTCTATGACGATCTTGGCAACAGGATAGAGAAGATCACGTTCTTCCCTCCTTCGACGGCGAAAATCATAGTATCGCAGGAAGACATGCAGGACCTGGCAGGCGTGCAGCCATTCGCGCTGGGTACAGAAGATCTGCCCAAGTATCAACTGACCTACACAGGCAAAGAGAAGATAGACGAGCTTGATACTTATGTCTTCGATGTAAAACCAAAGGAGATTCGCAAAGGGGAGCGATACCTGCAGGGGCGCATCTGGGTTGACGATCAGGACTTGCAGATTGTGAAGGTGGCGGGCCAATCCGTGCCCGAAGTCGGCGATCAGAAATTTCCACACTTTGAAAGCTATCGTGAAAACATTGACGGGCGATACTGGTTTCCGACATATGTTCTCGCAGACGACGTGCTGGAGTTCAAAAACGGAGCCATCCACGCACGATTCAATATCCGCTATACGAATTACAGGAAGTTCTCAGGTCGAATCAGAGTCACGGACGAGGGCGAAGCGGCGACCGAAGATGAAGTGAAAAACGCAGATAAAAACAGACCGGCGACAGTTCCGGTGAAACCGCCTGAGCAGCCGCAGCCGAAAAAGAAACCTTAGGCCACCTGTGATTCCAGGATTTGATTTCCCTGTACAGAGATAGAGATTTCATAATCTCTATCTCTGTATTTCATACGACCGCAGAGTTTCAATAATGAAAGTTGCCCCGTTGCTTCTTGTCGCAATCGCGCCATTGCTGTTCGCGACGCGCCTTTCGCCAGCCGAGCGCGTTCAGACGCCTGCGCTCTCTTCGGCTGAGGTCATAAAACGCGCAGCCGCGAAAGTATCCGTAACACGATATACCGATCAAACTCCCTCGCCTTCCGATACGCTCGCGACAGTTGCCGAAAAAGGGAAACAACTGCTTGCGGCGCTGCGCGGGTACACATATTACGCCGAGCTTACAATCGAAACAGTGAGTCAGGCAGATATAGTTACAGGTAAATATTATCGATTCTCACAGATCTCTTTTGACCGCGACGGCAATCGTCAGGAAAAAATCTTCGACAACAAATCGACTCTGCCCGAAGCCGTTTACATAGGGACGAACGCCGCCAACAACCTGACGCGCGTTTACCAGTTCATCATCACACCTGAAACATTGAACCAGTATGAACTCAATTATGTCGGGCGCGAAAAGATTGACGAGTTGAACACCTATGTCTTTGATGTGAAGCCGAAAATCAAATTGCCCGACCCCGACAAAAGCAACGAGCGGTATCTTAAAGGCCGCGTCTGGATTGACGATCAGGATTTGTGCGTGGTGAAGGTGGCGGGCGAGGCGTTGCCGGAACAGAGCGCGCATCGAACCCCGCGATTTGAAACCTACTTCCAGAATTATGATAGGTACTGGTTCCCTGCGTACGCCTCCGCAGATGACACTGTGCGTATGGGGAAATATTCTACCCGCGTCATTGTGAAGGTGCGATTCACAAGCTACAAGAAGGCGAACGCGAACGGATGACGGCTCTGGTTACCGACTACAACCCGCTTCAATCCACAAAAGTCCGGTTCAGTTGCGCGAGCATCGTCTTTGTCATCGCAATCATATTATATGTACGCACGCTTGCGCCTGCGGTCACGCTTGTCGATAGCGGCGAGTTGATTGTAGCAGCGCGAGTTCTTGGCGTAGCGCACCCGCCCGGCTTTCCGCTCTACGTTCTGCTCGCGCACCTTGCCACCTTGCTGCCAATCGGCAATATTGCTGCGCGAGTTAATTTCGCATCCGCGCTCTTTGCAGCGCTGGCCGCAGCCTGTTTAACGCTCGTCGTCGCAGAAGCGATGCTCACATCGGCTCAACTCGCATTGCGGAAAGATAGATCGAAGAAGAGAGACGCGCGCAGCAAAAGATCGAAAAAGCCCGCCACATCAATCAAAGACACGGATGAAGCGGTAGCACCCATCGGCTTTCGATGGCTTACTGCACTGGCTCCATGTCTGGCTGCGGGGTTGTTGTTCGCTTGTTCGCGCACGCTCTGGGCATATGCGACGATAGCAGAAGTCTACACGCTGAACACACTGCTGATAATCTTTATCGTTCTCATGATGTTCCGCTGGCGGCGCGCAAGTATCGAAGCTCAATCAAGGGACGGAAAAACAACGCCCCGGAAACCTGATCGATGGCTGAACCTCGCGGCTCTAACTTTCGGTCTTGCGATGGGCGTGCATCACGTAACCGTCGCCGTGCTGCTGCCTGCATTCGCCGTTCTGGTTTACACGACCGAAGGCATCAGTTTCTTTACGGGCAGGCGACTGCTCAAGGCTGCGCTTTTCGCATTCGCGGGTTTAAGCATCTATCTGTATCTGCCGCTCGCTGCATCGAGATCGCCCGTAATGAACTGGGGCGACCCGCGAACAATAGATCAGTTCTGGTGGCACGTTACAGGCAGGCAGTATCAGGTATTTCTATCGCCGTCGCTCAAGACGATGTTGGGCCAGTTCAGCACGTTCCTGAAGCTTACCGCGCGCGAGTTCAATTTCGTGTGGCTGCCCGTCGGGCTTGGGCTCGCGCTCGCAGGATTTGTTGCCTTGTTCAGACGAGACCGGGCCGCGTTTCTGTTTCTCGCGCTCGTAATCGCTGGAGACCTCGCATACGCTTTGAACTACGATATAGCCGAAGACAAAGACGCTTACTACCTGCCCGCATTCACCGCGATGGCAATAGCGGCAGGCTTTGGCGCAGTCTGGTTGATTCGCAGCATTCGACTGCCTGAAAAATTCACTGTTGCGGTCGCTCTGATCGTTCTTGCCGCCGTTCCGATTACAGCATTTGCAAGTAACATTTCCTACAACAATCGCAGCCGGTATTACATAGCTCAGGATTATGTCGAAAACATCCTCTCGACAATCGAGCCGGGTGGGATGCTGTTGACGTTCGACTGGCAGGTCTACTCATCAATGTTCTATCTGCGCGAGATAGAGCACCGCCGCACGGATGTGATCGCGATTGATATAAATCAGCTTCGCCGCCTCTGGTATTTTGAATATCTGAGTCGGACTTATCCTGAGATGATCGAATCGGCGCGCGACAAGGTTGATGCTTTCCTCGAAGACCTCAGAAACTGGGAGCGTAACCCGGATATTTACGACCGCGACCGTTCGCTCAACGAGCGAATCAGCGCGCGTTTCTACGATATGATCCGCGCTTTCGTGACGAATCAGCTTCAGACAGCCCCGGTCTATATAACTCAGGAAATCGCAACGAACTTTGAGGGGCAGGACGGGGAAATAACAACGTGGCTCGCGGATTCTTATGGATTCGTTGCACAGGGTTTGGTATTTCAACTGATGAGTAAAGGCGCGTATCACGATCTGGCAGCACCGCAACTGGTGACGAGGGGGCTTGCTGACGGCACGGTAAAATTTGCAGATGATGATGTAATAAAGCTCAAAGTGCTGCCGGTCTATTTAAAAATGCTTACGAACAGAGGTCGCTATCTGGCATCTTATGGCCGACACGAAGAGGCTATTGAAGCCTACAGGCAGGCGCTCGCGCTCGACCCTGATTTCAAACAGGCGAAGCAGTTTATGAATGAGAGCGCGAACCTTCTGCGAAAAAATGAGTCTCGCAAATAGATAAGAAGTGACCTCGAAAGTTGCTCGCAATTACCGAAAGCGTGTAGCATAGGATTCGCAGAGAATCGAAATGCAGGAAGAGTATCCAAACCATCTGCTGCCGGGCCACGCGTTGAGTTCGGGCGAGATATTCCTGGAGATGAAGCGACGGCTCGACGGCGGCGCGCGCGCGGCAGCTATGGCGACTGTAGTTAAGACTAGTGGCTCGACCCCTCAGCAGGTCGGCGCGAAGATGGTTATATTCGATGACGGCTCGTTCATCGGGACGGTCGGTGGCGGCTGCGTCGAGGCCGATATCTGGGCCGAAGCCAAAGAGGTGCTCAAGACCGGCAAGATGGATATACATGAATTTAATCTTGCAGATGACTACGAAGATGCTGAAGGAATGGTCTGCGGCGGGACGATGTGGGTGCTGATAGAGCGCTGGACTTATGAAGAAGACGATTGATTCCGTCGCTCGCAAAATATTTTCGACAATCCTCACCTGGAAAACCAATCATTGCTTGCCAAGTCTATGCTAAACTTGCGTTCTATGTCAGAGCAGCGCGTTCTCATTGTTGACGATGAGGAACCCGCGAGACAGGGTCTGAGCGAAGTCGTGGCGAGTTGGGGCTATCGCACCAGCACAGCCGCAGACGGACGCGAAGCCCTGGACCGCGTGGATAAGTTTTCGCCTCTAGTCGTAATAACGGATGTGATCATGCCGAACCTTGACGGCTTCAAGCTGCTCTCGCACCTGAAGGAAGATCACCCGGAAATATCCGTAATATTGCTCACAGGTCAGGGGTCTGTCGATGCGGCTATTCGCTCTGTAAAAGATCAAGGCGCGTTCTACTATTTCGAGAAGCCTATCGATATGCGCAGGCTTCAACTGGTCCTGAGAAAAGCCGCCGAGTACAGCAGCGCGCGGCGCGAAAACGAGTTGCTTCGCCGTCAGTTGCGCCAGTATGGCGCGTTCGGCGACATGGTCGGCAACTCCGAAGCGATGCGCGAGATCTACACTTTAGTCGAGCAGGTTGGGCCGAGTTCAGTCTCCGTGCTGGTCACAGGAGAGTCAGGGACGGGCAAAGAGATGGTCGCCCGTTCGATTCACAAAATCAGCCCTCGCGCCAACCAGCCGTTCATCGCGATCAACTGCGCCGCCGTGCCTGAAACGCTCATGGAATCCGAATTGTTCGGCCACGAGAAGGGCGCGTTTACCGGAGCAGCAGAACGCCGGATCGGATGTTTTGAACTTGCAAACAACGGCACGTTGCTGCTTGACGAGATCGCCGAGATGCCCGTACTGCTTCAAGCCAAACTGCTGCGCGTGCTCGAAGACCGAACAGTAAGACGACTGGGCGGCAGCAAGGAAACTCATGTTGACGTGCGCGTAATTGCGGCTACGAATAAAGACCCGTACAAGGCCGTGCGCGAAGGCACGTTGAGAGAGGACTTGCTGTATCGACTGAACGTTATTACAATCAAACTGCCCCCGCTGCGCGATCACAGAGACGATGTACCGTTGCTCGTTCAGCACATGATTGATGAATTAAGCCGCCGTCATGACAAGGCAGCGCGGCTGATATCGACAGACGGCATGGAGGCGCTGCTCGGCTATCATTGGCCGGGCAACATTCGCGAGTTGCGAAATGTAATCGAGCGCGCGGTTGTTATCTGCGCGGGAGAGCAGATCGAAAAGCGTCACTTGCCGCTGCACATCACCGGTCAGAAACCCTCACCAATTACTGATGCCGTGATGATACCGATTGGCATGCCGCTCGATGAAGTAGAACGGCGAGTTATACTGAGCACGCTCGCACGCACGGACTACAACAAAACGCGAACTGCCGAGACATTGCGCATAAGCCTCAAGACGCTTCACAACAAGCTGAAAGCCTACAGGGAAGCAGGCTTGGAAAACGATGATTTGAATTAAAAGATGTTACGCTTTGTTCATCGTTTTGCTTTGGGCATTCCGGGTTTTATATGGCTACCACAGCAGCCGCCGGTAAACAATTGGCTCAAGAAGATTCAGCAGACGCTGCAATAATCAGGCGCGCAGGCCGTGCGCCGCTACCTCGACTTGGCGTTCGTGCGCGCCAGATCGCCCTGATCACATTGCTTGTCGCGCTCGTCGTCATCATCACGACCGTCATCAACATCGCGCACCTGACAGGCGTCATAATCAATCGCACACAGGAAGAGGCGGCTCAGGTATACAATCAGATAAACTACGCGGTTCGCCAGGAGCTTGCAAACAAGGCGGCTACGGACAGCGATGAATCATATGCTTCACTGGCGAGCGAAAAATCGGGCGTGCGCAGTTTGATGGAATCAACTATCGTTTCTTCGCATACGATTGCTTATCTTTATATCACAAACGTCAGCGGTCAGATCATCGCAGATGAGAAAGGGCGCGAGCTTGCGGCTAACGGATACCTGATCGGCGACTCTTCGACTGAACGCCCTGACTTAAGAAAGCTCGCGGACGAAAGCGCATACGTTCAGCTTGGCCGGGTTTTTCTGGGCGCGCCCCTTTACGATTATGAAAACCGCATTGAAAGCGAAGGTGTATTCACAGGCATGCTGCACATCGGGATATCGTCTTCGGCAGTGCGGCGTGAATTGAATGGGCCGGTCGCAACGAATCTCGTCATCGGGTTGCTGGCTATTATCGGCGCAGCAATAGTCGCCATAAGCTCTGCCAATCTGCTGCTCAGGCCGCTCGAAGCAATCGCAACCAGAATAGACCGGTTGGGAGTTGACGGCGAGCATGCGCAGATCAATGACGCAGACCTGCCGCACGATATGATGGTGACGGGCGTGGCCACAAGGCTCAAGCAACTGAGCGCCCGTATGGCGGGCGAGCGCAGCGAACTGGAGTTGATGCGCGGCAGACTGCGACAGGTGATCGGCCATCTGGAAGAGCGATTGCTTTTGATAAACCGCGAAGGCCGCGTAATTCTGGCCAGTCCCGATGCCGAGCAGATTCTCGGCGTAAACGACATGGAATTGACGGGGCTTCCGATTGATGAAAGCCTCGGCCTGAATCACCCGCTGGTCGAGACGGTCGAGCGCGCATTCAGCGAGCGCAGGTCTGTCGCGCGAACAACTCTGCACATTCCACACAACGGTCGCACACGGCAACTGCTGACAAGCGTGCAATACATCGAAGATGCTGGCGAACCGGTCGGCGCGCTTGTGAGCCTGCGCGATTACGAGTCATTTCAAAAGTACGAATCGCAATGGGACTTGTCGAAGAAGCTCGCAGACCTGGGGCGCATCACCTCAGGCATTGCGCACGAGGTCAAAAACCCGCTTAACGCGATGGTCATTCATCTGGAGATTCTTCGCTCGAAGATCGAATCGGGCAACGCAAACCCGACACCGCAGCTTGAGATTTTAGATTCCGAGATCAAACGGCTTGATCGCGTCGTGCAGACGTTTTTAAACTTCACGCGACCGGTTGAAATAAATCTTGAGCCGATGGATTTGAATATCATCGTCGGCCAGGTGGTCGCGCTGGCATCCACGCTGGCACAGGAACGCGGCGTCACAGTCAACAAGGATATTGCAAGCGGGCAGCTTTTTGTCAAAGGCGATTCGGACCTGCTTAAACAAGCTCTGTTGAACGTGATCATAAATGGTTGTCAGGCGATGCCCGAAGGCGGGCCGCTGAAGATAAAGACATCGCGCGGCAGTGACGGCTCGGCCCGTATAACCATAGTGGACAGAGGGATAGGCATACCCGAAGACGCCCGCGAGCGCATATTCAATCTCTATTACACGACCAAGAAGGGCGGCTCAGGAATCGGCCTCGCGCAGGCTTTCAGAGCCGTGCAGCTTCATAACGGCACAATTCGATTCGAGAGCGAGGTCGGCGTCGGGACGACATTTGAATTTATCCTGCCTGCATTGAATTAAATTAAGCGGCCCGGAAAAAATTTCGCGCCTGCAACCTCAAAACCACCTTCGTACATCACAACCCCGGGGCTAGTGGAATCGAAGCAGAGGGGATTGCAGGAGGACTCCAGTGTTTACGCAATCCTTTAAACAGGCAATGGCGGCTACGACTGCCGCTCTCTTTCTTACAGCGACTTTCGTTGCTGCCCAAACAGCTTTGAAGATCACTCGGCCTTCGAGCGTGAGCGCAGAGAAACAGTCGAGCAATAATACTCGCACAGTGCAGATGGATCGCAGCGCGGCTTTCAAGCGACTGCATCCTGAAAACTCATCAAGCAGTCAATCGAAGTCGAATAGTCCAAAAGCTCGCGTCAGCGCATTCGCAAGGAACCAGAAGGCCGCATCTGTGATTGAATTGCAGAGTTTCGCAACGGGCGGCGGAGACATCAACGAGCTTGAACCCAACGACAGCATCTCGCAGGGTGTATCGCTTCCCGTCAACATATTCGGCAGAATAAGCGTTAATCGTGACTTTGACTTCTTTGCTTTTCAGGCATTGGCGGGGCAGCAGATAACAATCGAGCCATTCGCGGCGCGATTGCGTGGCTCGCAGCTTATCGCAGACATAGCGCTTTTCGATGCTGCGGGAAATCTTCTCAGCTCAGTTATCGGTGATGAAGATGACGACCCGATCATTCGTTTCACTCCTTCGCAAGATCAAATACTGATTGCCGGGATCACGGATGCAGATGATTTCGGCGGGTTCGATTTTGGCTACGTGCTCAACATCACGCGGGGTACGGACGTGGACGAAACGGAGCCGAATGATAACACGGCGCAGGGGTTATCAGAATTGCCCGCGACGATATTTGGCGATATATCAAAACGAAGGGATGTTGATTTCTATAGTTTCATTGCAAGCGCAGGTCAAACCCTGATTGTGGATGTCGATGCTGAAGCGTTAGGCTCGCGGCTCGATCCTGAAATCAATCTGAGCGACCCTGAAACGGGAGCCGAATTTTTCTACAACGACCAGAACGACGGCGACGACGCGCGATTCAATATTGTGCTGCCGTTTACAGGTCGCTACGTCATCGGCATTGGCGCATTCGATTCAAATTCGACGGGCTTTTACAGGCTCAACGTTTCTCTGGTGGCAGGCACAGGCGCGCCCGTCATAACCGCAGTCAATCGTATCGCCAAGAAAACTTTAGAAGTGACGGGCACGGGTTTTACAGCAGGATCAGTCGTCGAAGTAAACGGAGACAGGCGAAAAACGACCGTCACAGGTTCCGGCATACTGCGTGCAAAAGTCAAAGCGCGGATTGGAGATGTTGTGACCGTAACGAATCCGCCTGATGACAGGCGATCCAATCCTTTAATAGTGCAATAACAAAAGATCGCAGCGCAGTTGGTCGGACAGGCGCGAGATTCAAGAAGCGATTCGGACTAATCGGTTGCCCTGTATCGTGATAGAAATATCCGATATGGGTTACTGATGGTCCCGAACAATGACTTTATGACACGGGCTGTAGAGTAAATTTTTCACTGTGCGGCGTGTACGAAGTCCGTTTGCAATTGAATCGCAACAGCAATCAGGAGGGGGCATAAGATGTCGATTAGATTTCTGGCAATGGTGCTTGCGGCGACACTTTCGGCTGCGGGCGTCCTGGCGCTGAGCAATAATAATCCGTCAATAGATACAGGCCGATTGCGGACGGTCAGGGCCGCAGGACTGGGCACGTCTTCCGCAAATGAGCCGGGTTCAGTGAGCGATGCTTCAGTGAGCGATGCTTACGTTGGAGACTTCAAAACAGGATATGCCGATGGATTCAATGCCGGGGCGACCGGACTCAGCTATCCCGACCAGTCTTCGCTCGCAAGCAACGCACGTGGATATCTTGAAGGATTCAATCAAGGCTACACAGACGGGCAGAGCCAGCAGGCAAACCTGCGAAACAATCTATGTGGAGCCGGAGCCGTAGGCAGCGCGTACCAGCGAAACTATCCGAATTCGAGGAAGTCTGGCACATCAAGAGTTCTCGGCACACGCGCATACAATAATGACTATAGCTCTACGCGTGTGGATAACGGGTTGAGCGCGAACGCGCGCAAATGGTTATTGATTGGCGGCGGCGCAGCTGCGGGCGCAGGGCTTGGCGGCGCGTTTGGCGGCAGAAAAGGCGCGCTCATCGGCGCTCTTGCAGGCGGCGGCACAGGCACCTACCTTGCGCTTAAGAAGAGACCCGCCCGCGCCTTTAATCGTCGAGTCTCAACAAAGAGTGTGGTGACAAAATCTTTGATTGGCGCGGGCGCAGGCACGCTCATCGGCGCGCTTGCGGGCGGTAAGCGTGGCGCGCTCGCAGGAGCGGCTTTAGGCGGCGGCGGCGGCGCAATATGGTCGCTGATAAACGGCAAGAGGACCTATCGCCGCTAAATCGAGCACAGGTTTTTGATAAGAATTTTTTGCTTTCAATCACCGCGGGGCGGGCAATCTCGGCCCGTCCCGCTTTACAAAATGCCCCGATTGAGTGACGTGGCCCCACGTCCTTCGCAGGAAATGTAAGCACGTTTGTTTTCTAAGAATTATTTAACGCAGGAAGCAGCTATTGATTCTTGACATGCGTATCCAGCTATGGTTCAATGCGCCCGTAGCATGGTTGAAAGCTTTGAGCGATAGAATCCAGATGGTGCAACACCCCCGTTGCAGTGATTTACCGCTTGCGGATTGCATTTCAGATTCAAACAGACTCAGGTCCTGTCCGGTTGTTTATTCAGGTCTATGAGCAGTCATGCAGTTCATTTCGACCTGTTGCCAACCGGGCAATCGTTAGTTTTCCCAGCCGAGCAGTATTGAAAGGGTTTGAGGTACAACGATGAATCAACGATGCAGAAGACTATTTCGAATAGCGCTTCCACTCATCGCGCTTTTCGTCTGCGCGTTTCCATCCAAAGCGACTACGGTCGTGATGCTCTCCGACAACGAACTAATATCAAATTCACGTTTCATCATTACAGGCAGCGTGCGAACGGTTTTCAGTGACTGGGATGACGCGCACACAGCCATCTGGACTTATGTCGAAGTGCGGACCGATCTCTTTTTGAAAGGGAGTCTGTCAAAGCGGACTCTTGTGCTCAAGCAGCTTGGCGGCATTGCCGGTTCTTCGGCCATGCGCGTGCACGGCCAGCCGCAATTCACACGCGGCCAGCAAGTGCTGCTTTATCTGAATACGGGGCCGGACGGGACACTGCGCGTCGCGCACGCTTTCATGGGGATGTTTTCGATTGTCGAAGATGGCACGACAGGCAGTAAGATTGTCACGCGCAAGGTGGATGCAAACGAGGTTGAGATCCTTTCGCGCTCCGATAACGAGACGATTACCAATCGCGCTCCGTTCGATTCATACGTTCGAAATATCGAGAACACCCTCAACCGCGCACCGATTCAAATATCAGGGATCGATACAGATCAGCCCGTTGTCGCAATCCCGCCCGAATACGCGCGTAAGAAAAAAGAGGCTAAGGGATTCAGCCCTGAATTTGCGTTGATAGGCGGTGGCGTACGATGGACAGAGCCGGATTCCGGACGTGCTGTTCCATTCCTTCTAAATCCAGCCAACTCGCCTATTGCCGGAGGCGCGCAGGCAGAGCTTGAGCGCGCAATGAGCGCCTGGGCTACGCAGAGCGGTTCCACAGTGCGCATGCAGATCACCGGCCAGACCGGCAATTGTGGATTGTCTTTAGATAACACTAACACCATTTCATACGGAGATTGCCTCGGTCAGCTCGATCCACCGTCTGGCTGTTCGGGTGTTGTTGCAACGACCAGTTCGCAATACGTCAATCAAACGTCTCAAGTCGGTGGGAGAACATTTTTCCGTCTGGTCGAATCCGATGTCGTGTTCAATAAAGGAATGAATTGCTTCCTTGGCACATCTTCCAATTTAGCCGAAGTCGCCTGCCATGAATTAGGTCATTCTATAGGTTTATCTCATTCCAGTGATTCGAACGCAATAATGTGGGCCACCGCACATGGACACGGGCGCGACGCCGTGTTGGGCGATGATGACAAATCAGGCGTTCTTACCCTCTATCCCGCATCGCCCGGAGGAGGAGGAGGCGGCGGCGGTGGAGGTGGCGGTGGCGGCGGTACCACACCTGTGACGATCACCAGTCTTTCTCTTGGCAGCGGGAACGTTGGAAAAACGTATAGACAGTCGCTTACAGCCGTTGGCGGCACTCCGCCTTATCGCTGGACACTGCTCGGAGGGGCGTTGCCACCCGGATTGCTCTTCTCGTCGGTTGGCATCATCGAAGGCACTCCTACAAAAGCCGGTTCGTATGCCATAACTGTACAGGTTGTTGATTCAACCGAATCCGCTACGCGCTTTGACTCCAGGCCTGTTTCGATAGAGATACTGGGCTCCAACAGCAGCGCACCGACCATACCGGTAATAAATCGCGTGAAGGTGAAGAAGAAGAAATTCTATGTTTATGGGGCAAATTTCAACCAAAACTCTCTAATCATCCTGAACGGAGTCGTATTTGTGCCAAAAACTTTTGAAAAAGACGAACTGTTCTACAAAGGAAAGCGGGATATCAGGTCCACAGGAACAAACCAGCTGATCATCCAGAACAGCGATTCTCGTTCTGCGATTTTCTTCTTCTGAGTCACGCATCCATTCCACCCGTTCATTGCTCAACTGAGATGCGATGAACGGGTGGAAAATCCTTCGTCCATCTGGTAATCTCTTTTTTCCACGAAAAGGGCGCTTAGCTCAGTTGGTAGAGCACTGTCTTCACACGGCAGGGGTCACTGGTTCGAGTCCAGTAGCGCCCATACCTCTTTCAAAATTCGAGTCGCTTCTCACCTTTAATGAATGATTAAATCATCGAGAGATAGCGCTTCCTGGACGAACTTGTTCGCAGAGTATTAATGATGTAATATGATTGGCCGGTTCCGCGTGGGCCCATTCTATATTCAATCTATTGCGGAATGCATTAACTGTGATTGAGAACGAGGGGCTTAGTTACAATCCTTAGTCCATAATATTCAAGCAAGAGTTAGTAATTATGATGAGACGCCCGACAAAAGTGATCAGCAGAAAAGTAGGAGATGTTCGCATCATCAAGATAACCGGTAGACTTGATCCCGGAGATGCGCCCGACCAGTTATACGACATGGTTCAGGAGTTTGTTGAGAAAGATGAAATCGAGTTCCTGCTCGACCTCAGAAGCGTGACCTATATCAGCAGCACGGGAGTTGGAAGCCTGATTAAATGCTACCGCTCAGTTCTCAAGCAGAAGGGGCACGTTAAGCTGCTTTCCCCTTCTCAGTCAGTCCGAAATATTCTTGCAATTTCAAAACTCGACGGCGTGTTTGAGATTTTCTCCGATGAAGATGAAGCGCTGGCAAGCTTCGCCAGGAAATAAGCTGAAAGAAACTAATCCGGCCTTTTGTCTCTCTTGGGTGGATCTTTGGGCTTCGAATCACGGCCCTTATCCCTGACTACAGGGGGCCCCGGAGGATCCTTCTTTTTGTCTTCGCCTCTCTTTTGAGCATAGACCTTTACAGCGTCCGATGGCACGGTGCCAAGAGCGGTTACACCAAACAGAGCGAGCGTTATGGCTAAAACAACTTTTTTCATCTGATCGCGTCCATCCTACAGACTACTGTGATTGACGATCACTGTGGCGGGGCTTTTTCGATTCACCACTATTGCCTGTTTTATTATCCCTTTTCTCGACCACGACGATCTGCACCTTTTCCTTCTTCGGCTTCTCTTCTGCAAGAACGATACCAGTCGAAAATGATGCAACTAGAATAGCACTCAAAGCCAGCCTGAAAAACTCTTTTTTCATTTAACCCTCCACCGTCGGCAAGCCCGATGCTCGATTAAGAATAAGGGCAATCCCTATTCCAAATACTTCCTGCCCGCAAGTCCCGTTATATCGCCACTTAGCTCGTCCGCCGAAAAAGCTCTCCCGGTCAGTTCACACCCTTTCAGTTTACAAGCGCACGTTTTAGTGCAGTTATGTGATGCGAGTAGATTTGGGCGCGTTGTAGCGGTCGCTGGCTAAATACAGGGTATGTATGATCTACGATTGCAGGGGAGTGAGCGGCTTCTGTAGAGTTCGCTCTCTGTGCAGTTATCTCTTTCGTTTATTCACAGCTTCCTTCAACTGTTTTCCAACACTGAAGCGGACAGTCTTTGTTGCGGGAATCTTGATGGCTTCACTGCTATGAGGATTATGCCCTCGCCGAGCTTTACGATGAGAGACAGCGAATGTGCCGAACCCAACCAGCGTGACCTTCGTGTTTTTGCGCAGGCTGTCTGTGATCGCTTCTTTCACCGCGTTGATGGCGCGCTCGGCCTCTGCTTTGCTGATAGAAGCGGCGTTTGCTACCTTCTCGATCAAGTCGCCTTGATTCATTTGGCCTCCAAAATATCGTAGGTTGCTGGAGCAGCTTCCACAATATGTGGTAGCCATCTCGGCGCGTTTATAGCACCTGAAAGCAAAGCATGTCAATCTCTTTCTTTAAATGAACGCCTTGAAATCGGTTCTGGGAGCCGGATTCAGGTCTTGTGGCACTGCCGATAGTATTAAGAAATGATCAAAACTACTTTCAGGCTCGATGGCTGGGCAGCCCTCTCAAACGCCATCAAACCGTCTTCTATCGGCAATTCATCCGATATGAAAGGGCTGACATCAACATCGCCCGTAACAAGCAGATCCAAAGCAGGACGAAATCGCCCGCAGCGAGAGCCTATAACGGTTATCTCGTTGATCGCGATAAGAGAGGCATTTATGGAAGTGGATGCGTGATGAGTTGATTTCAAAACAACGATTCCGCGCGGGCGAACAAGATCAAGGGCCATTGGTAAACCCGACCGGGAGCCGCTTGCTTCAATCGCCACGTCGAATCCGTTTTTCAATTTCGAGTCTTCCAGCCAATCATCAGCCGGGGTGTCGCTTATCTGTATCGCGCGCGCGCCGACAGCACTTGCGAGCGCGAGCTTTGCTTTGTGCTTTCCGATTACAGTAATCTCGCAGCCCCGTAACGCAACAACACGAATGATCATCTGAGCCAGTTTGCCGTCACCTATCACAGCGACTCTTGTTGAAGAGGTTATGTTTACCTGCTCAAGGATGTTGCAGGCAGCGGCAAGTGGCTCGACAAAAACAGCCGCCTCGTCTGCAAGTGTGTCGGGAATTTCAAGGAGATTTCGTGGCGGAAGCGATAGGTATTCAGCAAACGCCCCATCGCGCGCTTTTATGCCAAGCACAGTCCGCGATGCGCAGTGCCGCGCATCGCCTGCGCGGCATAAGTCGCAATTCCCGCATCCCGCATTTATCTCCCCGACTACTCTACGTCCGACTTGCGAAGCGTCGGGAGATTCCACCACATGTCCGACGAATTCGTGGCCGAGGATGCCGTGAAATCCCGCATAGCCTTTTACGATCTCAAGATCTGTATTACAGATTCCAGCACGAATTACCTGTACAAGCGCCTCGCCTTCACGTCTCGGCACAGGCGCATCATTGACGAATCGGAGATGGCCATCAAACTTGAGGGCTTTCATACAAAAGCTTTTATCAGCGCGTGAATGAAAAGGTATTTGACAGTCGGCCACTGCCCAAAGGGCTTTCCATTCGAACCTCGACTGTCTTTTTCTTTTTGACCAGCTTCTTTAATTTCTTCTTCGTCGCAAACATCGTATCTGCGGTATTATCGCCATGAGTTGGCGCGATAAAGAAGTTGGTAGTCATGAGATCGTCTTCGCCTTTTTTGTTGACGATTACCTGCGCGCTTCCGGTCGCAAAACCAGCGCCTGTTATCTTCAAAGCCTCGCTGCCATCAGGAGCCGTGGTGTATTCAATTCCTGTGATAGTCGGATAGCCGAGCCGGAATTTCAGATTGCCTCCGCTTCCCTTCCCGCTTACTTCGATAAGATATTGAACGCCCGCCTGCGCGGCAAAAGTAAGCAAAGAACGGGTTGGCGAGTTGGCGGCATTGTCGAAATTATCATTACAGGCGACAGGCGCAAGCGCACCACACGCTCCTGTATAGATACTTACGACCGTGTCGTAGTCGCTCGCCAGTGTGTCGATTCCATAAACAGTGTCAACGCCTGGCGTGATAGTGTACCAGACGGTTTTCTGAAGCTGATTCCCCGCGCAGGAAGCAGGGTCATCGACTGCTGATGTGGCTTTGCTGGTATCGAGTTCATCCTGAAATGGCAGAGATGAGATAACGCGCGGCGTCTGACAACTATCATTCGTAGGCTCGCCGCCTCCTCCGCCTCCACCACCGCCGCCGCCATCATCGGAAGATGGCTCGAAATCAATCCTGCCGAAAAAGATTTCCTGTTTTTCACGTCGAGTGTCTGTCCAAAGCGAGTAGGCTTTTCCATTTAATCCTTGAAGCGCGATATAATCGCCAATCCCTATCTGGCTAGAGGCGCTTCCCACAATATCTGCCTGAACGCGCGCGTCAGAGCTTGCAGATGTAAGTCTTATATTCTCTGCAAAGCTTAAGCCTCCATTCGTCGAGCGCGCGAAATAGACATCGACTGTATTTCCAGCCGGATCATTTCGCCTGTCATAGAAAGCGACTTCGACCGATCCATCTTTCGGATCAATGCTCAGCCAGGGAAAGAACTGATCTCCTGTCTGCGCGTCATTGACTCTGACGACTGGGCTTACATCGATTGTTCGACCGTCGGGCGGCGTCAGTCTTTTGATAAAAACATCGGAATCCGATCCGTTGGTTGTCTCGGCCCACGCGAGATAGATCATTCCGCGATGTGGCCCGGAGCTTCTGTCAACGTCAATGACCGGAAAGCTGTTCATACGATGAACCGGCCTGATCACAAAGCCCTGAGTGCCTATTTCCGCCAACCCGCCTGTGAATGCGTGAGCTTTGAAATCTATCCCCGGCGCGGCTGCCGGTGGCAGAAAGGTTTCGCCCCCATCAGTCGAGGCATTGAATAATATCACTCTCGGATTTCCGATCCCTTCCCATGCGGCATAAAGCTCGCCATTCGGCCCGGTCGTGATCGATGGCCCGCGCATATCGCCGTTGTGGCTTATGGCTCTCGGCTCTGAAAAACCCGACTCACCCGGCTTGAGGTGATTCGTAAGGATGACTTTGCGAGTAGGCTCTGTGCTTGGCCAGATGGCATAAACCGTATTCCTGAAAGGGCTGGTTGGTGATGTGTCTACTGTGATATAGCATTTATCCGCAATTTTGGGCGATCCCAGATTTCCGATATCAAATACGGCAGGAATTGGATTATTGAATGTTCGACCGCCGTCTATCGATTTGAAGACATAAACGCCGCTATCAAAACTCAAGTTATCGCGCATCAGGACGCCGATATAAAAGTTGCCATCGAGGTCTGATACGACAGACGCGCTTGACGCCCTGCTCCATGTCTTCTGCGGAGTTTCCAGTCCGAGCAAACCTGTACCCCAGCTTTGACCTCCATCCGATGAGTAATAATAGACAACTCTATTGTTAGCTCTACCGGCAGGCTGGTCCGTCATGTCAAACCATTTCGATGTGCCGACCAGGATCTGAGCGTTAGTGCGGCTGACAGCTATAGACGGCTCGTTGCGCGGCTCTGTTTGTATTGCAGAAATCACCGCCCTGCCGGTCACTACAGGCGGCTCTTCAAATAAAACCCTCGACCGATTCGCGCTGCCTGGCGAGCCGATGCCCGCAAAACAAAATAGAAGCAACGTTATGACTGCAAACCTGACGATAAACATATATTCCCCCTGAAAATCGATTCCCTGCTGGCTCGTGATAAATCCAGACGTGAGCGAAAAATTCTTTCACACATAAAGAGTGCGCGCAAGGCGCATTCACCCTTGCAACTTTTCAAAGAAAAATCGCGCAGCTATACTCACTTCTTACTCGACCACATGGAGAACCCTATTGAAAAAGAAGCACTATCATCTGATTGGAATATGCGGGACGGCAATGGCTTCGCTCGCAGGTATGCTTGTCGAACAAGGTCATCAGGTAACAGGCTCTGACGAAAACGTTTATCCGCCAATGTCGCTTGAGCTTGAACGGCTCGGCATTCCCGTGTGCGAAGGCTACAGGGCCGAAAACCTCAGCAACCGCCCGGACTGTGTAGTCGTCGGCAACGCAATCTCGCGCGGCAATCCTGAGATAGAGTTCGCGCTCAACGAAAAGATGTATTACACCTCGATGGCCGCAGTCGTTAAGGAAAATTTCATTCGCGGTCATCATTCAATCGTAGTGGCAGGCACGCACGGCAAAACGACTACTACATCGCTTATGGCGTGGGCGATGGAGAAGGCTCAGGCTAACCCGTCGTTTTTAATCGGCGGGGTAGCCGAGAATTTCAATTCATCCTTCCGAGTGACTGACAGCCCTTATTTCGTCATCGAAGGCGATGAATATGACACGGCTTACTTCGATAAAGGGCCGAAGTTTATGCACTATCTGCCCGACACAGTAATCTTGAACAACGTCGAGTTCGACCACGCGGACATCTACCGCGATCTGGACGCAGTGAAATTCGCCTTCAGTCGTTTGATAAACCTGATTCCTGGTCGCGGCAACCTGATCGCAGGATGGGATTCAATGATAGTCAGAGAGCTATCCGCACGCGCCCTGTGTCCGGTCGAAAGCTTCGGCACGGAAGAAGGCGCGCGGTGGCGCGCGATAGATGTCGATTTTACAGGCGAGATGACCAGCTTCACAGTTCAGGTCAATGGGCGCGAGTTCGAGCGTTATCGCACTCCGCTTGCCGGTATGTTCAACGTGCGCAATTGTCTCGCCGTAATCGCGGCCTGTGAATCAATGGGGCTCGACCGCAAGGCTGTAGCTGAGGCTATGCGGGAGTTCAAAAGCGTTAAACGACGAATGCAGGTGCGGGGGCGCGTTCGCGGCATAACAGTTATAGACGATTTCGCGCATCATCCGACCGCGGTTCACGAAACGCTTGTGGCCGCGCGCGCGAAATATCCCGGCCATAGAATAGTAGCGGTCTTCGAGCCTCGTTCGTACACTGCGCAGATCAAAACATTTCAGCAGTCGTTCGAGGACGGATTGAGCCAGGCTGATCAGATAATAATCGCGGGCCTGTTTCACCCTGAGCGATACACAAATGATATTGCAATCTCTCCGGCTGAAATGATTCAACGCCTGCGCCAGAAGGGGCGTGAAGCGGATTTCATTCCTTCGCCTGACGAGATCGTCTCGCATCTCGCTCCGAGATTGAAAGAGAGGGATGTTGTAGTCGTAATGTCGAACGGGTCGTTTGGCGGCATTCACGCTAAACTTCTAAAGGCTCTTCAGGACGCGCAGCCGGATCAATGATCGCGCGCGTTCAGGCTTTTACCTCTTCACCCGCAGATTCATCGGTAATGACGGTCAACCGGCCCTTCGGCTCTATGCGGCCATGTAGAACATTCTTGAGCCGCTTGGGCATGAAATAGTCTGCAATCCTTGCCATATTCGACACCAGATCCTTTATGTCCGGCTTGCCGTTCCAGTGATCTTCAATCACGTTGCGCTCCGTGCGATTGAGCAGACGCAGAAGCGAAATGGCGACCAGATACGAATCATCTATCTGCCCGATGAATGGAATAAAGTCGGGAATGACATCAATCGGAACGATGACATAGATGATTACGCCTGCCACAATGGCTTTGTCAGCCTGAGAGACGCGCGGGTCTCTGAGCAAGCCGTACAGCAGCTTCATGAGGTTGGGAATGAAAAGCAGCAACTCCCGCATTCTGGCTTTCTTCTCCTGGCGTTCCGACATTCAATCCTCCAGAGTGTTTTATTCGACCCCTATTTTAGGCGGCCTGTCCGGCCCCGTCAATTTTGAATCAATCAAAGGATGATTTCTCAGCCGGTTTTGTTGCACGCTTATTGAACCTCGGATGATTGAGCCATCAGATGAAGAGTGATATTCTCATCGCCAATATGTCTGAGTCAGAGCAAATTCAAGCCGGAAGTGAAAATGTTCCGACCGCCTCTCAGTATCGAGCTTTGCTTGAGATCTCGGAATCTATCGCGCGGCACCGCGACTTTGCGTCGCTATTGCGCGACCTGGCAATGCATCTGCGCTCAGTCGTTCAGTTCGACGGAGTCTCCATCGTGCTTTACGACGCGGCGCTCGTCAGGATATTCGTTTCCCCATTGCCAACAGGATTATGCATGAGAACGGATTGAAGTCTTACTGCATGCTCCCGCTCACTTCATCGGTGCGGCGATTGGGTGCGATTGGATTCGCCTGTTTGCAGGAAGCAGCCTACAGCCAGTCAGACCTGAATTTCATGCAAAGGGTCGCCAATCAGATGGCTGTTGCCGTTGACAACGCGCTCAATTTCGACAGCGCGCAGGCGGCTCAAAAACAAGCTCTCCGAAGAGAAACTATATCTCGAAGAAGAGATCAACACCGCTTACGCCTTCGAGCAGATCATCGGGTCAAGCGCTGCGCTGAGGCGCATTTTAAAACAGGTCGAAACCGTAGCGCCGACCGACTCGACCGTCTTGATTCAGGGAGAAACCGGAACCGGCAAAGAATTGATCGCCCGCGCAATTCATAGCCTTAGCGCGGCAAGAGCGCACGCTTGTCAAACTCAACTGCGCAGCGATACCGACAGGACTGATCGAAAGCGAATTGTTTGGCCACGAAAAGGGCGCATTCACAGGTGCAATTGCACAACGCATCGGGCAGTTCGAGCTTGCAAGTAAAGGCACGCTATTCCTTGATGAAGTGGGCGAGATACCGCAGGAACTTCAGCCGAAGCTGTTGCGCGTTCTTCAGGAAAAAGAGTTCGAGCGGTTGGGAAGCAATCGAACTATAAAGGTTGACGTTCGTTTGATTGCCGCGACCAATCGCAAGCTCGATCAGATGGTCGCCGAAAGACAGCTCAGAGATGACCTCTTTTATCGGCTCAATGTTTTCCCCATCACCATTCCAGCATTGCGCGAACGCCCCGAAGACATTCCGCTGCTCGTGCGATTCTTTGCCAGTAAATAAGAGGTGCAGAACAAAGATTACACGTTTACTGGCTGGATTATTTCTGAGACTGGCGCAAAAAGCGCCAGTCTCGGCGCAATCGCAGGAAAACAGACCTGTGGAGGCTGACGAGAATGCCGGATTGAAGGGCAACCTGATAGACCTTGAGATTTTGGCGCGAACAGAGCAACGCGCTGAAGCATTGAGGGCAAGACTGTTCGATTTACAGGTGCAGGAGCTTAACCTGCAAGCCCGCATCGAAGATCTGGATTACCAGTTACTGCCCGCCAATATTCGGCAGACGGTTATGTACGTTGGCCTCGTGCGCCCGATGGAGGAACTGCGCGAAACATGGCGCAAGCGACTTGAAAATGAAAAAGACAGGGTAAACAGGCAACTGGAACTTCTTACCTCAAACCGTCAGCAACTCGAAGCCGCGATCAGCAGAGTCGATGCGGAAATCGACCGCCTTCGATTGCAATTGGAGTTGCCATAATTGATCGCTTAAGGAAAGCAGAATTAAAGGGAGAAGATATGAAATCCGCAAAACACCGTTTTAAATTTCTGGCAATTACAACTCTGATTTTGATTGCAGGCACTCTCGCATGGTGGTATTTCCTGCGCGAGCAGGCTGCGCCCAAAGAGATTATTTCGCTCAGCGGTCGCATAGAGAGCGACGATGCGGCAGTGGCCGCGAAAACAGCTGGACGCATCCGCGAGATTACTGTGCGCGAAGGCGATCTGGTTAAAGCCGGACAGGTCATCGCAACGCTCGATGATGATCAGATCAAAGCGCGCGAAGATCAGGAGCGCGCGGCAGTCGTGCAGGCTGAATCGAAGGTCCTGCAAGCTCAACAAGAGATCAGCGTGCTCGAAGCACAACTTCAGCAAAGTCGATTGGCGGTAACGCAGGCACAGGCAGATTCGCAGGGCCGGGTCAGTCAGGCGCAGGCCGAAGTTGCCGCCGCCGAAGCTGATCTTGCCCGGTCCCGCGCTTCGTTCAGGCAGGCGCAATCGGTGGTCGCGTGGTCGGAAGCTGACGCAAATCGCGCGAGGTCGCGGCTTCAGGAGGCGCAGGCCAATCGCCGCGACCTCGAAATAGTCGCGCCGTTTGCTGGCACAATCGCTACGCGCGCAACTGAACCGGGCGAAGTCGTTGCGGCAGGTGCGCCCATTGTGACGCTCGTCAATCTCAATCAGGTTTACCTTCGCGGCTTTATTCCCGAAGGCCAGATCGGTCGCATTCGAGTCGGGCAACCCGCGCGAATCTACCTTGACTCGAATGCCAAACAGCCGCTCGAAGCCGTAGTTTCGCGCGTTGATCCGCAGGCTTCGTTCACGCCTGAAAACACATACTTCCGCGACGACCGTGTGAAACAGGTTGTAGGCGTAAAGATTCAGCTGACCAACCCTCAGGGCTTCGCAAAACCCGGTATGCCTGCTGACGGCGAAGTGCTGGTCGAAGGCAATCAGTGGGTGGCATCAACAAGAAAGTAGTCGGAGATTAATTATGAACGCAGTATTAAACATCACAGATAGCGCGAATGATAACGAGGCTTTGACTGCTGATTTCAAAGAAGGCGAACGAATCAATGAGCACGATGTTGCGATAAGCATTCGCGGCTTGCGGAAAAGTTACGGCCAGATGGAGGCGGTGCGCGGCATGGATCTGGAGATCGCGCGAGGTGAAATATTCGGCCTGATCGGGCCTGATGGCGCGGGCAAAACCTCTGTGTTTCAGATACTCGGAGGCGTTATGGAAGCGACCGAAGGCGAGACGCTTGTACAGGGACGCACATCGCTTGAAGCGCGTTCGTCTATCGGTTATCTCACACAGGCGTTCAGTCTTTATCAGGACCTCAACGTGGATGAAAACCTGCGCTACATGGGCGAACTGCGAAAGCTGCCCGCAAAAGAGATCGAACGACGCGGAATGAATTATCTGAAACTGTTTGATATGGATCGTTTCAGAAATCGGCTCGCTGGTAAGTTGAGCGGTGGAATGAAACAGAAGCTCGCGCTCGCATGCGCGCTGATAACCGAGCCAAAGCTGTTGCTGCTTGATGAACCGACTTCGGGCGTTGATCCGCTCGCGCGGCGCGCGTTCTGGAAGATGATAAACAGCCTTGCTGATCGCGGCGTAGCGGTACTTGTGACGACGCATTATCTGGAAGAAGCCGAACAGTGCAACAGGCTGGGGCTGATGGTCGCGGGCGAGATGATCGTGCAGGGCACGCCGACAGAAATCAAAGCAGCGCAACAGGGCCATCTGATCGAATTGATCACAGATGCGCCGCAGCGCGCAGCAGACCTGCTGAAAGGCGAGATGGAACGCTGGCGCGTCGCTTTGTTCGGTGACCGGTTGCACGTGATCGTCGCCGACGCGGCGGCGGCAGGTATCGATAAGCTGAAGCGACGACTTGGCAATGAAGGCATTCAGGTGATCCGGGCATATGAAGAACGCTTCTCGCTTGAAGACGTTTTCATAGCCGTAGTCGAGCAGGCGCGCAAAGAAGGCAGAGTCGCAACAGAAGACTAAAGGAGATCAAATGAAACGTATAATCGCGCAGGCGCGCAAAGAATTGACTCAGTTATTTCGTGACCGGCTGACCGTTGCGCTTGCGCTCGTTTTGCCGCTCATTCTGCTGGTGTTGTACGGCAAGGCAATCTCGTTTTCAGTGACCAATGTGTCAATAGCCGTCGAGGATTACGACAGGAGCGCGCGGTCACGCAGCTACATTGAGATGATCGCCGGGTCGCTCACATTCCGAATCATCTCTCTGCCGGAACATATGACGACAGAAGAAGCGCTGGCCTCTGAAACAGTGCGCGCTGCGGTCATCATTCCCAAAGATTTCGAGCGCGATCTACTGCTAAGGCGGCAGGCAGAAGTGCAATGGCTGATAGATGCGACCGATACGAACACCGCGAATATTCTTAGAGGCAATGCTTCGGCGATAACGGAGGCTTTTACGGCGCAGAGCAGTACATCGGTCAGGCCAGCCGTCGAAGCCGAGATGCGGCGATACCTAATCAGGCGGCCACAATTCAGGCGGTCGCGACCGTATGTTTTGTTTTTTCGTTTTTGACTTCGGGTTTTATGTTCCCGATCTCAAATATTCCGGTTGGCATAAGATGGATCTCGAACCTGGTGCCCGCGCGCTATTTCATCGAGATAACACGCGATGCATTTTTGCGCGGCAGTTCATGGGTCGGCTGGCTGGTGTTTGACGTGCCTGTGCGAGGCAGCCTTGTATTGATCTATGTTGCAGGCGCGCTTTGCGTGCTGGCAGGCATTGGATTGGGGACATTCCTCGCGACTTTCTCAAAATCGCAACAGCAGGCGCAGTTGCTCAGTTTCTTTATCAATCCGCCCATAGCACTGCTGTCGGGCGCGACGACGCCGATTGAAGCGATGCCTAACTGGATGCAGTCGATCACGATGATCAATCCTGTGCGTCATTTCGCGACGATTGCGCGCGGGATCATGCTTAAAGGCGCAGATGTCGAGATACTCTATCCGAACTTTCTCATGCTGATCGGATTTGCCGCGTTGCTGCTCACAATCAGCTGTTGGCGTTTTCGCAAGCAACTCGGATAGATCTTCAAGGAACTGTTGCCAGGCGTTCGATATGCGTGGTATGGGCAGGGCTTGTCCCTGCCCGGATCGCCGACAGGCGATGACTGATCATGGTCTTACGACCATTCGGGCAGGGACAAGCCCTGCCCCTACTTCTATTTTGTTACAGCTTTAAGTTTGAATGTTCGGGACAGGGTAGGAAAAGAAGCGGCTGCCTTTTTCGAGGCAGCCGCTGTTGGAGTTCTCTACAGTTCACAGTTTTCGGGAGCTGTTGGAAGCTGATCTGCCGCGCGCTCGCGCATAGCTCTTAGCTGCAACTGCTTTGCCTGTTCAGGCGACGGAGCTTTGCGCGTATTACATTTTGGAGCGATAGGAGCGACAGGTACCGCCAAGCCTTTCACCCTAATCATCATCTTCAGATCTTTCATCGGTAAAAGTTTCATCGCTTCGCCAATATCAAATCTGTATTGGGAAATATGCTTCTCAAAATTCTTCCAATCCGATCTATTGATAACCATCACAGGCTTCGCCGCCGCCTGCGCAATCTCAGAATTGATGACAGAAGCAATCTCGACCGTGTGGGTTTCAATGCGGCTGACCGCGCGAAGCGATTGGGCCGCAGCCTTTGGGCAACGCCTTTGCCGGTTGTTAGTCTCTTTGGCCTGAAGCTCAGAGGGCTGTAGCTCCGCGCCGCTTAATTGAAGCGTATAGCTTTGAGGAATTTCAGCCTGCAATTCAGCGATCAGCGATTGCTCGATTCCATTGCTGCTGTCTACGCTCGTGGCGTCGTCGGAGTTGAGGTTGTTTAAAGCCAGAAGTTCCGAAGAGGTCACGGGCTGATGGCTGTCCCCGAATACGCTTGAAATCTGTCGCCAGGCGTCAATGCCTGCTGTCAGGCTCGGCGATAGTCCTATGGATTTTAAAGAGAGTGGCGTTATTGTGACGCTCAGGAACAAGAAAGCCATTCCCATGTACGTAGCATTTTTTTTGTTTGTCCTTTGCATAACCGACTCCAAACACTGATAGAAAAAAAACAATTGCCGCTTTCTTGCTTTCTTAAACAACGGCGAGGAGATTCAAAAGTTCGTTTTTTTCTTCGCCCATCTGCAAGCATTCAACCGCGTTCACGGGGTAAGTGGCATGATAAGGAAAAACGTTTCAAATATCTTCATCAAGTCGTAAAAAGTTGTAATAACATCACAAAAAAACGCAGCCCGACCGGCGTGATCGGGCTACTGCAATATTTTATAAGCACGCGATCTTATGTTCTAAGATCGCGTGCTTATTTAATACAAACACGGTGAGTTGTTAAATCTTTGTAAAACTCAAATCAATATCACTTCTCATCCAGAGGTTTGCTATCACTGAAAAAACCGGGTTGCTCTGCCAGCCGCACGCTTGTGTTGAACGGGAAGCCGAAGTGATCGTACGCCAGCCGCGTGGCCATGCGCCCGCGCGGCGTTCGATTCAGGAAACCTATCTGTATCAGATACGGTTCGTAGATCTCTTCGATAGCATCTTTCTCTTCGCTGATCGAGGCTGAAATTGTGCCAAGCCCGACAGGCCCGCCGTCGAACTTGTCTATGATCGTCAGCAGCAATTTGCGGTCAACTTCATCAAGACCGTATGTGTCTACCTCCATGCGATTGAGCGCATCGGCGGCGACTTCGTCCGTTACGCGCCCGTCATAAAGCACTTCTGCGATGTCGCGCACGCGGCGAAGCAACCGATTCACGATTCGCGGTGTGCCGCGCGAGCGACGAGCTATTTCGCGCGCGCCGCTCTCTTCTACCTTAACGCCCAGTATTTCAGCCGAGCGATGCACTATCACTTCCAGATCGTCGGCAGGGTAAAAATCGAGATGAAGCGGAATCCCGAATCGGCCTCTGAGCGGAGCGCTGATGAGACCGGCGCGCGTCGTAGCGCCGACAAGCGTGAACTTTGGAAGCTCAAGTTTTATTGATCGAGCCGACGGCCCCTGCCCGATAATGATGTCGAGTTGATAATCTTCCATCGCCGGGTAAAGCACCTCTTCAATCGCGGGATTGAGGCGGTGAATTTCGTCAATGAACAACACGTCGCCTTCGGAAAGATTGGTCAGCAACGCGGCCAGATCGCCAGCCTTTTCGATAACCGGCCCGGCTGTTGATTTGATATCGCTGCCCATCTCGTTAGCCGCGATGTGCGCAAGCGTCGTCTTGCCCAGACCCGGCGGGCCGTACAACAGGACGTGATCAAGGGCTTCGCCTCGATTGCGAGCGGCCTTGATGAATATTTCAAGATTTTCTTTCGCTTTTTTCTGCCCGATATACTCGCGCAGCCACTTGGGGCGCAGGCTCAATTCAAACTGCTGCTCCTCTTCTCCCTCTGCGCCGGGAGATATGATTCTATCGTCTGGCATCGAATAAACTCCGGGTGTTAGTGTAGGGGTTTCTGTCAAAAATTTTACCACAGATAGTAGTCAGTCGCGAAAGCGTTACCAAATTTTGTGGCCCGCAGTTATAATCAACCTGTGATCATATAATCCTCATTATGGCAAGATTTCTACACATAGCTGACGTTCATCTCGGCATCAAGCGATATAACCTGCCCGACCGAACCAGTGACTTCTTTCGCGCGTGGAGAGAGGTCATCGAGCAATACGCGCTCGGTCGCAACGTGGACTTTGTAATAATTGCGGGCGATCTGTTTGACCGCCGAAACGTAGACCCGCAGGCCGCAAATCACGCGATGGCGATGCTCAGACGGCTTGAGCAGGCGCGCATACCTGTGATCGTGATCGAAGGCAATCACGATCAGCACGAATCGACATCGCGGTTCAGCTGGCTTCGCAGTTTCTCCCAGTGGAGATACATCAAGCTTTTGGAGCCTGTCTGGGGCGAGGGCGGCTCGGTCAGGCTCGACGCCTGGAACGAAGAGAACGCTTCGGGATCGTACGTGGACATTGCCGATGCGCGCATATTCGGCTCCAACTGGTACGGCACGACCATTAGCAATACGTTGCCGCTTCTGCTCGATGCCGTGCGCGAGAATCGAAGAGAAGACGCGACGAACATAATGCTTCTGCATTCGGACATCGAAGGGCAACTGAATCGCCCGATTCAGCACGCGCTTCCCACATCGAAGTTACTGACGCTTCGCGGCGCGGTCGATTACCTTGCGCTGGGGCACACGCACAAGCAGTTTGAGATCGAAGGCTGGGCGTTCAATCCGGGTTCGCTCGAAGCTTGCAGCGTTGACGAAGCGGGCACCCCGCGCGGAGCCTTCCTTGTAGAAACAGACGGGGCCAATATCAAGATTGAGAGATTGCTGGCAGGCGAAGATTTCTTTCAGCGTCCATTCAACCGCGTCGAGCACAAGATCAGCGGCAGCGAAAACCCGGACGAGATTCGCGCTGAAATTTTCAATGTGCTGCGTACAGAATGCTCGACTGCTGACGACGCCGAAGAAGAGCACAAGCCGATCATCGAATTGACCTTGCGCGGGCATCTTGCGTTCAAGAATTCCCTGCTCCGCCTCGATAAACTGAAGGAGCAGGCCATCGAAGAACTTCGCCCGCTCGGATTGATTATCAATAACAAAACGGTGCCCAAACAGCTTGCCGTTGCGATTGAACTGGCGCGCGAGGCTCCGCGCGGCGAACGCGAGTTTCGTGTGATCGAAGACCTCATCAAACCTGACCCGCGTTTCGGCAATCGCGCATCGGAGATCGCTGCCATAGTAATCGAGGCAAAGCGAATGGCGCTCGAAGGCGAATCGGCTGAAAAGATTCTCAGCCTGATCGAAGAGCGACTTTTCGCGCCGGAGGAAGCCCCGCCCCCGGAAGCAGTTTACGCGGAGGGCGCGGTCTAGAAGCACGTCATGAGCAAAGCGCCGGAAGAAGGGAAGATTTGGGAATGGCGCGTGTTCGGGCGCATTGATACGGAACTGCGCGCAAAAATAGAGGCTTATCCAATCAGGCTCGGCATCAGAAACCTTCAGGTCAGAGACATCTATCTGATCCCGCCAATCAGCAATCAAAATGTGAAGCTTCGGTGGAATTTCACGGGCTTATATCTGAAGTTCAAGCTTTTGATCGATACAAAGCCGGGGCAGATCGAGCTTTATAGCGAGAGCGTGCAGTACACATACGCCTTCCCTGTCTCTTTCGAGACTCTTCAGGCGGCTGCGCGATTGCTCCAGACAGCGCTGCCCGACACTGCGCCTGCATCTGACAGTTTCACCGAGGATGAAACTATGCGCGTTCTGGCCGCCGCATCTCCGCCTGTAGTTCGAGTTGACGTGAAAAAAGTGAGATCACAATACCAGTTCGACGGCGGATGGATAGAGATAGCTGATACCATCTGCGGACATCATCCTGTACAGACAATCTCCATTCATTCAGAAAAGCTCGAAATAGTCGAGCGGATGATCGAGAGCCTGCAACCTCTGGGCGAGCTTGAAGTAATGAACTACGTCGAAGCTTGCAGGCGATGGGGGTGATTATGAAAATCACGATTCAACGAGCAACACCCGATCAGCACAAAAGGCTGACTCAAATCACGCACGCGGCAAAAAAACACTGGGGCTATCCAGAGCGGTGGATGGAGATATGGAAAGACGCGCTCACAATCACGCCTGAGTTCATCAATGATAATGAAGTCTATGCGGCAGAGGTCGAAAGCGAACTCGCGGGCTTTTATGGTTTGATTCAAATGGAAGGCAAAGTTCAACTGGAGCATATGTGGGTCGATCCTGAGTACATCGGCAGCGGGATTGGAAAGCGGTTGTTCGATCACGCGATCAAAACAGCAGCGAGCCTTGGCGCAGCTTCGATGGAAATAGAATCCGACCCGAATGCAGAAGGCTTTTACAAACGGATGGGCGCGCGACGGATCGGAGAATTCGTATCCGAACTGGAAGGCATGCCGCGCGTTCTGCCGCTGCTCGTCGTCGATCTGACGGATAGAAACGCCTGACGCATCGAAAATCACAATAAACAGGTCTGCTTCATGTTTGACCCTCTTCAGAACCTTGCCTTGAGGGACCACCTCAAATGAAAGTTGCCGCTTACCAGACTCCCCTGTATGCCACTAGCTGCATGGAGGTCCTTTGCCTGATTCGCGAACAGGTTGACTGGTGCGAATCGAAGGGCGTAGAGATTTTATGTTGCCCGGAGGGCGTATTCGGAGGTCTGGCTGATTACGCGAGTTGCCCCAAAGACATCGCCATCGATGTGGAAGCGGGTCAACTGCACGAGCTACTGGCACCTCTGGCGAGTGACAGGGTCGCGACTATTCTGGGGTTCACGGAGATTGATCGCGCCGGACGGCTCTACAATTCTGCGGCGGTCTTTCATAACGGATCGGTCGTCGGCATTTATCGCAAGCTGTACCCGGCGATCAATAAATCGATCTACGAGGCGGGAAACAAGATGCCTGTTTTCAGGGTTGGCGACCTGACGTTCGGAATCATCATCTGCCTCGACTCCAACTATTACGAGCCTGCAAAAATCATGGCTTCTCAAGGAGCGACGGCTCTGTTTGTGCCCACAAACAACGGACTTCCTCCGACAAAAGGCGGGCCGGAACTGGTCGCCGAGGCAAGGAACGTCGATATCGCGCGGGCAATCGAGAACAGCGTCTGGGTGATCCGCGCCGATGTCGCAGGGCGTACTGAAAGCCTTGTATCCTACGGATCATCCGGGATAGTCGATCCCGACGGCAATGTGCTTCAGACAGCACGGCAGCTTGGCCCGGACCTCATCATGGCTGATATTAAAACTGCGCCTCGCAAACATCGGCGGGGATGGAATGCTTCGAGAAACAGAGCGGTAATGGATGAATACGTCCGCCTGGTAACAGCAACGCATAAAGAGCCGAAGTAGAAAAAGTAAAGTAAGAAATTAATCCAAATCAAAGGAGAATTCATCATGCCGGATTTACAGCAGTCGCCTGAACCAAATCCCGACCTCAAAAGCCTTGATCGACTGGTCGGCACGTGGAATGTAACAGGCGAGGCGCAAGGCCAGATCAGATACGAGTGGATGGAAGGTGGTTTCTTTCTTGTGCAGCATTTCGATCTTGTGCACGGCGGGCGAAAGCTCAAAGGCATCGAGGTCATCGGACACGTGCAGCAATTCGGAGAAGAGCCGGACAAGGATATCCGAACGCGCGTCTATAGTTATCTGGACGGCCTGACGCTCGATTATGTGTATGAGCTTTTGGACGACACGCTTACTATCTGGGGCGGCGAAAAAGGGTCGCCAGCCTATTACAAGGGAAAGTTCAGCGATGACGGTAACACCCTGACCGGCGGCTGGGTGTGGCCCGGCGGAGGGTACGAGTCCACAGCTACCAGAGTTGAGTAGGCAATTGCCCTTGCCTGCGCTCCGGTTATCGAATTTTCACCATCCGATCATCATTCAAAGTGTTATCATATGATTGTTAGTTGAGGCAGAACGAATCATCGGTTCTGTGGGCGCGCTGATCAAAAGGGAGATTGTAATGAGCAAGGGTAAGAAGCAAATAAACAAGAGCAGGAAACAAGAGAACAACGACAAAGTAAAAGCACTGGCAGCGGTCACCGAAGAGGGTGAAGGCCAATACCTCACAACAAATCAGGGGTTGCGAATAAACGACAATCAAAACTCGCTCAAAGCGGGCGAGCGCGGCGCGACCCTGCTTGAAGATTTCATTCTGCGTGAAAAGATCACGCATTTCGATCACGAGCGCATACCGGAACGCATAGTGCACGCGCGCGGAGCAGCGGCTCATGGCTATTTTCAGGTTTATGAATCGATGGCGCAGTATACGAAGGCAGGGTTTCTTCAGGACCCTTCGGTCAAGACGCCTGTCTTCGTCAGATTTTCGACCGTCGCAGGGTCTCGCGGCTCAAGCGATATGGCGCGGGACGTGCGCGGCTTTGCAGTCAAGTTCTACACAGCAGAAGGAAACTACGATCTTGTCGGCAATAACATTCCGATCTTTTTCATTCAGGACGCGATCAAGTTTCCCGATCTTGTCCACGCCGTCAAACCTGAGCCGCACAACGAAATCCCGCAGGCTGCTTCGGCGCACGACACATTCTGGGACTTCATTTCATTGATGCCGGAATCCATGCACATGATCATGTGGGTAATGTCGGACCGCGCAATTCCCAGAAGCTTTCGTATGATGGAAGGATTCGGCATTCATACTTTCCGCTTCATCAATGAAAAAGGGAAAGCGCGATTCGTGAAGTTCCACTGGAAGCCATTGCTCGGTATGCACTCTGTCGCATGGGACGAGGCGCTCAGGATTTCCGGCAATGACCCGGACTTTCACCGCCGCGATTTATGGGAAGCGATTGAAAACGGCGACTACCCGGAATGGGAGTTCGGTGTACAGATAGTCGAAGAAAAGGACGAGCATAAGTTCGATTTTGATCTTCTCGACCCGACCAAAATCATTCCCGAAGAGATTGTTCCCGTCCAGCGCATTGGCAAATTGACGCTCGACCGAAATCCCGACAATTTCTTTGCTGAAACCGAGCAGGTCGCATTCCATCCCGGCCACATCGTGCCGGGAATCGATTTCACGAATGACCCTTTGCTTCAAGGCCGTCTTTTTTCTTACACTGACACGCAACTGTCGCGATTGGGAAGCCCGAACTTTCACGAGATACCCATAAATCGCTCGATTGCTCCTGTGCATAATAATCAGCGCGATGCTCATATGCGGCAAACGATTAATAGCGGGCGCGTCAGCTACGAGCCGAACACGCTGGGCGGCGGCTGCCCGTTTCAGGCAAAGATGAGCGAAGGCGGCTTCGCGTCTTACGCCGAAAAGATTGACGCCAGCAAAGTGCGCGGACGCAGCGAAAGCTTCTTCGATCATTTCAGCCAGGCCCAGCTTTTCTATAACAGTCAGTCCGAGCCGGAGAAAAATCATATCGTGAACGCGCTGCGATTCGAGTTGGGCAAAGTGGAAACGCCTGCAATCAGAGAGCGGATGGTCTTCGTGCTCGCACAGGTCGATAAGACGCTGGCGAGTCGCGTGGCCGAAGGTCTCGGAATCAGCGTACCCGCAAAACTCGACGCGCCTCTAAATCAAAGCATCCCGGCGGACGCAAACGTCAAACAGTATCAGCCAAAAAGAGTGAGTAAGGAGGTCGGCGCTTCGCCCGCTCTCAGCATGGCCAATACCGTCAAAGACACAATCAAAACAAGAAAGATCGCCGTGCTGGCCGCAGATGGGTTTGATGACGCAGAGTTCGCGGCTATGAAGAAGGCATTGACGAGCGCCGGAGCACAGATAAAAGTCATTGCTCCGAGGCAGGGGTTTTTGAAAGGGGCCAGCGGCGAAGAGGTCAAAATCGATTTCAGTTTTCTGACCTCATCTTCAGTGCTGTTTGACGCAGTATATATTCCGGGAGGCGAAAAGAGCGTCGAGGCTCTTAAGCGAGAAGCCGCTGCCATTCATTTTGTGAACGAGGCGTACAAACATTGCAAGGCGATTGCCGCAACCGGCGCGGGCGTCGCCCTGTTAGAAGCCTCTTATGTCAGAACCGTTGAGAAGGCTTCCGGTAAAGGTAACGTAATCGATGACGGTGGTGTCATCACGGGTCAGGCTGGGAAGGTGGCGACGGAGTTCATTAAAGCCATCGCCCAACATAGAAACTGGAGTCGAGAGACAAAAGATCAAGTGCCAGCCTGATCTTTTGAATAACGCGAGTTCGACATAATAATCGAACTAAAAGCCCTGAAAGGGCGAAATTCAATAGCCCGGCGCATCGCGCCGGGTATGATTGCCACCATCTCACAAGCCCTGTAAGGGCGAAATAAATCACTTGGTTTATTTCGCCCTGTACGACACAGGGCGATGCCCTGTGCTATTGAATTTCGCCCTTTCAGGGCTGATTCTTATGTCGAATTCACGTTTGAATAAAAAGGAGAATGGCCCACAGATCAACATAAAGCTGTGGACCATTCTCCGGATCAAACACGAAAAAAGGAGACGGGTTAGCTGAAAAGTCCTTCCAGAAATCCAATCTCGTAAACCATCATCACGCCCAGACCGAGGCTGAACATTGCGGCAAGCACCTGAACAGCTCTGTGAGTTTTGCCGAATCGATTTGCAGTCAATTGTAGAGGCAGGCTGACCAGAGCGCTCATCAAAAGCATTCCTCCTATCGAGCCGATGCCGAACACCGCGATGAATAAAAGCCCGATAACAGGCGATGAGACTGTCGATAAAACTATCAGCATCAAGGCGGCGCTGCCAGCAAGCCCGTGCACCATCCCTACGAGAATCGGGCGCGCGTTAAAACGAAATCCGTGATGCATGGGTTCAGATAGTTCACCAGACTGCTCGTGTATATGCGGGTGAAGATGAGCATGCTCGCCGTGATTATGCGCGTGCATGTGAAGCTTTCCGCCGCGAACTATTTTGCGAAGCGCATTCGCTCCGAGAGCGATGAGCATCAAGGCTACGCAGAATTCCAGAGCCAGCGCAGTCTTTTCGCCGATCTTCACGTGCAAAACCAAAACAACCACACCTGCAATCAAAAGCGATATGGTGTGGCCTATTCCCCACAATCCGCCAACCAGTGATGAGCTTAGAATGCTCTTTCTCTGGCTGACTATCGTTGACACGGCAGCCAGATGATCGGCTTCGATTGCGTGCTTCAAACCGAACACCAGTCCGAACGTCAGGACCGACGCGGTGGACAAAGTGGTCCCCTGTGAAAATGAATTTGTGAACAGCCCGAAGAGTGCCGAAAGATTCCAGCCAGCGCCTGCGATTGCTTCATAGCAGATCACAGCTCCCGCACAGGCAATCACGAAGGCGCTCGCTACGGGCAGAACACGCACAAGTCGTCCATTGCCGAGAGGCCGCTTAAAGAAACGCCCCGCATAAACGAAGATCAATCCAACGGCTGTCAACGTTGCAGAAAGTCCGAGGCTGAAGGCGATCACAAGAATCAGACCATAGCCTACGCGATGAAGCGATATCGCTGACAGCAGCACAACGAGCGCAGAAGGACAGGGCAACAAACCACCCGATATGCCGAGCGCAAGCAGACTGCGCCACGTTATGTGAGAGCCGTCTGCGCCCGGCGGCAGATGAGAATGCTCCCGCCCGCCATGCGAGTGTACATGCGATCCATCATGCAGATGAGGATGCGTGTGACCGTCATCATCCGCGTGTTCGTGATGCGAATGGTCATTAAGAGAATGCTCATGCGTGTGACCTGAATTAGCGAGCGCGGAACGCAATCGACGAATAAAGAGGCTAAGTCCGATAGTCAAGACGATGCCGCCTGATATCAGGCTGAGAATTGGAAACAATTTTTCAGGCACGACATACTGCGACGCGAACAGGGTCACAAGCCCCAGCGCAAACACGCCGAGCGTGTGCGTTATGGTTACTGTCAGCCCCAGGAATGCAGCGTGTCGCGCTGTGCCGCGCGAGCCTACCAGATAAGCCCCCACGACCGTCTTGCCGTGCCCCGGCGAAAGCGCGTGCACTGCGCCGAGCAAAGCGGCGACGAGCAATCCAAAGAGCGCAACCATCGGCGTAAGCTCAGGCACTGAGATCAACTCGGCGAACCGATCACGAGATTGAGCGGCAACGCGCCCATCGCGCGTAATCAAAGCGGTAGCAGTTGCGGGAGCAGTTCCTCTGGCAAATGAAAACTCCGCGATCCGCTCATCGAGCGGGGCTGACAGCGAATCTTCCGGGTAAGCTTTCAGCGCGTCGGTCAAGCCATTGCCAAAAGCTGTGCTGTCAAAGATGCTCATTCCCGACGAAGGGACAACAACTATTTCGCGCCAGCCCAACCGGTCGCGGTAATTGAGGTTCTCGAACCGCAATTGATGCGTAGCAATGTTTGCATCAAAGGTTCCTGTGAAGTCGCATTCAATTCGCACGGTGGGAAGCCCGCCCGCGCCCGTTGGGACTGTCGCAATACTTGAACCGATGTTGAGCGGAATTTTTGAGCCGTCAACTTCCAGTATTAAGCCTTCGACTAATCTGGCTGCCGCCTGCTCCGCATAGGTTTTAAGCTCTTCGACGGATGGTTCAACGTTGCCGCTCACCTTGATTTTCTGCAACTCCTGAAAAGCAGGTATCTCGGCCATGTCGATCACGTAATGAACGGCAACGCGATCTGATCCCAGTTCGATGCGAGCGAAATGATTGATCGTAAAATTGCCGAGCGGGTGTGCAAAGGCAATGCCTGCAACAAACAGTAGGGTGAAAGTTGCGGCCAGTAAAAGTCGAGTCGATTGTTTTTTCATATAGTTCCTCGCGGCGATAGCAGCAATAAAAATCGCAGATAACGATCAATCATCGCTTCCGTGTTTTAAGCTCTTCGATTTTGCGTCTCGCGACATCGGCTTGAAGAAGATCGAATGATGGATTGATCTCAAGCGCGTGCTTCAGATGTTTTAAGGCGCTCGATTGATCGCCCAATTTCTCGTAAATCATCCCGGCGTGATAATGAAGCAACGCATCGCGGGTCCCCAGCCGCAACGCTTCATCAATTGCCGCCTTCGCTCTCTCCGGATCATTCGTTTTATAGAGACACCATGCCAGAACATCGCAGGTATAAATATCAACGCGCGCGGCTCGTTCCGTCTGCGCGATTCTGAGCGCCTCGTCCAGCCGCTTATCCTGATTTGCCCAGAACAGCGCCAGTTGCCGTGAATATGTTGCCGCGCCTGCATTGCCTGATTGCTCGATGAATTCAGCTAGTTCATATTGCGTTTGAGCCTCGTCCATACGGCCCAGCTTCGCATATAAATCACCGAGCGCGATGGCTGTGTCAGGCAAAGGGACTCGCTCCTGCGATTGCCTGTAAAGCTCGACCGCGCTGCCGAAATCATCTGCCGCGATCCGTGCGCGGGCTTTCGCTGCAAGCGCGATATGATAATTCGGGAATACATCGAGCGCGAAATCAAACTCCCGCTCAGCCTCTTTGAGCCTTCCAGCCTTCATCAACTCATCGCCCAGATGCGTGCGATACCAGGCATAGCCTTCCGTGTCCTGCTGTGTCGAAGATTTGACGGCGGCGCGCATGACTTCAATCGCTCCGTTTGTATCGCCGCGCAGCGAATAGAGGTAAGAAAGCCGAGCGTAGGACGAAGCGTCCGGCTTGAGTCGAATCATGGTTTCTATCGCCCGATCTGCTTCATCGTATCGGCCCAGCTCGACGAGCGCGTCCGTCAGCGCGCCATAGACGGTGCGATCCTGTGGTTGCAAAGCCTGTGCGCGGCGCGCGACTTCGAGCGCTTCACCGAAGCGATGGTATGTAAGCAGAAGGGTTGCTTTCAGTTTGATAGCATCGTAGTTGTCAGCAGCAACGGCGAAAGAATGATTGAGAGCGGTTTCCGCTTTCGCGTTGAAAGTGAAATCGCCCGTATCGCGGGCTTTCTGAATGTATGCGGCGCAAAGCAGGTTGTATCCGTCAGGCTGCGAGGGCGCGCGTTTGATCATCGCTTCGCCTTTTTGCAACTGCCTGTCGGCAAATGTTGATGCGGCGGTTTCGGGCAGCAGCGCGCGATTTGATTCATCCAACGGTTGCGAACGCGAAAGGGCTGCGCGAAGGCCGAATACGGCAAAGCTCACAACCGCGAGCGAGGCGAGAATCAGCAGAACTCTGTTATACCTGATTGCTTTCATAATTCGGATGAGCTTAGTTGATGATG
The DNA here is from genome assembly GCA_963804815.1 of Blastocatellia bacterium. GTDB lineage: Bacteria > Acidobacteriota > Blastocatellia > UBA7656 > UBA7656 > DATEKX01. The sequence goes on along the minus strand of CAWDRU010000002.1, from coordinate 1,274,872 downwards.
AGCAGTAAACAACCTGCTCACCATCTTTTTCCGGTCAGTTATTATCGTTGCACGTGATGTTGATGTGGCGCTCCGTTTCCGGCTACATTGCCCGAATGCGGAGTCCCAAGATAAGGGAAGCGGTCGAGGTATGGCACATCGTTGCGGTCAACGCCATCACCGACCGTATTGTTAGGCGCGACGTTGAAGGGATTCGCAACGCCGGGCGCTGGATTGTTCGGATTGAACGGGGTTCCACCCAGCACTGCGCGTAGGGAAATATCGACGACATCGTCTCCGACTCGTCGCCCGTTCGGGTAGCCTGCCGCATCTCCGCCCAGCAGTCCAAGACGACTGCGACTTGCTTCCGCCGTTGGAGCAATAGCGACGTTAAGCCGCAGGTATTCGTGCGCGGAACCATTCGAGAGGAAATTCTGGAAGCCCGGAACAAGACCTGCGGGAATGCCCGTTCCGAAGATTGCCACCAGATCGTTTCGCGGAGCAGGAGGAATGTTGATGTTAGTCCCACCTGCCGCAAGCACAGCCTGAATCAATTTCGGCAGTTGCGGATCAAGCACAAAAGGAGCTACTACCTGATCATTCGCCGGAGTCGAAGCATTAAAGGTGTCTTTCAATTTCAGTGGGATTACCAATTCATTGACAAGCGGGCTGCCCAACCGCGAAACCTGAATAAACGGAGGAACCGGGCGGCCCTGTCTGTTGAAAGTATTACGCTCGACCGTGGACCACACGCCGATAACAGCATTCGGATCGAGCGGGTTGGTCGGGGTGCTGCCATTACGCGTCAAAGTCGAAATAGGCAGTTCGATTGCGATGCTGTGAACGTTGAAACCAGCCGTCGTATCAGTTCCTCCAGTATCGCCCAGCGACGCGAGGTTCAACGTATCGAATATGCTTTCAACATCAATGTAGAACCCCTCGTCGCGCTGGCCTGCGAATACGCGACCGCCATTCGACAGGTTGAAAACAGCGGGCTGAGCCAGCGCCGCCTCATAGTTCGGCGTTGTGCGCGAGCCAATGTTATCAGGCGGCACGATAAAGCCATTGCCAAGCTCTACGAAATTATTGTTCCTGCCGCGCCCGGAGCGAAAACCATTAACCTGTCTCACCACATAGGTTTGCGGCTCGTTATAATCCGGGTCTGTCAGCGAGGTAATCAACGGATCAATTCCGCCTGTTCCCGCAAGAGCCTGATTAGGCGCGGCTTGTCCGAGGACAATATCCCCGTTCACAAAGGTCGTCGTGAACTGGAATTCAAAGGTTAAGTCTTCAAAGCCGTCGCCGTTATTGTCCACTTTGATGTTGTAGGTGGCCGTATCGTCAAACCTGTAGAAGTGCGGTCCTCCTGCGGGTTCCTCGAACGGTATAAAATTAGCGATTAATGTCACAAAACCGGTTCTTCCGGATTCAGTGCTGCGAAAAACATAAACGTCCGTATTGTCTCCCGTCGGGTCGAGCTTGGTCAGCGGCGCTTCGCGATGGCTTGACGCCTGTGCGATCCTCGACGACGGCCCGCCGATAAGCAGCGCGGCTGTCAGGGCGACAAGTGTGATTACGGCGAAAAGCTTATTTCTATCTGGCTTTCGCATTTGTATCTCCTTTGGGTGATAAATACACTACTACTATATCCACAAGCACACGCAATGTGGCTCAATTGAGTTGGATTAATAATTAGAGCAACGTGAACCTGTTCAGGTTCGCGCGCAAGAGACAGGCTTGTATGTTTGGTTCCTAACCTACTTGCTCGTCATCCCCTTTCGGTCATCAGGCAGGAAGTCAACGGTTTTATGGCGTCCGTCATAGACTACGAGTTCTCATAGACTTTTGGATTTTCGCTTCTTTGACTCTCATAGATTTAGAATGCAGTCGGTTTCCCAGCAATAAGGATGCCGCCATAATTTGCTCTCGATATAAAGGTTATTTATGAATCGGAGTTTACAATTGAGCCATAACGGCACATTGATGAGACAACTCGGCATGGTTTACTGCAAAAATTGAACGGTAAATAAAATCGTCCAGGACAAGCAAGCTGCCGTGAATCCAAATCCTTAGAAATATACGGAGACTCTTTTGGCAAGAACGAAAAATGGGGGACTCGAAAAATCGCTATGATCTTCAGACACAGACGCAGCAACAATCGAATCAGTGAAAGATTGCTTCTTATTACCGCTTCAATATTTCTTTTCACCTGTTGTCATCAAGGCAACCGTGAAGCAGCACAGAATGATAGAAAACAGGATGGTCTCAGAGGTTCAGTGCAAAGCGTTCGCATTGAGACTTCAAAGATGATCAAACAATCCGGCGATAATATTGAAGGGCCGAGGGAGGTAGTGGAAACAAGAACCTATGATGCAAACGGGCGCATTACGGAAGAGAGATTTACAGCGGCTGATGATGCGCCACTATACACCGCTCGCTACACCTTTGACGGCAAGGGGAGAAAGAAAGAGCGCGGCGTGTATGCCCCGAACGAGACGCTGCGAACAAAGCGGGAGTTCAAATATGATGATAAAGAAGACCTGATCGAACGGGCAGAGTATGACGCGGACGGCTCGCCGCGCAGCAGAGATATTTATGCCTACGACGGCAGGAACGTTTCCGAGCGAACAACTTTCAACGCGAAAGGCTCGTTGGTAGATCGCTGGACTTATGCCTATGATGAAAACGGAAACAAGAGAGAGGAAACGCGATACTTTACGGACGGCTCGATTGACACAAGATATGTCTACACGCTGGATGAAAAAGGAAACCGGATCGAGACAGCGAAGTTCAACGCTAAAGGCGATGCAGCAGGAAAAGAGCGTCATGCATATGAGTTCGATTCCATCGGCAACTGGATAAAGCGAACGACCGCCAGAATAATCGACAACACGGATAAATCGGAATCCGAGCCGCTCGAAATCACTTACCGCAGGATCAATTATTATTAAAGCGTACAGTAGCGAGCGGGTCGCGTGATGAGCCTGCCCGCTCTATTTCAACCGCGCGCCGTTCGGCACGTCTTCGGTAAAAGTAGCGAGCACGGGACGGCCATCTTCGCCAACGGAGGCAGCCAGTAACATCCCGTTCGATTCCAATCCCCGCAGTTTGCGCGGGGCGAGATTGGCAACGACGATGATCTTGCGCCCGATCAAAGCTTCGGGCGCGTAGTGCTGAGCGATGCCCGCGAGAATCTGGCGCGGCGCGGCTTCTCCGACATCAACCAGCAACCGCAACAGCTTATCCGCCTTTGGCACGCGCTCGGCTTCGAGCACTGTGGCTGCGCGCAGCTCTACTTTTACAAAGTCATCTATCTGAATCGGGCTTGCCGTTGGCGGTGCTGCGGCCTGCGTCGCGCCTTCGGCTTCCGGCTTTGTCGTCTCCTGCACGGCAGGCTGAGTTGTTTCCGGGCCAGTCGGTTCCGCTGCTTTGGTCTGCTCGTTTTGACTTTCTATCTCTGACATGATCTTTTCCTTATTTAGTTTCGGGAACGCCGGGCTGACTTTTTCAATCTTCGATATATCCAACTGCTCGCCCCACACTGCGACGCGCGGATTGATTTCGAGCGGGTCGCCCGCAAGCCCCATCTGCCGCCAAATGTCCTGCGCGCTTTCCGGCATCGCGGGAGCGACGAGCAGCACCAGATGACGCAACCCTTCATATGCAACCGCAATCACGCTCTCCAGCCGCTCGCGCGCATTCGGGTCTTTGGCGAGCTTCCACGGCGTGTTGTCTGTGATGAACTTGTCGATGCTGGCGATTCCGGCCCACGCGGCTTCAAGACCGCGCGAGAAATTGAGCGCGTCGAATTCTTCATCAAACTTCCGCTTTGCCTCGTCAATGCGATCTCGAACATCGGTCGCATCCTGCCGGGCGGAGCCTTTCGGGCGCGGAGGCTGGCCCTCGAAATAGTTTCGCACCATCGTCAGTGTGCGGCTCGCAAGATTGCCCAGTCCATCAGCCAGATCTGAATTCACGCGATCAATCAAAGCTTCATAAGATATATGACCGTCTTGCCCGAACGAAACTTCGCGCAGCACGAAATAGCGAATCATATCGGCAGTGAAGTATTGAAGAAGCTCGTGAACTCTTATGACGTTGCCGAGCGTCTTTGACATCTTGCGCCCGCCCATAAGCAACATCCCGTGAGCGTGAATGCCTCGCGGCAACTCGATGCCTGCGGCCATCAGGAATGCGGGCCAGTAGACCGTGTGAAATCTCAGTATGTCTTTGCCGACAAGATGGAGCGCGGGCCAGTAACGATCAAAGCCCTCGTATTTGTCATTGCCCCAACCCTGTGCCGTGATGTAATTCGACAGCGCATCGAGCCAGACATAGATCGTATGTTTCTCGTCGCCCGGCACAGGGATTCCCCATTTGACAGAGATTCGACTGACAGATAAATCCTTCAGCCCGCCCGCAACAAAAGACCGAACTTCGTTGCGCCTCGAATCGGGTTGAACGAAACCGGGGCGCGAATCATACAGATCAAGCAGAGGCTGTTGAAACTCCGAAAGCTTGAAAAAGTAACTCTCTTCCGAAATTTTATCGAGCGGGCGGTCGTGCACAGGGCACAGCGGATTTTCTACGCCCTCTTCGACTTCTTTGAATTCGTTGCAATTGCCGCAGAACCATCCGTCGTAATATCCCTTGTAGATGTAGCCGCGCTGTTCGAGTATCTGCCACAGCTTCTGCACCGCGCTTTCGTGCGCAGGATCGGTGGTGCGAATCCAACGGTCGTATTTTATGTTGAGCGGCGCAAAGGCCGCTTGAAACTCTTTGACCATTTCATCAATGTGTTCGCGGATTGGCACGCCACGTTCGGCAGCCGCGCGCTCGATATTGATTCCGTGTTCGTCGGTTCCTGTTAGAAAGAACGTATCGATCCCGCGTTGCCGTTTGTAGCGTGTGATCGTATCCGCAATCATCGTCGTGTAAGCGTGCCCGATGTGCGGTTTCGAGTTTGCGTAATAGATCGGTGTCGTTATGTAAAAAGTGTCTGCCATATTATTTGTTGTTGTCTCGTATCAGCGACATAGCCTCGTTGCGCGTGCGCGGGTCTTTAAGGAAGCCGCCGCGCAGGGCGCTCGTTAAGGTTTTCGAGCCGGGCTTTTTCACGCCGCGCATCTCTATGCACATGTGGACGGCTTCGATTACTACCATCACGCCGGTCGCGCGAAGCTCTTCGTAGAGGAGGTCTGCTATCTGAGTTGTGAGCCGCTCCTGAAGCTGCGGTTTTTTGGCCAGCGTGTCGGCCACGCGCGCAAGCTTAGACAGTCCGACCAGCCGCCCGCCTTTCGGGATATAGGCGATGTGCGCAACCCCGACAAACGGCAGCAGATGATGTTCGCAGATGGAATAGATCGGAATGTCTTTCACAATAACCATCTCGTCATGCGTTTCAGCCGGAAGTGCCTGAATAAACTGGCGCGCATCTGTGTAAAGACCCGCGCAAATCTCTTCGTACATCAGCGCAACACGGCGCGGCGTGCCCTGAAGCCCCGGTCGGTCAGGGTCTTCGCCGATTCCTTCAAGTATCATTCGCACGCCTGCTTCAATCTTTTTCAGATCGAAAGAATTTCCATCCTGCTTGTGCGCGATGTCGTTATTCTTTGAATTCGCCATTCTTTGCGTTTCTCTTCATCTTCTCGCGATATGCGGCGGCGGCGGCTGACTGCACTTCTATCACAGGCTTCTCATATCTTGCGGCGAGCCGCGCGCAATCATCATATTCTGGTAAAAAGTGTAGCGTGCGATCACCCGTGCGCGCCACCTTCATCCGAATGCTGCCATACTCTGTTTCTACGGTTTCAATCGCGCGCTCAAGCACTCGTCGCTTCGCCGCGTAGTATCGAACGCCGAGCGTGGTCGTTTCCTCAAGCAGCATCTCGATTATTAAATCCGTGGCTCCCGGTTCGCACAGCACCGTAAGCAAAACGCCCGGCCTTCCCTTTTTCATCTGCGCCGCGACAATGAAAACGTCCAGTGCGCCGAGCGCAAATGCTCTATCCATTACAAACCCGTAAGCCTGCGGGTTCATATCGTCAATGTTCGTCTCGACAACCATCACGCTATCGCTTTTATGTCGTGATTCGTCATCAGGTTTCGCGCCTGATTCTGAGAGATCACCCATCACAACTCGGAGCGCATTAGGAAACCCCTTCGGATCGCGCGAGCCTGCGCCGTAGCCCGCGCGAGTTATTTGAATTTCGGGCAGCGGGCCGAACCTTTCGCACAGTGTTGTGACGATGGCCGCGCCGGTCGGAGTCACAAATTCGCCTTCCAGTTCTCCCGCATAAACGGGCACGCCGCGCACAAGCTCAGCCGTAGCAGGGGCGGGAACGGGCATCAACCCGTGCTGCGTTTGAACAGTCCCCTGTCCGAGTCTGAGCGGCGATGCGAAGAAACGATCTACGCCGAGCATTTCAAGCCCGATCATCGCGCCGACAGTATCTATGATCGAATCGACCGCGCCGACTTCGTGAAAATGCACTCTGTCCGGCGTCGAACCGTGTACGCGGGCTTCGGCTTCGGCCAGTCGCTCGAATATCTGAATTGACCGAGCTTTCACCTGCCCGCTCAAATCCGCACGGTTGATTATCTCCGAAATGTCCGCCAGAGTGCGCGCGGGCTGACGCCCTTCATCGACTTTGACGTTGAATTTAACAGCCGCGATCCCGCTTCGCTTCACGCGTTCGGCCTTCACCTGATAAGCGGTCAATCCGAGCGATGATAATTGCTCGCTCAACGCATCCGGATCGACGCCCAGATCAATGAGCGCGCCGATAATCATGTCGCCGCTTATCCCCGCGAAACAGTCGAAATATAATGCGCGCATCAGCCCTGCTCCCTGATGAACTGCGGCAGGATTTCACCCGCTTTGCCGAGCACAGTGAAGTCCGCAAAGAACGAAATATCCGTCTTTTCGGGATTAATTTCGATCACGCGCGCGCCCGATTGTTTCGCGGCAACGGGGAGGCTCGCCGCCGGATAGACAACTGCCGAAGTCCCGATGACGAAAAACAGATCGGCGCGCGAAGACGCCTCTTCGGCCCGCTCGAATATGGCTTCGGGCAATTGTTCACCGAACAGCACAACGTCGGGTCGCGCCGCCGCGCCGCACACAAAACATAACGGCGGATTCTGTTCGAGCGGCGATTCGCGCACGTCGAACACGCTTCGGCAGCGAAGGCAGCGCGCGCGCCAGATGTTGCCGTGGACTTCGAGCAGGTTCAGGCTTCCCGCAACGCGATGCAGGTCATCAATGTTCTGTGTGATCAGTGTGAACTCGGAAAACCTTCGCTCCCACTCTGCCAGCGCATAATGTCCGGCGTTGGGTTGAACACTTGTCAGCATTCCGCGACGATAATCGAACCACTCCCATACAAGTTTCATATCAGTCGCCATCAGTTCGGCTGACGACAGTTCGGTTATGTGTCGCCCGCGCCACGTCCAGATTTCGGTGTCGCCTCCGCCGCGAAACGTAGGCACACCGCTTTCGGCTGATATGCCTGCGCCCGTCAGCACAGCGACACGTTGCGCGCCGTCGAATATCCTCAAAAGTTCGTCTGTAACTTTTGTCAGCACCACAGCCAGTTTCACACCTCCCAGTGAAACCAGTATGCTATAAACCGCACAGCGCAAAGTCAAACGTTGCTTTCAAAAGCGCATATCGGCTGATAATATTTTCGATTCAACCGGATGGCAGAAAGCCATCCTATTGATTCAGGATCAGGAGCCACACGGGAAATGACTATTCAAGAAGCAGTGCGCGGGCAATTGCGCTCGGCAATCAGAAAATTATTCGATATCGACATCGCGGAATTCAACATCGAAGTGCCTCCGCGAACAGAGCTTGGCGATCTGGCCTTCCCCGTCGCCTTCGAGATTGCCAAGAGGTTGAAAGCAGCCACCGGCCAGAAGCGTAACCCCAGAGAGATCGCGTCGCAACTGGCAGAAGAGATGCGCGGAGTCGAAGGCGTCTCGCGCGTTGAAACGGCAGGCGCGGGGTACGTCAACGTCTTTTTTGACCGCGCAGATTATCTTTTGAACGTCACAGGCGAAGCGCAACCGACGGCTCCGATTTTGGGCGGGAAGTTAATCGTCGAGCACACGGCTGTCAATCCGAACAAGGCCGCGCACATCGGGCACCTGCGAAACGCGGTGCTTGGCGATACAACGGTCAGGCTGCTTCGCGCGGCTTCTGAAACCGTAGAAGTGCAGAACTACATCGATAATACAGGCGTGCAGGTTGCGGATGTCGTCGTCGGCTTCAAGTACATCGAACAGAAAACGCTTGAAGAGATAAAGGCGATAGACGACAAATTCGATTATTACTGCTGGGACCTGTATGCAAGCGTCGGCGGTTTCTACGAAGAAGATCGCGCCCGGCTTCAATATCGCACGGACGTTTTGCACGGGCTTGAGCTGGGCAAAGGCGAGATTTACGAGATGGCCGATTACATCTCTACAAGGATTCTCGGTTGCCACCTCGATACTATGCTGCGCGTGGGCATCCGCTATGACCTGCTGCCGCGCGAGTCCGACGTAATTCACCTGCACATCTGGAATAAAGCATTCGAGTTGTTAAAGCAGCGCGGCGCAATCGAGCTTGCGACCGAAGGCAAGCTTGCGGGTTGCTGGGTGATGCGCGCAGAAGAAGAGAACGGTAATCAGGATGAAGAGTCCGAACACGAAGCCGACAAGGTGATTGTGCGCTCGAACGGAACAGTCACTTATACGGGCAAAGACATAGCGTTTCATTTGTGGAAACTGGGTCAGCTCGATCTGGATTTTTACTACAAGCCTTTTCGCGCCTACCCGGACGGCCACGTCGCATGGATTACTACCTCTGATGCAAACGAGGACGACCCGAATCATCAGCAATTCGGAAACGGCGCGGCTTACTTCAACGTGATTGACATAGGCCAGTCTTACCCTCAGCACTACGTCAAGCTGGGCGTGATGGCGGTTGAACGCAACGAGCGCGTCGAGCGCAGCGCGCATCTCGGTTACGAAAAAGTTACGCTCACGGCTGCGACAGCCCAACAGCTTGGGCAACAAATAACAGAGGAAGATCGCAAGCGCGGCGCGGTCAATATGTCGGGCCGCAAAGGGCTTGGCGTGAAGATTGACGATTTTATCGACCAGCTTGAAGCGAGCGCGCTGGCGGAAGTCGCAAGCCGTCACGCCGATCTGAGCGAGCAGGACAAACTCGACACCGCGCACAAGATCGCAATCGGCGCGCTGCGATATTTCCTGCTGAAATTTTCGCGCAATTCGATCATCGCCTTCGATCTAAAAGAGGCGCTGGCCTTCGATGGAGAAACGGGGCCGTATATTCAATATTCGGTCGTGCGCGCCAATTCGATATTTCGCAAACTGGCCGACGCCGGGATTGAACAGACGGGCGGTGATATTCAAAGCCTCCCGCGCGAACGAATCAACGAGTTGCTCGGCGGCGAGGCGGGCGATGATCTATGGTCGCTTGCCTACCTGTCGGCGAGGTTGTCAGACGTGGTGCGAGGCGCAGTCAACGCGCTTGAGCCTTCGATAGTTGCGAAGTGGGCTTTTCAACTGGCTAAAGCGTTCAACCTCTTTTATCACAACTATCACATACTTTCTGAACAGGATCAGGCGCGTCGCGCGCTTCTGGTTGCAATAACGGCAATCGCGCGCAGACAGTTGATTGCGGCGCTCGATGTGCTCGGAATAGAAGTCCCTGAGCGAATGTAATGTAACATTTGCTTCAAACGCGCAGGGCAGCTATATAATCAATTGAGAAGATCGCCTGCGAAAGAGGAGAGCCGTCATGTTAATCGTAATGAAACACGATGCCACCGACCAGCAGGTCGAAGATGTATTGAAGGTCATAACTGATCTTGGTTTAAAACCGCACCCTATGCCCGGCGCGACCCGCACTGCAATCGGTATAACGGGCAATCAGGGTGCGATTGATCCTGCTCACTTTGAAAATCTCGCGGGCGTGGCCGATGCCATCAGAGTTTCAAAGCCTTACAAACTCGTGAGCCGCGATCTGAAACAGGAAGACACCATAGTTCGCATTGGCGATGATGAAATAGGGGGGACTGAACCGGTAATCATCGCAGGCCCGTGCGCCGTCGAATCATTGGAGCAAACCCTGGCGATAGCCGAACTGGTCGCTTCGTGTGGCGTGAAGTTCTTTCGCGGAGGCGCTTTCAAGCCGCGCACTTCGCCTTACTCTTTTCAGGGGCTAGGCGTTGAAGGATTGAAGATACTGGCCGAAGCGCGCGACCGTTTCGGATTACACATCATCACCGAAGTTCTGGATACAGAGACCGCTGATGTGGTCGAAGAGTACGCAGACGTTTTGCAGATCGGCGCTCGAAACATGCAGAATTTTTCGCTACTTCGCCGCGTGGGACAGGCGCGAAAACCTGTGATGCTGAAGCGCGGGATGTCGGCCACGCTCGAAGAACTTCTTCTCGCGGCTGAATACATAATGGCCGAGGGCAACTATAACGTTATCCTGTGCGAGCGCGGCGTGCGCACCTTTGCAGACCATACGCGCAACACGCTCGATCTTTCGATAATTCCCGCAGTGCAGAATCGTTCTCATCTACCGATCATCGTCGATCCGTCGCACGGAACAGGCAAGCGTCATAAGGTATTACCGCTCGCGCGCGCGTCGATAGCAGTCGGCGCTGACGGTGTCATGGTCGAAGTGCACGATCACCCGGAACGCGCGCTGTCGGATGGCCCGCAGGCGCTTCTGCCCGATATGTTCAAACAACTCGTGGCCGAAGTACGAGCCATTCATACAGTGATCGCTCAAACCGAAGCAAGCCCTGCATGAAAAAGGCAAAAGGCAAAAAGCAAAAGGCAAAAATTTCAGAGATAACACCTTTGCACCTGCCTTCGGCTGCGACCGACGATGAGCAGAAGATAAAGCTCAAAGATAAAGATGCAGTCTTTATTGCATCTCGTTTTACCTACCTGCAATCATTCTTTTCCCGCCGCGCTGTTTTGATAGTCGCAGTTACAGCCTCAACACTATCGCTCGCTGCGTTCATTTACTTTTTCAGTCAGGGGATGACGAATCATTACGGCGATGGGGTAGCGCACGTCAACATCGCCCGCAAGGTCGTAGACTCGCCTGACGATTCGCTCTGGCAGCGATACATACAGATAGGCACGCCCTGGCTGCCGCTGCAAACGGTGTTGATGTTGCCGCTTGTGGCAAACGATTTTCTGTGGCGAACCGGCGTCGCGGGAAGTATCGTTTCGATGATCTCGTTTGTCGTCGCAGCCGTCGCGCTCTACCTGCTGGCAAAGATTTTTTATCGCGATGAAGATGAACGATTGAAGGAAATCCTGCCGCTGATTTGTGTTGCGATATTCCTGCTTAATCCGAGCGCGCTCTATATGCAGTCAACTCCGATGACCGAATCGGTTTTCATGGGCGCGCTCGCCTCAGCCGTCTACCTGCTGCAACATTGGGCGACAGACCAGACCTCGAAGCGATTGATCTTCGCGGCCCTTGCCATGGCGTGCGCGACGCTTGCGCGTTATGAAGCGTGGCCCGTTGCTATCTTGTCTGTGTTGATAGTCGCGCTCGCATCTGAAAGCGGTTTAAAAGCGAAGATAAAAAGCATCGCCCTCTTCGCAGGGATAGTAGCAGCGGGGCCTGTTTACTGGCTGTGGCACAATTGGGCCATCTACGGCAACGCCGTCGAATTCCTCAGCGGGCCACATTCTGCGCGAGGAATATTTCTTGAGAACGAAGCGAGGCTTGGGTGGTCAAAGATATTCATCGGGCACATAGCTGTAGATGTGTTGTTGATCGTTGTAACCGCTGCGGTCTGCATCGGACCATTTATGATTCTGCTTGCAGCGGCAGGTCTTTCGCGCTTTCTCATCGTGAAGCGACGAACGTTGATCCTATACTCGCCAGCACTTCTGCTGCTGGTTCCTTTCTGCTTTCATGTTCTGAGCCTCTATCGCGGCGAGATTCAGATATTCCCCCTCAGCGCATTTGGGCTTCATAACGTGCGCTACGGGCTGCCGCACCTGTTGGCAGTTGCGTTGTTTGCGCCCGTTTCGATTCTCTTCTTCAAAGGTAAAGCGCGACGATGGGCGACGGTCGCTGTCTGTTCGATGATTGCATTGCAGTATGGCTATTTAATTTCAGAAGGGCCGTCACAAATCGCAATTTATCAGGAGGGTTATCGCAACGGCGTAAACGCGCAGCCTGCGCGCGAACGAGCGCGAGTATCTGTGTGGCTCAATGCCAATCCAACAAGGTCGATGTTATTGATGAATACGGGCGCGCTCGGCCCGCTCGTATCGCAGGGCGGCTTGCGATACGAGCAGATCATTCACGAAGGCACTTTGCGATGGCATGAAATAACCGACGCGATTCCAAATGATGTATCGACCGTCATAATTCAGGAAGGCGACCCGCTCGACCAGTGGTTTCGTGGTAACGCTGCGCTTGCTCGCGATCTTACAGAGAAGTTTCAGGAATCGCTGTCGATTGGACGGGTAAAGGTCTTTCGGCGTAAATGATATCTTAAGTCGGTCGCGGTACTCTTTCGGCCTCTGCTTAGAAATTGATCCCGGTATATGTGCGATGCATAAGAGTGCGCACGCGATTACGGCCAGCGGCTTTCGCAAGGTACATTGCGCGGTCAGCCATCTCGATCAATTCTTCTTTAGTCCTGGCCGCTGCCGGGTAAGTCGCAACCCCCAGGCTCGCAGTCACCTGCCCAACTTTCGAGACAGGTTTTGAAGCTATAGTTTCTCGGAGCCGATCAGCAACCTTCATCGCATCTTCACGCCCGCATTGCGGCAGGATTATGACAAACTCTTCGCCGCCATAGCGCGCACAGATGTCCACCTCGCGCACGGTTGATCGCATTATTTGAGCCACATGGCACAACGCTGAGTCCCCTGTGCGATGACCGTGAGTATCATTTATGTGTTTCAGGCGATCAAGGTCGAGAAGTATCAGGGAGACCTGATCGTTATTGCGATCTGCAAGCTTGATTTCACGATCAAGGCGTTCTTGAAAATGCCTGTGATTGGAAAGCCCTGTCATAGCATCGGTCATCGCCTGAGTTTGCACCTGACGAAACAGGCGCGCGTGACTGATGGCGACAGCAAGCTGGTCAGAAACCGTTTTGACCATCAACACTTCTTCGTCTTCCCAGTTGCGATTAGGCGTGTCGTCTTCGACTACAAGAACGCCGATGACGCTGTTGCGATAAGTGATTGGGATTTCTAAAGCGCCGGGGATACCCAGATCGTTTTCAGTTGTGTATCTATCTTTTGTTTTGCTTTGCGTGGGCTGAGTTTCAAGCTCAGGCGCGCACACCGAATCATCATCAATCGTCTCAGGCTGAGTTGCCAGTGGTAGTGGTAGTGGCGCGATGTAAGATGTTACAGATTCCGCTGCCGCTTCTTTTGGCTGTTGTTCCTGACCATCATTGATTGATTCGGGGAAAGCGTCTTCCGGCAGCGCGTCGTCTGCCCGCTCATACACGCTCATGCCTTCGGGACGGCTGGTTCCTTCCTGCCATAAGACTAACGCAGAGCGCCGGGCCTTGAGTGCGCGCCCGACCTCTTCAACTGCTGATTGTAGTATTGACTCCAGATCAAGCGTACTGGAGATGGCAGAGCTTATGCGATTGGTAGCCATCTCAAGTTCGTTCTGCCGCTGCATCAGAGTCGCAAGCTTTGTCGTAAAGGTCAGCGCGAGTCTCAGCGAAGCGTTTCGCGTCGTGCTCAAATTCAACAGTGTTTCAAGCTGCGCGCGTGATTCCGGTTTTTGCGCGCTTATTCGAGCCATCAGATATTCGGCAGCAGTAAACACGACGTTCGGGTCAAACGTCCAGACCATCTCGTATGTCTTCGCGTGATTGCTCTGTTCGGGAATGGCATACGAAGCAAGCAGGCCGCAGAATCGCGGCTCCATAACAAGTATGAACGGGCCAGTCTCAATTTTGTGGTGTTCAAATTCTTCGAGAACCGTGAGGTTCGGAAACTCTTCCGGCTTCCAGGTTTTCGCAGTGCAATCGTGACCGCACGAGAATAAATATATCTGGCTCGCGGCAGAAGCGAGTTTGCCTGCGCGCTCGACCTCGCGCGCAATGTCGCCGTTCAGACAGCGCCCTTCGAGCACAAGCGCCGACAGCTTCTGCTCAATTACTATATCTTCAAAATATCCAATTAGCCGCCTGACGGTCTGCTCATTAGATCGAACTGGCGCAAACTCGTCGCCATGCTGCTTACTAAGCACATAAAAAAGTGAATACATCAATGAATTGTTCTCAAGGGGGTTTATATCAAAAAATCATTGCGGGGACTGATTCGTCCAATCAAGGCGATTTTACAACGGGCAGGGGCGGTGTCAATTGTTTTTATCGCGTAGCGGATACTTCTGTTCAGTCGAGTATGTAATTTTTTCCGGGTTAAGTTGGAAACTAATACAGTTTCCGGGATCGGCGTTGTTCTACAAATTTTTCAAGTGCTGTGATAAAGCGAGTTATGCCAAGCCTGACTGAGCAGGCAAAGTGGCACAGCGATAGCAGATGAAACCCGTGTTTAGAGTTAGCTTGGCTGATGGGTTTTGCACCATCTTTCGGTTAAATCAAAAGATCTCAGGAGGTCTGAACAAATGTATAAACTGGTTACCGTCGCCCTATTGATGGTGTTTGCGGTTGTTTTCGAGTCCGGTTGCGCAACTAAAAAATACGTGCGCAATCGTGTCGCCGAAAGAGTCACGCCGCTTGAGAATCGCACAACTGAATTAGAAGAGACATCCCGCCGCAATACTCAAAGCATTTCTGAGTTAAATTCTGGTATTGAAGACGTTCGAGGCCGCGCAGACAGAGCGCAATCAACGGCAGATCGCGCTTCATCTTCGGCTGAACAGGCCAACACGCGCGTCACCGGTATCGAGCGCAACGTTGAAGAGCTTCGAGCCAATCTCGACAAATATACGGTGCAGAATACTGCGATGGTCTTCTTTAAACCGGGAAGCGCAAAGCTCACCCCGGAAGCCATGGCGCAGCTTGATCAGCTTGCATCACAGATCTCTGACCGAACCGGATTCATTCTTGAAATAACCGGTTTCGGCGACACGGCAAAGGCCACGCGCTACAACCAGAACCTCGCGCAGTTGAGGGCAGAAGCAGTTCAACGCTATCTGGCAGACAAGCAGAACGTCCCTGTGATGCGAATGTTTGCAATCGGCTTTGGGGCTACAAGACCGGTAACTGAAAATGTTTCTACCGGTGAAACCGCTCCTGCCAGCAGCCGCGCGTTGAGTCGCCGAGTCGATATAAGGTTGCTTACGAACAATGCTGTGCCCGGTGCGCCTATGAGAACAAGCACAAGCGGCGGAGAAGAATAGAGATCGAGTATTCCTGACAGCCACCTTCGTCCCCGTACGCAGGGTAGCAGGCAGGCGATAATCGGCGTGATAAGCGCGCTGATTATCGTCTGCCTGTTTTGCTTTCCGGTCAATTCCCCTAATTTCGCTTAATCTTCCTGCGGTAAATGCTATAATGTTGAGGCAACCGGATTTAGGGCCATCGCATCTCAGGCTGTGAGGTCATGGCTACCGCAATAAACAGATTAATAATGACCGTGACCGCTGAGAGAAGCCAATCCCTATCCGACCTGGAGTTAGCCAGGCGAGCGGCGGCTGGCGACACAGCGGCATTTGAGAAGCTCTACGAGCAGCATCACAGGCGCGTCTATTCGCTCTGCTTAAGAATGCTCGGCAACACATCGCAGGCCGAAGACATGACACAAGAGGCATTCCTCCAGGTGTACAAAAAAATCGGCAGCTTTCGCGGGGATTCTGCATTTACCACATGGCTGCATCGCTTGACCGTAAATCAGGTTTTGATGCATTTTCGCAAACGCGGGGTCAAGCTTGAGCACACAAGCGAGGAAGGCGATTTCACCAATGTCGTCGAGACGCCGATTCAAAGCACGCGGCGCATCTCGATGGTAGATCGACTGGCGCTTGAAAAAGCCATTTCGGAGTTGCCGCCGGGTTATAGAACAGTTTTCGTTCTGCATGATGTCGAAGGCTACGAGCACGAAGAGATTGCCAACCTGCTCAAAGTCAGCATAGGGACATCAAAATCGCAGCTTCATAAAGCGCGAATGAAATTGCGCGTGCTGCTTACGAAGTAGTCGAAAGAGGCGATTCGCAGTTGCCCTGCAAGATCATTATGGAGGATTGGGTGATTTAAATGATTTGCAAGCAGTGTCAGGAACTCATATCAGATTATATTGACGGGCTGCTTGAACTGGGCGAGCAGGTAAAAATCGAGCGGCACCTGGCCGACTGCGAGCCTTGCCGCGCTGTGCGCGACGACCTGCTTCAGATAGTTCATTTCAGCCATCAACTTCCGGAGCAGTCGCCTTCCGGCTCATTGTGGGCGCGTATTCAATCAGACATAGCCGAACAAAAGCCCGCAGGATTTCTGTCTGGCGCGGGCGCGTGGTGGACGCAGTTGAAGACTCGCAACTTCAATCTCTCGATTCCGCAGATGGTCGCAAGCGCGGCGGCGCTGGCAATCGTTATTTCTATCGGCGTGCTCATCACAGGACGCAACGTGGCTCACAACCAGAGCATGGTTGCAAGCGTTGGAGAAGTTAGCGCGGATAGTTTGCAGCGATTATCGAATCCTGACATTCAACAACTGGAACAAGATGTCAGCAGACTTTCCGAGACTATCGAGCAGCGCAAGAGCGCCTGGAACGCTGAGCTTCGCGCGACATTCGACCGAAATATGTACTATATAAACCAGTCGCTGGCCGAATGCCGCCATCAATTGAACGACAACCCTACCGACGACGTATCACAAGAGTTGATGCTCAATGCATATCGTGAAAAAGTGCGATTGCTCGAAGGGTTTCAAAGCTTCTAAAATTCAGCAAAGCTTTCTTTATAGAGGTGCGGGTTGGCGCAAGCGATGGTGAGTCTGAAAAAGAATCGATCAGGACGAGCAGCCCTCCTGTCTTCAATAATTCTTGCGCTCTTCGCATGCGTCGCCCGGTTGCCTGCGCCGATTGCCGCTGACTCGCTCAACAAATTCGAGCGATCCTACAGTCCACATGACACGCCGCGCCTGACGATCTCTAACGTGAATGGAAACATCCGCGTCAACGCATGGGATAGAAAGACCGTCTCTGTTCGCGCAAACTCTGCGCCGTCGGTTTCGATCCTGGATCAGACTATTGGAGACGACATCACAATCACGGTCAAACGAGACCTTCGGTTAGGTCGCGCTGATTTTGAAGTTTCAGTCCCGCCCGATGCTTCGCTTACGCTGAAAAATTTCATGGGCGACATAGAAGTCCGAGGCGTGACAGGGCACGTCAGCGTCAACTCGATTGACAGCAATGTCCGGCTCATTGGCGTCAACAGCCCGACGGTCGATGTAAAGGTCACAACGGGCGATATTTTCATGGATGGGGAGCTTCATGAGGGCGGCTCTTACAGTTTGCAGTCGATGAAGGGCGATATCGATGTGACCGTCCCTGACTCGACGCCTTTCAATCTCAATGCTCGCGCTTTGAGTGAAAATATAAATCTCGGCAGTTTTCTCTCCCGGTTCAGCGGCGCTACGAAAGGCCCGAAAGGAATCTCAGGCTCTCATCTCAACGGAGGCCCGCGATTGACCCTTACCACCTACGCTGGCCGCATCCTGCTCCACAAAAGATAGCCAAAAACCACGCCTCCGGTAGCTATCCAACTGCGCTTACCTCTAACTAAATTTCGCGTAATAAAAAAACCGATACCTGCGAAGGTACCATCCGGGTGATTTTTTAATGTTAATCGCCACCTTTTCATTCTCGACTGAAACATTTACAATTTTGAAACGTAATGTTCGTTGGCAAAGCGGAAGTAATATCTGTTCTATATCTTAAGACTCGTTTTGCAGGAGGCGGGACAAACAGTTGAGTGCAGTAAAAAGGGGTTCAAATTATGTTCGGTCGAAAGTAAAAGATTTTATGCGCAGAGATGAAGGTAGCCTCAGGCGAAAAAGTAAGAGCCTAGCCCATCCTCAAGAGCAGCAGGAATCGAAAGCCGTTAGCACAACCGCAGATTCGGACATATTCAATAGTTCAGTAACCACGAAGCCAGACCGCATTGAACTCGACCACCTCCTTCCCTTCCTTGAAGAACGCATAGCGTTCAAAATGCCAAGCGACATCAAGTATATGGATGGCGTGCTCGATTATCTGAACGAGCGAATGCTCAAGCTGGGCGTCTTGAAGCCCGGAGATTCAGAGTTGCTGATTGCGCTCGATGAAGCAATAGTGAACGCCATCAAGCATGGAAACAAATGCGATGCGCGAAAGGCCGTTCACATAGTCGCGGAGTTCAGCGCGGACGGCGCGCGGTTCACAGTAGCAGACGAAGGCTCAGGGTTCGAGAGAGATAAAGTTCCAGACCCTACAGACCCCTGCCGGTTGCTTGAGCCGAATGGGCGCGGGTTGCTCCTGATTAATCACATCATGGACGAAGTTTGTTATAATCAGGCGGGCAACCGGCTGGAAATGTTCAAACGCGCAGAGCGCAATTCGCACCAGTCTGCAATCAAAGTAGATCCCGCCGGAGAGAAGATATAATAATCAGAGTCTAGTGCGCGCCATTGCCGCTGGCTGTTTTCCTGTAACGATCTGTTTCAGGCGATCTGTCGGCTGAGTGCGGGCGTAGGAGTGAAAGCAGTGTTGATGCCCGAACGCTGTCGGAAAGCGCGTCTTTCATCAAACGGCGAGAGCATTGTTCATCATAGCCGTGCTTAATAAGCGTTGAGCGGAGCCTGTGCTGATCGTCGCGCGACCATTTGGTCAGCGCATCGATAAGGACGATTTCAAACAGCGCGCGCTCCTCAGCCGACATATTCTCAATCAGCGACATATTCAGTTCTCCGCCATCGCGCAACCGTGTAAGCTCACGCGTTACGCCCTCTCGATCCAGCGGCGCAGTTTGCCGCGACAGCCTATCCTTCACAATCTCTCTGTCTTTTGTGTTCCTGAACTTTCTTATGCGAAAAAAGCAAACCAGTGCTGTCAGCCCTGTAAAAATCAGTGTGACGAAAACCAGGCAGATTAGACCTTTGAATAAGGGGGGATACATCAATAGATACACCTGTGCTTGTCAGAGCCCTTTCAAACCGGCTATGTGCAATGCATATTCCTGAGCGAGGTGATAACCGAAATGGAGTAGGTTTATTGATAATCCGGCGGAGTTATTTTAGATCGATTAGCGGAGCGATTCGCTCCTGATGCAATATTGTTACTGAACGCCTCACCAACGGCAAAACAAGACATAGACGGCAGAGGTCAGAGGCCAGAGGTTAGTAGCCGTTACTAACCTCTGGCCTCTGACCTCTGCCATCTGAACTGTGCTTTATGGGCGAGCTTTGTATTTTTCGTACAGTTCCGTGTGCCTGCTCGTGAGCGGTATCTGCCGTCCGTTGATAAACAGGTATTTCACCTGCGTGAGTATCTCCAGCGGGTCCCCGTCAGTAACGATCAGGTTTGCAATCTTTCCCTGATCTATTGATCCGATGCGGTCGGCCACGCCGAATATCTCTGCGGGGTAAATCGTCACGGCTTTCAGCGCTTCTTCTTTCGATAAACCGAATGCGGCAGCCATCCCCGCGTGATACGGCAGATCGCGCACGTGCGCGGAATCGCCGGTCTGAAACGCTATCTTCACGCCTGCCTTCGAGAGCAGTCCGGCATTTGTAAAAGCGGCATCGTATGGGTCGTCTTCTTTGTTCGGCATTCTGAGCACAGGGCCAACTATCACGGGAATATTTTTGGCTTTCAGCTGATCTGCCACCTTGTAGGCTTCAACTCCGCTCGAAATGATTATCTTCAGCTTCATCTCGTCAGCGAACGCTATTGCGCTTTTTATGTCGCCCTCAACGTTGGCATTGATGACGACTGGCATCTGGCCACGCGCAACAGGGACGAGCGCTTCGAGTTTGAGATCGACATCCTGTCTGGGTAGTTTCGGATCTTTCGCCTGTGCGTCCCTTGCGTTGCCATAAGCAATCGCATCACGCAGTATCTTTTTCACGCTATTGATCTGGCGGTCCTGCTCGCGCCTGAGTTCGGCTATCGATCTCTGTTGACCGAAGAATGCGAAATCGCCGCCGCGCCCCTGTCCGCCGGGCCAGCTCATATGCATGGCGACGGGCGATTTCAGGACCATATCGCGCGGCACCCAGCCATCGAGATTGATCATCGCGCTTCGGCCTGCGATGGTGCCTCCGTCCGGCGCAGTCAATGCAGAGGTGATGCCGTTGACTCGCGTGACGGCGATGTGCGAGCTGTCAGGATGTAGCGCAACGTCAACGTGAACATTAGCGTTGTTGTCGCCGATTTCAGCCGAATCAACCGAGCCTGCGACCGAGCTGATCTCTTCAAGCCCAAGAGTTGTGCCCGCATCGATCATACCGGGATAAACCGAAAGCCCCGTACCGTCAATGACCTTGGCATTCGACGGCACAGCGACATTAGCGCCGACCGCAGCGATTCTGCCGTTTGATATCACCACAGTGCCTCGCTCAATGACAGGCCCGGTGACGGTTACTATCTTTGCATTGCGAATCGCATAAGTCTCGTTTCCGGTCTGCGCCGAAACATCACGAACGCCGCTCGTCGCGATCACTGAACTTACAAAAGCTAGAACCAGTGAGATTATTCCAATCCTCTTCATCATCGTTCTCCTTGCTCGCTGTTAGCGCATCGGCTCTGTAATTTCGGTAGGGCGAGGCTGCGCATCGTCCGGTCTATCCTGACCGGGCCTTTGACGCGGGCCGCCGCGCTGCTCTCGTTCGCGCTTGATGAGTTCGGCCTTTTCGCGCTTGAGCGCTTCGCGCTGTTCGATATCGACTTTGCGGTCAAAGTAGATTTCGCCTTCGATCATGGTCATCTCAGGCATCGTGTAAACAGAGAATGGATGCTGGCTGAAGATCACTATGTCGGCATCTTTGCCAACGTCAATCGAGCCTGTTCGCTTGTCAATCCCAAGCTGCATCGCGGGATTGAGCGTCACTGTTCGCAGCGCTTCTTCTTCGGTCATGCCACCGTACTTCATGCACTTTGCAGCGTCGAGGTATAGACGGCGTGCGCGCTCGTCTGAATCCGAGTTGATCGAAACATTCACTCCGCGCGATGCCATCAAAGCGGCGTTGTAAGGGATGGCATCGTAGGCTTCCATTTTGTAGCCCCAGAAATCGGCGAATGTAGAGCCGTGCGTTTTGTGCGCGGCGATTTCGTTTGCGACCTTGTAGCCTTCGAGCACGTGCTGAAGCGTTTGAACATGGAAGCCAAGTTCGTCGCCAAGATTCAACAGCATCACTATCTCGTCATTGCGATAGCAGTGCGAATGGATCATCCGTTTGCCCTGAAGTATCTCGACTAAAGCATCGAGCATGAGATCGCGGCGCGGCGCGATGGCGTTCTTATCCGTCGATTTTTTCGACTCATAATCCTGCCATTCGCGCATATAGTCTTTTGCGCGGGTAAAGGCTTCGCGGATAGTCTCTTCGACGCCCATTCTGGTCGCGGGATAACGACGAGCCACGCCCGGCGCGATACCCTGATTGTTCGACCTCTTGGGGTTTTCGCCTAAAGCGAACTTGATCCCCGGCGGCGCATCTGCGATGAACCATTCATCGACAGGCTTGCCCCGTTTCAGTTTCAGGACTGCGTTCTGTCCGCCGATGGCATTTGCTGAGCCATGCAGGACGTTTACGGTTGTCAGTCCACCTGCCAGCTGGCGATAGATGTTCGGGTGTTCAGGGTTGATAATGTCACGGATGCGAACCATTGCCGTGACCGATAGCGTCCCTTCGTTGATGTTGCCTTCGGCAGCCGTGTGGGAGTGACAATCGATGATGCCGGGCGTGACATATTTGCCCGTAGCGTCGATGATGCGAGCATTCGCGTCACGCGCTTTAACGTTCGGCCCGACTTCGACGATCTTTCCATTGCGGATCAGTATCGAGCCGTTTTTTATAGTGCCATGTGAAGCGGTCATTATGGTCGCGTTTTGAATCAGGGTCTCGCGCGGTGCCGATTGCGAACCTTGATTCGTGCCACTCTGAGCAACAGCGGAAACAGTCATTGTCAGAGTCAGAGCTAATGAGATTATCGCGTTAAGTTTTTTCATCATTTACCCCCATCTGATTTTGGATTTTGGATTGAACCGATCAATGGTTATCGATCTTCAATCCAAAATCCGAAATCCAAAATCGTTCTACCTCGGCTTTGTGCCTGTGAACTCGAACGAGCCAAGCGAAGGTATGACCATAGCGCCGCGCATGGTGTCGCCTTCGATTGTTCCTGTGACGGTTACATCGACCGTATCGCCTTGAATCGGCACGCTCGAACTGAATCTCAGTTGGTTGCCGGTCATTTGTGCGTTTCTGATATCCGTGGTCCCCTGCGGGCCTGTAAGGCTGCCCAGTATCTGCTCGCCTTCGCGTCGCAGGCTCAAACGCACATTTATGTCGCCTTGAGGCGAGTGAACCACGAGCGTCCATTCACCGGTCGGATCAACTGGAGGCGCTGCGGGTTGTCCGCCTGCCTGCCCGCCCGGTCTACCGCCCGGCCCCATGCCTCCGCCCGGTCGTTGTGGTCCGGGTTCCGGTTTCTTCAATTCAATTTCAGAGCCATCAATGAAGACGTGACGGACTTTCGTATCCTTTGCCAGCAAATCGCCGCTCGTAACGACGAGGTTTGCTATTTTGCCGACTTCGACGCTGCCCAACTGGTCAGCAGTTCCGAGAATTTCAGCCGCGTTCATCGTCAGCGCGCGCACTGCCTGATCTTTCGTGAGTCCGTTTTCAACGGCCCTCTGCACGTTGGCGATGAAATCGGCGGGGCGAAGCGTGCCCGACGTGAAAGCGAATTTCACGCCCGCCTGCGCAAGCATTGCCGCGCCCTTCGGAATCTCTGCGCGGGCGCGCAACACGCGAATTGTTTCATCCTCATCATCGGCCATGTCAGCAGGCCGCCTCGGAAAATCTACCGAAAGAATCACAGGCACATTCTTCGCCTTCAACATAGCGGCTACGCGATAACCATATAGCGCGCCTGCGATGATGGGCTTAAGTTTGAACTCGTCTGCGACCATAAGCGCGCGGCGAATGTCGCCTTCCGAATTCGCTACGAAGAGCACAGGCATATCGCCCTTAAGCGCAGGCTGCATTGCGGCGAGTTTCTTATCGTACTTTGGCCTGTCAACGCCGCGTTTGACGCGGTTGTATCGGTCACTCTCATCCCTGTAATGCATCGCATCGTAAAACGACTGCCGTATGAAAGCGACTGTTCCCATCAGTGAGTTCGGGTACTGGCCGAAGAAACCCGGCGTGGTTGCGAACTGAACAGTCAGGGCGACAGGCGCGCGCAACACCAGCCGCGAGGCTTCGTTACCGGCCAGATTGATTACCGCGCTTTGTCCCGGAAACAGCCCCTGTCGCGGGCTTGTAAGCGCAGCGGTTATGCCGACAGAGCGCGCATCTTCAACACCTGTGCCGCCGGGTTTCACCTGATCTGCCGCTGAAATCGAAGGATCGCCCAGCGCCTGATCGGGGTTCGGTTGCTGACCTGCGGCAGCCGCCGCAAGCGCCGCCTGACGGCCTCCTCCAGGCCCCGCCGGGACAGCCGGTTGCGTAGGCTGAGGAAGTCCGAGACTGGTGAAGCTGTCAATGATGCCCGGATAGACAGTCATTCCTGTGCCGTCAATGACCCGCGCGTCGGCAGGGATGCGCGCGTTTTCGCCGACATCCGTTATCAAGCCATCGCGAAATACGACTGTGCCTTTTGCGATTGTCTTGCCGGAACCGGTAATTATCTGCGCATCCTTGATCGCACAGGCAGTTGGCGCATCAAGGCGCGCGACCCTCGGAACGAGCGCCGAGGTTGCCAAAAGCGCAAGAGCGATGCAGACGGTTTTTATTCGCCTCGCGCAATCAATCCCTCGCGACTGTTTAATGTTTGCCAACATATCTGGCCTCCCGCAATATGTATTGAAGATGGATGAGAAAAGATTTTACGCCTGTGGCGTCCACTGTGGCGTCGCATAATCTATAGCAAATCAACCTGCACTGCAAGCGTGGTGTGGTTTTATTATTAGCGAGTCGCGTTGCGCTGATTGCCTCCTTCATTGATAATCAGGTTCAAGCTAAGGAGATAGATGATGGCAGAGGGACAATTCGACAAGGACTTTGGTTATTTGATGCCCTTCCTCGATAAGGTCGCGGCGGCGGCTGACAATCTTTCAGACGCGGCGGCCCGCGAAGAATTGAAGCGCCTCGTCGGCGATGAGAAACCGCGATGGACGCGCATACAAAAGCTTCTTTCGGGCGCTTCGGGGCAATCATCATCAGCCGCTAAACCAGTTGAAGCAAATCCTGTGAAGAGTAATTTTACAGTTCAAGCCTCTGCGCGCGCGGAATCTTCAGTAACAGAAAAAGAGCCTTTGAGCTTTACTGTAGGAAGTCTCCGCCCGCGCCCGCGTTGATGATTTCAAATTGATTCGGAAAAGAAAATGGCTCTCGATAAAGATAATTCGATCATTGATGCGTGGGCGCAACCGGCGATCAGTGCCGCTTATCAGAAGCTGCCGGAAATCACTCGCCTTTTCAAGCAATCCGGCTCTTCGCGGATACTCGAATCCGGACTTGCGACCGAAGAAATCATCGAATCTATGGACCGGGCTGGCATTCAAACGCTGATGCTGTCGGCGTGGCATCGCCCGGGCCAGTGGGTGATTCACAACGACGAAGTGGCAGAGATGACCCGGCAGTTTCCAGACAGATTCACAGGCGTTGCGGCAGTCAATCTTGAAAAGCCTGTCGAAGCAGTTCACGAACTGGAACGCGCTGTCAAAGAACTCGGCTTCAAAGCATTGCGCGTGGTGCCGTGGCTATGGAAACGCCCGCCTGATGACAAATTCTATTTTCCGCTCTACGTCAAATGCATCGAACTCGATATCCCTTTCTGCACACAGGTCGGGCACACTGGCCCGTTGATGCCTTCGGAGACGGGGAGACCTGTTCCCTACCTCGACGAAGTGGCGCTCATATTTCCCGAATTGAAGATCGTCGGCGGGCACATCGGTTACCCGTGGACCGATGAAATGATCGGGCTGGCCTGGAAACACGAGAATGTTTTCATTGACACTTCCGCATATCTGCCTCGTTATTACCCGCCGCAATTGATCCACTACATGAAGACATACGGCAAAGCGAAAGTCTTATTCGGAACGAATTTTCCGCAGCTATCGCTTGAAAAGTGCGTCGAACAGGTGAACGAGCTTGGCCTGCCTGATGAAACGCGCGCCGGTTTCCTAAGAGAAAATGCGCGCAGAGTTTTCAAACTCTAAACGACTATCGCTGGCAACTCAATCAAGTGAGCGGGCATAATAACAGCTTGAATTCCGTTTCGCGTTTGAATGGAGTGATTGATGCCAACTGATAATTTTCCGCCCGGCCCAAAGCGTAAACCCCTCGTCGGCCACCTGATGGAGTTCCGCCGCGAGCCGATCAGGTTCCTGATGAATTCCGCGCGCGAGCATGGCGACATAGTCCATCTCAAGTTCGGCCCGCAGGACCTCTACATGTTCAACAATCCCGACTACATCAAAGATGTGCTTGTCACGAGCAATCGCAACTTCGTCAAAAGTCGAGGACTTGAGATGGCAAAGAAGTTTCTGGGCGAAGGGCTGTTGACCAGCGAAGGCGAGTTTCATCGTCGCCAGCGCCGTCTCGCGCAGCCAGCATTCCATCATCGTCGAATCAACGCATACGCAACGGTGATGGCTGAATACACCGAGCGGGCGCAATCGCGCTGGCAAAGCGGCGAGACGCTCGACATCTCGCAGGAGATGATGCGGCTGACACTGGCAATCGTCGGAAAGACTTTATTCGACGCTGACGTTGAATCCGAAGCCGGAGAGATAGGGCAGGCGCTGACGGATATAATGAAGCTGTTCGACCGAATCACGATGCCTTTCACGTGGCTGCTGGAAAAGCTTCCGCTGCCGAGCAATTACAGATTCGCAAAGGCAAAGCTGCGACTCGATCAAACGATCTACAGAATAATCAACGAACGGCGCGCGACAGGCGAAGATCGCGGCGACCTTCTGTCGATGCTGTTGCTGGCCCAGGACGTTGAAGGCGACGGCACAGGAATGACCGACGAACAGCTTCGCGACGAAGCGATGACTATATTTCTGGCCGGGCATGAGACGACGGCAAACGCTTTAACGTGGACATGGTATCTGCTCTCTCAAAATCCACACATAGAAGCACGGATGCACGAAGAGATCGATTCGGTTCTAAAAGGCAATCTGCCGACGGCTGAAGATGTGGCGCGGCTGCAATATACCGAGATGGTATTTTCCGAAGCGATGCGACTCTATCCGCCCGCGTGGCTTATTGGCCGCCGCGCGCTCGAAGAATACCGGATTGACAAATATAGTATCCCGGCTCGTTCGATAATTCTGATGAGTCCGTATGTCATGCAGCACGACGAAAGATACTATCCGGAGCCTGAAAAGTTCGACCCTGAAAGGTGGAAGCCGGGCGCGCGAGAAGCGCGGCCAAAATTTTCTTACTTCCCATTCGGCGGCGGGCCTCGCGTCTGCATAGGCGAGCCGTTCGCGTGGATGGAAGGTGTATTGTTGATCTCGACGATTGCCCGGAAGTGGAAGATGCGACTGGCCCCGGACCAGCAGATCGCAATGCAGCCGATGATTACGTTGAGGCCGAAGTTCGGAATGCGAATGCAGATGGAACTGAGAGAGACAGTCTTCTCTCACGCGGCGCTGCCCGGATCATACGCAGCAGAACAGGAAGCCTTGATGGAATCGGGCGCGGAAGCGAAGGTAGGGTAAGGATACTCACCGCAGATTACTTGTAGGGGCAGGGCTTGCCCCTGCCCGGATCGCCGCAGGCGATGACTGTCATGGTGCTGCGCACCATCCGGGCAGGGACAAGCCCTGCCCCTACAAGGTAATTCAAACGAAATCCGTTTTAATCGAACAGCCCGTTGATATAGGCATCGGGCGAAAACTCGATCAGATCGTTCATCTGCTCGCCTACGCCCACGTAACGAATCGGTATTCCGAGTTCTTTAGCGATAGCGATTACGATGCCGCCTTTGGCAGTCCCATCCAGTTTTGTTAAGACCAGTCCCGTTACAGGAACCGCGCGAGTGAATTGCCGCGCCTGTTCAAGCCCGTTCTGGCCCGTGACCGCATCCATCACCAACAGCACTTCGTGTGGCGCTTTTTCGACTTCACGGCTTGCGATGCGCCGCATCTTTTCAAGCTCCTGCATCAGGTTCGTCTTTGTGTGAAGACGGCCTGCCGTATCGACTATCAGCACATCGGCATTGCGCGCGCGCGCCGCGCTTATTGAATCAAAGAGCACGGCGGACGGATCAGTGCCGGGCTTTTGTTGAATGAGCGGCACGCCTGAACGTTCGGCCCAGATCTTCAACTGATCGTTTGCGGCTGCGCGAAACGTGTCTGCCGCGCAGATCAACACTTCGTTCCCTTCGCTCTTTATGCGGTGCGAGAGTTTTCCAATCGTCGTAGTCTTGCCTACACCGTTCACGCCGACGACCATCACTATATAAGGTTTGATATCGAGCGGCACTTCCGTTTCCGAAGCAACAGTTCCGCTCTTTCGACTGCGCTCGGCTGAATCGAGAATGGCGCGCAGTTCGGATTTGATTAACCGCTTCAACTCGTCAGCATCATTAAGCTGGTTGCGGCTCACCTGCTGACGCGCTTTTTCTATTATCTCAAGCGAAGTCTGCACGCCGATGTCTGCGCCGATCAGGGCTTCTTCGAGCTCGTCGAGCACCTGCGCGTCAATCTTTCGGCGACCTCCTACGACAGCTTCGATCCGTTCAGAGAGTGTTTCGCGAGTCGAGGCAACGGCGGTTTTGAATTTTTCAATGAATTCAGGTTCAGGCCCTTTATCGCGGCGGGCGGCTATCTCTTTTTCTTCTGCGGTCGCCTCGCGGTTCAGCCCCAGAGATATATATTCCGGCTCTTTTTTTCGCTTCCAAAATGGCATGATTAATCAGTCGGTCTGAGATGCTCCTTGCTTTATATTCAAAAGCGCGGCGCACAGTGAGCCGCGCAAAGCTTCCTGGAACTATAAAGCTTAGCACCCGGTTTGAAACAGCGTCAACTTTGCAAAAATCCATGCCCTTCATAGACGTGCAACCTGCCAATTCATTGACAAAGCCATTGCGGTCTTTTAGTTTGTAGATGGAACGCGAAGTCGGGATTTAGAGGACAAGCCTATGTATGAAGTAATGATCGAAGAAGAGTTTTCCGCAGCGCATGCGTTACGTGGTTATCAGGGCAAGTGCGAGAACATGCACGGGCACAACTGGAAAGTCGAAGTTTATGTTCGAGGCGAGCAACTCGACCGCGTAGGGATGCTGGTCGATTTCAAAGAACTGAAGTCGGCCACGCGCCGCGTGATGCAATATCTGGATCATCAAAATCTCAACGAGCTGAAACCGTTCGATATTGAACTCAATCCGTCGTCAGAACATCTTGCAGGTTTCATCCTCCACAAAGTTGCCGAAGAGCTTAACGACGACAGAGTAAAAGTCTATAAGGTGCGCGTGTGGGAGACGCCTTCGACTTCTGCGACCTTTGAAGTAAAATAAGAACCTGCGCCAGCAACCTCACCAAATAAACTCTGAAGGAGTTAAGATCATGTCCACGACCATTACGACCACAGGCACGAAAAACTGCAACCCTTTTCTGCTGAAGGTGATGATATTCAGCCCGGAAGCCGGTTTCAAATTCGACGTGTCCGTGCAGTTGACCTGCTCGCCCACAAACGATAAGACCTGGCACCTGATCTTCAATCTCTATAAGAAGATCGGTACAGATTTCGTGCAGGTGGTCGGCGTTGAATTTCAGGCCCAGACTCCCGCCGAATCCGAAGCGCTTGAAACGATGAGCAATCAGGGAGTGAACGTGTTGCAGTCCCGCGCGCTCAGGACAAAAGTTCATCCGGCGGTGAAGCCCTTAGCTGACGGGCATCAGCCGACCGACGCGGAGACAGCCAAGATACATACCTCTATTCAAAAGGCAGTATTGCTCAAAGTGTGACACTCGACAGCGATTTCATCGGCACCAACTCTGCCCGGAAGAGAGGCGGCATGGCTAAAGCACATGTTATTGCATGCGTGTTTCTATTGCTGTCGCTTGCATCTTCGGGCAAAGCGCAGACAGGCGAGTGCCGGACCATAGACGAATCGGCTGATTACACTGTGCGCTCTGTGAAGGTGGAGGGCAGATGGACTCCTTCGCTTGCACAGCTTGATCTGACAGGTATAGTCGGCCAGAAGTACTCTCCTCCGCTGGTCAGTCAGGCTCAGGAAAAAGTCGCTTCTTACCTGCAAAAAGACGAAAATAAAACCATCGAGTCGAAAGTCCTTGGGATGTATTCGGTTCTCTACGTTCGCTCGTGCGTGATGGCAGACGATCAGGCGAAAGTTGTGGACATTCTGATCAAGCCTGTCTACGCGCGAGTCGATCTCTACAAAGTCGGCTCGAACGTGCTGCCGGTTCCTCGCTCGCTGCTGCCGACTTTTTACGACCGAGTGCCTGCGCCGCTACTCGCTTTCAATCCGGAATTCGGAGTCGGTTATGATCGAGAAAACGGGACGACTCCGTCATTAAGCGTATCGACGAACCTGCTGGACCTGCCCAGACTGTTAAGCGGAGAGGGTGTTTCAAAAAGCGATGTGCGACTCGATTTGAAAGCGTGGGGCAGCAGGTCTGTAGAGAATCCGTTTTACAACGCGGGCGCAGACCTCGCGCTTTCGCGAAGGCGCGATGGCAGTCGGCTTGAGGTATTGGCGATTGAAGGGCACTTTCGAGCAGACGAGCAACCGCTTGGCGAAGGGCGTTATTTGAAAACCGTCGCGCGGCTGGGCGCAAGCATACAGATTCATCCCGACAGCAAAGTCTTCAATCGAATCTCCGCAGGCGGAAAATACAGATGGGCTAACAATCGATTGGTGAACGGCATGGATTTGAAAACCACAGAGCATGCCTTTGAAGCGCGCTCAATCATTGATGGTCGTCTGGGCGGAGGATTTTCGAGGCTGGCAGTGTGGATGGATGTGGCGTCGCCTTCAAAGCAGGCCGGATCATACAGGCGGCTTGCGGGCGTATTCGGGTTCGAGAAAGAGTTCGGCGCAACAAATCAGACAGTGGGAGTCGAAGCATTAGCCGGGGCAGGTTGCGCGTGGGGCGCAACGCCTGAGTACGCCCGTTTTTACGGCGGGAATTCTGCGCGAAATTTTCTATACGAAGCTCAGGATTCGCCGTTGATGACGGAACTGCCCGTAGGCCCTTTGATAAGAAGCTTCGGGCAGGCGCAGGCAACATCGGCAAACGCGCGCGGCGGGACATCCTACTGGCACATGAATTTAAACGTCAGCCTGCCCGTGCCCGGACTGTCGCGCTCGCTGATTCCGAATGTGCCGATAGAGAATAATGACGGGTCAACGATTCTGCTCAAAGATAAGTTGAAAGGGTTTGCGATTGGCAGCGCCGTGGGCGGCATCGCTGACACGATGATTGACCAGATCATCACGGAGTTGATGAATCAGGGAATGAGCGAAGACGATGCGACGCAGAAGGCAGCGGAGATCGCTCAGAAACGGGCCGAAAAACTTGTCGGCAAGGAGATAAAACCAGCGATTGAGTTCATCGCTGACAAAGCGAACCTTTATGCCTTAAAGCCGCTGATAATGATCGACGCCGCGCGCATAAACGCATCGGGTAATTTGGATAACCGTACTCGTTACGCTATAGGCGGCGGCGTGCAGTTCACAATGGTGATAGCCCGGTTCGAAGCCGGTTACCTGCGGACAGTTCGCCGTCTCGAAGGCGATTCACACGGAAACTTCATCCTGCGGCTTGTGTTTCAGAATCTTTTCTAGATTAGTATCTATATCTCCACCCGGATTAAATCCATCTATTTGCATACCCTCGCCTAAAATCAATGAAATGTTTCTGCGCTACAAGCATATAGAAATGAATAGGCTATAGAGAAAGGGTAAACAGCAGATGATCGAATCTACAAATGACATAACAGATGAAATCCTTGAGCAATCGACGCCCCGGTTCACGATTGATGGAATGGATAATTATCCCGCTTTGATCTTCAACCAGACGGGTAACATGACGGAGCACCGCCCAACCATCTTCGCTCTAATCAACGGCAGTTGGGCGCTTTTTGATTTAGGCTCATCCGGGCTTGAACAATCCGACTGGGTCCATGTCGCCGCGACGCGAGATAGAAAGTATGCGTGGGGTATAACACAAATAAATGTCGAAGGAGCAGGCCCGACTTTAGAGATAGTTTTCAGCGAAGATGGCGGAAAATCGTGGGCGCATGTTGCTTCGATTGATAAGCCTGTCTTCCTGGCCGCATTCAGTTCTTTCCGTATGACTTCGAGCGGAAATGGAAGATTGACTGTGCATCTCGAAGATAGCAGCGATCCAAAGATTGAGGACGGGTATTACACTTACTCAACATCGGACTGGGGAAAGAGTTGGACAAAAAAACCTGTCTACTCGCCTGATGCGCTTACTGCCGCAATTCCTCAACAGTTCGATGAGCCGCCCGGAGCAACGAAATTGAAAGAGATAATGAAAGACCTGTCAGGTAGATAAGTCGCTTTTTAAAGAATCGCGCAACATCAACGTCAGGAGGCAGCAAGCTTCGCAAGTCGAGGTTGGATATATGTTTGCCCGCAGCTTCCAGACGATCAGAATGTGTTTGCTTTCCGAATCAGCTTAGCTGAAAAAAATTCTGAAATGTTTTATCTGTGTATCACATCACTGACTGAAGAAGATAATTATTTTGAGAGATATGGAGGAATTACCCAATGGCCCAACCATTACTGAGGTTAAACGACGGATTCGACCACACGTCTCCTGAATTACAGGATGAAGTAAAGCTCCTTCAGGAGTTGTTAAATCGGCAGGGGGCTTCGCTGGAAATTGATGGCCTGTTTGGGCGCGATACAGAGATAGCAGTCAAACGTTTCCAGAGCGAACACAACCTCGATGATGATGGCATAGTAGGCGAGTTCACATGGGCAGCTCTGGAAGGAGAAGCGCCTCCGACCACCGAGGGCACGAGCGACCGGTTCCCAACAACCTTTTCGGTAAACAATCCTGAGCTGACGGCGCATCTGGTAGAGGCGCTCACGTTCAAAACGTTTATTGATGAAGGCGCTGGCAGGTTCAACTTTCAAGCCTCGGTGATTGGTGGCATGGGTTCGCATGAATCGGGATGGGGACTGAGTCGGCTTCTCCGTCCGCCCGGGTCAGGAGCGGCAGGCACAGGCGACTTTGCGAGACGAAGCCCGAAACCGCCGCTCAGGACAGGCCCGCTTCCGCCTGATGGCGGGGGCTTTGGGCGCGGGTTGATGCAGATTGATTTCGACGCGCACGAATTTGCCCGCACAGGGAATTGGAGAGACCCGCGCAGCAACATACTTTTCGGCTGTGAAGTACTGGCAAACAATTTCAGACTGCTGCAAAGAAGAACCAGCCTTGATGGTCGAGAGCTATTGCAAGCCGCAATAGCAGCATACAACTGTGGCGCGGGCAATGTACTAAGAGCCATCCGAGATGGGCGCGACATAGATTTCTTCACCGCGCATCGAGATTACTCGAAAGACGTTCTCAACCGGGCCGGGTGGTTCCAGCTTCATAGCTGGCAGTAACACCTTTTGATAGGTCTCCAAAATGGCTTGAGAAAAATTTTGTCTCTTTGATCACAACGAAAAGGAACTTACTTTATGAATGAAGAAGCTCGCAAACAGCGTAACAAGCAGAGACTCACGGAATGTTTCCCGGCATTTGCTAAAAAATTGGAAGCCATAATCAAGGATATGGAAAACCTGGGATTTCGACCGCGAATTCAGGACGCCCACCGTTCAATCGCAGATCAACTGATAGCTTTCAGGACCGGTCACTCCAAGGTGCGGTTTGGTTTTCACAATGTCACGGGAGCAGGCGGTAAGGCGGAAGCCCTCGCGGTTGACCTTCTGGATGATAACAACCCGCTTAATCCAAAGCGCGAGTACCTTATACGCCTGGCTTCGGTCGCAGAGGCGCACGGATTACAGACCGGCATATTTTTCAGCCTCCCCCAATCGCTGCGCAGGGGATTGCGTAAGGCTATCGATGAGCTTGATTTTCGCACACCGGTGAAGATGGGCTTCGACCCCACGCACGTGGAGGTAACTGGAATATCCATTTCAGAAGCGCAAGCAGGCGCGCGACCCGTGTGAGCTTAGTCA
This sequence comes from Blastocatellia bacterium, assembly GCA_963804815.1. Classification (GTDB taxonomy): domain Bacteria; phylum Acidobacteriota; class Blastocatellia; order UBA7656; family UBA7656; genus DATEKX01. Next base: position 1,241,491 of record CAWDRU010000002.1, on the reverse strand, counting down.
GGCTATTTTCAAAATAAGCTTATCGGAAATGCGCTCCGGAAACCAACATCAAGGCAGGATTGCCCACTTACTAAGTGGTAGCAGAAAGGAATGATCATGACACAATCTGATATTTTCACTTATAGGGTCGCGCGAGGCGAAACAGTTACACTCAGCGTCGCCTTGACGGGCCTGCCACCCAATGTGGTGAAGGTTAGTAAGGCAATGCAACCGGTGGCAGGAAGACCTCTCACATGGTCGCTAACTGTTCCCGATAAAGGGAAGAAAGTCTTCAATGTAGTGATGGAAATAAGTTTTGTTAGCGCACCCGCCAGCGCAGTAATTACGATTGAAGGCGATCAGGGAGGGTCGTTTTCGCTCCCTCCAATCACAGAGAATTCACCGGACAAGGATCCCGGCTTCACATTTCGTGTTAAGTAAGATGTATTTGAATGACCCAACAGGAGGTACGCCCATGATTAATCAGAAGCTCGTAATAAAAATATCTTTGATCTTAGTTGTTCTTACCCTGGCAAACAATTCTATCGCGCAAACACCTTGTTACCCAGACGCGCCTCCGGGCCTTGTGCGTCTGGTTGATATTGTGGCGGAGAATGCCACTCAGGCTGGCGTTGGCGCTGCCGCAATAAGCAGCAAGTATACTGAGATGATAGCCTGGGCAGTGGCTGATGCTCGCAGCGGGAGTATGGAGACCAACATAAAGAACCTGGAGGCTTACAGATATTTGGGGGAGACAGCAAGAACGGATAAACAGGTAGGAGCTTCGGCCACATCAGGAGGCACAACGAGCGCGATTGAGAAACCGGGACTGGTTAATCTTCTGGGATTTGCCGTCGAGCATGGTGCTATACAACAGAATCTGAGTGATACTGCTGTTACCTTAAGCACTTCTCCATACGCTCTGATTGCTCTTGTCGAAGGCGATACCCCGGATACGTACAAGAGGTATGAGCTATTCAATCGCCTTGGGGTTTCCGCAACATTTAATCTCAACGATAAAGATAACGTACTTGCAAACGTGAGTAGAAAACAACTCACTGAATGGTCGGCAAAACTTAGACTGACTGGCGACCGAAGCACGCGCTCGCCAAAGTTTCAGGCTTTCTGGGATAAGAATATAGGCCCCGTCATCCAACAGCGTGTAGATGTAACTCAGGAGCTAAGAGATACGGTAAGCGATGATGATAACCTTGAGCCGCTTACTGATATAGATAAGCCCTCAAGTCTGGCTGCAATCCTAAAAACTCAGGTGGCCAATTACCTCCAGGCAAATCCCACGGATACACCAGACAAAAAGAGAGCGGTCATCGCTGCCATCAAACAGATGATCTTGTGTCATCTTAAAGAGCTTGTCTATGATCGAGTTAAGAGTGGAGATATAAAACTCAGCACTGCCACTCTGGATAGTTTGAACAGTTCTTTCACAAATTTAGCCAGAGTGCATTCAAATATTGCAGAAGCACGACAGAAGTTGGAAGACTTCCTTAAAACTTTTATGGTTGAAGGAACGCTGTCAACTTTTGCATATACGAATCATCGAGTAGAGATGGGCTCAGATTATTCCGAGTTCAAGCTACTGTTCGAGCGTCATGTTGCTCCGCTGGATATAGTTGCCAACGCAAACCTTTCAATATATGACAAGCCAGACCCTATGAAGAATCAGGAAAGGATACGAGACTTCAGTGGTTCCATATCACTCGAAGGATCATCAAAAAATCCGTTGCGCTCAATATCAGAAGATCTGAGCAGAATCACTTATTCTTTCACCGGGCGTTATGAAAGACTGAAAGAAAATGAGGATATGCCGGGTCGAAAACCAGATATTGCAAGCGCGCAGTTCAAGATTGAGCTCCCTATCGCTATAGGTATTAGCATACCGGTAGCTTATACCTATTCAAGTGCAACAGAGATGAGCATGAAAAAAGAGAATAGATTCAACATCGGGCTGCATCTGGATGTAGATAAGCTGTTTGCTACGAGACGGGCGGCAAATCGCTGATTGCCTGATAGCCCGTAAATTATAAGATCACCTACAAACATCGCGGGGAGTTTTAAGCTCCCCGCGATCTGCATATCGGGGGAGGTGTAAGGTCTTGTAAGGTACAGCGCGGCAAGCCAAATAATATAATGCGACATACATTCATTTCTGCTATGATGCCTACCGCTCGAATTTCAATTACGCACCCTTTTGTATAATCGTTTCGCAGGACAACGATTCAAGTCCGATGAAATTCCTATAAGGCATTTTAATTTAGCGGAATCTGCCATTGTCAAAATGATGGTTACAGAGAATTGGAGGCTTATGAGCAGAGATTATATGCCGCAACCTCGAACGCGTAAGATGACCATAATCGCCCAGGACCCAAGCGTTATGGTCAACGATGGCCGAACCAGCAGGATACTGACAGCACAAGTCGATGTGCCTGCCGAAAATCTCGCGCCCGGACCCAGCGGGCACAGGGTCCAGCTCATAGATTTCGATTCGTCTACCGGCACATTGTACAAACCGGCCAAAATCGCCGATGTTGACCCTTACATCAACGCAAAAGACTCGAAGTTGCTGTCGGACCCGAACTTTCACGCTCAAAATGTATACGCAATAGTGATGCGAACTCTGGCCCGCTTTGAATTCGCGCTGGGGCGCAGGATAAGCTGGGGATTTTACGGTCACCAGATCAAGGTCGCGCCACATGCATTTGCCGATGCCAATGCCTTCTACTCTGAAAACGATCAGGCGCTTATGTTCGGGTATTTTCAGGGAAAGAAAAACATGGTCTTTAGCTGTCTGTCTCACGACGTAATAGCCCACGAGACAACACACGCACTCGTCGATGGGCTGCGCGAGCGTTATACGGACCCTTCGTCGCCCGAACAGGCCGCATTCCACGAAGGGTTTTCAGATGTAGTCGCGCTGTTATCGATCTTCTCTGTGCCGGATGTCGTCGAGACAGTGATCGATAAAAGGATGGAGGCGCGAAAAACCAAAGACTCAAGGTTGATAAAGCCATCGTCATTGACGGCGAAAGAACTGCGCAAATCGGCGCTCTTCGGATTGGCTGCCGAGATGGGGCAGGAACTTTCGGGCATAAGAGGCAATCCGCTTCGCAGATCGGCGGAGCTTACGCCTTCAAAAACATACATCAACCTGCCGGAGTATCTCGAACCGCACAAGCGCGGCGAGATACTTGTGGCCGCGATGATGAACGCGTTTATCGAAGTGTGGGTGAATCGCCTGAAGGGATTGGGCAAGGTGTCACCCGAAGGTCTTGATAGACGCCGGGTCGTCGAAGAAGGCTCAGGCATCGCCGATTATCTATTGACCATGGTTATCCGCGCTCTGGATTACTCGCCCCCTGTTGATTTGCAGTTTTGCGATTTCCTGAGCGCGCTTCTAACCGCTGACCGCGCCATCAGGCCGGACGATTCAAAATACAATTTCAGAAAAATCCTGCTGAAAAGTTTTGAAAGCTACGGCCTGCCTCCAACCTCAACAGGGGATGGCAGCGAGCAGGGGGTGTGGGAGCCGCCGAAGTTCGAGCCTGTTTATGACCGCACGCATTTTGAATCCATGCAACGCGACCCGGACGAAGTCTTTCGCTTCATCTGGGAGAACCGAAAATCGCTTGGGCTTTACGAAGATGCATATAGCCGCGTGCTTTCCGTGCGCCCCTGCCTGCGCATAGGCCCGGACGGGTTCGCGCTCAGAGAGACTGTCGCTGAATATATCCAGATGATAAAACTGGCCCCATCTGAATTGAAATCTCTGGGAGTAAAGGCTCCGGTCGGTATGCCTCCGGAGACAGAAGTAACTCTTTATGGAGGAGGCGCGTTGATCTTCGATGAATATGGGCGATTGAGATTCCACATTTACAATCGCATTCTGAATGCGGAACGGCAGACAAAGAGGCTGGAGTTCCTTTGGAAATTTGGTTATTTCAGTCCGGGAAGATCTCAATTGAGTCGCTTCTCCAGTCTGCACAGGCGGCGGGCTATGAACATACCGACAGCGATAGAAGAGGAGGAATAAGTATGCCGACTGCTAAACCACAAAAACTGACCTTGCGCGCCTATCAGGTAGGATTCGGCGATTGCTTCCTGCTAACATTTCATTACACTACGCAGGATCGTCACATTCTGATCGATTTCGGCAGCACAGGCCAGCCCCAGTCCGCCGGGGCAAACCTCATGCTTCGGGTCGCCAAAGATATAAAAGAGCAATGTGGCGGCAAGCTGACTGCGGTAGTCGCCACTCACCGCCACAAAGATCATATCAGCGGATTCGCAACCGATAATGGCGAGGGGTCTGGCGACATAATCGCATCCTGCAAACCGACTGTTGTCATACAACCCTGGACCGAAGACCCCAAGGCCGAGCCCGATGCCACCGAGGCCACAACGCCATCGAGTAAAAAATCGTTTGTAGGCGCGCTCAACTCCATGCACGCCATCTCCGCATCATTGCTTACAGAGATTCAAGGGCTGCGAGCAGGAATGAGCCGCACGACGTTCAAGCAACTAGAGTTTTTAGGCGAAGACAACATAAAGAACGAATCGGCGGTCGAGAACCTGATGAACATGGGTCGGCGCAACAAGTATGTTAATTTTGGCAGTAAATCCGGGCTTGAATCCGTCCTGCCCGGTGTCAGGGACATGGGTTCTGGGCCCGCCCACTGTAAAACAATCGAATGCAATAACCAGGATGCGCTCCAAAGATCCGGATGAATTCTGGCATCTGCTCGGTCTCGCTGGTCAGGGGGTAGCGTCCGGCAAAGGCAAGCTATTCCCACGCGCGGAAACCTATGCGACTCCTCCCGCACAGACCCGGTGGCTGATACACCGTATGCAGGCCCTGCGCGGCGAGCAGATGTTAGAGCTGGTTCGCGCTCTTGATGATGTGATGAATAATACCAGCGTGATATTGCTGTTTAAGGCGGGAAATAAAAAGTTTCTGTTTCCGGGCGACGCGCAGTTAGAGAACTGGATGTATGCGCTTGAACAGGAAAAAATCAGAAAGTTGCTTTCCGATGTCAACCTCTACAAAGTAGGGCATCATGGCAGCCTGAATGCGACGCCGAAAAGCCTCTGGAATTTATTCACAAACCGTTCAACCGTAGAATCCGCAGACAGGTTAATGTGTGTCGCCTCAACGATGGCAGGCAAGCATGGCACCGTGGGCAAAGGTACCGAAGTGCCAAGAGCCAAACTTGTTGATGCCCTGCGCAAGGAGAGCCAATATTTCACTACGCAGGACCTCAAAGGCAAAAACAGCCTTCGGAAAGATATTGTGTTTGAGTTGGAATAATCGTCAAAAGCGCTCACCTTAAGGCTTTGAGTGAAGTATATGCGCTTCTCTCTTTATTTCACATGCCTGACGGCTGGACCGAGCGTCTGCCTGTCAAATAACATAATGCCACATACATTCAATTCTGCTATTATGCTTACCGCCTGAAATTCGGTGAAGCGCCCTTTGCATCTCAAAAGACAATCGCGATGATTACACATATGGGAATACCATCCATATCTTACATCGCTCAAAAACAGTCGATTGGAGAAAGCCATGACGGAACCAGGTCCCCTCCCGCTCTACGAAGTGCTCGAAGAAGAGTATGTCGCTCTGCACGGCCCGCTACCCGATTCGCATTACAAACAAACTCCCAAAGCTCGGCTCAAGGGCATCTACGCGCATATCCATGCTCTTGAGAATAAGCGCGCAGCGATCTGCATTTCAGGCGGCGGCATACGCTCTGCCACGTTTGCGCTCGGCGTCCTGCAAGGACTGGCGCGACTCAAACTGCTAAAAGAGTTCGACTACTTATCCACGGTCTCTGGCGGCGGCTACGTCGGAGGCTGGCTGTCGGCATGGATTCATCGTGACCCCGGAGGAGCCGACGGCGTTTTCAGCAAGTTGAAAGATAAGCCACAATCGCCGCTCGACCCCGAAGCCAAACCCATTCGACACCTGCGCTCCTACAGCAATTACCTCAGCCCTAAACTCGGCCTTCTGTCGGCTGACACCTGGACGCTGGTCGCAATTATCGTTCGCAATCTGATATTGAACTGGACTGTCTTTTTCCCGTTGATGCTTGCCGTATTGATCGTCCCAAGACTCTTTACTTCATTCATTCGCATAAATCTGCTTGATCCAACTACAAAAAAATATGTACTGACCGGCCTGCTGTTGCTGGCTTTCATACTGGGAGTCGTTGCCGTCATCTATATCGCAGTCTTTCGCCCGGGCCTTAACAAGTACCGCGAAGAGAAGTATAAATCGCTCGCCGGACAGGGAGGTTTTTTGAAGTGGTGCCTGGTTCCGACGCTTGCCCTCGGACTGCTGCTTTGCGTGTACTGGGCCTGGCTCCGCAATTCAAGCGAGGATATGAGGACGCAGACATCACCCGTGCTCGGCATCCATATCGAATATCCATGGGCATTCCTGCTGTTCGGATTCCTGCTCTATTTTGTATCGTGGCTCGTCCATGCAATATTGCTGCGGCGATTTAATTTAACAGAGTTATTACTCACTCCCGTAGTAGGGCTGGCCGGAGGAAATTTCCTGTGGCTTGCGGCCACGCAGGTTTTCCCTCAACCGGTTTATGACGCCGAGGGCGCGATTCCCAAAGCGGAATATTTCGTCTGCTTCGCGCTGCCGTTGCTTCTTGTGCTTCTACTGCTGGCGGTGACTCTATTTGTCGGGCTTGCCAGCCGCCTCACAGAGGATGAAGACAGAGAATGGCTGGCTCGATACGGCGCGTGGGTTTTGATTGCGGCGCTGGGCTGGAGTTTCATCAGTTACATCGTCATCTTCGGCCCGGACTGGTTGATACGAGCGCATGTAACGGTGAAGGCGGCAGTGGCGGCAGCGGGCGGCATATCAGGCTTTCTCGTCGTCATGCTCGGTCGCAGCGCGGGCACCGCCGCAAATGACAAACAACAGGGCAAAGGAAAACAGTCTCTTGTAAAAGATATTGCGCTTAAGCTGGCCGCGCCTACGTTCGTGTTGATCTTTCTGGTGGCGCTGTCGCTTGCAACCAGCCAGCTCATCATATCGCTGAAATCGCTTCTGGCCACAAATCCGTTAGGCATTGACTGGCACGTCACTCCACTTCCACATACTCTGGCCAGAGAGTTTGGCCACCTGGAAGTGATTCATTATTCGTCAATCCGAGTCGTGCTTCTTCTCTTTGGAGTCTTTCTCGCAATCGGGCTTGCGATGTCTGTAGTCATCAATATAAACAAGTTCTCGCTTCATTCCATGTATCGCAATCGCATCATCCGCGCATACCTTGGAGCTTCGCGCGAAAATCGCTGCCCGAACCCGTTCACAGGATTCGACCCGGACGATAACATTCAAATGCACGAACTGCGACCGGGGCTTTTTCATGCTGGCAGTTTCGCGAATCCTGCGAGATACCTGAATAAACTGATAAACTCGTCTGATGCGCTCTCTCAGTATTTAAGGACACGAATACCAAAAACGCTCGAAGTTTTAAACAATCTTGAGCGTACAGATTCGGCTACTGCGGTCGATCTGCTTATTGAGGAGTTGAACGAAACGCTCGAAGGCGAACAGATCTACGACAACGCGCGCTTTACGAACGTGACGCTCAGCGAGGAGACAAAAGCAACGCTTGCGCAGAACCCGACGGGCAATAACCAGATCGTGCTCAACCGGATGTTGTTAGAAGATGCTTATCCCGACGAGATAAATAATTTCCGCTCGCGCAAACCTTTCCACGTCGTCAACATGGCGCTGAACCTTGTCCACGGCGACAACCTCGCCTGGCAACAGCGAAAGGCCGAATCATTCACGGCCTCGCCGCTGCACTGCGGCAGTTACACGATCAGGGACAGCGAAACGGGCGCGCGCGGATGCTATCGGAATGCGAAAGAATACGGCGGCGATGACGGCATCTCTCTAGGTACGGCTGTCGCCATCTCAGGCGCTGCCGTCAGTCCGAACATGGGTTATCATTCGTCTTCTGTAATCACGTTTCTGCTGACCCTGTTTAATGCGAGGCTCGGATGGTGGCTGGGCAATCCCGGCAGGCCGGGCAGCAGCACTTATAAAATGTCCGGCCCTTTCTTCTCTGTCCGCCCGCTGATTGCAGAGGCATTCGGGCTGACTGACGACAAAAACAGATACGTCTATCTATCCGATGGCGGCCACTTCGAGAACCTTGCGTTTTACGAGATGGTGCTTCGTCGGTGTAACTCCATAGTCGTAAGCGATGGCAGCCAGGACCCCGATTGCGCGTTCGATGATCTGGGCGGCGCGCTTCGCAAAATACGAGTAGACCTCGGCGTGCGAATCTCGATTGACAAGATAATGATTTATTCAAGGAAGAGCGATAAGCAAGGAAAGTACTGCGCCGTCGGCACGATTCATTATTCGGAAGTGGATGGCGCGGGCGTAAGCGACGGGACGCTTATATATATCAAACCGGCGATCTGCAACGGCGAGCCTGCCGATGTTTTCAACTATGCTCAGACCAGCAAGATGTTTCCGCACGAAACGACCGCCGATCAGTTTTTCAGCGAGGCGCAGTTTGAAAGTTATCGCGCGCTGGGCGATCACGCCATAATGCAGATGAGCAAGGGCTGGAACAAAACCGGCGGGCTTGCGGGTTGGGCCGATCAGATCAAGACGGGTTACCTGCAACTTCTTCCAAAAAGAGAATAGAGGATAAAGTTACGGCCTGAAATGTTTTGCAGATATTACCATTATTAATCGAATCGCAAAAAGAGATAGAACTACGTATTGCTGGGAGCAGTTCGACCTCAGCGAGCAATCTCCGCCAGATACAGACGGTGACGGAAAGCCTCGCCCAATTTTTCGCTCATTCAATCCGGTAAAAACCATGTCGCGAACGTTTCCGCGATTGCCCGATATTCTCTCTAATACGCTCAGCCCCGGAGAGGCTTTTGCCACCATTGGCCGAGTGATGAACTTTCGCGTCACGGCGCGGGATAATCGTGGCGGTTATGCCTATGATACTTTAAAGGTCACTATCCCGGATTTTGTCGGTTCCTTTATCGTTAAAGCGCCCGGCGGAGGCGTGACCTGGGTCGCAGGAACACGTCAAATCATAAGGTGGGATGTGGCGAATACATCCAGGGCTCCGGTCAGTTGCATGGGCGTCACGATACTGCTTTCAACGGATGGCGGCAATACTTATCCTAACGTACTTGCTGCGAGCACCAGTAATGACGGCTCGGAAGTCATCACAGTCCCCAACATCGCAACTTCAGGTGCTCGCATTAAAATTGAAGCGATAGGCAATGTGTTCTTTAACATCTCGAACAGCAACTTTACGATAGCGCTCAAACCATGACTGTGCCGTCGCGTCTCTTAAAAAACGGATTTATTTTTCGCCGTGCTGCTATAAAAAGCGTTGAACAAGAGCGGAAACGTGGCGCGCGTTTGCGCTCGATGTTGTGGCCGTAGCCCGAATAAAACGATACGGCCCGGATTCATATCGACCACAACGACTGCTGCGCGTCCCGACATCAGGTCTTCGCCTTTCAACCAGCCCGATCCGACCACATCCGTATTGGGATAACGAGCCGCAACCGTTGCCTTATGAGACGAGAAGCCCTCGACAAGCGCGAAGAAAGGACTGTTGTTGTAAAAGCCATAAGTCTCGTCAGGCATCCCCAGTCCGAGCGGATGCGAATTGTCTACCTGTACGCGCACTATCGTTCCGGGGGCGAAGTGCTGGTCGCGCGTCAGTCCCCGCTTGAGGTTGCGAACCGGTATCGGGAATTTATCAATCGCCAGATCGCTTGAGGCTCCAAGCGTGATTAATGTTCCGCCCTCACGAACGAACTCGCGCAGGGCTTCCACTCCTTCATTTCCAATGCCGTCGCGATATTCGGCGCGCACGGTTCGGAAGTTGTTACCGTCTAAAATGTCGCGCGGCTGCTGGTCGGGCATCACTATCACATCAAACTTCTCGCGCAGCTTCCCTGCTCTCATCTCTGCATTATGCAGAGACGTGTAAGCGAATTCGTACTGTTCAAGCACCCAGCGCGTCCAGCCTTCATCCATATTCGAGGTCCACGATTGATAAAGCCCTATGCGCGGCGCGCGAATCTGTCCCTCTTCAGCCCTCGCCTGTTGAGCGTTGCCATTCTTTGAGGCTTTGCCCGATGCTTTAGACTCGACAGCCTGAACCGAAAAATTCAACTCGCGGGCAAGCCGTTCGATTCGCTCGCGTGACGGCCCCGCAGCGCGAACATATGTCAACGGTTTGCCGTTCTTCTGATCCGTCAAAAACTCGACGTGCGCGCCTTCTTTCAAAAGGCGATTGATCGCGATGGCAGAATCAGCGCCCGCGTAGGAAAACAGGTATTCCTTCCCGGCCCCGCTGGCAGTGCCCTCCAGTCGGGGAGCTTCTGTAAGCTTTGTCAGTTTCGCCGCGTCGGGCAACTGGGATTTTACAAACACCGTCTCGACTCCCATCTGCATCCCCAATGACCAGGCCGTCACATCATAAGGCGGCTCAGGCGGGGCAGTTGGTGAACGGCGCACTTCGGGGTAGGTCTGTTTTTCAAGCAGATCTTTTGCATAACGGGCAAAGACCTGATTCATCGGTATCACAAATGTTCCCGCAGGGTACTTTTTGCCATCGGCTTCAAATGAGCTTTCGGCGCGCGAAACTTCTACGCCGCCCATCTGCAATCTCTCGATCAGGTGCGCGGCTTCGCGCGGGTCGTGTTGATCGTCTGCGCGAATGATTATAGCCGAGGGCGAATTCTTAGCCCCCGCTTCAACCGTCGCGCGATTGACTTCATAGATCTGCTTGAGCAGTCCTTCGCGCTGCTCTGCCGCCGTTTCAAGCAGAGCCATCGTCGCGATCAATTCATAATCGACTATGTCGCGCAGCGTCCAGCGTCCTCCGAGCCACGGGCGCGGGTACTCCGTTCTCGGAGTCACATCGCGGGGCGGCGGCAGCGGCTCGTTCGGAGTTTCGGCCATGCGGCGCATCTGCGCTTGAAAATCTTCGTTGCCCGTTTCAGCGGCCCTTCCCGGTTGAGCGCGGCGTTGCTCGATGGGCGATGCTATGCGCGCGCTGGCTACTTCTGTAAGCAAACCTATTTGATTATGCCACCACCCGCTCCAGGCCATCGCGCCCTGCCAGAAATTCGTGTAGGTCGAGTTATAGATGATGCCTTCCTTACCTGCGGCTTCAAGCGCGGCGGCTTGCGACTGACCGAGTATTCCGTTCCAGCGATAGATGAGCGGGTGCACGTTTGAATTGATCGGGTCGGTCGCAGGCATCACAAATATCCTCGCGCCCTGAGAGCCCATCTGATGCTCGTCCAGCCAGACGGACGGGAACCAGTCGTGCCATAACAGCCGCGCGGTCATCTGACTCTCTTTCTGCGTGAACATATACATATCGCGATTGTTGTCGTGCCCGATGTAAGGGTGATAGAGCCACGGCAACGGGCTTGCTTCATATTCCGTCCCGACGTTTTTGTTGTACCAGTCAGTCACTATGATCTGCCCATCGGGATTCAGGCTGGGCACGAGAAGAAAGATGACGTTGTCTAAAATTTTCCTGACGAGCGGCGAATCTTCCGTCGCCAGTTGGTGAACGAGTTCAAGCACCATCTGCGACGAGCCGATCTCGGTCGAGTGAATATTGCAGGTGACTAAAACTACGGCTTTACCCGAACGGAATATCTCGTCGCGCTCGCTGGTTGTGGGCGCGCCGCCCTGAAAATAGAGCTTGCGTTCAAGCTGTTTGTAGCGGTCGAGATTTTTGATCGTATCCGCCGAGCTGATTTCGAGAAGTATGAACGGGTTGTTGTTTGTCGTCTTGCCCAGTTCGGTTACGCGCACGCGGTCGGACGCCCCTGCGACTATGCGCATATACTCGATTATCTTTTCCCATCGGGCGAGTTTACGGTCTTCTCCGACGCGAAAGCCGAGGAATTTTTCGGGCGTTGGGATTTCACCTGCGGCACGCGCATGAACGCTTTTGTGCAACGGCAAAACAGCGATAAAAAATAAGATGAAGATCAAACCTTTCCAGGCGCGACATCGAGTCATACCGTCATACCTCGCAATTGTGATGAAGTATTATGGATGCGACCGAAAGACGCTGCGGTCGCGTGGGTACTATAACGGAGAATTGCGCGGCTGAGAAGCGCTCCGGCACACGGCAATACTCTATTAATTGACTCGCGCGGCAGTGCGGAGTAGATTAACTCCGCCGCGAGTGCCCATACGCAAACCAACGGAGAAACTGCCATGCATATTTCTAATAATCGCCGTAACCTCGCCTGCGCAGTCTTGATATTCGCGCTCTCTTTAACATCTCTGCCTGTCGGCGCAGCCGCGCAATCTGCGAACCCGGCCTTCACAGTTGACGATGTGCTCGATGTGGTGAACGCGCAGATCGCAGACCTCAGCGAAGATGGCCGATGGCTTGCCGCAACAACAGCCTCGCTGCGGGATCGGATAGGGATTGATAATCACAGGTTTGGCGACCCGACTTATACGGCTCCGTCGCTGGTTGACGTTTGGGTTATCGACACGCTGTCAGCCCATGCGCGGAAGCTTTTTCCGGGCAAGCGACAGGTTCGCGGCCTCAGGTGGTCTAAGGATGCAAGCCGGTTGGCGTTATTCGCTCTGAAAGGCGACCAGTTCGAGCCTTTGATCTGGGAGAGAGCAAGCGGCAAAATCATCACTATCAATCTGCCACAATCAAAGATCGCGGCGGACAACGCAGAGCTTGAGTGGTCGCCAGACGGCGCGCAACTTCTGCTCGCGCTTCGCGCGGACGATTGGCGCAGAAAAAGCAGCTGCGCAATTCGAGAATGAGACTCGCGCCTCCGTAGTCGTTCACTCAAGCAAAGAGCCGTTTCTGGCGTGGGATGATTTGCGCCGAATGTCGCTTACGCGCTCGCTCGTCGCATATGACGTGAAAAGCGGTAGCGTGCGCGAGCTTTTGCCGGAAACAAAGCTGGCTTCTTATGATCTGTCCGAAGACGGCTCGTTTATCACTCTCTCGGAAGACGTAACAAAAAAGACCGATTATGACGTGATCGGCGGGGCGGAAAATCAGGTTCAGATCATCCCGGCGGCAGGCGGCGCGGCGCGCACAATAATCAAATCAACCAAAGGGATCAATCCCACGTGGTCGCGCGATGGCCGCCGCTATGCCTACTCGAAAGATGGCAACATCTTTTTTGCTTCGATTGATGACAAAGAGCCGCGCCAGATTACCGGCAGGAAGACGGACGGCGATAAAGAAAAAGCCGAAGACAAATTGAAAGATGATTCGGACAAGCTGAAGAAAGAGAAAGAGAGATTCAACACAGTTCGCCTGAACCCCAAAGGCGATTTACTTATCGCGTCGAACAAAGAGGGATTGTGGCTTGTGGACACAGCATCAGGCGCGAAAGAGATGTTCGTAAAGACCGGCGAAGAAGAGAAAGAAGCGCCGCGCTATCAGGTGATCGATTGGAGCCCTGACGGTGAAAACATTTATCTCAGCTACGCCTCAAAACTGAAATGGGAGCGCGGCATAGCGAGATACAACGTAAAGTCAAAGAAGCTCGACGACCTGATCAGGGATTCGCGAATCTATTCAAACCCTCGGCTTTCAAAAGACGGTCGCACATTCGCGTTCACCGTCGCTGAGGGCAATCGGCCTGCCGAGCTTTTCATCGCCGATTCGGATTTTAAAAACGTCCGTCGGATGATGGAATCGAATCCGCAACTCAAAGACAAGCGTCTCAGCAAAACAGAGCTTGTCTCGTATCTGGACGCAGACGGTAACAAAACATACGGTGTGCTTTACTACCCGACAGATTACGAGGCGGGGAAAAAGTATCCGACCGTCTTCAATATCTACGAACAATTCTTCGACGATACGTTCAGCGGTGCGGTCAATGTTTTGACCTCGAACGGTTACGCGGTGATGCAGCCGTCGGTCACGCTTGAGACGGGCTATCCGGGCGAAGCGTGGGTCAAGGGGGTTACCGCCGCGGCAAACAAACTGATCGAGATGGGCATAGCCGACCCTGAGCGATTGGGCATACAGGGCACGAGCTATGGCGGATACGCGACTAATCTTTTAATCACTCAGACGAATCGTTTCAAGGCGGCGATAAACATTTCGGGCAAGGTGAATATGGTCAGTTTCTACACCGACAGCCCCCGCCTTGGAGTTCGCAACATACACGCGCCTGAAAAGAGTCAGGACCGAATTGGCGCGACCCTTTGGCAGCAGCCGCAGAAATACATTCAGCAATCGGCGATAATGTTTGCCGACCGCATCAAGACTCCGCTGCTGTTGATGACGGGCGAGCAGGATCACAACGTACCGGCGCGTCAGGCGATGGAGATGTATTACGCGCTTCGCCGACTGGGCAAAGAGGTCGAATGGGTGAGCTATACAAACGGCGGCCACGGCATGCCGACCACGACCGTTGATGAAGTGAAGGACTATCACAAACGGATTCTCGCCTGGTACGACTCGCACCTGAAAGGCGATATGAAAAAGGGTGCGGAAGAGCAAAAGACGGACACCCCGATACAGTAAACAGCAACGCATCGATAAGCGATCAGCTAGGACTATGATGGTTTCTTAACTGTCATAGTTATAGTTGATTAAATTCCTGCCTGTGTTAATCAATAACTGCAACCGCTGATAAAACCAATCCTTGTGCGCGCCAGGCCGAAGACATTGCATCTTCCGTTTTGGCTGAATAGTTTATGGTACTACGCATTACTTGACTGTTTTGAGCATTCTTAATATCCTAGCGAGCGTCAAGATATCTCTGAATTAATCTTAGAGTATGTGCAGCACCTTGGTTCCTCAACAAATCAGTAAGAGAACTTTTCATGGCTTATGAGCGGCTTAATCTGATAAGACAGGTCGGGGCTAAATACTGGCAGGTATTTGTTTCATTAGCAGCTATTATTGCGCCCGCTGTTAAAGTAACAAAAGATATCACAGCGGGTTTAACTACTTTCCAGACATGGCTGTTTGCCGGGATCGGTTTGTTTATCATTATTGCGATTCGTTTTCCGAAAGTGGCGATTGCTGTTACTCGATTGATACTTGGGCCGCCGAAATCCCCTTCAAATCTCTCAACTATTTTCAAAGGCCCGCGCCCCTATAGCAGTGATGACAGGGACATATTTCCTGGCAGGCAGAAAGAAGTGACCGATTGTTGGGCGCTGATCGAGGCGAATTCTTTCTTTATAATTGACGGAGAATCAGGCTGCGGTAAATCTTCTCTGCTCAATGCTGCGCTTCTGCCTAAAGCGCGCGAAAATTTCAGAGTGATAGAATGCCGCATCGCAGATGATCCATTTGGCAAGCTGCGCGCTGCGCTGCTCAAAGAGCCATATCGCAAATCCGATCAGGCGGCGAGCAAAGAAGAGTTAAGCGCGGCAATAGCACTGGCAGTCGAAGGCTATATGGATGCGGCGGCTGCCGACTCTCGAACCGACAAGCCATTGCTTCTGTGCATAGACCAATG
The DNA here is from genome assembly GCA_963804815.1 of Blastocatellia bacterium. Taxonomy (GTDB): domain Bacteria; phylum Acidobacteriota; class Blastocatellia; order UBA7656; family UBA7656; genus DATEKX01. The sequence continues at coordinate 1,225,987 of CAWDRU010000002.1, read as the reverse complement.
TGAAGAAATTTTTGCGACGGTACGGGATGAGGTGCGCAATCAGTTTGTCGAGGTGCTGAAGGAAGCAATAAAGGACGATAAGTTGCGAGTAATACTTGCACTGCGAAGTGATTTTTTCGACCTGCTGATGAAGGTCTGCGATGCTGTTGATCCTGATAGAGAGATAGTGAATCTGGGGAACTATTACACCCTTCGCGCCTTTCGTAGAGATCAGGCTGAGTATGTGCTCGACGAGGTGCTAAATCCAATATACGCAATAGACCCTGCATTAAGACCTCAAATTGAAGACTTCGCAAAAGCTTTGATACAGGAGTTGCTCCGGCCTCCGCGCGATAAGCGGTTGAGTCGAGATGACGCAAAGACCGTACTGCCTGTAGAGCTTCAAACGGTTGGCATGATGATAGAGTCATCCGGCCTCAAGAATTTTTCAGTGGCAGGCTTGAAGGAACTGGGAGGCAAAATCGGGCTGCTCAAAGCTTATATTGAGGAAGCCAAGATATATGTGTGGCGAAAGACAGCTGTCCCAAGTGAAAAGGCACTTTTGATCCTTCGACAACTCATATCACCGGCGCAAACCAAATGGGCGCAGACACCGCAATCGATCGCTGTAGGGCTGGCTATTCCTTCCAATCAAGTAGCGAAAGTCCTTGACGCCTTTGCCGACCGCTATCTGGTCAACCTCTTGCCCATAACGACTGATGGTACAAGCTCTGATGCAGTCGGAGCTGCGCGGCAATATGAATTGATGCACGAGCATCTTGTGCAAATCCTCATCGAAGCCCCCGACCCGGTTCTTCAAAAAGCAAGAGATGCCGAAGAGCGCCTTCGCTTCTGGAATGAGAGGACTAAATTTGCCCAGCGTATAGAAAGAGATGGAAGATTTCGGACTGTACGTGCGCGTTGGGCCTCATTTTTCGCCCAACCAATCCCGCTGGGCGAGACGCGATCATTATGGAAGTTTGCGCGCAGCGGCGACAATCGCGGGATGTTGAAGCGCAACCTGCGCGGATTCAGTCTGAGAATGGCAGTTGTGGCTTTAGCCATCGGCATACCTTTAACGGTCTGGCTTGCCTGGACCCGAACTGAAAAATACCAGATTCAAAGAATTCTATTGGACGCGCCGGTAGCTCAGGCATCTCACGCTAAGAGATACAGCGCCGTAACTGAATGGATAGGAGCTTTAGCTTACCTGGGTCACACCAGTAAAGCGCTGGCCGAGGCTCAAACGATTAAGGATAACCAAAAAAGATCAGAGGTGCTGCTTCGTGTTGCCCAATCGCTCGTCGAGTCTGACAAGCCGAACGAAGCTGTCAAGTATCTGGACGATGCTTTCGCAGGTATAACCGACTCATCGAGGATTTTAAACAAAATCCCTGAGATGAGCACTGCACTAGCCCAAGCACTGGCCTTAGAGGGCAAAAGTAATGAACTGCTTGCCGCCATAAACAAGATTGAAAACCCCTCGACTCGGACTGATATCCTACTCTATGTAGCAGAAGGGATGAGGGAAGCCAACAAATCCGCAGAAGCGAATCAAGCCCTGGATGAAGCTTTGGCTTCTTCTCGCGCCGATCACAAAGGATTAAACAAGGTCGATGATCTTATCAGCGTAACTAAAGAAATAATCAAGGCCGGAAGGATAGAGGATGCCAAACAGCCGGCAGATGAAATTTTTGCGGCTTTGCACAATAGGAATATACGCTATTCAGACATTGTCAGTAATATTTACATATTGACAAAAGTCGGCAAAAACGACGATGCAAGAAAGCTTTTAAACAAATATATAGCTGAGATGAAATACAATTCAATCAACGATCCCATGAGTAGGGATGGGGAGATTTCTACAATTGCAAAAGCCACAGTTTATTTAGACACGAAAGAAGCATTGGCTTTGGTGGGCGATATGACCCTCAGCATCGAACGTACTCAGACCATCGAAAGCATCGCAGAAAACCTTCTAAATATCGGTAAAGTAGATGAAGCCATATCGGTATTGCAAATCAATGGAGAACGTATAGGTAACGAAGTATCCGTTTCGATAGTGGTAAAGTTAATCGTCGAAAGGCAAATGGATAAGGCTTTATCCAGCATAGATAAACTTTTCGGAAAAGATTCATCATCGTGGGGTAACTACAAGTTAGGCAAGGTGATTAAAGAGTTGATCAATCAAAGAAAGATTCGAGAAGCTATGATAGTCTTTTGCAATAGAAATAATCTTCCAGCATCAGAACCAACCTGTATTTCCGAACTGCTGATAGATTCCGATAAGATCAATACGGCGTTGGCAGCAGCTCACAACATTGAAGGCGATCAGCATCGCTCTATCGCGCTTGCAACGGTGGCATCGGCACTAACTAAGTCTGGCAAACCCGAAGAAGCGCAGCACACATTAGACGAAGCCCTATCTGCGGCTGAAATCAAATGGGATAATTATTGGTCCGTTATTTTTCGAGAATTCACACATTCCTTGAATGATGCAGGCAAACTCAAAACCGCCATAGATAGCGCACATAAAATCGTTAGCGATGAGTCCAGGCTGGAAGCCCTTGCTATACTGGCTAACGAGATGATGGATGTTTACAAGTTTGATGAGGCGAAAGAAATTTCAAAAGAAATATTACGGGATTTGGATAAGATCAAAGACCCTCAAGCACGGACTCGATGGATCCCGCTTACAGTCAGGTTGTTGGCCCAGACAGGCCTGACCGATGAGGCGACCCGGAACATTGAAGAGGCAGTGGTTGTCACACCTGAAAAAGTAAGGGAGTCCTTTCGGCGTGATATAAGGTTCGACATCATCAACGGACTTGCCAGATCAGGTAAATCCGACGAAGCCAAAGAGGCTTTCCAACAAGCCATTGCCGAAATAGGTGATTCCACAAACATAAACTCAGACTATTTTGCAGTCTTCGCGTCAGCTCTCGCACAAATTGGCGATATTGATTCAGCATTTGAAATTGCTCGTCAGGCTAAAACCTATATGGGAAACGGGTCTGATGTTCAGTATGAAATACTCACTTCGCTTTCAACAGAAATGGCTAAATCAGTTAGGCTTGCTGAAGCAATGAAATCTGCAAGAGAAATTAGCAACATGGATAATCAATCTGCGGCGATTTTAAGCGTAGTAAAACAATTAGTTAAAGCAGGCAAAACCACCGAAGCGCTGTCGGTCACAGGTGAGATCAAGAGCGCCTTTGACAGATCCAAAGCTTTTGCTGTTATTGCGCAGGGGTTTGCCAGCCTGCGATCTTTCCGGCTCGCTCGATTAACCGCCGATAACTGCTCGTCTCCGGCAGACAAACTCGGCGTTTACACAGCGATTCTGCTTGAGAACGCAAAAGCACAATATCCGAGATTGCAAACGAAACTTGATGCCATAAAGGCCAAGATTATCAATAATAAAGATGATGAAGATGATGAAGATGAATAGGGTCACATGCTTCCAGCCTACAAACCTCTGGCCTGAGAGAATCTACCTTGTTGTAAATCAGTCGGAAATAAAAAAGATTGCGCGCAAGCAGTTTTCCCTGAAATCTATTTGCGCGCAGATGACCTTTGATTATTTGCCTTTGAAATCCGGCTTGCGCTTCTCTATAAAGGCGCGCACGCCTTCTTCTTTGTCTTCGCTCGAAAAGCAGAGCGCGAACAGGTCAACCTCGGCTTCAAGGCCAGCGCGTAGGTCTAATCGCGCCGCATTCTTTACAGACTGCTTCGCCATGGCGAGCGCAACGGGACTCATCTCGGCAATCTTGTTTGCCATCTCCATCGTCTTCGCTTCAAGCTCTTCGGGCGCGACGACGTAGTTTACAAGCCCCAATCGCTCTGCTTCTTCAGCAGAGATCAGATCCCCTGTGAGCGTCAATTCCATCGACTTCCCTTCACCGATCAGCCGCGTCAATCGTTGCGTGCCGCCGCCGCCGGGTATGATGCCCAGTTTGATTTCAGGCTGGCCCAGTTTTGCCTTAGACGATGCGATGCGAATGTCGCACGCGAGAGCGAGCTCGCACCCGCCGCCCAGCGCAAAACCATTTATCATGGCGATGACGGGTTTGGGAAAATCTTCGACGGCATCAAACGCCCGTCGGCCCTTCATTGCTACACGCTGCTTGACGGCTGTCATGCCTGCGAATTCGTTTATATCCGCGCCCGCGATAAATGCCTTTTCGCCCGCGCCTGTTATGACCACAACTCGCACTTCATCATCGCGCTCAAGTTCGTCAAACGCTGCAAGTATATCGTTGCGGGTCGGGGTGTTCAGCGCGTTCAATTTATCTGGCCGGTTGACCGTGACGATTGCAACGCGGCCACGTTTTTCGATCAAAACATTTTCAAGTGCCATCTCTTCTCTCCAATCTGGATTTCATTCCCATCTGTAAAAGCCTTCGCCCGTCTTTTTGCCCAGTTTGCCTTCGGCGACCTTGCGTTTGAGAATTTCAGGCGGGCGAAACGCTTCTGAATTAAGCTCACCAAACAGGTACTCAGCAATGTTCAAACGTATGTCGAGGCCGACCAGATCGGTCAATCTCAGTGGCCCCATCGGGTGGTTATAGCCGAGCACCATCGCCTTGTCTATGTCTTCCGCGCTCGCTACTTCCTGCTCCAACATCCTCATCGCCTCAAGTCCGAGCGCAACCCCCAGACGGCTGGTTGCAAAGCCCGGCGCATCCTTGACCGTGATCGCTTCTTTTCCCATTCGCCGCGCTACATCGAGCGCAGCCGAGAGAGTTCCTTCGGAAGTCTCGGCGGCGATTACGACTTCTATCAGCTTCATTATGTGAACAGGGTTGAAGAAGTGCATTCCTATCACACGATCAGCGCGCGCGGTCGCAGAAGCAATACTTGCAATGCTCAAAGATGATGTGTTCGTCGCCAGTATCGCAGCGGGCTTGCAGATTCGATCCAACTCTGCGAGCAGTTCTCGTTTGGCGTCGAGCTTTTCGATCACTGCTTCTATAACCAGATCAGCCGCCGCTGCATCATTGATATCAGTCGAAGTTCGTATGCGCGATAATGCCGCGCGCATTTCCGTATCGGTCACCTTGCCGCGCTCGACGCCTTTTTTTAAATTCTCTTCGATGCGCGAAATGCCGCGTGATACGAAATCCGCGCTAACGTCTTCGAGCACGACATCAAACCCGGCCTGCGCCGCCACCTGTGCAATGCCGTGCCCCATCGTTCCCGCGCCGATTACCATAAGCTTTTCGATCATGTCATTTTCATTCGACGGATTTGCGGCCCGACTACTCTCCTGTGAACTCAGGTTTTCGCTTTTCACGAAATGCGCGAATGCCTTCGCGATGGTCTTTAGATTTTACGAGCACGCTTTGAGCAAGCGCTTCAAGCATACGACCGGTTTGAAAATCGCTCGTCACCGAATGCCATAACAGCCGCTTTGCAAGCCCAAGCGCTTCGGGCGCTCTCGTAAGCAGGTGTTCGGCCAGCGCGCGCGTATGGCTCATCAACTCGTCGTGCGGCACTACGCGATTTATCATACCGATGCGCTCCGCTTCGATTGCAGAAATCATCTCGCCCGTAAAGATCAACTCTTTGGCTTTCCCGTACCCGATCAGTTTCACCAGCCGCGAACACCCGCCTGCGCCGGGTATCAATCCGATGTTGTTTTCGCGGAAACCAAATTTTGCCTGATCCGATGCAATGCGCAGATCGCACGAAAGAGTGATCTGCAAACCTGCGCCCGTGCACGGACCATTGATTGCAGCAAGCACCGGTTTTTCAATCAACTCAAGTTCGTCAAAGAACTGAGTGAGCCGGTGATTTTCCGCGCGAAATTTCGTAGTGTTCCATTCGCGCTCGAAATATTCGATGTCGCCGCCTGCTGAAAATGCCCGGCCCGTGCCTGTAATAATTATCACGCCGATTTCATCATTGGTTTGAATCTCCGTAAACAGGCGCGAGAAATCTTCCCGCATCTCGTCGTTGATGGCGTTGAGCCGGTCGGGGCGATTGAGCGTTATAGTGGCTATGCGGTCCGATAGCTCAAAGATGACGGTCTTATAATCCATGGTCCTCTCTAATGGGCAGGCTTTGAACTGACGACTACCGATTTCGTTTCGGTGTAGTAATCGAGCGCCTCTGTGCCGTGCTCTTTGCCAAGCCCGCTCTGCTTGAAACCGCCGAATGGAAGTTCGTCGTAGATTATCTGCGCGGAGTTGATCCACGTGTAGCCCGCTTCGATGCGTTCAGCCGCGCGCGTGGCGCGATTCAAATCATTGGTCCAGATTGACGAGCCTAACCCGAATATGGAGTCGTTGGCTTTCTCAATCGCTTCATCCAGACTGCCGACGCGAAAGATGGGCAGCGCAGGGCCAAAGACTTCTTCGGTCGCGACGCGGGCATCTTCGGGCACATCGGCAAGCACGGTCGGCGCGTAAAAGTGACCGCTGTCATATTCGCCGCCGCTTAATCGCTCGCCTCCGACAAGCACTCGCGCGCCTCGGTCAACAGCATCCTGAACCTGCGACTCGATTTCATCGCGCTGATTCCGGCTGTGCAGAGGCCCGATCATCGTACCTTCTGTCAGGCCGTTTCCGACGCGCAGTTTCTTTACGCGCGCTACAAGCTTTTCGATAAAGTCATCGGCTATGGAATCGAACAGGTAGAGCCGCTTAATTGCAAGGCACGCCTGCCCGCAGTTGAAGAAGCGGCCAACAGCGGCGGCTTTCGCCGCTTCGTCAATATCGCCGTCATCGCAGACGATCATCGGGTCTGACCCGCCAAGTTCAAGCGTCACGCGCTTGATTCCGCTCGCGGCAGATGCCATCACGCGGCGACCCACTTCGGTTGAACCGGTAAACCCGATCTTTCGGACTTTGGGATTGGTGACGATCTCTTCGCCGACAACCGAGCCTTGCCCCGTAACCATATTGAGCACGCCTGCGGGCAAACCTGCTTCGAGGAACAATCTGATGACGCGCAGGTCTGTAAGCGGAGTTGTTTCTGCGGGTTTGATCACCATCGTATTGCCTGCCAGTAATGCCGGGCCGATTTTATTTCCCATCAGAGAGACAGGAAAATTCCACGGCACGATTGCGCCGCACACGCCGAGCGGTCGCTTGATAATCAAACCATATTTGCCGTCATCAATCTGCGGGATGTAACCGCCGCGAATGTTTTTTCCAAGCCCCGCATAATATTCAATCGTGTGCGCGTAACGGCGAATCTCAAGCATCGCTTCGCGCAGTGGCTTGCCCTGCTCGCGCGTCAGCAGGTTCGCAAGCTCTTTTTCGTTTGTGCGAATCAACTCAACTGTGCGACGAAGCACGTCCGCGCGCTTCGCCTGAGTCCATTCGCTCCAGGTTGCAAAGGCCGCGTGGGCTGCGTCAATCGCCTCAATCGCGTCTTCTTTTGTGCCGCGCGGCGCACGGTCTACGGCCTCGCCCGTAGCCGGGTTCATCACTTCGATATAGTCGCCGCTGCGAGAGTTTACCCACTCGCCGCCTATCAACATCTGAGCCATAAATTATCTCCGGTTTTACTTTCGTTTTATCTCTTTCAAATGAAAAATCAGGTCTACGATTTTCTGCTGCTCGTCGGTACTTATCTCGACATCGGCCATCGTCAGGGTTTCAAATTGCTTCAGGTTGTTAAGATTTCGCAGGCTCTTATCCATCAAGTCCTGATTGTATGTCGTGCCTTCTTCCAACAGAACTTTGCGGCGCACAATTTTGTCTCTTGTAGCTTCATTGCCAGCAAATTCGAGCCTCCGCAATTGGAACACAGCCCCTTCGTTGATATTGATTGAGATTCCAACAAGCCCCATTTTCGACCTCGGAGAGATCACTTCGTATTCTGCCGCTACTTTGACCTGAACGCGGACGTGGCCGCGATTCAGGTATGCGCGTCTGATTGCTTCTGCTGCCGTTTCGACAACGGCTGGCGAGGCAAACGCGTTTGATTTGATTCCGGCAATTTTCAAAATCTCTTCGGAAGTAAACGCCTTCGCGCCATCTACATTGATCTTTCCGAAACGGTAATATACAGACGGGTCGCGCTGCTGGATGTTGGATCGCGAGTCTATCAAAGACGTGTCGGGCTGATTGTCAATCGATCCGAACACGAGCAGTAATATGAAAACGATCTGCTTCATGACGTTATACCAACATCCAGTAGCGCTCATGATCAAACCTCAGCGTGTGATTACGATGCCCTTCGGTTCAAGGTAGTAATCCAGAGCTTCGGGGCCGTGCTCGCGCCCGAACCCGCTCGCCTTCACACCGCCGAACGGCAATTCGTCATAACCGTAGTGCAGCGAGTTCACCCATACATTACCGGCTTCAATCTTATCAATCGCCGTTTCGATGTTATCCAGATTCTTTGTCCAGATCGAAGAGCCAAGTCCGTAAATCGATTTGTTGGCCTTCTCGATGGCTTCGTCAAGACTGCTGACACGGAAGATGGGAAGCAACGGCCCGAACGTCTCTTCCTGAACAGCGCGCGCGTCATCGGGCACATCTATCAATATCGTCGGCTGATAGAAGTGTCCCTTCTCGTATTGCGCGCCTTCGGGTCGCGCGCCGCCGATCAAGACCTTTGCGCCGCGACCGACTGCGTCCTCGACCTGCGCTTCGATCTCGTCGCGCTGCGCCGCCGTGTGAAGCGGACCCATGCGAATCTTTGGCTTTTCGGCCCGGCTCATCCCGTCGCCCACTTCATAACGCGATACTTTGCTGACCAGCCCATCGACAAATTCATCGAAGACTTTATCGAATATGAACAATCGTTTCACGGCAAGGCACGCCTGACCCGCGTTCCAGAAACGGCCAACCATAGCGCCTGTGATCGCTTTCCCGATATCGGCATCTTCGCAAACGATCATCGGGTCCGACCCGCCCAATTCAAGCGTCACGCGTTTGAAGTCGCCGCAGGCAACCGACGCGACGTGCTTGCCCGTAGCCGATTCACCCGTGAACGCTATTCGTCGCACTTTCGGATTGACGAGCAGTTCCTCGCCGACCACGCTGCCCGGCCCTGTGATGACGTTCAAAACTCCTTTTGGCAATCCCGCCTGATTCATCAACTCGATTATGCGAATCGTCGTAAGCGGTGTCGTCGAAGCCGGTTTGACGACAACTGTGTTGCCAGCCGCAAGCGCGGGTCCTACTTTTGTGCCCATCAAAGTGATAGGAAAATTCCACGGCACAATTGCGCCGCACACGCCTACGGGACGGCGAATCACCATGCCGTAAGCGTTCTTTGCGGGCAACGGAACCTGCGAGCCTCGCACTTTCGAGGCAAGCCCCGCATAAAAATCCAGTCCGTGATGAAAGTGCTCAAGCTCGCCGCCCGCTTCCATAAACGGCTTGCCCTGCTCGCGCGAAAGCAGTTCGGCTAAACTTTTCCGCTCGGCGTCAACAAGACCGGCGGCTTTGAACAATAATTTAGCGCGTTCTTCATAGGTCGTGTGCGACCATTCATCGAATGCAGCCGAGGCCGCATCAATCGCGCGTTGCGCGTCTTCGGCATTGCCCTTCGGCACGCTGTCAACCGTCTCGCCGTTTGCCGGATTGCGCACTTCGTAAGTTTCACCTGTGATCGAATCAACAGATTCTCCTGCAATAAACATCTTCGCCATTAAGATTCCTCCTTAGCCAGAGGTCAGATGTCAGTTAAACGCGATAATGCATTCTGTTAACCTCTAACCTCTGATCTCTGATCTCTACTTCCCTTTAAACTCTGCCTGTCGCTTCTTCGCGTAAGCGTCAAGACCTTCCTGCGCATCCTCGCTCTCGAAAAGCTGCTGCAACAACTCGCGTTCGAGCGCGAGGGCTTCCGTCAGCGGCAGTTCAAGCCCTGTTTGCACAGAGCGTTTGATGAGTCCGACTGCCTTGCTGGCTTTTGCGGGCGCGACAAACTGCTGCGCATACTCGATAACTTTCTCGAAAAAGTTCTCTTCTTCAAAAACCTGATTCACAAGCCCGATCTGGTGCGCTTCTTCTACAGAGATGGTGCGCCCCGTAGTCAACAACTCCAACGCTTTGCCTTTGCCGATGATTCGCGGCAATCGCTGCGTGCCGCCCATGCCCGGCAACAGGCCCAGATTAATCTCAGGCAAGCCGAGCATGCCCGGACCTTTTTTGGCAACGCGAATGTCGCAGGCGAGCGCAACTTCGAGCCCTCCGCCCACGGCGTGCCCGTTTATGGCCGCGATAACTAGTTTGTGAGTGTTTTCGAGCCTCATCAGCGTCTCGTTGCCGTGAAGGCTGAAGAAGTATCTAAACTGCGGCGTGGCCGACAGCAACATCTTGATGTTTGCGCCCGCGCAGAAAAACTTTTCGCCCGCGCCGCGAATCACTATGACGTGGACCTCTTCATCAAGGCGCGCTTCGAGTATCGCGTCGTCGAGGTCGCGCATCATTTCATAAGTGTAAGTATTTGCCGGGGGGTCGTTGAGTTCCAGCACGGCAATGCCGTTTTCAACGCTGTAATTGACCAGCCGGTTTTCCATCGCTTCTCTTGTCATAAAATTTCTCCGTACATTCGATCATTGCTGCCAGATTGACAGGGTGCGCTCAAGGTGCGATTCGCGCCCTGTCTCAAGCCGCTCGGCTTCTATAGACTTATCGCCGAGAAACCCCGACAGAAAAATCCGCGTGATGTTGGCAGACAGTCCCGCAACGTCAACATCCTTGCGGGGGTTATACCAGTTATAAATCCAGTTCATCATGCCGAAGAGCGAAAACGTGGCCACGCGGATGTCCAGCCCTTTCACTTTGTGTTCGCGCGCAATCTCTTCAAGCAAATTCATCACGAGATCAACATACTGGCGTTTCTTTGTGTTGACCTTTCTGAAAAAGTCCTTGCTGATCGAGTTCGCTTCGTGCGATAGCACCTTCATCTCGTTCATGTTCTGGACGAAATAGTTGAGATGGTTTTCGATCAACAGCTTCAACCGGCGAACGGGGTCATCAACCCCCGCAAGCAGTCTTCGACAATCTTCAAGCACAGTGCTGAAGCAGTAGTCCTGAATTAGAAAGAGCAGTTCGTCTTTGCTTTTAAAATAATAGTATAGCCCTGAGAGGCTCATCCGAGTAGCGCGCGAGATGTCGCGTATTGAGGTAGAGTGATACCCCTTCTCGGCAAAGATGGCGGCTGAGGTCTTCAGCACGTAGACGAGTTTCTGATCGTATTTTGACTGCGGTTCAACAGGCATAATCTACAGGTACAAAAACCGAACTTCGAACAAGCGTTCGATTTTAAGAGGCGCGACAGTCATACGTCAAGGCTGCCTGACATTAAACAGCCCTGAGCCAGCAAAGAATATTGATCTGTTTGTTGGGAAATAGAGCGTAAATGAGATGCTTAACCGAGAATATCTTCAACACTGAGCGAAAGTTCCGTGAGGGTCGGCGATGCCAGAGATTTACCTCGCTTCAGCCGTTGAACCTTTTGATATTTTCCATTTTTCGGCTGTGTATAAAGCTCTATCAGGTCTTTCGACAGGTTCACGAGCCAGGCTTCAGGTATGCCTGATTGCGCATAAAGCGGCATCTTCAGGCTCCGATCATACTCAACAGATGTCTCGGCCACTTCGATAACCAATAGCACGTCGGAGGCTGTGGGATGCGACTGAGAATAAAAATCATCTCTCGGCTTGAGCAAAGCTACATCAGGCTCCGGCTCAGAGAAATCATTGAGTCGAACCGGATTCTGCACACGGATTATTGCAGCATGACCGAGCTTACGATTAAGGATTGAATTCAGCCGATCTACACATCCGGCATGGCGGCATCTCTTTGGACTCATCTTTATGACCTCGCCTTCTATAAGCTCAACCCGGTCATACCCGGAGAAAAGACCAGCTTCGGCCATCCGATAAAAGTCTTCAACGTTGAAATGCCATTTTTGAAATTGTACTGACATGCTCTCTCTCGACTGCTCAAGATGATACCACAATCAGCTTGCCGCACAGCATTTCATGAAACAGATAAAGGCGCGCGAAACCGGCGCAGCCTCAGACTGTTCAGCACTACCGACACGCTCGAAAGCGACATCGCCGCGCTTGCAATGACGGGCGAAAGCAGCCAGCCCGTAACGGGATAGAGCAGTCCGGCAGCGATTGGAATTCCCACGATGTTGTATATGAAAGCCCAGAAAAGATTCTGCCTGATTACCCGAATCGTCGCCCTCGACAAAAGTATCGCGGTCACCACGCCGCGCAGGTCGCCTTTGATTAACGTGATGTCCGATGCTTCAATCGCCACATCCGTACCTGTGCCAATCGCTATGCCGACATCCGCCTGAGCGAGCGCAGGCGCATCGTTGATGCCGTCACCGATCATGCCTACGATCTTATTTCCCTGTTGAAGCCGTTTGATCTCGGCAGCCTTCTCTTCGGGCAGCACTTCGGCAAGGACTCTCGTGATTCCGACTTTGCGCGCAACCGCTTCAGCCGTAAGCCTATTATCGCCGGTCATCATAACAACCTCTATACCCATCTGCTGCATCGCCTTGATAGCCATGCCCGCTTCCGGCTTGATCTGGTCCGCGACTGCCAGCACACCTGCGATTCGCCCATCAATCGCTGCGAAAATCGCAGTCTTTCCCTCTGCTGTAAAGGTTGCCGACAGTTTTTCCCACTCGTTGACCGTTACGCCGCGCTCACCGAATATCTTTGCGTTGCCGAGCAGGATTTGATGGCCATCGACTTTTGCTTCGATGCCGTGACCGGCCAATGCATTGAATTCGCTCGGTTCACCGGGCGCAATATTTTTCGACACAGCGCCGCGCAGAATTGCTTCGCCCAGGGGATGCTCGCTCCCACGCTCTGCCGTTGCCGCCAACCGCAACAACTCGTCTTTATCTATTCCATTCGCCGCTACGACATCGGTCAACTCAGGCTCGCCCATCGTGATCGTACCTGTTTTATCGAGCACGATCAGTTGAAGCTTGTGCGCAGTCTCAAGGCTTTCGCCGCCTTTGATTAACACACCATTTTCAGCGCCTCTTCCTGTACCGACCATAATCGCCGTCGGGGTGGCAAGCCCCAGCGCACACGGGCAGGCGATGATAAGAACCGAAACGAAGGTCTGCAAAGCCATCGCAAGGCGATCATCCACAGGCGAAGCAGCGAACCAGATGACGAACGTGATAATCGCTATAAAGATTACTATCGGCGTGAATATGCCGCTCGCGACATCGGCCATTCGCGCGATGGGAGCTTTCGAGCCTTGTGCCTCCTCGACCACACGCACGATCTGCTGAAGCGCAGTATCTTTGCCGACCTTTGTGGCCTTGAATCGAAAATAACCCGTCTTGTTTAACGTCGCTCCGAACACTTCATCGCTCGCGGTTTTGTCTACAGGAAGACTTTCACCCGTCAACATCGATTCATCAACTGCTGATGCGCCGTCTAAGATCACGCCATCGACCGGAATCTTTTCGCCGGGTCTGACTATAATCACATCACCTGTGACGACCTCTTCAATCGAGACATCAATCTCTTTTCCGCTGCGAATAACGCGCGCAGTCTTTGCCTGCAATCCCATCAATCGCCGAATCGCTCCTGATGTGCGGCCCGTCGCGCGGGATTCCAACAGCCTGCCGAGCAGGACGAGCGCAATGATTACGCTGGCGGCTTCAAAATAGACTGGAACATTCATCACATGACTGCCTGAATTGCCGTGCGACGACATTCTCGCAAAGAATCCCGGCGCGATAGTCGCAACTACCGAATAGAGATAGGCTGTGCCTGTGCCGACTGCGATCAAGGTATTCATATCTGCAAAGCGATGGCGAAAAGCTGTCCACGCCCCGCGATAAAACTGCCAGCCTGAGTAAAAGACAACGGGCGTGGTCAGAACCAGTTGAAGCCATTCGACTCCCGCGAAATCAAGCGCGCTGATTCGCCCGTGCGACATCGCTATCACAAGAACGGGCAGCGAAAGAATTGCGGCTACGCGGAATTTCCTGAGCAGATCGATGTGCTCAGCTTTATTCTCGAAATCTTCTTCGGCAGTTTCGCTCGCGACCCTGTAACCAAGCTCTTCTACAGCATTCACCAGCTTGCTCATGTTTGTAGCAGCGGGATCATATTCGATTGTCGCGCGCGATGTGGCAAAGTTGACGCCCGCTCTTCGCACTCCGGGAGTCGATGACAGGTTCTGCTCGATGTGGTGCGCGCACGCAGCGCATGTCATGCCTGCGATTGGCATATCAACCTGCTCGCCTTTTACATCAGATGCTCTCTGTGCGACCTTCGATTGTCGAGACATAGTGAGCGGTGTCAGTTGAACCACGCCCGTCGAGGCTTTTGTAATAGCCAGAAAGCTTTCGGGGTCGCGGTCGAACTGCTGCTTGCAGAGAGGCGAGCAAAAGTAATACGTGTTGCCGGAATAATCCGTGTGCCCCGCTGATGATTCGGGCGCAACTGTCATCCTGCATACAGGGTCAATCAATATGTCGCTCATCGTTTTCCTCTTTTTAGCAGGGGCTGGCTGGCTAAGGCATGCCTGATCGTCGTGCCTTCGATCAGACCGCAAACGTGTCCCTTCCTGTCACCCGCTTTTTCCCATTCATCGAGCGCAGCCGCAAGCTCTTTGCGATAACGCTGCATCTCTTTCATTCGCTTGTCGAGTTCTTTCAATCGAGCGCGCACGATATCGCGCACTTCTGCGCAAGGGCTCTGGCCCGCCTGCTTTTCGGCTATTATTCGCGCTATCTCTGCAAGCGAGAATCCAAGCACCTGCGCCCGCTTGATGAAATCAAGTCGTTCGAGCGTCTCTTTATCATAGAGGCGATAGCCGCTGGCGGTGCGCCCGGGGCGACCAAGCAAACCGAGCTTTTCATAAAATCGCAGCGTTTCGATTCCTATTCCGCTTTGCTTCGACACTTCGCCAATCTTCAGAAAACGGCCCTCTTCCCGCTCAATTGATCTGGTTGCTGTATTCATATTTCAAGCTCCAGTTAAATTATAAACCCTGTAGCCGAATACAGAGTCAAGCCCCATCTCAATTTATATCGAAAGAAGCGCGGGCCGCCGGTTCCTGCAACGCGGCGACTCGCGAATTTCGCACTCAAGCTGCTAGGATAATCCAGTATGACAAAAGACGTGATAATAGTCGGCGGAGGCGTGATAGGTTGTTCGATTGCGCTGAAGCTTGCCCGCGCAGGATTGACAGTCGCAGTCATCGAACGTAATCGCGTCGGCAGCGAAGCGTCGCGCGCGGCAGCGGGAATGCTATCGCCACAGACCGAAGCATCAGGCCCGGACCCTTTCCTTGACCTGTGCCTGCGCAGCCGTTCGATGTATCGTGGCTTTGCGGATCTTCTCACTGATCTATCGGGCATTGATGTTGAATACAGGGACGAAGGAACTTTGTGCGTGGTGGCGGAAGGAGAAGATGAAAGCGAAATAGACCGGTGGTCGTCGTGGCAGATCAGCAATGGTCTGGAATTGGAAGTTCTGCCCGCGAACGTGTTAAACAAAATCGAGCCTGATGTCACGCAATCGGCCACCAGAGCCGTTTTCATCCCGAAAGATCATCAGGTTGAAAATCGCCGGTTGATGGACGCGCTCGACGTGGCATGCAGGCGGGCTGGTGTTGAGATCGTCGAAGGATGCGCGGTCACCTCTCTGATAGTAGAGCGCGAAAAGACGACGGGCGTGATGTGCGGCGAGCGTCGCTTTGATGCGGGCGCTGTTGTTGTTGCAGCCGGTTGCTGGTCAACCCCGTTGCTTGAGCCTGTTGGATTAAGTATCCCTGTTACCCCTGCGCGCGGTCAGATGATAGCCCTTCGCGCCGAGGGCTTTTCGATCAATCACACTCTGCATTCAGGCAGGTGTTATCTGGTTCCGCGCAACGACGGGCGCATCCTTGCAGGCGCGACGGTCGAGTACGTCGGATTTATTAAGGCAGTCACCGCGCACGGCATCAACTCGCTGCTCGAAGCCGCAATCGAACTTGTCCCGGCGCTCGCAGCTTCAGAGATAGTTGAAAGCTGGTCGGGACTCAGGCCGGACACAATCGATCATCAGCCGGTGCTCGGTTTATCAGGAATCGATAACCTGTTGCTCGCAACGGGCCATTTCAGAAACGGGATACTGCTTGCGCCCATAACTGCCGAGTTAATCGCAGATTGCCTGATAAACAGCCGCACGCCCGAAGAGTTGAGGCCGTTCGGCTCTGAAAGATTTGAAGAAACATCAGTAGCAGGCAGGTAGGGTACCGAATAACTCAGGGTAAATGACTCGTGAATATCACACTGCGATCAGACGCATCCTCACAACCCCAAACTGCACAAACCCGATCTGCTGAGAATACGAACATTCGCGCCAGCATCATCATCGTCAGTTACAACGCTAAGCAGAAGCTTATGGCCTGCCTCGAATCGGCATCGCGCTCGCTGCCCGGCGACTGCGAGTTGATTGTCGTAGACAACGCATCTTCTGAAGGCAACGCCGATCAAATCGCCAGCGGTTTTCCCGAAGTCGCTTTAATTCGCTCTCCTGTCAATCTCGGATTTGCCGCCGGTTGCAATCTTGGAGTGCGAAGCGCGCGGAGCAGGTATCTCATCTTTTTAAATCCCGATACGCTGGTCGAATCCGGCTGGCTCGACTCCCTGATCGCGCCTTTAGAGAGCGATGACGGAATCGGGCTTGTGACGCCAAAAATCCTGCTGCTGGCCACGCCCGACCTGCTCAACACCTGCGGGTGCGATATTCACATCACAGGGCTGACCTTGTGCCGAGGCATAGGCCGCCCGCGAAATTCTTACGCACAAATTGATGAAGTCGGCGCGATATCGGGCGCGGCGTTCGCAATCCGGCGGGAACTGTTCGATAAGCTGGGCGGCTTCGATGAAGAGATGTTTCTTTACATGGAAGATATTGATCTGTCGTGGCGCGCGAGGCTCGCCGGATACCCAACCGTTTATACGCCTGAGAGCGTAGTGCTTCACGATTATGAATTGCGAATAACGCCTCTTAAACTTTTCTGGCAGGAGCGCAACCGATACCTGATGCTTCTCAAGAGCTTCAGATGGCCGACGCTTTTTGTGCTTCTGCCCGCATACATCGTTGCCGAATTGATGACATGGAGTTTTGTGCTGCTAAAAGATCGCAGCAACATCACAAACAAATTGCGCGCATACGTCTGGATAATCAGCAACTGGCAAGCGGTCATGCGAAAGCGCAAAACAACACAGGCGCTCAGGGCGGTTCCTGACAGAGTGCTGCTTAAAAGCACTGAATACAAGCTCGACTTTGACCAGGCTGCGGGCGGCGCAGTTGCATCATTTGCGCGTTTCGTATTTAATCCCCTCTTCCTGGCGCTCAGGAGCATATGTCTCGCGTTTGTGTGGTGGTAGCCTCCCCCGTTTAAGCAGAGACAAATTTCATAGGGACATTCGACGATGTACAAAGGCCAGAGTATAACGACTGTAGTGCCCACTTATAACGAAGCTCGCCATATCGCTCAGGTGATTCGGACGATGCCTGAATTCGTTGATAGAATTATTGTCGTTGACGATTGCAGCCAGGACGACTCCTTTCAACTGGCAGTCGATACGGCGGACCTCCGGCTGACCGTTTTGAAAACGCCGCAGAATCAGGGCGTAGGCGGGGCGATGGTCTTAGGTTATAGTCACGCTATAGAGTCAGGCAGTGACATCATAGTCAAGATGGATGCAGACGGGCAGATGGACCCTGCCTATCTGTCGCACCTGCTCGACGCGCTAATAGACGAAGGCTATGACTATTCAAAGGGGAACCGCTTTCTGGCGAGCGAATCGCTCGTATTCATGCCAAAGCACAGGATTTTCGGCAATGTGATGCTTACCTTCCTGACAAAACTGGCGTCAGGTTACTGGCATATATTCGACCCGCAAAACGGGTATACCGCCATCAAAACCGATGCCTTGCGTGTCCTCGATTTGAATCAACTTCACAAACGATTCTTCTTTGAAAACGATATGCTGGTTCACCTGAATTTTTTCAGGCGGCGAGTCAAAGACATAGCCATACCCGCCCGTTATGGCAATGAAGAATCGCACCTGAATCTGGTTGGCATCAGCTTCACCTTCCCTTTGTTGCTGATCAGGAGATTCTTTCGCCGCATATATCAGAAATATGTATTGCGAGACTTTTCGCCGATCGCGCTCTTTCTGTTTCTCGGCTCACTCTTATTTGCCTGGGGAACAGGGTTTGGTATATACCTGTGGGTCGAAAGCGCCATTACAGGAGCGGCGACCCCGACAGGGACGATTATGCTGTCGCTGCTTCCGCTCATACTCGGTTTTCAGCTTTTGCTTCAGGCAATCGTTCTTGATATACAGGAAACCCCCAGATAAGCGTTGAAACAATCTTGAAATTCAAAGTGGAACTAATTCGCTAATTCATGAATTCGGCAGACGGTTTAAAAACGGAAGACGAGGCCTATTCCAATAGACTGCTTATCAAAGAATCGGTCTGGTGGAAGCGATTGATAAACGCGCAGGCTCCCTATCGTTGGAACCTGCATCGTTTAAACCTCGGCTTTACTCTGGACATCGGGTGCGGGCTTGGCCGAAATCTTGTGAACCTGGACGGAAACGGCGTCGGGGTTGACCATAACGAACGATCTGTCGAGATCGCCCGGTCAAGAGGGCTTCGAGCATTTACCGCAGACGATTTCCAAAGGTCGCCTTTCAACGCTAAAGCCACATTCGATTCCCTGTTGCTATCGCACGTCGCGGAGCATATGACCGAACAACAGGTTATAGCTTTAATGAAAGCTCATCTCCATCTGGTGAAGCCGGGCGGGCAGGTCATTATCATAACTCCTCAGGAAAGCGGCTACCGCTCTGATCCGACGCATGTGCAATTCACGAACTTCGAGAGCCTGAGAAGAATCGTTCTGGAATCAGGTCTGATCTACATAAAAGAGTATTCTTTCCCTTTTCCACGAGTATTTGGACGATTATTCAAGTACAATGAATTCGTTTGCGTCAGCAAAACGCCAGGTTGATCGAGCCCCCGAAGAAAGAATAATCAATTAAATATATGTCGAATTCCTCTTTCGATTTCGTCAAATCGCTCAGTTTGAGAGGCAAGCTGCTGGGCGGCATATGGGTGCTGTTTTTCTTCCTTGTCCTGCTGGGCATTCACGGCTCTTCGACGGGAATAAGTTCGGCGTGGTGGGCACCCGAAAAACCTTACTTAGGCTCTTTACTGAGCCTTCCTCCCCAACTAAATCAGGGGTTATCTCGCATTGACACAGGCGGGCTGCAAAGCTATTTGATGGGCACCCCAAAGACTATCAGGTGGGATGACTTTGTGGTCTACACCCCGTATGCCTTGAGCCAGTTGTCGCACAATCCTCGCTTCCCTGTCGTAAATACTAATATTGGCAACGGCCAGAACATGCTGCTGGTTCCTCATACACCGGTCCTGCACATCGCTACGCTTGCAAGGCCCGCCACCTGGGGTTATTTCATACTTGGCGCGCAGCGCGGAATGGCCTGGCAATGGTGGTTCCAGATATTCGCATGCTTTACGGTCTTATATCTGTTGTTTGAAATCTTATTCAAGGGGCACAACACGCTGGCGGCTTTCGGAGCATTCTGGTTCTGCGCTTCGGCTTATGTTGTTTGCTGGTCGCTTTGGTCTGCCCACGTCACTTTTTTTGCCGCGCTCGGTTGCCTCTCCGCTTATCACCTGTTTTCTTCTGAAAAGCGATCCACACAACTGATCTCTGCGATCCTGTTGGGTCTGAGCTTTCCGGGGCTTCTGATGATCATGTACCCGCCCTGGCAGGTCGCAGCCGGTTATTTCTTCCTTCTTCTTTTCATCATTCTTCTGATTCGAGACAAGCTCTATATCTCATTCAAGTCTTCGCTGAAATATCGGGTTGCATTCCTCGCGTTGGCCGTATTAATAGCCGGTGGCCTCAGCCTCTCCTGGGTCATGACGTGCCTGCCCGACCTCAAAATCATGACGGACACGGTCTATCCCGGCAGGCGCGTATCGCTTGGGGGCGATCACTCGTTCGGCCAGCTCTTCAAAGGCTTCTACAACATCATCACCATCTACACCTCGCCTCAGGGTCTGAAAAACGAGAGCGAAGCCTCCTCCTTCTACTACTTCTTCCCTGCCGTATTTTTCGCCGTCCTCATCTCCCGGCGGCTGGCTCGGCAACTGGGCATACTAGGCTGGTCGATGATCGCCTACATTGTCGCGATGCTTTTGTTCGTTCTGGTTGGGTTACCTCAGTTTATAGCCAGGTTGACTTTGTTGAGCTACATTCCGAGCTATCGCGCTGATCTGACGATTGGGCTGGCTTCGATCATTCTCTGCCTTCACACGCTTATTGTTATAAAGCGCGCAGAAGAGAACGGCGAGAAGCTTTTGGAAGACTCCATGCCGATGCGCGTGGCTGTATTCACAGTCCTCTTCTTTATCGTGCACAGCCTGTTTTTGATGAAGGAGGCAAGCGGGTTTCCTCCGCCGCAATTCGCGCTCTTGATATCGATGTTGGCGGGAATGATTTCATACTTTCTGATTGCGGGGCGAACGAAACTTTTTCTGGCGCTGACAGGGTCATTAGTAATTGCCACGACCGCTTTGTTCAATCCACTGGCCACAAATCTGGATCACATCTATGACTCAGAGCTTGCAAAAGTAATCACCGAGATTAACAGGCAATCAACTGATCGCCCTTTCTGGATCAGTTATGGAGGAATTCATCCCGGTGTATTAATTGAGATACTCGGCGGCAGATCACTGTCGGGTGTTCACTGGCTTCCGCAGCTAGATATATGGCACGTGCTTGACCCTGATCACGCGTCAGAAAGTATCTACAATCAATACGCCGAAGTCTCCTTCGATTATACGCCGCAGGAGGATCTTGTCTCGTTCAACAGTTCCAATCCGGGAGTACTTATAGTGCAGATGTCTCCGAACAATCCTGTGCTGAAATCACTTGGCGCGCGATACGTCCTGATTATGGTTGATGCTCAAAAAGCTGTTGATACAAGCAAGTTGCAGGAAGTTTATCAGTCTCCTTATGGCACCTTTTCAATTTATGAGATTCCGTAAGGCAACCAGACCGCACACCCATCTGGGTCTGCAATATCATGGCTCATGATATTGCAGTAATCTGTTAATCCGGATCTGGAAATACCTGGCAGGTGCACAGGTTAAAGCGGCAGTGATAAATTTACTTTGCTCAAAGCTATACACTGGATACTTCGTTAATCGGCTGCTAAACTCTGTCTTCAAAAATAAATGGTTCAAGCTCTCGTGGACAAGGGCCTAACCAAAACCTAAAAAGTTAGATCGATAATGGGACGGTTGATGTCACTTGTGTAACCAGTCTCCAGAACAGATCAGTTCAAATTTAGGGTAACAAAAATAGAAACAGAATTCATTTATGAGCAATTTGCCTGTTGTGCGTTCCGCCAACAATTTCATTAGATCGCTTAGTTTCAGGGGCAGGCTTCTTGGTGGCATATGGGTGTTGTTTTTTTTCCTCATCCTGCTGGGCATTCACGGTTCTTCGACCGGAGTAACCGCCGGGTGGTGGGCACCTGAAAAAGCTTACTCGGGATATTTATTCAATGTCGTATCTCCACCGGGTCAGGGCTCATACCGCATAGATGAGAGTACGCTGCAATCTCTTCTAATGGGCGAAGCCAAGATAATAAGATGGGACGAGCTGACCGTTGCTACACCGTACTCCTTAAGCCAGTTGTCGCATACTCCCCGGTTTCCTGTTGTAAACACGAATATTGGGAACGGACAAAACATGCTGTTAACGCCACATGTGCCGGTCTGGCATGTCGTCACTTTAGCCAGACCTGCGACCTGGGGTTATTTCATTCTGGGCGCGCAGCGAGGGCTTGCATGGTACTGGTGGTTTCCCATGTTTGCCTGTTTTACAGTCCTCTATCTGCTGTTTGAAGTCCTTTTTCAGGGTCATAAGGGGATTGCAGCTTTCGGAGCATTCTGGTTCTGCGCTTCGGCTTATGTTGTTTGCTGGTCGCTTTGGCCTGCTTATCTAACCTTCTTTATCGCGCTTGCCGTATTGGCATTCTATAAACTTCTTGTTTCAGACAAACACCTTGTCCAGGCGTTATGCGCGTTAATGATCGGCCTGAGCCTTCCCGGTTTTGTAATGTTTTTATACCCGGCATGGCAGGTTCCTATGGCCTATTTTTTCGGCGTGGTGCTCGTGTGCCTTTTCATCCGAGACAAGCTTTATCACGCGTTCAAGCCTTTTGACATTAGGAAAGCGCTTTATCTCGTGGCGGGATTGCTGATTGCAGGCGCGCTGACTTACTCATTCGTACGTACTTGCGCACCCGATTTCAAAGCAATCGCCGACACGGTCTATCCCGGCAGGCGTGTGTCTGTGGGGGGCGATCACTCGTTCGGCCAGCTCTTCAAAGGCTTCTACAACATCATCACCATCTACACCTCGCCTCAGGGCCTGAAAAACGAGAGCGAAGCCTCCTCCTTCTACTACTTCTTCCCTGCCGTATTTTTCGCCGTCCTCATCTCCCGGCGGCTGGCTCGGCAACTGGGCATCGTCGGCTGGTCGATGATCGCCTACATTGTCGCCATGCTGTTTTTCCTGCTTGTGGGCGTGCCTCAGTTCGTAGCCAGGTTGACGCTGTGGAGCTATGTTCCCGGCTATCGCGCTGATCTCACGCTTGGGTTGGCTTCGATTATTCTTTCCCTCCACACACTTATTGTTATTAAGCGCTCGCAAGCGACTGATGAAAACCGATTGCAAACTTTCGTACCGTTTCTTGTGGGCGGTCTGGTTGTGGTGCTGCTTATCTGGAACAGTCTTTTTTTGATGAAGCAGGCAACGCGATTTGCATCGCCCCCGTTCATATTATTCATATCGTTTCTGGCAGGGCTGATATCATACTTTCTGCTGGCAGGTCGCGCGCGAGCATTCCTGATACTGACTGGGGCTTTGGTATTCGCAACGACTGCTCAGTTCAATCCGCTGGCTACAAATCTGGACCACATCTACGATTCCGAGCTTGCTCAGGCGATAACCAGAATCAACA
This sequence comes from Blastocatellia bacterium, assembly GCA_963804815.1. Lineage (GTDB taxonomy): Bacteria > Acidobacteriota > Blastocatellia > UBA7656 > UBA7656 > DATEKX01. Next base: position 1,202,971 of record CAWDRU010000002.1, on the reverse strand, counting down.
ATCGCTCAACTGATCGCCCTTTCTGGGTCTGCTACGGCGGAACTCATTCGGGCGCGCTCATAACCATACTGGCGGGCAAATCACTATCGGGCATTCAGTTCCCGCCGCAAATGGACATCTGGCACACGCTAGACCCCAACCGGAGATTTGAGAAGGTCTATAATCAATACGCTGAGGTGATTTTCGAGTACACCTCTGACGACAACAAAGTGTATTTCGATAGTACTCAAAACGGCTCATTTACCGTTCAGGTCTCTCCGTATAATCCTCTGCTGAAATCATTGGGCGTACGCTATGTACTGCTTATGGACGATGCGCAAAAGGTCGTTGATACGAGCAGGCTGTCGCTGATCCATCGTTCATCGACGGGCAACTTTTTTATATACGAGATTCCCTGATAAAACAGCTTCGATTTAGTAGAATGAGAAACACTATGCAGGAAACATTGGAAACCAATCAGAAGATTGCTTCCCGAAAACAGTTTTTCACCTTGAACCGGCGTGCGATCAGGGTGCTGATCCTGCTTGTCGCGCTGGTTGTGGGCGCGCTTTCGATAGCTCCATACTTCTTTTCGCACTATACAGAAACGAGCAGCGGGCGGGCCTACAGGCTCATCTATACTCACGACCTTACGAATCATTATTTCATGATGGGGCAATTCGAGAGCGCGGCCCGGTCCGGGGCGCTCTACCCGCGATGGCTTGCAGAGGGCAACAAAGGTTACGGCATCGCCACGATGAATTTCTATCCGCCGGGCTTTTTTTACCTCACGACTATTGTGAATGGAGTCTTTAACGACTGGCATTCAACGCTTCTGTTTTTAATGATCCTTGCCTTTGCGGGTTCGGGGATTACGCTCTATTTTCTTGCCAGAACTTTTTATGGTCGCGTGCCGAGCGCGATTGCGGCGCTTGTCTATATTCTGCTTCCGTATCATCAGGTTGACCTTTACTGGCGCGGCGCGCTCCCTGAACTTATGGGATTCGTCTTTATGCCTTTAACGCTTTACTTCGCTTACAAGGCAGGGACGGCAGGGCGATGGCGCGACTATGCAGGGCTGGGCTTTTTCTATGGCATTCATCTGCTGACACATCTGCCCGTTGCCGTGATGTTCTCATACGCGCTGGCCTTCTACGCGCTGGTCTGGGCTGCCAGAGAAAGGGATTTGAAGATCGCAATTCGTATCGCGGCGGGTATGGCGCTGGGACTTCTGGTAAGCGCTATTTACTGGTTTCCCGCTGCGCTTGAAGCGAAGTATGCGTACGAGTACGCATCCGTTGTTTTCCCTTATCACGGATCTTATGTCAGCACTCTACCGGCAGACACTCCTTTTGATCGAATCATTCAAAACAGTCTGAAGTTCAGCGTGCTTTTCTTATTTACAGCCGTTGCTGTAATTCGACTGTTGCCTCAAAGAGCAAGGCCCATTGAGATGTCCAACACGCAGGCTGCTACCGAAACTCAGGCGCTGTCGCAGGTTCGCATCTGGATCATCATGTGCGGTGCGGCGCTCTTTATGACTACAGCCTATTCCTACGATATCTCAAAGTTGCTTCCAAAGATCGAAGTAACCGTCCCCCCCTTCCGATGGATGGCAATCAGCGCAGTATTCACCTCGCTGCTCGTCGCCGCCTGCGTGGATTGTTTGAGAAGGGTTGAGGGGCTTGCGCGGTGGAGGCTGTGGGCCTATCGCGGAGTCGTGGGCGCAGTTATCGCATTGAGCCTCTGGCTCACTTTCAGCAAGGTAATCTATGGGGCGTTGGAGAATCCCACTTTTGTACCTGCGGCCACTTACATAGAGCAGGGGCTTATTCCAAAAGATGCCACTGCCCCGGAAAAGCTGCCGGATACCCCCCCGGTTGTGATCGAACCTCAAAACGGCTCAAGCGAAATCGTCCGGTGGTATCCGCAGTCGCGCGAGGTAAGAGTGAATGTGGATCAGCCGAGCAGGGTGCGGCTCAAGACTTACAACTTTCCGGGCTGGACTGCCCGCGTTGACGGGCAGAAGGTGCCGGTGTTGAGCGACAAAGACGGGATACAAATAATCAATGTTGCGCCCGGCTCGCATACTATCGAAGTCACTTTTGAAAACACGCTGCCACGAATCCTCGGTGCCGCATTTACGGCCATAGGTTTTCTGGCAGTCTTCGGACTGGCGATTGCCGATAACCTGAAGCGAGGCAGGCGACGTGCTGACTTACCACTAGCCGAAAGCTCCACTGGAACACAAAAACCCGATGAAGAGTCGCGTCCTGATAAAGTATCCGGGCCAGATAAGTTACGGCTGTCGAGACAAAAAATTATTATCCTGGCAACAGTCGCGGCTGTTATCGCAGCAGTGGCTTTAGTGATGTTCATCAGGCAGTCGAACCGGAATTTTAAATTGCGCACAAAGGAAGCCACTGCCGTAGGCTCTTCAGAAGGCCGATTGTTCGTCGAAGGTTTGGACCTTATACCGGTCGCTGCGGATGATGCAACTTTTAATGAATTGATTGGGGCGCTGGTATCGAGGGAAGGAGCCAGAATGGATGCCCTTACAAACTCTGGCAAAGTTATCAAGGTTGCGGGCAATACCCGAATCAAAATATTGGAGAGGGCATCGGGAAAGACGAAAGTATTAATCATGGAAGGCGAGCATCAGGCAGAAGAAGGATGGGTAATGGACCGATGGGTGCGTTAAGGCTCGAAGGTCGAGGCGTCGTAGTTGACACTTCCAAACGCAGCGCGATAACATTTCCAATACTGTAATTGAAGGGTTCCACCCTGTTTATATACCAATAATCGCACTTGGCAAACGGGATTAAATGAGCAGAAAGAAACGCGTACTCGCAAAAGAAAAGCAGCAGCCTGAGATAAAGAAGCCGGTTGCCGCGTCAGGACTTAATTTTTCGCATCGCTGGATTATCGGCTTGATTCTGGCTTCGACCTTTCTGGTCTTCGCCAATACCATAAACCACGGCTTCGCTTACGATGACACCACGCAAATTCTGCAAAACGAGACCATACGCAGTTTCTCTAACATCTCGACTGCGTTTACCAAAGAGGTCTGGTTCTGGCGGCAAATGCAGGATAAAGACCCTAACAAAAGCGAGGGGCCGACGACTCCCTACTATCGCCCTCTATTTACAGTCTATTTGATGATTGGCTGGTTTTTGTTCGGGACACAGGCGGCAGGGTGGCATCTAATAAATGTGCTGATGCATTTGCTTGCGGTATATTTCGCCTTCCTGATAATTAAACGAATAACGAATGACATAAGGCTCACGTCAATTGCAACTCTGCTGTTTGCGCTTCACCCGTTGCGCACTGAATCTGTCGCATGGATAAGCGGAATGACCGACCTGTTTCTGGCGCTGTTCCTGCTCCCGTCATTCTACCTGTTCATGATTTACCGCGAGAAGAAGAATATAAAATACCTTATTGGGTCGCTGTCGCTATTCCTTCTGGCGACGTTCTCAAAAGAACCTGCCATCGCTCTGCCAATCTTCATTTTCGTATACGAAGTCTTCATCGCAGACCTTAGCCGGAATCTGAAAGATCGAATAAAGCAGGCGATTCTGTTCGGTTCTACCTACTTACTGATGTCTGTCTTCTACTTCATACTGCGCTATCAGGCGCTGGGGTTTGTTCTGAGCGACGAGCGATATGTCTATTACCCATTTCATCAGGTGCTGTTGACCATACCGCTGGCCATCTGCAAATACATTGGATTGTTGTTTTGGCCCGTCAACCTCTCCATCTTCCACGAAACCCCTATAGTTGAAAGCCCGCTTGACTGGCGATTCATCATCCCTGTGATTTTTTTAATGGGGCTGGCCGCGGCGTTTTGGCAACTGCGCAAAAGCCTGATCGCGAGATTCGCCATCCTCTGGTTCGCAGTCAACCTGATACCTGTTTTGAACCTTGGCGCGTTCGGTGAAGATTTTCTGGTGCAGGAACGCTACGTCTATATTCCTTCGATTGGATTTTCACTTCTGCTCGCGATGGCGCTGGTTAAGATACCGATTGAGAAATGGTTCACTCTGGGGAGCCGCCGCACGGCTCAGGCCGCGCTCGTCGGGCTGATAGCTCTTCTGCTGACTGGGAAAACAATCGCGCAGAACGGTGTCTGGAAAGACGATATGACGCTCTGGGAGTACAGCGTAGAGACAGCCCATGATCAACCCATGTCGCATTTCGTTCTGGGGCACAAATACCTTAACCAGCAAAGGTGGGATAAGGTTGTCGAAGAACTTGAGCAGTATATGGAGATGAGACCAGACAATCTTGTTGTAATAACCAATCTGGCATCCGCTCATCTGATCCTTTATCAGGATCAGATAAAGCAGAATCCTGCTAAAGCTGACCGCGCGCACCTTGACCGAATAATCACGCTCTGCGAAAAGGGGCTTAGAATAACCGATCAGTCGCCCGGTTTGTTAGATACTCTCGGAACTGTTTATACCTACGATACTGAGTTGAAGAATTACGAGCGCGCTATCTGGTTTCTTGAACGCGGGCTTGAACAGGACCCGAAAAATCCTTTCCTCAACCTTCATCTGGTAGGCGCGTTTTTAAGGCGGGCGGATGCGTCAAGAGGCGATTTCGACGGGGCCTTGCGCCATCTGAACACAGTGCGCGAGGTGCAACCCGAAATAGCAGACACTTACAAATTTTTTGCCGTAGCTTACAGGGCTAAGGGACAGTATCAAGAGGCCGTCGAGAATTACAACCGCTATCTGAAGATGCAGCCGAATGCGTCGGATGCCGCGATCATAACTCAACAACTCAAAGACCTGCAGGCCGAGATGGAAAAGAATTCGCCGCAGAGTTGAAAAAAGAGAAAGCAGAACCCTGACAATCGGCGCGAAGACAAATCGTTATAATTTCGTCTTCGCGCCGATTGTCAGGGTTCTGACTGCCTACCGCCTTCTGCTTCCTTTCGGTTACTTGCTGCTTCCCGTCTTCAAAGCGGCTTCTATGGCGGCTTTCAAGCCTTCCGGGGTTTTGTCTCGAATCCGTTTGCCGTTGATGAAAACTGTCGGCGTGGAATTTACTCCGAGTTTGTCACCTTCTCGCAGGTCTCTTTGAACTTTGTCTGCGAACTTGCCCGAATCCAGCGCCTGATCGAATTTCGTTCTATCAAGCCCCACCTGCGTCGCGTATTCCTTGAGCTTGACTACTTCGAGCGCGGTCTGATTCTTGAACAGCACGGCAACATATTCCCAATACTTTCCCTGCTCGCGGGCGGCCTCTGCCGCTTCTGCGGCCTTTGCCGCAAAAGTGTGCTGTTCGAGCGGAAAGTCTCGCGCCACCAGCCTCACCTTGTCGCCATACTCTTTGGCCACCTCTTCGATTATAGGCTGTGACTTTGCGCAGCTTGGGCACTGATAATCGGTGAACTCGATTATGGTGACCGGAGCAGTCGGGCTGCCTTTCGCAGGCTGATCGTCAGTCGAAATAGCCAGCACGGGCGGGTCGGGTTCTCTCAGGATCATCAGGACAGTTGCCGCCTTGCGCAATTGATCGGCAAACTCCGCCTCGGCTTTTTGCTGTTGCTGCCCCTGAATATATTGGAGGATCTGTGGTTTCAATTGCTCATAGGTGCCGCTCAACTTTTCCTTGTTATCATCATAAAGCTTCCGCGACTCTTCTTCGGTCACGGGCTTCACCTTGGCGATGACTTCGGCTTCGTAGACGGCTCTCGGAGTCATATTTCGCTTTTTCGATTCCTGATCTAAAAGCATATCGTTCAACCTGGCATCGAGCGATTGCTTGCGCAGGGTGTAGACCTGCTCCTGAGAATCGAAGATGATCGGTTGCAGCGCATCTTCCACGTCGCCTGAGGTGATCGACGTGCCGTTGACAGTGGCGAATACCCGTGCGCGGTCGGCTGTGGTCTGAGGAGGAGTGGGGTTTTCGGTCATGACCTTGACGGGCGATGTGGCTCGCAGTCTGTCGGCCAGCTTCTTGGCTTCCTGTGCCTGTCGTTCGTTGCGAATGTAGGCGATGATCTGCGCCTTGACATCGTTGAACTCGCCCTGAATCTTGTCGCGGTTTTGCTGAAAAAATGTCTGAGCTTCGGCCTCGGTCGGCTCTTTGACCTTCGATACCACTTCCATTTCGAGGATGCGGTCGGCGCTGATGCCGCGCTTTTTGGCTTCGGCCTCCAGCAGTTTCGCATTGATCATCAGGTTGACCTGGCGTTTGCGCGCTTCTACGACCTGATTTTGCAGGTCTTTGATCTTAGTGTTGACCGGCTCGTCAACGTCTTTCATCATTATCTTCACGCCGTTGACAACGGCTGCCGTGTCGCTCGGAATCTTCGCTTCGCATCCGCAATCTTCTTCTTTCTTCTCCTGCGGGGCTGGCGGTTGAAGCGGCCCGACGGGCTTTGAGGGTTGTGGCTTCTGCTGGCTCAACCCTGTCGCCACATTGCAAACAAGGGCGAAGACGACGATGAATAATAACCTCGATACAGCTTTCATGATTTCCTCCATTGATTAAACACGGGCAGATGCTCCACAGGCAACTTGCCGAAATTATACCAGAGCTTATGGGTTAATCGAACTTTTTCGCCTGACAGTCGCGAATTACATATTCCTGTAGTTGGGTCCGCCGCCGCCTTCGGGCGTCACCCAGTTGATTATCTGATACGGGTCCATGATATCGCACGTCTTGCAGTGAACGCAGTTCGAGAAGTTGATTTGCAGGCGACGCTTCCCCTCTCCTGCTTCAACCATCTCGTAGACGTTTGCCGGACAGAAGTTCTGGCAAGGGTTGCCGTATTCAGTAACGCAGCGATCGACGCAGATGTTGAAATCCGCGACCTTCAAGTGAGCGGGCTGATCTTCGTCGTGATGCGTGCCCGAATAATAAACGTCCGTCAGTTTGGTGACGGTCAGCTTATCGTCGTACCTGAGATCAGCGTAGCGGTCGCCTTTGTGACCGTCCAGTTTATGCATATGCTGGTGGCCTGCTTTGATTGAAAGGCGGCCCGGCAATCTGCCTCCCGTCAGCGTCGAAATGCCTGCTACTATCAACCCCATAGTCCGACCGCGATCAAAACCCTGGTGGAAATTGCGAGCTTTATATAGCTCGCGCCCGACATTGCTCGCTTTCAACTTCGTCTCATAAACGCCCAGTCTTGCCTTTGAAAAATCATCATTGATCAGAGCGTCAAAGATCGTTTCTGCCGCAAGCATACCGGCTTTGATCGCCGTGTGAATCCCTTTGAGCCGCTCGCCGTTGAGCATCCCGCCCGAATCACCCACGATCATCACACCATCGGCGCTCAATTGAGGCAGGGTGTACCATCCGCCCACGGGCATGGCCTTTGCGCCGTAGCGAATCATCTTGCCGCCTTTGAGCAGTTCGCTGATCAACGGATGAGTCTTGAATCGTTGAAACTCGTGATGCGGATCGATGCGTGCGTCGCGGTAGTCCAGTCCGACCGCAAGCCCGATGTCTATGATACGGTCGCGCATTCCATAAACCCACGAGCCGCCGAAGGTGTGCGAATCCAGAGGCCAGCCCAGCGTATGAATGACCGAACCCGGAGCAAAGCGATGATCGGGCATCTCCCATAGCTCTTTGATGCCGACCGAATAGACCTGCGGGTCGCTTCCGCTGTCGAGATTCAAACGATTGACCAGTTGTTTAGTGAGCGAGCCGCGCACGCCTTCGCCGAGCACCGTAACTTTCGCTGTGATGTCAACGCCCGGCTCGAAATTCGGCTTGGGCTTTCCGGTCTTGTCAATCCCCTTGTCGCCCGTGCGAACTCCTATAACGCGATCTCCGTCATAGAGCATCTCCGCGCCGGGAAATTCCGGAAATATGTTTACGCCTGCGGCTTCGGCCTTCTCGCCGAGCCAGCGCACAAGCTTGTTTAGAGACACAACATAGTTGCCGTGATTCTTCAGCGGCGGCGGGATCACAGGCATCGCTATTTTGCCGCGCTTTGTCAGAATGTAGACCTTCTCTTCACCTACAGGGGCTTCGAGCGGGGCCTGACCGTGTTTCTCGAAATTTGGAATCAGTTCGCGCAAAGACGAAGGGTCGAGCACAGCACCCGAAAGCTGATGCGCGCCGATTTCAGCAGCCTTCTCGATGACGGCTATGTTGATCTCATCGAGCTTTTTTGCGCCCGAATCTTTTGCGCGCTCGTTATGAGCATTGATTAAATTCGTGAGATGCAGCGCACAGCTCAGGTTTGCCGGTCCCGCTCCGACGAGCAGGACATCCATTTCAAGAATCTCTCTTTCGATAGCCATTTATCAACCTATGCAGGGGCGGTCACAGCGGGCCGCCCCTACAAGTTTCAATAGAATGATCTTATTCGCTTTTTGCTTTTTTGATCTCTGCCGTAATCGCGGGCACTATCTCGAAGAGGTCGCCCACGATGCCGTAGTCGGCCAGGTCAAAGATCGGCGCTTCGGCGTCTTTATTTATTGCGACGATGGTCTGCGAGTTCTTCATGCCGACCACGTGTTGAATCGCGCCTGAGATGCCGACTGCCAGATAGAGCTTGGGCGCGACCGTCTGCCCCGAACTTCCGATCTGCCTGTCCATCGGCAGCCATTCGTTGTCGCAAATCGGGCGCGATGCGGCAATCTCTGCCCCCATAGCCTTTGCCAGTTCTTCGACAATCGCGATATTTTCCTGACTCTTTATGCCGCGCCCGACAGCCACGATAAGCGGTGCCTGCGACAGATCAACCGCCTGCTTCGCTTCCTGAAATTTCTCCTCAGGCTGTGTGCGAATCACAACATCGGTCATATTAATTTCAAGCGGCTTGATCGCGGCAGTCGCGTCTCCGGCCTCAGCCTTATCGGCTCGATACGAGCCTGCCTGAAAACTGGCAAACAGAGGCGGATCAGCCGACACGCGGACATCCGTGTTGATCTTGCCTTGAAATATCTGGCGCGTGAAAACAACCCCGTCTCCATCAACGCGGTAGCTGATGCAGTCGGTCACAAAGGGCTTGCCGAAAGCCGCGGCAAGCTTGGGCGCAAAATCGCGCACCTGATAGGTATGGCTGAAGATGATCAGTCGCGGCGACAGTTGTTCGATAACCTGTTTGAGAGCGGCGACATATCCGCCCGGCGTGTATTCGGCAAGCTTGTCGTCTTCGACCGTGTAGACGGCTTCGAGCTTTTTCCCCGCAACATCCGATGCGATGTTTGATACATCGCGCCCGAAAACGATTGCAGATATTTTATCTCCGGTCCCTGCACTGATGCCCTGCGCCGCAACCAGCGCTTCATAAGAGGTGCGATTCAGCACTCCGTCCCGCTGTTCTATAAAAAGAAGTATTCCTTCGCTCATCATCCCTCCATTGGGAATTCAGATGCAAATCTGAAATCTATAAGACTCTCGCGTCGAATCGCAGTTTCTCGATCAGTTTGGCCGCAATTTCAGCAGGCTTGCCTTCGAGCATTTCCGTCTGCTTGCTCTTCTCAGGCATATAGACGCGCTCGATGGTCTGTGCAGGCTTCAGGTCATCTGCCGTCAATCCCAGATCGGCGGCTTTTACTTCGCGAATCTCTTTTTTCTTCGCGGCCATGATGCCCTTGAGCGTTGCGTAGCGAAGCTGATTGATGCCTGATTGAATCGTCAGCAGCGCGGGCATTGGCACGCGCACCCACTGAAACCACCCTGACTCAAGCTCGCGCTTAACTCTCACGCTGCCTTCTTCGGGCTGGACTTCCATGACGATGGTCGCGCTCGAAAGTCCCAGCATCTCTGCAAGCACAAGGCCGACCTGCGCGAACCCGTAGTCGTCCGACTGTAGCCCTGTGAAAATCAGATCGCACTTTTCATCCTTCAACGCGCTTGCCATCACGCGAGCTATCGCGAGCGGGTCTGTCGCCGTGTCAAAGATGGGGTCGTGGAGGTGAATGGCGCGGTCCGCGCCTTTCGCGAGCGCTTCTTTGATCGATTGTCTGACGCGCTCAGGGCCGAGCGAAATGACTGTAACTTCGCCACCGTGTTTCTCTTTCTGGCGCAGCGCTTCTTCGAGCGCGTAAGCATCGGCCTCGCTCATCTCGTAGCTGAGGTCGCGCTCGTCAATCCATTTCTGGTCCGCGCCGATTCTCAGGATCGAGTCCTTCCTGGGGACCTGTTTCAAACATACGACTATGTTCATGTTTATCCTTAATTACTTGAGGTAAGTCACCCGAAAGGCGCGGAAGAAATAACGAAGTATGAATGATGAATCGAGAGTTTCCTTACTGTTCATCATTCCGCATTCATCGTTTCTTATGCGCCTCTCGGATGAACTCGGAATCGTATTTTGCTTTTAATCTGTATCGTAGCGCTTCATCAATAGTGCGGCGTTCGTGCCGCCGAAACCGAATGAATTCGACAGCGCGTACTTCATCTCTAATCGTCGAGCGCCGTTCGGCACGTAATCGAGATCGCATTCCGGGTCGGGCTTCTCGTAATTAGCCGTTGGCGGAATAACCTGATCACGCAACGCCAGAGCGATTATGCCAGCTTCGACGCCGCCCGCCGCTCCGAGCAGATGGCCCATCATCGATTTCGTAGAGCTTACCGGAATCGAATACGCCCGTTCGCCGAAGACTCGCTTTATCGCCAGCGTCTCCAGCTTGTCGTTGTAATGAGTCGAAGTCCCGTGCGCATTGATGTAGTCAATTTCAGTGGTTTCTATCCCCGCGTCTTTGATGGCATTCGTCATCACGCGAAAGGCCCCGTCTCCATCTTCGGACGGCTGCGTGATGTGAAAAGCATCGCTCGACATACCGTAACCCAGCATCTCCGCATAAATCTTCGCGCCGCGTGCTTTGGCGTGTTCAAGCTCTTCGAGTATCAAAACGCCCGCGCCTTCGCCGATTACAAATCCATCCCGGTCGGCGTCAAACGGGCGGCTTGACCGCTCAGGGTCATCATTGCGAGTCGAAAGCGCGCGCATGGCGGCGAACCCTCCGACTCCCATCGGTGTGATTGCAGCCTCGGCCCCTCCGCAGATCATCGCGTCCGCGTCGCCGCGCTGGATGATCTTGAAGCTATCGCCTACTGCGTGCGCGCCTGTCGAGCAGGCCGTGCAGGTGGCCGAGTTCGGGCCTTTGGCCCCGAAGCGAATCGAGACATGACCGGCTGCCAGATTGACAATCGCCGCCGGTATAAAGAACGGTGATATTTTGCCCGGCCCGCCTTTCAGGAATTTCTCGTGTTCGCGCTCGATAACGCCAAACCCGCCTATTCCGGAACCGAGGTAAGAGCCTACGCGGGTCGCGTTCTGATCGGTTACCGGAAAGCCTGAATCGTCCATAGCTTCCTGCGCAGCCGCCACTGCATAGTGAATGAAGAGGTCCATCTTTTTGACCTCTTTCTTCTCGAAAAACTTCAAGGGGTCAAATTCTTTCACTTCGCTCGCTATGCGCACAGGGAAAGCGGATATGTCGAACCGGCTGATGTTGCCGATCGAGCTTCGGCCCGCGAGCAAGTTGGACCACACTTCTTCCTTTGTCTTGCCCGAACCGCAGATCAGGCCGATACCGGTAACTACTACTCGACGATTCAAGTGAAATTCCTCCGGGTTGAAAGCGCGCGGCTACTTGGCGTGTTTCTCTATGTAGTCAACGGCGTCGCGCACGCTCTGAATTTTTTCGGCGTCTTCGTCAGGAATCTCTATGCCGAATTCTTCTTCAAATCTCATGACGAGCTCAACCGTATCGAGCGAATCCGCGCCCAGATCATCAATGAACCGCGCGTTCGCCGTGACTTCGCCTTCGTCTACGCCCAACTCGTCAACTATGATTGATTTCACTCTTTCCTCAACGGAACCTTCAGCCATTTCGAACTTCCTCCTAGATGTTTTTCAAATTAAAAATCCAAAATCCAAAGCTCACAAAACCTAAAACCCCATTGCTTCAGCCGTTCGATCAAGCGAATCGGCATCTTCAACATTCAAAACTTCCACTTCGCGACTCATCTGCCGCACAAGCCCCGACAGCACTTTGCCCGGTCCTAATTCGATAAAGCGCGTCACCCCTTCATCAAGCAATCGCTTCACGGATTCGCTCCAGCGAACGGGCGACGCGACCTGCCTTGAGAGCGCGTCGCGGGCTTCGCTTCCTTTATTGATAATAGCCGCATCTACATTTGTTACAAGCGGCACATTCAAATCTTCAAATTCAATATCGGCAAGCACACCTTCAAGGCGCTCGGCTGCGGGCCTCATCAAATCGCAATGAAACGGCGCGCTTACCGAAAGCATAACGGCGCGTTTCGCGCCTCTCTGTTTCGCAAGCTCGACGGCGCGTTCGACCGCAGATTTGTGCCCTGCGATCACGATCTGGCTCGGCGTGTTCACATTCGCGGGAGCGCAAATGCCGTCTTCCGAAGCCTCGGCGCAGACGGCGCGAACCGTTTCGATATCGCATCCGAGCAACGCGGCCATCGCTCCTTCGTCGGCGGACACAGCTTCCTGCATGAACTCGCCACGCCTGCGAACCACCCTGAGCGCCGCTTCAAAATTCAAAGCGCCTGCCGCGACAAGCGCGCTGTATTCGCCGAGCGAATGGCCTGCTACGAAATCCGCCTTTGCGCCGCGCGATTCGAGCGCTCTCAGCGCGGCAATCGAAGTGGCGAGGATTGCGGGCTGCGTATTGTGAGTCAGTCGCAACTCTTCTTCAGGCCCTTCAAAGCATAGTTTCGCCAGGCTCATGCCGAGCGCGCTGTCAGCTTTTTCAAATATCTCTTTCGCCACCGGAACAGCGTCGGCAAGCGACTTCCCCATCCCGACCTTCTGCGCTCCCTGCCCCGGAAATATAAATGCCGTCTTCATCACGCTATTGAAAATGCAGAAGCAGGCGATCATTCGTTCTATAAAAATTCCGCATAGCTTAAACCGTGCCTGCCTTTTCTTTGTCTAATGATGCCCGTCGAGGCTTGCCAGGGCAGCCGCGCCGAGAGACGCTTCTATCTTGCTGTTAACGTCTTCCGTGCAATAGTTGTGGGCGACTCTGATGGCATTGCGAATCGCCTTGGTGTTTGATCTCCCGTGGCAAATCACGGTGACACCTTTTATACCCAGAAGCGGCGCGCCGCCGTATTCAGCGTAATCGAGTCGCTTCTTGAATTTCTGAAATGCCGGTCGAGTCAGCAATGCGCCCGCTTTTGTTTGAATAGTGGCTTTAAGCTCGTGTTTGAGCAATCGCATTATAAACTCGAATACGCCTTCGCTGGTTTTGAGCGCGATGTTGCCTGTAAATCCGTCGCAAACGATGACATCGGCCTGCCCCGTGAACATATCGCGTCCTTCAACGTTGCCTATAAAGTTGAGAGACGAGTTGCGCAGCAGCTTGAACGCTTCTTTCGTCAGGTCATTGCCTTTCACTTCTTCTTCGCCGATAGACAAAAGCCCCACTCGCGGGTTGCGAACGCCGACTATGACGCTCGAATAAAGCGACCCCATCACGGCAAAGTCGTACAGATGCGACGGCTTGCACTCAGCGTTCGCGCCCACGTCGAGTATGACAGTGCCCTGTCCCGTCAGCGTAGGAAGAACCGTAGCAAGCGCCGGGCGATCAACTTTCGGAAGCGCACCGATTACGAGCTTTGAAGTCATCATCACAGCGCCCGTATTGCCCGCGCTCACCAGAGCCTGCGCTTCTCCGTCGCGAACGAGTTTGGCGGCGACTCGGATGGAACTGTTCTTTTTGCGGCGGACGGCAATCGCTACAGGGTCATCCATCGTGATGACCTCCTGCGCATCTACGATCTCGACGTGAGAACTGCGCCAGGAGATGCTGCTCGCAAAGGTTTGATTTCTGCGATGACGATCGAGTTCCGCCTGTATCAACTCCGACCGGCCCACCAAAATAACGCCGACGCCGAGATCGCGCGCAGCTTCAAGTGCGCCTTCGACCTCGCTGGTGGGGGCGAAATCGCCGCCCATTGCGTCCACAGCGATTTTTATCATAAGCCTGCGAATTTCAGATCCAAAATCTGAAATCTGAAATTGGATTACTCTTCTTCTTTCATTGCGATAGCTATGCGCCCGCGATAAAAGCCGCATTTTGGGCACACACGATGTGGCGGGCGAGTCTCGCCGCAGTTAGGGCAACTGCCTATCGCAGGCAGTGCCAGATGATCGTGCGCCCGGCGCTTGCCCGTGCGAGACTTGGAATGTTTCCTTTTCGGATTTGGCATTATAAACTCCTCGATAATTTCAATCAGTTATTACTCTTCAATCCTTTGAGCGCAGCCCAGCGCGTATCGACCTGCTCGAACTCGCAGACGCACTGTGCATCGTTGAGGTTCGCGCCGCATTCCGGGCAAAGCCCCAGACATGTCTCGCTGCACAACCGCGCCATCGGAAGCGCAAGCTCTATCTGCTCGCGAACCAGATCATCAAAATCGATCACCTCATCCTGATAAAAAGCTATGGAAAGATCATCCTCGCCAAGCTCGTATTCCTCGCCGATTCCGAGCGGAGGAACATATAACAGGTCGAAACTCTGATCTACGACAACAGATGATGGCTTCAAACAACGGTCGCAATCCAACTCGACTGTCGCGTTTACGCTGCCCGAAAGCCTTACCTTTTCCCCTGTGCGAATGGCTTGCAAATCGAGCGCCGTCCGGCCTGTCAATCGGCTGTCATCGCCGGTTAAAACAGGCTCGCCTTCGGGGTACAGATGATGGATGTCTAATCCGTCATCTTCACTGATCCTGGCAACATTAACATTCATCGCTGTCAGCTCCATTCCGCATCCACACCCTGCCGAATCGAGCGCTGCCGACGATCTGCCTATATACTATATTCACACAAAAAAACTGCTCGGCGCAAAAGATATTCATTATATCGGACAGAACCTCTTTGTCAACCAACACGCTTGACCGTAAGGCGCGCGCGCACTAACTTGGAGGTAGAGGATTTTCCCGATGAGCAGTGAAATAAGACTGGACGCGCTGGCTGTGGGCGCGCACCCTGACGATGTGGAGTTCTCAGTAGGCGGCACTCTCATAAAACTTGCCGCGCTGGGCTACAAGGTTGGCGTGCTCGATATGGCTCGCGGCGAGCTCGGCACGCGCGGCACGGCTGAGATTCGAGCGCGCGAAGCAATTGCCGCCGCAACCGAAATGCGCCTGTCCGTGCGCGACAATCTGGAACTGCCCGACGGTCACATCTGGCTGAGTGAAGAGTCTCGCGTAAAGATGGTCAGAAAGATTCGGCTCTATCGCCCGCGCGTCATCTTCACACATTTCTGGGAAGACCCGCATCCCGATCACGTTCACACCTGCCAGATCGTACGCGAAGCCGCACATGTCGCGGGGCTTATTAAATACGACGCGGAAGGCGGTCAGGAGCGATTCCGCCCGCAGACGGTCGCGCACTTCATGTTTCCGCGCACGGTCTCTCCCACATTCGTCGTCGATATAAGCGAATTTGCCGAGCAGAAACAAAAAGCGGTCGCCTGCTATCGTTCGCAGCTTTACGACCCGAACAGCAGCGAGCTTGAAACGGCCCTCAGCAGCGAAGCCTTCCTGCGCAGGCTCGAATCGCGGCAAAGATTTTTCGGCTCGCTCATCGCAGTCGAACACGCCGAAGCTTTCGTCGTCCGAGAAGCGCTCAACGTCGACGACCCCATAGAACTCCTTACACGTAGAATGAATATGTACTCCTGATGAACATTGGAATTACTTGCTATCCATCATACGGCGGCAGCGGAGTCGTCGGCGCAGAGCTTGGGCTTGAGCTTGCAAAACGCGGCCACTCGATTCATTTCATCAGCTATGCGCCGCCCATGCGATTGGGCGACGGCGAACGAACGCGCGAGCGAATCCTTTTTCACCCGGTAGATATGTTCAGCTACCCGCTGTTCGAGTATCCGCCATACACCGACGCACTGGCCTCGAAGCTGACAGAAGTCGCCGTCGAGCATTCGCTTGATCTGGTGCACATGCACTATGCGATACCACACGCAGTCAGCGCGTATCTTGCGCGCGAGATTTTAAAGCCCGTGCGCTACCTGCCTGTAGTGACGACTCTGCACGGAACCGACATAACGCTTGTCGGGCGCGACCCCTCTTTTCTGCCGATCACCAGATTCGGCATAGAGCAATCAGACCGTGTGACGGCCATCTCTCAATACCTGCGCGAGGCTACGTGCGAAACCTTCCGCACAGATTGCGAGATCGATGTCATCTATAATTTTATAGACTCCGATTACTATCGCCGCATTCAGAATGAATCGCTCAGGCGCGCACTGGCGTCCGAAGGCGAAAAGATCATTTTGCATATCTCGACCTTTCGCCCGATAAAGCGCATCACAGACTGCATAGAAGTGCTTGCCCGCGTGAGGGCGCTTGATAACCGTTTCGGGGTGAAGTTGATAATGTGCGGCGACGGGCCTGAGCGCCGTGACGCCGAACAGCTTGCCGCGCGGCTGGGCGTCGAGAGCTTTGTTCAGTTCGTAGGAAAACAGCCGCAGTCTCAGATTCGCGATTATCTCTCTGTTGCAGATCTATTTCTGCTGCCGAGCCAGTCGGAATCCTTCGGCCTGTCCGCGCTCGAAGCGATGGCCTGCGAAGTTCCGGTCATAGCCACACGCGTCGGCGGCGTGCCCGAAGTGATAGAAGAGGATGGCTGCGGATATATGCTTGACGTAGGCGATGTTGATGGCATGGCCGAAGCAACGCTTCGAGTCCTGAGCGATGATCGATTGCGCGAGCGGCTGGGGCGACGAGGCCGCGAGATAGCCGTTTCGCGTTTCACCACCGAACAGATCATCCCTCAATATGAAGCGCTTTATAAATCGGTTATCGGTGGCCGATAGCAGGCAATTACAGATCGAATCCAACAAAAACAGGTTCAGGCATTAACGCGATGCCGAAGGCATCCATTACGCGGGACTGGATCTGCTCTTTCAACTCAATCACCTCGCGCGCAGTGCCGCCGCCGCAATTGATTATCGCAAGCGCGTGCTTCGTCGATGTTCCCACGTTCCCACTGCGATAGCCGCGCTCAAATCCCGCGCGCTCGATCAACCACGCTGCTGAGAGCTTCACCGTGTCATCCGAGGCGGGAAACGCAGGCATTTCGGGCGTAAATTTATGCGCGATGTCTTTAACCCGCTCGAACTCTTCACGCGTGACAACAGGATTGACGAAAAAAGAACCTACGCTGCGCGAATCCGCATCAACCGGATCAATGACCATCGCTTTGCGCCGCCGAATCGCGATAACAGCATTGCGCACCTGCGCAGGCGTAGCGTCACTTGCGCCGTTATCGGAGAGGTAACGTTGCAGCTCTGCGTATCGGATGTCAGGCTTACCACAGGCCGTCAGGCGATAAGTGACTCGCGTGATGATGAAGCGATTACGGTCTCGCGACTTGAAGCGGCTCGCTCGATAGCCGAACTCGCATTCCTCCGCGTTCATCTCGATCAACTCGCCTTTCTGTAAATCCAGAGCTTCGAGCGATTGAAGTGTTTCGCTTGTCTCCTGCCCGTACGCGCCGACGTTTTGAATCGGCGTAGCACCGACGCGACCGGGAATGCCAGACAGGCACTCGAATCCCGCCCATCCATAATCGGCAGACATCGCAACTACCCTGTCCCATTCTTCGCCCGCGCCCGCCGTCAGCGTGACTTTATCGCCCGCGAAGCTGGTTTCTATGCCGCGAATCGCAACGCGCAGAACAAGCCCTGAAAATCCGCTGTCAGAAACAACTATGTTGCTGCCGCCGCCCAACACGAATAGCGGCAGGCCCTGTGCATGCGCCCACTCAACGCCCGCCAGCAGGTTTTCGTCTGTCGCGCATTCGGCAAAGTAGCGCGCGGGGCCGCCGATGCCTAGCGTCGTCATGGGCGCAAGAGGCACGTTTTTCAATAGCCCGCTCTCGAACTCTTCAAAGGCCGCGTCTTTGCTCAAATGAATCTCTCACTCCCTTTTCATATTCATCGCAGCGATCATCATCTAGCCTACATTGCCCGGCTTTGCGCAGTCCAGTTATGATCTGTAATCGTCGAGGAACAAATTATGAAAGATAGTATTCAGGTCAAAATCAACGAGCAGGACGCAGTGACGGCGTTCATCTATCCGGCAGATAAAAAGACGCGCGCCCGCGTTACGTTGCTTTTAGGACACGGAGCGGGCGCAGATCAGACGAGCAATTTCATGGTGAGTTTCGCCATTGGGCTTCAGGCGCGTGGTATTGATGTAGTGACGTTCAATTTTCTCTACACAGAGCAGGGCCGTCGCGCACCCGACCGCAACGATAAGCTGGAATCGGCTTATCGCGCGGCAATCGCTGCGGTGAAGACTGACCGCAGGCTGAAGCAAAATCGGCTTATGATAGGCGGAAAATCCATGGGCGGGCGCATCGCATCGCAGGTGGCAGCCGAAGGCGTGGAAGATCTGGCGGGGCTGGTCTTTCTCGGTTACCCGCTGCACCCGCCGGGCAAGCCCGAAAAGCTTCGCATCGAGCATCTGCCAAAAATCCATAAGCCAATGCTTTTCGTTCAGGGCGCGCGCGATTCGTTCGGGACGCCTGATGAATTGCAACCGGTTATCAAAAAGATCAAGGCATCGCTTTACTCAATCGAAGGCGGCGACCATTCATTCACCGTTGCAAAGCGATGGCCCGTCTCGCAGGAGCAGGTCTATGAAGCCGCGCAGGAGGAAATCGCGCGATGGGTGAAAGCGATATAGAGTGCGACGGCAGCCGATTGCGTCAGTCCCGATTTAGCAGTCCGGGTTATTGATTCGGATTATCGCGCAGATTGAACTCCACATCCACGCCGACCCAATAGCTAACCGGTTGCCCGTTCTTCATCGCCGGTTTGAACTTTATTTTATACGCGGCTTTGATTGCTTCTTGTTCCAATCCATCCGGTAGTGTCTGCAACACCTTTACTTTTTTGATCTTCCCATCAGAGCCAACCAGCAAGCGCAAACGAACAAGGCCCTGTACTCCATTACGGCGAGCTTCCCTTGTGTAATTAGGTTTTGGAGAGTTCAGCGCAACGGGTTTGGAATCAACTGAGATGGCAGGTGGATTTGCGGCGCTGCCGATTGCCGGAGGCTGAGACGGAGAAGGCTGGACAGGCTGCTTTATCACATCTTCCGGTTTCGACGCTACGTCAGGCAATGTTTGTATTGATGAGATGAAAGATTTCAGTTCAGGGTAAATTTCATTGGTCGCCGAGGCTAATTGTTCGACGGCGTAATTGAACTCCTTGCCATCGACAACTCTGGCATGAAGATCGATGCGCGCATACAGCATTTCGTCAGAGAGCGCTACTCTTGCCATATCGAATCGATGATTCATCTCAAGCAGTTTCAGGAGCAGTTCGTTCTTCACAGAGACATCTTTGCGATCAGCGAGTTTCACCATCAGCAGCACCAACGCTTCTGCCATAGTCGCTCTGATCCTGAAGTCCTTGGTGTTCTTTCCCGTCGCCTCTATCTCCCAGACGCCTTCGCTCACTTTCGCATAGCGATAGCCGGACTGTTCGATAATTGCGAGCAACTCCTCAGGGCTTGTTGCCATGCGGACATCTGCCTGTCGCGCGGGCGCGTAAATAGGAGTACGCACTATAGAGCCGGGGATACTGCCGGGCACTCCACCCGGAACTCCTGCGGGCGGGCTGTCAGACTGCGCAGGCGGCTCATCGAGATTGAAGTTAAACGTTATCGTGCCGATGACTTTCACTGGAACGCCGCTCAACATTGTGGGAGTAAATGTCCACTGGCGGGCTGCGCTGACTGCCGCATCCTTCAACAACGGGTGGCCCGATATGGCTCGCGCCGCGATCACCTTGCCTTCTTCATCAACAGTTATTTCGACAACGACCGAACCGCTGACACCAGATGCCTTAGCAAGCGGAGGGTAAGCAGGCTCGACTCTGCTTAGGGCAGAATTCTGCAATACGCCTCCCGACTTGCGGATGATTTTGGGCGGCTCAGGCTGGGGGTCCTGCCCGCGCACGCTCTCTGCTGTAAACAGAAAAAATTGAGCGATGATTGCTACAGTCAGAAAGCTTTTGACTAGCAGGCGCGTGAGTCTCATTGTTGATGCCTCCAATTTTTGAGTTACCGGGAAGGAAAATCTTCGGGCATAAAGATCACATCATATTCGGCAAACCGTGTCAATAGATTGCATCAGTGCAGAATCGCGCCCATGTTCTGACCGCTGTAGCCCGTCATTTCAAGATAGCCGCGACCCGCAATCTTTTTATCACCCGATGTTCCTTCTACTTTAACGCTGCCCTCCCAGTAGGTAACACCTGTGCTCTCTGTCGCGCGAAGTTCCTGATCGTCAAAGGCCGCATTCACGCTCAAACGCAGATCGTGACGCGGCAAATCGATTGTCCAGTTGATTGGATAGCTTGCGCCGCTTTCACCTGAACGCCACATCGCGCTTGATGAGAGCGCAAAATCCGCGAACGAAATGTGAACCGCGCGCCCGTCTGCGTCAATCAATGTTCCGCTCGAATGCGGATCAATTGAGCCATCGCGGCGGCGAATTTGAAACATCATCAGATCGCGCCCGTCGTCTAATTGAATCGAAAACCAGTCCCATCCCGTCTGTTCTTCTTCCAGAAAGCTGGTGCCGAATTCGTGATCCATCCAGCTCAATCCCGTTACATCAAACGACTGACCTCTGACTTTGATGCGCCCTCGCGTTTGAAGCCGCGTGAGCGAAAAGTAATGCGAAGCGTTTCCCGCAGCCGACCCCTTCCGGCTGATTCCGTTCTCGCCGTGAATCACTTCGGGCTTTGCGGGCGCGAGCCGCAAATCCAGTTCATAATCGCCTTCGCGCGCGCTTAACAGATGGTCTCGGCCATCGAGTCGCGTTTCCCAGTCTTCGTTCCACACGCGATAACCGGACGATTCAGCGCCAGCCCAGCCTATGCCAGCGCGGTTGATGCGCTCGAACGAGCGAAACTCTTTCTGATCAATGTCTGAAATCGCGAAGTGAGCCATGTATAAATTCCGAATCGCCCAGCGCGACTGGTTTACGGGTTCGCGCACGATGCCGATTCTAAAAAATGTCAACTGATAACCGAATCTTCTGCCCTCTGCTGTCTCGACGTTGCCGGTGTAATACCACCACTCTACCCCGTAATCTTCGTGTGATGCATGATCTTGCGGAAACCTGTAACGATAGCCTGATTCCGCCTCGCGCCATCCGCCTTTGTTCACAGGTTTAGTTTCGGGTTGATCGTCAGGCAGCAGCCCATACGCAGCAGGCAAAAAATTGATGGCAAGCGCCAATAAACAGCCGACGGCAATCAGCCATCGCCTGCCTGTTTTTCGTTTATCGCCTTTCGTTTTTTGATCTCTCATCATTCTTGTCTGGAAAATCTGACGGCTTCAACTTTCGCGGCGCGCGAGGCCGGATAAAGCCCGGCCACCGCCGTAACCACAAGTATCAGCAGCGTTGACTGAATCAGAAACCCGACCGGAAGATGAAACTGAATAGTCCAGCCGAAGGATTGAACGTTTATCACATAAATCAAAACGAGCGACAGCATCAGCCCAGTGATAATGCCTATTGCCTGGCTCACTGCTCCGATCAACAGAGCTTCGATTACGACCATCCGTTTTATCTGCCCTCTGGTTGCGCCCAGAAAACCGAGCACGGCAATTTCGCCGCGCCGTTCGAGAATCAACGTTATCAAAGTCGAGATGACGCCGAGTCCGGCGACTGCTATTGCGATCAATTCGAGCGCGTACGTGATGGCAAACGTGCTGTCGAATATCTTCATAACTTCGCGACGGACTCCGCCGTTGGTTATGAAAAAAATCTGGTAGCGGCTGCCGACTTCGCGCGTAAGCCTTTCGTTGACTTCGGCAGAGTCGGCCCCCGGTTGAAGGTAGATTGAGAGGCTGCCTGATCGCGCGTTCGGGAAATGGCGCGCAAAGACCGTTTTGTCCATCACCGCTACACCGCGACTGTTCGAGTAATCATAAAATATCGCTGCGATCTCGAATGCATGCGCGCCTGTCGCGGTCATAAGCTCTATGCTGTCGCCAGCCCGTTTTTTATATCGAATCGAGAAGCTCTCGTTAACGGTCACAGCGTCGCGGCCAATCGCGCTTTCGATTCGCTCGCGCGCGTTGCCCGGCGATTTGTAAGTCAATCGTCCGTGCTTGAGCAGGGTCGAGAAATCGCCTCCGCCTACCGTAATCAAATCGCCCTGATAACTGATCTGCTCATTGGCGAAAGGATCGACGGCTGCAATCTGCGCATCCTGTTTTACCAGATCGATTGCTTCCTGTGTTATCTCGCCCGCAAAGTTCGTCGCAGTCCGTGCCATCGGTCGCGCATAAATATCTGCGACCATCGTTTGATTTACCCAGTAGGCAACCGTTTCGCGAAAACTGCCGATCATAATCGAAATCGCGACCATCATCGCGAGACTGACCGCGAGCGCCGCGACAGAGATTGATACGCGCGGAATCGCGCTTCGCAGGTTTGCGCTTGCGAGCCTCGCTTCGACGCGAACCCCGCGAAAGATTATCGAGATGAATCTCCCGGCGCTCATCGCGACAATCCACAAAACATTTGGAGCCAGAAACGCGCCGCCGAACATCAATGCCAGCGCCGCCCCGTAGCCGAATACCGGAAGCCCGCCGACCGCATCAAGCCGCGTCAGCAGATAGCCGACTAAGAAAAGCGCAATCGAAATCGAAAGAAACTTTAAAGACGGCTTGAACGTCTTTTCGAGCCGTTCGGCTCCGCGCATCGCTTCCACTGGCCTCACGCGCGACGCTTCGAGCGCAGGCAGGGCCGCAGCGACCAGCGCGAGCGGCAGCGCGATGGCAAAGGCAATCAATATCTCGCCGAGGCCGAGCGTCTGCGTGGCAACGGTCTGCACAGCAACAGCCGATACATAAAAAGTCTCGACCGTCGTCGCCGTCGCGCGCACGGCAAAGCTCGCCATCAGGCGGCCCAGCCCCAGCCCCACGATTGTTCCAGCCGTGGCAAGCAACAGAGCCTCGCCCAGAAAAAGCGCAAGCACCATCAGACGATTTGCGCCTACGGCACGGAGCGTTCCGACCTCTTCGCGCCTTGTGATCACAGAGATCGAGACGGTGTTGTAAATCAGAAAGAGTCCGACGATGAGAGCTATCGAGCCGAGCGCGTTGAGATTGAAATGAAATGCCGCGATCATCTTTTCAACTTCGCTGTAACTCGCACCCGTGCGCGTGACGACGAGCAAGGCAGGCAGTCGGCTCGCAATTTCAGCCTCGGATTTATCGACCTCAAGTCCGCGCCTGAGCTTAACGTCAACGCGGTCGAGCAACCCCAGTCGATTGAACGCCAGTTGCGCAGCTGCTATGTCCATCAGCGCGAAGTTGCCCTGCAACGCACGCGCGGGGCCTTCGTTCAGCAGCAGTCCCCGCACTGTGAATTCGTGTCGCTTGTCGCTCATCGTCAGAGCAAAGCTTGAGCCTATTGAAAGGCCGCGCCGACGGGCAAACTCTTCTGTGATGATGATGGAGTTCGGGTCTGCGAGCAGCAATAGAAACTCGCGCGCGTTCACTTCGCGTTCGCGCTCGCTCGTGCGAATCAGGTTGTAGCGCCTGAAGGCGCGGTCGCGCAGGACATCGACGCCAAGCACCTGAAGGAATTCGCCGTAGTGGCCGCGCGTTCGAGGGTCGCTCGTTGAAATCGCGCGATTCGCATTCGAGTCTTTCCCGTTGTTTGATTGCGATGACGGCTCCTGCCAGTCGGCCATCGCATAGCCTGTGATGACGGGGCTGATCTGGCCGTACTCGCGGAGCCAGCCGAGGTCGCCGAGCAATGTTTCGTCAAAGCGGCCAGCCGCGCCCGTTATCTGAATCGAAGTCTCTCCGGCGACCGATTCAGTCGCCGTGCGGAATGATTCGAGCGCGCTTGCGTTGGCTAAACGGATGGCAATCGTCACCGCTACGCCCAGACTGATGCCGAGCGCCGTAACGGCTGAGCGCAGCTTTTCACGAGCGAGCGAGCGAAGTATGAACTGCCTGAAGAGTTTGAAGTATGATTTCATCTCTTCCGGTCTGCCCCGTTGTCGCGTTCGATCAGGCCGTCGCGCATTCGTATGGTGCGCTTCGTATAGGCGGCGGATTCTTCGGAGTGAGTCGCAAGAATGATGGTGACGCCCGTTTCCCTGTTGAGTTCGGCAAGCAACTGCATCACAGCCCCGCCGTTTTCCGTGTCGAGATTACCGGTCGGCTCGTCTGCCAGAATCAACCCGGGGCGGGTGATGATGGCGCGAGCAACGGCTGTGCGCTGCATCTCGCCGCCTGAAAGCTCCGCAGGATAATGGCTTGCGCGTGCGGTCATGCCTACTCGCTCGATGAGCGCGCGCGTTCGTTGAGCGGCTTCGCGGTCGCTTGCGCCGTCGAGCATCAAAGGCAGTGCTACATTTTCCGCGACCGTCAGTGTGGGCAGGAGGTTGAAGAATTGAAAAACGAAACCGATCTTTCTGCGGCGAAGGCGGGCAAGCGCTTCTTCGTCGAGCGCGTCGAGCGCGATTGAATCAAGCATGACGCGCCCGCCGGTCGGCCTGTCCATTCCTCCGATGAGGTGAAGCAGCGAAGACTTGCCGCAGCCTGACGGCCCCATAAGCGCGATGAAATCGCCTGCCTCTGCCTGAAAGCTCACGCCGCGCAAGGCCGAAACGCCGCCCCGTCCGCCCTGATAAACCTTCTCGACATTTTCAATGATAAGAACCGGCAATCGCACTCTCGCAATCAGCAATCAGTTGCGCCACCCTCAGAGTATTACGTTGACACGTTGTTGAATCAAGGTAAGTACGGCTTCAGGGTCATTGAGTTCTCTGATAGATAAGGATAATTCATCCATATTTCAATTTACTTATCGGCGCGCGCGAATTAAAATAGCCGCGCTTTTCATCTCATCATTAAAAGTTACAGAGCAAACAAATGAATGACCTCAGGCCAAAGACGCTTGTCGAATTGCTCAAAACTGCGGTCAGTGCCCGACCTCGAAAAGATGTGCTCCGCTTCAAACAGGAGAAGCAGTGGGCCACCATCAGTTCCGAGAGACTGCTTGAGCGCGTTCGCAATGTTGCGCTGGGGCTTTACGACTTCGGCATACGCAAAGGCGACCGCGTCGCGATGCTCGCCGAAAGCGGGCCGCTGTGGAGCATAAGCGATTACGCAATACTGTCGAACGGCGCGGTCAATGTCCCCATCTATCCGACTCAGCCTCCGCATCAGGTCGAATACATCCTGCGCGAATCAACGCCGAAACTCTTATTCATCTCGACCGCGCGGCAGATGAAGCGCGTTGCCGAAGCTCTGAAGAAATTTCCCGACCTTCGCATCGCCGCTTTTCAACAGGCTACTGAACCGGGCGAAAACGTAATTTCATTCTCGACGCTTGAAGAGCGGGGCGCGCAACTCCACGCCCAGCGACCTGAGCTTTACGAGCTGATATCATCCGACGTTCAGGGGTCAGACCTCGCTTCGATCATCTATACGTCAGGCACGACGGGCGAGCCTAAAGGCGCAATGCTCTCTCACTCAAACATTGCCTACAACGCATACGCCGCAGGCATATTCTTAGACATCGAGTCCGGTGGATTGATGCTGTCTTTTCTTCCGCTGTCGCACATATTCGAGCGAATGGTTCTGTATCTGTGCCTGCATCGCGGAGTTCAGATCAATTACGCGGGCGGCATTGAAACCGTGGCGGCAGACATGCTCGATGTGCAGCCCACATTGATGTCAACGGTTCCGCGACTGCTGGAAAAAGTTTATGCGCGAATGCAGAAGAACGCTTCCGACAAGGGAGGTCTCAGCAAACGGATATTCGACTGGGCGCTGACTGTGGCTCGACGGCTCGGAGAACACTATTCGTCGGGCGAGCGTGTGCCGCCGATACTGGAATTCCAGCGCGACATTGCCGATCATCTGGTATTTGAAAAACTGCGCGCGGCGCTTGGCGGCAGGATAAGACGAATGGTGTCGGGCGGCGCGGCGCTTCCTGTTGAGCTTGCGCTCGTCTTTTCAGGCGCAGGTGTGCCTGTGCTGCAAGGCTACGGTTTGACGGAAACCGCTCCGGTCATCGCCGTCAACACGCTCGAACATAATCGCATGGGGTCAGTAGGGCGGCTCCTGCCGGGCCTTGAAGTGCAGATAGCCGAAGACGGCGAGATACTGACGCGCGGGCCTCACGTCTTTCAAGGCTATTTCAACAAGCCCGAAGATACTGCGCTTGCTTTTACGAACGAGCCTGAGCCTGACAAACGATGGTTCAAGACCGGCGATATAGGCCGTTTCGACAAAGACGGTTTTCTATTCATCACAGATCGCAAAAAAGATTTGATAAAGACATCATCCGGCAAGTACGTCGCGCCGCAGATGATCGAGGGGCTGATCACTCAGAGCGAGTATGTAGAGCAGGCCGTCATCGTCGGCGATAAGCGAAAATATGTTTCGGCCCTGATCGTGCCCGACTTCGAGCGGCTGCGCGCCTGGGCCAGAGAGCAAGGCATCGAACAGAAAGAAAAGACCGCCCTCGTAGCCGAGCGGCGCGTGTCGGAGTTGATAAAGGGAGAGGTCAATCGGTTGACCCGCGAACTGGCCGACTATGAAAAGGTGAAACGCATTGCGCTTCTGGCTGATGAGTTCAGCATTGACGGCGGCGAGCTTACGCCGACGCTTAAGGTCCGTCGCCGCGTCGTCGAAGAGAAATACAGTTCGCTCATAGAATCGCTTTACTCAGGCGGCGGCGAATAAGAGAATATATAGTGTAATCGCAGAGGCACGGAGGGTACACGGAAGGTACTTGAGTTCTTCCCTGTGTTTCCTCCGTGCCTCTGCGATTAACCGAAATCACTAAGGAGCAATTGGGTGGCAAATATCAACTTTCCGAAGATGGAGCGCGAGATACTTGAGTTCTGGGAGCGCGAGCGGTGCTTTGAAAAACTGGTTGAAAAGAATAAAGGCAAACCAAAATGGTCTTTTCTCGACGGCCCGATCACGGCTAATAATCCTATGGGCGTGCATCACGCATGGGGCCGCACTTACAAGGATCTCTTTCAGCGTTACAACGCGATGAACGGGCGCGAGCTTCGTTACCAGAACGGGTTCGACTGTCAGGGCCTATGGGTCGAAGTCGAAGTCGAAAAAGAATTAGGCTTCAAATCAAAGCGCGACATTGAAAGTTACGGCATCGGGCCATTCGTGGAAAAATGCAAAGAGCGCGTTCTGAAATTTGCTGGCATTCAGACGCAGCAATCTATCCGGCTCGGCTACTGGATGGATTGGAACAACTCTTATTACACGATGTCGGATGAGAACAATTACACCATCTGGGAATTCATCAAAAAATGCCACGAGCGCGGTTACCTCTATCATGGATGGGACGCGATGCCCTGGTGCCCACGCTGCGGCACGGGCATCTCGCAGCACGAAATATCGAGCGAAGAACGGCCCGAAGTTACGCACACATCTCCGACCGTTCGGTTCCCCCTGCGCGGTCGCGCGAATGAATACCTGCTTGCGTGGACGACGACGCCCTGGACGCTCACTTCAAACGTAGCCGCAGCCGTTCACCCCGAACTCACTTACCTGAAAGTCCGGCAGGGCGACGATATTTATTACCTGATCAAAGAACGGCTGGAAGCCGTGATGTCGGCTCAGGGTCCCGTCGAAGTGCTCGAAGAGATCAAGGGCGAGCAGATGGTGGGCTGGATTTATGACGGCCCTTTTGACGAGCTTGACGCTCAGCAGGGCGTCGAACATCGCGTCATACCGTGGAAAGAGGTCAGCACGGAAGAAGGCACAGGCATAGTTCACATCGCGCCCGGATGCGGCAAGGAGGACTTCGAGTTAGGCAAGGAGTTCAACCTCAAAACAATCGCCCCGATTGACGAGAGCGGAAATTTCATCGAAGGCTTCGGCCCGTTCACAGGTCAGTATGCTTCGGATGTCGCGCGACCGATCATCCGCTCGCTGAAAGATAAAAACCTCCTCTATCGCACGGAAGAGTACAAACACTCTTATCCGATCTGCTGGCGCTGCAAAACGCAGCTGTTGTTTCGACTGGTTGACGAGTGGTACATCAACATGGATGAACTGCGCCATCAGATCATCGAAGTCACGCGTCAGACCGGGTGGATTCCTGAAAACGGCCAGCAGCTTGAAATCGAATGGCTGACGAACATGCACGACTGGATGATCTCTAAAAAGCGGTACTGGGGACTGGCGCTGCCCATCTATCATTGCCAGTCGTGCGGCAATTTCGATGTCATAGGCAGCCGCGAAGAGTTGCGCGAGCGCGCCACGAGCGGCTGGGAAGAGTTTGAAGGCCACACGCCGCATCGCCCATGGGTTGACGAGGTGAAGATCGCCTGCTCGAAATGTCAGGCTCCCGTAAGCCGCATACGCGATGTCGGAAACCCGTGGCTCGACGCGGGCATAGTCCCCTATTCGACGTTGCGCTATAACACGGACCGCGAATACTGGGAGAAGTGGTTCCCCGCTGACTGGATATCGGAAAGCTTTCCGGGCCAGTTTCGCAACTGGTTTTACGCGATACTTGCGATGAGCACGGTGATGGAGAATCGCCCGCCTTTCAAAATGATGTTCGGCTACCGGTTGATGAAAGACGAAAAAGGCGCGGAGATGCACAAGAGCAAGGGCAACGCCATCGAGTTCAACGAAGCCGCCGAACGCGAAGGCGCGGACGCGATGCGATGGCTTTATGCAACGCACAATCCCGACTATGATCTCAGATTCGGCTGGCATAAGATCCGCGAAGCGCGCAGGGAATTTCTCACGCTCTGGAACGTCTACGAATTCTTCAACACCTATGCGCGCATAGACAAGTTTGATCCGACTCTGCCGCATTTGCCTTACGAGAGTCGGCCCGAACTGGACCGCTGGATACTGAGCCGACTTGAAAAGCTGACCGAGTCGGCTCACCTGAATTATTCGCGCTACAGCATTCATCTGTTTATGCGCGAAGTGATCAGATTCATAGATGCGTTGTCGCGCTGGTATCTGCGCCGCAGTCGCCGCAGGTTCTGGAAGAGCGAAGATGATGGCGACAAGCAGGCCGCATATCAAACGCTGTGGGAATGCCTTGTCACGACCGTCAAGCTGCTGGCTCCGATCATTCCATTCACGACCGAAGCGATGTATCAGGAGCTTGTCAGAAGTTATGACGATACAGCCCCGATCAGCGTTCACCTGTGCGATTTTCCGCAGGCGGGCGCAATAGTGAGTGACGACCAGTTGCTTCGCAGTATGGACGGGATACTCGATCTGGTTGAACTGGGACACTCTGCGCGTAACAAAGCCGGGTTGAAAGTGCGCCAGCCGCTTCGCGAGGTGCGGGTTGTGACGGCGGAAAAAGGGCTGGCCGACGAGATGCAGCCTTTCACTTCGCTTGTGACTGACGAGTTGAATATCAAAGAAGTAAACTTTCCGGATTCGGCTGAAGGTCTTTACAGTATGTCTGCGCGGCTGGACGCAAAAACAGTAAAGCCGAAATATGGAAGGCTGTTCGCGCAGCTCGAAGAAGGGCTTTCAAAGCGAGCGCCTTCTGAGATCGAAGAGCAATTAAAGCGCGGCCAGAGCGTGACGCTCATAACTGACGGGCAGGAGATAAATCTATCAGCCGAAGATATCGTAATTGAAAAGAAGGCCGAGCCGGGCTGGGAGATTTCAGAGGACAAGGGATTGCTCGTGGCTATTTCGACCGAGCTTGACACAGAGCTGATTCGCGAAGGATTGGTGCGCGATTTAGTGCGACAGATACAGAACCTGCGAAAAGAGATTGGCCTTGATGTAGCAGACAGGATTCGCATTGTTTACTTTGCGAGCGACGAAATGGCGGCGGCGGTTCTGGCTCATTACAATTACCTTGCGGGCGAAACGCTGGCATTGGAAATCACCCGCAGCGATTCGATGATCGATTCATCGCACACGGTCAAGCTTGGCGGCGAAGACGTTCAGCTGGCTATCAGCAAAGACTGATCTCGGTGCAGGGGCAGGCTCGTCCCTGCACGGATTGCCGAAGGCAATGACAGAAATTACTTCTCGAATGATTCAGTCATCATCGAGCTTTGCTCGATTCGGGCAGGGACGAGCCTGCCCCCACATATGAACGTAACCCACGCGGGTTCTTGACCCTGTCACCCGTCGCCTGTAACCTGTCATTTAATATGGCGTGGACCGCTGTTAGAAATTACGCAGTAGCTATCGCCTTCGTTCTGGTTGGCGTTACTGCCGCGCGCGCTCAGACATCGATCAGCGCCAGAGAACAACCCGTTCGGACAACAAATCAACAGGACTTGCGCATAACTTTGTTGCTCATACATCTGGCAGATCAAGCGCGCCTGTCGGATGATCTGACTTTCGCGGTGCGCGCGCAGTCGCAGGCTGCGACGTTGCTGTGGTCGGCGGATTCCGACCGCGCACGAACTATCTATCGCCAGGCATTCAGGTCCCTCACCTTGAACGGCTCATCGAAAACAAATGACAGCGCTGATAACTCACGCGCTGAGCCACGCGCAAACCTGAGCGTATCAGAGAAACAGCAACTGCGGGCGGAACTGCTCAATCAGATAGCAGCGCGTGACCCTGAACTTGCCGAAGAGCTTGCCCGCTCGCTCGCCGAGGGAGTTGAAAACTCGAAAGAAGGTTGTTCGACCAGCAACTGCGATCAGGGCAATCACGCGTCAACGCAGGCGCTCGCAGGCTCTGCCTCTACGCTCACGCAGGCTGACGTTGACCGGCGCGAATTGTTGATCAGCGTTGCCTTGCAGGTTGTCGAACGCGACCCGCAGCGCGCGATGGCGCTCGGCCAGTTGAGTCTGGCTTCGGGCGTGTCTCAAAACTTCTCGCGCCTGCTGACGCTGATGCGAGCCGTGGAGCCTGCGATGGCCGACCTGCTCTTCTCCTGCGCGCTGGCCCGACTCGGACAATCACCGTCTGCGCAGCTTGCCGACATTCACACGCTCGGCACTTACCTTGTCACCGTAGTAAATTCAGGCGCAAAACAGACTTTGAGCCGTACCGACGTAGAGAAATTCCTTCGCCTTGCTTTCAATCAGATACTGCGCCGCGCCGAAAGCTCGTCATTTACCCGCGCCGTCAGACCCGACGAGTCGGCTGCAATCTATTTCATCCAGCGACAGCTCGCAGACCTCTTTGCGCGTTACCTCCCGGAGCGAAGCGACCAACTGCTAAGCAAGCTGGTCGCAATCAATGACGATGGAACGCGCGATCAGGGGATTGATCCGGCAAGCCTGCGGCCAAGCCCGCCACTTGAAATCGCACGCGAAGCCCGCGACGCTACAGACGACCGCGAGCGCGATTCATTAAACGCCGGGGCAGCCCTCGCATGGCTCAACAAAGGCGATGTCAGAGAAGCGCAGGTGGCGGCATTGAAAATTTCAGACGCTCAGATGCGTGACCGCGTGATTGCTCAGCTTGTGCGACGATACGCGGCAGATGCCCACATCGAAGACGCTGTCGCGATGGCGCGGCGAATCGAAGCGACAGCAGCGCGCATTGACGCACTGGTTTTGTTATCGGGCGCGGCTCTGGCTTCTGGAGACCGCGCGCGCGCAACAGAATTGCTCAACGAGGCAGAAGGCTATGCGATAAAATCGCGCCCTTCTGAAGGGCGGGCCCGGTCGCTTTTGAAGGTCGTCAGCAGCTTTTCCGCATTCGATTCGGTTCGCGGTTTTGAAGTTATGCAGACGGCTGTAAAAGCGATAAACGATATCTCCGGCCAGCCAACAGAAGAGAAGCCGTCACCGAAATCGGTTAAAAAATTCAGGCTCGATGAGTTGTATGATGCAAACTTCGAGAGCACGCTTGCCGTACTGGCTCGCGCCGATTTCGAGCGCGCTCTGCTTCTGGCGCAGCAACTCGATGTAAAAGAGACATCGCTTGCGGCGCAGCTGGCGGTCTGTCACGGCGGGCTTGCAAACGAACTTCGCAAAGAACAAGCCCAGGCTGAATCTGGAATCGGATCGGGCGAGAGAAATTGAAAGACAGAAGTCAGAAGTTAGAGACCAGAAAATGCAATCTGTTATAAGCGGCTTCCAGAGCCAGTTTCAAGGCAAACTGAAGATTGTTGCAATAGAACTCCGACTCTTGTCTTCTGTCTTCTGACTCCTGTCTTCCTGAGGCTTTATGTCCTTATCAAACCTTGTCGGGCATGTGCTTGACGAAAAGTATCGAATAGAAAAACAGCTCGGCAAAGGCGGGATGGGCGCGGTCTACCTCGCGACACATCTGGGCACAGATCGGCCAGTCGCCGTAAAAGTCATAGTTCCGCAATTCATGCTCAATGACGAGTTCGTCGAACGATTCAAGCGCGAAGCGAAAGCCGCGGGGCGAATGCGGCATCCGAACGTAGTCGATGTGACCGACTTCGGTTTTGCAAGCGTCGGCGGCAATCGCGTCGCTTATCTGGTGATGGAATACCTCGACGGCTGCTCGCTTGCCGACATTCTGGCCGAAGAGTCCCGATTACCGATTGACTGGATAGTCGATATTCTGGAACAGGCATGCTCGGCGGTTGATGAGGCGCACAGGGCAGGAACTATTCACAGAGACCTGAAACCCGATAATATCTGGCTCGAACCGAACCGACGCGGCGGCTATACGGTAAAAGTTCTGGACTTCGGGCTGGCAAAGCACGGCGAAGCAGAACAGACATCCATTGCGGCAGGAGTTTCACCCTCTCCCCTCGTTTCATCTCAACAGACGCAGGCGCACGCGCTCGCCGGTCAAACAGAGTTGCTCGAAGGCACGACGCGAGCTATTTCCCGCGACGCGAGCGAAGCCGCAACGATGATTGAAGAAGCTCCCGTTGCCGAAGAAGAGGGCACGCTCATACTCGAACAGCCATCGCCCGCAACAGAGGCTGACGAATCCGCTACGCAACTGCTGCCGCCCGAAGAATCTGAAACGGAGACGCTCGCGCTGCCTGCCACGTTCGTTGAAAAACGGAATACGAATGAAACGACTCACAACACGGCTGAAGAGAGGCGCGCGATGGTGACGGCATCGGCTGATGGGTTGACTCGCGTAGGCTCGATACTCGGCACGCCGCTTTACATGTCGCCTGAGCAATGCCGGGGCGAACAGTTAGACGCGCGCTCGGATATTTACAGTCTTGGTGTGATTGCTTACCAGATGCTTACGGGCGAGCCGCCATTCAAAGGCGACCTGCACGAAGTGATGCGCCAGCATATGGAAGCGCCGCCGCCGCCGATCAGAGAGAAACGCAAGAAGATTCCAAGACGCATGGCTGCAATTGTGATGTCCGCTCTTGCCAAGAATCTGGACGAACGCCCTCAAAGCGCAGCGACTTTCGCAAGCGCCTTCCGCGCAAGCTCGGAAGGCACAGGCAAACTGCTCAGGCGCGCTTTTGCGCTCTACAGCGAGCATTTTCCGCTCTTTTTTCGTCTGGGAGTTTTTGCCTATATGCCGGTCCTGTTGCTCACAGGGATTTTTTTGTTGAAAGACAAGTTCCCGATCCTTGCGATGCCTAAAGCGGCGGCCATAACGATCACGATATTGCTCAGCCTGATAATGTTTTGCGCCAACTTTCTGGCAACCGTTGTGATTACGGGCGTGACGATATGGCTTGTGGTTCAGTTGTACGCCGCGCCGCTCAGGCCGCTGCGGCTGCGGTCTGCGTTGCGGTCGTTAAAGAAACGGCTCAAGCCGTTCGCGCTGACGACGTTGAGAGTGGTGCTGTTTTCGCTGCTATTGCTTCCGCTGCTGATCGTTCCGGGCGTGATCTACTTTATCAACTCATCGCTTTCGGCCCCTGTGGTGATAATAGAAAACTTAAAAGGGCGCGCGGCAGTGCGGCGCTCAAAGGCGCTGGTAAAGCACGCGCGGCTGACGGTGATTACGATTCTGATACTGCAATGGCTGATTCCCGTCCTGACCAGTTCGCTGGTGCTTTCGGCATTTGGGATCAAACACCAGCCACAGTCCGGCGTGGGGTTTTCGGTAAGATTCGGCGAGTGGATAAGCACGCTGCTCAATGTAATTTTCATTCCGCTCGTAGCCATGCTGACCGCATTGCTGTATCTGAAAGTTCGCCAGCTCGGCGGCGAGCGACTCAAGGACATGCTCGATCAATTCGAGCAGGAAGAAACGCCGCAAAGCAACTGGCAGAAACGAATGCGAGAACGACTAAGCACATCATCGCACTCGACGCGCTCGGCTTGAATCGCTTTTGTCTGCAATTGAAATAAGAGGCGGAGAGGCAATAATTTGACATCACCCGGCGAGCCACCCGACCAGTCACAAACAAAGACGATTGACAAAAAAGACGAGCAGCCGCAGCTTGCGCGTCGCCTCGGATTATTCGATGCGACGATGATTGTGATGGGCGGGATCATCGGCTCAGGCATATTTATCAACTCATACGTCGTTGCGCGTCAGGTGCATTCGCCGCTGCTGGTTCTGGGCGCGTGGGCCGCGGGCGGGTTGATTGCGCTTGCAGGCGCGTTCATCTACGCGGAACTCTCTGCGCTGCGCCCGCAGGTTGGCGGGCAGTACGCTTACATACGCGAGGCGTTTCACCCTATGCCCGCGTTTCTCTACGGCTGGACTTTGCTGCTGGTCACGCAGACGGGCGGGATGGCCGCAGTCGCCGTAACATTCGCAAAATACTTCACAGAGCTTGCACACCTGCCCGCTACGGACTGGACGAGCGCAGTCATAGCAAGCACAGTGCTTGCGCTGCTGACGATAATCAACTGTCTGGGCGTTCGCGCCGGTTCCAGCGTGCAGAGCGCGCTGATGGTGATGAAGATCTTAGCCATTGTCGCCCTGATCGCGTGCGGGCTGCTGCTCGCAGGCCATAGCACAGGGTCAGTCGTAATAAATCGAGCGGACGATTGGCAGCCGTCGCCCGAATACCTGTCGCCTGCGAGCAACTGGCAATTGATAACTGCATTCGGCGCGGCGCTAGTGCCCGTGCTGTTTGCGTATGGCGGATGGCAGACATCCTGTTTCGTCGCGGGCGAAGTGCGCGAGCCGCGAAAAAATTTGCCGCGCGGGTTGTTGATCGGAGTGATGAGCGTCATCGTGATTTACCTGACGGTCAACTACGTTTACACGAGCGTGCTGGGCGTTGACGCTCTCGCGCAAACGACGACGCCCGCGACGGAAGTGATGGGGCTTGCGCTGGGCGAAAAGGGGAAAGCGATTATCGCGATTGGAATAACCATTTCGACGCTCGGCTTCCTGAGCCAGGGCATGCTGACAGCGCCGCGCGTATATTTTGCGATGGCTGACGACCGCCTGTTTTTTAAAAGCGTCGCGTGGCTTCACCCGACTACGCGCGTGCCCGTAGTAGCGATCTGTTTACAGGGCGTGCTTGCAATCGTCATCGCGCTGTCGGGCAGCTACAATCAGATACTCAACTACGTCGTGTCGGTCGATTCTATATTCTTTGGACTGACAGCGGCCTGCATATTCGTGCTTCGCCGAAAGGGGACGGGTTCGTTTCGAGTGCCGGGCCATCCCGTAACGACGCTTCTATTCATCATCGTCGAATGGCTGGTGGGGTTGAACACAATATATAAATATCCCGCTAACAGCGCGGTTGGATTGGTGATTCTGCTGATGGGAATTCCCGTCTATTTCTTCTGGCAGCAGAGAAACAAACGATGAGCGATAAACAGAAAATCACAGATTCCGAGTATATGCAGTGGGCAAAAACGCAATCAGGCGCGCGGTTCACGCTGGCAACAAGCGGGATTATTAACTATCCGTTGAAAGAGTTTCCCGCAACGCTTGCAGACCTGGAGTTGAGCGGGCCAAGCTCGTACGGTTATGAACCTTTGCAGCAGGCGCTCGCTGAAAAATGCGACGTTGACCCTGCGTGCATCATTCATGCGACTGGAACTTCGATGGCCAATCATCTGGCCATGGCGGCAATTCTGGACCGTGGCGACGAGGTAGTAATCGAACAGCCTGCCTATGATCCGTTGATTGCAGTGGCCCGTTATCTGGGAGCAGGCGTCAAGCGTTTTACGAGGAGATTTGAAGAAGGCTTTCGCATAAACATTCGAGAGATAGAGAGAGCGGTATCTACACGTACGCGGCTGATTGTCATAACCAACATGCACAATCCGACAGGGGCATTGACGGACGCAGAGACCCTCAAACAGATAGGCGAGATTGCGCGAAAGTGTGGCGCGCGAGTGCTGGTCGATGAAGTCTACCTCGAAGCGATCTTCGATCATGCGCGCCCTTATGCTTTTCATCTCGGAGCGGAGTTCGTCACCACCAGCAGCCTTACGAAAGCCTACGGCCTGAGCGGCCTGAGATGTGGATGGGCGGTTGCCGAGCCGACGCTTGCAAAAAAGATGTGGCGACTGAACGATCTGTTCGGTGTAATCCCCGCTCATCCGGCTGAGCGATTGAGCGTCATCGCGCTTGCGAACCTTAAACAGATTGCCGCGCGCGCAAAAGACCTGCTCGAAACGAATCGCCCTTTGCTCGATCATTTTCTCGATTCACGCGACGATATTGAAGCAGTCAGACCTCAGTTCGGCACCGTCGTATCTCCGCGTCTCAAGCGCGGCAGCGTCGATGCGCTATGTCTGCTGCTGCGCGAAAAATATGAAACGACGGTCGTGCCCGGTCATTTTTTCGAGATGCCAGAGCACTTTCGCATCGGGATTGGTTGCGATACAGATATGCTCGCGGCAGGGCTTGAACGATTGGGCGCGGCGCTCGATGAACAGAACAAAACCGCCGCCAGTATCTAAACCTCATCCGTCACTGGCCGTCGTGTGCCGTCTCGCACCTTGTCCTTATCGCGCGCAATGGGGTCATCATCGGCAGCATCGGGCGATAGCAGTTCATCGCCCGTCTCAGAGCCTACCTGTTCGGCAAGCACTGTATCGGCGGCATCGGCGATTCGGTCTTCAAGCATCGGGCTTGGGGTTTCGTGAGGTTCGAGGTCTCCGGCATGATAAAAGTGCGATGCTTTGTAAAGCTCTCTGAAGAACTTGATGAAGACTTTCGCCACGGCTATCGTCGGCACGGCGAGTATGATTCCGAGAAGTCCGAACAACTTGCCGCCTATCAACAATCCCAGAAAGACAGCCATCGGATGCAGGCTCAATCGCCCGCCGAGAATTCGCGGAGTCAGGTAGTAACCTTCGATGCTCTGCACCACAACGAACACGCCGACTACTCCCGCGACTCTCCAAAAGCCTCCGCCAGCGGCGAGCGTGAAGCCTGTCGCCAGTACCAACCCTGAGACCGTGCCGACGTATGGGATGGCGTTCAGGAAACCCGCGAGCGCCGCAATGCCAATCCACGCCGGAACTTGCAGCACGCGGAATCCCACTGCGTACATCACTCCCATTATTCCGCCGATGACAAGCTGGCCGCGCACGTATGATTCAAGGATTCTTCCCACTTCGTCGAAGAGACGACTGAACGGGTCGCGAAATCGCGGCGGGATAATGTCTTCGAGCGAATCCCGCCACGCGCGGAAATCTACAAGTATGTAATAAACAAAAAACGGGACCAGAAAGAGATCGAACAAGGTGCCTGCCGTCGAAAGAAACTCTGACAAGCCGCCCGCAAACCATGTGCTGGGCGAACCGACCACTGATGACGGGTCGCGGATGAACTGTTCCAGCCTGTCACCTGCCATGCGGTCGAGTACGGGCGAATAACGCCTGAGCGCTGCGCGTTGTCGGCTGGCGTTTTCAGGCGTCATGTAGGTCGCGGCTTTCTGGCCCGCCGTAATGCTTTGCTCCAAGAGGTCGGGGATGACAAAGGTGAGAAACCCTATAACGGCTATCATCACAAGTAACAGCGCGGCGGCAGCCGAAATGGCGCGCGACACGCCGCGCTTTTCAAAATAAGAGACGAGCGGGTTCAGAATATAAGCCATCGCAAACGACGCAAGCACAGGCACGATGGCGACCGTACCGATTATGTAGAGAAGGTCGAGTATGAAAACAAGAAGTATTACCGTGGGAACCCACCGCAGCCACCAGAAAGGTGAGCGTTGCGGCGGCGTTTGCGGCGAAACGAGCGGTGCGGTTGTGCGTTTTGGCTCGAACATTATTCTCTTTTAAGCGGGCGGCCCATCAATTCGTTTGCCGCTTCAAGCGCGGGCTTGTCTTCGTACAGCAATGCGTGAATGCTTGATGTAATCGGCATATCGATATTCAAACGACTGCTCAGTTCATAGATCGCGCGCGTTGTCTTTACGCCTTCTGCGATCTCGCGCATCTCGCCGACTATGTCCGCGAGTTTGCGGCCTCGACCGAGTTCGACCCCCACGTGACGATTGCGCGATAGCTCGCCCGTACAGGTCAGCACCAGATCGCCAAGCCCTGCAAGCCCCGACATCGTCTCTCTGAGCGCGCCCTGAGCCAGAGCCAGCCTGGTCATCTCAGCCAGCCCGCGCGTGATGATGGCGGCCACGGCGTTGGTTCCGAATCCTAAGCCCCGGACCACGCCAGAGGCTATCGCAACAACATTTTTGACTGCCCCGCCAAGCTCTACGCCGACCACATCATCATTAGTGTATATTCGGAAAACGCTTGAGCTTAATTGCTTCTGCACTTCTTCGCACAATCGGCGGTCGCGGCTTGCCGCTACAATCGCCGTAGGGTCACCTGTGGCAACTTCGCGCGCAAAGCTCGGTCCTGACAGCACTACGAATCGCGGCTCGAACCTCTCACTCAATACGTCTGCGGTCACTTCGTCCATTCGCATCAGGGTTCGGTTTTCGACGCCCTTAGTCGCGCTGACAAGAATCATTTCGCTCTTCAGGAACGGACGCATCTGCTCGATCATCTCGCGGAATGCATGCGAAGGCACGACGATCAAAATGGAGCTTGATTGGTCGAGCGCTTCTTCGAGCGAATCAGTGGCGCGAATGTTTCGAGAAAGCTCAAGGTCGGATAGATAGAATGGATTTCTGCGCTCGGCTCGGATCAGATTTACAATTTCAGGTTCGCGCGCCCACAACCTCACGTCATGACGATTGCGCGCGGCTGCCATAGCCAGCGCCGTGCCCCAGCTTCCTGCGCCGATAACTGCTATGGGTTTGCTTTCTGCTTCGCCAGACATCAGCTTTCGCCTCTGGTCGCGGTCGCGCCGTTTGAACTGATTCTCGCGCCGAACTTGTTTTCGCTGCCGCGCAGGAGGCGGCTGATGTTTTCCTGATGTTTTGCAACTATCAAAGCGCACCCAGCAAGCGCGACTATCAAAAGCGCTTTGAGATGAGCGTGCTGCGTACTGTCAGGCAGCAGCACGCCATAGTAAAGCCATGTCCACAACGGCACGGCTGCCGTCGCTATGATCGAGCCGAGCGATACGTACCGGGTCAGGTAAACTATTATCATCCACAGCAATAGCGTAGTCCCAACAGCGTAAGGCGCGAGCGCAAGATATACGCCCACTCCTGTTGCGACCCCCTTCCCTCCTCGAAATCTGAGAAAGATTGGAAATATGTGTCCCACTATTGCGGCGACAGCCGCCGCGCCGATCCAGAAATAGTCTTCCGACTCGACCCGCCGCATCAAGGCTACTGCGGCGAACCCCTTCGCCATATCAAAGCTGTAGGTCAGGAGTCCTGCTTTCATACCGGCGAGCCGTGTGACGTTGGTTGCGCCGGTTCCGCCTGAGCCTACGCGACGCACATCCTTGCCTCTGGTGAAAACAAATTTGACAAGGAGAAACCCGAACGGAATCGAGCCAAGAAGGTATGCGATTAGAATGAAGAGGATTCTAAGGAGCATAGTCTCAAGTCCCCGCTTTCCCTTGAAAGGCCGCGGAGAATATAGCAGAGGCGAATAACGCAAGGCAAAACGCAAGTTGCTGCAATCATTTGCTTGATTCCAAAGTTCTTTGGGATTAGAATGGTGTCGTCCGTGGACGAGCACAGAGGCGGGGTCGCTTAGCAGCACTAAAAGAATCATTCCAGTTTGCTTCGTTTTTAGTTCGCAAAACAGTTTGAAGGGCGACAGCGCATGCCGCCTGATGCCTGGTGAGTTCACAGTAATCGTGACCGGGCAGTCCGGTCCTGACATACCGGGGGGCAATTGCTATGAAAAAAAGTTTCGCCTGCGCCTTCCTGACAGTGCTTTTGCTTGTTGTTGTCTCTCCGCTCAATAGAGTAACGGCACAACAAGAGAGCAAATCCACAACTCAGACTCCGAACGTCGAAGCAGGAAAACCCGATCAGGCTCCTGCGACAGCTACAGCCAAAGCTGTCACCGATGATAAGACAACCACGACCAAACCCGCCGATTTCAAACAACCACCGCCGATACAGGCGAATGGTCAGATAGTTATAGGCGTGGACGTGGTCAACGTTATTATCAGCGTGACCGACCCTTACGGCAGATTCGTCACGGGTTTGGGCAAAGATCACTTCGACATTTTCGACGATAAGGTAAAACAGCAGATCGCGCATTTCACGGACGAAGACTCGCCTGTTTCGCTCGGCATCGTCTATGACGTATCGGGCTCGATGAAAGAGCGCATCATGAGATCAATAAAAGCGCTCAGGCGATTCATCGAAACATCGCACGACGACGATGATTTCTTTTTGATCGGGTTCAACGACCGAGCCAAGCTGATACAGGATTTCACCACGTCGGGAGATCAGGTGGTCGGCCATCTCATGTTCGTCAATCCGAAAGGCTCGACCGCGCTTTACGACGCATCATATCTGGCCGTCGAAAAGGTCGCGCAGGGCCGCCATACGAAGAAAGCTCTGCTCATAATCTCTGACGGGCAGGACAACAACAGCCGTTACACCTACAAAGAGCTTCGCAATCGGGTCAAGGAAGCCGACGTTCAAATCTATGCCATAGGCATAACCGACCCCGCGAGCGACACGCTTGCAGGTTTCGGGCGCGGCGTGCTTGAAGAGATCACCCGCATGACGGGCGGGCGCGCGTTCTTCCCGAACGCCTACAACGAACCGGAGCTTGTCGAAATCTGCACACGCATAGCTCTCGAACTACGCCATCAATATTCGGTGGGGTATTACCCGACCAACACGACGAGCGAAGCCAAATGGCACAAGGTACAGGTCAAGGTGAATCCGCCAAAAGGGCTTGGCCGATTATCGCTTACGTACAAAGACGGATATCAGTCATTTAAGAAGTGAGCGCAGACTAAAACCACAGAATAAAAAACTCAACCATTGCCCTCGCCAAATGGGGTGCAAATTATCCCTACCGCTTACGTTCTTTCGGCAACGGATGATGCCTGCCCGTGCATCACAGACTTTGTAACACGGGCGCACATCAACCCGGTTTCCAAAAATCCTGCTCCGGAGTAGAATTTCTTTATGAAATTTGCAAGTTACAAAATGCTCGCCGTTATGTTTGCGGTCTTAGCCGTGAGTTTTTCAACCAACGTCCTTGCCGTTAATTCATCCGATGACAACCAGACTCAGACCAAACCCCAGCTTCCAAAGTCGAAACAAGAGCCGAAGGAGCAGGACCCGCCCGACGACCCGGACCGCATCAGGATCGGCACTGCGCTTGTGGTTCTCGATGTCACAGTCGTCGATCAGTCGAACAATCCTGTGATGGATATGGCTCAATCGAATTTCCAGATATTTGAAGACAAGGTTCCGCAGGAGATCAAATTCTTCACACGCGAGCAGGTACCGGTTTCGCTCGTCTTCGCGATTGATACGTCGGGGTCGATGCGCTCAAAGTTAGATACCGTCATCAAAGCCTCATCGAGTCTGGTGAAGGAAAGCAAGACCGGAGACGAGATGGCCATCATAGAGTTCAAGGATCAGCCGGAGCTTCTCGAAGAATTCACAAGTGATACGCAGGACGTGATAGACGCGCTTCAAAGCCTCGTCGCCTCGCGCCAGACCGCCATGCTCGATGCGCTTTACCTGGGCGCGGATTACGCCAGCAAAGAAGGAAGGAATCGCCGCAAGGCTGTGATAATCGTGACCGACGGATTGGACAAAGACAGTTATTATAAATTCAATGAAGTGGTCGAACACCTCCGCGAAGCAGACGTGCAGGTATACCTGATCGGGTTCACGAATGATCTGGATAAAGACAGCAGCCTGTTTTCCAAAAGCCCGAAGACGAAAGCCGAAGCCCTGCTTACAAAGCTTGCGGAAGAGACGGGCGGAAAGGCTTTCTTCCCTAAAGAACTCTCAGAGACTCATATAATCGCGCAGCAGATTTCGACCGACCTCAGAACACAGTATTCAATCGGTTACTACCCGACCAATTCAAAGAAAGATGGCACGTTTCGCAACGTCAAAGTTCAGGTCGCCGCAGGCAATCGGCGCATAGTCGCGCGCACGCGCAACGGCTACATTGCGCCCCGCGAAGGCGACCAGCACAGCAGCGTGAATAAATGAATCTGCGCTCGTGGTCATCGAACTCGAAGGTGATTTTTTTGATTCACTTCAACTCAAAAAGCAGCCATCTCTGGCTGCTTTTTGAGTTGAAGTGAATCAACATTCAGGCTCACATTCATTATCAACCTATTGGCCGTTTGACTTGAATCTATTAATCCCCTGTAGCAGAACTTCAGCTCGTTTATCAAACCCCGCTGCCTTTTCAGTTCCTTTTCTGAGCGCATGGCGGTTCTTGCGATTTCGGCATTGAAATCTCCGTAGTATTGACGAGAATCCCCATTGATTATGAATAAACCGTCCTTCGACGCGCCCAACTTAGAACGCTTTGATTCAGTTAACGAATATCGCGTTTCTTTCCATTCCCCATCTGCGTTCACTGCTCTTATGGAGTATTCGACAGGCTCAAGAGAATCACCTTTCTCAGGGCTATACGCAATGTAATGAACAACGAAAGGGCGCGGCTCGGTATATACATTATCCTCAGGAAAATCACACTTCAGATCAGGCGTTCTCTTTAGCTTAATCAAAACACCAACTGGTTTCAGTATATACGACAGGTCGATTTTTCAAGTCAACAAAAATGTAACATTAGTGCCATTCACGAGAAAGAAAGAAGCCGGGAATAATGCTTGTTGACTTGCCCGCTGGTCGAGCAAGCTCAAGGGTTGTTAAACTGGCAGAGGGCGCGCCGGGCGGTTTAGATGAACAAGCTCTTTTTCACGGCTCTTGGAGTCGGCCTAATATTCGTCGTAGCCAGTGATGCTTTTGTGACCATCCTGCATTCGCGCGGGCGAAACGGCCCGATCAGCCATATTCTTTCGAGAACAATCTGGCGGCTCGCGCGCGCTATCGCCTCAAAGCTGCCTCGCCGTAAACGCCATATATATCTCAATTTCATAGGTCCGCTGTTGATGCCGACGCTGATCGGCCTTTATATAACGCTGCTGGTTTTGGGGTTCGCTCTTGTCTATTACCCCCGCATGGCAACAGATTTTCTAATAGCTCCTGAAGCCGCAAGCCCACACTGGATCGAATCGCTTTATTTCAGCGGCGTAACGCTTACGACTTTAGGTTTCGGCGACATTGCGCCGCGAACAAATGTCATGCGTCTGACTGCTGTGATCGAATCGGGCGCGGGCTTTGGGCTGATCTCGCTTTTCATCACATATCTTGTAGCGGTCTATCGCGCATTGGAACGCAGGAGAACAGCGGCGCTCGCTTTCTATCATCAAGCCGACGGCAGCGCGGATGTAGTCGGATTTATTGCCAATCACATGGTCGCTGGAAAGCTTTCGGGGTTGGCTCCGAGTCTTCGAGCCGTCGCACGCGATCTGGAAGAGATGCTCGAATCTCATATCGAACACCCCATCATTCACTATTTTCATACTGTTGAAGTTTACAAGAGCCTGCCGCGCGTTCTGTTTCTCTCTTTGGAAATCTGTGCAGTGATTCGCTCGTCGCTCGACCGCGACGAGTATGCCAACACCTACGAGCGCCCCGAAGTGCGCACGCTTGAATTGAGCGCACGCCACGTGCTTAAAGAATTAGTTGCGTTGCTGAAATTGAACAGAAATCACACGCATCGCGGCGAATCGAGCTTTGACGATGACCGACGCTTGGAAACGCGGTTCGATTACACGCTCGCGAGTCTCGAAGAAGCGGGCATCAAAACCGAGCGCGACCGTGAAAAGGGCTTGAAGATTTACAAAGATTGCCGCAGCGAATGGGAAGGGTCACTACTTAAGCTCGCCTCGCATCTCGGCTACGACTGGGATGAGATGACCGGTGACAACCACATGCTTAACATTACCGATCAACCGCGCGCAGAGGCTTTGAAATAGGCCAGTATAATCGGTATATCGTGCTTCCAACGCTCAGATTTGGCCCTTCAGATAGAGTTGTCGCTGTGGCTCAGAGAATTTTTCAATCGCATATCGCAGCATCGTTCTGGGCATTTTTTTGTAATGCTCTTTCAGAAAACTTTCAAGGCCGGGCAGATCGCGCTTGCCGCCTTCACGCAACATCCATCCGACAGCTTTATGAATCAAGTCTTCTTTGTCCGAAATCAGAAGCTTTGAAATCCTGAGCGTATCGGTGATCTGATTCTGCCTGATAAACCAGAAAGTCGATATTATCGCGATTCTTCGTTCCCACATACTGCCTGATCTGGCCAGAGCGTAAAGCGGCTTACGGCTTTTGTCCATCAGGAAATGGCCAACGATGTGTTGAGCCGAAGCGTCAACAAGATCCCAGTTGTTTATAAACCGCGTGTGCTCCAGATAGGTCTCATATATTCTCTTCTTCGTCGCCGAATCGCCTTTCGTAAAAGCGCGAACGAGTATCATAAGCGCAAGCATTCTCTCTTCGTGAACAGTAGATTTGAGCAACAGTAAAAGATCGTCCATCGCAAGGTCACGATGTTCGGACGCCAGCCCTTTCAATTCAGTCGCATTCAGTCCGAGGAAGATGTCGCCTTCGCCGTACTGGCCCGGCCCCGTCTTGAAATATCGTTGCGACAGTTCGGCCCTCTCCCTGCTTCCGAGCCGTCGCATCGACTTTCGTATCTGGTTTACTGTTTTTTCATTCATCGCGGATTCCCATATTTCA
The DNA here is from genome assembly GCA_963804815.1 of Blastocatellia bacterium. Classification (GTDB taxonomy): domain Bacteria; phylum Acidobacteriota; class Blastocatellia; order UBA7656; family UBA7656; genus DATEKX01. The sequence continues at coordinate 1,158,009 of CAWDRU010000002.1, read as the reverse complement.
GATGCGCGACCTTCGCTTTACCTTTTGCATAGACAGTGACGATGAACAGATCATCGAAATTCTTTTCATCAATGACCGGAGCTATGTCTCCGCCTAACATCTTTATTACCTCCGGCACCGTGTTGCTGTGTCCGACTACCAGCGCCGCATCGCCGGGATGGTCAAATATCTTCTCTACTATATCTTTATAAGATTGCTCTGAAATCTCTTTCGGCTTTGCCGGATTCATTTTGATCGGCAGCGTGATGGACGAAATGCCCAGATGTTTTGCGAGCGGCTCGGCGGTCTGTCTGGTGCGAAGAAACTGAGATGTATAGATCGCCCTGATGCCGACAGGTTCCAGAATGCGCGCCAGTTCCTGCGCCCGCGTGTTGCCGGATTCAAGCAGAGGCGGGTCTTCGCGCGGCTCTGCGGCCTTCTCTGCGTGACGGACCAGAAAGACCGTTGTTGCTTTGAAGTTGTCTTTAGTCGAAGCCGCTCCTGCCCGAATACTGCCAGCGGCAATCGAGAGCAGGATGATGAGGCACGAGGCTGAAAGCAGCTTCAAAACGGCGTGCCGTTTCCTGTTTCTAGCGATTCGGAATCTATTCATTTTAAATCATCTCCTTATTTTATCTCCTGAAGTAGTCCATTTTTATATCAGACAGAAGATGGCAACGTCTAACACCATTCAGCAGACTTGGCTACAGTCCTTATATACACGTCCGCGCTTATGATTTTCCTGTCTGTTTTTTTCTGTTTCAACATAGTTTTTGCGGGAAACAGTGTTGAAAAATGAAAAAACTATATTGTTTTCCCCCAATGCAATCTTGTTTTTGGCTAAAACTACATTGTTTTTCCAAAAAACAAGACTGTTTTTGGCTAAAACAATGTAGTTTTTCGGAAATACAAGACTGTTTTCCTGTAAAACAAGACTGTTTTTCGCTAAAACAAGATGAATTCGACATGATAATCGAAGTAAAAGCCCTGAAAGGGCGAAATTCAATAGCACAGGGCATCGCCCTGTGTCGTACATGGTGAAATAAATCACTTGGTTTATTTCGCCCTTACAGGGCTTGTGAGGTGGTGGCAATCATACCCGGCGCGATGCGCCGGGCTATTGAATTTCGCCCTTTCAGGGCAATGGCATTGAATTAAGAAAAAACTGATAATAGGGCTTTAATGGTGTCAATGATTTGCCTTGTGCCGAATTTGCGATTCTGATTTGGCAAATCCTTAATTCAATGCCATTGCCCTTTCAGGGCTGATTCTTATGTCGATCTCGCGTTATTTATTGAGGTTGGTCTTCAGGCCGGGGATAGAGTTCCATCTATCGGGCGGCACGCGCCTTTCATACTGCCAGATGCCGTCGAGGTGCTCGGTTCCAGTGTTTTTTTCCAACCCCTCAGAGAACATTCGGAAGGCTTCGACAGCGCCCGGCACAAGAAGAATATGTCCATTGCTGTTTCGAGGCATCTGCCACCTGAATTCATGAAGCGACCCCAGTTCCACCATAGCTTCGTTCAAAAGGCTGTAAAGACTGTGCAGCCTGTAAAGAAGTGCTATAAGGCCGCAGGTTGTAAAGAATGTATAAGGCTCAACCTCACGCAATCCTGCTCGCAGGCTCTCGACAGTTGTAAACGTCTTGAGCTTGCCTTTGAGGTCTATCCTGTCATCTCGTGCCGTGCAGAGAATTCCTCTGGGTCGAAGATCAATGAATCCGCCTGTGCAGACGTGGTAATCGCGGTACTGGTCAAACGAACATGGATTCCCGCTCTTTTCATAATGTTTCTGAAACCAGTCGGAGACCGAATTATGGTCTGTGATAAGTAAATCAAGCGGGGCCACGAAGTATCCTGTACGAATCAGTGTTTTCCCTTCTGCCTCGAAGACAATGGGCGAGCCAAGCGAACAGATCATCCAGACAGATTGTAGAACCTGCTCATAAACCCGCCTCAAGGCTTCGTCCTTCAGCGGAAATATGCCGCTATGACGACCGGGATTCAGTGAGGCAATCTCGTCGGCAGTGTTTGCCAGAGCCAGCACTGCCATCTCTTTTGACAGCTTTTCAATCGGCCAGTTGGCAAGGTCTTCAAACGTCAGCGGCTGCGAATGCTCGATGAAGAAGCGCGAGGGATCGAAACGATCGACATCAATATAAGGGTCGATGGCATTCACATCAAAAGTATGAATCCTGTGCAAAAGGATCAATAGCGACAGGGTATGCAATTCGCCCTGATGCTTGGATGAACCCAGATCCTGTAGCGCCATAGGCTCCAGCCCGCTTATCTGTGTGTTGAGCAACTGCGGCTGATAGAGCAGATCGAAGACCTGACGCGAATTATCTGTTTCCGTGTAGTAGCAGATGTTATCTGTAAACCAGGGCGATAAAGGATCGTCGCCAAACAGCCCGACGGTTGCCAGCACCTGCCCCAACTCGCTCGCAGACGCAACGCGCATCACACGATAAAGGGCATCTGCGTTAGCAACAGTGAAGAACCCGTTTTCCCCGCTGCGAATCAGATAAGAAGGCTTAAGGATATTGCCTGAATCGAACTTCACGGGACCAAGTGGCGAGCCATCCAGAGGGATCGTCAAAGGTTTATAGACCCTGACAAACTGTCTTGCCGGTTTAACCTCTTCGCCCTGTCGGATGCTCTTTTTCGAGCCGGGAAAAAGCTCGAACGGCGCATCATAAAGCTTTTGCGCAAGCTGATGGTGCACAGGTACCTCGGCTCGTATACGCACTTCATCAATGCCTATGGCCGCTGCCGTTATCAACATTTTAATGCCGATCTTTGAGTATTCCAGTGTGAGTTCTTCGGCTTCATGCTGTTTGACTATGAGCCGATCATCCTGCGCGCTGTGCGCGAATCCGAGCCGGATTTTCCTCAATGTTTTCCCGTCCCGGTACTCTTCATCGTACATGCCGCCTACTGATGTCGTGTGTGCGACGAGCACTGTTTCTGCAAGCTCTTCTTTGATATTGAGGAGGTCATCTCTAAACGATTGCCGAAAAGCGTTTCGCAGTTCGCTGATCTGCCGGTCGGTTATTCCATCTATATATTTGGCGGCGTATTCGAGATGGTCGAGGTGATACGCAACCAGACTTGGAATGGGTATCCCCAGTACAACCGAGCGAAAAGGCGCAGGATCGATGTCAGCATAGTGCTTTGCCTGATATTGTCTCAAAAAGTTGCTGATCGGCTGGCTTTGCGAAATCGCGTGCATCAGAGTAGCGAAGGCATCAGTCGATTCTTCAAGGTTTGATAAAAATCTGCGCATAAAGGCGGGTCTATCCGGCAGGGGAGTTTCGTGTATCAATTCCAGTCCGGGCAGGACGGTTAATTGAAATCGCTCGAAGGCGATGAAGACTCCGCTGCGCGTCATGTATCCTGAGCCGATTTGAATGGGGCGCTTTTCGTTTCCATAACGTGATTCGACGAAGCGGAACAACCTGCGCGTAAATGCCCTTATGTCTTCCGGCCCTTTGCCTGTCGTAAGCAGGATCGGTACTTTTTCAGGCGAGGGCGGATTGATGCACATCATCTCTTCATACATTGAAAGCATCTGCAACAGAGCCGTTCCTCCGACCGCTCCGGTTCCTCCGATAAATACATGGATATCGTTGTATCGCTTCCCATCTCTGGCTGCGTCAGCAATCTTCGCGCCCAGCCGTCTCTTTTTATAGCCCATATGATGGACTCCTCTCACTTTTATTTATCACAACCCTGAGTACCCATGTGATCTGATAGCGGCATAGTGAATTAATGACATCAATTGACGCAGAGAAATATCCGAAGATGAGTTTTATAGTTTCCTGAGGACTTATCTCATATTCTATTCGGCAATCAGGTCAGATAGCCCAGGGGCTTGTTAAAGCGATCTGATGGTAATCAATCGCTTACCGACTCAAACATTGCATTGTACTGCAACTCACAGTAGTGATTATACGACTGATTCAAAATATTGTCAGCCAGCGCAAAACTCAGTCGGGCCGGATAACCCGTTACGCTCGCGCAAACACGTCGCGCTCTTCGCCAAGGTCGCGCGCGGCGGGCGTAATGAGCGTCTTGTTGTTGATATAAATCTTTTCTCGCGCGGTGATTGCCCGCCTGACATCCTCTTCGCAGACGAAATCGTAGACCTGATGTTTGGTCACACCGTTTGTCGATGCTGTGGGTGGAACGGGCGGCGGTAAAGGTTGTTGCGGAACCGGTTGCTGTGGAACCGGTTGCTGTGGAACCGGCTGATGCTGGGTCGGCTGATGTTGTCGCTCCGCCAGGAAGCGATCAACCAGCGCCGCAATCGCTGCGCGATCAAGCGGCGCAGAAGAAGCCGCCCGTTCGGGTGCGCCAGCCTGATTGATTGGTTTCGTCTCGAATGCAATCCGCTTCACGTCCATTAAGTGACGAGGCGAGATGTTGTCGGATGTCACATTGCCGCCCCAGGAGCCACAGCCCAGCGTCATCGAAGGTTCAAGATCGGTCGTAAACCCTATCGCCCCGTGAGTCGAGGGGCTGTTGACGACAACCCGCGACACGGGCATTCGTATGCCGTACTCTTTCGCTGCTTCCCGGCTTTGCGTATGAATTGATGCGGTGTGCCCCATGCCGCCGTAGCGAAGAATCTGCGCCGCCCGTTCGCATCCCTGTTCAAGGTTGTCAACGACGTAATATGCCAGTATCGGCGATAGCTTCTCCATCGAAAGCGGGAAGTCACGCCCCACGCCCGCAAGTTCGCACATTATGGCGCGCGTGCCTTCGGGTATTTGTATCCCCGCCATCTCGGCTATGACTTTCGTGCTCTTGCCTACTATCTTGGAGTTCAGCGTGTTGGTCGCAGTCGCGACTACACGCGCCAGAGCTTCCTGAGCTTCTTTGCCTAAAAAGTAAGCGCCCTCGGCTATGAACCGCTCGCGCACCTGCGTATCGACCGGTCGCTCGACCACAACGGCCTGCTCCGAAGAACAGATGGTCCCGTTATCGAAAGTTTTGCCGGTCAAAATATCTTTCACTGCTTTGGTAACATTTGCCGTGCGCTCGATCATCGCGGGCACGTTGCCGGGGCCGACGCCGAACGCAGGCTTGCCCGATGAATAAGCCGCGCGCACAAGCCCTATGCCTCCGGTCGCCAGAATCAAAGCCGTTCGTTTGTGCTTCATCAATTCCTGTGTGCCTTCGATGGTGGCGATAGACATGCAGCCGATTGCGCCCTGCGGCAGCCCTGCGGCTTCGCCCGCCGCGCGCATAACCCGCGCGACTTCGTTTATGCAACCGGTCGCCGACGGGTGCGGGCTGAGAACCACCGAGTCGCGCGCTTTAATCGAGATGAGTATTTTGAAGATGGCAGTCGAGGTCGGATTGGTTGAAGGAACGATGGCCGCGACCACGCCGCGCGGCGAGGCGACTTCGATGATCGAGTCGGTCTGGCGAATGATGCCGACGGTTCGCATGGGCCGAATGAAGTTGTAAATCTGCTCGGCTGAGAAACGGTTTTTTGTCGCCTTGTCTGCCGCGTTGCCGAAGCCTGTTTCCAGATGCGCCATCTCGCCGAGACGGTGGCTCTCTTCAAGAGCCACGCGCGCCATCGCGCCAACTATCTCGTCAATCTTTTCCTGAGAGAAGGTCGCAAGTATCTTCTGGGCTTCAAAAGCGCGTTCGACCAGTTCCCGCGCCTGCTGAACGGATTGCGAATCCTTATCGCTGCTCATGATGCTGGTTCCTGTTTATTTCACACGATCTTTGTTCGGCGTTTGCAGCCCTCGTTTGCCGTCTTCCTGCGAGCCTGCGGATAATTGCTTTGATCCGCCGCCGCTGACCTGCTGCGCACCGCTGCTGCTGATCAGACCGCTTGCTTCGAGCACCTGTTCAAGCTCGCGATGAGGGCGAGGTATGACATGAACGCTGACCAGTTCTCCAACGCGGCGCGCGGCGGCGGCTCCTGCGTCAGTTGCGGCCTTGACTGCGCCAACATCGCCGCGCACGAAAACCGTTACGTAGCCCGCGCCGATATACTCGCGGCCAGTCAGTATCACATTCGCGGCTTTCACCATTGCGTCTGCTGCTTCGACGGCTCCGATAAATCCTTTAGTCTCGATCATTCCGAGCGCTTCCATAGCCATATAATAGAGTCCTCCGGTTAAGGCAGTTAAACTGAGTTTGTGAGCGCGTTGTTGGGCGAGTATTCATTTGCTCACGGAGAGATTGAAACTAACAAAACCAGTAGAGCGAGTCAAGGAAGGCAAAGATTAGAAGGAGTTGATGTAGGGCCGTCCGAACCGCGAAGCAGTGACATAATTGCAATTCAGCATATTTCAAATCAATCATTGCCTCCGTCAATTCGGGCAGGGACAGGCCCGCGCCGCGCGAAGCGCAGCCTCAGCCATCGCCCCTACGTCTACTTGCAACAACCCTGCGATGATTGAGCAGTTGCTTGACACTTTCAGGGCTTGCTTATAAGATGAATTTCGATCTGAGTCTCCATTCAATACACTGGCAGGGTTAAGAGAGGGCGCTCCGGCTATTATGCCGACACTGGGCGAAGAACTGAAACACAGGCGCGAAGAGCGCGACATCACACTCGCTGACATTTCAGAAGCGACTAGGATAGGCACGCGCTTTTTGAAGGCCATCGAATCGGACAACTTTTCAGTGCTGCCGGGCGGCATATTCACCCGTGCATTCATCCGCGCTTACGCAAAGCAAGTGGGCATGGACGAAGACGAAGCGCTCGCCCTTTACCAGCAACAGACCGCCAGCCCCAGCACAGAGCCGCCGCCTTTACAACAATCGCAAACAGATCAGCGCGCAAGGCAGGCCGTATTCGTCGAGCATCCGGTGCGCCCGTCTGCCGAGCCGCGCACGCGCCGCAGCGAGCCTATGTCTTTTCGCGCAACTCCTACTCGCACGAGTTGGCCGACCATCATCATCGCAGGAGGCATAGCACTGTTTGTAGTCATCATAGTGCTCGCGCTGGTCAAGCAATTGAATCGCGCAAGCAGCGAATCTACACAGCAGGCGCAAACGACATCGCCTCAACCGCCACCCACTCAAACGCCACCAACTCAAACGCCGCCGCCCGCTGACACGCAGTCAACCCAGTCTGCGGTCCCGCCCGCAGATGTGCCGCCACAGACTGCAAGCGTTCCGCAAGGCGAGCCGCTTGTGGCGAAGGTCGAGGCGACGATTGAGGATTGCTCTATTCAATATTGGATAGACGATGCCGCAAAGCCAACATCTATTCGGGTCAGAAAGGGAGAGTCGCAGGATCTTCCGCCTGCGCAAACTCAAATCAGGTTTAACATCGGAAACCGGCCAGCGCTCAAACTCAAGATTAACAATCGCGATGTGACTTTCCCGGAAGGGACTGCGCTCTGGGGCGCTAAAGTGACTATCTCGCGCGACAACCTCCAAACATTCATCCCATAGGGCGGGCCGTCTCGCCTCTGAGCCTTATCTTTGTCAGGCAGTATCTGGTTTTTCCTTTCATAATCCGGCCTTGTGTGATAAAGCTTTACTTACGCGTTGCGATTCCGTTTTGCCGCCACGCCGTGGGCCTTTCGCTGATCTGAGCAGTTTTGAACACTAAAGCGATGGATGCATACCGGCAGGTCAACAATCTTTCACTCATAATTCAGCCAGGCGATAGTTTTTTTCCTATCGTAGATGCGATAGACTCCGCGACTCAAAATATCAAGATGACCATCTTTCGGATGGACGATCCGATAGTGCGCGATGCGATGAGTTATGCGGTCGCGCGCGGCGTCAAGGTACAGGCGCTCGTCGCCCCGTCGTCAAAGGGCTGGAACAAGCGAAATAAAAAGCTTACGGATGATCTTTCAAAACTCGGAATCGAAGTCCGAATGACAAAGGCGCGAAAAGAAAAGATCAAACGCTATCACTACAAAATGATGACGATTGACAACTTGCAGTCGCTGGTCCTTACGTTCAACCCCACGCAGAAAAATCTGCATTACGCCCGCGACTTTGGTCTGTTGATCCGCGACCAGGAGATCACCACCGAGCTTAACAGATTGTTTGAAGCCGACTGGCACGGCAATGTATTCAAGCCAAAGGAACTGCCGCTCGTCATAAGCCCATACAATAGTCGAAAGAAGTTGATGGAGTTGCTCGAATCAGCCGATCGATCAATTCGTATACTTGATGCGAAGGTCGAAGATCAGCAGGTGATGGGCTTATTATTGCGCAAGGCATCAAACGGCTGCGACGTCAGGCTGATCAGTCGCGATACTTTTTATGATCAGGTAGTACCAAACTTTTCCGTAAAAAAGCTTGCGCGGTACAAGCTCCACGCCAAATGCGTAATCGTTGACGGCGCGCGATTTTTTGTCGGCAGCCAGAACCTTCGCGCGGTCAGTTTAGACCGTCGCCGCGAAGTCGGAATAATAGTCGAAGACGATGCCATGTCGCGCAGAATAGAACGCGTGTTTGATGAAGACTGGCTGAACGCGACCGAACTGGCGGCAGTCACAGAAGCCAACATGGGATAAGGCGATTTTGGATTTTAGATTTGGATTACCGAGGTACGAATCTCCGTGTTTGTTTCAGGCTCCGCAATCCAGAATCCAAAATCGTATGACTTGCCTGAGATGTAAAGTTAAAATGAATGAAATGAAGCGCAGTTATCACAAAAAGCGAAAGTGGGTCTGCCCACAATGCGGCGCGGCGCGCATGCAGACGCAGAAACCGCGACCGCCAAAAAGTAATCGAGGTGCATGAGAATGAATAAGACTCGTCTGACAAATTATCGCGCAGGTGATGAAGTGAGCTTTGCGATGCCATCAGGGATGCTGTACGGCACAGTTGTGCGTGTGCTCGGCGAAGGAGAATCCAGCGCCATAGAGATCAAGTTTGAAGATGGCCGCAAGGAAATAAAAAAGGTCAGGGACCGCGCGCTCAACCTTCTGAGGCGCGCAAGCGGATTGAGCGAGGAAGAAGAACGACACTCAGACCGCGAGCGATTGCACGACTTCGACGTTGAACGCATACGCCGCAGCGAGCAGCGCAAACGCTAGAGATTCAAGTCTCGTTTGAGAGCAGTCCAATATGTGGCTCGCTGTAGAGTTCTCTCGTTCTCACAGGTGCGAAAATGAATCCTTTGATAAATAATGCCGTGTTCCATCACATCGAAATCCCCTGCGAAGACCTCGAACTGGCCGAACGATTCTATACCATAGTTTTAGGCGCGCGCGTCTATCTGCGCCGGGATGCCAGGCGTCGCGCAGATGTTCCATCGGAAGGAAGCATCGGCGACGCCGAAGAGCAGGGGTTCGAGATTGACGGCACTTACATGAAGATCGGTGACAGCATCAGGATCGGATTCCTAAAAAGACCGCACGCGCACAAGCAGCAGGAGATAGATCACCTCGCCTTCACGATTGACGATGACCTCGAAGCCCTCTGGCGGCGGCTTACGGAAGTCAGCGTCGAAGTCATTGATTACAACTCGAACCGCATGATCATCTGCGATCCATTTGGAATGATGCTGGAGCTATGGCCGCGCGCTGTCTTACAGAAAATGGGCCTTGTCTGATTTTGTCAGCCGAACATTGCCGAAATCCACTTCATCAACGGGCTTGTCTTGAAAGGCTCTGGCTGGAAAAAGAGCGCATATAAAATGCGCGCGATGCCAAATACGATGAATGCGAAGGTGAAAGCTCGCACTAGCCGGAATCGTTCAACAAACTGATCGAACAAAAACACGAACCTGTTTCCGTTCAATAACACCGTTAGTGATCTAATCCAGATAAAAATAAAAAGCAGAAACAACGGCAGGCCCAGCAAATTATAGCCTGCGGCGCTTGTGATCTGGCCTTTCCCGATTGCGCAGAATGAATGCGTCAGCCCGCACCCGGGGCAGGGCAAGCCTGTAAAATTCCTGATGCCGCAGATGGTGAAGTAGTCTCCTCCGGGCGGGGCGAATAATACGCTCACCAGAAATACTCCGGACAATATGACGAGCGCAAACAACGCAAGTTTTTTCGAGGGACGGAACGATTCGGCCCGTTCGTACTGTGTGCTTCCCTGCTCTATTGTTCGTGCATTTACGCTCATCGGTTACTCAATGCTGTATAACGCGCGCTGCGGCGCATAAGGCGAGCCTGCGACAAAATCATCGATCAATTTCACGAACTGATTGGGGTATTCGAGCATCGGCAGAAATCCGCAGTCGCGTAGAGTAGCCAGTTTGCCTGTTCGCGCGATTGAAAACAATTTGCGTGCTTCGGCTGCTGCCTTCTTGTCTTTTTCGCCGCAGACGAAAAGAACGGGCGAGCGGGTCTGCTCGATCTCACGAACCAGCAGCAATGCTGATTCAGGTGATGAGGCCGAAAGCGCCGTCTCGTAAGCCGCGCGCGGGCTGAGGTCTGCAAAGTCGGCGAACAATCGGTCGCGGAACGGTTGAGGCGCGCGGCGAAACCTGCGAGCCACAAGATTGCGCAGCAGCGGATAAGCCGCAAGCTCGCGCAGCGCAAGCGACGCGGGCGTGAAGACCGCGAGGTTTTTGACGTTGTCTGCCGACATCCCTGCACGCGGGCTGACGACGACCATCGAGCGCATGTTCTGCGGATGAACATCAGCGCACGCGGCGACAACCAGCGACCCGGCTTCGAGGCCGACCATCACGGCGTCGAACATTCCTGCTGCTTCGAGCAAAAGATGCAGGTCTTCTGCGTGATCTTCAATGGCGAACCTCGCATCGGGCGAACAGGGCTGCGAGCGCGCAATACCGCGCGAGTCGTATATCAGGCAGCGATATTTGCGCTGAAGCGCAGCAACAGCCGGACGCCAGCACTCGCACGACATGGCCCAACCGCTCGCGAAGACGAGCGGAGGCCCGTCGCCTGAGACTTCAAAATAAAGTGGTCCGCTACGGGTGTTTAAAATCATAGGTTCGTAACCTGATTCTGCATTGGCCGTGACCAGTTTGCAACCGCGCGCCGAGACTGCTTCTTGACAGGCCGGAAGCCGCGCCGCTAAGATTCGCCTTTGTCTTTACGGGCAGATTCGTGTCATGGAGTCACGCGACGAAGAATTCATGCGGCTGGCGATTGCCGAAGCAGAGGCCGCGCGCAAAGACGGCGAAGTGCCTATCGGCGCAATCGTCGTCATTGACGGCGAAGTAAAAGGGCGAGGGCGTAACGCAGTCATCCGCGCGAGCGACCCTACGGCGCACGCCGAGATCGTCGCCTTGAGAGAGGCCGCTGCGGCAATTGAAAATTACAGGCTGACAGGCGCAACCCTCTATTCGACCATCGAGCCGTGCGCGATGTGCGCGGGCGCAATCGTTCACGCGCGGCTGGCGCGGCTCGCATACGGAGCGCGCGACGAAAAGGCGGGAGCGGTCGAGACACATTTTGGCATTTGTGACACGGATTTTTTGAATCATCGAGTCACGGTTGAAGGCGGTATCCTTGAGGCTGAGTGCCGCGAGATGATACAATCTTTTTTTCGTCAAAAGCGAAAAGTGAACAGCCATGCGGAGAGGTGCGAGAGTGGTTGAATCGGGCGGTCTCGAAAACCGTTGTGCTCGCAAGGGCACCGTGGGTTCGAATCCCACCCTCTCCGCCACTCATTGAAGGGTGAGAGATGAAGGATGAAGGATGAAAAGAAGCGATTGCACCTCTCTGATTCATCCTTCATCTCTCATCCTTCATCCCTTCGGAGAGGTGCAGGAGTGGCTGAACTGGCAGCACTGGAAATGCTGTGTACGGGAAACTGTACCGTGGGTTCGAATCCCACCCTCTCCGCCATTTTGAAAATTTCCAGTCTCAGATTTTATATCTGAGGCTTTTATCAGGCTCCGGAAGTCGTGCAATCACGCAGATGCGAATCCCGCCAGGCCGGGAACGGAGCAACGGTAGCAGCCTGCGGATGTGCCGCGGCCTCTCCGGAGCCTGACCAGCTTTTTGGTCTCACCCATCGCGCCTTGAATCACGAGGCGCGTTCCCCATTCATCTTGCAACCCGTTTGGCTACGGCTTAGACTAAAAATTCAATGTCCGAATCACAAGTCATAGCAAGAAAGTTTCGCCCCAAGACATTCGACGAGGTTGTGGGACAGGAAGCGATCACCCGCACTCTCAGCAACGCATTGACCACTGGCCGCCTTCATCACGCCTACCTGTTTACAGGCGCGCGAGGTGTCGGCAAGACGACGACCGCGCGCATATTCGCAAAAGCGCTCAATTGTGTCAAAGGCGTCACGATAGAGCCGTGCGGCGTCTGCGCTTCGTGTAAAGAGATAGCGACATCGTCTTCGATGGATGTGCTTGAAATTGACGCGGCGTCGAACACAGGCGTTGACAATGTGCGCGAAGTCATCATCAATTCAATCTCGATTGCTCCCGCGCGCGACCGTCACAAGATATTCATCATTGACGAAGTTCATATGCTCTCGACGCAGGCTTTCAACGCGCTGCTCAAGACGCTCGAAGAGCCGCCGCCCCGCGTGGTCTTCATCATGGCGACGACAGAGTTGCAGAAAGTGCCCGAAACCATCCTGTCGCGCTGTCAGGTCTTCGAGTTCCGCACTATCACTTTGAAAAAGATAGTCGGGCAGCTTCGCCACATCGCAGACAATCTCGGAGTCAGGATCAGCGATTCAGCGCTGCTGTCTGTCGCGCGAGCGGGCGAAGGCTCTATGCGCGACGCCGAGTCGGCGCTCGATCAGGTCATAAGCTTTGCGGGTCTGGAAGTGACGGACGAAGACGTGTCCACAGCCCTCGGTCTTGTTGACCTTGAAACGCTCAATCAAACGATTCGCGCGATTGCCGAACAAAGCTCAGAGCGGGTCTTTCGTATCGTTGATGAAGTAGTCTCGCGCGGTTACGATCTGAGAAATTTCTGCCGCGAGATGATCGTCCACCTGCGTTCATTGCTGGTAGTCAAAATAGCGGGATTCGATGCGGAGCTTGTGCAGATGCCGCTGAGCGAAGGCGAACAGCTTACGCAACTCGCCGAGCAGTTTTCAGAGCAGGACCTGATTCGCTTCTTCTCAATCCTGACCAAAACGGAACTGGACATTCGCACTTCATCGCAGCCGCGCTTTCAACTGGAAATGGGGCTGATGAAACTGGTGCAGGCGCGCAGGCTTTACCCGCTGGAAGACGCCTTGAGACGCCTGATCGAGCTACAATCGCAGCTGGGCGGCGCGGCAATATCTTCGTCCGCGAGCATCACACCCCTCCCTGCAACGTCAACCACTCGTCCGGCTCAAGCTGTGGAAAGCCCTCGCGCTTTCAAAACAACCCAGCCTCGCGCGGTGGAATCGACTGCGCCCGCGCAACCGGCAGAACCGGCTCCCAGAGCCAGTTCCAGAGTATTTGCGACAAGCGAGCCGCCCTTGCCACAGGAGCCGCCTTCGCCGCCTGATGATCCATTTCCTTACGAGCCTGATTTGCCTTTGAAAAGCGCGCGACCAGTTGCGATGACAGGCGAGGAAGGCGACTCGGCGGTCAAAGGCATCATCGCCGCGCTTGAAGCAAAGAGAAAGATTATGGTCTCGCTCGCGCTTGAAAAAGCGAAGGTCAAAATTGACGGCGAATTCCTTCGCGTAGTGATTTCGCCCGACAACGCCGCTGATAAAAAACAGCTGGACGCGCGCGACAAACGTCAGGCCGTCGAGGAAGCAGCGCGCGAAGTGCTGGGGCGAAAGCTGACGCTTTCGGTCTCTGTCGGAGGACAGCCGGAAATCGAAAGCAGCCCCCGACGAAAAGAGGCTGCGCCCAGCAAAGCGCATGAGGCGGATAATTCAAAAGTTCAGGCGCTCGCAGATATGTTTCAGGGTAAAGTCGAGATCATCAAGCCTGAGAAGTGAAAGGCAGATTGAAATCGAAGGACGCTTTTGCGACAACGGAATAATTTCAGGAGGTAATAACGAGATGAAGTTACCAGGTGGATTCGATATACAGCAGATGATGGAACAGGCCAAGCAAATGCAGGAGGACATGCAGCGCGAGATGCAGAAGATACGCGTTACGGCAAGCGCCGGAGGCGGTGTCATCAGCGTTGCGATGAACGGCGCAAAAGAATTGCTCGAACTCCAGATCGATCCCGAGGCGGTCAAAGGCGGCGATGTCGAGATGCTTCAGGATTTGATCATCGCCGCCGTCAACGAAGCTTCGCGAAAGGCCGACGAAGCGATGAAGGGCCAGTTAGGCTCGAAACTCGGCGGCATGGGCTTGCCTGACGGGATGTTGTAAAAAAACACCCTCGAATCGCTGCTCAATAGAGTCGGAACGTATGAAAGCAGAGGCACGCAATGGCTGCCTCTGCTTTTTGCTCAGGCAAAAATCTTTGCGGGATAAAGGTAAATCGCTTCTGCTATAATTCAATTGAGAAACCCCTGAACAATCACTTAAGAAAGGTTGCTCAATGCACAGCATTGAGCATACGAATAAATGCTCGATTACGCTGAACCTGTTACAAAACTCATTGACGAGCTGAAGCGATTGCCGGGAATCGGACACAAATCGGCGCAGCGACTCGCTTTTTATATCCTGCGCGCAAGCCGCGAAGACGCTGACCGGCTGATTGAAGCCATCATCGAAGTAAAAGAGAAGATCATCCTCTGCTCTACGTGCAACAATACGACGGATGTTGATCCGTGCCGCTTCTGTTCAAGCCCTGCGCGCGACAAGCGCATGCTGCTCGTAGTCGAAGAGCCTTACAATCTGGTCACTATCGAAAAGACGCGCGAATACAAAGGGCTTTATCACGTGCTGCACGGCGCGCTTTCGCCCATTCGCGGAATCGGGCCGGACGAGCTGAAGATCAAGAATCTGCTCGAAAGGTTGCGAACCAACGATGTCGAAGAGATTATCCTCGCTACGAATCCCAACACCGAAGGCGAAGCGACTGCGAATTATTTATCAAAACTGATAAAGCCGCTCGGCGTCCGCATAACGCGAATCGCGATGGGCGTCCCCGTAGGCTCTGACCTCGAATACGCGGACGAGGTAACGATGCACAAGGCGCTCTCTAACCGGCACGAGATGTAATCGTTATGCTGATTCGCCAGGCCACAGCCTCGGATATACCCGCGCTCGAAGAGCTAATCCCGAAATCCGTACGTCTTCTGAGCACGGGCTATTACACGCCCGAACAAATCGAGAGCGCGTTGATATACGTCTTCGGCGTGGACAGTCAGCTTATCGAAGATGGCACATATTACGTAGTCCAGACGGAAGGCCGGATAGTTGGTTGTGGCGGGTGGAGCAAACGGCGCACGTTATACGGTGGAGATCAGGCGAAATCAGAGGTTGATTCGCTGCTCGACCCTTTGCTTGACGCCGCGCGCATACGCGCTTTTTTCGTCCATCCCGACCGCAGGCGACAGGGGATCGGAAGCCTCATTATGCGCGTATGCGAAGAGGCTTCGCGCAAGGCGGGATTTACTTCGCTCGAACTGGTTGCAACCTTACCCGGCGAGCCGTTGTACAAAGCATTCGGGTACGAGGTAGCTGAAAGATTTGAAGCAGAACTGCCTGATAAAACAGCTCTGCCGTTAGCGCGAATGATGAAGCAGATCGCCTGATGATTTAATAGGTATTATCGCCTCTGAGCATGACGGGCACTGTCTTCAGCATGATCTTCAGATCCAGCCAGGGCGACCAGTTCTCTATGTAAAAAACATCGAGCCGCACCATGTCTTCAAAGTGGAGGCGATTGCGCCCGCTTACCTGCCATAGGCCCGTGATGCCGGGTTTGACGTGGAATCTGGTCCTGTGCCAGTCCTTGTAATGACGCACTTCGTAGGGGATGGGCGGGCGCGGGCCGACTATGCTCATCTGCCCCATGAAGACGTTCAGTATCTGCGGCAGTTCGTCAATCGAGTATCGACGCATCCAGCCGCCGATCTTCGTCAATCGAGGGTCGTCTTTCAGCTTGCCATATATCGGCGCGTCCGATGTTCCCTGATTCGCGTCTTCCCCGTTAATGGTTCGCGCCATCAATTCGCGGTGCGCCTGATCATCAACCCCGTCTTTCATCGAGCGGAATTTGATCATCAAAAACACCTTGCCATCCATCCCGACTCTTTCCTGCTTTAGAAAAACGGGGCCTTTGCTTTCGAGCTTTATCATGATCGCAAGCGCTATCCAGAAGGGCCACGTGATCAACAGAAGCGCGAGCGACGACATCACATCCATGCTCCGTTTCAGCGCGCGCTGCGGCCCTCTGAGCGGTTCTTCGTAGAGCTTTATCATCGGCAGAGAGCCGATTGTGTCTATCTCTGTCTTGCCCGGCAGGCAATCGAAGAGGTTTGGGATGACGCGATACTTTATATGATGGTTGCGCCCGCATTCCATCAATACCTGAAACATCTTTCGCGGGTTGATGCGCGTGTCGGTTATCAGCACTTCCTCGACGCTGTACTTTTTGACCAGTCCCGGCAGATCATCGAATACGCCCAGCATCCTGACGCCGTTGTCGCGAACTTTCGAGGCGTCTTCGTTGCTGCGCGCAGTGACCGCGCCGACCAGTTTGTAGCCCAATCGCGGCTTTTCGGAGATTTCAGAGATGCAGACCTGCGCCATCTCGCCGCAGCCTACGACTATCGTGGGAATCAGGTTGCTTTCGCTTGAGCGCGCCAGAATCTGTATCACGCGAACTATGGATCGGGTCGCCCAGAAAGCGCCCATCGAAAGTAGCCAGTCGTAAACGAAGACCAGTCTGGAATAGGTGAAATCGAGCAGGATCAATCGCCCGTCGTGAAAGGCAAAGCCCTGCCGGAAAAGAAAGGCGATCAGGACCATAACCAGAAATGCAAGCGTCGAAGCGTTGAAGACTTTTATGAAATCGCCTGAGAACGAAAACTCGCCGCGCAGTTTGTAGAGTCCGTAACGGCGAAGCGCGTATATCTTCACGAAGGGGATAAACAACATTATCGTGAAGTAAGGCTCGAAAGCGTCCCAGATGCCCACGGGCCAGAAACTCTTTCTGGGCCTCCAGGTAAATATCTGCGCGTCGTGGTGAAGCTTGTAGGAAAGCATGAAGGCCGACACGGATATGATCAGGTCAATCAAAACGAGCGAGGCGACAGGCAACAGGGACAGAATCAGACTACGCCTGCGCGGGCGAACCTTGATTGCTTGCTCGGCTACTGCGAATGCGCGTTCAGACATTATTAGTTACATGCATTCTTGAAAGATATATGCTCAAGGCATAAAGCATCCACGCTTGCGCCCATCTGATGTGAGGAGTTCTTATCGTGTAAAAACGATGCCGCTGAAAGTAAAAGAAACCCGTGCGGTCTTGTAGATTTTTGATGGCCCATTCTACTGCTCGGTTCGCCATCTTATCGGCGTTAGACACAAAGTCGGTCATTTCCGTAAAAGTAATAACAGCCTGCGCTGAGCTGTGCACATCAATCGGATATAGTTTGTCATGATAGTAGCTTGGAGTCCCGTCCGCAAGAAAGAATCGCTGTTCATAAAACTCATACGCGGCTTTAAGCTGCCCGGTCCAGTCTTCTCTGCCCAGATGTCCGATTATCCGCTTGAGGGAAACGATCAGAAATCCCGTATGAAAACTGTCGATCCACGCCTGCGAATCCGCTTCGCCGTAAAGCCACGAGCCGTCTTTCCGCTGACGGGAAAGCGTGTACAGGGTGGCCCGCTCTGCGCCATCTCGATACTCCCCCGTTCCAGTGATCGAGTAAACGCGCGCGAGCAATTCGGCTGCCAGCAGATTGACATTATGCACTCGCGACTGGTCGAGCGGCGTGTAGCTGAAGGAAAAGCCTTCGCCTTCCTCTGTGCGATGGATTCGATCAAGCAGAAAACGGCAACTGCTCTCTGCGGTTTCGAGCGCAAAGCGGCTGCCCGTCTTCTCGTGCCAGTCCAGAAATGCATGCGCGGCAAAGGCCGTGCAGACTACATTGGGTGTGCCGCGCGGCGCAAAGAAGGTGCGCGATTGCCAGTCGAAGTTATACCCCCAGCACGCTTCCGTGTATCCCTTGCTGCGAAGTTCGATGAGCTTATGAAATAAAAATCTCAAATCCGTTTCAAAGCTGTCAGCCGTGTCATCGAGCGCATAGGACGGGCGGTCTCTGTCTTCTATTAAATCGAGCGGGAGGGCTTTGCCGTTGTTTTCGGCCCGCAGAATGATTGCCCGCGCCGCAAGAGCCAGTCCTTTGGGGTTCAGACCTTTGTTTATGCCAAGCAGCGGTCGCAGATTGAAGGGGCTGCGTTTTACGAGTTGAGTGAGGGCTGTTCTTGAGAACTTATCTCTTATCGGAAGCACGCGAGCCAGTCGGCTGTTGAGTCCATCGTATGGATCATAGCCAGCCCACGCTTCGCTGCGACAGTAACGCAGAAGTTTGACCAGAGCCTGTTCGCAAAGACGAACTGTGTCAGTTTCCAAGAGAGCCCCTAACTCATTTCACAACTTCGACTGGTATGCTCACGTCCACTGTTTGAGGGCGCAGGCACAATTGATCGTTGCAGGCTTGAATCGTGAGCTTTCCTTTGAGCGTGTGGCTTCCCGCCGGGAGCGTCGGCGTCGCGCGGGCGGTGAAGCGCAGGACAGTATTGCCCTCGAATACTGACAGGGGCTTTTCTGAAAACTCGAATTTCTGCATCTTCGCCTTCGGGTATGCGACGGGCGTTAAGACAAGCCCCGGCAGTTTATCGAACTTGAGCGTTGTCGCAACCAGATTCCTGTCAGTGGGGCGATTCGAGTTGATGTGATAGCCGCTGTCGATATCGAGCACAACCTCTAATTTCGCGGCTGTCCCCTGTTTCACACTGTAGGTCGATGCGCCCGGTCTGACTTTTACAACCGAGGATGAAGATTGAGCCAAAGTCTGCGCGCTCAAACCGACCGTGAGCGCAAATAAAAAGAGTAACCTGCCAAGTTTCATGCCTTACCTCCGTGTCAAGTCACGCGCCGAGAACAGCCTTCAGGTCAAGAGCGACTGCCGCGCCGTCTTTTGTGCTTTCGATGACGGCAAACGATGCGAGACTCGTGGCGATGAGCGATTCAAGAGCGATTGGCGGCTGCGTGCGACCGCGCGCGGCTTCAAAAAACGCGCTTATCTCCGCCGCGTGGCCTTTGTCCTGATTGCCGCCGCCGAGTTTGACTCTCTTACCATCGCGCGTGAAAGCCCCGCTTTTGAAATCATCAATCGAGGCAACGCTGCGATCACAAAATATTTCGACCTGCTCTTTGGCTACGGATTTATCGCCGCTCGCCGTATAAATTATCGATGCAATCGAGCCGTCCGTCATGCTCATTGAAATCACAACGCTGTCATCAACGTAATCTGCCGTTCGTTTACTGGTCACGCCTGTTGCCGATACCCTCGCGGGCAAAGCATCGGTCAGGTACTGAGCGAAATCTATGAAGTGACACGCTTCGCCGATTATGCGGCCTCCGCCTTCCGTCGCGTCGTGTGACCAGTGATCGACGGGAAGCTGGCCTGCGTTCACTCTGTAGATAATCGTCATCGGCCCGGAACGCGAGTGAAATTTTTCTTTCACCTCTTTCGCAACGGGCGCGAAACGGCGATTGTATCCGACGGTCAACAATGCGTCAGTCGCGCGGGCGGCTTCCACGACTTCGCGCAATCCTTCCTCATTCGTGGCAAGCGGCTTTTCGACGAAGACGGCCTTGCCGCGCTTCAACGCTTGTGCCGCGAGGCGCGAGTGCAGGTCATGGCGCGTGGCTATGAACACAACCTGAGTCTCTTCGCTCGCAAGTATCTCTTCGTAATCAGTCGTCGAGTGCGTAAAGCCGAATTGCGCTGCGGCGTTTTTTGCGCTGATGCCTGTCGCAGTCGCAACACCGAGGAGTTTGATCTTCCGAGAGCGTTTGACTATCGGCAGCAGCACGCCGCGCGAGAAATTGCCCGCGCCGATGAAGCCCACGCCAAGCTCGTCATTCGCCACTTTGACTGCGCGCGGCGAGGCCGTGGTAACTGCAACGGGTTGCTCTGCCTGCGGGTACTCAAGCACAACCCCGCAGTATCGCTCGCCGCCGCGCTTCAGGATTAAATCGTAGGCTTCGGCTGCTCTGTTAACGGCGAAACGATGCGTGGTCAGAAGATCTGTGTTGATGCGGCCCTCTGCCGCAAGGCGAAGAAAGGCTTCAAGGTTTCGCTTTTCGGTCCAGCGCACATAGCCGATGGGATAATCGTTTCCCTTCTCTTCATACTCAGGGTCGTAGCGGCCCGGCCCGTAAGAACGCGAAATGCGAAGGTCAAGCTCTTTGGCAAAGTAAGAGTGTCGAGGCACATCCAGTCCGACAGAACCTACGGCCACGACGCGCGCGCGATCACGGGCAAGCTCGCCCGCAAGCTCGATTGGCTCGTTAGATTTCGTCCCCGCAGTTATCACAACACAATCGGCCCCGCGCCCTTCCGTCAGGCTCTGGCACAGCGCGCGCGCGGTCTGCGGGTCGCTTGCGACCAGATCAGCGCCCGACTTTTTCGCAAGCTCACAGGCGTTTTTATCTATATCTATTCCGATGACTCCGCAACCCGCCGCTTTCAGTAACTGTACAGTGAGCTGGCCGACCAGCCCAAGCCCGATGACCGCGACCGTTTCGCCCAATCGCATATCGGCCTGACGTAACCCTTGCAGCGCGATTGCGCCCACTGTCGTGTAGCAGGCCGATTCAAGCGTAGCGCTGTCGGGCAGTTTCGCGCAGAGGTTTTTGGGCACGAATATGACTTCGGCGTGTGTCGCATAGCCGCCGCCCGCGCAAGCCACACGGTCGCCAACGCGAAACTCCTGCACCTGACCGCCAACAGCAATCACGACGCCCGACGCGCTGTACCCAAGCGGCTTCGATTGATCGAGCCGCGATTTCACTTTCTCGTAAGTAGAGCGAAGCCCTTCGCGCTTGAAAGTATCGAAAACCTGGCGAACAAGATCAGGGCGAGAGCGAGCTTTTCCCACAAGCGAGCTTTGCGCAGTCTCGACTATCGTGCGCTCTGTTCCCGCGCTGATGAGCGAAAAGGCCGTGCGCACAAGAACGCCACCCGGCTTGAGCGCAGGCGGCGGCAGTTCCTCGACCTTGAGTTCACCCGTTCGATAGTTTTGAATGACTTGTTTCATCTGTTAGAGGTCAGAGGCTGGAAGGTAGAGGTTAGTCATCAGTTCGCATCATCTATCTGACCTCTACCCTCCAGCCTCTGACCTCTGAAATTTATATCAGTGGGTATTCGGCCCGCATCTTGTGCCTGTAGCTTTGAAGCACCTTATGGACCTGGCGAGGGCTGACTTTGTCAATCTCCCCGGCTATGCTGTAGTGCAACCCATGTTCGGGCGGCGCGGGCGAGGCGAGGTATCCGTTATATGCATCAAGTATCTGCTGTTGCACATCCGGCGACGGGTCGGGAACATTCGCGAAGGCGCGTTCATCGTCGTGGAGAACGTCAAGCCATCTGAGCACCTGCCAGCGGGTAATGTATCCGAGTTGTTCGGCAATCTTGCCGGGCAATTCCGTAAGACGATAGCGCCCCTCGTTCAACTCATACCAGTAGAGCTTCTCTATCTCAAAAAGTTGCAGGCGGGACGGATTCGGCGTCGGGGATGCGTCATACTGCGCCAGCGACCAGTCGCGTATGATCTTCATCACCTGTTTATAAGGAATTCCGAGCGCAGCACTGATGGCGCGGCGACGGCCTCCATCCGGGCGATGCCCGCTTTCGACAAATCGCTGATACATCTCGATTGCGCGCGCCCTGACTTCATTCGTGATGAGGGCTTTCGACTGAACCATCTCTCGGATGCAGTCGGCCACAAGCTGTCGCTTGACCCAGAGTCGATTGGCAATCTGAGAGTGCACCTCTTTTGTCTGTACAGGTCGCCCCGCAAACTCCGCATCGTATATTTCGATTATGCGACCGCGAAGCTCCGGCGTAAGCATATCTGCTTTTGCCGCCCGCACCGCTTTTGGTTTTGGCGCGCCGGAAAGCGGCATTGGCATGGAGGGAGCAGGACGAGGCGCAACTCGCGTAACAGGCATGGCAGCCCTCGCCTCCGCAGGGACATGTTTGACAACGCGCTTCTTTATGCACTTTAGGCAGTAAGCAGCTTTTCGGTCAGGTGAAAAGAAGGTTGCGTTGCAAACCGTACAGGTTCGACGAAATTTCATTCCGCTCATAGTAGAACTCATAGTCTAATTTGCCGTCCGCCAAACTTCAACCCGATATGTCCTTTGTCTGACGTATCTGGTCCTTTCTTTATAAGTTTCAAAAACAATCCATTTTATCATCAGGTATAGGGTAATGATCTATCCGGGATTAACAAAATCAGGCTCGCAATAACGTCGATGTCTTACCCCCAAATACAAGATGCATCCCCGGATAGTCGGGTTCGCCCGCGCGCGATCACTCTTTCAATGTATAGGCTAACAAAATTGACGGCATCGCGGAAAGTGGAAGCATCGCATTTGCGCATCCGCGCTCGATGACTGAGCGCGGCATGCCGAAAACAATGGCCGTCTCGTTGGATTCCGCAATCACATGTCCGCCTGCTTCGCGCACAGTCTCAGCGCCGCGCGCGCCGTCTTCGCCCATACCGGTCAACACTATGACCAGAGTCCGCTTGCCATAGACAATTGCTGCCGATTCAAACAGCGCATCAGCCGAAGGCGTGTGAAAATCCAGTGTTTCTTTCTCGCTGACTCGAAGCGCGGGGGCAGTCTTGCCGCCAGTGATCGTCGTTTGTTTGCCCGCAGGCGCAATGTAGATGTGACGTTTTTTCAGAGGCTCTTCATCTCGCGCCTCGCGCACAGTGTAATGAGTCATCGCGTTGAGCCGTTCGGCAAACGGGCGCGTAAAACCCGCAGGCATGTGCTGCACGACGATGATCGGCACAGATAAAGAGGCGGGCAGGTCGGCGACTAACTTCTGAATCGCCGCGGGGCCGCCGGTTGAGGCGGCAATGCAGATCAACTCCACCTCGGCCTTTCGCGCTTCCGATTCAGCCGCAAGCACTGCCGCCTTCGCATCGGGATTGGTCGTGATCGCCGAAAGAGTCTTCGCGCACGCAGCTTCTTCAACTCGCTGTATCATCTGCTCTTCGAGGTTCGAGGCCGCCTGAGTTGCGCGCGGCGTGGGCTTCAGAAGAAAATCTACCGCGCCCAGTTCCAGAGCTTTGAATACGCGGTCGCGGTCGCTGAACGAGCTACAGACGATTATCGGCAGCGGGTGATTTTTCATCGCCCATCGCAGAACGCCGAACCCATCCATCCTCGGCATCAACAAATCGAGCAACACTACGTCAGGGGCAAGCTCTATGATTCGCTTTATCGCAATGTCGCCGTCATCGGCAAGGCCAGCTACGGTAAGCTGTTTCGAGCGCGCGAAAATCCTGGAGAACCGCATACGGTAATAGGGCGAATCGTCAACGATAAGAAGGCGATGCATAATGACCAGAAGAAAGGATGAATGATGAATGGTGAATGATGAATAAAAGAAGAAGCAATTTTATTCATCATTCACCATTCATCATTCATCTCTTTTCTCCTAACTCCTACTTTCTGTGAACAAGCTCGCGCCCGATTTGAACAGCCTCGAATCCCGATCCTGCGGGCAACAGGGATTCGGCATGGCCAAGCAGCAGGTAGCCTCCGTTTTTAAGCAGCGAGCTAATGGTTTTCAAAGCTTTCTTTACAGCGTCATTATCGAAGTACATCAAAACGTTTCTACAAAAGATCACGTCGAACCCGTCATCTGCCGCAAGCGTTTTTTCAGTCAGTCCCACGAGATTCGATTGCTCGAAGCGCACAGTAGAGCGAAGCGCCGCATTTACGCGCCACAATCCGTGCCCTGCCTGCTCGAAGTACCTTTCCTGAAATTGCGGTTCGGTAGTTCTAAAACTCGATTGCCCGTATACAGCGCGCCTGCCCGATTCGATCACGCGATTGCTCAGGTCGCTTGCCACGACTTCCGAGCGGCCATCGAGAAGTTCATCCTCTGCCAGAAGCATCGCTATCGTGTAAGCCTCTTCGCCCGTAGAACAACCCGCGCTCCATATCCTGATCGCGCGGCTCGAACGCGCAAGCTCAGGAATAATCCGCTGGGAAAAAGCCGTCAGTTGACGCTTCTCTCTGAAGAAATACGTTTCGTGAATTGCCACAACATCGAGCAGCGCATCGAACTCCTTTTCATCAAGCGCCGCTTCATATTCGGCAAATGAGGTGAGACCTCGACGGCGCAGGCGCGGGCGCAGTCTGCGCTCCAGCAAAAAGCGCGAGTTTTCGTCAGCCAGCACGTAGATGCCGCTGGCAGAGGTTATGCGCCGCCTGAGAAGCTGAAAAGTCGTCTCATCGAGCGTCGGCCCTCTTTGCCGGGTTCCCTCTTCAACTCTTGTGCTCACTTGATCCATTCTGTTTTCTGACTATATCTCAACAAGCCGCTCGACATCTATAATTGGCACGCGGCGATTATCGCTTGTGAAATAAGAACGCGCGGGCCAGTTGCTCTCTTCACTGGCGGCTGTCGCCTTATCGAGTTGCCTGAGGCTGTCAGGCTCAAGAGCGATGACGCCTTCAACGCGCTCCGCGAGCAGCCCCAGTTGCGCTTCTCCTTTTAATAATATTAGACGCCATTTGCCCGCATTCTGGTTTGCTTTCAAACTCAAATCCATTACAAGAGTCATTCGCCCGCGCACGCTCGCAACGCCTGCCAGCCCGTTCGGGGGGCTGGGCAGCGGCGAGATTCGAGGGCAATCGACCACCCCTTCCGTGTTCTCAACTCCGATGGCGAACGGTTTGCCGCCGATCTCGAATAATAAGACCGAAGCGACATCAATCCTGTCATCGGCAGGCTCTGCCGACGGCAGCAGAAGGGGTATCGGGCCGATCTTGAACTTAGTCCTTTTTCGTTGAGGCTTATTATTTTCCGCCATCACAGTCAATTACAATCTCATGGATCTGAAAACCAGCAGGCTCGGCAGGTCGAGCACTAAGGCCACGTCCCCGCCTTCGAGGTCTACCGCGCCGACAACGCCCTTGATATTGCGCGCCATCAGGCCGAGCGATTTGACGATTATCTCACGCTGCTCGTCAAATTGCTCGACGGCTATGGCGATGTGCCTCTCGACTGCGCGCGTGATAAAGATAGGCACTCTGTTTGAAGGCACCGGCCTTTCCGGCTGCTCGCCGTTACCTGTCGCCTGATGCTCGAACACGCGCGCGCCTCCGAGTCCAAGCAGGTACTTCAGTTCGACCAGCGGAATCGCCGTGCCGCGCCATCCGACGCTTCTTTTACCGTCGCGTCCTAATATGTCGTCTGACGAAACGTATAGAAGCTCGACTATCTGTCCGACGTTTATCGCGTATCGCCATTCGCTCGCCCTCACGATGAAGGCCGAAATCAGCACAAGCGTTGTCGGCACGGCAAGCTCGAACCGGGTCCATTTATCTTTCTCAGAAGAGATGCGAACTTCGCCCCCAAGTTCGTGCATCGTTCGCTCGACCGCATCAAGCCCAACGCCGCGCCCGGAAACAGCGGAGACATAATCGGCTGTTGAAAATCCCGGCCTTAGCAGCAGACGCAAGGTCTCTTCTTCGCTCAACTCTTCATCGTCTGAAATCAGAGCGGCTTCCCGCGCCCTCGCGCGAACTTCTTCGGGGTCGATGCCGTGCCCGTCATCCGTGATTGCAATAATGGCCCTTGTGCCTTCGAGGCTCGCTTCAATCTTTATCTTCCCGCGCGGGTTCTTGCCGCGAATGCGCCGGTCATCGGGCATCTCTATGCCGTGATCTATCGCATTGCGCAGTACGTGATAGATGGAATCCGATATGCGATCAACTATCGCCTTATCCAGTTGCGTGTCGCGCCCCGCGACTTCAACAGAGATGGACTTGCCAAGTTCGCGCGCCAGTCGGCCCGCGAGCCGCGCAGCTCTCGTGAATGTCTGCGCAAGCGACACCATGCGAAGCTCAACCAGACGTTCTTCAAGCTCCAGAAATTCGCGCTCGATTCGCCGGGCGCTGTAACGAAGGTCGAACTGCTCCCGCGCTCCGAGTCCTGCGGCAACCAGAAACTGGTCGGCCATCGAAGCAAGCTTTTGCATCTCGATTGAAAGCTCGTGCGCCAGCCCTGACAACTCATCTATCTGCGACATCTCGACGCGCACGCTCGGCGAAAGCGGCTGAAGAGATTCCTGCGCAAACGCTGGCGGAAGCACTTCGCTCGAACTCTTGCCAGCAGACTTGCCGCCCTGTTTCTTCTGCTTTCGTCCCACGCTGCGAAGCGCTGCGCCCGCCCGCCGCCATGTCGAAGGGCCTAAGCGAGAGACTCGCCCGCCAAACGGCTCAACGACAGGTTTCAGGTCGTTCTCCTTCAGCTGGGTGGCGAATACCAGTTTGAAGGCGACAAGCAAAGGCTCGCTTGATGTCTCAGGCAAGGTCGTAATCAGTTCGCCTCTGTCGGCGAGTTTCGATGTCAGCGCGCGATAAGCCGTGTCGAGCTTGCCGACTTCAAACTGAACGATGATCGAATAAAATGATCTGCCCGCGCTCAGGTTCTCGTGAATTCTATGTTCTTCGTATTCCGTAAGCAGGCTGCGCTCGCGCTGCGAGAGATTGATCGAGTCGATGCCCGCATCATCTTTTTTAGGGCGCTCGCGCGGGCGAGTGGCGATCAGGACGAGGAGGCCGCGCAGACGGTCGAAATCTTCATCGCCCGCAGTGCCACGGGCAGCGCCGCCGACTAGCGCGGCAAGCCCCGCGCCCGCTTCCTGAAGCGCGGTCGTTGTGTCTTCGGTCAGCGCAAGCTGGCCGAGCCTGAGGTCGTCGAGAATGTCTTCAAATTCGTGAGTGAGAGACTGCACCTCGGCAAGCCCCATCATGCCGGAAAGACCTTTGAGCGAGTGGACTGTGCGGAATATGCGATTGATGAGATTGATGTCGGGCGCGGCTGAGCGCGCGGGCAGTGTGTCTAGGTCTGAGAGGAGCGAATCCAGCAGTTCTTCGGATTCGGACAGATACTCACTCAAGAGCGCTTTGTCGTCTATCATAAGCCCGGGGTCGATTTTGGATTTCAGATTTTAGATCCATTTAAAATTCAAACTCTTCAATCCAAAATCTGAAATCCAAAATTACTGTTGGCCTGTCGTCGCTATCGAGGCAGTCTGATTATCTTCGAGGTCACGCTTTATGGCGTCGAGTATGCCGTTGATGAACTGAGTCGCTTCAAAGGTCGAGAAGCGCCGCGCAATCTCCAGAGCTTCATTTATGATGACGGTCTTGGGCGTATCAGGCTCGTAGAGGAATTCGTAGATTGCGAGCCTCAGGATATTGCGATCTACGACCGCCATGCGCTTTATGCGCCAGTTCTCGGCGCGCTTTATGATGAGCTCGTCAATTTCGTCGAGGTGAGCAATTGCGCCCGCCGCAAGGTTATTGGAGAAGTCGCGAGGCACATCGCTCATATCCTCGCCGAAAGCTTCCCAGTAAGTGCTCGAAAGCTCGTCAAGGCGGGGTCTTGCGATGTCGTATTGAAAGAGCATTTGTAAGGCACAAACGCGAGCCTTACGCCTGGCACCCATAATTCAAGCCCTGCTACTTTACAATTAGTATTACTCTGAAACGCCCACTGCTTCAGAATTCGCGATAGAGGTTTGCAAGCTCCACTGCCGACATAGCCGCTTCAAACCCCTTATTGCCGGATTTCGCCCCGGCGCGATCAATAGCCTGTTCGAGATTGTCTGCCGTCACTACTCCAAGTGCGATGGGGAGATTCGTTTCAAGAGATACTTGTGCGATGCCTTTGAAGACTTCCGATGCTATATGTTCGTTATGGGAAGTCTCTCCGCGAATGATGACGCCCAGGCAGATAAGCGCGTCGTAGTTGCCGCTTTGAGCAGCGCGACGGGCGGCCATAGGTATCTCAAACGAACCAGGCACGCGAACAATGGTTATGGCGTCTGGCGATGCGCCGAGCCGTTCGAGGGCATCAACCGCGCCGCTTATCAGGCGGCTCACGACGAAGTCATTCCAGCGGCTTGCAACCAGCGCCACGCGAAGCCCTTCAGCGTTGAGCCTACCCTGGACCGTCTTAGCCAATCAGTACAGTCTCCGTTTTCTGGCCCGCAGCCTTCGCGCCTTCGGTTGAATAGAATCCAGATCACTTTCGAACGCCGCGGCCCAATTATCAATCATCAACCGAAAGACGAGTATAGGTTCCGTCTTGACGACGTGTCAAGCAACGTGAAATTCACAAAATCAATAAAGCTGCGATTCAACATTTATCCGCGCATTGACAAAGGGAATTTTGATGCTAGGATTGTTGAACCCTTCGATACGGGAACAATATGACGACCGAAAATCAAGCCGAAAAAAACGGGAGCACAAAATCAAAGAAGCCTCGCCTGCTCGTGCTTGACGCCAGCAATTACCAGAAACTGTTTGATGCCATACTCGGTCACGATTACGAATTGCTCGCAACAGATAAACCCGGCGAAGCGATATTGATTGCGTCTTTGGAAAGCCCCGATCTTATTCTGCTAAACCACACGGCAGAGAAATCCGACGGTATTACGGTCGCAAGAGAGATTCGCGAAACCTCGTCTTCAATCGCGCCTATCCTGTTGATGTTGACAAGCGATAAACCCACGCTTCGCCGCGAAGCTCAAAAGGCGGGCTGCAACGGTTTTCTCCTGAAACCTTTCGACCCCGATAAACTCAAATCCCAGCTCGACATCTGGCTCAGGTCCGAAGTCAACAAGCAATAACTTACTTTCCCTCATCCCAAATTGATTCAGCGCGCGACCCGGTGCTATGATTAATAGTTCGCATATTAGCCTATTTGTTTACATGCATGGAGAACAAGCGGGATACAATGCTTGAAGAACTCATCAGCGTGCGCGGCGCTCGCGTCCACAATCTCAAGAACATCTCTGTACAGATACCGATAAACAAACTCACAGTCGTCACAGGTGTGAGCGGGTCAGGAAAATCTTCTCTCGCCTTCGACACCATCTATGCCGAAGGCCAGCGGCGATACGTTGAATCATTATCGGCTTACGCGCGGCAGTTTCTGGAACGTATGGACAAGCCTGATGTCGATGAAGTGATCGGCATCTGCCCGGCAATCTCCATCCGTCAAAAGAACGCGACCAGAAACCCCCGCTCGACCGTTGCGACGCAGACTGAAATCTTCGATTATCTTCGCCTGCTCTTCGCCCGCATTGGCAGAACATTCTGCGCCAGTTGCGGTGAAGAGGTTCGCCGCGATACGCCCGAATCCATCGCCGACGAAGTCCTGAAGATTGCCGAAGGCACACGCTTTTATGTTCTGTTCCCTGCTGCTGCGGGTATGGAAGAGCTTGATGCAAGCACGAACGGCGACGCCAAAAAGAAGAAGCGCAAAGCGCGCGAATCGGTCGCCAGCCAGCAGACGCGCATCAATGCGCACCTGATGAGCCTGATGCAACGCGGATTTACGCGGCTCTATAAAGACGGTCGCACGATTGAGCTGGCAACGCCCGACAGCTACACGGACAAAAACTTTGACGATACGTTCGTGCTTGTTGATCGGCTTGTCGCGCGCGGTGATGTGCGTACGAGGCTGATCGATTCGCTCGAAGTCTGCTATCAGGAAGGCCACGGGCAGGCAGTGGTTGAAATGGCTGACGAGTCGCATACGCGGCTGGCATTTTCTGAAAGCTTCGAGTGCAAACATTGCAACATCAAATACGCCGCGCCTGAGCCGAGGCTCTTCAGCTTCAACAATCCGTTCGGCGCGTGCCCGACCTGTCAGGGGTTCGGCAACACCATAGGGCTTGATCTTGATCTGGTGATTCCGAACCGCGAACTCAGTCTTTCGCAGGGCGCGATTGAGCCATGGACGAAGCCGCAATACGAATGGGCGCAGAAGGAACTGATCAAATTCGCAAAGCAATCGGGCATTCCAACCGATACGGCTTTCCGGCAACTGAGCCGCGATCAGCAAAAGGCTATCGTCTACGGGCGCAACGGATTTGATGGCGTGAAAGGATTTTTCGACTGGCTTGAGACCAAAAAGTACAAGCTGCACGTGCGCGTCTTTTTATCGAAGTATCGCGGTTATACGCTCTGCCCCGATTGCAACGGCGCGCGGCTCAGACTCGAAGCGCGACTGGTGAAAGTGTGCGAAAAGTCGCTGCCGCAGATATGTGCAATGACCGCTGCCGAAGCCGCTCACTTTTTTGACGAGATCAGTCTTTCGGAATCGGAACTCGACATAGCCGGTCGCCTGCTTCACGAGATTCGCAGTCGCCTTAAGTTTTTAATCGACGTGGGGCTTCAATACCTGACGCTCGACCGGCTGGCTTCGACTCTTTCGGGCGGCGAGGCGCAACGCATACAGCTTGCGACGAACCTCGGCGCATCGCTCGTCGGCGCGATCTACGTGCTGGACGAGCCATCAATCGGGCTTCATCCGCGCGACAACCAGCGACTGATTCGTATACTGGAAAACCTGCGCGACATCGGAAACACAGTCCTCGTCGTAGAACACGAGCCTGAGATGATGATGTCAGCCGACAAGATAATCGACATCGGGCCGGGCGCGGGCGAATTGGGCGGCGATGTGGTCTTTTCCGGAACCCCACAGGAACTCTTATCAACCAGCCAGTCGCTGACGGGCAAATACCTTCGCGGCGAGCTTGAAATCAAACAGCCTAAGACCCGGCGACAGCCCGGCCCTCGCTCGCTTCAGATTCGCGGCGCGAGCGAACATAACCTGAAAGGCGTTGATATCGACATCCCGCTTGGTATGACGGTCTGCATCTCAGGCGTTTCGGGTTCGGGCAAATCGACGCTTGTGCATGACATCATTTATGCCGGGATCAAAAAGCAGCGCGGCGAATGGACCGGCCACGTGGGTTTGTTCACAGAGATTCGCGGCACGCAGTTCATAAACGACGTGATGCTGGTAGATCAATCGCCAATCGGTCGCACGCCCCGCTCGAATCCTGTCACTTATATCAAGGTCTATGACGCCATCCGCGATCTGTTCGCTTCGACTCGCGAGGCTCAGGCGCATGGCTTCGACTCGTCGCACTTCAGCTTCAATGTGCCGGGCGGGCGTTGCGAGCGATGCGAAGGCAACGGGGTCGAGATCAAAGAGATGCAATTTCTGGCCGACGTGGAGTTGACCTGCGAAGAGTGCAAAGGGATGCGCTTCAAAGCGGCGTTGCTCGATGTTAAGTACAAAGGCCGCTCGATTCACGACGTACTGAATATGACTGTGCGCGAGGCATTGCTCTTTTTCGCCAACGTCAATCGAATCGCGTCGCGTTTGCGTGTGCTCGATGATGTAGGTCTTGGATACCTGCGGCTCGGCCAGTCTGCGACTACGCTTTCAGGCGGCGAGGCACAGCGCGTGAAGCTTGCGGCCTATCTGTCGAAAAAGACGAGCGAGCGAACCCTTTATATATTCGACGAGCCGACGACAGGGCTTCACTTCGACGACATCAACCGGTTGCTTGCAGCCTTCAGACAGTTGATTGAGGCGGGCGGCTCGATAATCATCATCGAGCATAATCTTGATGTAATAAAGAGCGCGGATTGGGTAATAGATCTCGGACCCGAAGGCGGCGACGAGGGGGGCCATGTCGTCGCAGTTGGCCCGCCTGCGACAATAGCCGATTGCAAACAGTCGCACACCGGTCGTTATCTGCGACCTGTTCTGAAGCAGAAGAAAGCTGTAAAGAGTTAGAGAGCGGGATAGAAGATTTTGATTTCGACATCCCGGCTTCTGACTTCCGGTTTCGTTTTTGCTAAACTTCAAATATATAGATAAACGCAGATGAGGACGATTCAATTATGAAGAAGACGCTCATTGCTGCTTTATTGATTGCGCTGCTGGCTTCGGCCCAACTGAGCGCCGCAGCCCAGCAGATTCCTTATCTATCCGAACTGCTCTCGCGCAGCGAAGCCTTCTACAAGCTCTACAACGAGAAGCGGCGCGCGAGCGCGAACCTCTCGGCGATTGAGCCGATTCGCAAGCGCGGCGAAGAAGCTTTTCGCAGAGGGAACATCCCTTCGCTCATCGAGTTGATGAGCGAAGGGATGAACTCACTTCAGGGCAGGCCGTGGGATGAAAAGCAAAGATTCATGGCTTCGCTTACGATGGAGACAGATCGTCTGGTCATCGAGCCTAATCGCGAGTTGCGAGTATCGCTTGAACGAATCTTTCCCGTGAACCCGGATAAAGATTCCGAGTCCAGACCGACCGTCACTTTTGAAGTGATTCCCGGCGAGCAGGTTTATCAGCAGTCGGCGACAGAAGCGCCCGCCCCGCGCAATCAGGGCCCAGTCGTGATTGCCGAGCGGCTGGCAATCGCAGAGACGAGCAGCAATGCGTCTCGTCGTCTGTTGCTTCCGGACGGCGCTTACTGGGTAGTGGCAAGGATAGAATCAAACGGCCAGAAGATTGGAGAGTTAAGGCGCGCGCTTTATGCCATAAGCGATTTCAGCGACAGCCTGACGCAATTCGCCAGAGTAGTTACCGAGATAAAAAACTCGACCGATGCAAAAGTAAAAACCGTCGCACCGCTTGTCACGACACCAGAGTTTCAGATCCAGCGACTCGCTCTGTTGAACAGGAGCCGGGGCGAAGACGAGATCAATGCGATTCAGGAGCTTGACGGAATCGAGTCTGCGCTTTCGGCGCTTGCAAAGGGACAGAACCCGTTTGCAGCCCAGCGCGGCGAACTGGAACGCGCCTACAGAGCCGCAGACGGCACGCTTGTTCCGTATCGGGTGTATGTGCCGAAGAGCTACGACGGCGCGAGTGCGCGCCCGATGGTGTTGATGCTGCACGGCGCGCTCGGCAACGAGCGGTATTATTTCAGCAATCTGTTCGACCCTGATCTGGTCAAAGGCGAAGCTGAACGACGCGGATATATTCTTGCGGGTGTCAACGGCAGATCGCGACTGCCCAGCTACAGTGGGCCGAGTCAGGAGGATTCGTTTGAGGTAATCAACTCCGTCACACGGGATTACAAAATTGACCCGGCGAAAATCTATCTGACGGGCCATTCGATGGGCGGGTTCGGCACGTGGCTGATCGCATCGAGCAAGCCTGAGCTTTTCGCTGCGATTGCGCCGATGTCGAGCGGTACTCCCGTCCGAGGCAATGAACTGAATGCATTGCTTGAAAAGGTGAAAGCCATCCCCGCACTGATCGTTCACGGCGCGCGCGATGGCATTGCGCCGCCTGAGCTTTCGCGCACCGCAGCAGAAGCCGCAAAAAAAGCCGGGATGAAAGTCACCCTGCTCGAAGTTCCCGACGCCGATCACATCAGCATCATCGGAGCGTCATTTCCGGCTGTGCTCGATTTCTTCGAGAAGAATGCAAAGCCCGCCAGATAAACATGTTCATCACTGACGAGATAATTCAGGATGTCGAGAGGCGTTTTGGTTCGCCCGGTGAAATCGCTCTCGCCTACGAAATGACTCGGAGCGAATTTGACATGGTCAGGCGGAGCCAGAAACATGGCCGCGCGCACGATGTAACGCTCTACATAATCGAAGGCCAGCAAATCGTCGTCATCAAAAAGCCCATGTATCCGGCGGGTGCGTATCGCGCGCCTTCGGGTGGGATTGCTCCCGGCGAGCGATTCGATAACGGAGCAATAAGAGAAGCGCACGAAGAGACAGGGCTTGAAATCGCGCTTGATAAATACATTCTGAGAGCGCGCGTGAAGTTCACAGCAGATGACGATGTGATTGATTGGACTTCGCATGTTTTAACAGCGCACAAAATCGGCGGCGCGCTTCAACCGATTGATACCCACGAAATAATCGAAGCTCGCTTCGCCACGGTTGATGAACTGATGGGCGGCATTCGAGATGCGCTGCTTCGGAGCGGCTCGACAGGTTTGAAATATCGCGCGGAGCTTAACGACATCGTTATTGCATTGCTGATCGAACAGGGGCGCGTCGCAAGTACAAATCCTGCCACTACTACATAAATTGAGGCTCTGCTATAATCGCCTTGAACAAATATTTCCGGTCACCCGACAATAGAAAAAATTTTCTGCAAGCGAGCGTCGCTATATTGAAGGAGTTGTTATGAACCATAGAAGCGAACCCCAGGGCCAGGAGAGCATCTCGCTCGCGCGTCACACGCGCGTGGTGTTGATACTTGTTGCGCTGTGTTGTCTTTCGATGGGAATAGCCATCGGCGCAGTCATGCATGAACGCGCGGGCGCAAAGTCTGATGACAATCGCCCTGACTTTAGCAAGGTCAGTATTTCGCCTGATACGCTTTCGGGTTCGTTTTCGCGCGTAGCCGAGCAGGTCGAACCATCCGTCGCTCACATCAAAGTCTACGATAGCGAAGTCTATACGCGCGAAGGAACAGGCTCAGGCGTCATCATCAATGCGTCGGGTTATATACTGACGAATTCGCACGTCGTAAGCAGGGCCATTAAAATCCGTGTCAAACTTGCGGATGGCTCCGAAAGCGAAGCGAAGGTGATCGGCATAGATGTTCCGACGGACCTGGCCGTTATAAAGATTGAATCGGGCAAGGCGCTCCCTGTGGCCCGGATGGGCGATTCGGACAAGCTGAACGTGGGCGACTGGGTGATTGCCATAGGGTCGCCGTTCGGACTGGAACAGACCGTGACGGCAGGCATAATCAGCGCCAAAGATCGCATAACCGAGAGCGGGTCAACGGCGTTTCAACAATTTCTTCAGACAGACGCGGCGATCAATCCCGGCAATTCAGGCGGGCCGCTGGTCAATCTGGCGGGCGAAGTTATCGGCATCAACACGCAGATTGCTACAAATACGGGAGTCTATAACGGCATTGGATTCGCGCTTCCATCTTCGACAGCGGTCGAGATTTTCAACCAGCTCATCGCACACGGGCGCGTGCGGCGAGGCTTCCTCGGTATCAATCCGCAGGAGATCACTCCGCAGGTCGCTCGAATAAATAAGATTACAGATGGGCAGGGCGTGTTAGTGCGAGAGGTGACAAGCGACGCAAGCCCGGCGGCTCGCGCGGGAATAAAGAGCGGCGATGTCATCATAAGCATCAACGATCAAAAAGTTAAAAGCTCGCGCGATTTGATTCGTCGCATCGCATCGCTTCCGGTCGGAAGCACGGCCAGCATCGGCTATATCCGATCAGGATTACAGCGCACAGCCGATGTGAAGCTGGAAGAGAGAGTCGAAGAGAGCAGAGATCAGCCCGATCTCAGGCCGCCGCCGTTTGATCCGCGCAACCCGCGAGGTCTTCCCGAAAAGAGTGACCGCACAAAGCCGAAGCCGACGCTCGGAGTCAATGTAAGAAACATGACGGCTGAGATTGCCAGACTGCGCGGGCTTGAAGGCGCGCGCGGCGCATTCGTAGCGGGCTTCGATATGGGAAGCCTGGCAGAAGACAACGGATTGATGGAAGACGATTTGATCGTCGAGTTCAACAACAAACCCATCACATCAGCGGAAGAGTTTCAGCGAATCGCGCGCGACCTCAAAAGCGGCGACGATGTTGTTATCAGAGTGCTGCGCAAAGAGCGAGGCACTCTGCATAGAGGATGGATCGTTTCGTTCACAATGCCATAAAGAGAGAGGCCGGATGTTACAGGCCGGATGTCAGTCGCGAGCGAAGTTTGCTTCACTGACCTCTGTGACATCTATCCATTGCAAAAATATTGCGAGGCAACCTTTCAGCGATATACGCTTGACCCTGTAAAAGGGGCTATTGTAAACTCAGTCTTGCGAGCAGTTGAACAAGCGGGATAGGGCGAGATCGGCGATTCAAAAATCGCACTTGCCCGCCGGTATCAAGCAAACCCTCCGACAGACGAGTTCAGTTCGCGGCTCGTTAGTCAATACGAGAATCTCTTATGTTCACATGCACATCACCCCTGAAGTGCTTCATCTCAGGGTACGATTTCGCTCATCAGGTCGCAAGGAGGTCTCTGTGAGCTTCAAAATAGGCGAGAAGGTTGTCTATCCAAATCACGGAATAGGCGTAATCGAAAAGATCACCACTGCCGAAATCGCAGGAGCATCAAACAGTTTTTACCTGCTCAGATTAAAAGCGACGGAATCGACCGTAATGATTCCGATTGCAAACGCCATCGAGATTGGCTTGAGATCGCCGATTGATAATAATCAGTGTGATCGTTTGCTCAAGACTCTCTCAGCAGATTTCACCAACCCTCCGGTTGACTGGAAAGATCGCTATAAAGAGTTTCTTGAAAGAATGAAGACGGGCGACATATTCCGCGTCGCCGAAGTTCTTAAAACGCTTACGTACTTATCATTGAGCAAACCGCTATCGTTTCGCGAGAAGAGGATGCTCGAACGCGCGCGATACCTCGTCATCAGCGAACTTGCCACCGTATGCCGCAAGTCGGAGTGCATGGTGGAGCCGATGGTTGATGAGGCGTTGCGAAAGTCCTGTTCAAAGCACACGCGCTCAGCGACGGTGACAAAGACGTTTTCAAAGCCGTCGAGCGTAGTGGTTGCGCACTGACGTTCGCTCTCTCAGGGATGGAAGTGAGGCCCGCTTCTACCCTCCGAAAATAAAATCTAATTTACCTTGAAGGCGATCAACAGGAGGTCGTCGAGGCGGGAGTATGTGGCGAAATCAGTTTCGTCGCAAACAATGAAATCGCTCTCAGGAACTCCTAATGCGCGCAAATAAAATATTTGTGTGCGCGGCGTTGCTTTCTTCATCGCCTAAAAGCCAATATAATCGTTTCGTGGGAAAGGTATTTCCGCGAACGACTGATGAGCACGGCCACTCAGATTAAACCGAACACGCTTGCGCAGGCGATCAACGGCGCACAGATCACAGGTCGAGCATGGCCTGTCGATACCGCTTTTGATTATTGCGAGCGGCTTGCCAGATCGCACTACGAAAATTTCCCTGTCGGTTCTGTGCTTGTTCCAAAACCGCTTAGAAAACATTTCTATTCCATCTACGCATTCGCGCGCACGGCTGACGATTTCGCCGACGAAGGCTATACCGAAGACTACACCGAACAGGAGCGGCTAAGGCTTCTGGAAGAATGGCGAAAGATGCTGAAAGCATCCGACGCAACTCATCCGGTATTTGTGGCGCTTGCTGAAACGCGTGCACAGTTCAATCTGCCAGTCACATTGTTTGAAGATCTGCTCTCGGCTTTCAAACAGGACGTTACAAAGCGACGGTATCAGAGCTTTGACGAGCTGAGAGATTATTGTCGCCGGTCTGCAAACCCCATCGGACGATTGATCCTGAAGTTATTCGGCCACGAGGACGAAAAACTTCACAAGCTATCTGATGACATCTGCACGGCGCTTCAACTGGCAAATCACTGGCAGGATGTTCGGATTGATCTCGCGAAAGATCGAGTATATCTTCCGGCAGAAGACCTTGAAAAATTTCGGGTAAGCTACGACGATCTCAGCAGGCCGCGCGCTGATGAAAATTTCAAGCAATTGATAAAATACGAAGTCGCACGAGCGCGCGAGTTGTTCGCGCGCGGGAAACCGTTGTGTCTGATGGCGAAAGGAAGACTGGGGCTTGAGCTTCGCGCTGTCTGGCTCGGCGGCTTTTCGATACTCGACCGCATAGAAGCAAGCGGTTATGATGTCATCGCGCGCAGGCCGGTAATAACTTCGACAGACAAGCTTCGCATCCTTTTTGGCGCAGCGAGCAAAAAAGTTTTTCGTCACTACAGATGAGTTCATCCGTCTCAACTACTCTCTCGCGCGTTTTTGGCGCGCCCGGCAAACTGGCCCGCGCGACAGGCTCTAATTTCTACTACTCCTTTCTGCTGCTTCCAAAAAACAAGCGGAAAGCGATTCAGGATGTTTATGCATTCTGCCGCGTGCTTGACGACATAGTTGACGAAGACCAGTCGGGGCGCGACCCCTATGCGGAGCTTCAATACTGGCGCGATGAAGTCGAGGCCTGCTATCAGGGCAGTCCGACGAGCGAGTTCGGCGAGCGGTTGCTTGAATCAATAGAAGAGTTCGAATTGCCCATGCAGCCCTTCCTTGATTTGATCGACGGGATGGAGATGGATTTGAAATGGCACAGCTATCAGACGTTTGCAGACCTGCGCGAATACTGTTATCGCGCAGCGTCCACGGTCGGGCTGATTTCGATAGAGATATTCGGGTATGAATCTGCGCGCACGCGCGAATATGCGGTCAATCTGGGACTTGCTCTGCAACTGACGAACGTTTTAAGAGACCTGAGAGAAGACATATCGCGCGGGAGGATCTATATCCCGCTCGATGACCTCGAACGCTTCGGTTATTCGGAAAATGATCTGCGCGCGTATCGCTATAACGCTCCTTTCATCGAGCTGATGAAGTTTGAATATGCCCGCGCGCGATCATACTTTGACAAGGCCGCCGCTTCGCTTCCGGAACAGGACCGCCCGGCAATGTTTGCGGCGGAAATCATGGGAGCTATTTACAGAGAGTTGCTCGATCAGCTGCCTGAAGTTCAATTCGATGTTTACCGCAATCGTCTCGCGGTCACGAAAATGCGCCGCATGAAGATTGCGCTCGGCCTATGGGCAAAGAGCAGGCTGAAGAAGTAATGCGCGTGATAATCATAGGCGGAGGCTTCGCAGGACTGCGAGCCGGGGTGGCGCTGAGCGAGCGAGGGGCGGAGGTCCTGCTGCTCGAACGACGCAGCTTTTTAGGAGGCCGCGCATATTCGTTCCGCGATCCTGTAACGAATGATACGGTTGATAACGGCCAGCACCTCTTCATGGGTTGTTACCGGCAGACGATTCGATTCCTTGAAAAGATCGGCACGCTCGACAGATTAAAGTTTCAGGATAACGCGCGCGTAGATTTTCTCGACCGCGAAAACGGCTTCACATCCTTTGATTGTCCTCCCCTTCCCGCCCCGCTTCACGCCCTTGTCGGCCTGCTAAGAATGAGGGGGCTAACGCCCGGCGATAAGCTTCGCGCTTTAAAAGTAGGTCGCGCGATTCAAAGAAACGGCCAACCCGTTACAGTCTCTGCGTGGCTCGACCGGCTGGATCAGTCGCAAAGAATCAAAGAGCGGTTCTGGTATCCAATGACGATTGCGACTCTCAATGAAAGCCCTGAAATAGCTTCCGCTGAAATGATGAAAGTGGTTTTGAAGGAAGCATTCGGCAGTAGCCGCAAGAGCGCAAGCATAGGCATTGCTCGCGTGGGGCTGAGCGATCTTTACACCACGGACGCGAGCGCGTTCATCACCGCTCGCAATGGTGTGGTGCGAACGGGCGCGCAGGTCAATCGGTTCGTAATCGAACAGGGAAAAGTTGCGGCAGTTGAATTGAAAGACGGAGAAAAGATCACGGCTGATTATTTCATCAGCGCCGTCACGCCTTCGGCCTTATTGCAGATGATTCCTGACGAGCTTCGCGCGGGCGAGTTGGGCGCGCTCGCGGGGCTTTCTTCATCGCCGATAGTTTCGATCAATCTCTGGTTTGACCGTCAGATCATAGATCGCGAATTTGTCGGGCTGATCGGCACGCGCAGCCAGTGGGTTTTCAATAAAGACCTGATCGTGAAACCTGCCGGACAGGCGAATCAAATCGCTGTCATCATCAGCGCCGCGCGTGATTTTGTTGACTGGACGAAAGACCAGATGGTCGAGATGGCGATGGCCGAGTTGAATGAGCTGTTGCCAAAGAGCCGCTCTGCAAAACTGCTCCACTGCCGCATCGTAAAAGAACGTGAAGCAACGCTGTCGCACACCCTTGACTCTGATCGGATCAGGCCCGTCGCGCGCACACAGGTTCCGAATTTAATTTTAGCGGGTGACTGGACGGCCACGGGGCTTCCGGCCACGATTGAAAGCGCGGTCATCAGCGGAGAGGTTGCGGCAAAGATCGTTATGGAAGACTGAGATGAAAACGCCTCTGGTGAATGGGGCGCGCAGAGGTTGCGGTTCAGCTAAAAGTGGCTTGAGCGCACGAAAGGCTCAAGCCACTTTTTTAATCCGACACCATTAAATTCCAAATACCTGCATGAATACCTTGCGCTGATTAGGCCCGTCGAACTCTGCGAGGATCACGCTCTGCCACTGTCCCAGCACAGGGCTGCCCTGCGCAATCGGGACCGAGAGGCTGTGGCCGACAACGACGTTGCGAAGGTGCGAATCCGCATTGTGACGGTCGCAGTCAGAGTATTCCGGGTCGTTGTGCTTGTAATAGGTCTCGCGCGGCACTATCTGCTCGATCATCGATTTCACATCCACGAGCAGCGCATCCTGCCATTCATTCATCAGGA
Source organism: Blastocatellia bacterium (assembly GCA_963804815.1). Taxonomy (GTDB): domain Bacteria; phylum Acidobacteriota; class Blastocatellia; order UBA7656; family UBA7656; genus DATEKX01. Next base: position 1,117,814 of record CAWDRU010000002.1, on the reverse strand, counting down.
TGCCCGCTGTCGTATGCAGTGACGACACTTGCGCGTACCCGTCTTGAATGCCTGTGGCTTCGATGAACGCTCGCAATTCAGAGGTAAGGTTTATAAGCTCTGACCGCTCGTTTGTTTTCACAGTTATCGTTTTTGAACAAACCTTCATAGTTCCCTGGTTTGTGTGGTAGTCCAGGGTCGCAGTCCCTTGCTCAGGGGTCTTGATTGCTTCCATTCTTTATCTCCTCCAAAGTATCGTCATCAACTTTCAATTATCCCCAGTCTAACTTGCGCCAACCGCTATGGCAAATTAACCGCGACTGCATGAAGAGTTAAGTATATTACCTTACAAAGTTCATCCTGAATAGCTCAAAAATGGTCTCTATCTCGGAGTGAAAAACAGGATCAACTTTGCTGTTTGTCATGGCCCGTTATTCGTTCAGCAACTGGTTGATCTCGGCCTCGAATTCTTCCCTTTTGGCGATGCCGACATGCGTGAATCTAATGCGGCCCAGCTTGTCTACAAGCAGCGTGACCGGCAGCTTATCGCCATCAACTTTAAAGGCGTCAGAAGCCACTTTATCTCCGATTGAGACCGTATAATTCATCGAGTTCTCTTTGAGAAATGGCTTTACCTTCGCCGCGCCTTCTTCATCAAGCGAGACGCCGATGATTTCAAGGCCGCGCGATTTGTAATCCTTGTCAAATTGATTGAACCACGGAATCTCTGCTTTGCAGGGCACGCACCACGTAGCCCAGAAATTAATCAGCGTAACTTTTCCGCGAAGCGAATCGGTTGAAAGCGACCCGCCTTTCAGCAGGCTCAGGTTTACAGAAGGCATCGACGCGGATGTTGAACCTGCCGCCGTCCGATCTGCAACAGGGCTTTTACGATCAGCCGCGCTTATGGCCATTGGGCCCGGTGTAAATTCAACCTGCTTCATTCTTGCCAGAAATAGATTCGGCTTCTCGAATCCTTCAAGTCTGAGGTCTGCGCGTTCGCGGCCCGCAGGGTCGAGAAATATTACAGTCGGGACTCCGCGTATACCGAATTTCGCCTTGGCTCGCCCGGCTTCAGAGTTCGCATCGCTGCTTGTCAGATCGAGCTTCAGCCTGACGAATCGCTCAGATTCCTGTTTGACGTTCGCGTCGGTGAATGTCAAATGATCAAGCTCTTTGCACGGTATGCACCAGTCGGCGTATGTATCAATTATCACACCTCGGCCTTCGCTCTGGGCTGTTTGCATAGCCTGTTCGCTGTAGGGCTGCCACTCTATCTCGGCTTCGATCTTTTTAGGCAAGGCCATCATCACGGCAACGACAGCCGCGCCAATTCCAATCGCGCGCAGCACCCACCCGAACTGCTTGGGCTTTGTCTTTCCGGATTCGTAAAACAGCAGATAAAGAGCCGATATCGCGAAGAAGGCAACGAAGACATAATTGACATAGCTGCCCATCAGCGGCATGAGAAAATATAGCGCCATGCCGATCAAAACCAGACCGAAGACTTTGCGCACGGTCACCATCCAAAGCCCCGAACGCGGCATCGCCTTAATCGTGCCTGAAAATGTGCCCAGTATCAGATAAGGCAATCCCAGACCGAGAGCGAGCACGAAGAAGAGCATGAAGCCGTAAGCGGCGCTGCCCTTCGTGCCGACATGTACGAGCAAACCCAGAACGAAAGGCCCTATGCACGGAGCCGCGACGATGCCCATCGTCAACCCCATGACGAATGCGCCGAACACGCCGCTCGTCGATTGAGTGCTGCTGTTGGCGAGGCGATTCACGGATTCGGGCAGCTTGAATTCGTAAAGGCCGAACATCGAAAGCGAAAGCGCAATCATTATCGCGGCAAGCGTGATGAGCACAACAGGGCTTTGCAGCGCAGCGCCGAACAGCCCGCCTGATTTTGCCGCAACCACGCCAAGCGCCGAATACGTAATCGCCATTCCGATCACGTACATCGAAGCCATTGCGAACGTGCGACTCAGTTTTGATGCGCTTTGATTGACGAAAAAACCAACCGTGATAGGGATGATCGGATAGACGCACGGCGTTAAATTGAGCGCCAGTCCAGCCAGAAACACACCGACAAGGATTGATAGCAGGCTTCCCTTTTCCAGCAGGTTCGAGATCGAACTACTTCCGCCGCCCGAACTGTACTCGATCAATTCTGCGGCAAACACGTTTGCGTTTGTCTCTGTTACAGCCCCTCCGGCGGCGACTATATTGACGGGAATCACTACATCGAGATCGGACGGCGCAAGACACGTCCTGTCATCGCACGCCTGAACCGTTACGCGCGCGCGAATCGTCGCCGGGCCGAGATTAAGCGCGTTTTCCGCTTCGGCCTCGGCCACAATATAAATAGTCCCGTCGTGAACTGCATATTCTTTGCCTTCTGAAAACTCGAACTTCTCAAATTTAGGCGCGGGGTATTTGGGCTGACTGAGGCGGATTCCGGCAGGCGGCTCGAATACGGCTTCTGTCGCAATCAATCCCACATCGGACGGCACGTGCGCCTGTATGTGAAAGCCTTTGGCGATTTCAACCGCGACCCCGACCTTAAATTTATCTCCCGGTCGCACGCCGTCAACTGAAAGATAACCTCGCGCTTTCACTTCACTGGCGCTCTGCGCAAATGTTGCGAGCGCAAAACAACTCAGGATTATCAATATCAACGCAAGATGCGCAACGAGTCGTCTTTTCATAGAAGCCCTGTAATCAGAATTCATCGCTTTCTGACATCCTGAACCATCTCAGAGGTCACGTCATTCAACGCTATTATCTTTCCGCCGTTCGCTGCGATGAAAGCGTCGGCATCGGTTCGCTTATTGAATGCCAGAAAATCAGGTCCCATCGGACCTTCGACTTTGCTTTTATAAACGAGCATTGCCGCTTGCCCATCAATCTGATCTCTGGTTTGATAGTCCTTCAGAAGAATCCGGGTAATGTTCGTTCGCGCTTTTTGCGCCTCGGTAACTTTGTACTTGTCAGGCGCAGTGTAGAAGGCCAGCATATCGCCCGGCGATTCAAACATCAGCTTCGTCCCGTCAGAGTAATAGATCTCTGTCGCCCATTCGTCGTCTGCCTGAACTCTCATATGACAGACGGGGCAATATCCCGATTTTGCGTCTGCTTTGACAGGCGCTTCACGGTCGGGACTACAAGCAGCCATAAGGCAGAAAACCGTTAGCAGAAGGCAGTAACCAGCAAATGCAAATATGCTTTCTGGCTTCCGGCTTCCGGCTTCCGGCTTCTGCTTTTTGCTTTCTGCTTTCTGCTTTATCACTCGATCCACCCTCCGCCTACCACCATATCGCCGTCGTAAAACACAGCCGCCTGACCCGGTGTGATTGCTGCCTGCGCTTCGTCGAATACCACGCTTACGCGGTTCGTCGCAATCGGAGTTATGGTCGCGGCTGCCTCCGGCGAACGATAACGTATGCGCGCGTGTGCGCGGACAGGCGCATCAGGCGGCGCTATGGCAAGCCAGTTGACGCCCGCAGCGACAAATGATTTCCCGTACAGTTCGCTGCGCTTTCCGACGACCAGTTGATTGCGGGGCACATCAATCTTTACCACATAAAGCGGGTCTGAGGCGGCGATGCCGATGCCGCGACGCTGGCCTACGGTGTAGCGGTGCAGCCCGCCGTGCTCGCCTACAATGCTGCCATCAGTCGTGGCTATCTCGCCGCCTGAAAGATGGTTGACGGACTCGCCCATCTCTGCCCGCGCATAGTCTTCGACGAAGCGCGCATAGTCGCCGTCGGGGACGAAGCAGATTTCCTGGCTTTCGGGTTTCTCGGCGGTTTCAAGACCGAGCCGTCGCGCCGCCTCGCGCACTTCGGTTTTAGTCATATGCCCCAGCGGAAATACAGCGCGCGCGAGTTGCTTTTGAGTCATCTCGAAAAGAAAGTAAGACTGATCTTTTGAAAGATCGAGCCCCTTTCTCAGAACATATCGCTCGCGTTGTTCATTATATTCCACGCGAGCGTAATGGCCCGTGGCTACGCGGTCGGCTCCGACCTGGCGCGCGACCGATACGAGTTTTGCGAACTTCAATTTAGTGTTGCACGACACGCAGGGAATCGGCGTGCGGCCCGCCAGATAATCTTCTACGAACGGGCGCACGACTGCGCGCTCGAACTCTTCTTCGAGGTTGAGGACGTAGAAAGGAAATCCCAGATCAGCGGCTACTGTTCGCGCGTCATAAACATCATCGAGCGAACAGCAACGGGAAGGCTGCGGCTCGCCGTCAGGGCCGAGCCTTCGCCGCTGATTCCACAATTGCATCGTAAAACCGATTATCTGGTGGCCCTGATCTTTAAGTATCGCGGCTGCGACCGAGCTATCAACACCACCGCTCATTGCTACTGCTACTGTCATCGTTTAATCATCCATCTTGGCTCGCGCGCTAACCGGATGCTATCATCCTATTTTCTAAACGTGCATAGTCAGACGCACAAGTTTGTTTCAAAGCGTAGAATTATACACGAGCGATCAGTGAAGAGCCAAATTAGCCATTTTAAGTAAGGTGACGATGACAGTTAATCAAGAGACCGTAGAACAAGCCATAGAGAAATATTCAGTCGCGCGCGAGCCATATTATCTGGCCGTTGGAAAAGAGATAGAGCTATTCGAGGCGGCTTATAAAGCAAAGCTTCCCGTGATGCTCAAAGGCCCGACGGGCTGCGGCAAGACGAGGTTCATCGAATACATGGCCTGGAGGCTTTCGCGCCCACTCATCACAGTTGCCTGCCACGAAGACCTTTCATCAACTGACCTCGTAGGCCGCTTTCTTTTGGAAGGCGATGAAACGGTCTGGCACGACGGCCCGCTTACGACAGGGGTCAAGCACGGCGCTATCTGCTATCTGGACGAAGTAGTCGAGGCGCGCAAAGACACTATCGTATTGATTCACCCGCTGACCGACGACCGCAGAATATTACCGGTCGAAAAACGCGGAACCATCCTGCAAGCGCCCGACGAATTTCTGCTCGTCGTATCCTACAATCCCGGCTATCAGAGCGTGCTGAAAGACCTGAAACAGTCAACGCGCCAGCGATTCGTCGCGATGGAATTCGATTACCCGCCCGCGCAGCTTGAGGCGGCAATTCTGATGCACGAAGGAAACGTTGACGAACAGACGGCGCGCGATCTGGTAGTGATAGGCGAAAAGGTGCGCAACCTGAAAGGCCACGGGCTTGAGGAAGGCGTATCAACACGACTGCTCGTTTACGCAGCGCAGCTTGTCAGCAGCGGCATTCACCCTCACACGGCCTGCGAAGTGGCAATAACAAATCCCATCACAGACGACCGCGAGCTACAACGCAGCATCCGCGAAATCGTCACCACGGTCATTTGATAAAGACGGATGGTTGAAAGTCCAAATGTAAGACAGATCAATTCATTAACGGCTGTCTTACATTTCGGCTTTCGATGCTTCGGCTTTTCGCCCCCTGCTTTTTCCTACTCTTGAAAACGTCTGTCAAAGTGTGGCACTTTGTAGATGCTCCTTCGACCCCGACAGTGCGCAGCAAACAGCATGCAAAGGTGTAGGTAAGCAGTAATGAACAGAGGTCAGCAAGTCTGGATCAGAATTCGTGGCGCGCCGGATGACCCCGAATCATTCGACCTGGCGACATGGACTGGAATTGTCTGGCAGATTCCGCGCATCAATTCGCTCGGTGATACGATTTACATTCAAATCCCTGACTATATGATTATCGAAACCATGCCTGCCTCGACCAAACCCGAAGACATTTATCGCAAAAAGTCTAGCGATAACGAGAACAATCGCTAGATTGCCGACTCGCGCGCACCCACCTCAATTCTGCACGCCTTTTACAGAATTCCTGAGCGTTCCGATGCGTGCTATGTCGATCTCGATCTGGTCGCCGTCTTTCAAAAATAGAGGAGGGGTTGAATAAACCCCGACTCCCGACGGCGTGCCCGTCGAGATGATATCGCCGGGCATCAGTGTAAGGTCCTGCGATATGAATTCGATCAGGTGAGGAATCTTAAATATCAGATCATTCGTGTTCGAGCTTTGCCTTACCTCGCCATTTACGCGCAGTTGAATGTCGAGCGAATGCGGGTCATCTATTTCGTCTGTCGTCACAAGCCACGGGCCGCAGGGCGCAAAAGTATCAAGCCCCTTCGCGCGCGTCCACTGCTTTTCGTTTCGTTGAAGGTCGCGCGCCGTCACGTCGTTCATTATCATGTAGCCCGCAACGTAATCGAAGGCGGCAGCAGCGCTGACCGAGCGAGCCGGTTTGCCGATGACTACGGCAAGCTCCGCTTCGTAATCTATCTGATCGCTTACGCGCGGGAGCCTGATCGAATCGAAGGGCGCGAGCAATGCCGTGACGCATTTTGAAAAAACGAGCGGCGTTTCGGGCGGTTTCTTGTTCTGCTCTGCGGCGTGCGCCGCATAGTTCAATCCGACCGCGAGAATTTTTCCGGGCGCGAGAATCGGAGGATTCAGCAGGATTTCTGAAAGCGATCTGATCGCGCCCGCCCGCCTGCACTCATCTATAAACGTCTGGTCGCCGTCGAACCGGGACGTGATCTCGTAAAGCCTCGCTGTGCCTGCGCGATAGAGGTCGAGCGCGTCTGAAAACTGACCGCCGATTTCATGGCCTGAACTCTCGCGATTTTCAGATGAGAGCTTCAAAAACGCGGTCACGTCCAGCGCCTCTTCGCCGATTATGATGCCTGCCCTGTCATAACCATCGATCTTCATTGATAACAGTTTCATGATTTCTCCGATCCGTACGAGTAAAAGCGATGATGACGAAGCCAAAACTACCAGTCAAGGCCGCATCAACGACTGCTTGTCAGTCTGCCGCCCGTTCATCTATGCTGTCAGATCAATTCGATCAGGGAGCGGCGCTAATGATAATTCCTTTCAATGAAATTCGGCAATTGATACCCGCATACATATTCAACGAATACGGTCAACTCACAGGCAACTTCGTCTATTCAGATCAGATAGTGTGCGAATCCAACGATGGTCGCATCAGGGTATGGCTAAATCAGGAAGCATTCGAGACAAAAGACCCAGAGCGATTGATTTGCGATTATGCCGAAGCGGATTTGCGCGGGCAGGGTTGAATCGATTCCCTTCCAAACATTTCGGAACTTTGGGGTTACCCGGACGTGTTTAGAGAGGGTATAATGATGGAGGAAGAACCCTAAGAGGAAGCCAACGCCGAATGGCAACAGTCACTCATCAGGCGCAAGCGATAGGAATAAACAGCAGTCGCTCGGTCGAGACAGCCAACGACCACGAATTGCTGGCTGCGATACGCGACGGGGATGAAGCCGCGTTTCAGGAGATCGTGCGCCGTTATCGCAATCCTATAACCAATTTCGTCTATCGAATGATTGACGATTACGAGAGGGCTGTGGAGTTGACTCAGGAGACGTTCATCCGCATCTATACGAGCGCATCGCGTTATCAGGCGAATTACAGTTTCTCGACCTACATCTATCGCATAGCGACGAACCTGGCCATCAGCGAGCTTCGTCGCCGCAAACGCCGGAAGATGGTCTCGCTCTTTACGCCTTTTACTAATGACGACGGCGAGGCTATAGAGATCGATCCGCCGGACGCGAATCCGCTTCAGGATGAAGCCCTGATCGAAGGCGAGCGCCGCAAAGCGGTTGCGCGCGCGATCACCTCTTTGCCTGAGAAGTACCGCGCGGCCATTGTGCTGCGCGATGTCGAAGGATTGAGTTATGACCGGATTGCCGAAGTATTAAAACTGTCGGAAGGCACGGTCAAATCGAGAATCAACCGCGCGCGAAATCTCCTGAAAGAGAAATTGAGCGCCTACATTTAAGCTGCGAATAATTTTCAAGCTGGGGATTAAGGTTATGAAAGTTTGCAATGAAATCAAGTGGCGAATTGACGAAGCCGATCATCCGGATCAGCTCAATCATGAGATAAGCAGACACACCTCGCATTGCGCTGAGTGCCGCAGTTACGCAGAGCAGCGGGCACAGCTTCGGGGCCTGCTTGCGGCGGGCGCGCGCGTCAGCGTCCCGATGAATTTCGACACAATGCTTAACGCGCGGCTGGCCGAAGTGAAAGCGCAAAAGTCTTTTTCGTGGCTCAGCCCTGCCGTTTATCTGCAACTGGGCACAGCTACGGCTGTACTGGCCGTTATGTTTTTCGCTGCACAATACAGCGATCTGTTTTCAAATAATTTACAGTCGATACAGGCGGCCAGCGCTTCTCAATTCAGATCGAATTTCCAGATTTCACGGCTGGCAACAGATGCGCCGCTTCACGAAATGCAATTCAGTTACGCCGCGCCGAAATCAAATCTGTCGGTGCGGTACAATGGCGCGCGAATCAATCGGCTCACGCCTCGAACGCCGGATGAGTATGTCAGCCTGAATGACGGCGAAATTATTTTAGTGCGCGGGCAGAACGGCGAGCGAGAAGTTCATGTGCAGGCTGTAAGCGTAGGCGCGCAGCCGCTTCTTTATTCAAGCCGACAACTACAAACAGCGCGCAGTATTTCAACTTTCTAAAAACGAAGACCGCCCCTTAATCTGCGGTGAGTTGCAACCGGTGTAAGTTTCATCGGGAGTAAATTTCAAGCGGCGCTTTGAATCCGAGTTTTAATCGATGAGCAGAACCGTAGTAACAGCGTTGGCATTTATCCTGGCAACGGCAGGGGTAATCAATGCCCAGCAGCAATCACAGGTAACGATTGCGCAGTCGAACAATCCGTGGATCGTCTCTGTCGTTCACACGATAGATTATCAAAAGATAATCGCGCGGATGAAGCAACAGGAGCAGGGCAGGCTGGGCGTGCCTGCCTCGGCTCCGCCCTTCGTCTATAACGTCGCGACGGGTCTTGTCGTTGATAACGAAGGGCACATCATTACGAGGCTTGCAAATCTCGACATAGATGACAAGGATCAAATAATCTCTATCACCACGGGCGACGGGGCAAGTCAACCGGCGCGATTGATAGGCGTTGATTGCGCAACCGGATTTGCCGTGCTCGAAGTCGCTTCGTTGAAACTCGGTCCTCCTGCGGTCGCGATAAGGTCTTCGCTCTCGAACGGGATGGGGGTAAAAATATTCAGCACGGACGTGCTGGGCAAATCCGTTCCGTCTCAAAACAGAGTTTATTTGACGCCCGTGATGAGAATGGCTATGGGCAACATCGGGGCGGAAAGCCTGTATTCAAAAGCGCGAAGCGCGATGACGCTCTTCTCTAACAGCATGATGTCGCGCAACGACGGCAGTGTGGTCACAACGCTTCAAAATCAGATTATCGGGATAGCTCAATACGCGGGGTTCGGGCGTGCATACCTGTTTCCCGTCGAGTTCATCCGAGACACTATCGCGAAGCGGGTAATCGAGAAGAACGGCAATGTGCGCGCGGGCTGGCTCGGGGCAAACGGCGATAATGTTTCACAACTGGCTGAGACTGAAGCGGCAGGGCTTGGCCTTTCAAGCAAGGCGGGTGTCATCGTGCGCCAGGTAGTTCAGGGAAGCCCCGCAGCAACGAGCGGCATCCTGACTAACGATGTGATCACGGGAGTCGATAGTTTCGACATTGCGGGCAGGGCTGATCTGATCGCGTTTTTGCAGTCTTCGCCCGAAGGTCGCAAGATTACGCTGCGTGCAATCAGAAATCATCAGCCGTTGGAAATCAACGTTGTGCTGGGCGCGCGTTCAGATAACGATTGGTCAACATTGAACTATGGACAAGAGTGGGGAGCGACGATAGCTTCTCAGCGCACAGATCTTGAAAGACGGCTCGAAGAATTAAAGAAACGATACACCGCTTATCTGAAGCTCCCTCCGACAAAAGAGACACAGGAGGCCGAGCGAGAACTTGATCTGGAGATAAGGCAAATCTACGAAGGGCTCAGGGCGCTTGGCCCTGAGGCCCCCAGACCATCAGATCCCACAAACCCCGATTACGCGCCCTCGTATACGACAGAGTCTGCTTCGCCTTCGTTGATTCGGGTCGGGCTGCTTGAGATCCGCGACCTGTCAACTACGCCGCAGCTTGCAGAACGACTTGGAGTCAAGGGCGGAATGTTTGTCAGAAGCGTCCGCAAAGATAGTCTGGCCTGGCAGGCGGGCATTCGCGCAGGGGATGTCATCATCAGCGCGCAGGATCGGGAGAATTTAACCACGGAAATTTTGCAGGCGCTGCTCGATAAACAGCGCAGCCCAATCGCGCTCAAGATAATGCGCGACAACAAGCCTGTCGCAATCAATCTCAACACCCGATAAGATAGTCGGAAAGGCGAAGAACCAAAAAAGCGAGCGCTCGTTTTTTTGGTTCTTCGCCTTTCCGACTATTCGACCTTCATTTATACTTCTCACCCGCTGATGAACAAATTAATCCCTCATAAGCGCGCAGCACTTATGATCATTCTGGTTATTGCCGCTGCGCCTTATTTCACCAGACTGGGGGCGTCTTCTTTATGGGACTCGAACGAAGCGTTCTATGCCGAGACTCCGCGCGAGATGATCGAATCCGGCGACTACATAAACCCCAGTTTCAATTTTCAGCCTCGTTTCAACAAGCCACCGCTCTGCTATTGGATAGTAGCTTTGTTCTACAAACTGTTCGGCGCATCTGAATCCATCGAGCGGTTGACTATCGCCCTTGCCGCGATGGTAATGATTGCTGCGGCATTCGCTCTCGGTCGTGAAATTTTTTCCGTCGAAGCAGGTTTGCTTGCGGCGATTGGGCTGGCCATCGCTCCGCGCTTTCTGATGTTCTCGCGGCGAATTATGATCGATGTTTACCTTGCGATGTTCATGTCGCTTGGGCTTCTGTTCTTCGTCCTCGCAGAAAACCGGTCTGAAAAAAGACGACTCTATCTCGCGCTGATGTACGCATCGGTTGGTCTTGGAATTATCACCAAAGGTCCGGTCGCGGCGGTTCTGCCAGCCGCTTCGTTTGTTATTTATCTGGCTATCAATCACAGGCTCCGCGCATGGCGCGAGATGATGCTGCCCGCAGGATTATTTATAATCGCCTGCATCGTGCTGCCGTGGTATGTGGCCGTGCACGCCGAGCACGGTTGGACTTATATTGAAACGTTTATTTTAAAAGACAATCTTTCGCGCTTCACCGAGCCTGTGTGGGGGCCTCGCCGCAGCCTGTTCTTTTATCTCCCAGTTCTATTGAGCGATATGTTCCCGTGGTCGCTTTTTCTAATCCCGCTCATCTGGCAACTGGCGCGCGGCAGAGTAAATCCGAAGGCTGATAACGCACAGGAAAAAAATAAAAGCTGGATGTTGCTGTTTATCTGGGTAACGGTGATCGTCACGTTTTATTCGCTTTCGAGAAATAAGGAGGACCTCTACATCCTTCCTGTTTACCCGGCAGCAGCAGCGCTGGTAGGAGGGTTTCTCGCTCGTTTCATCGCAGGCGAGCACCCCGGTCGCGCGGTCACTGTGACGCTCGGAGCGGTTATCGCAGTCGCCGGAGCAGTCGTGTTCTATCTGTTCGGGGCTTCATCCGGGCCTTACGGGTTTGACGGAGCAAGCGCCATCGGGGCAGTCGCAGTTCTTGGCGGGCTGGTCACGGTCGTCGCTGCGATGATCAGGAAAAAGTTTACCGCAATACTTTCAAGTGCTCTGGCTGTAATTGCCCTGAACTGGATATTCGTGCTTTGGACGTTGCCCGGTTTCGAGCGATTCAAACCCGTGCGCACGTTTTCGCAAATCATCGCCTCACGTGCCGGAGAAGGTTCGCTGGTGGGATATTACAGAATCGCATCGCCAAGCATGGTGTTCTATCTGCGCCGTCAGGTATTCGAATACTACAGACAGGAAGAGCTGGAGCAGGCTTTGAGTTCAGGCAAAGAGGTCTATTGCCTGATCGGTGCGCAGGACTACGAATCGATAAAGCAATCGCTGCCTGTTCCGACATATATTCTTGCCAGCCATCCCATGTTTCAAGTAAAGTTAAAGGCTATTCTTGATAAGGTAGAACCCCCTCGACTGATGCTAATATCGAACAAAGGTGGAATAGAGATCGCGCAATGAAGAAGACTGCCTTAACACTCTTAAAGATTATAGTAAGCCTCGGCATCCTCGCATACATATTCACGAAAGTAGTTGACATACGCCAGCTGTGGGCAATGTTGATAAAGGCCGATTTGCGTTACATACTGGCGGCCATCTGCGTCTATTTTCTGGTTCAGGGAGTGAGCGCATACCGGTGGCATCTGTTTTTGAAACCTCAGGGCATCGAAGTACCATTCTCAAAGATACTTGCCTTTTATTTTCTCGGAATGTATTTCAATTTCTTTCTGCCTTCGGCCATAGGCGGCGACTTTTTCAAGGTCTACTACCTGAATAAAGAGACAAACAGACTCAGCGCATCAACCGCATCGGTTTTCTTCGATAGAGACATAGGGATGGGCGGTCTGGTATTGATCGCAATTCTTGTTTCGGTCTTTAACGGCACAACCGTCAAGGGCGTAGCGCTTGCGCCTATATTCATTTTAATCGGCGTCGGTTTTATTCTGGCTAATCTTGCGCTCTTTTATCGCCCGACTTACAACCTGCTGCACAAGCTTCTGAGCCTTTTTAAGATGAAAAAGGTCGATGATAAGATCGAGCGCCTGTTCAATTCCGTTAACGCTTACAGAGGCAAGTGGGGCTTGATCGCGCTCGGCATGATTATATCGCTCGGCGTGCAGATCGGTTGCGCGTTCGTCAATATGCTGGCTGCAAACGCCATCGGACTTAAAACCTCTAACGGCTTTCTGGATTACCTCGTTTTCGTACCGACCATCGGGCTAATAAGCATGATCCCCATCTCGATTGGAGGCACGGGCTGGCGCGAAGGCGCGTACATCTGGATGTTTCAGTCGGTCGGCGCTACGGAAGTGCAGGCGGCGGCGCTGTCCCTTCTATGGCTGGGCATAGTTGCAATAACGAGTTTGCCCGGCGGAGTTATTTACGTCGCACGCGGGAGCCGCAAAGACGATCTGCCGCCAAATGAGATCGAAGAGAACAAAGAGGCTCTAGCTTATAAGAGCGATTCAGAGCATTTCTCGGCTCTACCGCCGCAACCATGCGAGGAAGAACCCGCATCAACTATATGAGACAAAAAGAAACTGATTTAGGACAAGGGCGTTTTTGTTAGAAGGAGTTTTATGAAAGTGGTCAGAAATATTTTTTCGCTGTTAATAACCCTCTTATTGATACAGGCTGTTTCGTTCGGCCAGAAGCCGACCAAGCCGACGAAACCTCCGCTACAGCCTGTGAATCGCGAGAAAAAGCTTGATAAGCCAAAGACTGTATTAAGGGCTCCATCAGGAAAAGGGTTTTATATCGAATCACTGGGCGAAGACCATGCTACGTTCAGTCTTCTTTTAGCTGACGACAAAAATCAAACAGTGGCAGGCACTTTCCGGCGCGCGCAGGTAGAGATATTTGAAGCCTTGATGGAAGAGGCAAGAAAGTTTGCTGAGTCTGATGAAGCAGCAGGCGCACCCGGCAGCCCTAAAACCACGCGCTTCATGGACAAGGACGAAAAGTCCTTTATCGTCGATGTAGAGAAAGTGGGACTGGAAAGCCGCTTCTACGTCACCCTGCAAACGCTACAGGGCACTCTGACTGTGGAAGCTGGCATGATCAAACGCGGCAGCAAGAAGAATACGCCTCTCTTCTACGCCATGATTACTCGCGTGCAGGCGGCCAGAAACTCTCAATGATTCACTGCACAGTCTTCCTGCTTCGAGAGATAAGCCCCTGAACTGTGGCGAGGAATTTATCGAAGTCGAAAGGTTTCTCAGCCGACGCATTGGCCCCGGCCTCTATCGCTTCACGCGCAACGTTAGAGCCGAATGCAGTAACTACAAGAACAGGGGTTGTGGCAAGCGCCTCCTGAGTGCGAATCCTCTTTACGAATTCAATGCCATCCAATCTGGGCATGTGAATGTCCGTGATTATCAGATCAGGCTCCTGGTTTAAGGCATCCGTATAGCCTGTTTCGCCATCCGAAGCGGAGGTGACATCGTAGCCGCTCATTCGCAGGAGCTTCGAGAGAATATCGCGCGAGTCACGATTGTCTTCTATAACTAAAATTCTGATTGGTTCTTCCGTCTCAGCCATGTTCGTCTACCTACTCGTCCGCCAGATGATTCTAACGTATTTCACCTTAAACTGAACAGAGATCGATTCGCGCAATGAAGAAACAAGAATTGATGTATTCTAATGGGTCGCTGAGCGCAGAAATGAAACGAGGGGGCTATATGCCCCCTCATTTTTCACAATCGCCTTGCTACGCCACGTCTTTGCCCAATAATATTATTCAATAAGCGAGCGCGCGAGCTGTGGACGCTTGTGAGTGTTCGAGATTAATATCCGAACTCATCTGTTATCTTATCAACCGCTGTGCCATAGGCGCTCAGCGGGGTCGATTTTTTCCATATGCGACGCTAATTTCCATAATCACACAGGTAATTAAATCTCGCCGCTTATCAATAGCGTTCCCCCACATCAGCGATCAGGAGATAATGGGGCTTGTTTGTCACATCACTTTCAAGTTGATGAGACAAGATTGTGACCTATGCTTTTTGAATGTCACAGCAGGCTGTCCAGGTCAGGAACCCAGAAGCCATAACTTTGTTGATTATATTCGCGCTCGATGCGAATCAGTCCCATTTCAGGCAAAGACTTCTCGGCGTGACCAAGAAAGGTAAAATGCGGGAGGTCGTTTGGGACTGTCCGAAACCAGCCGTGCAAATTAAGCGCTTTCGCTACTTCCTCGTTTTGATATTCGTCCACATCAAACGCCAGAAGTGAAAGATGTTGAGAGGCTCCCGGCGCGGCAACAGAATAAAGGATTGATCGATCAAAGAATGTCCCGAAAAAGATATGCTCCTGATCTTCCATTTCCAGGATGAGCGCGATCTGGTCAACAGGCGCAAGCTCGCGAATCCGTTGCGCCCGCTCAGACGAAACGCGCCCCTCGCTCTCGTATCGCTCAAGCCCGCGCGTGACGTTGCGCAGCCATAGCCCGACGGTCTCTTCATAGGAACGACCTCCGGAATCAGCAGCCCGCGCAGCTATGCGGCCCTTGCGGTCTTGCATTTCCGCGACTGCGCGGGCGAGCGCGTCCATCGCCTCGGACTGCAACGAAATCTCATAATCACCTATGCGCGCGTATTGAATTGACAGAGTAGATTGAAACGCTTCCACCTCGCTCGAATCTGCAAAGACAATATTCGGCGGAGGCGTAGCGGTCGTGACGAAGACGGCTCCGTATTCGGAGAACAGACGCGCCTCGACGGCGGAGCGGGTAGCGGATGCAATGGCTCGCAATGCTTTTTTCATCTCTCTTTGCTCGCAGACGATTTCCAGCCTATCACCCGTATCATCGCTTTTCAACATCGGTCTTTTCATTCTTCGTCAAAGGCAAAAAGTATTGACACTGATCAAGCCCCATCTTACCATCGCATCACGTTGCAGATCGCAAATGCATGATTGCCCCTGCTAATTGACCCCTCTCCTACGTAGCCCCTTCGACTTTGATCAATTAATAACGCAGCAACCGAGTCGCTCATTCTGACCGATGGCTGCAAAGCAGGGAGCAAGCGCCAATGGCCCGATTCAAACTTCATTTCATATCGATTACTTTGTGCTTTATAGCCCTGATCTTCGCAGGACGATTCCCTGCTTATTCAGATTCATCAATAAACTCAAAGGCCAGCCGAATGCTTTACGATGCTTCTTATCGCAGCCCTTCGGCTGTTCATAAAGTCATTGTTCAGGCAAGCGAGCGGGAGTTGCGCGATTCAATTCTACAGGCAGGCGGCTCGATCATAGCCGACTACAATGATTTCGCTTTGATGAGCGCGCCCGGCGACACGGGCAATCAGGTGAGCCTTCAGTCAGCCGCAGGCTCTATTGTGCGCGACGATATGAATTTACTGCTGCTGCGCGCTCACACATTCGATACGACTCTTGCGGGCGCTGAAGTAACTACGTCCTCAATCGGCGATGCGGAGCCTGCCGACGAGCAACTTTACATCGTTCAGATGATCGGGCCAGTCAAAAAAGACTGGGTGAACGAACTCAGGTCCGCCGCAGAGGTAGTCTCTTACATTCCCAACAACGCTTATCTGATTCGAGCCGACGCGGAATCCATAGCGCGAATCAACAATCTTAAATCCGCAGGCAACAGCTTTATTCAGTGGACTGGCGCTTTCAAACCCGACTATAAAATCGCGCCGGAAATCTCGCTCAATTCTGGTCAGGAGATTACGGCAACCGTCCAGATGGTCACGACTCACCGCACTGGAAAAGAGATCGAAGCTCTGACTGCCGAATCATCAGCACTGGTTCTGGATGAACCTTCCGAGGTCCTCAATTACACGAATGTGCGTGTCAGAGTACGGCCAGACCGCCTTGCCGAAATCGCTCGCAAAAGCAGCGTCGTCTGGATTGAACCGTGGAGCGTGCCTGAGTTGCACGACGAACGGCAGAACCTGATCATTTCGGGCCAGTACACAGGCAATCAATTGAGCAGTCCCGGATACCTCGCATGGCTGACGGCAAAAGGGCTGGCGACGACGCCGGATTTCATCGTTGATTTTGCCGATACTGGAATTGATACGGGCAATCTTGACCCGCAGGTGCTACACAAAGATTTTCTGAATCCGGCGGGACTTGCGCGCGTCGCCTATGCGCGATATGTCGGGCTTACGGGCGTAGAAGGCACTGCAAATGATACGCTCGGACACGGCACGCTCGATGCCGCCATCGCAGGAGGTTATAACGTTACTTCGGGCTTCCCCTACAAGGACGAGTCTAGCTACAGCCTCGGTCTGGGCGTTCATCCTTTTCTGAAGATCGGCGTGTCCAGAATATTCGCGCCCGACTTCACGAACCCGCCGCTCAAATCTCTGGTCGATATGATGTATCGCGATGGCGCTCGCATTTCGAGCAACAGTTGGGGAGCCTACAACAATTCTTACAATACAGACAGTCAGACTTACGATGTGATGGTTAGAGACTCGCGCCAGACCGAAACCGGCAATCAGGAGATGACTATCATCTTCTCTTCAGGCAACAAAGGTACTGGCGGGAATCTGACTGTTCCCGGCAACGCCAAAAATACGATAATGGTCGGCGCAAGCGAAAATCTGAGGCCCGGACTCGATGGCTGTCAGATTGACGCAGGCGGAGCGGACGACATCAATTCGATTATTGATTTTTCGTCCAGCGGGCCGACAACTGACGGGCGAATCAAACCCGACATCATCGCACCCGGCACACACATACAGGGCGCGCGTTCGCAGGACAGAGCATTCACGGCGGGCGGCGTATGCGGGCCGGGCAATTACCCGACAGGCCAGACGCTTTATACATGGTCTTCGGGCACAAGCCATTCGGCTCCAGCCGTGGCTGGCGCAGCCGCGCTCGTTCGTCAGTTCTTCCAGCAGTCCGTAGGTCATCCGCCCAGCCCCGCGATGATAAAAGCCTTTCTGGCAAACTCGACGACCTATATGACAGGCTTCCGCGCAAACGACGATCTGCCGGGCCTCAGTCAGGGGTGGGGCCTGATGAACATTGGCCGCGCGCTCGACAACGCACCCAGAATGCTTGTCGATCAGGATAAGCTGATTTCCGCCACAGGCGAGACCGTCACAGTAAGCGGTCACGTCGCAGACCCGACAAAACCTTTTCGCGTAACACTGGCCTGGACGGACGCGGCAGGCACGACGTTTTCCAGTCCCGTAGTCAACAATCTGGATTTGCAGGTCGTCATGGGCGGCAAGACATATCTGGGAAATCAGTTTGCCGGTGCGGTCTCTGTCGAAGCCGGAACAGCCGACCCGCTGAACAATCTCGAAAGCGTCTGGGCACCGGCTGGCGCGTCTGGTGATTTCACGGTTCGCGTAGTCGGAGCCAACATCGCAGGCGATGGAATACCAGGCAACAGCGACACAACAGATCAGGATTTCGCGCTCGTAATCTACAATGGAACTAACGAGAGCGGCGGTGGTGGTGGCGGTGGCGGCGGCCCGGTTGATTCACCTCCGACAGTGAATCTCTCTTTTCCGCAAGGCGGCGAGAGATTGACGGTTGGAAACGTCGTGCGAATCCTTTGGAATGCATCCGACGACAAAGGCATTCAAAGCCAGCGGATAGATTTTTCAACAGACGGCACTACCTATAACACGATTGGAGCCGTTGACGGCAAAACCCGCAGTTTCGATTGGCGGATACCATCCGTTCCGACGCCCTTTGGCAGAGTCAAAATCACCGCGCTCGACGGGGTGAATCTTCCGGTTTCGTCCTTCAACTCACAGGCATTTGAAGTAGTCAACGGCCCGCCGGACAATTCGCCGCCACAGGTGTTGCTGATTTCGCCCAACACAAAAACGACTGTGGGCGGCGGTCAGTCATTGAAAATAAACTGGAAAGAGACCGACAACGTCGGCGTCATTCAACGCGTGATCGAGCTTACAACGGATGGCGGCAATACTTATCAGCAGATCCTCTCGCTGATTGCGCCGAGCAGCGGAGAGAATCAAACTTACGACTGGCTGGTTCCGATAGACATGTTCAGCGAAAAAGCGCAGGTGCGCGTCACAGTCTATGACGGGGCAAGTAATTCCGCGACCGTGACATCGGGCGGGAATTTCGATATCTGGCCTCTGCCGATCATAACCGGAGTGGATTATAACGACGGCGACAAACCGGAGCTTGAAATATCCGGCAGAAACTTCCGCAACGATAATACGGAGATATTCGTTAACGGAAAGAAATTACAGAAGGTCTTCTATGAAGACAAGTTCAAAGAAGGCAACGGTTCAAGCCGGAAAGTCTTCAGCAAGGATAAGAAGGTGAAGAAGCGAGTGCCTCTTCACGAAGACGTGGTTATAGAGGTAAGAACTAAAACGACAGGCCAGATGTCGCCTCCCTTCGTATACAGGCGCAGGCGACCCGCTTGAGATAACGTGAATTCGACATAATGATCGAAGTAAAAGCCCTGAAAGGGCGAAATTCAATAGCCCGGCGCATCGCGCCGGGTATGATTGCCACCACCACACAAGCCCTGTAAGGGCGAAATAAACCAGGTGATTTATTTCGCCCTTACAGGGCAATGGCATTGAATTAAGAGACGAAATCGTCTAAACCTGTAAATATGGCCAAAAAAACGAACAGCAGTTGATCAAACATTTGCAGCAGGAACTCTTTAGCACTACGACGCGGGAGCTATTTCGACAACGTCCACAAGACTTCACTCGCATCCGTGCCCTAACCTTTGCACGAGTCGCCTTATTGATTTTACGAGGTCACAAATTGAGCTTGCAGAATGCCCTTAACAAGTTCTTCACGGCTCTGGGTGAGGTTTTTAAGGTGCCCTCTTCAAGCGCCTATTCTCATGCTCGTCTCAAACTCAAGCCTGAACTCTTCGCTCATCTCAACTCGATCTCTTGTAGCGACTTCTACCAACTCTATCATAGTGATTCTGCGGTCAAACTTTGGCACGGGCATCGCTTATTAGCAGCCGATGGCACTTATCTGAACCTGCCGGACACGGCTGAGACTCGCGCTGAGTATACGCTCCAGGTCAATCAACACGAAGGGGGCGAGTGTGTACAGGCTTTGTGCTGTCTGTTGTATGACCTGCGCAACGATTTGGGTCTTGTCGGGGTGCTATCTCCGCGTCAGGGAGAAAGCAAGCAGTTGCTTGAAAAGTTGTGGCCTGACACTAAGGAGGGGGATGTTCTGGTACTGGATAGGGCATATGCCGATTACTGCGTATTTGCATATGCAATAAAGCAAAAGCGGGAGGTTTTAGTGAGGCTGCCGCGCGGCAGATTCAAAGCCTGCGAAGGGTTCTGGCAAAGCGAATCGCAAGAAGAAGAGATATTATTGCAAGCGCCTCGATCAGCGCGAGCTTTCGTAGAAAAGCACGAATTAGCCAAACAGATAAGAGTGAGACTGGTGCGCGTAGAACTCGACGGAGGGGAGACGGAAGTGCTTGCGACAACGATGATAGATAAAGAGAAGTACCCGGCCTGGGAGATGAAACAAGTATACGGGTGGAGGTGGAGAGAGGAGACATTCTTTGATCGATTCAAGAACATATTCGAGGTAGAGAGGTTCAGCGGGACGAGCGTACAAGCGATCAAACAGGATTTCCAAGGGACGATGTTTCTAGCGACGCTGGAAAGCATTTTGATAAAAAGTGCGCAGGAGGAGATGGACGAAGAGTCAAAGAAGCGGGAGAGGAAGGGAGTGGCAAAAGTGAATCGAGCCGTGAGTTATGTGGCGATGGTAGATAGGGTAGTAGAATTATTGATGTGGAAGCGGGAAGTGGAAGAAGTGCTGGAGGAACTACATCACTTGTTTCAGACCAATCCGACCCGAATACGAGAAGGGCGTCGAGAAGAGAGGCCGAAGCTGAAATACGCGCATAAGTTGCGATTTCACAAGTACATCAAAAAGCTCAATGCTTAATTCAATGCCATTGCCCTTACAGGGCTTGTAGTTTCTCTTGATACACGACACAGGGCGATGCCCTGTGCTATTGAATTTCGCCCTTTCAGGGCTGATTCTTATGTCGAATTCACGTTAAGATAGCGCAAGATGCGCTACGGATAAAAAAGCAGACGGCTTGAGCGCTCAAGCCGTCTGCTTTTTTTTAATTACTCAGTTGCAAATATCAATTGCCCTTGAGTCCATCGCGCGCGCCCTGATTGGCTGTCTGTGCCTGCTCTATCGCATCTCTGAGCGCCGCCGATTCCTTCTCGTCTTTCACAGCGGATTCCAATCCCTTAAGCGTTTGAAGATGACGCTCGGTCGCGTCGCGCAATGCTGTCAGCGCCTTTGGCAGAGCGCTGCTTTTAGGGTTGCGTTCGTATGCGTCTTCAAGCTTCGCCATGCCCTCTCCAATCGCGCGCGAGTAATGGCGGAACAATTGAACGCGGCTCAAATTCGGCAGCGCGCCCCACTCTTTTGTTTCTTCTTCGAGTTTTTTCTGCGCCCTGGCGTCAGTCGCCGTTAGAGGCCCGCCCGTCAGAGCTAAAAGCCTGCGGTCTGCGATCTTTATAAAAACTTTGATTCGATCATCGGGCTTTTGCGCTTCTCGAACATGATTGTCTTCTTCTTCGGTGAGGTAATCGCCGGGAATCTGCGCTGACGGATCGAATGAGATGTATACAGCCTGAGTCATATATGCGCGATTATTCTCTGCATCCGAATCGCCTTTTGCGCTGACCAGCCATCTGGATTCGTTCAACGTCGGCGGCTGCCGAGTCTCTTCGCCCTGCGGCGAGTTATCTTTATCGGGCAGGTTATTGGCAGGAGGTTTTTCCGCATCAGGGTCTTTCAAAACGTCGCCACCGGCAAACGCCTCATTCAAAGCCTGCACACGATATTGTTTCGCCTTCTTTATGGCATCTTCCGCGAAAGCAACGCGGTCGCCCGGGAAAAACCGCTCGACCGATTCAAGAGTCTTCAGTTGCTTGTAGATGTGTTGCTCCAGCCTTTTCGCCAGATTTCGTTTTCCATCCTGCGCCGAAAATATTGTCTTACACATCTCTGCCATTATCTTGTTGTAGATGTCGAGTTCGCGTTCAGCCTTGCTCGTATCTCCATTTTTAACAACAGCCAGCGCCGCTTCCAGATGAGTATCTGAAAGTTTCAGATAAGTTTCTACGCTCTTCTTAGGATTTTTCGCATCGGTAAGCATGGCGCGCTCTGCCGCCGTAAGCAGTTGCGAAAGCGGCGTCGGATCAACAGGCAGCGGAGGATCATCCTGCGCGCTGGTGTTGCCTGCGGCCATCAAAATCAAATAAGCGAGCAGAACAGTGCAGGCCACCCGGCAGGATTTTTTCATGCAGAAAGGTGGACGAATAAACCGGCAGTTCATTTTCCCTTCCCCTTGACGGTTGTTTTGCATTTGCTGCTCTTCACAAGTTTATCGAGCAGACTCAATCGAATGTGTGCTTCTTCCAGTTCATTTTTATTGGCAGCCGGATCGGCCCTGCGCGTGAACTCCTGATATGCGCGCATAGCCTGCTGGCAATCGCCCAGCCGATCAAACGAGATGGCGAGGAAAAAATAACTGGCCGACGTTTCGGGACGCGCGCGAATCAGCCAGATGAACTCCTGCGCCGCAAAAGGATATCGCTGGAGTTTGAACAGCGCGGTCGCAAGATTGGCGTGCGCGACATAGTTGTTTGCGTCGCGCGCGATTGCATCGGCAAGCACAGGCAGCGCGGCGTCAAACTGCATCGAGCGAA
Organism: Blastocatellia bacterium; assembly: GCA_963804815.1. GTDB lineage: Bacteria > Acidobacteriota > Blastocatellia > UBA7656 > UBA7656 > DATEKX01. The sequence continues at coordinate 1,095,557 of CAWDRU010000002.1, read as the reverse complement.
CTAAGGATGCGCCGAACTGTACGCGCGCCTGATTGTTGTTCGCGTCTATCTCAAACGCCCTGCGGTAGTAATCAGCCGCCGCATCCGGTTTGTCTTTGAAATAAATGTCGCCCGCCGCGACCAATAGCTTTGCATCACGAGGGTTCAGATTGACGAGCGCCGCGATCTCTTTCATCGCAGCCTCTGCCTGCCCGTTTTCATTCATCAGGCGCGCAACCTCTGCGCGCAGCAGGTAATCGTTAGGCCGCTCGATTATCAGGTAGCGATAAATCTGCAAAGCGGCTTCCGGCTTACCCACGCGCGTGTAAAGATTTGCGAGTTTGACCGCCGCATCCTGCGAAGGGTGAGCGCGATATGCCGCGGCGTAATCTTCAATCGCTTTCGGCAGTTCGCCGCGAGATTCATAAACGCGGGCGCGGCCTTCTCTGGCCGTCGATATATCCTTATCCATTTCAATCGCGCGCGTGTAATGGGCAAATGCTTCGTCGGATTTTCCCAGTCGCTCTTCGGCAACGCCGAGCAGCGCGTAAACAAGCGCATTCGCTTCACCGAGTTCGATTGCCGTGCGGAGGTTTTCAACAGCCTTCTGATTATCGCCCGACTTGATAAGCGCGCTGGCATGATAGAGGCGAACGCCCGTCATTTTGGGATCGAGTTCGATGGCGCGGGCGAACTCCCGCTTCGCGTCTTCGGTCGAGCCTCGATCAAGCAGAATCTGCCCCATCGCGCGATGAGCGCGGGCAAAGTCGGGCTTTGCCTCGATGACTTTCTTCAGATCAGCTTCGGCTTCCTTATCGCGGCCAAGCGTAATAAGCGCGGTCGCCCGCTGGTAATGGGCCTGATACAGCGTCGGGTCAGAATTGATTGCGCTGGTGTAAAACCTGACGGCTGAATCGAGTTCCCCGCGCTGTTGCGCATTCTGGCCCTGTTCAAACGCGGCAGCCGCGCCCTGTTTCGTATCGACCGAACTGGAGCGAGCCGTTTGAGCTAAAACGCTAAGGGGTGCGAGCAGTAAAAGTGCGATTAAAATTATTGTTGAGGAAAGACGCATCGCAGTTGCAACCTCCGAAGCATCATAACACTAGAATATTCCGCCTTCAACGAAGAGCGCCTGTCAGAAACAACGGCATATCTCTTTCAGATAAACGTTTCATTTCCAACTGATTGATTAGCCGACTGCTTCATAGTAATATACTGCCGATCTTCAGCATAATATTTATTACTCAATAGCATAAGGGAGCAAACTCGATGCTCGGCTGGCAGGAACTTCTGCAACGGCTTCAACAAATCATCAATGCGTTTATTGGTTTCGTTAAAGCGCGACGCCGTGAAGAAGCGCCCATAGGGATTGCCGCGATTCTATTCTGGGTTGGTTACCATTTTATCGACTGGTTTCGAGGTGAATTACTAGGTTTTATACGATACGTGCACGGCGATGTAATTATTCCGGGATGTTTATATATCGCGGGACTGATCTTTCTGGGTTATGGAATCTATCGCATCTGGCGACTGACGTATAACCCTGATTTACCTCCGGTCACGAACAGACTTTCGGCAGTAAAAGGCCCGCTTGCCTTTACTCCTGAAGATGGAGAACTCTTTCGGAAGCTTGGGCGCGAAGATGATCTGAAGAAATTACTGAGCTACATCGAAGACGATCAAGTTTGTCTGGTTGTTTTGATGGGAGCATCGGGCGCGGGTAAAACTTCCCTGCTACGCGCTGGTCTGACGGATATCCTTAAAGACAAAAAGATCAAATATCACTACTGGGAGGCCGTGCCGACTGACGCGGGGCGAGGCTTGCTGCGAGCCATTCAGGAAGGCTGGCCCTCTGAATCGAATAATGGAGCAAACGGCACTATTCAGCCTGCGGAATTGCAATCACTGGATGATCTGATTAATCCTTTGTCTGCGATAACGGAAAGCCGTCACGTCATCATACTGGATCAGTTCGAGCAATTGCGCGGCAGTATGAGCGGGCCAGTGTTTCAGCTACTGAAAAAGATAGCGCGCAGATCAAAACCGCCGCACCGGATTACATGGATCATAGCTTTTCGCCGCGAGTTCCGGGCAGACTGGTCTGATTTTATAATTCCCGAACAGGAGCGCGGCTTCCGGTCGCCAGAACTCTCTTTGCGATTGTTTACACCCGAACAGGCGCGCAATGTAATCAGCCAGCTTATTCAATCAGCAGGGCTTTCAGTCGAACAAAAAGTCGTGGATAACCTGATCGAAGCCGCCACCGTTGACGGCGAAGTCTCGTCCGTGGATATAGGCATAGGGCTACTGGTGTTATCGGAGATGTATGAAAGGCAGGCCGGAAAAACCGTCACCGAAGACGCTTATCATTTCGCAGGCGGGGCCGAAGGTTTGCTGACTCAATACATCAACAGATGCCTGGAGAATTTCCCCGACGAAGACCGCGAAAAAATCCTGAATGCGATGCTCGCCTTGCGCGACCCGGAAACAAGCCAGCGCATTGCCGAAGGCAAAACCTCCGATGAATTGTCTGAAGCTACCGGAATGGAAGCCCGCCGTTTAAAAACACAACTCGAACGCTTAACACAAAGAGATATGCGGTTGCTTGAGCACGTTACTTCACCTGATGATGAAGACGTTCGCTATCGCCTGCCACACGAACGCTTGATTTCGTCGCTGAACCGGCTGGCGGGAAAACTGCTTGGTGAACTGGAAGAAGCAAAGCTGAAATTCATCAACGCATTTTCAGCGTGGAGGAAGGATAACGCTCCACAATACCTGCTCAGAGGTAAGCATTTGCGGCTGGTAGAGCGAAACAAGAACGAGATTCCATGGGGCAAAGAGGAGGAGGAAAAGTTAAAATTCCTGAAACGCAGCCAACAACGGCGCATTTTAAGACGAATCCTGTCAGTTGCACTAATAGTAATTCTTATGGCAAGCGGATGGGTTGCCAGATCACAGTATCAACTCTACGACGCTAAAAATTACGATGCTAAAAGCTATTTATACGATAACAAACATCCGCCCGAATTATATGATTGGCAGCAACAATTGAAAGTGCTGAAACTGAAAGGAGCTTTCAATGCAGAGCGATTCCCATGGCTGCAATCAAATACTTTGCAGGAGTTTACAGTCACAGTAGCAACTGCCGAGAATTCTATAGATGGGCTTGTAGGTAGTCTGACAAAATGTCCGGCATTGAAAAAGCTCACTCTCGACCTTCGCGAAACTCAAGTAATCAGTCTAGCGCCGTTATCCAAGCTCACCAATCTCAATCAACTTTCTCTCAATCTCGGTAACACTCAAGTAAGCAGCCTTGAGCCGTTGTCCCGGCTCAGCAATCTCCATCAACTTTCTCTCGATCTCCATTACTCTAAAGTAATCAGTCTAGCGCCGTTGTCTAAGCTCACCAAGCTCAATCAACTTTCTCTCAATATCGGTAACATTCAAGTGGACATCCTTAAGCCGGTAATCAACCTTGAGCCGTTGTCTGAGCTTACAAATCTCAATCAACTTTCTCTCGACCTTAATAGCACTCCGGTAAGCAGCCTTGAGCCGTTATCCCGGCTTATCAATCTCGATCAGCTTTCTCTCAATCTCGGTAACACTCAAGTGAGCAGCCTTGAGCCGTTGTCTGAGCTTATCAATCTCAACCAACTTTCTCTCGATCTCAGTTACACTCAAGTGAGCAGCCTTGAGCCGTTGTCCCGGCTCACCAGACTCAATCAACTTTCTCTCAACTTCTATAGCTCTCAAGTGAGCAACCTTGAGCCGTTGTCTGAGCTTACCAAGCTCAATCAACTTTCTCTCAACCTCTATAGAACTCAAGTGAGCAGTCTGGAAATATTGTCCAAGCTCACCAAGCTCAATCAACTTTCTCTCGACCTCTACAGAACTGAAGTGAGCAGCCTTGAGCCGTTATCCAAACTCACCAAGCTCAATCAACTTTCTCTCAATATTAATAGCACTAAAGTGAGCAGCCTTGAGCCGTTATCCAAACTCATCAATCTCGATCAGCTTTCTCTCAATATCAATAACACCAAAGTGAGCAGCCTTGAGCCGTTGTCTGAGCTTACAAATCTCAATCAACTTTCTCTCAATCTTGGTAACACTCAAATGAGCAGCCTTGAGCCGTTATCCAAACTCATCAATCTCGATCAACTTTCTCTCAATATCAATAACACCAAAGTGAACAACCTTGAGCCGTTATACAAGCTCACCAATCTCAATCAACTTTCTCTCGATCTCTATTACTCTCAAGTGAGCAGCCTTGAGCCGTTATCCAAACTCATCAATCTCGATCAGCTTTCTCTCAATATCAATAGCACTCAAGTGAGCAGTCTGGAAGTATTGTCAAAGCTTACCAAGCTCAATCAACTTTCTCTCAATATTAATAGCACTAAAGTGAGCAGCCTTGAGCCGTTATCCAAACTCATCAATCTCAATCAACTTTCTCTCAACCTTTACAGAACTCAAGTGAGCAGTCTGGAAATATTGTCAAAGCTTACCAATCTCAACCAACTTTCTCTTGACCTCCGTTACACTCAAGTGAGCAGCCTTGAGCCATTGTCAAAACTTAATATTCAAACTCTTGATTTGACATTGAACACTGAACAACGCTTGTCATTAAAAGCGATTCCGAAGAGCGTAACCAGTTTGGCGTTCTGAGACTGAAGCCGTTGGCAGGCGCAGAATTTACTTTGGCTCTGCCAGAAAGTTGTTTGAGAAGTTTTGTTAGGGATGACCTGTCTATAGTTTTACGGCATTGTTGAGGAAAGACGCATCGCAGTTGCAACCTCCGAAGCATCATAACACTAGAATATTCCGCCTTCAACGAAGAGCGCCTGTCAGACAGGGCTGTAACAAAGTAAAAGTAGGGGCAGGGCTTGTCCCTGCCCCATACGCATCAAGCTAAGGCCCCGTCCGAGAGCAATTGAAAACTCGACGGGGCCTTTTTACGTTTGTTTATTCGACATCCCACACCTATACATCTGCCGATCAGCTTTGTCACACCTTTCAACTCTCCGACTGATCTCATCGCTGTCACAAGTTGCGGTGCCAGCATTTGCACTACCTTCCCTGCTTTGAATAAACTTCTGTCCTCATACTTCCATCCGCTCATTATTATTATCCAGTGCTTTATCAGCATCCCCAGTAGCTTTGCATACACCTCGCATAATATTCTCCACGGCTTTTTACTTCGCCACTCATCTATCTGCCCCTGACTCTTCCACATCTTGAATATCAACTCGATCTGCCATCTCGCTCTGGCTAAGGCATACACTTCTTTTAGTTCTAACCTCGCTTCCTCTACGTTTGTCACATAGACTGACCATTCGGCCAGCTCCAGCGACTCTTTCTTTATCTTGCTGCAGTTGCGCCGCGCTTTATCTCTCAACCGACGCCTTCGCTCATCGGCTATTTGTTTGTTCACCCTCACAGCAACTATCCGACACTCCAGTTGCTCTACCCCTCCAAGCTTGATGAGGGTATCTACCCTCTCGCTTTTCTGCGCTTTCAGGAATTCCAGAATCGTCAGCTTGTTGCCGTGATGGTCTACTATTTTTGTCGTTGATTTCACTCGGCTGATCCAGTAGGCCCGCTTCTCATTAAGCTGGCGCATCAGTTTGAGGTCGAAGTAAGCCATGTCAGCAAGGCGCAGTGAGCCTTTGGGTATGTCGGCCTTGTGCAACAAGCCTTTATTATCAGCCGTACGACCGCTGTGTAGATGCGGTCCTTCGAGCCTGCCCGTGACCAGATCCAACCCGATCTCAACTTTTATAGAAGAACTCTTGCCTGACGTGCCGCCGCATCCTGCCCAAACACTCAGCAATTCATCAGGCAAAACGATGACAGACGTATCAATCAAATAGACGTTGGTGAATCGACTAAGCAGAGTTGTAGCAACCGGGTCGCAAGCAAAGACCAGTTGCAAGGCAGCTTCTAAGACAAGCTTCAAACACTGAGCTGCTTTCGGGTTGAAACGCTGGTCTAAAGCTTGAGCAGAGAGGTTGGTGCCTGTGAGGGCGGCAGTTTGAGCAAGCTGTTGAAGAGAGGAGGAAGGATTGGCTAGCCAGCCAAAAACCAGAGTCTGAACGAAGAGTTCGGGTGAAAGTTTTGATTGACGCATAAGAAACCCGCTCTCAAGACCAGCAAGTCTTGGGGTATGTAGAAGTAGGTTTTGCAAAGCGTTTGGGAGGTGAGATAGTGTAGGCATAAAAGAAGCTCCTTTGTTTTTGGGTTTGTCGAAAACCAATAATAACGAAAGAGCTTCTTTTTCATATTCTTACCGACTCACATTCTTAGCTTGATGCGTATGGGGCAGGGCTTGTCCCTGCCCGGATGGCCGACAGACCATGACAGTCATCGCCTTACAGCGATTCGGGCAGGGACAAGCCCTGCCCCTACCATGCTTGTCAACCGACTTTGTTACAGCCGTGGCCTGTCAGAAACAACGGCATTTAAGAAACGCCAGGACAAGTAATGCAACCAGAGCTTACAGCAAATTCCACTTTAGCCTTGCCATCATTAGAGTAATTAAGTATAAGAGGGTTGTCCCGAAGCGATTTGTCAACTGCGTCCATTCAAAAAAAGGAGAGTACATATGAAGCGGAACTACCTTTGTTTAGTTAAAGGAAAAACCATTAATAGCAGATTTAAGACTCAGCTCATACTTACTCTTTGCCTTGTGATTTTAAGCTCCTTTCACACATTCTCTTACGCCTCACAACAAAGCGTCCAACTCCCTTCTCAACCCACATGGATACACTGGGAAGTATATGAGATTAAAGTTGATAAAGATGGCACATCGCACACTTGCACGATCACCTCAAAGGGCGATGAGTTGCTGGTAACCATAAAGACAAGAACTCCTGTCATTGAGAAAACAGCCAGTAGTGATAAAGAGAACGATATAGTTGTGAAAGGCCATCGTCATGATTTCAAGATCAACAAGACTGATGGCAATGTAGTTGGGTTACACAGGCTCAATTATGGAGAGACAGGTAAAGGAATGACAATGGGGAATGTTGCGAAAACGGGACCACCGGCCAAAGTAATGTTAGAGCCATTTAAGGAAGTTCTACAAAAGCTACCGTCAGATATATACAAATTAATGGAGAAAGTCCTAAAGTCGGCCTAGCAAGAGCATTCACAAGTAGCGCTAAGGCTGTTTGCATAGCCACAATCGGCTTTCGCACGGGGCAAAACCTGTTCCGCAAGTGAAAATGTCCTTTTCGCATAGCACAAAACGATTCCCGCGCGGGGGAAATCCTATTTCGCATGGGGGAAGATGCTTACTGCACGGGGGAAAGCGCTTCTGACATGGGGGAAAACGTCGCTCGCAAGGGGGAAAATGATTTTCGCATGGGGGAAATCGAGTCTTGCACGCACAAACATGGGAGTGTCCAAAAGATTGTGTAAATGGTCCGGGTGATCAAATCGACAGCCTCCCTTCAAAGACTATCGCAAATCGATTCAGCGCCGCATTCCATCCAGCTATTGGCCTTCTCCAGTTCTTACTGATGTTGCTCAAGGCCAGGTAGATCAGCTTCATCGCCGCTTCATCATTCGGGAATGATCCTCGATTCTTTATCACCTTCCTCACCCCTCGATTCACACTCTCTATGGCGTTGGTCGTGTAGATGACTTTTCTTATCTCCTGCGGGTAGGCCAGCAATACCACTACCCTCTCCCAGTTGCGCCTCCACGCAGGGCTTATGGTCGGATACTTCGAGTCCCATTTCGCAGCGAAGGCCTCCAACTCGGCTTCGGCTTGCTGGCGCGTCACCGCAGAGTAGATCGTCCTCAGGTCAGCAGCCACTTCCTTCCGCTGCTTCCAGTGCACGTAGTTGAGTGATTGCCTCACCAGGTGCACTATGCACTGTTGCACCTCGGCTTGCGGGTAAACTGCCTCTATGGCTTCCGGCAACCCCTTCAACCCATCTACGCAGGCTATGAAGATATCTTCTACGCCTCGGTTGTGAAGTTCCGTCACTACTGAGAGCCAGAACTTCGCGCCCTCCGAGTTCGCTATCCACATCCCCAACACTTCCTTTATTCCCTCCAGATTCACCCCTATGGCCAGATACAGCGCCTTATTGACCACATGCGCCCCGTCACGGACCTTCACCATTAACGCGTCCAGATAAAGGATCGGGTAGAGGCGTTCGAGCGGACGCGTCTGCCAGGCCCGGACTTCATCTATTATCTCATCGGTCACTTGAGAGATCAGGCCGGGCGAAACTTCCACCTGGTAGATCTCTTCGAGGTGGGCCTGAATCTCACGCACAGTCATGCCGCGAGCGTACAAAGAGAGTATCTTGTCATCGAAGCCTGAGAAACGGGTCTCCCCTTTAGGGATGATTTTAGGCTCGAAACTCGACATGCGATCACGAGGCACATCAAGGGGAAGCGTGCCGAAATCGCCTTTGAGCGTCTTTGAGGATTTACCGTTTCTAGAGTTGCCGCTGTTATTGCCCTCGGGGGAGTGTTTCTCATAGCCGAGATGATGAGTGAGTTCGGCTTTGAGGGCGCGTTCGAGGACGGCTTTAGTGAGTTGCTTTAAGAGGCCGTTTTCGCCCAGGACATCCTCAGGGGATTTGTAGTCTTTAAGAAGTTGGTCGATCAAGTCGAGATTGATAAGGTTAGAATCTTTGGTCATAGTCTCTCCGTTGATAGAGTTTTCACTCTACTGGTCTATGACCGTTTACACAAAATTTTTTACACCCTCACAAACATCCGTTTTGCACGGTAAATCGCCTGTCTTGCGCTGCAAAAAATCGCGAGAACGCGCATCGCGCCCTCTCGCAATCGCGATTTTCCTTAATCTCTAACCTTTAATTCTGCTTACAGGAGGTATTGATTATGAACGATCTGGAAAAAAATCAACTGGCCGCCTTAGTTCGCGTCCGTGACTTCGGCGCGCAACACCCGGCACTATTTCCTGCCGCTCAATTCATCGGTCAACTGATGACCATCATCGACACAGCCGCTACTGAATTGAACGAGCACGCCACTACGCAGGTCGCCAGCGCCAGCACTGCGCGACAGGGCACGGCGAGCAAGGCCGCTACTCGCGCCGCTCTGCATGAAGACCTCGAAGCCATCAACCGCACGGCTCACGTGATGGCGTTCGAGATTACGGGCCTCGACGATAAATTCCGCATGCCGCGCGGAAAAGATCATGATTTATTGATAGCGGCGCGTGCGTTCGTCGTTGACGCTACGCCGATACGCAGTGATTTCGTGCGCTACGGCTTGCCGCAGGACTTCCTCAATGATCTCAATAGCGACATCGCCGCATTCGAGCAGGCGACAAGCGACCGCAATCAGAGCCTTGAGAAACAGATTGCAAGCGGCGCGGCGATTGACGATGCGATGGAGCGAGGCGTGAAAGCCCTGAAGCAATTAGACCGTGTGATTCGCAACGTGTTGAGAGATGATATAGCGACGCTGACTGCGTGGATGACTGCAAGCCATGTTGAGCGCGTGCCTCATCGGCGCAGGCAACAGCCTGTTTCGCCTGAGCCTCAGAACGCGCCATAGAGAATTAGAACTCGCGTTACTTATCTTTGCTCTTTGCTTTCTTCGGCTTTGGCTGCGGGGGCGGGATCACGCCGGGATTGAGCAGTTCCGCAATGGCCTTGCCCTCGATCTCCGTAAAACTCAATCCTAAAAAGGCGGCGGCGGTCGGCGCTATGTCAACCATTCGCGCAAGCGTCATCTGTGCGCCTACCCGCGCGCCCGCGCCAGAGATTATAAGCGATGAGCGCATCTCTGCCCGCGTCGGCAACTGGCCGTGTGTGCCGCGATAGTTTTTCGGAACATGCGTATCCGGCCCGGTCATCAGTTCGCCAAAACCGAAACCGGGCGCGGCGTCAAGCATCAACAGCGCCGTTGGAATCGCTCCCAGTTTCTTATTCTCCGATTGATTCAAAATGCGATGTATGGGGCTGCCATCTTTTGCCGCTATCTTATTAAAGATGTCTGTTACCTTTGCGGCGGTCTCTTTGTCATTTGCATCGCGCAGCACGATTGCGCACGAACCGCCAGCGGGCCACGCTGCGGCTTTCCAATCAACTGGTTTGCCGTCTGCGTCGAGCGTGATGAGCTTTTCCCTGACCAGCACTACATTTGGCTCGAACCGTTTGGTGACTTCGGCGAACCCGTGATCCGATACCAGCAGGAACGTCGTCTGATCGAATATGCCCGCTTTGCGTGTCGCTTCGATGATGCGGCCAACAAGCTCATCCATGTGCTCTGCCATCTTCAGAGCTTCGGGCGAGCGCGGGCCAAAAGTATGATGCACGCCGTCGAGTTCAATCAGGTGAATCAACATCAGGTTCGGCTTGTAGTTATTGATGATGTATTCGCTGACGATAGTGCGCCGCCCGTCTGTGCTGGTGTCGGTGATGCCGGGCGCGCCGAGCGCTTTGGTGAGCAAATCCGGCGTCGAATATTTCATGACGAGATTTCTCGAACTCGCCCCGGCAGGACTCTCTTTCGGGTCTTTGATCTCAGGCATGCTGTAATCAATCTCTGCTCCTGCCGTCACGGGCCATCCGACATTGGCCGTCACAAGCCCGGCTTTCTTTGCCATCGACCACAACGTTTCAGACTTTAAATCCTTTGAGTACCAGTACCAGTCTCCTGTCTGAGGGTCTGTCGGAGCCTCGAATATTCGATTCTGATATATGCCGTGCGTCGCGGGCCGCACTCCGGTGATGAGGGTCGTGTGCGATGGGTATGTTACGGACGGGAAGACGCCTTCAACGCCCGTGGCATAAGCTCCGCCCAGTTTCATCTTCAATAAATTAGGCACGCGAAGCCCTAACCGCGCAGGCTCGGTATAGTAGTCCGGCACAAGACCATCGACTGAAATCATGATGACGTGAGCGTCTCGTCGTGGCTGTTGTGCGGCGGTTTGCGCCTGCTGCGCGCGGGACTGCACAGGGAGCATGACGGAGATGAAAAACAGCAACACCAGGAACATCGTCACCAGTCGCGAGCGGTTGATTTTAATCATTATCGTTTCACCTCGTGTTGAATTTTTACAGTGTCAGCGTTGGCCTGCATTACGCGCCGCGCCGCGTTCAAAGCTACAGAAAAAATCAATACCCAGATGACTGCCGAAAACACGAACATATAATGATGCAGGGGGAGCGTGTAGCGAAATTCCGTATGAAGTACAGACTGAAACACAAAATAGTAGAGCGGCACAAGCATAATATATAAGCCTCGACGCAGGCCGATAAAAAAGATCGTCGCCAGCCCCAGTATGATAAACAGCACAGCAGTCTCTTTCACAGACCTCTGCATGAATCTCACCACAGGCCGCATCCACGAGATGCTTTCGCCATAGGCTATGAGTGGAATCTTTGACAACTCGTTTACAGGCGGCGGTTCAGGAGGATCATTCTTCTTTCGACTGTCGGTCTGTCTGACTTCCTCGCCCGTCTGTTTGAAACCCACATCGCTGCCTCTGAAAAGAAGCGGGGCGTCGGCAGAATACTTGAACATCTGCCCTACGCGCCACACCATGCCTCGCGCAAACCAGAACGGGTTATGAGCGATGACGTTCAGCCCCTTTTTTAATCGGTTGCGGTCGCGCGCGATGCCGTCGGGATAACTCCACATTTCGCCGTAACCGGGGTTGTCATAAATGAACGCTTCCTGCGCTGCCACTTCCGGGTCAGTTCTGACAGCGCCGAATTGCTCGCCGCCTATATCGGCTATGCCTTCCCACATAACTATGCCTGTGTTTATGCTCACAGGGATGAACTCGTGATAGAGAATATAATTTCGTATCGTTATCGGGGAAATGACGACGAGCGATACGACGGCGATCAACCACGAGCGCCGCGCCGCCTGCCGCCGCCTGATTGATATAAACGGAAGCGCTATCGCAACGAATACTCCGAGCATCAAGGTGTTTGGCCTTATCCAGACCGACAGCCCGATGAGCAGACCTGCAAGCGCGTAGACCCACCACGCACGGGGTCTTCCGCGCTCGGTCGCTGCCAGCAGGTATATGGCCGCAAGCGTCGGCAACACACAGGACGAATCAGGCAGAATTATATTTGAGTAAAAAGCAAGATGATGCCAGATCGCTACGATCAAACCCGCGCAGATGCCGACTGGCCACGTCAACAGCCGCCCCGCGATCAGAAAGATTAATACTGCTCCGAGCGAGTTCAGAAGGTTCTGAACGAACTGCACAGTGAAGTAATCTTTCCCAAGCACTGTATAGATCGACGCCAGATAAATACCGTAGCCCGGCGAGTGGATGAGCAGGCTGGTGTTTGTCGGGTCCCATTCATCTCGGATGAGCACGCCATTGCCCTTTAGCACACCGAGCGCTTCGTAATGAAAGCTGAGCGACATCACTCTGGCCCATTGAGCGGTGGTCTGAGTAATGGGCGCGACATCAACAGCAGTCATCGCCTTTACCGAAAAACCGATAAAGAAGATCGCGAGCGCCCAGACGATCTTCGCCCGACGGCGCAGACGGACGCGGCTGCCGAGCGCGAGAAAAAGTCGATGACGCAACTGTGATCTCTTACGTCTTCGAGGCACGCTTTGCCGCTGCTTCGTGTTGAGATCAGATTCGATCATACTGAATATTCGTCCATGCACTGCGGAATATGGAAAAGATCAAACGTCCAAGCTCAGTCCGTCCATGCCGATAATGATTTCGCCTGAATAATCCTTCTGCAATTCCCGTTTCAACTCCTGCTCGTCCACATCGAAATAAAAATGTGTGACCGCGAGGCGAGCGGCGTCTGCGAGAGCCGCCATCCGCGCAACATCTCTTATCGAAACATGGCGTACGCCTTCGCGCCGCTCGCGAAAGGAGCATTCGGAGATCATCAGGCTCGCCCTGTCGAAAAACCTTGCGACCTCTTCGCTGTAATCCGTGTCGCCCGTGTAACAAATCGCGCTCGCAGAGCTTTCGATTCTCACGGCAAGACTCTCTTTCGTGTGCGGCGTCTTTGCGACCGACAACGAACAATCCTGTGTAAGAGTAATCCGCTCGCCGGGCGCGATCATTTGCAGGCGCACGGGAAAGTTCGGCTCAAACAGGTCTGCCCCGTACGCTTCTTTTAAACCATTCATCAGGCGGTCAAGCCCGTAAGGGCCGATGACGGTCAGCGATTGGGCGCGCTTCGACCGGATACCGTGACGAAACGCAAGGAACAACGACGCCAGTTCTCCGCAATGATCGACATGAAAATGGCTTATGAACAGATGCGTCATCCGCTCCCACGGCACCGCGTATCGCGCCAGCGCGTGAACGGTTCCTGCGCCGCAGTCCATCATTATTCGCGCATCGCCTGATTCAATGAAATAGCCCGATGAATTTCTCGCGCCGTCCGGGACCACGGTGCCCGATCCAAGTATCGTGAGTCGCACAACAGCCTCCCCTGCCCGAATCAATGAATCAAGGATTCTAGCAGAAGAGATGATTGAGGATGAATGATGAGCGATGAATTGAAACTCCGATCACCGTTCGTATTTCATGATTGATCGTTTCCACGTTGTTGACACGCGGGCTGCGAGTCATCTAGCATCGCAAAAGTTGATTGAGCGCAAAATTCCATCTTCATATCTCAGTATGTTTTACAACTCTTTTACAACAGCAGGGAACAAGGTGTGAGCGAGAACGTAAAAAAGACAGTGGCGGCATCAAAGGCAAACAAGATAACAGAAACAAACATTCCAACAGTAGCCGGGCAGACAGAATCAGCGCCGCGCGCAGGTCTGGTGATGGCGATACTTCTGCTGATCTTTTTTCTCGGCACAAGCGATAACCAGATTATCTCGCCGCTTTTGCCGCTGATAGCAAAGGATTTCGGATACGGCGATCAGGTCGGCAGGGTCGGGCAGTTGATGCTGCCTGCATATTCATTTGCGGCGGCGCTGGCGGCGCTGTTGATAGGTCCGCTGTCGGACAAATACGGGCGACGCAGATTTTTGTTTTACGCTTCGATTCTTTTTGGGCTGTCGCTATTGCTGATCCTCGTCATCAATGACATTCGCCTTCTTGCGGCTGTAAGAATATTGACGGGGTTTGCCGCAGGAACTTTTTCTACCTGTTCGATTGCTTACGTCGCGGACTACTTTCCTTACAGCCGCCGAGGCGTGGCGATGAGCGTAGTGCAGGCCGGGTACTTTGGCGCGCTCGTCATCGGCGTGCCTGTCGCAAATCAAATAGCGAGCTGGCAAAGCTGGCGGCACAGCTTCGCTTTCTTTGGAGCGCTTTCAATAGTGGCGTTCTTCCTGATCGGCGCTCTGCTCCCGGAAGATAAACACACCATGGCAGAGCTTGCCCTGACAGATCGTATGGCGCGGCGCTTTGATAACATCAAGGTAGTGTTTGAAAGCCGCCAGTGCATAGCGGCAATTGCCGCCGCGTTCTTCGTATCAGGCGGGTTCGTCGGATTTTTTACTTATCTGGGAACATGGCTGAAAAAGGATTTAAACCTTGGCAAAGGGCCGGTCAATCTATTCTTCATTCTGGTCGGCGTCGCTTTGCTCGTCGGCGCGTTCGTCGCCGGGCCGGTAGCAGACAGATTCGGCAAGCGCGGGCTTTCGATTCTCGCAACGCTTATTCTGTCGCCGATGCTGTTATTGATACCGAACCTCAAGTGGGGCGCGCCGCTGTTTGCGACATTCCTGATCGCGAGCCTTGCGTTCGCATTTCGACAGGGGCCGCTTCAGGCGCTCGCAACGGAGCTTGTCCCGCGCCGCGCGCGGGGCGCGCTCGTGGCGGTGCGAAACACGGCTTCGCAAATCGGCATCGCTTTTGCTACCGTGGCAAGCGGCTGGCTTTATGATAAGCTCGATTATCGCGCCGTCGGTATTTTCAGCGGCGTGATGACGATGGCCGCAGCCCTGTGCATACTTATGATGAAAGAACCGCAGGGGGGGCTGACGGAACTCGAACCGGCAAAGGAATCGCCCGAATGAAGTCTGCTTCGACAATCAATGACGACCCCGCGCATCTTTTCACAAAGCCAGCTAAACCCAAACGCCGATGGTCGCGCATACTGTTTCGCGTGGTCATGGTCCTTCTCTTCATATTCCTCGTTATTGTTTACGTCGTCATCCCCATCTGGTTTTCAGGTATCGTGACGAATGCAAAGACGCGCTCGCTTGACCGCCAGCAGACAGAAACGCCAGCCAGCTTTCAAGCGGAATACAAAGACGTTGAATTTCAAACTTCGGACGGCGTGAAGATCAGCGCGTGGCTGATGCCGAGCCGCTCAAAGAGCGTGACCATCGTTTATTCGCATGGATTGTTTCGCTCGCGGCGCGAGCTTCTCGAACGCGCAGTCGAGTTATGGCGGCTCGGATACGGAGCGTTGCTTTATGATTCGCGCAATCACGGCGAAAGCGGCCCGGCTCGCGTGACGCTCGGTTATTCGGAGCGACTGGACGCGGAAGCGGCTGTCCGGTTCCTGCGTCAGGAACTTCACACACAGGACCGCATAGCACTGTTCGGGATTTCGATGGGAGCGGCGACCGCGCTGCTCGCCACAGCCGAAACGCCGGAAGTCGCGGCGGTCATCTCCGACAGCTCTTACCTGAATTTCAAAGATACTACAGATCATCACCTGCGATTGTTTCTTCACCTTCCGGCTTTTCCATTGTCGAACGAGACTCGCGCACTGGTCGAGTGGCGCGCAGGCTTTGACGGCTCGAAACTCGACGCGCTCGACGCTGTGCAGAGAATCGGCGCAAGACCAGCGATGTTCATCGCTGCCGCGCACGACAAACGAATGCCGCCCGACATCGCGCAGAAGCTCTATGAAGCATCGACAGGCGCGCACAGAAATCTATTGATAATCGACGGACCCGGCTCCGAAATTCACGGCCATGCGTATCAGGCTGACCGCAAAGTTTACATCAGCAGAATTGCAGATTTTCTTCAGGAAGCTCTGGGAGATTAATCAAGCCCCTGCCCTTTTGCTTTTCCAGTGTGGCTTCTCTATGATTCGCTTATGAAGGACGAACCTCTATTCGACGATCAGATAATTGACATCCGTCCCCGCAAACGAAGAATCTGGTTGATAGCGCTTGGAGTCATTATCGTATTCCTGCTATTGACAGGCTCGCGGCTTACCAGCATTTACGTAGACTCGTTGTGGTTTTCGTCAGTAGGATACTCGAACGTTTACTGGTACAAGTTTCGACTGGGCGGAATGCTCTTTTTAGTCTTCTTTGTCATCACATTTCTGATAATCAGACTGCCGTTCGTCCTGATGAATCGGTTCTTCCCCGAACTGACCGAACGCCCCCGCATCCGACCCGTCACGGTCGAAGAGATCAGAGAGATAAATTTCCTGCCTTTTGTTTATCGTCCGGGTGTATGGCTGTTTGCCATAGCGGGCGGGCTTCTGGCTGCAATCAACATGAGTCAGGAATGGCCTGAGTTCGCGCTCTATCTGAACGCGCAGCAGGCAGGCGCAAGCGACCCCATCTTCAACCGTGATGTCGGCTTTTATCTTTTCAAGCTGCCTGTTCTTGAATTGCTGACATCCTGGATTCAAACGATAGCCGTGCTCCTGTTCATCGTTATAACAGCAATATCGGGCTATATGTGGTATCTCGAACGAATCAGGGGAGCTGTAACGACGAGCACAAAACGACGCGCGACTGCTGCGATAAGCGCGGCGGGCGCTTTTGCCGCGCTAACGTACGCGGCAAGCACATACTTTGACCGCTTCGATCTTCTTCAATCGCGCAACGATCTGTTTACAGGCGTCAGCTACACGGATGCAAATGTGCGGTTGCTTGCGATGAATGTTTTGATAGCCCTCTTTCTGCTCGCAGCAGCGGTGCTTGCAGTGAATGCGTTTTCGCTCAGGACTCTTAAGTTAATCTTCTGGATGGCTGCCCTTATCGGCGTCGTGTGGGTAATAGGGCTAGGAATCATTCCGGGGTCGGTGCAATCATTTTCGGTCAAGCCGAACGAGCTTGCGAAAGAATCTCCATATATCGAGCACAACATAAAGATGACGCGGCAGGCGTTCGGACTCGATCAGTTTGAAGAGCGCCCTTTCGCGCCAGCGGCTACGCTCAAGGTGGAACAGATCAGAGCCAATCGCGAAACGCTCGACAACGTGCGGCTCTGGGACCGCCGCGCGCTTCTTGCAACGCTCGGCCAGATTCAGGAGATTCGCACTTACTACGATTTTCAGGAGCCTGATGTTGATCGCTATGTGCTCAACGGTAAGCTGCGTCAGGTCATGCTGACCGCGCGCGAAATGAATGTGGACCAGTTGCCAGAGCAATCCAGAAACTGGATCAACCAGCATCTTGTTTACACGCACGGTTACGGCGTGACGATGAACACGGTCAACGAGTTCACGCCTGAGGGACTGCCGCATCTTGTGCTCAAGAACATGCCTGTCGAAAGCGATGCGCCTGAATTGAAAGTGACGCGGCCTGAGATCTACTTTGGCGAAAAAACGAACTCGCACGTCTACGTGCGCACAAAGCCTCAACAGGGGACCCAGCCGGAGTTCAACTATCCAGCGCCAGACAACACAGACTCGTATACGGTCTACGAAGGCAGCGCGGGAATACCTATCGGAGGACTGCTGCGAAAGATCGCCTTGAGCAACTATCTTGGAGAAGGCACGAACCTGATATTTTCAGATTACATCAACTCCGAGAGCCGCGTGCTTATCCATCGCAACATACGTGACCGCGTGCAGCAGATCGCGCCGTTTCTCATGTTTGAAGAGGACCCGTATGTGGTCATCAACCGCGAAGGCCGTCTTTTCTGGGTCGTAGACGGATTTACCTACTCAGACCGTTTCCCTTACGCGACCGCTTATTCGGTGTCAGGTAAAAGCGTCAACTATATTCGCAATTCGGTCAAAGCAGTCGTTGACGCTTACGAAGGGACGGTGAATTTTTACGTCTTCGACGACCCGGAAGACCCGATAATCAAGGTCTATCAAAACATCTTCCCTACGCTCTTTCACTCAAAGAGCGAGATGCCCGACGACATCCGCGAGCATGTTCGTTATCCAAGCCTGCTCGTAAGCACGCAATCTCGCGCCTACACGCTTTATCATATGCAGAACCCGCAGACGTTTTATAATCACGAAGACCTGTGGGCCATAGCGGCATCGGAAGCTCCCGTGCAGCAGGGCGCAGAGCCTTCGGCCATGGACCCCTATCACGTGTTGATGCAATTGCCGGGCGAGCAGAACTCGCCGATTGAGTTTTTAAATATCCTGCCTTTCACTCCATCCGGCGGCAGAAGCAATATGATCGGGTGGTTCGCCGCACGCAACGACGGAGATAACTACGGCCATGCGCTGGTCTACGTCTTTCCGAAAAACGTGACCGTCAGCGGGCCTGCACAGATCCGTGCGCGCGTGAACCAGGACCCGACGCTTTCGCAACAGATGACGCTTTGGAATCAGCAGGGATCAGAGTTGTTGCGTGGAAACCTGCTTGTGATCCCACTGGCCGATTCGCTGCTCTACGTCGAGGCGTTCTTCCTGCAAGCTTCGGGCAGCCAGTCGAAGCTGCCGGAATTGAGGCAGGTGGCAGTAGCAACTCAGGACAGGCTTGCAGCAGGAAAGACGTTCGATGAAGCATTGAGACTGCTCTTCCCCGAACTGGAAGCGCAACAGCCCGCCGGGCAGGCAAAGCCGCAGACACCCGCACAACAACAGACAGAGTCACAGCAGCCCGCATCGCAACCCGCACAACCTGCAACAGGCGAGCTTCAGCGACTCACGCAACAGGCTTTGCAATTAATCACCGATTACGAGCGATTATCTGCACAGGGAAAACACCGCGAGGCGGGCGAGAAGCTCGATCAGTTGAAAGCGGCGCTGGCAGAGCTTAATCGCAAACGCGGCGGGCAATAGTAAAGAGGCGCTTGCTTCTAGCCTTGCAGACGTGCGCCGTCCATTTCGGCAATCATCAAATTGAGCGTCTCGCTTATCGCAGCGCGATCAAACTTGATGCCGATCATCGGAAGCAATACGCGTTCGCGCCCGATGCCGCTGATCTCTTTCAACAACAGGCGACAGAATGCGGCCACCACCCGCACATCGAACTGCGTCCCTGTATTGCGCTGCAAATCCGTAAGCGCGCGGTCAATCGTCAGTCGCGCGCGATAGGGTCTGTCAGTCATCATCGCGTCGAACGAATCGGCAAGCGTCACGATCTTTGCTCCAAGCGGTATCTCGTCGCCGCGCAGCCCTTGAGGATAACCTGTGCCGTCTATTTTTTCATGATGGCATTTGGTCATATAAGCTATCTCGTCCCACGGATGACGGATGTGCGAAAGTATCTCGTAGCCTGTCGTCACGTGCTTATTCAATTCGCTGAACTCGCGGTCCGTAAGCGGGCGGGGGTTGTTGATTATCGTGCGATCCACCGTGATCTTTCCTATGTCGTGCAGATAACCCGCAACGCCGATATATTCCAGTTCCTGACCTGTCAATCCCATCTCGCGGGCGATGGCTTCGGAGTATTTAGCAACCCTGTCCGAGTGACCGCTCGTGTATGCGTCTTTCAAATCAATCGCCGCGCCGAACGCGCGAACCGTGTCGTGGTAAATCTGGCGCATCTCGCGATACAGCCGCCGGTTCTCTTCCGCTTTGCGCTTGAGCGATACCATCAATCGGTGATTGTAAAAAGCGATGCCGATGTGGCGCGACATGGTGTTGATGATTTCAACGTCTTCGTCGCTGTAGGCTTCGCGGGTGAATTTTTCGGACAGAAAGACCAGCCCCATCAGATCGCCGCGCACGACCATCGGAACGGTAGCGCGCGCGCGGAGCCGTTTAAAAAGCTCGCCGTTGCGACTGACGAAATGCGCCAGCCCGTTGCGCTCCTGTTCAAGCTCTATGGGGCGCGCTCGCAAGGTCAGTCGTTCGACCTCATCCCGGCCAAGCGTGATCTTCTGACCCACAGCCCCGGACAGCCCCTTTGCCGCAACGACCTTCAACTGGCGAGGCCGCAGGCTGAAACGGGCGATTGCGCCGCGAGGAATGGCCAGCGTGCCAAGCAGCGTGTGAAGCGATGTGCGTATGACTTCATCGAAGTCATGAGTCGAACTGATCTCGGAGCCTATGTCTGCAAGCGCCCCGATATTGTGCAGCAACTTTCTGTGCATAAGTTCCATCTTTATTCTCCCACATATTGAAAAAGCATTCCCCAGCCAAACCCTGAACCGGCTATTTTTATCCTTGTAAATCCGGAGATGGCCCCTGGAGCGAAACAGACTCGGCCTGCCGGTGAACTTTCAGCAGCGCGCGCTCCTCTGTTTCAGCGACGCGCACGTGCGACATCAAACCGAGCATCTCGAACAATTCGCGATTCGACGAATTGAGATTTGAAAGCACCAGCACGCCTGCCGCATCATTGACCGCTTCGATTACGCCAAGCAGTATCGAAATGCCTATGCTGTTGATCAACTCTGTCTCTTCAAAGTTGATTACGATTCGACGCACGCCCTGCACGAGCAACTCCTGGCAGCGGCTTTCTATCCGCTCGCCTCTCAGTTGGTTCAGATACGGGCCCGGATAAATCACTGCTGCGCCCTCGACCAGCTTTGCTTCAATCTCGATTGTGTTCATTTGGACTCCCCCATTCAAAGTGAGCAACAAAATAACAGGCGATACAACCCGAGCGTGATGCTGCGGATATAATCACTCCGTCCTGCTTTTAGCCTGCTGACTACTGATTTTCGGGGCGTTTGAGATATTTGGTCATCACGAGGCTCGTGCCGTCGTCCGTGCGCTCAAACCTGACTTCATCCATCAACGCGCGGATTATCTGCAAACCGCGACCTCGCTTTGAGCTTTGTGGCGCAACGCCAATCGGAAGGGGGGATTGACCGTTGTTCGAGCCGAAAGTCTTACCCTTGTTCGATATGGTAATTATCAAGCGATCATCTTCGATAGCAAATTTCTGGTATATCCTGCGGTCGGGGCTGTCGCTGTGCTCTGCGGCATTTATGCAGGCTTCAATCAGCGCGGTCTTGATCTGATTGATAGCTTCCTGCTCGAAATCTGCCGCGCGCGCTATCTGCTCGACTGTGCGCGCAGCAATCAACTCTGCTTCATCGTAGACGGGGATGATTAGTTCGAACTCGCTTGCTGGCTTCGCCTGATCGCCACCGAAGAGTTTTATCAGGTAATGGTGAATCAAATCAAGCTGCGAGAATGTGGATCGGTACGCGCGCAGGCTCGAAAGCCTTTCGCTCGCGACAGCAGAAAAGCCTTCTTTGCTGATGTACCAGCGGATTACGCGACCGCTCTTTTCTTTTGAACCGCGCTGCACTGATTCAAACCGCTGATCCAGACGATTCAGCGTTTCAACATCCATCGGCTCTTTTGAATTGATGAGCGCAATAAGCCACGTCACTTCGTTCGATTCGCTGTAGATGCCGCCTTCAAATCCGCTCGCCGCAAACAGTCGCCATGTTATACCGGGCTGTTCGCCTGCTCCTGTGTCATGCACCAGAACTATCTGCGGCAGTCGCACGTGGTCCGGTTCTTCATCAAGCGCGCGACGCACCTGCACGCGACTCATGCCGCGATATCGTTTATCGAATACCGACAGATCAAAGAGGCTCGTGGGCACGCTTTGAAAATCGAAACGCGAGAGCATCTCAACAAGCTCGGATTCGACTGATCGGTTATAGCGCGACATCATCAGACGATAGGAGTGCTTGAGCTTTTCTCCGAGCAACTCTTCGCCAGCGACAGGGCGGCGCACGCCTACAATCTCGCTTCGATATTTCGCGCGCACGTAATCGGCCATCACGGGATCTTTTGACGCGCGCACGAAACCATAATTGATCTCCAACAGCTCAAGCGCGTGCATACGCGCAAGCAATCTTTCGCCGTCCGCCGCATCTTCACTCATCCGCTCGATCACCGCTTCTGTCGGAACAGAGTCATCCGCTTCGATAATTAAAGCCATCGCTTCGAGCGCGGCGCGGCGCGAGCGCGAATCGCTGGCAACCTCGCGCAAAAGCGCGCCGAGATAATGGCTGATTCGCCCGTTCAGGACTTCATCCGTGTAGACGCGCTCGAACTCCATAAACGATTTCAGGCTCGACGCGCGCGCGGCTGTCGCGTCGAGCAGTGCGCGAATGTAAAAGGGGTCGCGATGAAGCTGCTGAATCATCAACTCTATTGTCGAATCGCTCGTCTCGATGTTTAAGGATTCGGCTGTTGCGCGAATGAATTTCTCGACAGTCTCTTCATTCATCGCGTTCAAGCGAATCAACTCAAGTTTTCCGTACAACTCTTCATCGGGCGGCATCAATTCAGGCATCACGCGCTGCAATCCGCAGAGCAGGTACGCCGCGTTTGCCCTGTCAGCCGACAACGCGCTTATAAATTCAGAGCGCAATTCGACTGTTTTGGCCAGCAGGTGAAAATTGTCTATCATCACGAAAAACCGGGTCTGGGCGCGGGCAGATGCCTGTAGCGGCGATCTTACGGCGCACCGGGCAATCAGTCCTTCATCGCCTGAAGAAACGGCTCGCGTGAAGGAATCGACCAGCGCACGAATCCACAGATAATCTTCAGGCGCAGCGGCGCGTGATATGACGGCGAGCGGTTCGTCAGCCGCAGCTATCAACCGCGCGTCGTTGCGGCGGAATGCGATGAATTGTGAAAGCAGTTGTGCAAGGAAGTCGCGGGCGAATTTTTCGCCACTCATGGCGTAGGGCTTGAGCGCGTAGTAGATGGGTACGACCTCAGCCGCCTCGTTGAACAACAGATCGAAACTCCTGCGAAGCAGTTCGGACTTGCCCACGCGCGGAGCGCCAAGCAGCAGCGCGTTTGCAGGGCGACGCATTCTGGAGCTTTCCTGTGTTGATAGATCAGGGAATGCGTGGCCGTCCAAAGAGATGCCGCCCCGCCCTCTAGCGAGAGACTGGATGCGGTCGAGTTCAGACCTGCGGTCGAAGAACTCTTCGTCGGAAAGCCGACCGAGCACCTGTCTTTGGCCGGAATTATTCATCGGGCATCAACCTGTCGCCGTTGTGTCTTCATAAACTGCGATGCAATTTCGCCCGCGCGTCTTGGCTTGATATAGGGCGCTGTCGGCTGTCTCAATAACAGAAAGAGGGCTTTGTCTTGACGGGCTGAACGACGATATGCCGATGCTGAGCGTGACCTGGCCCATCAACTCGCCCTTTTCCGAATGATATTCTGTTTTGCTGATGGCGGCGCGCAAACGCTCGGCAATGCTTGCCGCAGCGGCCAGTTCTGTCTCCGGCAAAACGATGCAGAATTCGTCGCCCGCGAAACGCGCGGACATATCGATGGCGCGGATCGAATTGCGAAGTATATGCGCCGTCTTCACAAGCACCAGATCGGCGTTCGTGTGGCCGTAAAGGTCGTTGTAGCTTTTGAAATAATCCACATCAATTATCATGAAAGCAAGCGGCGTATCGTAACGCTTGGAGCGTTCGACCTCTTCAAACAGACGATCTTCGAGATAGCGCCGGTTCGGAAGCCCTGTAAGCGGGTCGGTCAAAGACATCTGCTGATAAGCCTCCGCTTTCCTGTGCCATTCGGTGCGATCAATTATCAGGGCCAGATGCGGAGACATCATCTCCAGAAGCGACAGGTCTTCGGCTTCATAAGCCAGTCCGTCCTTGCGGTCCGTCAAATTAATGACGCCGACTTTGCGCGGGCCAAGCGTTATCGGAAAGCTGATGAAGGAACTGCTCTTATAGCTCCCCGTCCTCACGCTCGGCATTCGCGCGTCCGTATCGACATCACGCACGACGAGCGGCGCGCCGCTGGCAAGCACCGATCCTGCGATGCCTTCGCCCAGTTTGATGCGAACAGCGGCACTCGACTCAGGATGCGCTCCCAGAGCCGCTTCCATGGAAAGCTCGCCCGATTCTTCGTTTAAAATCATAAGCGAGCTGCGCTCCGCCTTAAGCAACTCGCTGAACTTCGCAAGGACTGCGTGATAAACCTTCTGAGAATCGAGCGATGCGGCTATGCTGCGAAGAAAATCGTAGAACTGAGCTATCGAGCGGTTGCGGTTATCAAGCTGATCTGTGAGCCGTATGATCTCAAGATGCGCATCCATCAGTTCGGGCGAAGCCTGCGCTATCTCCGTAGGCTGCGCCTGTTTGTCTGCGCCCTGAAAATGATACGAGGCGGTCGAATCGACCAGATCGGCGGCTTCGCGCAGGTCGCGGGTGTCTGAAAACTCGATGCTCTTAAGACACTCGCCGGTCGCGACCGCGTCAAGGTCCTCGTAGCGCTGAAGAAAATCTCTGTACTCGGATGTGGAGGTAAACGCCCTGCCTCCGAGTATGACCAATTGCTTATTGCTGATCCTGACAGGTATGGCAAAACAGCGCAGTCCCGCATGACAGGTGTACTCTACGCGGTTGCCCGTCTCTACGGCATTGTCGTATGCGCTGGCGCAATCGGCTGCGCACAAAAACGAGTGATCCGGGGATACTCTCAGAGCCTTGCAGATGCTGTTGTCATTCTCGATCCGTCCGATGACCGCGCCATCCTGATTGAGCGTGCATAAAGATATGCTGTTTTTTTCGGCAAGCGACTTCTGAAGACGCAGCCAAACTGTGAGCGCGTTATCAGGTGAGGATTCGTCTCTTTGTGTTTTATCTTTCCTGACGATCTGTTTAGTCAAATGCGCAAGAAGCCCTCAGCAGGCTCCACCTCCACATCCTGTAGCCGAGCAGCACTGCATACTACAATCTGGTATCTGGTTCCTGCCAGATATGGGGCGAGTCGGGGCATATACTTGCAGCCACCCAAAATCTATTGACGAGCAAAATCGAAAAGTATCTGTAAAAAGTCCGTAATCAATGGGTCAATAAATCCTGATCGATTGACAGCGCCAAAGTAGCACAAGCTGTGTGAGTTTTTCAATAGCAAGTTAGGGTACCTTTTCGGGTAGCCTGTCAAAATCAATAGTCGTGGCAGCGCCTCACGGGAATTGCTCTCTTTCCGCTATAAGTGTGCTTCTGAATGGTTAATTGCATAGAATGCATAACAGGAATCCAGTAAGTGATCTTGCATACCATTTTGTAAACTTCGGGTATTGCGGGCAAGATGCTGACTCAATGTCGCCCAAAGGGACAACGGACTGTCAGTGAATGAGGAAATCGTCCTCAACGGATTTAATATGGCGGACGATACGGCACAAAGCTTGCCAATAGCGTTTAACGAATTTAAACGCAGACACAGACTGGTTGCTAAAAGGTCGAGCAGTAAGCGTAAACTCGACCATTAAATCTTTCGACTCACGGCTCATCGCATATAGATAAACAGACCCGCGAGCAGCGCCATCTTGACAAAGGGCATGGCGTGGTATAGCTTCCGTTTCAGCGATGAAGAAATGCCCTAAATGCGCTCAGACTTATGAAGACCGGCAGGAAGTCTGCCCCGTTGATAAATCAGCGTTGATAATTGTCGATCCGATGATCGGCAGGCTGCTCGACAACCGCTACCAGATCGTGTCAAAGATCGGCGAAGGCGGCATGGGAGCTATCTATAAAGCCGTGCACTCGGAGATGGGCCGCACCTGCGCCATCAAATTGATGACGGCCATTTCAGCCGGAAACGAAGATGCCGTTGCGCGATTCAAACGCGAGGCAAAGATGGCGAGCCGGATTGACAATCCGCACGCCGTAATCATCTACGATTTCGGAGTGGCCGAAGGCGGAATGCTCTTCCTCGCCATGGAGTTCATCGACGGCAAGCCTCTGTCGCGCGCCATGGCTGAACAGCGCATGCTTCCGATTGATCGAGTAGTCCATATAACGAATCAGATAGCCGAAGGGCTTGCCGCAGCTCACGCGCTGGAGATAGTTCACCGCGACTTAAAGCCTGACAATATAATGATCACGCGCAAGGGCAGCGATCATGACTATGTCAAGGTGCTCGACTTCGGTATCGCAAAGACTGTGACCGATGACGGAGAAGGGGCTGAAAATTTAACCAAGACGGGGTTCGTCCTCGGCACTCCGGTTTATATGTCGCCTGAGCAGTTGCTGGGCGAAAAACTCGACCCCCGGTCAGATATTTACAGCCTCGCAATCATCGTTTACCAGATGCTGGGCGGCCAGCTGCCGTTTACGGGCGATAATCCGCAATCGGTAATGATGAAGCGAATCACCAGCAACCCGGTTCCGCTTCGCTCCATTGCGCCGACCGTCACCGAAGCAATCGAACAAGTGGTAATGGATGGACTTGCGCGCGAGCCTGAAAACCGCACACCGACGGTCGAAACTTTCGCGAAGGCGTTAGGCCTTGCGGCTCGCGGCAGCACGAAAGCCGTGGGCGAGAGACCGACCCAGAGAATGCCTGAGGTCGAGTCTCATACGATGGAGTGGTCGCTTCTTCAGACAGAGGCTCAGAAGAGCGCGCCTACTAAAGAAGATGGAACGCTGACCTTTCAGTCGCCCTCTACGGTCGAGCGTTCGCGCAACACGTATCCGCTAACGCAGGCAGGTCAGCCCTTCACGCAGCCTCAGACAGCCGAGCGACCGCCGCGCCGCACAGCCGAAAACACCGCGCTGCCTTTCGACCCGCAGCCAGCACCGCCGCCTGCCGATGCGCCGCCTGCTGTTGCGCCGACGCCTACCGTCAGAGAGCAGAACATAGCTTATACTCCTGAAAAGTTCATCACGAATCGAGACCTTCATACTCCTGCGCAAAACAGAACGGATGTCGTCAGCCAACCTGCGCGGCGCAAACCCGTATTATTGTTTGCGGCTATAGGCGCGGCAATTATCGCCATCGCAGTAATAGCGTTTCTGCTGATACCGCGCGGCGGTTCGGGATTCGCTATCAATATAAAAGGAGCGCCGCCCGGCAGCACAGTCTATATCAATGATGCGCAGCGAAGCACCGTCGGAGCGGATGGAACGATCAAACTCCCAGACCTGACGCCCGGTCAGGCCGCCGTTCGCATCACACGCGACGGCTATGCCGATTTCACTACTACCTTGAGCGGCAACAAAGGCGAAGAGAAATCTGTCGAAGCATTGCTTCTGCCGATGGAAGTGGACTACAGCGGCAAGATGGCGCTCGTACCGGCGGGTGAATTTGAAATGGGCAGCGATGCGCGCAAAGTAACGCTGCCTGCTTACTATATAGATAAATACGAAGTGACAAACGCAGAGTATAAAAAATTCTGCGATGCGACCGGACACGCCATACCAAAGTCTTCTTTTATTTATGGTGAATATAAAAGCAAAGCTATTCCTGATGATGAATACTTTCTCAAGCATCCGAATTCACCAATCATAGGCATTACCTATGAGGATGCAGTAGCCTATGCAAACTGGGCGAACAAGCGCATTCCTGATGAGGCGGAATGGGAAAAAGCAGCCTCCTGGGATCCCGTCACTGGCAAAAAACGATTATGGCCCTGGGGCAATGAAGCAGCAGGCGTTAAAGCTAACATTGACAACAAAGAAACGGCCAAAATTGAGCCTGGAGGACAGTTCGCGGGAGACAAAAGCGCATACGGCGTTTTTGACATGGGAGGCAACGTTAGAGAGTACGTTGCCAATCAAAACCTCGCGGATAAGGAAATATTGCTTCGAGGCGGTTCTTTGGGAAGTGATTTTGATAGTGCTAAAACAACGAAACGTGTAATTGTTCGACTTGAAGATATGCAGAAGAATGCAGGAAGTCTCATCTTTGGTTTCAGGTGCGCCGTATATGCAAACGATCCAAAACTTATGGATATTTTGCGATCTCGTGGCAAATAGCATTGAGGAGAATTATGCGCTCAAGATTATTGAGTATCAGTTTAATCACATTTGCAATCAGCGGTTTATTCGTCCACAACTTACCTGTCGGGACGGCCTCGGCAAAAAGCGAAAATTCAATCTTCTGGGATGCGCCGGTCAAGGTCAGCCAGCCTGCCAAGCCAAAGCCGGGGCGTAAACGACCCGCTTCTCGTCCAAAACCCGATAAGAAAGGTGAGCAAGAGAGCCCGCTTCTTACGCTCAAATATCAGGTGCTGGTGCGTGGTGACGGCGGATCGGCTCAGAGAGTAGATGCGGCCAACAAAGAATTCAAAGTCGGCGATCAACTCAAGCTCGCCGTCACGCCCAATCAAAACGGCTTCCTCTACATCGTGCATCACAGCGTAGACAACAACAACAAAACCATCGATCAGCCACACGTCATCTTTCCCAATCCGGGCGTCAACGACGGCAGAAACGAAGTGAAAAAAGATGAGCAGTATCTGGTGCCAAAGCACTGCCCTCAATTTGAAGACCCGACCGATTGCTGGTGGGAGATAACTCCGCCGAGCGGGAAAGATTTCTTCACCGTCATATTCAGCCGCGACGAAATCTCGGACCTGCCGAGCAAGCTGACCAACGAGGATTCAAGCAACGACAAAGACGCCATCGCGATGAACATAATAGCTCGCGTCAAGAGCACGTCGAACACTAAAGACATTGCGCGCTCGGACAAGATCAAAATCAATTCGCGCAGCACAACCGAAAGCGACGGCACTTACATTCAAAACACGAGCAGGAGCGACAACGAAGAGTTATTCGACACCATCGAACTCAAACATCAATCTGACACGGGCGACACCCCTGTGGCGCTGACTCGCGCGCTGTTCGTCAAGAAGCGCGCAGACGCTATGCACGTCTCTTTCCTGAAGGGCGGCACAGATATCGACCCCTCTCAAGTCTTCAAGGCGAACGATGAAATTGAAGTGAAGTATTCAAGCAATTTCAACGGCTACATCTATCTCGTCAACATAACGCCGAAGAATCAGCGATTCCTCATCTCTCCGTGCGCTCGCCTGACGGGTTTCAATATTACGGTTGATAAAAGCACTAGCCAGCCCATTGGGTTCGATGA
The DNA here is from genome assembly GCA_963804815.1 of Blastocatellia bacterium. Classification (GTDB taxonomy): domain Bacteria; phylum Acidobacteriota; class Blastocatellia; order UBA7656; family UBA7656; genus DATEKX01. The sequence continues at coordinate 1,066,695 of CAWDRU010000002.1, read as the reverse complement.
CGAGAAAGGCACAGAGGTGCTTCAAGTCATAATATCGCGCGAGCGAATAGATTTTCTCGAAAACGCGATAAAGGGAGACTGCTGCCTTGATCCAACTAAATGCGAGTTGAGCGCATCGGCTGCGAGCGCCGCCGCAGAGCTTGCCTCGAACGCCGCAAAGCAGCAGAAAGGCGGCATCGATGTAAACAATATCATGGCGGTCGTGCCGGAAAACCGTTCGTCCGGAGTTCGCGCTCGCGGAATCACTCTCGCGCAAGGCAAAAAAGGCGGCTCTTATGTCGCCATAGAGAACCCCTCTTCAAATCAGGATGACAGCAAGCTGAAGGGCCGTTACGCTGTCTTTGAAATTCGACTCAATCACAATTAGAGATCAAAGGTCAGAGGCCAGTAAATTTACCGGCCTTTGACCTCTGACCCACTGCAACTGCTCATTATGTTCACCCGGCAATTCAAGTTTCGCTATGCGATCACGATGGCCGTAGCTATCGTGATCGCATCTGCGACCCTGTCTGCCTTTCCTGTTCACAGACAGACAAACAAGAAAGGCATGCGCGTTTCGCCCGATTCGCGCAGCCGCGTCCGCAAAGCAATTGCGTCAGTCGGGTTGATACTCGTTCGCAATTTCGGCGACAACGCCAGTGCGCGTCCCAGAGGTTCAGGCGTAATAGTCCGAAGCGACGGCATCATCATAACCAACAACCACGTCATCACTGACAGAAGGACGAACTCGCCTTACGATGAAATATTCTTCGCGCCTTCAGGTGACGGAGTCGGCGCGGCTCAGTCAAAGTTATCTCGCTTGAAAACGCTCAGCGTCGATAAAGAATACGATCTGGCGCTGCTCGGAATCGAACCCGAAAAGACCGTATCAAAGCCGCCTCTCTTCCCTGCCGTAGAGATAGGCGATTCAAAAGCCGTGCAGTTGCTCGACGAAATCGTGATCATCGGGTTTCCCGAAAAGGGCGGAACGACGGTCACCATCAGCGAAGGAGTGATCGAAGGCAAAGATATTCTCGGCAACTGGATCAAGACCGATGCCCGCGTCATTCACGGAAACAGCGGCGGCGCGGCAGTAGATGCCGAAGGCAAACTCATAGGCATACCCACAAAAGTCGAAGCCGATGATCAGGAGATTGATAATAACGGAGACGGCTTCCCCGACGCGAAACGCCGTTACGGGGCAGTGGGGTTCCTGAGACCAGCGCACCTCGTCGCGACTATGATTGCCCGTCTCGCAGATAAAGATACAACTCTGCGCAGTGGCACAGGCTCGCAGACTGGCGGAGTTTCGATCAAAGGCATCGTCCGCTCGTCAAATGGCGGGAAGCCCATCGCGGGCGCGCTCGTTGGGATTGTGCCTTTCGGCACTGTTGATGTGACCGAATCAAATTTATTGACATGGGGCACAGCCAATGCGGATGGCGTTTACAGGTTGAACAGGCCCGTCCCGCCGGGCAAATACACATTGAAAGCCAAAGCGCTTGGACACGCGCCATATTCGCGCGATGTTGATGTAAAACAGACCAGTGGAGAATTCGTCATCGAAATGATTGCCTCTCTCATTCGGTGACTCGACCAGCTTGCCTTTCAAAAAGGCGTTCGGATACTGACAGTTCCACCAGAAGGCATGTCCCTCACACATGTATTCGTGCGTGGCGACAGTAAAGAATCATCCGTGGGATTCTTATTAAAATTCAATCATAAGGCTTCATGGCCATGATAAATGAAAGGGTTAATATGTCTCTTCTCGCCGCCTGTTTCAAAAAAGCAATTCTCTCTTCTTCAAATCGCCGTCAAAAGAAGCTTTATGGCCGCTCGATACGAGCCTTTATGATCGCGCTGCTTATGGCCGCGCCGATGATCGCGCCGCGCGAACAGATCGCGCAGGACACCTGCCCGAAAGAGATTCCACCGGGATGTTTCGTGCAGGCCAACCGCGACATAGCTTTTCTGATCGAGGCGTCCGACAGCATTGCGCAGCGCGGGCAAACCTACAATGTTCAACTCGAAGGCGTGCTCAGCGCGATAAACGATCCTACAATCATACCGCGAAACGGTTCTGTAGCCGTTTCCGTCATACTCTTTAATGAGATAGTAAATCTCGTGGTCCCGCTCACTGAAATAAACGGCGAGGAGGACGCGCGGAAGATTGCCGCCACGCTCGAAACTCTCAAGTGCGAGGACGTTGGCAGCCAGATAGTTCCCTGCCCTGTCGGGGATACGCGATACGCAGGTGTGATTCAGGTTGCAAACGTAGAACTCAGTCAGGCGCGGAAAGCGAATCCGAAACCCGGTGTGCGCAGAGCGTTTTTGATGTCTACGGACGGCGGGCCTCTTGATCTCAGCGACGCGCTTGTGCGGGTTGAAGAAGCGCGCAACTTCGCAGCCTCTGATGCAATTCCTTTCGAGATGGATGTGGTTCTGGTTGGGTTGGACAATCAATCCGAAGAGTTCACTATAAGCAAAAATATAGTTGATCAACTGGTGATCCCCAAGCCGACCTCAAGCCTGCCGGGCGAGACCTTTGTCATTAACGCAGGCGAGTGCAATCAGGATGGGGCGGCAGCCGAAAGCCCGGACTGCCAGCGTCAGGCGAACGAATTCGCGGAGTTGACGCGCGAAATAATTCGAGGCGACGTTCCAGCGATTCAACTTGCAGTGAATTCCGATGCCGATACAGACCCTGACACGCCCGTTCAGGAAGGCGAAATATCGCTCAGACAGGCAATCGAACAGGCAAACTGTAACGGCGGCTCCGCGATGATAACGCTCGATAGCAGTGTCGCAGGCAAAACGATTCGTTTAACGTCCGCGTTGCCCGCACTTATATCGCCTGACATCACAATCAATGGTTGCAGCGGAGAAGACTGCGCTCCCGGTATCACTATAGACGGCGGCGGGCAAATAAGAGACGGGCTGGTGCTTCGCTCGAATCGCAATGTCATTCGAGGACTCAAGCTCATCAATTTCACAAACGTGGCAATTGTAATCGGGATTGATTGTCCACAGGATGCGGTCGGCCATAATGTGATAGAGCAGAACACGCTCGAAAATAACGGTGAGGGCATACTTGTGCTCGGCGGCGAGGAGAACGAGCGAAACCTGATTTCGCGCAACAACATCTCGCGCATTGCGCCTTCATCCGAAGCGCCACCAACATCACTGGCTTTGATTGATCTGGGCGGCGACGGGCCGACTGCCAATGATGCAGGCGATGCGGATTCGGGACCGAACACCCTGCTCAATTTCCCTGACTCGATGACGGTCACGGCAACCGCCGACAAAATAACCGTTACGGGCAAACTCAACAGTTCGCCCGCAAGCGGCTCGACAGTCGAAATATTCGCAGTGACAGGTTTCAGACTCTTTGAAGGCAGAATCGTCACGGACGCCGTGAAATTTCTGGGACAGGCAGACGTTGACGATAGTGGCGGATTTACGGCGGCTGATCTTGCGCCTTCGCCGACAGGAATCTACACCGCTACGGTCACAGATCATCTCGCTTTCAATAACGAAAAAGATAAGTCATCGAACACTTCGGAACTGATGGCGGATTCGGCTGATACTCCATTGCCGCAGGCGACGGCATCATTTCCATCGAACGCCGCATTCGGCAGCGTAAATCTGAACGTGCCGAAGACCGTAACCGTCACGATCACAAACACAGGGTCGGCTCCGCTTTCGGTCAAAGGGTGCGCAATCGGAGCATGCCCTGTGACCCCAAACTCACCAGAGGTGTTCAAGGTCAGCAGTTGCCCGACCGGGCCTGTCAATCCGGGCCAGACTGCAACAGTCGATGTCACATTCACGCCGACTGTTTGCGGAGTTGCCAATTCCTGTCTTTTCCTGCAAACCGACGATCCGAAGAACCCGCAGATCACTATCGCGCTCACAGGGTCGGGCGTATCATCTGGTGGCGTAGCGATTCAGGGCGGCGTAAACACACTCACTTTCAAACGAGTCGCCGCGCGCGGGACTCCCAGAAGCAATCCGGAAACGCAGACTTTCACAATAAACAATGCGGGCTGTGACGCGATCACTCTGCAATCGGCAACACTGACTCGCGGCGGGCAGACCGATAACAGCAACACTTTCACTGTTGTGCCTCAGGGCGCGCAAACCGGTTTCCCGCTGACCGTTGGCACGGGCAGTTCTGTGACCTTCGCCGTGAGGTTCAATCCTGTGATACCGAAGGTTGCAGGCTCGCAAGCAGGTGTGAGCGATCTGCTGCCTGCTGACATAACAGACACGCTGACTATACAAGTGAGCGCAGGAAATCCGCTCACGCTAACCTTGAGAGGCCGCGTCAAGAAGGGCGTGAAGCTGATTAATCCGACAAACCCCGGCGCAAACCCGCTTGTGACAATCTGCCGGTCGGGCAACGAGTTCGTCGTAGAGTTTTCGGCCTGGGACGCAAACACGGATGTATCGAGCGCGACCTATCAGTTCCGCAACGGTTCCGGGGGGTCCGTCGGCGATATCATCACGGTCGATATAGCTCAGGCGATACGCGAACGAAACATTCAACAGGGACAGAGCTTCACCATAACGCAGAGGTTCACAGGGGCGAATGACAACAGCAATGTCGCATCGGTTCAGGTGACTGTCCGCGACGGCGGAGCGAGCAGTACGGCTGTGTCCAGCCCCATCGGTTCCGCGTGCAGCAGCACCAGCAGTCGAGTCAGGCGTTAAACAGGAGAAGGGCAATCGGCCCGCGCGCTGATTGCCCTTCTTTATAAAATTGCACTGGACGGATATCACATGGCTGTCGATGGATAGCTTCGTTTCACAGTTGAGCCGAGCGTTTATCTCGCACTTGCCCAGCCGATTAAAGAGAGTAATATAGACAAGGATCAGGGCTTAGTGATGCAAAAAATTCGCGGCGCTGATTCGGAGCAGGTAACCAGGCCCATAACAGGAGAGATGGAGATGACGAATAGAGTTCCCGCAATGGCATTGCTGCTCGTACTTATTTTGATAACAGGCATAGCTCCGAAGTCGATCTTCGCAGACGGCGACAGCCGCGATACGGAGCGCCCCATCAGGCTTTATGCATCTGCGCGCTTCGGCCCCATCGGTTCGATCTCCGATAGTTCATTCGGTAAAGAATCGGTGGTGATAAACGGGCGCGCGGTTTACGGCGAGCAGATGATCTGGGGCGGCGAGTTTATACAATCTCGCGCAGGGCAGAGCGTGCGCGTCTCGTTCGACGCTATAGGTGAAGTGACTCTCGCCGATAACGCGATGGTGAGATTCGGGACCTCGCACGGAAGCCCCGAAGAGACTGGCAGAAATGTTCTGGTCGCTTCGCTCGTCAACGGCAGCTTGTCCGTCAAACTCGACAGGGATGCCGGAGCGCATATCGAAGCCGCCGGTTCCCTGTTTACAGCCGCGCCGAACGCGCGCTTTCGCATCGATGTGAAAGAAGGACAGGCCGCGCTTGCGCGCATGACCGGAACTGTCACGGTTGAACAACCTACAAACCAGCAAAGATATACATTGCGCCCGCCTGCCGGTCAGGGCAGCACTCTGAGCGTGTCGGCTCGCAGCACTCGCCAGATTCAAATACAGGTCACAGATGAAAACGACCGGCCCGTTCCCGACCTGCCAATCCTGTTTTCGCTCGGCGACCCGTGCCTGGGCAGTATAGGGCTTGGCGCAGCCGCGGGAACGCTTTTCACAAGCAAGACGGATAATCGCGGCATAGCCGCCGTGCCGTGGATTGCGGGCGCGTCCAAATGCGCGGGCACCATAATAGCCAAGGTCGAAGGCACAGAAAATTCGTTCACCTACAGGGCGCAGGTTTCGTCTTCATCAGGGTTCTGGACTGCGCGAAACACAACCATCGTCATCGCCGTCGCAGCCGCAGCCGGAATCGGCATCGGACTGGCCGTAGCCAACCGCGGCAACGATCAGGAACCTATCAGGCAAGTGCCTCCCCCCAGAGTCGTACCTTAAACGAAGAGCAGGCCGCTGGCTTGTTCCAATAATATCAATCGAAGATACATGAGCAGGACGGCGTCCTGCTCATGCCTTCAAATCATAAAAGTAGAGAGAAAGTAGTATGACAAAGCCATCAACTCTTCGCATCGCAATCTTCGCGTCGCTATTGTTCACAGTCTGTGCAACTGCTTTTGAATTGCCGCGCGCCAAAGCTCAGAACCAGCAGGAACGCGGCCTGAAGGTGAAGATCGGAGCGACGCGAGTCGAAATGACATCGGGACGCGCTAAAGATGTACAACTGTGGGCTGTGCTTGTCGGCATCTCGCGCTTCAAGAATGGAGATCAGAACGTCGGCGGCATGCAGATTCAAAACCTCAGGAGCGCAGCCGATGACGCGCAGGCGATCTACGAATTTCTAAAGAGCGAAGAGGGCGGCAGCTTTGCAGAAGATCACGTCATCCTTCTCAAAGATGAGCAGGCGACAAAAGTAAATGTTGAAAAGGCTCTCGCCAAACTCAGAGAGTCAAAACCCGATGATTTCTTCGTCACCTTCATCGCGGCGCACGGCGTTCTGGCTCCGCAATTCGATACGAAGCTGGGCAGAACCATCGAAACTCCTTACTTCATCATGTACGACACAGACCCGCGAGACATGGTCAACACTGCGCTGCCGATGAAAGCGTTTGAAGATTCAGTGCGCGTGATTCCTGCAAAGAAGGGGCTGGTGCTGTCGGATACCTGCCACAGCGCGGGCGTTCAACTGGCAGGGCGCGGCGGCGAAGCTTCGACTCGCGCAAATAGCTTGCTGACTCAGGAACTGAAAAAAAATGATGCGGCGGGCGTGGGCTTCATCTGGGCCGCGGACCAGACAGAAGTCTCTCTCGAAGACCCTGAGTTGACTCAGGGACAGGGACAGGGACATGGCGTCTTCACTTACTGTCTGCTCGAAGGGCTTCGCGGAAACGCCGACCGCAGCCCTGCCGACGGGATAGTAACTTTTTCAGAACTCAAGAGCTATGTGCGCGACAAGGTGCCTGAGATGACCCGAAACGAGCAACACCCCGGCGGCAATACTACTTCGATTGAGACGAACGACATACCGCTTTCAGCCGTGCCGAGTTCCTGCAAAAATCCCGCAGATTGCGGATCAATCGTAATTCGCGCGCCGGAGATGGAAGCCGTAAACGTTTCAATCGACGATCAGCCTTCTGGCATGGTGAGCAGAAGAACAGAGATAACTCGCAGGGTGCCGAGCGGTGACCGCACGCTTGCATTTACGATGGGCGGCGCAAAACAACTGCGTCGCACAACGGTCGAGCCGGGCAAATCGAAATTTGTGGAAGTGAATCTGACCTTCACGCAAAGCGATGAAGAGTCGCTCGTTCCGCTGCCCGGTAACACCGTCAATGTATATTTCGGCGAAGAGAAACAGCCGTCAAAAGAAGCGAAAGAAGATTTTCTTGACGGCGTTGACCAGTTCAACAGGCAGGACCTCGAAGCCGCGATACAGAAATTCAACTCGGCTATAAAAAAGAACGGCGGCCCGTATGCCGACGCGCTCGTTTATCGCGGCAGAGCGGAACAGTCGCTCGGTCGCAAGGTGGATGCTGTGAACAGTTTTCAGCAGGCGCTCGCCGTTAGAAAATCCGACTTCGAGACCGAAGCGTTTCTTGCCGAAGCTAAATTCAACCTCAACCTCGACCCTGCCGAAGTAGAACCAACGCTGCGCAGTATTATAAAGCGCCATCCCGAATGGGATTACCCGCATATCGTTTTGGGCGATATCCTGCTTTTCCGCAAAGACTACACGGGCGCTGAGCGCGCGCTGGGGAAGGCGCTCAGGATCAATCCGAAATCCCCTCCAGCGCATTTGATACTGGCCGACCTGCTGACTTATCAGGACTCAAAGGTGAAGCGCGAGCGCGCAGTCGATGAGGCGAAACAGGCGCTTGAGCTTTTCGATCAGGTGTCAAAGAAGAAAGTCTCTGCCTCACGCGCGTTGAAAGGGTTATCCATTTCCCATCTCATATTCGGCGGGGGCAGGTTCAAGAACAATACAGCCATGGCCGAAGCTCACCATATGGTAGCCAAGACCATCGCGCGCAGAATATGGCTCGACGACTCAGCAACCAATACCGACAAAGACCTCGCGCTCGCCCGCGCGGAGATCAACGCCGCGCGCGAGGCTGCAAAGACCGACAAGACGCGATTGGCGCTCGTGCTCGACACAAGCGCGTTGATTCATTTCCTGACCGGTGACATGGCACGCTCGATTGAAGACGGCGAAGCGGCCCTGAAAATAAGAGATTTCCCCGATGTTCATCTGAATCTGGCGCAGGCCTATGCCAGTAACCAGAAGTTCGCAACGGCGGTTGAGCATCTGAGCAAGTACATAACGATGAGCAGGCCGCAATTGACGCCGGACGAAATCAAGATATACGAAGAACGGCTTGGCCAGTTGACAAGAATGCGAGACTCGAATCGCCAGAAGAAGTAGTTGAGATTTTGACCGTCGCTGATTTTATGATAGATTTTCAGAAAGCATTTATCTTAATTCGAGCAACGTGAGGCTCGGCAGTTATAATAAATAACGGGAGACGAGATGGCTGAAACGCTTGAGACGATAGGGACTGTTGAAGGGGTTGAGAAGATGGAGCCGATGTCGCACGGTCGGCCAGACCTCAGAAAGAAAAAGCCCAAGATCCTTGCTGTCATAATGGACAACTGCACGGGGTGCGCAGGGTCGCCTGCCTGCGTCGAGTATTGCCCGGTCGATGCCTGCATGTTCTGGGTGCCGGACGCGGATTATTATCCGAACGGGCGAATCGAAGTCGATCCGAACCTCTGCATAGGATGCAAGCTCTGCACAAGCAAAGGGCCTGACGGCACTTTCCTCGAAGGCTGTCCGTGGGACGCCATTGAGATGATGGACGTGGCAGTGTGGGAATCAAAGACAGGATTCGCGCTGAATCCGTAATCCGACAAAACGCGAGTCGGCGACTCGCGTTTTGTCATTTTTGCGCTCGTTCCCGTATGGCATCCAGAGTGGAAAGAGCCTGCTTGTGGATGCGTTCGGGAATGCCGGGAAGCTGCCCCGCGTACCGCTGAATATAAGGCACGTCATCGGGTTTACCCACAATATAAAGCGCAATCAACGCATTCCAGACCTGTTCGGTTTCAGGCGAAAGCACTATCAAATCACTCCCTGCGCTGACGCTCGCGCCATCAGCAACAGATAGTGTTTCTATGCGCGCAGCTTCCGGCGCGCGCATCTCTACAGTTCTACCATCGGGCTGCTTTATGCGCGCCAGCGGAGTTCCTGCCGCGACAGGTGTCCCTTCGTCTTTTATCATGAACTCGACCGTACCGTCGCTTTCAGCGCGCAAGGCTCTCATTTCGAGCATGGCGACAAGTTCAGGTCGCGCAGCCGCGTCGTTGAATCGCACCAGAGCGAGCGCCGCGTTATGGCGCACGCCCGGACTCGGATCTTCGAGCATGGGAAGAAGCGTTGAATGAAACTCCTGATAAGTATTGTCCTGCCCCATCACCCAGGCGGCCATCAGACGGACCTCGGCGGCTTGATGTTGAGCGGCAGTGATGACGGACGGATACCAGCGCTTTGCAGACTCTTTGCCTTCGATTATTTGATTGCCGATCTGCGCGAGAGCGTGCTGCACGTTGCGGGGCTTTTGCTGATCGTTAAGATACGTCTCCATCTGAGAATCAGAAAGCTGGCGGCCAAACCATGTTCCATACCAGGAAAAAAAAGGGATGAGGACAAACAGCACTACAACGACCACAATAGCCCACGGATATTTGCGGCTCGGACCAGTGCGCTGCGGAATTTCAGGCTCGGCATCTTGAAGCTCTATCACAACTTATCTATTCTCCGGTGAATTATCGAAAGCTTGTAAACGTTGATTCGATTCTACGAGGGCACGCAAGCAAAGGTCAAGCAATTCAATATCAACCAGGTCGAGCCGCATATACGCGCTCAGTTCTGTTGTTGCGCACTGTGCAGAGGCGGTTGCTGTAGGCTGTGAGGAACATCTCTTCATCCGCGAGAAGCGCTTTGCGAAAAGCCGCATTCGATATAAAACCTGCCGCGCGCACAGTCGCGAATGTCAGTCCCGCGTATGCGACAATCGTCGCCCCGGTCACATAACCGTTGAGCAGGAAATTTATAAAGATCGCGACCGATGCCGCGCCCCCGACCGTCACCCACTTACTTAGCGGCGAGGCCGGATGCGAAACATAAAACGTAAGCGCCTGCGCGGGCAGCGCCGCGAGCAACCAGTATTCTCCGAGCACGATAGCAGCAACCACGGCTGATAGGGCCGAAAGTATCAACAGGCCGGAGAGCATCGCGATCACCGCTTTATTCGATCTGCTGTTGAAGCTGTCTGACCACTCGGCGGCGGCGAGCGGGTCAACGCCCATGTTAAAGCTCTTTATGCGGACTGCGGCCTGAAGCTCTTCAAACGAGTCGAAGGGGAAGCCGGGGATCTCGCCTACGCTCTGCCATCTGGGTCGTTCTGCGCCCGCGTTGATAGCATCAGCCGCCCATCTCGTGGATTGGTTCATCTCGACTAGACTAGCTTACAGGGTACAAATGATAAAGCATGAAGTAGACGATCACGCCTGTGACCGAAACATAGAGCCACATCGGAAAGGTCCATCGCGCGATTTTTCTGTGGAGGGGGAACTGGTTTCGCATCGCCCGCCTGAGCGTTATGATGACGAACGGAACTATAACCACCGCAAGTATCGTGTGCGAAATCAGAATGACGAAATACAATATCCGCACCACGCCTGTGCCCTGAAACCGTGTTGCGCCGTGATGGTAATGATAAACAATGTACGAGATAAGAAATAGTATCGAGACGCAAACGGCTGTAATCATGCACGCGCGATGGGCTGCGATCTGTTTGCGGCGAATAAAGAGGAATCCTACAAGGACTAAAATTCCGCTTGTCGCATTCAGAATCGCATTGAGCGTGGGGAGAAAACGAATCGTTTCTTCAGACATAATGAGGGCTATAGCTACAATTGCAGGCGTTCGACGTTGCCGCTTAAAAGGTGACCGGCGGATTGTCTCTCTTTCCCTGAACGTTTCGGAAGCGATAGATCAATCCGAAAAACCCTGAAAAGATTAGTACGGGAGGGATTAGCAAAACGAGAGAGGCAAGGCTCAACCCTCGCGAAGCCTCTTCTGCGTTCGCAGATCCCTCAATCGCCGCTTTACACATCGCGCATTGTGCGAGCGCAGGATGGCCTGCAACGAGCAACAGCGCAACAGCTGCGATTGAGAATAAAACTATGCGGTGTATTTTCATTGTCAGTGACTTTCTGGCTGACGACTAGCGTTCCGCTCCGCCTCCTTCGCTCGATTCGACGTGTTGTACGGCAGGCTCCGGCCCACGCAATTTGCGCAGGCGATTGCCATCAGGGAACAGAATGGCAAACAGGCAAAACAGCACTATCAATGTCGGCACGATGGTCAGAACCAGGCTCATCCGCTCGAACTTCAAGTGCATGAAGTAAGCCACGATCATTACAGCTTTCACTATCGACAGCATCATCAGGATGATGAGCATGAGAATCGGCTGTATGTGAATGTATGCGAGCAAAACTTCGATGGCAGTCAGACCAAGCAGTCCGCCCCAGATGCCGATGTTCTGGCGATTCGTGTCTACGTGCGCGTGCTCTTCTTCGTGCGCGTGAGAGGCGGCTTCAGGCTCATCATCGAGCGCGAAGAGATTATGAAGCATTCCGCTCGATTTTGCCCACATCAGCGGCGGGACGGCGAACAGCAACGCGAGCAACAGGCATGTGAGAATCAGAAACAGATCGTCCGTGCCTGCTCTGAGGCCGTTGTCAAGCGCCGTTATGACTGCAACCAGAAATGCCAGTCCTGCCAGTCCCAGCAGTACCAGATTCAGAATCTTTATCTCTCTTTGATTTGTCTGCTGCATCAGAGCTTCTCCTCGCTCAGAAATGATTTAATCCTACGGACCACGTTCGCCTGATTACTGGTAATCAACAGACAACAGATATATCAACGGAAAGACGAACATCCATACAAGGTCAACGAAGTGCCAGTACAATCCGCTGACTTCAACATCATCAGCCGAGAATTTTTTCATCCGCAGGGCGATCACAGCCAGATAACAAAGTCCCGTCAGGACGTGGAACATATGAAGGCCGGTGATCCCGAAAAATGCAGAACCAAACAGCTGCGACGCATTCGGCCATCTTTCAAGCCACTCTGCCGATATCTGAAACGGATACAGCCCTTCGTCGTGCATCAGGTGCATCCATTCATAAAGGTGAAGCACTATAAACATCGCACCGAAAAAGATGGTGGCGAAAATCCATCGCCTTGCGCGACGTTTGTCGCGACGCTTTGCAGCCGAAACGGCAAAGACCATAGTCAAGCTGCTCGACAGCAGCACCAGTGTCATCACGGTCGAAAAAATCACACTGGGAAAGAATTTGAACGGCGTCGGCCAGTCCTGACTTGAGAAGCGCGCATAACTGTAGACTATCAACAGCGCGCAAAACGTCAGCGAGTCCGACATGATGAACAGCCACATTCCCAGTTTGCGATGGCTGACGCGATATGGCAGCGTGCCTCCGCCCCAGTCGTTCGCCACGAGATTTTCCGCTCTCACTTCCGCCATTCAGTTCACCTCCAGAAGAAAAGCAACAGGAAAAGATATACCCATAATCCGTCCATGAAGTGCCAGTAAAGCGCTGTAACACCCACAACAGTGCGCCGCCGCTGGCTTATTCTCAGTCGCAGCCCTGTAACGGTCACATAGGCCAGCGCGATGATCCCGCCAAGCAGGTGCAGCGCGTGCAGGCTGGTCAACAGATAAAAGAACGAACTGTGAGGATGTGTGTTAACGTAGATACCCTGGCCTGCGAGTTGTCGCCACGCCAGTATCTGCCCGGCCAGAAACGCTATGCCGAGCAACGTGGTCAAACTTATCCATACTCTGAACCGCTCGTAGTCGTTATGTTTGAGCGCCCGACGAGCAAGCTCAATCGTCAGGCTGCTGGTCAATAGCGCCGCCGTCGTGAACCACAGCGCAGTGGGCATCTCAAGCGGCGTCCAGTCGTTTATTTCGCTCAAGCCACGGGTCTGGCGCAAAATGTAGGCGCTCGTCAGGGCGACGAATAACATTAGAATGCTTGCAAGCCCGACCCACATGCCTATGCGGTATTTGTCAGGCTCAATCGCATCGTCGCGCGTGAAACCCGGCGGCCAGTTATTCGGCCCCCCCGGCCCCGGATTGAACGGGCCTCCGGGCCCGCCTGAGCCTTTCGGATCTGCTCCGGCACCAGTCGGTTTTACATTTACATCTGTTGTTATCGTCGTACCCATCTTGATTATTGAATCAGTCTCCGTGCGCTTCGACCACTTCGGAATCGGTTTGCATCGTGTAATCTTTCGGCGCGCCCGGCACGCTGAATTCATAAGGCCCGTGATAAACCACAGGCTCAAGGCCCGCGAAATTATCGTGCGGCGGCGGCGACGGAATAATCCATTCGAGCGAAGTCGCTTCCCACGGATTGTCAGCCGCTTTTGGCCCTTTAATCCAGCTATAGATCAAATTGCCCAGAAAGATCAACTGCGCGACAATCGTGATGATCGCCGCATAAGAGACAAGCCGGGTCAGCGTCGTCATCGGCGCTAGGTATTGCAATCCTTCGCCCGTCACAGGGTTGTAATGAAAAGCGTATCTTCTGGTCGCTCCCGCCACGCCCATGATGTGCATGGGAATAAAGATCGCATTGACGCCGATGAAGGTGAGCACGAAATGAATTTTGCCCATCCCTTCATTCATCATCCTGCCGAACATCTTCGGGAACCAGAAATAGGTGCCCGCGAACATTCCGAATATCGCGGCCACTCCCATAATCAAATGGAAATGTCCGACGACGAAATAAGTATCATGCAATTGAATGTCAATCGAAGTCTGGCCGAGGAACAGTCCCGTGATGCCTCCCGATACAAACAGCGAAACGAATCCTAACGCGAAGAGCATCGGCGTTGTAAACCTGATCTGGCCGCCCCAGATAGTCCCCAGCCAGTTAAAGGTCTTGATGGCCGAAGGCACGCCTATAGTCAGCGTGATGAGCGAAAAAGCTATCGCGGTGTAAGGGCTCATTCCGCTGATGAACATATGATGGCCCCACACGAAAAACCCAAGCAGCCCGATTGCGAATATCGCGTAGACCATTGCTCGATAACCGAATACGGGCTTGCGCGCGAAGGTCGAAAGCAGATGCGAAGTCAGTCCCATGCCCGGCAGAATGGCTATGTACACCTCCGGGTGTCCGAAGAACCAGAACAGGTGCTGCCACAGGATGGGCGAGCCGCCTTTATGGTCTGCCAGCAGTTTGCCGTTGACGAATTCGCCGCCCGGTATGAAGAAGCTCGTCCCGGCCAGATGATCGAGCAGCAGAAGTATGCCGCCTGCGAGCAGCACAGGGAATGAAAGCAGGGCAAGTATGGCCGTCGTGAACCACGACCAGCACGTAAGCGGCAGCCGCATCAGCGACAGACCTTTTGCGCGCATATTGAGCATCGTGGTGATGAAGTTTAAAGCGCCGAGCAACGACGCGATGCAAAAGAGCGCGATGCTTGAAATCCATAAGATAACGCCGGTCCCCTGCCCCGGCCCGGCTATCTCTCCGAGCGCGCTTAACGGCGCATAGCCCGTCCATCCGCCAATCGGCCCCAGTACGTTTGGCGCTGATACAAAGAACGCAGCCAGCAATACCAGAAGCGCCAGAAAGGTGATCCAGAACGACATCATGTTCAGCACGGGGAAAGCCATGTCAGCCGCGCCGATCTGAATCGGCAGGAAGTAATTGCCGAATCCGCCCTGCGGCGCGGTCGTCAGCACGAAAAAGACCATGATCGTGCCGTGCATGGTCACAAGCGACATATAGAGGTCAGGCGAGATCGTTCCGTCGGGCGCGGCGGTCGGCAATATAGTTTTCAGGAAGGCGAATTCCTGATTCGGCCATCCAAGCTGCAAGCGCATAAGCAGCGAAAGCCCCATCCCGACGAAGACCGAAAACAGGGCCAGCAGCCAGTACTGAATGCCGATAACTTTGTGGTCAACGCTGAAGATGTACTTCCGTATGAAACCGCTCGGCGGCTCGTGGCGATGAACCTCGCCGGGTGTGTGATGAGCTGCGTCTGCCATCTTCTCCCTCCTGTCGCTTGATTGTAATCGGCTCTATTCGTACTGCTTGAACAACTCGTCCATCTTCGCCCTGAATTGCTGGCGCGACATCTTCTCCATCTGGTCGTACTCGTCGCCGGGAACAACCAGCAGGAAGCTCTTCATTTTATAGTGCCCGTTCCCGCACAACTCCGCGCAAGGTATTTCGTACTTGCCCGGTGTGGTAGGTGTGAAATGAATCTTGATCGACATGCCCGGCACGGTGTCCTGTTTGATGCGACAGGCAGGGACCCAGAAACTGTGAATCACGTCTCTCGACCTCAGCGTGAGTTCCACCTGCCGATTGGCGGGAATGACGAGCGTGGTCAGTTGAAAGTCGTCTTTCCCCTCAGGGTCGTTCGGATCGATGCCGACGTAGTTTTGCGAATCGTCACTATAAAACTCAGGCGAAGTCTTGCCGAATGTGCCGTCAACGCCCGAATAATGAAAGTTGAATTGGAACTGCTGCGCCACGACATTGATCCTCACGGCGTTATCAGCGGCAACATTCAGATGCAGATTCGCCCAGACCTGCTGGCCCAGCACCGCAAGTATTATGAAAATCACGGCAGTGACTATAGTCCAGATAGCTTCGAGCTTGTTGCTGCCGTGCGAATAGACCGCGCGCTCGTTGCCCCTGCGCCCGTATCGCCAAACGGCATAGCCTAAAGCAAGCTGCGCCGCCGAAAAGGCTATGCCTACGACCACAAGCGTTCGCATAAACTGCGCGTCTATTTTCTCGCCGTGTTCGGAAATGTCTTTCGGAAACCACAGCGTATGCTGACCGGTGAACATCCATACCGAACCGACTGTCAGCACCACCAATATCACAGCTATGATCTTGCCCATAGATTCCTTATTAGTGACGAGTGACCCGAAGCGTTACTTGTTACTCATCACTGTTGATTAAACACCATCAAGATGAAAAGAACCGGCAAATACAGGACTGAGGCCAACAGCAACTGCCGCGCCTGCCACGTCGTTCTGATGAACGCAGCCCGCGCGCTGAAGTACATAAACACTATTCCAAGTACAATCGCGCCGACCAGATAGACCGTACCCGCAAGGTTGATCAGCGTCGGCAACAGGCTGACAGGCACAAGCAGCAAGGTGTAGCTGATGATCTGCTGGCCAGTCACTTTCCCTTCAGGCTCGACTACCGGAAGCATCTTTATACCGGCGCGCGCGTAATCGTCGCGGTACATCCACGCGATGGCAAGGAAGTGCGGGAACTGCCACAGAAAAAGTATCGCAAACAGTATCCACGCCTCCAGGCTTACCTCGCCCCGCGCGGCCACCCAACCCATCAAGGGCGGCATGGCTCCCGGAAAAGCTCCCAGAACGGTCGAAAGCGTCGTTTTGGTCTTCAGCGGCGTGTAGATGAACAGATAACCTGCAAAGGTCGCTAGTCCGAGCGCAGCCGAAAGCGGATTGATTAAAAGCCAGAGATAAGCAGTCGCCACGGCTGAAAGCGATATGCCGAACAGCAGAGCATCGCGCGCAGCAAGCTTGCCCGAAGGCAGCGGCCTCGACTCTGTCCTTCGCATCAAGGCGTCCGTCCGCCGCTCCATGTACTGATTCAAAGTGGCTATGCCGGATGACAGCAACGCGACTCCGACGGCCATGTTCAGAAGCCGGACAAAATCAATTCCCTGCTGTGAGCCGAGGCAAAAACCTGCCGCAGCCGTCAGCACAACCATAAGCGTTATGCGCGGCTTCGTCAGCTCCGCGTATGCTGACAGCTTGCCCGACACGGATATTTGCCGATCTTCGTCAATTATTATCGGCTTACTGCTTACAATTTGATTTGCGAGTGAATCCATAAAACTAAATGGCCGCCTTTCGCTGTGAAGCAAGCTGACTGCCGCCGGAAATTTCGACTGCGCGCTCACGCCTCGGCGCAAGCGCTCGATAAGCTCTCAGGGTCAGAACCAGAATCGTCGCAAGCGTCAAAGCCCCTACTATCAGATGGCCTGCCGTCAAAGAGATCATCGGTTCGAGCGGCTGCACCTGATTGGGCTGCGCGAGCGGCGCAAGACTCATCGAATCGAAAAATTCGCCGACGCCGCTCATCCGATAACCCGCCGATGACATGCGCGCAAGGTAGGCCAGCACTCCGAGGCTCACCTGAGCTATCAGCAGCACAAAGAGCAGTTTCGCTGGCCGACCGAGATAAGCGTCACTACCGTGGCGGCGAATCGTCGCAAACGCGGTCCACAAAACTATGCCGGTCACGATGACCGCGCCCGCTGCGTGCGGTAGGATGCCTGTGGCTCCGTGCCTGAATGCTGCGCCGAGCACCAGTTGCATCAACACTGCCGCAACGCTCGCGACCGCAAGAGTCCTGAGCGGCAGCCCTCCCCGATCAGGTTTAACATCTCGCTGCCGCCGCCAGCCTTTCGACGTAAAGACCGCAAGGCTGACGATGAGGCCAAAGAAGCTCTGAGCTATGAGCGCGTGCGGCACCGCAATCAAAGGCTTGTATGCCGGGAAGTGGACTCTCACGCCGCCAATAACGGCTTGAAGAACCACGCCTAAAAAAGCGATCAATGCCAGCCATCTGACCCACGCCCTGCGCTCTGTGAACCAGGCCCATAAAGCAAGCGCGAAGGTCGCTATTCCGACCATTCCGGCGATGAAGCGATGCGAATACTCGTATCGCACATTCGCTATAAAATTGTCGGAGCTTATAAGCCAGCGACCAAACGAAAGCGGCCAGTCGGGCACAGAGTCTCCCGCTTCGTTGCTGGTCACCAGAGCGCCCGCGAGCAACAACAGAACAGTTAAAAAAGCTACAAATATTGCAAACCAGTGAAGGCCAGCGTTCCATCTATCGCTTACTTCATTGCCCTTTTGATCTTTCAAACTTCTCCCCTCGCGTTTAAGGCAGCAACATCACAGGCTCGACGCGCAGGAACGTAGCAGGCTTTGCTCCGGCACCTGCCTTAAAGGTAAAGTCCTGCGTCACTGTTCCGTTCGCGGCTACTTTGATATTCTGCGACTGCTCGCCGAAGACTTCGTGCCAGAAAACGAGCGTGTAATCGCCCGGCGGAACCCCTGTGATCGAGTAAGAACCGTCATCGCCGCTGACCGCAAAACACGGGTGATTGAGCACGCCGACATTTGATTTCATCCACGGATGCTGGTTGCATTTCACGGGGATGAGCGTCTCTGGATTTCTGAACGTCAGATCAATCGGCGCGGCGTTCGCGGCCTGCGCTTTGTTGACATCGGGATTGAATTTCGGCGAAGGGTGAATGTTGTGCCCGGTGCTGTCGCTGTTAACAACCTTCAGGGTCTGCCCGGTCATCAGGCCGAGCACGCGCGGATCGTAGCGGCATCCATGCTGATCGAGCGTAACAGGGCCGCCGACTTCAAAACTGAATCCGTCAACGCCCGCGCCTTTCACATAAACGAAAACATTCTTGAGCTTCCCGTCTTTAATGACAACATTGTCAGGCGTCTTGCTGCCGTTTGCAGAACAAAAAGAGTCCTGCGTCATGTCGAGAGGTTCAAAGACCGGCGGGGTGCCTTCAAACATCACCTTTCCGGTCACTGTGCCTTCATTGCCTTTGGATACATATTTGGTCTTGGCCTGCCCGCCTCCCTCTTCTTTGCCTGCTGAAGGATCGCGGCGGCGTCTGCCGCATGCAACGATCAAAGCCGTGCCAATCACCACTATCAAAAACAACATCCCGTATCTTTTTAACATTGCTACGCTCCCACTTGTGTATTCCGGTTCATTCAATCGAACAGGAGATTATGACAACATTTCTTAAAGAGCGCCAATTAGGCGGTGCCGCGCTCTATTTTTGCCAGAATGATAATTCGTAACCGCCCGGAGACTATGGCGCGCGCGCCGCGCCAATGGTTTTGCCCTTCCCCTCACCTGTCGCAGTAGTCTTACCCGCAGGCGTTGCCGCCGCCGGTGCTGCCGTAGACTGCGCCGCAGCGCCTCCGCCGATTCGCCGCTGCTCGTCAGGGGTGATCTGGAACAGGTAGCGCACGATTAAATCCAGATGGTCTTTGTTATAAGTCTGGAACGCGGGCGGAGTCTCTGCCTTGAAGACCAGCCGATTATGCGCGGGGTCTCTGACGAACAGCTCCGAAGGCATATTCACGCCGGGGCTGATCGTCTGCGGATCATAAATCCAGCGCTTGGTCCACGAAGGCTTCAGCCGCTCAGGCGCGAGCAGGAAATTCGGAGCAGTCGCTTTTGCATCGTGCGCGGCGTCGCCCGTCATATGGCATTGCAGACACGATGCCTGCTTCGATGTAAACAGCGCGCGCGCAAGGTTCTGCTCTTCACTGGTAACAGGATCAAGCTGTTCGGGTATATAAGGCTGATGTTGATCCGACGCGGCCATGAAGAAATTGACAAGCGCCTGCAATTCGTTGGGCGAGAAATGGAAGGTCGGCATTCGCACTTTCAGATAACCGCGCACGCCGTTGCGATTCATCCCCCACGCCGGGCTGAGCTTGAAGCTCGGTGCCCAGTCTGCCGCACCCTCTGTGCTGACAGCTTGCTGTTGCCCGCCCTGTTGTTGTGCGTTCTGCGGCTGTCCGCCCTGCTCGGCCTCCGGCCCCAGATTTCCGGGCGCGCCCTGTAGATGCGCCATCAAAGACTGCTTCACTTCAACGGGTGTGGCGCGTTCATTCGGCTTCATAAGCGACGGATCTTTAAGGAATCCCAGCAGCCAGTCAGGCTTGACGCGCGCGCCTTCGCTCGTGATTCGCGGCGGCAATTGCTCCTGCTGGTCGCCTTCATACATTGGCAGTCCCATCAGCACGGAATCCTGTCCGATCAAGACATTATGGCACCCCATGCAGTTGTACTTTTGAATCACCCACCAGCCATCCTGCGCCGCTTTTTTCTGCCCTTCAGGCGTGTAGCGCATCGACGCGGGCAAGGCAGTCTCGACGCTGCCGAGCAGGAAAGTCGTTAGCGCGGTCACGTCGTGTTCAGGCAGATAGATGTTCGGCATTCGCAGTTTTTCTTCGGGAGATTTCTCTTTGCCGCGATCATAGATGGCGGGACTGCGAAGCTTGTTCTCGAAGAATCCTTTGTGATCGTACCAGCTCTCACGACCTTCGCGCTCAAGCTCCTGACCTGTGTACGGGTCGTGATTCGCCTCGGCGTCGTGTTGCAATAGCGCAAAGTCCAATCGCTCAATCGGCTTGCTGCCTTCGACGCTCAGTTCGGTCCCGATTCGCTGCTCGTCTTCCATGCCCTTGATCTCGTGACAGCCCGCGCAGCCGTATCTCTGAATAAGCACTTTGCCCTCATCAGCAAGCCCTTTTTCACTCATATAAGACGAATCGGGATATTGCAGTTCCGCGTGCTTCTGGCTCATCAAAAACGATGCGATGTCGCGCGCGTCCTGCTCCGACAATCGGAAATTAGGCATCACGGTCATGTTCTGAATCTGAAGCTCGCGCCCGTCAACGGGACTCTTTGAATGCTCGTCATCGAAGACGAACGGAAGATTCTTCGCCTTGTAATCGGCAGGCGTCAGATCGCGCTTGAGGCTCGGCGAGTAGGGCGCGAGTCGCTGGCGCGGGTTGTGTATCCATCGGACTATGTATTCATAGTTGGCTTTTTCGCCAACTCGCGAAAGGTCAGCGGCAAAGTCGCCACCTATTCTCCCGCCGGTTACAGCGATTGCGCTGCCGTTGATCGAATGACACGCCATGCAGCCGAGCGTCTTGAACAACTCCTTGCCGTGATTGGCGTCGCCTGCGGGTTGCTGCGGCAGTTTGACATCGGTCGCGTTCTGCCAGAGGAAGGCCGAGATGGCTTTCACCTCGTCATCCGTCATGCGAAACGTAGGCATCTTCGTGCCGGGCCGGAACGCCTGAGGGTCCGAGAGCCAGACGGGCAGCCAGTCCTTGTTCAATTTCGCGCGAATCTCTTTCAGGTTCGGCCCGACCTTCTTTTGGTCCTGCATCAGGTAGCGCGATTGTATGTCGAACTCGTCGATGCGCGTTTCGAGTTGAGCGATCATCTGATGCAGCGAGACGTTGCGCTGTTTCTGTTCAATCGGATCGGCGATTGGGCTGACGCCTGCGGTCAACTGATCGATTTCGCGCTGACGCTCCTGCTTTTCAAGCTCAAGCGTCTTCATGGTCTGTCGCGCGTTGCTCAGCGAGTCCATCTCGCGGTCGTAACCTTCGTAGCGGTGGCAGCCGACGCAGCCGCGAACCTGAAATAGGTTTCTGCCGCGATTGAGCGTATCAGCGCCTTGCAGCACGCGGTCACGACTGTGGCACTGGACGCAACCAGACTGCGTATTTTCTTTGTAGTAAAGCGGCCACAGCCAGTGTTTGTATCGCCCGTGACCCTTTTCGACAGAAGTTGTGCCGCGCCCGTTGCCGCCGTGACAGGTCGAGCATCCGAACCGCTCAGGGTCGTGAGTCTTCAGCAGATCGGGGTTGGGATGTGTGACAAGGGCCGCAGATATTTTGTCTTCTTCCGAGCCGTCGCCTCGCCAGTCCATATCCTGTTTGGTCAATCTTATCGGCTCGCGGGTCGCGACGTGACAGGACTCGCACCGGTCGATGACCGCGCCGCCCGCGACATTGATCTGTTTGATGTCGTATTTAAACTCGTCCATCTTCTTTTGAAGACCCTGCACCTGCTGGACGGATAGGCCGACGAGCTTGTTTTGCACGAAGTCATCGCGATTTTTGCGAGCTTCGACGATAGGCAGGTTGAGTTTGATAATTTCCGAGGTGAGTTGGGCCTTGTCACCGGCCAGCCTGGCGTAGAGCTGTTCCAGTTCCGTGAACGTTAGCTCTTTATCCTCCAGATTGCCCGCGTCGTTATGCATCTTGAAACTGATCTTTTCAGCCCTTTTACTCGCAATTGCTTCTCGGAGGCTGTTTTTTCCGCTTTCGCTCTCAGTGGTTTCAAGGTTATAGGTCTTGGCCGCAAGCCACGAGCGCGCATCCTGAAAGGGAGGAGTGATATCGCTGATCTGTTGGTCTATCCGGCTGGTTTGAGCAGCGATCTCATCACGGCGGGCCTTTGTCATTTCTTCGGCCTGCTTCACTTTTTGATTCAGCTCGTTGTATTCAGGAGAGTCCTTGACCTGCTTTTCGTCGGCTATCTGTTTAGGGCGGGTTTCCTGATCCAGATAGTCTGAATAGAGGCTGACGAAATCTTTCTGGTACTGTTTCCAGGGTCGCTGCCCCAGCACTTCGTCATACAACGACCATATCAACGTCAGGATCAGAAGGAGCGAAGAGATCAACAAAGGCACGCTCATCGAACGGTCGGCAATCGGGTCCAGTTCCGGCGCGTCTGCCGCTCTCTTCTCTAGTTGCTCGCTCTGAGTATTGTCTGCCATCTCAATCCCCCAAGTCGGAAGGATGAAGGCGGAGGGATGAGGGATGAATAAGCAGCCCGCTTTGATTCATCCCTCATCCTTCATCCCTCATCCCTCATATATTGAACCATGGTGTGACCATTATGTACTTGATGCGGAAAAGCTGGCGGATGAGCAGTTTCACAGGCATGCTCACCAGCACCGTTATCGCAAAGAACTGAAACACCGAGTACTGCAAAAAGGTCGTGCGCGCGAATATCTTCTTATCGAACTTGCTCCATGTGATTATCAGGTGAATTGCCAGTCCTGCAATCACGTAAAACGCCACGATAACGATCAATCCGAACAGACCTTTCCATGGCTGGCCTGTGATTCCCAGAAGGTCCGGCAGGTCGCGGTTGATTTCATATAGCTGAACATTGTGATCCCAGGTCTGACCCGGCCAGAACCACACCCATCCCGGACCCCGAATAAACGTGCCGATGAAGATCAACGCTATCCACGTAAAGAAGCCGACGAGGAACGAGCCGACGGCGATCTTGCGCTGACGCCACGTGTAATAACCGCTGCCAAGCGGGTTTGAATCAACATAAGGGAATGCCATCAGCCCAACGATCATCAAACTCGGCATGACGACCCCGGCTATCCACGGGTCGAAATAGACCAGCATCTCCTGCAACCCCAGAAAGTACCACGGCGCTTTCGAGGGGTTCATCGTGAGATTGGGATTTGCGGGTTCTTCAAGCGGAGCGTTTAACGTGATCGACCAGACAAACAGTATGATCGTCACGATCAAAACGGCGAGAAATTCTATGCGTAACAGGTAAGGCCAGACGTGTAGTTCGCGCGCCCAGTTGGGCCGCCACGGCCAGGTCTTGCGGTGATGCGTCTTCGCCAGTTTCGGGTCAGCTTCTAATTGCTCGATCAACTGGTCGTTGGCGCGGGCCTGATGAAAGCCCAGCCAGGTAAAGAACGGCACCAGAAAGAGCATAGCCACAATCGGCACGTTGTCGGGCGCTGAAACGATTGTCCACAGTTGTCCCCAATCCATATACCCTCCGGGAAACGATGAACAATAAATGATGAATTTCAGTTCATCATTATATTGTTCATCGTTCATCATTTCACTTGTTCACTTGACTCTTGACGGCCCTTGCGCCGGGCGCTTTCATCTCGGTTTCCAGTTGAACGGGCGCTGGCCCGGATATGCCGCCGTCTTTGCGAACGCGCCAGAAGTGAACCGCCAGCAGCACGCTCACTATCGTTGGAATAGCTATGCAATGCCAGATGTAGCTCCTGAGCAACGCGTTTGCGTCAACTATCGAGCCGCCCAGCAATGCGAATCGCACGTCGTTATAAAGCGTCATCCCAAGCTGAGGCCCGAACGGCCCTTCATTGCCAAGTCCCGGCGTAGCCCGTGCCATGTTCGTTCCCACGGTCACGGCCCAGAATCCAAGCTGGTCATCGGGCAGCAGGTAGCCCGTAAAGCTCAACAGCAGTGTCAGCACCAGCAGCACGACTCCGACGCACCAGTTGAACTCGCGCGGCGTTTTGTACGAGCCTGTCAGCACGACACGGAACATGTGAAGCCACGTGGTGATGACCATCAGATGCGCCGCCCAGCGATGCATATTGCGCAGCAGTTTTCCGAACGGCACATCGTTTTCGAGATAGATGATGTCCTGATAAGCCTGCCCCTTCGACGGGTGGTAGTAATACATCAAAAGAATGCCTGTGAAGGTCAGGACTATAAACAGATAGAAAGTTATCCCGCCCATCCCCCACGTGTAACTGAACCTGACGGCATCGCGGTTGATTTTGGCCGGGTGCAGGTGCAGGAATACGTTTGTCAGCACGCCCAGACTGCGGGAGCGAGGAGTCGGCTCGTGTTTGACGCGAAACATCGATTTGTAGATCTGGGTTCGCGTCGGGTCTTTAAGCTCCTCGACCTCCTGAAGGATGTTCTCCTTCTGCATTTTCTTTTTGAGAAGCTCAATCTCTTCTTTGACGTTATCCTTGAAACTCGGCGGGGCTTCTTCGGCTACCGTAACGCCCGCAGCGGGTTTGACTTCAGGTTTGTCAGGCTTGTCTGATTCCATCGTTTAGCTCCTGGATTATTACAGATCGAAACGGCAGAAAAACTCGTGACAGCGCGCGAGCGTTAAACGGACAAATACGAGCCATCATCGTTGAAGTGACCCGATTCGCCCTTCGGCCACTCGTAAAGGCGCGCAGTGTTGACGACTATCTGGCCGGTCGGATCAAGTTCGACGTGAGCGCGGTCCATCGGGCGCGGCGCTGGCCCTTCAAAGTTGATCCCTTCGCTGGTATAGCCTGAGCCGTGACACGGGCATTTGAATTTGTTTTCGCCGGGCTTCCAGTCTGGTGTGCATCCGAGGTGTGTGCAGCGGGCATAGATGACAAACAACCGCTCGGCGTTGCGGACTACCCATATGCGATACTGCTGCTGGAACTTCGTATCAACACCGAATCCGAAGTCCGAAGGATAGCCGACGCGAAATACAGTGCTTGGCTCGAAGATGGTTCGCGGGAGGAAGAAGCGCAGGAACATAATGAAGCAGGTCGCAAGAAACCCGCCTACAGAGGTCCAAATGATGGCGCGACGCATCTTATTTACAGGATCGGGGGGAACTTCGCTTGCGACAGTCTTGGTCTTTGCGCCTGCTGATGAGCCTACAGCCGGGCGGGCCGTTGAGGGTGTAGTTGATTTAGCAGCGACTGGCGCTTTAGGCCCAGTCGCTTTAGGCGCGGCATCACTTGGCGCAGCCGCTTTTGGCGCTGGTGGCTTAGGCGCTGGCGTTACTTTCGGCTTCGTTTCAGCCGATTCTGCTGGTTTAGGTTTTTCCTCTGCCGTCTCTGCTGCCTTCGACTTCTCCTCGTTTTCGACTTCAGGGTTGTCAACTTGCTGGTTGGTGTCCTGACCGTTGTCCATGCCCAAGCTCTCCACGATTGCGTCTATCAAAAGAAAGACGATGATTACAAAGTCTGCGACCGGAGGCGCGGCGTGCGCCTCTATTGAATATACTGTATGAACTGTGCCGCACGTTTCCCATTGAACTGAGCCTACGTTTACTAGAGACTGCTATATAATGAATTGATTGGTATGTAACACGTGGCCGCGCGCTTTGTCAAGCAACGCACTTTCTATTTGATTGAATCGATAATGTTTTAGGATAATTTCGGCTATGGCGAAAGCAACCGTGATACTGTACACGCGACCGGGCTGCCACCTCTGCGAAGAGGCAAAAGCGGCCATGCGCGCTTCCGGCTGCAAGGATGAATTCGTCCTTAAAGAAATCAACATAGATGAAGACCCGGTTCTGCACGATAAATACAAGTACGACATCCCCGTCATATATATCAACGGCGTAAAAGCGTTCAAACACCGGGTTGATCCGCGCGAGTTCCGCCTCAAGCTACGCCGTCTTTCCAGAAGCGATTAAATTGCCACGCCGCGCATCAATTAAATACAGAGCGCCAAAGAGTTGATTAAAAAAGCGAGCCGCGTGACGTGCGGCTCGCTTTCTGTCTCTATTCGTTGGCTACGGCTACGGGCGTGCAGCTTACGCGGTCGCCTCGCACGAGGATATCATCTATGTACCAGCCCAGCCCTTTGATGTCCTGATCTGAAACCATGCGGAATCTGATTATTACGGTCTTGCCCGCATAACTGCTCAGATCGACTACGACCTGCTGGAACTGTCCCAGACGGCCATTCGTCCACGCCGCTTCACCGGCCAGAGGGTTGGTCTCTGAAAATTCCCAGATGCTGCCCGTGTAGCCGCCCTGCACGATCTTCGAGCCGAGGTCTTCAAAGTTGCCGCCGGTCGAAATCTCAATCACCCCGCCGTCAAATTCTCCGTGCTCGAATTCAAATGTGTGATAGAAAACCAATTGCAGGTTCCGATCACCGGCAGGCAACGAGATTGGAATACTGTCAAGATGCGCGTCGGCCTGCTTGCCCGGATCAGCCGAAAACCACGAACTGACGCCCGAACGGACTTTCTTTTTGGATATTGCCCATGTATCAATCGGCTCTTTCTTCTTTTTCTTCTTTATCGCGCTGGCGTGCGTCCATTTCGCTTCGCCTGATTCCACGCTTTCCGTGAAGAACTCTACCGCCTGTTTGCTGCCAAGTGACAGGCTGAATCGTATTCGCGAAACGAACCCGCCGCCGGTCACATCGAGCGTGAACTGCACGACCGACCCGCACGCGACTGTTTTGTCTACGGCGAACGCAAACGGCGTCAGATTTTCACGCGTCTCGCCCTGCGCGATTGTGGGGAAGTCGGCTGCGGCGGTCGTTACGCTGACGCCTGCGGTCGTCGTTGACAGGGTGCCGTGCCCGCCGACGAGCGCAACCGCTGACGTGTCGCTTAGTTTGACATTAAGCGATACGGTTTCTCCCGGATCAGCCAACTCATCAGTGCCGCCCGAAAACGTGATGCCTTCAAGTTTAGCGACGGGCAGCGGTTTGCTCTCGCCGTTGTAAACGACAAGCGCGAAATCCTGATCCGTCGAATCGTTATTACCGGGCACTCCGTCGCCTGCGATGTTTGCGGCGCGCACGCGAATCAGAAATGATCCGGCGGTTCCTGCGGGCAGCCAGACTGCTTCGAGGTTGTTTTTCGCATCGCTTTCACCGCCTGCTTTGGATTCCTGCCCGGTGAAATTGTTCCCGCGATATATCTGCCCGTTGATTGTGACTTCCAGATTGAGATCGTTAACCCACGGAGCGAATGCCGAAAAGCCCGGCGCATCAGACCACGCAAGCGTTACGCGAAATGGTTCACTGCTCTCTTTCACTTCGCCTGTGATTACGAATTCCTGTCCGCTTTCACTGAGCGTGGTCGTTTGATCGATGAAGATCTTTGGCGTGCTGTTGAACGCGCGCTTTAGATTCAAAAGCCCCCACCCCTGACGCGCGTGAGGCAGATTGCCGCCTGCCCCTTCGCCCGTCATATAGGTAGTCGTGTTGACCATAAATGCTTTTATCAGCGCCGCGCTCGGTTCCTGGCCGTGATTGAGGAAGAACTGCCGTAT
Organism: Blastocatellia bacterium; assembly: GCA_963804815.1. Lineage (GTDB taxonomy): Bacteria > Acidobacteriota > Blastocatellia > UBA7656 > UBA7656 > DATEKX01. The sequence continues at coordinate 1,039,118 of CAWDRU010000002.1, read as the reverse complement.
GAGAGCCGCGCCGCCTGCTACCATCGGCGTCGAGTGGCTCGTGCCCGATGACCATGTATAGAGCGTCTGGTCCTGCGGGAAATAGGGACTCTCAAGACCGGTGCCGCAAACGCCTGAGGCGTCGAAGTCCGGGTGTTGCGAAGCCGCGCCTTCGATGTGCGTGCCGGGCGCAGTGATGTCAGGTTTGATTCGCCCGTCAAAGAGCGGGCCGCCTGACGAGAAATTGGCCATGTCCATCACACTGTCTGATTGGTCGTTCTCAATCCCGCAGCCATCAGTCCCATCCTTGCGTGAGCTTTCGCTTGCCGCAACCGAGATAACGTTTTTCGCGCTGCCGGGAGAGCCGATGGTTCCGCCCGGCCCAGCATTGCCCGCGGCAAAGCAGATGAGGATCTCCTGATTGCCCGCCTCCGTCGGCAACGCATCGCGAGCACGCAGGTCGTATTCCTGCGAGTCTATCGTGTAGGAGTTCGATATTTCGGACCAGCTGTTTGATGAAACGCGCGCGCCGTCGTGGTATGCGTTGGAGACGAGTTTCGTATAAGGCTCGGTCAGATCGAAGCGACCATTGGATTGAAATATCTTCGACGAGCCGAGCAGCACAAACGGCGCTATGCCCAATCCATAATTGAAGCCGTTTGCGTCGCGCATGCCTTTTTCGGCAGAGAGGTTTGCGCCACCGGCAATCGAGAGGTTGATTGTGCCGTGTCCATCGCCATCGCCCGCATCAAGCTCGCTTGTATAGTCGCGCGCATAGATGACGCGGCTCTGACGATTCGCGTCAAGAAAGTCAGGGTGCAGTTTGTCCGCGCTTATCGAGCCGCGATCCATCCCCGAGTCTGAAACGTCTATCGCGAAGTTGAATTTCGACGTGAAGCCCTGAGATTGAAGCCAGTTCATATAACCGGGACCGTTCACCGATTTGCTGTCGCTTGTCAAATCGCCCGCAAGAATCTGAGACGACCGCTCATCCATCAATTGAGGAGGATTCCATGGCTCTATGTTTAAGACGTTGGAAAGGGCCGCGATCTCTGCGATGCGGCTGGCGTCAACCTTGACGCGCATATTGATAAAATCGAGAACTGCGTACTCGTTGCTGATGATTTGTGATGCGATTTTCTTTACGGCCTTTGCGTCGTCGCGCGAGAGTTCGCCTCGCAGAAGTTGCAAGGCGACGGTCACTTCCGCGCCGGGCTGGGATTGCATGGTCTCGGCCAGTTGGGGATGGATCTTGTAGTCAGTCGTGAACGGCCCTTCCCATTGAATAAAGTTTTCGCCGCGAGCGGCAAGCCTCATCACCTGCGCGCGGGCGGATTCGGAACCGCGCACCAGATAGCCGTTGTTCGGCACATAAGCAATCGGCTCAAGCCCGCTTGAGCGAAGATCGTCGAGCCACGCGCGCTTAACAGGTCCAATAAACTGAATAATGCGAAGCTCGGAGCCGCCTGATTTTCGCTCGCTCTTTAATTGCACTGTTTCGTTGTTCAAGGCTCGCCCCATACCGACGAAGCTTCCGGGAGCGTCAGTGTCGGTCGTGTCAATCTCGCCCGACCTTAACATAAGCACGTTGAAGTCATCGCGCACTGTGAAAGGATTGCGGGACGCCCCCACGCCGGGACGCGAGAGCGCGGACGGCTCGCGTTCGCGCTCTTCGAGCGCTGCGTCATCCATCACCAGCAGTTTGAACGAGCCGTAATCAGAGATTTCAATTGCGCCGGATGATCTGGCTTCGGCCATCGCCGTCTGATCGTCTGCCGGGATCATTACTTTGCGCAATCTTCCGGGACTGCGATAAGAGCGCGCATCGATCACGGCTGGACGGCGATGAGCGTTTGCGGTCTTAAAGGCGCGGCGATGATCCTGACTGCCGCCCTTCTTAAAAATTCTTTGAACGTTTGCGCCCACCACGGATGTCAAAATAAACACCGCGATTGCGATTAGCGACACAAGCAGCCCCTTTTTCATAAAACCTCCTCTGATTACATCACCTTTACCTGATGGACCGAAAAATAAAACCAGTGATCGATAAGCCGAGACTTCGCCCCTTTCGATCACCTCTGAAATGCTTACCCGCGTTTTTTGAAAGCGAAGCCTATGAGTTTCCACTCGCCGCTCTCGTCAACGAAGTAGAGAATCATTTGCCCGCTATCCTGATCGAACAGGGCGCTGAAGACAGGCACGGCTCGCTGGTCTTTGCCTTCGCCTTCAAAAGTCATCTTCAGTCGCTGATAATCTTTTATCTGCCCTTTCGCCGTTAACTCTTTGAGACTTTCAAGAATCGTTTCCTTCGTCTGATTTTCTTTGAATTTCTTTGCGGTGTCTTTGTAAATCGCCTCGTAATCAGCGGCGTTCAAACGCTGAAAAAACTGAGCCGCCGCCTTATCAATGTCTTCGGGCGGGGCGTCGTTTGAACGCAAAGCGCAGCTGACGGTGAACACAACAAACATTAGAATCAGTGATCTCTTGCGCATCAAAACCTCATGTCGTGGGGGTTAAACCGGAATTCAACAGAGCAGAAACAATACCAGCAGGCGTGCGAATTAAGCAACGATGCAACTGATTCACAAACAGAACTAACGCAACCACACTGCCGCTACGCAGCTGTGCGGTTGCGAGCCAGCAATAAGCTTTGAACTACCATGTATAAACCACGCGCTCGATCATCACCTTATCGCTCACTCGTCGATGTACGCGCATCTCGCGGAAGGTCGTGGCCGATATCAGGCTCGACAGGTTTTCGCTGAAGAACTTGATCTCCTTCTCGCCCTCTTGCGTGTCCTCTTTTTTTTCCGTGGCGGATTGCTCTTCTTTGCCGTCAAGCTTCGACATCAGCTTGTCGAAAACAGGTTTCGCATCGGCTATGCGAACGACCCCGTAGAATTGAACAGGCCCGTCAGTGCCCGACACATCGGGCGTAATTGTAATATCTTTCAAGAGCGCGATGTCGCGCGCGAACTCTTTGCTCGACGCAACTATCAAGTATTTGCCCGCGACAGAATACGCAGCGCCTTTTTCCAGCAATGACTGAGCGAGATAGCGAACCGGTGATTCATCCTGCCATACGAGTTTAGGGTCAACGCCTGAGACGACGAATCGGGCGCGCATCTCATCCGTTATCGCGCGCTCCAGAGCCACGCGATCAATCGCCGTCTCTGATTTCATCTCGATGACGAGCGCGCGCTCGAAATGGACGAAAGGCTTGCCCTGTTCGGATTTCGATCTGACAAGTTCGCAGTACCCTGAAGGCGATAGCTTTGCAAGCACAGGAGCCAGCGCGGATGTCACAGGTTGAGAGTTGGAATCGTTCTTTGGTTTTGCGGTCTGCGAGTTTTGATTGCGATTCGGCGCTTGCTCGTCGTCAACGTCGATGTCAAAGCGCGCATCGAGTCGGCTGTATCGCTCGGTTCGTGTGCTGTTTTCGTCAGATGATGAATGCGTGTGATCCGGAATTTCAGGTCGCGCGGGGCTGGTTTCGGGCAGCCTGCCGAACAGGGCATCCGAAACCGATGAGACAAGAATTTCATCATCGCTTCCGGCATGAAGTTCCACAAGCTGCGCGCTTGCGGGGGCGAATCTGAGGAGCCCGCGCGCCTGTTCGCCGGTAAGAGCTTTCGCTTCGCTGCCTGCCCCTGCCACCATCTTAAACCACCGATGTTCGGTCACTGTTTGAGGAGTGATATTGAGGTCGAGCAGCCCGCTTTCAATATTTGCCAGAGCCGAAGCGTCTGAAACATTATGATGAATCCAGTAGCTGTTGAAATGGCGATTGCGATTAAGTCGCGTTTGATCGAGCCAGAGGCTTACTTCGTGCGCGGTGAAACCTTTCGCCTGTTCGGCGGTCACCATCACGTCTGCGAGCAATGAATCCGCGCCCGCCGCTTTCGCGTTTCCGAGCGCGCGAATCATCAGCCCCTCCGTCGTCGTGACGATCAATTTCCCGTTCGAGTGCGCAAAGCAGAACTGCTGATTCAACTGCCCGCCGTCGGTCGTCACGTCGCGCGCATAATAAGGCCCAGCGTCGGAAGATCGTTCCTGAAAATCGGCAAGCTTCTGAAATAGAACCGTGGCGATTGCGCGCTCGCGAGCAACTTCCGTGACAAAGACCATTTCGAGTTTGCCTATATCGTAAATCGAGATGGCCGATTGCCCGCCCGCGAGTTCCGCGAAACGGCTCTCGTTAAGCCCGAAGCCCAGCGCTTTTTCAAAATCGTCTTTGCGGGCCGCAAACTTCAGCCATATGCGCGATTTTGAAAACGCATCGAAGCTGGCGCTCTTGAAAAGCCTGTCGCGCACGCTTGAGGCCATCCACAACTTCATCAGGGCCGACAGGTCGCGCGCCTGCACATAGACGAGCGCGCCGCGCGGCATTACTCCCGCAAGCCTCAACTGCTCGTTTACGGGCCGCGACTGCTGTCCGTCGGAAACGTGCGACAGCGCGACTACCGCCACCGCGATTAATAAAATCAGTCTGCTGATCTTCATAATATCAACCTGTGTTATTTGCCAATCACGCGCGCGGCGTAGATTGATTGTGTCGTGTTCGATTGATCGACGCGCAAAAGCGTCGCCAGCCTCTGTTGACGCGCGCGTTCTGCTGCAAGCATCTCCGCAAGTCGCTTTTCGATTTGCGTCTTATCTTCGGGCCGCGTCGCTTCAGAAGCCAGTAATCGCTCAAGCGCAATCGCCCTGTCGAACTGACCCAGCTTCCCTGCCGCATCCACAAGCGATGCGATCACATCCGTCTTTATCTTCAATGCAGCCGCGTCGTTCATCTCCGCAATCGTCTTCAACCCCGCACTGTTTGATCGAGCTACAGCAAACGAAGGCTCAAAGGAAACAGCGGCAGTATCGGGACTCGCCGCAGAGGTTTCAGAAGTCAACGCATTGCGCACAGCCGTGCTGATAAACGATTGCTGGCTTGTGCCGTCGCCTTCTGCCAAACGAATCGCCGCAAGGTCGCGCCCCGTGCGACTGTAAAGCGCGATCAACTGTGCGCGGGGACCGGGCGCGCGAAATGCAATCGAATCGCTGATCGTGCCATCCGCGTCCAGATAGATCGCTCGCTCGAACGCCGCAACGGCATCGGCTTCGCGTTTCGCGCCGAGCGCAATTGCGCCAAGCTTCATTTGAGCGACAGCCGCAAGCGGCCCGCTTGTGACCGACGCGAGCGCAGCGCGCGCCTGTTCGACATTGCCAGTCGATTCCGCGATGGATGCGCGAGCGAGCGCAGCGCCAGCGTCGCCCGATGCTGCTTTCTGCTCGAACAACGAAGAGGCCCGCGAGACCTGTGAAGCGTCTCGGCGCACGATCTCGCCGACGACTTCGGCTGCCTGCGCGCGGATCGTGTTGGGCGTCGTGCGTTCGCCAATCAAAGCGGCGACCCGATCTATCGCTTCGCCTGCGCGACCCGCCGCTGCGATCAGGCGAACGAGTTCGAGCTTGTTCATCGTGTCGCCCGGATTAGACACAGCTATCTGCTCGCGGAAATCAATCGCATCACCGTAGCGGTTTATGCGCGCGGCGGTCTCGGCGGCAAGCTGCAAGGCTTTCAGATTATCGGTTGAACGCTCGACCAGAAGTTTGAGCAATCGCGTCGCTTCATCAGCGCGACCGCGCCGCGCTTCGATCTCGGCAAGTCCCGCCAGGCTTGCGTCATCCGTGAAGCGCGAACGCACGGCCAGCCTGTAAGCGTCATAGAGCAGCGCGTCCGCTTCTTTCTCGCGCCCTTCTGCAACAAGCAGCGCGTAGGCTTTCAAACATCCCCCTTGAATGCGAGTGCCATCCATCTGCACCACATCCGAATCCGGCTTCGCTGCGCCGTCCAGCCCGCAGTACAGGCGCAATTCGGCAATCGCCTTTTCTGCGCCACGGTTGCTGCGAAACTCTACCAGCGCCGATGCCAGCGGCAGCCAGTCGTATCGCTCGTCTGATGTAGATGATTCTTCATCGCTCGAACGGGTTGCGATGGCCAGCTTATAGTCCGCCTGCTCCTGCCGGATGGTTGCGATAAGCAATCGCGCTTCATCGAACGAACGCACGCGAATCAAATAATCGATGAAGCGATGCCGCCACTCCGCAAGCTCACGCGCGGGATAAACATATTCAGTCCCTGCGTAATACCCTTCTTCGTATTCCGACGTGCCGAACACAGAAGCGGCCCTGTCGGCGAGCCTCTGGTGAATCGTGCGATAGATGCTTGCAAGCTGGTCTGCGGGCAGCAGGTTTTCTTCGATCAGCATGCGACCGATCACCGCATCGCTCGGCATATTCAAAATAGCCGCGTGGAAGAAGTTGACCACCTCGGTCGCAAGCTTTCCGTCCGCTCGCGAACGATTTGCAATTTCGCGAACGAGCGGCTTGATCGCTTCGACCCTTCCGTCGTCGTCTCTGCCGCGCGATGCGCGATTGACTATGGCAACGATAAAGTTCTCAAGCTGCGGCAGAGCCTCGCGCAAGGCTCCGTTGTCGGCCATCACCTTCAGATAAGACTCCGCCTCTGAAATCGACACGCGACCCGACATCAGAGTCGCCCACTGGGCAAGCGCCCCTTTGCGGTCGCCGCGAACTAGCGCGACTGTGCCGCGCATAACGGTCACATCTTTATTGCCCGGCGCAAGCTCGCCCGCAAGCGCAGTGTGGTTGTCGGCGCGCGTCGCGTCTTTGCGGTCAACGTAGTAGGCAGCAAGTTCCAGTTGCGCGCGGGCGCTCGTCGGATCGCCTTCTATTTCGCCCGCAACAAAGCTGCGACTGTCTGAGTCGCGCGCGGGCGTTAGCGATAGCCAGTAACCGTAATTACGCGCGGCCACAAACCAGTCGCCGCCGACAAGCGTTGCGCCATCCTGTGTTTTTCGCCCAAGCATCTGCCCGATTGGCGCAAAAGCGAGCGCCTTTTTGAAGTAGCCTTCGCTTTCGGGCGAAGTGTCTTTTAAAAACAGCCCGACCTCGCCGCTGCGCGAGGCTTTCCACGCTTCGGATTGCGCGGCGCTCGCGATTGCCTTTCGAGCAAGCGCCTTCTCGTTCTTCTCGATCAGGAAGTTTATCAGTTGAAGCTGGTGCGTGTTTGAAGCCGAGGCGAGCCGGTCAAGCTCGTCGCGCGCGTTTGAGGTGTAAAGCAGATTCAGATACCGCTCTACCCAGTCGCGATTGCTTGTTGACATCGCGCCGCTCGCGCCAGCGTACGCTCCGCGAAGCGATTCAAGCTCGCGCGCCGTGTCGCCCGCGAGCGCGTATTGAATCGCAATCTGATTCTGGTAATCGAAACGGTCTTTGTAAACGTCGCGACTGAATTCGGCGGCGAGCACTTCGGCTGCCTTCGCGTACATCGCGTGGCGGTCATAAAAGGCCGTGATTGCGCGAAGCTCGCCGTAATAGGTAGTGTCCTGCACGGTCGGCGTAATCGAACTCTTCGGTCGCTCGCGGAACGCCGCGTCCTTTAGCCGCGTGTGTATCTGCTCTTCGACTTCGACCAGTCCGGCCCCGCGAGCTATCCCCAGATAACGGCGAAGATTTTCCACATCAGCCACGGTCGTCATCTTTGCAAACGAGGCTCGCACCGATTGAGCAAGCGCCGAGGATTCCTGCCCGCTGGCGAAATCAATTACGCCTCGCCCGAAGTCATCGCGCATCGCGTTCTCAATCGTAGTGACGATGCTTTTAGCTTTCCATCCGTCCGTGTCCTGCGAATTGCTGCCTATCGCCACGTACTGAGCGCGCATTCGCTCCATCTTCTGATAGACGGAAGCGACAGGCTCCGCGCGAACCAGAGCGCGCACATAGCCTGCGAACCCGGCTGTGCCGATGTATTCATCTTTCAACGCCTTTGGCAATCCCGCGAACGCCTGCTCGTAGACGCGCACGGCCTCGGCGTGCAACCCCCACGAGGCCAGTTGCGATGCGACTGAAAGCTGATCGGCGATCTTCGCGTTCTTCTTTTCAGCAAGCGCCTGCCGCATAGTACGAATCGCATCGTCGCGCTTGCCCTGCCTGACCTGTATGCGCGCGACCTCGATCAACCACGAAGGGTCGCGGCCAGCAAGCGACCATCCGTCGCGAAGCACGGCTATGGCTTCGTCAAAGCGACGCTGGCGAGCGTAGACGTTTGCGAGAGTGAATCTGAGGTCTGATCGTTGCGGCTCGTTGTTTACCGCCGCGCGATATTGATCCGACGCTGCCGCAAGATTGCCGCGCCGCTCCTGTATGCGGCCAAGCACAAGCTGCCAGCGATAGTTCTTGAACGCGTCTTTGGTCAGCTTTTCGTAATAGGCAGTGAATCGGTCGAGCAGGTTGTGCTGCTCCGCATAATCAATCGCCAACGCCAGTTTGTCCGCGTCTTCCGGAAAGAGGTTGGTGATTTCGATGTACTGGTCAACCGCGTCTTCAAACTTGTTCAAGGTTGTGAGCGTGCGGATCATACCTGCGCGAAGCTCGGCTATCCGGGCTTTCGCCTCGTCGCCTTCCAGACCTGATTCGCGCACGTCTTTGAACGATTCCTGATAGAGCGCAGCAAGCTCGGCCATCTTGTTTTCAGCGCCAAGCGTCTTCGCAAGCTCGCTGAAGACTTCCGTGTCAGAGCGGTTCTCGTTATAGAAGGCACGCAGCGTGGCTTCGGCATCATTGAGCTTTCCGGCCTCGCTTTGTCGCCTGGCGTATTGAAGCGTGAGCGCGCGGCGATTCGGCCCCTGCGCGCGCGCAAGCGTTCGCTTGTAGAGGTCAAGCGCGCGGTCCGAGAGCCCTGCCCGCCAGTAGAATTGCGCCGACTCTTCTACGATTCCGGCGTTGGTCGGAAAGTCTGCGACGAGCTTGTCAATCATGCCGATGGCCTGATCCACCTGCCCGTGCCGTTCAAGGAAAGCGGCAAGCTGCAACCTGTACATCATCGCTTCGCGCTCGTCACGCGCAACAGTTGTTAATCGCGTTATGACCTGTTGTTCGTCTTCGGGGCGAAGAATCCAGCGAAACAGGTCACGCACGGATTCGAGGAACGCAACATCGCTCGATTGCGAAACTTCTTTGCGAAGCGTCGCCAGCGCTTCGGGCTGACGGTCGCTCTCGGCTTGATAATTGGCGTAGCCGATCACCAGTTGCCAGTCGGTTGGCCGCCCGCTGCGCGCGTTCTGATAGGCGGCGACAATCTTTTCGGCAAGCCCCGCGCGTTTTGAAAGCTGCGCGAGCCGCTTTGAAACCGTATTGCGCCCGTCGCCCGGCTCCGACAGGACTTTGACGTACTCGGCAATGGCCGAATCCATGTCGCCTTTGCCTTCGTAGACAGCGCCGAGACGATAAGCGTAAAGGTTCTGATCGCCCGTCACATTGCGCAGTTCTTTGAAGACGCGGACGGCTTCATCATATTGATAGTAGTCCCAGAAGACCGTCGCGGCTTCCAGATAAGTGTCGCGCTGGCCCGGCTCAAGCTCGGTGAGCTTGTTCCACTGCGCAGCCGCGCGCTTGAAATCGCCGAGCGAGGCATAGACTTCGCCCGCTTTTATTCTGTACGAATGATCCGAAGGATAGATGTCGGCCATCTGCGCCAGCACGGTCGCGGACTCTTCGTAAAGCTTGTCGGATTGCTGCCCGAAAGAGCGCGTCAGATCGGCCAGCCTGTCTGCGTACTGCGGCTCGCCCGGATAGAGCGCAGAAAGCCCGCGATATGCGTCCAGCGCTTCGTCGTGATGCGACAGCCAAAGCGCGGCATCTGCGGCGAAGACTCGATAGGTGTTCGGCGCTTGAGCGTTCTGGATTGCGCCGCTCCCCCCCTGAGTTTTCGCTTTCTGATAACGGTCACGCAGTTGTTTCTGTTTTGAGAGCCACGCCAGATACGGCTCGCGAATCGTCCGGTCTGCGAAATAGTATTCAGCCGACAGCTTCTCCCATTGCGGGTGGTTCGCGTCTATCAGGTAGGTGAGCATGCCGCGCACAAAAAAGAGATTGCGCGGAAACCTTGTGTGCGCGTAGTTGTAGAGGTCAAACGCGAGTTTCTGATCCCAGTTCAATTCGTCGCCCGCGGGCGTCGCTCCGTAACCGGCAAAGCGCAACAGATAATCGGTGATCTCTTCTTCATCAAAAACGCCTATAAGCTGGCGCGAGTAACGGGTCAGTTCCCTGCCGCGCTTCTGCCTGACGTACCAGCGACCGAGCCTGTGATACCACGTGTTTGAATCGAACTGGCGTATGGCGGAGTTGTAAGCTTTCAACTGCTCGTTGACGAGTTCGGACTGGCCCAGCCATCTGAGGAAGCGTTCATACAGTCCTTCTTCACGCGGATGCTTTTTGATCTCGGCCCAGAAGAAAGCAACGGTTTCGGTCTTCTTGTCGTCGGTTGCCAGCGACGAGACGTATCTTTCGAGCACGCTGCTGTAAGTCGGGCCGCGCTTGTCTTCGCTCGCGGTGTTTGAGGAAGATTCTTCGGAATCGCTTTCGTCTTCGCTTTCGTCTTCGTTCGTTGAAGTAGCGTCTTCGGTCGGGTCGTATGTGTCGCTGTAGGCTTCGATGTTGTACTTGATTTTGTCGATCAATTGATCGATGCGCGGCGTGATGCCATAGGTCCATCGCTTTGACGATGCGGAAATAAGCGGCACGCCCTTTGGCTGCGTGCGGGCGAGTTTATCAATCAGGACGGCAAGCACCGAGCGCTCGTTCGTGCGGTCTTTCAGCGCGACGTAAGAGTCGGCTATGCGCAATGAAACATCGGCGTAGCGCGGGGAATCGGGAAAGCGCTGCTGAAATTCGCGGCCCGCTTCGATTGCGAGCCGATGTTCGCCAAGCGATGAAAAAACATTGACGACGCCCAGATACATCTCTGCCATGTATTTTGAACTGGCGTACTCCTGTTTGAAGGATGTGAATATGCGATAAGCGAACGCGCGATTGAAATATCCGGCGGCGGCTTTCTCCTCGGTGGCGAATTCCTGCGTCACGTCATTGCCTGAAAGAATCAGCGACAGCACGCCGTTCATAAAACCGGGATGCTGGTCTACCTGCGCGACATCTTTATAAAAAGAGAGATCGCCTGCCCCAACGCGCGTGGGCGTGCCTGCCGCATCGATCATCACTGCGAATAGACGATAGAGCGCGTCTTCGCGCGACGCGCTGCCCGGTTGAAGCCCGCCTACCAGATAAAGCGTGTACAGGTAGCGCGAGGCCTGATCGTAATCGCCGATTGAAGTAAACATCGACGCGACGGTCTCAAGCTCGCGCCCGTTCCACGACGGGCTGACCTGCGCCGGTTGAGTGTTGCCTGCGCGGCGCGGCGCACGTCGGTTTTCAAGATCGCCGAGCAATGCGCCAGCCTGCTCGTAGCTGCCTTCGTATGAAAAAATACTGAACAGGCGCGACACGGTTTGAAGATCGCTGGCTCCTGCGCGCACGCGCTCCTGTAGTTGGCGGCGCACAGTGCGATAGCGACCGAACCTGCGCAGCAAATCATAGTAATCAGTCGCAACAGCGCGCGGCCAGTTCGGGTCGAACGCCGTGTCGTAAACGGCTTCTGCTGCGCGGCGGTCTCCCGACTCTTCCTGAAGCTGCGCGCGAGTCTTTAAGAAATACGCAAGTTCGGACGGGAATCCGGGCTGATACGCCGCGAGCACGGCGAGCGCGTCTTTGTACTGTTTGGCGAGGTGAAGCTCTTCTACATAATCCTTTATAGGCTCGATGTTCGACGGGTCTGCGGCGACAAGTTCAGAGAAAAAATCCGCGGGCTTGAACTCTTTCAGGCTGTAGGAGCGCACGACATCTGCGGCGCGTTTATAGATGGGTGCGCGGTTATTGACGGGCAGAGCTTTTGCGAGTTCCCGAAGCGTGCGAACTTCATCGGAAAATCGCGCGCGGTCGTGATAGAAGTTTGAAAGTCGCCTGAGAGCATCAGGCGAGCGGCGCTTGAGGTCTGCGTACTGGACCATCTCGGAAGCGGCGCGGTCGTACTGGCCGAGGCGTTCGCTGAGTCGCGCCGCGTGCAGATGCAGACGCGCATCTTTCGGGTACTGGCCGAGCAGCGCGCCCGTTCGCTCAAGCGCAAGCGCATAAGGCCGCGCAACGACTGCCTGCGTGCCGAAGAACTCTTCTTCGGTGTAGAGCGCATCATCTACAGCCGCCTGCGGGGCGCGATTGGGGTCTGCCGGTCTGAGAGGCGCAGCCGAAGCAGGCGCGTTACGATTGGCGGGCGTCGATTTGGCAGTCTGCCCGGCAGCAGTTTTTTGTCCTGTTTGATTTGCTTTCGCTTTCTGTAGCCCGACAAATGTTGCTACAGATACGGACGCGAGCGAAAGCACTATAACAACTGATGATAAAATTCGTTTGCGCATATCAACCTGTTAATCTTCTATCGGTGAATTCCCTGCCCTCATTCCAACAGTCGGCCCGGTATTTCGATCATTTCAACAATTGAATCGTCATCCAAAAACTCCATCCGAAACGATCAGCCGCCGCCGATAACTTCGATCATCAATTCCGTGATGCTTGAATTGTGCGCGAAGTCTTCTGCCGTTATCTGAATCGTGTATGTTCCCGATGGCAGCCCCACGGGAATCAAAAGATGCCCGACGTTTGCTTTCGCCTTTGCGTCCCAAATTACAGGCACAGGCAAGGCTCCGAATATGCGCGCATTGATTACGCGGGTGTCGCTGTCTGCGCGCACTGTGATCGTCAGGTCTTCGCCCGCTCGCGCGACGGTTTGATTCAGGCTCGATTGCAGCCGAGGCGGGCGGCTGTCTATAACGAAACTCTTCTCTTCCTGAAATGCCCGGCCTTTATTATCGACCAGCACCAATCGACATTGATAAACTCCGTCCGTCATTTCGCGCGGCGCGACGAAGCGCGTCTCCCAGACATCTTCGCCCTTGATATACGTCATGCGGCGTGTCAATCCGAACGGGAAAACGGCAGTCACTTCGACGATTGACTGATCCGCGCGCACCCTGAGCACAGGGTCGCCGGGCCGTATGACTCGCGGGCGAAGCAGCGAGCGCGGCGCGGCAAGAAATGACGTGTAGGGGGTGACGAACTTGTACTTTTTCGACAGCGCGATGATCTCGTCTATCGCCTCTTTTGTCTCGCCGTTAAGCGCTATCTCTCTGAGCAAGGCGTCTACGCGCGCGCGCGCCCACATTCGCGGCACGTGCGCGTGCTGGTCGTCGCGCTCTGGCAAATTGACCTGCTCGGTCAATCGAACGGGCTTGCCTTCGGCGTTGCCTGCAATCGTGAGCGCGGTCGCGCCCGCCCGTTTGTAGCGACCGACGAACGACAGTCGAGTGCCGTCATAAGCGGTCGCTTCGTAATCCGGATAGACCTGATAAAAATTCGTCGCATCCGTATTTTGAAGTTTCAGCGAATCAATCGGCTCGCGACCTATCTTGCTGATGAAAGCCTTCAGCTTGAAGGAAAGATCATCGGTCTCGCGCGACCAGTCGAAGTAACCGCGAGACGAGCGCGCAAGCTCGCCGAGCATTCTGAGGTTCGTGTCCGAGCCGATGCCGAACACGTAAAGGCGGGCGCGTTCGCGCGCGTCGTTCGCTTTCTGGAATCGCTCGACTACGGCTTTGGTTCGTGTGGTCGAAAGCGTCGTGTTGCCGTCGGTTATCAATACAATCGAACGCTCTTTTTTTGACGGCATATCGCGCGATAATTGCGCCGCGCGTTCCAGCGCCGCTGCCAGATCCGTGCCGCCCGAAAGGTAACTGGATTTGACGAACGCCAGCGCGCGCTCGATTTGATCGGGCCGGGCATCCGTCGCTTTGTCGCTGAATGTGGAAACATCATCGTTGAACAGCATCAGGTTGAAAGTGTCTTGCGGCGAAAGCGACTTTAACATCGATTCTGTCGCTTCATAAGCGCGGTCGAGTTTTTCCCATTGCATGGAAAGCGACGTGTCGAGCATGACGAGAACAGAGCGAGGTTCAGGCTGCGCGACATTGCCCGGCGCGCGGCCCGCTTCGTTGAAGACGGCGGCGGCCTCGAAGTAACCATCAGGCTCGCGCTCTGCCAATCGAGGGTCGCGCAATTCGTCGGCGGTGATTCGCTCAGGCGCGCGATAGGCCAGAAATTGAAACGACGAGTGAGGGACCGTCAGCCCGTAGCTGAACCCGAAGTCTTCGCTCAGTTGAACATCGCCAGCTTCAAACGAAGCCGATTTGTACTGCGGGGTGTTCTCTATAAAGTTAAGCGAATAGATTTTGCTCTTCAGATCGAGATCGGTCATCGGAAAGCGACTGAAGATTTGCAATCGCAGTTGCAGATGCCCGACCGATTGTGCGCCGTACTGGCTCGGTTTGAACGGGAATGAATAGTAGGATTCGAGATTATCGACCGATATGGCTTCGGTATATTCAAGTTCGAGCCGCTTCGTGCCGTAAGCGGGAATCGGCGCGATCTTGACCGTGAACGCAGTAGCCGTTTTGTCGTCGCGTTCCTGTTCGAGCAGGCCCGGATCAATCGCCTGCAACGCGAGGTCCTGATATATTTCTTCGGCGCGCCGCTTTTCAAGAATCACTCCCGGTATGCGCACATCGCCGTCCCAGACCGCAAAGTCCGATATTGACGCAGTTGTGGGGATAAGAAAGACGTAGCGGCCTTCCTGAATCTGATCCGTGCGATTGCCGAAAATCTGAGTCACACGCACGCGGGCATACTGATTATCGATGTTGATGTCCAGGCTCATCTCGTCAAGCGCGAGAACAGTAGCATCGGCTTTCTGTGTGCTTGAAGGAATGAGCACGCCCGATTGCGCGCGCGCGATTACAGGCGCGACCAACAGCAGAACAATCGCGGCTGCGCGGCTGATAAATTTGCGTCCACTTTGATTCATAAGTCACTATTCAACTATTCTTTTTTCGATACGCTGTAGGCCGTTCATCGTGCCTGCGTATATAAAATGATCATCGCTCGTTATTGCCGTGACGCTCTGAGAAGCCAGTCCCGCGCTGATCTGTTTCCAGCGGCGGTCGCGCGTATTATATACTAAAAGCCCCCGGTCGCTAGTTCCCACGTACAACCTCTCGCCATCATAGTGCATGGCGTTTTGATTTACCTCGAACTTTCCCGCGTCGCGGTCATCGGCAAAGCTGACCCATTCGCCCGTAGGCAACAGCGCGTCTACTCCGCCGCCGTTCGTACCTATGTACAATTTGCCGTCCGCTTCGGCAAGCGCAGTCACCCAGTCGTGCGACAGGCGCGAGTTTGAAGTCTTGTATGTTCGCACGACTCTGAGGTTTTCAATCTCGACAAGACCCGCGAGACTGCCGACGAACAGGCGCGAGCCGACCGCAACCGATGTATAAAGATGATTGCTTGCAAGTCCGTGAAATGCCGTGAGCGAGCGTGCGCGGCCACCCGTGATTTCAGTCATGCCTCCTGCCGTCGCAAGCACGAGCGCGCGATTTCGAGAAAGGCTTACGGGCGTCGTCCCGCCTGTGGATTGGGCAACCGGCGACTGGACGCTCATGATAGAAACGTGCGCTATCGAATCATTCACAAGGCCGTTCTGTTCGCGCGTGAAAATGGATTGTTTCATGTGGCCATCAAACACGACCAGCCCGCGCGATGTTGCCGCAAGGATTTGATCTTCGTTTGAATCAAAGGCGATGAAATTCACTTCGCGCACACGGTCATCTTCGATGTGCGACAGCCGCTCGCTGGTTTCGGGCGCGATCAGATCAATCCCGCTATCGAAATAGCCTATCCATAATCGTCCTGCATTATCGAGCGCAAGGCCCGTTATGTGACCGCCCGTCAGCATACGCTCGCCTACGAGAGACGCGGCGACAGATTCAAAGGCGGGGCCGTTTGCACGCTCATCCCGAACGAAAGCGCCTTCGCGCGTGAGCACCCACAACTGCCCTTCACCTGCGTAAGCGATGGCTGGCTGAGCGCGCGGCAGGCCCGGAGTTTCAGACAGACCGGATCGCCCTTCCGTTGATTTTGCCGATATATCTGCGCGCTCAGCGCCGACATCTATTATGCCGCCGCTGAAAAGCCCCGCCCACAAACGCCCGCCGCTCACAGCCAGCGAGGTGACGTTCGGACGATTCGTCACGGGCTTGATCTCGTTTGACTCGCTTAAGGCTGCGACCGCGAAATCTGTGGCGACGGCGATCTGTCCTGCCTGCGCGAGACTCGAAGGCAGCGCGGCGAGCGCAGTCACGTGCGGTGAAGGCAGCCCTTCGTTCGTCGAAAGATGTTCGATGTGCGCCTCGCGCCAGATATAAAGCCCGCTGTCCTGTGTTCCGATATACAGGCGTGAACTCGTATGGCAGCAGCGCGGTCACACGGCTGAAATCGGCTCCTGTAGCCGAATTCACGCGTCGAGAGAACTGTTCGCCGTCATATTCAAACAACCCGCCGTCGAGCGTGCCGATCAATAATTCGGTTTCAGTTGCGAGCAGAACGCTCACGCGAGTCGCTTTCGGCTTTATAAAGCTGTAGCCCGTGAATGTGTTTCCATCAAACGCCATCAATCCGGCGGTCGCCGTGCCGATGAAGAGGCGATCACGGAAAACGGCAAGCGTTGTCAGGTCGTTATCCGTCAGTCCATCGAGCGTCGTATATCGTCGCTTGATCGCGCCGCTTTCGTCGAGCGCGATCAGCCCCCCTGATGTTGCGAGGTAGCGCGTGTCTGCCAGCACGCAAACAGCGCGCACATCCGAAGCGTTCAGGTAAATGGTGAAGCCATCGCTTGAAGGCGCGCGCAGTCGCGTCTGCTCAACTTCGACTCTTGCTGATAGAGCCTGCTGGTCGCGTTCCCGGCTAATGCTCTTATTGATTTTGATGACATAGAAGATTGCGGCTGCGATCAGCAGTAGAAGAGTTGCGGCTGCGATTATGGCGGCCCGCCGCTTTTGTGCTATCAGTGACTTTAATAGATTCAACATCGAACACCCGGAATTGAAATATGATCGAAAATGTGTGCCGTCCTGACGAACGCCTTAGATGCGCGAATACGAAATCGGATGCCAGCGGGTATTTGACTCATTTTTTCAAACTCAGGACTGCTGCAAAACCGACTGACAAGCCCTGCCCCTGCTCCTGCTTTGTAATACCCCTGTTTTCAAAATCGCTTCGCTTGACAATGCGACGAAGCGACAATATAGTCAACTAGCTGAAATATAAAGATGTGCCGCTCGCTCGTATAGATAATCCATAGGTGCTGGTGGCCGTGCCCACTAAACCGGCTCAGGAAGTTTAAGACTTGAATCTTCCGAACGCGCTCACGTTATCCAGAATATTTATCGTTCCGTTGCTGGTCGTCGTTCTGCTGACGAAATTTCCCAGCGACTGGTTCGATGTGCCGCAACAGTTCCTGGGGCTTGCCCTGTTCGTCGGCGCATCGTTTACAGACTGGCTCGACGGCTACATTGCGCGAAAGCGCGGTCAGGTGTCAACCCTCGGAATACTGCTCGACCCGATAGCCGATAAACTTCTGATCTCAGCCGCGCTCGTCTCTTTAGTCGAAAACCGTATCGCGCCCGCATGGGCCATCGTCATCATCATAGGCCGCGAGTTCGCCGTCACCGGGCTGAGGTCAATCGCCTCTGCCGAAGGCTTCACTATAAGCGCGTCGAAGAAAGGCAAGTTCAAGATGCTGACGCAGGTTGTGGCCATCACGCTCCTGATATCAGGCAGCGTGCCGGGCGGCCCGTCGGGTCTACAACCTCCGCCTCACGTTCATCCCGAAATCG
This sequence comes from Blastocatellia bacterium, assembly GCA_963804815.1. Classification (GTDB taxonomy): domain Bacteria; phylum Acidobacteriota; class Blastocatellia; order UBA7656; family UBA7656; genus DATEKX01. Next base: position 1,021,455 of record CAWDRU010000002.1, on the reverse strand, counting down.
CCTTTGCATCGTTTCAGGAAGCTGGTCAAACGTTCGTCGCTGTAATAACCAACGGCGCGATCACGCTTGATGACTTCCGCGTGCTCTGCTACGGCGCAGGCCGTGCAATGTTGTGGATAGTCGTCTTTTTCGCGCTGTGGTCTATGTACGACTATTTCATGAAATTCTACGGCAAGGTGCGCGACCGCATTGAGGTGCGCGAACGCCGAAGAATCCGCATACTGCGCCGCCGCCGCCGCAAAACCGCAGCCGTAGGAATCTCGGCTGAAACCTTCAAAGCGGAAAGCCGCAGACAGTAACTAACGTGAATTCGACATAAGAATCAGCCCTGAAAGGGCGAAATTCAATAGCACAGGGCATCGCCCTGTGTCGTGTATCAAGATAAACTACAAGCCCTGTAAGGGCGAAATAAACCAACTGATTTATTTCGCCCTTACAGGGCTTGTGTGGTGGTGGCAATCATACCCGGCGCGATGCGCCGGGCTATTGAATTTCGCCCTTTCAGGGCTTTTACTTCGATTATTATGTCGAACTCGCGTTAACTAACATTTCGATCTCGATTTTCCAATAACAACCTCACGCGGGCAATGTGGCTTCTACGGTCGGCCACAGCGGCAAGTACCTTCATTCGCCGCCTTCATCGTTTCCAATTAATGAGGCTACAAGGCTGAAATTACCGACAGCCGAGCGCGATTCTAAATAGACGCCGTAGCTGCGAAACTCTGTGAAGCCGACCGATGGAGGCAGCCGGTCGAGCGCCCTGCGCATCGAGTCCTGCTTCAACAAATCGCGCGAGCCGTCCGTGACGCGAGTGAGCTTCGATATTGCGAGCATCAACTCGCCCGCGCCTGTTACCTCCGGCCTGTAGGTGATGATCGATGCTTTATCAGTGCGATGTGCGATTGCCTGTTTAACACGGTCGTCGCCTGCGATGCTGTTTCCGCTCGATTGAGTATCGAGGATTTTAGTTATCTGCTCGCGCGTTCCTAAAATCAGATAGCTTTCTGTAAAAGCGGCGGCGCGGCCATCTTCGTGTGAAGATATGCGTATCTCTGTACCGGCATATGATTCGGTCGCGACTCGCGCGCCGTCGTGCGTCAGATAGCGCTCGATTACCGGAGCAAGCTTCGATTTGTCTTTTACCTTTACGAGCTTGGCCATCGGGTTTGCGTCGCCGAAGTTCACCAGCGTGACCTCGTTGCCTACGCTGTCGCCGATTGAATCCCCGGACTCGATCCCAAGCTGTTTGCGAAAATCGATGACGAGTTCGCGCAACGCGACACCGGCGACGAGATCGATGTGAGGCACAAGGCTCTTAAGCAGACGTTCGGGAAGCTCGCCCGCTCGCTCTACGTTGAGAACGGTCAACTCTTTAATATCGCGCGGGACCGATTGAAGCGACGGGAAACTGGCTCCCGGAGCCGGTTTCAAGGGTTCAGCCAGACCTTCGGCCACACCCGGTTGCAGGACTGTAAGATATCTGTCGATCACGATGCCTGAATCGAACTGCGCGCCGTAGAGCAACCCTGCGGCTGTTTGCTTCGACAGATGCTCGAACAGCGAGGCTATGGAACTGCCTTCGCCTGAATCCCTCGCAATCAGCGCGGGGGCTAAAATAACCAGTTTTTCAATGCCGCTTTCGGTCACAAAGGCGAAGACTGAAGCGTTGTGATCTACTTCGGGTCTCATGGTTTGAAGCGTCGTGTTTTCGGCAAGCGTAGAGACGCGCCCCGCTTTTGCGTCGAGGCACGACTTGATCGATTCCGTGTGGTTTGCCAGCAGCACAACCGTGCCCGATGAAGCGGCTACAAGCTGACGGTCAGAGTTGGGGCCGCGAAATGTGAATAACTGTACGCCCTGATAATCCTGATCTTCTTCGGCAACCGATGCGCCGTATATTCGCTGTGCGATGATCGAAGCCCGCTCGCGCACAATGCGGGCAGCGGTTTCAGGATTCGCGTGTGTTTCGACTACGAGCGCGATGCGCGGTTTGAAATGAACGTAAGGGCCGTCTTCGCCCTCTCCCGTCTCTGCGTCAACCCCTGTAAGCGCGAGCGCGAACTGAGCGCGTCCCGCGACGACCGCTTCATCAGGCCCCAGTCCTGTTCGGCCTACGAGATCGGATATGAACCCAAGCTGCCTGATCTGGCTCGACAGGCCGAGCGCGGGAGCAAGCTCGCGCCATGCTTTCGTATCCGTGAGACCGTCAACAAGGTCCGAGAGATTATCAATCTCCATGTAAGCGAGAACGGAGGCGGGAACGTATCGCTCCATCGCAACGCGTGGCGGGCGGCGCAACGTGAAGTACATGGCAACGGCGGCGACGATCAGCAATAGCGCAGCGGCCAGGATGATATTTGTTCTGGTCAATAGATCGCGGAGCTTCATTCGATTGAATCGTAACATAAAACCGGAGACGGGGGTCAGGGATCGGGGTCGGATTATAGTGTCTGAAATTTCCAGTCTGCGATCTGAAATATTCAGTGAATGCACTGGTCCCCGATTCCTGCCCCCCGGCCCCGTTTGTGCTATAATCGCGCACGGCCTCCGAAACACCCCCACCAGAGAAAGCGAGATCACCTTGACCCTTGATGTGATGAACTGTCCTCGATGCGGGCGACGCACGGCTGTAGCGCGCGGCGCGTGTATTTACTGCGGCGAAGTGCTGCCTGTTTCAAAGATCGAAACTGCGCCACCCCAGCGAAATATCGACAGCCTGGAGCACGCCTTCAACACGGTGCTTGAGCCTGTAGGGGCGGGTTCTGAGGGAAACATAAATGCGCTGGCCGCTGCACTGAAGCTTGAACCGGATGAAGCGCGAGGCTACATCGCATCAGACAAACGCGTGCCGCTTGTGCGAAGCCAGAACCGGCATGAGGCAGAGATGATTGCTGCGCTGGTTCGCAGTTGTGGACTCAGCGCGGTCGTCATCAGCGATGAAGATCTGAAGATCGAAAGAGAGCTGACGCGCGCGCGAAAGGTCACGCTCGAAGAGAACTCCATTCAGGCGCATCATTCGGGGGGTGTGATGAAAGTAGCAGTGACGGAGATAAAACTGCTGGTAATCGGCGCGCTTAAGCGAAGCCGCGTAGATTATTCGGAAGGTGTATCGGGCAGACGCAGCCAGGCAGGAAGTGTGCTCGACACGGCTGAATTTCGCTCTGATGAAACGATGCTTGACGTGTACGGCCAAACGCTTGAAAGCAGCTTTCGCATCAAGGCGGACGGCTTCGATTATTCGAGTCTGGTTTCGCCGCTTTCGTTTCGCGCAGATCAAAATTTTCAGGCGGCTATTAAAGCGTTAAGCAGCGTCCTGCCTCAGGCCGTAGTGGATGATGATTTCTCAAGAATGCGAAACCTGCTTGAGCGTGCATGGCCAGCGCGCGCGCGCAACGAAGCGCGCGGCATCAAGCGCGCGGGGCTGACTTACCGCCCCGTCGCGCAGTCGAGCATCATAAGCGACAACCGCGACCAGTTCGACCGCTACTCGCGATTGATGTTCCTTTCTGCCCAGGTTCAATAGACAGCGAAAAGTTTTTCAGGCAATTTATTGCCGTCATGAATAATACATCTGCAATCCGCCTTCTCGCTGCGACTAACAATGAGCGCGGCGACCTCTTCACGCGATTGACTAAAGATTTGTTCTTTGCACTGGGATATGACGATTTACGACTTGATGTCCACAAATCAGGGCGCGAGCTTGATATTCAGGGAAAGCACCGATTTGAGCCGCGACGTGTTGTTGGCGAGTGCAAAGCCCATGCTGCAAAAATGGGCGGTGATGAGTTGAACAAGTTCCTCGGCGCTTTGACCCGTGAGCGGAAAAAAAGCGCCTCCATTCCAGTTGCAGGTTATTTCGTTTCGCTCGGTGGCTTCACAGAAACAGGAATCGAACAGGAGATCGAAACGGGTGACGACCGCATTATCCTGCTCGACGCTCAAAAGATAGTTGAAGAATTGGAAAAGTGTCGCGTTATCGCCGGGCGCACAGACGCGGCTGAACGCGCAGGCCATTGTGCTCAACACGCGGGGCTACACGATGCTGTATTGAACGGTGCCGAGCTTTTGGGTCATCAGCGTGGATATTTGTGGGCGATCTACTACGCGCATGGCAAAGAGCGAACGCACGTTGCGCTCATCCATGCTGATGGCACTCCATTGGCTGAAGCTGTTGCGCTGGAAATAATCCATGCTGACCGCCTATGCGGTGGCTCCCTTCATTCGCTTCAGTATCTTGCTCCTCCGGCTCAGTCACCTGATCGTATCGCGCTCGCGGTTAAAACTGCTGCGAGCTATCGCCAATGGGTAGGGGAAGAGTGCGGTTACATTCACCTCGATGGGCTGCCTGCCGACACTGACCTGAGCGCCACTCGCATGAGGCTTGAACGTCTATTTGTGCCGCTCAAAGTCAGCTTTCTGTCCAAACCAGACGACGATCCTGCCTTAAAACAAACAGTCGCTTCTTCCATTGGCGAAATACTGAAAAGAGTCTCGCATCTTGCGTTGCTTGCAGTGCCTGGCGGCGGAAAAAGCACGCTCCTGAAACGACTTGCCACAGCTTATGCTTTTCCAGAGAGGCGCGGCGAAGTTTCTGATGACCTGCCGGAACGTGACTGGATGCCGCTTGTCTTACGTTGCCGCGAATTGCGTGACCGTGCTCACCGGCCCATTCTTGAGTTGCTCGATGATATTCCACGCCACGCCGGGATGAATGCCGGTGAATGTGCGATCTTTCAAGAGTCCATTCATAACGCTTTACGTGCCGGGCAGGCGCTTCTGCTCGTAGATGGACTTGATGAAATCTCTGACGAGGGAGCGAGGCAAACCTTCGCAAAACACCTGCGCACGTTTGTCGCAATGTTCCCGCAGGCGGCGCTCATCGTTACATCACGTGAAGCGGGATTTCGCTCGGTGGCTGGCGTAGTGGCCAGCGTCTGCGAGCAGGCGAAACTAACTCCACTGGACGAAGAGGATGTTTTGAACCTCTGCGAGCGATGGCACGTCGAGGTTGTAGGCGATAACGACAAAGTGCGTGCCGAAGCAAGAGAGTTAGGGCAAACAATCTGGGGCAATGAACGTGTCCGCAAGCTTACAGAGAATCCGCTTCTTCTTACGACACTTCTGGTCGTGAAACGCTGGATCGGAGAACTGCCGCGCAGCCGTGCCGCACTCTACCGAGAGGCAATTCGTGTGCTTGTCCGCACATGGAATGTCGAAGGCTACGCACCGCTGGACGAGGACGAGACGCTGGCCCAGTTATCTTATGTCGCCTGCGCGATGATGGAGGAAGGCAAACAGCAGATTGGTCATAAGGAATTGCTGAAGCTGCTTAAAAGTTCCCGTCGAGAATTGGATGCGGAACTTCAATTTGCCCGCATCTCGCCGCAGGAATTTATCGAGCGCATCGAGTATCGCAGCAGCCTGCTGATGCAAACTGGATATGAAAATATTGATGGTGAGCTACAGCCCGTTTATGAGTTTCGGCACCTTACATTTCAGGAGTATCTAGCCGCTCGTGGATATGTAGAGGAACAGTATCGCGGTCGCAATTTAGGGCAAAGTCTGGCCGATGTGCTGGAACGTCATTTCGAGGACGAACGCTGGCGGGAAGTCATCCCGCTTGCCGCTGTGCTTGCAGGGCGCAAGGTGGAAGAACTGATTAAGCGACTAACCGCAATCTGTAAACGCCACAGAAAGAGTAACCGACTCGGTGTTCTACTCTACCAATGTATTCTTGACGAAGTGCAGGTAACAGCGCCGACTTTGCGTCTTGCGCTCATTGAACTGGCACACGAACTGTATGTTAAGTATGGCATTAATATACTTGACTCATACGGGATTCTGTGGTGGAATCTGAGGTATGGAAAGCCAAGAGAAATTCCCACAGACCCTAATCGAAGCAATCAGATACTTCACCGATGCTGATAACTGCCTGAATTTCATGATCATGCTGCGCTGGCCTAATGGAATCCAGTGTCCGGCATGTGAATCGAAAGAAGCGAACTTCATCAAGACCCGTCGCCTATGGATATGCAAAGCCTGCAAAAAGAATTTCACGGTCAAAGTGGGAACCATCATGGAAGACAGCCCGATTGGTTTAGATAAGTGGCTGACTGCCATCTGGATGATTGCTAATGATAAGAACGGCATAAGCTCGTATGAAATCCATCGCAGCTTAGGCATTACTCAGAAGTCGGCATGGTTTTTGTTGCATCGCATACGCCTTGCAATGCAGCAAGGTACGCTCGAAAAACTCTCTGGCCCGATTGAGGCTGACGAGACTTTCATAGGTGGCAAAGCTCGCAACATGCATAAGAGCAAGCGAGAGGCGAAGATTCACGGTCGCGGCCCCGTTGGTAAAGCAATCGTGATGGGCATACTTGAACGCGCAGGCGAAGTCAGAACCAAAGTTGTAGAGAATCGAGATAGAGAGACTTTGCAAGCTGAGATAAGAGAGCATGTTCAGATCGGCGCGGAAGTAATGACCGATGCGCTTCCATCCTACGAAGGCTTGCATCCTGATTACGTTCATCAAGTAGTCAACCATGCTCTTGAGTATGTGCGCGGACAGGTTCATACAAACGGAATCGAGAACTTTTGGAGTCTCGTCAAGCGATGCTTGGGCGGCACTTACGTTAGCGTCATGCCGTTTCATCTGTTCCGTTATCTTGATGAGCAATCGTTCCGATTCAATCACCGCAAAGATAACGACGCGGGCCGATTCTTGAAAGCCTGCTCACAAATGACTGGCCGTCACCTCACCTACAAAGACCTGACAGGTAAAACGTTGATGCGGGATAGCAACATGCCGCGATTCGGTTTTACCGATAGGCTATTCCCGCAATAAAGAGGCATGATGAAACCTATTATTCCACCGCAGCCCGAAGACACGCGAACGCCTTACAAGCGATTTGAAGACCTCGCAAGGCAAGTGTTGACTATTCCGAAAGAGGAAATAGACAAGCGGCAAGCCGAGTACGAGCGAAAAAAGAAGCGGAAAAAGCGAAAGAAAACACCCTTATAGTTTAGTTGCAAGATGAACTATGAAATCTTTGACATTACGAAACACACGTTCTGCTTCTTCTTCCGTATAGGTTTCTTTAGGATGCATTACGTCATTTCTCCATGCGTCTTTTACCATCCGAAGATGCGCTGATGTTTCGGCGTACTTATTTCGTATAGCTTTCTGCCGGGAATTTTTTGCTGGTAAGTTTTTGATCGCTTTATCTACTTCATCAAGAATGTTATGCCAGTTCTTCTCGCTTACCAAGTTTATGTTCAATCTCTTACCAAGATATTGAGTGGCATGCTCCATCACTCGCATCAAGTGAAAGACTGAGGCTGTAGTTCGACCTAACGCGAGGCATTTAGCCGCTTCTTGAATATCGCTGGTAACTTTTGAGAACTTGGTAGCTGCTTCATCCCCAAATTGCGGAACATCTTTATATAATTCGGTCTGATGTGGAGGAATGCGTAAGAAACGTACTGAATCTAGTTCATCCTCAATACGTCCTTTCAGAATAGTGAGTTCACGCCCATATCTATTGAAAGTGTATTCTCCCGCATTAATATTTTCAGTCATTTGATTTATATACATAATGGATAAGGAGAGATCAGTCTCTTTGCACAGGTCAAGTATACTGTTCAAGGTTCCAAGTAAGTCCTCACCTGTGGCAACACGGCTAGACTCAGTATCCTCACTTACTACACGGGCTAACTCTAGCAGAGCTGTAATCTTAAAAAAGAGTCGAGCTGAAGTCTGTATCATATCAAGTAGGCTCACTAACTGATATTGTGAACGCCTCCATATTGGCATATCTACGACATATGAGTCAAGTATATTAATGCCTTAAGTATGGTAAAAGTATAATAGGTAGAAAATGGGTTGTACCAATTCTGCGAGGAAAGTTCGGTGCCATTTTCCAGGAAGCAGTGGAGCAAGAATATCTTGCGGGCGGCAAGAAATTTGAAAAATATAGTGAAGCCTTAGTACAGATATCCTGTTATTTGCATTTTGGTGATGAAGGGCTAGTGATACCCGACAGCATAGCAAATTCTCTGCGAAACGATTTGGAGACTGGTGATCGGCTTGGCAAAATTCGAGCAGCACTTGCATGTAAGGAATTGGCCTACCTCAATGGCGGCCCAGTAGATATGAAAACTACGGAAGCCGATCTCCGACAATGTTTTCAACTCATATTACAGGGTATAAGTGGGATGCTGGATTCCAGCGACTGGCCTAGCAGTATTGCTGCTTGTTGGGCGCTGGCTTGTATTGGCAGAAGCAATCTGTCAACTACTCTTCCAGAGCCAGAAATGATCTCGCTACTTTATCGCATCTGGCGTCAACAAAAATCGAAAAAACTGGGACGCTATCCGGCCTGGGCGTTAAGCGCTCAACAACTATTGCCGCGCGATACATTCAGCAAAGACATATGGGGAGATTGTGACTTGTTTCTTCGTCAAATCACAAACGAAAATTTTCAGTTAAAAGAGGAGCTACTAGCGGCATTGGTAATAGGATGGTATCGTCGAGCCCCATGGAGCGATATCGAATTGGTAATGCAACTCGGCAAACTTTTTAGAAGCTATTCGGACCCTATTAAACCGACAATCCGCGAATTGCTCGAAAACCTCGGCCCCGCAGGGCGGCAAGTGATTGATGAATGGGAACGCAAGCAGGCTGAGCGGGAGGCCGCACTAAATGAACAGGATGCGAAGTAATTTTAGTTTTTCGTATCAGAAAAGGCAGTGGTATTATTCAGCCATCTGTTTCATCGCAATCCAATACAGAGAGGTGACAAAGCATGAAATTGACGACCGTGGAATCAAGCATGATTCATGCTGTGGGCTATGATCAGGAGTCACGCACATTGGAAGTCATCTTTACCAGTGGCCGCATATATTGCTATGAGAACGTGCCCGCATCAGAATACAAAGGGTTGATGGAAGCCCAATCCAAAGGGCAATATATGCGATACAGCATCATAGATATGTATCCATGCCATCAGCTTAAAGGCAGCAGAAGATTGTGAGATAGCTGTATGACGACGAAAGCGCGAAGCAGAATCGAAGACCTTTATCATCTCCCGGAAAATGGTAAAGCTGAAATCGTAGATGGAGAAATCCTGCTGATGCCACCGACCGGAGATATACCCGCGCGCGCCGGAGGGTCTGTTTATATCAGTCTGCGCCTGCACGAGGGGAAAACGCCTGGCCGTGCCTATCCGGACAACACTGGTTTTCGAGTCAGCCTGCCTAATCGTGAGTCGTTCAGCCCGGACGTGGCGTGGCACACGGGTCAGATCACAGGCATGAAGTTTCTCGAAGGCTCGCCGGTATTTGCAGTCGAGATCAGAAGCGAAAACGACTATGGGCCGAAAGCGGAGCAGAAGATGGCTGAAAAGCGCCGGGATTATTTTGCGGCGGGAACCATTGTTATATGGGATGTTGACCTGCTCAGCCCCGACGTTATCAAATCCTACAATGCAAGTGATCCAGCCAATCCTCAAATATTCCGGCCCGGTGACACAGCCAATGCCGAACCCGCCGTGCCCGGATGGATGCTCGCTGTAGACGAATTGTTCTCTTAGCCGCTCATCGCTTACTGTTCTCCAGCTGATCTTTCAGCAATTCAATCGCTTTTACGACGCGCAGCGTGCCGCGATTGGCGTGCGCCCCAAGCGCTACAAGGCCAAGCACTATAACCGAGTAGCTTCCCACAGTTGCAATCAGCAACAGCAGGTGCAGGCGATTGGTAAAGTCTGCCGCAAGAATAAACCCGGCAAGAAAGACCATTTCTAAAACTGCGCCTGCAAAGAATGCCAGTTTAAAATTTCTCTCGCTCTGCTCAATACGCCCTAATGCTTCTGCGCGAACCCGATCCAGATTGACTTTGTCCGACATAATGGCCTCCTTCGTTCGATTAATTATTCACCGGCGAATTTTGTAGCAGATGGCAGCTACGATCACGATGAATTCAATGATGGCGAAAGCAATCACCGCATATTTCATCTTTTTATCGAATGCGGCTGAGCTTCCATTTTCACCTTGCTCTTCACGATTTAACATCCCGGCCTCCATTCTTTTTCTTCAACTGCTGACGTAAACCTGCAAGCCCGTAAGCCAGCCGCGATTTGACAGTCCCAAGAGGAATTCGCAGCACCGCAGCCGCTTCTTCAAGCGACATATCGTGCAGGTAGTACAAAACGATCACCGCGCGACTGGCTGGCGAGAGACCGGCTATCAGTTGCGGAAGCCTGTCGAGTAATTCGGGCGCAAACTCTTCGCGCGGCGGCGGAGCGGCAATCATATTCAAAGCAGTTTCCTCTCTGACCTGTTTTGACCACCGCCGTTCCCGTTTGAGATACCTGAATGCTTCTCTCGTCGCGATCCGGTAAGCCCAGGCGCGAAAGACCTCCGCATCTTCCAGCCACTTCAGCTTGCGATAGATGCGAATAAAGACCTCTTGAAGAATGTCTTCCGCCAAGGTCTGTTCTCTTACAAGACTTGAAATATAACGAAAGAGCGGGCCTTGAACAGATTCAAGCAGCGCGCTCAGGGCTTCCTGATCTCCTGACTGAGCGCGCAACACCAGCCAGCTTTCCCGCTCGGTTCCCATCTCATCTGTCATACAACTATTATGACCCCCCTGCCGACAAATCGGTTCGGATCGATTTTGGAATATTTTCGAGACGAGTAAAAAAGGTAAGCGCGACGAATTAATTTCAATTCGTCGCGCTTACCTTTAACGGCTGGTTTTATGAATATGTTTCAGGCTATCCGCAGAGTCTGGCACCCTGTAGAAACGAGCGCAGCTTGCGTGAGCGCGCGGCGTGTCCGAGCTTCCTTAATGCCTTCGCTTCGATTTGACGAACGCGCTCGCGTGTTATCGAAAAGTGCTGCCCCACCTCTTCAAGCGTGTGTTCGTTGCCGCTTGAGCAAAGCCCGAAGCGCATCTTGATTACTTTCTCTTCGCGCGGCGTAAGCATTCGCAAAGCTTCGTCCGTCGCATTGCGCAGGTTGTTCTCGATGAGCGCATCGGCAGGGTTGACTATCGATTTGTCTTCGATGAAATCGCCCAGATGCGAACTCTCTTCTTCGTCCACAGGTGTTTCGAGCGAGACGGGTTGCTGCGCGACTCTCAAAATGCTGCGAATCTTGACTACGGGCAACTCCATCTTCTCTGCAATCTCGTCGCAGCTTGGCTCGCGTCCCAGTTCCTGAACGAGCGCGCGCGTGCAGCGCATCAGCTTGCTTATGGTATCGAACATATGAACGGGTATGCGAATCGTTCGCGCCTGATCGGCAATCGACCGCGTGATGGCTTGTCTGATCCACCATGTCGCGTATGTTGAAAACTTGAATCCGTGTCGCCACTCGAATTTATCGACGGCCTTCAGCAATCCGATGTTTCCCTCCTGAATCAGGTCCAGCAACGGCAGCCCGCGATTGGAGTACTTATTGGCAATCGAAACGACCAGCCGGAGGTTCGCTTCCGTAAGCTCGTTTTTGGCTTCGCTTGCGTCGAATTTCCCTTTGATTATTGCGGCATTCGAGCGTTCTACTTCGACCACGCTCACGCGCCAGAGCGATTCCAGCTGAGCAAGTTTTCGCTCCGCTTCGCGCAGGCTGCGCTTGAGCTTCGGCTCATCATCTTTACGCTTTTTCGTGTCGAGCGCGCGTCGCGCTTTTGTAATCTCTGCTTTCGCTTCGCGTGCCTGACCTACAGCCTCACAAATGAGCGTAACGAGATGATCGTGCTGTTGTCGCGCGAGGTCTGAAGCGCGCATCTCGCGCCCAAGCTCGACCCGCACACGGGCAAGCTTGTTAAGGAGTTGAGGCCGCTTCTGCGATCTCTTCGGTTCCGTCCGCAACCGCTCTGCAAGTTTGAGAGCGCGGGCATAGCCCTTTTTGATTTCCGACACCTGTGCCAGCGCAACTTCGATATACTCCTGAACAAGTTCATCGGTCACGCCATCCTGATCGCTGAAATCGACGATCTCTCTGATATTCAGCCTGCCGCGTCGAAGCCCGTCACCCAGAGCCAGTATGCGCTCAATCGAAATTGGCGAGCGAGAGACCGCTTTTCGCGCGCGCTGCTCCCCGCGTTCGATTCTTTTGGCTAGTATCGTCTCGCCTTCGCGCGTAAGCAAAGGCACGGAAGCCATCTCGCGCATGTAGACCCGCACAGGATCAGAAGCTTTGTCTGTGTCACCAGCAGAAAGGTCGAGGTCCGAGTCATCATCAATCGGAGATTTCAAAGCGTCATCTTCTATTGAATGTGGATCTGCGGATTCGGCAAGGTTTTCATCCGCGTCGTTAAGAGCGAGTTCCGCCAGCTGATCGGACGGGCTGGATTCGGGCGGCAATAAATAGTTGATGTCGCCGTAGGCCAGGAATGCGGTATCTCGGCCTGATTCGTTTATTTCTAATCCACCCTGATAGCTTTGACTGGTGCTCGACATTGGTGATTCTCCTGTTCGTGTCTGAAATCAATATTCAGAGGTGATGTATGACTGCTTCAACCAATCAGCTCGCGCGCCTGAACGAACTGTACACTCGGCGTTGCGAGTGATTGTTTGCGGTCCTTGTCGCGTAACGATTGACTCGCCTGTCGTATGCGTTGAACAACATCAGTCTGACGCCGCGCGAAAGGCGCAATTCGTCGAGCGCTTCCTGCATCTCTGAAAATACTTTGTCATATCCATTTGAAGATACGTGTTCGGCTATCTCGCTCGATACTGCGTTTATGAGCAGATCCAGCTGGCCGACTTCTTTTGTGAGGTTTTGCATATTCATTTTCGACTACCTGCCTTTTAATGCGGCTAAGGGTTTGAGGGAACAGCCCTGTGCGAGGAATGATTTATAAACGAAGCAAGCTGCGAAGTTCAGCATGGCCCCCGTCATCCTGGCCTCGCAGCTTGCAGGTCTTTTTTGTAGCTCCTACTTCTTAATCGGCAGCCAGCATCGCCCCCGTGATCCTGATTGCTTCTTGTTTGAAGCTACGTCTGTAGCTTGTGCAATGCCTGTGCCAACGCTCAGACCCAATTAGGGTAGGAATAAGTCATTTGAAAACAATGTAAGCTGAATCGAGCCGGTCGGGCAGGTAACGTTTTATGGAATGCGGGGTAACAAATCCCGTCACATTTTCGCCAAATGATTCAGGAATTCTCACGAAAGTTGAATTTTGGAATTTCAAGTCCCCAATCAGGAGAGGCGCACGACGATGACAGAAGTATTGTCTTCGCCACCGGCGGCGTTGGCCGCAACGACCAGTTCTTTTGCCGCCGTGTATGGGTCGGGATTCACCATAAGGATGTCACGGATCTGGTCATCGCTCAACATGCCGTTCAGCCCGTCGCTGCACAGCATAATCACATCGCCGCTCGAAAGATGGCGACGGATGATGTCAATCTCGATCCTTTCGTCCGCGCCTATCGAGCGGTAGATCACGTTGCGATAAGGATGTATGCGCGCTTCAGACCGCGAGAGGTTTCCGGTGTTGACCATCTTTTGAACCAGCGAATGATCTTCTGTGACCTGCTCCAGGCGGTCACCCGTGAGCAGATAACAACGGCTGTCGCCTACGTGCGCAATCGTGAGCACTTCGCCGACGATCATCGCAACCGTCAGCGTTGCGCCCAGCCCTCGCTCTTCAGGATTGGCGCGGGCATAGGCGAGGACTTCGCGGTTGGCATTAGAGACGGCCTGCTTCAACATCTCAGTGGTCGCCATCTCGTAGCCGTCGGCGATGGCGAGCCTGAGCCCGCCCGTGTGTGTCGGCGCGGCGATCTTCTCTTCGTGCGTTGACTTGAGCGAAGCCGATATCAGTTTTTCGGTCACCCACTCGGCCACTGCGCGGACAGAGACGCGCGAGGCCACTTCACCTGCCGCTTCGCCGCCCATGCCGTCCGAGACGATATAAATGCCGATCTGCGTTTGAACGGATTCAAAATACTGCGTCAGATTAAGAGCAAGTATGCTGTCTTCATTCAACTCGCGTATCAGCCCGACATCCGTAAAATGGCCCGACTGCAAAACGACAGGCAGATTCAGATCCGAGAGCGCTTCACGAAACTCTGCCGCGCTTTGATACCGGTCCGCAGGGTCCGGGGCAAGCGCGCGCTCAAGCAATCGCTCGAAGTTCGGAAAGACGGTCGCTATGGGATAGAGGCAGGAGCTTTCATCCGGGCTGAGGCTTTCGCCCGTCAGCAGGTATTGCAGAACTGCGCCTATCGAGTAAACATCGGACCGGACATCGTAAACGGCCTTCTGTTCAAACAGTTCAGGCGCAGTGTAGCCGCGATTCGGATAAACTGGAGCGTCTTCGACAGAAGTCAGCGCCTGACGCGCGCGATCAAATCCTATCAACCGCACGCGCGATTGCGAATCGACGACGATTCCATAAGGCTCGAATCCGTTATAGATCCATCCGTTGCGGTGAAACTGCTCTGCCAGCGTGCAAAGCTGAACGCCTATGGCGCGGGCCACCTTCTCGTCTGTCTGATCCATGTGCGCGACGGCCTGCCCTTGAATCTGCTCGAATACTATATAGCTGGTTTCGCCTTCGACAGCGTGCTCAAACGGCTTGAACAATCCGAATCGCTCGAATGCGGCGGCGGCTTCTTCGAGGCTGCCTGAAACCCGGCTCTGAGCAGGAGAGACCGGCGACACTCCTGCCAGCAGGTCGCCGTTCGTAAGCTGTAGCTCTATGATGGTGTATTCAGTGCCGGGCGAATCCTGCACGGTGGCCGAGTATGCGTTATAGGTCGGCGCAGTCCAAAGCAGTGATGTGACGGCAAATCGCCCGGCGATGACTTTGCCGAGTTCGCAAGGCGTTGGCGGTGGCATCGGTTTTATCAGCGCAGTACCTATCTTTGAGCCGCACGACTCGCAATAGCGCGCATCCGGCCCGTTGTCGCTCGCCCCACAGATGGGGCAGGCATTCTCAATATTGTTCATCGGCTCATCCATACAAACGGGAGAACAGGATAACACAAGCCACTTCCAGTTTGAATCCGCTTTTTATAATTAGCCATCGACCTCGAAATAAGCCGCCTCCTGCATCTATATATTTTGACATCGCTTTATCGCACTGGTTATCATTTAGTCTGGCTTATTTTATTGAGCCACATAGTAAATTGATAAGGCAACTCGTGTGAAGCCCGGCAAAATTATTGAAACTTGTAACGATTTAAGGGCGTAATACGAGTCGGTTGAATAATCGCACAATCTATCGGGAGGACAAACCCTTCTTATGCAGATAACACGCAAGAAGAAGACTGTGATCATAGCGTCTGTTGTAGTCGCTCTTATTACGATAATCGCTCTTTCAAAAGTATTGCAGAAAAAAGAAGGCGAGCCTGTGCAGGCGGGTCGCGTCGAACGCCGCACGCATCTTGAATCGAAGGTGACGGCATCGGGCGATATTCGCCCGGTGAAGTTCTACAACCTGACGGCAGAAGTGCCGGGCCGGGTAGAACAGATTTATGTGACCGAAGGAGAGACTGTAAAAAAAGGGCAGCCGCTTGTGAAGGTGGACCCGACGCAATCTTCTTTCGCAGTCTCGGCGGGCGAAGCATCTGTTCGCGTAACTCAGGCCGATGTTTCAAATCAGATGGTCGCGGTGGATCAGGCCAAAAACAACGTCAATCAGATGAAAGCGGCTCTTGCCGCCGCTGAATCTGACCTTGAGCGGCTGAGAGTCGATCTGCAATATAATGAGAACGAATACAAACGCAACGAAGAACTGGTTGAAAAAGGGATTATAACCAAATCTCAATTCGATCAGTACAAGTCGCGTGTGGATCAGGCCAAAGCTCTGGCCAACGCTCAGCAGTCGCGCATCAATCAAATCAAGGTTCAGGTCAAAGACGCGGAGCTTGCCGTTGATCGCGCGCAGGCGGCGCTCAATTCTTCGCAGCAAAGAGTCCAGCAGGGCCAGGCCCAGCTTGCTCAACAGGCCGACCAGTTGAAGAAGACGACTCGTTTTTCTCCAATTGACGGTGTGGTGTCGAGCCTGCCGGTCAAGGTGGGCGAATACGCGCTCGCGAGTTTCTCGTCAACTCCGCTGTTGACCGTCGCCGACATGTCACAGATCAACGCCGAAATCAAAGTTGACGAGACGGACATCGCAGACGTGCAGGTGGGACAGAAGGCCAGAGTAAAAGTTGACGCGCTCGGCGATATAGAGATTGACGGCGATGTCATCGAGAAAGGCGCTTCGGCCATCACACGGTCCGGTCAGACCATTACTTCATCTGCAAACTCGCAGGAAGCAAAAGATTTTCTGGTGAAGATCAAGCTCAACCCGACTCCTGAAATCGCCGCCAAACTGCGGCCCGGCATGTCGGCCACCTCCGTAATTACCACAGCGACGATTGACAACGTGCTCACAGTGCCGTTGCAGGCAATCGTTCCGCACGAGTTGCCCAAGGATCAACAGCCTGAGCAACCGGCAGGCGGCGGCGCGCAGAAGAAGAAAGAGGTCGAAGGCGTATTCGTCTTTGAAAACGGTCGCGCGCAATTCAGAGAGGTGGTAACCGGCATCAAGGGCGATCAGGAGATCGAAATTAAGAGCGGGCCGAAAGAGAATGAAGAGATCATCATCGGGCCCTACAAGACCCTGCGCACATTGAAAGACGGCGACCAGATAAAGCGCGAACCCAAACCGACTGGAACCGAGACAAAGAGTTAGGAGTAGACGTGCGCACCCGGCTGTCGTACTCTTAATTTAATGGCAAATTCTTCGGATACAAATAGAGGCGAGGCGATGGTAGACGAAGCTGTGCTCGAAAAAGAATTGCAATACGTTAAAACGGCTCCGGGAGCCGATATTGTCATACGCACTGAGGAGTTGTGGAAGACTTACGTGATGGGAGCCGAGGAAGTGCATGCTCTGCGGGGCGTCTCTTTCGAGCTTGACCGAGGCGAATACCTCGCCATCATGGGGCCTTCGGGATCGGGCAAATCAACGCTGATGAACCTGATCGGCTGCCTCGATACGCCAAGTTCAGGCCAGTATATCCTCAACGGGAAACTGGTGTCGGAGATGGACGACGACGAGCTTGCTTACATCCGAAACAAAGAGATAGGCTTCGTCTTTCAAACCTTCAACCTTCTGCCGCGAGCAACAGCTTTGCACAACGTAGAGCTGCCGCTGATTTATAACGGCACCCCGAAAGCTCAGCGAATCGAGATGGCCAAACGCGCGCTTGATCGCGTTGACCTCTCAAAACGCATGGATCACAGGCCCAACGAGTTGTCGGGCGGCCAGCGCCAGCGCGTAGCCATCGCGCGCGCGCTTGTCAACAATCCTTCAATCATCCTCGCAGACGAGCCGACCGGAAACCTCGACTCGCAGACATCGCAGGAGATCATGGGATTGTTTGATGAGCTTCACCGCCAGGGCAACACCATCATTCTGGTGACACACGAGCCTGACATAGCCGAGCACGCTCATCGCACGCTTCATATCCTCGACGGTCGCATCAACAGGGATGTGCGAAGATAGCATTTAAAGGCTGGCAGGCAACGGTAGTTCGGAGGCCAGCGGTCAAAGGTCTGTGGTCAGCGGGAGTTTAAAATAATTCCAACCGACCATTAACCTCTGACCGCTGGCCTCTGATTTTTGCTATACTCATGAATTCGGCACAATAGACTCAACCGGTTTCTATGTACAAGTACCTCGAAGCAGCAAAAATCGCTATTGCTTCAATCATGGCGCATAAGCTGAGATCGTTTCTCACACTGCTTGGCGTCATAATCGGTGTTGCCGTAGTCACGGCTGTCGCCACCGTTATCGAAGGCGCGAACGTCTATATCAAAGAAAAGATAGCAACGCTCGGACAGGGCGTTTTCACCGTTCAGAAGGCAAGCGTCACGAGCTTCGGAGATTTTCAGAAATTTCTGGAAGCCTTTCGCAAAAATCCCGACCTCACGATTGACGATCTGGCGGCGCTGCGCGAACAGGTTACGCTGGCCGAACAGATCGGAGCGCAGGACGGCGGCTCGCAGCCCATCAAATTCGGCAACATAACCCTTGAGAGCGTAGGCGTGCAGGGTGTTACGCCAAACACTATTCTGCTGTCGAACGTCGAGGTGGCGCAGGGGCGTTACATCAGCGAGTTTGACGACCAGAGCCGCAGGGATATCGTCTTTCTCGGCTCGGAAGTCGCCGAAGGACTCTTTAACGAATCCAACCCGATTGGCAAAGAGGTGAAGATCGGGCGCGATCTTTATACAGTCATCGGCGTAGCCAAAAAGCTCGGCTCCGTCCTGGGGCAATCGCAGGACAACTACGTACACCTGCCGCTTATGACTTTCTTCAAATCGTTCGGCAAACGCAGTTCACCGACTTTCCGCCTCGTCGTTCGCGGGCGCGATAAAGTGGCGTCTGAAAAAGTGCAGGATCAGGTGCGCGTGGTGATGAGAACCCGCCACAAACTGGATTACAACCAGCCGGACGATTTCTCTATTGCGACAGACGAAGTGACAGAGCAATTGTTCGGGACGATAACGGGCACGGTCGCGGCAGTGGCCTTTCCTGTAGTCGGCATATCGCTGGTCATCGGCGGCATCGTTATTATGAACATAATGCTTGCGACCGTCACCGAGCGCACGCGCGAGATAGGTATACGTAAATCGCTTGGAGCGACGCGGCGCGATATACTGGTTCAGTTCCTCATTGAGTCGGCGATGCTGTCGGGGCTGGGCGGATTAATCGGCTTGCTGGTAGCCGTCGCGCTTATGACAATCGTCGGGAGGTTCGCGCCAGTGCCTGTTGCCATTCCGCTCTGGGCACCTGTCATTGCGATAACAGTCTCTACTCTGGTAGGCATATTCTTTGGAATGTATCCGGCGAATCGCGCAGCGCGGCTCGACCCGATAACGGCGTTGCGCGCGGATTAGGACTGAGTACCGAGTAGCAGGCACTGAATAGATTTTATTCAGTGCCTGCTACTCGGTACTCAGCCATTTAACAATGCATATTCAGGAAATTGGCGAAAATGTTTTGATGGCGCTCGACACCCTGCGAACGCACAAGGTTCGTTCGGCGCTCACTATGCTCGGCGTAATTGGCGGCACGATGACCGTCATCGCGATCTCGTCTTTTCTCACGGGCCTCAGAGAATTTGTGCTTGAGCAGACGAAACGCTTTGGCCCGGATCAGGTCTTCGTCACCAAGTGGGACAACATAGGCATACGCTTCAGCCGCCCTTCGCAATCCGAGCGCACACGCAAGAACGTCACTGTTGACGACGCGAAAGCCATAGCCGAATTGCCGACCGTCATGGGCGTCAGCCCGACTGTGGTCGTCGGCTCGTTCGGCCCGTCAGGCACTCAGCCCATCGTCAAATACAAAGGCATAGAAGCCAACCGCCCGCTGATCTTCGGCGTGTGGTCGAATTACGACCAAGTGCGAAACGTCTATATTCAGACCGGGCGATTCTTCGTTCCGTCCGAGCAGGAGCACAGAGCGCAGGTCGCCGTCATCGGATATGCAATCGCTGATACGTTATTCGGCGGCCTTGCGCCGCTCGACAAAGAGATAGAAGTCGATGGCAAAATTTATCGCGTCATCGGTGTGATGGAGAAAGCGCCGGGCGGATTGTTCGGAGGCGACCCTGTCGAAGACCGCCAGTTGATCGTCCCCTTTGATACGATCAAACGAGATCATCCGGAAATCGAAGACATCAGCATCACCGTAAAGGCGAAGCCCGATATGTTCGGCAGGATGACAGATCAAATAACAGAGCTTATGCGCCGCCGCCGCGAAGTGCCTAACAGTAAACCGAACGATTTCGGCATCAGCACGCCCGGCAGCATATTTGAAGTTATCGCGCAGTTTGCCGCAATCGCAAGCGTCATAGTCTTTCCGCTCTCAGCCGCGGGTCTGCTCGTGGGCGGCATAGGCGTAATGAATATCATGCTGGTATCGGTAACAGAGCGCACGAAAGAGATAGGCGTTCGACGGGCGATAGGCGCGCGAAAGGCCGACATCATCTGGCAATTTCTGACCGAAGCAATAACGCTGACGGCTGTGGGCGGGGTGATCGGCATTCTGATCGGCTGGCTCGTCAGTCTGGGGCTTCATCAGCTTGCGCCTACATTGCCGTCGGTCATTCCGCTATGGGCTGTGTTGCTGGGATTCTTCGTGTCGTGTTCGGTAGGACTGGTATTCGGATTATGGCCTGCGATAAAAGCAGCGCGCCTCGATCCCATCGAGGCGCTCCGGTATGAATAGTTGCATTTATGCCACGCACAACATTGAGGCGTTTTGTCGCAACCGTTAGCTAGTTCTTAGCGACGTAATATCCTATGCCTTTCGCCACAGGTTGCTGAATCCCTGACGAATGGCCTTCCCTTGTTTCATCCAACAGCATCAGCATGCTGCACTCAAGATCAGTATAAGAAGATACATAAAGCACTGGTCTTATGCCTTTGGATGCGCGCTGAAACAGCATCTGTTCAAAAAGCTCTACAATATCAACGTCTGGTTTCACCACGTATATCGCTCCTGTTCTCTATTTATCCACTGAGTTCAGTTCAACATCCCTCAAATACGTAAAGCAATCGTCGTGCCGCCAGAGGCAGGGTTATAGAAAATAATTGCTGCGCGAAAAACGCCGGTTTTAGCGGAGGTTCATCGTAGTGGAAAAGTTTATATTATAGTCAGCAGTCGAGAGGTGTAAAAAATTCGCTTCAATATAGAACAGGCATGACCATCAGAGAGCGCCCGATGTTAATACACAGGCTGAGCGAAAGGCGATAGATTCAGGCTGTGCCGCGAGCGCAGAGCTTTATCAATACACGCTCGCGGCATTGTCGAGTGATGTAACAGGTGGTTAACCGAAGACGGCTCGCCATCCAATCTTAATAATCACGAATACAACAAAGAAGCCAAGGACCATCATGCCTGTCTTTTTTGCTGTAATCCTGCGCGACCCGGCGATTGCCGCCAACCCCATCGAAAGCAATATCAGATACCAGATGGAAAATATGTCTATCGAGGTTGCAAACGCCATCATAGCGCCGGAGGTCCCTTCGGGCAGAAAGGCTCCGAGATTTGATGGCACGATATTGACACCCTGTGTCGGATCAATGTTGTTGAGGGTTTCCTGATCCTGCACCAGCATCGCAATGATTCCCACAATAGTTTGGACCAGGGCAGTCCCTGTCCAGGACCACCCAACCACAGAGAGAATTTTTTTGAACGTTGCCTGCGCCTGAATGAGCATCATGCCCAGCGCCAGAATTCCTGCGACCACTATGTAGACTATGGGCACAGAGACCGCAGCGATTACAGGAAATAGAGGGACTATCTTTTTTGATAACTCGACTCTCTGGTCAATCTGTTCCGCCGTCATCGATTGCCCGCTTTTTTCCATCTGCTTTTTTATCTGAGTGCGAAATATGCGATCCCAGTCAGGCTTTGCCATCAGATTGAAGCAGACCGTGCCGACGACGACCAGAACCATCGAGATGAGGATAGGCGCAAGCCAGGTGGGCTTTCTGTTTATATCCTCAAAGGTAGGGCCGGGCGAAAAGATGATCCCAATGAGCCGCTGACTGAAGTTCAGTTTCGCAGGCTCTTCCGGCTGAAGTTGCTGTGTTACAGGAGCGGCATATGCAGGCATCTGATCGGGCGATTCACTCATATATGGTTCTCCTGGAGGCAGTCTGTATGCGAACTGGTGAAATCCGCAATCCGCATTCTGCTACGTTTTGGTGTTTGGCGCAACCATCCATGCCCGCTACCGGTTTTCGTCGGGCGCAACAACCATGCACGCGACGAAATGGCCCGGGCCGACTTCGACCAGTTGCGGCTCGTTTTCCGCGCAACGAGGCTCGGCCATCGGGCAGCGCGTGCGAAAGCGACAGCCCGACGGTGGACTTATAGCCGTAGGAATCTCGTCTGTCAACGCCACGCGCTCGCGGCGCGCGTCAGGATCGGGCACGGGTATCGCCGAAAGCAACGCCTTCGTGTACGGATGCAGCGGGTTATGAAATATCTCTTCGCTCGCGGCCACCTCAACCAGCTTGCCCAGATACATTATTCCAACCCGCGTCGAAATGTGCTCGACCACCGACAACCCGTGCGAGATGAAAAGATATGTTAGCCCCAGACGCTCCTGCAAATCCTGAAGCAGGTTCACCACCTGCGCCTGCACAGATACGTCGAGCGCCGAAACCGGTTCGTCACAGACGATGAATTTCGGATTGAGCGCAAGCGCGCGCGCGATGCCTATGCGCTGGCGCTGGCCGCCTGAAAATTCATGAGGGTAACGCGCAGCATGCTGGGACATGAGGCCGACCAGTCCGAGCAGTTCGTCAACGCGCGCGCGTCGCATCTGGCGATTACCTACGCCGTGAATGTGCAGCGGTTCTGCGATTATCTCGCCGACCTGCATTCGGGGATTGAGCGAAGAGTACGGGTCTTGAAAAATTATCTGCATCTCGCGCCGCAGACGGCGAAGCTCTTTTGAATCGAGAGAGAGCAGGTCCCGCCCGTCAAAACGCACCTCGCCCGATGTCGGTTCGATTAGTCGAAGCACGCACCGGCCCGTAGTCGATTTGCCGCAACCCGATTCGCCCACAAGCCCGAACGTCTCGCCACGGCGAATTGTGAAGCTGACATCGTCAACGGCCTTGACCGTATCATTGCCTGCGCCGAACAGCCCTTCACCTGTGGGAAAATGTTTTTTGAGATTTTTTATCTCGACCAGATTTCCGTTGTTCATCTTTTCAATTCACTCGCCGCAAGACCGCCTGAGCGTTCAGCATGCGTTTTTGCCGAGTTATCGCCGATCTTATCGAAACGGATGCAGCGCGCAAGGTGATCCGGGTTTACCTCTACGAGCGCAGGCTCGACCGACGTGCATTCTTCGATCACATAAGAGCAGCGCGGCGCGAACTTGCACCCGGCGGGCAGATCGAGAATGCTCGGAACGGTGCCTTCGATGGTTTCGAGCCGCCGCCGTCTTATTCCTTCTTCGGTCAATCGAGGCACGCTCCTGAGCAAGCCTTCCGTGTAAGGATGCTTCGGGCTATGAAAGATTTCGCGAACGGGCGACTGTTCGATTATGCGCCCGGCATACATCACTGCGACGCGGTCGGCAGTCTCTGCCACGACGCCGAGATCGTGTGTGATGAGCAGCATCGAAAGATCGAAATCGTCTTTCAGGCTTTTAATCAGATCGAGTATCTCTGCCTGTATTGTTACGTCGAGCGCCGTGGTCGGTTCGTCGGCGATCAGCAGTTTGGGATTGCACGACAGCGCCATCGCAATCATCACGCGCTGACGCATTCCGCCCGACAGTTGATAAGGGTAATCACGGGCGCGCCGCACGGCGTCAGGAATCTTTACGCGCTGCATCATCTCGACCGCTTTAGCCCATGCCTGCCTTCGCGATAAATGTTCGTGAAGCTCAACGGCTTCGGCTATCTGATCGCCTACGGTGTAGACGGGGTTTAGCGAAGTCATCGGGTCTTGAAAGATCATGGCGATTTCGCGCCCGCGCATCCGGCGCATCTCGTTGCCGTCAAGCTGCATCAGGTCGCGGCCATTGAATATGATTTCGCCCGCGACCGTTTTTCCCGGCGGCATTATGAGCCGCATTATTGAAAGACTTGTGACCGATTTACCGCTGCCCGATTCGCCGACCAGGGCGAGCGTCGAGCCGCGCCGAAGATCGAAGCTTACATCGTCAACCGCTTTGACCGTGCCTGCGCGTGTAAAGAAATGCGTGCTGAGGTTTTTGATTTCGAGAATGTTGTCGCTCATTCGATGCCTGGCAATCAACCGGTTACCTTTGGCTTGCTCTTATTTTTGGCTTGCTCTTACTTTTGACCTTTCGCTTCCTGAGCTTTCAACTGTTGTGAAACGCGCTCGACATCAGTCAGAACTCGCAGCGTGTTTTCTCCGAGTATCTTTCGCATGTCCGATTCGCTGTAACCTTTGCGCACCAGCGCTTCGGTGATTCTGGGCAAACTGGAGGCGTCTTCCATTCCAACAGGCATCGAGCCGCCGTCAAAATCCGATCCCAGTCCCACGTGATCTGCGCCGACAAGTTTAACGGCGTGGTCGATATGTTCGATAATCTTTTCCCAACTCACTTTGGGCGGCGCTCCGAGTTGCCGGGCAGCCTCTTCGCGGCGTTTGGCAATGTTTTCGCTTCCCGGATACTGAGCCTCCATTCCGCGCATCAGCGCCTGTCGCTTCCTGTTGTACTGCGCCAGATCATTATCGATGAAACCGTCAAGGTAATTTATTTGAATGACCCCGCCTTTTGCCGCGAGCGCCTTTATCATATCGTCCGTCATGTTGCGTGGATGATCCGAAAGCGCGCGGCAGGACGAATGCGAAGCAAGCATCGGCGCGCGGCTCACTTCCAGCGCGTCCCAGAACGTCTTGTCCGCAACATGCGAGATGTCAACCATCACGCCCAGACGATTCAATTCGCGCACAACATCCTTGCCGAAATCGGTCAGCCCGTTATGCTTTGGCGTGTCTGTCGAAGAATCGGCCCAATCCGTATTCACCGAATGAGTGAGAGTCAAATATCGCACGCCCAGCGCCGCATACATTCTGAGCACAGGCAGGCTGTTGTTAATCATGTGGCCGCCCTCCATGCCCATGAGCGCGGCGATCTTCCCTTCCCTGTGCGCCCTTCGCACCTGATCTGCGGTCACGCAGACGGCGACCTGATCGGGCATATCGGCTGCGAGTTTATGCACCGCCGCGATGCGTTCGATTGAATCACTCACAGCTTTCGGCCCCGTCACAGTGCCCGGCATGTAGATTGAAAAGAACAGCGCATTGAGCCCGCCTCGCTTCATGCGCGGCAGATCAATGGCTCCGACCTTATGTTCTTCTGTGAATTTCCAATCCCCCTGCAATTTCGGAGTCGTGTCGATATGCGTGTCGAGAACGATGGAAGAGAAATGGATTTTTCGCGCGCGTTCGGCGTTTTTATCTTTCTGCTGCGCAGGTAAAAACGAACTGTTCGATAAGATCACTAAGATGGCAATCGCGGGCACAAGTAGCCGTTTCATTTCAAGCTCCGATTGTTAAATGGTTTCTGCGTTCCACTGGCGCAGCCTCTTTCTAATCATGGGCATTTTCTTTGTCAAGCAATCACTCTTCGCTTTGCTCTTCATCTTCTTCCGGCGGAAATACGACGCGATCATAAACCTCCGCCAGATGCAGCCTGCAATCAATCGAGGCGATATGAAGACTGCTCTCCAAACCTAAGATGGAGGAGTATATCCATTCGCCATTGGCGTCCTTGTGAAAATAATCAATCCAGGGAGAAGATTGCGAGACGAGCAGATAATCAGTAAGCGTGGGGTTATGGGTGCGATAGCGCAGAAGCTTTACGCCGCGATCAAAGGCTTCGGTTGATTCAGACAAAACTTCGATAATCACCGTCGGGTTTAGAACAACGTCCTGATGCTCGTCGTGGTACTGCGGCTCTCCGCATATCACGACGAGATCAGGGTAAGAGAAGAAGCCTTTCGTTGTGCGGCGATACAGGGGGGTTGGGCCGCTGTGAACCTTTGTGTCTTTTGTCCTCACCCGGCAAGGCGTACCCCTCAATTGAGTGCTGACTTCTCTAACTAAGTTTGTAGAGATGTCAGCGTGCGCCCCGCTTTCACCCGCCATTGCGAAGATATAACCGTCCAGATATTCGTGGCGCTCTTCGGACGCGCGCTCCATCGCCAGATACTCTTCAACGCTGTAGAGCGGTTCTGATCGTCTGCTTGCCATACGAACCTCCTTTCTGCCGGATGCGCGATTGTGACAATCAGTCGTATCTTGCACCCGTGTACTCGCCGAAGACTGCGCGAAGTCGGTCGGATATTTCGCCGAGCGTCGCATAGCTTTCAACTGCGCGGACGATGTGCGGCATCAGGTTCTCTTCCGTTCGCGCCGACTGCTCAACCTGATCGAGAGCCGCGCGCGCAGCCCTGTCGTCGCGGCGCGCGCGCACAGCTTTCAATCTTTCAATCTGCTCGCGCTCAAGCGCTTCGTTGAGCTTGAGCAAAGGAACCGCAGTCTCTTCGGCAATCGTGAAACGATTCACGCCGACGACCACCTGATGGCCCGATTCGACCTCGCGCTGGTAATCGTAAGCCGCGCTCTCGATTTCGCGTTGAACGTATCCCGATTCTATTGCCGAGAGCATTCCGCCAAGATCATCTATCTTTCTGATGTAGTCAGAGGCGAGCCGCTCTATCTCGTTCGTCAAATGCTCAATCGCATACGAGCCTGCCAGCGCGTCCGCCGTGTCGGCTACGCCGGATTCGTAGCCGATCACCTGTTGCGTCCTTAAAGCAATTCGCGCGGCGTGTTCCGTAGGCAGTCCCAACGCTTCATCCATCGAATTCGTGTGAAGCGATTGCGCGCCTCCCAGAACTGCCGCGAGCGCCTGAATAGCCGTGCGAACGATATTGACTTCCGGCTGTTGCGCCGTGAGCGATGAACCTGCCGTCTGCGCATGAAAGCGCAACATCTGAGAGCGCGGGTCGCGAGCCTTGAACCTGTCGCGCATGACAATGGCCCACAAGCGTCGCGCTGCGCGAAACTTGGCTACCTCTTCTAAAAACTGATTGTGCGAGTTGAAAAAGAAAGCTATGCGCGGCGCGATGGCATCAACGTCGAGCCCGCTATCGACAGCCGCCTGCACATAAGCGATGGCATCGGCCAACGTAAACGCGACTTCCTGCGCTGCGGTCGAGCCTGCTTCGCGTATGTGATAGCCGGAGATTGAAATCGTGTTCCAGCGCGGAACTTCGCGCGCGCAATAGGCGAAGATATCAGTCACTATGCGAAGGCTCTGGCGCGGCGGATAAATGTATGTCCCGCGCGCGATGTATTCTTTGAGAATATCGTTTTGAATCGTGCCTGAAATCTTGTCTGCCTGTACGCCCTGTTTCTTCGCCACGGCTATATACATCGAGAGCAGAATCGCGGCGGTCGAGTTGATCGTCATCGAGGTGGAAACCTCATCGAGCGGTATCTGATCGAACAGGCGCTCCATGTCTTCAAGCGTATCGATGGCGACGCCGACCTTTCCCACTTCGCCGCGCGCCAGCGTGTGATCCGAGTCGTAGCCCATCTGCGTCGGCAGATCGAAAGCCACCGAAAGCCCCGTCTGCCCCTGCGCGAGCAGATAGCGATAGCGCGCGTTTGATTCAGCCGCCGTCGCGTAGCCCGCGTACTGGCGCATGGTCCACAGCTTGCCGCGATACATAGAAGGATAAGGCCCGCGCGTGAACGGAAACTCGCCCGGATCATTCAGGTCGCGCTCGTAATCAATCCGGGCATCTTCGGGACGGAAAGCCGTCTTCATCTCGATGCCTGAACTGGTCACGGCTTTTTTTTCATCTCGAACTTTGACGCTCATGTTTTCTCAACTCCCTATCCTGCGTTGATTCAGATTACTGCGTTTCGCCGTCGTTTATCAAATCTCATTCCGAGGCTCTCTTTGTCGAATAATAACCGTCACCGCCGTAAAAAAGATGAGCAGCGCGCCCGCGCAGATCAGCGAGTGAGCGTCGGCCCAACCGGCTGCGAGCTTGCCGATCAACCGATGGCTCGTCAGTGTAAAGACGATGAACGCGATTATCAGCACCGCAATAATCGCGCGCTTCAATCGTTCGTTGTTTATCGAAAATATTTGCCCGATCAAAAACGCTGCGGGAAAAATCAACGCGACGAAATGCGCTTTCCAGCTGAGCGGCGAGATCAGGACGTAGCAGGCGAAAAACGGCGCGACTGCTGATTCGCTGCGGGCGAACACGGCGGCGGCAATGATTGCCAGAGCAAGCAGCGCGAGCGCCGCTGTGATCGTCAAAATATTGGTCGGCTGGCGCACCGCCGGGTCGTCCATCTGATCGAAGTTATCATCAGTAGAATTGCTGGTCGCTCTGGCCAGCGCCGCGCGCAGCGATTGATTCCCTGAGTAAGCGAGGTTGAATCCCTGCTCGTTTTTCACGGTTCGATTCACAAAGATTGTAAATACATCCGGCGCTCGCGACCCGAAAGGCAGAAAGCTTGCAGCCATCACCGCTGCCGTGACGGCTGTGCAAAGCACAGCGAAGTTCAATCGTTTCCTCGCCAGATGATATGCGATCAGCAATGCGGGAGTGAGCTTCAGTGAAACGGCAAACGCCAGTGCAAATGCCGACGCCAGCTTCCGGTTTTTCGCAAACAGATAAACATGCGCGACGGCGCACATCGTCACCACGGCATTGACCTGCCCCATATCGAAGTTGTCGAGCACGAAACGCAGCACGACAATCAATGCGCCTGCGCAAATCAAAACGCGACGTGAATAATCGGGCGCAGGCTTCCGGCGCTCCGCCTCGCTATCAACAAGCGAAGCGGACATCCACGCAGCAAACATCATCGCCGCTGCGCTGATCAGAAACCATAAATATGCAGCCACAGGAACCGGCAGCATAGCCAGTGGGACAAGCAATTCGGCCAGCAAAGGCGGGTATAAATAAGCTATCCAGTCGCCAAGCGAATGCTCGTACGGGTCGCGCCCTGCCGCCACCTCGCGCGCTGCGTGATAGTAGACATTGAAGTCATTGCTGTAGGACTGGGGGTCTGAGCCGCTGCGGCGGGCGAAGTAAATTCCGCTTACAAGAATAACAAGGGCGACCAGAACCAGCGCGATTGAACGGGGAGAGATTTTCTTTTGCATGGCTGGTTCAGGCAGTGTGCGGCTTACAGATTGAGAACAAAGATACGTGCGTAATAATACAGCAGCGGCGCGCAGAACAGTATGCTGTCAACGCGGTCTAACATACCGCCATGCCCCGGCAGCAGCGTGCCTGAATCCTTCACATCCGAGCCGCGTTTGAGCATTGATTCTGCCAGATCGCCTACCTGCCCGATTATTCCAATCGCCGCCCCCAGCAATGCCGCGTGCAATAACGGAATTTCAGGAAAGAAGATCAGTCGGCAAAGCGGGCCCGTGATGATTGCAGCGATAAAGCCGCCAACCGCGCCTTCAATCGTTTTGCCCGGACTGATGCGCGGCGCGAGTTTGTGGCGACCTATCGAACGGCCCGTGTAGTACGCGCCCGTGTCCGTCAGCATCACCATCGCAAAGAACATCGTCAGCAACTTCGATGCGAGATGCGGAATGCGCATTTCACCGGCATCGTCAGCTATCATGCGAACGCCGATCAGAAACCCCGCGAGCAGCGCAACATAGACGACGCCGAAGACGGTCGCCGCGACTGACGCGAGCGACTTGTTCATCTCTTCGGGACGCGAAAGCGCAATCGCAAGCGAAGCAATCGTCAACGCCGTCATCACAGCTGAAATCCATACAAGGCCGTTAATAACGAAACACGCAATCACGCACAGCGCCGCAGCGTAGCCACAGAAATCAAACGGGCGACAGTTAGTCTTCGATGCCAGATTATAGAATTCGTTCAGCGCAAGCAGGATAGCAATGGAAGCCAGCGCGACAAAAAAATAAGGGATGTCGCTCCAGACCGTATAAAGCAGGACTGGGAGCGCGCAGATTGCTGTCAGTATTCGCTTCATAAAGAAATGATGAACGATGAATGATGAACTATCGAAAGGCGTTTTAATCCATCAATTATTTCATACTCGCAGCAGCCAGAGAGTTCTTCTCTTCGGGTTTCACATCGCCGTACCGGCGCTCGCGCTTTTGATACTCGATGATGGCTTCAAACAGGCTGGCGCGGCGAAAGTCCGGCCAGAGCGTTTCGGTCACGTAAATCTCGCTGTAAGCGATCTGCCAGAGCAGGAAATTCGACACGCGCATTTCGCCGCTCGTGCGAATCAGCAGATCAGGGTCCGGTACGCCCGATGTGAACAGGTATCGCTCGACATCGTATTCGCTTATCTCGGCGGGGTCGCGGCCACTGGCCAGAAATTCTGTGGCAAGGTGGCGGCAGGCGTGCAATAACTCGGATCGCCCGCTGTAATTGAGCGCGATTGTCAGGACCGTTCCCGTATTGCCTTCGGTCGCGCGACGCGCGTGGTCTACTTCGCGCCGCACGGCAGATTCGAGCGCTTCGTCGCGCCCTATGGTCTGAAAACGGATGTTGTTCTCTTTGAGGCTGCGAACCTCTCTGCGCAAAAACTCGCGCAACAAACCCATCAAGGCCTGAACTTCAAGTCGAGGCCGCTTCCAGTTCTCGGTCGAGAAGGCATAGAGCGTGAGATAAGCTATTCCCAGTCTCGCTGATGTTTCGACGGTTGCGCGAACCGCTTCCGAGCCTGCGCGGTGTCCTGCGATGCGCGGCTGATTGCGGCGCGCTGCCCAACGGCCATTGCCGTCCATTATGATCGCTATGTGCGACGGAAGCCTGTCGAGGTGGATTTGACGGAGAAGGAATTCGTCTCTGGAGCCGGTTTCAATTACGCTCTCAAAGTCTCTGAGAATTTTATTGCTCATTATTCCGCTTCATTGATAATCGAAAAGTGACGAGCGGCAGGAACCGAGCCCTGCCACCTGTCACTTTCAAAGGTCACTTTAATAGCCCACTCGCATCAAAGTCAACCCGCACGCGGGAGCCTTTGCGCCCGCATTTCGGCGATCACGACTCTCTAAAACGCGAGGGATGCTTTCAGCCGCGCGTCGCCCGCTTCCCGCTTCAATCAACGTCCCGGCAATCGTCCTGACCATATATCGCAGGAATCCGTCAGCCGAAGCGAGGATGATTATTCGATTCCCTTTACGCTGCACGTCGAGACATTTCAGAACCCGAACTCGGTCTTCTATCTCGTTGTCGTGTACGGTGAAGGCGCTGAAATCGTGCGTGCCGACAAGCGCCGCCGCTGTGCGCTGCATCTCGAAAAGATCGAGTTCGTTGCGATGGTGATAGCAATATCGCTGAAAGAAAGGGCTTGCGACAGGGCTGTTCCATATCTGGTAACGATATGTTTTGAGTCTGGCCGAGAAGCGAGCGTTGAAGGATTCGGCGACAGCTTCTACATCAACCACTCTGATGTCGCGATCAAGGTTGCCGTTGATGGCATCGCGCAGATATCGCGGCTGGCAATCGCGTTCGAGCAGAAAGCTTGCGATCTGGCCTTCGGCATGAACGCCCGCATCCGTGCGGCCCGCGCCGTGAACGGTCACGTGGCGATGGTCGAGCAGGGAGAGCGCGCGCGTAAGCTCGCCCTGAATGG
Organism: Blastocatellia bacterium; assembly: GCA_963804815.1. Taxonomy (GTDB): domain Bacteria; phylum Acidobacteriota; class Blastocatellia; order UBA7656; family UBA7656; genus DATEKX01. Next base: position 990,266 of record CAWDRU010000002.1, on the reverse strand, counting down.
TTCGACCGTCCGGCTGTATCTGCCACCCGTGATAATTCGTGCCGTCGTATTGAAGCGTGATCTTATAGTTAAGCATGCAAACAGCTAGGTTTTCCGGCTTCCCGGTTTGACGGCTTCCGTCCCCTGCTTACAGAGCGGGCAATCAGAAGGGTCATAAGCAGGCACTTCGAGCGTGAGCAGAGCAACCCGGCGCGCGCCGACATCGGCTGCGCCGCCGCTGCGGTCAACAATAGAACCTGCGCCCGCGACCACGCCGCCCGCGCCTGCGACCGCATCAATGGTTTCGCGCGTCGAGCCGCCCGTCGTAACAACGTCTTCGACCACAAGCACGCGCTCGCCTTCATCTATATGAAAGCCGCGCCTGAACTTCATCGCTCCGGCCTCGCGTTCCGTAAAAAGCGCGCGCACGCCCAGAGCGCGCGCAGTTTCGTGAGCTACGAGGATGCCGCCTATCGCAGGCGCAACGACCGCGCTGATTTTCTCGCCCTTGAAATGAGCGGCAAGCGCGCGGCCTAACCATTCGGCGTGTTCGGGGTGTTGAAGCACCAGAGCGCATTGAAGGTAGCGCGGACTGTGCAACCCGGATGTCAGCTGAAAGTGGCCTTCGAGCAGCGCGCCCGTCTGTTGAAATATCGAAAGCACGTAATGGTCCTGATCAATAGGCTCTGTCTCCATCAGTTCTCTCTTTCGCAATCGTATTTTTTGAATCGAAGCACTTAATCGAGCTAACAATACTACCATATCGATTTTGGATTTTAGATTTGCGATTCAGTCTCAGCCTGTTTGCGCCGTGACAATCCAAAATCTAAAATCTAAAATCCAGAATCAGGATGGTAACAGGATTCGTCACAGCCGGTGGCCGCAGTTCGCGCATGGGTAGAGATAAAGCATGGCTCGAACTTGACGGCCAGACGATGATCGAGCGCGTCATCGCCGCCATAAAACCTGTTACGACAGAGGTCGCGGTAATCGCTAACAGCCCTGAATACGAGCGATTAGGCTTGCCTGTTTATCCCGATACTCAAATCGGCATCGGCCCGCTCGAAGCGATTCGCACGGCGCTTGCAAAGGCAAGCACGCCGCGCGTCGTGCTTGTCGGCTGCGACCTGCCCTTCGTAACAGCGGAACTCTTCTCCTTCCTGCTCGGTTTAAAGGGCGACCATCAGGCAATCGTCCCGGTTGGCGCGGATGAGCGGCTTGAGCCGCTGTGTGCTGTTTATTCTACGGAAGCACTCGCGTCTGTAACCCGTCTGATTGAAAGCGGCGGGCGGAAGGTGAGCCTGCTGTTCGAGCAGATAAGAACGCGACGGGTCGTTTTCGACGAAATATGTCATCTGCCGGGAGCGGAACTGTTTTTTGAGAACGTCAATACGCATGAGCAATACCTGCACGCGCTTGAGGTACTGCATAAGCTCAGGCCGCAATAAATTTGCAATCGTAAATCTATGTTAAATAGAAAAAAAACGCTTGCAATTGATTTGTTACTTTAACTATACTTGGCCTCTCTTTGGCCTTCCCCAAAAAATTGGCAAGCTTAAAAGTATAGGCTCTGGTCAAGGACTGTAAGCCCCCGGGCCATTGAGACAGCGATTGGATAGAGGGAACCGCGATGACATTGTTTTGTTGGCTGAGTAGAAGGCACTACTGGTGCACGCCTCACCGTTCAGCAGAAAACCAGCTGGTTCAGGTTTGCTACGAGTGCGGAGCAGAGCGCCTAGCGCGCGAGCTTCACGATGAGGTATTTACTGAGCGTGTCAATGATTCACTTGCTGCTGCCAGGAGCAGTTTAGCCAGACTTGCTTCGCAGCGCATAGACGAAGAGCCGCCGCAGCGAATAATCAGCAATGCGCATATTGCAGTCGGGCAAGGGCACGCGCGAAAGTTTACACTCGTCAAATAAGCTTATTGTCAGATAAGCCTGTTGCCGGTTCGTGTAATTCGAGAATCTCCCGGTCTCGCTCAATCCTCGGTTGGCTTTTTAAGCCCGAACTTTTCAAGCCTGTATTGCAACGTGCGAAACGACAGGCCGAGCAGTTTTGCGGCGCGTGTGATATTCCAGTTCGTCTGCTCCATCGCCTGAGTAATCAGCGACTTCTCCACCTCTTCAAATGATATGCCTTCGGGCGGCAGCTTAAAGTTGAATGCGGCTGACGGTTCGCCTTCCTGGCGCATCTCGACCGGCAGATCCTCAACATCAATCTCGTCGCCTTCGCAAAGCAGTATCGCGCGCTCGATGGCAGATTCGAGCTGGCGGACGTTGCCCGGCCACGAATAGTTCATAATCAGGTTTCGCGCAGATGGCGTAAGTCCACGAATCACTCGGTTTGAGCCTGCGCTGTGTTTGGCGACGAAGAAGGCGATCAGCGGCGGAATGTCGTCGCGGCGATTGCGCAGCGGCGGAATATTTATCGGGATTATGTTAAGTCGGTAATAGAGGTCTTCGCGGAAGCGATTCTCTTTCACCATCGCTTCGAGGTCCCGGTTTGTCGCGGCTATGACGCGCACATCGACTTTTAGCGACTTTGTAGCGCCGACGCGCATTATCTCTCTTTCCTGAAGCGCGCGCAGCAGCTTCGCCTGCATATTGATGTTGAGGTCGCCAATCTCGTCTAAAAACAATGTGCCGTGGTCCGCGATTTCAAACTGCCCTTTTTTCTGAACGTGCGCGCCCGTAAACGACCCTTTTTCATGGCCGAAGAGTTCCGATTCGAGAAGGTTCTCGTTGATCGCCGCGCAGTTTACCGCCTGAAAGATTTCGCCTGCGCGCGGGCTTGCTTTGTGAATGGCGCGGGCTACGCGTTCTTTTCCCACGCCCGACTCGCCCCGTATGAGCACGGTTGAAGTCGAGCCTGCGACTTTGAGGATCATCTTCTTGACGCGCTCCATCCCCTCCGACTCGCCGATAATTTCGCCGTCTATGCGGTTGAGCCGACCGAGCGCGCTTTCGACCGTTTTAAGCAGCTGGTCGCGGTCGATAGGTTTTTCAAGGTAATCGAACGCGCCGTGTCGCAGGGCTTCTTTTACAGACTCGACAGAGCCGTGCGCCGTCATCATCACAACGATCAATGAGGGGTCGATCTTCAGCAGCTCGCCGAGCAGCATCAACCCATCCATGCCCGTCATTTTGTAATCCGTGAGCACAAGGTCGAAATCATTTTCGCGCGCGAGCTTCAAAGCATGCTCTCCGCTCTGCCCTGTCGTAACCTCGTAGCCATCGTCTTCAAGTATCAGCGTGTATATCTCTCGCTGGTTCTTCTCGTCATCAACGACCAGCACTTTTTTCCTCGCCATTGCGTTTCTCCGTTTCTGGTTATGAGCTTATTTTGCCGCAGGCAGTTTCACAGTAAAGGTAGTGCCGCGATTCACTTCGCTCTCGACATCAATCGTTCCGCGATGCTCCTGAATAATCCACTTGGTCACGGCAAGCCCCAGCCCGAATCCTGTCTGCTTTGTTGAAAAATACGGCTCGAAGATTTTGCCGAGCGCCTCCTGGCTGATGCCCACGCCGGTATCTGCCATGCTCAGTTCAACCGAGCCGTCTACCCTTGCGATATGGACATCGAGGTGTCCGCCCGTAGGCATAGCCTGTAGCGCATTTATCGCCAGATTCGATATAAACGACTTTAACCGCTCGCGGTCGCCGCGCACTTCGGCAGGCGCATCGTCGGTTTCAACCGTTACCTCAACTCCCTGCACATCAGCCTGTGGCCGCACGAGCGCAAGCGTCTCATCCATCAGCTTGCCCATATCAATCGTCTCGACGGCGAGGCGTGTGGGGCGACCATAATTCAACAGGTCGTTGACAAGGCGCTTCAATCGCTCGATCTCGTCTTTGATGGAAGAGAGCAATTTGGTGAACTGATTGCGGCGCGCTTCGTCTTCAGGGGCGTATTTCTTGCTGGCGTGATCTATCGAAAGGTTGATCACGTTGAGCGGGTTACGAATTTCATGCGCGACGGCCTGCGTAAGGCGGCCAATGACGGCAGAGCGTTCGGCCTGATTGAGTCGATCTTCCAGTTCGCGCTTGGATTTCAGCCCCGCGATCATCTCGTTGAAAGTAGAGGCAAGCTGGCCGACTTCATCCTGGCGATTGATGGCGACTCGGAAATCGAGATTGCCCGCTGCTACGCTGCGTGCCGCGCTCGCAAGCTTCTGAATCGGGCTGGTAAAGCGCCAGCCAATTATTACGGCGACCAGCAGCGCCAAAGCCAGCAATCCCGCCGTCGAAAGCAGCCTGACGTTTGACAACTGCTGGCTTTTGCGTGTCAGCGTGTGCGAGGCGTCGTTTATCTTATCGGTGATCGAATCCGGCTTTGTGACGATGACTATCCAGAATAACCCTCTGGCCGAAGTAAACGGGATATAAGTGGTGATATTCTCGTTTTCGCGTCGTGGCTCATCATCTCCCCTGCAAGGGTCTCCCGGCACAGACTGAATCACTTCCTCCTGAGGCACCTCAATGATTTTGTCTTTGCTTCTTTCGGTAGTAGTGTCATTGACCAGACCGTCTTTATTCGTGATTATGATGTGCTTTATTGAACGGGGCAGTCGAATCTCTCCATCTTTGATTTGATCGTAAAGGAACTTCTCGCTGCTGAGGTTCTTTATTGCCAAACCTATTGCCACCGCGAAATCGCCGAAGCCGTTGTTGACCGCCTCGCCTACTTCCTGAGTCTGTTGCACAACTTCCTGATCCGCGCGTTTGCGCGCCCAGTTGTCGAGAGCAACCACAAGAATTATGGTGAGCAGCAAAAACGATGTGAGCACCAGCATCAGCCTTGCGCGAAAGCTCATGAGAAACTTGACCTTGTCAGACATAAGCGCAATACCCTGTGGTTATGATGCAAAAATCGGCTATCGCTGTTGTGCCAGCCTGCGCGCCTTGCAATCATCATATCACACGCGATTGCGGATTGCTGCCAGCGCGCTCAATAATAGGATTCCAACGCAAGGATTGCGGCGCGCATCTTTTCATTAGAGGATTAACCCCGTGCTCAGCAATCCAAATAATAGATTTAATGAATGCCGGAGGAACAGGAATGGTAAAGATCACACGCAGAATAATTATAGCGATTGGGCTTTTTGCCGCCGTTTGCGCGCCTGTCAGCAACAGTTTTGCGCAGGAAATATCGAGCAGGGATGCGCGACCATCGATTCGCGTCACAGGCGAGGCGACCGTCAAAGTCAGCCCCGATCAGGCGCTGATAGATATAGGCGTCGTCACGCAGGCTCAGAACGCGCAGGTCGCAGCCAGCCAGAACGCGCAGAAACTCGATGCGACAATCAATGCGCTTCGCAAATCGCTTGGCTCAGACGCGGAGATAAAAACGATCAGCTATTCGGTAAGCCCGAACTATCGCTACCCGCGAGAAGGCGGCCAGCCGACCCTCACAGGCTATACGGCATCGAACATAGTTCAGGTGAAAACAAACGATCTCGCGAAGGTCGGCTCGATCATCGACACGGCAACGCAGACGGGCGCAAACACGATAAACTCGCTTCGTTTCACGCTCAGGGATGAGCAGGCTGCTCGCGCACAGGCTCTGCGCGAAGCCGCGATTAAAGCCAGAGCCAAGGCCGAAGCTCTCGCATCTGCGCTCAATCTCAAGATTCAGCGCGTGCTTCACGTTGAAGAAGGCGGGCAGGTTTCCGCGCCCGTCATGTATGCGAAAGCCGAGATGGCTCAGGCTGATCGGGTTCAAACGCCCATCGAGGCGGGCACGATTGAGGTTCAGGCGACGATTACGCTGACGGTTGAAATATCGCAGTAAGCACTTCAGAGGCTCAGATCGAGTGCCCTTGCGCTACATCCCTTTACCGCTCAAAAGGAGAGATATATGCCCTGGGGTTTGCGTATGCTGTTGATGTTCGCGCTGGCAGGCGGGTTGTTTCAACTCTACGTTGCGCGAAAAACAATCACGGCGCTATCAACCGTCACGCAATGGCCGAGACGGCGTGTTCGATTATCAGCGATTGCCTTATCGGTCTGGACGATCCTTTATCCCCTGCTGATGATTGGCAGTTATCTCTTTGGATTCGATCAGGTGCCTCAGGCGTTTCAAAGAGCCGACCTGACGCGCGATGCTCTTTTCACCTACCCTTTCTGGATAGGGGTAATCTTTTCAATTCAGGCGGGCCTGCTGTTTTTGATTATGGACGCGATAAGGCTGTTGCTTTTCCCGCTTTATAAAAAGCATAAAGTCCGGTGGCTCAAACTACAGTCTTTAATAGTGATAGCCATTGCCGCTGTGGGCCTCGTCTATGTGATTGCCCGCATCTACAGCGATACTTTCACCGTGCGAACAAGAGAGACTGAACTGCGCGTGAGAAACCTGCCCGCAGAGCTTGACGGATTTCGCATAGCGCAGATCGCAGATGTGCAGGCCGATGGCAGGACTGGCGACAGCAAGCTTCAGCGATATGTCGATCAGGTAAACCGGTTGGAGCCTGACATCATTTTGTTCGGCGGCGATCTGGTCACAGGCGGCACAGATTATATCGAAACAGGCGCGCAGGCGATCAGCAGAATGCAGGCGAACTATGGAGTCTATGCCTGCCTCGGCGATCACGATTTTTTTTCAAACAGCGAAAAGGTCTCTCGCAGTCTCAAGGAAAACGGGATCACGCTGCTCGATAACGCGGCAAAGCTCGTTCCGGTCGGCTCGACTCAAATCGCGCTTACGGGCATAACGAACACTTATAGAACTCGGTTGACCACAGCGACGCTTGACGCAGTAGAGCAGGGGCGACAGCAGGGGCCTGTCAATATTTTGCTCACACATCAACCTTCGGAGTGGCTCGTAGATTACGCAGCCGGGCATCGCTATGATCTGTTTGTCGCGGGCCACACGCACGGCGGGCAGATAGCATTCCCGCTGCCGGGATTTCTGCTGACCGGCTCATCGTTCGAGACGCATTATGTAACGGGTTTTTATAAAGCGGGAGATATGCTCGTAAGCATCACAAACGGGCTTGGGCTGACGCTTGCGCCCATCCGTTATCAAGCCCCTGCCGAAGTCACACTGATAACCCTGCGCGCCGCGCAATGAGTGATGCAGCAGCAGTTTGATCGTTACAGTTGAAGTAGACGTTCAGGAGTCGCCGCACCGACGTTTGAAGGATTAGGTTAAGGATTGGAGCGGGTGACGGGGCACGATCCCGCGACCTCAAGTTTGGGAAACTTGCGCTCTACCAACTGAGCTACACCCGCCCAAAGCGCCAGTATATTACCATAAATAATTTTCGGCTAAAAGGCAGCCCTTTACCTGTTTGTTTTTGCAGGGAGCAATTCTTATTGAAAGCGCGCCTCTGCCATTGAAAACTTCTGGTCCAAACCAGCAGATGCGGTCAATCTTTGGAACGTAAACAAGTAACGCATCTATCTCATCAGCGAAATAGGGGTGATTCCTATCTTTTCGGATTTCTTTTCTTAAACTTAACGTGAATTCGACATAATAATCAGCCCTGAAAGGGCAATGGCATTGAATTAAGCATTGAGCTTTTTGATGTACTTGTGAAATCGCAACTTATGCGCGTATTTCAGCTTCGGCCTCTCTTCTCGACGCCCTTCTCGTATTCGGGTCGGATTGGTCTGAAACAAGTGATGTAGTTCCTCCAGCACTTCTTCCACTTCCCGCTTCCACATCAATAATTCTACTACCCTATCTACCATCGCCACATAACTCACGGCTCGATTCACTTTTGCCACTCCCTTCCTCTCCCGCTTCTTTGACTCTTCGTCCATCTCCTCCTGCGCACTTTTTATCAAAATGCTTTCCAGCGTCGCTAGAAACATCGTCCCTTGGAAATCCTGTTTGATCGCTTGTACGCTCGTCCCGCTGAACCTCTCTACCTCGAATATGTTCTTGAATCGATCAAAGAATGTCTCCTCTCTCCACCTCCACCCGTATACTTGTTTCATCTCCCAGGCCGGGTACTTCTCTTTATCTATCATCGTTGTCGCAAGCACTTCCGTCTCCCCTCCGTCGAGTTCTACGCGCACCAGTCTCACTCTTATCTGTTTGGCTAATTCGTGCTTTTCTACGAAAGCTCGCGCTGATCGAGGCGCTTGCAATAATATCTCTTCTTCTTGCGATTCGCTTTGCCAGAACCCTTCGCAGGCTTTGAATCTGCCGCGCGGCAGCCTCACTAAAACCTCCCGCTTTTGCTTTATTGCATATGCAAATACGCAGTAATCGGCATATGCCCTATCCAGTACCAGAACATCCCCCTCCTTAGTGTCAGGCCACAACTTTTCAAGCAACTGCTTGCTTTCTCCCTGACGCGGAGATAGCACCCCGACAAGACCCAAATCGTTGCGCAGGTCATACAACAGACAGCACAAAGCCTGTACACACTCGCCCCCTTCGTGTTGATTGACCTGGAGCGTATACTCAGCGCGAGTCTCAGCCGTGTCCGGCAGGTTCAGATAAGTGCCATCGGCTGCTAATAAGCGATGCCCGTGCCAAAGTTTGACCGCAGAATCACTATGATAGAGTTGGTAGAAGTCGCTACAAGAGATCGAGTTGAGATGAGCGAAGAGTTCAGGCTTGAGTTTGAGACGAGCATGAGAATAGGCGCTTGAAGAGGGCACCTTAAAAACCTCACCCAGAGCCGTGAAGAACTTGTTAAGGGCATTCTGCAAGCTCAATTTGTGACCTCGTAAAATCAATAAGGCGACTCGTGCAAAGGTTAGGGCACGGATGCGAGTGAAGTCTTGTGGACGTTGTCGAAATAGCTCCCGCGTCGTAGTGCTAAAGAGTTCCTGCTGCAAATGTTTGATCAACTGCTGTTCGTTTTTTTGGCCATATTTACAGGTTTAGACGATTTCGTCTCTTAATTCAATGCCATTGCCCTGAAAGGGCGAAATTCAATAGCACAGGGCATCGCCCTGTGTCTTGCATCAAGAAAAACTACAAGCCCTGTAAGGGCGAAATAAATCACTTGGTTATTTCGCCCTTACAGGGCTTGTGTGGTAGTGGCGATCATACCCGGCGCGATGCGCCGGGCTATTGAATTTCGCCCTTTCAGGGCTTTTACTTCGATTATTATGTCGAACTCGCGTTAAACTTATTGCCACAGCACCTGATGCCGCGGTTGGTATTCCATTCCCGTATTTAACCTGCGCTCTGTATAGATGAGTTCCGGTATCGAGAATGCAATCATAACGTGTGCCCTCTATAACCGGCCTGCTGCAAACTACTCCCAGTTCTAAAGCGCGCATCTCAACTTTAAGCCTTGCAAGATCAGCTTTCCTCAATTGATCGCAGATCATGTTCAGCCTCCAACATGATTCAGGTTTTAATGTAAACCGGGAATAGCGTATCTTATCACAAACAGGGCGGCGAATAGGTAAATCAGCCAGTGGGCTTCGCGCGCCCGTCCTGTCACCAGTTTCAAGAGCGCATACGAGATAAACCCGAATGCTATGCCGTCCGTTATGCTGAAAGTCAGCGGTATCAATACCACGGTCAGAAATGCCGGGAGCGCTTCCGTGAAATCGTCCCAGTCAACATCGCGGATGGCTCGAATCATCAGGCTCCCGACCACTATCAGTGCAGGCGATGTGACAGGGTAAAAGACAAACGTGCGCGCCACCTGCTGACCTTCGATCATAACGACCTCAGGCGAAGCGTATCCTCCGCTTATCGCGTGAACGAGCGGTGAAAAAAAGAGCGTCACCAGAAACAGACCCGCTACCACGAGCGCAGCTACCCCTGTGCGCCCGCCCGCCGCTACGCCCGATGCGCTCTCGATATAGCTGACCATCGTCGTGTTTCCCACAAGCGAAGACCCGACTGTGCCTATGGCATCGGCCAGCAGCGCGCGGCCCACTCGCGGCAGCTTTCCGTCTTTCATCAAACCGGACTGCTTCGCTATGCCGATGAGCGAGCCAACGGTGTCAAACAGGTCGAGAAAGAAAAAGATGAAGATGATCGCAAACAGGTTTTGCTTTATAGCTCCGACAATATCGAGTTGAAAAGCAGTCGGAGCTATCGAAGGCGGAAGGCTGACAATCGCGCCGGGGCTATTTACAACGCCGAGCGGTATGCCTGCCACGGCTGCCACCAGTATCCCGATCAAGATCGCGCCTTTTACTTTTCGCGCCATCAAAATAATCGTCGTAACAAGCCCAAGCAGCGCGACTACGGCAGGCTTGCTGCTCAGATGGCCGAGCGTGACGAAAGTATTCGGGTCGAGGCGAACTATCCCTGCCCACTCCAACCCTATCAACGTGATGAGCAGACCTATGCCTGCGGCGATTGACGATTTGAGCGATTCCGGCACTGCCGAAACCAGTTGTTCGCGCAAGCCAAATGACGAGGTCGCAACGAAGATAATTCCTGAAACGAATACTGCGCCGAGCGCGATCTGCCACGGCACTTTCATCGTCAACACGACGACGTAAGCAAAAAAGAAGTTGTGCCCCATCGCGGGCGCAACGGCTACGGGGTAGTTCGCAAGCAACGCCATCAATATGGTCGAAAATGCTGTGATCAGGCAGGTTGATGTAAACACAGCTCCGGCATCCATGCCGGTCGCGCCCAGAACGACCGGCTGGACAAAGATGATATAGGCCATCGTGGCAAAGGTAGTGAACCCTGCGAGCGCCTCGGTGCGCAGGCTTGCGCCGTTTTCTTCCAGTTGAAAGTATTTTTTGAGCATAGGCAGAGGTTGAAGTATATTCAGAGGTTAGAGGCTGGAAGTTTAAGAAAGACAAGGGGGTTTTATAACCTACAGCCACTGACCGCTTCAGCTTCCGTCGCGCCGCTTGGTTACATGCGGCTTGAGCCTGTCATAACTTTTGAGGATTTCCTGCTTATGATTCGGGTTTGAGTTATCGAGAATCACGTGGCGGACCATAACCAGCAACTTCTCGCGTTTGCCGCCAAATCTTCCGGTCAGCGGGTTCTGACCTGTGACATCGACTAAGCCTTCGCGCACCCACATCCAGAACTGTCTCTGCGTGGTCCAGAATTCGTTATCGTTAGCGCAAACTATGCGCGCGGTCTTTTTTGCCTTGGCCATTGATCCCGGTTTGTTTAATAGTAGCCGGTCCATAACCGGCTACAGGCTACTGGCTATTTGCCTAATGCTTCGGCTATGCGCGAACCGATGTCTGCGGGGCTTTCGACTACGAGAATGCCTGCCGCTTCCATCGCCGCCATCTTCTCTGCGGCAGTCCCCTTCCCTCCTGCTATGATCGCGCCCGCGTGCCCCATGCGGCGACCGGGCGGGGCCGTCTGCCCCGCGATAAAACCGATCACGGGCTTTGTCATATGATCGCGCTTGAACTCGGCGGCCTGTTCTTCAGCCGTTCCGCCAATCTCTCCAATCATCACGACAGCTTCGGTCTCAGAGTCAGCTTCAAACAGCCTCAGCGCGTCGAGGAAGCTCGTGCCGATCACAGGGTCGCCGCCGATGCCTATAGCAGTTGATTGGCCCAGTCCCAGATTCGTGAGTTGATGCACGGCTTCATATGTCAGAGTCCCGCTGCGCGAGACGACACCGATGCTGCCTTCTTTGTGAATGTGGCCCGGCATAATGCCGATTTTGCATTTGCCCGGTGAAATGATGCCGGGGCAGTTCGGCCCGATCAATCTGGTAGAACGATCACGCAGGTAACTAAACGCGCGAACCATATCGAGCGCGGGTATGCCTTCGGTGATGCAGACGGCGAGCGGCAATCCTGCATCCGCCGCTTCCATAATTGCATCTGCGGCAAACGGCGGCGGCACATAGATTACGCTCGCATTCGCGCCGGTCTTTTCGACGGCTTCGGCCAGAGTATCGAACACGGGCACGCCTTCGTGCTCGGTTCCGCCTTTGCCGGGTGTTACACCTGCGACGATCTTTGTGCCGTAGGCAATCATCTGTTGCGTGTGAAACGAGCCTTCCTTGCCCGTTATCCCCTGCACCACTACGCGAGTATTTCCATCAACAAGTATGCTCAAGGTTATCTCCCGGATTGAAACTTTTTAGTAACTCTCAATGTTTTCAAAAGAAAAAATATATCATAAATGTCCAACGCTCTCCGCCGCATCGACGCTAAACATACGAGCCGCCTGTGACCAGCAGGACGTGACCTGTCACGTAATCGGCAAGCGGGGAGGCCAGAAACAGCACAGGCCCCGCTGCTTCGTCAGGCGAGCCGGGACGACCGAGCGGGATGAAATTCTTTGCCATCTGCCGCATCGATTCCGGGATGCCGAGTTCTACCTCGTTGCCTTCGACCTGAATCTTTTCCTGCTTCTCTTTGGCCTGAGTCAATCGAGTCTCGATAAAGCCATAAGCGACGGCGTTGACGTTGATGTTGAACCGGCCCCACTCTTTCGCCATTGTTTTAGTCACACCGACAATGCCCATCTTTCCGGCGGAATAATTGACCTGCCCCGCGTTGCCTGCCACTCCCGATGTCGAAGAGACATTGATGATCTTACGGCTGACGCCGCGACCTTCGGCAATCTCCTGTTTGGCGACCTCGCGCATATAAGGCGTAGCGGCGCGAATGATCCTGAACGGCGCTGTCAGGTGAACGTCGATCATCGCGTACCACTGATCATCGGTCATATTCTGGATGACGCCGTCCCAGGTGTAGCCCGCGTTGTTGACTATGATGTCGATGCCGCCAAAATTTTCGGCAGTTGTTTTGACCAGGAGGTCTGGAAACTCAGGGTCTGTGACGCTGCCTGCGCACACAATAGCGCGGCCACCGGCTTCGTTTATCTCTTTGGCCGTCGCCTCTGCGACATCGCTGTCGATGTCGTTGATGACGACCGATGCGCCGTGTTCAGCAAACAATCTGGCAATGCTTTTGCCGATGCCGCGCCCTGATCCTGTGATGATTGCCGACTTGTCCGGAAGAAGCCTGTAATCTGCCATATAAAATTCCTCTCGATTGCAGTAAGATTGCGCCGACACATGCGACGCCAAGCACGTGATAATACACAATTCCGATGCAGCCGCGCCATTGAACCTATATTGATTCGGTTTAAATCTGATCTGATGAAGCCGGTTCGTTTTCGATTACACGGCTGTCGCAAGTCCGGGCGAGTCGGTTATCTCCCATGCGGAATCATCGCGCAATACGCGCGCGACGAGCGCCGTATGAATGCCGTGGCCGGTGCGTTCGGCTTCGACGTGGCCGAGCACGGGCATGCCGAACAAGGCGAGATCGCCGATGATGTCGAGTATCTTGTGACGCACGAACTCGTCGGCAAATCGCAGCCCTTCGCGATTCATGATGCCGCCTTCGGATGTGAGCACAATCGCGTTTTCAAGAGAGCCGCCGCGTATAAGCCCTGAATTGCGCAGCGCTTCAAACTCGCTTGTGAAGCCATAGGTTCGAGCCGAGGCTATCTGTCGAGCGAATTGCCCGTCAACAATCTCGACCTCGCGTCGCTGCGTGCCTATCATCGGATGCGCGTACTCTACAAGACACGAGATCAAAAACCTTGAAGCAGGGCTGATACTCATGCGCCGGTTGCCGTCAATGACTTCGATTCGCTTGAGCAGGCGAAGATACTGGCGCGGCGCTTCAAGATGAGCGATGCCTGCCTGCTCGATCATTTCGATAAAGGGTTCCGCGCTGCCATCCAGAATCGGCACTTCGAGCGAGTCGATCTCGATTACGCAGTTGTCAACATGGCTGCCCGCAAGCGCCGAAAGCAGGTGCTCTACGGTTGCGATCATCACGCCCTGCCGCATAAGCGTCGTCGCATAGCTCACGCGCGCGACATACTGCGGAGCAGCCTGTATCTCAAAATTGTTCAGATCGGTTCGGCGAAAAACATATCCGCTGTAAGCAGGCGCGGGGTGAAGCGTAATGCGCGAAGGCTCCCCCGTGTGCAGACCGTGACCGCTCGTCGAGATAGCTCTTGCGAGCGTCGTTTGTCGGTTCAAATGATAATCCCCTCTTCCCTTGTTATGACCACAATTGATAGTGCTGTGGCAATGGTTGTGCCAGCCGGTCAGGTCTGTAATAACCGCAAATGCGCTTAAAAAACGCGGGTTTACCCGACGGCTGCAATAATCACTGTCGCCTGTCTGCAACAATGGTGTTGTGCGTCGTCACATGGTTTTTTTCGACTTGCCGGTCTAAAATGAGGCTTCCGAGTTCAAATTATCAGGCGAGGTAGATGAATGAAAGCGACCGGAAACATCCCGCTGGGGGCAGCCGCGACAAAGACCATAGAGGTCACAAGAGAGATGACTGTCGCACATTTCGTAGAGAGCATGCCCGAAGTATACGGCACTCCGATCATGATCTATCACATGGAGGAGGTGGCAGGCTCTGTCATCGAGCAGTATCTGCCGGAAGGCTGGGTTTCGGTAGGCGTAGTGGTCAACGTCAAACACATTGCGGCCACGCCCGTCGGCGCAAAGGTAACGGCCAGAGCCGAAGTGATCGCGGTTAACGATCACACAGTCACATTCAAGGTCGAATCGCATGATGGCTTTGAAAAGATCGGCGAAGGCACGCATGTTCGCGCGCCTGTTCACATGGAGCGATTCATGAAGAAGGTCAACGCAAAGATCAAGGACTGATATTACGCGACAAATGGTTTGCCGCTAAAAAGAAATGGCGGAAGAATGTTGCCGATATCCCTTGCGGGAGTAGCTGATGTTCTTCCGCCATTCACTTCTTAGAAGTTATGCAGGCAATCTTAAAGCAGTATCTCTATTTTGTCTGCTCCCTGTTCAGGTCAGTTGCTAAAATCACGCTTCCTGCCACGGTTCGCAGTCAGTTCGCTTTTCGGTGCTTATCATTTGACGAAACTATCGACACCGGGCCATTCACTGTGGACATGCGTATCACAGGAGTCGAATCACCAAACTCAATAATGTTCGGCTTTTCCCATGTCCTGAGGGCCTGCTTGCACTGAACGGCGAGGCATTCTACGGGAGAGTGTCTTGAGGTTTCCACGCGAACCGAAGATTGATAGCCTTCCGGCAGCGCGAGCGACAGCGGGCCGTTCTGGGCCGTGGCTTCCAATTCTCCCGATTCCCACAGGCTTCCTCCCAGTTCAACAGATATAGGGCCGTTTTGAGTCTCAAGGTGAAAGTTGCCCTTGTTGCCTGATACGTCGATAGGACCGTTCTGCGCGCGCGCTCTTACCTGTCCTGATACGTCAGAAAACGTGATCGGCCCGTTGGTCGTTCGCGCCTCGACCGTCGCCGTTATAGCGTTGAGACTGATCGGTCCGTTGGTCGCGCTGAGGTCAAGGCTGGCTCCGTTGGGTGCCTGCACCAGCAGAAACCCGACCCACGATTCCCTGCCGGGCCCCGCCACGGTCACCTGCCCGTCACGAACAGATAGCGATAGCTGATCTAACAGCGCCTTTGCATCCGTTGCGCTGTCACCTGCCGCGCCCAGACATGCTTTAATCGAGTATTCGCTGCGGTCCCACCCTTCGATGTAAACGCCGCCATGACTGGGAGCCTGAATCCTGAGCGATGAAGCTGAGTTCTGAGGTATTGTCTTTGTCAGCTCAGAACGAACGACCTCTCCGTCGTGAACAGTCAATCTCACCTGAGAGCAATCGCGAATCGATTTTCCGGGCCCGGTCGAAATCGAAAAGCCATGACGGTTTCGCTCCTGAGCCGTCCCGGTTGAATAACTCAGGCCGACGCATATAAGCGCAGCCATCAGATACAGAAGATTCTTTTTCATCGCGGTATTATCCTTTTCCTGTTAAGTGGAAGGCACACCTGATTAAGACGCAGCCCGGGTAAAAGTGTTAACACGATTTTGATTGCCTCTGCTTTTTTCCGCAGTCTAAAATCAGAGGGCGACTGACCGGCTTATGGTATCAGCATCGAGGGATGTGATATGCTACGGCAAGAGACAGACGAGAAGACTCTTAATGCTCACACCAAATTGCTTCACAGGAAAAGGATTACTGCTCTTTAAGATGGCCCTTGAAGCCTGAAATCTCCAAGGATGTAAATGTACAAAAGGTTCTCGATTAAAACTGCCCTATGTTTTGCTATCATTTCGCAACTTTTCATCCCCTGCACCGTTTTGTGGGCACAACAGCGGAAGCCGCCAAAAAACCAGAAACCGTCACAAACTCAGAAGCCACCAAAAAAGGCTCTTCAACCTCCATCAAAGCCCGTCGTGAAGCCTTCGCTGGTGATTCAAAGCGGGCATTCTGACAACATTCGCGCTGTCGCCTTCAGTCCCGACGGCATGCTTGTGGCCTCGGCCAGTTCGGATAAGACCGTCAGATTATGGGAGGTCCAGACCGGTCGCATGCTTCGCGTATTCGATTATCATAAGGACAGCGTCACATCTATCGTCTTCAGCCCTGATGGAAAAACGATTGTCTCAGGGAGCCTGGATAAGACGGTTGCGATTTGCGATGTCAAAAGCGGGCGATTAATTCGCTCGCTCGTCGATCACGGGGATGAAGTCAACTCCGTGGCCTTCAGTCCCGACGGGAAAATAATCGCATCGGGGAGCCGGGACGAGACGATCAATCTCTGGAACGCGGCTAACGGCGAAGTGATACATACTATCGAAGGATCAGCCTCCGAAGTCCGCGCCGTCGCCTTCAGTCCCGACGGTAAAACACTGGCTTCGGGAACCGCGAATAAGACCGTGCGCCTATGGCAGGTGAGTGACGGCCACCTGATAGGCGCGCTTGAGGGCCACACGGCTGCCATCCGCGCAGTCGCCTTCAGCCCGGACGGGCAGACAGTCGCTTCAGGCGGCGACGATAATCTCATCAAACTCTGGAACGTCGAAAGCCGTCTTCTGGTCCGCACTCTTCAGGGCCATTCAGGGATTGTTACATCGACCGTTTTCAGTAAGGACGGAAAGCTCCTTTATTCCGGAAGCCATGATAAGACTATTCGAGTCTGGGATGTTGAGAGCGGCAAAACCATAAACACGATTGGTCGCGCAAGTGCGCCGGTCACGTCGGTCGCTCTCAGCCCTGATGGAAACATCATCACGGCTGGGGGTTGGATTACTATAGATCTATGGAGCAGCGTCGATAGCCGATGGATTCGCACTTTTGAAAGCCGTCTGTCCAACGTCCGCGCCGTCGCCTTCAGCTCTGATGGTAAAACGATGGCTTCGGCAACCAGAAACGTCATAAAACTCTGGGATGCTGCCTCAGGCGGATTGATAAACACGCTTGAAGGGCACACCTCTCAGGTCAACTCAATAGCGTTCAGCGCGAACGGACGGATGCTGGCTTCGGCAAGCGCGGATAAAACGATCAGGCTCTGGGATGTCGCAAGCAGCAAGCCGATTCGCGATCTGACGGGTCACATAGCGAATGTTTCTACGATTGCTTTCAGTCCTGACGGCAGATTCATCGCCTCTGGCAGCATCGATAAGACAGTCAGGTTATGGGACGTTCAGAGCGGCAGATTGCTGAAAAACCTCGAAGGCCATTTCACGCTGATCAGCGCCGTTGCGTTCGCGCCCTCAGGCAGGACCATTGCATCGGGCAGCTATGATAACTCTATAAAGCTCTGGGATATTGAAAGCGGCAAAGCGATTTTCACTCTCACGGGGCACGCTTCGGAAGTGACCAGTATCGCTTACAGCCCTGACGAGACGATGCTGGCATCGGCGAGCCGCGATAAGACCATCAAGCTCTGGAATCCACAGACAGGTCAATTGATTCGCACGCTTGAGGGTAATGCCGCTGATGTTTTCGCAGTCGCTTTTAAGCCCGACGGTATGATGCTGGCGTCCGGAGGCTTTGACAAAAGCCTGCGACTCTGGAATCCGCAGAGCGGCAAACTGATTCGCACCCTCGAAGGTCATTCCGGCCCGATTATCGCTCTCGCCTTCAGCCCGGACGGAAGGCTCATTCTTTCCGGGAGCGAGGATGCGAGCGCGAAGTTATGGTCGTCCGAAACGAGGCAACCAGAAACAGGGCGGCCAGAAACAGGGCGGCCAGAAACAGGGCGGCCAGAAACAGGGCAGTCTCTCTGCACGCTTGTAAGTTTCAACGATAGTGGAGAGTGGCTGGTTATAACGCCCGAAGGCTTGTTCGACGGCTCGCCCGATGCCTGGAGAACGATCCTCTGGCGCTTTTCGGATAATATGTTCGATGTGTCTCCGGTCGAATCATTCTTCAATGAGTTTTACTATCCCGGCCTGCTCGCGGTTGTTCTGGCGGGCAAAAAGCCCACAGCATTTAAAAACATCGAGCTTGTGGATCGCCGTCAGCCTCTGGTGAAACTCTCCGTAGGCGGGGACCTCGTCAGCGCGGATCGACCTATCGCCTCGAAGAAGGTGAAGATCAGCCTGCAAGTCGCGGAAGCGCCGCCGGACGCAAATCATCCCGCAGGAAGCGGCGCGCGTGACGTGCGGCTGTTTAGAAACGGCTCGTTGATAAAAGTATGGCGCGGCGACGTGCTGCTATCACAACAAAATGTGACGCTCGAAGAGACCATCTCAATTGTCGCAGGCGAAAACCGCCTCACGGCCTACGCCTTCAATCAAGATAACATAAAGAGTGGTGATGCCACGCTCGCGCTGAAGGGTAGCGACAGTTTGAAACGGAAAGGCACAGCCTACATTCTGGTTGCCGGTATCAACGAATACGCAAACACTCAATACAACCTGAAGTATGCAGTGGCCGACGCACAGGCTTTTGGCGACACGTTGCAACAGACGCTGAAGAAATCAGGAATCTTCTCTCGCGTCGAAGTGATTCCGCTATTAAATCAGAACGGCTCAAGAGCAAACATCCTTGCCGCGCTGGGCCGACTTGCGGGAAAAAATGATGTCGCGGAGCCAAACGCGTCTGCCGACCTGAGCAGAATCAAGACGGCTGAACCGGAAGATGCGGTCGTCGTTTATTTCGCGGGCCACGGCCTTGCACACAAGGATAGATTCTATTTGATACCGCATGACCTGGGTTATGAGGGTCCGCGTGACGGTATAAATGAGGCAGGGTTGAACGCGCTGCTATCACACAGCATCTCGGACACAGAGCTTGAACAGGCTTTCGAGTATATAGACGCGGGCGGTCTGCTGATGGTATTAGATGCCTGTAATAGCGGTCAGGCGCTGGAATCCGAAGAGAAGCGGCGCGGCCCGATGAACTCAAAAGGGCTGGCGCAGCTCGCATACGAAAAAGGGATTTACATTCTCACTGCCGCGCAAGCCTATCAGGCAGCCCTGGAGGCCGCTGAACTGGGACACGGGTACCTGACTTACGCGCTTGTCGAAGAGGGGTTGAAGAACTATGCGGCAGACAGCGAGCCAAAGGACGGAATCGTCCTGATTCGCGAGTGGTTAAACTACGCCGTGTTGCGTGTGCCGCAGATGCAGACGGCGGCATTGCAGGGGGCCAGAGGGCTGAAGGTTGTATTCGTCCCGGGTGATGAGAAGATCTCTAATCCCGAAAAGAGGAATCTGCAACGCCCTCGCGTCTTTTATCGGCGCGAAGTGGAACCACAGCCATTAATAATTGAAAGAGTCACAGGGAAGAACAGATAGCTACCTGAAAAATTATTCTGCCACGATACCCGAATGAACATAATATCTCTGGAAAACGTCAGCAAGAGTTACGGCGTCGATCCGCTGTTTGAAGGCGTGACGTTCGGACTCGACGAAGGCGAAAAAGTCGGCATCATTGGGTTGAACGGCTCAGGCAAATCGACCCTCCTGCGCATCATCGCCGGGCGCGAGCAGCCCGATACGGGGCGAGCCGTCGCTGCCAGTAATCGCGGGGTTGTGTACCTGCCGCAGAACCCTCCGTTCGCCCCTGACCAGTCTGTGCTTGACGTAGTCTTTGCAGCCAGCAACGAGACGATGCAGTTATTAAGAGATTATGAGATGGCCTGTCACGACCTATCGCTTTCCAACGGCGATTCGGAGCGGTTGCTTGATCGAGTCTCAAAGCTGGCCCATCAGCTCGAAGCAATAGGCGCATGGGATATGGAGACGAATGCCAAGACTGTGCTGACTCAACTTGGCATCACGGATACCGGAGAACAGATGGGGGCGCTTTCCGGCGGACAGCGAAAGCGGGTCGCTCTGGCTAAGGCTCTGGTTGCGCGCCCCGACCTGTTGATTTTAGACGAGCCTACAAATCACCTCGACGCAGATACGATAGCGTGGCTTGAAACATATCTTATGCGCTACGCGGGCACATTGCTTCTCGTAACTCATGACCGGTACTTTCTTGATCGCGTGACCAACCGAATACTTGAGATTGACCGGGGCAGTGTGCAGAGCTTCGCGGGCAATTATGCGTATTATGTCGAAAAGAAAGAAGAGCAGGAAGAGCAAAACGCCGTAGCAAGCGCGAAGCGCGATGCGCTGCTTCGCCGCGAACTTGCATGGCTCAGGCGCGGCGCAAAGGCTCGCACCACAAAACAGAAGGCGCGCGTCGGGCGCGCGGAAGAACTCAAGCGGCAGCCTGTCGAAAGAGCCAGATCCGAGATGGATATTTCAGTTGGCTTCAGCCGGATGGGCAAGAAAATTCTGGAGCTTGACGCCGTCTCGAAATCTTATGGCGATCTGAAAGTCATCGAAAAATTCAGCTACAGCCTGAAGCGCAGCGACCGCATCGGCGTCATCGGCCCGAACGGCTCAGGCAAGACGACGCTGCTTGAGATAATCACAGGAGGAGTTGAGCCGGATGCCGGTCACGTTGATAAGGGCCAGACCATCGTCACAGGTTATTACGATCAGGAGAACCGCGAGCTGAACGGGGCCGAGCGAGTGATCGATTACGTGCGCGAGATAGCTGAAAGGATCGAGACAGCCGACGGCCAGATCATCACTGCCAGTCAGATGCTTGAGAAGTTTCTCTTCCCGCCATCAATGCAGTATGACGTGATCGAAAGACTATCGGGCGGCGAGCGGCGGCGACTCTACCTGCTCCGGGTGCTGATGAGCGCGCCAAATCTTTTGCTGCTCGACGAGCCAACAAACGATCTCGATATTCAGACGCTCGTGCGGCTTGAAGAGTATCTCGACTCTTTCCCCGGCTGTTTAATCATTGTCAGCCACGACCGCTATTTTCTTGATCGCACCGTCGATACGATCTTTCGGTTTGAAGGCGGCGGACAGATTGAGGAGTACCCCGGCAATTACAGCGCCTTCCTCGAATCTCGCGCGAGAACGGAGGCTGATACAATCGAATCACTCACAACGCCCGCCAGCGTCGCAAAGCCGTCTCCCGCGACATCATCTGACAAGACATCATCTGCCACAACCAGACGGCTGTCATACAAAGAGCGGCGCGAATTCGAGGAACTGGAAAAAAGAATAGAAGCCGAGGAAACGAGAAAGGGCGAAATTCAACGCCAGTTGACGGCCTCGGCGAGCGATTTCGTTCTGGTACAGGCGCTCTACGAGGAGCTTGAATCGCTCAATCGGCAGTTGGAGCAGGACGTTGACCGCTGGGCCGAGCTTGCAGAATTCGCCTGAGCGTCAAGCCATCATCGGAAACTGGTTTCGTCCCGTCCAGGGGTAGTGCGGACTACAAGAATCACTTGATATTAATTTCAGTAAGAGTATATTGGGACGAGCAGACTAGTGGAAGCAGATCAATGAAGATTGGACGAATAAAATTTTCAAGACTCCGCGCAGCGTGTGCGCTTCTGGCACTGCTGCTGAACTGGATGTCAGCCCCGATCTCACTTGCCGCCTACTCGCCGGATGTCTGTTCGATGGCCTGCTGTATAAACGAAGGATACTGCTGCTGTAAACCGCACCACAGATACGTCGAAGGTCAGCTTCCTGACGGAAGCGACCAGATCAATACGGCACAGTTTTCCACGGCCTGCCCCGAAGGTTGCGCCGCGCCGCAGTCTTCGGCCAAATTACTTTTACGCGATTCGGCCCGCACCGCAAATAGTCTCGTATTTTCGTCAGCATCGGTTTTGGTTTATTCGCATTCGACTATTCTTACTACAAAGTCTATCGAAACAGGCCCGTCCTCTCCTCGCGCTCCTCCGTCACTCCTCCTCGCTCAGATCGCTTAATCATTGAGGATAAATGTCGCAGCCCGCTGATAGCGAGCGCAGTCATGCGCCGCTGGATATGTAGATGCTTTGGCATTTCCTCAAACAGTAGAGCACGGGCGACTATAAACCGGAATTAAGCTTTCGCCTCTGTTTTACTGTGATAGATCAACGCAGTTGTGAGCATTGAGTGTAAATCAGAAGAGTGATGACTGATCGAAGTCAGACTACCAGATTGAGCGTTTTGAGCGTCCTCATTGTGATGATGCTCGGCTGGGCCTCCGCTTCTGTCGCTCTCGTATCACCAACTCCTGATGCCTGCTCGATGCAATGCTGCGTCAAGCAGAAACATTGTTGCTGCACGCCGCGCCACTCGTCGGTTAAAGAGCAAAACCTTGACGGTAAAGAGAAGCTGGACCGTGACAGGATAGAATCGCGCTGTCCCGAAGGCTGTCTTGCGATTAAGGTCCTGAACTCTTTTTCCATGCGCGATTTGGCTTGCGCTCCGGTCAATGATGGCTGCCTTGATAAGTCTACCGATCTTCATTCGCGCTGCGCCAACCTTTATTTAAAACTCCGGGTGTTTGGCCAGTCATCTCCTCGCGGCCCGCCGGTTCTCTTTGAAATCCGGATGTCTGAAAGCCAGAGTTGAGCGCACTGCATAACTCCGGCATACACCAGCATTTTTCAACAGAAATCAGGGAGAAGGGATATGAAATCAAAGAGCGCAAAGAGACCAATCATCCGCAGCATAATGCTGATCGTTCTTTTTAATTTAACCGCTGGCGGGATTCTGCCTGCCTTTGCTCAACAATCGGTAGCAGCAGCCACACTTGGCGGTCGCATCGAAGACAGCAGCGGAGCGGCCCTCAATATGTCGTCCATCACCGCTACAAATACGGACAAGAATCAGACATGGACGACTACCAGCGACGAACAGGGCCGTTATAATTTTCTTTACCTGCCCGTGGGCAATTACCGCCTGACAGTCGAGCAGGCGGGCTTCGCCACAGTGATTAAAGAATTTCCGCTTTCAATCGGGCAATCGCTCGACCTGCCCCTGCGCCTTTCCGCGGCGGGCGTCAGTGAGAGCCTCAGCGTCACAACAGTGCCTGTGATTGAGACTGTTCGCACACAGGTGGCTGAGACAGTCGTCCCGCATGAGATAGATTCGCTTCCGCTCAACGGGCGCAACTATCTGGACCTTGCGGCTTTGACGCCGGGCGTAACGCGCGCCAACCCTGTCGCCAATCAACGTTTCGCCGAAACTTCCGCCGTGCCGGGGACGCA
Source organism: Blastocatellia bacterium (assembly GCA_963804815.1). Taxonomy (GTDB): domain Bacteria; phylum Acidobacteriota; class Blastocatellia; order UBA7656; family UBA7656; genus DATEKX01. The sequence goes on along the minus strand of CAWDRU010000002.1, from coordinate 967,028 downwards.
GATCAACATCGCGGGCCAGCGCAACATCAATAACGGGTTTATCATTGACGGACTGTCAGCCAACGATGATGCAGCCGACCTGCCGGGCACTTTCTTCAGCCAGGAAGTGATACGCGAGTTCCAGGTCATTACCTCTGGCGGCATCGCCGAATTCGGGCGCGCGTCGGGCGGCATTGTAAACGTCGTCACCAGTTCAGGCGGCAACGACTGGCGCGGGCGGATGTATGGCTTCTTCCGCAACCAGCGTTTTGACGGGCGAAACCCGCTTGCCGCAACCAGAGACCCGCTGACGCAGGCGCAATACGGTATTTCGCTCGGCGGCCCGATCAAACGCGACCGCACTTTCCTGTTCGGGAATTTCGAGCAGACGCGTCTGCATAACTCCACGGTTTTGACGATCCTTCCGGCGAACGTCACGGCCCTCAACGCGGTGCTCGATCAGATCAACTACACAGGCCCGCGCATAAGCACGGGGCTTGCGCCAACGGGTTACAACGCGAGCAATTTTTTCCTGCGCGCCGATCACCGCATCAACTCTGCGAACCTGCTGGTGGCGCGTTATAACTTTTACAATATTGAAAGCGGCAACGCGCGCGGCGTCGGCGGCTTGAACGCCGTGAGTCGGGGTACGTCGCTCGAAGACCGCGATCAAACGATTGCCATAAGCGAAGTAGCGACCTTGTCGCCGCATATCGCCAATGAAGCGCGATTTCAATTCACGCGCAGCCGACTTGCCGCGCCACCCAATGATCTGGTCGGCCCGGCGATCACGATTTCAGGAGTCGCAAATCTGGGAACCTCGACTTCTTCGCCTACGGGGCGCGACCTCGATCTCTATGAACTGGTCGATACGCTCGCCACAGAGCGCGGCGCGCACTCACTGAAATTCGGCGCTGACTTCCTCTATAATCGCCTAAACATCACCTTCCCCGGCGCATTGCAGGGAGTTTATACATTCCCCACGCTCGCCAGCCTACAGACGGGGCGTTACTCGACTTATCAACAGGCATTCGGCGAGCCGACCCAGTTTCAGTCGAATCCGAACATAGGTTTTTTCGTGCAGGATGAATGGCACGCGCGGCACGACCTGACGGTCAACGCAGGATTGCGCTACGACTTGCAGTTTTTGCCCGACCCCATCAAAACGGATACGGGCAACATCGCGCCGCGCCTCGGACTGGCTTATGCTCCGGGGGATCGCAAGACCGTGATTCGCGCAAGCTACGGCATTTATTACGAGCGCATCCCGCTGCGCGCGACCTCGAACGCCTTGCAGCGCGACGGCACGAAGTACAAAGTCGCCACCTTCTCGTTCGGGCAGGCGGGCGCGCCGGTCTTCCCGGAGGTGGCAACGGCATTTCCCACAAACTTCCTGCCGTCGATCACGACAATTGATCCGAACATCGAAGACGCCTACGCGCAACAGGCCAGTTTGCAGATCGAGCGTGAACTGGCCCGGCACACATCTGTGTCGATTGGCTACCTGCACACGCGAGGTCTGCACCTCATACTCTCGCGCAATGTCAACGTGCCACGCTTTCCGGCTTCGGCGGGTGTGCCGAATTTGGGCCGCCCCAATCCGAACTTCGGCAACATCGGGCGGTTTGAAAGCTCAGGTGATTCGTATTACAACGGCTTGACCGCGTCGTTTAATCATCGATTCAGCGGCTGGGCGGGGATGCGAGTCGCTTACACGTTCTCGAAGGCGATTGACGACACGGGCGGAGCATTCTTTTTTACGCCGCAGAACAACTTCGACCTGCGCGATGATCGAGGCTTGTCGGATAACGATCAGAGGCATGTGCTGGCGATCAGCGGGTCGCTTGCGGTGCCGGAATCAAAGACCGATGAGGTCTGGCGGCGCGCAGTCAATGGCTTCCAGTTGAGTTATATATTCAGATATGGCTCGGCGCTACCATTCAACATCGTCACGGGCGGGGATCGCAACTTCGACACGAGCACCAACGACCGCCCCGCAGGAGTTGGGCGCAACACAGGCAAGGGGTTCGACTTCAAGTCGTTCGATCTGCGATTGAGCCGCCGCATTCGCTTGACGGAACATGCCGGACTTGAAGTGATCGCGGAAGGCTTCAATCTGTTCAATCGCACAAATTTCCAGTTGCCGAACAACACGTTCGGGCAGGGGGCAGAGCCGCTCGCGACATTCGGTCGCCCGACAGGCGCGTCTGATCCGCGACAGCTTCAATTCGGCTTGCGGCTCAATTTCTGATCGCAGCCGTGAGAGTGATGATAGTTCAACTTTAAAAATGATTATCGGCGCTGCGTCTGTCCATTACGACGCAGCGCCGAAGATAGCTTTTCAATTCAGCCGCAAAATACGTACAGTTGCAACGCCCTACATCAGCCTATATATCAACATCACTTATCCACGATTACGCTCTAATAACACTACCATCAACAGGCTGAGCAACACTCGTATCTCTTCCTGCTCGCTGAGCGAAGTTAACTTCTCGATACTATATTTACCTTCCAGAAAGGCTGACTGTTTTTCCAGACGCATTACCGCTGTCCCGTCCTGACGAGTGGCCACGTAGGCCGGGTGGAAGAAATATCCCGTGAACATCCCGATTAACGGAATCTCGCCAAGCAGCCCATCAAGAACCTTAGTCCACGGATTTGCTTCCTGGATTGTCAGGGCTGGAAGGTTATTGTCAACAATTTCATAGTGAGCTTTCCATAGTGACTTCATACCTTTCCGTCTAACGCTTCCAACGGGCGCGTTATTGCGGTCGGTAAAATGGTAGCTTGCTGAGAAGTCCAGGACTTTATCCGCGTTGATTGTATATAACGGAAGGGTTTGCTCAACATCGGCAAAGATTGTGACAGATTCTTTCAGCTTGAAAGCTTTCTGTTTGACATAGAAAACCAGCATTCCAGTTGCGTCCGTAACTGAAAGCTGCCTGGCAATGGCCAGAATCTTAAAGGATAGTTGCAGTGGATATTGACAGTTCACTCATCTCCTCCATAAGGTCTTAAATAGGTACATTGACGGTTCATATCATAAACTAAACTATTAGATTTTGCTTTATAATCGTAACTGTAATTGATATGGAGGTCTAACACCGGACATCACCGGGCCGCCACAGGAGGGGACAAGCGGCAGTTACAATCAGCGGGATTGAGTCAGCAGAAGTACCAGTTCGATACTTCCAGGTTAAGGCCAGCGAGCATTTAAAGCCCCCGGTCCCTGTCAAGGAGGTGTGATAATGTCTGCTTTGACTCCCGTGCTATCGACTGTTCTTGTTTCGCCTGGGGTGTCGTATACGATTAATAGTGATGAAGTTTTTTCAGGTCGGTCGATCAAGGCCATGCCCTCTGCGTGATCGCTTCCTTTGCCGAAAGGGACCACAACAGGTATACCAAGGGTTTTATTCCATACCAGACTCTGCTCGGATGAATTGACGCCGTCTTTCCAGCGGAATATGTAAACGGGGCCGTCCAATTCCATAGTCGGACCCGCCAGTATGAGCAGGTCTGAACCGTCTACGCACAACTCTCGAACCCCCAGCCCGCCCAGTTGCAGAAAATGTTTTTTATAGAGCCTTCCTTTAGGCCCGATCTCTTTCAATTTTAGCGTCGAAGAATCTGTCTCCTCCACAGCCACCTCTAATATCACTGCCCATCCTCGCAGTACCGGCCCGCGTAATCCGATAAAAATCTTTTCACCCGCCACGGCCAGCCCTTCTATATCAAACCCGTTATCCTTACCGGGTATCGACAGGAAATCGCCGAGATGAATATCTCCCTGAATCTTCCGCCCTTCGTCAGTCTCATCTTCCGCTTTTATGGCGTCCACTAAAGCATCGCTTTCGACGACGCCTGTGAGTTGGGCCGCCGTCAGGGGATTGGCCGGGTCATCGCCTGTCTTGCGCAGTTCAGGCTCTCCAATCTCATTTTTCACCACAGGTATACGGGCAACTATATATCGGTTACCTGCTTGTTCCTTCTTTGCGATCTTTTTGATTCCCTTCACGGGAGTATCGTCCTCTTTCGCTTTCTTGCGCTTGATACTGTGAGAGCCAATAATCCATAAATAATCGCTCTGGAAGGCCATACCCTCAATATCTATTTCCTGATCAAAGCCGGTTTCCAGTGCTGGCAGGTTAATCAGGTCCGCAAGCGGGAAGGATTTGTGCTGGTGAAAAGTTGTTGCGTCTTTGGCAGACAGCCGCTCGATGCTGGTCGTCTCGTCGGACGCGACCCATAGATAGTCGCCCATCACAACGGCGACCGATAGAGACTCGCGAACATCCTTTGGCTCAAGGCCGAATTCCAACACAATAGAATCGATGTTATTACTCACAGTAGCCCTCTCTGAAAGCGGATTTATAAGGCGAATCTATCCCGCCTATAAACTCCGGCTAATCGTTGCAACGCTGGTTATGATGGCGGCGAATTTTCATTAATCTGCCGCTGAGTCACTTCACTGGCTCTACAAACATGAATGATTTTTCCTCGAAAAACATTACAGGGCATCTATTGCGGGGTTTAGCACTGCCAACTCAATTATGAGTTGGCAGTATTTGAGGGCATCAGCAATTCAACGGCCTAGCCTAGCGCAATGACAATCGAGTCAGTCACTTCGCCTCCATCAGGATTTAGCCTTTTTATTTCAGAGAACCCGCTTCCTGCCACCCCTCCGATAGGTCTGACCGTGGCCTGCTTGTCATCTATGGTTACAAGCAGAAAATGGTTCGCCGCGCACCATGAGACCGTATGAGCCTTTGTGAACTTATCCGGAGTTTCTTTTCTCAGCTTTCCTCCGGCTCCGGTCACGAAATAGTCAATGCCGTTCGCACGGCTGTGCTGGAAGTTGTGTTCGTGGCCGTTGAAGGCTATACGCACTCCTGCGCGCTGAAACATCTCCACGATCTCTGTCATTTCCTTCGTGTTATGGTGCATCGGGCCTGCGCTGAAAGGTGGATGGTGGGAGAACGGAATTCGCCAGGCTGGCGACGGGTTGAGCGCGCCACCTTGATCCGGCAGCGCCATTTTTAGAAACTCCAGATGCTTCGGATGCTGGAAAAGCCGACCGCCTTTGAAGACATCCGGCTCCTTTGATGTATCTATGCAGATGAACTCTATCTCCGAGCCATAGCGGAAGCGGTAAAACAGTCCGGGGTCAACCGACGCGCGCCCTGCTGCCTCTTCACCGGCAATGCGTTGGTCAAGGTATAGATTATCTACGACCTGTGCACGATCATCTTTATCTTCGGACTCACTTGCATCGTGGTTGCCTATGCATGGATATACCGGCACGCGGTTAATGATGTAGCGATAGGGCTGGTAGTAAGTGAAGTACCAGTCATCATCTTCATCGCCTTCGTCGCCGACCGGCAAGCCCAGAAACTTTTTACCTGCGTATATATTGTCGCCTGTCGTCAGTATCAAGCGGACGTTGTTTTTATCAACAGCTTTCTTTAGAACAGTGGCGACCTTGCCCTGTGGACGGTCCTTCTTTTTAATACCAGTTCCGTAATCGCCGAAGACAGCAAAGGTCAGTGGCTCTGGAGAAGGCTGAGTCGGGTCCGGGTGTGTGCGAAAGCGGTTGTCGTAGCTGTTGCCTATGAGGTTAAGCCCCATCTTGCCATTCCGCTCTACCCAATCACGGCGCTCGCCCCGACCCCACTCTTCACCATTGACAATCACACGGTAAGTGTATTCCGTGTCTGGCTCCAGCCCTGCAAGCCAACAAAAGTTTGTGGTGTGGGTCGAGGCGGAAGCCACAATTTTGCCCGCCCCATTAAGGACTTCGACGCGGGCGTCTCCGTAAGGCTCAGACCGTGCGCCGATTGTCTGATGGCGCGGTGGGTGAACGTGCTTCAGATCATCATCGTCAACAAGTTTGAATTTTCCATCAGAGTCTTTGACCTTGAAATAAAATGCGCCCCAGGCAATCAAGGCCGACTTGTGGGTCAATCCTGCCAGTTGCAAAAAGGGTTCGGCATGAAACTCTGGCATTTACATTTCTCCTTTATGTAGTTACAGGTATGAGGTAATCGGTGAGAAACCAACGCATTGTCGGCCTCCGTTTCCAGCAGATGATCCGGTTTCATCGCGTGGCGCAGATTGCGGGCTTAAATCAATTCGTACCCCAGCGGTTCTGCATCGCCAAAAACCAACTTCAGGAACTCATGAATATCGAACGGATGTGTGCCGCCTGTGACTTTGTGCTTAAACAAATCGGCCAGATGCGCAAATAGCTTGCCGTTTTCATCAATATCGGCGTCGAGCAAGGTTGTTTCCTCACCCTGAGCGTCTCTGGCGGGTGCCACGCAGAGTTGCAGGTTACCTTGATCTTCATGAGTTTTGATCGTGAGTATGCGAGAGCGCGTCACAGTGAACCCGGCAGGATAATCGGCGAAGTGGCTGCCGACCGGAGTGCGCTTGTATTCAGGAAAATCCTCAATGTTGTCTTTTATGGTTCGCACCGCATCAATCATTGCAGGCGAAACTTTGGCAATCATTCGTTCCCGGTCTATTTCCAGAACCTCTTCTACATAATCAAACCATGAAGGCAGGTTTTCTGTCGGGTCTTTGAGAAGACGAAGCTTGAGATGCAAATTGAGCAACGCCGCTTTCGCCAGCACCCCTTTCGGTGTTGCGAGCCCATCGTAGGTGGCGTCCGTGAACAGGCCGATTGAACTGCCGCGCAGGAAACGGACCTGCGGCGACCGTTCGAGGATGCGCTTAAAGAGATCAAACTTTACAGGCAGCAGGGCGTAAGGAGTGAAGCGCGCCGCCCATTTTCCCGGATTGCGAAAAACAGTTAATCGTCGGCTCACGGTTTCGCCGTTCGTCACGCTGAAGAAACCGGACGACCGCTGCCGATACCGTTTGGTAGTGATATCCATGACTAACACTTGCGACTGAGGGAATGCTGGCACGGATAACCGCTGTTCCGGTGGCAATGATATCGTTACCGTATCAAAGTTTTGCCTTGTGATGATGTCTGAGGTCTTCACACGCGTATCAGGAGCAATAGCCGGTTTCCCATCGGTTTGCAGAAGGTTTAATTGAACAAAGCCTTGATTACTCATTCTTGATTCTCCGTAGTCTTGCTTTTTCAACCTGCTCGTCGGCGAAAATAGCGAGATTGAATTGGCTGGCTTATCTCGGTAAGCCAGCCGTACTTTGCCGCATCTTGTCGCGAAGGAATCCTACTTTAACCTCTGTGCAGACAATGAGCTCGCGGCCTCCTTCTCCGATGAATTGCCCGATTCGCTCCTGAGCATTGCCGATCACGGCTCAACCCGCTGCTTTCCAGAGGCCGACTAGAATCCATCGTCGGCGAGCGCATGAAGGGCAGCAAAAGGCTCGCGCCGGTCGGGCGCAAAGAAGAGCGCTCGCAACGGGTCGGCGGCGGCCTCTCGGATGAATGCGGCAGTGCGCTCCTGTCGGCTCTCGCTGTTGATGTTCTTGGAGATTCGGTACTTCACCTCAGGGACCGAGAGGTCTACAACGAGAGTGGAGCCGCCCCGGAAAACATGGCCCGGCGTGCCTCCATCCTTGTCCTCCCTGACCTTTTTTGATTGCGTCAGGGCGACGACGAGTTGTGGGATGTACCTGCCATCCGGGCTGATCCGCATCGCGCGGCGCAGTTCGTGTACTTCAAATTTTTGTGCGGGGTCGAGGCCAAGCTCCTTAGCGAATTCCGGCACGGCCTTGTATGCGACGACGAGTTGGTCATGTAGCTTGCGCCTTTGCTCGCGCGTTGCCTCGAACAGCTTCTGGCGGTCTTCCAGATAGAAGCATGCGTCTGCGTAGCGTTTCAGCCCCTCGATGACGCCCACGTACTGCTCCCGAATCTTCACTCTCACCTTAGCGGGAAACTCTGATGGGTCGAGACCTCGCCAGCGAAGCGTGTCTACAGAGAGCGTCCTGGGTATGTCGTTGGCCGTCGCGTCGAGATTAAGCGGGTAGATACCTCGGCGGCGGAAGGCTTCGACGAAGGCAACGCGATAGTTGTGGCGGTCGTCGCTGACAAGGTCGAAGTCGGCGGTGATGAGTGCGCGCAAATACTCAAAGAAGGTGACATCCACAGGCGGCAGATAGTCGAGCGCACGAATGCACATGTTCAGAACATGCCCGGCGGACTTGGCCGCTTCGTCGGCGAGGCGGCGCACGAGATCCGGGTGAATCGCGCCGTTCGGCAGCACTCCGGTTCCGCCCGTGTAGATGCGAAGCAGATCAGCAATGCGCGCCTTGTAGATCGCGATAAAGGCATCAAAGACCGCGGCCACGAGGATGGCTCCGCGCGCGTGCGGCGTCAGGCGTTTCTTTAAATCCGAAGGGTCGGGCACGAACCTTTTCCAGACCCCGCCCTCTATACGACCGATTGCGTTGCGCAAGGCCCCGCGCCCACCCGTCGCGTAACCGAACTGGACGGCCAGACTGCCGAGCATGGACTCTGCCTCGATGTCGCCGCGTGTCCGGCTGATCTCCTGCTCCAGAACTTCCTGTATTGTGAAGTGCTGCATAAGGGCGACGATGTCGGCAAACCCCTCGTGCAGGGCGAGCACGTCCGGGTTGCTCGGTTCGTTGAAGCGGCGGTGCATTCCGTCGAGAATGGCGTGAGTGGTCTCGTGAGCGATGATGTCGTGTGAGAGACAGGCGTAAACCCGACTGCCGGGCATGTGATCGCTGGGGTCGTCCGCCGCTGCCTCAAAGTAACCAAACAGTAGCGCGACATCCTGCGGGCTGTAGAAGGCGTTGGCCTGTCTCAGTGCGTGGGGTCGGACGGCAAGTTGCCGGACAAATCTGCTGTCGTCATTTGCGTTTTTTGGATTTGGCCTGGGACGCCAGAGAACAGGGCGTCCGAGGGCGCGCTCGAAGTGCTCGATGGTTTTCATCGCCACGGCATAGACCATCTGCTGATGAAACTGCGGGTTCCCTTCCGATGGAGCCCAGCCGTCCTGCGCGAGCAAACGAGGATCGTCGAGGTCCACCGGGTCATAAGGAATTTTCGCGGCATCCACATCTTTGACAGCGAGGTATTCACCAACCGGCCCCTTCTCAAGCGTCTCCCAACGAATCTTGAGCGATACCTCGTTGCTGCCAGCGGTTTCGAGCCGCGCCGAGAGGCTTGGGTCCACTGCATAGACGCGGACGCGCCGATATGGCGGGTTGCCGACGGCAGGCTGCGTGTCGCAAACCGGAAGCACTTCGGGCACAACGGACGTGATGTGCGGCGCGGACCGCCCGGCGGCGACCGGGTAACGCCCCGCGACGTGTCTGCGCAGCGCGAATGAAGCTCCCTCGTCCTCCATAATAGCTTCCATAAAGCGTTGTAGATTCTTCTTCTCCAGCCTGATTACGCTTCCGGGGTCGGGGACGATCTTCTGTAGCTTCTCATTGACCATCCATCGCTGGGCGAGTTCGAGGTTGAACATCTTCTCGCGTGGCGGAATCTCAACGATACCCAGACCTGTGATGATGCGGAGGAATGCGAACGAGTCATCGGAAAGATCGCTTTTCTTTCGCGCGAGGTCAGGTCTGACATTGAGTGCCGAGCGCGCTTGCAGTACGCCGTTGCCAAAGTGCTTTTTGTCTGATTTCAGCTTGGCCGATGTAAAAAGAGCGTTGCGAACAGCCTCGACGCGACGCCAATCGCGCGGGAGTTCGTTTTTGTACTTTTCAAACCACAGGGCGGCGGCGGCAGCGACTTGAGGCGTGGCTGCCGATGTACCTTCGCCGTTCAGGCGGACGATTGTATTGCAACCGAAACGCGCCCAGGGAATGTTCGGCGTGTAGGCGGCAAGGGCTGCCTTCATGGCTGAGTCGGGACCGAAGCTGCCTTCAAGCACAATCCCTTTGAGTCCGGCGTAGGGTGCGTGATTGGCCATCACTCCGCAGACAGCGATTACACGGCTGTAGCGCGCAGGGTAGACGAGTGTGTGCGGCGGCGTGATGCCGACGTGATTGCCTGCCGCGGCGCAGATGCAGATGCCCGCCTCGTAAGCTTTATCGACGGCCTCCCCCCAGGCGTGCGAGGGCACGCCTCCCATGCTCAGCGTGACCACGTCGCAGTGTTGTTCTACGGCATAGTCCAGCGCTTGCGCCAGCGCGCTCGTGCGCAGGAGGACGACGCTGTCGGCGATGCGCAACGGCAGGATCTCTGCCCCGGGCGCGCCGCCGAGAAGTGCGCCGCCAAAAGCGGGAACCTTTCCGCCCGCAAGGATACTGATGGTCCCTGTGCCGTGGCCTGAGTTGTCTAAGACGAGCAGGCGGTTGTCGGGGTCTTCGGCGTTGCCCGGATCGGGGTCGCCGCTCACAAAGTTCTTCTCCAGATGGCGCAGAACGTGTTCGGGCACGGTGTCGTGCGAGCGATAGTAACCCGTGTCGATATGCGCAATACGAGTGCGCGGGTCCGTGAACTCGACCGCATCTCGCGCCTTCCCAAGTTGTGTGTAGTCGTCGCCGAGGTGCCAGGCGAACAGGTCGGGACCGAGCGGCTTGTCATGTGTCGCGTCCTGAGGGACGGGGTCGCAGTTGTCGCCCACGGCAAAGTTTTGACCCGCAGCCTCCTCGTTCGCATCCTGATAGGCGTTTTGAATGAGGTCCGGTTCGGCGAAGATCACGTCCGACTCGGAGACTCCGAGTTGCTCGGCGACGCGCGCATGCGCAAGGTCCCAGGGGGTTTCTGCTCCGTCAGGCAACTCAGCCAGAAACCACTGCGGCTCGCCTCCGATGCCGAATGATGCCGCAGTCGTTGGTTGCGTCTTGTAAAGCGGTCGCAGATTCGCGCGCGACTCCGCCGCCCTCAATGCGTTAGACGGGCGAAGCTTAACCAACAGACGATTCGTTGCGACGGGTATACGTTTGTCATTCTGCATGATTTATTCTCTTCCTGAGGCACATTAATCGCTTCGCGTTTCCGGGGATTGAGCAGGGTTGCCCTATTCCGGTCATCGCAATAAATCCCAATTCGATTTGCTCATTCCGTGTCCGGGGTCGATTGCTATCTTCATTTCCCCTCTTTTCTTTCCGGCAAGCCTCTTCAGCTCTCCCGCATATATATGAGGAATTGATAAAAACATTACATTGCTTATTCTGCAAATGAGGTAATGGTGTTTAACTGAGATTGATTCGGTCAACAAACGCGGCAGAGCTTAGTGATTATCTTCTTAAAACTTTGAAGCTGTACTCATCAATGATTTCATTCTCTTCGCTGCTGCTGACCCCGCTAATCGTAAGTATATACTCTCCGCTATTAAACAAAACGGCTGGTAAACTTAACACCATCACTTTGACCGGCCCTTTTGATTGTATTCGCGGTTTTGCCTGACTCCACACTTCAGCCCCTTCTGATGTTCGCAGAACTGCTCGATAGTTTTTGTAATCTCCCTGTCGAAAATAGGACTCCAGCTTAACCGTTTCTGAATCCTTAGGAATAGTAATTGAGTTAACTTTTCCTGTTCCTCTGGTAAATCCTGCGGTTAGAACGAATGAAGCAATCTTAGGGAGTTGTTTTTCGGGCGGTAATTGATTTGATACATTACGCCCGTCAGCCAGTTCCTGATCAAGCTCTTCGTTACGCGCTCGCTGCTCGCCTATCTGCCGTTCCAAATCCAGTTCTTTTCTTTGAAGCTCTGCGCTCTCGGCCTGAGAATGCTCAAGCGCTCTCCTTAACCTTCCGTTCTGCATAAAGAGCCAGGTCAGACCGATCAGCAGCAGGAACATGGCGGCTAATGGAATAAAAAAGGCAGCCCGTTTTAAGCGCGAAAAGCCAGGATATGGCTGAGATAGCGAGGATGAGTTTTTATCGTGTGTACTTTGAGGAGATCTGGAAAAAAATCCTGCCCACGCTTTAGCAAGCTCTACTCTTTTGCGTCGGTCGGGAGAGCGCAGAAAATGGTTTTCAAACCTCTCCTGCTCAGATATGGAAAGCCTGTGACCTACATATGCATCAATCAATTCATCTTCGACGACAAGCATCCGATCAAAGAATTCATCATCATCAAAATAATTCTCCTCAATCTGTTCCTGCTCCTGCTCGCTCAATTCACCAAGCAGGTACTTGAACAGGATTCCCTCTTTGTCGTCGTACTGTTTCAATGTTCCTCCATAATTTAATGCTTTCTACCGCATTTCATTTCATTAATTCAAGGACCGTTCAATGCAATCCATAATACAATTTTCAAGTTGCTCTCTAATACGGTGACTACGAATTCTAAGGTTGTTTAAAGATATTCCCATTGCTTCTGCCATTTGCTTTCGATTCTTTATTTTCACGGCCTCTTCACCTTCATAATAAGAGACTACCAGAGCGCGAGTTTCGGGAGGGAGTCCTTTCAGGCATTTTCCCAAACACTCGATACGCTGCTCGTTTATGTTTACTTCCAGATGCTTCGGCATTGGAGCTACAGGATGCTGAGGGTATGGCAGGGCTTCGAGCGCCAGTATATTTCTTTCCGGGTTTCGCAATTGCTCTCTATAGACGTTTCGAGCTACTCCGTAAAAATATGCTACGAATGCATTCTGGTGAATCTCCTGTCCCTCGGAAATCTTCCGGGCAACCCGATTGATGGTTTCGTCAGTGAGGTCATTGGGCGGAAAACAGCCACGGCCCTCAAAATACTTGACCAGTTTCTTTCGCATAAGCTCATACTTCTCGCCCGCGCGGTGCGGATCGGAATCAAAGAGCGAGAGCATCTTATTGAACGCTTCTGGAGTTATAATCCAATTCTTTTTGTAAATGACCTGTTCTCCTCAGGAAGCCGGTTTAAGGGTTATGCGTAGATCACGGATGCTGTTCATACGCAAACCGCTATTGGCTTTATCTCCATTCCCCCTGCAACGTAAATGCGGCCCAGTAATACGGCGATTGCCAGCGCTGTTTTTTCAGCATTTCCATTTGGGCAGCCCTTAGCGCAGCAGCCGGGCGTTGTGCGTTCCTGAACATCTGTTTGTAAAACAACCCCATCAACTCTGCTGTCCCCGCGTCATCTACCTTCCACAGGCTTGCCATCACACGCGCGGCCCCCGCGTACATGAAGCCGCGAGTCAATCCCAGTAAACCCTCTCCTCGAATATCTTTGCCTAATGCCGTCTGGCATGCGCTTAAGACTACAAGGTCTGCCGCTAATTTCAAATTATATATTTCATGCAACTGAAGGAATCCGTTTTGCCACTGACCGCGCTCGTCTAAAAGCGATAATACTATACCAGACAGCTCCGGGTGCTCGCTGTTTATCAGACCATGCGTTGCGAAGTGGATGATTCGATACTGACTCAGGATTTCGCTCATCGCTGTTTTTTTATTAGCCGCGAACCCGAGCGACTTCATTGCGTCCGTACCGGATGCGGCGTCCAGAATGGCTTCAGCCTCTTTCGCGGAATAGCGCAATCGTTCAATTCCCTGTCGCTTTTTTTTAATACCCAGTTGCGACACGGCCCGCTCAAGGTCTCTTGTTGAATTGAGATCCGCTGCTCCTGCAACCGTAGTTTTGCTGTCCGGTTTCAGCCGCTCATCATCCCTGTTAAAAACGGGGTCGGCCAGCACAGCTACCGTTTTCGGGGCAGGCGTCCGGTTTTCGATTTCGCGCCGCAACAGTTCGAGAGATGAGGCTGATGGTAGATTGATGATCTCATGCCCCAGGATCATGGGGGTCCAGGAATCGGTTGCCGAATCCTGCCCCTTGATCATCGGGAGCGCGCCGAAAGGTAGATACTGCAATGCGCCATCAAGCACAATGAGTAGCCGTTTCGATCCAATAAGCGAAGCAACAGGACCGAGTAACATTTTGCTGAGTTGGGCCGAGGCTTTCGGGTATTCAATTTCGGCACGAGCAATTCGCAACTGCTTCTTCAACTCTGTCTCGCCTCCCGGATCGCGATTTGGCGCAGTCAACAATTCATAAACATGCTCGGCAGCTTTCTCTACATTTGCGCGCGAAGGCAACTCGAAAGCTTGAACTGACGACTCCGTGACGGCCCATAGGTAACTGCGTTCATCACCAAGCGCATACTCCAAAAGAACCGTGTTGGGATCAAGCAATTGCTGAATCTCTTTGAGGCCGAGCAGATGAGGCCGGGTCAGGGCAGCGTAGCGGGGGCTTGCAGCGCGAATCTGCGCTCCGACCTCCCGGTACTCATTCGTCAGCCGGTCTATCTCCTCTGCCAGAGCCGCCGCTTCGCGATTGGTCTGCCTGTTGACAGACAGGTTCGCCTGATGTTCGGATTTCTCGTTGAGTTGTTTTTGCAAATGGCGCTCGCGCTCCAGAAGCTGCGGGGTTATCCCCTGTCTGATATCCACACGGGCTTCAATCAACGATTCAAGCAAAGTCCGCGCGCGGGCGCTTTCACTTACGCGTAGTGCCTCTGCGATGAGCGCTTCGTCTGGTCGTTCTCTGTGCCGTCGCATCAGAAGATCGATATAAAGTTCGTAAGCCTGCTGAGCAGTGGCAAAGTAGGATGTGCGCAGGTCAGGGCTTGTCACCTTTGCGCGGAGCGATTCAATGAGGCTGATTGCGTTTTCAATATGAGCACACGCCCCGGTGAAATTTCCACTGTCTCGCTCCAGACGAGCAATGTTATAAAGCGTTGTGGTCTCACCGAACTGGTCTTCCACGACCTTGTTGAGCGATAGCGCCTGATTGAAATAATCAAGAGCTTTTTCTGTTTGGCTCAGTTTGAAATATATAGCGCCGATACTGTTAAGCGCATAAGCTTCTCCTCGACGGTCTCCACCTTTCCGGTAGAGCAGGAGTGATTGATCGTAGCACTCCAGAGCTTTTTTCTTACTTCCGAGCGAATCGTAAACGGCTCCGATATTCCTGAGTACATAGGATTCTAATCTTTGGTCAGCCAGAACTCTGATAACTGATAAAGCCTGCTGAAAGTAAGAGAGCGCTTCCTGCTTTTTTCCGCTTGAATAGTAGTATTCACCGATCTGAGATAGCGAGCCTGCTTCTCCCTTTGGGTAACCTATATCTCGAAAGATGCGCAATGCCTGTTTATAGTATTCGAGTCCTTTTTCCTTCTCGCCCAAACTTTCATAATCGTGCCCCGCGCTATTAAAAATACTGGCCTCCCAAAGCCTGTCACCCACAATTTGAATGAGAGGTTTAGCCTGACTGTATATATCAAGCGCCTTCTGTTTCTCGCCCAATCTGGAATAAAGATGTCCCATGGCTAT
Organism: Blastocatellia bacterium; assembly: GCA_963804815.1. Lineage (GTDB taxonomy): Bacteria > Acidobacteriota > Blastocatellia > UBA7656 > UBA7656 > DATEKX01. The sequence goes on along the minus strand of CAWDRU010000002.1, from coordinate 951,868 downwards.
TAGCGTCAGCGCCACACTCCGACGATTACCTATAGCGCGCCACAGAGCAAGCGCCCGATTATAATAGTCCGTTGCGTTTTGTATCTCGCTCAAATCTGCATAGCAATAACCGAGATTCAGTATCGTCTGAGCCAGACCTCGGCGGTCGCCGGTGTCATAGCAAATCGGCAATGCCTGTTTATGAAAGTTTAAAGATTTCTGTACCGAGCCAAAATAGTAATAGGCTTCGCCGATGTTGTTGAGCGCCTGAATTTCTCCCCGCCTGTCGTTTGCCTGTCTGCTTAAGTTGAGCGCCTTCGTGCAATAATCTAACCCCTTCTGATTCTCGCCCAGATACAGGTAGTTGTAACCCAGAGCATTGAGTATTTCACCCTCAAGCCGAAAGTCCTTTAAGCTCCTGACCAGTAGAAAAGCTCGCTCATAATATGCAAGCGCTTTTTTGAATTCGCTCAAAATCTGGTGAGCGTCACCTAAAGATTTTAAGGTATTAGCTTCCTCACGCCTGTCGCCTGCCGCCCGCCAGTACGACAACGTTTCTTCATATTTCCCGATAGCCATTCGGGTCGAATCGGCTTTCCACTCCAGTCGTAATTTTTCGGCTTCGACAAAAGCCTTCTCACCGGCAATCCGCTTCCCGTCTGGTGCGGCGGCTGGCCTTACTTCATCGAGATCTATTTTGTAGCTCCCGACCACTTTCTCTTTTTCTACCGAACGCACCATCAGCTTATAGAAGCCGGATGTTTCAGCAGTCATCGAAACCGGGGTAGGTCCATATTCCCGACAGTCGTATTCCAGGATTGGCTGGCCGTCAGGACTGTAAAGCGTTACGCCTAAGCTAATGGCCGAATAGTCAATTATCACATGGAAATAATTGCCAGCTTTGAGGTCTATCAGGTATGAACGGCTTTCTCCGGCTCGAAGCTCGTTTTCAACAGGGCTGTTTAAAACGAGCTTCGAGGCTTCGTTTCCCTGCGAAATATACGCCAGTGAATGACCACAGGTCAGGCCCGGAGATTCGATTAAGAATGAAGTGATTAAAATAAGGGGAAGAATTATTCTTGAATTTACCCGAGGCAAATTCCACACTTTTTAATCCTTTCGTGTGGAAATTCATATAGCTTCGCTCGTATTGCTGTCAACTGTTTTTTACGACTGGCTCTAAATCATCTCTTCAGGACGAAAGCGCGAAGGGATCATAAAGTTCAGCGGTTGCGCAGTGCGGGACTCTGCGCAACCGCTGCATTGAAAACCGGCGCTGCCGTTATGAGGGTTGCTGTCTGCTCATGCTCTCGAAATATTCAAGCAAAAAACTAGTCACAATCATCTATGAAGAAGCCAGCGGGCGGATTCTTGATTCTAGCGACTTTCCCGCCTTCGCCTTTATCATATTGCGAAGTAATTCTGTCATATTGCGAAGTGACTCGCACGCTGCCGTCTAAATCGATCATCACACCGACCTTCTGCAATTCTTCAATCGGCCTGTTAGCGTCATTGCGATTGTTGCGGCGGGTTTTTTCCAGATAGTAGTTGAGAAATCGTATCCAGCTCTTTTCATCATCGGGCGCTTCCTCTGGCTTGGAACTCTCGAAAATGGAATGGGGTTTCTCCCGATCTTTAAGACCATCCGTCGAAAAGTGAAGCCCACGATACCTGGGCGAAAGAGTACCGGCCCAGGGAAAGTGTATAGACAATCCGTGAGAGTGTTGAAACTGCGGCCCGCTATAACAGGACTTCAGGGTGCATTCGTCAACGGCAGCCATTACATCACGGCAGATCTGCTCAACCTGTGTGCCCTTGAGCGATTTTGCCAGCAAGCTGCAAAAGTCCCATAAATCAGTATAGTCCTCAAACCTGTAGGACTGGGCTCGCCAGTGAGCCAACAGGACGGCGTTTTCGATAAGCGCATCCTCCACGGTGACATCTTCTGCCTTGTCGCCGGTCTTCGACATTTCTGCCTTGAGCGCGCCTCCGAGTTTCCGGACGAGATCGGCCAGATATTCAATCTTGCTCAGGTCGGAGGCCGCCAGATCCACCGCTACCCCCGCCACCGCATAGTCTATGTAGTAGCTCGTGTACTGGCGCACGATCTCAGCAGCCAGTTGTGCCGGTTTGATACCCTGACTGCTATTCAATGTCTCAATGATTCTCTGGTAAGGCCATCCGGTGTTGGATTCAAACCCTTCGGCGGCAACCAGAAAGCCAGCCACGTTGCGAAGCTCATACGCCACCTCGACCGTGCTCATAGCGCAGGCATCCATACCGAGGATATCAATTTTGTGCTTTGTCTTTTTTTCTGCCTCCTGGAGCGCCCACCTCAACCTGCGAATGCTGAGAAACCGCACAGGGTTCTCATCCTTGATGAGAACATCGCCTTCGGCTCCGCTCCCGTGACCACATAACACAAGCATGTGATAACCATCCGGATACTTCCCAACGCCCCATTGAACAAAGTCTCTAAGCGTACCCGCAAAGGCCATGCCTTCTTCCAGACCCTCCTCTGCATCGCCCCCGGTTGCCCTCTCTTCAGTTGCAGCGCGCGAGGCGTGGCCGACCTGTCGGTGAAGCTTTTCACCGTGCCTGTGCAGAAACCTGTCGGCATCTTTTTTTATTAGACGCGAGCCGCCCGTCCGGGTTTCCGCGCCTGCCTCGTTATCCTCTACTTTATATACCTGCTCCTGCTCGATGATCTCTCTGAGATCATATCTCATTATCGAGGCTGCCATTGAATCATACTGCGCAACAACATTAACATCGTCGTTTAAGCCGACTCTACAAATCTCTTTCAAAGCCCAGATGCACTCATCACTCAAGCTGTTGTCACCGGCCATATAAAGCATTACTGTCCATTTACTCATACATCCCACCTTTCTACTTTCAGATAAAAGTTTTAGAGATAGATATCATCTTCGCGCATTCTACATCACGGCTGTAACAAAGTCGGTTGACAAGCATGGTAGGGGCAGGGCTTGTCCCTGCCCGAATCGCTGTAAGGCGATGACTGTCATGGCCTGTCGGCCATCCGGGCAGGGACAAGCCCTGCCCCTACTTTTACTTTGTTACAGCCCTGCATTCTACATGCAGAAGATTGACTCACCCTCTACACCTGATAAATAATGCTGAATTTACTTTTTCATTTCAGATTTGAGCAGAACATCGACTCTGAGGAAAGAGGAAATTTAGGGTCAGGATAAGGTATTGTGGTTGACACCGATCTTCTGCGCGCTACGGGCACCGAGTGAGAACCATCTGAACCTGCGAGATTCAAAATTGATAACTGCGACTCTGCACGGGCTGATCTGGCTGGTCGCGGTCGGGTTGGCGATGGGTGAGAAAGCCTTGAGCCAGCCGCGCGCCGGACAGCAGGAGAAGGCCGCCAGCGGAAACCCGAAACCGCTTTCCGAAAACAAGAATGCTTTTGCCCGGTATCATTTTGACGTGTGGACGACCGATAACGGCTTGCCGCAAAATTCGGTCTCTTCCATTTTACAAACCCGCGATGGATTTTTATGGTTCACGACCAGTGACGGTCTGGTTCGCTATGATGGTGTGCATTTCACCATCTTCAATGCCGGAAACACAAAAGGTCTCAAAACCAGCAGGATCTCGTGGTTATTTGAAGACCGCGAAGGACTTCTCTGGATCATCGCCGAAGATAACTCGCTGATCCTCTACAACGAGGGGCGCTTCACGACGCTGACAACCGACGACGGCCTGCCCAAAAACCAGGTGCTACAGATGAACTGCGATTCAGATGGCGGCTTCATCGTCCGCACTACTTCGGGCTTCGCTCGATGGCAGCAAGGCAGGTTCGTTCCTTATGTTCCAGGCTTTTCAGGATTGCCTTTCCCGCTACAATCAGGCGTGGTCTGGTATCTGGAAGATTTCAGGCTGCACAGAGTTGAAAACAACCGTGTGACGGCGGTTGTCGATGTGAGCGGATTGACCGACTACATCATTAGAAACCTGTATGAAGACCGCGAAGGCAGTCTCTGGATCGGCACATCCAAAGGCGTGGTAATTCGATTCAGGGACGGCAAATTCACCATCTATTCAAAAAAAGAGGGGTTGCCCGGCAACCGCATCAACATTATCCGCGAAGACCGCCATGGCAATATCTGGATCGGTCTGTCAGGCGGCGGGTTGTTCCGCTTTAAAGACGAAATCATCACCAGCTATACGGTTGCAGACGGATTGGCGGATAACAACATTGCCGCTATCTATGAAGACCGCGAAGGCATTCTCTGGATCGGCACCATAGGCGGGTTGAGCCGCTTACGCGACGACATCATCACCTCTTATTCAACTGCGGACGGGCTGGCAGCAAATAATACCTATTCGATTTGCCAGGACAGGGATCAGACGATCTGGATCGGCAGTTGGCCCGGTCTGACCAGATATAAAGATGGAAGATTCACCTCTTGCAGCGAGCAATACGGCGTCACCTCGGCACTTGTGACCGCTTTGATGATCGACCGTGAAGGGGGCCTTTGGATAGGGATATGGGGAGAAGGAGTCAGGCGTTGGAAAGATGGAAACATCATCTCTTATCGCGACAAAGACAAGCTTCCTTCAACTATCGTGCGCACCATTCTACAGGATCGTTCAGGGGCGATCTGGTTTGGCTGCTCAGAGGGCCTTGCCAGCTACAAAGACGGAGCGTTTACGAGTTACACGACGAAAGAGGGCCTTCCCGCAAACGTCGTCAATGTCATCTTTGAAGACAGCCGGGGCAATCTGTGGATCGGCACGCAAAAAGGGCTGTACAGCTACAGGGACGGACAGTTCAGCAGCTATCTGCAAGAAAAAAATCTTTCGGATCAGATCGTCAGAGCGATCTATGAAGATAGCGAAGGAGCAATCTGGATAGGCACTTATAATAACGGATTGATGCGGATCAAGGATGGCCGAATGATCGGCATCACGCAGAAAGAAGGGCTGTTCAACAACGGCGTGTTTCAAATCCTCGAAGACGCCACAGAAAACTTTTGGATTAGCTGCAACCTCGGCATCTATCGCGTCAGTAAAAAAGAACTGAACGATTTTGCCGAAGGCCGTAGTCGTTCGATTACCTCCATCCCTTACGGCAAACGGGATGGGATGTTGAATTCCGAATGCAACGGCGGCGTACAGCCTGCGGGGATAAAGGCGCGCGACGGACGCCTGTGGTTTCCGACGCAAGGCGGCGTCGCCATAGTCGATCCTTTAACCGTGCCGGTCAGCGCGCAGCCGCCGCCGGTCGTGATCGAAGCATTTCTGCTCAATCAGGAACCTGTCTCTTTTCACGAAGCGGTGAGGGTAGAGCCGGGCACAGAGAATTTCGAGATTCACTACACGGCGTTGAGCTTTATTATGTCCGAACGGATCAACTTCAAATATAAGCTGGAAGGGCTCGATAGGGACTGGATCGACGCGGGAACCCGGCGGGTGGCTTATTATTCACACGTCCCGCCCGGCAACTACAATTTCAGAGTTATCGCAGCGAATCGGGATGGCGTATGGAACCTTGAAGGCGCGAGCATAGAGGTTCGCATTATCCCGCCTTTCTGGAGGACATGGTGGTTTTTCTCTCTGGCGCTCGTCACGCTCGCGGGCGTCGCCTTGTTCAGTTACAAGCTTCGCATTGCTCAACTTGAAAAAGCGGCGCGCGCGCAGGAAGCCTTCTCCGAACAATTAATCAGCACGCAGGAAGCAGAGCGCCAGAGAATCGCCGCAGAGTTGCACGACAGCCTCGGCCAGCACCTGCTCATCATCAAGAACTCGGCCCTGATCGGTCTGAATTCGGAGAATGGCAAAGAGCAGTTGGGTGATATTTCAGAGACGGCTTCGCAGGCCATTGATGAGGTTCGTGAGATTTCTTACAACCTCAGACCTTACCAGCTGGACGACCTCGGTCTGACACGGGCCATCGAATCCATTCTCAAAAAGATCGAGGACGCCGCCGAAGTCAGGTTTCTCTCCGTGATCGATTCAATTGACGGAATATTTTCATCCGAAGCGGAGATCCATCTCTATCGTATCGTGCAGGAAAGCCTCAATAACATCGTCAAGCATGCACAGGCTTCTTCGGCGCATATCAGGATCGAAAGAAACGGGCGGCGGGTCGAGATAACCATTCAGGACGACGGGCGCGGGTTCAGCCCTGAAAAGACGGCGCGGACAGAGCGCGGCGGCTTCGGATTGAAGGGAATCGCCGAACGCGCGCGCATGCTCGGCGCAAAATATGTTATACATTCTGCTCCCGGACAGGGGACTGTAATCACGCTGAAACTGGAGGCGGCGGATGGACGGCTCGCACAATGACATACAGATATTGATCGCCGACGATCATCCAGTAGTTCGTAAAGGGCTGCGACAGGTGATCGAATCCGAGGCAGGGCTGAAGGTCGTGGCCGAGGCCGACGATGGTGTGATTGCGCTCGAACGCATTAAAGAGCTTCATCCCAGCGTTGCCGTTCTGGACATACACATGCCGAAGATGAGCGGGTTTGAACTGGCCCGCGCCATACGCGAGCAGCGCATCGCCGTCGCCGTGATCTTCCTGACCATGCACAAGGCCGAAGACATGTTCAATGCGGCGATGGAGCTTGGCGTGAAAGGCTACGTCTTAAAAGACAGCGCCGTCACAGACATCGTCGGAAGCATCAGGGCCGCTGCCGCGGGTCAACCTTATATCAGCCCTCAACTGTCGAATTTCTTACTCAATCGAAGCATGCGCCAGCCCGCCTTGCCCGAACTGGAAGAGTTGACGCCGACCGAGCGGCGTGTGCTCAAAATGATTGCCGAATACAAAACGAGCAAACAGATCGCCGATCAATTGTTCATACACTCGCGCACGGTTGATAATCACAGAGCCAACATCTGCCAGAAGCTCGGTTTGCGCGGCACCCACTCGCTGATGAAGTTCGCCGTCGAGCATAAATCGCAGATTTAGCAATCCGCTCAACCGCCACCTGCCGCAAAAATGAGTACTTTCACATAGACAAATTGTGTAAATCTGCTTATTTCATTCCGCTTTTTTCTGTCCCATACTGTCGCCGTGATTAAGAGAGTCAATATCCTGATCGTTGACGACAGCGTGAACATACGCCGGATGATCAGGAATGTTGTCAGCGATCTGGTCGCCGAAGTTTATGAATGCGGCGACGGATCTGAGGCCCTTGCCGCTTATCGAAATCACCGGCCCGACTGGGTATTGATGGACATTCGGATGAAGCAGATGAATGGGTTTGAGGCTACCCGCCAGATCAAAGCCGCTTACCCCGCCGCCAGAATCATCATGGTCACGGTTTGCAAAGGCGATGACATGAAAGCTGCGGCTCGTTTAGCAGGCGCAAGCAATTATGTCATGAAAGACAATCTTCAGGAGCTATACCCCATTCTGGCAAAGCGAACCGATGACCGTCCGTCTCAACCTATAGCAAAGTGATCGCCCGGCAGTCGAACACCGGCCCACTCGCAAGTCACTTGCGCGAATTTTCCAACCGTTGAGAGCGATGAAAAGAATATCCCTTTCTGCTATTTAATGCCTTTTATCATAGGAGACAAAATGAACAGATCGAAAGCAAATTCCCCGAAAACGCCCTTTATGATTCTGGTAATAGGATTGATGTTGATGGTGATTCTGCCCTCAGTCTTGAATAGGGCGAGCGCCTCGAAGCCGGAAGCGCAAGAGGGGACGAGCATCAGCGGCCCACGCAAAGACGGCCCGGACAAAGTCGCGGCGCAGACATCGGCCCTCGGCTGTACGGATCTGAGTTTTATGCAACCCGCAGGGTCGCCCATCAGCGTGGGGACAGTGCCAAGATCTATCGCCACCGCCGACTTCAACGCGGACGGCAAACTCGACATGGCCGTGGCGAATGGCAGCAGCAGTTCCAACAGCGTGACTGTTCTATTGGGCAATGGCATCGGCGGATTTACGCAGGCCGCAGGCTCGCCGGTTAGCGCGGGTAGCGAGCCTTCTTCGATAGCCGTGGGCGATTTCAATCTGGACGGCAAATTAGACATGGCCGTGTCGGGGCAGGGCCTCAACAAAGTGACTATCCTGTTGGGCAACGGGAGCGGCGGCTTCTCTCCCGCCGCAGGTTCACCGATCAACGTCGGTAATAATCCATCTTTCGTAGCTACGGGCGATTTCAGCGGAGACGGCAAACTCGATCTGGCCGTGGCGAATCTCAATGACAGCAGCGTGTCAATTATGTCAGGCAACGGCAGCGGCGGATTCACGCAAGCCGCAGGCTCGCCGATCAGCGTGGGCAGCCAACCTCGATCCATCGGCATCAGCGATTTCAACGCGGACGGCAGACTTGATCTGGCCGTGGCCAACGCAGGCTCAGGCACAGTGAGTGTATTTCTGGGCACAGGCGGCGGCGGATTTACGCAAGCCGGAGGCTCGCCGATCAACGCCGGTACCTTTCCTCAGTCCATCGCCATCAGCGATTTCAACAGAGACGGTAAACCCGATCTGGCCGTGGCGAGCACAGTGTCAAATAACATCAGAATCCTGTTAGGCAGCGGCGGCGGCCTCTTCTCGGCGGCCTCGCCGGTTAGTATAGGAACCAGTCCTATTTGCGTAACCGCTGGCGATTTCAACCTCGATGGCAAACCCGATCTGGCGTCGGCGAATGGTGGTTCCAGCAACACGGCTGGCATCCGATTGGGCGATGGCACGGGCGCGTTTACGCAACCGGCCAGCCCCACTGTCGGCGCGGGGGCGGTTCCCAATTTCATAGCCACGGCGGATTTCAACAACGACGGCAAACCCGATCTCGCAATATCGAGCCAGAATAACAACAACATAACCGTCTATCTCAACACCTGCACGGCTTACCCTTGCGTCACAATGAGTTTCGCTCAGGCTACAGGTTCGCCAGTCGGCTTAGGAATCTCGCCTGTTGGCAACGTAGTCAAAGACTTCAACCTCGATGGCAAACTCGATCTGGCAATTTCACAAAGTGGCGGCGTAGCTATCCTGTTGGGCGATGGCAGCGGCGGTTTCACGCAAGCCGCAGGCTCGCCGATCAGCACCGGAGCTTCGCCGTTATTTTTCGACAGCGGGGATTTCAACCTTGATGGCAAACCCGATCTGGCGGTGCCGAGTTTCAATGGCAACAATGTGACTATCCTGCTCGGCGACGGCAACGGAGGATTCACGCAAGCCGCAGGTTCGCCAATTGCGGTTGGGACCGGGCCAGAAGCCGTCACCGTTGGCGATTTTAACCTCGACGGTAAACCCGACCTGGCGACGGCGAATGCTACCTCCAACAATGTGACGATTCTGTTGGGCAACGGCAGTGGCGGTTTTACTCAGGCGGCAGGCTCACCGATTGCCGCAAATACTGCTCCTTTTTATATCAGCACAGGCGATTTCAACAGCGACGGCAAGCTCGATCTGGCAACGCCGAACAACGACCCTAATGGCGGCAAGGTAACTATCCTGTCAGGGAATGGCAGCGGCGGATTCACGCAAGCCGCAGGCTCGCCGATTAGTATTGGACTTACGCCTACTTGCAGCGTCATCAGCGACTTCAATACGGACGGCAAACCTGATCTGGCGATAGCAAATAGCTTCAGCGGCACAATATCCATACTGTTGGGCAATGGCGCGGGCGGGTTTGCTAATGCTGCTGGCTCGCCAATTACAATAGGCGTGGGAACCAGCCCCCGTTTCTTAGCATTAAGCGACTACAACCGCGACGGCAAAATGGACTTGGCCGTCAACAAGCGTAACTCCAATCAACTGGTTATCTTGTTGGGCAATGGGGGCGGCGGCTTCACTCTCTTAGCATCATCTTTCGCCACAGGCGTTCAGCCTGCCACTGTGGGAGCAGGAGATTTCGACCGTGATGGCAAACCCGATCTTGTGGCAGTAAATAACACTGACAAAAACGCGAACATCTTCCTTAACACCTGCGTCACGGATGACCCGCCGACAATCACCGCCACGCCGGTTTCAAGCACTGCGGGCAGCCCTTCGGCTAACTCTCAGATCGCTACCGTAGACGACATTCAGGATGCCGAGAACACCCTGACGGTGACGGCCAACGGCGGCGCATCGGCCACGGTCAACGGCGTCACAGTCTCCGGCATCAGCGTCAGCGCGGCAGGCGTGGTGACCGCCAATGTGGTGGCGGCCTGCGATGCGACGACTGCCGATTTCACGCTGCGAGTGACCGACAGCAGCACGCTGTTTACGGAAGCAACGCTGACGGTAACGGTCACACCAAACCCTGCGCCCACGCTCGGCAACTATCCGACAGTCACAATTCCTCAAGGCAGCGGAACCACGGTCACGCCTGATGCCGCGCCAAGCGACAACGGCACGATTACCACTATCACGGCATCGGCTCCGGGTTTTACCGGCACCTTCAGCGTCAATACTACAAGCGGCGTTGTGACCATCAGCAGCGCGGCTCCCACAGGCGCTTACACCGTGACGGTCACGGCGACCGACAACTGCAACGCGACGACAACGGCCAGCTTTACGCTCAACGTTGATCCTCCCACGCCGCTTGGCAATTATCCGAATACGACTGTGGACATAGGCGCTAACACGACGGTTACTCCTGATGCCGCGCCGACGAATATAGTCCGCATCAGCGTTTCGACTTCAACCGGTTTCTACGGAACTTTGATTGCGAGTCCTTCGACGGGAATCGTGAGAGTTACCGACGCTCAACCCGCCGGGACTTATCCCGTGACTGTGAAAACATTCGATAGTATGGGAGGGATATTCACACGCACTTTCAATTTGATTGTGCAGAATCCAGCGGTCAGTTGCGCCACGCCGTCATTCAGTCCCGCCGCCAACGTTGCCGCCGGTGACGATGCCTGTTCGGTAGCAATCGGTGATTTCAACGGCGACGGCAATCAGGATTTGGCGATTGCCAATAACACGTCCATTCCCGCGACGGTTTCCATTCGATTCGGAAATGGCGCGGGTGGTTTTACAGGCACAACGAATGTGCAGGTCGGCGTGCCAGCCGGTCAGCCCCCTGCCCAAACCGGGGTTCAGCCCAATCACGTCGTCGTGGGTGATTTCAACGGCGACGGCAATCAGGATTTCGCCACCGCAAACCTGGGTGTCGGCACCGTCTCGATTCGTCTGGGCGATGGCGCGGGCAACTTCACGGGCGTAACGGCTACCAGCGAAATAAACGTCGGCGGTGTGGGTTCGACAACCGTGGCACTGGCAATCGGCGATTTTAATGGCGACGGCAAGCAGGATTTAGCAGTCGTTAATACTTCCGCAGGAAACATTCGTATTCTGATTGGAGATGGGTTAGGCGCTTTCACAGTCTCCGGCACTGTGACTTTTGGCTCTGCTCAATCCGTGGCTGTCGGTGATTTCAATATGGACAACAAACAAGACCTGATCATATCGGGCGGCACTTCTGTTGGCATCCGGCTGGGAGATGGTCTGGGCGGTTTCAGCGGCTCAACCAACATTCTCATCGGCGCGAACACGCAGCCACGCTCGCTGGTCATCGGTGATTTCAATGGAGACGGCAAACAGGATTTCGCTGTCACCGCTGCCGGAGTTCTGGGCACTGATAACAGAGTGTTCGTCAGGTTGGGCGACGGTCTGGGTAATTTCAGCGGCACAACCGTTTTGACGGTCGGCACGAATCCGCGCTCAATCGCAATCGGCGATTACAACAAAGACGGTAAGCAGGATTTAGCGATAGCTATCACGAATTCAAACGCAGTCTCGATTCGTTTGGGAGATGGGGCGGGTGGCTTTAGCGGTTCAATGGACGTTCCAACCGGCAGCAGGACGCTCTCAGTAGCCGCCGGTGATTTCAACGAAGACGGCACGTTGGATTTGGCTGCCGTCAACGGTGGCAATAACAACGTATCTATACGGCTCGGCGATTGTACTCCGAACACCGCGCCGACGATAACCCCACAAGCGGGCCTGTCCCGTCAACAAGGCTCGCCAGCTTCCAACTCGACAATCGCGATGGTTGGTGATGCTGAAAGCGGCCCCGGCGGCGTCACTGTAACAGTGACGACCACAAATCCGTCCAACGGCGTGAGGATACAGAATATCGTTAACACCAACGGCACGATTACGGCTAACGTCAGCGCCACCTGCACGGCGACCAATGCCACCTTTAACTTGCAAGCCAGCGACGGCAACCTTGCTACGTCTGTGACCTTGAGCGTTGCGGTTACGCTCAACACCGCGCCGGTTCTGACTTATAGCAATGCAATGGCCCTTGTCGGAACGTCAACAACGGTCAACCCTGCGACAGGGCCGTCTGACAACGGCACTTTCTCGGTGGCTTTTCTGAATGTATCGCCAAACACATTCACAGGCACAATCTCTGCCAGCACTTCGACCGGCATCGTGACGATCACAAACGCCGCACCGGAGGGCGCTTACACGGTCAACCTCCGCATTACTGACAACTGCAATGCGGTAACCAATACCAGCTTCACGCTCAACGTCACAAACACGTTGATATGGAACGGTTCGACAAGCAGCAACTGGAACACCGCAACGAACTGGGCACCGGGTTTTGTGCCCTCCGCGCCAAACAATGTCGTCATTCCCGCAGGCGGCGTCACCAACGAGCCGATACTCAGCTCTGCGACGGCGACTGTGAACAATCTTACGATTGATTCCGGGCGGTCGCTGACCTTGAGCGGTCAGAACATGACCGTCAATGGCGTGTTGAGCCTGAGTGGCGGCTTGATCGATACCGGCGCTAACACGTTGACGCTCTCGACAGCAGCGACCATCTCGCGCACCAGCGGTCAGGTCATGGGTAATCTCAAAAAACAGTTTGGCGGCGCGGGCAGCTTTATCTACACGGTCGGCACGGCTAACGGCTATTCGCCGGTTGAGGCGACCGTCACCGCTGGCACAGGCGAGTTGACAGTCAAAGCCGTGCAGGGACCGCATCCGGTAGTTAATGCCAGCCAATCGCTCGCGCGTTACTGGTCGTTGAACGGCAGCGGCATCACGGTCAATCTCGTCTTTCACTATCTCGACCCAATCGACATACCGGCAGGCGGCAGCGATGCCAGCTATCGCATCATTCGCGTGAGCGAAAGCTCTGCTTCAAACTTTCTGAATGATTGTGCGAACGGATCGCCCTGCGTAGACCCCACGGCTGACACGATGACGATCAACAACGTGTCGAGTTTTTCGGATTGGACGGCGGGAGCACCGTCGCAGCCGACCGCTGTGCGATTGGAGGCGATGCAGGCCAGCCGTTATGACAACGGCGCATTGATCGAATGGCAGACCGGTTATGAAGCGGACAATCTGGGCTTCAACGTTTATCGCGAAATCTCCGGCAGGCGTGAGTTGATTAACGCTGAGCTTCTTGCGGGGTCGGCGCTGGTAACGGGGCGAGCGGCGATGCTGGCCGGAAGGCGATATGCGTTGTGGGATGGGGGTGGCAATCAAGCCAGCGAGTTAAGTTATTACATTGAAGACATCGACCTGAACGGCAAGACGACGCTGCACGGCCCTGTTAAACAGCAGTTGGTTGGCGGGAAGCCGAAAGCGATGACGCAGGCAGATGTCCTGAGCCGCCTTGGCGAGAGGGAGCCACGTCTGGGACAGGCGCATCCCGGCGATGTGGAGAATCGAGCCATCACAGCTGGATCGACCATCGCGCAGGCCGCGCAGATTGAACTGGCAGGCAAAGCGGCTGTGAAGATGAGCATACGGGAAACGGGCTGGTATCGAGTGAATCAGCCGGAGTTGATAGCCGCCAGGCTGGACCCGCAAACCGACCCGCGCCGCCTGCAACTGTATGTGGACGGAGTGGAGCAGCCGATGCTGGTCAGTGGTGAAAGCGATGCGAGGTTTGATGCGGGCGACGCGATAGAGTTTTATGGCGCGGCACTCGACACCGCCGCGACCGATGCGCACGTCTACTGGCTGGTCGCAGGCAATCAACCCGGCAAGCGCCTGCGCATCACTCCCAGTCAGTCGAAGCGCGGCGGCGCTGCGAGTTTTTCTTATACCGCCGAGCGGCGCGACCGGACGATCTATTTTTCGGGTCTGCTCAACGGCCAGACAGAGAATTTCTTCGGCCCCGTCGTGATGACGCATGCAATAGATCAGAGCTTGATGATTCAACATCTCGACCCAAAAGCCGCTGATACGGTAACGCTTGAGGTGGCGCTACAGGGAGTGACAGACTTGCCGGTCTATCCCGATCATCTTGTCAACGTCGCGTTGAACGGCGTAACGGTCGGAGCGTTAAGCTTTGATGGCCGCGAGCATAAGGTCAATCAGCTGACAGTCAACGCAGGTCTGATACGTGAAGGGGCGAACACAGTGACGCTGACTGCGGCGGGCGGCAACTCGGATGTCAGTCTGGTGGATTATATCCGCCTGACCTATGCGCACAGCTACGCCGCAGACAACGATGCACTTGTCTGCACAACGACCAACGCGACAGCGATCAAAGGCAACAGCGGGCAGACGATCAGCGGCTTTACGTCGCCGTTGATTCGCGTGATTGATATTACCGATCCGCAGTCGCCGATGGAACTGGCGGGGCAGATCGAAGCGACTGGCAATGGTTACGCGGTATCAGTGGGAGTGAAAGAGGGAACGCAAATCCTGATGGCTTTCACAGACACGGGCATCAGGCAGCCAGCGGCCATCAGTGCCAATCAGGGGTCGAGCCTGCGGCAGCCGGTGAACGGAGCCGATCTGCTGGTTATTACGCGGCGTGAGTTCTTCACTCGGCTGTCGCCGCTGGTCGCCTTGCGCCAGAGCCAGGGCTTGAGCGTACAGCTTGTTGACATCGAAGACATCTACGACGAGTTCAGCTATGGCAACAAGGCTCCGCAGGCGGTCAAAGAGTTCATCACCTATGCGAAGACGATGTGGAAGAAGAAGCCGCAGTATCTGTTGTTGGGAGGCAAAGCGAGCTATGACGGGCGCAACTATCTGGGGTACGGCGATGCGGATGTGATGCCGACAACGCTGATCGATACGGCCTTCATGGAAACGGCGAGCGACGAAGCGCTGGGAGATTTGGATGGCGATGGCCTAGCGGAGTTAGCCGTAGGGCGATTGCCATTCCGCACGGCGGCAGAAGCGGCGCTGATGGTGGCAAAGATTATCCGTTATGAGGCTGGCAGCGCGAGCGAAGAAATGCTGCTGGTGGCAGACGAGAACGAAGGGTATGACTTTGAGCGGGCCAGCAGCGAATTGCAAAGCTTGATACCGGCATCCTTGCGGGTATCGCAAATCAACCGTGGACGGCTGGACGCGGCAGAAGCGAAGCGGCTGCTGATGGACGGCATCAACCGCAGGCAATTAATCATCAACTATTCCGGTCACGGTTCGGTCGGCCTGTGGAGGGGCGACCTGTTGACCAGCATCGATGCGGCAGGGTTACAGAATGGAGATCATCTGTCGGTCTTCGTATTGATGACCTGTTTGAACAGCTATTTCGATGATCCGGCTCTGGACAGTCTGGGCGAAGCGTTGCTGAAAGCAGAACATGGAGGAGCAGTAGCGGTATGGGGATCGAGCGCGATGGTGTTGCCGGGAGAGCAGGAGGCGGTGAATCGAGAGTTGTATCGATTGCTGTTCGCAGCAGGAGGCAGCGGGTTGCGGCTGGGCGAAACGATGAGGCGGGCGAAACGAGCGACCGGGGATGGAGACGTGAGACGAACGTTCCTGCTGCTCGGCGACCCAACCATGCGATTGAAATGAGATCGTTGAAAAGCTGCAAATAACGCGAGCAGCGACTCGACGCTTTGCATCTCTATCGATTCCGCATCAAAAAGGAATGGGGGAAGCCGATCCCTGAAGGAAGGCTGCTCAGCAGGGAGCCTGAGATAATCATCGCCGCTCCTACATAGGAGGCGTAAGGCATATCGAAATATATGCCTAATATGAGTTCAACGAAGACACCTGCTATTGATAAATAAAATGCCCCAATTCCATTTCGTTGTTTTGTTCGTTTGTATAACAGGATTAAGTTTACCAACATCAGGATCATCAATATATTCAGCACCCACGGGCTGTAAGATATGCTTTGTAAACCTGATATTCCGAACGCGCTCAGGTAGGCGGCCCAGCAAAGCGGGCATTTCGGGAAGAAAGCCATCAAAAGGGGCGGCATCGCTGAGAGCATGCCGGTAGAAACCGCCCGACTATAAGGCCGGGGTGAGCCGGGTTCGAGTTGGCGAACGGTTTCTACCGAATGGCTGCCGGTCCTCAGCAACGAGATGGCCAGATCGAGCACTTCGCGCAGGTTCCATTGCAGTCGAGCGAATGTGAAGGCGATGTTGCCTTTGTCGTCGAGTATGAAGAGTTCGATTCGATGCCTGTTGACGATTGAGCCGATGAAACTTACGCCGAGGTCGAAATAATTTTCCAACTCCCTGAGGCCGTTTCGCGCTCTCAGCATCCGGTCATCGTCGCTGAAGCGCACGCCCCGGTTTTCACCATATGCCTTAAGACGAGGCGCTAGATCATATGCCGGGTCGTAGGTGATTGCGGAGGTTTTCAGTTGGCCCTCTAATCCGGCATCTGAGATAGCCTGTTGCAGTCTGGCCAGTTTGGTGACTGTCAACGAACACTTGTCAGGATTGTTACACCGGGAATAGAAGAAGACCACGATGGACGGTCTGCCGCTGAAGAAATCACCGAACCTGAGAACGTTACCATCCTGATCTTCAAGCTCGACTCTGGCAATCGAAGCAGGATTCGGTCGATCACGCCTGAAGCGTTCGACGTGTAGGCTAAAACTCTTCGGGAGGGTGCAGCAGTTTACGCCAGCACTGGTTTCGGCGTCACGTATGCGCGCAATCGCCTTTTCAATCTCAACCCTGACGGACGAAGAGAAAGTACGATGTCTATTTTCAAGCAGAGCCTCTAAACCCGATACGGCGGACCGCGCGTGCGCGCCTAAGCAGCCGAAAGTTATAAAAAGCTCCTTGAGCGCGGTCGTGGAGTTGGCGACGGGCCAGCGCGGTTTATAGCTCTCGAAGCTCAGAGAATCGTCTATATACTTGATATTCTCAACGGCCTTGAAGAGAAAGGGGATGAGTTCAAAAGTAGGGTTGTCGAGGCCCCTCAACGCTTTTGCGGCGGCGGCGACCAGATATGCATCTCGACCGGTTTCCAGTTCCTCCAGAACATAAGGCAAGGCCGCCTCAGGCATTCCGACCACCTCGAAAGCCGCCAGCACATAGCCCCTGATTCGGATGACCTCATTAGCGCCTCGGTTGAGGTAGAGGGGCAGTTGCTCAGGCAGGAGCCGCACTAAAGAATCCCTGCGATCAGGCGACCGCTTAACCGCATTTACGAACTCGGCCACCTCATCTTCCGGAGTCTCTTCACCGAAGACCTGTTGAGCGCCTGTTTTCAGAATGCCCCTCCGCACCTTTCCGACTCGACGTTGGCAAACTCTATTGCCTGTTCCTCTTGATAAATCTGTCGGCGGCACGCTCCAATTCACTGGGAGCGCGCTCCAGTTCTCCGGCTTGAGACTGGCTGCTCAACTGTTCGATTTGCCTGCTGAACTCTTCGTCATTACTCAATTTCTCTTTGTCACCAAAATAATCCAGCGCGCTGATGCTGATGGCGCGCAGGTCGTCTCCTTCGTCATCGTCGAGGACAATCTGTTTGGCCTGCTCTTCAAATTCCGCCGGGGCAATTGATTGAAGAGCGATGGCGCTGGCTTTTCGTATCTCTTCGTCCTCATTTTTATCCCGGAGAAGGTTGACGAACAGACCCATTGAAGCGGCATCCGAAGAGAGCAGGCGTATCGCTTCCCTTTTAGCTGCGAGGTTGGGCGGATTATCTATTATCTCTCGGAGGATCGGATAGTAATCGCCGTGGATATCATAGCCGAGAAATTCCAGAGCTTTCTCAGGCGGCACCAGCGCAATCGCTGGATCTTTGAGACCTTCTATCAAGCGCCTCTGCACATACTCGTCCTTTTCGGCAGCCAGCACCTCGATGGCGAGCAGGCGCAATTGCGCGTCATTATCATCCACAATCTTCCGCAGCACCGCCAGATACTCCGGGCGCTTGGGCTGAAACAAAATCGTGCGAAAACTGTTCTGTTGCAAAATCCTGAGCGAGGCCCTGCGCAGTAATGGCGGTTCGGACTCATTGCCCATCACGCCGAGCACTAGGTCAATGAAGTCGTGATTTTCTCCGACTTCGATGCTGACTCCGTCGAGCGCCGAAATTCTGAGTTGGAGGTCTTCATCCTTGTTAAGAACGATATTGATGAGGTCGTTGACAACATCCTGCTCTTTCACCCCGGAAGCCGATTCAAGCGCATCGAGCCTTTCGGGTGTGGATTTAGATTTATCCAAAACATCGCGCAACCTGTCCTGCCGTCCGGCGTCGCGCTCCAGTTGCTCCTGGTACTGCTTGCGGTATTCTGAAACATCCATATTTAATCACCTCATGACGCGTCGAGCCGTCGGACATTAAACCTCGAATGGTACATCATCATAATCGAAACCGAGAACGTCTTGGACGGTTCAATATCCCCTGAAAATCAATCATGTGAAACACTGCCGGTGTCTGCCCCGGCGCGCTGATAATGGTCGAATCAGGGAAATCGCCGCCCGGAGCGGTTGAAGGCCGTGGCGTTTGTGTATCCAGATTCCAGGGCCACATCGTGTCCTGCAAGTTGTGTCCGATTCTGGTGGCACCTTGACTTTCGGCGTTGCCCAGATAGGTATAGGTGGCCGCGCTCGTGATGTCGAAACGGCGGAAGAACCATTGCCACTTGGCCCACAGGCGATCCACGTTTGCATGAAGAAGGAAGAAGAGCGGGTCTTTCGGTGCCGTTGCGGGATCAAAGATATACCCGCTAAAACTCAAATGCGCTTTGCCATGCGGCTGGCCTTCCATCCTCACAAAATCTTCGTATAGATTGCCTCGACCGTCCCCCAGACGTAGCGTGGCCTGTTCGTTTATCACAGGCCCGGAGACGTTTGAAGCCGGTTGTGTGTTGGTGTTGAAGCGCGGTTGCCTGCGGATTCCACGAGTATTATCTGTAGCCCAGAATTGAAGGGGGTTGGTAGGGCTGAACCGAACCGGCCCGGTTGCCGCCGTCTCACCCAGAAAGTCGCGTGTGAACACTCCGGGCGAAGCCACGTCAAATCTCCAGTAAGGGAGGGCAACGGACGGATCAATCTTTTGCAATTCTCTCTCCAGGTCGAGCAGGTAGGCTCTGTGCCATGGAAGGAAACCCGCGTCGCCATGCGCTTCGTCGAGCGCGGCATTCGTGTGCATGTTGCGAAAGTCGCTGAACCTGCCCATACCTCTATCGTTAAGTATAGCCAGGGCTGCGATGAAGCGGTCGCGCTCTGCATCCGTCAGCCTGTTAGCGTCTTTCCTGATGCGAACCATCAGTTGTGTGATAGAAAGCACAGTGCTGCTTCCCACCTCTGTGACTTCGATGGATGCATCTTTGTCGGTCGTGCTCGCGCGGTCGAACTTGCCACCAATGAAGATATCAACGGGAGAGCCGTCGGTCGGCAAAGCAAGTTGCAACGTGTCCTGCCCTGCGGCACCGATGGCTGTGTAGAAGAGGATTTGCCCCCCGACGTTTTGATCCTGATTTCTCAAAGTCACATTAACAGGGCCGGTCAGCCCTCCGGCATCCGCGAGTCTTATCTGGCAGGGGGCTGGTGTCCAGGGGATATAATTCGCGTCGGCGGCGTTGCTGCCATTGATTAGGATTTCTGTTCTCATGAGCTTATCCGTGAAGATAAAGCAATCGCTTTATCAATTAATCAACCCTGTAATTGACCCTGTTTGCGAAGCCCCGATGAAGGTAAGTCCTTTCGGGGGGCGGGCCAAACCACCGGGCCGGGTCAATGAGACTTGCGCCGATCCGAGCATCCAGATATTAGCATGCCCTGGCGTCGTTGCAGCGCAAATTCAAGTTCGGAGATCAAGCGCGTCGTCAAATACGAACCTGCTCTAAGGTGTCGAGCCTCTCTTCCAGAGGCGCGCCGCTCACGCTCTCGTGCTGTGAAAAACCGTCGAACTCGACGAGGGCGCTGAAGTCAAGGCCGGTCTTATCTATGACCTGCTGGACGCTTATCTGGTAGGTCCTGTAACCCGCAAAGACGAACTCCAATTCTCCGAGTTCATCCTCCTGGCTCACCTTGTAGGCCGTGGCCGAAGGGCGTCCGTCTTCTGTAATGATGGCCACGACTTTCCAGAAGGCCAGAGGAATCTTTGCGCCACTGCTATGCTCCAGATCTCTGTCGCTGAAGAACGGGCCGGTGTAGACATTCACCTTCATCCCGTCAGTCCGGGCATTCTGCAAAATATAGTTCTCAAGACCGAGCCAGGTTCTCTGGTTGACACCCGCCATCTGCGGGCAGCTATTCGAGAAATGAAAAGTGTCTATATTAGCCTGTTGGGCTATCTCAACGTCGCCCCAGATCGGGTCTTCACGCCGAACCATGTGACCGCGATCAAGGTTGTTTTGAAAATACAGAATATCGCCCCACTGATCTTCCTTGTCGAGGCGGCCATCGAAACTCCAGGTGTTGATACGCGGAACCCGTCTCGACTCAGCGCCGTTAATGTTGGCGGCAGTGAGCATAGACATTCGCCTCGACGCAGACATGATAACGGAGAAGTGACGGTACTTCAGTTCAACGCCACCTCCGCCACGACGCAACTCCCGCATATCCGCTCCCCTGTCGCCGACCCCCTTCGGGAGCGCAATTTCCCACCCGTTAAGAAACCGGGGATCATAGCCCTCTCTGCCATCAAAGGCTTCGGCTGGTGTTTCAGGTTCGTGGCCGGGGCTTTCGAGGATCTCGCCGTCAGTAAGACGAATCATATCCTTTAAAGCGGCTTTCCGATTCAGATCAACTGTCATTATCTTCCTCCGTTCAATCAGGGTTGTTTGAAAGCATCGAGAAGGGTTGCGTTAACGGCGTTGTCCCACCTCTCGTAGGCGTCCGAGACTTTCCTGAGTTTCATATTATTGGGGCGCGCTTTTTTTGCCTGACGCATCAACTCGCCCAGTGTCCACGAGCGGTCTGCGAGTTCAACGTAGCTTTCGAGCGCGTGTTCGGGGGCGGTTGCAAGCGCGTTGGCAAAAATAACCGGATCGAGATCTTCGAGTTTCAACTTGACGACTGACGAGAAGATCGACCCCAAATCCATTCGTGAAGCATGATCCTGAAATGCGTCCAGCAGCGCGAAGCGGCACGGATCGCGAAATTCCGGATCAGGCCCGCGCAATAGCTGCAACAGGTTTTCGGATTTATGCCGACTCAGATCGATAGGAAAGCTCTGCCGCCAGTCGGACATCTTCGACAGCCCGTCTACGGCACCGAGCATCCGCCGTACTGTGTTTGACTCTCCGCTCACGTCTTTGGTCAGAATGTTTAATAAGCTGGCGATGAGGCCATTTAAATTCGAGTCAATTTCTCCTTCCAGATAGTCCGGAACTTCCCTGAGCCATTTGCTGTTCAGCTTCAGAGTAGCTGGTGACAGGCTTACAGCTTGAATTTGAGACTCCGAACTAAGGCAATCAAGGAACAACAGCCTTCTTTCCAGAGTTGGAGACAGGGCGGGCCGTTTTGCGCTTCTGATTTGTTTGACGATTGTCCCGATTGCTTTGCGGGCCTGATAGTTTAGCGCCGCGCGGCTATTAATAAGGATGAGACCCACGGCGAGGCGTTGAAAAATCGTCTCACGGTTGTTTGCTGCAATATTTTTGAAGCCGAGTTCTTTGCTCGTCGAGCATTCGATCAAATCCTGATTCACCTTACCTGAGAGTAGAAGGCCGGGGCTCACGATCTCTGCCGGGAAGAGAGTGTCAGAGAGTAGTTGTATCCCGGAGTTATATTTTTCAGATGAAGAATAGGCCGGAACATAGCCCGGAATATCCCTGAGACTTTCCCATGACGCCGTTGCAAACAGGGCTTCAATTTCCCACCTGCCTAAATCCTCCGATCCCTCAAAAGGCTTTTTGCCCGGCCTTTCTCGGTGGAGAAAGTAAAGTTCCGAGGCCTTTCCGAACTCCCGGCTTTTGACAAGACGCTGCCCGGTTTGCTCATATGCCTTTCCCTGATAGAGCGAAGGCAATAACCCAACCTCGGAAATCGAGATATCACTATCACTGGCGAATTTCAGAAGCGCGGCTGCGACGCGAGGCAGGTCCACTGAATCAGCCCCTATATGTTCGTTCGCCCTGTTTAACTCAGCCAGCTCGAAGAACTGACCGTCTGATGGTTCACGCATCAACATCAGCCGGTGATATAACCCTTCATCCCGCTCTCTGTCGGTACTGGCGCTGCCGAAGAATTTAGCCGCGCCTTCATTAATCTTTCTCGCTATATTACCCTCGTTTGCGATCATCACCTTCAACATCGAACGACGAAGGTCTTTACGGTGATAAACCTCACCGTTATTCCCGCGATATGTCAGCCAAGCGTAAGAGGCGAGCGCGTTAAGTGCCTGCGCCGCTTCTGTGTCATCCAGCGGGGGAAGTTCCATGGCCGGGACGAGCACTTTCTGAATAAGCTCGGTCGTGACGTAGCGGAGGACCAGTCCCGGATAGGCGAGTGAACGCGCCGTGTTGTTTTCGATCCGCTGGAGAACACGCCGGTAGATAATGCCTGCAAAGAGTTCGTGCGCGGCCTGCCCGCCCGCGCGGATTTCGTCTTCCAACTCCTTGATGTCGCGCTCGTCGCCGCCCACCAGCTTCGCCAGTAGATTTAGTTCCAGAGGTCTGCGCGGCAGCACTTTAGAACGGGCGAGGCGACTTGCCGTTCCGAGTGGAAGGCCACGGCTGACTAGTAAACTCTCAGCCAACTCTGGTTCGAGTTCGTCTATTTCGACGCTTTCCGTTACGCCGAAATTTTTGATCGAATCACAGTCTTCTCCGTAAAGTCGGCCTGAGAAAATCACCCTCAGCGGGATTGGCGAGAGCCTGCTTGCGATCTCTGAAAGCCACTCAAAAAGCCTACCTTCAAGATCGCGCTGCGTTACCTCCTCGAAAGTGTCTAAGACCAGCAGGAAGGGGCGCGCGTCCGCCCGGACGTTTATCAAAGCACCCTTGATGCCTGAGACAATTCGGCGATGTCCTCTCTCGTAGCTGACCGACTCAGGCGTGAACTGTGAAAATTGCGATTCATCTTCCGTTTTTTGCTGGCGCACATCATGTCTGAGATGCCGGAGCATCTCTTCTGTCTCTGTATACTGGTACCCTACCTGTCGCGACATCTCAGCTTCGAGCCAGTACAAATCTCTGGCATCAACGCCGGGCCGGTCAAAATCAAGGATGACCACCGTGGCGATACGCTTTGCGAACATATGGCGGGCAAATTTCGCGAGCAAGGTGGATTTGCCCGCGCCGCCAAGCCCCGTAAGAATCAGGCCGTTCCATGATCGCCCCGGAGATGGTTTGGAGACGTAACCCTTTGTTAAGAAGCGCTGGAGATCGCCGAATTCCTTTTTGCGTCCGAAAAACTCATTCGTGAGCAGAACGTCATATTCAGCGAGAAACTTGGAGCCTTTGATTAACCTACGCAGTTCCAATACATCTGGTCGCTGAAGCTCGACATCCGCAGTGGTTTCTAAAGCATTCGACAGCGCCAGTAAATCGTCCCGCGTTCGGCCTGCCAAATCCACGCTCGCGCCGTGCAGCAGAAGTTCTCTCATCATTTCACCGAACCTATCGGTCGGCGGCAGAGGATGCTTTAAATAGTCTTTAAGACGGTCCTCTTTAATCAGCCTTGTCAGAATGTCTGTACGCGCATCTTTCATCAGGAGCCAACGCACACCGCCCTCGAAATGCTCGATTTCGCATGCCGACGCGAGGCGGCTGAGGACAATTTGCTGTGTCTCTTCATCAATGGTTCCTTTAAAAAGATCGCGTGGATCGAACCTACCTGAGACAGCGGCTAACTCTAAAGCGCCCCGGAGCAGTATTTCGATCTCTTCTCTGCCCTCCGAGGGTGATGCGGGGATGATTTGAGGCTTGGCGAACTCGACCGGCGGCGTGGCTTCCGGTACTTCATCATTTGTTCTGAGAGTGCGAAGCCGCTTTTCTATACTGGCTGCAAACTCCATGGCTGCGGGGCTTTGATTCTTCATGTAAAGCCTCTCGGTCAACTCTACTTTCAGTTTGGAACACCCGTCGTCAGAAAGGCATTCGCTAATCTTCTAACCTCTTCGTCGAGGCGGCTGGCGGCCCTGGCCGAATCCTGATCGAGGGTCGTCTGATACGTTTGAAACATCATTGTCGTCAAGGCAAAAATTGCAATTGGCCCTATTTGAAGGTTTAGTTCGGCATTAAACCGGTTTAAGTAAGTTTCAATGTCCGGGCGCGTGATTTCGGAAACGCGGTGAGATTCTTTTTGCTCATTCAATCTGGCCGGTATGTCTCCCCGCATACCATCGAGCGCTATGCGAAGCCAATCCACCGCGAGAGTTTGCTCATATAGTAATAACAGGAATTGCGACGCATCCTCGTTAACAATTTCAAAGTTGTTTAAGTTGGTGATCGAGATCCACACCAGACGCTTATCGCGCGCCGCATCCAGGGCGCTCATTACCTTGGTTACCAGCTCATCTTTCAGCCAGACGTACAGAGTCGAGTTGACTTCCGACAGCGGGGTTATCACAGGCAAGGCAACTCCGGCCTTCGTGCAGATCATCTCCGCGAGTTTTTCCGCGCTCAGATTCGATACGGAATCGGCGCTCAGCGGCACCTTCAGATGACCGCCGTCGGGAAGCATGGCCGATAGCAGTTCCACCCGAAATGTCTTTCCGCTGCCCTTAGCGCCCGTAATAACTATCAGTTTCGGCGTGCCCGCAACGGCGGATCGCCAGATAATTTTTTGAAAATCGTCCGTCCCGATGACCGGGGCATAGCTTTTCGCCTCCCCAAGACTCCAGACGGGATTTTCGGAAGGATCCAGCCCCGGCAGTTCTCCAATACTCTGTTTAATGTGCTCAAGTATGCGGACAGCCGGAATCCCTCGGTTTGTAACGCGGTCGTTGTTCGGCGCGTTCGTCCACACACCCTGATGGAAACCAAAGAGCATAAAATTCTTGTCAAAACATGGCCCCCCGGACGACCCTCCAACCGCATTGGCGTAGTGCAGAAAGCGGAATTTAGGGACCGCAGAGGGGTCTGGTGGTTGCAAAGCCGCGATAAAATTCTGATCAACTTTCAACGGTTGGCCAGCCGGGTGTTGAAAAAGAATTATGCCTTCGTTAGTCGTCGGCACGACTGATTTGAGGTCAAGGGAAGCCCAGCGGCGCGTCAGTCCGGGAGCCTTAGCCAGTCGAATAATAGCGTAATCCCAGACCCCTCCTAACTGCGAGAGAGGGGTTGGCAGCTTCCCGGCAAGCTCGGCTGCATGGCAGGCAGAAAAGTTGACACACCAGTTTTGGTGTGCGTTTACGCGCAGCGGCGTAACGGGCCGCAATGCCCGCCCTATGATAGCGAGGAAATCATCGAACTCAACCTGGAGGCGGGTGTTGCCAGCCGGGTCAGCCACCTGAACACCTTGCGCGTTAGGGGAAAAAAGACTCTTCACAACATGCCAGGCGGTCAGCACGAGATTCGGGCCGATCAGGATTCCTGTCCCTTTGGCCGCGCCGTCAATGATAATTTTCCCCGTCCAGCGTATGCCGTCACCGATGCCCTTGTAGATGATGTCTGGTTGCTCGAACCCGCTGGCAAGATTCGTCATCGCCTGAAGTGCGGGGTCGCCCTGGCTTGCTTTGGCCTCGGTTAGCTGCCGTGTGAGGCTCCCGTCTTCAAGGCCCTCGTCAATGATGATATTGACTAGAGTCTCAAGCCAGCCTCTTCCCTCTGCAAATCTAAGGGCTGCCTCGAATGCGTCAACATCCGCTAACGAGGGGTCAACGACAGCCTCGAAGTTTTTGCGGTCTGCGGACAGGACTCCGTCCTTAGCCTGGGCCTGCAAGAACATCGTGTCGAATTCGGCCCGTGAGGTTTTAAGCGCTTTAGCGATCTCTTCTATTACGAGCACAAGCTTACTCCACGCCCGATCCTTAACCTACAGGGGGCTGTGCTATCCGGTCGATGAGTTTGACGCCATGATCTGTTAGATGTTGCCGCAATGTCACATCCGAGCGGCCATCGGTCGTATCGAGCACCAGTCCGAGAATGTGCCCCCAATTCTCTCTCGGCTCGGCTCGCCGCCCGCCGTAGTGAAGACCGGCGGCGGCGTTCTCGCGCCCGACGATGAGGAGACCTGTACCCGAGTTGCCGCCCAGCGTAGTCGTGTCGTGAGCCACCGTCCAGGCGGGGGCATTAACCTGTGATTTAATTATTAATCCTGGCGCGAGCCGCTTATAGCCGTAGGTCGATTGGAATAGAAGTTCAAGCAGCGGCGGAGCGAAAGCACCGATGCCGGGGTTGGCCGGGTAGCCGACGGCGTACAAAGATAATTCCGGCTGCGCCCAGTCACGCGCCATATCCACGGCGAGAACCGTGCGGGGTTGCTCGTTCGGCCCGGCAGGCTCCAGTTCAATCAGCGCGAGATCAAGTTTCGTATGATCCACGGGCTGGTTCCCTAAGATCGGTTTAGGACCGGCAAAAACCACGCGGCGCAGGGCGCGTCGGTTGATAGATTCCTGAGCGCGAAACTCATGGCCGAAGTCAATTGCCGCCCCAGGCTTGAACGTCCATGTCCCGTCGTCATTGCGCGCAGCGATGGCTTGAAGGACGTGACGGTTGGTGAGGATCAGGTTCTCTTGAATCAGAAAACCTGTGCCCTCAAATCCCTGCGAGGCAGAGGGGATGTCAATCCGCCCAACACAGGCGATTGCCCCGCGCAGGAGGTCGGCGCTCGCGTCTAGCGTGTCAGCCCAGGCTCCGACAGGGCTTGTTGAGCGATCCGGTTCCCCGTTGCGGATCATAAAGGAAGGCCGGGAGCCATCGGTGCGAACAATGGTTTCGAGACCGTCCAGAAGGTCGCGCCTTTCGCGCAACTTGACTTCGTCCTCGTCTCTTAAAACATGTAGCGCCTCATCGGCATTTGCGACAATCCGATCCGCTATTTCGTGGAGATCAGGTTTGCCTCCAAGGTATTGATTGATGATGCGATGGAGTTCCGACTTAGTCACATCCAGTCGGTCTTTGATGCCTCCTTCAGAGAGGTCAGCTTCACCACCATCCCCGACATCCTCAACACTGCCGCCAGAAGTTTGTCCGTCCTTCAGCAAACTTTTGTAGCGACCGACTATATCGCGCTGCGGAGTTTGATAATTGTTATCATTAGATTCAGGCTCCACATCTATTTCCTCCCAATGTAAGCAGGCAATTTATAGGTTTCGGCATAATTCGTCGCAACACCGACACCTGCTCGCCACCCATTTCATTATGTTTTATTTGTAGAAACATTTCAGGCAGGTCATTAGCTTCACTTTAAGACTCTGCCCGACGAGGAGCAAATCTCTCTTTGCGTTTGAATTTAAGGTGGATCGCTTTCAAAGGTTTGTGTGAATGAAGCGTGGAACGAGTCTAAATGTTGACAGAAATGTGAGTTGAGCTAAATAAATATTTCAGTTCTTTGGTTATGAAACGCGTATCAATATTACGTCTTGCACTATTTGACCGAGAATAGTAAAAGAGCCTTTTAAGGTTTGATTATCACTCGATAATGTTAATTCAAGTAATCCCTGTGGCTGGATCACATGTCCGTTAGCTTGAGTGGAAAAGAAATTAAGGACAACCTTTCTCCCCTTGATTAAGCCGTGCCCTACATTTATATCTCCATAGATTTTGTGTCTTTCGTACACTTTGATTTCATTATTCGTTTGAGAAAGGAAATAAATCTTTTGTGTAGCTATAGATTTATACACGGCTCCTATATTTGTTTCCTCTGATACATCTAAGGGTTCCTCTTTTTGTTGAGGTATATTTGGAGAATTGTCCGGTTGGTCCCCGGACTTGTAGGAAATGTCGATGTCACCCAACGGCGAAGTGACCGCGACATGGGCCTCCTGGTACCTCTTTGTATATAAGGTAACACCCAGCAAAGCAACTAATAAAATCAGAGTGATACTGACGGCCCTCATAGGTCGGAGATCTCCCGCGTTGCAGATTTTTAAAAGTCGGTCTTCCATCAATCCGCAAAAAATGGAAGACCGAGCCGAGTTAATCAATCAGACATATAGCCCGCCCCAATACATATTTTCGGGGTTAGAACCGTCTCTTTTCCGGTGCATGAAGACAGTCCCTGCGTTAAATTCACGACCGCTTCTAGGGTCCCGCGAAGGGGTAGGTGAGACCACCAGTGTGCTGATTGGGGTCTCGATTCTGCGCGCAGTTGTTCCCCTGTAATCGGCAGTCCTGTTATCAACAGCGGTCAGGCTGTGAGCCGCAAGATTTTCATCCGCCGGGTACATCTCTCGAAGAAGTTCAGAGGCAGCAAGCAGCCCGCCCGGCTCATTATCAACCGGGTTATCGGAGGACCCCCTGTCCCCTCTTAGCGGGACGGCACCAATACCACGGTATTGTGTCGTTGCCTGGCTCATGCTGGATCGACCGCCTGCCATTATGGACACATGCTCTTCGTGACTTGAGCGTTCAACGCCAACGAATGAAGTTGCGCCTCTTGATCTCATGTCGCGTTCCGCGTTGCGGAAACAGGTCTCACACTGATTAGCTTGTGAGTAGTCGGGTCGGCTCGAAGCCCTTCCATTACTGCCGAAGGTTTCAAGCATCGTGGCTACCGCTGCCCCGGCCCCTAACAACCTGGCCGCGCCCGCAAAAATGGCTCGCCCGCTGGCCTGCGCCTCGAACGGAGACCCTCGCCTCAGCAAAAGCCTGTCAAGTGTGTAATCCAGTTCCGGGAGGTCGCCGCCTTCATAGGAGAAACCTCGCGCCTTTGTGTCAATCGAGATCAAGAAGGCAGGTGCCGCCGTAATGACGACCAGAGACCCTATTCCTTCCCACATAAAGTTGCGCCGCGTCATACTCATAAATGAACCTCCTGACATGTTAGTTCTGCAAAACTCCAAAGTCCTTAGAACTGCTAACCTTCTTTTTTTTCTGCGTCATCTTCTGTTAGAAAAATGACCTCCTGATGTAAAGATCATTTCGATTTTCTCTCTTCACTATGCTTTATATGTAGGAAATGGCTGTAAAGATAAGAAGGTGAATAAGTTGCCCGGCATAAAGCTGTCGGCTGCCAGTATCTCAAGCGGTTTGGGATAGAGCGGTAATCAAGACTAAAGCATCGGGCGCGGAATTCGGTTTAATTATTTAGAGCTTGTGTTATTATACCCACTTTCCATTAAACCCCAGCAGTTCCGTAAAAGAGAAAAGAATGTTTGGAACGACAAATACGGATGAAGGATTGTTCAGATCCTATATAGAAGAATATATCCTGGAAAAGAAGAAAAGCGGAGAAGCCAGAGACAGGCTCTACAAAGCGATCTGGAATTATTGTGAATGGTCTTTTCGCTCAATGGCCCGGTTCCCCTTTTTAGAAGAGTTCGGCTCAATCTTTGGGCAGTGGGCCGAACCCGGATCAAAGATTGAAGACGTGAGTATTGAAAACAGAAACGAGCTTGAGAACAATGTCAAAGCTTATATAACTACGCTGGCGAATTTCGCGCTCGATAAATTCTCAAACGCTAAACAGTATAAGAAAGGGAGACGAAAAATAACGGCTTTCGACTTTATTTCTGAGAAGAAATATATAAAACCGGGTCAATGGCTGTTCAAGAGGCATGCCTGTGATTTTCTGAAATTTCTGGAAAAGGAGCTTCAGTCAAAAGGGTCTCACAAGATAAAGAAGTTTTTTAATTATAAGGAATACACACGGTCTATACTGAAGGGGAAATATGAGCAACTTGATTTCTCCGGAAGGAAAATAGCCTTTAAGAAAATCGAAGCTTCCTCCGAAGTCGGTGAGATAAGGTATGAAAGATGGGGATTGATCGAATGGCAGCCAGAGATTGATTACGAGGATGTTAAAACACTCTACGATGTAGAGCGATTAAGGAAGGCTCTCCTGAATCTGAATCTCATCCTCAAGGGCATGAATCGGGCCATGCAACTGAAGGCAATATTATATAAAGTGAAGTATCCTCTGGCAGTAATTGAATTTACCACGACGTTACTCAGGTTAAAGGGGGGCATCGAATCGCGGGAAGCTGCCGAATGGCTGAAGGTCGAAACCGAAGACAATATTAAACCTGCACCGGAATCCAGTCCGCCTTTGAACGTCGAGTCTTTCATGAAAGAAGCTTTATCGCTGCTATCGCCCGACATGAGGCGGGCATTGAAGCGTCTGCATGAGCATCATGAACTAGGTTCGACCTACAGTCCTTCCGATGAAGAACAACTTTGCATAGAGGACGCGTTAATCATTTTAAAGGATTTCTGTTTGGATAAAGATATTGCTCTGGAATACAGAGAAAAGCTTGTAATTTCGGTATTGAAGGAGCTTATTAAAAATCCCCCCTTATAGTCAGTGATAACACCTAATATGCTGCCAAAAATCAGACAATTAACCCACTCGGAATTTAAGGAGCTTTTGAACAGCTACTTCGATGGAGTGTTAGATAGCGTTCAAAGATTGCGGCTTGAAGATCATAGTAGAAGTTGTCGAGATTGCAGTGACCTGGCCTGGAAAGTGCTGTGGATTGATAGGGTTAAGCAGTTCGACAAGCAGGCGGTTAAAGAGGATACGGATAAAGCGGAGGCAAATTGCCTGTCGCCTGCCATAATAGAAGAGTATGTATTAGGCCATTTGTTAGAAGACGAGATAAAGGTGGTAGACAGGCACTTGTACCTGGATGATTGTGTACGATGCGGCCTCCGGGTTGATAGCTACGGCGAATGGATAGTCCAAACCGGCACGGGTGAAAAGCCCGGCCAACCTTTACAACTGCCGGGCGGCGATCATAATCCGGAATTGCGATTAGAGAATTCGCTCTCCCCGACTCCTGCGCAAGCCATCATGATCGTGTCTCTTTTGTCTATATCAGCGCTCAGAAAGAGGGCCAAAGATGTAAGGCGGATTAAAAGCGCCAGCGGCGAGCTTAATGAACTCACTTTGATGGATGAGTCCGAAGGATGTAGATTCACAATCTACTCTAAATTCGACGGCTTATTTTTCAGGGTTGAAGACCCTGATCGTTTACTTGCGAGTGAAGGTCTGACTTCGGGGACCGGCCTGAACAGATTAGCGGTAAAAGTACCTTTTATTTCAGACGATCTCAATCAATTTGTTGGCAATGAGGCATTCTTAGGCCCGGTAGCGCAAATATTAAACTCAAGGCGACTTCAGAGCCTGTCCGATCTATACCAAAACATTGACGGCGCAGAAGTCTATCTTTTAACAAGCGATTAGTTAAGCTCAACACGGTTGTCAACTCGTTGTTAAGCGATCAAAGCACTGTTTTTGATTGGGCAAAGGGTAAAATGATGATCAGTGAATTCAAGCAATACTCCCAAATACTGAGAGAAACAAAAAATTTCAAAGATGCCTGCCAAGCCATTTCCCGCCTGAAAGATATCCTTAAGCCTTCCAACGGCATCTCCCCCTCAATAGACTTAGTGACAATTAATGAGCTGGCTCAATCATTATCCAGCATATATGCAGTCCCATTTTACGGCGAGAGCGAGGCACAAATTACAATCCTCAGAAACGAAACGGATAAGTTAGTTAAGGGCATGGCTATATTAAGAGATCAGGTCTCCAAGCAGGTCGGGAGAGCAAAATTCCCTGTCGTCGATAATAATGATGAGTGCACCATTGATGAAGTGATTGCTACGTTCATTGAAGGCGGAGCAGAAGTAAGAAAAGTAGAACTCTGCTTCAGAAGAAGTGACCTGGAGGCGACCACGGCCAAAGACCACAGGACAATTGAGATGTCTCTGGCAAATGCTACGCAGGCAGTTTTAGATCTGTTTCTCGGAAGAGGGCTGCTTCCAACAAGTGATATTGAGCGATACAACATCAGGTATGAATTCTCGGACCTGAACAGCCTGTATGAAGGGCCATCGGCAGGACTCGCGGCGGCAATGGCTTTAACCAGCAAAATCATCGGCATGGATATTAATGCGAAGTACGCATTCACGGGGCAAGTCCGCATTGATGGCATCATAGAGAGGTGCGGGAACGAGGCAATTAAATGCCGAGGGGGCGTAAAAAACGGTATAGAGAAGATGTTTGCGGCTCATGTAAGCGACGCCGAATTAAACGATGCGCCAATCGAGTCGCTAAAAAGGAAAGTATCATTTTCCAATGTGATTGATGAGGTGTTTGCTACAAACGGAAAAACAGATGGCGGGTTGAAGAGACTGGAAGAGGTGATCCTATTTCAGAAGAAAAATCTGGCAGCCCAATGGCAGTTGATGGGCGAGCCGAGGGAACCGTTACACAGGAAATACAGGCACGGCTTTTTTAGCGGAATAGATAGTATACATGTGCATGTGGATGGAGGGGTGGCCGCCGGACTGGTTCAAGGCATCGTCACAAAATTTGACCCCGAAGATTCTTACCAGAACTCCGCAAAAAAGAGCCGCAAACCGAAATATCCATCGAAATTAAATCCTGTAAATGATTCTGCCGAAGGTCCTCAGCGAGGAGACGAAGTATACAAAGAGACGTACTCGAACCACACGCCGAAAATAAACGATAAAGAGAAGCTTGACTATTTTTCGACAACTCTGTTTGGCAGCTACTCTAATACTAAGAGAGGTTTAAAAGAACTCTTCGAGGATCTGTTCGATGAAGAAGAAGGTATAGTCATAGAGGTAGAGCGCGTAATAGGCAAGTTAGGCGAAGACCGGCCCGAATGGTCCGAAATCGCGGTCGATGATTATCCGATTATCACGTCAGCCGACGTTGGGTTCGAGCGGTTGGCTACGGTTCCGATAGAGATTCATTATGCTTTCGACATTCCTAAGGAAGGGAGATGGCAGGATTCAACGCCGCTCAGCCTCGGCAGGCTATTACAGATTTGCAAAGAGCTTAACATCCAGATAGGCGGTTGGTTTCTGTTTGATAAAGGCGATAAGCAGGATAAGAGATGGGCCTATAGGTCCAATGCGTTCGCGGAAGCGGATCTACGGTTATGGCTTGTCAAAGAACAAAGGAGTAAGCTTGCCAACCGCCTTAGAGAGCTTGGGTTTCAATGCGAAGTTACTGCGCTGATTGAACAGACGCTGGGAGTGTGGAAAACGCCTCTGGAGAGGGTAGCCGAAGCCAAGAGCGTGCAGGAATTAGCTGAATGGGAAGAGAAATATCCGAACCTTGAACAGTTCTGGGTTATAGCCCCTAATTTTCTAGGTGATACAGACCCGGAAGTCTACCGCGCTATGGTGCATAACTTAAACAGAGGGGTTAAATACAGGTACTTTCTCCGGTCATTTTCAGATTTTCAACGGTTGCAGAGGTTCGCAGAAAAATTACAGAATGATATGGATGTAAGAAAAGATATAGATGTTCGCGAGTACATAGCCGCCGTATTACTTATCAGATGGGACCTGGGGGGCGAGGCGATAGACATTCTTAATAATAATTATTTTATTGCCAACCCGACCCTTCCCGATGTTGACGGGTATAGGTTGCTACCTTCCGGAAATCCGGGGAGTATCCGTGGGGCAAAACTGCTTTCTATCCCCGAACTGAAAAAAATCGAAACCCTCTTAAAGCCATTAACGACAGGTGGGGCCATGATAAATGGACTGCGGATGGCCGTAAAGCAGAGGTCGGGAGAAAGGTCTACTTCTGCGACGATAATTTATATCAACCTCAAGGATGTGGCTCAAAGGAGGGCCGATCTCGGAAATGAGGAATGGGAAGAGATATTACACGAATACGATCTGAAAGTGGCTTTGGAAGTAAGCAGGGCTGACGGAGAAGTTGTCAGAGGCATTGAAGACGGATATTTGCTCTTGTTTGATAAGCCTGAGGCTGCCTTCAAATGCGCCAGACGATTACAAATATCCATAGAAGAATATAACGAAGCCCTTTCTGAAGAGAGGAAAAGATTCTGGATCCCTGCGCAAAGGGTTGCCGTGGATCTCGGAGAGATTTATCGCGTTATCCGCGCCTATGGTTTCGATGTTACAGGCAAGCCGGTCATTCGGTGCAGGCAAATCCTCCGAAATACCCAATACGGTCAGATTTATATGACCGACTCATTTGTCACGGCTATGAGAGACCGTATTGATGGGCCTAACAAAAGAGAGGAGTTCTACAGGTGTGTAAAGCAACACCGCCTCGAAGGGGTTAAAGGTATCTGCGATATCTGGCGTCTTGATTGGAAAGATGAAACGGCAAAAATCTGAAAGCATAAGCATACAATTCCTTTCACGCCAACGGTTTGCACAGACCGCTGCTGCGTATAGAAGAGATTGCCGCGCTTTTAAACGGAAGTTACTATCTTCAAACCTTTTTCGCAGTCGCTTCCAGGTGCTCAAATCTTCTTAACGCCTTATTTACAGCCTCATCGGTTCCAAATTTTTCGACCAGGTCTTCATCCAGCAGGATAACGGAAGTCTTCGTAAGTTTTAGCCTTTTCCAGAATCGATTCCATATGGCATTTATGTAGCTTTGCCGTTCCCAGCACCTGTACGACAGCATCCATATTATCACCAGCCATAAAGTCTCAAGGAACATGGGAAAATTAACTTCGCTGAAGTTAAATTGCTTATAAGAGGTGAGAATCGTGATGTAGTCATACGTCACGCCCGCCGAAAAAATGATCGCAGGCAATATACATATAAGCTTCGGAGCCAGGGCCAATCTAGGGTTCCGTTTTTCGCCCCTCATATGTGGAACGGTAAAGACCTGTGTCATAGCCAGAGCATGATAAAAATGGCATAGCTGGTCATGACGCACAGCCTCTCTGAAAGATACCCTCAGGTTTTTTATCTCTCTGGACAGGCTAAATCTCATCAGTACAAGTATGATTATTAACCCTATACCGCCTATGGTTCCCAAATCATTTACATCGAAAGCTATTCCGACGAAAGGTATTCTAATAAAACGGACATTTTCGACGTAGGCTCTGGACACTGCCACCTGAAGATCCGATCTGAATTTCTCTGTCGGAGTAGTGCCATTTTCGTTTGGTCGAAGAAGAGCTGTGCGGTGTTCAAGATCCAGCGACCGGAATATAGTAGAATCCTCAGGGTCGTATGCCCTTCTAACTCGATCAATTGGCCATGACCAAATTAGCGAATTATACCAGCCAGTGAAAATCAAACCGCTCGCAACGACAAGGATTATAGTTATAGTCCTTGTCCGTTTGGCAGCATCATTTGTTGCTTTGACATAATCCCTTACGTTGAACGAGGGGCTAAGAGCGTATTTCGCAGGTGAGGCAGCCATAAAATTATCTCTCCTTTAGTGAAAGAAGTTTTGATCGGGCCATCACAAAGTGAGCGATGATGGGGTCTGCCGGAGCATTGAATCTGACCTGCATCGAGCCTTTTCAAGATCGCATCGCGATGAAATCACCCTATCAGCCAACACAGGGCCTGTACCACTTCTCTTCAGAATTCAGTCTGATTCGAGATCGAAACTCCTGACGGACGCTTACTCATGAAGGTAGATTGATCTTGAACCCATTGATTATTTGATCAGCCAGAGATTTTGCCGGTGAACTCGGCTTTCCCCATCAGCACTCATTTCAAAAGGCACTCGATTTTAGCAGATTCCCAGAGTCTTTGCCCACGATCGGGGCTTTCAGGGATGAGTCCCGGCCAAAAATGGCTGGCTATGGACGCAGAATCGGGGCACCATAGTTATGGAGAATAGACAAATGCAAAGACCATCCGCAGACGAATACGCACCGGGATATCAAAAGTATTTTGACCTTGTACCGGAAGGTGATTACCTGAATTTGCTAAGGCAGAACTCGATAAACACAATCACTCGTCTTGAAAAAATACCGGGCGAAAAACTCGACTACAGATATGCCGAAGGTAAATGGACAATAAAGGAAGTGTTCATACACATCATCGATACTGAAAGGGTCTTTTCTTATCGAGCGCTTGTCGCTGCCAGAGGCGATTGTATTACGCCGCATTACAGAATGGACGAGGAATTGTACGCAAAAAATGTTGACGTTTCCCACAGAACATTACAAAGCCTGATTTCAGAATTTAAGGCCGTTCGCGCCTCGACGGAACAATTGTTTGAAAATCTCACCGATGCTCAAAGCGAGTTGCGATGCAACATCGTGACTCATGAAATGACGGCTCGCGCAATAGGTTACTTTATGATCGGGCATGTTCAGCACCATCTGGCTGTGATCGAGGAAAGATACTTATAGGCTCTTTCTCTGACCCGAACACCCCGCACCTTCAACTACGGTCTGGCCTGTAACACGAAGCTTGGCCCGGAGCCTTGTATCAGAGTCAAGCTTTTCGGTTTGCCCCCGATCATCTCGAATTGTGCCAAAAACCCTTCCGGCGCGCCGTCGAGGCGGAAGCGATTGGCGGCCACAGGCACCAGCGTGTAGACCGGCTGACCGGGCACAATGGCTTTAAGTCGGTTTCCGATGACCTCAATACTGATCTCTATCGGCGGAGACTGCATCGCATACCTGCCGATAAATTTCTTCAGGTCATCCTCGCTCAGCGCAATAGTTGCTGCCGCCTCTACCTTTTCAGGCGCGCGGGTAAAATCCCCGATCTCTTCGATCTTCATCGCTTCGATCCTGCCTTTTGAATTGAGCGTGAAGCTGATGAATCCTTTGCCCTCCATCCGGTCACGCCACGTCACACGGAACGTGTCGTAATGCCAGTGTTGCAGGTCGCCTGTGAAGCCGGGACCGTAGTGCGCCACAAGTTTCCCATTTTCCAGTGTGACATTCGCGTCCCCATACATCTCGCTCTGATAGGGTCCCGCGTATTTGTCCAGTGCGAGAGCGGGGGATGTGTCTTTCACCCTTTCCGCATCGGCCTTCTTTTCGGCGGCTCCGGCCTGATCCTCAAGGGCTTTGAACGATTTCAATATCTCTGCGCTCCAGTCGCGTTGCTGGCCGCCAAGATAGGCGTCGAAGACCTTGAACATCAATGCCTGCGGAAGCACAGTGCCATTCTTGTTGGTCAGTATCACGACGCCGAGCTTTTCTTCCGGCATCATGGCGACCTCGGCCCTCATGCCGTCAATCGCGCCGCCGTGTTCGACGATCTTGCGGCCTCGATAATCGCTCAGGAACCAGCCCATCCCGTACGTCATGAAGTGAGCCTCAGGATAGAGCACCTCCATCGCGCCTTCGAGCGGGATGATCGTCTGTGACGAGTGCATCTCTTTAATCGCACCGGAACTGAGCAATCGTTGATTCTGGTAAACCCCGCCGCCCAGTTGCAGTCGCACCCACTGCGCCATATCGATGACGTTGGAATTGATCGAGCCAGCGGGGCCGATGTTATCGATATTCCGCCAGGGCACTACTTCAACTTTATTGTCAATCTTCGCGTGTGGGGCGGCGACGTTGTTTGAACTGGCAAGCGCCTTGATGCTCGTGCTCGTCGCCGTCATGCCGAGCGGCGTGAAGATGCGTTCGCGTACGAAATCATCCCAGTTCTTGCCTGTGATGGATGGGACGATCTGCCCGGCGGCTAAAAACATGATGTTCTGGTAGCCGAAATGCGCGCGCAGGCTCCATGTGGGTTTCAAATAGCGGATGCGGCGCAGCACCTCATTGCGATCATAAGCCGTGGCGTACCAGAGCAGGTCGCCGCGTTCAAGTCCGCTGCGATGAGACAGCAGGTCGCGGACAGTCAATTCGCGCGTCGCGTAAGGGTCATAGAGTTGAAACCCCGGAAGGTATCTGGTGGCCGGGTCATCCCATTTGAGCTTCCCTTCGTCAATGAGCATCGCAATCGACGCGGCGGTGAAGGCTTTCGACGACGATCCGATGGCAAACAGTGTGCGCTCGTCTACAGTCGCTGCCTTTCCGAGTTCGCGCACGCCGTAGCCTTTGGCAAAGACGATGCGGTCGTTCTTGATGATGGCGATGGCAAGGCCGGGCACTTCCCAATCCTTGATGGCCTTGTTGACATATTCATCGAATGCAGGCCCCGGCGCTTCCTGCGCAATTGCGATCTGCCGCCCCGCCAGCAGAAACGCTGCAATGATGAATAGACTGATCGTCTGCCGTGTTCTCATCTTCATACCTCCGACGCTCGTGATTGCTTAATAATGACTGAATGGCGGCGCTGGCCGCATGAGCTAGACCGCCCGGATCCGGGCGAGCACCCGCGCGAAATTCCCGCCGAGTATGCCCTTTATGCTTTCGGGATATGCAAACCACTTCGCCTGTTTGGGGAAATTAAGCGTGAGCGGGCTGAGCATATCGATGACCGTAGAGCGATTGACCAGATCAATCGCCCGCGCCGAGTATTCAGTTGCCGACCCGGCAAAGACTCGATAGCGCCCTCGGTTGAGCATCGGCGCGGCGAGCACGCCCACGCTCACGACGCGCTTGAGCGCCTCGCGCCGCGTCATCAGATTTCCATTACGTTTCATACGTTTTTAGAACTCGATCCTGAATCCGATCTGCCCTTCCCGTCCGGGCAATACCTGCGTGATCGTGTTGAAGAGATTGGAATTCAAGGTCTGCACGGCGGCAGGGTTCTGACGGTTAAACAGATTAAAGAACTCGAACAGAACCTGCGCCTTGACCCGCTCGCCGATGTTGATGCGCTTGGCAAAACGCATGTCGAGATTGACGAAGGCTGGCGCGGTGAAGTGATTGCGCCCGGCACCCGGCCCGTGATCGATGGTGTTGAAGAACGCATCGCCATCCGAGTCCTCTGTGATCGTGGCGGTGCGACTGAAATGAAAGCCGCTCTGCACACGGAAGATACTGCTGACCTGAATCTGCCAGGGAAACTCGACTAGCCCGTTGAGCTGAAAGATATGATTCACCGCCAGATCGGATGGGCCTTTATCAAGATCAGGGCCGTTGAGAAAGGTCCCGGCCTGCGCTATAAACCGGCCATTGGCGGCTGTGAATGAACCGTCTTTATTGGTCCGGCCTGTCGCCGCTTCAGTCACCACGGGCACGTCTCCGACGAAGCTGTCGGAAGGAAGCGTATCAACGCCAAGTTGATTATCTGTGGCATGAGCGAAGGCATAGCTTCCGCCCAGTGTGAAACGACGGCTGAAACGCTTATTGAAATTGACGATCAGCGCGTCATAGGTGCCTTCAAAGAAAGGCCCGAAAGTGGTGATTGCTCCTTCGGTAAAGGGCGGCAAAAAGGTCCGGCCCACAAGGCGCGACTCGAAGGCGATATTGCTGCGGCGTACACCGAGAATGTCACGAATGTCCCTGTGATAGTAATCCGCCTCTACAACCATGTCTCTGGTGATCTGACGCTGCACGCCAACGCTGAAGCTGAGTGTGTGGGGAATCCCCAGACCATCACCTATTGTGGTCGGTAAAATCTGCGGAGGAATGACCGCATGAGTCAGCGCACCGAACGGGCCAAAGAAAAAGAATCCTGCCGGTCGCCCTATCGCCGCACTTGCCTGCGCCGCATACTGGTCCGGCGTCAGTCCCGATAGTGACTGCACGTTGCTCAGATTGATCACCGCATCGGCGGGAATAGGCGTATGCCCTGCCGCGACGACGCGATTTAGCCGGTCCCTGCCGATAAACGGCAGCGCTGCCCCGAACGGGCAGGTCGCTCCACCCGCAGCAATCTGAGCATCGGTCAGACTGGGCGATACGCACAATCCGGCAAGTATGGGAGCAAAGGTCGGTAGCCCATAAAATCCGCGCGGGTATGAGAACGGCTGGACGACTCGCTGGTCCGCGCCCCCGAACTCCGGAACGTCGCGCACCAGCCCCAGACGAAACAGATCATAAAAAACGCCGAAGTGCCCGCGCACAATCGTCTCTGGCGTTATCGCCCAGGTGACGCCCAGACGCGGAGAGAAATTGCGCTTCGCGTCGAATTCAGAGTCATAGTCCCAGCGCAGTCCGAGATTCAGGGTGAGATTACTGCGCAGCCGCCAGTCATCCTGTGCATACACGCCGTTGGAATTGTTCCGCAGATGGATTTCGTTTGCTTCGGGCGTTAGCCCGCCAGCCGTCGTAATCGTAAAAAAGCCCGCGTTGATGGGGCCGAACGCCGCAAAGTCACCAACCGTGGCAAAGAGCTGACTGCGCAGGAGCTGTGATTCGACGCCGTCTACTTTTGTTCGCAGGAAGTTCCACCCGAACTTCACGTCGTGACTGCCCAGGAGTTTGTTGGCGTTAGCCGAAACGGAGGTGTACTTCTGGTCCAGATTCGAGGCCGTATCGGGATTGCCGAAAGATACTAAAGGCAGATCGCCGATGATTCCGCCGGTCGTGAAAGAACTGAACGGGACAAAGAGCGTCGCCGCCCCGGCTTCGGGGTGCGAGGGGCGCGTGTCGGAAGGCTCGCCGCGATACGCGCCGCGCAGCGTCACAACCCACGGATTGCCCTGATCGCCCAATAACATGGTGTCGCTGAAGCCGAGCAACAGATGGCGCGCGCCAGAGTCGTTGCGCGCCGAAGGCAGGCTGCTCGATTGTGAAAGCGGTAAAAATTCCCTGATGACGCGGTTGGTATAATTCATTTCCTCGGTCAGGTGATGCCGCCCGTACTGCTCATCGAACTTTATAAAATTTCGCGTCTCGAAGATTCGCGACGGATTATCGAACTGACTCTCCAGATCGCGCAGCACCTGCGGGGCGGTGCTGGGGAACAGAAAATCGAGGCGGCGTT
This sequence comes from Blastocatellia bacterium, assembly GCA_963804815.1. Lineage (GTDB taxonomy): Bacteria > Acidobacteriota > Blastocatellia > UBA7656 > UBA7656 > DATEKX01. The sequence continues at coordinate 911,156 of CAWDRU010000002.1, read as the reverse complement.
TTTCGGTGATCCGCTCCGACGAGCCGAAGAAGAAAACACGGTCTTTAATGATCCGCCCGCCGAGCGCCACGCTGTAGTCAAGCCTGCGCAGATCAGGCGCATCGGTCTGCTCGCTGTCGAGAGAGTTCGAGGCATCAAAGGCATCGTTGCGATGAAACAGCGACCCGACGCCGTGAAACCCGTTTCCCCCGCTCTTGGTGATGACGTTGATTGTCGCCCCCGACGCCTGACCGAACTCGGCCTTGTAGCCTGTCGTCAGCACTTGAAACTCGGCAATCGTTTCCTGATTGAATTGCGCAGCCGCGCCACCGTCAACCGTGTTTTTGTTCGGCTGACCGTCGATCAGGAAATTGTTATTGCCGCTGCGCTCGCCCAGCACAGGTGCCGATCTATCGTTGCCGGGATCGGCTTGTCGATTGATGGCCACGCCGGGCACAAGTTGCAACAGGTCAAGGTAGTCTCGCCCGTTGACGGGCAGGTCTCGAATCTGTCGCGGCGTGATGGTTGAGCCCGTCGCAGAGTTATTCTGGTCAAGCAATGGCAGTTCATCTGCGGTAATATTGACCACCTCTCCGCCGACGTTCCCGACTTGCAACCTGACATCGAGGGTCACGACGCGATTGAGCGTCAATTCGATGTTAGTGGTGCTCGTCTGAAAACCCGCGCGTAAAACCGTCAGGGTGTAGGCTCCCGCAGGTAACGCCGTGAGACGGTAGAAGCCCTGCGAGTCGGACCGGGCCTCGCGCTCGCTTGCGAGCGTCGCCCCGCTCGCCTTGACCTCTGCGCCCGTGATGACTGCGCCGTTCGCATCCGTAATCACCCCTTCAATGGTCGAAGTGGTCGTCTGGGCGGCTGCGCTTGAAGAGAACAGATAGATTGTGAAGAAAGTGATGGAAAGCGCCATAAGCGAGAAACCATACCTTCTGAGTTTGACTCGCCCGCTTCCTAATCTTTTGCAGATCAGTCTTTGAACAAACCTTCTCATACCTTCTGCCTCCTCTAAGGAAAGTTATTCGAGCCGCGCTCAATAGATGGCTTGAAGAATCCAACGTGACGCGCTCGCGACTGGCCGATCATTGCGAGAGGCCTTTGCCTGTATAAACCCTTTCCGATCTGAAGCCCTTACAGGAGTTTGCTATTGAGCGCGGCGCAGTTATAACATCGTTTGTTGCGCTATGTCAACAATACATCAACAATCGTTGCATTTTGGAATAGGCCATGTTATTGTCGCTTGCCATGCAACACACCTCTACAGCCACGGATAAAGATACGCAGATCACATTCAATCAAAAGATTCACGTCGAAAGCGTAGAGATGCGTCTGGTCCGGTTGCAGCTCAAAGAGCCTTTCGAGACCAGTTTCGGGCGGATAGACTCAAGGCTGATCTTTCTGGTCAGTGTCGAATCGGATGGGCTGCGAGGCTGGGGCGAAGTGGTCGCGGCTGAAGAGCCGCGCTACAGCTATGAGACGGTCGGCACTGCCTTTCATGTCATTCGAGATTTCCTCGGCCCGGCGTTGATGTCTCAACCGCTTTCGAGCCTGAGCGAACTGGCCCGGTGCTTCGCGCCGTTTCGCGGGCACAACATGGCGAAGGCCGGACTGGAGTTGGCCTGCATGGATTTGCTGGCGCGGATGACGAATCAATCCCTGTCGGCGCGGCTCGGCGGCACGCGCTCGCGCATTCCGGTCGGCGTCAGTCTTGGCATACAGCCCCGGTCTGCTCAACTATTAGAGCGTGTGGATCGCTACCTCTCTTTGGGCTATCAGCGAATCAAACTGAAGATCAAACCGGGATGGGATGTCGATATTCTGACAGAGGTGCGGCAGCTTCATCCCGACATTATGCTCTCGGTTGATGCCAATTCCGCTTACACGCTTGACGATATGGAGCACCTGAAACGGCTCGATGATTTCAATCTGCTCATGATCGAGCAGCCTCTCGAACATGACGATCTGCTGGATCACGCGCAACTACAGCGCGAACTCGCGACGCCCCTCTGTCTGGACGAAAGCATAACCGGACTGCGGCAGACAAAGAAGGCTCTTGAGATAGGCAGTTGCCGGATGATAAATATTAAAGTAGGGCGCGTGGGCGGGTACTCACAAGCTCTCGGCATTCATGATCTATGCTACTCGAAGGGCGTTCCGGTCTGGTGCGGCGGGATGCTTGAATCAGGCATCGGTCGCGCACATAACATCGCCCTTGCCAGCCTTCCCGGTTTTACGCTGCCCGGCGACATCTCTGCCAGTTCACGTTATTTTGCGCGGGATGTGATTGTGCCAGAGGTGGAGGTGGCCTCTGACGGTACAGTAAACGTCCCGACCGGTTCAGGGCTGGGGTTCGATGTTGACCGTGATTATATCGAGCATTGCACCGAGACGGTTGAGGTGTTGAGTCGAAAGAATGCGAAACCGTAAAAGCAGCCAAAGAGACGAGGAGCCAGATATGCCGGACAGGATTCCGCCTGACGGTCAGGATGGAAACTCCGCTAAGAATTCACCCGCGACGCTTGAAGCTCGCTTCGCTCAATCACAGTTGAGCCGCAGCCGCCGTCAACTGATTCGCGCCATTCTGGACAATCACGATGAAACTTACTTTCTGTCGTCGCGTGGAATGGCGAAGCGATACAACGTCGATGCCGCCACAATCGTACGCACCATTCAGGCCCTAGGCTACGAACGCTTTGCAGATTTCGCGGCAGATCTGCGCCAGCATTTCGTCAAGCAGATAACGCCATATAGCGTGCTTAAGGCCGCCACACGGGAAAAACGAAGCGTGGCCGATCACGTGCGCTACTGCATGGAAAGAGATACGGAGAGTTTGAGCGTACTGGGATCGGGGCTGGACACAAACCGTGTTGTCGAGGCGGCCAGGATCATCCACCGCTCGCGGCGCATTCTGGTCACAGGGGTTGATCTGGCTGCCTCGCTCGCGTGGTTTCTTGCCTACAGCTTGATGCCTCTCGGTTTCGATGCAGAAGCTCCCGTCGGAAGCACCGGAAACCTACAGCACAAAATTGATATCCTGACCGGCAAAGATCTGCTCATCGCCATCAGCTTCGGGCGATGCCTCAGAGAGACGGTTGAATCGGTGCTCAGGGCGCGCGAGCGGGGCGTACCGACGTTTGGAATAACCGACAACGACACCACCCCGATAGCGATGCACTGTGACGGCTATCTGGTCGCCCCCACCAACAGTCCTTCTTTCACAGGCTCTTATGTGGCTCCGATGGCGCTTATCAACACGATCATCGTTGCCTGCTCACATCTCCAGCCGAAACGAGCGCTTGCCATGCTGGGTCGAACCGAAGAAGAGTACAGGACAGGGACACGCTGGTATCAAGAGCCTCTGCGACGCAACAGGTCTGGGGGCGAGGGGAATCATACGGCGGGCGGAAACGACTCAGCACGATCCCGAAAAAAACGGTGAGGGGATGTAGTAGATCTCCGGATTTTTCGCAATGATATTGGGTTTAACCGCCATTTGCACATCGCGTAGCATAGACAAATAACGCTCAACTCTTTTACCGGAGATCGACATGAAACTGCGACAATTGATTATTGGTCTGGTCCTTCTGCTTTTTGTTTCAGCCGCTGCGTCGGCACAGGGAACGCGGCTGCTGCGCCAGCCGACAGTGAGCCGTGATCTGGTGGCCTTCGAGTATGGGGGCGACCTGTGGGCCGTCTCCCGCAACGGCGGGCAGGCGCGACGGCTCACATCGACGCCCGGCGTCGAAGCCGACCCGTACTTTTCGCCGGACGGAACACAGGTCGCCTTCACCGCGACGGTTGCGGGCAACACCGACGTGTATGTCATTGCCGCAGTGGGCGGTGATTCCCGGCGGCTGACTTATCATCCGGGGACGGATGCCGTTCGCGGGTGGACGCCCGATGGCCGCCGCGTGATCTTCGCGTCCGACCGCGACACAGCGCCGCACGCGCACTTCCGGCTATGGGCTGTCGATACACAGGGCACCATGCCCGAAGCGCTTCCCATGCCTCGCGCCTACACAGGGAGCTATTCTCCGGACGGTCGGCGGCTTGCGTACGAAGAGTTTTCCGTCGCGATGTTCCCCGGCTGGTCCGAGAATCAGGCCAGTCAATGGCGGCACTATCGCGGGGGTCGCACTCATCCGATCCGCGTGATGAATCTCTCCGACTACTCAGTCGAATCTCTCCCGTGGGCCAACAGCAACGACACCAATCCGATGTGGGTTGGCAACACAGTCTACTTTCTTTCAGACCGCGATCACACCGCCAATCTTTTCGCCTATCGTGTCGATACGAAGACGCTCACTCAGCTGACCCGCTACGACGACTTCGACATCAAGAGCGCCTCAGCCGGGCCGGATTCGATAGTCTACGAGCAGGCCGGTTACATCTACCTCGTGGAAAACAGATCGGAGCAGCCTCGTCGGCTCGCTATAGAGGTCAGCGGAGATTTCCCCTGGGCGCGTCCGCAATTCAAGAAGGTGGCCGGGATGATCCGCAGCGCGGCGCTCTCGCCGACCGGTGTGCGCGTGGCATTCGAGGCGCGCGGCGACATCTTCACGGTCCCTGCGGAAAAGGGCGACTACAGGAATCTCACCCAAAGCTCAGACGCACATCAACGAAACCCGGCGTGGTCGCCTGATGGAGCGCAGCTGGCATGGTTTTCGGATGCGAGCGGCGAGTACCAACTCATGCTCGGCGATCCGACCGGCGTCACGAAGCCGCGAGCAATGGCGTTGCCATCGGCGGCTTTCTTCTCTGATCTGGCGTGGTCGCCGGAGGGGAAACAGCTTCTATTCCAGGACAATCACCTAAACCTCTGGACGATGGAGGTGGCGAGCGGGCGCACCACCAAAGTTGACACAGACGCTTATTACGACCCGCCACACGAGGCGGATGCTGTCTGGTCCCCCGACTCTAAATGGATAGCTTATTCAAAGGTGCTCGATAGCCATATGCGAGCCGTGTTTATCTATTCGCTTGCCGACGGCAAACCGTTTCAACTCACAGACGGGATGTCGGATGCAATTTCGCCAGCCTTCGACGCCAGCGGCAAATATCTCTACTTTCTGGCGAGCACAGACTACGGGCCGCGAAGCGGCTGGCTGGAAATGAGTTCGCTCGACCGGCCCGTGCGCCGAGCGATTTACGTTACCGTGCTCAGTTCCATCGAGCCGTCGCCGCTTTTGCCTGAGACCGGCGATGAGCCCCATCGCGAGGATTCCAAACCGGAAGTTCCGGGCGGGCCGGTTACGGTGCGCATCGACGCGGCGGGGATCGGGCAACGAATCCTCGCGTTGAAAGTTCCTGCCGGAGAGTATGGCAATCTCAAAGCGGGAGCAGCGGGAGTGGTTTATTATACAGAATCGATTGCGACGGGCGGCGCAGGCCCTGCCCCGCTGCGGTTGCAGAAATATCAACTCAAGGAACGCACGGCGGCCCCGTTTCTCGAAGGCATCCTCACCTACACGCTCTCGGCAGACAGAAAGAAGCTGCTCTATCAAGCCGCTGGTGGAGGTACGCCGTGGGGGATCGTTGCGACTGACCGTCCGGCCAAGGTCGGCGAGGGCGCAATCAACGTCGCGCAGATGGAGACGCTGGTCGATCCGCGCGCAGAGTGGGCGCAGATTTTTCGCGAGACCTGGCGCATCGAGCGCGAGTTCTTCTACGACTCGAAGATGCACGGCACCGACTGGAAGGCTGTCTATGAGAAGTACCGCCCGCTGCTCGCCTACGTTCAGCATCGCTCGGACCTCGCTTATCTGATCGCGACGGTCGGCGGTGAACTGACGGTCGGACATTCGTATCTCACAGGCAATGGCGATGTACCCGGTGATGAACCCGTTTCGGTCGGCTTGCTGGGCGCTGACTTCGCGATAGAGAACGGGCATTACCGCATCCGTCATATCTACACGGGCGAAAACTGGAATCCGGACCTGCAAGCTCCCCTGAGCGCGCCGGGAATCAGCGTAGCCGAGGGTGATTATCTGATCGAGGTGAATGGTCGGCAGCTTGCGCCTCCGACAAATCTTTATAGCGCATTTGAAGGCACGGCGGGACGGCAGACGCTCATTCGGATTAACAAAGAGCCGGGGGTGGAAGGCTCGCGCGTGATAACGGTCGTGCCGGTCGCAAGTGATCAGGGGCTGCGGACGCGCGCGTGGATCGAAGCGAACCGCCGAAGAGTGGATGAACTGTCGGGTGGCCGACTCGCCTACGTCTGGCTGCCGAACACGGCTGGTGGTGGGTACTCTTACTTCACTCGGTATTATTACTCACAACAGCAGAAGGAAGGCGCGATCATCGACGAACGCTACAATCAGGGCGGGATGGTGGCTGACTACATCGTGAACGAACTTGATCGAAAGCTGCTGGGATACTTCGCGACGCGCGATGGGAAACCGTCAACTTCGCCGACTGCGGGAATCTACGGCCCCAAAGTGATGATCATCAACGAGTCAGCCGGATCAGGTGGCGACGCGCTGCCATATTACTTTCGGCTGCGTAAGCTTGGACCGCTGGTCGGCACTCGCACATGGGGCGGGCTGGTCGGCACGCTCGGCTTTCCAGAGACCATCGACGGAGGCGGCATCACCGCGCCGAACCTGGCCTTCTACGATCTCGCGGGCAAGTGGGCGGTTGAGAACGAGGGCGTCGCGCCGGATGTTGAAGTCGAGTACACGCCAGCCGAGGTAATCAAGGGTCGCGATCCGCAACTCGAACGCGCGGTGCAGGAAGCCATGAAACTGCTCGAAAAGAATCCTGTGCGGCGCGTGCCGCGCCCTGTGCCAATTGATCGCGTGTCAAAGCCCTAGCCTGCCCATCTTCACCCGTCGTGAAGTCGCGCAGAAGTCGCGAAGGGTTGCAAAGACGCGGGGTAAGGAAAGAGAAAAATGGATAACGTATTTAAGCATACAGGTCGAGCCACAAAACCGTTTTGCCGCGCGTTGGTTATACTAACCTGCCTTACTGGCGTTGCACAGTTCAGGGCGCAACAACCAGCCGTCTCATTGACCGCGACGGAGAACATGATATTGATGCGCGACGGTGTGCGGCTTTACGCACAGGTGTACGCGCCGACTCAGGCGTCCGAACCGCTGCCGATCCTGTTGCTGAGGACTCCATACGGAACAGGCCCGCTCGATGCAGCGCGCATGGCCGCTGCGCTCCCTGAGTTGATGGCCGACGGGTACATCATCGTCGTGCAGGATATTCGCGGGCGGTTCAAATCGGAAGGTAAGTTCGTCATGCTCCGGCAGCCTCGCGACCCGGGCGACAGGAAGGCGATTGATGAAAGCACAGACACCTATGACTCAATCGAGTGGCTGTTAAAAAACATTCCGAATAACAATGGCCGCGTCGGGATGGCAGGCACAAGCTATGGCGCGTGGCTCACGGTGATGGGCGCGCTCGACCCGCATCCGGCGCTCAAGGCGGCGGTCGAGCAGGCTTCGCCTGCGGACATGTGGATCGGCGATGACTTTCATCACAATGGCGCGTTTCGCCTGAGCTACGGATTCGAGTACGCCTACATGATGGAATCGTCAAAGGAGATCACGGATGTCTCGTCGGTCATCGACAGCTCCGACGCGTATGAGTGGTATCTGAATCTTGGGCCGCTTGTGAATGCGGACGCGAAGTATCTTCACAACCGGCTGCCAACGTGGAATGATTTCGTGAATCATCCCGACTATGACGCCTTTTGGAAGCGGCAAGCCTTCGCGCCGTGGCTGAACCGCGTGACCGTGCCGATGCTGAACGTAGCCGGTTGGTGGGATCAGGAAGATTTCTATGGGCCGATAAAGATCTACGAATTGTTAGAGCGTCACGATTCGGCGAACAAGAACTTTCTGATCGTCGGCCCGTGGAACCATGGCGGGTGGTCAAGAGGCGAGGGGCAGACGCTCGGTCGCATTGACTTCGGCAGCGCCACCGCCGCTTATTACCGGCGCGAGGTGCTCGCGCGATTTCTGGGCTACTACCTGAAGGGAAAGGGGAGCCTTGATCTGCCAGAGGCGCTTACGTTCAGGACGGGCGCAAACGAATGGGTGCGGCACGACCGCTGGCCTCCGAAACAGAGCGTAGCCGCGCGACGGCTTTATTTGCAGGCCGACAGAAAACTCTCATTCGATCCTCCATCAGCGACACGGAGCGAAGCCTTCGATAGCTACGTCTCGGACCCTGCGAACCCGGTCCCCTATCGTCCACGGCCAATTGACGTAAATTCGGGATGGACAACATGGCTGGTCGAGGACCAGCGCTTCGTCGATCATCGGCCCGATGTGCTCAGTTGGGTGACCGATGAACTGACAACTGACGTTGTCATATCGGGAAAAGTCGTTGCCAACCTTTTTGCATCGACCACGGGAACCGACAGTGACTGGATCGTGAAAGTCATTGATGTGTACCCGGAGAAGTACGCGCCCGATCCGAAGATGGGCGGATACCAGTTGATGATTGCGTGCGATGTGTTGCGCGGGCGCTATAGAAACAGTTTCGAGAAGCCGGAGCCGATTGCGCCCAACTCCGTGGCTCGTTACCAGATCGGCTTCCCGGCCAACGATCACGTTTTTCTGAAGGGCCACAGGCTCATGGTTCAGGTGCAGAGCACATGGTTTCCGGTGATTGACCGAAACCCTCAGCGGTTTGTGCCGAACATTTTTCGCGCGAAGCAGTCTGACTTTCAGTCGGCGACTCAGCGCGTATTCCGTTCGGGGCCGCATGCGTCATACATTGAACTGCCGATAGTTGAATCGTCGCGGCAGTGAGGCACTTCAAATCCAGTCGTTGTATCTAAGCCTCTTTATTTCCAATTGCCAATCAAAACGAACGGCGACCAGAAGTACGGGTGTGCATACGGCGCGTTGTTATCACGTTTAAAAGGCGGCGACTGATTATTGCTCCCCGCAATCACAGGGCCGCGCCAGAGCGCAGTTTCGCCTGCTTTATATTTGCCTTGCAGCATAGCTTTCTGCACGATTTGCAAAGCTTCGGCTTTAGTAAGCCTGGGGTTTTCTTTGCGCAGACGGTAAAACTGGCTCATCAAAGCAGACGTGCTGTCATCTGCTACTGACCACAGCGTCGCCATGACCGCGCCAGCCCCAAGTCGTTGTGCAAGTTCAGCAAATCCATCAATCTCTCTACCGTTAGCATCCGCCTGGGCTGCCGCAGTGTTGCAGGCCGAAAGCGTCAGCAGGTCCACGCCTTCAAACAGCTTTTCCTGCTGTTTCATTTCGCTTAAGGTCAGCGCCGCGCCATCACCCAAAAGTAAGAATGAACGCGAATCATCGCCCGGCGAAAAGCAAAGTGGCTGGAAATGTGCACGAGCGGACGACGTTTCTTCATCGCTTCGTAAAAAGTATTTTTGTTGAATTGCTTATCGGCAAAGACTTCGCCGTCCAAAATTCCCGCATTTTCACCGGCAGTGCGAAAAATGGTTCGGAGTTCTCTGGTCACGCCCGGCAAAGGCGGAAAACTGATTTTGTCGCCGAGCAAATCGACCGTTTGCGCCTGACTGCTGCCGAAGCCTGTGCCCGTCCAATACGGGTTGGCGCTGCGCGTCATCCGCTCACGATTGGCGCGGGTGAATGCGACATTGTGAAAGCGTTCTACCAGATATTTTTTACCATCCCAGAGCGCCGCCATAGGCACATAACGCAAACTGCCGTCCAACTGCCACATCAAAGTTTGCGCGCCTGACTTTCTCAATTCCGCTTCGACAGGCTTTAAGATAATGTCGTAAAGCTCTTTGCCCAGTGGCCTCGGATCTTGAGTCGGTGACCTTAGAGCGTCATAAAATCTTCTGATTTTGGTATTCAAACTGGCCTTTTCAATGGTCGATTCAAAGACTTTGACTTTATCATCAGGCGTGATAAGCAAAATGTAAAACTTATTACCTCCGATAAGCGTGTAAAGAGTCGCGGTCTTTTGTTTGGTTGCCGCGTCGAGTTCACGCAAAGCCGATTGCATCTCGGTAACGGCTGTTACCTCTGCGGGTTCATCCATTTCGTCGCGCGGTTTGGCAAATTCGGTTTCCGAATCACCGAGAAACTTCACAAACTCATCGGTTGCCGTTTTGAGTTCAGCTTCGAGCTTTGAAGTTTCCTGTGCATCCGGCTGAAGATTGCCGGTCTTCAGCTTCAATGCTCCGATTTGTGAGTTGATCTGCCCGATCTTATTGTTCGTCGTTTCGTAACGTCTGGCGAATGCCTGCTCGCGCGGCGATAAAACAGCTTGTTGAACAGGGGAGTTGTTCTGATGATCAAAGTCGAAGAACTGTTGATCCTGAAGCAGGTTCAGGATCTGAACGGCTTGTTCAAACTGATTTTCCTTGATCATTATTTCAACAAGTAATTTATATTGGTATTGCATACTGCGGAGAAAAGACTTCTGAATCGAGTTATCCAGTCTTTGCGCCACATTGCGCAGTTCCTGACGCGCGTTGATCGAGAGTTTGCCATAGAAAATCGCCATTCGCCGATTCCCAAGAGAATCCCAGATAAGCATAGTATTATTCATGACGTTGGCTTCGCCCTGTCGGTCGCCAACGGCTCTGTAGAGCAGTAAGGAGTGGCTGTAATAACCAAGGGCTTTATACGATTCGTTTGAATGAGTATACATAAAGCCCAGATTGCTCAACGTAGAAGCTTCTCCGCCTTTGTCGCCGATGGCTCTGAAGAGTTGTAAAGCCCGGTTGAGCAAGCCGGAAGCCTTTTGCCGTTCGCCTGAATCATTATAGATATGGCTGATATTCATAAGCGCTCTGGCTTCACCGCCTTGATCTCCAACTTCCTGTTGAAGTTTCAGAGCCTGATTGAGCAAATCTAAAGCTTTTTGTTTTTCGCCTGTGTCGTAATAGATCAGGCTGATATTGTTAAGCACCGTTGCTTTTCTGCGTTTATCGCCACTTGCGTTGAAAGACGTTAAAGACTGGTTGAGGTAATCGAGGGCTTTCTGCGGCTCGCCTAATGAATAGTAAAGCTCGCCTATGTTGCTCAACGTTTCAGCCTGACCTTTCTGATCGCCTATGTCTATGTATGACGACAGAGCTTGATTGAGAAAGTCCAGAGCTTTTTGTAGCTCGCCCAGATCGGAATAAATTGTGCCGATATTGTTCAGAGCTTTGGCTTGCCCCGCTTTATCGTTAACAACTATGTAAGACACAAGTGCTCGGCTGAGAAAGTCTAAAGCTTTCTCCTTTTCGCCCAGCGTACTGTAAATCCCGCCAATGTTGTTCAGTGATACAGCTTCTCCGCGCCGGTCGCCGACCGCTCGAAAAGGCAATAATGATTGATTGTAATAATCAATGGCGGCTTGCTTTTCGCTTAACGCATCGTAAGCCGAGCCGATGTTGTTGAGCGTCGAAGCTTCCCCGCGCTGGTCGCCGATGGCTCTGAAAAGTATCAGGGCTTGATTGTAGTGATAGAGCGCTTTCTGCTTATCTTCCAAGGCGGAATTAACCAGACCCAAAAAGTTGTTTGTATTACCTTCCCAGTATTTATCTCCTATAGCTTTCCACAAGAGCAAAGCCTCTTCAAATTTCGCTATTGCTTTGCGCAATCCTTCTGCGGTTCGCTTGTCGCGACATTCCAACCCTTCCTCAAACAATCGCTCGGCTTCAATTCGTTGCCTGTCGGATGCTGTTACTTCGCCGACCTGCGCCTCCAGTTGATAACTGCCGCTCATAGGCGATTTCGGAGAGCCGATCAACGCGACGTAATCGGTTGTTTGTTGCGCAACAAAAGTGAGCGTTTCGCGATTATAGCCAAAGCCGAAATCCACTCTTTTAATGCGATGGGCGTCGGCCAATCTGGCGAATACGATCACGACATCAACGCCCTTTTCCCGCACCGCAAGCTGTAAGACCTGCCCTTGCTTAAGACCGATTCTGTAATAATGAATTTGACCGCCTTTGAGTTGGCGTTCAACAATTTCTCCGACAGGCATCTCAACAATCTCTGGCTGATCCTGTATTTCGTTGGTCTGCTGATGGGAAGTTCCATTTGCTATTAAAGCAAGTCGCGCGCGCGCGCCTGTCATTTCGCGTTCAAGAGTTTGATTCGCCTGTACCTCTCGATGCTGCTTCTCACCTGACATTTGTCCGAAGGCGATATTAAACAATAAGGCCAGCAATATAATCAGGTGAAAGATTTGTCGTGTATGAAGCTTGAGGTTTATCATCGGTCTTTTCACAATTCTCCACATCGGTGTCATCGCCAGTTGCCAATCAGAATTCAGCGGGTTCCCCGATCTCGCAATCTTCAGCCTCTGCCAGTGCTCCTATGAGATAGCACTTCAATTGTATGTTTTGAACTGATTCCCATAGAGATGTCTGGTAGGAAAAACTACAACCCACTATATAATGCCGAAATCTTATACGATGTTTCATATAATTGGATTACGGCCCATGCACTCTTTCACACACCTGCAAAGAACCTTCCCGCACTGCTCCTGCCGAAGGTTGCGTCCGGCTGGCCGTCTCGAATGTGCTATGCAAATAAATTGAAACACCTTAACCGCTTCCGATCATATAATATGAGGCCATCCCGCAATCTTTCTACAGTCCGCACAACGATTGCAGGACCTCATTAAGAATCGGGACTCTGTAGGCTAATTTGCTTAAGCAAACGGGACAATTTAATTCTCAACAAGGGAATGGACTGAACGATGAAACTAATCACTCAGCCGAAGTCCGGTAATCTGAGACTCATTCTGATTGCGTCACTACTTCTGGTTATAGCCATCGAACCCTTCGGGGTCCTGGCACAAGGCCCCGCGCGGCGTCCTCTGCGTCGGCACGCTCTGCTGGTTGGCATCAACAAATACAACCTGCCTGCGCCTCAGGCTCAACCCACTGTGCCGCAACTGCCAACCGGAAAGGAACAACAGAACCTGCGTCGTCGATTCCAATTTGCGGATCTCTACGGGCCCAGACCCGATGTCGATGCTATGGGCGCATCGTTGAAGGAATACGGGTTCAGCGATATCCACGTTCTTGAGGACGATGAAGCCACGCGTGAACGCATACTTGCGGCCATTCAGAGATACCTGATCGACGCCGCGTCGCCGGGTGATGTATGTCTGTTCTATTATGCGGGACATGGATCCAGAGTGAGGAACTCGCTTGGCGATCCGAAAGGATATGATGAGAGTTTAGTCCCGTCTGATTCTAACATCGGCGCTCCGGACATCCGCGACAAAGAGCTGGCACGCCTTTTTCTCAAGGCGATTCAAAAGGGAGTCACGCTGACCGTCATCGCTGATAGCTGTAGCAGCGGGACGATAGCGCGAGGAGAAAATGATACGAGAACAAGGGGGCTTTCGTGGGACGAGACGGACGTGCATGATCCGCCGGGGTTCACCGTGCCGCCCGAAGATACGGGTGCGCTGATCCTCACGGCCTGCCAGGATTATGAGGAGGCGCAGGAGCGCCCCAGAAATCAGGTTTACCGAGGAAACTTCACGTACGCCCTCAACAAAGTCCTTGAAGACCCCGCGACGAAGACACAGACAGCGGAGCAGGTCTTTCAAAGAGTTGTGTCGCTTATGCAATCGGAACGACAGAATCAACGGCCAGTGATGACGGGAGATTACAGGCGGCGCAAGGGCACGCTTTTCGATGCGCAGCCAGCGGTTGCTCCGGCGGCAACTGCGGTCGTGGTGAACGTTTCTGAGGACGGAAAAGTTGTGCTTGGCGGCGGAGTGGATCGAGGTTTCGGGATCAATACAGAGTTAAAGCGCGTTCGCGTTTCGGCGGACCGCAACCCGGTTAAGCTACAGATTAAACAGATGGAAGGGCTTACCCGGTGCAGGGCAATTGTTATCGGAGGCGATTCGGCTGGGATAAGGCCCGGAGACCAGTTTGTGATTGAAAGGTGGAGCGCTCAACCGGCAGAAAATCTGAAAGTATGGCTCCCGCCCTCCCTGCAACAGGTGAAACTGGATGTGCTGGCAAAGCAGATAAAGGACTTCCGCAAAGCAAGTACGAGCAGATGGGCAGACGACCCAACTCAGGCGGTGAACCTGCGGCTGGTCCGGTACGAACCTAAGGGGTGGACCATCACGGATGCGCAAGGCAAAACCGAAACTGTGGGGGCAGACCTGGCCTTGAACCGGTTGGCTAACGGCCAGGATCAGACGCCGCTCTTTGTAAGCCTTCCCCCGCCTATGGGTTTGAAGGAAAAGCTCAGACTGGGCCATGGTTCAGCCATTCCATCAATTTCAATTGTCGATTCTCCGGGCAATGCTGATTACACGCTTGAAGGACGGCTGATGGGAACTCAGATTGAGTACGCATGGGTGCGACCGGGGGCCGTGCAGGAGGGTAGGCTGAAGGGTGGCACTCCGCTTCCTACGCGCTCGGACTGGTACGCAGTCGGTTTAAGCCCGAAATCCATGATCGCCGCAGCGCAGGAACTGATCGATGCGGCAGTGGTGCTCGGCAGAATTCACGGGTGGCTAAGTATACAAAGTCCGGGCGATCTGTTCCCCTACAGACTGGCTCTCAGAGAAACCGGAACGAATGAGATCATACGGGGATCGAAGGTGTACGAAGGACAACGCTACGATCTGATTCTTGTGCCCGATCCGCGAGCGTTTAGGATGCTTGCGGACGAGCATCGGGCTGTCGAGCAACGCCGGATCTACGTCTTCAGCATCGACACCTACGGAGACAGCTATCTTCTGTTTAACAGGGGCGGCAATGTGGAAAACCTCTACCCGGAGCATCCTGAAAAGATCGATCCTGCCAGTCCGCCAACTGAGCCAATACTTCTGGGCAGACCGGGAATGATCGAGTTGCAGGAACCCTTCGGATTGGACACTTATATACTTCTGGCAAGCCAACAAGATATTCCTGATCCTTTTATATTCGAGTTCAGGGGGGTCAGGACCAGAGGCGAGCCGCGCGGTGGCTCGGCGCTTGTCCAACTGATCTACGGGTTGGGATCAGGCACGCGAGCCGCACCAGTTCCCGATCCCCCGGACTGGTCGATTGATCGCGTGATGATAAGGAGCACGCCCAGGAACAGGCATTAGCCTGACTGTCAGCTAAAGGAGGCATCTCTCCGATGACTCCTGCCTGATCGGGCGGTGCGGGTAGCCGATCTGTTCACTCTGCCGAACACTGAAAAGTCATCAGGAGGAAACCGTGAATATTTCAGCGAAATCCATAGCGATGTACGCATTACTGTTTCTCGCAATAGTAACCCGGAGTGCGATAGCGCAATCGACCGGGGCTGGCAACGGAAAGCCGCAACTTGTAGTTCAATTGGGGCACACCAGCATTACTGGCGGCATCAACTGCGCCGATTTTTCAGCCGACGGAAAATTCCTCGTGACAGGCAGTCAGGATGGGACTGCGGTTATTTGGGATGTGACATCTAGAAGGGAGATACGGACGCTAAGGCACAAGGATTTCGTCACGAGCGTCGCGTGGTCACCTGATTCCAAATACATCCTGACCGGATGCGCGGATACCTACGTACACTTATGGGAGGCGGCCACGGGCAGAGAGATACGAGCATTCTTAGCCGGACCCTCCATTTCATCGATTGTTCTCTCTTCGGACGGACGCGACGCACTCGTAATGAAGAAGGTCGGCGCGCCTGTCTTATTCGCGTTGAGCAGCGGCAGCGTCAAACGCACTTTCTCTGACGCACTTTCTGCGGCAATTTCAAGCAACGGTACGATCATTGTGACAACGAGCGGCTCAGGATCATTGCAAGTAAGTGAAAGAGACACAGGGCGGGTGTTATCACGCATAAAGAATTCCAGGGTTGGTGGTGAGTTGGTTGTCTCTGCGGACGGGAAGTTTGCCGTCACCGATAGTCCGGGTAACACCGTTACGGTCTGGAATCTTGGGACAGGGAGCGAGTATCAGCGCCTTGTCGGCCATTCAGATCAGATCACAGGAATCGTCATCTCCAGAGATGGGCGGAGAGTTATCACCAGCAGCATAGACAAAAGTGTGCGCCTCTGGGACGTGGAAAGCGGCAGGCAATTGCGCAAATTCGACGGAGACGATCCAATCGCCTGCTCTCCGGATGGGCGATACGGACTCTACCAGACGATTGGCGCGGTCGAACTGACCTTGTTTGACCTGAGCAATGGTGAAACTGTCGGCAAGTCCGCCAGCACCGGAAGCGGCGTCTTCGACCGTGAGACTGACCCCGTGGAGCAAGTCGGATATTCCCCGGACGGAAAGCTTTTACTTACCCTTATAGACACTCGCGGCTTGCGAGCCTGGGATGTTCAGACAGGCCGGGAGTCAGGTTCGACTCAAACGCTCCCTCGTCGGCCTGGCTTTACGGCCAGCACAGCAGATCGAAGATACGAAGTCGTTTATAACGATCTGATTGATGTCGCCACGGGCAAAGTGTTGACTAAATTTGACAGCAATCATGATGTTGTCCGTTCGGTAGCCATCTCAGCGGATGGCCGATTGGTATTGACCGGCAGCATTGACTCGACGGTAGAACTTTGGGACGCCAAAACCGGAAAGAGACTGCATCAGTTAGAAGGTCACGTGGGAGTGGTAAATTTCGTTGAATTCTCTCCGGATGGGCGCACTGTCGTCACAGCGGGACAGGATTGTACAACGAGGATCTGGGACGTAATCAGTGGTAAGGAGCTTGTTCGGCTAATCTCACTTAGAAATGGGAACTGGGTTGCAGTAGACCCCGATGGCAGGTTTGATGCGAGTGATTTGGAGGCTATACGAGGATTGCAGTGGGTGATGCCTGACGATCCAATGAGACCGCTACCGATAGAAATTTTCATGCGTGACTACTACGAGCCCAGACTCCTTCCGCGCATCCTTGCAGGCGAAAAATTCAAAGACGTGAGGAAACTCTCTAACCTCAACCGCATTCAGCCTTCAGTAACAATTGCCAGCGTCGAGCCGCAAAGAGAGGACCCCAATAGAGCCACCGTCACGGTTAAGGTCGCTGGCGCTAAGAGCGAGTCGCAACGTGACAAGGCGGGCAACCTGCTCGAAACTGGCGTCTACGACATCCGTTTGTTTCGTGACGGACAGATCGTTGGCGAGAAACCCGTTCAGGACGAAATCCCCATGTCTCTGGAGATGTCCTACGAAGAGCAACTCAACGGCTGGCGCAGCACCCGGCGGGTCAGGCTGGACGCGGAGGGGAAGGCAACGCTGGTGTTCAAAGATATAAGGATTCCTCGGCGGGCGGGTCTCGGCAAAGTCGAGTTCTCGGCCTACGCATTCAATGAGGACCGGGTTAAGAGTGAAACAGATCGAAGGAGCTTCCCTACCCCACCGGGAGCGGCATCATCGCCGGGCAACGCATACATTCTTGCCATCGGCGTGAATGCCTACCAGAATGCGTCCTGGAACCTGCGGTTTGCCGCCGACGACGCTCGGCTCGCGGGAAAATCGCTCGCTGAAAAGCTCAAAGCGACAGGCCAATATGGTGAGGTGATCGAGCTTCCGCTCATATCGGACTATCACGGGTTAGAGGGTGAAAAACCGGCGACCAAAGCCAACATACGAGCGGCGCTGGCCGAACTCGCAAAGAGGGTGCGGCCTGAAGATGTGTTGATCATTTACTATTCGAGTCACGGATATGCGGATGGCAGCGGGCGGTATTATTTTTTCACAACCGACACAGGGGCTGGTACTGCGCGGAAGATCGACATCGCATTGCTGGGGCGCATTATATCCAGCGACGAGTTGTCCGGCTGGCTTCGGGCGATTGACGCCAGCGACATGGTAATGATCGTTGACGCTTGCCAGTCAGCGGGCACGGTTCAGGGAGAAGGGGGAGAGGAGTTCAAGCCAGGCCCTATGGGAAGCCGCGGCCTTGGGCAGTTGGCGTACGACAAGCGGATGCGGATATTGGCCGCGAGCCAGAAAGATGACTTCGCTCTGGAGTCAGGACAATTGAAGCAGGGACTGCTGACTTACGCGCTGGTGAAGGATGGAATCGAAGCCAGAAAGGCCGATAATAACAGAGATGGACAGATTACACTGGACGAGTGGCTTGGGTATGGAGTAGAGCGCGTTCCTGTTCTGCTCGGAGCCGTACGAAATCACAGCCTGAAGGAGTTGTTCAAGGCAGAGGGCGGCAAGGGTCCGGTGGTGGTCGGGTCCGGCGACTCACTGAAGAGCAGGCACGGATTACAGCAGCCAGCGCTTTTTGACTTCGCCATGAAAACGCGCGACGTAATGCTGGAAGGAACCAGACGCACCGGCACGCAAATCATTTCAAACCGCACAGCCCTTGCTGTCGCCATCGGAGCGCCCGGCTTCCTGCCCCATTCAAGGCTCCAGCTTGGCGACCCTCAAGAGGTGGGGGCAGTGACATTCTCGACCAACGGAAAGTACATGCTTACGGGTAGCGATCAAGGAACAATCCGCTTGTGGGAAGTCGAAACCGGAAGGGAGATGCGCAGATTCGACGGGCACACAGGTGCTATCAACTCAGTGGCGTTCTCGCACGATGGAAAATACATGCTCTCTGCAAGCGAAGACGCGACCGCGCGTCTCTGGAAGATCGAAACTGGCGCTGAGGTGCGGCGGTTCGCAGGCATAACGGATGAAGTGCTCTCGGCGGCTGTCTCTCCGGATGGACAATATGTGATGATTGCGGATGGCTACGCGCGGCTTTTTCGGGTTGAGACAGGGAGTGAAGAACGCAGATTTGAAGCCTATAACTCGACCGTTACATCGGTGGCTTTCTCCCCGGACGGCAAACATGTATTGCTGGGCAGTACAGACTCCGATTTAGGTGAGATCGCGACGGCTGAGTTATGGGATGTGAAAAGCGGACGGCAGCTCTTGCAACTCAAAGGATTCTCGGCTGCCGGGCCTGACAGCATTTCGGTGGCTTTTTCCCCGGATGGAAAATATCTGCTCACCGGAAGTAACGACGGCGCGGCACGATTATGGGAATCGAGCACAGGCCGCGAGCTTCGCAGATTCCAGGCCGGTTCCGTTAATTCAATAGCTTTCTCGCCGGACGGCCTGTACGTGCTGATAGCAGGAGATAGCAAATCCGTTCTTTGTGCCACAGGGAGCGAAAATCCTGTGTACAGATTCCCGCCAGCCAGGGCGGTGGCGTTTTCGCCGGATGGGAAGTATTGGCTGGTGGGAACGCAGCTTTGGACGGTTGCTCCCGGCAGGTAGTTTGCGCCGGGGCAACTGGACGGATCGTTAATAAACGAGTGATTCCTTTGGGAATTATATACTTGACAAACCCAAGCTCTGATGCTATCATGGTTACAGATTGAGGTAGCGGAGAGTGAGCGATGCCAAAGAAGATTGAAAAGCCAGACACGCCAGAGAATCTTGATGTATTCCGCTTGATGCAGAAATACGGCGACGAAGATAAAGCGCGAGAGTTCATTGAACAGATGCGCTGGCCGAACGGCCCCGCTTGTCCGCACTGCGAATCGACAGAAGTCTATCGCCTCACTCCGAAAGCAACGTCAAAGAGTCCGGGCCGCAAAGGGCTGTTGAAGTGCGCGACATGCCGCAAGCAGTTCACTGTCACGGTTGGAACTATCTTTGAGGATTCGCGCATCAAATTGTCAAAGTGGGTTATCGCCATTCATTTGCTCTGCTCATCAAAGAAAGGCATCAGCGCGCATCAGATTCATCGTATGCTCGACATCACCTACAAATCAGCATGGTTTATGATGCACCGCATTAGATACGCAATGACTCAAGAGCCATTGTGCAGCAAACTTTCCGGCACTGTCGAATGCGATGAAACATACATCGGTGGCAAAGCTAAAAACATGCACAAGAAAGAGCGCGAAGAAAAAATAAAAGGTCGTGGTGCAGTTGGTAAAGCTCCGGTTGTTACTCTTGTTGAGCGCGATGGCCGTGTGAAATCTCAGCATGTCGAACGTGTGACCGAAGATAATCTCAAGCAAGTGCTAAAGGCATACATTGACGAAAAAGCCAATCTGATGACGGACGAGTTCACAAGCTATGGCAACATTGGCCCGTTATTCGCCAGTCACGAAACGGTAAATCACCGCGCAGGTGAATATGTGCGAGATGGCGAAATCAAAGCCCACATCAACACGGCTGAGAGCGTACACGCGTTGCTCAAGCGCGGCGTGCATGGTGTCTATCATCATTGGAGCGTGAAGCACCTGTCGCGCTATCTTAGCGAATTCGATTTTCGTTTCAACCTCAGAAAGACAAATGACGGCGCGCGGCTTGTGATGACTATCAAAGGTGCGGAAGGCAAACGATTGATGTATAAACAGCCAATACGCAAAAACTCATAAGCTGTTGATTCTACATGCCTTGTGGAATTAGGAAGAAAAAACTGTTCAAATAGCCAAGAATTAATGCCAAAATATGCTTGACAGCGCATGAGGGGAAGTATATTTTCTGTTAGCGGTAAATACAGGACAGCAACTAGAAGCGCGAAGAGTAACGTAAGCAACAGCGTATTTGAATACAAAATGGATAGCCTGAAACAACGGTAAATTTAAGACGTTCATCAAACGTGTGGATATACCTGTCTAATACGTAGGGTCTTTGAAGGAATTAGGATTGAGTTATGTGGGAGGGACGCGACTCGAACGCGCATGGGCTAGTGCAAGTAGCCCCGCCGATTCCAAATCGGCTGCGTATGCCTTTCCGCCACCCTCCCACAAGGGCTGTCAGAACCGGATGTTGAGTCCAGTTCTGACAGGTTAATGGTTAATGTTAAGCCGCAAGTACAATCAGCGGCCCACCGTCCGGCGTTTCGTCCTTAACTTGCGCCGTCGGCGTATTGTAAACGATCTCGACGTTCGCTCCGCTAATCGTGACAACTGTCACATTGCGGGCATCGTCGTATTCAACCTTAACCATTGCTCGTTCACCCCCTTTCCGGTTCGATACTACTCAGTGGTTCGCGCCACTGAGCGTTCCGATGAGGCGGAGGCTACCCCAGACTCAATCCTGATAATAGGGCAAGGGGTTGGTGCATAGACCAACCCCTAATGCACCGCCGGGAGAGCGCAGGTTGATAGCTCTGGCCACGAGCATCCTGCGCTCTAGTCCGTTTTTACGCGGTGCAAACTCAAGGTAATTTACAATGCAAACTGAAAATAGAAAATCTAAAAGAGATAGATCAAACGGAAGGTCAGGGCGAAAAGGTGATAGTGTCTCGCTTGCGCCCTTGACACCTGAAGAGGCGACAGCCAATTTACTGCGTGTTCGTCCACAACCTAAGTTGGAAAAGAAGCGCAAATCAAAAAGTAAGTGAACCGACCTATTACGCTGGTATTGCTTCTTGGACATCCTCCTCCTGCAAGTCTTCGTGAGCGGGGGCGACACGGGAAACTTGATAGTAACTTGGCATTCTACCTTTACCTTTTTTGACCCTAACAATTAATGGTTCTTCGTCGCTAATGAGCTTTCTTAGAATCCCAGAAATCGAAGTTGGATTTGGGTTCCTATGCTCTGGGTAATTCTGATTGATCAAATAAATAACTTCGTTGATAGTGAAGATGTCAGGCAAGTTAGGCAGAATGCTTTCGACCGCCTTAATGAGCGAAATCGGCTGTTGTATCATAGTGTAGTCGGCAAATAAGGCTGGCTGTTCCGGCATGTGTTCGGTATTCAATATAAGTTCCTTGTTCGCCTCTATACTACGCAGCATGTTTTCCCTTTCGGCCAGCAACAATCGAACCGTATCTTCGATTTTCTGATCGTAATGATCAATTACTGCTTGGCGCATTTTACTAAATTGTTCGATGATTGCTGCGGTATCCATAAGCAACCTCATGCTGCCATGCGACTTCGTTAATGTCAACGAAAATCCACATATATTAATATGTGATAAAATGCGACGGGTAAATCATGGATTATAAAGGCGAATTCGTCAAGAAATGTAGGTAGTGGGTAATAGATTCTGGCGGTATATCATGTTTAAGGATTAATCGGATTCAGGAATAAGCTCTGCTTCAAACCGCTTGCGCCACATGGATTCGCCCTGCATGCGCTCTTGTGTGAAGCGAAACATATACGTAATCATCTCGTTGATTATATTTTTGACGCGCAGATCATTATCGCAGTCTCTAAGCGCAGACAACACCGCAACATGATCGCCTATGTCCAAGTCGCCGCTAGTCCAAAGATTCATCAACGATTCAAGAGTGCCTTTATCTTCAAGGTCGATCTGCCTGCGCCTGCGCGTTTGCGGTTCGTCAAACTCCATCGCAAAAGCAAAGAGACGGTCTAAAGACTCTTCTTTCAGGTTGCAAGCTATATCCATGATGATGGAACGTTTTTGATTAGTCGTGTACTGATTACCAGTCGCCTCTATGTGACTGTAGAGATGGGGTTGAGGGTTTAGAGGGTCACGCTTTCTAAACGGTAACAGGTTGGTGTCTGGCTCAATGTCTGGCTCATAGATTTCAAGAGCTTGTTGACGTGATGGCTGGCGTTCGGCTTTGGCTTTAACTTGAACATATCGCGGACGCTTGCGGGTTGATACGATTTCAGAGTATGTAGATTGCCATTCTGGATAGTAAGGCGCAAAGGGCGAAGCGATTGTTAACCTTGATACATTCTCCGCTTCATCCATACGGCCCACTTCGCCAAGCTCGACAGCGTAAGAGTTGAGAAAATCAAAATACGTGTGAGGCTGCATATGCTTAATCAAAGGCAAAACGCTTTCTAAATCTTTTACAGCATGCGTGTGACTGCCTTCTATGGATTTCAGATGACTTATTGCTCGAATTGCATGAATGCTTGCCATGCTCAGTTTTCCCGCTTTAATAGGTTCCTGATAGAAGTAAAGCGCAGAATCAAAATCCATTTTGTTGAATGCGAGCGCGCCTAACGAGAGAACGGATTTAATCTTATAATCATCGGGCGCGGTGTCAATAACAAGCTCGAAAAGCTCTTGAGCTTTGTCCTGATCTCCATTACCCATGCTATTGGCCGCTACACCTAAGAAGTAATAACCGATTGCCTGATAGCTCTTGATGGGAATATTGGAAAGAAGTTGGCCTAATTCTTTCACTTTATCAAACTGGCGAAACGCATGAGCCTGTTCTGCTAACTGGATAAGCCTGTTTCCTAACTGCTGAAAACTGAGTAGTCCAGATAACACCTCCTGATACAATCCTGCGTATTCTGAGAGAACAGGAGAAAATATGAAACGAGTTTTGGCTGTTTTATTGCTCATGCTGGCTTTGTCCTTTCCGGCATTCGGAGGGCATACGGTAGTGGGGAATTACGCTTGTTCTTGCGATACAGCTGGATGTATTGAGGACTATCCCGGCGAATGCGAGGGGCATAACACTAATCAACAAAGTCAATCTCCCAAAAGTGGAACAGTCGAGTTCAGTATCGTGATTGTCGCGCTAATGCTCTGGCTTAGACTTAAAGCCTAAAAGGTATTAGGTACTTCAAAACTGATTTCCCTGTCGCTCTTGTGGCGAATCAATATCTGTCTGTCGGATTGTATCTAAAAACACAAAAGAGTCAACTGGAAATCAGAAATAAAAAAGGCGGCAATGCAAGCCAGCATCACCGCCATTAGGCTTTTTAGTCTAATACCAAGCAAGGACATTTTGATGCCTTGCGAGATTGGCGAGATTATACGATGGATAGGGCTGGATTGACAGGCGGGAAATCATTTAGATTTTCAGTTCAATCCTAGTCAGATATTAGCGGGGTTTGTTAAGTATATAATCCCCATTCCTTTCCCTATCTTGAATTGCCGAATAAAACAAACGGTGCCCAGTAGTATGGATGTTCTAATGGAGATTCAGCGCGGCGCTATTTGTTGACCCTATCGCTGACCACGAAGTTAATCTGAGAAGTCGTCCAGTCCTGAAACTGCTGAATGGCTACCGGAATCACTTTCGCACCGCGAACGACACCCTGTTCCAGAAACGCGAAGTCGTCGTGAGATTTCGGCACAGTCGTGGCGATTATCTTGAACGTTTCGTATCCCGGAGGCCCGGTCACTTCGTATACCTGAGGCAGGTTCAAGGGCTTGTCACGGCTCCTGATCAGAACCCCGGCAGCCCCCGGAGGTGGATACAGGATTTGAATCGCGCCTTCAGTGGTTATATCAAACAGAATTACATACAGATCCCTTGGAGAGTTATTTTCGATGCTGAACTTGAACATTTCCCCCTGATTGAATTGATAATCCTGTTGCATCTTCCCCAGTTCTAGGGGTTCGCTCCGAGCCCCCGGTTGCAGGTAGCCGTCGGGGTTCTTCTTGCCGATCACCCTTTCCACCTTCAGAAGGAGTTGGTTGTTGAGGTCTGAGGTGGCGTTATGGATCGCTCTTAGAATCCTCTGATTTGCCAGGTGCTTTATGGCATCGGCCACTTTCATAGCTCCGTCCACATCTTTTGGGTGCGCCACGAAATCAAAGAGTGGCACCGACCGGTCGGGACCAGTCAGGTAATAAACCTCTGCATTTTCCCCTCGCGGAGGCCCCTTCACCTTCCGCACCGGAGCCAGCGCCGCCTTGTTCCTGAATGTTGAACCGAATGGCCCTCGCATCAGGTAGGCGTCGATGGGCGTCAACCTGTCCCACGCATTGCCGTTCAGAAAGACTAACTCAATTGCCTCGTCATCGCGAAGAAGGTCTGTTATATCCGAGATGAATTTCAAGTCTGCACAGGTGGGCGGAAGCCCCGTCGAACCGCGCAATAAGCATAGATCGAGCGACACGCGCGTGCGCGTAGATACAAAATCTTTAGACAGGATGACTGCCTTTGCTTCGGTTGTAATGGAAACAGGCTCCAGAAGTTCCGCGTTTGAATCAAGAGCGCCAACTTTCGTCACTTTGGCTGTGGTGAGCCTCTTATCCTTTCCGGTTAACCGATAAGCGTTCGGGGCGTATATGCTGAGAATCGTTCCCTCCGTCAGGCCCTGCACTGAACCCGCGCTCATCGTAATCCGGTTGCCAGCAACCTTGTCGATCCTGATAAATGGGTCTTCTCGATTGGCCGAGCCAGCAAGGACAGGTCTTCCCCGGTCGCCTTCGCACTGAGGGTGTTGAGCGGGATATTGAGCAGTGACATCGTTGGCCACTCTGGCCATCAATTCGCGATAGGTTGTCTCCGGCGTTGCCTGCTTGAACCGCTCAACCAGAAAATGGGTTAACGCGCCTTCCGTATTCCCTGCGGCATCGACCTCAAAGGCCAGTTCGTGTGGCATTGATGCGGCGATTGAGATGTAGCGTTCGTCTCGTGACAGCATTCCGATCAGATTCTGGCCCTGCGTGAAGGCGGCTCTCTCGGCCTGAGTCAGGGCCTTTTCGGGCGGTTGTGGCCGGGTATCGATTGGGATTTCGCGGGCCTGCGCTCCTGCGCGGGTCGGATTGCCTGAATGGCAACAGTCAAATATGAAGAGGACGTTGGAAGTGTAGCGAGTCAATTCGTTGAAGAGTTCTCTGATTTCATCGTCTACGATGTCAAAATGCTTACCGGCAATGTCACGGCTATTGACAGGCACCAGAGTAACGTCCATATGATCTGCTTTGTCGCCATTTTGATCCGGGACGCGGGAGCCGTGGCCGCTATATTGGAAGATCACCAATGCGCCGGGCTGCTTCCTCGCGTTTTCTATCAACTGACTTCTGAAAGCCGAGATTATTGCTTCGTGGGTAGCTTGACGGTCTGTCAGCGCCAGAATATTATCTGGCGGAACCGCAAACTTTTCCGTCAGGACCTTTCTCACGTTCTCGACATCACGAACACATCCTCTGAGTTTTGGTACGTTCATGTAATCGTTTATGCCCACCTGGAGCACGTACTTTTCCATCCGATCTATTTTCGGGTCAGCGGTTCGGCTCACCCCGTCGTGTTGGCTGGAGCCATCCAGATGCCCGGCGGGCGTCGGAATGCACGGAATGCTGGCAACAAGCAGGCAAATCAGCAACACTGCACTCTTATTTGTCATTCGGGTTCTCCCGTGCGCGTTTGAGATGAAGTCGAGCGCACTGAAACGTTCTGCCGGTCCTCGGTGATGTGATTCATCCTTCACGAATAACTCGACTTAAGCGATAACCCTGCAAACGCAATCGATTGAATCCTCGCCCCTGACGAATACTGAACTCGCAGGAACGACACATCTGCTCAATTCCCCCTGCACTATATGCACAAGTCTTCCAAGATGTTTCCAGAGGCGGCACAGACTGCGATGTGCATTTAAACTGTGATGGAGAATGCCCCGGTATGGCTTTCGACATAAACTCCATTCACTAAGAATTTGAATGTTATTTTAAGTACGTACACTCCACCGAGGGTAATCCAGCCTTCTTCAGGGAGTACAGCCCCTGACCAAAGTCGTAGATGTAGTCGGCCATGCCCCCGGAAGACCAGCTTTTTATGAACTGCGTAAGATTTGGTTCCTCTGGCGAAGTCTGGAAGCACAATATCATAAAAGGCTTCATCCGTTATGAAACCACCCTCAGCCTTCCTTGCCAGACTTCGCGAAGTGACATCAACCCGGAGGGATTCAAGCACATACTCGTCACCGGGTTTGTTCGCAATAAAATCAAAGTAGAGCACAGGTGCGACCTTAAAATAGTAACCCGTGCAAAAGCTATCCTGCTCTTTTTTTAATTTTATAAATTCGACTCGGTCGGGTTGTCTGGAATTCCTGTTGCACGAATTGCGATAATCCTTCCATAAGACCTCATGTCTGGATTGACAATCTTCTGCCGTCTTCTGATCTAATGAATCCGCTTTCGGAAGAAACACACGTAAGCCGGGTTTTCCTGCCAACTCTTCGTAGATTTGAGTGCTTTCCACACCCCAGTCTATCTTTAGTCTGGGCTTTGCCTCGATAACCATACTGCAACTCAGAAGTAAAAAAATGATGCTGTTACTTAAGTATTTCTTCATAGGTTCTTTGTTCAAATTCCTTCCTGATAATAATGGGTGCTGCACTCGACCAGATAGGAATAACGCTAAGGGGTTCAGAGGCTAGCAGTTCATTCTCGGCAGGGGTTTTAAAGACCAGATACCTGCGACCCACGCCAAGCCGGAATTTAATGGGCTGATCCTTCTTAATCAGACCTATTCTTTCAGTCTGCCCCGGCTTGTCATTCAAGTACAGATAGACATCCTTATTTGCCAGGAACTCTACCTGACGATAGAGGAGTAGCTGCCAGAGCAATCCCACAACTACAGCGCTTACAACTACATCACTGATGAACAGGAAAGAGGATTTAGTAAGCTGCCTTCTATAGAGTTGGAATATTTTGCCGACTGCATGTTCTTTGATTCCATCGACGATGATATAACAGGTGAGCAGAGCAACCCATACGCTTAAGCCAATTGCAAATGCTATATCAACATCCTTTCTCCAGTAATCATACGGCTCAGAATTGTTGCGAAAGATGTTATATAAAATAATGAGTAGGGCTAAGGATATTAAGTGCCAGATTTGCAAGACTTTTATCACTGCGCCTCCTGACATCCATCAATCGGATGATACCTCTCAGAGCATCGCTTATAATCCTGCTCAAACCCTGGCAATGGACGCGTAACCTTCACAACCGGAAACCCCTGAGACCAACGCGAGTACATAATAACAAAATACGGCAATGGCGCAAATTTAATAAGAGATTACCCGTAGTAGTGCAGATTACGTCGGTAATCTTGTGGATTAAGCTTGTGGGTTAAGCCTCAAGGATCGGAAGATAACCCGAACTGAACTCACTGAAATTGTCCATCAGAATGTTGAAACTCGCATTCGTGAAGGAAATGTCTTAAAAGACTTGCGCATATAATATTAGGTAGGATTTGCGCCGGTGCCAGCAGTTTTATTCGTACTGTTTCAGTATTTGCCAGACGATTGGTTGTTTGAGCAGTTTTCAATGCGGAGGGCGATAATTGAGATACGAGTTCTATAGAAAGGCATACCAGCATGGCCACTGCATGCTCCGCCCCTTGTCCATTAACTTTAATTCGATCATTGACACCCAGCGCTTCAATTACTTGCTTTATGACGATACTGTATGATTAATTTCAATTCGATTTAGGGCAACTGATGTTCCTCAGGAAAACAGTGTCGAATGAACCATCTGAAATGTTTCGGAATTCAGGCAGTGAGAGACTAAGACTCAAGGCCGCATGACGGTCTGCGGGTTTGCATAAATGGCACTAGCTCAACTCCTATTACGCCCTGTCATCAAGGCGATCCTATTCGCCAGTCTTCTGGTCGGAGTCGGCGTCTGGCGGCTTTACTTCTATGACTCGGACTTCGACAAGGCCATACAAGCCTTCAGGGACGCCTACCGGAATGACCGCGTCATTGAGGCTAGAGTCAGTGCGTTACATTATGCGCCCCGTCGCGAGTCGAGAGGTCCCGCGTCTGAGGATGCGGGGCAGGTAATGCGTGCGCGAGCGCAGGCCGCTCTGGTTGATGCCATCGCTCGAAACCCCAGCCCAGAGGCTGAAAACGCGTTGGGTCAGTTCTATCTGGTAAACAAACAGTTTTACGAGGCAATCGAGCATCTCGATAACGCAGTCCGTCTCAGCCCTGCAAACGCCCGATTCCGCAGTGATTTTGCCGCTGCGCTTCTCGAAAAAGGTAAGGCCGACAGCAATCAGCCGGATGTCGGGTCGGGCCAGTCCCTGCTGGGGCAGGCGCTCAAGGAATTCGGTCAGGCTCTGGAACAGGCTCAGGAAGCGTTGCGGTTGCAGCCGTCTCTTCCAGAGGCCCTATACAACCGCGCTTTGTGCTGCCAACAACTGATGCTGTGGAACGAAGCCCGGCAGGGCTGGCAGAGCTACCTTGAAAAGGACTCCACGACGCCATGGGCCGAAGAAGCGAAGAAGCATCTCGACTGGGCGCAAAATCGCGGAAGGCGAGAAAAGATTTCCTCTTCGGAATCATTCCAGAGATTCGTTCACGCTTACCAGACTCGCGACGCAGACGCCGCCAGATTAGCCCTGCGGCAGGCTCACATCGCCAACGGGAACTCGATAGTGGAAGAATTGATCGGCGCTTTTCTTGCTCAATCTTCCGAGACCCGAAATCCTCAACCCGATGATGCCTTGAGCATGCTGGCATTTGCCGCTCAGATCGAAAAGGGGTCCACAGGCGATTCCTATCTGTATGACCTTTGGCGTTACTATCGCCGTACCAGCCCAGCGCAACGGCAGGTCATAGCCAGCGCCCGCCGCGAGCTTTCCCGTTCTTACACGCTTCTGATGGAGCTTGATATACCAAAGGCAAGCAGCGGTTACGAGAAGGCGAGAAATCTCTTTCTGACAGCTGGTGACGGCCCGGAAGCCTTGCGCGCAGCATACTGGGTGGGCCGCAGCTTAGTCCTCCAGCCGGATATTAAGAAGCCGCTTCCTATCCTCCAGACGGTAATTAAGAATGCAGAAGCAAGAAAGTATCAAGACCTTCAGGCGCGAGCTCTTTACGCCAGAGCGATGCTCCAGACCCACTCCTTTGAGTATTCGGCAGCGGTGGCGACCAGTCTGGAAGCGGAAAAGCTATTTCAACTCATCGGCGACACTCAGAATGTTGCCCGAACGACGATCCAGTTGGCGGAAGAGTATCAGGAACTTAGCGACAGCCGCACTTCGCTGGCTTACGCCCAGCGCATCCTGCGAACCGCCGCCGAAAGCGGTCTGGAGGAACAACTACAATGGCAAGCCTGCGGCCTGCTGGCTTTCAACTTTGAATCGCTGGGGCTAACAGCAGCAGCCATCGACTGCTGGAAAGAAGCACTCAGCCTCGGAGTCGATTATCCGCTGCTCGCCTCCCGCACCTTTGGCTATCTCGGCGCGGTCTATGCAAAAGTGAAGGATTATAGCCGGGCAATTGAGTCTGCTACTTCGGCTCTGGACATCGGCACTCGTCTGGGAACTGCCGGTCGCAATATCGTAGCAAATTCCTGCCTGATGCTCGGCGACATCCACCGTCGAGCCGGTAACAACTGGCAAGCGATTGAATTCTATGATCGCAGTTCGGTGCTTTATAAAGAGCTAAAGTTCACGGTCTACGACTATCCTGTGCATAAAGGAAAGCTGCTCGCCTACCTTGCTCTCGGTGAAGACGAAGCTGCGGAGTCGGAACTGCAAACCGCGCTCACGCTGATGGAGCAATTCCGCTCGAAGATTCTTGAGTATTCCAAAAGAGATGCCTTCTTCGACGCCGAGCAGGATATCTACGACATTGCAATAGATTTCGGGTACTCAAAGCGACAAGACATCCAAATGGCTTTTGACCTTTCGGA
This sequence comes from Blastocatellia bacterium, assembly GCA_963804815.1. GTDB lineage: Bacteria > Acidobacteriota > Blastocatellia > UBA7656 > UBA7656 > DATEKX01. Next base: position 880,959 of record CAWDRU010000002.1, on the reverse strand, counting down.
GCAAAGCCGGGCGCGGTCGTTTCTTGATCTGAGTGAGTCGAAAGGACGAGTCGAAGTTGGCGATAGTGGGCCTGATCTGAAGTTTTCTTCAATCTCCCGCCCTCTCGATTTCGCTGGCATTCAAAAAGGGCTTCACGAGCAAACGGAGATTGTGCAGTATTCGGTCCTGAAGGACAAGATCGTGGTCTGGGTAATCTCGAAAACCAGTATATCAAGCCACCAAACGCCCATTGCCGTGGAGCAACTTGAGGAATTGATTCTCGGTTATTTGAATGTGGCTTCGCAGCCGGACCCGGACCCCATACGTGACCGCGAGCTTGCGGAGCGGTCTCGCGAGCTTTACAGAATACTGATTTCGCCAATCGAGCAGTTTCTGGATCGCAACAAGCAGATTTGCATCGTCCCGGACAAAATGCTCAACTATCTCCCCTTCAGCGCTCTTATCTCCCCGACAACCGGTTCCTACATGCTGCAAGACTATCTGCTAGTGTCGGCACCTAGTTCGACCCTGTTCAATGTATGTTCGGAGTCAGCGGCCAGGAAAGCCGATGGCAGAGCCGAGAGCCTCCTGATTGTTGCCCAGCCTGTCTTTGACCACGCGGCCTTCCCTCTCCTGAGTGATCTCCCGGACGCGGGCCGCGAGGCCGATCAGGTAAAACGCTATTACGAAGGATCTATCCCGTTAATCGGAAAACAGGCGGACAAGGCGTCAGTCCTCGGTCAGATTCGCGAGGCTGACGTATTACATTTCGCGACTCATTCGCTTACGGATGAGTCTTCGCCGCTCCGGTCAAAGCTCATTCTGGCGGCGGCGGACAACCGCAACGACAATGCGATTGAAGCGGCAGACATCTACCGCCTGAAACTGGCCCGCCCGCGCCTCGTTGTGCTTTCAAGTTGCAAATCGGGCATCGAAGGAATCAACCGGGGCGAGGGAGCAATAAGCCTGGCGCGCCCGTTCATCGCTGCGGGCGTTCCTCTGGTGATTGCCAGCCTGCACGAGGTCGATTCCGCCGCAACAGCCGATCTTATGATCGCGTTCCACAAATACCGAAAGACCGAAGGATTCTCCTCTGTGGAGGCGTTGCGGCAGGCCCAGTTGGATATGATCCACGGAAGAATCGAAGCTTATCGCCACCCTTTCTACTGGGCTGCCTTTGTTGCCTACGGTGGATACGCTCCATTTTAACCTGCTGAAGAAAAAGGAGACCGAAATCATGAAGAGACTTATCCTGGCGCTGCTATTGTTGCCCATGGTCGCGCTGACTCATCCCATTCCACAGGCTCATCATACAATCGAGTGTTTGGGCCCGGATCTTCCGGTCAACGCGACACCGGCAATAAAGATCATGTTCAGCGGTTTTGTCCTCATTCGGTTCAGCGGCTGCAACAGACCATGCGAGATCGGAATCCCTCGCGCCATCGGCAAGCACAATCTGAACATCTATGTCGTCAAGCTCCAACGGGGCAAGGAACCCGAAATGATCTACAGCTACTGGGGGCCATTGAAAGACGCCTTCTGGCTCGGAGTGTACCGCCCCAGGTATCCGGGGATTCGCCGCTTCGGCGCTGAAAGCTTCGATCCGGCTATAGCCGACAAGCGCGATTTCGGTTGGGCAGTCGATCTGGAAGGGCAGGAATTCCATAAGGATCTGCTGCAATGGGATCAGGAACGGCTGACCTCCTCAATGTACATCACCAACGGGCTGTTTTATGCCGACAGTATTACAGACCCTTCGACGACAAGCATCACAAGGCGTGAGCTTAGCGGCAAGAAAGAAATGAACTATAGAATGGTCGCTACTCGGATCGCTGCCAACATCGATTTTGATGACAACCTGAGCCTGAACCCGATCAAAGGCTTTGCCACACTCAGATTCGGAAATGAGGCGCAGCCGCTTCTGAAGATGGATTGGGACCCTACAGGAGCGATCAGATACGAGATTCACGTAGAAAACGAGCCGCTCGACCCTGCGCACGTCATGGCCTCCGATTTTCCGGATTACTATGGACTGCTGAAGGATAACGCAACGGGCGAACGCTTTGATTTCGACTTCCCCGGAAAGGCCACAGACCGCTTACCCTGTATGCCCGCAGTGTTCGGCGGTAAGTGATGCAGGCCACATAGAACGCGCTCCCAATTGCGATGGCGAAGCGCTGAAACACCCCGCAGTCTTTGAGCATATACAATGAGCGGTGTGATTGAGGTTTTGTCTATTTCGGTGTCTCTTCGATAACTCAACGGCACTGCCCGGAAATAATGCCGCCTGCATACTGGAGGAATCGAAATGGAACCGCACGCTCGCACTGCACGAATGTCGCAAATTGCCGCCGCCTTTTTCAGACCGATGCTGGCACGGGCGTGGAAATCCCGCCGCGCATTCTGGCTGCTCCTGCTCATCGGGATTCAGGCTGCGTCTGGCGCTTCGCGGCAAGCTGATAATCCGCCTGCCGCGAAGCTCCCGGACAAACAGACTGGGGCCGCTGCGCCGGGGTTGGTCGAGGGCAAAGCGGTTGAAAGAACGCTTTCCGGAGGCGAGTCGCATTCGTACCTCATCACAATGGTTTCAGGAGAGTATCTTCACGCTGTGATCGACCAGCGCGGTATCGATGTCGTGGTTGCTCTTTACGGCCCGGACGGTGCGAAGATGACGGAAGTAGACGGTCCGGACGGCGCTGAGGGATCCGAGCCGCTTTCGTGGATTGCGGAAACAACCGGTGTGTATCACCTCGAAGTGCGTTCGCTTGAGAAAGACGCCAAGGCCGGAAAGTACGAAGCGAAGATCGACACTCTACGCCAGTCTGTGCCCGAGGATGTCCACCGTATACGTGCCGAGAGGAGTGATATTGAAGCCTGGATGCTTGCCGCAGAGGGGACTGCCAAGTCGCTGGAAAAAGCGATTGCCAGGTTTACAGACTCACTCACAGAATGGCGGGCAGCCGGGGAAACAGGAAAAGTGGCGCAGGCCCTTTTGCTTGTTGCACGTATTAATTATTCTCTCGGCGAAAAGCAGAAAGCGTTGGACTATTTCAGTCAGGGGCTGGCGATCCTGCGGCAGGTGGGCAACCGTCGCAGCGAAGCCACTACGCTGAACAACATCGGTGGGATCTATGACGATCTCGGCGAAAAGCGGAAGGCGCTTGAGTATTACAGTCAGGCGCTGCCGATTTTTCAGCAGGTTGGTGACCGCAGCAACGAAGCGGCAGCGTTGAATAATATCGGCTCTGTTTATTCTGCGCTCGGCGAGAAGCAAAAAGCATTGGACAATTACAATCAGGCACTGGTGATCGTGCGGCAGATGGGTGACCGCGGCGGCCAGGCCGCTGCCTCCAGCAACATTGGCTTGGTATATTCCTCACTCGGTGAGAAGCAGAAAGCGCTTGAATATTACAATCAGGCGCTGACAATCCTGCGACAGGTGGGCGACCGCCATGGCCAGGCCGCTACGTTGAACAATATCGGCTCTGCTTATTCCGATCTCGGCGAGAAGCAACAAGCGCTTGAGTATTACAGCCAGACGCTGGCAATCCTACAGCAAGTGGGCGACCGCCGTAGCGAAGCCACTACGCTGAACAACATCGGCTCTGTTTATTCCGACCTCGGCGAAAAGCAGAAGGCGCTCGATTACTACAATCAGGCGTTGCCGATCAGGCGGCAGATGAACGACCGCGACGGCGAAGCCACTACGCTGAACAATATCGGCAGCGTCTACGACGCGCTCGGCGAAAAGCAGAAGGCGCTGGACCACTACAACCAGACGCTGCTGATCGTGCAGCAAATGGGCGACCGCCGCCGCGAAGCAGGCACCTTGAATAACATCGGCTCTGTTTATACCGCGCTCGGCGAGAAGCAGAAAGCGTTGGGCTACTACAATCAGGCCCTACCGATCTTCCGTAAAGTGGGCGACCGCCGTGGCGAAGCCACTACGCTGAACAATATCGGCAGCGTCCACGACTCGCTTGGCGAAAAGCAGAAGGCGCTGGACCACTACAATCAGGCGCTGCTGATCTTTCAGCAGGTGGGCGACCGTCGCAGTCAGGCAGCCGCCCTCAACAGCCTGGGCTCTGTTTATTCCGATCTCGGCGAGAAGCAGAAAGCCCTGGACTACTTCAATCAGGCGCTACCGATCAGGCGACAGGTGGGCGATCGCAGCGGCGAAGCAGCCACCCTCCACAACATCGGCGGCATCTATGACGATCTCGACGAGAAGCAAAAAGCGCTGGACCACTATAATCAGGTGTTGCCAATTCGGCGACAGGTGGGCGACCGTAGCGGCGAAGCAGCCACCCTGAACAACCTCGGCTTTGTCTATTCCACTCTCGGCGAGGAGGAGAAAGCGCTGGACAATTATAATCAGGCGCTGGCGCTCGTGCGGCAGGTGGGCGACCGCCGCGGCGAAGCAATCACCCTGAACAACCTCGGCTCTATTTATTGGTCTCTTGGCGAGAAACAAAAAGCGTTGGACTATTTCAGCCAGACGCTGCCGATCAGGCGGCAGGTCGGCGACCGCCGCGGCCAAGCCACTACCTTGTACAATATCAGTGCGGTCTACCGTGATCGCGGTAGACTGGATGAGGCTCTCACAAATATCGAAAAGGCTCTCACTATTGTCGAATCATTACGAACCAAGGTGACTGTGGAGCCCTTGCGCGCCTCTTACACGGCTTCAATCCACGAGCTGTACGAATACACCGTTGATCTGCTGATGAGTCTGCATCAGCAGCATCCTTTGCAAGGATTCGCCGCCGCCGCCCTTCAAGCCAGCGAACGTGGGCGCGCGCGCAGCCTGCTCGAACTACTGAATGAATCTCACGCCGACATTACGCAGGGCGTCGAGCCATCGCTGCTCGCCCGCAAGCGCGAGGTTGGGCAGTTGTTCAACGCCAAGGCTGAGTTGCTGACTCGGCTCCTCAGCAACAAACAAACCGAAGCGCAGGCTGAAGCCGCAAAGCGAGAAGTCGATGTGCTGGCCATGCAGTATCAGCAGGTCGAGGCAGAGATCCGTGACAAAAGCCCTCGCTACGCTGCCCTGACTCAACCTCAGCCTCTCTCGCTTACCGAGATTCAGAAATTGCTCGACCCCGACACGCTGTTGCTTGAATATTCGCTTGGCCTCGAACGGAGCTATCTGTGGGCCATAACCCACGACTCATACAAGAGCTACGAGTTGCCGAAAGCTTCCGAAATCGAAGCGGCAGCAAAAGAGTTCTACCAGTCTCTACAGTCGCCCGGGCCTGTGCGCAAAAGTCGTCGGGCCAGGACACGCGCCGACCGGGTCTACACGGCAACAGAGGCCGGTGAGGTCGAAGCATTGGCAGGCAAGCTGAGCATGATGCTGCTGTCTCCGGTTGCCTCGATGCTCGGCAATAAACGGCTGGTTGTCGTTCCTGATGGAGCCCTCCAGTACCTGCCGTTTTCCGCACTGACTGATCCGGCTCGAACCACAAAACGGGAACCTCTGATGCTGCGACACGAAATCGTGAGTCTGCCCTCAGCATCGACATTGGCGATCCAGCGGCGCGAGTTGGATGGCAGAAAGCCCGCTCACAGGGGGGCGGTAGTGATCGCCGATCCGGTTTTTTCTACCGATGATAACCGGTACAAATCCGCTCAAGCGGCAAACGCCGAGCAGGTGGATGGCGTGGATGCTAAACAAGTCAAATCCGAAAACAAAGAACCCCTATACCGGCTGGCGCTGGCAAGAGCCGTGCGCGATGCGGGGCTACAGACTGGGCGAGGTGACTTGCCTCGGCTGCCCGGCACTCGGATTGAGGCGAAGGAGATAGTCGGACTGGCTGGAGCGAGCCAATCCAAACTCATCATTGATTTCGCCGCGAATCGAGCCGCCGCCACAAGCCATGATCTGAGCCAATACCGCTATGTCCACTTTGCCACACACGGGTTGCTCGACAGCAAGAACCCAGAGCTATCGGCGCTGGTGCTTTCACTGGTCGATCAACAGGGGCGGGGGCAGGATGGCTACCTGCGGGCGCACGAGATATTCAACCTGAATCTACCGGCGGAGGTCGTGGTTCTGAGCGCCTGCGAGACAGGACTTGGGAAAGAGATTCGCGGCGAAGGGCTGGTCGGGCTGACCAGAGGATTCATGTATGCGGGAGCCAAACGAGTCGTGGTCAGCCTGTGGAGAGTGAACGACCGGTCTACGGCGGAGTTGATGAAGAGTTTTTACCGAGGAATGCTCAGGCAGGGTAAACGGTCCGCCGAGGCACTTCGAGCGGCGCAGATAGGGATGTGGAATCAGAAGCAGTGGCGTTCGCCTTACTATTGGGCACCCTTTGTGCTGCAAGGCGAATGGAGATGATGGCATTAATAGAATAAGACTCACCTCACTATAGAGTTGGCGAGGTGAGTCTTATCAACATCGTTCAAAGCTGTGCCAAACGGTTTTGCGAGCGAGAAATCCCGGCCAGCGTCACTCAACTCTGAGATTGGCTATGTAAGTGACTAATCGATTGTCTTTGTCAAAACCACCTACCCCCACCCAGGCAAATGCTCCAATGACTCTATGAAGCTCTTCCTTATTGAAGCTGGAAAGATCGATGCTATAGTGCGTCCATGCAGCCGTGAGAGGTTTCTTGCCAAGAGATTTCTTAAATTGATCTTTGTTGGTTTTGTCCTTGATTCCTCCCGATAGAAACTCCACGATTTCGCCGCCGCGTTCTCCTTTGGCATCGAAGGAGATTTTTTTAGCTCCGGAAAGGTCGAAGCCTTCCGTGTCTCCCCAATTATTCTCAGGATATTGCCAATAGATGCCCGCCCAGCCCTTTGGCCCCCTGTGATACTCTATGCGAATGGCTGTAGTTGCCTGACCGTTGATGGTGGCTTGCTCATGTGTAGCAGTTAAGTATTTAGGGCCTGTTTCACCTGCTCCATCGCCCATCCATCCGGATGGATAGTATTGGCTTTCAAGCTCAAAAGGCTGAAAATCATCGAGCGGTACATGCTTGGGCTTATCAGGTGGTAGGTCTTTCTTGTCAACAGGCGGACGATAAACGGCAAAGACAATGTCGCCCGGCCCGTCAGCTTTGCCACATTGAGGCGTTTGCTTACGGTCCGATGAGTTAGTAACTGTCGTTGTCAGGTAATCGCACAGTTCAGTGCCGGTTACATAGCCATCGTGGTTATAGTCGGCCTCGCCTTCCAGCGCCTGCACAAACCTTTTTCTGAAGACGCTGTCATCAGGCACTTCCTGTTGGGCAGTTCCTGCGGTAATGAATTCTTTTACCGGTGAACCGACCTTTTCCCATATTATAGGCGGTACTGCGCGCACGAGGCCGCGTTGCGAGTTCTGCGTGACTTCAAACATGTATCCTGAAAAACAGCTATCGAAAACGAACAAAGCATGCTTGGAGGCAATCGCTTTTGCATACTCCTTAAAGCTATTCATGGAGATAGACATATTCCTGAAATCAGTCACGTTTTGGAGCGAAGATGCATCCTGCATGACCAAAGACGCATCCTGCTTGACCAAAGGCGCATCTTTGGGGACCAGGTACCCTTGCCAATGAGGGCTTTTTCCAATGGTCACCCCGTGTCCGGCGAAATATATCAACAGCCGATTGCCCGCCGTTTGTCCCCATCTTCCGATAAATGACCAAATCGCTTTATTGAATTGGGCATACGTTGGGTCTATCAACCGTTCAACATTGAATCCATCTTTCTCCAGCACGCTTTTGACGGCCTCGACATCCTTCTCTACACCGGGCAGGTCCTTATAGTTATCATATTTGCTGACGCCAACTACCAGTGCGTGGCTGTCGGTATAGATCTTTATCGCAGAGTTGACCTTCTCTGCCCTGAGGTCACGGTTGTTTGCCTGATCGTTGCATATCCATTTCCCTGTGGCTCGGATTGGGATGCACACGAGTGACATCATGACAACCAGAACGAATTGGAGCACCCAGATTGAAAACCGCATTTTCATCATTTTATCCTCCTGTTCCTGTGAAGACAGCTTGACCAGCTACGTGGCTAATTCACCGAGCCGAGGACTATATTGCAAACGGGTGATGCATTCGGTTCAACACCTGCAATCCCTGGTCGGCGATTAACTAACATGGAAAAGGCATACGACGCGCAGAGCGTCAAACCTGGAGATATGGGTTTCAGCATATACCCTCACGTCCTCCGGGTTCCAGGTAAAATCCGAGGCTTTGCCGGAATCCTATGGAATAAAGATAACCCGCCTTTAGAACCCGACGCTGAAGCTCATATTCGCCAGATTCGCGGACTTACCGAGATTGAAAAACTTCTGTCTGCTATAACCTCCGGATACGAGAAACGACGTTCCTCGAAATGCGACGCTAAAAGCTTTCATGGAAAACTCGAAGCCCAGTCGATAATTTTCAAACTCTCTGTGCCTGTCCAGAGCCGTGTCATATCTGAAGGGAACCGCTAAATGGAAGAACGCCAGATGCAGCAAGCCCGCGCCGTCGGCTGGCAGGCCGGGTTCACGTTCTTCATCCTTTAGCCTGATGAGAACGGTGGCGTTGTGCCTGAGCTGAATACTCTGTCGTCTAATCAAGTCATCAGGCTCGACATTGGAACCGGCCAGACGGTCTGCCAGGACAGTTAACGGCAAATCCGTTGGCAATCTGTTGCCGTTGACTTCGGCAGTGAAAATCGTCGCCTGATAGCCCAGATCTAACAGCCCTGACTTAATGCCTTTGATTTCGCTACCATAAAAATAGTCATTCTTCTTTACCGTCACCTGCCCGAAGCGCTCGTTGTCATAAGCGACGCCGCCAAAGAAATTCCACCCTCGCAATTCAAATTGCATCTCATTTTGGTGCCTCTGGTCTTTGCCACGCTCTTGCAGGCTAACCTCGCGAGATCTGAATTTTCGCAGCAATGTGTAGGTGAATTTCCCCGAAGCGATTTGTCTGTCGCGTTTGGTGATCCGCGCTTTCTCAAGCCGGGGATTGATGTCCTGATATAGGTAAACTGACTGAAAAATGGCCTTGTCCGGGCCGACGAAGCGAGAGGCGGCAAATATGGCCTGATACTGGTTGATGATTTCATGAGCGGACTGCGCGTTCTCAATCAGGCCCGTTCGGTCGATCCGGTTATAGTCACCTCTCATGAAGAAATCAAAACCGGCGGGCAGGCTGAACGGTTTTTCTATAGCAGCGCCGTAATCGCTCCGTATCCTCACGCCGTTGGTGCGATCTGTGAATTGAAACTGCGTGATCGCGCCCTGCTCGATCTGCCGATTCCTGTAGGCGATCTCAAACATGGGCATGTTCCTGTAACGGAAGCGAAGGCGTTGCAGGGTTTCGTACTGTGGCTTGGTCCTCGCTATGCTCCTGAGGTCACCTTCGGCCAGCGCAGCAAGCCGGTTTTCGATCCTCCTTTGCTCAGCCAGCAGCATCTCTGATGTGAAAGCGCGGATGTCGTCGCCGTTATCGAAATCACCGGTTGACTGCGACCATCTATTAATCGAGCTGATAAATAGCAGTGGCCTCTCAGGATGCCTGCTCCAGCCTTGCAAATGGTTGTGGACTTCGACTGGAATGCCGTCTTCCTGGTACAGCGCAATCAGCCCGCGCTCGACCCGCCTCGCCGTCTCGTCATCCCATAGATGATTGCCGGTCATGTTTGTCCGGGCCAGCTTTTTGAGCGCCTCGAAATAGTGGGCTTCCGCGCGCGGGAATAGCGGTTTTAGAGGCCCCCGATAGTTTCTCAGGTAATCTGCAAAGAATAGATCAAATGCTGGCTCTTTATTATCGCTTTCCAGAGCTTTTTTATAGTAGCGCTCGGCACGAGGGTCGCCGCTTCCCTTCATCAGTTCGGCGATTTCGAGATAGTAGAGCGGCTCGCTGCGATCTTGTTTTACAAGAACGCTGATGATAGTTGAAAGGCGTGAAGAACTCTTGCTGCGCAACAGTATTCGGGCATGTTCAAAACAATCATAGGGGTCTTGTTTCATAGGGATAAGGCAGGGATCTGCCGCATCAGGGCTTTGCCCGTTGCCTGCGAGAGGAAACAGAAAGCACGCTGCCAGTTCGATGATCATAACGACTGTTTTTTTCATTCCGCCTCCGTATGAGGGGCAAGCCTCTACATTGCCTAAAAAGCAACCTCATTCGATTCCAAGCCATCAGGATTTTTCACCCTCACTTTATCTCCGGGGCGAATCTTCTTGCCCGCCTTTTTCCCCGTTAACAATGTGGTTGGGGTTTGCTCGTCATTGGATGTCTTCTGCGGTTGATCATTCAACAGAATGACCGCGCCAGTGTCGAAGTTTTGGCCGCTGACCAGAAGGTTTTTACCTTGTTTGCGCAGGCCCGTAATTAGCGGTGGACTGGCCGGGTCTTGAGGATATAAATTTATACCCATTTCCGCCAAAGCGTATATCGCTGTCGTACCGATGTGGAGACGCCTGTACAGGAGGATATTCTGTCCGGTCATCGGATCTGAAAAACCTGTGGAGGCCCCATCATGACTGACCTCAACGATGCCCTTGCCATTGGAATTGGGAGTTGACGCCTGTGCCGTTCGCAACTGTTCGAGGTAGATTTCGGCCTTGGCAGGCTGCCCCAGTTTCTTATATGCGAGGGCCATCATCGCCGTGCCCTGAAACCAGATCGCATCACGGTCGTCATTAAAATCGAAGCCGATAAAACTGTCCCGGTTCGTCTGAAAATGCGATTTGGCGCACCCGACAGTGTCTGGAAATACCGATAGCGCATCCGGGAACGCAAGGAGAGCCAGAGCTTGATCTTTTAGCAGGAGATAATTCCGGTTGAGGCGTTGGCTGCCTAATGTGCCCGCCAGCAAACATCCAAAGCTGGAATCATAAACGTTGCGGACAAATTGTGACGCGTGAGCGGCTGCCGCCTGCCAGCTGGAATCGCCGGTTATATTTGCCAGTGACAAAAACGCCCTGAAAACCGTGATATTATCACTGGTATTTACATCACTTTGCTCTATCGAGGAGCCGTCGCCCCCTAAGAATCCTGATTTATAACCGCCAGATCCGGTATCCTGACGACGGCCCTTAATCCACCCCGCTACATTAAGGGCCGTACTTTTGTAATGCAAATCCCCAAACTGTCGATGAAGCGCGAGCAAGGCAATCACGGCCCAAGCCAGCACCTCTGTGCTGCTGCTGATCTGGATTTTATCCTGCGTAGACGGCCCAGCTCCGCAATTTATAATTACAGGCAGTCTGACGTGACCGGCTTCCCCATTCCGGCTCCACCCGGGCGGGTTGGTCAGATCGCCCGCTTGATAGCCATTCCGGAGTCGCCCATCCTGATAGAAAGGATCATGGCCTCCTGCATAGACCAGAGCGTCGCCTATAAGCCGGGCTCTGCGCAGGTCGTCAGCTGTCCCTCGCGCTAAGAAAGCCAGTATGGCGAGCGCGTTATCATAAGTAAGGGCTACATTGGTAAACACCTGATCGAAGCCCTGAAGCATAGTCGGCACATAACTTCTAACAAGGCGCGGCTCGTCGAGACGGGACTTATTATATCGAACATCATCGATCCAAAAGGTTGCCCCGTTTGGATTATTAGCCGCGCTCGTCACATACCCGAACCCTCCCAATACATAACTCAAATCGGCCCCGGAAAGGTCGATGGTGTACATGGACCATTGCTGTGTTAGCGACACTACGGTTCCGATTGAGGGAATGCGTGGAGTCGAGTCAGGGAAAGGCGCGTCAGGCTCTCCTGTAAAAGGATTGCGCCCAACTCCGCCCATGAAGAACTCGACCTGCTCGCCGCCATCCTTGCCTCGTGCATAGAAAGTTAGCTGCGTCGCCCCGCGAAGATCGACTCCGGCATTAGCGACTGTGCCGAAATTGGGTGAGGGCACTGTGTCTGTCCCCTGCAACACCCCGTTCAGGAAGTACCAACCGGCAAAGTTTGTCCCCGTAACATTGCGAAAGATGTTCTTGATGGCAGTGATTCCGGCACCAGGGCGAAGTTGTTCCTGAGAACATAAGTCGATGTCCACAGCCTCCAGCACATCCCCGATCTTCGTAAGCGCGAAAAAATGGTTGCCTGCCGCGCCGGGGTCTGTGAAAACGTCGAAAGCGCCATGAAAGAGATCCATCTGTTCTTCAATGTGCATCAATGCCAGATCCACGGCTGAAGCCGTATCCCCGCTTCCCGCTTTTAGGCGTGGCCACTGTGGAAGCAAGCTGGTAATTGCCGTTCCCAATAAGACGGACTGAACAAACTGACGGCGAGTGAAGTGGGAACTCAGTTTGCCCTGTAGGTCAGTTTCAGGCGTGGAGCGTTCAGGCGAAATGTTGCGAGCCGCCATTTAGCAACCCCCTCAATTCCAAGTATGTTGCTCGAAGAGAATCTCTATGCGCCGCTAATTCAGGTTGGACGGTAGATGAAGTGAAGAGCCATTTATAGCAACGCCGACCGCAGTCTCCGAATTTTTCTCTCTACAATAGAGATGCGGATTAAGATCAGGATGTTTCAACCGAATGAAAAATTCAATTTAAAAATTAAAGGCTACAGACCGCTTACAACGCGCTCCTCAGGGTTGTGGCCAGCCGTCGAAACGCCCTGCCTCTCTTAAGCATATAGTATGAGCGAGGTGTTAGAGGGTTTGTGTATTCGCCGACTCATTTATAACTCGGTGGCACTGCCCGGAAACAATATCGCCCGCATAGAGGAGGAAACGAAATGGCAGCGCGCGCTCGCCCTGTACTCATGTCGCAAGTTGTCGGCACCTACTTCAGACCGGTGCTGGCGCGGGCGTGGAAATCCCGCCGCACATTTTGGCTGCTCCTGCTCATCGGGATTCAGGCTGCGTCTGGCGATTCGCGGCAAGCTGATAGCTCACCAGCCGCGAATCACGTCAACGAACAAACGGCGGACGATCTTCGGGAGTTGGTCGAGGGCAAAGCGGTTGAAAGAGCGCTTTCCGGAGGCGAGGCACACTCCTACAAACTAGTCCTCGCTGCGGGACAATACCTTCACATCGTCGTCGATCAGCGCGGTGTCGATGTAGTGGTGACGTTGTTTAGCTCTGACGGCGCGAAGCTGACGGAAGTGGATAGCCCGAACGGCACTGATGGCCCAGAGCCGCTTTCGTGGATCGCAGAAACAACAGGTGTGTACCGCCTTGAAGTGCATTCGCTTGAAAAGGACGCTAAGGCAGGCAAGTATGAGGCAAGGATTGACACGCTGCGCCAGGCAACAACGCAAGACAGCTACAGGGTGCGGGCCGAGAAGAGTTCCAGAGAGGGTGAGATTCTTCAGGCGCAAGGAACTGCGGAATCACTGCTAAAAGCTCTGGACAGGCTTTTGGCGGCGCTGTCCGACTGGCGGGCGGTGGGCGACCAGCGACAGGAGGCTGAAAAGCTGAACAGCATCGGCCTGATCTACGACTCACTAGATGAAAAACAGAAGGCGCTGGACTACTACAACCAGGCGCTGCCGATACTGCGGCAGGTGGGTGACCGTCGCGGTGAAGCCACCACCCTAAACAACATCGGTGGAGTTTATGATGATCTCGGCGAGAAGCAGAAAGCGCTGGACTACTTCAACCAGGTGCTGCCGCTGCGACGGGAGGTAGGCGACCGCCGCGGCGAAGCGGTCACCCTGCACAACATCGGCATGGTTTATGACTCACTAGGTGAAAAACAGAAGGCACTGGACTACTACAACCGAGCGCTGCCGATACTGCGGCAGGTGGGTGACCGTCGCGGTGAAGCCGCCAACCTGAACAACGTCGGCTCTGTTTATTGGTCTCTTGGAGAGAAGCAGAAAGCGCTGGACTACTACAATCAGACCCTGCCGATCAGGAGGGAGGTGGGCGACCGCCGCGGCGAAGCAGTCACCCTGCACAACATTGGCTCTGTCTATGATAATCTCGGCGAGAAGCAGAAAGCACTGGACTACTACAACCAGGTGCTGCCGCTGCGACGGGAGGTAGGCGACCGCCGCGGCGAAGCGGCGACGCTCGATAATCTCGGCGCGGTCTATAGCTCACTGGGTGAAAAACAGAAGGCGCTGGACTACTACAATCGAGCGCTGCCGATACTGCGGCAGGTGGGTGACCGTCGCGGTGAAGCCGCCAACCTGAACAACGTCGGTTCTGTCTATGACGATCTCGGCGAGAAGCAGAAAGCGCTGGACTACTTCAACCAGGCGCTGCCTATCGCGCGTCTGACGGGTGACCGCTTGCTGGAAGCAGCCTGCCTGGAACTTGCCGCCGAAGTGGAGCGCGATCTCGGAAGGCTCGCGGAAGCCCGTTTCCACATTGAGGCTGCACTCGATATTATCGAATCAATTCGTTCCGGCGTCATCGGCCATGATTTCCGTTCCTCTTTCGTTGGCACCGTACAGCCCTACTATCGGCTCTGCGTAGACATTCTCATGCAGATGCACAAAGAGCGGCCAACCAGCGGTTTCGAGGCCGCTGCCCTTCAGGCAAGCGAGAGGGGACGTGCGCGCAGTCTGCTGGATCTGCTGGTTGAGTCTCGCGCCGATATTCGCAACGGAGTCGATCCCGGTCTCCTGGCGCGCGAGCGTTCGCTCCAGCAACTGCTCGCCGCTAAGAAACAGCGTTCCATTGAGCTAGCCAGCAAGCAGGAAACCGAAGACGAGCGCAGCGCACTTGGCAGGGAGATAGACCAGCTGACCGGTCAATATCAGGAAGTAGAGGCCGATATACGCGCCCGGAGTCCTAAATATGCGGCCCTTACACAGCCCCAGCCGCTTGATGTGAAACACATTCAGCAGCGTGTGTTGGACAAAGACACACTGCTGCTTGAGTATTCGATAGGGGAAGAACGCAGCTACCTCTGGATCGTCAGCACAAATTCCATCGCAAGCTACGAGTTGCCGAAACGGGCTGAGTTGGAACCATTGGCGAAATACTTCAGCAATCTGGCAAGCGGCGGCGGCCAAGCCGACCCCGTGCGTGTTGTTCCCGTGACCGAGGATTCCGATTACCGGCAATACGCTTTGCGCTTAAGCCGCATGCTGCTTGGTCCGGCTGCGGTTTCTATTGGAGAAAAACGGCTATTGATCGTGGCTGACGGAGCGCTCGAATACGTCCCGTTCGCGGCGCTTCCCGATCCGTCGGCGCGGGAAAACGAGGACCCTGAAAACCCACTCATCCCTCTTCTGGTCAGGCACGAAATCGTTAACGCTCCTTCAGCCTCCGCCATAGACGTGCTGCGTAATGAGCTAAGAGGGCGAAAACCAGCGGCCAGGATTGCTGCGGTGCTGGCTGACCCTGTATTCAGCGCGAACGATCCCAGAGTGATGAACTCGGAGAAGGCCGGGGAGAAGTCATCGAACACAGAGAGCTTAACGCCATCTTTGCAGCGTCTTCTGCTTGACCGGGCGGCGAAAGACGCCTCTGACCTGGGCTTGCTGCGAGGAGATGGTGAACTGGTGCGGTTGCATGGTAGCAGGACAGAGGCTGATGCAATCGAATCGCTTCTTGCCGACGGCCAGTGCAAGAAGGCGGTTGATTTCGAGGCAAGCAAGATAACGGCGGAAGGCACTGAAATCGGGCAGTACCGATACGTTCATTTTGGCACCCATGGCCTGATAAACCCCAGGCATCCCGCACTGACAGGATTGGTGCTATCGCTTGTGGACAATAAGGGCAATCCTGTGGACGGCTTTCTGGCCGTATCCGAAGTCTACAACCTGAAGCTGCCTGCTGAAATGGTCGTGCTGAGCGCCTGTCGCACTGCGCTTGGGACGGAGGTAAGAGGCGAGGGTCTGGTGGGACTGACGCGAGGATTCATGTACGCCGGAGCGGCACGAGTGGTCGCAAGCCTGTGGAAAGTCTACGACGCAGCGACAGCGGAGTTGATGACCAGTTTTTACAGAGGAGTTCTCAAGGATGGCAAGCGCCCGGTTGAAGCTCTGAGAGCGGCGCAGCTTGAGATGTGGAAGCAGAAGAAATACCGAGCACCGTACTACTGGGCCGCCTTTGAACTGCAAGGCGAATGGCGGTGATCCGAAAATCATTCAGGGCGGTCTGAAACATCCCGGCTACCAGAGGCATAGAGTGTAGAGCAGGCGGATGGGTTCTCAAATCATCAAGCTGTCTGTGATTTTCATAACTACATCTGCGTGCCGGTAAATACGAATCCAGAGAGAGGATGTTATCAATAATCCGGGAATTCTGCTTCAAGACAGCCGCATTGGATTCGCTTTCAAATTCAAGGCCCCTAACCCATTACACAAGGAGAACCAATGAACCTCAAGAGAATACTTCCCTTCACCATCATACTCGCATGCTTGTTCGTTAACGCATCGGCAATCGCCCGAACAAAAAAGACTCCCCCTTCTCGACCCGCAATCAAGCAACAGGGTCAAAGCGGGCGGGACCTGAAACCGGGCGAGCCGGGCTATCGTTCACCCGGCAGATCAGCGAGCCAGCAAGCCAGCAATAACTGCGGGAATCGGTGCAGCAGTTCACCGATTAACCCTACACCGCCGGAATGCAGCGATTCACGATTTGTCGTTGATTGTGGCAGCGGCCTCGATACAGGCTGCACCTTTCGCAGCGGCGGCCCTCTTGTATTCAGCATTAAAATCACCCGCTATGTTGGTGATGATATCCCCGACCTGAAAGCCAATGGCCTTATTGCCGACATGGCGACGTTAGATATGCCCGCCTTCGACGTTGATGTACGTGGAGGGGGTCAGGGCATCAACCCGGAACGGGACCGCGTGTGGATTAACGATCATATTGTCCCCGGCGAATTCCTCTCAGGCGATAATAACGTTTGGAAACTCAACAGTTTTGTGATCCCCGTCGAATGGTTACACTTCGCCACAATGCAGAATGGGACGCTGGTTCCCGGCGAAAACGAAATACGAATCGATATCGACACCGCGAATACAGATGAAGCGTGGTGTACGGCGATTGACTGGGCCGCCATCACGATAGAAGCAGCTCGTCCGGTGCTTTTCGTTCACGGGATTTTTTCATCCGGTGACACATGGAAACAACCTTTATTCAGCTGGGTGAATCAGCTGCGCGATCTTGGCGGATTACCTAATGAAACGATAGACCTGGGCTTTTTCCCCCAGACGATTCAAGCCAACGCCTTCGTAATCGCTGCGAAGGTCGCGGAATTAAGACAGCGATGGGGCGTAGATAAGATCAATCTGGTCTGCCATAGCAAAGGTGGTCTGGATGCGCGCCACGTCGTTGAGAACAGCAAATCCGTGGAGCAGGTCATACAAATCGGTACGCCGAATGCCGGTTCGCCGCTTGCCGATGCGATAATCATCGCATCGCTTGCGCTTGATCTGCTTATACCGAAATCACAATTGATCTTAAATCTCGTGGGACTCGGCGCAGCCCCCGGAGGCTATCAGCTAACCACCCCCTACATGAGCCTGTACAATTTCACTCACGGTCACAATGACAAGGTGCGATACACGGCGCTTGCAGGTTCCTACGATCCGGGATGTACAACGTTCCTATGCCGGGTTGGCGATGGATTTCTGACGGCCTTAATGGGGGGACCGAGCGATCAGGTCGTACCTGTGAGTTCTGTCTACTCGCTCAGCTATACGGAGAATTTAGCACCTTTCGAGACGGTCGGCGGTGATGTTGATTCCCGTCACACTCATTTGACGAGTTCGAGAAGGATTTACGACCTTCTCGCCAGCCGAATAAAGAGGTTTGGCGTATCGACTAACGCAATCGCACCCAGCATAACGCCCGCCTTTACTCCCACAGCGGCAAAGGTCGGAACTATTCATCAGGGGCAGACGCAGACTCAAACCCTGGTTATCGATCAAGCGACGCCTGCCTCGTTTCTGCTGATGTACCCTTCGGGCAATCTTGACATGGCGCTGATCTCACCGTCGGGCCAAAGATTCGACCCCGGAACGATAGCCGGTAACCCCAATATTGGACGTGAAGATCTTGAAATACTCGGCGGTCGGATCGAGGTCTATTCCTTCAGTAATGCGGAGGTCGGCACCTGGACGACAGAGATTAAGGCACCATCCGTAGTGGAGCCTTCGGGGGAAGTTGCGTATGCAGTCATCGGCTATATTGAAAACCCGGCAATCAAATTTACCGCCTCAGCCTCGCGTTTGAATATCCATTCGGGTGAATCGTTGCGTCTCGTCGGCACGCTGAAAAACGGGGCCTCCCCGATACTCGGCGCGTCGGTCAGCGCACATATACGGAAACCCGGCAACACATCGCAGGATATAAACCTGCACGATGATGGGGCGAATGGTGATGCGACAGCCAATGACGGCATCTATACGGGTGATTTCCCGAACACCTCTCTCCCCGGCAGTTATCGTATTTTATTTACAGCCAGCCGGGGGGCGGTTTCGGGAGTGCCCGCATTCTCCAGACAAGATCACCTGCTTGCGACCGTCAGCAGCAGCAATTCATCATTTTTGGGATTCCATGACTCAGGGCTGGATACAGACGGTGACAACTTCTTCAATAAACTTGTCGTGCGAGCAGACCTCAATATCACGCACGCAGCCGGTTATCGCATTATGGGAACCCTGACCGATACGAGTGGAAACACACATCAGGCCACTGCCAATGCACAACTCGGCAGCGGGGTGCAAAATGTTTCGCTTGAATTTGACGGAGAAGAATTCTTCCGCAATCGAGTGGACGGCCCCTATCAACTCTCCTCGATACTATTGGTCGAAGAGAACGGCGAAGACATAATGCCCGTTGACAGCCTCACCAATGCGTTTCAAACCGCAGCTTACAGCTTCAGAGCGTTTCAGCACGGGCCGCTCAGTTTAACCGGCACAGGTTCAGCCGTCGGCATCGACACCAACGGGAATGCGCTTTTTGATCTGCTCTCCGTCGGGATTGACGTTGAAGTTGTAAACGCCGGGTCTTACGAGTGGTCGGCAACGCTGGTTGATCGGACGGGCAAGGAAATCGGTTTTGCGACCAATACCGGTTCGCTTATCGCCGGTCTCAATCGAATCGCTTTGGAATACAACGGCGAGCGGATTGGCAACAACGGGATAGATGGCCCGTATTTTGTAAAAAGCCTTCTGGTTTTTGGCAGCGGCCAGTCTCTTGTCGCACAGAATGCTTTCACGACCGGCCCCTTCTTAGCCAGCCAGTTTGAAGGGAGCTTCGACATCTGCATCAAGGATGACAACTCGAACAGATACCTGCAGGTCTCGTCTGTTTCGGGCAAGTATATCTATCGGGATTGTAGCAAAGGGATTACGCTGACAGGGACTGGAAAAGTGACGCGGAGTTTCTGCAAGATAACGCTCACCGATGCCGGACCCGTTCCGAAACATCCGGACCGATCTGTATCCATCAATGTAAACACCTGCACACATAAAGCGGATGCGGCCATTAAAGTTACGATGACGGCACCACAGGTGAATATCAGTGATGTTGATATCAGAAATAGTGGCTGCGGTTGCCAGTAGTAGGCAGATTCACAATATAGCCGGAGGCCGGGCGACGTTGATAAACGTCCCGGCCTCCAATCCTATGTGGCTTAAGCTCTGGCGCTTCTTCGCTGCGATACCATTGAGTATTCCTGAAGCTCCGGCTCAGGCTTTGAATTTATCAGAGTCGATCAATTACTTTTGCCTCACCAAATCGAGGCTCTTCTTCGCGTCCATAGCCCAGGGCGAGTCCGGATCCTTTGCGAGATAGTTGCCCCATGCGGCTTCTGCCTGACGCCATTGCTCCATTGCTTCCAGACACAGGGCTCGATTGAAAAGGGCCGGTTTGAAATCGGCAGCGATACTCAGAGCGCGGTCTAATTCCTCCAGGCTGTGGCTGAACTTCTCAGCGCTCTCGCCTCCCTTCCCATTCAGCCGGTCGGACAACCCCTTTTCAAGCAAGGCGGCACCGAGGTCGCTTCGGAACGCAGGGTTGTCCGGGTCGCCGTTGACGGCTAAGCCGAGATGCTTTATCGCCTCGTCGAAATCTCTGGTCGCCAGACAGAACTCGCCGAAGGCATGCTCGGTCGTGGGGCCAGGGTCATCCCTGAGCGCTTTTTCGAGCAGGACACGTGCGGACTCTTCTGTCAGTTCGCCTTTGCCGGGCGGATTGTTTCGTCTAGCTCTCGTATCTATGAATGGAGCCCAATTCAATAGAGCGATCCGTGATCTCACGGGACGCTCATTCTTATAGACGTTCTTAAGCAGGTCCTGCCCCTTTTGCAGGTCAGACTTATGTATGAAGATCCTGTATCCCGTCAGCGCCAGCAGAATCACGGCTGCCGCTGTTAGAGCAATTTTGAAAGGGGTCAAAAAAAAGACCAGGCTCGCTCGCCTGGGGCCAGATACCGGCGCGGCTGCACTCGCCGCCCGCGTTTCAGCCCTGACGTATCTTTGTAGCGCCTGAGCGAAGCGAAGTTTCTCCTGATGGCTCCGCGATAACATAAAATGGTTCTCAAACAGCGCGCGCTCGTCGCCAGACAGCCTTCCCGCCAGATAATCGTCAATCAGTTCGTCTTCCACGATGGGCACCTGCGCGAAGTATTCGTCGTCGGCAAGCAGGCGTTCCCCGATCTTGCAATCTTCAGCCTCTGCCAGCGCGCCCAGGAGATAGCGCCTCAACTGTGTGTTATCTTTCTTACTGATTGCCATAGGAATGCCTATCAGGAAAAATGACCTTCCACTATATAATGCCAAAATCTTACGCCACATTTCATAATTTCGAGTTGCGATTCATGCACTCCTGCACGCACTTGCGAAGATCGTCCCGGGTTCGATACATTCTCAGCCTAAGCGCAGTTGCTGTGATACCAAGCTTTTCGGCCATGGCCTTGCGCTTTTTGATCAAGGCATTCTTCTCTTCGCTATAGTAGTCCAGAACCATCAGTCGCGTTTCCTCCGGAAGCGGAGCGATACATTCTTCCAGGCACTGATATACACGTTCGATTTCTGATTCCTCGTCGGGCAATGGTACAAAGCGAGGCAGGGGCTTTGGCCTCAGGGATTCGAGATAGATCTTCTGAGCGACGCCATAAAAGTACCGTGCCGGGTCGCCCGTGTAACTCTGTGCGATTTCATGGACTTTCCTGCACACTCTGTCGAACGTCCGGTCGGCAAGGTCCTCAGGCTCAGAACAGCCGCGCGCTTCAAAAAGCCGGATTAGCCTCCGCCGTATCTCTTCGTAACGCAAGGCGGCCTGCTCCCGGTCTGGTGCCAGCCAGTCCAGCAGACTATCGAAACACCCTTGTGTCATGCCTCTTTTTTCTTTCAATACCAACTCTGGCGGCGGTCCTTTCTGTTCGCAAATCGCTTGCAAGAATAAGTTACGACAGGTTAACGCGGAAACAACCCGAAGGCCCGGAAACAATGCGGAGGCGACAGCCTCCCACTACTCATCCACCGCAAGGGCCTTCAGCTTCGCCCCAGCCATTGCTTCACTTCTCCAAGTGCAGTCGAGATATGGCCGAAACGGGAACGTAATCAGACACAATCTACGATAAGTTACGTGACCGTTCAATGTCCAGGCTTACGGCTGGAGGCAGCAGATAGGTGAACGGGTTTCGCGACACTTCCGGGCAGCGGATGACCGTCTCCCTGCCGAACTCAAGACAGAGCCTTCCGTTGTGTGAACCACGATTTTCGAGCAAACAGATTCGACTTGGGTCTATTTCAGAACCCTGCATACTTCCAAACCGGATTTGCAGATAAGTAATTGACATTGCATTAATATCAGGAGTATCTTTGCCCCAGGGAGGTAACGATAGAAATGAATAATGAACAACCGTTCTTTGCCAGATACCTTGAAGGCCAGGATTTTCCTGAAGTTAAGACGAACGTAAAAGCCGGTATTGGGCCGGTAACTCACAAGTTCCCCTCTGATCGAGATGAAGGGGACGTAACTCACAAGTTTCCCTCTGACAGTGATGAGGGAGATGTCTAGAGAATAGAGCAGTAAAGTTGTCCACAGCTAAAGTCTCTTGCCCTGACAGTAAAACAGGTATCAGAAACCACGCCTTCTCTACTGGTAGTCTATCCGGTTTAAGTAATTTGCCTCGCACAAGATGCGGGTGATAGACTCCATGTGCTCACTGAATTCTCAACCATTGACCTTTATAGACGCGAAAGTAATTTATGGGTTCGCCGTTTTCAAGCTCCATGCGTTCGCTTGCCAATGACAGGTTTTCGCCATCTTTACTGATGGTAATTATTGCTATACTTATTCTCAGCGCATGGGCGGCATGGTTCTTTTTTGCGAGAATAAGCGTTTATGAGATGAGCGATTCAGGACGCATTGAAGTAGACACTTCGCTTTATCCAATTGCATCGCCGATCAGTGGAAAAGTGACGGCTATTCATCTGGCGGTCGGGCAGGAAGTGCAAAAAGACGATCTACTGATCGAATTTGAATCCGAAGATGAAAAGCTCCGTCTGGATGAAGCCAGCAAACAGCTATCTGCTTTTACACCGCAACTCGGCGCGCTGCGCGATGAAGTTACGGCGGAAGAGGCCGCACGCAAAGAACAGATCGCGGCTGCACAAATAGCCATTGATCAGGCGCGAAGCCAGCTCGAAGAAGCCAAAGCCTCAGTGCAACTCGCCGAAGATGAAGCCGCGCGCAGCGAGCGATTGCAGGCTAACGGTCTTGTATCGGAAGCCGATCTGGCGCGCGCAAAAACCGAAGTTCGCAAGCAGCGGGCGGCAGCCGAAGCCTTACGCCTTCAGATAGACAAATTGCAGGCGAACCTGCGAAACGGCGATAGCGACAGTCAGGTCCGAATCGAGCGACTCAACCGCCAAATCTTAGCTATCCAGGGCGACATAACAACGGCCAAAGCAACATCCAATCGCCTCTCTCATGACATTGAAAAGCGTGTGATCAAAGCGCCTGTATCGGGACGCATCGGAGAAGCCGTTGACTTGCGCGCCGGAGCCGTCGTAAACGCAGGCGATAAGATAGGAGTCATCATCCCTGCCGGAGAGCTTAAAGTTGTAGCATACTTTCGCCCTTCGTCAGCCCTTGGTCGCATACACCCCGGCCAGTCTGCGAGGCTTCGCCTTGAAGGATTTCCATGGACTCAATACGGCGTAATCAAAGCTACTGTCACGACCGTCGCCAGTGAGCCGCGCGACGGTCGCATTCGCATAGATCTTGCCATGCATCGCGATCCTGCCTCTGCAATCCCGTTTCAACACGGACTGCCAGCCTCTGTAGAGGTTGAAGTAGCCCGCCTTTCGCCAGCCACATTGTTACTAAGAACCGCAGGCGAACGCATTAAGACTTCTGACGCGACAATCCTGATGTCGGGCAATCCGGGGGAGCAGCGGTGAGCAGCAAACCCCTTAAGGCCAGACGCATGATAATCCCTGAGGTCGTACAGACTTCTGCAATGGATTGCGGACCGGCTTCACTCAAATCGCTGTTTGATGGATTTGGAATGTCGCTCAGTTATGGCAGGCTTCGTGAAGCCTGCCAGACAGATGTTGACGGCACTTCGATTGATGCGGTTGAAGAGGTAGCTGTTCAGCTGGGGCTTGGGGCGCAGCAAACTATGATTCCGGTTGATCACATTCTGCTGCCAGAGGCGCGTGCGCTGCCTGCTATTGTGGTCACATCGCTTCCGGACGGATCTAACCACTTTGTAGTTGTCTGGCGGCGACACGGGCGTTTCATTCAGGTAATGGACCCCGCCACAGGCCGCCGCTGGCCGGTTTATGACAGGTTTCTTGAAGAAGTTTACAATCACCTTTTGCCGGTTCCTGCAAAGGCGTGGCGTAAATGGGCGGGTTCGGACGAATTTACAGGCCCGCTGAAAAGACGTTTGGGCGATATAGGTGTCGCGTTCGCAACATCGAAACAAATGATTGAGCAGGCTATCAGCGATCCGTCCTGGCGTTCTATAGCCTGTCTTGACGCAGCCACAAGAATGACTCAGGCGATCATTCGTTCGGGAGGGCTAAGACGAGGGAATCAGACGGCTCGCGTGCTCGGAAATTTTTTTGATCGCGCAATGAACGAGAAGCCGGATCAACCCTCTGTCATCCCAGCCGCTTACTGGAGTGTAAGATTGGCTGGTCCGGAATACCTGAATTTGAGGGGCGCAGTCATTGTGCGGATACGCAGCGCGCCGCAAAAGCATTCCCGCCAGACAGATGAATCTAAAACCGAGTCAAGGTCCATCTCACCCGAACTTATCGCAGCCCTTGAGGAAACGCCCATTCAACCGGGGCGCGAGATTCTCAGGCTCCTGAAAAAAGATGGGATATTGTCACCGGCCAGTCTGGTCGCAACGCTTGCTCTTGTCTCGTGCGGCCTCGTGTTTGAAACGCTCCTGTTTCGAGGATTTCTCGATATAGGTCGCGGGTTTGGGCTTGTCAGCCAGCAGATTCAGGCGCTTTCTGTCCTGATCGTTTTTGTACTTGGGCTGTTGATGTTGGAGTTGCCTCTTGCCAACGGGCTACAGAAAATCGGGCGACATCTCGAATCCCGTCTGCGAATGGCAATTCTTGAGAAGCTTCCGCGATTAGGTGACAGGTATTTTCGCAGCCGCCTGACCTCTGACATGACTGAGCGCAGCCATAGCCTTTATGTTATGCGGATGCTGGCGGTGATGGGCGGGCAAATGCTGCGATCTGTCTTCGGCCTTGTTCTGACGGCAGCCGCCATAGCATGGCTCGACCCGCCAAGTGCGCCGCTTGCGTTTTTGACAGCTTTGATCAGCGTTATCATGGCGCTGTTGACGCAGCCTTTCATTACCGACCGTGACCTTAGAGTTCGCACGCATGGCGGGGCGCTGACCCGTTTTTATCTGGACGCGCTTCTTGGGTTGGTGCCCATTCGTACGCACGGGTCAGAGCACGCCATCCGGCATGAACACGAATCTCTGCTGGTCGAATGGGCGCGCTCCAGCCTTGGATTGCAGCGCAGAGTTGTTGCGGTCGAAGCGATACAATCGCTGGTAGGATTTGCTCTGGCAGTTCTGATTCTCTTCGGCTACCTCCAGCGGTCGGATGAAACAGCGAGCGCGCTTCTGATTATTTACTGGAGCCTCAGCCTTCCGATACTCGGCCAAACTGTAGCTCAGACCGCGCAACAGTACCCGGCTTATCGTAATATTGTTCATCGTCTGGTTGAACCGCTGACATCTCCCGAAGAGATCACCTCGCAGGAACCCGAAGAAACCGCTTCAGACATACGCGATGAAGAGTCAGGATCGTTCGCAATAGCATTCCGGGACGTGAGCGTAAAGGCTGGCGGTCACACTATCCTCGAAAGCATCAATCTTGAAATCAAAGCCGGAACCCATGTTGCCATCATTGGCCCATCCGGTGCTGGCAAATCAAGTCTGGTCGGCGTACTGCTCGGCTGGCACAGACCGGCTTCAGGACGTGTGTTGATCGATGGGGAGCTTCTGGATGGCGACCGGTTGCAAAGGCTTCGGAGAGAAACGGCCTGGATTGACCCTGCCGTGCAGATCTGGAATCGCTCCTTACTCGACAATCTCAGATACGGCGCGCACGAGCCATCCGGCTTGCCGTTGAGCAAAATAGTAGAACTGTCCGAACTGGGCAGCGCGTTGAAAAAACTGCCTGATGGTCTTCAAACGCAGATGGGCGAATCCGGAGCGCTCGTTTCCGGCGGCGAGGGCCAGCGCGTGCGGCTGGGTCGCGGGATGTTCCGCCCCTCAGTCCGGCTTGTTATTCTTGACGAGCCGTTCCGGGGTCTGGATCGCAAACAGCGACAGGAGTTGCTTTCAAATTCAAGACGCCTGTGGCAACTGTCAACCTTGCTTTGCATAACTCACGATGTCAGCGAGACACAAACCTTCGAGCGAGTAATCGTAATTGAGCAAGGTCAAATTGTGGAAGACGGCGCTCCTCTGGCTCTGGTAAAGCGGCCCGGTTCACGATATGGCGCAATGCTTGAAGCCGAAGCCGCGCTGCAAAAAGAGTGGTGGCGCAACCCGTTTTGGCGACGGCTCAGGCTTGAGAATGGAAAGCTGTTCGACAATTAAGACCACCGGACATGACTGAATCCCTGAATAATCTCTGCTGGCCCATCTACAAACTCACGGAAGCGATAGAAGAGTTGGCGCTCAACGCCCGGCTCATCGACACGCGACTGGACAGGGGGCTGCATTCAGCGCCGGTTATAGATGAGGAGCAGGACCTGAAAGATTCAGCCGTTACCGGGCGATTCATAGAAACAGCGGCGGAGTGGATGGGACTAGAAGCTGGCCTGCTCAACGTTGAATACGTGGAGGTCGAGCAGGTCTTGAGATCGGCTTGCCCTCTCATCATCCGTCTGTCGGCGGAAACCGGCTCAGGATTTCTTGCCATCCGGCGCGCAGGCAAGCGAAACATCTATGTCGTCGCGCCGGATGGCAAAACGCACAGGGTGAAACTCAATACCATTCGCGCCTTGATTTGCGACCCCATTGACGGGCCTCTCACGGCTGATTTCGACCAGTTGCTGAAAGAAGCAGGGGTTCCCAAAAGGCGAAGAGGGATTGCGCGGACAGCTCTTTTTCGCGAGTCGCTCGGACACTTTCGGGTTAGTGATTGCTGGATGCTGAGGTTGCCGCCCGGCTCAAACTTTATTAAACAACTGCAAAAGGACCGGCTCCACTTTCGCTTCTTCACGATGGTTATTCTACAGCTTATTCAATACCTGCTTTTGATCGGCTCCTGGTGGTTGATAGGGCGTGGAGCTTTGCAGGGGCAATTTGACTTTGGCTTGCTGCTGGCCTGGGCTTTGCTATTGCTCACGATGATTCCTGTCAGATTGCTGATCACCTGGATGCAGGGGATTATTGCAATAGGTGTGGGCGGGTTGCTCAAGCAGAGGCTGTTGTATGGAGCCTTGAAGTTCGACTTAGACGAGATTCGCGGAGAAGGGTCAGGCAAGCTTCTTGGCCGAGTGATCGAATCGGCGGCTGTCGAAGCTCTAGCCACAACCGGCGGATTTGCCATTATGGCCGCCGCAGTAGAATTTGTCATGGCGATATTCGTCCTGAGCAAAGGGGCAGGCGGAATGTTGCATGCGTCGCTGTTCATCGTCTGGACGGCGATCAGTTTATTGATAGGCTGGCGATACCTCAAACAGCGTATTCACTGGACTGATGTTCGGCTTTTAATGACCAATGACATGGTTGAGAGGATGATTGGGCACAGGACCCGGCTCGCGCAGGAATCACCTGACCACTGGCATGACGGAGAAGATCAACTGCTCGCGCAGTATATAGATGTGTCGAGGTCAATTGATAGATCGAATGTTGTATTGACGGGACTGATACCACGCGGCTGGTTGATACTTGGGTTATTCGGACTCCTGCCTTCAATCATATCCGGCAGCACCTCCAGCGCGTCGCTTGCAATAAGCATAGGAGGCTTGCTGCTTGGCTATGGGTGTCTGGGTAAACTGACAGGAAGCCTTTCACAAGTGGCTGGCGTTGCAGTTGCCTGGCGTCAGGTGAAAGACCTCTTCAATGCAGCCGCTAAACATGAAGTCAAACCATCTCCGGCCATCTATGGCGAAATATATTCGCGCGCTAATCAACCCGACCGAAAGCAAAAGATTCTTGAAGCTTCCGATCTGGTTTATCGCTATCGCCCCGGCACAGAGCCTGTGATCCGGCGTTGCGATCTGGAAGTTTTTTCCGGTGAACGAATATTACTGGAAGGGCCATCGGGTGGAGGCAAATCTACGCTTGCATCGATGATTGTCGGGCTGCGCGTGCCGGATTCCGGCCTGCTGTTGCTTCATGGGTTGGATCACCAGACACTGGGGGCGCGCGGTTGGCGCGAGTTGGTAGTGTCATCTCCGCAGTTTCATGAAAACCATGTATTGACAGGCACCTTAGCTTTCAACCTTTTGATGGGGCGCAATTGGCCGCCCGCCCCTGATGATTTAGAGGAAGCGAAAAAGGTTTGCGAAGAACTTGGTCTTGGTGGTTTGCTTGAGCGCATGCCATCGGGCCTTTTGCAAATCGTCGGCGAAACAGGCTGGCAGCTATCACACGGCGAGCGCAGCAGGCTTTTCATCGCCCGCGCGCTGCTCCAGAAAGCAGACTTAATTGTACTGGATGAAAGCTTTGCGGCTTTGGACCCTGACAGTCTTCGATCCGCTCTTCGGTGTGTGCTCAACCGCAGCAAGACGCTTATTGTTGTCGCCCACCCATGAAAACGCGCGCCAAAGCCAGCTTGACAACTCAGATAATTCGTTACAAGCTTTATTTGGGGTGTAATAACGCTCTCAAATCCAGTAAGGAGAAAACACGATGAAAAATATTGAGCCTGAAGTTCCGTTTTTTGCCCGCTATCTTGAAGGGCAGGAATTCCCCGAAGTGAAGACCAACGTCAAAGCCGGTGCCGCTACGACAAAGTTCCCTTCGGATAAAGATGAAATCGAACATACTCAGAAATACCCGTCCGATGGAGATGAGGTTTAAAGCTCCGGCTTATGTTAAATATCTTGCCCTTTATTAACCAAACTACGGTGCGGGCTGCGCGAGCGCGCGGCCTGCGCCATAGCAATTTAAATTCAGCTATTATGTAATAAAATTCGCTTTAATATTTATGCAATGTAAAATACAATTTCATGCCAGCCATGCCTTGTGTGCTCAATCAATTTCTGGAGGATTAAGAAATGAAAGACACGAATAACGAAGTCCCATTTTTCGCCCGCTATCTTGAAGGGCAAGAGTTTCCCGATGTGAAAACCAACGTCAAAGCTGGTATTACTAAAAAATACCCTTCTGATGTGGACGAAGATGTGACCATGAAATATCCGTCTGATGATGATGAAACAGAATTCCCTGACAGGTAAAAATCGCGCTAAAGCATAGTCATCATCGCTTGTAAGCCATACTTCTAACATCAGGAGTATGGCTTACAATTTTTGTCCGTAATTATGGCAAATGAATCAAATCGCGAAGTTGTGCTGTTGTTGACGCACAGCGGGGACTTTTTCACAGTAGATCGAGTCGCAGAGGCGTTGCGTCGCAGAGGCGTGCGCCCTTTCCGTTTGAACACCGATCTGTTCCCGCTCGAAATAAAGCTCTCAGCCAAATTAACGCCTGACGGCACTCAACACCTTATACAGGATGGAGACTCAACGCTGGACGCGCGTCATGTGCGAGCCGTGTGGGCGCGCAAAATCTGGACCCCGAAGATGGATGAAAAGCTCGGCTCGCAATTTCACGAAATGTGCGTTCGAGAGAGTTTCGCCGCGATGTATGGATTTCTGGACTGTTTTCAATCCGCCCGGTGGATAAACGATCCGCAACGGAGTCAGGAGGCGGAAAACAAGCTCAGTCAACTGAGAGCGGCAAAAGAGGCTGGCCTGCTCATTCCTCGAACGCTGGTTACAAACGATCAGCAGCAGGCACGTGCTTTTTTCAATGACCTTGGCGGCCAGATGGTGGCGAAACTGCTCAAGCCGTTATCAGTAAGCATGGGACAGGCTCCGGTGTTCGTCTATACGAGTGACGTGAAGGAAGAAGACCTTTTAGAGGCGGACCTGTTGCGCCACTGCCCTATGGTGTTTCAGGAGCGAATCGCAAAAGCTATCGAATTGCGCATCGCTTACGTTGATGGAACCTGCTTTGTCGGCGCAATAGATGCGAGCCGTTCCTTAAAGGGTAAAACGGATTGGCGACTTGCCAGCCCTGATGAATGCTTCTGGTCTGCTGCTGAAATCCCGGAAGAGCTTATAGTAAGCCTCAGATCATTGATGCGCCGATTGGGTTTGGCATACGGGGCGATTGATATTATCAAAACTTTAGATGAAAAGTACGTCTTCCTTGAAGTCAATCCCGGTGGCGAATGGGGCATGCTGGAGCGGGATTTGAACCATCCAATATCAGAAGCGCTGGCCGATGCTCTTTTGAAATCTACAGGAGACGATAATGCCGGTTTTAATAATTACAAAAAGTGATGATAATGAAAGCATCGAGTTTGTAACGCGAGCCGTTGAGGAAAAAGGCGAGACCGTCTATCGCTTTGACACGGATCGCTTCCCCACAGAGATAGAACTGATCGCCCATTACGGCAAGGATAGAACGCAGCTTATACTGGCATCGGAACAGGGAGAACTCGATCTCCAACTGGTGACGGCAATATGGCATCGCAGGCTCAACATCGGCGGCAAGATTCCGACTTCGATGGAAAGGCAACTTCGTGCCGCTGCCATAGGAGAATCGCGAGCGACTGTGATGGGGATGCTGGCCAGCTTGAAAACATTCCGCATCGATCCTGTCCAGCGCATACGACACGCTGAGAATAAGCAATTACAGATTCAGATTGCTCGCGAAATGAATTTAGAAGTTCCGCGCACGTTGATTACCAATAGCCCTGCGGCTGTATTGGAGTTTGCCAAGTCCTGCGAGAATGGCATTGTCACAAAGATGCTCTCTTCGTTTGCAGTCTATGAAAACGGGCGGGAACGAGTAGTTTTTACCAATCCGGTTAAGCCGCAGGACCTCGAAGAGCTATCCGGTTTGCGACTGTGCCCGATGACATTTCAGGAGCAGATTCCAAAAGCGCTGGAACTGCGCGTCATCGTAGTTGGCCGTGAGGCATTCAGCGCCTCGATAAACTCGCAGGCATCCGAGCGGGCGACCCACGATTGGCGCAGAGATGGCGTAGGGTTACTTGAAGAATGGAAACCTTACGATCTGCCCGTAGAGATTAAAGAGCGGTTGCTTCGCCTTATGGATTATTTCGGGCTGAACTATGGCGCAATAGATATCATAGTGACGCCCGACTCGCGGCACATTTTTTTAGAAGTAAACCCTGCGGGAGAATTCTTCTGGCTGGAGCGTTGGCCCGGATTGCCTGTCTCGAAAGCGCTTGCAGATGTGCTGCTTGGTTTTGCTCCTCGTCGAGAGAACGATTAAGCCGCAAGGGGTCTGATCTTACAGGCTTTGATGGTGCGCTCAGTACCTCCGTATAGCTTGCCCAGCGATCAAACTGTTGACACTCATCTTATAATCAAAAACGGCTATAGTTCTTTTAAGATTATTAACATGTTCCCTAATAATTTACTGGCTGGCATAATAACGCCGGTTTGAGATCGTTACCAGTGTGAAGCCAATTACATCTTGATTCCGAGGGCGACGGAAACAATATGAGAACGCTGATAAAAATTATCGCTCTGGCACGATTAGCTGGTTGCAGTCAGTCATCAACCTCCCTTCTTATATACAACTTAATGGCCATAAGCTCAGTTTCTGAGGTTTAACCATGACGATCCAATATCATAAGAAACCTTCAGTATCATCCATTACTCTTAGTGGAAATCTGCTGCTGATCAATGATAACCCCGTCCAGCTGGATGCAATGAGCCTGATTCTATCGTTTGAGGGATATTCAGTCTTAACCGCAGACAGCGCTCAAGCTGCGCTGGAGTTGCTTGAGCGGCAGTCGCCGGACCTGATCATCAGCGATGTGGTGATGCCAGGCATGGACGGCATAGAGCTTTGCCGACTGATCAAATCAGATGCTGCGACTGCTGAGATACCGTTGCTTCTGGTGAGCGGCCTCAGATATGACGATGCCAGCGTGCTCGAAGGGCTTCAGGCGGGGGCAGAAGAATACCTGGAGATTGATGCCCCTCCCAGCCTGTTGCTCAACAAGGTTGGCCGCCTGATAGCTCAGACCAGAGCCAATCAGGCACGGCTTAAAGCTGAACTGGCGCTGGGGGAATCCGAACGGCAGTACCGGCTTCTCTTTGACAACAATCCCCAGCCAATGTGGGTTTATGATGTAGAGACGTTTCGTTTTCTCACAGTCAACGAGAAGGCCATAAGCCACTACGGGTACTCGCGGGAAGAGTTTCTTTCCCTCACCGTAGAGGATATCCGACTCTCGGAGGATCTATCACAGCTTATCGCTCACCCTTCGACCCAATTACCAGACATTCAATGTGCCGGTGTGTTCAGGCATAAAAAGCGGGACGGGACCATAATAGAGGCGGAGATCTTTTCAAACGAGATACTGTTTCAAAACCGACAGGCGCGACTGGTACTCGCAAACGATATCACCGACCGCAGAAGGAATGAAGAGGCTATGCGCGCCTCGGAAGAGCGTTTCTCCAAGGCGTTCAGCGCAAGTCCGGTCCCGATGAGCATCGTCACCTACGACAGCGGGATGTACATTGACGTGAACGAAAGTTTCCTGAGCAACATCGGGTATACACGCGAAGAGATAATAGGCCGCACTACGACTGACATTAATCTTTACCCGGACCCCAGAGAACGTGCCCGGCTCAGGCAAATTCTGGAGGAGCAAGGAAGGATTCTCAACACCGAAGTCCGCCGCCGCGTAAAGAGTGGCGAGGTGCGGGTAGCCCTCGCATCGTCAGAGATAATTCACCTCAATGGTGATCGATGCATCCTCACCGCGACTAATGACATCACCGAGCACAGGCGGCTCGAAGAGCAGCTTCTGCAATCGCAAAAGATGGAATCTATCGGGAGGCTGGCAGGAGGCGTGGCGCATGACTTCAACAACCTGCTAACGGCAATAATAGGGTATAGCCAGCTTCTTCTGCGGCGGCTTGATAAGAACGATCCCTCCTTTCCGGAGGTTGAGGAGATAATGAAGTCCGGCCAGAGTGCCGCTGCGCTGACGAGCCAGCTGCTGGCATTCAGCAGAAAGCAGGTTGTTCAGCCACAGGTTCTCGATCTCAATACAATTGTTGCCAACATAGAGAAGATGCTGCGACGCCTCATCGGGGAAGATGTTGAACTGACCACAATGCTTGAGCCGCAACTGGTGAGTATAAAAGCTGATCCGAACCACATCGAGCAGATACTATTGAATCTGGCTGTTAACGCTCGCGATGCCATGCCGGAAGGCGGCAAGCTTATGATTGAGACTGCCAATGTATATCTTGATGAAAGTTATGCCAATCAACACATCGGCGCTGAGGCAGGAAGGTATGTAATGCTGGCGGTGAGCGACACGGGAATTGGGATGAACAAACAGACTCAATCTCAGATATTTGAACCTTTCTTCACCACTAAAGAAAAAGGGAAAGGAACAGGGCTTGGACTTTCAACGGTCTATGGGATTGTGAAACAGAGTGAAGGAAATATATGGGTATATAGCGAGCCAGGGCACGGTACGATTTTCAAAGTTTACCTGCCACAATGCGATGAATCTGTAGACCCGTCTTGTAGTAACGAGACCCTCAGTCGGGCTGTGGGAGGGTCGGAAACTGTTTTGCTGGTAGAAGACGAACGAGCTGTACGCAAGCTAACCCGCAAGATACTTGAAGAGAGCGGCTACCAGGTATTGGAAGCAACCCATGCAGATGAAGCTGTAACGATATCGAACGATCACGAGGGCGCTATACATATGATGATCACAGACATGGTGATGCCCCACACGAACGGGCACGATTTGGCCGAGCGGCTTAGCGCATTGCGGCCCGAAATGAAGCTGCTTTATATGTCAGGTTATACAGAAAACAGGGCAATCGATAAAATTCTGAAGAATCAAGCAATAGCTTTTCTTGAAAAACCCTTCAGCGTGGAAGGCTTGCTCAATAAGGTGCGCAATGTTCTCAATGTTGATTAGAAGTTAGAAAGCATCGTACATTGTTGTTACTCAAACCGTCATCAAAAAGAATTGCTGATAAACGTGTCTATATCCTATCGAATGATTGACCATATGTGTGACCAAAAAGAAAAGCCACCGCGAAGGTGGCTTTATCTTCTTTATTATCAATAGGCACGTGGGGATTTGAACCCTCCGCGCTTATTCCGCTTTTCTTACCACCCACTGTCATTCATTGACATTTAACACAGGCCGCAGCCAACGGTGAGTGTAACGAGTAACAGCAATTCGCATCAGTTATCAAGTACTCCGGTCACAAATAGGTCACATGAAAAAATGCGCGACCTGCGCTGATATGCCTCACCTGTGATTGTGCAGAATGCAGGGCAGGTGAATATCTCGGCTGATGGTGGGCAGCAGGTGAATGTGCAGAAGAGTAGGCCAAGCAAGGAAAAGCCTGTGCGCCATCGCTTGAAAAACAAGATCCGCTAATCCTTTCTCATAATAGAAGCAGAGCTGAAGATTATATTGTAAACCAATTATCTCTCTCGGCAATTTTACCTACAGGGATGATTTTTGAAGCAACATCTTCCCTACAGATAGTTTCAGCGTATGCAACTAAATAACTGGGATACTTAGCTGGAGATTCTGCAATAAGTTCAGCAACTTTTATCGGAAGTGATTTGATAGGATGTCGTGTAAATCGCCGAAAAACGTATGGGCCAGAAATAATCCCCTCCGCATAACTTCTAGCAATCAGATTAAGGTTTGGATTCCAAGCAAGGCTGTTAAAATTGGATAGGTCAAGAGCTTCATCCTGACAAAACTTTAAAATCACTCGATCTGTACCTTGATACTGCGCAAGATATTTTGAATAAAAAACCTTTCTATCTTCTTTCCTAGCACGTGTTCCAAGGGCCACTGCTGATCTTTCAGATAGTTGGCTAGGTAATGAAGTTGAATTAAAAGATACTAATCCGTCTTTTAGATCCTCATGAGTCAGTGATATTGAATTCTCGACTGAGTGAATCACACGATACCAGTTCTCTAAGGTTAAATGATCTAATACTGACTCGACCTCTTCTGAAAGGCTTATTAGGGTGCTCGCACTACTCCACGTCAATAGTATTAAGGCGATGAGCATAATATCTGATTCATCAGTAGCAGCATCAATCTGTTTTGCCCACCAATTCGTCGAGCCAGCTCGCAACCTTGCATAGCGTGCTCTGCGACATAGAGATTTCGAGGAGTCTAATAAATCTGGAAAGTCTACACAAGTCTCCTTTGAAGATTTAATTCCAGCGGCTACATTGGCAAAATAAAAATGTGCCCACTTTTCACCCCAAATTGAACGTGACGCTTCTACGATATTATCCCAGGGTGTTAAGTCAGTAGCCCACTCAATCGCAGGGCGTCGGGACTCAATTTCGGCTATGTTTGAAACTTCGATGCACTTATCTAGAACTGCATAAGGAGGTCTATCCTTTATGCGATCCTTATCCAAAGGAGCGAATTGGCTTCTAGGATTTCTTTCCCAAATCTCTAATAGAGCAATAGGTTGTCTATAATTAAATGCAATCGAATACCGGTACACATCAAGGGTATGGCTGAACAGGTCAAGAACTGATTGAACACGCCGCTGACGCTGCGGTATTATTTGTCTATTTAAAATAGCTTCTATAATAGCTCTGCTCTTGTCTTCAGAGCTTTCACAGTAATCAAGCCGTCTAGCTCTAAATACAAGACTCAGCCTTTTGAAATTGTAAGGATCATCAGAAAGAATTTCCTCAAGGTCATTAAGAGTAATCTGTGATAGTAACCCTAGATTAAGACCATAATCTAGCCAACGTGTGCGTTCAGATTCTGTCTCAAAAACTTTATTGAGCCACAATTCTTCAATCTCATCAGCACTAGAGTTTGCTTTAATAAGCTCAATTATCTCTAACGCATAATCTCTTGGTGGATCGTTCTCAAGTAATGAGAAACATCGTCCGATTAGTTCATCTCTACCGCACTTTTTGGGTAATACCATCGGGCTGCTCGAACCAGCTCTGTTACTGTTTATGCTTAATACGTAACGTAAGCCTAAGCCATCAAGTACCAATGATACTACCTCTTTTACAGATTTAGGATGCTGAGTAAAAACCCAATCTGAGAGTAGTGTTGCAGCTAAAACCCTAGGGTGACTTATAAAACGATATCCTTCTTCTTTGACAAGCTCTTGCAATCTATCAACTAAAGAAGCTAGTTCTCCTTTACTAAAGCAACCTGCATAGAACCTCGCAACATTTAGCCAGTAAAAGTCCCTTGCTATCGCATCAAAACGATCAGGTTTAGTCCCCCCTTGCTCTGCTCCTGTAGGAGAATAAGGAGCAGT
This sequence comes from Blastocatellia bacterium, assembly GCA_963804815.1. Lineage (GTDB taxonomy): Bacteria > Acidobacteriota > Blastocatellia > UBA7656 > UBA7656 > DATEKX01. Next base: position 845,090 of record CAWDRU010000002.1, on the reverse strand, counting down.
CTCATATAAAAAACGCGCGGCAAAGTATTCTCTAAGCGGCTGAACTTCAAATTCGAAAGTTCCTTCCACTCTAGAGACTAACGCTACAACCCGCTCAACCATCCCTGTGAAGAGTTTTTCAGAAAGGGAACTGTCATGGCCTTCTCCTACTAAATAATTTGAAAGAAGATCCTTAAGTCTATCTATGCTAATGCTTCCTCTATCATGTCCTTGTTCAGCTTCTGAGTGCAAAATCCAAGCAAGATACCTATGAATATCAATTAGTAAATCTCTATGCTCTCGCACTATCGGACTTTTTTCAGCTTCTCTACTAAAAAACAATTCTATGTAACTATCATAAAGTGCCGTCCTTTTGTCTGGTAGTGACGAACCACGAGTGTGAATAAGACTCAATAGAATGGCTAGCTGCATTGGGTTTCTGGCAAGGTCGCGTAAATGAGGCTGATCTAACTTATTTTTAAGGATTTTTTTAAACTCAGAGCCTTGGCGGCCTTGGATTTTGCGTGCATTAAGCCATTTGTCTGCATATTGATTAATAAGAGGCTTAGTAACTGAATCGAGGTAAAAATATGGAAATGTGTCATCAGGCAGTCCTGGTGAGTTGGCAAAAGCTGCCGGACGGCTGGTAACTATTACTTGTAAAGAAGCAGCATTTTCTTCAAGGCGGTTAACACCTTTAATTATTTCATCAACTACTTCTTGTCTTCTGGATATGTCTGCTACCTCATCTAACCCATCAAAAACTAATAATATAGAGCTTAGTTTTACGACTGCCATCAAATCTTCATAAGTGAACGTGGCCCCTCCTGAATGATGTCTAACTTGAGCGGCTAAAAACGCTTCAAGAGATTTGCGCCATTGGGCTGGAGGTTCATCGGTTTCTTCAGCGGAGAAAGGGTCTTTCTTACCAAGCCAGGTTGCTAAGTCTCTTAGGTCAATCTTAAAAGGGATTCGAACTGGGGTAGATTTGTGATGTATTGGTATAACTTGTAAATCATTCTCTCCCTTAAGGAGTCGCATTCGATGAACTTGGCATATATATTGAGATATCGTTGATTTTCCTTGTCCAGGCGCACCTTCTAGAACCATCCTAGGTATATGCTGCTGTGCAAGAGGATGTAACAGCAAACTTGCTGCGCCTACAGGCAGTTCTTCTCTTTGCAGGAATTGCTCATGAGTAATACTTCCTTCATTTAAGTTTCTAACTATATCTGTTTCTATATCCTCTGTATTAGTGGTTTGCTGTGCAATATTTTGCAAAAGACGGTGATTGATATATTGTTGCTTCCGACTTTGTTGATGCCTAAATACGACGGGTACATCTATAAACAAATCAAGAAGTCTATTCTGTAATTCTATTTGCTTGAATCGAACCTCCTGATCTAAATCATACTGATCTCTGATGAAAGCTTTGATTGCTGCCTCCCGCTGTTCCTTATGTTCTGATAACCCAGATTCAAAGATAGATCGAATCAAATCCGGCCCGGTCATGAGTTCCAAATATACCCATTTCAAATCCCATGCATTATCAAGTCTTCGGTTAATATCATCACGCCACCAGCACTTTGAGGGAACTCCTATAGAATTACTCAGAGTTTCATCAACCTTATCAATCGAGCCAACATCAAGATGTGCGGTGCCTGGAATGTTCGTAAGTAAATAAAATGCTTTTGCCCCTCTTGAAAGAAGTTTTTTAATTTTAGGTGCTTCTTCTTCCGCTATACCTATTAGCCATTTATGAGGCTCTGCTTCAGCCAGAGGTTTTCTAACGAACTTAACCTGAAAAACTATAAACTGATCTTTTTGATCCCCCATAAAATAAGAAACAGAGTCCCGACCACCATCCGGCTGAGCTACAGGAAAACATTGGACATCTGGAAACTCTCTAACTAAAAGAGCCTGGCAAAATTGCTGGAATCTTTCTGGCCCAAGATTTTCTAAGGGATAATCCATACACTGCTCCTAAGACCGTTCTGAGAGTAGTACAACAATTGTTACTCTTTAAATGATAAGAAGCGTTTTATAAGTTTGAGGATACAGATTCTTAGCCTCCAACCATTACTTCTTTGCCGCGCACACTACTGCAAACAATCTTACACACTGACGTTACGCAGTCAGGGACTGCGGATTAAGCTTGACGAGTTCAGCATAGGCTGACTGCAAAGCCGTTAAATAGATCTTTGACTTCAATGCAAAATGGTTGATGCCTGTCCTAAGCTTCAGGCCTTCCAGCTTGATATAGGCGCATAGACTCCCATACAGGTGATTGCGTTGCGTTGTCTCGGTCCGTGTCGGCGACTTCTCCAATGATGCGTTCTGCTTGAGCGACTTGTGATATACCTCGACACTCCACCGTCTTTTGTAGAGCGCTGTCATCCGGTCGTAGTCTAGCGTCTCATCGCTCGTTACCAGATATCGCTCTCCCGTTGATCCGTCTTCGTTTGTGAAGCGTTGTTTGGCTAGAAGCAGTGGGAAGTCCACTTCTTCCAGCCAAACTATTCGGGTAGAGCTTTCCGGCAAATCGAGTTGAGAGACTGCCTGATACTGACCGCTTTGCTTTTGCTCAAGCGTCAAAGCCACTTTGCGATTTTGTTTCAGCGGCATCACAAATTGTTTCTTGAGTGTGTGCTTGATGAACATCATATTGTCTGCGGATGCATACCAAACATCATTGAGCACATAGCTAAACCGCAGCTTGTTATGCAGGCAGGCCAGAAGCAGCATACGGTAGCGCGCATTCTTTGTAATCTGCGAGCGGCGCTTCTGTTTACCGGTTTTGGCATCAATGTATAGCTCGGTCTTTGTAACGAGATCGAAAGCCACTGGCAAAGCCAGTTGTGGAGTGTAATAGAGTGCCGTCAAGAAATTGATCCCTTTGACCGAGCGGTCTTGAGAATGATCCCAATGCCAGCAGATGAGATCGTTCTCATCTGTATAAGGTTTTTCTTCGATGCTGTCGTCAAGGACGAGCGCCGCATCATCAGTCTCGACCTGGCGAACCAGAGGCTTGGCAACGCGCCAAAGATCAGCGCTGGTCTTAGGTTTGGAAGCCAAAAATCTAGTAACAGCATCATGACTAATTTGACCGTCAAGCAATTGCGACAAACCGGTCGCAGTAGTTTGACCGAAAGAGCTGATAAGATAATCGGTGTAGAGGTCCAGCAGCGACTTGTCCATATGTCAAGTTTACTACTGGAATATCTCACCGCGTAACATCAGTTACACATTAAGAAGTTATCTCTCTCCGCCCCAATTGAAAATCAATATTGCATCCTACATTGATGGTTCGCCTAACGTCATTCTTTCCCAGCAGTAGCGATACTTGTTTTTGTCTCGCGGCTATTATAATTGAACTGCTCTTCTTTATGTCGATCATTGATTGGTTTACTTGACAGTTCCAAACTAACATACAGGTGTTGCGCCTTTTCAAGATACAGTTAGGAGCTTTTTCAAGCAACCAATCCACTTGTCTTTTCTGTCTTCGCTGAGAGCCGCTTTCGAGGGTACAAGTTTATCTCCCTAGTGTAGTGGTCAGTCTTTCTTTTACTTTTGTGCATACACACCAATATAAGCCAAGGATAAGTTGCCACGGAGACGGCAACGTTTTAACTCTCCAAATCTCCATCCATTGCTTCCCATCGTATCATCAACAGCTATTACAAGATTTATCTGAAAGTTCAGCCAGTTTCCGTCAAGGTAGGCTGGTTTAATATAGTAATACCATTCACATGAAGATTCATTGCTCCATACTAGCTTTGGTTTCCCTTCTCCTATTTTAAGATTTAACCAAAGAGTACTCGATTCAGATCTATCTTTAGTCAATACTGAAAGCTGGGTATACAAGTGTGCTGAGCTATCATCAAATCTTGCAACTATCTCAACCAACGTTCCAAGACTTGCTTGTGGCTTCACTTTATAGTCTGCTGCATACCGGGATGCCGATCTTACCTGTAATACTTTACCCTGAAAACCATCATTAAAAGGTTTCAGATTAGGTTCAGTTGGTATTTCATTTTCAGATATTTTCCAGCATGACTCAATAGAAGTATGATTGGTTCCAAAGCCGATCTTTTCAAGTAAATATTTTCCCGCATCAGGGTTTTGTAAAGAGATTTCTTTCTTAAACCGAATCAACAAATCAAGGATAAGTGTAAGATAAGCAGCAATCAACAATGTCAAGACCATATGAAAAAAGATTCGTGTCTTAGTGAAAGATGGCAAGTGATCAATAGTATCAGGTATTCCTATCGGTTCAGCAAACTCCCAAATCAGAAGATACGTACTGATGAGAACTATGAAATGCGCTACAATCAACCCCCACCAGTTCTTTTGTAACCACTTTAACGATTGCTCAAACACTTTCGCACGTTTCCTTTTAAGCCATCTTAGATTTCAGTATTTCGCATTCTGTCTAACGTCTCACATCAGCGGGGCCGCGCCGAGCGCTATATAAAGATATTTATCGCATTAACTTATATGTGAGGACTCCCCAAGAATATCCTTCACCATCAGGCCCTTCTATTTCATATTCCTCACTCATTATTTGCCAGCCTTCCCTTAACAATTTACTGAGTTCCTCGCGGCCAGATGCCTGGCCACCTTTTTCAATTACTAAGTGGGTCGTATACTCCGTTTTCTTTATTGGACATCCACAATTCGGGCAAGCACGAGCTTGGTCGGAAACTGAGTTCTTGCATTCCGGGCAATTGATTAGCGCCATTGTAAATTCTCCTATTCGTCCTCAAGGATTTGCTTAAAACGATTTATACACTTTCCGGTCAACTCTTCCAGTGTGATATTGGCTTGTCAGGGCGCAATTTATATCACAACCACATGGCGATTAAAAGCGAAGGGCCGCGCTCGCATCACGGCCCGGTTGGATTATCCTCGCTTGGCGATTCTAATCAAATCCTCAAGCCTGCTCGCTGTTGCTGTCGTTAGGGCGAGCACTGCTACCATGAGGTGCTTTACTGTCTGCTCTCTGCCCGCAGGGTGTCAAGGTATTTCTCAAGCGCCTCGCTGTGAGCCGCCGACACGTTATACGCCCCCATCATCAGGTGCATTAGCGCATCCTTCACTGGTGGCTCGTCGCTGTGATCGTGAAGCAGTAGCAGCAATCGGATGAATGTTTCCGGCCTGTCTCTATCTTCTTCAAAAATCCGGTCTACAAACTCTGTAGATCGTTCGATTGTGAACAGGTCGCGCAAGCCCCAATCGTCGTTCTGGCTTTGGTCTGCTGTAATAGCCTGCGGTTTCTCGTCTGTGGCTTGCTCTAAATCGTTCTTTTCTGTTGTCATGATTCCACCTTTTCAGTAGACACACATCTACTGTGAAGTGGGCCGGGTCTGCTTGATGCTTCGCAGGCGATGGGCAGACTTCGGCCCAACCAAGTTTTGAGGGTTATTAGTTTATCCAGTGACTACTGACTGAAAGGCGGGGCGTGGATAGGCGCGACCGTCGCCACCCGCTCAATGATCGAGCAGATTATTGGCGCACGTCCGATGGTCGGTTTGATAACTCTTCGCCGGACGTATAGCCCGACGATTTGAAAGCTGATAGAAACTTTTTGCTGTGGTTGCTTTGCTGGTCGAGCGGGAACTACAACGATGTTTGCCTGTGATTGAGTCTCAGCAATCTCTTGCTCAATCTCTGCTCGCGTCTCTCTGAATTCGTGATAGATGCTTGCCAACGGTGACAGGCAGGCTATTCGCGCAAGCTCTATGGCTTCTTGTTTGCGGCCAGCATATGATAATTCAATCGCAAGGCTATTTATTGTTTGCAGATACAGATAAGGGCTTCGCGCTCTATAATAATGAGCGAGCCGTAAAACTCGCTCTAATATTTCGACTGCTTGTTTATGGTCGCCCTCAACAGCTCTTGAGATGGCGATGGCTCGATTAGTTTCAATCGTTGTGAACAGGTCGGAAGTATTGAGCTTCAAGGCATGACTGTAGAATGCCGCTTCTGCTTTATAATCGCCTCTGTACTCAGCGACTGATCCGAGTACAAATAACGCGCGGGCCTGATAGCTCAGAGGAGCGTGACTAACTGCCTCTACAAGCAATTTCTCGGCGTGGTCAAGATTACCTTTGCCCTGTCTTTGTGCTGCAAGTCCTTGCCAGAAAAAAGCTATCGGCGCGTGTATCTGCTCTAACTGCTTGCTCAAAGCTTCAACCCTGTCGAGTTGTTGCAGTATGTAAGCAATCTCGGCCTGCTGTGAAAGGCTGGCTATTACTTCACTTTGAAGGGAGGTTAAACCGATGATTAAGCGATTCGTTTGTGTATGTGTTCTGCTGCTTGCTCTGGCTCTACCTGCTCTGGGCGGGCATGTCAAGCCTGGTGGGGCGGCTTGTTCAGATGTTGACTGCGTGACGTGCTTTGATGCTTCATGCCCCGACATCAATTCCGTCAGTCCAACCAAGGGCGAAACCAAACACACTTCACCTGACTTTGGCGACTCAGCCGAAGCAGGCGCGATGTTGTTTGCTCTCGCTTTTCTCATTGTCTTTAGACTCCGTTCGTAGAATGGACAAAACGGAGTGAGCCGATTCTAAGGTATGGGTAGCTATACTTACAAGCTCACTCCGTTTATTTACTTCTTAGTACGGCTCTCCCTGTCTGACATATCGCACTTCACAAGGTTTGATTGCCTGACAGAGTAGTGTGCGCTCCCTTATGCTTCGATGCGTTCGTATGCCTTTTCACATTCCAAGTAGAGCGTGCGAGCGATGCCAAGCGGCGCACCGCTGAAATTGAGCGAGGCGAGCGATTCAATTTCGTGTCTGCTTGTCGCGTCTCGAATGCGCCAGATCGTTAGGACGGCTCCAACAAAGCAGGCCCATGCGTGTTTGCAGATTATTTGACGCTCGACTGAATCCCGACAGGTGCAGCCGTGTGAATTCACAATGTAATAAGCGTTGCTTGATTCGCTTTTAACAACGTATGTGCCTGCGCTGACTGTTCGGACTAGGCCACCGTTATAGATTTTCAATGCGCGCTCCATGCGGTTTTCTGTTACTCGCGCGGTATTGGTTAAGCTCATGATTGATTCCTTTTCTGCGTGGTGACGAATGTCGCAGCCCTCGATTGATTTAGCTCAATTGCCCGCCATCGCCATATTTGCGGTGATAGTTGACCCATTCGCTTTTGCCATATCCTTCATGGCAGTAGCGATGCTCTGATTCTGTTTCGCGGCAATCCGGGTGATTGCACGGCACTGGCCCATCACATTGAAAGCACGGGTGAGAATGTGCGCCGTTTTGCGGGATTCGAGCAGCACGAGCCGCTTCTGCTTTTTGCTGGCTGATGTCTGAATATTCCCATGCTAAGGTCTGAGCCTCGGAAACGGTCAGTTCATCCATTGGCTTGCCGTATCGCTCTTGAGCCTTCTGTGCTGCGTCTTCTTCGGTGAATCCTGCGTGCTCTGCATTGCCTTTAAGCTGTGCGAGCCAGCTTGTTGTTTTCGCTAATCGCTGTTGTGTTGCTGTTGCGCTCATGATTATCTCTCCTTAGAAGTGAAGCGGGACAGGCTTCAAACCTGCCCCTTGCCGAATGTTATGTATCTGAGCGGATCGGGCGGGTTCGAGCCTCGTTTAAGGTTCCAAATCCACCAACCGCGCCGCGCCGTTTCTTGCCCGCCTTTTCTGCCCCATTCCTTGAAATCGTTTTGATTAGAGTGAAAAGCAACGTGACAAGTTTTGTGTGCTGGCTTGACCGCTTGACCGCCCCGGCTCTTGTAAACCGGGTGATGCATGTTGACTACATCACCCGGCTGAACTGGCGCTGTGCAGAAGTAGCAAGCGGCGCTCATATTGCTATCCCCTCGAATGTTGCGCCGCGTTCGCACTTCGTTGTTTTGCAAGCAGCGTGTGAGCAATCGCGGTTGATGAGGATTTGACCGCGCGGTGTGTCAATGACCGTGCCTTGCTCAAGCTCGGTTGACCATTCGGCATAGCCTTCGTAATCGGCTGCGCTCGCGTTCATCACTTCGTTGTAGTCGGCTTCGCTGATGCCTGTGAATAACTCTTCGCTATAGACGTTGGAAAGAAATTGATTTAGCATTGTGGTGATCGTTCTTTCTGGGATGTTTCCGCATCCCGGTTGTTAAGGCTCGGATGCTTCTAACATTCGGGCCTTTAAACTTTTTAGGAGTTCGTTTCGTGTGCTGTTGTCAGCGGGTGAGTGTCTTACTCTTGCCTGCTTTGCGCTCGTCGTTTCCTTCTGAGTTATCCCTTCAATCTCAGCCTGTCCACTTCGCGCTTGCTTTTCAAACAACCATCTGACAAGAAGGATATTACACTTTATTAGAATATATGTCAATCTTTTTCTTCTAATATAGTGGAAATAAATTTCAATCAAATCTGCAAAATAACTTCTGTTGACGTAGGAAAAATGTAATACTGAAGTGACAGTTTTCTACCCTATTGTAATTATTCTAAGTTTGTAGTATTCTCGTTTTCTGAATGTTAGACTAGGGGACCATGATGAAACTGACTGTAAAAGAGATAGCAGAAGCGCGTGGGTTTAAGAACGCTAAACAGTTGGCAGATACGGCAGGCATTCGTTACAAAAGCATGTATCCGATATGGAATGGGGCTGCGCGCATGATCGGGCTGGATACTCTTGAAAGGCTCTGTAATACGTTGCGCGTTCAAGCTGGCATGTTGTTTGAGATCGTGCCTGATGACGAGCCATTGGAGTCGGAGCCGTCGCAGAGCGTAGCTGTGAAAGCCGACAAGCCCAGGCGCACGGCTTCGCCTAAGTCTAAGCGCGAATCGAAGCGGGCGCGAGTTGCGGTCACATCGGTATAACGTGATGGCTATAACTGGGCTTCCAGCTTATCAAGTCCCGGTCGAGATCGGAGTGAGATGCATTTGCTCGCACTACTATGTTGTTTTTACTGGTAAGGGTCGAGTGATTGGTGGTGCTGAAGCGCGAGCGCGCGAACGTGCTACGAATATGGGCGCAACATTTGTTGATGCTCGCTCGATCCCGTTTATGCAATGCAAGTGCGGCCAAGCACTCGATTTTGCGCCGGATGATTCAATGATGGTAAATTGAGCAACAGGTAGTTTTTCGCTCATGCCAAGCAAGCAAAAAAAAGATGTTAGCTCTCAATCGGTCGCGTCTGTCTCGCCTGAAATAAAATCCGCAAAAACGCCCACTAAGATTGAGCCATTACGCGGGCATCTTGAGCGCCGCATGGTTCGCTGCGGTAAGGCTAATTGTAAGTGTGCAAAGGGCGAATTGCATGGGCCGTACTATCTGAGGCGATGGCGAAACGGCAGAAAGAAACGTTCCAATTACGTCAAAAAACGTGATGTTTTCGTCACTTTTGAGGCGTGTTTAGAGTACAAACGCAACCGTCAAGAGACGCGCAAGCTTATCAGAGAGATCAATGAAAGCGGTAATGCTATGTGGAAAGCCATGCGCGGCATACTTAGGGAGTGGACAAGATGAGCGAAAGAGTAGGATATAAACCAGCCTTTTTTCATCACCTTGTTGAAGGGCATGAGCGTGAACTGTCGCCGGAGTTGCGCGGCGTGGTAGATGATTTTGTGCAACAGATGATTGCGGAATATGAAAGCCGCAAGAAAAACTGCTACGATTTGCTCAAACGATACCCTAACGATGAGGGGCTGAAGCAACTCTGGACACCTGAATACATAGAAGCATTCGCAAGCGGCGCGGATCAAGAGCACGCGATTGAACATCTGCGCAGCACGCCATTTGAAAGCATCTCCTGGCATGATGTTGGGGCGGCGTGTGAAGAGGATTTCGAGAAAGCCACGCTTTGCATACAGACGGTTTTCGACGCAGCGGAAGATCATATTAAATCGGGCATGTATGCGTCCAAGGCTGTCCATTGCGAATCGCCGTTTGAGAGGGCGCAATTTTCATTCATTCGCAATGAGTTCGTCAACGAGTGGCAACCGCGCGGCGGCATTGAAGCAAGCCTTGTTGATATGCTGGCTCAGTGCTATGTGGGTTGGCAGTATTGGTTAAGTCTTTCAATGTCGGCTGGCCATAAACGTGATTTCGTGGGCGAGCAAATAGCAAAGACGAGAAGCGCATATGAAAGCGGGGAATGGCAACCGCCGCGAGTATCAACAGTTGAATATCTGGACCATACCACGCAGATGGCAGATAGATTCAATCGAATGTTTTTGCGCATACTTCGCCAGATGCGAGACTTGAGGCGCTACGCTGCGCCAGTGACAATCAATAATCCGAAACAGGTCAACATCGCCAGCGATGGCGGGCAACAGAACAATGTGCAAAAGGCAGTGAGCCGAAAGAAGAAAGCGAAGAAAGCAACGGCGCGGCCCGCGCTTAAGATTGCGAGCAAGAAAGGATAATCAAGTTCGGCTCGCCTTACTCGCGTCTAGCTAACGCGAGGACAGCGGCGCGATCTCTGGCGCTGTTGGTGAGCCGTAATCAAGACAGAGATAGGCCCGAAGAGAGGGGCAAGGATGAGTAAAGCCACAACTGTTAACCTCAACAACCCTGATGATAAGAAAAAGCTTTTCGATGATGTAGCCAGGCTCCCTCAGAAGGGGTCCGTGCTGGAAACAAACCTCGCCAGCACTGCCGAAGCGCCCTTGCTTCGTGCGCTCGGCTTTCCTACCGAAGAGGTCATATCAGTCACTTGTCATGGATCAATAGAGGGCAAGCAATACAATGATTTCATAGTCGAACTGATGGGGGTACTCGAAAGAGACATACCCGAAGGCGGCGCTAGAAGTCCGACGAGCATTACTATTTACAGGAGTCTGAATGATAAGCCGGAAGAACTCAACGTGTGGCGCAAGCGGGTGTTTGAAAGAAACGCGCACATCATAATCCGTGAGATTTATAACCCGTCAACTGATTTGTATTCCCCGATCAGTCTCGCGCTCGGTGGCATCGGATGGGTGTCATCAATTACCCATGTTAGGACGATTGACAATGACCTGATAAAAGAAGTTGCGGACGCTCAAAGGGTGGCGCTCGGCTTTCTTCTTTTGCGCGACGTGGCAAAACGCGCTCGGCTCGTGCCGCCGCGCTCGAAAGGGTTTGAGTGGACTGATGATGCTTGCCTGCGATTACGAAACGAATACCACAGCGTGACATCGCCCGCGCTGACTACTGCTGAAAAGATAATCAAAGCATTGATTGACAAACAGATGGATTCAAGGCAATCGATACTCGCGGCCTGTAGGAGTTTTGCCGATGTTGAGTTGATAATCGCGCTGCATACAAAGCTGACTACTAGGCGTGGGCGGTCAGCCTCAGACCTCGCTCTTGAACAGGCCGCACGCAATATCGGGGTTGATAAAAACCTATTTCAAATATCTTCGCTTCGCACATACCTCACGAGGGGTAACAATCTCGCTAACAGAGCGTGATTTGATTTTAAGCAGACAGTCATCAAACGAGAAGCCGTCTTCATTTGATTTCAAATCGAATTTTTAAAATCAAACCATATGTTGTACTGATTATCTGCATTAAAGACCATATCTTGCGGTTTTTCATATATCAATTGGGTAAAACAATGCGGTAAAATTACTCCTGTGTAGCAATGAAAAGGTTGCTTTGAAAACTTGTAAGGACTCGAAGCGGGCAAGAAAAGGAAAGGCCCGCGACAGGTTTCACTTTGCGGGTGTCTGTCATCGGGCCTCGTCTCGCTCAACCTTTCGGCTGCGCGAAAAATTGCTTATGAATAGTTCAATACTTAACAATTAGACGGCGAAATGCTAAGCGCCGCAGTATCGTGATTCTCGGTCAATGGATCGAGGCTTGTCAACTTTTTTGAGACTTTGTAAGAAAATGGAAGTGTATATTGACTAATCTGTAGTCGTTCATAAGCACGTCGCGCAGTACGGTTGAGCCAGTATCGGATTTATTTCGGTCTGGCTCTTTTTTTATAACAAGGAATGACAAGTTGTGATGCTATCCACAATTTCAGCACACCAGAGTTTTGGAGGAGGCGCGCGGCATGAGTAATCAAAATACACTCTCTTCTGACCATCTGACCATATTGCGCGAAGACTCAGGCATCTCTGATGAGGTGATAACTGCGCGCGGCTACCGAACCATCACGGACCCGAAAGAATTGCGCGAGCGTGGATTCTCTCGACAGCAAAGTAACAATGTGCCGGGGCTACTGTTGCCCGTTCACACCACTGATGGTAACAATAGCCTATACTGCTACAGACCTGATTTGCCGCGCGTGGTCGAGGACAGGCGCAAGAATCGCAACTCTGATGGCTCATACAAATCTCGCGTTATCAAATATGAAATCCCAAAAAATGAAAGCGTGCGACTCGATTGCCCTCCAGTCTGTCAGCCGATGTTAGCCGACCCTTCAAAACGGTTGTGGCTGACCGAGGGGCAGAAGAAGGCAGACTGTTTAGCGAGTCGCAGCCTTTGCGCAATTGATCTGTTGGGAGTCTGGAACTTTAAAGGCAAGAACCACTTTGGCGGAGTTACGCTACTCGCTGACTTCGACTTAATTGCTTTTGACAATCGAGAGGTCTGCATCGTCTTCGATAGCGACGTAATGACAAAGCGAGAAGTGCAGCTGGCACTCGCTCGAATCACAGAGATTCTTCAGCGTAAAGGCGCTCATGTTCGCCATGTCTATCTACCACCTGAAGGCGCGCATAAAGTCGGCGTCGATGATTATCTTATAAATCATAGTGTTGAGGAGCTAGAGGCGCTTATTGATGCGCCTCGACCTGTGCCGCAGCCTGAGCCGCCAAAGGTTGAACTTCTAGACGCCGCGCCAGCAAAGCTCCGCAAGCCATTTGCTCTAATCGAAAACAATGCTTTCGCTGTAATTTGGCCGCACGTCCAAATTACTGTTAACGAGACCGTTGATAAGGATGGCAACATAGTCAAATACGATGAACCGAAAGTAATTACCTCACAGAGGCTATTCATTGTTCGTAGTGACGGTGTGATTTTCGGTGATGGTGCAAGCGAGCCAATAGAAAAACTCAGCATTGAAGTTGGCTTAACTGAGATTCCCCCGCAGGATAGGCTCTGGTCTACTCCAGGCATAAAGTCTTACCGGCAAGGCGAGCGACCGGTTGCGCAGCAGGTATTTAATCGCATAGTCGCAGTAGTTGACCGCTTCATTGACTTTGACCATAGCCTTGCCAGCCAACACACGATGGCAGAGCTTGTAGCCTGCTACATCTTGGCGACGTGGTTTCTCGATGCTTTCACAGTGATTGGTTTCTTGTGGCCCAATGGCGAACGAGGCAGCGGCAAGACTCAGCTAATCACTATAGTTGCGGAGCTGTCCTATCTCGGCTTGGTGATTCTAGCGGGCGGAAGCTACGCAAGCCTGCGAGACCTTGCAGACTACGGCGCAACGCTTTGTTTTGATGATGCCGAAAACATGGCTGACCCGAAGAGAACAGACCCCGACAAGCGGGCGCTGTTGCTTGCAGGGAACCGTCGCGGCAACACGGTGCCGGTCAAAGAGCCGGGGCCGGATCGCACCTGGCGCACACGATACGTTAATACTTTTTGCCCGCGTTTGTTCTCTGCCATTGAGTTGCCTGACCCTGTTCTAGCCAGCCGAACGATTATCATTCCTCTGATTAAGACTCCTGATAGATACCAGGCAAATGCTGACCCCTCGTGCTATTCGCTTTGGCCACACGACCGCGTAAAGCTGATTGACGATCTTTGGGCGCTTGCGCTGGCGAACCTTTCAGAGCTTTCAGCTTATGAAGCTTTGGTAAATGAAAGGGCGCGACTGACAGGCCGCAATCTTGAGCCGTGGAGAGCTGTGCTTGCGGTTGCTGCATGGCTAGAGGAGAAGGGCGTCAAGGGGCTATGGGAAAGGATGGAAAGGCTTTCTCACGACTATCAATCTGAACGGCAGGGGTTTGAAAGCTCAGACCGGATGGTGCTCGTGGTCCGTGCGATGTGTGAGTGCCTGGAACGTGAGGGTGTGAAGGCTTGTGAAGACAGTGAAGGCTTTTCGGAGAATACAGAGAAGCATTTTGTGAAAAGTGCTGATATTGCCGAGGTGGCAAAAGACCTTATCGAAAAGGACGAACTGGAGATAAAACCAGAAGGCATAAGCCCTCAGAAAGTGGGCTGCCTGTTGAAAAAAATGAGGTTTGAGAGTGGCAGAGAAGGCGGCACAGGTAAAAGCGGGTGGAAGGTGAGCAAGGCTGAATTGAAAAGATGGCTATTATCGTTGGGCATAGTCTCGCAAAAGGCTTCACAGCCTTCACAGCCTTCACAATGCAGCGAGTGCGGCTCGCAATCGGATGAACTTGGGCCTGATAGTCTTTGCCCATCTTGCGGGGCAGATAAGACTGTATTTGATCCTACGAAATCCTAGAGGACAAACACAATGAACACAGGAGTAGAAACAACTATTCAAACAGTTATCAATAGCCTGGCCGAAGAAATAAAACAAGGCTTTTCGCGGCCCCTATATTTTCAGGTGATGCAGGAACCGAACGGCGAAATGTCAATACGTCACATACAGTTCATCACTCCTGAGCAGCTTGCGGAACTGTGTCATGTCGAGACACGCACAGTCTATAGCTGGATAGAAAATGAAGTGCTGGAATGGATAAGAAACACAGTATAATTAACGCGCCCGGTCGTTGGCTGCGGCTTGAGAAAGGGCAATCTGTATGGCTGTTTACAAACGTACCTGGAAGCGCCCCGATGGATCGAAGGCGTCTTGCTGGTACTTTCACAAAACCATCAACGGCGTTCGCTATCGGGATCGCATCCCGACAGCACGCACTAAGGGGCAGGCCGAAGAAGCCGAGCGCCAGCTTCTTACGGAGATTCACGCGGGCGCTTATGGCAAACCGCAAGGCAAGATCAAAGTACGGGAGTTTGTCGAGAAGCATTATTTGCCTTGGGCGCGCACTAACAAACGGTCATGGAGAAATGACGAATCAAGGGTTAAGCCTATTCTTGAATTCTTCGGTAGCAAGATGCTCTGCGAAATCAATTCAAACATTGTGCTGGAGTTTCGTGAGACATTACAGGCACAAAAAACAAAACGAGGGCCACGTTCACCCGCATCAGTAAATCGCGTACTGGAAGTGCTCTCGCGTCTGTTTACTCGCGCTATCGAGCTCAAGAAATGGCACCGTAACCCATGCTCGAAAGCTGAATTAGGTGATCGGAGATTGCGGCTCAAAGGCGAGCGCAAACGTCGGCGCTGGCTTAAGGGCGATGAGCGTGAGCGATTGTCTACAGCAATCGAGATATATCATCAACAATCTGACCGAAGGATTAATCCGTATCTCGGAAAAATGATTCTTCTCGATCTCAATTCAGGATTGCGCAAAACCGAACTCCTAAAACTGAAACCGAGAGATTGTGATTTTGAAGCCGGGTTAATCCACGTCCGTGAAACGAAAACAGATGAACCGCGCGAAGTAGCTATGAATAGTACCTCCCGGCTGATTCTTGAAGAATTGGTTAAAGGTTGCAAAGGTGAATACCTCTTCACTAATCCACGTACAGGCACGCGCTACAAGAATGTGAAGAAAGCGTTCAATCGAGTGCTCAAAGATGCCGGGATAGCGGATCTGTGGTTTCATGACATTCGTCACAGCTTCGCAACAGCGGCGGGTGATTCGCCTGATGTCAGCTTGCCAGCTTTGGCCGAAACTTTGGGTCACAAGAACATCAAAACGACAATGATCTATACCCATGCGACGGATGAAGGAAAGCGCCGCGTAGTGGATGCAGCGGAGCGATTCGGGAAAGGCCGGTCACATATAGGTCACACGGAAGACGAAGAAAAGAAAAGGCGGGCTGGATAGCCTCGCCTAAATCCTTGAAAATGCTAGTAGCAGTGGTGACAAGTCAGAAAAAAAGTGAAATAGGCACGTGGGGATTTGAACCCCAGACCCCTACCGTGTCAAGGTAGTGCTCTACCCCTGAGCTACGCGCCTGTAAATTCAAGGTTCAAAATTAGCAGAGCGTTTCAAGCAGTGTCAACCCTCACAAATTTTAACTATCGATACTGAATCACATTCTGCATCAAAGAACGCCTTCCAGGGTATCCAATCGACTCGGCCTTATCTGATAGCACGCCCTCGGCGATTGAAAGTTGAACCATCAATCGCACCTCGCTGCGCTGAAACCGTTCGGTCGCCGCTCTCGCACGGTCGAAATCCTTGCGCGCGAGCATCTGTAGATCGCTCGACCAGTATTGAAACAGGTTGTTAATTATTCCTACGCCTCGAAGCGACATCTCACCTTCTTTGAATTGCTGGCGATTCTCGAAGCCATCCAAAATGGCTGTAGCCGCTATGATTGTGTTGAGTTGATCTATCATGCCTTCAAGAATTTCAAAACTCTGCGCTGCGTCTATAAAAGCCGCCGTGCGGGCAATATCGACCAGCGCCGTGAACTGAGCCGCATTCTCAGGTTGATTGCCGACCAGCGTGCGCACTTCCTCAATCAGTTGCAGCGCGATTTTCCTGTCTCCTTTTTCCGAGATGGCAGCTGCCAACTGAGACAATACCAAAACGCGCGCTTCGGGAGATTCGACCTGCGCGAGCATTCGCCGAACCTCTTCGAGTTTGCCCTGCGCAACTGCATTTGTCAGCCCCTGACGCTCTATCTCTGCAAGCAAAGCATTGCGCTGTTCGGCATTCGTGATGTTTTCGTTGGCGATCTGGCGCGCGCGATCAGTGTTACCTTCCTTTATCGCCTTCTGCGCAGCACTCCAGTACAATCCGCTCTGAGCCTCAGCAGGCAATTTGGCTGCGGCATGCATTATCTCATCGGCAGTTGCGTCTTCGCCTCTGCTCATAATCTCTGACCAGACGCGCTCTTCCGGATCAATCGACTTTGCCATCTCTTTGACCTTTGCTCGCAGAGCGTTCGCGCGCGAAGGCGCGTACTTCTCGGCATAAGGGATTAAATTCTCTATCGCCATCAAATCTACATCGTCGTCATCCGAGTCTTCATCATCTGAAGATTCCTTATTTTTCGTCAGCACCGCGCTCGCAATCATTTCGACTAAATCCCTGAGCGACGCTTCGTCCAGCAGCGGCGAAGCGTCCTTCGATGCGGGCTGCTTTTGCGTCGAACCGTCTTTACTCTGTTGCGTCACGGCCTTCAGAAAGTTAAAAGCCGCATTGGTCATTGAATTATTCGACGCAAGGTTTTCAGAACGGAATTTTTTCAGGATGTCGCTGGCCATTTTTGCCGCCGCTTCATGATCTTTGTTTATAAACTGCTGCATTATGTTTATCAGGCTATCGTGCTGGCCTGTAGAAAAAGCGCTGTCAAAATTCTCCTGAGCGATTTCATATGCCTGTTTCGGCTCGCTTTCAGCAAGCTGAGTCGCAAACTGCATATCCAGCATGGTTTCAAAATTTGACATCTCTGCCTGTGTGGCATTCGGCCCGGTGGCAAGCCGGGACTGGCGCAGAAACTCGCGCCCCCATTTCACATCATGACGCATGAGTTTCTGCAAAATCTCCTGGCGCAACTGGGAGCGGGTCCAGATCATCATGGCCGGATTATTCGCATTCATATAAGGAATGACTCCGCTCACAAGGTTAGGACTGGATGAAGATTGAGCATTAGCATCAACCTTGCTCATAATTTCAAGGTACTTGCCGATGACCTCTTTGAAGAGCGCGCGAGCGCGTTTCTCATCGCGGGTCCAGAGCAGATCAGCTGCGCCCGCCTGTAAGCGCATGCGGTTTTCCGCCAGCTTGAGCGACTGCGATTCTTTAACTATCTCTTCGACTGATGCAAGCGCCTTCTTCTCGCGCTCTTCCTTAGCCTTCTGCTGCTCTTCTTTCTTCGTTGCATCCTGCGTTGTGGAATCCTGCGTGTTTGGCGATTGAGCTACGACCGATGAAAAAACTATCAATGAAAGCGTGATTGAGGCAAATAGTTGTTTGAACTTCATGGGGGTCTCCTTCGGAAAGCCTTAGAGATCGATAATCAAGGTACGGTTGCCTGTTACTGAGAGTTCTACCGGACTGATCACAAAAAGATTAAATCACCACTTAAAATTATGGAAGCGTCAATCCGTCTTTATAGTTAGACGCGCGCCCGGTTTATCTGGTTCCAATATACATTAGTTAATGATGGATCGACGGTTGCTCAATGTCGAAGCGGGCAATAGACTAAGAATTATCAGGAGATGACTTTGAACAAAATAGAACGTGTAACGAACGCGCTGAAGGGTGAAGAGGTTGACCGTTTGCCTTTTGGTTTCTGGTATCATTTCGGGCTTCAGCACATGCCTGGGAGATGTCACGCCGAAGCGGAGATAGATTTTTATCGCGCCTATGATCTGGACTTCTTAAAAGTCATGAACGATTACCCTTACCCGATGCCACAGGGGCTCGAAGCCATCGAGACCGAAAGCGATTGGAAGCGGATAGAACCCGTCAGCGGGAAAGACAGGTGCTGGGACGAACAACTCTCGGCGCTTTCGATAATCAACGACCGCATCGGCAAAGAAGCCTTGTTTATAGAGACGATATTCAGCCCGTGGACGACTGCGCGAAGAATGACCGCAACAGGCGACATTGCAGATGCACGCCGCAGGCATCCCGAAGCGTTGCTTTCTGCGATGGACGCGATTGCAACATCGCTCGCTGACTATGGGAAAGAGGCTGTTGCGCGAGGCGCGGCTGGAATATTTCTTTCGCTTGGCGCGGCGACTGACGACGTGATGAGTTCAGAAGAATATAAGACGTGGGGCCGCCCGTTCGATTTGAAAGTGCTGGAAGCCGTTCGCAACGCTCGTTTCAATGTGCTGCACATTCACGGCAAACGAATCCATTTCGATTCCCTGCTCGATTATCCGGCAAACGCCATCAACTGGTCGCATTTTGCAACGCGGCCCTCGCTCAACGAAGGGCGCGCGGCGGCGGGAAAAACAGTGATGGGTGGTGTCGATGAAGCTGTTGCCGTTCATCTGTCGCCGCCTGAGATCGAAAAACAGATTGCCACTGCCATCGAAAGCGTTGGCTTGCGCGGGTTGATAATAACTCCGGGCTGCTCGGTTGCGACGGATACGCCTGAACGTACGCTTCGGGCCATCAGGTCTGCGGTTGAAACAGCAACGTCTACGACTCGCCCTCGAACCTGATAACCGCTGCGCCAAGCACTTTACGCGATGCGCGCTCCTGCACAAAGACTATGGCTTTCATGTTCTGGCGTTTCCATGTAGAACCAAGATCAATACGGGGTTCGGCGCTGAACGTCTTGCCAGAGATGTCGCCTATCCGCGTCAATTTGCGCGTCACCGCCGAGTGCGCGAGTTCGCGGCCAGAGTTTTCGCCTTTTGATACTTTGCTAAGCAAGTCGCTTTCCGTGATGGCCACCATCACATCAACAGTATCGCCCTGTGAAACATCGGGCAGGTTTTCCACTCGAACGGTGAGCGTGACCGATTTCTGCGCCAGTGATTTAATCGCAAGGCTGACGGTTGCTTTCGGCGCGCGGGCCGCTTTTACGATCACGTCGCGAGCCCTTCCAGGGTTGCTCCCGATAAACTCTGTCTGTCCGTCCACGATCATCTGCGGGGTATAGACATCCTGTGTGTGGAACGCCCGGCTGTAGTCGAGCTGTCGTTTGCTGAATTCGGCAGATGAAAATGGGTCCTTCCATCCATACTGATTCCAGTAATCAACGTGCTGGCTGAGCGCGATCACCTGCACGCCTTGTATAGGTTGAGTCTGATCGAGATTGGTCAGCAGCTTGTCGGCAGGCGGGCAGGACGAGCAGCCTTCAGAGGTAAACAACTCAACCAGCACCACGGGTGTCGCGGTCGCCTCTTCGCGCTGAGTTGAAGCAATCGCGTTATGCGCGCTCCACGGAAAGATGATAAACAGCATCAGGAGCAAAAGAGGCGAGAACCGGCGGATGACAAGCGCTATTGGCAGCCCGACGAAAAATATATGTATAAGCACAGAGGTTATGAAGGCAGAGAGTAGAAAGACGTAGGGCCTGTGAAAAGTCAGAGGCACCACGACCATATACATAAACAGGTAAACAATGATGCCGTAGAGCACGCCGCTCAAAACAGGTTGCCGCACCATAAACTTCAATTTGCGGCTCGCCAGATAGAATATGACAGTCGCCGTATACGCGATCAGAAAATGGAGCGCAAGACCAAGCGCCGCAGTCCGGAATCCACCATCGAAAGCGCTTGCGCCGATAATGCCGCTGGCAATGCCTTGCAGCATACGGACTGGCTCTCGTCCCAGCACAAGTGTATGAACAACCGCAGACGTGATGTCGAGCGTCCCGGCTATCAAACCTGCCCAGAGGACTGCTCGATACCCGTCCGGCTTTCCCATTGAAACGGCTGTGGACTCTGCGCTCATAAAAGTTTTCCCTTTCGTCTTTGTGAACTGTTTTTGCCAGCTCTATCCTGTTTCACTTGCGAAGCGTGCTGAATACGAAACCGTGATCTTTTTGTCGTGTATGGCAGGTATAACAATCTGTTTTGGCCTGCGCCGTTAACGCTCGATCAGTCTGGCTATCGCCCGTGAATTCTTCAAATCCCCATCCACCGGTTTCAGTATATCGTTGACTATCTTTAACCATCACGTCAATAAATTTTCGCGGCCCTTCTGTCGTCGTCCCTGCATTCTCTCGCGTTTCAAGCAGATCAAAGACGATAACCGAACCATCCTGAAACTGACCCGTGCCATAGCCTTCCATCGCTTTTTCATTTGCATAAATGTGATGAAGCCCTCCGTAACGCCCGGCCTTTGGGCTTTGGGGGTCAACCAGCACGCTCTTCACATGTGCCCAGTTGCGATAGCCCTGAGGATAGGCGACCGCGCCGTCAGTCGCTGCCCGCAGGTTCAAGGCCCAGACCAGAATCACAACGACCACTGCCGCTTTTTTTATCATGTCGAGATCTCCCTCGCGATTATAGAGTCGCGTGACGACATACGTCGCGCGCAATCGGACGCCAGCAAGCAGATTCGGACGCAAGAACGCTCCATTAACGAAGCATCTCTCGAAGCGCTTTCGGCGAAACGCCCAGAAGTCGGCGCATATGATGCGCGAGATGGCTCTGATGCGCAAAGCCTGTCTCAAGCGCAATCTGGCTGATTGGCATTTTGCCCTCGCCGAGAAGACTTTTTGCGCGATCTACGCGACGCCGTATCACATACTGATGAACGGGCAAGCCGACCGATTCGCGAAATAGCCCTTTGAAATGCGAAACGCTCAAACCGGCCACGCCAGCAATGTCATCAAGCGACAGGGGCTGATCGAGATTGTCTTCAATGTATGAGAGCACATCCTTCAGCCTGCGACCGAGCAATCGTCCGTTCGACCTTTCTGCATCGGCTGAGATGGAACTGTGGCAGCGCACGAGTCGCGCGGCGACGGACACGGCTAAACTGTCGAGGTAGAGATTGCCGCACGGATAGCCGCTCTCCATCTCTGCCTTTAGCGCCCACCCGATATTCTCCAGTTGCGCGTCGCGCATCTGGAAAAGGTTTTTGATCTCTATCCGAGTCGGATCAATATCGAATCCTTCCGCCACCATAGTCATCAGTTCGGGAGAAACGCTCATTATAAACGCAGTGTCTTTTTCCTTCAGCTCCCAGAAGCTTGGCGTACCGGCGGGGACGATGTCTATATCGCCGTGCACTGCCGTCCCGCGATGGCTCAATCCGCCTCTGCGGCATGCGATTTGAACGGAAGGGCCAAAGTGAATCGAGACGAGCGTATTTTTCAGGGCGGGAACTTCGACCAGTCCGGGAGGGTCTGATAGAAGAAACAGACGAAGCCTGTTTGCTTTGATTCGGTCATAGGACGGGATGGGGTTTTGTTGAACCATCGGCACTGCTGTTTGAGAACTCATTATTGATAATCACCTGTCGAGATTGAAGTTCGCTACATAATATTGAACTCTCGGCAACGCGATTTTTGCAACAGTCGCCCACACTGCTATAAAATCTTTCGACCAAATCTGCTCTTTTCCGTCCGAACGTGCTCAATCGCCTGAATTCTCTCATCCAAACCCGCTTTTTCGTGTCTGAACCTGCGCGACTCCGGCGCGCGCGGCCTCCTACAATAGCCGTGAAGCCTATCGAGATGGGAAGAGACCCGTGCTCTCTTCCCAAACCGCTCACAGGAGAAAGACTAAATGAATTTCAAACAAAAAATACTGCGCGAGGCGATGGCAAGCCTCATGGCAGTCTTACTTTTGCTGTCATTTGGCCCCGTCGCTGCGTTTGCGCAGGGCGAGACCGGCCAGATCACAGTGAAAGCTACGGACCCTCAGGGATCGGTGGTCCCCGGCGCGACCGTCGTGACTAAATCGACGACGACAGGCGCTGAACGCACGGCCACTACAAACGACGAAGGCGTTGCGATAATCACAGCGCTGCAACCGGGTCTTTATGACGTAACGGTCAATGGCAGCGGCTTTGCTCCGTACAAACAGCAGGCCAATATAACGGTCGGAGCCAAACTGAACCTCGAAGCATCGCTTTCAGCTACGGCCAAAGGTGAATCCGTGACCGTAGTCGCAGGCGACTCAGGGGTCGAAGTCAACACACAGACTCAGGAACTCTCCGATGTCGTTTCGCAGAAACAGCTTATCGAGCTGCCTACGATCACACGCAACCCCTATGATCTTGTAGGCATATCGGGCAATGTGTCGGCGGGTGACCCTGTCAACATGGCAATGCGTGGGACGGGGTTTGCCATCAACGGCCAGCGTTCGGCCAGCACCAACATCCTGCTTGACGGCGGCGAAAACGTAGATGCGTTCGTAGCCGGTGTCGGACAGAGCGTACCGCTTGATGGGGTTCAGGAGTTCCGCATTATCACAAGCAACTTCTCGGCTGAATACGGTCGCGCTTCCGGCGGCATTGTAAACGTCGCGACAAAAGCCGGGTCGAACGATTTCCACGGCTCGCTCTACGAGTTCAACCGTGTTTCGGCTCTGGCCTCGAATGATTTTGATAACAACGCTCAAGGAATAGCGAAGGGCGTTTTCACACGCAATCAGTTCGGTTATTCGGCAGGCGGGCGTGTCATAAAGGACAAGCTGTTTTTCTTCAGCAGCACGGAATGGACGCGCGTTCGCAGCACAGGCGAAATCATCAGCATCGTTCCGACGCCGCAACTGATCGCCGCCTCGAACGCTAACACCAAAGCGTTCTTTGCGCCTTACCAGCTTGTGACGCCGATCAACGGCACTGTCTACACAGTGGGAACAGTAAAGTCCCTGCTGGGTCTAACTGGTTCCAGTTCATTCAACAACCTTTCAAACAATCTTCCGGCTTTCGGTCAGGTTCGATTGAACAACGCGACCGATCTGGGCGGCGGCACGCCTCAAAACGACTGGCAAACCGTAGGCCGTCTCGATTACAACTGGAGCGACAAGACACAGATGTACCTGCGCGGTGTCTACGAAGACGGAATCCTTCTGGACGGCACGGTAAACTTCAGCCCCTATCAGGGATTCAACACGGGGCAGACGACACGGAATCAGAACTATCTCTACAACATCACTCACTCGTTTTCGTCGAGCATAGTCAATCAGAGCAAGGTCGTCTTTAACCGGCTGACCCGTCAGCAACCGCTGGCCGAACAGCCGCCCGGCCCGACGCTCTACATCAACGATACTTTCGCTGGCCGACTGGCCGGTTTCTTCATCCGCTTTCCGGGCTACAGCGCGACCACGCCGGGCAACGCAATCCCGTTCGGCGGGCCGCAGAACTTTATCCAGCTCTACGACGATCTGAACTGGACGAAGGGTAATCATCAGTTCCGGTTCGGCGGCCAGTACGTTCACATCCGCGACAACCGGACCTTCGGCGCGTATGAGAATGCTGTCACGGCTCTCAGCTCTTCCGGTCAGAGCTTCTCAACGGCGCTTCCAAACTTTGTAGATGGACAGTTGCGGTCGTTTACTGTGGCCGTATCTCCGCAGGGAAAATTCCCTTGCGCCAACGATCCTGCAACCGGAGCCAGAATAGTAACGCCGGAGTGCACGCTTCAGACTCCGCTGTCTGAGCCGAGTTTCAGCCGAAGCAATCGCTACCACGAATGGGCGGCTTACTTCAACGATTCCTGGAAGATCAAACCGCGATTCACCCTGAATCTTGGAGTCCGGTACGAGTATTACGGCACTCAGCACAACGCAGATCAGAGCCTTGACTCCAATTTCTATTTCGGCGAGGGTTCGACGATATTCGAGCAGATCAAGAACGGTCGAATACTTCGCGCGCAGGACAGCCCGATTGGAAAGCTCTGGAAGGTAGACCCGAACAACTTTGCCCCGCGCCTCGGTTTTGCGTGGGATGTATTTGGCAATGGCACGACGAGCCTGCGCGGCGGCTACGGCATGGCTTACGAGCGTAACTTTGGAAACGTCACGTTCAACGTCATCCAGAACCCGCCCGGCAGCGCGACTGTTGCTATCACATCCGGCGTGGACGTTCCGGCAGGCACGCTTCCGATCACTCCCAACAACCTTGGCCCGCTTGCGGGCAGCGGCATCACCAAGTCATTTCCAGCCGTCAGCCTTCGCGCGGTCGATCCGAACATCGTAAACGCTTACGCGCACTTCTGGAGCCTCGCCGTCGAGCGTCAGTTAAGCCCGACGACGGTTGCATCGGTCGAATACTCCGGCTCTGCGGGCAGAAGCCTTTATTCGATCTCGAATATCAATCGCGCTGGCGCAGGGTTCGCGTACGGCGGGATTCCGAGGCTCGCCTCGCGCCTCAATAACAACGGCGCGTCAGCCATCAATTTCCGTGGCAGCGATGGCCGTTCGGACTACAACGCCGTGATAGCATCGGTCGAAAGCAGCCGATTCCGCAACTGGGGTTTGCGCTTCACAGGCAGATACACCTATTCGCGAGCGAAAGACAATTTAAGCTCGACCTTCAGCGAATCAGGCAATAACTTCAACCTCGGTTTCACAGACCCCTTCGACCCGGATCTCGATTACGGGTTCGCGGACTTCGACGCTCGACATCGAGTGGTGGTGAGTTGGACGTGGGATATTCCAACGCCCAAATTCAGCAATCACGTCGCCAATTACCTGCTCGGCGGTTGGGAAGCGACCGGCATATTCCAGACGCGGAGCGGAGTGCCATTCACAGTGTTCGATTGCACAAACGGGCAGCAGATGTGCCCGCGCGTGTCGCTCGACGGGCCTGTAAGTTTTAATGGCTCGATAGGTCACGATTCCGTAGGAGTTTCCGATACACCGAATCGCTACAAGTACATCGACCTGAGCGGTCTGCATCCCGGAGCATTTGTCGATCAGTTCGGCTTCGGGGCTGACTTCGGACCGTTCCCGGCGAATATGTCCAAACGCAATGCTTTCCGTGGACCGGGCTTCTGGAATCTGGACGCGGCGTTGTTCAAGAATCTGAATATAACTGAAAGCGTCAAGTTCCAGCTACGCGTCGAAGCATTCAACGTCTTCAACCACGCCAACCTGTTTATTTCGGGCGGTGAAGCCGAGATCAACACGGGAGCTACGACGGACGCTAACGGAAACACGGTTGGTGGATACGTGCCAGCCAATTTCTTCGGGCGTCGCAACATTCAGATTGCGGGCAAGATCATCTTCTAACTTTCTTCGATAACTTTCTTCGATTGGGAAGTTTATCTCAGGGAGCCTTCGGGCTCTCTTTTTTTTCACTTACTTCAAAATAAAAAAGGGCCGACGGTCGGCCCTTCAAAAGTTTAAAGTTGTGTATCGTTGTTTTATGAAGCTATGGCTGTTCCATCGAGAAAGGCTCTGAGCCTTCGCGAGCGCGACGGGTGGCGAAGCTTCGCAAGCGCTTTGGCTTCGATCTGGCGTATGCGCTCGCGCGTAACGTTAAAGTGCTTGCCGACCTCTTCAAGCGTGCGTTCTTCGCCCGATTGGTCGAGGCCGAAGCGCATCTTGATGATCTCTTTCTCGCGCGGGGTCAGCGTCGAAAGCACATCTTCCGTCAACTCGCGGAGGTTGTTCGTTATAGCGGTCTCCGCAGGGTTGGCCGAGCGACGGTCTTCGATGAAGCTTGCTATCGTAGTCTCGCCGTCGTCGCCTATCGGCGTTTCAAGCGATATCGGCTGCTGCGCGATCTTGAGCGCTTTGCGAACCTTCCACGCGGGCATATCAACGCGGCGAGCAAGCTCTTCGTGCGTAGGCTCGCGGCCAAGTTCCTGCACCATCAATCGCTGCGTGCGAAGAATCTTGTTGATGACTTCAACCATATGAACAGGCACGCGAATCGTTCGCCCCTGATCTGCAATCGCGCGCGTAACGGCCTGCCTGATCCACCAGGTCGCGTAGGTTGAGAACTTGTATCCGCGCCGCCAGTCGAATTTTTCGACCGCGCGCATCAACCCGATGTTGCCTTCCTGAATCAGGTCGAGGAAGTGCAGCCCGCGATTGATGTAGTTCTTTGCAATCGAGATGACCAGTCGCAGATTCGCTTCGATCATTTCGCGCTTGGCCTGCTCGACTTCGGCTTCGGCAGCGATGATGGTCTGCTGCGTGCGCTTGATGTCAACAGCCGTCGCCGAATATTGATGCTCGATCTCGCGTACGGATTTGCGAAGCACGCGCTGTTGTTTCTTCAGCTCATCGATATCCTTGCGGCGCTTGTTTTCAAGCGCACGCTCGATGCGATGAAGGTCCGATTCAGCCGCGCGAATGTCGCTGACCACCGAGTCGATGATCTCCATAAATCGGCGTCGCATTTCGGCGCTGAAGGTGAAGCTTCGGACGCGCTTCGACATCTCGATAAGCTGATGCGCGTACTGGCGGCGAAGCCGCTTGAGCTTCTTGGAAGATTTCGGCTCGGCCTCTATCTTCATCCCCAGTTTTATAAGCTTCTCGTGCGATTTTATTATCTGCTCGAACTCCGCCATGACGTGCAGGCGAATCTCTTCGCGCTGCTCTTCAAGCGCTTCTTCAGCCTCCGGGTCCGTCGCGACATCAATTATGTCCTGAGGGTTGATCTCGCCTTCCAGCAATTTATCGTAAAGCTGCCCGATCTCCTCAATTGTGATGAACGAACGCGAAAGCGCTTTATAGATACGCTTGTTGCCGCGTTCGATTCGCTTGGCTATGCGAATTTCATCCTCGCGAGTGAGCAACGGGACAGAACTCATTTCGCGAAGGTAAAGCCGCATAGGATCGAGGGATTCGTCTTTTCCAGGCTCTAAATCAACGTCAACATCGTCAGCCGGTTCTTCAGCCGGTTCGGAAGTTTCCTCTTCTTCAACAGCAACGGATTCCCACAGGGACTCAGCTTCGTCTTCATCTATTTCTGCTACGATGCGCTCAATTCCGACAGCGGGGCCAAAATCTTCGTTCCCCTCTTCGGTAGCGTCTATTAGAATGTCTTTGTCCATTCGACTTTTCATTCCGCCTTTCGCCATCCACCTTTTATTTAGACCGAAAAATTTTTAGACCGAACTAAAAGGCACCCCTTTCGTCTCCAGCGGTGCCTCTATTTTAAGTCAACACCAAATAGTGGTTGACATCCTGTGATGCAATACATAATATAACCTGTAACCTTGCATTATACAACATAATTCGCCAAGTAGCTAGATGCAAGAACAGGAGAAGTAGATGTCTGCTGATGAGAAGGTAAGTGGTGCAGGGACTGATATTTATGAGCAATTAACAACGGCTCGCAGTTATCTTCGGACGCTGGATGATTTTTATGCACGGGCGGCAGCCGGTCATAATACGACCTTCGAGCATTACCAGGTGCTGCTGGCCGTCCACTGTCTGGGAGAGATAAACCTGCCGCTGAGGTCGCTGGCTGAGCATCTGGTAAGGGACAGGACAGCGACGGGCCAGTTATGTAAACGTATGCAGCAGCTTGGACTTCTGGACCTGACTTACGAATTGAACTCGCACAGGCCGCAGTTGCTGGTTTCGTTGAGCGAACGCGGCAGAGAGGTTTTAAAGGCCATCACGGAAGACGGCTTGAGAAACCGCGATAGATATCTGATGTCACTGACGACTGACAAGCGGCTCTTTCTGGCCGAAGCAGTCCGTTTTTCATGGCTCGAAGGGTTGGAAGAAGATATGGCGTTGCCGCACAGGCAGAGCCTCGCAGGTCATTAATAAAACTGGCACCAAACATTGCGAATATACGAAATCAATGCGCGCGTGCGCTGCCGGAATTTTGATCAGATCACGCAAGCCGAGTTGGATGAATTAGCCCGGCTTGGTTTCGATTCTGTCTGGCTGATGGGCGTCTGGCAGATCAGCCCCGGCGCTTACAGAATATCGAAGATAGTCGCCGAAGATTATGAAGGTTCGCCTTACGCGCTTCCCCGTTACAAATTCAATCGACTTCTGGGTGGAAAGCGACAGTTCGTCGCACTGACCAAACGCGCTCACAAGGCTGGGCTTTCAGTCATCGTTGACTTCGTTTCAAACCACATGGCGCTTGATTCTCCGTGGATTGGCGAACAGCCGGATCACTTCATTTCAAGCAACACGGAAGCGCGAAAACAATCAACCGGCGAGTTCTTTCTTCACCCGTCAGGCGAAGTGATTGCCTTCGGGCGCGACCCTTACTTCCCTCCCTGGCACGACACGGCGCAGCTTGATTACACAAATCCAGAATTGAGAGCGCGGATGATTGATACGCTCAAATGGATAAGCCGGTATGCGGACGGCGTTCGCTGCGATATGGCGATGCTTGTGTTGAAAGATTACATACGCCGACAATGGTACCCGCTCGTGTCAGATTCGTGGTTCGACGAGCGAATGCCCGGCGAGTTCTGGGACGAAGCCATACGCGAAGTCAAAAGGCTGAGGCCCGATTTCAAATTCATCGCGGAAGCCTACTGGGACAAAGAGCAGCAGCTTCACGAACTCGGCTTCGATCTGTCGTATGAAAAGAGAATGTATGATGGACTGGTCGCGCGCAATGCTCAATCGGTCACCGAACGCCTGTTAAGAGGGACGGAGGCGCTCGGCAGTTCACTCTATTTTATTGAAAACCATGATGAGCCGCGCGCGGCTTCCGTATTCAATCAGACACAGAATCTGGCGTCGGCGGCGTTGATGCTTTCGCTGCCCGGTTCAATCCTGATTCATGAAGGCCAGATGGAGGGCAAACAAGAGAAGCTGCCGGTTCAAAGAATCGTGCCTTTGCTTGATGAGCCTGAAGATTTCGCGCTGAAACAGTCCTACTGGCAGATACTCAAACTCACGTCCGAAGATATTTTCAGCACCGGAGATTTCCAGCTCTTCGACACAGGCGTTTACGGCGCAGTCGCGTTTATCAGGCGTAGCGCGGAGCGAACGGTCGTCTATCTGGGGCAGATTTCCGATGCCTGGCACACGTTCAATTCCGTGCCTCTGGACTTAACGCCTGTCGCGCGAGCTTTGACCGCCGAATCCAGTCTTCATCTCACGAACCTGCTCACCTCCACATCAATCACGATTGAAGGAATCAACGGCGTATTTCACGCGCAACTAAATCAACTGGCCGTTGACGCCGAAACCAACTTCTGTTTGATCGAAGCGCGAAAGTAGCCTTTCTTGACAAGGTCGGACGCGGGGATTATAGTCGCCATTTATGCCGAAGAAGTATTCTCATAACAGTGAAACAAGGCCGCGAGTACGCAGCACCACCATACTCGCCGTGCGCAGAGATAATCATGTAGTGGTCGCGGGCGATGGCCAGGTCTCTTTCGATAAGATCGTGATGAAGTCGGGCGCGCGTAAAGTCCGCCGTCTCTACAACGAAAAGATCATCGCCGGGTTTGCAGGCTCGACGGCTGACGCGTTCACATTGTTTGCCAGATTCGAGGCCAAGCTCGAACAGTATCACGGCCAATTACAGCGCGCCGCAGTCGAGCTTGGTAAAGAGTGGCGAACAGATAAATACCTGCGCCACCTTGAAGCTCTGCTGATTGTGGCAGACGAGAAGGTTTCGCTTGTGCTTTCAGGCGCGGGCGATGTGATAGAGCCTGATGATGGTGTAGTAGCCATCGGGTCGGGCGGCCCTTACGCCACGGCTGCCGCTCGCGCTTTGCTTCGCAATACAGAGATGCCCGCAAAAGAGATTGCCATCGAAGCGATGAAGATTGCCGGTGAAATTTGCATCTACACTAACTCTAATCTCGTGATCGAAGAGATATAATCTTTACCGCAAATCGGCGGCCTCAACAGCCCGCCTTCGAGATATTGTCATGGTCATTTATTTATCAGGTGAAGTGAAAGACAGTCCCAAACTAGACGAGATGACCCCGCGCCAGATCGTCGAAGAGTTGAACAAATACGTCGTCGGCCAGCACGCGGCAAAGCGCGCCGTCGCAATCGCCCTCCGCAATCGCATTCGCAGGCAGAAACTGCCTACGGATATGGCCGAAGATGTCATACCGAAAAACATCATCATGATCGGTTCGACGGGCATCGGCAAAACGGAGATTGCCCGCCGCCTCGCGCGGTTATCGAATTCGCCTTTTCTGAAAGTCGAAGCCTCGAAGTTTACCGAAGTCGGTTACGTGGGCCGCGATGTCGAATCGATGATCCGCGATTTAGTCGAGATCGGCATCGATCTTGTCCGCGAAGAGAAGATCACGGAGATTGCAGACAAAGCTGAGCAGAACGCCGAAGAACGCATACTCGATCTGCTGTTGCCGCGAACCAAACAGGTCGAAGAGCCGGACGGCGATTCCGGGCTTGAAGCCTTTGAACGCACGCGCGAAAAATTACGCCAGCAGTTGCGCGAAGGCCGGTTGAACGCGCGCATAGTCGAGATTGAAATACAGGAGCGGTCTGGACCGGGCCATTTTGAAATCTACACGCCGCAGGGCATCGAAGAAATGGATATAAACCTGCGCGATATGTTCCCAAATATGTTCGGAAGCCGACCAAAAATGCGCAAGATGCGCGTTGATGAGGCGATGGAATATCTGACTCAGGAGGAAGAGCAGAAGCTGATCGACATGGATCAGGTAGCGCGAACCGCTATCGAGCGCGTCGAGTCGTCCGGCATCATCTTCCTCGATGAGATCGACAAGATAGCCGGGCGCGAAGGAGGCCAGGGGCCTGACGTTTCGCGCGAAGGCGTGCAGCGCGATATTCTGCCCATAGTCGAAGGCACAACGGTCAACACACGCTACGGTATGGTGAAGACCGATCATATACTCTTCATCGCGGCTGGCGCGTTCCACGTTTCCAAGCCGTCGGATTTGATACCGGAACTTCAGGGCCGTTTCCCCATTCGCGTCGAACTGAAACCGCTCACCGTCGAAGATTTCAAGCGCATACTGACAGAGCCTAAGAACTCGCTCACGCGGCAGTACGAAGCTCTGCTCGGCACCGAAGGCATCAACATCAAGTTCACAGAAGATGCCGTCGATTCCATCGCGCGATTCGCCTTTTCCGTAAACGAGCAAACCGAAGACATCGGCGCGCGACGGCTTCACACCATAATGGAGACGCTTTTGGACGAATACTCGTTTGAAGGCCCTGACCTCAAAGAAAAAGATGTGGTGATTGACGCTGCCTACGTTCAGAAACAGCTTGCGGAAATAGTAAAGAACGAAGACCTCAGCCGGTATATTCTGTGAAGCTCAAGCTTTGCTTTCTGATCTGCGCCGTGCTCAGCCTATCGGCCTGCGGCAAGGTCGGTGCGCCGGTCCCGCCCGCGCGCATCACTGTACGAACATCCGATCTTTCGGCCATTCAGCGAGGCGGCCAAATCGTCCTCTCATGGCCCGCGCCGCCGCTTGGCGCGGACGAAGACAGTCGCTCTTATATCGCGCAAGCCGTTGTTTATCGCCTTGACGAACAGCGCGATCAGGAGCCTGTGCTCGATCCGGACGACTACGAAGATCTGGCGCGGGTGATTGGATACCTCGCCCGCGCAACGATTGAAGCGCAGGTCAAACAGCTTGGCCATCTGGAATTCAATGACGCTGTGAATCTGGGCGACCAGAGAGTATTGGCAAACAGGAGGCTGCGCTATGCCGTGCGCTATCTGAACAAGCGCGATCAGCCTTCGGTGTTTTCAAACACTGTGGCGCTTGAGCCGTCGCCCGGCATCGCGCTTCCGCCCGGCGGATTAAAGATTACAGATCAGAAGCAGGATCAGGTCACTCTTTCATGGAATGTGCCGGAAACGAATGTTGACGGCTCACAACCCGCATCGGTTGTCGGCTACAACATCTACCGCCGCAATGCGAAGAGGAATTCTGCTGGCAGACCGCTCAATGCCGAGCCGCTTGCCGACACGTCGTTCATCGACAGTAAGTTTCAATATCAGGTCGATTACGTCTACATCGTCCGCGCGCTTTCGCAGGGCGCAAACGGGTTGATAGAAAGCGCAGACGGCGAGGCGTTCGCTTTCACCCCGGTCGATACCTTCAAGCCTTCACCGCCAGAGCCGGTCACGCTCGCATCATCCAACGGAACGATCAGTCTGTTCTGGCCCAGCAACCCTGAGCGCGATGTGGTCGGGTATAATGTTTATCGAGCAAACGCGGCATCTGCGCCCGACACAGAATGGTTGAAACTGACCCCTCAGCCGATCACGACTGTGACATATCGCGATGACCGCGTGACGATTGATCAGGTTTACTACTATAGAGTCTCTGCGGTTGACCGCTTCGACAACGAAAGCGAGCGGTCGCCCGTCGTAAGCGAGACTGCGCATCCATAGCTGGCGTAACCAACACCTGAACTGTTAATTTAGCTTAAAGCAATCACCCAAATTTCTGGGAGGGGACATGATGAGTTTGAGGCGCGTGGTCGTCACGGGACTTGGAGCCGTCAGCCCGAACGGCATAGGTCGAGAGGCGTATTGGAATGCGACTGCAAATGGAGTGAGCGGCACAGGGCCGATCACTCTCTTTGATGCATCGAAGCTTTCGTGCAAGGTCGCAGCCGAAGTCACCGATTTCGACTTTGACCGCTACATCTCGAAAAAAGACAAAGACCGCGTGCAGCGCGCCGTGCCTATGGCGTTCTTTGCCACAGAAGAGGCTGCCGAAGACGCGGGGCTGAACTTTGAAAACCTTTCGGACCTTGAGCGCGAAGGCGTAGGCGTAGTAATCGGCACAGGCGCGGGCGGCATAGAGTTCGCCGAGCGCCAATATAAACAGTATTACGACCGGGGCGATCACGAGGCCGCTTATCGCCGCGTCTCTCCGTATTCAATCGTCGCCTCGTTTGTCGGGATGCTTTCGAGCGAAATCAACATGCACTTCCGGCTTCACGGCATGAGCCATGTTGTCTCGACCGGCTGCACAAGCTCGACCGATGCGATGGGCTATGCGTGGAACAGCATTCGACTGGGGCAGATCGATACTATTGTTTCAGGCGGAGTCGAATCCTGCATCACCTTCGGGCTGATGACAGCTTTCTGCCGGATGGGAACCGTCACGACGAAATATAACGAGCAACCCGCCCGCGCCTCGCGCCCGTTCAACATCGACCGGGACGGCTTCGTGCTGGGCGAGGGCGCGTGGATTTTAATTTTTGAAGAGCTTGAGCACGCGCTTAGACGCAACGCCAGGATCTACGCTGAGGTGGTCGGCTACGCTTCGACCTGCGACGCTTATCATCGCGTGCAGATTGCTCCGACCGGTCACGACGCCGCGCGAGCGATGCGAATGGCGGTCGAAGGCGCGGGCCTTACGATGGACGAGATCGATTACCTCAACCTGCACGGCACTGCGACAAAGATAAACGACCGCACCGAATCTGCCGCCGTGCGAATGGCATTCGGCGACCACGCGCGACAGATTCCCGCCAGTTCCACGAAATCGATGATCGGTCATCCGCAGGGCGCGTCGGGCGCGGCCAGCGTGGTGGCTACGCTGATGGCCATGCAGCACAGTTTTGCGCCGCCAACTATCAATGTTGACTCGCCCGACCCTGATTGCGATCTGGATTATGTGCCCAATACCGGTCGCGAAGTTCGCATCGATACTGCGCTGTGCAATTGCATAGCGTTCGGCTCGAAAAACTCTGCGCTGGTATTTAAAAAGTTCGAGCACTGATAACGCCTGAGCTTTGTTCGTGTTTCATACGCCGCATTGTGATACAGCCAGCTTAAACGAGTTCTGAGCTACGAATGCTAATTTGTTCGTAAATATTCGTCTATAGCCGCTCGGACAACCATTCGGCTCCCGGCACGCCTGTTGCAAAAATATAACCGGACGACTTCATAACCTCACCTTTTGAATTACAGACGGAGGTTGCAGGAATGAGACTGAGACTGGCTTCTTTGCCCTTATTTTTGGCGCTTGTCATCTTCTCGATGGTAGCCGTTCGGGAACAGACAAACGCCTCGCAAGAGATCAACACCTTAACCATCGACACCTTAAGCAACGTAGCGCAACCGTCGCCGCAGGCAACGGAGCGTTACAGAATCGTGCCCGATCAGAGTCAATTCATGGTCGAAGCATATTCCGGTGGCTTGCTCTGGTTTATGGGGCATACTCATCACTTTGCAGTCAGAAATTTCACGGGCGAGGCGCAGGTTTCTCCTGAGATGCTTGAACCGGCTTCGCTACAACTGACGGTCAGGACGGATTCGCTTGAGGAAACAGGAAAGGAATTTACAGAAGAGCAGAAAAAGATAATCAATGAAGGCGCGCGCAAAGAGGTTTTGCAGGTGGAAAAATATCCCGACATTGTTTTCAAAAGCACAGAGGTAAAAACAAAAAAGGGCAGCGGCGATAAGTTTGAAGCTGAAATCGGCGGAGACCTGACCCTGCACGGCGCGACTCGTCACATAGTAATTCCGGCGCAGGTTACATTCAACAGAGACTCTTTTCGCGCAAGCGGAGAGTTTTCAATCAACCGCAGCGATTTTGGAGTAAAGACTCATGCAATCAAAGGCGGTTTGGTTCGAGTGAGAGACAAGGTGAAATTCACCTTCGACATTCTCGCAAATAAATTTTGAGCGTCTTTGAGAACGAACAAGGAGGTTAATGGTTATGTTAGACCAGAGAACTATTTCGCAAACTAATTACGATTGGCAAACAGAAGCGCGTGTCGCGCATCCCGGTCATCGGGAATGCGCCTATGCGCTGCTGCGTGCGACCCTGGGCATTGTGTTTCTGTTTGCGGGCATCGGCAAGTTTATGATGGGGATAGGCACAGTCGTTTCCGGTATGCAGGAAGAGTTCGCGGGCAAGCTTCCATCGGCGCTTGTCACGTCTTTCGGCTACGCGCTGCCTTTTCTGGAAGTAGCAGTAGGCTTGATGCTCGTCGCGGGTCTGTTCAACTACTTCGGGTCGGTGCTGGCCGGACTGCTGATGATCGCGCTGACGTTCGGCATGTTGATCAAAGGCGACGCCCAGACGGTGGCTCATAATCTGTCATATTCAGTGATTATCTTTTTGCTGATATGGTTCGCCGACTACAACGGTTATTCGATTGACAGGCTCCTGCGCGGCGGAAAAGCAGCGCGTTAATGTTATGCGGTGATTAGAGGCGGTCAAAGATCGCCTCTATCTCGCAAAAAGCTTATTGTAGCGACTTGTTTTTATTCAGTACGTGTCGTCACAATTTAATACTTTTAGATGACGACGACTCCTGCATTGGCTTATGATGATTCGGTTTTAAACCCGTTACCGAATACGGCAATGCTGGCACGCACTCTGCCATAAAGGTATGATTAAACAAATTCGATAAGGTTTAAACAGGACGGAGAGATGATGAAACGAAGATTGTTGTTTTTGGTATTTGCGCTTGCACTTGCAACGTTCGGCTGTTCCAGGGATAACAAAGATAACGGCGCTATAAAACCGGCAGTGGAAGTTGAGAAAGAAGACGGCTCGATTGTGGCTGTCAGCACCGGGCAGAACGGGATCAAGTCGGAATCGAGGTCATTTCCATCCGGTGAGATATCACGCGCAACTCGCATCACCTACCCCGATGGCAAACAAAGAGCCTTGGTCGAATATCGAGAAGGCGGGCGGTCATTAGAACTGAAAGAGAAAAGCGATATCGATAGTCTTATGGAAGCTTCTGCTGACAGCATAAAAGATGCGGCGGCGAAGACGTGGCAGGCAACCAAAGCAGTTGGCGAAAAGATAGGCGATAAGACGGCGGATGCGGCAGGAGAGGTTAAAGACAAAGCAAAGAGCGGCGCGGAAGCGACCAAAGACGCTGCCGCCGATGCAGCCGATGCGACTGGCAAAGGACTCAAGAAAGCAGGCAAGGCAGTCAAGAAGGCCGGAGAGAAGATCAAGGACAAGGTTACACCTTAATCCAGTCCACAACATAAGTCTCGCGTTCTTCTATTGAACGTGAGACCAGCCCGCTTTGAGAACGATTGGGGGGATTCTTGAAGCGGGCTTTCCTGTCTTCAAAGTGCGGCCAGCGGGTTGACCGGTTATACTCAAGCGATGAGCGACAAGGAAAGGAACGTTCTTGAAGAGTGGCGCGGGTCTGCGCCTTACTGGGAAAAACACGGCAAAACGATTCGCATTATGTTTGCCCCGATCACACGCGCATTGATTGAGGCAGCCGGAATCAGGAAAGGTCAAAGCGTGCTCGACGTGGCGGGCGGCACGGGTGAGCCTTCGATCACGATTGCCGAGGTGGTCGGCCAGTCAGGCCGGGTTGTCTGCACAGATGCCGTAGCCGAAATGGTCGCCGCTGCCGAGCGCGAAGCTGATCTTTTGAAACTCGGCAATATCGAGTTTCGCCAGTGTCTCGCCGATTCCCTGCCCTTTCCGGATAACGAGTTCGATGTGGTAGTCAGTCGGCTCGGCGCAATGTTTTTTCCCGCGCCTGATGATGCGCTCGGAGAAATGCTGCGCGTAGCAAAGCCCGGCGGTCGAGTGGCGTTGGCGGTCTGGGGCGTAAAAGAAGCCAACCCTTTTTTCAGTGCGGTCACCGAAGTCATGTCTCGCTATCTGGAATCGCCGCCGGAAGATCCGTGTGCGCCGGGCGCGTTTCGATTCAGCGAGCGTGGTAAACTCACGCGATTGCTCGAAACGGCGGGCGCAATTGAGATAGACGAACAGGCGGTCAATTTTCAAATTCAGGCAAAGCTCACGCCTCGTGAATTCTGGCCTCTGCGCGTTGAGATCAGCGACTCGCTCAGGACTAAAGTGTCGAGCCTCCCTCCCGCGCAATTGTCACTTGTAGCCGAAGAGGTTGCCGAAGCCGTGCGCGAGCACTTTCATGACGGGCGAATGAATATGCCCGCTCAGGTGATCGTCGTGAGAGCAAAGAAAGCGCACCTGACACATCTTTGAAATTTGGCAGCTATGCTATACTTTTTATATCTCAACAGTCTCGGAAACGGTGGCCCTGATTCCACACGAGATCGGTTAGAGGTTTTTGAACAGGAGATTTCAAATGAGCGATTTTGATCGTCAAAAGTACAATTATTCACAACCTAATGCATGGTCGCCCGAAGAAGGCATGCAGGCCCCTCAACCGCGAACGGCAAGCGAAGCGACCGTAGCCGAGCGAGTAAATTTTATTCGCAAAGTCTACGCTCTGTTTTTTACCGCAACGCTATTCGCAATTGGCGGCGTGTTTCTGGGATTCGCATTTCCGCCGCTGCTGTTTGCAGCAGCCCAGCACCCGTGGATTATGTTTTTCCTGATGATAGGCGGTGTTCTGGGCGCGCAGGCCGTGCGCCATGTGCCGGTCGTCAATCTTTTCGCGCTGTTCGGATTCACCACGCTTACGGGCGTCGTCATTTCGCCTCTGCTTTATTACGTCAGCCAGACGAACCCGAACTCGATACTTCAGGCGGGCGTGCTGACCGTAGGAATTTTCGGCGGATTGACGGCATACGTCTTTTTGTCGAATCGCGATTTCAGTTTTCTGCGCGGGATGGTGACAGTCGGCTTGATCGTCGTGGTCCTGGCCAGTCTGCTGAACGTATTTCTGGTCGGTTCGTTCGGGTTTTCGTTTGCGATTTCGATAGCGGTGTTGCTGCTCTTTTCAGGCTTCGTGCTCTATGATACGTCGAACATCATTCGCCGCTATCCGACCAACGAGTATGTAGCGGGCGCGATGGATCTGTATCTGGATGCTTTCAATATGTTTCTTGCGCTGATTCGCATACTGAACGCGGGCAGGCGCTGACGCTATCGGGTTGCGGGTCGATTTGAATTCTTAAATTGATCCGCAATCGAATTCACTCTCCGCGAGCGAGTCTGCCGAGCGCACCGCCGGGATGCCATTTGGCGTATTGTTCGCGCGTC
This sequence comes from Blastocatellia bacterium, assembly GCA_963804815.1. GTDB lineage: Bacteria > Acidobacteriota > Blastocatellia > UBA7656 > UBA7656 > DATEKX01. The sequence goes on along the minus strand of CAWDRU010000002.1, from coordinate 806,927 downwards.
AATCCCTTATGCGCTTCCAGAGCGACCGAAAGCGCGCACAAGACGTAAATCTTTGCCAGTATGCTTGCGCGCGGCACCAGATTCAAAGTCCCGCCTTCGTTATTGACTCCGGCATACAACAGGACTTCCGCTGCCTGCGCGAGCGGCGATTCGGGGTTTCCCGATACGGCGATGATCTTTATGCCGAAGTCGCGCAGCACTTCGACGGCGTATAGCAGTTCCGGCGTCGAGCCGCTGTTGGAGATCGCAATCGTTACATCGGCTTTGCAGACCTGGCCTGCCGACCCGTGAACACATTCGGTTGCGTGCAGAAAATAGGCGGGCGTGCCTGTGCTTGAAAGCAACGAAGCGACGTAGCGCGCGATGTGCTCGCTCTTTCCTATGCCGGTCACGTGGACGCGACCGCCGCGAGACTCGCAATCTAAAATCAGGTCGGCTGCGCGTTCGATGGCTTCGGCTTCAGCCCGCGTGCGCAAACCCGATAGCTCCTCTACAACTCTGTCAAAGAACGATTCGACCTCTTGGGTCGGGCTGCTCTGTTTTTCGGTTGCGGCTAATTTGTTCACCATGTCGTTTGACTCATCGGCGTCAGCAGCAGATGTAACTTCAGGCTTTGACGGCGTTATAGATAACTCAGTAATAGGGTTTCGTTCTTGTCTGGTTGACATAAGCTATATATGGGAGTGGCTTGATAGCATATGTTGCGGCAACGCGCCGCGTCAAGGCGCGATTGCCAGCACGCGGGCCGGACTGCCCGAACCGTTTTCGATTGGCAGCGCGCCGACAAAGATGGCTGCGCCGCGAGCGGGCAGTTTGTCGAGGTTCGCGAGGTTCTCCATATGGTAGAGTGAAAACCCATGTGAGAGGTGGTGCCCCGCGAAATCTTTTGACGGACCGTAATCAATCGAGAGCGTGTCGATGCCGAGCGCGACGACTTTCAGTGTTTTAGCCAGATATTCGATGGCTTGCCGGGAGTATCCGGGAAAATGCATGACACCTGCGTTGTCCGCGTTGCGATATTTCTCAACATCGTTCCATCGCTCGCTCCATCCGGTCAGCAACAGCACGGCAGCGCCTCGCGGAATCGCTCCTCCGCGCTCCCAGTTCCGCACGTCCTCAATCGTTAGTTGATAATCGGGGTTGGCTTTCACCTTTGCGCGAAGATCAATCACGACTGCGGGCGCGATGAGCCGCTTCACGTCGATGAGGTCAATCGTCTCCCGGCCTTTGATGAAATGGCCCGGCGAGTCAACGTGCGTGCCGAAATGTTCAGGGACGCGAAAGGCTCCGGCAGCATACCCATCGCGCTCATAGTCGGCAAGCTTCTCGTAGCGCCACGAGTCGCGCTCGCCGCCATAGGCGGGCACATTCGCGTTGAGTTTATGAGAGAGGTCAATTATGCGCGCTTCGCCGTTAAAGGCGCGTTCCAGCAAACCGTTCGCGCTTTTTTGTTTCCGTTGAGCGTCGGCGCTTACACACATGCCAGCGACTACGAAAAGAATGAGAGCGGTGGTTGAAAGCTTCACGCCGCGCCGCACAATCATCGACTGCCTCCCTGGTTACCGGGAATAAAATTACATTTTTGAAAGCCACTAAAATGTAACACGTCCGCTAAATTCATTCTATTTCAGAACGGGCATTTTCGAGGCGCTTTCGTTGATTCTGCAAATATAAACATTTTCATGCGGTCGCAAATGTCATTGGCCGCATCCGCCGCGTCGGATTTGACCGCGAAACTTCTCAGATGTATCGTTGACTCTGCCGCGTGATTATTCTCATGAGATAATCTGAACACAATAAAGGATTTCTAAAATGGACAGGCAACATCTTCACAAGAGGCTTCAGCAATTACACAGCGAACTTCAGCAGGTAGAATTGATTGATGATAGCGAGCGACAAACTCTTGAGCAGTTGAGGGCAGATATACAGGATCTACTGGAAAAGAAAGAAGGAGACGACGTACAAAGGTATAAACTGCTGGACAAAGGGCTAAAAGAAAGCATTGAGCAATTCGAGGCGTCTCATCCAACAGTGACCCGGTTGATGGGCGAGACAATCGATATGCTGGCGAAGATGGGAATTTAATCAATTCGGTTGGCCGCGTGAACGAGGCCGCCCAAAGGGTCGCTGCGACGACAAGGTATCGTTTCAGTTAGATCACTCTTTGGGCTTTGGAGATGCCGGAGGCGGGGGCGGGGGTGCCGGTGATGGGAGCGCCTGTGATGAGGGTGCCACTGCCGGTCTTCCTGATTGGAATTCTATGGTACTGGGTCCCAAACCACCCCGAATTTCTCTTCTACTGATCTTTATCTCGTTAATGATGCCGCCAAGGGTGAAGAGGATGATGATAATCCCTGTTATCATCATGGACTTTTCGGTAACGGTGAGACCTGTCCACCACCGGGTAATCCGATGACGCGGTAAATCAGGGGGTAATTCCCCTCCGCAGTTTGAGCAGAACCGCCCGGAAAAAACATTCATATTGCAACGAGGGCAAACGACTTTGAACATATACGTCTCTTTGGGCCTACCTTTGAAAAGATATATGAACCCGTGGAATTGTTAGAAGCGTAGCGACAGTTACTATACCATGCACGGAGTCAAAATCAAGCACCTGTGACAGGTTATGTTGCCTGTGAGCGGGCAATGCGGATCTTCTATAATTCATAATAGTGAACTGAGGCAGGCAGGAAATTTTTCCAGGTGCTATATTCCGCTATGATGAAGATAAACGGGCTATGGCTTGAACAAAGGGCGGTGACTCTCGTTATCGCATGTGCCATCTCATTAACATTCTCTATGCCCACGCCTGTCGGACAAAATGCACAAACGCCGCCTGTAATCTCCGGCGGGCTGGTTATTTCGACCGGCCCGAATGAGTTCGTTTTTGCAGGCACGGGCGTGACAGTCACCTTCGAGGCGGATACGCCCGGCGACCCGATAGTAGGAATCCTTTCGGCTCAGGAAGGTAAGTATACAGATGGTCAATGGATAGAGGGCCGCTGGCTGAACGGAGATCAGACACATCAGGGCCGCCATCTGCGGTTGGTGCCGGGTAAGTTCGGCATCCAACGGATCAGGCTTTACCGCTACCGTTGAAATTTCAAAATAATCGTCACGTCGGGCAGAGTTCATTACCTTACTATTCCGGCAAGCTCTGCCTCATTTATTAAGAGGGTTTAAATCATGCACATATATTTCAATCGTCCCGTTCAATGGTTGGCCGCATCCGCTGTCGCCGTTTTGTTGTCGGTCTCTATTGTGCCGTTAATCCTGGCAACCGGTCTGGCAGTGATGGCCAACCAGTCTGACCAGAGCAGATTCCCTCCGCAGGTGAAATTCACCGGCGATGGAGACCACCAGAACATGATGGACCAGCTTGGGATCAAAGCCTTACGGCCCGGCGCGAACCCAAACGACCAGACCACCTTTGATGAGGCTACGGCCAATAAATATCCGCTGCCGGAACTGATGATCCTGAAGAACGGCAGGAAAGTGACTAAGGCCAGTCAATGGCCGACGCGACGCGCGGAAATTCAGGAGGATTTTGAGCGAGAGGTGTATGGCCGTATCCCTAAGAATGTTCCGAAGGTGAACTGGGAAGTGACGAACAAGCGTAATGTAAACATCGGAAGCATCCCGGCGATTACCAAGGTGCTGGTCGGTCATGTGGATAATTCCGCTTACCCGCTGATCAAGGTTGACATTCAGGCGAGCGTGACGACGCCAGCCAATGCCGTCGGGCCTGTCCCTGTGATAGTGGAGTTTGACTGGGGGTTCAGAAGCGAGACGACTCCGCCGGGCTGGCAACAGCAGCTAATTGCCGAAGGCTGGGGCTATGGCACCATCAGCCCGACCAGCATTCAGGCCGATGGTCCGGCGTTGACTTCGGGCATCATCGGCCTGACCAACAAAGGCCAGCCGCGCAAGCCGGATGATTGGGGAGCACTGCGCGCCTGGCAATGGGGCGTCAGCCAGTTGCTCGATTACTTTGAAACCGACAAAGCGATCAACGCCAGACAGGTCGGGATCGAAGGTCTTTCTCGTTACGGCAAAGCCGCACTGGTGACGGAGGCTTTTGAACCGCGAATTGCCATCGGCTTTATCGGTTCTTCGGGTGAAGGCGGCACGAAACTCCACCGCCACATCTACGGCGAGACGGTGGAGAATCTGACCGGCGGCGAATACTACTGGATGGCGGGCAACTTCATGAAGTACGGCGCTTCGGAAGCAGTCTTTGGGCCTAAGACCGCCGGTGATCTGCCCGTCGATTCACATGAGTTGATCGCCCTGTGCGCCCCACGGCCCTGCTTTATCAGCTACGGGGTGGGCGAGAAAGGCGATGCAAAATGGGTTGACGCTCACGGCAGTTTCATGGCGGCGGTGGCGGCGGGACCTGCCTACAAACTGTTGAAGAAAAAGGACCTCGGCACTCCCGGCGACTACCTGACGGACGCGATGCCGCCGGTCGGTCAATTGATCGGAGGTGAACTCGCATGGAGGCAACACAACGGAGGTCACAGCGTCACCGAAAACTGGCCTGCGTTCATCGAATGGGCCAGCCAGTTCATCAAAGCCCCGCGTAGCCAGTCCGACGCGCCAGCCGCCGACCACCCGTCTCCCCGGACCGACTCGAACTCTCAGATCGCCCATGCCCGGTTGCTTGAGAAAGCCCGGAAAGGCCGGATCGACATCTATTTTGAAGGCGATTCCATCACCAGACGATGGGGCACCAGTGATGAGCAATACAAAGACTTTCTGGCCAACTGGCGGCAGAATTTCTTCGGCTGGAATGCTGCTGACTTTGGCTGGGGCGGCGACAGGACGGAAAACATTCTTTGGCGGCTCAAAAACGGAGAACTGGATCACGTCAATCCGAAAATCATCGTCGTAATGGCTGGCACGAATAATGTCAGCAAGCTGTCTGCCGAAGGTAGCGAAGACCCGCGGGTCGCCGACATCACTCGCGGGATCAAGGCCATTCTGGATGTCTGCCGACAGAAGGCTCCCAACGCCACGATTGTGCTGATGGGGATTACCCCGCGCAACGATAACTTGTCTGTGATGCCCATAATCAACCAGATCAACGCCAACATCGCGAGATTTGCTGACGGGAGAAAGATCAGGTATGTGAACATCAACGACCGTCTGGCCGACAAAGACGGTAAGTTGGTTGAAGGTATGGCCAATCGTGACGGACTGCATCTGGATGTGAAAGGGTATCAAGTATGGGCAGACGCTTTGAAACCCATCTTCACTGAATTATTGGGACCGCCCGCGAAAGAAGATCACGCCCCGCCTCCCAGCGGAGACCCTAGCCAGTCTGCCAGCCCGCGTCAACCATAAGTTCAGGCAGGCGGGGTGGGCGGCGCGAACGGCGAAACCCTCGCTGACGGGCGATTGTGAGGCTCCTATCAGCATGAATTTCCACATCGCGAGTAACCGATCATACCCCGATGCGATGATAACTTGACATCTGTGTGTGCTCCGTGATTTCATCCGCACCTATGGAAACTAAATTACTAACCGGAATCGTTCAGTCAGGCGGACCTGCGAACGCCCAGCCCCTTCCCGATGTGTCTGTCACAGTGTACGAAGCGACAGCGCAAGATCCCCTGATCGTTGGTTCAACGATGACAGATGTCGAAGGCAGATTCGAGCTACACATGGAGCGCGACAAATCTGATCGTATTTTCTACGCCATCGCGACATTGGACAAAGAGATCAATCTCGTGACGATCATCGGTCCGGCCCTTCATCCTAATAAGCCAGCCTGGATCACGGCTCCTGAAACTGCGTCTGACACGGCTGCTCACTCGGATGAGCACTCGCCGGGTAATACGGCTTCTATCACCATTAACGAGTTGACGACGGTAGCCGCGGCCTTCTCGATGGCCCAGTTCACGCAGAACGGTGTGATCGGAGGTGATGCGTTCGGATTGCGGATCGCTTCGCTGATGAACGACAACCTCGCTTCGCCGCGCAGTGGCGCTTCGTCGGAGGTGCTGCTGAACTCGCCTAACGGGGATGAGACGAATTCGCTGCGCTCGACGCGGTCGCTCGCTAATCTGCTTGCGGCGTGCGTTCTAAAAGTTCCGAATGCGGTCAGAGATCTGTTTGTGCTTACTACGCCGCCTTACGGCGGTGCGCCGCCAACGAGCACGTTTCAAGCTCTGGTGAACATCGCGCGCTACCCGACTAACAATCTGGCCGTCATCTACACGCTGTCGCAGGCTGTGGACGTTTACTCGCCAGCGCTTGAGTCGATGCCCAGCGCATGGACGATAGCAGTCAAGGTCAACGATTCGGGTTCAAACGAGATGATGTTTGGGGGACCCGGCAATATCGCCTTCGATGATCGGGGCTATGCGTGGATCTCGAACAATGTCATTCAGGGCACGCCCAACTCCTGTCAGTTCGCCATCGTGCTAAAGCCGAACGGAAAGCCTGCGGACGGTTCGGCCAGCACGCCCTGGGAGGATTCGGACGGCCTGCCCAAATCCCCGCTCAGGGGAGGAGGGCTTATGGGCGGCGGCTTCGGCGTCACCATAGGCGAGCACGGGCATGTCTGGTTCGGCAACTTCGGCTGGGGCACCGAAGACCACTGGCCAGCGGACGGAGGCGTATCGCTATTTAATCCTGCTGGCGATCCCCGATCCCCAGCCCCTGAGGGCTTTATTGGCGGCACGTGGCGCGTACAGGCGACGGTTGCAGATGAGCACAACAACATATGGAACGCGAGTTTCGGGAACGGCGAAGTGGTCGTTTTCCCGAAAGGCGATCCCCGTCACCCGCTCAGCGCTCCTGTGGAAGAAGGCTACTTCCCATTCGGCATCGCTATCGCCGCAGACGGAAGCGCGTGGGTCACAAGCAGCAAGAGCCTCTATGAGTACGCGGACGGCAATATATCCCAGTACAGAATCGATCTTGAGAACCGCAAGTTAGATTGCGAGTTTTCTCAGCCGCTTGGCCGTGGGCTTAAGGGATTGTCCATCGACTCGATGGGTAACATCTGGATAGCATCAGGCGGGGAGGACGCCATTTATTTGCTCGACTCAACCGGTAATCAGATTGGTAAGTTTAAGGAAGGCGGTGTCAACGGTCCGTGGGGCGCTACGATTGACGGCGACGACAATGTCTGGGTAGCCAATTTCGGCAAGATGCTCCCCACAGCCGATTACACCAATGGGGCTATTTCTAAACTGGCTGGTGCCAGCCCTGACACTCGTCCGCCGGGTTTCGAGACCGGACAGCCGATCTCTCCGCAGGCGGGCTACACGCTTCCTACGGCAGGCTGCCCTGTACTTCTGCACAACGGCGAACCGCTTTACGGCACGGGCAGCGATCCCTGCTACAGTCCGCTAATGCGCCAGACCAGTTGTAAAATCGATCAGGCGGGAAACGTGTGGGTCTGCAACAACTGGAAACCTAACTTCGACTCCGATGTCTCGCCAAAGACCGGCAACCCCGGCGGCGATGGCATAGTGATCTTTGTAGGACTCGCCAAACCTCCAAAATGAAGACAGGCCAGGTTCACAGTTATGGGGGCGGGTAAGTGAACTCAGATTTCTTCATAGATCCTCCTGATTGCGGTTTCAAAAACAGTGAGCTTTGAGGAATCAATAGGAAGTGATATGTCAAAAAACCCATTTACGGTCGCGGATTATCTGTTAACCAGATTGAAACAACTCAATGTCACCGAAGTCTTTCAAATCCCCGGTGACTACGTTAAACACTTTACACAGGCGCTGGAATATTTTGATGGCGTGAAGGCAATTGGCGCTGTTAATGAGCTTGATGCTGCCTATGCAGCCGATGCCTATGGACGAACCAGAGGACTGGGAGCTGTCTCGCTGCAATATGGTGTCAGTACCTTCAGCGCGCTCAATGCCATTGCCGGTGCTTATGTTGAACGCAGTCCCGTTGTTGTCATCAGCGCGGCACCGGGCGCGGATGCCCGACAAATCACCAAAATGTATAACGTCTTATACCATCACTCGACCGGCAACATGGACTGTGACCGGGAAGTCTATGAACATGTTACTGTAGCGGCGGAAACGCTGAGCACATCCGTAGGCGCGCCCGAAAAAATCGACAACCTGCTTATCGCAGCCATCACGCACAAAAGGCCGGTTTACATCGCCTGTTACAAAGAAGTTTGGGGAGAACCATGTCCGAAACCGTCCAATAAAGTCCTGCGCCCGTTATCCATAAAAAGCGAGCCGCTGGCACTTGAAAACGCTGTCGAACAGGCATGGGCGCAAATTACCGCAGCGAAAAATCCGATGATATTCGCAGGAATTGAGGTGCTTCGTCACGGATTATCAGGCTTGTTACAACAACTCATTGATGCGAGCGGCTTTCTTTACACCACCACTACGCTTGGAAAAACGGTGCTGGATGAAAAAGGCGACAAGTTTATTGGCACCTATTCCGACGCTGCCTCCATCGCAAGCGTGCTTGAGCTTGTCACGCAGGCCGATTGCTTTCTGACGCTCGGCACCATCATCACCGATGACTACCTGTGGTTTATCGAAAACAAGTATGCCCAGATGGTGCTGGCCACCACAGAGGAGACGAGGGTTGGGTATTTTACGTATCAAGGCGTGACGATGAAGGATTTTATGGAAGCCTTGCTGGCGCGTTTCAAGAAGACCAAAGGGTATCCGCTTTCGACCGTCGCGCCGCCTCAACCCGCTTACCCGGAACCGTGGGCGTCTAATTCAGACCCGCACTGGAACGACAAGCCTGAAACGATCACATACAACCGCTTCTTCCAGCACTCGATGAAATTCCTGAAAGACAATCACATGCTCGACGAGATCGTCATGACGTTGGGCGTCAGTTCCTCGCTTTACGTGGCAACGAACGCTTACGGCATGTCACAAAACAGCTTCATGGGATCAGCCGCCTGGCAATGCATCGGGTTTGAAACAGGGGCGGCTTCGGGCGCTCAGCTTGGAAGCGGGAAACGGGCGTGGACAATCGCCGGAGACGGCGGATTTATGATGGTTTGCCAGTCGCTCTCGACGCTGGCAAGAAACAACCTGAATGCGGTCATGTTTGTGATAAGCAACGGCGTATATGCCATCGAGCAGGTCTATGTTGACATGACGGCATTTGAACCCGGCCCCCAACACAAATTCGACTCTTTTGACATCCTGCCAAAATGGGATTATTTAGCCCTTGCTCAGGCGTTCGGCGCGAAAGGCTACCGCGCGCAAACCATCAGTGAATTGAAGTCGGTGCTGAAAGAGCTTAAAAAACCTGCCAATAAACCTTCGTTGGTAGAAATTGTCATCCCTGAGAAAGACCTGCCCGGACAAATGCGCCGGTTGGGAGAGGAATAAAACATCATGAAAAATAAAACCTATTCCATATTCGGAGCCGGAGCATCGGGGCTTTATACAGCATGGCGACTGCTGGATGGTAAAACAGGCAGCAGCAGTAAGGACAAATCGAAACAACTGACCAAAGGCGACACGCTTGAATTGTACGATTGGGGAAAGTACGACTTTTCCAAAGCCGAACCCGGAACGCGCTCTCCCGGCGCTCGCGTATGCAGCTGGTATTACAAGGATGATAAGAATAACTCTTACCTGGAATTAGGCGGCATGCGCTATTCGGATTGGGACGGCAACAATGACGCTTCGAGCGAAGGACACCGGCTGGTTACCACAGTAATCGAACAGCTAGATCTCAAAAAATATTCAGTGCCGTTCAACGAGTCCACCAATCCTCTGTTTTACCTGCGCACGAAGAATATGTATCTGAACGACATCACCTCCAGCAATCCTGCGCCTTACAACGTGGATCACTTCGGCGCGGCCACTTCCCCGGACAACGGGTTTTCAGTCATTCAGGATTTGGCAATGACGCCAGCCAAAGCAAAGAAGATAACCCGCGCCGAGTGGTGCGAGTTTTACAGGACCGGGACGATCAGTGTTGAATTACAGGATTCTTCCGTATTCAAAAAAGGCGACCGAATGACGGACATAGCCTATTGGGATCTGATGTTCGATCAACTGGGTCCGGAGGGTTTCGCTTATACGGCGGATGGAAACGGCTATACGTCGAACGTTATAAACTGGAACTCGGCAGTCGCTATCCAGGCCAACAATGAATTTGTGCCCGGTAACGAGTACAAGACTTTGACGACAGGCTATTCCAGCATGTTCACCGCCCTGTTTGCCGCCATTGTGCAACTGGCAAAAAAGAAAGGCGTGAAGTTCGAGTATCATCCGAACACCCGCCTCCACTCGATTTTGCAGATCGATAAAGTTATTCATTACTCGATAGCGACCCGCGAGAACCCAAACAAAAAATCTGGCTCAAGCACCACCGATGCGGCATGGCTGGCAATGCCGCGCTATGCGATTGATCTGGTGGCACAGGCTACCCGTTATGAAGACCACAAAGGGCTCGACGTGCTCAATCACAGGAAGGTGCAGTTATATCTGGAATCCGCAATCATGCAGCCCTCGTACAAAGTAGGCATGTTCTTCCGCGCGCCATGGTGGGCCGATACTGTTAATACTCCGTACCCGGCTCAAATCAGTGCCTATGAAGTGACCGATGACGTGCTCAAAGAATTGGCAGCGCGGGGCTTCCCTAAGAAATATATTGACTCAATCCGCAACTCCACCAATCCCTCCATCGTCGAGTCTCCGTTTACGCCCGCGACAGTCTTTATCAGCACCGTTGAAGAGTGCATACAGGAACGGTTGACTGTGAAACAGGCAGACCTGTTGTTGCAGCTTTCCGCCCGCAACACCATCGGGCCGAGCGTCACCGACACGCCGATACGCCAGGTTGTCTATTTCGGGAATAATGCGATTGCCCAGAAAGGAGACCCGGTTTACGGGATTCTCGCCAGTTACGATGACGAGCAGTTCACAAGTTTCTGGCAGGAACTGGAGTTGGAGCCGAATACAGAGCGCAGGGTGCCGATCTCGGAGGATTACCAGCCGCTTGAAGGCCCGCGCAAAGTGCCTGAGCGAATGGTAAAGATGCTGCGCAAGCAACTGGCAGCGGTGCATTTCGGGCCGCAATCGGATTATAGCGATGTGCCCGAACCGCTGGAAGCAAGATACATGGACTGGTCGTTGCCGCCTTTCAACGCGGGATACCATGCCTATGCCGCACACTACAATATTTGCGACGTGCAGCAGAAAATTCGCAAGCCGTCTCAGTTGATCGAAGGAGAAGATGCCGACATTTTCATCGTTGGTGAAACTTACTCCAACGATCAGGCATGGGTGGAAGGCGCTTTCTGCACTGCCGAATCTGTGTTGAATGATTTTTTCGGAATCAAACCCATCATTGATAATAAGAATTATCCGTTCATCTGCGAGACTTGTTGAGCGGGTTCAGGTGCGCGGAATCGCGAAAGAGGATGAGCGTCAGAATAACAATTGCTCTCTAAATTCTGAGCGCTCATCCTCTTTCCTGAATTTGCGCCACAACCCTTTCATTTCAGCAGCTCATCCCGCATCAACTCCTTTTCTCGGAAAAATGTTTAACCGCTACGTGATTTAAGTTCCTTCAGAATTTTTTCATAGAAATTCATAACTCTCTAAAGATTTTTCGATTCGATCCCGGTTACCATCCGCGCTTGCAATATTGTCGTATAAAAATTTTTTATTGCAGGTTGGACAAAACATATGAGCAATTCATCAAATTCTTCAAGCGCAACCATATCGCTTCCCAAGGGTGGAGGCGCGCAAGCTGGCATCGGAGAGAAGTTCTCACCCGATCTTCACACGGGGACCGGAAATTTCACCGTTCCAATCATGCTGCCGCCCGGTCGCAATGGTTTTCAACCTCAATTAAGCCTCGTTTACAGCACAGGCAACAGCAACGGCCCCTTTGGACTCGGCTGGGATTTGAGTGTGCCCGGAATCAGCCGTCAAACATCGAAGCGAGTTCCCCGATATGACGATTCCGAAGACACATTCATTCTCTCCGGCACGGAAGAGCTGTTGCCGGTCGAAAGGACGCCTGTAAAAACGCGCTACCGTCCGCGCACCGAAGGGCTGTTTGCGCGCATCTATCACCTTCACGACCCGGCTACCAGTGACAACTGCTGGGAGGTGCAAAGCAGAGACGGTCTGGTCAGTCTATATGGAACCCGCCAGTCGGCAGGCAGTGATCCGGCGGTTATAGCTAACCCGGACCCTTTAAAAAGCAGACAGGTCTTTGCATGGAAGCTGACTGAAACGCACGATACCTTCGGCAATCGCATCGAGTATCGATACATACCCGATCAGCCCGACCCGCTCAGCCCGGATGTTCACGAGTGGAATCAGCCGCTCCTTCAACAGATTCGATATGCTGATTACACCGAGCGCGGCACGACGAAGTATCTGGTTTCGGTGACGCTTGAATACGAGGATCGCAAGGATGCTTTCTCTGAGTATCGCGCAGGGTTTGAAATTCGCACTACTAAACGATGCAAAGCAATCACCATTCAAACGCATACAGACAAAGACCGTTTCGTTCGTACCTATGCGCTTGATTATGAAACCGACCCGCGCAACGGTCTCTCGCTGCTTCGGCAGGTTAGGGTTCTTGGCTATAACGACGAGAACAATCTGGTTGAGGAGCTTCCGCCTCTCGAATTCGGCTATACGGGATTCGACCCCCAAAAGCGCAGGTTTTTATCTCTGACCGGCGCTGATTTGCCGCCCTTCTCGCTTGCCCATCCGGACTATGAACAGATTGACCTCTTCGGCAGCGGGCTTCCGGATATACTCGAAATGAACGGAGTGGTGCGCTACTGGCGCAATCTGGGTGAAGGCCGGTTTGACCGTCCGCGCGAGATGGCGACGGCACCGGCAGGTATTCGCCTCGCTGACAAAGGCGTTCAGCTCATCGACGCGAATGGCGATGGGCAGGCGGACCTGATGGTCGTGGGCGACGGGCTTGCGGGATATTTCCCTTTGCGCTTCGATGGCCTGTGGGATAGCCGCTCATTTCAGCCCTATGCCTTAGCGCCCAGCTTTGACCTTGAAGACCCGGAAGTGCGTCTGATTGATCTGAATGGGGATGGCGTCACGGATGCGATTCGCTCAGGCAGCCGGTTAGAGTGTTTTTTTAATGATCCTCAGAAAGGCTGGAACGAAGTCAGGCAAGTGGAACGCCGGTCGCTGGTCGAATTCCCCAACGTCAATTTCTCCGATCCGCGCGTCAAATTTGCAGACATGACGGGCGACGGCTTGCAGGATATCGTCCTGGTCTACGAAGGTAGTGTTCAATACTGGCCGAACATGGGTTATGGGAACTGGGCGAAAGGTATCCTCATGCGCAATAGCCCACGCCTGCCTTTTGGATACGATCCCAAACGCATCCTGATCGGCGATATAGACGGAGACGGGCTGGCCGATTTCGTCTATATAGATAACAACAAGGTCACGCTCTGGATTAACCAGAGTGGTAACGGCTGGAGCAATCCCATCGAAATTAAAGGCACGCCTCCGGTATCCGATATTGATGCCGTCCGTTTGGCAGACATGCTTGGGTCGGGCATTAGCGGTGTTTTGTGGAGCGCGGACGCAACCACTGCTGAACGAGCCAACATGCGTTTTCTGGATTTTACAGGCGGAGTCAAGCCCTACCTGTTAACCGAGATGAGTAACAATATTGGCTCTCTGACTCGCGTGGATTACGCGCCATCAACCCGCTTCTATCTGGAAGACGAAAAACGATCCGAGACAAGATGGAAAACGCCTTTGCCCTTCCCCGTTCAGGTCGTGGCTCGTGTCGAGGTGATTGATGCTCTTTCGGGCGGCAAGCTCACCACACAGTATAGCTATCATCACGGTTACTGGGATGGGGCGGAGCGGGAATTTCGCGGCTTCGGGCGAGTGGATCAGCAAGACACCGAAACGTTTGAAGATTTCAACGCAAACGGACTGCACACTGCCCGCGCTTTCGAGCGAGTAGGGATAAAAGCGTTCTCGCCGCCCGCTGAAACTCGAACATGGTTTCATCAAGGCCCGATAGGCGATGAATTCGGCGAGTGGCAGGAAACAGACTTCAGCAACGAATTCTATTCAGGCGACCCGCAGGCACTTTCGCGGCCTGTCGAAATGATTGACGCGCTCAAATCCTTACCTCGCCGCGCTCGCAGGGATGCGCTGCGCAGTCTGCGGGGGAGCATTCTGCGCACAGAGTTGTATGCTCTGGACGGCACAGAGCGAGAAGGCCGCCCTTATACAGTGACAGAATCTCTTTACGGCGCGCGCGAGGTGGACCCACCGAATGTCGAGGAAGAAGAACGGCAGCGCATCTTCTTCTCTCACGCTCTGGCCAATCGCGTGACGCAGTGGGAGCGCGGCGACGACCCTATGACGCAGTTCACCTTCACGGACGATTATGACGCGTACGGACAGCCATGCTCGCAGATCGCCATCGCCGTCCCGCGCGGGCGAGATTTTAATACGAGGGCTACTCAGGGTAACCCATATCTGGCAACACATACCGTAACGACCTACGCAAACCGGGATGATGCACGATGCTATATCATCGGACGCGTTGCCCGCACCACCAGTCACGAAATCATCAATGACGGTTCGCCCAGTCTGTTCGCCCTGCGCAACGGCATCGCGGACGGTTCCGCCTCGCATCGCATCATCGGCCAGACGTTCAACTTTTATGATGGTCCGGCTTTTCAGGGGCTTCCCTTTGGTCAGATCGGCGATCACGGCGTTGTCGCACGCACAGAGAGTTTCGTTCTCACAGAGCAGATATTGCGGGAAGCATACAAGAGTGAGGCTCCGCCTGAAATCCCGCCCTATCTGGTTCCCGGCAGTTCTACTTCGTGGACAGCAGACTACCCGCAGGAGTTTCGGGATTACCTGCCGCCGCTGGCTGGATACATCTATCAACGCGGCGGCACCGGGTCCGAGTACGCTCAGGGCTATTTTGCTGTGACCGAACGGCGACGCTTTGACTGTCAGGACGATCCTGAAGGAAAGGGACGGGGGCTGCTTTTGGCAACCCGCGATCCGTTGGGGCATGACGCTACAGTCATCTATGATACTTACGACTTGCTGCCGGTCGAGGTCACAGACCCTGCCGGTCTGACGACCAGAGCAAAATACAATTATCGCGTTCTTCAACCCTGTGAAGTGACAGACTCCAACGGCAACCGCACTGTCTCGACCTTCACTCCGCTGGGGCTGTTGGCAACAACAGCCGTTATGGGAAAGGAGGGCGAAAACGCTGGTGATACGATTGAGGCTCCCGGTTCGCAACTGGTCTATAATTTTCTGGCTTTTGCCGAGCGCGGCCAGCCGATTTCAGTCCGCACTATCCGGCGCGCGCATCACGTAAACGAAACCGACATCTCCTCGCCTGAGCGAAATGAGACGATTGAAACGATTGAGTATTCCGATGGCTTTGGGCGATTGATTCAGACGCGAACACAGGCCGAAGATACTGCCTTTGGCGATTCCATCTTTGGCGACGCGGGGTTAACTGCCGACCGCTCAATTCCATCGGGAGAGGCAATCGGACAACAGCGCGCAGCCGCAGACCTGCCGCGCGTGGTGGTCAGTGGCTGGCAAATTTACGACAACAAGGGACGCGTAGTGGAGAAGTATGAGCCGTTCTTTTCGGCAGGCTTCGGCTACGCGCCGCCGACGGATGTTGAGTTGGGACAGAAGGCGACGATGTTCTACGACCCGCGCGGGCAGGTGGTCCGCACGGTCAACCCCGATGGGTCGCAACAACTGGTTATCTTCGGCGTGCCTGTTGATCTGACTCGCCCGGAACAGTTTACCTCGACTCCGTGGGAAGCCTACACCTACGACGCCAACGACAATTCCGGTCGCACACACGGGGAGATTTCGACAAGCTACCGAAATCACTGGAACACGCCTGCCAGTATTGTTGTAGACGCTCTGGGTCGCACGGTTTCAGGCATAGCACGCAATGGACCGGACCCGGATACGGACTGGTTTATCACTCGTTCTACTTACGATATTCAGGGCAACCTGCTGACCGTCACTGACGCGCTGGATCGGGTCGCATTCAGGCACCTCTATGATCTCGCCAGCCGTCCGTTGCGAACAGAAAGTATTGATGCGGGAGTGCGGCGCACCATCCTTGACGCTCTCGGAAATGCGGTGGAAGCGCGTGACAGCAGAGGCGCGCTCATCCTGCATGCCTACGACATATTACATCGCCTGATACGTTTGTGGGCGAGAGACGAGCGCGCGCAACCTCTGACCTTGCGAGAGCGCCTGACATACGGAGACGCATCCGACTCCGGCATTACTCCTGCGCAGGCAATCGCAGCCAATCTACTTGGCAAGCCTTATCGGCACTATGACGAAGCCGGAATGGTGACGATTGAATCTTATGATTTCAAAGCCAACGCTCTGGAGAAGGTGCAGCAGGTGATTAGCGATGCGGCGATCATGGCTGTCTTTAACGCCCCGCCCGCAGACTGGCATGTACAGCCGTTTCGTGTGGACTGGCAGCCGCCTGCCGGGATGACGCTCGCGGATCGCGCACAGCAACTGCTCGATGCAACGCCTTATCACACTTCGCTGACTTACGATGCGCTGAATCGCGTCAAGTCCATGCGTTACCCGCAGGACGTAGAGGGCAAGCGCAAAGAACTGCGGCCCCGATACAACCGTGCCGGAGCATTGGAGCGCGTGCAGTTGGATGGCAGGTCATATGTCGAACAGATCGCCTACAACGCCAAACGACAACGGACGCTCATCATCTATGGCAATGGCGTGATGACCCGCCACGCGTATGATCCAAAGACCTTCCGTCTGGCGCGACTGCGGACAGAGCGTTATATCACGCCTACTGCTTTGACCTATCGTCCAACCGGCGCGCCGTTGCAGGACTTTGTTTACCAGTATGATCTGGCTGGCAATATCACACTGATTCAGGACCGTACGCCGGAGAGCGGAGTTCTCAACACTCCCCTTGGCAAAGACTCTCTGGACAGGGCGTTTGCGTATGACCCGCTCTACCGACTGCTGTCGGCAACGGGGCGTGAATCTGATACGCCGCCTCAGCTTCCGTGGGAGGACGCGCCGCGCAGCGTGGATCTAACGCGCACACAAAGCTACATCGAGCAATATCAATACGACCGCGCGGGAAATCTGACGCGGCTCCAGCACCAGTCAGCAGGCAGTGGCGCTGGGCGCGGGCGTGGTTTTGTACGTGATTTGACGTTCGGAGCGGGCAGCAACCGTCTGGCGAAAGTAACTATTGGACAGACCGATTTTGACTACACCTGTGATGCCAACGGCAACCTGATCCGGGAAACTACCTCTCGCCAGTTTGAATGGGACTATGCCGACCGTATGCGAGTTTTTCGCACACAGGCGGGCGATTCAGAGCCATCCGTCTATGCGCACTACCTCTATAATGCAGGCGGGCAGCGCGTGAAAAAGCTGGTGCGCAAGCAGGGCGGAAAGGTCGAGGTTACGGTGTATGTGGACGGCATCTTTGAACATCAGCGCGTTGTTCAGGGCGGCGCGACGCAGGAAAACAACACACTGCATGTGATGGACAATCAGAGCCGTATAGCGATGGTTCGGGTCGGCGCTCCCTTTCCGGATGACACCACCCCGGCTGTGAAATTCCATATGGGCGATCATCTGGCAAGCAGCAATCTGGTGCTGGATGATTCGGGCGGTCTGGTGAACCGCGAGGAATACATGCCTTATGGCGAGACCAGTTTCGGCAGCTTTGCGAAGAAGCGTTACCGGTTCACGGGCAAGGAGCGGGACGAGGAGAGTGGCCTGTCTTATCACGGCGCGCGGTATTACGCGCCGTGGTTAGGGAGGTGGAGCAACTGCGACCCCCTCGGAACAGTGGATGGTTTAAATCTATACCGATTTGCGCGCAACAACCCTTTGCGCTTCAGCGACCCCAGTGGCACGGATTCTGCGGATTCGACTCAAAAATGCCCCGGCGGCAAATGTCATGCAGCGGCAACGGGTCCGTCTCCCTCAGCGGAATTTGCTCCGCTTTCGCAGGAGCAGATTAATGAGTGGTTCAGCGGCCCGCCCCCGGAAGAACCGGCGTTTCCTACCGCACAGGAGCAAGGTGAAGGTCAGGCACCCTCTCGTTTCAACATTCAATGCCCCGCTAATTGCCACGACCCATCGAAGGTACAGGGCAACTGGACGGGCATGGGGCCTGCTCCTGATCATCCAACTCCCTGGGCTGCCAAGCCCTTACTAGCAGCCGTTGCTATGTTGCCGGGCCCCGGCACACTGATGCACGGCCTGACGGCTATAAATAATGCGGAACAGGGTAAGACGGGAGCGGCGCTCTGGTCGCTTGGGCAGGCGGCGCTCACGCTTGCGCCGCTGACTGCCTTAAAGGGAGGAGCAGCCGCTCCTGTAGCAACCAGCAGAGAATTTGTGGCATTCGATGAGGTTGCGGGCTATGAAGAGATCGTCCATCGTTTCTATGAAAACAGGTTATCTGGAAATGCCTTCTCCTTTGACATCCCAATGGGTGTGGAACACGTTGAGGAATTTTTGATGGAGGTTGAATCACTGTATCCGGGCGCGGCTGTTTATATCGGGAGCGGCGGACATGGTGCACGAAGCGGAATCTACTTCGGGACAGACCTTTCCATGGTAGATCACAGTTTTTTCCTTGAAGACGTTGAAGCCATAAACTCACTCAGAGATATTGGTATTGGCAGGGTCCTTGATCTGTCAAAACCGGCTCAATTGAATTTATTCAGGGAAGCGGAAAAAATGGCTCTGACGGCTGGCCAGGATCATGTATTTACTCTTCGAGCATGGTGCTTCAGTTCCAGAAGCACACTGTGATTTATCAGCACACGTTGGAGAGCAGACGGCACGAATCGCGCTCAGATATTTGAGCGCGATTCATGCCTGAAAACCGATGTCAGGCTGCGCTCCAAAACCACCACGCAAACCGTTCTGGTCCGCGCTTCAGCGGGCCATGATAACCGTTAATAAGTCAACAAAATGAGGACACAAAAGTGAAAGCAGAAACACGAACAGCTATTAATATCGTGAAGGACAATGCCCAAAATATAACCGGTGGAGAGACTCCCCCGGTTAATGTTTCGACAGGTGACGAAGCCCAGAACCTTGCATTGCCGGATTCCGGTATCTTCAATGAAGACTTTGTCACAGGTCTGACTCAGCTTGAAGATCAATTGATTCCCGTCGAGGATAATATTAAACAAAACATCGATATCGACGACCCCGGCCCCGGCCCCGAACCTAATTATTTAGAGATCGAGATCAACTCACCTGCCAACGGCACCCCTTTTTACGGGACAGCCTCTCAGGGGGTTGCGATCACGGCAAGCGGCACAGTCGCGGCCAAGGGCTATACAATCGAGACTGTAACAGTCAAGTTCGGCAGCCCCTCCTCTAAAACCGCAACACGCAACGGCATTAACTGGACCTGCACCGGCGGTCAGATCAAGACGAACGGTCAGATCGAGATTACTGCGAAGGTGACAGGCAAGAACATAAAGTCAGGTAACCCCTTTTTCGCAATTGCCAAACGGACCGTCACGGTCAGTATTACAGACGACATCGCTCCCACAGTCACGATCACGCAGCCTGCGACGAACGGGTTTCAGGTAAAGAATGTCGTGAACGGGAAATTTACCTTTATGCTTCAGGCCTCGGCTACGGATAACATGAGCGGGGTGAAACGCGTGGAGTATAGTCTGGATGGTTCAAACCTGATTCAGGGTATGCAACTTGTCCAGGTGAACGGGCAAAGCGTATGGCAAGCCGAGGTCAAGCTGCCTTTCCGAACGACGCCGCGAACTATTTCAGTTCACGCGATTGATAATGTCGGCAAGGTTTCAGCCGTCAGTCAACGGTCAGTGCAAACGGTCGATGAAAGTCTCCCAACGCTGCAAATCACGTTGCCGCCCAAAAGTACGATAGACCTGCCCGGCACGGATGCGGCGGGAGCGATACTGCCACGGCTGGAGGGCAGTGCTAAAGACTCGCAAAGCGGCGTGCAGAGCGTCGAATGGTCCCTGAACAACTCGCCTTATCAACCGGCTGTCCTCCAATCCATCAATAACGGGGTCAAGTGGAATGTTCAGAATATTGCCATCCCCGGCCCGGCGGGTCCGAAGACGATCAAGGTGCGCTGCCGGAATGGCGCTGGAAATCTTTCCGCAGAGAAGGTTATTAACGTCGCCGTCTCGTTGCAATACCCGCCCAAGGACCCGACGGTGCAGGAGTATTTCAGCAGTCTGCTCGACTTCATCGTTCGCAGGGTTAAGAGTACGGCCCTCAATCGCTTCCTGAGAGTCGATGATCTCAAAGAGACGTTTTACCAGCCATTTCAGAATGTACTCAGTGGCGATAGCGCGCTCTATACGGAGCGAGTGCATCAGATTCGGATCTGTATCGAGGCCCTGCGCAGGCATTTTGATAAAACGGCGGCTACCCTCGCAACCAGCCCCATCCTCGCGCAGGCCCGGGCAATTCTGCAAACGGCGGAAGCGGCTTATCGCCAGAGGGCATACGAAACCCTGCTCAGCAAAATCGGCACCTCCTTTGAGGAGATCCGTTCTATCCGACTTCTCGAATTTCCTGCACTGCGGGCGCTGGCGCAGCGTCTGGGTTTCGATATCACACTGCGTTCTGTCGATCAGTCCGGGCCTGAAAATCCTTTGCAGCAGTTCCAGTTGCAGCCCGGACAGTTCGCCGAAGCTCAACTGGAAACCTTATTCGGTCTGATCGATACCACCCGCGACCCGCTGGAGAAACGCGACTTCAATCCCACATTGCTCGATTTGCAACTCGATTCCCTCAAAACCGGATGGGCGAAACAAGATGATGTCGCGGGCAGGCCGATCATAGATCCCGACCTGATGGGCGAGGCCGATCTCTATAGCGATAACCCGGCCTACAAGCTCTGGCAGGATCGTCAAACATGGGTCACCGATCAACTCGCGGCTTTTCGGACGCAGCTACAACAGATCCAGTCGAAAGGCAGCGCCGCATTCGACGAGTTGGTCAGTAGCGTTATCGGGCCGGTGCGTGACATGCAGGCCCTCCAGGTCGAACTGGATGCCGGAGGTGACATCGAACCCCAACTATCCGAGAAGCACCTGACGCTGGCGGCCTTCGTCCGCCTGATGAAACTGCGGAAGCTGGCCGGGGCCGGTAAGCTGTTGGATTCGGAAGTCGATGAGGCGGCATCCATCCTGTTGCAGGCGCAGAAGCTCGGCAGCTTTGCGCGCTGGCGAGAAGAAGAACAAGGCGCAGGGCTGGTCCTCAGCCCCGATTTCTTCCGCATCCCGACGGCTCTGGATTCCATCGACCTTCCGCAGGTGTCGCCGGAGTGGCGTGTGAGCGTCGAGGCGCGTCGCAGATGGCAAGATACGCTCAAAGCCCGCATCGATCAACAGAGATCGCTCAGGCAGGCGCTCCTTTCGGTAATCGATGCCGCTGAAGAAGAGTCCCTGCCCCTGCTGCGCGACGGGCTGGTCAAGGCGATGGCAAAACTCTCATTTCAACCCGACGGCATTGACTCGCTCTCCCAATTTGCCGATCAGTTGACGCAACGTTTACTGATCGATGTCAAGACCAGCGGCTACCAGAGACTCACACGCGTCGAGCAGGCGATTCAGACCCTGCAAAATCTCCTGATCAACCTGCGCATGGGAACTCTGGTCATCTCGTCCTTTATTCGGGATACCGCCTCGGAAGTCGAGAAGGATTTTGACGAAGAACTGCGGTGGATCGGGGCATACGCCACATGGTATTCGGCCATGCAGGTCTTCCTGTACCCGGAGAATCTGTTGCTGCCGACCCTGCGGCCCGCCGCAGAGAAGTCCTCCGCTTTCAAGACGCTGATTGAGAAGCTGCGCGCGAACCCGCAATTGACCCCCGAAAAGGCCCGTGAGTTCGCCTCTCCGTTCAACATCACAGAGCAACGCACGAAAGGCGAACTGCTCGCGCTGCGCAACCAGACCCGTGCAGAGATCGACGCTGCTACGCTTCCCGTTACAGACCCGGCGACCACGCGATTGCAGAAAATCACTCGCGATCTGAAGGAGAGATATTACTTCGTCCCCATCGCGCTGGCATTGCAGCTCCAGAAGTCCGGCCAGTATCTGGCGGCGCTCGACTGGTTCCGGCTCGTCTATGCCTACGACCTGCCCGCCAGCCAGCGCAAGATCTATTACGCCCTTGAACTGGAACGCGACCCGACGCCCAACGATCCAAAACTGCTCTATCAACGCAACGTCTATTGGCTGAAAGATTCGCTCAACCCTCATGACATCGTCGTGCGTTCTTACACCAATCCGAACACTGCTCGTTATGATGCTTACACGCGCTTTGTGGTGATTTCGCTGGTCCGCTGTTTACTGGATTTCGCCGATACAGAGTTCACTCACGACACCAACGAATCGCTGCCGCGTGCGCGCTCGCTCTACATGCAGGCGTTGGAATTGCTGAACACCCCGGAGGTGAATCCGAAACTTCCGGCGGAGCTTTCGCTCAACCCGATCATGGCGAATTTAAAACTCCGCGCTCAGGTCAATCTCGACAAGCTGCGCAGCGGTCGCAACATGACGGGGTTGAAGCGGCAGCTTGAACAGCTTCCCACCGCTGGACAGTCGATAGGACTGCTGCCGCTGATCGTTGCCAGCAGTCCCTTCGGCACGTCGTCGAGCAGGACATTGCAGCCGACCCCGTATCGTTACACGGCGCTCGTTGACCGCGCGAAACAACTGGTCACCATCGCCCAACAGGTGGAAGCCGCTTATCTGGCGGCGCTCGAAAAGCGTGATGTCGAGGCATACAATCTGCTCAGGGCCAGTCAGGATCTTGGACTGGCACAGGCGAATATCCAGCTCCAGAATCTGCGCGTGGTCGAAGCCGCAGACAGCCTGACCCTGGCCGAGCGGCAGAAGGAACGGGCCGAGTTTCAGGTCGAAGCCTACAGGGGATTCCTGGATGCGGGCATGAATCAATGGGAGCGCAAACTGCTGGATGATTATCATAACGCTCTGGTCGCCCGCAATTGGGTGGCCGGGCTGGATGCGGCCCTGACCGTAGCCGAAACGTTTACTCACGCGGCGGGCAATGGCATTCTTGGCACGGGCATCGGCGCGCATTGGGGGATTTCCGCATCGGTCGCCGCTCTGGCGGTCGGTAAGGCTGCCGCCAGCATCGCGGCCAATAACGCTGAAGCCGACATCCAGAGGCATTCCCTGCGCGCCAGCTTCGAGAACCGCCAACAGGAGTGGGCGCTACAGAAGGGGCTGAGTGAAAAGGATGTTGCCATCAGCGACCAGCATATCCAACTCGCTAAAGACCATCAGCGCATTGTCGGGCAGGAACAGATCATCGCCCTGCTGCAAACGGCTAACGCTCAAGCGACCGTCGAATTTCTATCCCGCAAGTTCACGAATGTCGAGCTCTACGAATGGATGAGCGGCGTCCTACAGGAGGTCTACAGCTATTTCCTCCAGCAAGCCACGGCCATGGCCCGACTGGCGCAGAATCAGTTGGCGTTTGAACGTCAGGCGGCAACGCCTATGTTTATTAAGAACGACTACTGGCAGCCGCCTTCCGAAGAGAGCGGCTTGGGCGATTCCTCCGAACCCGACCGCCGGGGATTGACCGGTTCGGCCCGCCTGCTTCAGGACATCTACGAACTTGACCAGTTCGCTTTCGAGACCAACAAGCGCAAACTGCAATTGACCAAAACCATCTCCCTGTCGCAACTGGCCCCGCTGGAGTTTCAGCGCTTCCGCGAAACAGGTGTGCTGACCTTTGCCACCCCGATGCCGCTCTTTGACCGCGATTTTCCCGGCCATTACCTGCGCCTGATCAAGCGTGTACGCACCTCTGTCGTGGCGCTGATCCCGCCCAATCAGGGCATCCGGGCGACGCTGACGGCATCGGGGCTGTCGCGCGTGGTCAGCGGCGGCGATGTGTTTCAGGCCATGACGGTGCGGCGCGACATGGAATCGGTCGCGCTCACTTCATCGCTTAATGCCACGGGGCTGTTCGAGTTGGAGCCGCAGGCGGACCTGCTGCTGCCCTTCGAGTTCATGGGGGTCGATACGGTCTGGAATCTGGAGATGCCAAAGGCGGCCAATCCCTTCGACTACCGCACGATAGCGGATGTGCTGCTGACTATCGACTACACCGCGCTCAACAGTCTGGATTATCGACGGCAGGTCATTCAGCAACTGGACCGGACGATCAGCGCCGACCGGGTTTACAGCTTCCGCAATCAGTTTGCCGATCAGTGGTACGACCTCCACAACCCCGAACAAACGGCCACGCCGATGACGGTCAGCTTCTCTACGACGCGGGAGGATTTCCCGTCGAATGTTGAACAGTTGACCATTGGACAGGTGGCGCTCTACTTCGTTCTGGCTGACGGCAAAACCATAAAGGATTTTCGGGCTCAACTGCACGCTACCGAGCGGGGATCGTCAGCGCGGGTCGGCGGCGAGGCGACAGCGACGCCCGATGGTATTATCAGCACCCGACTGGGCAACGCTTCCAGTTGGGTGCCTATGCTCAACCGATCTCCCTTTGGCATCTGGGAACTGGCGTTCCCTGACAGGCGCGAGGTCCGTGACCTGTTTGCCAGCGAGGTAATCTCGGACATCCTGTTCGTGATTACCTGTTCGGGTCAGACGCCTCAATGGCCTCTGTAAATGTAATCGGACAAAAGGGCATTCATATAGCTTGCGTGAATCAACTATATGAATGCCCTTAAATTTGGGCATTAATATACTTGACTCATATGTCGTAGATATGCCAATATGGAGGCGTTCACAATATCAGTTAGTGAGCCTACTTGATATGATACAGACTTCAGCTCGACTCTTTTTTAAGATTACAGCTCTGCTAGAGTTAGCCCGTGTAGTAAGTGAGGATACTGAGTCTAGCCGTGTTGCCACAGGTGAGGACTTACTTGGAACCTTGAACAGTATACTTGACCTGTGCAAAGAGACTGATCTCTCCTTATCCATTATGTATATAAATCAAATGACTGAAAATATTAATGCGGGAGAATACACTTTCAATAGATATGGGCGTGAACTCACTATTCTGAAAGGACGTATTGAGGATGAACTAGATTCAGTACGTTTCTTACGCATTCCTCCACATCAGACCGAATTATATAAAGATGTTCCGCAATTTGGGGATGAAGCAGCTACCAAGTTCTCAAAAGTTACCAGCGATATTCAAGAAGCGGCTAAATGCCTCGCGTTAGGTCGAACTACAGCCTCAGTCTTTCACTTGATGCGAGTGATGGAGCATGCCACTCAATATCTTGGTAAGAGATTGAACATAAACTTGGTAAGCGAGAAGAACTGGCATAACATTCTTGATGAAGTAGATAAAGCGATCAAAAACTTACCAGCAAAAAATTCCCGGCAGAAAGCTATACGAAATAAGTACGCCGAAACATCAGCGCATCTTCGGATGGTAAAAGACGCATGGAGAAATGACGTAATGCATCCTAAAGAAACCTATACGGAAGAAGAAGCAGAACGTGTGTTTCGTAATGTCAAAGATTTCATAGTTCATCTTGCAACTAAACTATAAGGGTGTTTTCTTTCGCTTTTTCCGCTTCTTTTTTCGCTCGTACTCGGCTTGCCGCTTGTCTATTTCCTCTTTCGGAATAGTCAACACTTGCCTTGCGAGGTCTTCAAATCGCTTGTAAGGCGTTCGCGTGTCTTCGGGCTGCGGTGGAATAATAGGTTTCATCATGCCTCTTTATTGCGGGAATAGCCTATCGGTAAAACCGAATCGCGGCATGTTGCTATCCCGCATCAACGTTTTACCTGTCAGGTCTTTGTAGGTGAGGTGACGGCCAGTCATTTGTGAGCAGGCTTTCAAGAATCGGCCCGCGTCGTTATCTTTGCGGTGATTGAATCGGAACGATTGCTCATCAAGATAACGGAACAGATGAAACGGCATGACGCTAACGTAAGTGCCGCCCAAGCATCGCTTGACGAGACTCCAAAAGTTCTCGATTCCGTTTGTATGAACCTGTCCGCGCACATACTCAAGAGCATGGTTGACTACTTGATGAACGTAATCAGGATGCAAGCCTTCGTAGGATGGAAGCGCATCGGTCATTACTTCCGCGCCGATCTGAACATGCTCTCTTATCTCAGCTTGCAAAGTCTCTCTATCTCGATTCTCTACAACTTTGGTTCTGACTTCGCCTGCGCGTTCAAGTATGCCCATCACGATTGCTTTACCAACGGGGCCGCGACCGTGAATCTTCGCCTCTCGCTTGCTCTTATGCATGTTGCGAGCTTTGCCACCTATGAAAGTCTCGTCAGCCTCAATCGGGCCAGAGAGTTTTTCGAGCGTACCTTGCTGCATTGCAAGGCGTATGCGATGCAACAAAAACCATGCCGACTTCTGAGTAATGCCTAAGCTGCGATGGATTTCATACGAGCTTATGCCGTTCTTATCATTAGCAATCATCCAGATGGCAGTCAGCCACTTATCTAAACCAATCGGGCTGTCTTCCATGATGGTTCCCACTTTGACCGTGAAATTCTTTTTGCAGGCTTTGCATATCCATAGGCGACGGGTCTTGATGAAGTTCGCTTCTTTCGATTCACATGCCGGACACTGGATTCCATTAGGCCAGCGCAGCATGATCCATGAAATTCAGGCAGTTATCAGCATCGGTGAAGTATCTGATTGCTTCGATTAGGGTCTGTGGGAATTTCTCTTGGCTTTCCATACCTCAGATTCCACCACAGAATCCCGTATGAGTCAAGTATATTAATGCCTAATATTGAGTGCTGTTCACGCGCCCGCTGAGGCAAAATGTTTGATGCCTGTGATTGGCCTTGTAGTATAGCAGTCTTGATAAAGCTTGCTATAAAATGACCGAGCGGCAAAGATATCATTTAGACAGGAGAGCTTTGATGCCGGAAACTGTTCTGGTGACGGGTGGAACCGGGTTTGTTGGCGGCTGGTGCATCGTCGAACTGCTGAAGCGCGGCTACACGGTGCGGACGACCGTTCGCAGCATAGCGAAGGAGGCAGAGGTGCGTGCGGCTGTGGCATCGGCAGTCGATGCGGGTGATCGACTAAGTTTCTTCGTCGCCGATCTGACCACAGAGGACGGCTGGGACGCCGCGATAGCAGACTGCGACTACGTGCTGCACGTCGCCTCCCCGCTCGGCGGCGACGCTCCAAAAGACCCGAATGCCCTGATCACTCCCGCCCGCGACGGCACGCTCCGTATACTACGCACCGCCACACAAGCCGGGGTCAGGCGGGTAGTGCTGACATCATCCACCGCCGCCGCCAGCCCTCTGCTGCACAGCCCCGACAGCCTCAACGACGAGACCGTCTGGACCGATCCGAGCGACAGGCATGTGAACTCCTACCGGCAATCCAAGTTACTCGCCGAGCGGGCCGCCTGGGATTTCATGAGCAGCCATGATGGCGAGACCACGTTGACGACGATCCTTCCCAGCGCGGTGTTCGGCCCGGTGCTGACCACAGAGAGCCTCGGCTCTGTGCAGGTGATCGCGCGCCTTCTGAGTGGCCGCTTTCCCGGCTACCCGCGTCTTGGCTTCAACGTCGTAGACGTGCGCGACCTGGCCGATATCCACATCCGCGCCATGACCTCTCCAGAAGCCGCCGGAGAGCGTTTCGTCGCCGCCAGCGACTTCATGTGGATGGCTGACATCTCGAAGGCGCTGCGTGCCAGACTCGGCGACCGAGCCAAAAAGGTCCCGACTCGTCCCCTGCCGGGCTTTTTGCTCCGGTTCGCGTCGCTCTTTGACCCGGCGCTGAAGCTTGTGACCCCCAGCCTCGGACGCAAGCACACTTTCACCTCAGCCAAGGCGCAGAGGGTTTTGGGCTGGACGCCGCGACCGGCTGCGACCACCGTCGTTGACTGCGCAGAGAGCCTGATCGCTGGAAACGTGGTGTAGGTAGACAAAAAATGCGATTCACAGACGGGGCTTAATGGCGCAGCGTTTTGTCTATCAGGCGCAAGTCAAAATGGCCCGCTGGATTTGCCCGCAGTGTTATAGTAGGCTACCGTGGCAAAATCGTCGTCGCCCGAAGCGCCGTAAATCGTTATTGACTCGAAGCTGAAGAGAGGCTGAGAGGTGTTCAGTTGAAGCGCAAATTCATGATCGGGATAATGGCGGCAGCGCTCGCCGCAACCTGCGCGGCATTCACAGCGTCGGGCGATTTGAAAGGCTCTGCGTCGGGGCCTGTCGATTTCAACCGCGACATCCGCCCGATCCTCTCGGATAATTGTTTCAGCTGCCACGGCCCGGACGATAAGCAGCGGAAGGCCGGACTGCGCCTTGATACAAAGGAAGGAGCTTTTGCCAGACCGGGCGTCATCGTGCCGAATGATTCCGCCAGCAGCCGCCTGATTCAGCGCATCACCGCCAAAGACCCGGATCAGAGAATGCCCCCGCCATATTCGGGCCACTCTCTGACCGAAAAGCAGATCGACCTGCTTCGTCGATGGGTCGAAGGAGGGGCGAAGTGGGAAACGCACTGGGCCTATCTCGCGCCGAAGCGCCCCCAGCTTCCGAAGCTCAATAACAGGGCGTGGCCTCGCAATCCGATTGATCATTTCATACTCGCGCGGCTCGAAAAAGAAGGGCTGAACCCGCAACCCGAAGCCGACCGCGCGACGCTGCTCAGGCGCGTCAGTTATGATTTGACAGGGTTGCCGCCAACGCCTGAAGAACTCGATTCGTTTCTCTCCGACCGCTCCCCCGACGCTTACGAAAAGCAGGTGGATCGCCTGTTACGCTCGCCTCATTACGGCGAGCGCATGGCGACGGCATGGCTCGACCTGGCACGTTACGCAGACACGCACGGCTATCACATAGACAGCCATCGCGATATGTGGCCCTGGCGCGACTGGGTCATAAAAGCTTTCAACGACAATATGCCGTTCGACCGGTTCACCATCGAACAACTGGCAGGCGACCTGCTGCCCGATGCGACCGTCGATCAGAAGATCGCCTCCGGGTTTAACCGCAATCACATGATCAATTTCGAGGGCGGCGCGATTCCGGAAGAGTATCAGGTCGAGTACGTCGTTGACCGCGTCGAAGCCACGGCGACTACATGGATGGGCATGACGATGGGGTGCGCGCGCTGCCACAGTCACAAGTACGACCCCCTTACACATAAAGAGTTCTACCAATTCTTCGCCTTCTTCAACAGCGTGGGTGAAGAGGGTCTCGACGGGCGCGAAGGTAACGCCCGGCCTTTCCTGCAACTCCCGACGAAAGAACAGAAAGCGCGCATGGACGTGCTCGACGCCGAGATCAAAGCCAGAGAAAAAACGCTCGCGGAGGAAAAAACAGCGCCCGCGCAACGAGACTGGGAGAGGGCCTTTACGGGCAAGATCGCATCGTCGCCCCGCGACGGACTGACGGCCCACTACGAGCTTGATGGCAGTTTCTCTGACATTTCGGGCCACTACCAACATGGCCGCACAATCAATGGCGAGCCGGGTTTCGAGCCCGGCCCTGTGGGTCGAGCCGCCGTCTTCGACGGTGAAACACAGGTCAGCTTCGGCGATGTCGGGTCGTTCGACGCGGCGGATCAATTCAGCCTCGCCGTGTGGCTTAAGCCGAGCAGTAACCTGCCTATCGCCGCGCTTCAGAAGATCGAAGACCCGCGGACGCGGCGCGGGTACGAACTACTTTTTGACGACGTTGCGCTGGTCGGCATTCAAAGATACGCCGCACACCTCACAGTCCGCCTGACCTCGCGCTGGCCGGAAAGCGCGATTCAGATCCGCACGCGGAAGCGGCTGACACTGGGCGAGTATCATCACATCGCTTTTAGCTATGACGGCACGGCGCGCGCCTCTGGTCTAAAACTCTATGTGGATGGCAAGCCGAATGACACGGAGGTTGTGCAGGACAATCTCTCCGGTCCAATCCGAACAGCTGCCGACCTCCAGATCGGCAACAAACAGACGGGGACTCCATACAAGCGGCAGGTTGACGACCTGCGTCTTTACAACCGCATTCTCTCGCCTGCCGATGTGGAACACCTCGCCATTCACTATCCCGTACAGGCTACGCTCTCAGGAGTTTTCGGCAAGCGGACAAAGGAAGAGGGCGCGCGCGTTCGCGATTACTTCCTAGCCTACGCCGCGCCGACCGTATTGCGAGAGTCGTATGCTGAGTTGAAAGAATTGAAGAGACAGCAGGCAGGTCTAAACCGGTCAATCGCGACGGTGATGGTGATGTCTGAGATGGAAAAGCCTCGCGATACGTTCGTGCTGGCTCGCGGCGATTACAGAAACAAGACTGAAAAAGTCACCGCAGGCGTCCCCGCCGTGTTGCCGCCGCTGGCGAAAGACGCGCCGCCAAATCGCCTTACTCTGGCGAAGTGGCTGGTTGACCCTGCGCACCCGCTCACGGCGCGCGTGGCCGTGAATCGCTACTGGCAAATGTTTTTCGGCAACGGGATCGTGAAGACCTCAGAAGACTTCGGCTCACAGGGCGAGCCCCCGTCGCACCCGGAGTTGCTCGACTGGCTCGCGGCAGAATTTATGAGTTCGGGCTGGGACGTTCGCGCAATCGAGCGGCTTATAGCCACGTCCGCCGCCTATCGCCAGTCATCAAAAGTCACGCCTGAACTGGTCGAGAAAGACCCGGAGAATCGGTTGCTCGCGCGCGGCCCGCGACTGCGTTTGCCTGCGGAGATGATCCGCGATGGCGCGCTTTCCGCGAGCGGCCTGCTCAACCGTGAGATGGGTGGGCCAGAGGTCTTCCCATATCAACCTGAGGGCCTGTGGGAAGAGGTCGCATTCGGCGAAGGCTTCTCCGCCCAGACCTACAAACAGAGCACGGGCAAGAATCTCTACCGGCGCAGCATGTATACCTTCTGGAAGCGCACAGTGCCGCCCGCCTCTCTGTCCGTCTTCGACGCGCCGGACCGCGAAAAGTGTTTGGCCCGCCGCACGTTGACCAACACGCCGCTACAGGCGCTTGTGCTGTTAAACGATCCCACCTATGTTGAAGCCGCACGCGCACTGGCCGCGCGCGTTATGACAGAAGGGAGCAAGGATGGCAACAGTCGCATCGCATACGCGTTCCGGCTGGTGACGGCGCGCAAGCCTTCTCAGGAAGAGGCGCGCGTGCTGCGGGATCTGCTTGCCAGACAACTCGCGCATTACAGGGGCGACAGAAAGGCGGCGCTTGATCTGTTGAGCGTCGGGGAATCGAAATGGGACACAAGGCTCGACAGCGCAGAGCTTGCAGCCTGGGCGACAGTTGCCGGTGTGATCCTCAACCTTGATGAAACGATCACGAAGCAGTGAGCGCGAGGGGCGATTAAATGGACCTGAAACGAGAACTTGAATTGATGATGACGCGCCGCCAGTTTTTCGGCCTCGCAGGCCGAGCGGGCCATTTGGGCATTGGAATCGCCGCCCTTGCGTCGCTCGCCGGTCAGAAAATTTTTGCCACTGCTGTCGCGGACGATTCTGACAGGGACCCGAAGACGGGCGGGCTGATCAGCTTGCCTCACTTCCCGCCGAAGGCCCGGCGAGTGATCTTCCTGCATCAATCGGGAGGGCCGTCGCAGATCGAGTTGTTCGATTACAAACCGGCGCTCGACAAGTATCACGGCACAGAGATTCCCGACTCTATCCGCATGGGTCAGCGCATCACGGGCATGACATCGGGCCAATCTTCGCTGCCCGTGACGAAGTCGCTGTTCAAATTCAGTCAGCGCGGCCAGTCGGGCGCGTGGGTAAGCGAGTTGCTGCCTCACACGGCAAAAATCGTTGACGACATCACCATCATCAAGACGATGAACACGGACGCGATCAACCACGACCCGGCCATCACCTTTATACAGACCGGAAGCCAGCAACCCGGCAGGCCCAGTCTGGGCGCGTGGGCGAGCTACGGGATAGGCAGCGAGAACCAGAACATGCCCGCGTTCGTCGTGTTGATCTCGCAAGCCCACGCACTCAACGCCGACCAGCCGCTGTTTTCCCGGCTGTGGTCGAGCGGCTTCATCCCGTCCCGTTATCAGGGAGTGCGATTCCGCGCGGGCAGCGAGCCGATCCTGCACCTGACCGACCCGCCGGGCGTTAACAAAACCACGCGCAGGCAAATGCTCGACGCGGTCGCAAAACTGAATCACATGAATGCCGAGGCTTACGGCGACCCTGAAATCGGAACGCGCATCGCGCAATACGAGATGGCTTATCGAATGCAGACCTCTGTGCCGGAGTTGATGGATATTTCCAAAGAGCCGGATCACGTCTTCGAGATGTACGGCCCGGATTCGCGCAAGCCCGGAACCTATGCCGCAAACTGTTTGCTTGCGCGGCGGCTGGCCGAACGCAACGTGCGCTTCATCCAGCTCTACCACCGGGGCTGGGACCAGCACAACGACCTGCCGCGCGATCTCGCGCTTCAATGCGGAGGGACGGATCAGGCTTCGGCGGCGCTCGTCAAAGATCTCAGGCAGCGCGGCCTGCTCGACTCTACGCTTGTTATCTGGGGTGGCGAATTCGGGCGCACGGTCTATTGTCAGGGCAAGCTGACGGATGCGAATTACGGGCGCGATCATCACCCGCGCTGTTTCGCCATGTGGCTGGCCGGAGGCGGCATCAGACAAGGCGTGACGTTCGGCGAGACGGACGACTACGGCTACAACATTGTCTCAGACCCTGTGCATGTGCATGACTTACAGGCGACTGTCCTGCACTGCCTCGGCATAGATCACGAGCGGCTGACGTTCAAATTTCAGGGACGCCACTTCCGCCTGACCGATGTCAAAGGCGAGGTCGTCAAGCGTATAATGGCCTGAGTCAGCCTCGCATTTTTCCGCATCAATCCTCGATTCTTTTATAGCGGCTCGCCTTAAAAACCGGTGTTGGTTCATACACACATCTCTCAATAATACGAGCGGGTATACTTTTTACAATTTTGACAACTTATGTAACTAAAAAGTCTTTTCCGCTCGCAGAATCAATGGCCTCTATACGTTGTTCGTGTTATAAACATCACCCATGTATCCGGCTCCGGTGGGATTCTGAATTCAGAAAAAGCTTACGTCTACCTTTGTAATTGAGAAAGAGGCGAATGAAAACAGTCTGGCCTTACTGCCCGGGCCAATTTATTGATTAATTCCTACAGGAGAGAGTAATGACAAGTCAGCCGTGGATTCTTGGTATAAGCGCTTCTCATAACGGGGCAGTGTGTCTGTTGCATGGCGATGAGATAGTCGTGGCGATTCAGGAAGAGCGCCTTTCGCGAATAAAACGGGATAGAAATTACGGGGCTTACACTTCTCTGGCGCTGGAATACTGTTTCGATTACGCGAAGATCCTGCCCGGCGATCTGAGCATGGTCGTTCTTTGTGTGCAGGGTAGGACAAGCGCTCCGAATCAAGACCTGACACGCAACCCGTACCTTCAGATACTTTCAAACAACATACCCGTTTTAAAAATTTCGCATCACTTCGGACATGCCGTGAGCGCGTTCGCCACTTCGGGTTTTAAAGATGCGGCTGTTCTTGTGATAGACGGGGTCGGCTCGCCGGTTGAAGATATGTCGGAGGATGAACGCAGCGTCATAGTAGAAGATGTCGCCGACGGTTGGGAGACGATATCGCTTTATGCCGCCTCGGATACTTCGATCAGGGCGCTCGAAAAACATCTGGTCGAGCGCTATAGATGGATCATTCCGAATAGAGGCGGTATGTTCGGCTTTCAAAGCTTGGGGGGAATGTTTTCGGCTGTTTCGAGGCAGATGTTCGGGGACATAAACGAAGCCGGAAAAGTTATGGGCCTTGCGCCTTATGGCTTGCCGGAAATCTCTGCGGATCAATTCCTGAAGATCGTAAACCGACAGATAGTATTTCAGGATAAAGTACCTGCCCGGTTTGCCCATAATGACCGTTGGCCTTCACATGAAACGGCGTACGAGAATCTGGCCTGTTCGACTCAACTCGCGCTTGAAGAGGCGCTTTTATATCTCACATCTCACATTCGCGACCTGTACCGAAGCGAAAATCTCTGCTACGCCGGTGGAGTTGCGCTCAACAGCGTAGCCAACGAAAGAATCATCCGCGAGTCGGGTTTCAAAGATGTTTTCATCATGCCTGCCGCCGAAGATAGCGGGCCTGCCATCGGCGCTGCGTACTATGGATTATGGGAACTGACGAAAACCAATACCAGACGAAGGCTGATGCATGACGCGGTCGGGCGAGAATATTCTTCATCTGCCATCGCCAATGCGATTGAGAGAGCACCGAGCATAGAATCCATTGATTCGGATGATGTCATTTCTGACACGGTCGAGTTGCTATGCGCGGGAAAGATTGTCGGGTGGTTTCAGGGGCGCTCGGAATTAGGGCCAAGAGCGCTTGGCCAGCGCAGCATACTCTGCGATCCGCGCCGCCCGGATGCGAAAGAGGTATTAAACAGCAGAGTTAAACATCGCGAGCCCTTCCGCCCATTTGCGCCCGTCGTGCTGCTTGAAGAGGCGGCCAACTGGTTTGAGTTGGACGGAGTTGATGCCGCAAGTCCTTTTATGCTTAGAATCGCGCCGTTCAGAAAAAATAAGATGGAACAGGTGCCTGCCGTTGCGCACGTCGATGGCACAGGCCGACTTCAATCAGTTACCAGACAGGCCAACGGAAGGTTCTACGATCTGATTAAGAAGTTTTATGAGAAGACGGGCGTCCCGATAATACTGAACACATCGTTTAACGTGATGGGCGAGCCCATCATAGAAACGCCTGAAGACGCTCTGGCCTGCCTGTTGTCTACCGGCATAGATTATTGCGTCCTTGAAGACAGGCTGGTAACAAAAAAAGATGATTTCCGTTCAGAAGCTTTAGGGGTGATGCTGGACCGGATCAAACAGATCAAGAAAGGTGCGGGCGAGCACGAAACTGACGAGGCGGTTCACGGGATTATAGAACGTATTCATGATGTTATCATCGAGGCAATCTCGGCGCATGAAAAGGAGGTGATTCGACACCTCGGATGCAGCACGCCTGATCTCGATTCGGGTAATTTTGAAAAGATCCTCGCGCGAACATTATTCGAGAGAACGTGGCAATACCTCGAAGAAGGGACGCGAACGCATCTGATCAGAGGGCGGCAGGTATACCAGTTGTTGACAAAATATCCGGGCCGCAACAAAGATTGGACGGCAATGAGCATCGAGTTCATCGAGGCGCTTCAACTGGAGCTTCAGGAAAAACTGATCAAACCATTTGCGGAGTGGGCAAAACTTGAAAAAGGCGTTGATCTTGGATCTATCTCTTCTCAGACTGATGCAGGCAGCAGCGGGAATGAGGCGGGTAATTATAGAATCCCGCTGTACAGAATCTCAGGGCTGCTAAACACATTGAACGTATCTCAGCCGCCGGGTGAGGATAAAAACAGGCATCCAAATCGCGAAGCCTTTTCAAGCTTACTGAGAGATTTTGCCACCAGCTTTCACGATGATGCGGCCATCGAGTTTCTGGGCGAGCTACAGAAGCGACTGACCTTTGTTGTTTCCGCCCTTGGCAGCAGCTTGCAGGCGGAGGTTCTGCCGCGCGATGTAGTTACCGAATTCACGGATGAACTGATAGGGCTGATTCAAAGGCTCTGTCATTTTGCCGAAGCTCTCAAATCACACGGCTCAGCATAGAGCAAAGTTTAACCTCATGAGTAAGCCGCAGATGGCCTCGGCTTACTCATAGCGCAGCGCCTCCATCGGATCGACTTTCGTCGCGCGCCGCGCAGGAATCCAGCAGGCAAGCAACGCAACAAACGCGAGCAGCAACGCTATAACGACAAACGTCAGCGGATCGGTTGCGCTCACCCCGAACAGCAGATTTGCCATCAATCGCGTCAGCGCTCCGGCCACGACTACGCCTATCGCGATGCCAATTGCCGTCAATACCATTCCCTGTCCGACCAGCATTTTAAGCACATCGCGGGCCTGTGCGCCCAGCGCCATCCGAATGCCGATCTCCTGTGTTCGCTGTGATACCGTGTAAGATATTACGCCGTAGATACCCGTGAGAGTCAGTATCAATCCTGTCGCTCCGAACAACGAAAACAGTAACGTGTAGAACCGCGTCTGAGCCACGGTGTTGGAGATAGCCTGCGTAAGCGGCTGCACGTTTGTTATAGCCACGGTTTTATCTGACAGCCGGATTTGGTCGGTGAAACTCTGTGTTAGAGGCGCGGGGGCAGTTGTAGTGCGAACGAAAAAATTACCCCAGCTCCAGCTGTTCTGTTGATAAGGCAGGTAGAGTTCCGGAGTCGCTGCCTTGATAAGACTGGAGTGATGCACATCGCCGATGACGCCCACGATCTCCCATCGCTCAGGATCACCGTCATTTTGATTTGCGCCAATGTTCGAGATGCGTTTTCCAACCGGGTCTTCATCGGCGAAGTAACGTCTTGCCAGCGTTTCGTTGATTATGGCAGCGCCAACACCGCCCTGCCGATCTTCCTCGGTGAAGTAGCGCCCTTTACGCAAAGGGATCCTGATCGCCTGAAAATACTGTGGAGTGACGCTGCGCACGTTGGCCGATGGTTCCTGTCCGGGTTCAGGTTTGGAATGGCCTTCGATCCTGAAATCGCCGCCTACGTTGCCGCCGCTGAAAGGCATTGGCGCAACGAACGCGGCGCTCTCGACGCCGGGCAGAGCCTTGAGTCGTTCGAGCGTTTGATTAACGTAGCGGACGCGCTCTTCGGTATTTTCATAGCTCGCTCTGGTCAAACTGATCCGGCCCGTCAATACATTCTTCGGATCAAATCCGGGGTCTACATTCACAAGCATCCCAAAGCTGCGAATCATCAAGCCCGCGCCGATGAGCAGAACCAGCCCCAGTGTCACTTCCGCCACGACCAGCGAATCGCGCCATAAACGCAGCGCGCCGCTACTCGTCGCATTTTTCGCCCCTGCTTTTAAAACTCCGTTGATGTCCGGGCGAGATGCTTTAAGGATGGGAATCAGGCTGAAGAGCACTGCGGTCAACACGGACATTGCAAGCGTAAAGGCAAGAACTCGCGCGTTGATCTGCACCTCGTCGAGCCGTGGCAGTTGATCTGCGCCGTAATACTTAATTGCGCTCAGTCCCCACAGTGCGATAAGCAATCCCACAACGCCGGAGAGCAATGAAAGTAAGAGGCTCTCGGTCAACAGGTGACGGGCGACCCGCCATTTTCCGGCACCCAGTGCGACGCGCAGAGCAAATTCCTTCTGTCGGCCACTCGCCCGCACCAGCAGCAGATTCGTCATGTTTGTGCAGGAGATCAGCAGAATGAACCCCACAGCCCCCAGCAGCAGCCACAGAGCCTGACGTATGTCGCGGCCTACAACCTGTTCCTCCACGCTCACGAGATAGGCTGTGATGTCCCGATTATATTGCGGGTATTGCTGTTCCAGATTCGCGGCAATCGCGGTCAGTTCCGCTTGCGCCTGTGTGAAGGTCACGCCCTGCTTCAGGCGGCCAATTGTCAAAAGAACCTGCGCGCCGCGTTCATCCAGATTTTGCCCCTCTGCTGCGATGGTGGTCAGGATCTCCATCTGTTTATCACCCAGAGGAAACTCGAAAGCTGGCGGCAGAATTCCTATAACGGTGAACGATCTTCCATTCAAAGGGAGTTGCTGACCCAGCGCCGCTTCGTCCCCGCCCAATCTGTTTTGCCAATACTGGTGGCTGATGATGACTACGGGTTGAGCGCCGCGCTTCTCTTCTTCGTACTGAAAATCGCGACCTCGAATCAATTGTACCTTCAGCAGTGACAGAAAGTTGGCGGTGACACGCATCCCCTGAATGCGCTCTGCCTGCCCTTCATTGAGTATAGTGAAACCGTTTTGCTTATAACCCGCTATCGTTTCAAAACTCTGACTCTGCGCGCGCCAGTCCTGTAGTTCGAGATAAGAGACGTAGGCTTCGGTACGCTTCTCCTTCGGGGTTCTCCAGATCACAGCCACGCGCTCTGGTTCCGCGACAGACGGAGGGCTGAGGATCAGCGCATTGATGACGCTGAATATCGCCGTATTCGCGCCAATGCCAAGCGCAAGCGTGAAGACGGCAATCAGGGTAAAGCCGGGCTGTTTCAGCAATATCCGCGCGCCGTAGCGCAGGTCCTGCCACAGTGTTTCCAGAAAATGTCGCATTTTGCCTCCTGCACGGTTTCTTTCACCCGCCCGTCTCGATCAATGCCGCGCGCCGAGCCTGTGGCAACGTGATTTAGAATACGCGGTTCGCCTGGATTCTATCTCCCTCTACCAACCGACCATCCAGCATATGAATTACCCTGTCTGCCATCTCTACGAATCGGGGATCGTGCGTCACTATACATATGGTCGCGCCCGTCTGATGTAACTGCCTGAACATCTCCATTATCGCTTTTCCGTTTGATGAGTCTAAATTCCCGGTCGGTTCATCGGCCAGAAGTATACGCGGGTTTACAACCAGCGCCCGGGCCACGGCTATACGTTGTTGCTCCCCGCCGGAAAGCTGGCTCGGTCGCCGTCTGGCCTGATCCTGCATCCCGACGTTCTTCAGCGCATCGTTTACACGCTGCCTGCGCTCCGGGGCTTTCATCTTTTGATAAGCAAGCGGCTGCTCCACGTTTTCAAAGACTGTCAAATCGCCAATCAGGTTGAAGCTTTGAAATACGAATCCTATCTCCTGATTGCGTGTGCGGGCTCTCGCTGATGCATTTAGATCATGCGCGGGCTGCCCGTCAAAAACGTAAACGCCCGATGTGGGGCTATCCATCAATCCCATGATGGCAAGCAATGTGGATTTGCCGCAGCCTGACGGCCCTTCGATGCAGACATACTCTCCGCGATTGATCTCCAGACTGATGCCAGCCAGAACGCGAGCATCCTCGTTACCGGCACGAAAGACCCTTGTGACATCTTCCATATAGACCAATGGCGAGTAGTTCCCTGTCATATCCGGCTCCTAATGGAAGCTTTGTGCCACTGCGACCGGAGCGGCCAAATCCTGAGTTTTCAACGGTTCCGGCATCGAGACTTGCGCTTTGAGTGATCAGTTATGGGATTGTCTTTCCCAATATCGGATATACACCGATCCGCGCCGATTTATACATATCGAGTTTTACGCTTCGCGCTCGAAATCAATAAACCCTCTCTCAGGCTCGGTCCCAATCAGTCTCACGCGCACCTTGTCACCCACATCAAGTCCCTGCTCTCCGCGCACGACGCGACCTTCGGCAGGGGGAGCGATCAGGCGCACGAACGTTCCCTTCCCTGTTGCGCCGGTCACAATCGCGTCAAAGGTTTCTCCTATTCGACTATTCAACAAAATCGCTTCCGCGACTTTGCGCATTTTCCTTTCCACCTTCTTCGCATTCCTGTCGCGCTCTGTACAGTGCCGCGCGATTCGCGACAGTTCATCTATGGTGTACGGCGCAACATTGTTTGAGATCACAGCCTTGAGCAGTCGCTGTGTGACGAGATCGGCGAAGCGGCGGTTGGGCGCTGTTGAATGCGTGTAGTCGTGCGCGGCAAGCCCGAAGTGTCCTTCGTGACGTGTGCCTGATTCAACCACTTCATATTCGCCCGCCCCAAGCAGCTTCACCACCGAGAGCGAAAGGTCCGGGAAGCGCTCAGGATCAACCTCCTTGCGCCGCGCGAGGAATTCCGACAACGCGAGCGAGTCGGGCTGCGAGGGAAGGTTATCACCCAGAGATTCAGCGATCTCCATTATGCGAGGCCATCGTTCCGGCGCTCGCACCACGCGCTGGATGGCAGGCGAGCCTTTTGCTTCCAGAAAGGCGGCCATCGCGCTGTTGGCCGATACCATGAAGTTCTCTATGATGTAACGCGCGCGGTTCTTCTGTTTGACCTTGAGGTCAACTATCTTTCCATTTTCTGTGACCGGGCTTGCTTCGATAGTCTCAAAATCGAGTGCTCCCTTACGCTGGCGCATCGCGCGAATTCTATCAGTTGCTTCATTCTGCAATCGCAGTTGCTCTTCCATGCCGGGAACGCTCGCGATTCCTGAAGGCATAGGCCCGTTTCCCTCAAGCCACTCGCCAATCGATTCATAATCAAGCCTGGCATAGTTGCGAATGCAGGCTCGGTAAATGGCGCTCGTTTGCACCTCGCCATCAGCATCGACCACCATGTCAATAACGATGGCCAGCCTGTCCGTTTCTTCCATCAATGACGTAAGATCGGTTGACAATCGCTCAGGCAGCATCGGGAAAGTCTCAATGCCCGTGTAAACGGACGTTGCGTTTAAAGCGGCGTGTCGATCCGTAGCCGAGTCCTTAACGACGAACGCATCAACGTCGGCAATACCTGCCATTACTCGTATATCGCCGTTTGATTCCCGTTCAGCATATTCGACCTGATCCAGGTCGCGAGACTCTCTGTTGTCAACCGAAGACCAGATCAAGTGTCGCAGATCGCGAATAGACGAATCAGCAGTCTGTTCGGGTAGACTTTCATCAAGCGCCTGTACTTCTGTGAAAACGGCGTGTGGGATGTCCGGTGCGAACCCTGCATCAATCATGATTTGATGAGCCATGTCGCGAAGATCAATTCCAGAGTGCGAGTTATTTTTCATAACGTTGAAGTAATATACCACCTCGCACATTTCTTAAAGGTCTTATTCAGTTTTTCACTGGTAGTAGAGAGAGTGGTCGCCCCGGACGGCGTTGACCGTTCGGCCTTTTTCGGCATACTTCAGGATTGTAACGATCCGTGGTTCGCTGAATCTGCTGTCTTGTGCAGAGAGGTTTCCTTATTCTCTGCTTTTGCATAGTTCTATTTTAACGCGGCGCTTTTCACAACTGGATGATGCCTCGCCTTACGGCTATCGCCACCGCCTGCGTGCGGTCGCTCGCGCTCAGCTTCTCCATGATGTGCTTGACGTGGACCTTCACAGTCTCTTCCGAGATGAATAGCCGCTCGCCGATCTCTCGATTCCGGTTCCCCCCAGCCACTTCCTTCAGGACTGCTATCTCGCGCTCTGTCAAGGCATCGTCGCCGATATACTCTGCCAACTGGGCCGCCACCTCCGCAGGTATTCGCTTCTTCCCCGCGTGCACTTGTCGGATCACCTCGACCAGTTCTTTGGGCCTCATGTTTTTTAGCATATAGCCGCGTGCTCCTGCTTCAAGAGATCGCCTTATGTCTACGTCGCCTTCAAACGTTGTCAGCATGACGACCCGCGCTTCCGGGAATTCCGTACGGATCGCGATCAGCGCGTCTATGCCGCTCATGTCTGGCAGTCTGAGGTCCATCAGAGTTACGTCAGGCTGGTGTTGCCTGTACATTTGAATTGCTTCGCTTGCGTTAGCTGCCTGAGCTATTATCTGCATATCGGGTTGGCTGTTGATGATTGCTGCAATCCCCTCGCGCAACAGGGGATGGTCGTCAACGCTGAAGACTCGTATGCTGGTCTGGTTACTCATTTACTCTCCTCCATTCTTAACCTCTGTAGTCTTTGGTTCGGAGTTTCGCGAATACAATCCGGCGAACCACTTCAACGGGCTTTTTGAAGGCTGGCTTTGGAAAGCAATATGACCGGGGACTGACAACTGGACCTGAGTTCCGGCTGCGGCACGTTTTCGCACTTTGAGTTGTGCGCCAATTCCTTCCGCCCGCTCGCGCACGCCCGCAAGCTCCTGTTGTCGTTCGCGCCCCGGCCCCTGCGATTGAGGATCAATCCCGCGTCCGTCATCGCGAATAACAACACGCAATTGTTTAGCCTTGTATTCAACTTCGACCTCGATGCTTTTGGCCTCGGAGTGACGGAAGGCATTGATTAACGCCTCGCGACCGATGCGGTAGACTTCATCGCGGATGATCGGATGCAGCGGGCGAGGGCGGCCTTCAACCGTGACGCGAAAATCGATTCGCTCATGGACGGCGAGTTCCTGCCGTATACGGGAAAATGCCTGTTCGATATTAACGGAGCCGCTGCTCGCCGACGAGCGAAGGCGTTTTAGTGCGCCCTGGCCTTCTTCGAGGACCTGACTCATGATCTGCAAAACATGAGTCAGCGACGGCTTCGCGGGCAAATCCGCTGGTAAGTGATCGACTGCGATGTGGAGTTGCATGGAGGCGCTGATGACACCCTGCAACAGCGTGTCATGGAGTTCCTGCGCGATTCTATTCCGCTCCGCGAGTCGTTCTTCAAAGCGGAGATTCAACTGTCTGCTCGACTGATGCAGCCGGTAACTATAGAACGCTAACAGCGCGGACATACAAGCCAGTACACACAGGAGCAGAAACCACCATCTCTTCCAGAACACCGGCTCGCCTTTCATAATAGTCAAGGTGATCACTCCGCCGCCTGCGGCTGGCAGCAGATCGGTTGAATCCGGAGGCTGATATCCCGGCTCGACCAGCAGGGCGGCATACTCTGTTCCGAGGTGCGTCGAACTCCGCCAACTCGAATCGGATTGGATTTGCGTGAATTGCTGGTTAGCGAAGGGCTGTACGTACCAGTCTCCGCTGCGTGCGAACAGGACGACCTGCATCTCAGGGCGAGCGCCTATGACGCGCCCTTCGATCAGATCAAGTTTCTCCGGGCCACCCTCGTCTGCCAGAGGCACTCTGGTGAATTCTATATAAGGCCCGGCGTTAGGTTGTCGCACGCGGCAACTGCCAAGCGTTATAAAGCAGAGGGCCAGCAGTAGAGCGCTCTTCCAGGCAATGTTACTTATTTCAAATTCTGAATTCAATATTATGTCTCTCAGAAAAGCAGCGTTGTTGTCGCCCGACACTTTGATAACTCAGTTCGATCAGCCCCTGTTTTCTCTCACACTAAAGCGCGTATGTTCATCACACACACTCCATACAGTAAAGTCGCTTTACTGTATATTTAGAGTAATGGCCATGACGGAAAAGCGAATCCCCAGAGATTGGAATCTTTTTATACTACGAAAGTGGTATTGCCTCCGGCAGTAGCGTTTACTTTCCCTGCTTCTTTGCTTTTAGAGTCTCTGTCCTGACCTTTCGCGGATACAATCTGGCGAGCCAGCTCCGACGACGTTCCGAAGGGCGAGGCTCGAAGGCAATATCGCCGGGTACGAGCAGTTCTACTTCCGTGCCGACGCCTGCCCCGCTCCAAACCTTCAGTCTCGCACCGATCTCTTCGGCCCGCTCGCGCATGCCCGACAGCCCCCAGTGTCCTTCGCGGCCTGAACTGAGCACTTGAGGATCAATCCCGCAGCCGTTGTCGCGGACAAGAATGCACAATTGTTTAGACCCGTATTTGAGTAAGACTTCGATCTGATTTGCCTGCGAATGGCGGAATGCGTTTACCAGCGCTTCGCGTCCGATACGGTAGACTTCGTCGCGAATGATCGGGTGCAGGGGCTTTCCCGGCCCTTCGACGGTAACCTGATAATCGACATGCTCTTTAAAAGCGAGTTCTTCCTGAATCCGGGAAAATGACTCGGCAAGCTCATGAGCATCGCTACTGGAAGAACGGAGTCCTTTAAGCGCAGTTCGGCCCTCATCAATAACCTGTCTCATCAGTTCAAGAACTCGACCGACCAGCGGTTTCGCCGGAGAATCTTCCGGTAAATGCTCCGAGGCCACATCAAGTTGCATCGAAGCGCTGAGAAAACCCTGTAACAGCGTGTCGTGTAAGTCCTGAGCGACGCGTGTCCGCTCGGCAAGACGTTCTTCAAAGCGCACATTCAATTGTCTGGTCAGCCGGTGCAGCCTCAGGCGATAAAAAAACAGTATGGCAAGCCCAATGACCATCACGCAGGACAGGCGAAACCACAATGTCTGCCAGAATATCGGTTCGATCTCGAACTGAATCGCAGACTCCAACTCATTCCATAGCCCTGCGCTGTTGCTTGCTATTACTCGAAAGCTGTACGAGCCTGGCCCCAGGTTCGTGTAGACGGCTTCGCGGGTTGCGACGGGTTCGCTGAAATCCGGATCGAAGCCGTCCAATTTGTATCTGAACCTGACGCGTTCAGGAATCGAAAGACTCAGTCCCGCATAGCTGAACGTAATCCTTTGACGACCGCCCGGAATACGAACCGCTCCTTTCAACTCAACGGCAGTGCCATCTACCGTAACCCCTTCGATGTGAGCTATCGCAGGAACCGAATTGTCCGGCACTTGCCCCGGATCAATGATCGCAGGCCCACGATTCGTGGAAAACCATATCCGCCCAAGCGGATCTGCAACGACGGATCTGTGCCGCTTTACGCCTTCGACGCCGGGCAGGCCATCAGCCAGCCCGAACTCTCGCACATCTGCCGCGCTGGTTACGCCCGTCAGTAATTTGTCGCGAGCGACCCGCAGCACGTGATTAGAAGTCGAAATCCAGAGCCACCCATTTCGGCTCTCTGTAACTCCGAGTATCTGTTCGTGTAATGACTCCGGCACATCGTGTGGAACCTGTATCTGGCCGGAGCGCAGAATCGCAATCCCATTGTCAGTACCGATCCAGATCACGCCGTTAGAATCCTCTAAAAGACAGTTGACGCTTCCGGGGGGCAAGCCCTCCGGGCTTCCATATATCGTCCATTTATCCTGTAACAGCGAACTCAGGCCGTTGGCCGTTCCGAACCACATGGTCCCGTCCGAGCTTTCAAGGATGGCCGTCACAGTGTTGGAAGTCAGACCGTTGGCG
Source organism: Blastocatellia bacterium (assembly GCA_963804815.1). Lineage (GTDB taxonomy): Bacteria > Acidobacteriota > Blastocatellia > UBA7656 > UBA7656 > DATEKX01. The sequence continues at coordinate 762,294 of CAWDRU010000002.1, read as the reverse complement.
GATGTATAGGTTGTGAATTTCCCTGCCTTTAATCTGGTGAGGCCGCCGCTTACACTCCCGGCCCACACGGTTCCATCGCGGCTCTGATGAACCGCATATATGCTATTTTGAGCGAGCCCTTCTGCCTGCGTGTAAGTCTCAGCCGTGAACGAACTGCCGTTGATTTTAAGATGGGTCAACCCGCCGCGTCGTCTTCCGATCCACAGATCGCCTTTGCTGCCGGTTAGCGAATAGGAAACGTCCCTGTCCAGACCGGCGTTTTTCACCTCTCCCGTTTGCCCGTCCTTTCGCCAGTATAATCCCCCCTCGGCTGGGGCAAACCATGTACGGCCCTCGCCATCTATATAAATTGCCCCGTTGCCCTGTGCCGACAGGTTGGGTGAAACAGAGTAGGTCAGAAAGGCGCTGTCACGCAGTCGCTCGATACCCCGCGTGCTTCCTACCCATAGATTTCCTTCGCGATCCTCAAAAATAGCGTTTACGGCTCTTGTCAACCCGCGATCACTCTCCTCCAGCGAGAAAACTCCGCTGGCGTTCATCCGCAATAGTCCTTTGGCCGTGCCTACCCAGATGTTCGATTCGCGGTCGCGTGTCATGCCAAGCGCCTGAATGTGATCAAGCGGGTCGGCCACTTTGGATGTAGCGGCAGTGTTGCTGTTCCAACGCACGACCCCATTGTCTGTGCCGATCCACAACTCCCGATCACCAACCGCTAGAAGACTATTAATCTTTTTATCAGGCAATTCTTTCGTAACGGCGAACAGTTGTCCTCCGCCCATGTAAAAGAGGCCCGCATCTCTGGTCCCCATCCAGACCTTACCATCGCCGGTTTGCGCCATTGATATAATCAGTATATTAGGCAGTTCTGTCGCCGAGATCAGCTTGGAAAACTTTCCGCCGCTGTAGATGAAAGTGCCAGCCGCGAGGACATCAAACAGCGCTTCACCCTTTGTTCCATGGCACATCGCCGTGACGCCGGAACGCTCGCCGTCGAGATCGGGCAGGACATCCTGAAAAGTTTCATCACGGTAACGCAGCAGGTACCTGCTCTGTGGTCGTATCCAGAGATTCCCCTCCGCGTCTGTCATAAGACCCAGAACCGGACCGGCGGGGAACGCGGCTGAGTTTGTATGATTAAAGAGGCGGAAATTCAATCCGTCGAAGCGAACCAGCCCTTTTTCCGTGCCCAGCCACAGGTATCCGTCGGGAGTCTGGGCAATCGCATAAACAGATCCGCCCGGAAATCCCTGCCGGGCGTCCCAACGGTCACTTATATATTCAGACATCGCTCGGTTCGGGTCTAATGCCTGCGCTGTGCCAACAGAGCACAACACGACAAAGCCCGCCCAAAGCCATCTGAAGGACCGGCAACGCTCAAGGTTAGGATCACGGAAGATATTCAAATTTCTCAATAACCACCTCGGCAGTATCCTGCACAGGGTCATCTGTCATGCCGTAGAGATAGATGGCCATTCGGATCGATTCCGCGCCGGGAGAAGGAACGCCAGCCGTAAAGACATGCTCGCTGATGACATCCGGATCGGGGTCGCCTATGGACTCGCGAACTGTTTTGAAAGACATCTTTCCCGGTTCCCAGCGAAACGAATGTGTAAGCACTCCGGAAGGCATCGTGAAGCGGGCGACATTTGCCGGTACATAAAAAGGCTGGATGACATATTGCCCGTTTTTGCTTGCAGGGTCGCCCCAACGGCTGATCTCGATGTCCATTTCACGGTTATTCTGATCACCTCCGGCGTATCCCCAGGTGAACATACCAAAAACGATGGCAGGCTCCAGGTGTGATATATCTCGCACGACGAAAGAATATGTGCCGTATCCAAAGCTGCGGGTCAGAGATACCTCGGCACACGTCCATTTACCCGACTGTTTCGTAACACGAAGATGCAACGCCCCGCTCTCGTCCGTCCATGCATTTGAAGGGTCATAGAGATTTTTTCTGTTCCCACGGCTGCTGGGAGCGTTACGGGCCCTCCACTCGTAGCCGCTGAAGTAGAGGGGAGGCAATACTGTGGGGCCGAACGTTGCGCCCTCTGTAGTGGCTATAGCGACCACGTCACCTCCCGGGTTTGGCAGCTCATTCATCATTGCCTGCGGACGATACCCCGGCTCGACGAGGAGGGCCGCATATTCTGATCCGAGATGAGTTGAATTGATCCAGCTCGAATCCGGCTGAATCTTTGTGAAGGGCGGGTTCGACAGTGGCTGTACCCACCATGCCCCTGCCCTTGCATACAGAACGATCTGCTGTTCCGGTCGAGCGCCGGTCACCTGACCCTGAATAATATCGAGCTTGTCCGTCCGGGTTTTCTCGGCAGGGGGAACGCGTGTGAATTCGATGGAAGGCGCGGCGCTCTCTGATTGCGAACGGCAACCGCTGTGCAGAATACAGACACCGCTCAACAGGAGGGCGATCTTCCAGATAAGTTTAACGGTTAGCGCAGATATTGCCATCGGGGCTTTCGGTTTCAGTTCCGGCAGATATCTGCGATCAGCGCCAGGCCCCGTAGCCTGACATGCGTGAAAGACCGGCGGTGTGTGCTGTTCCTGAGCCAATTGAGGTCTCAACTTCTAATCTAGTGCAGTCACATCACTATAGTTGAGCGCTTCTATTCACGTCCAGACGCTCACCCTTATAGCCAGGGCTGTAACAAAGTAAAAGTAGGGGCAGGGCTTGTCCCTGCCCGGATGGCCGACAGGCCATGACAGTCATCGCCTTACAGCGATTCGGGCAGGGACAAGCCCTGCCCCTACCATGCTTGTCAACCGACTTTGTTACAGCCGTGCCCTTATAGTTATTTGAAGGCAGCTTTCACATGAAGTTGCGGGTATGCAGAGAAGACAAAGCGACCGCCTCATCCTTTGGGAAACCCAGTTTTATAAGTCGCGCTCGGCGATCTATGTCCATCTCTTCTTTCAGGCTTTGAGCTTTAGAGAATCCTACGGCGATTGCTTCGGGCGTCCAGTCACCAGCCGCAAGAAGGATGAGAGCATCAAAAACTTCTTCGTTAAGCCCGGCAGTCTGAGCAAGCGCCTGATGCCTGCGGTCCACTGCGGCGGCAAGCCTCGCAAGCGTCCCGGCATCCTTCGAGATCTGATATTGAAGATGACCCATTCCGAATGCTACATGTCGAGCCTCGTCCTGAGCCGCCAGTTGAGCAACCCTGCGAGTAACAGGGTCCGGTCCGTGCTGTTGGAGAAACCAGAGCAGGTTCAGGAATGTCCCTTCGCCCAAAACAGACAATAAGAAAGAGGCCAGCGTAAAATCAGGCTCGTCGAGAAGCGTTTTTAACGACGCCTGCCCGCCGACCGTAGAGAGTCCAAGCTCGCCGCCGCCGAGCGTAGCCCGACGGGTGAAGACCTCTACGTGGCGAGCCTCGTCGGCAACCTGTATAGCCAGCAATTGCATGACCTCCCGGAAATGCGGATGAACCTGCGCAATGAATCTTGCAGGAACAAGCAGCGCCGCATTCTCATTCTCGATCAGGTATGTCATCACCTGCACGACCGCCGATTCGATTTCAGGCGCAATCTCAAACGGCTCATTCCAGTCAATAGCGGTTGCGGGGTTCCACTGGGCGGCAGCCGCCTGAGCGTACAGGCGAGGAAGACCATCGGCCCAAACTTTCTCTTTCGAGTTGAGTCCAAAGAAAAACTCCGGCCCTCCCGCTTCTATCTTTGCGCCGCGCGCGGCCAATCCCCATGTAGCTGGGGGGTGATCGATTACTGCCCCTGAGATAAGAGGGTCAGGTAGACCGGCCTGCGCGGCGTCTCGCCATCGCCTTGTAGCCGCACTCCCCCGCACTACCCATGCGACGAACGGAGAGGTTTCTGAATCGGATATCCCGGAAACGTCCGGCAGCGCGTCAGGCCAGATAACATCGTGCCCCTGAGCGCGACACCAGCCGCGCAGATGAACGGCCAGTGCAGGGTCTCGACCGCGAATGCCCAGACGCTCGCCGACCGCAATATCGGCTAAAGCTCGTTTGATCAGAATGTGCGCACCCCGATCAAAACCCAGTTCTTTAATATCTATAATTCGGGACGATGATGCGCCCTTCTCGGTCATAGAACCCTTCTTCGTCAACCGCTCTTTCGAGCGCGCGATAGCCTTTCGTTCGTCCCTCCCGCCAGGATTTAAGACCTTCAAGATCCATCAGTGGACGAACCTCTGCGTCCGCATAAGACATGCTCAGCAGCAGTTCGCGGAATCGTTCAATCAGATCGTGGGGCGCAGATGGCCCGGCAGTGAAATTACAATGATCATAGGTTTCGGTCTGCGCCAGAATGCGTGTCGCATTCGCCCCCAGAGTTCCTTCTGTGATGAACATAAGATGATTGCCATCTATCATGCAGGCAGCATCCGCGCGACCCGCAACCAGCGCGCGCGCCGATTCGCGCTCGCCCCCTATGTGATCGCCGTGTTTGCCGCCGAGCAGATCATGGTACTCGACCTTGAAATCCACACCGGGCGTCAAACCCTGAGCACGCAGATAGGAGAGAGGGATAAGAGTGGCCTGAGGCGAATCAATAGCCCCTACGGCAATCGTCCTGCCTTTAAGGTCTGAGATCGCCTCAACCGAAGAATCGGACCGGACGACGATCACAGAGGTCAGATCCTGATCGCTATCGCGCATCGCGACGGCTTCAACCATCTGGCCTCGCGCGCGTGCGAGCCGCTCGGACCTGACCCACGCCAGAGGCGAGTTCCATGCGATGTGAAAATGGCCTGCCAGATGTGCTTCGACCTGGCGTTCATAGTTCGAGTAAAGCACGTAATCGAATGATAGCCCGTGACGCGCAAAGTAGGATTTGAAGCCTTCCCAGATCGTGCTGACCTTCGGGTCATAGGCGACTGCTCCCATTACGAGAGTATCGGTATCAACAGACATAATGTTTTCCTGACCTCCTGTTCAAAATAATGGAATCCCGCAAAGCGCCTTGCCGATGAAGTCGTAGAGCACATCGGTCGTCGGAGCCATCACGGTCGCGGCTCGCGCATCGCGGAAATGGCGTTCAACTCCCACGTCTTTCCGAAAAGCCGCGCCGCCGCATACGCGCATTGCGAGGTCTGTCACTTCGGTAGCGGCCTCTCCGGCAGCGGCCTTGACTTCAAGTATCCGCAGCATTGCGTCTTCGCGTCCCTGCTCCAGCGCATCAAGGCCGTCAAGCAACAGGGCTCGCGCCATATCCGTTTTAATCCGCATGCGCGAAAGGTAGGCGCGCACAGTCGGCAGATCGGCGAGCGATTGCGACATATGCTCAAGCTTCGTGCGGGTGACGTGTTGAGCCGTTTTGTTAGTGGCGGCATTCATGGTTCCCACACAAAAGCCTGCGCTCATCAATTGAAAGTAAGGAAGGACTACGCCCATCATAATATCGAACCCGCCGCCGTCCGCGCCTAACAACGAATCGGATGCAATGATTACTCCCTCGGCAGTGACAGGTGAAGAGAAGTTGCCACGCAGTCCCAGTCCATTAAACGGCTGAGGGATGCGAAGCCCGCGAGCATCGGCAGGCATAAGCCATAGAGTGATCTGGCCATCTGTAGCCTGAGCGCGGCTCGACCATATGTAAGAGTCGGCCTGTCCGGCAGATGTTATCCAGCTTTTCTGCGCGTCAATCTGAACACCGCCATCAACACTTTTAGCCGTGCCGATGGGAGCCCAGAAGTGGCTCCTGGAGCCTGTTTCAGAGAAGGCAAGCGTCGTAAGGTGCTCGCCGCGCGCGATAGCTTCGCGCGCGGCGTTCGGGCCATGCGCTTCAATAACCGCTGTCGCAGCATAGTGCATACAGACCACCATGGCGGTTGACGCGCAGGTAGATGCAATCCGCTCGACGACGAGCGTTGCGGTGCGATGACCCTCTCCCAGTCCGCCAACCTCTCTGGCGCTGATAAGCCCCAGGAGTCCGGCCTGACCGAGCGCATCAATGGCGGCTCGCGGGAAAGCGCCTGTTTGATCTATATCCTCGGCTGCGGGGGCTATTGTGTCTTTGATGATCTGGTCAAGAGTATCCAGATAAGAGTTATCTGCGGGCGATTTACCTGTAGTCATTCAAGTATCCTTTCAGCTTATGGTTCATGTCGATGGCTCCGGGGGAGTTACACTGTGGCAGCTCAGCCAGGCCCGGCGGTCTGTAATTTTGTTTCAGGCTCGGAGCACCACTTGGCTCCGGAAAGGAGGGTAAGCGAGGCTTCGAGGTTATATTGATTGCCGCAAAACTTGCGCGCATCGTAAAGCGCAGACTCAAATTCTCAACATATGGTCATCCTTATCATATTGGATTGCTCAGGCTCGGAATTTTTCATTTCAAGCGCCGCGCTGCTGGACGGACAGTTCTGCCGGTGAAGCCATGCGTGATTTCCACCATATCTCAAAAAGCATCGCGGATGGCCCGACGATGAAGAGCGCGTAGTAAGGAGCATGCACCACCTGATTGAGCCGCAGAATCATCTCGGCCAGCGCTACGAAAAAGACCACAATCATCCGCCCACGACGCGTGCTGACGGTCGATTTCGGATCAGTGATCATGAAGAAGACGTACAATTGATACATCGGCCCGGTCAGCGGCGCGACCTCTGCCCAGAACGTGTGACCTGTAATCAGGCTGCGCACCAGCGAGAATACGAGGAAGGACGCGACGTAGGTGGCGCAGATGTGAAACCGCTTGAGCCGCCAGATGATTACGGTTCCGAGCGTCCAGATGACGGCCATCGGCCACAGGTAATTCCCCCATTGAATGCTGAGGCTTGCGACCGCGTAATAAGCCAGAAACAGCATCACGCATATGCCGAAATTCGACGGGTTGAAGATATGGCGATTCTTCACGCGCAGAACATATTTTGATGTTATCGACAGCGCGCTGCACAGCGCATAAGGCCAGAAGGCCGGAGAGCGCACAAGGATACCGACGCTGATGCCTGTGATGTAAGCGCTTGCGAGGTGCGGCCACTTTCCTGTAAACACGCGGCCCAGGACCATCTCAAAAGCGATGCTCGTTACAATGGCCAGCGCCGTCCGCGAATAGCTCTCCAGAAATCCGAAGGTGATCTGGCCGACAAGCAGTATGGCGGTGATCAGCAGCGGCGGCGTGAACCGGCTGTCATAACGAAAACGCCGGTGCACGGCTGTTTCTTTCTGGAGAGGCGACGGGATCGATGCACTTGCTACAGACTTCATTGCGGTTCCTTTACCTTGTGAACTTTGCCTGCTTCGGGGTTGTCAATCGTCTGAGATTTGCCCGACGGCCAGCGAATGACAGCCTTTTCGATGCGCGGCGCTTTGCCCAATCCGAAATGGAGGCGGCGTTGATTCTGTGCGCAGAAGCCGCTGCCGCCGTAGACTTCCTGCACCTGCTGTTGGCCGTTCCAGAACAAATGCACCTGCGCGCCAAGGGCGTTGCGGTTGCTCGCCGTCCCTTCAAGCTCAAAATCTATCCATTGATTGTCGGGCGAAACGGTGTTTTTGTATATCAGCAACGGCCCCTTCTGGTTCGCGACGACGACATCAAGCACGCCCCTGTTCCAGAGATCGACCAGAGCCACCGAGCGGCCATCGAATGTATCACTTGCGCCGACCACCTGCGCCACGTCTGTGAAGTGGCCCGCGCCATCGTTTATCCACAGCCGCTTCTGCTGATAACCAGACAAACTGCGACTGCCCATCGGCGGCCAGTTCGCGGCGTCCGAAATTATGCGGCTGTTGCCCCCGGCGATCTTCGAGTAATCGTACCAGTAGCTCGTGCCCCGGTCGGCTGAAACATAGCCGTTGGCGACGTAGAGATCGAGGTTGCCATCATTATTCAGATCGCCGAACTGCATCCCGAAACTCCAGCCGCCAAGTTCCACGCCCATATCGCGAGCCAGATTCTCGTACCTGATGTTGTCTGCCGTCGCGCCCGTATTGGGGACCCAGAGATTGTTCCCCTGAATCAGCACGCCTTCTTCGGAGATGTTCGTAACATAGATGGCAAACTTGCCCTGATTGAGCACGTCACCCGCCGCCGCGCTCATGCCGCTCTTTGGCGCAAAGCCGACGCCCGTGGCCTTGCCGACCTCGCGAAACCGCTTGCCGCCGTCGTTAAAAAAAAGCTCTGAAACCCCGTAGTCATTCGAGATGAAGAGGTCTGGGTAGCCTGTGCCGCGCAGGTCTGCGGCCACCGCCGCAAGCGACCAGCGGCGACTTATGATGCCCATCTGTTCGGCCACTTCCTCAAATGCGCCGTTGCCGAGATTGTGGAACAGGTATTTGCGCCCGCCATTCTGCGCGTATTCAAAGCTTTCCGGCATGATCTTCGTCGTCTGGAGGTGCCAGAGGTCTACGTCCTCGGCATAGTAACCGCCGACGAACAGATCAACCAATCCGTCGCGGTCATAATCAAACCAGATGGCCGTATTGGCATTGACCCATGCAGGCAGAGCGACTTTATCCGTGACGCGCGTAAAGCTGCGCCCGCCGTCGTTATGAAACAGTTCCGGGCGACCCCATTTATAAATAAAAACGTCTTCGTATCCGTCGTTGTCGTAATCGCCCCAGACTGCTCCCATCGACACGCCTGTTTCGGCGCGGTTGATGTCGGCCAGTCCCATCTCGACTGCTACATCTTTGAACCTGCCGTCGCCCTGATTGCGATAGAGGCAATTGCGGCTGCCTTCGCCGCTGTTGGTAACGTAGAGATCGTTCCAGCCGTCGCGGTCAAAATCGACGACCGAAACTGCCGCGCCCATCGAGGCGACCTGCGGCATAATGTGATCGAGCTTCGAGTCGAGATGCGGCGCTTGATGCGTAAAGTCTATGCCGCAGCTTTTGGCGACTTCTTCGAGGTGAAAGCCATATCTGAAGATGGCCGATTGCGCGTCGAGCGCAGGTTTCGCGTCCGTACCCGATCTGTAATAACGCTTGAGCACGACAGGCACAGCGATCAGGCCGATGAATAATATGGTGACCAGTATTCTCGGAATGCGGCTCTGCATCATTCCCATGCCTGTTTCCTCAACGTCAAACTCTTCTGGAATCGATCAGGCGTGACGTAGCGAGTGTGGTACTCCTGCCAATCCCCCGGATGGCGGCGATAGGCCGGATCATCCTCCAATCGCGCCGGTAAAGAAGTATATTCAGTGCGGTCGTGAGTCGGCAAGGGAAGCACAGTCTTTGAGAAGACCGAGTTAAAGTCTCCGTCCTTGATCCAGCCATCGCCGATGAAAACGTAATCGCGCACAAAGCCTGCGGGCGGCGGCGGCTGGGCTGTAAAGCGAAACATCATCTCGTCGCCTGCATTCACGATGACCAGCCGGTCGTCCACTTTTTCAAGCAACTCGCGAATGTCGCCATATCGCGTGTAGTAGCCGATTAGATCACGCCATTTCTGCGAGGTCGTGGCAACGCGATCATAATCGGGGATTTCCGGTGACGACTTGTCGGCCTGATTAAAGACGGAAAAGCCGCGATAACCGAGTTCAGCCGTTTGCGGATTCAGGCGCACGGTTTTGACATCTGCGTCAGACAGACCTGCGGCCCACTCAAGCTGATCCCAGTAAATCTCCATGCTCGTCCTGAGTCGCAATCGACGCGGAGCGCCGGGACGGAAGATGCCTTCCAGATCGAAGACCAGCGTTTTGATCTTGCCTGCCGGAAACCCGGACGCAGGGCGCGCAACGACCCAATTGCCCGTGGCGTCCGGAACTTCGAGGCTCACGGATTGCGGCGGCGGATGGCTTCCCTGACTGAGCGCGATGTTGATGCTGGCGTCGGTCGGATGCATCCAGCCGTGCGCTAAAAGATACAATGGCCCGCTCGTCGGCGACGTTTCGTCCAGTTCGATCTCGACGTAATGGTCACGGGTGACGCCTTGATATTGCCCGCGCCCGAACGTATCGAGATAACGGTTATCGAGCGCGCGAACGATCTCTGTGACATCTTTGCGGTTATCGTCGAAGGCGGCTTTGATCGGGTGCGGCGTGGCGACGGTGTAGAGGCCGAGCTTCGGCGCAGGGTTCGACGTGCGCTCGTCAACAAATATGTCCGTCCCTTCGGGATGATCGACGACCATCAATTCGTAATGATCGATATAGTAAGTCTCCCATAGTTCCGCAGTGATTCGCAGATCATAATACCCGTCCCGCGAGACAAGCTGGTCGCCGCGAATCTTCTGCCATTCTTCGGTCTGCGAAATGGCCGCCGTCTGCATGGCGTTGATGCGCAGTCCGATGGCAGGGCTCCAGGGCGCGCAATCTTTGACGAAGCGCATCGCTTTACCGTCATAGGCGAAAAGCGACGGGCAGGAGCCTTTCAATCGCTGATCGGCAACGATGGTCTGCTCGGATTTCAAATCGAACTCTGCCTGCATCGAACCGTTCGGCCAGCTGATGCGCAGCACGTCGGTTTCGGTGTTTTCGCCCAGCCCGAAATGCACGACAGGGCCGGTGATGGGCTGTTTTTGAAAGAGCTGTCCGGCGCGAATCTCCATCTCGCCACCGATGCCAAACGTATTGATTCGCTGATCACCGGTCGCCGCCGCCGCGCGTGGCCGCACAATCTGCCAGTGATAGTCTTTCGTTCCCCGATTGGTCAGGCGAACTGCCTGTTCACCGGAGGCGATGCCGACAAAATCAAGCCGCCCATCGTTTGTAAGGTCGGCCACGGCATCGACCTGTGCGCTGATCTCCTCTTTCGGATTGAACTTTCCGTCCGCATCGCCCAATAGGATTTCTGTGCCAGCAGCAGTGATCCAGAGGAGATCGCTGCTACCATTATTGTCCAGATCGGCGAAGATGATATGCCCGGAATAAGACCTCAGGCTATAGCTCCTTATCGGAACAAGGCTTGTAATGACCCAATCCTTCCCTTCGTCGCTATCGGAAACGCTAACGACGGTGCCATCGTTTAGACCTGCGATCAGGTCGAGCACACCATCACCGTTCACATCGGCGATGCCAATGGCTGCGACCGGCGTCAGATCAGCGGGCGTCGCTCTTTCGTGGAATGCGCCTCCGCGTTCGTTGGTAAATTCATGCAGCTTGCCATCATTACTTAACAGAGCGGCATCGGGGTCGCCGTCTGCATCCAGATCGGCCCACACAAAACCGCGTACATCGGTTACTCCTTCAAAGGGCCGCGATTCTTTAAATGTGCCATCGCCATTATTTCTCAAAACGACAGCCGGGCCGTTCGTAGCTCCCAATACAATATCGAGGTCGCCATCCATTTCGATGTCAGCCGCCCACGCGCCCCTGTAAGACCCGCCCGTGATCGCAGCAGGCAGTTTGGCAGTGGCATCTGTGAATGCGCCGTTTCCTTCCTGACGATAGAGTTTGAAGCCGCCCGCTCCGGCAAACGCCAGATCCATTTTGAAGTCATAGTTGAAATCCATCGCCAGCACACCAGCCGCCGACGGCGGCGCAGCCTGTGGGCCGCCCGGAAAGTTGAGCGTTGCGCCGCCCGCGCGCGCCTCACGACCATTGGCGGCGATGATTACTGGCGCACTTTCTCCATCCAGCGAAACCGCACCGGCCCACGCCCATTTGCCCGTTGCCAGATCCGGCAACGGCTCTTCAGTAAAAGTCAGCCCGTCGTCCGGCGGCGCAGGCACAGGCGAAGGCGACGGCAGTTTGAGAAACGCTGTGAACGGCTCGCCCAGTTCGCCTGTCGGCAGTTTCACAGCATTGATGTCGGTTCGATATTCGGGAATGCGAACGAGCACGTTTCGCAAAAAAGCGACGCGCGCCCCGGCGGCTCTGGTGTCTGATCCGGCAGCCGCCGTTTGCAGAGCCGCGAGTTGTTCTTTCGCTTCCTGCGGCCATGTAGCGGCGAGCGCCGCGACCCGCGTAAGCGCATCTTGCAGGGTCGCCGTATCGCCACGTTTGGCGGCAAGCCGCGTTACTTCCAGAAGCGCGGCAAGATTATTGGGCTGAACTTCAAGAATTTTTTCCGACAACCGCTGGGACTCAGCCTCGTTTGCGTCGCCGCCCTGTCTTTCGACCTCCTGCGCCAGCGAATATATCGCCTTCAGATTCCGGGGATCGAGTTCGACGGCGCGGCGCAGCAGTGAAGTCGATTCCGCGAGATTGCCGCGACTGCTGGCAAGCGTGGCCTGCGCAAGAATGATTCGGCTGTTTTCAGGCGCGAGGCTGCGCGCTTTTTCAAGCCGCCCGGCTGCGGCGTCAAACTCTCGCTGCTTGATCGACAGCAGCCCCAGATTCGCCCATGCCGCAGGCTCTCCCGGCACCAGTTCGGTGACCCGCGTCAGCCCCTCTTCGGCGCGGCCTTCTTCGCCAACCTGTAGCGCCGCAAGCCCCACATAAAACGCCCTGACTGCGTCGCGATACTGCTGGGAAGACTGATCAGGGAGCTTTTCTTCGCGGCGACACGCGGCTGACAGCGGCAGTACGAGAAGCATAAGGGTGAAAGCTGTAAATCGTTGAAGGGTTGAGCTGCCAGGCATAGGAGCATCATTTCCGGAACGGCGCGAAATCGAAGTCCTCACGAGTCTCTCCACAAAACCACGGCTTTAAATGCGTGAAATGATCAAGCTCGCAAAGCAGGCCGTCTGATTGTATTATTGAAATTCAAATGCGACGGTAGAATATAGCACAACCCGACAGGCATTCGCACAATGACAGATGCACGAGACTCTGTGTGGTCAGAAGATGAGCCTATAAAACGATGAAAGAAGGACATGGCCGACTTCTTCCAGTCGCTGTAATGATCGCCGGAATCCTTATCTGGGCGGCGCTTTCAGCCCTGCGCGTCTTTCCGGAGAGCGCTTTTCCATCGCCATTGTCTGTAGCCGGAGGCTTTGTCGAAGAGGTCAAAACCGGGCGGCTGTTTAACGATCTGGTGGCGTCGCTGTTTCGTGTGACACTGGGGTTTGTGCTGGCGGCGGTCACAGGGATTCCTCTGGGACTGGTTCTCGGAAACCATGTCGCAGCGCGTATGGCATTGATGCCAGCAATCAATTTCTTCCGCAATCTTTCGCCGCTTGCATGGATACCTTTTGCTATCTTGTGGTTCGGCATCGGCGATGTGCCTGCCATATTTCTTATTTTCATGGCGTCATTCTTTCCCCTCGCTCTGGCGACGATTGCGGCGGTGGCGACCATCCCGGCGGTCTATTTTCGCGTGGCGCAGGACTACGGCATTCGCGGCCCCGAACTGTTTACGAAGGTCACGCTGCCAGCCATCCTGCCGCAGGTCATCACGGCGCTGCGGGTCACGGCGGGACTGGCGTGGGTAGTGGTCGTTGCGGCAGAGATGATCGCCGGGCGGGACGGGCTGGGTTTTGCCATCTGGGACGCGCGCAACGGTCTGCGTATGGACTTGCTGGTCGCGGGGATGATTGTGATTGGCATAATCGGCGTGATCATCGACAAGATACTGGTTCAACTGACAAAGATTCCGAGCGTGCGGTGGGGATATGACCGATAAGCCAATCCGTCTTGAAGCCGTCTGCAAATCATTCGGCGCTGTAGAGGTGCTCCGCGACTTCTCGCTCGAAATAGCGCGCGGCGAGTTCGTTGCCATCGTCGGCCCTTCGGGATGCGGCAAGACGACGCTGCTCAATCTGTTTTCGCACTTCGAGCAGCCTTCGACCGGAAAAGTAATCACCTCTGGGCGCATCCGCATGGTTTATCAGCAGGGTGGTCTGTTTCCGTGGCAGACGGCTGCCGAAAACATAAGGCTTGCCCTGCATCACATCAGGGACACAACCGAACAGCAACGCCAGCTTCGAGAGATGCTCGACCTGATGGAATTAGACAGCTTTGGCGATCATTACCCGCATCAGTTGTCGGGCGGCATGCGCCAGCGCGTCGAACTGGCGCGGGCGCTGGCAGGAGAAACCGATACCTTGCTGATGGACGAGCCGTTCTCGTCGCTCGATTACCTGACGCGGTTGCGCTTGCGACAGGAGTTCGCGCGTCTGCTTGGCGAGCGGCCCCGCACAGTGGTTCTGGTTACGCACGATATCGAAGAAGCGACACATCTGGCCGACCGCGTTGTGGTGCTCACGGAGCGGCCCGCCCGCATCCACTGCCAGTTGCATCTGGAGCTACCTCGCCCGCGCGACCTCACGCATCCGGAGGTTGTCGGGGCCGTCCATCGCATACTTACAGAGATGGGCCTCGAAGCGGACACCAGAGATACGCTCGCGGCCAGACAAAACACGTGACAAAGGAGTGAATATGTTTCGATCTTCGGCAGCTAAATGGATCATCGGGCTTGTGATTGTCGTCGCGGTTCTCGGCCTGCTGCGGTTCAAGCCCTGGCAACGCGGCAACAGCAAAACCACGCGGCAGGAGTTGGCGGTCGGCTTTCTGCCGGTCACCTGCCACCTGACGTGCCCCGTCACAGACTTTGCGACACGAACCAGCACAGGGACCAGGTTCGAGTCGCAGCGCTTCACGGACTTTCCGACGATAGTCGAGGCGATCAAAGGTGGCCGACTGGAAGCGACCTTCATGATCGCGCCGCTTGCGATGAAGCTCCGCGCGCAGGGCGTGCCCGTGAAAATCTGTTATCTGGGGCACAGAGACGGCTCAACCGTCATGGTGCGCAAAGACCTGCCCGCCAAAGACCTGCGCGACCTGCGCGGCAAGACATTTGCCATTCCGAGCAAGTACAGCAATCAGTATCTGGTGATCAGCAAGCTCATGGAAGATCAGGGGGTGAAGCCAGAAGAGATAAACTTCGTTGAGATGCCGCCGCCTGATATGCCGGGCGCGCTCGCCGTAAAGGCCATAGACGCTTATTTTGTCGGCGAGCCACACTGTGCGAAAGCGGAAATGGATGGTTCGGGCCGCGTACTCTATCACGCTAAAGACATCTGGCCGCACTTCATCTCGTGCGTGCTGGTCGTGCATGAAAAACTGATCAACGAGCACCCTGACATTGTCCGCGATCTGGTGCGCGGAATCGCCGAGAGCGGCGAGTGGGCAGAGCAGCACCGCCTTGATGCCGCTAAAGTCGCTGCGCCCTACTTCCGGCAGGACGAGAAGGTCGTTCGCTATGTGCTGACACAGCCGCCCGACCGCGTCAGCTATCGTATGCTGACGCCCACAGACGAAGACTTGCAGAAAATTCACGATATGGCGCTGAAGGCGGGACTTCTCGACAGGCCGCTGGACATGAAAGAACTGATCGACCGGCAATTCATTCCGGCAGACATCAAACCGGCAGATATAGATGCCGATCAACCCATAACGCCGCCGCAATGAGGCTGAATTGCTGTGTGCCGCTGCCGGGCCGCTGAAGACAGAGATGAGTTTTAATCTCTATTCATCAGCGGCTCAGCTAAGGGCTTTTCGACTTACGGATTTCGACTTACGGATTTCAAATCGGCAGGCTCAGCCGGGTTACTTTGCCAGTATCTGCTCCTGATTCTTTAGAATGGCCTCCTGATTGGCCACAATCTTGTCGAGTTTTTCCTGATTCTCGATGATCGCGGATTGATTCTTCAGGATTTCTTCGAGCTTGAGTTGATTGGCCAGAATTTGCTCCTGATTGGTCAGAATTTTTTCCTGATTTTCGATGATCACACTTTCAGAGGTTTTTGCTGACATAATGATTACACTCCTTTTCTCAATTATTTGATATCGGGCCAGCTACCACTTGCCTGCTATCAATCATACCTCTCATGAGATTAAAGTCTATTTTGAAAACTTGCCAGCAAAAGGTTACGCAAAAAAATCGCACATCCATTACAGGCTCAGAGCCTCGGCGCGGCGGGCTTGAGCGGAGCAGCCCAGGCTTGCGCGCCTTTAACTTTCAGTTTGCGCCTGTACACTTTATCGCCACAGGTTACGAAAAGCGTGTCAAAGTTCTCGCCGCCGAATGACACGTTCGAGACTTTACCGACGGGCGGCGAAATTATGCAGTTCACACGGCCCGCCTGATCGCAGACCTGTATGCCGACCTGCGTTGCGACATAAAGCCGCCCGTCACGGTCCACGCACATACCTTCGGCGTCGCTGTCATCTGATGTATCGGAAACATGAAGCCAGTAGTAACGCTGCTTGAATTGAAGCGCGCCATCGGATCGAATCTGATAGCTATAGACCCAGTGCGAATCTGATTCGTCAACGTAAAGCAACGTCTGGTCGGGCGACAGCGTGACGCCGTTTGCGTGGCGCAGCCCTGTGTCTATAACTGTCTTTTCGCCGCCCGGTTTGATGAGCCAAACCCTGCCCGTCTCGGTTCCGATTTCACCGGGACTGGTGACATAGATGTTTCCGTTGTTTGCGACAACCAGATCATTACCGCTTATCGCATCAGCGATCACATGGGCTTTGCCGTCCGTATCATAAGCGACGATTTTTTTGCCGCCTTCCGTGATTACATATAGCCGACCATCGGGTCCGAACGCCTGCCGGGTACGCTTCTTTGAGTCAGTAGTTAAGAGGTTCGCCTTGCCATCGAGGCCGATTTTGTAACTCCTGTTACTGCCTACATCATTGAAGAAGAGTTCGCTTTTCTGATTGACGGCCAGCCCCGCAGCAGACCTGTACCCTTCGCCGACAAGTTGCCAGCCTTCGCCCGGAACCAGAATCGCGTCGAGCGTGTTGTTCTTTGATTGCCCGGCCTTCACGGGCTGCGGCCAATCCTTCCAAAGCCAGCGCATGGCATCGGGAAAGATGGCTGTGCCGTGATTGCCGTTATGAGCGCCATCGCCCCAGACATGATTCAACTCGTAACCGGCGAACGTGAGCGCGCGCTCCATGGTCTGGTTCGCCATCCACCAGTCACCGGCGTAGATGTTGAGGTCGTTCGAGCCATCCTGCAAATAGATGCGAATCGGTTTCGGTTCAAACTTACGGATGAGCGTGTGATAGCGGTCGCCGCCGCGCAATCCCACGTAAGTACCAATCGCGCTGAAGACGCGGCTGAACTCACCGGGGCGCTCCCATGCCGCCGTGAATGCGCAGATTGCGCCGCTCGACGAGCCGCCGATAGCGCGGTCGTTTCCGTTGTGCGAAAAATGTATTGGTCGCCCGTCGGAACTCTTTTTCGTTTCGACTTCGGGGAGAAGCTCTTCCGTGAGGAAGCGAACATAGTTATCGCCGAGGCCATCGTATTCATAGCTGCGATTGAAACGGTCGAGCGCAGTAAGGTCGGCTGCGGCTTTCACGCGCCCGTGCATCACGAAGACGCCAATCATCACAGGCATCTCTTTTTTGTAGATGAGATTGTCAAAGACCGTTGGTGCCTGCCACTGAATTCCATCCTGATTCACATAGAGACACGCAGGCTTGTCGGGCCTGTATTGCGCGGGCACGTAGACCCAGTATTCGCGCCAGGTGCCCGGAAAAATCCTTGACCGATCAAAGGTGAACTTGAGCACTTCGCCCTTCGGCACACCGGGCTGAGGCTTTGAGTCCGGCCCCTCTTCGGGTGTCTGCTGCGCATGGCCGAGAGCGGTTAGAACTATAAGGATTGAAACAGTGAGCGCAAGTCGTGCAGGAGTCGTTTTCATAGATAGTTGAACGTTTCGCAGGGGCGGTCGCGTCTGCAAAGTCGAATTCAAAGGTGTTCGAGTCTTCCGGTGCTGTCGCCGATCTTTTTCGTCTCGACACCCAGGCGGTCGAGCAGCGACAGGTACAGGTTGGTCATCGGCGTACCCCTCTTGTATAGAACGTGTCGCCCCGGTTTCAGGCTTCCGTCGCCACGACCGGCAACAAGCACAGGCAGGTCTTCGTGAGCATGGCGATTGCCATCACTAAGCCCGCTGACGTAGACAATCATCGAATTATCGAGCAATGTCTGGTCGCCTTCCTTTGTCGATTTGAGCTTCTCCAGAAAGTAGGCGAACGTTTCCGTGTGAAGGCAATTGATCCTTGCGACCTTCTCTATCCACTCTGCGTTGTTGCGATGATGTGTAAGCGGGTGGTGCGGGTCCGGGACATTGATCTCAGGGTAAACACGCATACTGCCTTCGCGGCCCAGCATCAGAGTCGTCACGCGAGTAAGGTCCGCCTGAAACGCGACTACCTGCAGGTCAAACATCAGCTTCGCATATTCGGGGAAAGTGAACGGTATTCCGGCGGGTTTCTCAATCGCAGGTTTTATTTCGTGATCGTCTTTTTCAGCGCTCTCGATGCGCTTTTCGATCTCCCTGACCGCATAGAGATATTCATCCATCTTGCGACGATCAGCCGGGCCAAGGCTTTTGCTCAACTGCTGAGTATCTTCACGAACCATATCAAGGATGCTCTTGCGATAAGTTGCGCGACGGGCGCGAGTCTCGGCGTCGAGACTATAATCATTTGTGCCAAACAGCCGCTCGAACGCCATTCGCGGGTTGACCTCAGGAGGCATAGGCGTCGTCTCCGTGCGCCACGAGATGCTGTTGGTGTAGGCGCAGCTGTAACCGGAATCGCAATTGCCTACGGTGCGCGAATCCTCGCAGCCCAGTTCTATGGATGGGAACTTCGTCTTTGAGCCTACAGCTTTCGCCGCGACCTGATCTGCCGAAACGCCGTTTTGAATATCCGCGCCTGCCGTCTTCCTGCAATGAACTCCGGTCAGGATGGCTGCGCCCGCTCTTGCGTGGTCGCCCGGACCATCGCCCAGCGCGTTTCCGTTACGATCATCAAGACCCGACAACACGAGTATATCTTCGCGAAACGATTCCAGAGGCTTGAGTATGCGCGTGAATTCAAAATCCCTGCCTGCGGTCTTCGGAGTCCAGTCTTTCATGATGATGCCGTTGGGCACATAGACCAGAGAAAACCGGACAGGAGCCGCTACAATAGTTGTTGTGAGAGCGGGCACCATCGCGTCCAGCATCGGCAGCGCAATAGCGGTCCCCACGCCTTTTAGAAATGTGCGGCGCGGCAGATGTTTACGTGTGATAATCATAACGCTCAATTCCCCCTGCGCATTTGAAACGGCAGACTCCTGACAATCTCCAGCACGAGGCTGGAAAAGCGATAATTTTCAGCAGCCACGAGGCTTGCAATCTTCTTCACGGCGGGCTTGTCATATCGTTCAAGCCCGCGCCCCAGAGCGTATGTGAGCAACTTTTCAGTCAGCCCTTCGGTGAAGGCGGTACGGTCGGCTCGCAGGATGGCCCGCAATTCCTGAGGTCCTTTGAATGATCTGCCATCGGGCAATGTGCCGGAAGCGTCTACAGGAAACTTTCCATCCTGCGTGCGCCACGCTCCCGTGGCGTCAAAGTTTTCCAACCCGAACCCTAACGGGTCCATTCGCGCATGGCAGGAAGCGCAGGTTGCATTCTTCCTGTGCTGCTCCAACTGCTCTCGCATCGAAGCGGACTGACCTATCCTGGCCTCATCGAGGTTTGGCACATCAGGCGGCGGCGGAGGCGGCGGCGCGTTCAGGAGGTTCTCAAGAATCCACTTCCCGCGCAGAACGGGCGAGGTGCGGGTCGCATAAGACGAAACAGTCAACACGCTCGCCTGTGTTAATACGCCGCCGCGCTCTGTGCCCGTCAAATCGACTTTCCGAAATTCCGTCCCCGTGACGCCTGCTATCTTGTAAAACTGTGCGAGGCGTTCATTCAGGAATGTGTAATTCCCATCAAGAAAATCGAGTATGCTCAAATCCTGTCTTAGGATGTTGTCGAAGAAAAGTTCGGTCTCGCGGCGCATAGACCTGAGCAGATATTCCTCAAATTCCGGGAAACGCTCCCGGTCTGGTTTGACCGATTCGAGTTTGCGCAATTCAAGCCACTGACCGCCAAAGCTCTCTACAAGCGCGCGCGACTTCGGGTCTTTCAGTAACCGCTCGACCTGCGCGGCGAGCACTTCGGGCTTTTTCAATCTGCCCTGATCGGCACAGCGCAGCAACTCATCGTCCGGCATGCTGCTCCAGAGGAAATAGGAGAGCCGTGAAGCCAGTTCATGCTCGGTTATTGGATGCGCCGCTTCCGACAGTCCTTTCTCGATGCGGAACAGGAAATGTGGCGAAACCAGCATGGCTTCGAGCGCCTGAACGATTCCTTCTTCAAATGAGTCGCCCTGACGCCGGGCCATAGTAATCAAGCTCACGAGTTGATCGATTTCGTGTTCGGTCACGGGACGGCGATATGCGCGGCGAGCAAGTTTAGCCACGATCCTGCGTTCGCATCCGGCAGTATGATGAGCGTCGAGATGCCCGCACGTATAGATATTCTTCAGGCTCGCCGACGATGGTCCCTTCGCCTGATCGTAAGGGCCGCCGACTTCGAGCGAACCGATGCGGGCATCATTGGCTGGAACCCGCTCGGCCCTTCGAGCGTCGAATTCCCTTTTGAGTTCCGCGACTCTTTCAGCAGGCAGGTAAGGCGGGGGCTTGAATTCAGGCGGCGGCGGTATGGGACGCTTTGACGGATTGGGTCCTTTGTAATCAGCAGGCAACCCGTCGTACAGATGCAGGATAGAAACGGCGATCCAGTGATCCCCGGCTGTGACCCTTGTGCGGAAATCCTGCGCCATGCCCCAGAATTCCTGCCTGTCCAAAGCGAATGAGGCCACGCCTGCCGGGTCGAAATCGATCACCTTCACCTGCTGGCCATCTATCCACAGGCAGAGCCGAAGCGGTTCCGAGCCGGGCGGTCGAACACCGCCGAGCAGGGCGCGAATGCTATATTCGCCTTCCACAGGGAACCGGTGCGTCGCATGAATCGAGTTGGGCAGACTCAACCCTGTGGCATCATAATCGAATAAAGGAATGAGGCGGGGAGTGATCCTGCGCCCGGAGGTCCGTTCGCGAGTGAGCGTAGGCTTCAACTGCTCCGGGCCGAAGACGGCTGCTCGCGCCACCTTCTCTGCCGCCGCCAGGTACTTTTCCATAAGCACAGGAGAGAGCGAAAGCACATCGCCGATGTTGTCGAATCCGTAACCCGAATCGTCCTGAGGGAAATCATCGGCAGGTCTGAGGTCAACGCCAAGCAGGTCTCGCACAGTGTTATTGTATTCGGTGCGATTCAGGCGGCGAGCCGTCACACGACCGGGGTCGGGTTTTGCGGATTGGTCGCCGCGTGTGAGTTCGCTTTCGATCAGGCGACAGACCTTCTCGACTTCGCCTCTGTCGGGGCGCGGCCCCCCAACGGGCGGCATTTCTCCGGCGCGCAATCTGTGCAGGACCTTCTCCCACCTGTCTTTGTCTTCGGTCATCGAAGCCTGCGTCTTGTACGCTTCGAGATTGAGTGCTCCCGACTTAAGACTGGAGTTATGGCACATGTAGCAGTTGGTCGCCAGAAAAGGCTGAATGGTTTTACTGAATGTGCCTTGATCTTCAGACTTCTGTGCATGACGCGCTGGCGGCGCGATGGCCAGGCCAAGTGGCAAGGCTAATATGATCAGCAAGCGTGCCAGAGACTTTCTACTCATCGCTCTCTCTTCCAGTCGGTGAAACAGGCAACCTTATTATACGGACTAAGATCGATGCAGGAAACACCCAACCGAATTATCGTTTAAAGGGCGCTGCCTGTCCGTATTATCTT
Organism: Blastocatellia bacterium; assembly: GCA_963804815.1. GTDB lineage: Bacteria > Acidobacteriota > Blastocatellia > UBA7656 > UBA7656 > DATEKX01. The sequence goes on along the minus strand of CAWDRU010000002.1, from coordinate 740,838 downwards.
AACAGCTGCGTTGCGGTAAAAAATGCTTACACTACTGCAATTGCCATTCTATGATTATTTAGTTATAAAGATGAGCGTTTCTCAGGCGAGCAGGAAAGAGGGGAATCGAATGGAAGTAATCAAACAGTCTAAATTATACGATGTGATAATCATTGGGTCTGGCGCTTCGGGCGGGATGGCTGCATGGAATCTCACGCGTAAAGGAATAAAGGTGTTATTGCTGGACGCGGGCCAGCGCTTCAGGAAATCCGATTTCTGGATACACACGTTCCCCTACGAGTATCGCGAGCGAATCAGCAGGGGCGAGCGCCCTCCGTCATTTTTTTTGAATACTAAAGAGCAGCCTTATCTGACAAGCCCCGACCGGCCTTTCGATCTCGTTCGCGTATGGGGAATAGGCGGCAAGACGAATGTCTGGGGGAGAGTGAGCCTCAGATATTCCGATCTGGATTTCAAATCTGCCGAACGGGACGGATGGGAGATCCCGTGGCCCATAAGCTATAAAGATATCGCTCCTTACTATGACAAGGTGGATCAGCTTATAGGCGTGTGCGGCGGAGATGACGACTCCGACGTGCTTCCCGGCAGCAGGTATCACCTGCCTGCTCCAAACCTTCGATGCGGAGAGGTCTTATTAAAGAAGGCGGCAGGCCGGGCCAACACCCCCGTAGTTAATGTAAGACGAGCAGTGCTGACCCGCAATCACAACGGCTTTGCTAAGTGCCATTACTGCGGGCGCTGCGGCGACGGATGTGACACCTCAAGCTTTTTCAACGCGGCAGATTATCTGATCGATCCCGCATTAAAGACCGGCAAACTTGAGATAAAAAACAATGCCGTGGTTGCTCGCATACTGAGCGATAAGAATGGCAAAGCGAGCGGCGTTCAGTATTTTGACAGGTACAGCAAACAGGAGTATCAGGTAAACGCGAGAGTGGTCGTTCTCGGAGCCTCATGCATAGATTCAACGAGGATACTGCTGAACTCAAAGTCAGAGATCTTCCCGAACGGTATCGGAAACAGTTCTGCCGTCATCGGCAAGTACCTGTGTGAGCAGGTGCGGATCAACGTCAAAGCATTTCTGCCTGAGTTGTACGGGCAACCAACCAGCAATGATGACGGGATTGGAGGAGAGCACATCTACCTCCCTCGATTCAATCACCGGGGCGCAAAGCGGGATTACCTGCGCGGTTTCGGGATACAGTTCTGGGGATCGGGCTGCGTATATCCCGGTGCGAGCCATTATGCAAACCAGATAGACGGATTCGGCTCCCGGTTCAAAAAAGAGGTCAAACGTCGTTACCCTGCATGGGTTGAGTTGCATCCATTTGGCGAAACACTGCCGCGAGCCGAAAACTATGTGACGACCGATGGAACTCCGCAGGATCAGTATGGCGTTCCGCTGGCTAAGATCCTTTATTCCACCAGCGAGAACGAACGCAAAATGGTTTCAGAAATGTACGACACAGTGGAGACAATACTGAAAGAGGCAAAGGCCGAAGTATTTGAATTTGAAAGAGGGAAAACCGATAAGAACGGGTCCGCTATTCATGAGCATGGCACCTGCCGGATGGGAGATGATCCGAAAAGGTCTGCCTTAAATAAATTCAACCGGATGCACGAAGTCAAAAATCTCTACGTTGTCGATGGCAGCGCTTTTACGACTGCGAGCGAGAAGAATCCAACGCTGACTATCCTTGCTCTGGCGTGGCGGGCCACGGATTATCTCTCCGATGAAATGCGCAGGGGCAATCTATAAATAGCCGGAGGTCATCCATGATCATTGCCCTTGCGTCGCCCTGTATTGCCGCATCCCTTGATGAAGGCTTAGACAAAATCAAGCGGTTCCTGACAGAAGCGTCGGCTCAGGGCGCAGAGATCGTCTGTTTCCCGGAAGCCTATCTGCCGGGTCTGCGAGGACAGGATTTTGAAGTATTGCCCTTTGACGAGACGCAGCAGGAACGGGCACTCAAGTCCGTGGCGCAATGGGCTAGAACGTACAAGGTGGCCACGATCCTCAGTATGGAAAGGCTAACGCAGGCGGGTCGCCAGATTGCCGCCTTTGTCATTGACGCGCGGGGCCAGATTCAGGGATACCAGACCAAAAACCAGTTGGACCCGACCGAAGAGCAGTTCTATGTGCCTGGAGATACCCGCAGGCTCTTTGAGATCAACGGGATCAGGTTTGGAGTGGCGATTTGCCATGAAGGATGGCGCTATCCTGAGACTGTGCGATGGGCGGCTGTGCGAGGCGCTAAAATCGTCTTTCATCCACAGCATACGGGGAGTGATCAGGAAGGTGTCCGTCTGACGCAATGGGGCGCGATCACCAGCCCTTATTACGAGAAGGCGATGATGTGTCGCGGCCTGGAGAATACGATCTACTTTGCCAGTGTCAATTATGCTTTGCGCTTTCAGGAATCGGCGACAAGTCTTATCGCCCCGTCGGGCCGGTGCCAGGCGTACTTACCTTACGGGCAGGAAGGCGTACTGGTGCAGGCCATCAATGTCGAGGAGGCGACCGGTTTGCTGGCCACCAGATTCGCGCCCGATCGTTATCTGGAATTGAGGTCAAAGTGAGGGGGCGAGTTTCTTACCTGCCCTCAGTCGAACATGATTCGAGGATGTGCTATTTTGATATTGCAGATTCATCTCTCATTGAGCCTGCGATGGAGGCAATGATGAGCCTTTTGCGATCTATACAACAGAAAACCGGCCAGGTAAGCAAACTCACTAACAGTTATTTCCGCATTGAAGTCGATCAGTACATGAAAAGAGACCCGGACACGCTTGAAAGATATTCCCATTATGCAGCTTATCTGTTCGAGAAAGGCCATGAGAACCCATACCCGTTGTTTGCTGTGGACTCACAAACGGGAAAGGATTATCCGGCTGAGATGCGGATTGCAGATGAGCGCGGCATCGGACCGATACAGATAAACACATCTGACGAACTGCTCTCGAATCTCGATATGATTCTCCGGGAGGATTTTCTAAAAAAGCATGCGAAAACAGTTTCCCGTCGGCCCCAATTCGAGAAACAGTAAACTACATTGTCAGACCCATCCGGGCTGGTTTCTACAGCGTACAACAACTTACGTCGGGTTATCTGCTGATTTACCCAGTCATCCGGATGAGGTGATCAATGATCAAAACTCTAGTGCTCGATCAGGAATCCAAATCTTTCGCTAAGTGTGAAAACAATGAAGAGATCAGCAGTTTATGCGCTACAGCGAACCGCATCGTCTGGGTAGATGTGGCCGACCCGACAAGTCAGGACTTTGACGAGCTGGCCAAAGAATTCGGCTTCCATCCGCTTTCAATCGAAGATTGCCGCAACGAGCACCAGCGGCCAAAAGTAGAAGAGTATCAGGGTTATTATTTCATAGTGCTTTACGAAGCCGAGCTTGTTTTTGGAAAGCATCTTGAGCTGCGCGAGCTGAATATATTTCTTGGCAAGAATTATCTCGTCACGGTGCACAGCCAGCCCTTGCGCGCCCTGCCAACGGCTGAGCGACTCTGGCGCGAGTGGACGGATCTGGCCGAGCGCGGCACGGGTTTGCTCGCATACCTCCTGATTGATGCGATAGTAGATGATTACATGCCGCTGCTCGACGCGCTCTCAGACCGAATGGATGAGTTGGAGGACCAGATATTCGTAGACTTCAAGCCCGAAGCGCTGGAGGAGATATTTCGCATCAAAAAAGAGCTGCTCTTCCTGCGGCGCTCGGTAACGCCGCTGCGGGATGTTTTCAACACGTTGCTGAGGCGCGAGCAGCCGATCTTCTCGCGCGAGACAGCCGTCTATTTTCAGGACGTGTTCGATCACCTGATCCGTGTTGCCGATACCATAGACACGCTGCGCGACATGCTGGGCTCGACGATGGACGCGTACCTCTCGGTTTCGGGCAATCGCATGAATATCGTCATGAAGCGATTGACTTCAATCTCCACAATTCTCATGTCAGTGACGTTGATAGCCGGTATTTACGGGATGAACTTCGATTTTATGCCTGAACTGAAATGGAAATACGGTTACCCCGGCACACTGGCATCGATGCTTTTAGTAGGACTTGCTATTTACTATTACTTTCGTAAAATCAAGTGGCTATGACAAAAAAGCGAATCAGCGACAGGTGGAAGCGGCTGCGTGCGAAGCGCGAGGATGCCGACATAACAAAGCAGTACACGCCCGGTGATTATCAGATTTTAGCGAACGGCAAAGGCACTGGCGCAGGGATCATCCGGCCTGAGACTGGTGACTTACGCAGGCTATCAAGCCTCGACGCTGTAGGTGAAAGCCAACAGACCGATAGCCCTTCCAGGGTCGTTTTAGTCATAGTCATGCTGGCGTTGATCTTCATAGCAATGATCACCTACTTTGTCATGCAGATGCCGCAGAAGGATTGATGTGCGCTTCCTGTGACATGTAAATGCTGAGATGTCTGACTCGGATGGTAGTGCGAACCTGGTCGAGAAGTTTAGGCATAAAAAGCAAGAAAAGACGTATAACTGGGCGAGTGGCAGCTGAGTTATATTGAGGCCTACTTCTAATTATGCCTCCAGGATGGTTTGAATATGCCCGGTTGGAGAATCACAAAGTATAATCCCAAATACCGAGCTGAGAATGGTGCCTACCTCAAAGATGACTGGACTAGCATTTCTGATATTGGGCAGGAGTTCGATGGCCGGGTATTTACCTATGAGGCATACCGCGAGATCGAAGATGCATATGTATCAACGGTAATGGAGTTTGTTTCAGAAGCTATGATTGATTCATTGAAAGTAACAAACCTTGAAGGGCCGCATTTCTTGAGAAAACGTGCAAGTAAATTGAAAGACATCGTATATGATCCAAAGCTGATCCGAGAGGGCATGAAGGTGTCAGGCAAAGACCTTGAGGAGATTTGTCGCCTTTGTCTGAGAGAATTCGTCTGGTGTAGGCTTGTGGGGGAAAAGGGCTTTTACATTCATTTTGGATATGACTATTACATGCACATCGACAGTAGTGTGGCATCCGAACAGTCAATTCTCTTTGCACAGGAGGCAGGACTATTTGTGGAAGAAATGGTGTCGCCATATCTACCGCGAGAGAACGAGACATAACGGATATATGAAAGTACGCCCCTGTAGTAAATTTGGGGCTGAGTCCTAATTAACGAAAGAAGAACTTAACGCTAGATCACAACATTGCGATGAGCTTACTTGCCGGAAGCGGTAGTGAGTCTCGAAAGCATCCTTAGACGGATCTGGTGCAGGAACTAATGCAAGGGCATAATCAGAGGTATGCTCACGCTCTCCCCAGACTCTTCATCTTTGTTCAAAAGACGGCACTTCGATTCTTCAATAATCATCCTCTGCATCCGTTAGTACATCACCTACAAGCTCAGCTACCGCGACCTACGCGATATGATGGCCGAGCGCGGCGGCGACCTCGCCCATACAACTATCCTGCGATGGGTCCAGTACTATGTCCCTGAGTTTGAGAAGAGATGGAGCCGCCTTGCTCGCCCAGTAGGTACTTCTTGGAGAGTGGACGAGACCTACGTCCGTGTTCGAGGCGAGTGGAAGCACCTCTATCGCGCTGTCGATAGGCAGGCTAACACCATCGATTTCTTGTTAAGCGAGCACAGAGATATTGGGGCTGCGAAGCGGTTTTTCACTCAGGCAATTAACAAACAAGGCGCACCAGAAAAAATCACAGTGGACGGCTATACGGCTACACACAGTGCGATTGATGAGTTGAAGAAGTCAGGTATGCTCCCACAGCAAGCGGCAGTGCGAACAAGCAAGTAGCGGAAACTTCCCGCCTCTATACTCTGTAAAGGTATACCAAGGGTAACCGGACTCGGCACAAGATTCATTGCAGCCCCCCGTAATCGGTAAAAATCATAAACATAAAAAGCTAACCTTCATACGTCCCAGATGAGAATCCCTAATCCCCCCAGGAGTAACCACAAGCACAGAACACACAGCGATAGAGCGCCTCATATCACGCCTATAATTGCTGGCCGAAGTTTGACCTTGCCGACACGGTCTATTGTATAGAGGCCGAGTGCTAAAGCAAGTACTATAAGCACAAACGAATATGGCAGCAATATCCAAAGAACAAACTCCCGGGGCCGCGCCCCTGCCGACTCGATGCCGCATAACAATCGTCTGCAACGGGTGCGTGCGCGATTGATGATGTTGACTTGTATCTGAAATTCTCAGCACACGAAATGCAACAGCCCTGCGTTTTCGCATTTCCCCTTGACAATCTAGGGAAGCGTTGTTAACCTCTGCCCCAGATTATCTAGGGGAGGGTAAAAGATGGCGTCTGCTCGAACGGATTTAATGCAGGGCACGCTGGAGCTGTTGATTCTGAAAACGCTGGCGCGTGAACCGAGGCACGGCTACGGCATAGTTCAACGTATACACGAAACTGCTGAGGACTTGCTCAAAATTGAAGACGGGTCGCTTTATCCGGCGCTTTATCGCATGCAAGAGCGCGGCTGGATTACGTCAGAGTGGGGGCTTTCGGAAAATAATCGCCGAGCCAGGTTTTATAAGCTGACGAGGGCGGGACGAAAGCGGCTTGAAGCTGAGTGCGCGAACTGGGAACGCATCTCCAAAGCAATTACTAGAATTTTGCAAACTGCTTGAAGAGGGTAAATAATGGAAGCCATAATAACGCGTTTATTCAGACGTTTTAACCGCAACAGCATCGAGCTTGAAGTCGAGGAAGAACTGCGATTTCACGTTGAACTGCTCATGCGAGAACACACTCAACAAGGTATGTCTGCGGAACAGGCGAGGGGGGCGATCTTAAAACGTTTTGGCGATATTGCACGGATTAAGAATGAGTGCGTAGAGATAAGCAGAAGAAATCATCCGTTGATGCGCGCCCTGAGATCTTTCTTGATTCTGGTTTTTCTTACGGGCATTTTAACGCGCGTTTTCGGCCCGGAATTCTACATCAGGCATGTAGGCAATATGTTGATTGCAGTTGCTGTTTTAAGCCATTTGTTGCTTTACGCGCGCGGTTTGAGGAGGCCAAGCTTGCTTTCAAAAACCGATGTATCTTCGCCACCGAAATTTAATGATGGCTCTTAAACACAGACGGCGGCTTATAGCGAATGAAAACAGACGTACATTGAGCGCGTAATTCCCGGCCAGTAACATTCAATAAAAATTAACTCATCAATGAAATTCAAACGAGGATTTATAAAGAGTAAGTTTGTCATTCTTGCCAGAAGGAAAGAGATGCTTGAAATTAAGGGACTGAAGAAGACTTACCCTAATGGCGTTCAGGCGCTAAATGGAATTAACCTCGAAATTTCTGCCGGAGTGTTTGGGCTGCTCGGTCCGAACGGTTCGGGTAAGTCGACGTTGATGAAAATACTCGCCACTTTGCTCGAACCTGATTCCGGCGGAATTGCAGTTAGCGGCGTTGACTTTATCAGCCAGAAAATGACGGCTCGCAGAATGCTCGGATACTTGCCGCAGGAATTCGGGCTATACCCGACCCTGACAGGCGAACAGACGCTCGCCTATTTCGCAAGGCTTAAAGGCGTAACAGGCAAGCAAGAACGCGCCCGATTGATTGACGCGCTGCTTGAAAAGGTCAACCTTTCAAACGCGCGAAGGCAGTCGGTCGGAGGCTTTTCCGGTGGTATGCGGCAGCGTCTGGGAATCGCGCAGGCACTCATCGGGCGACCCAGGCTAATTATTGTGGATGAGCCGACGGCGGGTTTAGATCCCGAAGAACGAAACCGCTTTCATAATTTGCTTTCCGAAATCGCTGGCGAAGACACGGTCGTGCTTCTTTCCACCCACATCGTCTCGGATGTCTCTACTCTTTGCGGCGCAATGGCAATCATTCGGCATGGCGAGATCATTGCGTCCTGTTCCCCACAGGCGGCGCTGGGGCAAATTTCGAACGTCGTCTGGGAAGCTGCCGTGTTGCGCGAAAAGGTTGCGGCTCTCAAATCGCGCTTCAAGGTAATTTCCACACAAATGGTTGAAGGGCAAGTGCGTGTTCGGGTGTTGTCGCAAACAGGGCGACCAGGTGAAGAGTTCAGCCCCGCGATCCCGACTCTGGAGGATTACTATCTCGATCTTGTCAACCGAATGGAGAAGGTCAATTGAGGGGCACAGCTTCAACAGTTTTCTTTGGGGTTTTTCTGACTGAATTGCTGTTCAATCTGAAACGCGTAGCCCCTTACGCACTAATGATTATATTTAGCGCGAACGCCGTCCTGTGGTGGGGTTGGGGGCCTGCCGTCGTGAGAGGCTGGGCGGTCAATAGTGATTTTTACATCGTCTGGTTACTTAGCGGTTTCTCTTTTATGACGATGCCCCTCTTCATCGCCTTGATGATGGGAGACCCCGTCATCAGAGATTTTCGCATCGGAGTTGACCCGCTCATTTTTTCAAAGCCCGTCGGGCGCATCGAGTATCTCCTCGGCAAATTCTTTGCCAATTTCTTCGTGCTGGTGTGTTGCCAGGCGTGTTTCGCCCTGACTGCGTTCCTGCTTCAGGCGTTCAGCACTCCGGGTATGATAGTCTTGTCGTCGCGGCTGCTTCCGTACTTTCAACATTTCTTCTTTTTCGTCGCCGTGTCGAGTCTCGCGCTAGGTGCGTTCTATTTTACGGTGGGTACGCTCACGCGAAATGTCAAAATCGTTTACGGGCTGGCGGTCTCTTTTTACCCTCTCTACATCGCGTGGCAGTACACGATTAAAAGGCTACCGCTGCACTGGCGAGTGGCTCTCGACCCCTTGCTGTTTAATGTCGATGCAGAGATTTGGAAAGGGCGCAGCGCCGATTGGTTGAACCAGATCACAATCAGCTATGACGGATATATGATAGCTAACCGCGTTTTGATGATCGCCTTTTCGCTTGCTTGTCTGGCAGTACTCTATCTCTGTTTTTCAATGACTGAACGGGCCAAAACAAACAACGCGCAGAATCAGATTTCGATTTTGAACCTCACGGCAAAAACGGCGAGACTTTATAGCGAGACGGGAAAGCTCGGCGCGGTGCAACTCACCCCGGGCGTCAAAGCCATCTCTAAAAAACAGATTACGATTCCGCAGGTCGAGATAGTCGCTCAAGGTTGGCGCGCTAACTTCGAACAATTTAAGGCGGCAATAGCAGTGGAGTTTCGCCTGCTCCGTGCCGAACGCAGTCTGGTTGTAGTTGCGCCACTAGTGACGTTTTTTTGTATTGTGGAATTGGCTGCTTATGAAATTGTCTCCGAAGTCTCCTACTCGGCAGCCTATGCGAGCAGAACATCAAACACGCTTCTCTTATTCCTATTCGGGGTCGCGGTTTTCTACACAGGCGAGACTATCCACCGCGACCGCGAAACCAGAATCGAGCCTGTGTTATGGAGCATGCCTGCGCCTAACTTTGTCATACTGCTCTCGAAGTTTGCGGCTATGCTTCTGCTTTCAATTTCTCTGATTACAATCGTCGCTTCGACCGCAATCGGATTGCAAATTTATAAAGGGCACGCGCCACTCCAGTTACAAACATATCTCACTATCTACGCAGTGGTTTTAGTTCCAGGCGTGAGTTTTATGATTGCAGCGTCGGTGGCCTTAAATATACTGTTGCGCGATAAATACCTGACTTATGCCATAAGCCTCGCAATCGGCGGGGCAACTTATTACCTGACAGGTCAAAGCCATAACAGTTGGCTTTATAATCCTGTGCTCTATCATCTTTGGGTGCCATCTGATTTAACAAATGGCGGAAATAATCTAACAAGGATTCTGATTCATAGAATTTACTGTTTCGCCTTTTCAATCTTATTTCTTACGCTGGGGCTTCTCTTTTTCGAGCGAAAATCAACGGAAGGAATAAAGGCGCGGGGGCGTTTGAGCGGTAACAGGTGGGCAATTTTGGTAGCGGCGGTTTCTGGTCTGATAGTCGTAATAACAGGTTTAATAATCCGTAATGCGGGGTAGCTGTTATTGGCACAAATTTGAGATGCTTGTGTCAAACGATTTCGCGGCGCGCTCATGGCTCCGCACGAATCAGGATTCAAATGCCACCAACAGCGCAAGTTATAACGAGTGAAACCGGCAGACGAATTTTGCGGCCCAGAGTCTTACCTATGACGACAACGGCCACCTGATCTCAGACGGCACGAATACCTTCATCTGGAATGCCCGCAACCAACTGGCCGCTACGACCGGGCCGGGCTTGAGCGCCAGCTTCCAGTATGACGCACTGGGCAGACGTGTAAGCAAGACCGTCAACGGTGCAACTACGAGTTTCCTCTACGACGGAGCGAATGTCGTTCAGGAACAAGTCTCCGGGTCCGCGAGCGCATACACTTTGGCAGGGGGATTGGATACAGTATTGAGCCGGTTGGAGGCAAGCGGCACAGTCATACCGCTCAGAGACGGGCTTGGCTCGACCATCGCTCTGGCTGACTCATCCGGCACTATTCAAACGCAATACAGATGCACTCGACTTTTATAAAAGTGCTGGGCTCGTACCACCGATGTACCACAGAATGTTCCGAACAGTGGGTAAGAAAGCGGATCAACGGGGACGTAACCGGAAGAAAAGAAAAGAACGGGTAAGAAATATTAGATTTGCTAACCCTCGATAGGGGTTACGCCTCTATCGAGGGTCCAAGTGTAGGCTGACTCAAGTTCCTGGGTCTTCCCTTTAGTAAGCATACTCCGCCTAACTCATGCCAAGCTATGACTTGCCAATTTCAAGGCAAGGATAAGGCAAGATTGCGTACTAAGATGTACTAAAATGAGCAAAAGTGTATAAAGGAATCTCAAGAAAACAAAAGGCGGGTAAAGATCTTGGTAGGCTCATAACCCAAAGGTTGCAGGTTCAAATCCTGCCCCCGCAACCACATCTGAGGGCCGCAAGGCCCTCATTTCATTCAGGTTACAGCTTTTACGTTTTCACACATTCTGCTGACAGTTTTAATTTACGTTCCTCAATTCCTCCTTCTCTATATAAAGACGGTGACACTTTTATTTTCTTCCATCTAACGAATCCCTATCTTTTCAGCTTCAATCGTTGATCCAAGTATTTCCGTTTTTCTTTCATTCCCTTAAGCGCTTACCCGGCAGAATTACCCCCTGTTTATATAAGATGGCGATCATCAGTATTTCTTCCACCACATAAAAATTATCAGCTTTGTGCATTACTCCGCGTTGTCGATAGCAGTTATGCGGGCGAAACTCTGGCAGGTTTGACGTAGAAGAATACCACCTATTGCGGCCTTGCTACTATGATAGCTAGGGCTGATTACAGGGCGAGAGCATCTTAAATCTTGTAGGATGTAGATCTTCCTAATTTTTAACGGAGGTCTACAATGGATAATCAACCGCCCGGAACTCTTGTCGAGCATTTCAGCAATATCTCTGACCCCAGAATTGATCGCACCAAACGTCACAAGCTCATTGATATTTTAGTCATCTCCATTTGCGCTACTATCTGCGGCGCTGAGGGCTGGGAAGAGTTCGAGTTATTCGGTCAAGCAAAATTCGACTGGTTCAACCCCTTCCTCCAATTGCCCGGAGGCATCCCTTCTGATGATACTTTTCGCCGTGTCTTTGCTCGCCTTGATCCCGCCCAGTTTCATCAAGCCTTCCTCGATTGGGTCCGTTCAGCCTTTCAACTCACTAAGCTCGACTTTATCCATTTCTGATCTTTGAAAAGTAAACGACAGGCCGTGTAAGCTTTTGACCACTTTGCCAAAAGAGGTCTTCTTGTATGCTGACACTACCTGTCGATTTGTTGAATATCATTGTAGGGTTCGCTCCCCTGTTTTCCAAGCCGGTTTTTCAACACGCCAAACTCTTGTTGGCCGGAGCTATCCTCGCGCCTGGCAACCGCACCGTCACTGCTGCCCTACCTGTGATGGGCAGAAGCGGCGACAAAGATTTCCAGACCTACCATCGTGTTTTGAATCGCGCAGTTTGGTCTGCCTTGGCTGCCTCTCGCTTGCTGCCTGGCTTGATTGTAGCCACCTTCGCTTCTTCCGGAGTGCTCGTGTTTGGTATTGATGACACCCTTGAACGTCGTCGTGGAAATAACATTGCTGCCAAAGGCATTTACCGCGATCCGGTGAAATCTTCTCATTCTCACTTCGTCAAAGCCAGTGGGCTGAGAGGGCTGTGTTGTATGTTGCTTTGCGAGGTAAGTTGGGCTAATAGAATCTGGGCGCTGCCCTTCTTGACGGTGTTGTGCCCGTCTGAGCGGTTCTATCAGAAACGCGGTCTCAGACACCAGACTCTTGTTGAACGAGCTTGGCAGGTTATTCAACAGGTAGTGCGCTGGCTCCCCGCTCGCGCAGTCGTTTTTGTGGCTGATAGCAGTTTCGCCGTCATCAGCTTGCTCAAGCGAATGAGCGATCTTCAAGCACAAGTCTCATCACGAGGCTACGGTTGGATGCGGCGCTCTATGACCCGGCTCCTGAGAGAAAACCAGGACAAAACGGACGCCCTCGCATCAAAGGTGCGCGTAGGCCAACACTCAATCAAGTGCTTATGAGTCCAAAGACGAGATGGACGAAACTTGAGATTGACAACTGGTATGGCATCCGGCGGCGTGAGGTAGAAGTTTGCACAGAGACGGCGATTTGGTATCACTGCGGGTTGCCGCCAGTGGAGATTGGTTGGGTGCTGATTCGTGATCCGGACGAAGAGTTCGACCCTCAGGCGTTGCTTTCTACAAACAGGGACCACACGCCCGAAGAAATACTCTCCTGGTTTGTGCGGCGTTGGAGGATGGAAGAGACCTTTGAAGAGGGGCGGGCGCATCTGGGAATAGAAACGCAGCGGCAGTGGAATGAACTGGCGATTGCGCGAACAACGCCAGCCTTGTTGGGGCTCTACTCGTTGGTCACTTTGACGGCACAGGGGCTGATTAAGGGAGAAAGAAAAGAGGTGGGCAGTGCTGCTTGGTACGCCAAGACGCAACCAACATTCTGTGATGCAATAGCCTTGGTTCGCAGGAGGTTGTGGAGGCATAGCTATTTTTCAACGTCGGATCAAGACAGCGAAGTGATAAAAATCCCGCTCTCATTATTTGAGCGCCTAACTGACGCGGTTTGTTATGCCGCCTGATTGGATAAAGTCGAGCTAAGTACTTGAACAACCTTATAGAGCAAGATCACAGGCGAGTGAAGCAGCAGGTATATCCAAGGCTCGGGTTCAAGAAGTTCGAGAATGCAGCAATCACCATCAGTGGGATTGAATTAGTGTATAAAATCAAGAAGGGGCAGTTCGATATCACAAGCTTAGCACTCAGTAAAGAGCGAGCACCTCAGATATGGGAAGCAGTATTAGTTGCATAAGATTGATCACTACATTACTGATTGCTCATCCTCTTTTCGATATTTGCACCACAACCGTTGATAACCTGGCCTGCTTTCCCCAAGAGCACTGATCTGGTAATATGGCCTACGCTTGCCGTACGAATGAAGGCTAATTAAACGCTACAGATTGCATTGGGTAACCATATGGACGGTCATAGGGCAACGAATATAAATAACTCGCTTGAAGAATCATCTGATAAGGAGCTTGTAATAGCCTGTCTGGCTAATAGTGACGCCGCGTGGGAGGTCTTAATAGCACGCTATGAACGCCTGATTTATTCTATTACAATCAGATTCAAAATGTCGCCGCAAGAGTCCCTTGAGGTATTTCAGTCAGTATGTTTCATACTCCTCAAAAAGATCTCGACTCTGCGCAATCACGAAAAAATCTATTCCTGGCTTATTACGACGACCACACGCGAATGCTGGCGTATAGCCGCCTTGAGGCAACGAGAGCTTGCTCCCCCTCAAAGTAACGAGTCGAACGGCTCTGAGGCCGCAGGCAGTAAGCTCACAGCCGAACAACTGGCATACGAGCGCCGCATGGCTGACGAGCAAAATCAAATAGTTTTAGAGGCCATATCAGCGCTGCCAGAACGGTGTAGGGAGTTGATCAGAATGCTGTTCTACCTGAATGAAGAGCCGACTTATGGAGATATAGCGGAAAGACTGAATATACCTGTCTCATCAATCGGACCTACGCGAATGCGGTGCCTGGAAAAACTTAAAAATATTTTGCAGGAGAAACTTTCCGGGAGATGAAGTCAAACTCATACTCCGCTATCAGTCTCAATCACCAGCAATCCGAACCGGATTTAGCCGGACTCTGTTGAAAGCCAGAGTTCGCCGACGATCTTGATTTAATTGCTTTCAACGGATGAGAAATCCACCACCGGACAGACCATGTATTTCTTCAGGTTCCTGCTCTCTCTATTTATATAGTAGCACACCGAGCAGATGTGGGTTTGGGATCAAGGTCACAATCACTGATGATATGGGGAGGTAGGGCCTCATATCCGAAAAAATAAGTCAAGTTTGCTGCCATTTAAGACCGAGCTGAGAGTAAGGTCCGAACAAACTTGCTTTACGCAGATGGCCGGTTCGCAGGCGATGTGATCTGCGCGTGGCGTAGCTTTGTTCGATAGAGGCTGGCCTCAGACTCTGCTGTCTCAGGTCGTGAATGGTACTGGCTGTTCGGAAAAGGAGAAAGGATGAAAATCAAAAAAGTGAAACTAGCAGTGGTCACCTTTCTTATAGCGTGCGCGCTCCCCGTGATATTGATGGGAAGTGGGACGTCTACGGAGGCAGATAATGGATTGCTAACCACTGGCAGGGCGGACCCGGAAGTGCTTCGGGATAATTACAAGCTATGGGAAGCTGACTATATCAAGAACGGCGGAGACAGCAACCTGATCCTTTCGCTCCACTGGTCCAAAGGCCTTTCGGACGAATATACGAAAGCTTCCGGGCACGCGAAGATTGATCTGATCAACGGTAAAGTCTCAGTCGCTGTGAACGGGCTTTCTGCTTCGGAAGGGTGGGATTTCTGGCTGGTCCAAAACCGCCCGGACGGCAGCATAATGCCTGAGCCTGACGACACGCTTATAAAGGTTGGGAGTTTAAAGCCGGATGGGAAGTTTACAATGCTCCTGAGCGACCTCGGTAGCAACGCATTCGTAGGCTTCAGACCTGACCTTGCCATTGTGACGCGAGCAGGCAAGAGACCGGATGAAAGCCGAGTCCTTGTGGGCAACACTTCGCTCTTCAACAGCCTGTACTGGAACACCTATCCGGGCCAGTTTGGCGTGCTGGGGCATAAAGACAATAGCACAGAGCAGCGCGGATTCTTTAGCCGCCTGTTGGGAGCTATAGTGCCTATAGCCCACGCGCAGAAAGAACCGGAACAGGATTCTCTCACTATCAGCATTGAAGAGGGACGGCGACTTTTCTTTGTGGAAACATTTAGCGGCAACAGCAGAACCTGCGGGACCTGTCACCGCGAGAACAATAACTTCACCATAGACCCCACCTTCATAGGAACTCTGGGGCCGCTCGACCCGCTGTTCATAGCTGAGAACAACAATCAACTGGCGCAGCTTGAGAACCCGGCAGTTATGCGAGGGACCGGCGACATTCTGGAAAACCTTGATGGGTTTTCAAATCCGGGCGTGCTGCGCGGCGTCCCGCACACTCTCGCGCTTGGTCTTTCAATCAAGCCGGACAGCAATGTTCAGGGGAGAGGTTTTGCAAATGCCTTAGGATGGTCCGGCGATGGCACGCCTACGGGTGAAACCCTGACCATTCTGCTTAACCCGCCGCCCAGCACTCAGACCATTTCACACCTCACAGTGGGCAACCTCAGAGATTTCGCACTGGGCGCTGTTCGACAGCACTTTACGAAGAGGCTCAACCGCGTGCCGGGCGTGGACTTCCGCTTCCCAAGCCTTAGCGAACTGAACGACATGGAGGCGTTCCAGCTATCGCTCGGCAGGCGGGTAGAACTACAACTTGACCCCAATGGGCCAACCCGCCCGCTCAGGTTGAAGGGGGCGCTTCCGGCTCAGGGTCAGATCCTGTTTCAGACCTCGTTCGGGGCGTTGGCATGTAACAGTTGTCATTTCAACGCCAGCGCGAACACAGGAAGCGCACCCAATGATATAAACGCCAACTTCAATACAAGAGTCGAGCGGCTGCCCCTGCAACCGGCCAGACTCATTGACCCGTCGATCCCGCTCGACGGCGGGCTTGGGACCGCGCCCAATCCTCTGGGTGGTCTTGGAGATGGTACGTTCAACACGCCGTCTCTGGTTGAGGCTGCCGACACGGGGCCGTTCTTCCATAACAACTCGATCAATACGATTGAACTGGCGACTCAATTCTACGAGTTCTCGTTTGGGCCTCAATTCTTCCCGGCACCTGGGCTGGCTTTCCAGCCCAGTCAAGGTTTCGGACCAGCCCAGGCTCAGGCAATCGGGGCGTTCCTTCGCGTCATCAACGCGCTTGAGAACATTCGTTCCTCGATAGATATGGAACAACGCGCTCAGCAACAGTCCGCTATTAAACCGGCCTCCGAGTTGCTTGAGCTTTCGATAGCAGAACTTGAAGACGCAATCGAGGTTCTGTCGGCGGCGAGCCTGCACCCTGTGGCCATCCAACGGCTTAGGGAGGCTATACAGTTGGATCAGGAAGCAATGGGAATAGCAGACCAGAACGCGAGGAACGTAAAGATCGCCCAGGCTATTTGCAAAAAGCATGATGCCCGCTTAGATATGCAGTTCGGGTTTTCCCCATGCTCTACTACTAAAGCTGAAGAACCAGAGTGATCACCTAAGCGACTTGCGCTTGCAAGATCAGCAGCAAGCGCGGGTCTGATGATGCGAATGCGAAAGGGTGCGCGCGATTATGTAACAACGTCGCGCGCATCCTCTCCTGTCAGGCCGCTCAACTTTCGCGGAGCCGGACTAAAGACCGGCCCGGACTAATGACTGGCCCGGACCTTACGGAGGAGTTATGTTACGCAAATTTATTTTGCTCGCATTACTGATGATGCTCGCCGGATGCGAGCGACGCACTGAGACTGCTCGCGCGAAGCTTGCAGAGACGGAAATTACTTTTTCAAAGCAGTCTTTTATCGACAACGCCAGGAAGGGCAATGCTGCTGCCGTGAGCTTATTGTTAGAAGCGGGTATGGACTCTGAGGTAAAGACAAACGAAGGCCAGACGGCATTGATGGCAGCGGCTCTGTTTAATCAGATAAAGACCGTTAGTGTCCTGATTGCCGGAGGCGCTGATGTAAACGCGCAAGATAATTTTGGCGGCACGGCTTTAATGACCGCTGCATGGAAAGGAAATAACGAGATCATCGGCCTTTTGCTCGCCAGAGGGGCTGACATTAATGTTCAGGCAAAGGTTGGGATGACGGCATTAATGTTTGCCGCGCGGGAGAACCACATCGAAGCCTTAACGACCTTGCTGGATAAAGGCGCTGATCCGGGATTGAAAGATACCAACGGATTGACCGCATTGATGCGAGCTGCGTTGAAAGGCAACACAGATTGTGCGGCAGTGTTATTAGGGAAAGGGTCCGAACTCGATGTGAAATCCGATACCGGCGAAACTGCGCTGATGTACGCAGCAGAAGAGGGACATATCACAACAGTGAAGCTCTTACTTGAACGCGGGGCGGATGTGAATGTAGTAGACAATGATGGCACTACAGCATTGTTGAAAGCAGTAGGAAAGAAACACAGCGAAGTTGCACAGGTGCTGCTGGCGAGCGGCGCTAATCCTGGAACACCATCAATCTAAATCAGGCCGCGTGAGATGGGGACACTCAAGCGGCTGCGGTCGAGCGGCACATCAGCAAGGGCAGGTCCGGCGATGGATATAGCCGAGTGGCGGCCAGCCCTGCACCCTTGTCTTGATGGCCGTTGTGTAATCAGGCGTTACTTCAGGTATTTGTTGAAAAATTCGAGAGTGCGCGTCCATGCCAGTTTGGCGGCGGTTTCGTCATAACGCGGCGTCGTGTCGTTGTGGAAGCCGTGCTGTTTGCCTTCGTACATGTGCAGCGTATACATCTTGTTGTTGGCCTTGAGCGCCGCCTCATAAGCCGCGATGCCAGCGTTGACGCCCTGATCATTGCCTGCGTACTGAAGCAACAACGGCGCGGAAATCCTGGGAACATCCTCTGCGCCCGCCTGGCGACCGTAGAACGCAACCCCGGCATTCAGATCAGCCCCCAGTCGCACAGCCAATTGATTCACCATCCCACCGCCAAAACAGAATCCGACCGCGCCCAGTTTGCCGGTTGAATCGGAACGTGCCTTGAGCCACCTGGCCGCCGCGACGAAATCTTCGGTCATCTTCTTTCCATCCACCGTGCGAAAGGCGGCGGCACCTTTCTCATCGCTGCCCGGATAGCCGCCGACCGAGGTCAATCCATCGGGCGCGAAGGCGATGAAATTGGCGAGCGCAAGGCGACGAGCTACGTCTTCGATATAAGGATTAAGTCCGCGGTTTTCGTGAATAACAAGGACTACAGGCAGTTTCCCCTTTTTTGCCGGGCGAGCCAGATAGCCTTTGATCGAACCATTTCCGGCGGGCGATTGCACGGTTTCGTAACCCACCTTGATGCGCTTGTCATCCGGCGGCACCTGCTGCGCCCAGACATAGCTCGGCTTCAGGCTCTCAAAAATCGCCATCGCGGTCAGTCCGCCTGTAGCGAACTTGCCAAGACGATCAAGGAAGGTACGGCGGTCGATGTCGCCGTGCTGGTATTCGTGAAACAGGTCTAACAACTCCTGCGGATAATCGGATGCTTTCTTTCGTTCCATGCTTTCTCCTTGCATGAGATTGTAGCGGAGTATGAGGTGACTCTTCTACCCCGCTGATGAAGCCGGAAGACCGCTGAATCTGCAATCCTAACCGGGAAACCGCAAAAGCCCAAGCCCTCCACTCCAGCGGTGAGAGCATTCCTTCTCATCTGATAAGCAAACGAGTTTAGGCTATTTGCAGCTTGCACCATCTCCTCGCCTGGCCTTGAATAGATTTGCTACTTCATATCCGCTCAGGCGGATCTGTCGAGTAAGGCACTTCTCCAAATGTATTCCTTAAAATTCCCAGCCCGCGCTCCTGTTTTTGAGTTTCTGATCGTGTTTTCATATAGGACTCAATAGTTGAGAACTCTTCATTGATTAATGTCTTCACCTCCTGTTTGGTCATTATTTTTACAACGGTATGATAGCTATCAGGAGGGTCGTTAAAATCATCCATTACGTACAGAATCAGATAATCTTTGCCCCAGAATGAGAACACTTCGCTAATCAGGAAATCAGCCAAAACCCTGTCGAGGGTTGGATGAGCGAGTCTTATGTAATAGTCGAGTTCGCCGGGGCGGTAAGGGGCTTCCTGCTTCCAGATATTTGCAACGCGAATGATTGTATCATGAGGTACATATGGGAATCTTATGCTGTAAATGTGTTTCCTGAAATATCCTCCTGAGCTTTCTTGAGTAAGGGTTGTCTCATCACCGAATGCGGATGGCGAAGTCAACTCCTGAGTGACGTTTGTGACGCTTATCGGGGCGCTATCGTGTGGTCGGTCGGCTCTTGCTATTTCGGTTAGATGATCTAAAAGCCCTTTAACCGCCGCGCGGTCAGGGCCTTCGATTGTATCAGCGGGAAGCGCCCGAAGCACACAGTCCAAGCCATCCAGATGAACAGTTACTACGATGCCGGTATAAGCAGTGTTGGCCGTTGGCTCAAATATAACCTGCGGTGGGCGACCCTCAACCCATACTGCTCGTATGTGATCAACCAGCCGCTCGACATCTGGTTTTGATATGTCAACACATCGCTGTCGCCAAACCGGAACAAACTGACCGTTCTCTTGTTGCCAGTTCTTTTCGAGCAACTCTAATTGTGGATGATGTTCGTGCCACTTTAGTTCTGCCGGGAGTCCGAGATAACTTTCTGCTACCAGCCGACCGACGAGCCGCAGGTCTCCTATATTGTGCTCAAGATACCAGGTAGTGGCAAAGAGTAGTTCCAGTTGTTGGAATTTCATTTTAGTATTTACTCTATTAATGGTGTTTGAGACCTTTCAGGGCTTCCCTTGCCGATTCTCCAGTCCGCAGCGGTAACAATATCTTGAGTCGGCGGACAGATGGCTAAGACATCCTCCACAATAGACATGCGATGAATGTAAAGTCACCTCTTCTTCTCCCGGGAAGACAATTCTCAAGTGGATGTCGAGGCCGGTTCCATAAGTCGCCCGCGTCCCATCTGAGAATTCATAGTCGGTCAGGCCGGTACCGGTTTTCACCATACCGCCGTCAAATACCCTGATTGAGCAGTCGTGCGGGTGTGGTTTTTGATTTGGTGTTTCCGCGATGAGATTCAAAATTCCTGCGATTCTCCTGCTTGTATCTTGACTCCACATCAGGGTTCTCCAATCTCTGCGACAAGAATCTGGTAGCTCATAGCTATGGCAGAGAGCTTTTCCTGTTAGAAATGCGCGTCCCGCTAAAGACCTGGCGGAAAGCTTTAAAGAGCATGGCAAACTGCTGCATGTGACCTCCGGTGTCACCCTGAAATTTAACCCAAAGTCATCGGTAATGGCTACTATTGCCGTGCTCGTTCATTCAAAATCGGCGAAACAGCAGTGAGGAGATCGTCTGGATAAAACGTTTCGTCTTCCTGTAAGATGCGCCCGCTTTCCGCGCTCATTGAGAATGAATGTCAGAAAAGGAGAGGCTTCGTATGACCTGTGAGATTCAAACCATTTATGCCGCCCGCGTCAATGCGAGCGCCGTCAGTCGCCTGCATCGAGTGATTCTATCAACCATCCTCCTGATAGCGATAGCCGTCACCACGGGTTGCAATCGCCTCGGCAGCATTGACCCCGGACTCGTCGGTTCGTGGTCTACTGGCGCAACCGGCAGTCTGATTCTGAAAGCGGACGGAGCTTACGAAATGACTTTAAAGGGCACTTTCCCCCTGGAGTCCGTGATCAATAATGAATCGGGGAGGTGGGGTGCGAAAAATGGTCAGTTGAACTTACGGAACGACAAGTCAGAAGCCATCTCGACATATGACTCTAAACTGATCGGAAAAGACGAACTCCAGGTGATTCTAGTTTCGCCTTTGAATCCGAACAGAGTAACCATTACCTATCGGAGGAGTCCCAATCCATAGTCGTCGTAACCGGTTACTGAAAGACCGACAGCAGGAGAAACGGACTATGGCATCATCAGAACAGATTGAGCAACTCATCCAGACCTTGATGCGAGATCACTCGTTAGACGCCCGCCAGTCGGCTGCTTCCTCGCTTAGCACACTCGTCCGGGGTGACCGGAAAGCCCTGTCGGAGATGGTCGAACATCCTTCAGGAAAAGGTCTCGCGCTACGCTCCGAGATCATTGATCGTTTGGTCGATCTACTTCCGCACTTGATCGAGATTCTGCGAAACGAAGATTACCTTACCGACTCAGTGGCGCAAATCCTGGGCGATCTTGGAGATAAAGCCCGCCCAGCCGCTGCGGCATTGATCGAGGAATTCAATCGAAGGTCCGGTCGTAACACCGAACTTATCGGTTGGGCGCTCGGGCAGATCGGCGGTGACGATGTAGTTCGAGCACTGAACACCGGGCTTTGTTTTCGAGGCGACTTTGATCGAAAGCGAATGGAATCGATGTGGGGTGCGCTCGCCGAAATTGGTGACGCCGCGTTTCCTGTGCTGATTCGGCTGACCGACCATGTCGATCAATTTGAACGTGTAAGTGCACTTACTGACCGTTGCGTTGATAGGTTAACCTGCCGTGCTGTAGTAACAGTGCGGCATGAATACGATTCTTGTAAGAACTCCTGACTGGCAGGAGGTGCGACGCTTCCGTGCTTTGGAGCTTAAACGCGACGGCTGGACGCATCAGGAAGTTGCCGAAGCACTCCGTGTCAGCAAAGTCGCTGTGAGTAAATGGATGAAGTCTGTGCGTGAACATGGCGATCTAGGGCTGCAAGCCCGCTTGCGCAAGGGCGCGATTCCCAAACTCACGCCTCAACAAAAAGCCTTGCTGCCTGACTTCTTGTCGCACGGCTCACAAGCTTATGGCTTTCGCGGCGAGGTGTGGACGTGTGCTCGCGTGGCGATCCTGATTCAACGCGAGTTTGGTGTTCTCTACCATAAGGCTCACGTCTCGCGGCTCTTGAAAGAGTTGCACTGGACGCCACAGAAGCCCATCGCCCGCGCGACGCAACGCGACGAAATCAAGATCGCCCAATGGCGCGAAGCCGTTTGGCCGGAGTTGCTCAAGCAGGCGCGACGGGAACGCCGCATCATTGTTTTTATTGATGAAGCGGGCTTCTACCTGTTGCCGGGAGTGGTCAGGACTTACGCCCCTTGCGGCCAAACGCCGATCCTGCGTTGCTTCCAGACCCGTGATCACTTGTCGGTGATGAGTGGCGTGACGCCGAGTGGAAAACTCTTCACCATGACGCGCAAGGAGGCGTTGACCAGTGCTGAGAGTATCGCGTTTTTGTTGCACCTGTCGCGGTGCTTGGGACGACGATTGTTGATCATTTGGGATGGCTCGCCGATCCATCGCTCGCAAGAGGTCAAGAGATTTCTGGCGCAAGGCGGCAGTCAGTTGGTTCACTTGGAAAGCTTGCCGCCTTATGCGCCGGACCTGAACCCGGACGAAGGCGTATGGCAACATCTCAAGCATGTTGAGATGCGTAATCTCTGTTGTGATAATTTGCGTCATCTTAATGGAGAACTTTCTCTAGCCATCAAGCGGTTGCGCCAGAAACCTCAGATCGTTCAATCCTTTTTCGCTAGTGCAGGATTGGCTCTATGAGAGGTTAACCTTTCAATGCAACGATCTGTAGGAACCTGGAACACGTGAACTATCCTGATGCGAAGCTGATCCCCCTGCTGATCAAAGAACTCCATAGTGAAACAGATTACAATCAGGTGCTGGAGGCAGTGGCTAGTTTGTTGGTACAGCTAGGGAAAGGCAACGACCACGTGATTGCTGCTGTGGCTGAATTACTAACCAGTAACTCAAGGGGGTCGGCAAGATTCTATGCGGTGAGTGTTTTGGCTCAACTTGGGGCACCGGCGATCTCTGTGCTTTGCCAGGCTTTGAAAGACGGTATTGAGACAAGCGCAGTTATAGAAGCACTGGGGCAAATCGGCGGCAAAGCCATAGACTGCCTGGTGGAAACGCTCAAGACGACAGATAGCGCAGGAAGCGGCGTCAGAATTATCGACGCCTTGTCCCACGCGGGCGAGAGAGGGTTGCTGACGCTTATCGAAGCTGTCGTCCATCACAAAGATAAGATCCTGCGTGGCGAAGCTGCGATGGCGTTGGCTCTGGGCGACTTTGAGGCATCGCGCGATCAAGTGATTGAGGTTTTGAACCAGGCCCTTGCCGACCGGGACTCAATTGTTCGCCATGCCGGGGCATGTGCTATGGAAATACTTGGTCATCCGCATTTAATCAGCTTTAACGGGAACCCGGAAATAAAAGATGCCTTTCTGGCACGGGTCAAGGCAGACGAAGACGCAGGCGAACTCGTTCAAGATAACGCGTTGGAAGATGAAGATTTGGCCGGTAAAGCTGTCGAATGCAATTGGAACAGGGGGCTTAGCTACCTAAAATTAGAGGCGTACGAAATAGGAATCTCCCGCCAACTCGCGGAAACAGCATACATCATCTTTGAAGCTCTGCCAGATCATCATTCAACCTCATGGGCCATGAATTTCCTTGAAGCGATACCGGTCGGTGTCAACCTCGACTTTGTCGAGCGGAAATTTTTGCACTGGCTCCTGGTTGACGAGGTGGACGGGGTGATCCGGTTCGCCAACACCGACTATCTGAGAGAGGTGATTCAGCGGGTCGCCAATTTGTATAATATGCGAATCGAAGGCGAAATCATCGGACGAAATGTGTGGCGCGCGGCTTCGGAAGCGGCTGCCAGTGCCGGGCATGCGGCTTATGATTTTGAAGCCCACCCGCTGGGTGTCTCGGAAGCTGACGCGCCCGATGCTGCTGCTGCCTGCGCTGCTTTTGTGGCTGAGGCGGTCGCCTTTGTTGCCGCCTACCTCAACGAACATTTAATACGCACGGCCCTTGATCAGGCTGCACGAGCCGCCGCTTATGCCGATGCTGATCCCACTAACAGGGCGGTCCGCTGCCGAATCAGACAGGCCGAAAAACTTCTGGAGGTTGTGAGCACAGCGTAGTAGAACGATGACTCAAGCCATTCCCACCCCCGGGATGCTTCCAGATTTAGCGTCACGCAGCATATTGCTATTAACCCCCATTGCAATCGAACCCTCATAATCTAGAGAAATCAAGTCAACGCAGCAATTAAGGGTGGTTTTAAAACTAAAGAAAACTATTCCAAGACCGAGCTGTCGGTTAGTGCTGTGGCTGAAATTGACTGCGCTTGCGTTGTGATCCGGGCCAGCTGAGAGCTGACGTTTTGAGAAGTTGCGCCCGCGCTCCAGAATGAAATCAATCCTGTAGATCGAGTAGGGGGAATAATTATCGAATTGATTAATCAATCTTTTTAATCTTTCAGCTCTGATGACTGTCTTACATTCGATAATGGTGAGCATAGAATCGGAGAGCGCCGCCTGACGAAAATCAAGTCTGTATCTTCCATCACAGCATGCGTTTACCAACTTAATTAATCAAGTTTTTTCAAGTTTGCTGATATCACGAGCTTGTTCAAAGCTGACCAATCCGATGGTCGGCGACACTGATCCGAGATGGTTGTGCGAGGAGGTTTAGGTGCGTTCTGCTCTACCGCCGTCGGGATTCCTCGGCTTTGCCGTAATGCTGAGGAATCCCGACGGGTGCGCTGCCGAACCCTCCTTCCCTCTGACGCTAGCGGCGACTGGTGCGGTCGCTCAGCCGCGTGAATCTGATGTTGCGGACCAACGGATTGCTGTAGTCGAAGGCCACGACCTGTCCGGCTCTGTCCCGATGGAAGCGCAAAGTCATCCTGCTTGCTTGAAACGCGTCGCGATCGACCGGCCTGAATTGCAGAGACTTGTCCGGCGAAAGATCGAAGCGCATCACCAGGCCGTCTTTTCCGGGCACCACCTGGAAGACGGACCCGATCTCGTCGCTTTCGTATCGGCCCGCAAATGCCTGCAGATCGGCCACGGTGGGCGAGTAAGACTGGGCGCGGCGATACCGTGTCATCTGGCCCTCCAGGGACTTCAGTTCGAACTGATCCTGTGACAGGAAGCGCAACTCGAACTCATCCTGCGACATGAAGAACAATTCACCGCGCAGATTGCGGAAACGGTCCTTTGTTACGGCTATGAGGGGGGCTCCGCCGACGATCTGTAGCTTGCCGTTATTGACGGTCAGGCGCAGCGGCTCGCCTGTGCGCTCGCCGAAGAACAGCCCCGCCTTGCTGTTCAGGTCGAGCGCCGTCACGCCAGTGCTTTCGGCGACCGCAGCCGGGGCCCTCGCCTCCGCCGTTTCGGCGCTTGTGGCGGGCAGAAACAGGTCACCGACGCGGCGCGCGAGCGCCGACGCGGACGTTACGTCCGCATTGCACAGGACGGCGATCGAAAGCCCGTGCGCGGGAAGCCGCCCCAACCATGCACTGTACCCGGCTGCGCCACCGGAATGCGACACCAGCGTGCCGCCGCGGTAGGCGTCCACGATCAAGCCGCGGGCGTAACTGAGCTTCCTGCCGTTGTTCAGCCTTGTCTGTTCCTGAAGCTTTTCGGTGACGAACGCGCCCAGGCGTCCGCTCGTCAGCGCGTCGTTCCAGATGAGGAGGTCGCTCGCCGTGCTGAGAATGGCACCGCCGCTGCTGCCGCGCTCGTTGCCGACATACATTCCCACCCGCCAACCGTTGCCCTCCTTCTCGTAACCGAGAGCGCGGTTCTTGATGACGTCCCGCAGATCGACGGGGGAAAAGGTCGTCTTCATTCCGAGCGGCTCGAACAGCCGCTTGCGCGCGAAATCGGCGAACGACATCCCGCTCGCGCGCGCCACGATTTCTGTCAGCAGCACATAGCCGCTGTTCGAATAGGACCATTCCTCGCCGGGAGCGAAATTGAGGCCGCGCTGACGCAGAATCAGGCTCACTACGTCGGTATTTCCCCCTGCCAGCGGACGGAGCCCGGTCCAGTCACGAACGCCAGAAGTATGGGTGAGCAGATGGTTCACTGTGACCTTATGGCCATAGTCGGGCAACTCCGGAAAATGCTTGCGAACGTCGTCGGAGAGAGAAAGGCGCCCGTCTTCGACGAGGAGGAGGACCGCCGCGGCGACGAACTGCTTCCTCGCCGATCCGATATCGAAGATCGAGCTCGGGCTCAATGGAACGTCGCGCTCAAGGTCGGCTGAGCCGTAAGCGCGGTTCACGACCACCTTTCCGTGCTGCGAGACGGCGACCGCGCACCCGGGCGTGGCAGGCGTGGCCCATCTGAAGATCTTGTCGATCTCACTGGTCTTGTCCTGCGCGTAAACGGGCGTGCCCAGAAGCAGGGCGATGACCACGAACGATACTAGTCTGAACATTCAAATCCTCCTTTGTCTGATCATAGGTCTGGATTCTAATTCAATCCGGTATAAGAAAAATGACGCCCCAGTGAGAAAGTTGTGAGAAGACAATTGAGCTACAGATTATTTGATTTAACGTGGCCAGCGGCCCATGGCCGCCTGAAGGGGTTCAATAACCGCTGCCCGGGCAGTCTCGTCGCCCGTCTGCTCGCCTCGATCTACAGCTAACAGACGTTGCGCGCTTCCTGGCCTACCTGTGGCGATCAGGACTTTATCCGAGGCATACCTGAAAGCCGTTTATAACGTGAGTTCGACATAAGAAGGAAAGGAACACCTTGAAGTATGATTGAGTTGTCTTACAAACAAACCTTTCACACTCAAGGAGTTCCTATGAACAATCAGATTCTACCCCTTTTCTCCGATCTTGACGATTTCTGCCGAAGCTTTGAGCCTTCCTTCAAAGCCAGGCTTTTGCAATCCGGCGACTTGCAACGCCATCGCAAATCCAGGCTGGCTCTGAGCGAGATTATGACCATCATTATCTGGTTTCAGCAGTCCAGCTATCGCACTTTCAAAGACTATTACCAGAAAGAAGTCTGCATTCATCTCCGTCTAGAATTCCCCTGTCTCGTCAGCTATACGCGCTTCGTCGAGCTAATGCCTTCGGCGCTCGTGCCTTTGTGCGCTTACCTGCAAACTCGCAAAGGCCAGACCTCCGGCATCGCCTTCATTGACTCACTGCCTTTGGCGGTCTGTCATAACCGCCGCATTCACTCGCATAAAGTCTTTGCTGGCGTCGCCGAGCGCGGCAAATCAAGTGTTGATTGGTTCTACGGCTTCAAGCTGCATCTAGTAGTCAACGATCAGGGAGAGCTGTTGTCGTTTCATCTGACGGCAGGCAATGTAGATGACCGTAAGCCTGTGCCTAAGTTGGCGAAGGGATTGTTCGGCAAACTGTTCGGCGACCGGGGCTACATCTCAAAAACCTTGAATGAAGTGCTCAGTGAGCAAAATCTAGAGTTGGTCACCAAGATCAAGAAGAATATGAAGAATCGGTTGCTGACGGTCTTCGATCAGATAATGCTGAGGAAGCGAGCGTTAATAGAGACGATCAACGATCAGTTGAAGAATATCTGTCAGATAGAGCACACAAGGCACCGGAGCACGGCAAATTTTCTGGTCAACGTAATAGCGGCGTTGATCGCCTACACCTTCAAAGAGAAGAAGCCTTCTCTCAATATTCGTGTCAAAGAACTGGAGCAGTTGCCTGCTCTTGTGTAGTTATGTCGAACTCACGTTATAGGTCAAATGCGCGTGTCCGGATGAGCTATCAAAAGCCTCAGTGTGGGGTATCGAGGCAAATCGGAAACATTTGCCAATTTGCCATGGGCGGTCTGGCGAGCGTAGCTTGAGAACCTACCTCCTGCTGCGCTCGACGGCGAGGTCGCTGCTGATTGAGCCACAGTTCTCGCGAGACGAGGCCGATCGGGTAATGGTCGAGCAGCGCAATGGCAGCTTGATAGAGCTCGGCGGGAAGACGAGAGCTGCGCGGGTGCTCACGGCGGCAGGAATCGAACATCTGCCGAACCTCAGCCAGATTGGACGTCGAGGCGGGCGGGGCATCGCACACCTCCGGGAAGAAGTGTTCCAACGCCACCGAGCCTACTCTTAGCCACTTTTATGCCGCACGCACTGCTGCACTCTTTCTCTGTCACTCTATCGGCCATCTTTTGAACAAACTCGTGTGATATTAGAGCGTCGAACCACAATCGGCCCGACAGCAATCCAGCCCGGTCTGAGTGGGGAGGATCTGTTTTACACCTACAGCCCGACATCTCGATGTAGTCACCTCGGCCGACGCAGCCAGATCCATCTACAGGTGCCGGTAGATTATCGCCTGTGCTATTATCGATCCATCGCAGCCCTTATGACCCATGTCCACTGCGAGAGGTGATCTGATGCGAGAGATCGAGCGCCTGCTTGCCCTGCTCAAGCGCCACACCAGATTCTGGCTAATTGGGGAGGCTGCCTTCCTTTGCGCCTGCTCTGAGCGCACTATCCGCCGCGCTATCAAAGCCGGTAAGATCCAAGCCATAGGCGATGGCCGCAAGCGCATACCTCATTCCGAAATCGTCAAATACTGCCAGGGGCGAGACCCGCTGCTTGAGTTTTCAATCTCGATTCAGACGCTCGACATAAACGCGGATTATTCCATCAGGAAGATAGAAGAGCTACAGGCAAGGCTCGACTCTGTGCAACGCTGAACTGGCCGCATCTGTCCGGGTCTGGCAATCTGTGTCACATTAATTTCTGCTTCACTACGAATTTCGTTGACTCATTACTGCGCTTAGAGGCTGTTTAAAAAGCAGGAGGAACTGGATTTAGCGGTGTAATTGGTGATACTTTGGCCTCTCCTACCAGAGGAGGACCGGCTATGACTCTATCTCGGAATGCTTACTCAACAGATCTCTCAAATGCCGAGTGGCGGATTCTTGAGCCGCTCCTTCCACCCACTAAATCAAGTGGCCGTCATCGCAAATACCAGATGCGAGAGATCCTCAATGCCATTCAATACATCCTTCGCGGAGGTTGTGCGTGGCGACTGATGCCACACGATCTGCCCCACTGGCGAACTGTCTATGAATACTTCTGCTGTTGGAACAAGGATGGAACATAGCTCAAGATACACGACCATCTTCATAGGGAGCTTCGAAAAAAGATGGGACGTAACGAGCAGCCGTCAGCCGCCATCATTGACTGGCAATCAGTGAAGACGACTGAAAAAGGGGCCTCACGGCTACGATGGGGCGAAGAAGATAGGCGGGAGAAAGCGGCACATAGTTGTTGATACGACGGGCCTTGTCATAAGAGCAGCAGTTCATACAGCAGAGGTGCCGGATCGCGAAGGAGCATTTCTAGTCCTGGTTGCCACGAAAGCTGTTTGTGATCGGATGAAGTTGGTCTGGGCAGATATGGGCTATCGAGGCAATCAGCTAAAGCAATGGATCGAGCAGGAATGCAAATGGGAACTCGATATAGTAAAGCGGCCCAGCAAATGGGGCTGGTACCCTGTAGGTGTAGAGCCTGAACCGATGCCAGCCTTCACTGTGTTGCGACACAGATGGGTAGTGGAGAGGACCTTCGCATGGATAGGACGCTACCGGAGGATGAGCAAGGATTATGAGTATCTGATTGAAAGCAGCGAAGCGATGATTTACTTGGCGATGATACGATTGATGTTGAGGAGGCTGGGGGTATCAGATAGATTGTGTAAATGAGTTCTGGTTAATGCCTCCCCTAGATGGACGGCACACCAAAATGCCGACTCATGATAATTGAGGCAGCGGGTGGATACGTCCCCTCTTCCAGACATAACCGAACCGCTCCAGAAAGTTCACCTTATGTCGTCTGACCGACTGATAAAAGCAATCTATCGCTTCCGACAGACTCTTTTTCGTCGGATGCCAGCCCTGCACACTCGCTTCCTGCTTAAGCGTCTTCCACGTCGCTTCTTTTGGATTCTCCTCCGGTGTGTAGTGTGGGAAGCGTTTCACTCGAATTCTTTGTTGCCTCTCAAGCCACTCGTCGACCTCTTCGTGCACCAGATGCGGTGCAGAGTCCAGCCACACCAATATCTTCCCTCGTGGATTCTCTTCAATCACCATCTCAAACCACCGGATCGTCGCATCTGCATCCTGAAAATCTATCGAGAAGGGAGCTACCTCCTCGCCTGTTGCCACGTGCACCGCTCCCTAGATGTTCTCGGCGTATTTGCGGCGCGACGCCGAGGGCACTTTCGGTTGGTGGCCGCGCCGACTCCATCGCTTGCCGACCGTGCCTTCCAGATAGACTCGTGTCTGATCGCCCGCCAGTGGAATCAAACGCTTGCCCGAATCGGCGAATTCTTCGAGAACTTCAAGGGTTTCTTTCTCGAAACGCTGTTGATCTGCGGGCGTCCGCCGGTTGTAGAACGGGCGACCGCGCTGGCTACTGAAGTTCAGGGTGCGCAGAATCTTGCGCATACCGCGCTGAGAGTAGCTGATCGAGAAACGCTCCTGAACCAGATTGATGATAGCGCGAACGGTCCAACCAGTGCCCACCTCCGTGCCCGGCATGCCTTCCTGGTCGAGCAACGTACCGAGTTGGGTCAACTGCTCATTGTTGAGCCAGCGCTGTCCCCGCTCCCCGCCCCACAGTGGGTTATTCTTCAAGCCATCGAGCCCGTCACGTTGATAGATTTGGATCCAACGCGAGATCGATTCAGGATCAACAAAGAGCAGATCAGCGATCTGCTGGAAAGAGTAGTCATCGGTGACGAGCAGCAGGGCGTGGTAGCGCAAGCGCTCATGAGATTTAGTTTTCTTGTGCTTGAAGCGGCGCATGGCTTCAAGACGATCCTGTTTAGAGAGCACCGGACCTCCTTACAAAATAAGTGTTTTGAGTATCCGGTAATTATACCATTTGCTGATGGCTCACCTCCGTATCTTGGTGTGCCGTCCATCTATATGAAAGCTACACCAAGAAGTGGAACTGGATTGATGTAGAATGAGGATGATGAAATTTGAGCGACCGGAGCTGAAACGTGCTTGATGAGCAAGATTATGCCGAAGCCTGTCGCCGTTACAAAGACCGCCGGACCAAGCTACCGGAACGCCAGCGCTATCACGCCTTGATTCTTGTCACTCAAGGTTACAGCTATCGAGAGGTCGGTCGCATCCTCCTCATTGATGAAGAATCAGTCAGTCAATGGGTTACTCTTTATCAAGCTAACGGTCTCAACGCTCTCAAGAATCATCCTGGTTGGGGTGGTGAGCATGGGCAACGCTTCTTACTGTCTGACCAACTTCAGCAACTTAAACTCTGGCTTGCCGTAGAAGCCATGCCGGGCACTAAAGCTGGTAGTGGATGGACAGCCAAAGCAATCAGAAAGCTCATTCGTGACCGATACAATGTAAGCTACAGCAAGAGCGGTGTGAGAAAGTTGCTTGCCGAGATAGGATGGAGCTATCAACGCGGGCGCAAGTTCTACATTCGCAGGAGCGTGGAAGAACAAGCCCGCTTCGTATTGGAAACCGAAGAAGTACTGGCGATTTTTGCCGAAAGTGGAGAGAAGGTGGTGCCACTGGCAGGCGACCAAAGCAAAGTCTACTTGGAAGCGACGCTTGCCAGGCGCTGGAACCCAATCGGGCAGCAACCTCTCGTAGCCGATGGGGCGCGCAGCAAACAAGCCGAGAACATCTACGGAGCGATAGATCTTGGAACGGGCGAAGAGACGAGTAGCTTCTGCATAGACTGGCAAGATTCAGCGGCAACCGTTCGGTGGTTGGAAATGATATTAAGGGATCATCCACGAGGGCAGATTCTGTTATGGATAGATTCAGCGTCACACCACAGGAGTGAAGAAGTAGAAGAGTGGTTAGAGGCACATCGGCGAATCCGGGTGATACACTTTCCAGCATACACGCCAGAGGAGAATCCAAAGGAAGGGACGTGGAAAGCGATGAAGGAAGAAGTGTCGCATCATCAATGGCATGAGAAGATTACAGATTTAAGGAAAGCGATCAATGAGTACTACCAAACAACGAAGCGGCACACAGTCAACTTTCTAGCGAAGTTTGGATATGGCTGGAAGGATGGAAGGCTCTATGCGCTAAATCCACTTCTTGGTGTGTGCGGCATATAGGTATTACCAGCCTGGAAACAGCCATTGAACGTCTTATCAGTAAGACCTGACTCTCTAGAATAATCTGCATCAAACCCGATTTTTTGTGCCAGGCCGTGATGAGTTGATCCGGGCTGAGAGATGCCAGCAGATGAAATCGCTCTACTGTCAACTAAACCTTTCTGCACTGAAAGTGCAGAGGTTGGCTCAGGGACTGAAAGTCCCTTTCACTCAAGTATGAACTCGTTGCTTTCACGATTGCTTGGATCACGATGGTGCTCAAGATATTCCTGCACCATTTCTTCTGTGATGTTGCCTGTGCTCCATGCTCCATATCCTATTGCCCAGAAATGTTTGCCCCAGTATCTTCGCTTCAACTCTGGATATTCCTGCTGGAGCAATCGCGAGGTTCGTACTTTGAATCTCTTTACCAAATCTGAGATTGATTTCGATGACGGATACTCTATGTGCATATGCACATGGTCTTTACTGACTACACCTTTCAGTATTTTCACATCTTCCGTATCACAGATCTGCACGATTAAATCTCGACACCTCACTTTGATTTCTCCTTGCAGCACGTGGTATCGGTACTTCGTTACCCAAACTATATGGGCTGTAAGTCTCGTGACGCTGTGGCTGTTGTGGCGATTGTCCTTCACAGCCAAACTTCTAACACTCGTTGAGATGAGTAGCAACTAAAGTCTTGCGCTGAAAGCGCATAGTTTTGCACTAGCGCGCTGGAACAATAAACGCGCCTAGTGAGATTCACGATCCAGAGCTGTAGCCAGAAATGACTGCGCTCCAGCGTGACTGCCTGGGCATTCTCAATCGAATATGCGGTCACAGTCCGGGAGATCGAGCGCAGACAATTCTGACTGCTTCGAATGATGTTCGACGATGTAGACGAAACCGGCTGCGGTCGACGTGACGGCGCGCCCGTGACGGCGCTGCGCATTCACTCAACCGGCGCGTCACGGTTGATCAACAGTAGATAGAATCAGCTACAGGCGCGGGCGTAGTTAGATCCAACTGCGCTCGAGGCGTGACCGTGCCCGGACAATGATCTGCCAGCACGTCACGGTTGATCATGTATAGATGAAATTGGCTACCGACTTAGGACCGCGCAGTCAGATTCATCTACGCTGGCCAGCGCAGACGATTTCATCTGCGGTCGAGGTGTGACTGTTCGCAGGCAATGATCCGGCGGCGCGTCACGGCTGCCGGTGTGGATGGATGTGTCTACCAGCTCCGGAACGCGCAGACAGATTCATCTACTTCGACGATCGGTAAATGTGAGCTGGTCGGTGTTGAGATTCAGCACTGAGTCACACAATCAAACATCATGTCGTTGCCTTGGCTCCCGTAGATGAATCTGTCTACAGCTCCAGATGCTCCGGGTGTGACAAAGGCGACCGCAGCAAAGCATCGAGCAGTCACGCCTCAACAGTCGCCCGTATCTGCGCAACACGGTTCTGCAACTGCTCAATTGTCTGTCGCAGATTCGTTTTGCCCTGTATGGAGAGTTCAAATTCCAGAAGCGGGCCGCGCCCGACGCAATACCTTACCACTCAGGAGTTAGCGTAACAGGGGCGGCGATATGCTCGATGCAGAGCATATTCAGCCGGGGCAATCTCTATTACAGTTTCCAGCAACCTGGATAAATTTTGTCTACCCAGGAATTTGCTCATATGAAATTCGCCGTTTGCCTGGAATTCACTCTCTTTGCATGTTCAATTTGGAATTTTTTGGAAAGTTTAGGTCCGTTTTTAGGACATTTAGTCTCCTTTCATCAGATACTCCGCTGCGAAGTGAGCAGTGCTGCTCACACTGTAAACCCGGACCGGCCAGCAAGGAATATTGTCGAGCGCCGATCCGCTAAATGAATTGTCGTTGTGGTTTGTCTGCGCAACAAAAGGAGACTATTTTGAAAAAGAAAAATGATCAGCAGGGAGATTGTACTGCGAACTGGGGCGTTGCCTTTAGTGGGTCGCGAAGGTGGACTCCGCTCCTCCCTGACATGAACGCGACTTACTGGTATTACGCTTTCACTCTCGATACCACAGGGAACACAGGCTTTGAGCTTCACGGTCAGTTCGGACATGCCCGTTACCAGAGCTTCAATGTCTATAACGATGACACTGGCGACCTGGTCTGGGGTAGCGACAATCTGGAGCACAAGTCATCATTGCGCGACGTTGAAACCGAGCCGGACAAGGACAGCGAGAACCCCTACAGGGCTGGCGTCCATCGCGACACGGCCAACCGCGACTACACTGTCTGGCTCTTGCCTGAGGGCACTGATCCTTCAAAGTACACTTCAGAGTACAGCAACGTCATTACCTTTCCTCCAGCCGCTGAGGGGGCCGAAGAGGTCCACCTTTCGGTTTATTTTCGGGTCTACCTGCCTGACTCGCCGCCGGAGGGTCAGCACCCCAGGGATATTCCCGATTACCTATCCGGCTGGGTGCCGTTGCCAAGTATCAAAGCTATTGATCCCAGGACCGGCTCAGCGGTGGATTGTCCGAAAACCCGCCTGTACCCAGGAGGCGGGGAACTGCCAGCCGGACCAGGCCCGAATTCAGACGGCAAAGTGTTTTTTTACAGGGTGACTGCCGAGGATTACTATCCCAATCAGGACAATGCCTATCTGGTAACCGTCTTCAAGGATCTTGCCGACACAGTAGCTGTGATAAAAGTTAAGCCGCCCACGTACACCGACACCCGTAACCCAGAGGGCATCACACCGGACCGGACGGAGGTGCGTTACTGGTCGTTTAATGTTTACAGCACCAAACTCACAAACGTCACCGCTTGCCTGGCCGACTATGAAGCCACGGTCGCCAAAGACGGCTTTGTTTATTTGGTACTGGGCAGGCGGATGCCCAACATTCTCAAGCAGGCCAAGGGGCTTAATTTTCTACCGTGGGGAGTGCATGATGAGATCCTGCTCGTCTTTCGCCACATGACCCCCGATCCACATTTCGAAGACTCTATTGCGAACGTCGTCATCTATGATCCTACAAAACCGAGGGAGGATCAGGAAGCAAACAAGTTCATCCATGAATACGCGCCCGAGGGGGTCTATTGCTCGGAGGAAGGGTTCCTCAACGGCTTTTGTGGATTTGAAGTAGATTACGAGTAGTCGCGTGCAGTTGTCGGCATTTACATCTTCGACAAGAAAGAAAGTATCACTGAATATTTCTTACAGCCTATTTGTGTATGACCCTAACCCAATGAAGAAGGGGAGGCTGGCCGCCTCTCCTTCTCACTAACTCACCTGTTTTATTCAATCAGCTACGGCCTGGCTGTGAGCCCGGCTGATCATTACAATGTAAACCTGCCGAGAAATCAAAGATTCGTCGGAAGTCACAATCTGGGCCTCCGTGCAGGCAATACTCTTTCCCGACGGCCCCCAATTACGTCTCAGATTCGTCTACCCAAACGACATCCGCAGTGTTGAATCTTACGGCCTGCAATCTCCGTGAACTCAATTCTGCGCTTTCTCAAAAACGACGTTTGAGCGGGGCAGACGAAAAAATGTAGGACATAAAAACTATGGCTAAAAAACAGCGAAGCAGCACCATCGCAATTCTCTCCGAGCACAGAGATAGAATCGAGCGAGAGCAGAAGCAGGCTCAGCGCGAGCCTGAAATCGCAGATAGCATGAGCATCGAGGAGATCGACGCCGCTTTGGATGATTACTGCCGCAGGGTTGATCTGCTCGTCGAAGCCTTCCTTCTGGTAGAAGAATATGAGATAGAGCAACTTCAAGCGAGGATTAAATCCATAGAGGGCGAGAATCCTTAGCACATATCCAGGCAAGGCTCACTGAGAGCAGGGCGATGAATTCAGTAAAAACTGAAATTAAGTCGTATCAAATCAACATTTTGAACTCAGTTTTAAAACTGAATTAAAACTAAAAATCGAGGCCGAATTTGCCCGATTGATGTTTTCGGAATTTTAAGATCAACAAATTCAAGGTTTAGACCATGTTTTAAAACATCGAAAAACATCGTTTGGCCTCAAAGCAAGCGATCTCGCACAGGGCTATGGGTAGTTTTAATCCAAAGAGAATCGATTCAACGCAGCAATTTAAGGATAGTTTTAAAACTAAAGAAAACTATTCCAGGGCCGAGCTGCCCGTCGGTGATGTAGCTGAAACTGACTGCGCTCCAGTTGTGATCCGGGCTGGTCGAGGGTTGAACTTTATAAAGAAGATGCGCCCGCCCGCCGGAATGAAATCAATCCTGTAAATCGAGCAGGGTGAGTAATTATCGAATTGATTAATCAATCTTTTTCAATCTTTCAGCTCTGGTGACTGTCTTACATTCGATAACGGTGAGCAAGGAATCGGAGCACGCCGCCTGACGGAAATCAAGTCAGTATGTCGTTACACTACATGCGTTTACAGACCTGATTAATAAAGTTTTTTCAAGTTTGCTGATATCAGAGCGTAGAACCACAAGCAGCCCGTCGGCGACGTAGACGGATCTGGCTGCAGGTGATCACATCGGACGACGCAGCCGGTTTCATCTACAGGTGCCGGTAGATTGTTGCCTGTGCTATTATCGAGCAATCGCAGCCCTTATGATCCAGGTCCATTGCGAGAGGTGACGAATGCGAGAGATAGAGCGGATGCTTGCCCTCCTCAAACGACACACCCGTTTCTGGCAGATCGGCGAAGCCGCCTTCCTTTGCGCCTGCTCGGAGAAGACTATCCGCCGCGCCATCCATGCGGGCAAGATCAAAACCATCGGCGGCGGTCACCCGCGTATACCACATAGCGAACTGGTTAAATTCTGCGACGGGCGAGACCCCTTCCTTGAGTTTCAACTGTCGATCCTGCAACTCAACATAAACGAAGAATTCTTTACGAAGAGAATATCGGAGCTGCAATCGGCGGTCGAGCAGTTGCAGCAACAGGCGACCGCGCAGCAATAGCATGTCCGCAAATGTCCGCATTTGGCAGGATATGTCACTCGAATTTTGAGTGCGGATAGAATTTTGTTGCAATGAATAGTATCTCTGCGTAATCCTGAATACGGATGCCGCCCCTGACTGAGTATCCACAATCTCATCAAACAGGTTTGTAAACAGGTCCATCGCCCAATGGCTGGAAGAGAGCGCAATCGCCGCCGCTATAGAATCGTCTTATCCAATGGTGAGACTGAGACCGTTGTTACCGGCGATGTTTATCGCTCTCACCTGGCCGCCCATCGTATCGCGCCCTATAAGTATGATGATCGTAAAGCGGCGACCACACAGGGCTGGGTCTCCTACATAGACCACAACACGGGCGAGCTTATCTTCACGGCGCGGAAGGCTAAGGTTGGAACAGCCCTGCCTACGAATTCAAAGCATCTGCTTGGCCAGCTGATATTCAGGCCGCCTTATAACGAGTGGCTGATAGAGCAGGAATATGAGATCTACCGCCGGGCGGATGCTTAAAGAATGCCGCGCGCAAATTAAATGCGCGGCTTGAGCGGGATACCCGGAGGCACCGGGGGCTGCGTCCGGTATCCCGCTCCTATCCATCTTAGAGAGGCGAGTCAGTGCAAGTTGAAATCTCTTTTGAAGTCACACCCGAAGGCATGTTTATCCTAAAGCCGGACGGATCGAGAGAGCCGGTCTCGCCAGGCGCGCGCCTTGATGAGCTTGAGCGCCGCAATAAGCATCTTGACGACCGCCTGGCCGGGCTGGGCTTTCTGCCTGTATTCGCCCACCTTGATCGATTGCACTCACAGATTGCTCGAATCGAGCAGGCCCGCCTGTTGCTCTTAAATCCTGTCACCGCTCACGGCCCTCATGCCGATGATTCCGGGCAGGCTCGCAGCTTCTTCATTGACAACGCTCAACCGCAGACGCGCGGGCGCTCCTGCGCCTGCCACTTCCACCATTAACCATGAAAGGATCTTCCCCTTATGTTCACAAAAGATAATTCAGGCAAAGTCTCCGTCGTCCTCAACTACACTCAGGTCATCGACGGCGTTGAAGCCCTCAACACCTGCGTATTCCAATGCCGTCGCAGAAAGAATCACGAGGCGAAAGAGGCCGCCCGCGACTTCGCGCTGCAACCTCAGCCGGCGGAGATCAACCCCTCCGTCGATACCCTCGCATCCGTGCTACTGGAAGCGCCTCAAGGCTTCGGCGACTTCCCGGACGATGACCGCCCGCTTTCGGAGCGCGTCGTCGAATACTTCAACGGCACCGATCTTGAGATCTTCGCCCTCCACGCCGCCAACGAATACAGGAGGTTGACCTGGCCGGTCGAATTCTTTCGCCTTGTTTAGAGTCGTCGCCTGGCAGGCCGTCTATCACAACCGCACCGCGAGAGAGCTGGGGCCGCGCTACCGCTGTTCCGGGTGCAGACTGGCTGAGAAGGATTTGCAGGCTTCGCCCCTCCAGTGCCCGACCTGCCCCCTGAGTCAGAGCTATCATTTTCATCTCTTCGAGAGCGTCCGCGAGCTGGTCCGGGATGAAGAGGTGTTCAGAGCCCGGCTCAACGGCGAGGGGTGGCCGTGCCCACAGTGGCCGCTTGAGCGCGTGCACAGGGTTTACAGCTACGTCGCGCAGATGCTGTCCGACAGCGACGGCAGGATATACGATCACTGGGATGAGACGACCGCAGAACTCGCCCGCGTCATCCTTTCAGAGCGCAACCAGGCCGAGTTCGTTGACAACTGGAACTATCAGCAACAGGTGAAAAACCGGAGATGAGCAACCCATGAGCAACAAAGTGGAAGTCATATTCGAAGCCGACGACAGGGGCGTAATAAAGACGGGCCGGGAGATCGGCGAGGTCTATGGACACATGCTGCCGGAAGTCGCCAAAGCCTGGCAGGCCGTGGAGGATGCTGGCGACCGCGCGGGGAAAGCCGCAGAAGGCGGCATGCGTCGGGCAAAGAAAGCGGTCAAAGAGTATGCGGACACGCTGATAGATGCCGAGTTGAGGGCACAGGCTTTAGCTAAAGAGATGGAGCGAATCAACAAGCTCTCTGACTTCATCGGCAAACGTACTGCCCCGGTCGGCCCGCTCAACGGGCTGGACACGAATGCCTTCAGCCCGCTCGCTCAGAAGGTACTGCCACAGACTGAGGCCGATTTCCGCAAGGCGGAGATCGAACGGCGAAGGTTTGAAAAAGAGATGGAGCGCGTCGGCAGCGGCGCTTATTCGGAAATAGCCAGCGGCGCGCAGCAGGCGGGCAAAGAGGTATCACAACTCACGGCGAAGACTCGCCAGTTGCGGCAGGTCGGCAGCGAGCTTGCACAAACCCTCAAGGGCAGCGTAGGCAGCGGCTCTTTGTTCGGCGACATCATAGACCTGGGAGGCGCGGCAGGCGGCGGGCCGTTTACCATAGCCGTTGGGGCAATCGTCGCCTCCGGCTATCAACTCATCAAAGAGACGGAAAGAATCCGAGAGGTGCGCGAAGAGTTATTGAAGTTTGAAGAGTCGATGGCCAACTTCGGGCGCAGGGGCGGCGGCAAACAGATCGCGGGCGAAGTGGCACAACTCATCGAGGCTCGCAACGCCTTGCTCGATGTCGCGAATCTCGGCGGCGGGGTAAGGGCGCAGATTGAGGAATTAAACAAGGCGGGGCTTAGAAAGACTCCCTCCAAAGAAGAGTTAAAAGAACTGACGGACGTAAGTTTACTGGACAGGGCGCTGGCGGTTGTTAGTAACTCGAAATTCCAGGAAAACCTCGAAAAGGAGATATTCGCCAAAAGACTCAAAGACCCGAATCAGCGAGACAGGGCGTTAGAAGATGCAGGCCTCGTCGCCGGACCCAGAAATCAGCAGGAACTGGACAATCAAATTCTGAGCGGCTTTGACCGGTTCACCGACCTGCAGCATCGCAATCAGCAAACAGGGCGCAGGAATATCTTCTCAGACGCCGAGCGGGACTTCGGGCTGGATGTTCCAAAGCGTAACGAAGAGATAGACCGGCTGGGCGTGAGGTTCGGCGACCTGTCAGTCAAACTCGAACAGGGCAGAATAGACATTGACAGCTACAAGACAGGATTGAGGTTGCTGGGCGATGAAGGCAAGCGAGTCGTCGAGACGCTGTCACGCACAAAGCTGGCGGAGCTTGAAAAGGCATTCGATACCCGCGAGTTCAAGGTTGAGGCGCTGGAGCGAGGTATTGACGTAAGCGCGCTGTTCGGCGAGAAGCTGGCGGAGATCAAAAAAGAGGCGGCGGCGGCGACAAAACAGCTGGAAGAGTTCAACCACGCGGGAGCGGACGCGGGCAACGTACTGGAGCAACAGAGGAAGGCCGAAGAGCAGAGGAAAAAGCTACAGGAGGGCGCGGACATCGCACTGAAGCGACTGGAGCGGGGGCTTGATGGTAATAACCCGGCTGCTTCTATTCTCGAACAATCTTCGATTCGTTTAGACCAGTTCAGA
The DNA here is from genome assembly GCA_963804815.1 of Blastocatellia bacterium. GTDB lineage: Bacteria > Acidobacteriota > Blastocatellia > UBA7656 > UBA7656 > DATEKX01. The sequence goes on along the minus strand of CAWDRU010000002.1, from coordinate 700,394 downwards.
AAGCAATTTGATGATTTAGGCAATGACGTAATAGCCAAAGCAGAGGCAATCAATCAGAAGCTTACCGGACTCGATTTATTCAAAGCGAACATCGGTTCGATAGAGAAAATTGTTCGGCTACAGGAACGATTAAGGCGACTAAATGAGGATCATGATTTTGAAGATGCAGAGAGAAAGCGAAAACTAGAGTTCGGCAATCGTCAGGCATCGCTCGAAACTGAGATAAAGGAATTGCAGCGCGGCTCGCGCTTTGATGAGATAGAGAAAGCGGCGGAGACGGTCAGGAGGCTGGCGCAGACGCCGGGGCTGGTAGGAGTGGAGCTGTCGAAGGCGATAGAAGAGGCGACCAGGGGGCTGTCAATCGAGCAACTGAGAGGGGGCGGGTTGCTGCACACGAGGCAGGATGCTCTTGTTGATATAGCAAGCTCAGAACGCTCAAAGGAAGCTTTCAGAAAAGACCCCGCCGAGGTAAGAGAAACGCGGAATTTTATTGCGAAAGCGCGGGCTGATTTCAATGAAATGGTTGAGCGTGCGGAGCGCGGTAACAGGTTCGGGGCGTCGTCAGAAGACAGGCAATTCGCAAAGACGTTCGATAAGGCGAGGTCACAGGAGATACTGGACCGGGAGGTGATAGCTCTCACAGGTAGAATCACGCCCGACAAGCTGAGGCCGGACCTGAGAGAGCGAGAGAGGGACGCGGTGACGAGGCAGATCGAGCGGGAGACGGAGCAGCGAGCCCAGTTGGAGGCGGCGATAACGCAGCTGAGCGGGGCGGCAACCCAGCTCAGTTCATCGACGCAGCCGTTGGCGGAATTGAAGCAGCCGATATTGAATTTTATAGAGGCGTTGGCAAAAGGAATCGGCATCGATCTGACGATCAAAGACAACGGGGCGTCAACGGTAGATCTGGGGACATCGCCGGGTGCAGATACGTTGTTCGGCACGGCGAAAGACTTCGCCGGTGGATTTATGGGCGGGATGAAGTGAGCCGGGAGAGACGATGAAAGAGATAGAGCGGATGCTTGCGTTGATGAAACGCCCGACAAGGCTATGGCGAGTGGATGAAGCGGCGTTCCTGTGCGACTGCTCGCGCTACACGATCTATCGGGCGATAAAAGACGGCAGGATCAGTCAGAGCGGCAAGCGGATTGCGCACAGCGAAGCGGTCCGGTATTGCGGAGGGCGAGATCCGCTGCTGGAAGCTGTAGTCAGTTTCATCTACGGGAGCCAAGGCGACGATACACTGAGGAATGATTCTGTGACTCAGCACTGAACCTCAACACCGGCCATCTCACGTTTGTTGATCGTCGATGTAGATGAATCTGTCTGCGGTGCCGGCGTAGTAGACACTTCCATCTACACCGGCCGATGTGACGCGCCGTCGGATCATTGCCTGCGAACAGTCACGCCTCGACCGCAGCCGCATTCGTCTACATCGTCGAACATCATTCGAAGCAGTCAGAATTGTCTGCGCGGGATCTCCCGGCCTGTGACCGCACGTTCGATTGAGAATGCTCGAACAGTCACGCTAGAGCGCAGTCATTTCTGGCTACAGCTCCGGATCGCTCAGCCTCGCCCGGCGCGTTTATTTGACCGTAGGGCGATTTTCTTGTCAGGCATTTCTCGGCCCGGATCAACTCATCATGGCTTGTTGCTGTAGAATGCGGCTCGCACATTCGACCGCTGGGAATATCTGATAGCAAAAAAGAAGCCAGCCTGCGCCAGTGCGCGCAGGCTGGCTTGAGTTCATCACCAGGATGAAGACAGTTATGATTGCGGATGGGCGCGGCGCGAGGCACTGATGGAACCCTTTGAAATTCGCTCGCCGCGCTCCGGTTGATGCGTTTGTTCGGAGACGAATTGAGTTTTTTGGTCCATAGGTAATTCTTCTTTCCAGGGCATTGAGGTGGCCTCCTTTCAAAGGTCCATCTTGCCCTAAAAGTGTTACCTATATTTCCCTACTGATTTGTCACCTATGTCCCCTGACCATACTGTCGAAAATATCAAATCAAACTTGGTTATATTCAATCTATACCTGATGCCTTTGCCCAATTAATAAAAGGTTTTCCTTGCTCTATTTCGATTTCGCCTGTCGAATCGAACTCTAGTTGTCCAGATTCGTCTGCTGCGGTGTGTTTGACGACTACGACTAGGCTGTCATGATCCAGCGTTTTTTTGTTTGACTTATAGAGCTTCATCAGTTTCATCCAGTCGTTAGCCAAAAAGAACCCTGCCGCCGCAGTGCCAGCAGCAGTACGACCAGCACAGACGAAACAAACTCTTTTGGGGCGACTGGGTGCTGACCGAGAAACAATCCGAGCAACAATACAATAGTCTTTGCCTTTAGGAGAAACAGGACAAGCTCCATTAATACTAAAAAGATCGGTTTCTATCTGGGGATGTTTTGGCGATTTACCCCATTCTATTTTAAATAAGTTATTATCACAGAGTCCGGCTAAATGATGAGTGAAGCAGTTGAACCCCAACCCTACAGAGATGGCGCAATTTTCAAAATCATCTTCTTCAATATCCTTATCATGCTTGAATTTGACTTGGCGTCCAGTCACAGTATAAATCTCGTTCGCTAAATAAACAGCAGCACGCACATCTTGAAATGCCAACCAAGCATTTACACCTTCTGGCACAAAGTTCCCTTGTTCTGCTTGCTTATAGTGGGTATGCCAAGGGTCTCGACCAAGATAAGAGTCTAATACACGATGAGCAAACACTAAGTACACTTTATCCTTGAAGGTGGCTGTACCAAAAAAAAGCTTGAATTGATTTTGCTTCCGCCATTCGGTCATCCACCGTAATAGTTCTGGAATCAGTTCAATCAAAGAGATAATGAAGAGAGTAACCATCACACTAACAAGAATGGCAACTTTTTTTTCACTATCAATAAGTTTTCCTCGCAAAAGGATGTAAAGCAAAAATAATGCAACAGCAAAGAGAAATATATGAAGCCAGAATTTGATGCCGGGCATTGAAGGTTGTAACTCTGAAGGTTTCATCTTTACACCTTAATCCAAATCACTGAAAAATATCTAATGCCTAACGCTGTGCGTCAGCGGGGCCGCGCCGTTCACTCAAATAACGATAAGAATTGCGCTTCGCGGCCTCCTGAGAAACTCCCATTCGATTTTTGGTGGCAAAAACAGCTTTTCCCACATAGCTCCGCGCTCTTACTGACTTTTCGTCAACGATGAGGCGCTGTTGTTGTTTTCCTCTTGCTCGTCTCTCGCTTTTGCGAGTGACACAGCCAGCGCGGGGGTATACTCGAATTGTAATCTCCTGAACGGGATCGACTACAGCAATGAAGTCCGAGTCGTCACCAATGAATAGCACAAGACCAAACTCCGCTACGGGCTTTTCTGAGCACCAATGCCGCGACGGTCATCACGACCGGCTCGATCAGAAATTATCTTGCCCGTTGGGCGGTTAGCTGTCGAGTGGGTTTCATTACCAATAGTGCGTGCATAGTACGTAGAACAACTCCGCTGCATGGCCGATTTTCAAGGAATGTCCTACAACATACCATTAGCGATTATTTCCCGTAGAAGTCTTGGCAAAATACCCGTAGATGGTATAGCCAGCCTGTGGGCCGGAGACTCGCAGGTTCCACCGATAGAAGTCCTCCGCATTCATACACCAATTCCCTCCTCCCTGTAGCACAAGCCGGTATTTAGTTTTCGGGGCCATCCCCTTTGCAAATATCCCTGTGCCGCGAACTTCTCCCTCAAGTCGAATCTCCTTGTAAAGCCCCGCTGTTATAGGGTGTTCTGGCCTTGGGCCTGCTTCAATGTCTGCATTGAAGAATGTGGCCATTCCCGGTAGCGTCAGAATTAAAGCACCCGTTTCACCTTTTGATGTTTTGAAAAAGAATTTCCAGTTCCGCTGTTCCCGCACGATTGAAATAACGAAATAACCATATTCAAAGCCGTCTGGTGCCGTGACACCAGAAATATCATTCTCCGCATCAGTCTGATAGAAATCCGCTACTCCGTTGAGCGTGAGCCTGTTGAGTTCACTCATCTCATAATCTTCAATCTCGCGCGTTTCTAAACTCCATGCCCCTCGGTCAACACAGCAAGCGCAAAAAAGGGTTGTTGTAGGTGTTATTGAAGATGACACAATGGGCGGCGCTGAAAGTATAGTTAGTACAAGCAAAACAGCGCCGATAGACTTGGTGATTCGCGATAAAGAAAGATACGAGTTCATTGGCTTCACCTTCTCACTCTTCAAGATAGGCCGATTCGGGCCGGGAAGATAGCACGCTGACCGCTATCGAGGATGCTTTAACACTTTAATAGGCAAAAACAAACAAGACGCGGGCTGAGATGACATATATGCTCAAATAGATGCTTCCATCGCGGGGCGCAATCTATATCACAATCATCTCGCGATTAAAAGGATGCCACAGTTGATCCAATGAAAGGTCAGAGCCTACGCAGCCATTGACTGTGGCCGCACTGACTGTTTGCAAACGTGTTCGCGCCTGGCTTGCTCGATTGATTCATCGCGCGATAGATCGAAAAGATCAATTCATCCCCGCAGCTCCGGCACTGTGAGCATCGGCGCTGCGCTCGAATGATGTTTGATTACTCCTGAAGCGTCTTTCAGCTTCATCGGCCTTGTCTCACAGCATCAGTGCGGGGATCAACACTCCAGCATCGCCGTCCGGGTCTGTTCGCCCGGCACGAACGGTGCGACTCGCCCTGTGTTCCTTCCCCTTCTCAATCACAATCACCCCTACCCGATTATCAGGAGTTCGTAAGCAACGCACGCCTGACAGTAGCAGGTGAGATTGATCGAAGCGCCGTTGACTTTGCATGGGCAGCTACGGCACTAAAACGCGGCCATCCGGCAGAGACTGTATTCGCGGAACTGGAGCACGTGAGTTTGAAGGCGGCGCGACTGTCAGAGAATGCGCGCAGGGCATACGTCAGACGCACGGTGAGTAAGGCGGGCCGCACTGTTGCATAGAGTAGCCCTTTGCTTTTAATCGTGATACAAGATGCCCTTAATCAGGGCGGCTGTGAAAAGAAAGAGTCTGCTTAGACCTCATTAAAAACGTAAATTATTCGTATCTTATAAGTTCCCCTCAGTAGTTAGACGGCAGCTATAGCAAGGAAAATTGACAGATTTCAGAATGAATCAACCTGAGATATTAGAGTTCATAGGAAAGGTCGCACGCAAGCAACCCGATCTACCTCGCTTTGTTGTCGTTCCTAAGACAGTCGTACAGGGGTTGGGGATCGAAAAGACCACTACGGTCGAGGTCACAATCAACGGCATCGAGGTGGCCCGGCGAACGCTCAAGCCCTGGAACCAGGCATGGTGGTTCATCACGGTTACGGAGAAGGATTGCCGGAAGGTAGGAATCGAGACGGGCGCGAGGGTTCGCGTCAGGCTGTGGAAAGTGTCCGAAGAACTTCCGATAGAGCTGGCCGAAGTGTTGCGAGGAGATGAGCAAGCGAAAGCCCGATGGCAGAGCCTCACAGCGAGCCAACAGCGGATGCTTCGGGATGAGATCGCAGCGGGGAAGCAATCGGCGACGCGGCGGCGGCGAGCCGAGCGGGCGCGGGGTAGGAAATAAAGAAGGTGATGTCAGGTGACGAGCCATCCAACAATCGCGTCAACCGGAGCGCACGAAACGAGTTTATTATCGTTCCGGGCGTGCCTTTTGCACACCCGGTCAACTCAGGCGTTGTGCGAAGCGGAAGCTTAACGAATGAGTATGCCGTGCAAACACTGTGAAGTCTTACCGAAAATGGATGCCTCTGTTTCACCTGACTCGAATTGAAAAGAGAGGGGTTGCTGTCTCCCCTCCCTCGTTCGTGCAATGAGTCGCTCTTCTCACTATTCGAATCACCATCACCATGCTATCCCGGCATGAGCTAATTCACATTCCACTCTTTAATCTTCCAGAGCGGTCTTTTGGTGCTGACTTCCTCTCCAGGTACAACTTTAATTTCTAGCGTGCGATAGAGGGTTTCGAAAAAGGGTGTCTTCTCCACACGGATACTTATAACCGGAGCGGCTGAATCAGGCTCTTTGACAAGGACTGAGCAGACAATCGGACTTGTTTTCCCGGTCGCAATCAATCTGTTGGCTTGTAGTGCATCGCCATACAACCTGCTGATACTCTTTGAGCCACGTCGACCTGAATCGAGCAGATCCCCTATATCTGTTGCTGAGATAGCTACAGGACTTAAATACAACTTACCATACTCTCCCATGATCGGGATCTCGCGTAATTTCAAGAGCGCCAATGCCAGATATGGATCTCCGGCGGCAACATTAAGTATACTTTTTGACGGAGCCTTTAAGGTTCGACCAATCAGCTTTTGCGAGTTCTCCACATGGTGTTCCGATTGCATTCCATCCGGATAAGGGCATTCACCCCCATACTGTACGAAACACATATCGCACCAGGCTAAACACCCAAAACCGCCCTCACCTTCAAATGCACCTGTACAGACAAAGCATCCGCCAAAATCCATCTGACAGGTTGAGCACATACCTGAGTTTGGTTTTGACTTACCGGCAATGCTGTGGCTGCTGTTGGACATGGGCAATCCAAAACTGGCAAGGATAAGCGTGACTGTTAGTAATGTTCTTCTCATCGTCTTACCTCCTTAGATAAACCTAGCCGATTAATAGATAGTGAGACAGGGAGCTAGGATGAGCGTAAGCATAGAACGTCTCACAATCGTTCTCTGTATCATTCCTTACCGTTGTAGGAGGCAAGGGTATTCTAAACTCCGGAGCATGTCAATTAATTTATTGTTAAAGTACGGCTGTAATAAAGACGGGTTTAACGGCGCAAGACGAGTTTTAGCCCTTCAAGCGGTTGAGCGTTATACTTTCTTCTCGTATCAGGCAGGTACTTGAAGCCTTACCTCCGTACAAGCTCTACTATTAAATTGTTGATCGCTGTTATTGCCTGCGCCGCTTCTCCCGCTCTCAATCTGCAATAGTCTCTTCGCAGTATCCAGTCTCTCCTATAGTGCAGCCCATTTTCTATCTTCGCGCCAGCTGACCTCGCTTCGCTTCTTACTACTCTTCTCTTTCTATTTTGAAGCTCCCTCGAAGACCCGGCCAATAGTACTGCCCGGACCACTAGATCAAGCGTCATGGACGGATCCATCGCTTCGATCTTTGCAACGCGCGAATGGCTCGACCGGTTTGATCTGTCTGCTATAGATTATCGTTATCCAGCCGAGCTTTCATCGCGATAAATGACGAACAGATACACCATCCGGTCGAACACGCACGTGAATGGTCTACTCTGAAAGCTCAGAATAAATCACCAATCGGGCTAAGTCTATCAAAGCAAGGAGTTATTGCTCAGGGCCGATTCCGGCACAAGGATTGTCTTATTATTAAGATGAAAGGCAGAATGATAATGAACTTAAAGCGATTGAAAAAAGGTGTTGCAGGAACGGCTCTGATGTTCGCCCTCACTTTAGGCAGTGGGATGATTCTGAGCACCACGGCGCAAGCTCAGGACAGGCATCGTGACAATAACTGGAATCGAGATAATGACAGGAACCGGAACCGGGATCATGACAATCATCGTGATGGTGATTGGCAGCGGCGTCAACAGATTGACCGCGCCCGTGAACTTGTCCGCATACGGCAACTGGAGCGAGAGCGCTCGCGCCGTGGACACGCATATCCGGCCCCGAGAGTCTATTCCAATAATGGTTACTACGGGGGTGGTTACAATGGAGGCCGTTACTCAAACGGCGATCAACAGAGGGGATTCAGCGATGGGCTGGATCGTGGGCAGGAAGACGCCCGCGATGGCCGCTCCTTCACTCCCAATAACTCGGATCACTTTAGAAGCGGAGACTCGGCATATCGTGATGGATTCCGTCGAGGGTACGAACAAGGGTATCGTCAGAATGCAGGCTATCGCAGAAGGTGACGCCTGAAAGAGTTGAGCATCAACAAAACGGGCAGGGGGAAAGTTCCCTGCCCGTCTTACTTTCTGTGACACTGCAATTTATTACGGTACCTTGGCTCAATTCATCCGTTCTCGCTATTGGCGGATGCGTAAAGATGCTCCCTTGATTGCCCTGGCTAATTATCACTGCTCTGGACTGGCTTCTGTTTCTATTCGCGCAAGATCCGCCACGCTTGGCCAGTTCTCCTGTACCCATACGTGCTGTCTGGCCATTTTTATCGCCCACTTTAGAGCAAGCCGTTCCATATCATCATAGAACAAAGTTCGTTTATCAGCCTGTGCAATGCGCTCCTCAAGATGCTTCATACGTTTCTCTAGCGTTTTCAGATAATTTCGCTCTTGCTGGTTCATGCCGATCTGCCTTTCACTTCTCCCGTTGATACAGCTTCTTCTATGATTGTATACAAGGCAAAATCTGATATGTTCAAGAGCGGGCAGGAGTCGCTTCATCTCTTCCTCACTGGCTCACAAGATTGGGTCGCGCTTCTTCGGCCATCAGGAGTTTTAGATCCGGCAGCGAATATCTGAGAGCACTCGCCACATTGGAAACCAGACGGCAGAGCGGGCAAGCCGGACCGTGATCGCCTTGAACGAAATTCAATTCGTAGTGATCCAGCGCGCAGGCTAAGAGTGTAATTGCTGCTGCCTCCGGATCTGCGGCGAGTCTTTGGCCCTCGACTGTCACATACTGAGGCGAAGTCATACCTGCGGCCCACGCCTGTAGCCATTCCGGCGGCGTCTCGATCTTTCCGATTCGATAGTCAATAATCTTATTGCCTTTTCGATTGTTGCAGGTTTCACATAAGGGCTGCAAGTTCGTGATCGAATCGGATCCGCCCAGGCTGACCGGTATAACATGATCTTTGGTCAGAATGTTTTTGGGCCATGCTTTTTTCAGGCATCGAACGCAGCAACCGTGATATACGCGCTTCATCTGCCGCCACTCTTCGCGCGTGTGCGTGCCCTTGAGTCTGGCGGCTTCCAGGTAATCATCGTATTGCCCCATTAATTCAACCTCGCGATATTGCTTTTGTCCGCGCGAGTCTTATCCTCCTCATCAAAAGCAAGCTTTCGCATAAGGTGATGCACGGCAGCGCGAGCATCGTCTATCTCTGTCTTTCGCGCATGTTCCAGATCCGCAGCAGCATCGGCATAACGGGACACTTCGCGCTCAAGCCTCACCTTCGCAGACCGCAGCTTGAACACATACCGCACGTTGATTGCCACGAAGATCATCAGGATGATCGCCAGCGCCGTTAGTAGTTCTGTCATAGATTCAGCTCCAATTAAACAGCAGAGGGCATCTCCTGAATGTGCTCCCCATTGAGCAGATCCCTCGCAGTCAGATTCATCTACCCTCGATCAACCGTGACTCGCCCAGGGCCACCAGCCAGCGCCTGTTCACGCTTTCTCTGCAATCGCTTTCTGCACGCTGGCGTTGCTGCCTTCTGCTTCCCACTCACTACACGTCCGCAATTACACACACATAGAGGCGGACATTCTCCCTGTAACTCGACGGCTATTTTTATTGATCGAGCAATCACACGCGCCATCGCCACCGGCACTCCGTTTCCCACTGCTTTGTACTTGAACCCGATTGGCCACCCCGGCAGATCATAACTTCGCGGCAACCCCTGCAACTCACAGAATTCTGCAAACCCTCGCCTGTTCGTCTTCTTCCCTTCGCTCGCCAGACAGCATGGCTCAAGTGTGACGGGCCCTTTATTCTGTATACCCGGATTATCACGCTCCGGTATCAGCATTCGCCCCTCCCTGCTCCCGAATTGAAAATGTCTCAGCCTGTTCTGTTTCAACCCGCATTCGCTCGCTCGCAGATCCAGCCGCTGTACCTCGTAGCCGTCAATTGCTACATCGCTCACCGTCGGCACATTCTCAAGCAGCCACCAGTCCGGCTGTGCTTCTGTGACCAGACGTGCGAACTCTTCCAGCAGCCGCTCTCCCTCAGCCTTATCCCTGTTGCGATTCTTCAGGCTGAACTGCTGACAGGGACTCCCTCCTATCACCCCATCAAACTTCCCTCCCGGCACATGGAAATCTTCGATCCTCTGGCCCCACATCAGGTCAGGCCCTCGCACAATGCAAAACCCTTCCGCCTCGAATCCGCGTCCGAGCAGGTCTATGCCGGGAAATACTGACAGCACTAATTTCATATGTGTGAGCTGGTCGGTGTTGAGCTTCGGAGCTGAGTCACGGCAGAATTAAACTGTTATCATTTAGTCCTGTCTATCGCGGCCATCAGCGCCTGACGTTCGAGCGCGGCCATATTCGCCAGCTTACTCTCCCACCGCTTTATCTTCCGCCTGATGCGCTGCCTCTCCGTTCTGTTCTCTCCCAGATAGCTGTAGTCATGCAGCTCCACCGGCTCCTGATAGTTCATCCACAAACACTCTGTCGCCATCGACCTTCCCCGCGTGATTGCCTGCCAGCTTATCTTTCGCCAGTGCCCTATCGCCTTTTCATACAGCTCGCTTTCATATCCGCTGATCAGGATCTTCACCCCTATGAACCCGCTCGATATATCGAGCAGGGTTTGTAGAAGTTCTACATGCTCTTGATAGCTCAGTTCGTGTAGATAGAGTCGTCTACTCTGCCGACGGGTCTGTGGCAAGTAGGGCGGGTCGCAGTAGATGACTTCACTACCGGTCCACCCGCCGCGTAAACGATAGCCTTTGAGAAATGATATCCCGCAGCCCACCTTGACCGTGGCTGCCGACGCAGCCAGCTCTGACTGCGCTCGATCGTGGTTGAATATGTCTACGGCTCCGGCGTCTTTATCGATGCCGATATTGACCCGCGCCGGACGCTTCATCCGCATCACAGCGCCTGAGCCCAGGAACGGCTCTATGTAGAGATCGTGAGGCGGGATCTGGCAGATGATTTTCTGATACGCCCCGCCTGAGTTTTTGCCGCCGGGATAGATCATTCAAGCCTGCCTTCAAACCGCTACGGCTTCTGCCTGTTGATTTGATCCAGCACCTGGAATCCTGCCTGATAGGCGTGCCTGCGCTCTTCCCGATAATTGCGAAACTCTGCCATAAGCTGAACAGCCTTATCCGACGGCGCGCCGACCCGGTTAATCATGAAGTCATAAAGGAATGCATCAAAGAGCGCGTTTGTAGCCGCCTCGTACATCCACCAGGACATCTCCATAGCCTTCTCAGGCGGCATCTGTACTTTCTTATTATCCCATTGGAATTCGACGACCGGCTCAAGCGTCCTGCCGGAAACTATTGAGCCGATCCAGAAGGCGGCTTCCTTTTGGCCAAGATCGATCTCGGCTCCGTTTACTCTTTTGCGATTATCGTCTGATTGTTCACTCACTGATTATTTCCTCCGTTGGCGATCACCTGTAGATAGATTCGACTGCGCGGGCCCTCCGCAGTCAGAAATAGCTGCGTCGTCGAGCAATCATTAAATGCGATGGCGCATCCTGATTCGCTCCCATGCGGTTTGCACGGCGTGAAAATCTTCGGCCTGCCCATTCCTGTCGGGATGTGTGGCGCGAGCAGCTTCACGATAAGCAGCCTTCGCAACGGCAGGACTATTGAGCAGGTCACCGGCTAAATAATTATCTGCGAACCGGCAAAGCATCTGCGCTGCTTCTTCATCCGATTGCAGACCGCCCGATGCTGGCAAAGGGGTCCAGCCTTTGTACTGCTCGCCGCTTCTCGTCACTCCGTAGCGATCAACCTTGCGAAGCGCCTCCATCGCAAGAGCTATCGCGCGCAGGTTGTCTTTCCAATCGGTGTACTGGTCGCAGGGGAAAGAGAGCGGGGGTGTAGATTCCCAGAGGCCCGCGCTCGTTACTTTTGCCGGTAGGCTTCCACCACTCGAAGGCCAGTATCACGCCGGGATATTCCGGCTTCGCGTAAGCCTTGAGATTGCCGTCTATCGCGATTTCAGACTCACGCACGGCGAGCTGCACGACAACGTTTCGGGCATGCAGCGCGTTGAGTTCGCGCTCAAGCAGGCCGAGCGTGTCTTTGTAGCCGGAGCGAAAAGGAGAGTGCTTTCTTGAGCGGGTTGCTTCGCCCGGCCAGCCTTCGATTGGTCTGATTTTCAGTTTTAGCATAAATCACCTTTTAGAATTGCAAAAGCTCCCTGTGACAGATTTGTGACCGGGATTAGATTAGTCGGCGGGTTAGTAAGCGAACCCAATCTTAATTCCCTACCCTGTCATGGTTTGATCATGTCAGGGTCTGAAACAGGGTCCAAAAACTTACTAATTAGACTAAAAGGAAAGAATCTGAATAAACCTTTCTGCACTGAAAGTGCAGAGGTTGGCTCAGGGACTGAAAGTCCCTTTCACTCAAGTATGAACTCGTTGCTTTCACGATTGCTTGGATCACGATGGTGCTCAAGATATTCCTGCACCATTTCTTCTGTGATGTTGCCTGTGCTCCATGCTCCATATCCTATTGCCCAGAAATGTTTGCCCCAGTATCTTCGCTTCAACTCTGGATATTCCTGCTGGAGCAATCGCGAGGTTCGTACTTTGAATCTCTTTACCAAATCTGAGATTGATTTCGATGGCGGATACTCTATGTGCATATGCACATGGTCTTTACTGACTACACCTTTCAGTATTTTCACATCTTCCGTATCACAGATCTGCACGATTAAATCTCGACACCTCACTTTGATTTCTCCTTGCAGCACGTGGTATCGGTACTTCGTTACCCAAACTATCACAGCCAAACTTCTAACACTCGTTGAGATGAGTAGCAACTAAAGTCTTGCGCTGAAAGCGCATAGTTTTGCACTAAACCAGACTGCACGAGCATTGGCATCTACACATGTTTTTCGATAACTCTAAGTGGTTGATTCCAGATGACGGCTGGAGATAATTTCGCCAATGGCCGTCATCTGGAATCAACACTTCCAGACATGTGTAGATATCAATGCTGCACGAGGTTGGCACACTCAAGCAGCCTTGAGTAGCCGTTGTTTTTCAAGTTCCTGCACGGCGGCGGTCACTTCCGCCGTGTAATAGATTCCTGACAGTTTGTACGGCCACGGGCCGTTGATTTTTAGATGCTGTTGAACATCCTCAACCAACCGCCCGATCTGCTGCCGCCGATGATTGCGCGTGCATTTGTCATGTACCTCCCAGAACACCCGCTCAATCGGGTTCGCTTTCGGGCAATACGTCGGCACAAACAGCAACTCGATTCGCGGGTGCGCCACAAGCCATTGCTGGATAACTTTCGCTTTGTGAATGCCAAAGTTATCCACCACCACCACGACCCGTTTGTAGGTGGCTGCTGCATAGCTGGCGTCAATGGCTTTGAGCAACTCCAAAAACAGCCATCTCGTCTTGCATTCGCCGATGCAAGAAATGACCTTGCCGGTCAGGGCGTCGAGTGCCGCCGCCAAATAACGCTTCTGGTTGACTCCCGGCGTGACCACCTCGACGACTTCGCCTTTTGGCATCCACTGGTAGCCGACCTTTGGCAGCAGGTGGATGTCGAGTTCGTCGGCAAACAGCAAAGCGGCTTGCTGGCCGAGATTTTCAAAGCAAAAACGGATGCGCGCCAGTTTATTGATGCGTTCGGGATCATCATCGCGCGCGACGAGTTTGGCGCGCTTCCAGACCCAGCCCAGTCGGTGCAGCCAGCGACCAATAGTGGCAGACGAGACTTCAACCCGGCGCTGCACTTTCATCTGGGCGGCGAGCGTGGCGCAACTCCAGCGCGTGCGACACCAGCCATAAGCCGAAGGCGCACGCTTGAGCAAAGCCAGCAGCGAACGGCGCAACGAAGGCGTCAATGAGCCGACGTGTCGTGGTTGCTTGGCATTGCTCAAACTGGCCAGCGAGCCTTTGCGATAAACGCGGACAGCGCGGTAGACACTCGACCGCGAACAGAACAAGACGGCGGCGATCTGCGTCGGGGTGTAGCCAGCCGCGCACAACAAGATGATGTGCAGGGCGAGCCAGTAGCCGAAGCGGGCGCGGCGCAGTTCAAAGAGCAGTTGTTGTTGCTCGGAGCAAGAAAGATCAATTATGGTCGAACCGGGCACAGGGCAGTCTCCTTGATAGATCGTGTGTTAGGCAACAAACGAAATATCAAAGAACAGCAACCTGTGCCAACTTCATGCATTCTGGTTTAGCGCGCTGGAACAATAAAGGTAAGTTGTAGAGAATTAAGCGCGGGCAAGTTATCAGTTGCTCTCATAACCCAAAGGTCGCAGGTTCAAATCCTGCCCCCGCAACCAATACTTTCAAGGAGTTAGGGCCACCGCAAGGGTGGCCCTAACTGTTTACCCCCACATTAGTTCCCACATTCGGCTTGTGGGAGGAGTTGAACACTTTTTGATTTAAAGATGTTCACCATATTACTTCTAAATAAAAATTCTTCCAAGTGCAGACTTTGAGGTATTAATTACACTGGAAACGAAGTTCTTATGCTTTTTACAGAATCACCGAAATCCACTTATTTGCAATCATAAGCGCCTTTTACAGTGCTGCAATAATGTCAACGAACTTCGTTTCCAGTGTATTAATGCATTCAGAGATATATAGGTTTATTCATTTTTCAGATATTCATTTCGGACAAGAGAAAAATGGAACACTTGTCGTTCACGAAGATATCAGGGCGCAGGCGATTAGAGATTGTAGAGTCATAGCTGAACAATTAGGATCAGTACATGGAATTCTGGTAATTGGAGATATTGCCTACAGTGGTAAGCGTAAAGAATATCAGCGAGCAGGAGACTGGCTGGACGAGATCATATCAGCTGTAGGGTGTGGGGAGAGCGCGGTTTTTGTAGTCCCCGGTAATCACGATATTGATAAGGATAAGATCGGCTTCATCGGTGATATCACCCATGATACGTTGAGGAAAGCAAGCATTGAGCAAGTCGACGGAATTCTTGAAAAAATATCGAAAGACGAAGAGGCAATAACCCTCTCCTTCCAAAATTCGGAGCCTATAGAGAGTTTGCCGCACGTTTTGAATGCGACTTTGAATCTCCACATAAACCAGTCTGGTCAAAGGATTGTATTTTCTCTAATACAAATTTATTACGGTTCGTTGGGCTTAATAGCGCTCAAACATCGGCTCCTGTTCCTCCAGACAGGATGGGAGAACTGGTACTTGGTAATACTCAGTATGTTCTCTCGGACGAAGATAATTGTGAATACGTTGTGATGATGCATCATCCTCTTATATGGTTTAAGGATCGTCGCAATATTGGAAGATATTTGAGGCGCGCACGCGTTATAATCGTGGGGCATGAGCACGATTATGATATTCATAAGTTAGTTGAAGATGATGGCTCAGAGCGTCTGGAGATTTTTGCGGGAGCTACTACTCCAGATGCAATAGACGGGAGCTATGAATACAGATATAACTGGATCGAGTTCAGATTGGTCAATGATGGGAAAATCAATGTTCTTGATGTAACTGTGTATCCTAGGGTCTGGGATCGTAATAATCCCCGTTTCATCCCAGACCGGAATCGATTAAATGGACAGGAATCAGCTACTTTTACTCTCGCATGTCCAAAATATAAAGAAACTGGGTCTCGGTGCCTGCGAGAGAACTCGAGTGCTATTGATCAACACATAACACTAGCGGTTAGTGATAATGATCTTGAAGTAATGGTTCCAAACATGAGCACGGGAGAAAATGAAAACTTCGCTCGCCTTAAATACTTCTTCTGGAAGTATCTTGACTGGCAGAAACGTCTTGAAGTGCTTGTTCATATCAACGTCCTACCCGGAACAGCTAGCCAACCACTACCACAAACAATGGAAAGGCTGGCGCTTGAAAGTGCTAAGGACGAGGGTAAGCTCGCTGAACTGTGGGCCGCAGTGATGGAGAATGTGCCCAAAGATAAGCAGGAAGCAAATCCATTTGTTTAAAGAAAGAAGAAAGCAGAGATGCTAAAAAAGACATTTGAATGGTGCAGAATCTTTACAGCTCGGCCAGATGATGAACTGGTAAGTAAGCGTCAACTAGCTACTAAAGATCTCATTGAACATTTGGATGATTCATCTAATGAAAATCTTCTTTTCGCCTGTACTGAAGGAGTTATAAGAGGATTCACGTATAATTCAGAAGCTGTCAAAACTATCCTGACCTGTATTAGAAATCATCAGCCAGCCTTTCCCGCCGACCTGTCAGAAAACGCCTTGGAGCTTAGAGTTTGCGCAATGCTGGCGCTGGGTGAAATAGTCACACGTCCAATTAATGACGACGCTGATGTAAGAGAGAGTGCGACGCTGTTTTCTGCTTTGTTAATTTCTGGGCTGGGGCTCCGTCCTAAAATACAAGAAAAATTCTTAAGTATCACGCTCGACGAATTATATAACTCGGCGCTTTCCGTTGCCAATCAAATCGCACGTAGTGATCGACAAAGAATTGAATTAGATATGAGCGAATTCCCAGCAGTAAGTTCAGGTGCAGATCCGGATAAATTATGGAAAGAACTTCGACCTGTCTTGAGAAGTTTTTTTGCAAACTTACAAGAGCAGGCAGCCCAAGACCGGGAGGAACTTCAAGTTCTTTGGTGGCTGTATAACAACTTTTCAGAAATTGAAAAGAAGCCATTATCGACTCTTAGACCATTTGAAGCCGCGTTGTGCTGCGGAGTCGAACTCGGTGATCTTGTGCGAATCCCTTCCCTTGAAGGCGTTCGTCAAATGGTAAAAGATGCCGTAACCAAAAATCGAAATAAGAAAGGGCTTCAAAAGGCTTCCCTTAGCAATCTCATCGGTCAATGGACCTCGACGGAAAAACACTACTTGGTTCCTAAAGAAACGGAATCGCTAAATATTGTCAATCAATTTCCTTCTCTCCTGCCTCTTACATGGATATGTTCACGGTTAATTAACAGCGGCACGACAACAGGATGGGAAGAAGAATTTGAGATCAAAACTGGATTCTCGGCGACGGAAAATTTTGATTGCGAAACCATATCAGTACAAGTTTTTAATGAACGGATAGCACAGCGGATATCCAGTAACTCGGAAGATAGTGAGTAAACATGTCAACCGGAAGTTGTCTAAAAAAAGATTGTACGGTCTCAAACACTGGTATCTGTTTAGAATTGTACAATCCAATAGAAACGTGTCCCAACTTTATTGATGAGGAAGGCGATGAAGTTGTAGATATTCAAGAGACTACTGAGTCTTCAGATGTCATCCCACAAAGGAGTGAACTACCCAATAGTTTAAAACTACAGCCAAAAGTTGTACGGCGTTTCCACCCGGGAAGTGAACTGGGATTGAAGGATGCAGTAGACATTATGCGTAGTCGCTATACGCACCTTATTGGAATACTGGGTGAAACAGATGCAGGTAAAACTGCTTTTATATCTTCGCTTTATATCATGGCTTCAAAAGGATATCTGCATCCAGCTTATAGTTTTGCAGGAAGCCTCACCCTACAAGGATTCGAAGATCGCGTAAGGGGGATCAGAGAATGGGAGAACGGACGTTTGGCTGAAGAGTTTAGCTCCCATACTCAACTCGCTGATCCAAGGTCTCCATCCTTTATGCATCTATGTCTTCAGGAGCTTAAAAACAAGAACAGGCGGATTGAGTTGCTCTTAACGGATTTACCAGGCGAGTGGTCCAGCGATCTAATTAAACGTGTAGAGAAAGCTTTTCGTTTCGATTTCTTAGGGCGCGCGGATGGAATCATTCTGTTCATTGATGGCCCTTTGCTAAATAGTGCCGAAAGCCAGCACATAGAAGTTCAAAAGGCAAAAATACTGCTTGCTAGACTGGCGAATCTTTCGTTCGTTGATCGAGAGACACCATTCGTACTCTTGGTTAGTAAGTGTGATGAATTAAACATGCAGATTCCCTATCTTGCGGAAGAAATCCAAAATGAGGCAATTTCATTAGGTTTTAATCCTAAGTTATTGACCTTGAGGAAAAACGAAAAGAAGTTAAACACTTCGAAGCTGTCATAGCTGGAAGGAATACTTCCCCCCTTCCCCAATACCCTACCTCGGAGAGAGCCCTTCTTCGGTAGAGAAGGTGAAAAAGCTCGTGCCTTAGAAGCTTTAAGTTTTCAAGAACGTGGCTGGGGATTGGTGATTGATGGCATTGGAGGTATAGGTAAAACCGCATTGGCGGTAGAGATTTCTTACATTTGCCTTGAGCAAGGATTGTTTGAAGCCTTCTTATACCAGATTGCACTTAAAAGTAAGGTTGCGAAATTTCGCAAGTCATTGTTGTCAAAGCCGTAAACACAGAATCCCAAACTTACTTTTAGAGGCGGTTTGATATTATTTAGCACAGCAAAACAGACTGCTTTAGAAACTGATGGCGAACACCGCGTTCTTGGCACTGCCGATACTCTAGACGCAATGGTGAGGTCAATAGCTCGTGAGTTGGGAAAACCAGATCTTACGAAGCTTATAGGTGTAGATAGCGCGCAAGGATTAGTTGAGGCTCTACATGACTTCAGTGGACCGGCACGACGCGTATTGCTTTTATTAGACAACCTGGAGTTGCTTGATGAACATCAAAAGCTACATACTTGATGTCAGACATGGCGCTCCTCCTTATGGTAGTTGGTCTTTAGTGATTCCAAGCTACCATATAGGGGTGCCTTTTCAACATAACGTTCGGCACCGTTATAGATCAAAGTCAAGGAATAGTGTGCCTTTGATCGGGTTGTGACGATAGGCCGGTATGTCCTTAAATCCGAGGCTTTCATAAAGCCGTTGCGCGCCTCCCATCTCAGGCAGCGTGTCCAGATACATATGTCGGTAGCCAATCGCCCGCGCCTCGGCGATCACTTGCTCGGCAAGCTGCCGCCCTACGCCCCCTGCCCGAGACTGCGGCCTCACGTAGAGCCGTTTCATTTCACACGTCTCGCTCGTCAATGGACGCATTGCGACGCACCCGACGACAGCGCCGTCGCCTCGCGCGAGCAAAAGCCTCCCGTGTGGAGGCACATACTCTCCCTGCAACGTTTCAAGCTCGGTGGCGAAATCTTGAAAGCTGAGATCAATGCCGAGCGTTTGCTGATACTCCTCGAATAGGGTGCGCGCCGCTTCGATGGATGCTGGATCATATGCGTCTGTGATCTCGACCATGTCTTTAGGATGTGCAAGATCTTTCGCATGCGCAAGGGGCCGAACGCCCAGCATCAGCGGGGCCGCGCCGACCACTGGCAAGCATACTGCAAGTTGTTCGCGGACTCCGCTGCATGCTGATGTTCTATGAAAAGGAAGTCAAGAGAAAACACTTTCCCTGACCGGCCCGCCATCACTTTCTTTGACGGCCAGCCCCGTTTCGGCTCGGAACCTTTCGACTGAGTCTTCTTCATCTTCTCCGACCTACGATTCTTTGAGTCTGCTGCTCCGCTTTGCAAGCCTGGCTCCTGGTTTTTCTGACCATGGTTCTATTTGAGTCTCTTAGACTACGGCTTCTTCAGGTCTTTTGCGGGGGCATATAGTTAGGCCAGGGACTTGTTTGTCCACAAACGCATTTGATACTCTCCCGCGACCTCTCTCGCATAAGCAGCTTCCTCTTCGCTTGCCGGTTGCTTTCGATTCTAACTCAGCACTCGATGAAACTCCTTCGCTTATGCTGCCAGCTTGCTCAACTTCGTTTCATCATATTCCTCTCCGCTCTTCCAGATCGCCAGTGCAACTGCCGCTAGCTTTCGCGCTATGGTCAGCCTCGCCATCTCCGCTCGCACTCCTCCTGCCTGGAGCCGCTCATACATCTTCTTAAAGAACTCTTCTTTGAGTGCCTCTACTGCCGCACTCTTGAAGACCAGTTTCAGCCTCCGGCTATGATTCGGGTTCAACCCGCGCCTCTGCGTGCTCTTGTGGCGGCGCTCCAGTTTATCGCCGACCACTTTATAATCGGCGCTTGATCGCGTAACCACTGCAAACCCGCAGTATGTCCACAACTGTCGCTTCGTGCGAAACCGATGTGGCGAGCCAATGACCGAGATAAATTGCGCCACGCGGACCGGCCCAAGCCCCGGCACTGCACATAGTCGGGTGAAGGCCACCTGTGAGTGCGCCAACTGAACTTTGGTAACTAGGCCGCCAAATTCACGACAATCTGCGGCAGTGGCCTAATCTCATCCAAACGCTCATTTAAGACCGTCACTCGCAAGGCCACTATCGCATCACATCCAGCCTCGCCCCATCTTCTCCCACATCCGTTCGTCCGCGCCCCTATTAACCGACACCCTCCTTCTACTGCTCCACTCCCTATCGGCAATCCTTCTTCTCTGTAGCTTTGGTAATCCATTGCTCCACTGTGGTTGCGTAAATACCCCAACACCTGTCTTCTGGTTTCTTCTCCTGTCTTTGTCTCTATCTTCAAATGAGCAATTCCACGGATTACTTTCTCTACCTCACTCGCCTTGAGTTTCTCTAGCTGCCCTTTTACCCAAGCCTTCCCTTCATTATCTCCCTCTCCGAATCTCACCTCTGCTATTGCCTGTATGCGCTCGGCTACATGATAAAAGTCTCGGATGCGCGTCGCCTCAGGCGCGACAAAGGCGAATATCTGCTCCATAGAATGCGCCCCGTCGGCTACCGCTACAAGGCGGTCACCGTCTTTGACGCCAGCACGTTTCATAGCTGCCCAGAAGTCTTTGGAAAACTCTTGCCAGCCACAACGCCGAGCCAACACCTCGCGCTTGAGCAAGCAGTGTCGCCCTGTGCCTGGTTCAACTCTCTGTGCCACATCGTAAATCACCCCGACTTTCACTTCCTGAAAGCCGCCATCCTGAAAGCCGACAAGTTTGCCGTCGGCCTCTATAACCCATGTTTTCGGCATCTGGTTTTGGGAGCGTTTCTCAACCTCAAGTTGTTCGTAGCTCTGTCGCTGAATCTGTTCCCAATTCTGGCATTGGCGGCCAGTTTCTTCGGCTATCTGTCGCACAGTTTCGGCTGATACTTCCAGATCGAAACACTCCCGCACGGTCTTTGAGACTGTAGAGAAACTGAGATGTGCCGATAAAAAAGCGACAATGCGTTGTAAGCGGGGAGAGCAACACCGGTCGCCTAAAGCGAGTTGCTCGTCAAAGGGAGTGCGACTTTGCTTGCAGGGGCGACAATAATAAAAAGCTCTCTTATAGGAAAAACGCCCGAACAAGGTAATGACACTGCGTGAGAGATAGCCTTGCAAGGCCATTTTCTTTTGGCAGTTTTGGCAGAAGACTACAGAAGGTTTAGTGTGGAGAAAAAGAAAGGCCAAAAGCCCGGAAAACAACTCAAGAGCGAAGTTTGAGATAAGTTTAGCGACAAGGACTTCGACGGCTATCAAGGTGAGGTGGTCGGATTTGGCGGCCTGTAAAGAGGCAGTGAGTTGATTGATTAAGCGATCAGATAGTGGCACAATCAGGTCACGAATCTTAGATTCCATAAGGGGTAACCTCCAGATTGTTTGCTAGACATCAGAAGGTTACCTCTTTTCTTTCCAAAGTTCAGTTGGCGCACTCGCCACCTGTTGGCGAGCTTCTTTCAATAGCGATTTCCTGGCCTCGCGCCGCAGCTCGCGCAGGTGATCGAGTTGCTTATAGAGAAACTCCGCCCGCATTCGCCAACCCTCTTTGTGGAGTTTCGCAAGCCATGCGGCTCGATTGCGTGAGTAGTACACATCCCGCCCCGCACACTTGACCCCTTGCGAGCGAAATACCGCTTTCAATCGATTCATCGTGCGAGTGGTATCTTCGGTCACGCTCTCATAGTTGTGGACCAGTTGCTTCAAAGTCTGTGTCTGTGGCGAGCCGTGATAGACCGACTTGAGAAGCCCGGCACGCAAATCCCTGACGAGATTGAAAGCATCCAACCGGTCACTTTTGTTGTCGCGCTTGTGAGAATGATTCAGGCGCGGGTTGCAGACGAGCAACTCAGAGACTAAAGGACGTGTGAGGTCAAAGAGCCACTGGGCCTGAGTGCCTTCTTCAAAAGTGAGATGAACGACACCGCTGAGACCACGAAGGAAATCACAGATGGCAGTGGCATCAGTTTGCATAACGGCCTGAGTCAACAGCTTGCCTTCGAGATTGAGAACGGCAGCAGAAATGGTTGCTTGGTGAACATCAAAAGCGACATACTTGATGTCAGTCATTGGCGCTCCTTTCTAAGGTAGTTGGTGTTTAGCGATTCCAAGCTACCATATAGGGGCGCCTTTTCAATATAGTGTTAGACGTCATGTTGAGGTGGCTGACTTGTCTTTGCCACTTTTATTAACAACCGTAACGCCTCATTCACAGACTCTGAATCAGGAAAGGCTCGCGCTACATCAGGCGCTAACAGTACGAGGTTCGTTCCTTCTTTGTATCTTTCTGCGTACTTCCCCCTTACTCTATTCTTCAATTGTGAAAAGTCGTACTCTGGCCGAAGTTCGTCTTCCTTTTCGCTACTGGTTTCCTTCTTCATAATTCCTTCTTTCTTGCTTTGTTAATTCACGTGCACTGATGATGCGAACGCGGTCTTCTCGATCTGTATGCGCCACGACAAGCAATCTACCTTTTTCTGATGTCCCTTTGGTGATGAAGCGATACTCTTCTGCTGAATGGTCAGGATCATCAAAGGTATCTGACAATGGATCGCCAAAAACAGTCGCTGCTTCTTCGAAAGATATGCCGTGCTTTTGAAGATTTACAACGTTCTTTTCTTCATCCCATTCAAGTTCCATATGTTGAGTATAACATCAGCTCGCACTTCACCTACAGACGTCTAACGGTCCACATCAGCGGGCGCGCGGCGATCATTGAGGTAACGATGAGAAACCCGCATCGCGCGCTCCGTTGCAGGTGGTTGTTAGAGATCGCGTCCTTGCCCGCACGCCTCCGCGCCCGCTGCCGCGCCTCCAAAATAGAATCGAATCCCGCGCCAATCAACTCAAGCGCGGCAATACGCTGAAAGTGATTGCAGACTTGCCTGCGCGGAGGCGTTCGTATATTCAACTCATTTCATACGCGAGGTCTAACGCCAAGCATAACCGGGTGCGCGGCGATATCCAAAGTAACCATGTGAATCCCGCTTCGCGCACTCCGGTTGATGCGTTTGTTCTATGAAAAGGAAGTCAAGAGAAAACACTTTCCCTGACCGGCCCGCCATCACTTTCTTTGACGGCCAGCCCCGTTTCGGCTCGGAACCTTTCGACTGAGTCTTCTTCATCTTCTCCGACCTACGATTCTTTGAGTCTGCTGCTCCGCTTTGCAAGCCTGGCTCCTGGTTTTTCTGACCATGGTTCTATTTGAGTCTCTTAGACTACGGCTTCTTCAGGTCTTTTGCGGGGGCATATAGTTAGGCCAGGGACTTGTTTGTCCACAAACGCATTTGATACTCTCCCGCGACCTCTCTCGCATAAGCAGCTTCCTCTTCGCTTGCCGGTTGCTTTCGATTCTAACTCAGCACTCGATGAAACTCCTTCGCTTATGCTGCCAGCTTGCTCAACTTCGTTTCATCATATTCCTCTCCGCTCTTCCAGATCGCCAGTGCAACTGCCGCTAGCTTTCGCGCTATGGTCAGCCTCGCCATCTCCGCTCGCACTCCTCCTGCCTGGAGCCGCTCATACATCTTCTTAAAGAACTCTTCTTTGAGTGCCTCTACTGCCGCACTCTTGAAGACCAGTTTCAGCCTCCGGCTATGATTCGGGTTCAACCCGCGCCTCTGCGTGCTCTTGTGGCGGCGCTCCAGTTTATCGCCGACCACTTTATAATCGGCGCTTGATCGCGTAACCACTGCAAACCCGCAGTATGTCCACAACTGTCGCTTCGTGCGAAACCGATGTGGCGAGCCAATGACCGAGATAAATTGCGCCACGCGGACCGGCCCAAGCCCCGGCACTGCACATAGTCGGGTGAAGGCCACCTGTTGGCGAGCTTCTTTCAATAGCGATTTCCTGGCCTCGCGCCGCAGCTCGCGCAGGTGATCGAGTTGCTTATAGAGAAACTCCGCCCGCATTCGCCAACCCTCTTTGTGGAGTTTCGCAAGCCATGCGGCTCGATTGCGTGAGTAGTACACATCCCGCCCCGCACACTTGACCCCTTGCGAGCGAAATACCGCTTTCAATCGATTCATCGTGCGAGTGGTATCTTCGGTCACGCTCTCATAGTTGTGGACCAGTTGCTTCAAAGTCTGTGTCTGTGGCGAGCCGTGATAGACCGACTTGAGAAGCCCGGCACGCAAATCCCTGACGAGATTGAAAGCATCCAACCGGTCACTTTTGTTGTCGCGCTTGTGAGAATGATTCAGGCGCGGGTTGCAGACGAGCAACTCAGAGACTAAAGGACGTGTGAGGTCAAAGAGCCACTGGGCCTGAGTGCCTTCTTCAAAAGTGAGATGAACGACACCGCTGAGACCACGAAGGAAATCACAGATGGCAGTGGCATCAGTTTGCATAACGGCCTGAGTCAACAGCTTGCCTTCGAGATTGAGAACGGCAGCAGAAATGGTTGCTTGGTGAACATCAAAAGCGACATACTTGATGTCAGTCATTGGCGCTCCTTTCTAAGGTAGTTGGTGTTTAGCGATTCCAAGCTACCATATAGGGGCGCCTTTTCAATATAGTGTTATACGCGCAGTCGGTATGGATAGGAGACATAGGTGACAAATCAGTAGGGAGACATAGGTAACACTTTTAAGGCAAGATTGGCCTCCGAAAGGAGCTAATCATCATGCCCTGGAAAGAAGAATTACCTATGGATCAAAAAACTCAATTTATCTCCGAATATCTCCGTGACTCTTTATCCTTCACACAACTCTGTCAACGTTACCACATCTCTCGCAAGACCGGCTATAAATGGATTGTTCGCTATCAAGCCCTTGGTCCGGCTGGCTTGCTTGATCGCTCTCGCCGCCCTCACGCTTCTCCTGACAAAACTCCTGAGCCTGTACGACTAGCCATCATTGATGCGAGGCGGCGTCACCCTTCCTGGGGCGCTAAGAAGTTGCTCAAACTCCTTCAAAGAAAAGAGCCTCAAACTGCCTGGCCTTCTCGATGGACTATCTGTGAGATCCTAAAAAGAGAAGGGCTTGTAAGACAGAAAACTCGAAGGCGTAAGGTCGGACACCCCGGCAAGCCTACTTCCATCGTCACGGCTCCGAATGAACTTTGGTGCGTTGACTTCAAGGGGGAGTTCAAGACTCGCGACGGGCACTACTGCTATCCGTTGACAGTAACCGATAGCTACTCGCGCTACCTTATAGGCTGTCAGGGCCTGCTTTCAACCGAAACTTTAGGCGCTAAAGAAGTTTTCACGCGTCTGTTTAAGAAGTATGGTCTGCCTGCGGCAATACGCTCAGACAACGGGACGCCGTTCGCTTCGACTGCATTGGGGAGGCTGTCGCAACTGTCAGTCTGGTGGATCAGGCTGGGCATCCGAAGGGAGTTGATCGAACCAGGCAAGCCGCAACAAAACGGGCAACACGAACGAATGCATCGGACATTGAAAGCAGAGACAACGCGCCCGCCAGAGGCTAATCTTGCAAAGCAACAGAGGCTGTTCAATAGATTTATGCGAGAGTACAACGAAGTGAGGCCGCACGAGGGGATAGAGTTGAAGACCTCGGCAACATTATATGAGGCATCGCCGCTGGTTCTGCCAAAGGAAGTACCGGAGTTGGTTTATCCGGCACACTTCGAGACGAGGCTGGTGAGCAAGAACAGTGGAATCAGGTGGAACAGTCAATGGGTGGCCGTCAGTCATACCTGTGCGGGGCTGTATGTAGGACTTGAACAAGTCGATCACGGGCTGTGGGATGTATATCTTAGGCCTGTGAAACTGGGGCGGTTACTTGAAGAAAAGATGAGAATAGAAGATCATCTTGGGAGGCTGAAAAGGAAGAAAGTGTAACCCATGTCTACCGACAGATTTGTTACCCATGTCCACCGTCTTTCACGATCACGTCTCCCGCTCGACCCACTGAGCGCGCCAAGCAGGAGCGTCGAAGGGATCAGCGAAGTATTGAGTCTCGTGCGACACCTTTCCATCCCGGAACTCCATGACACTCACGGTGTAGACGCGCTTGCCCTCGTAGGTAATCACATACTCAGTAACCCAGAGATTGCCCTCTCCTACGATCCGCCGGACCACAAGCCCCAATGGTCTACCAAGATGGTGGCTACGAAGCGCTTGCAGGTTACGCCGACCCTGGATGACCTCGCCTGACTGTGGGTACTCGCACACAGTATCATCGTGATAGATTTCATGCTCGGCAACTTGATCACCCGCAGCGGATGCGGCCCAATGTCGATCAAGGGCCATCCGAATGTTCTGCTCTTCCATCATCAGCCTCCATTTGAGTCCGCGTGCTTACGGCACCAACGCTTAGTAGGCATCTAACGCTTGGGTTGACCGGGCGCGCGTACCATACTCAAAGTAACCATATGAATTCCGCTTCGCGCGCTCCGGTCGAACCCTTTGATAATCAATAGAGGCGGTCTTGCGGGCGACCTTATAATCACCCGCAGACAACACTCAGATTTCTTTTAGAAAGGAGACCCCCTATGATTTTCTACTGCGGAATTGATTTAAGCGCAGGGGATTCGCATCTCTGTGTTTTGGATGAGAACCTATCTATCCATCTTCAGCAGAAGGCCGCTAATGAGTTGACCAGCATCGCGAATCTGCTTGAGCCTTTCAAGCCCCATTTGCAGATCGTCGTCGAGAGCACCTTCAACTCGTACTGGCTCGTTGATGGTCTTCAAGAACCTGGGTTTGATGTCTCCCTCGCTCACACTCTTGGCTTGGCGATGATCACTCAAGCCAAGGTCAAAACTGATCGCCGGGACGCTTTCACGCTGGCGAAGTTGCTTAGAGCCGGCGTGATTCCAAAAGCCTACATCTATCCTTCTACCACTCGCCCCGTGCGTGACCTGCTCCGTCCTCGCATGAAGGCTGTGGCTATGCGCGCTCAGGAGTATGGCTCCCTCCGGCAGCTGCTATTGCGGGAAGGCATTATCTCAAGCTCACGCAATGAGATCAAGCTGGCCCAGGATGATGACCTCAGAGTATGGTTCACTCACCCGCTCCTTGTGATGAGTGCTTCGCAACAACTTGAGAGAATAGAGTTGCTGTCAAAACAGATTGCCAACCTTGAGCAGCAGATTCTTGACTTGACCCGTAACAAAGCAGATTACAAGCGGCTGCTTAAGATCGCTGGCATAGGCAAGATACTGGCGCTGACAATCCTTTACGAAGTCGGCCAGATCAGCCGCTTCAAATCGGTTCGGCAGTTCAGTTCATACTGCAGGCTGGTGCCTGGTGTCGCGCAGTCTGGCAGGGTCAGTCGGCGGGGTCGGTCAGGCAAGCAAGGGAATCACTATCTGAAATCAGCCTTCAACCAGGCAGCGATTGTAGCGGTGCGAAGCTATCCTCGGATACGAGGTTGCTATGAGCGGCACTTAGCGCGGCATCGTGGCAGTGCCAGAAAGTTAGTAGCCTATAACGCAGTCGCGCACAAACTCGCGCAGGCTGTCTACGTGGTGTTGAAGCAAGGAGTCGATTATAGAGAAGAGATGCTATTCGGGAAATGAAGTGGTTATGGAGGTCGTCATCCTCGGCGTCTAACTGGGATGATCCCGGCCCGTTTGATTGGGAGGCGGCCTCCGCCAGAGTTTCTGCTGGTGCTCTGCCCGTGCCGGTATCTCGTGACTAACTGGAGAGCTAAGGCTATCCCGCCCCTTTGAGTGAGGCCAGTACGGAACGGTTAATCTTCTGGTGCGCTGCCAAAGGCAGAGAGCCCGTTTGGCTGTTTGGTGCAGAGTATCTGTCACCGCCGATAGAAGTCAAAAGTCAGAGCGAAGGCAGGGGCGTATTAACGATGCTCATAAGAAAACAGACCCTTCGGGGCAATGGCATTGAATTAAGCATTGAGCTTTTTGATGTACTTGTGAAATCGCAACTTATGCGCGTATTTCAGCTTCGGCCTCTCTTCTCGACGCCCTTCTCGTATTCGGGTCGGATTGGTCTGAAACAAGTGATGTAGTTCCTCCAGCACTTCTTCCACTTCCCGCTTCCACATCAATAATTCTACTACCCTATCTACCATCGCCACATAACTCACGGCTCGATTCACTTTTGCCACTCCCTTCCTCTCCCGCTTCTTTGACTCTTCGTCCATCTCCTCCTGCGCACTTTTTATCAAAATGCTTTCCAGCGTCGCTAGAAACATCGTCCCTTGGAAATCCTGTTTGATCGCTTGTACGCTCGTCCCGCTGAACCTCTCTACCTCGAATATGTTCTTGAATCGATCAAAGAATGTCTCCTCTCTCCACCTCCACCCGTATACTTGTTTCATCTCCCAGGCCGGGTACTTCTCTTTATCTATCATCGTTGTCGCAAGCACTTCCGTCTCCCCTCCGTCGAGTTCTACGCGCACCAGTCTCACTCTTATCTGTTTGGCTAATTCGTGCTTTTCTACGAAAGCTCGCGCTGATCGAGGCGCTTGCAATAATATCTCTTCTTCTTGCGATTCGCTTTGCCAGAACCCTTCGCAGGCTTTGAATCTGCCGCGCGGCAGCCTCACTAAAACCTCCCGCTTTTGCTTTATTGCATATGCAAATACGCAGTAATCGGCATATGCCCTATCCAGTACCAGAACATCTCCCTCCTTAGTGTCAGGCCACAACTTTTCAAGCAACTGCTTGCTTTCTCCCTGACGCGGAGATAGCACCCCGACAAGACCCAAATCGTTGCGCAGGTCATACAACAGACAGCACAAAGCCTGTACACACTCGCCCCCTTCGTGTTGATTGACCTGGAGCCTATACTCAGCGCGAGTCTCAGCCGTGTCTGGCAGGTTCAGATAAGTGCCATCGGCTGCTAATAAGCGATGCCCGCGCCAAAGTTTGACCGCAGAATCACTATGATAGAGTTGGTAGAAGTCGCTACAAGAGATCGAGTTGAGATGAGCGAAGAGTTCAGGCTTGAGTTTGAGACGAGCGTGAGAATAGGCGCTTGAAGAGGGCACCTTAAAAACCTCACCCAGAGCCGTAAAGAACTTGTTAAGGGCATTCTGCAAGCTCAATTTGTGACCTCGTAAAATCAATAAGGCGACTCGTGCAAAGGTTAGGGCACGGATGCGAGTGAAGTCTTGTGGACGTTGTCGAAATAGCTCCCGCGTCGTAGTGCTAAAGAGTTCCTGCTGCAAATGTTTGATCAACTGCTGTTCGTTTTTTTGGCCATATTTACAGGTTTAGACGATTTCGTCTCTTAATTCAATGCCATTGCCCTTCGGGGCCAAGAGGCTTTTTTATTCTCTTGACACGACCGCCTCTATTGGCTGTTAGGCAGACTCATTGAACCGCACACCATTTTATTCACAGTTGAGTAGCCTTCCTGTGACAATTTCTAAAAGACTGCACGAACCTCAAGCTTACATTACACATTCATTTTAAGTCAGTGTGAACCTCTTGTTTTTGCTTATCGCTTAGATAAGGTTTTGCGCTTCCGACTTCCAGAAGCTCCGTTCTATATGTTTTCTCAAGATAGTCGTCAACGGCGCGGACGAAATGTGTTTCAGTTAAGAGGTGTCGAGGTTTAATAAATATACGCCAAGAGTCCTGTGCTTTCTTGTTCTCGAATAGAGATACAAGGAATTTATTACTCGCCATATCAAGCATTGGTGGCAGTTTGGCCCTTTCGTAGAACTGCAAGACTGTGAGTATCTGGTAAATGTATGCAAATTCTTTCGGCTCAATACCGTAGCTCTTTAAGAGATCGGAGTTGATTCCGTAAATGTTGAGTAGATTAGGGTCTGTAATAAGATTATTCTCAACCGTAATTAGAGACGGATAGGCTGCTGTTATTCGGCTAATAGCAAGGCTTCTCAAACTAATTGCCGCAGCGCAAATTGCAATTATCAGCGCCAATATTTCAATCATATGCTCTTCCTTACCCCTAATCTATACTGCGAGTTTGATCTGCTTTTGTCTGCCTAACGCTCGACATCACCGGGCCGCCGAACGGCATTGGATAAATGATGAGAACTGCGCTTCGGCGGCTCCGGTGCATGTCGTTGTTATGCCCGGCAGTGTTGATCAGCAGTGCTTACGACCTCCACCACAGCAACAAAATGAGAACAAGCAGACCAATGTAGAGCACACCGTTTTGAAGAGAACGGATCTCCTTTAGAATCTTGCTCCACTTGTTGTTTTCCCAGTTCTTGCAGCCTGTTTCTATAGAGAGAAACTGAACCGGTTTACCGTTGAGCCTTAGATCCGAGAGTGAGTGTTTGGTGAAAGCTTCGCTGAATTCTGCGCTGCGGAAGATCTCTTCAATTTCACGAGCGCGCTCCATATAGACCCTCTGAATACTCTGGAAATAAGCGTCTTGAAACCAAAACAAAATGACAATAATTGCACCAGAGATCAGGAAAACGGGTCTATGTTTATCCATAGCGAAGGTTAAGAATCCAGCCAAGAGGGGGATTGCAAAGCTCTTCACTTTGAATTGAGCCTCGTTATAGGTTTTTATGCCATTCTGAGCGATTTCCATTTCCTGTTTGAGGAGTTGGAGCTTGTAATCAAATTCTTCTTTCATAGCAGCAACCTACCAGCGAGAGATGGCGAAATGTAGGGCATAACGTTGTGCGTCAGCGGGGCCGCGCCATTCACTGGCACTCATACGAGACCTTGTTCGCGGCCTCCGTTGCACGCATTTGTTAGGCTTCCGGCAGTGAAAGGCCGTGGACATGGGTAACAAATCTGTCGGTAGACATGGGTTACACTTTCTTCCTTTTCAACCTCCCAAGATGATCTTCTATTCTCATCTTTTCTTCAAGTAACCGCCCCAGTTTCACAGGCCTAAGATATACATCCCACAGCCCGTGATCGACTTGTTCAAGTCCTACATACAGCCCCGCACAGGTATGACTGACGGCCACCCATTGACTGTTCCACCTGATTCCACTGTTCTTGCTCACCAGCCTCGTCTCGAAGTGTGCCGGATAGACTAATGATGGTAGCTCCCTCGGTAGATGCCTTCCCGAAGCTTCATATAATGATGCTGGCGTCTTCAACTCTATTCCCTCGTGCGGCCTCACTTCGTTGTACTCTCGCATAAATTTATTGAACAGCTTCTGTTGTCGGGCGAGGTTTGCGGCTGGCGGGCGCGTGGCCTCTGCTTTCAGTGTCCTGTGCATTCGCTCGTGCTGACCGTTCTGTTGTGGTTTGCCCAGTTCGATCAACTCGGGCCTGATGCCTAGTTGTATCCACCATACTGACAACTCTGACAGCCTCCCCAATGCAGTCGAAGCGAACGGCGTCCCGTTGTCTGAGCGTATTGCCGCAGGCAGACCATACTTCTTGAACAGACGCGTGAAAACTTCTTTAGCGCCTAAAGTCTCGATTGAAAGCAGGCCATAACAACCTATCAGATAGCGCGAGTAGCGATCAGTTACGGTCAACGGGTAGCAGTATCGCCCGTCGCGAGTCTTGAACTGCCCTTTGAAATCAACACACCAAAGCTGGTTGGGAGCCGTGACGATGGAAGTAGGCTTGCCGGGGTGTCCGACCTTGCGTCTCCTGGTTTTCTCCCTGACAAGCCCTTCACGTTTGAGGATTTCGCATACAGTCCAACGCGAAGGCCAAGCGGTTTTAGAGTCTTTTCTTTCAAGGAGCTTAAGTAGCTTCTTAGCGCCCCAGGAAGAATGACGCCGCCGCGCCTCAATGATGGCTAAACGTAAAGTTTCAGGCGTTTGCTCGGGAGAAGAGTGAGGGCGGCGAGAGCGGTCTGCCAATCCTTTGGGGCCTTCTGCCTCATAGCGAGCTATCCATTTATAGCCGGTCTTACGAGAGATGTGATAACGTTGACAAAGTTCTGTGAAAGATAGCGAGTCTCGGAGATATTCGGAGACAAATTGAGTTTTTTGATCCATAAGTAATATTTCTTTCCAGGGCATCGTGATGGCCTCCTTTCGGAGGACGATATTGCCCTAAAAGTGTTACCTATGTCTCCCTACTGATTTGCCACCTATGTCCCCTGTCCATACCCAGTAGCACAATTTGCATCCTCAGCTTACGTCTTCCTGTTGCTCTCCACTATTGCCGCGCTAATAATCACTGCGGCAATAATTATAGCTCCGGCTATGACCAATGTCTGCCCCAAGGCCGTAGTTGCCGCGACCGTGCCACCTCCGCTCATTGCCGCAAGAGAACCAACAACTAGGCAACCGATTCCTAGCACTGCTGATAAAGGACGATATCTAAGAGTATTCATAATAAGTCTCCGCTATCTGGTTTGTTCTTTGCTCCTAGCGCAGTCTCATTTAAGTTCAGCCGTCCTGTTTTGAAGAACCGGTTGGAATCCGGCCAAAGCAGAGAAGTATCACATTAAATGCTATCGAAAACTGCTCTAAATCAGGCCGCGTGAGATTGGGACACTCAAGCGGCAGCCTTTAACCTTTCATCAGCAGCCATCTTTTCAACCGCTGCTGTGACTTCTACTGTGTAGTAGATTTCAGACAGCTTGTATTTCCACGGGCCATTGACTCGCAAATGCTTGATCACATCTCCAACCAAATCCCGCAGTCGCTTTCGCTTGTGATTGCGCGTGCATTTATCATGCACATCTCCAAAGGCTCGCTCTTTAGGATTGGCTTTCGGGCAGTAGGTCGGCAGATATATCAACTCTATTCGTGGATGCCTCAGAAGCCATTGCTCGACCGCCTTAGCTTTGTGGATTTTGTAATTGTCCACAACCACGAAGATATTCGTATACTGATAGGCCGAGTAGGTTCGGTCAATGACCTTGAGCAGATCAATGAACAGGCCGCTGGTTTTGCGAAACCAGACGCAGTGCAACATACGGCCTGTGACTATATCAAGAGCTCCGGCCAGATAGTTCTTCTCATTTGTACCCGGCGTGCAGACTTCAAGTTGGCTGCCTTTCTCCATCCACTGATAGCCAACTTTTGGCAACAAGTGGATGTCGAGTTCATCAGCAAACAGTAGGAGTTGTTTCGCGCTTATATGCTCAAAGATCCAGCGAATTCGTGCTAACTTCTCGACCCGTTGCGGATCATCATCTTTAGCGATGAGCTTGGCCCGCTTCCAAACCCAGCCGAGTTGATGCAACCAGCGACGGGTGGTATCGGCAGAGGCGGTGATGTCACGATTGACTTTGAGTTGTGCAGCCAGAGTTGCGCAACTCCGGCGCGTGCGACACCAACCGAAGGCGTGAGGCGCGGCTTTGAGCAATGCCAGCAAGGAGCGTCGCAAGGAAGGCGACAGACAAGAGGTTGGCACAGGAGGTTGAGGTTGGCCATCCTCAGTGAAGGCAAAGCCGAGCGACTGACAGTGATAAGCCGAGACGATGCGATAGACCGAAGAAGGCGAGCAGAACAAGAAGGCAGCGATCTCGGTAGGCGTGCGGCCAGGGGCACAAAGCAGAAGGACGTGCAGCGCGAGCAAGTAACCGTAACGGGCTTGACGGATTTGAGAAAGCATCTGTTCTTGCTGAGGTTGCGGAAGGTCAAGTATGGTCGAGTTGGGCACAGCTTGTTCTCCGAGACAAATCGAGTGTGTAGCAACAATCGATTTATCAGAGAGAACCTGATCTGTGCCAATCTCATAGGTCATTGGCATCTACACATGTCGAGTACGCTAATATTATAAAATGTGTTTGCAACACCCAATCTTGAACTGCGCCTGCAACGGCGCTATCAGCAACTCGTGACCGAGCAGATGAACCCAACACAGGCCGTCGCCGCAGGGCTTCGGGCTTTGCCCGCTGCCGGTACTGCTTTCGCCAGCACTCAGGCCGCCTGGCGTTTTTATAGCAATCCGGCTGTTTCGCTTCCTCAATTAGCCGAGCCGCTGATCGCCGCTGCCAAACGAGTGCTTACAGACGAAACCGGCGACTTTGCTCTGATTATTCACGACTGGTCTGAACTCAATTACGATCTGCATACCCGTAAAGCCGACCGCAAGGCCATCTGTCATAAGCGTTCGCTCGGTTACAGCTTGCAAACTGCCTTATTGATATCTGATCGTGACGGCACACCCATCTCTCCGCTGTCGTTTAGCTTGTGGGCCAATGATGGTTTATACACGACGCGCCAGTCGCCGGTATTGGCCGATTGCTCGCACCTTGATGAAATCACCGACACCCTGGCGACCATCAGCAAGATGCAGTTGTCCAAGCCCGTCGTGCATCTTATTGATCGCGCCGCCGACTCGGTTGGTCATTACCGACAGTGGGATGATCAAGGAGAAGCTTTTATTGTGCGGGCGCGGGCAGTACCGCAGGTGGAGTTTGAAGGAGAGAGGCGGCGACTGGGCCGTGTGGCAGCAGGCTTGTCATTGCGGCTGGGCCAGGCAATTGCTGTTGCGCCCGGACTTGTCGGGCAGCAACTGCTGGCTGAAACGAAGGTGACGATTACCCGACCGGCCTTCCCACATCGACAAAAGGGCGGCATCAAGCAGCCCCGTGAGCGAGTCTATGGCAAAGCTTTGCAGTTGAGGCTTGTCGTGAGCCGGATCGTTTTACCAGATGAATCGTTGTATGCGGAGTGGCTGCTACTGACGAACTTGCCTGAAACGGTGACGGCAGAGCAGATCGCGCAGTGGTATGTGTGGCGGTGGAAAATAGAGAGTTACTTTAAGCTGTTGAAATCCAGCGGCCATAATTTGGAGCATTGGCAACAGGAGAGCGCCGAAGCAATAGCTAAACGGTTATTGGTGACAGCAATGGCGGCAGTGGTTGTCTGGCAGTTGGCGCGCGGTCAGACACCTGAGAGCGAGCAGGCGCGTAATCTCCTGGTGCGATTGAGTGGCAGACAGATGCGTCGTGACCGCCGAGTGACCGACTCAGCGATGCTGGCTGGATTATGGACGCTGCTAGCAGTGCTGAATGCGCTTGAGCGATACAGTGTCGATGAACTCAGACAAGTAGCGTGTCTCAGTCTACCGGGATTTTCTCGCTATGATACGGGCTGATCCGGCCAACATGTGTAGATGCCAATGCTCATAGGTTTCGATTTAGATGGACGGCACACCAAGATAAGGAGGTGAGCCATCAGCAAATGGTATAATTACCGGATACTCAAAACACTTATTTTGTAAGGAGGTCCGGTGCTCTCTAAACAGGATCGTCTTGAAGCCATGCGCCGCTTCAAGCACAAGAAAACTAAATCTCATGAGCGCTTGCGCTACCACGCCCTGCTGCTCGTCACCGATGACTACTCTTTCCAGCAGATCGCTGATCTGCTCTTTGTTGATCCTGAATCGATCTCGCGTTGGATCCAAATCTATCAACGTGACGGGCTCGATGGCTTGAAGAATAACCCACTGTGGGGCGGGGAGCGGGGACAGCGCTGGCTCAACAATGAGCAGTTGACCCAACTCGGTACGTTGCTCGACCAGGAAGGCATGCCGGGCACGGAGGTGGGCACTGGTTGGACCGTTCGCGCTATCATCAATCTGGTTCAGGAGCGTTTCTCGATCAGCTACTCTCAGCGCGGTATGCGCAAGATTCTGCGCACCCTGAACTTCAGTAGCCAGCGCGGTCGCCCGTTCTACAACCGGCGGACGCCCGCAGATCAACAGCGTTTCGAGAGAGAAACCCTTGAAGTTCTCGAAGAATTCGCCGATTCGGGCAAGCGTTTGATTCCACTGGCGGGCGATCAGACACGAGTCTATCTGGAAGGCACGGTCGGCAAGCGATGGAGTCGGCGCGGCCACCAACCGAAAGTGCCCTCGGCGTCGCGCCGCAAATACGCCGAGAACATCTAGGGAGCGGTGCACGTGGCAACAGGCGAGGAGGTAGCTCCCTTCTCGATAGATTTTCAGGATGCAGATGCGACGATCCGGTGGTTTGAGATGGTGATTGAAGAGAATCCACGAGGGAAGATATTGGTGTGGCTGGACTCTGCACCGCATCTGGTGCACGAAGAGGTCGACGAGTAGCTTGAGAGGCAACAAAGAATTCGAGTGAAACGCTTCCCACACTACACACCGGAGGAGAATCCAAAAGAAGCGACGTGGAAGACGCTTAAGCAGGAAGCGAGTGTGCAGGGCTGGCATCCGACGAAAAAGAGTCTGTCGGAAGCGATAGATTGCTTTTATCAGTCGGTCAGACGACATAAGGTGAACTTTCTGGAGCGGTTCGGATATGTCTGGAAGAGGGAACGTATCCACCCGCTGCCTCAATTATCATGAGTCGGCATTTTGGTGTGCCGTCCATCTAGATAGTTCGCAACCAGATTACTTGCGACTCCCCCGATTACAGAAACCTCGGCGAAGATGGCCGGGAGAAGCCATTGAGAGCGCCTTCGCAGTGCTTTTCGTTGTACAAATTCACGCCAAACTTTTTTTATTAAAGATTAGTAGCTCACGATATTTCGGTCGCCTGTAATAATTACACTTCCAGTGGCATTACCACCAACAGCCACACTACGGTCACCGTCCACCGTGATAAATGAGCGCCAGTCTTTCGAATCTTCCCAATATTGAAATATCTCTCTGAAAATTTTCTTCAATTGTTGTCATAATGTGGCAAGAGCATCTTCATCAGTGGGAGTGGCTACGATATCCTGTACAGCTTCCAATGCGGCGGGCCTGGTCCCAAGTTTAGGTAGCAATTTAGACCACAGATAGCTAGCACGGTTCAGTTCGTCGATGACAAATTCTTTTGCGGCGGTATCTGCTGTTTCATGGCTTACTTTGATTAAATAAGGTAAAGCCGGTGTTAGAAGAATAACCAGATCTTTGGCCAGCAAGGCTATGTCCATTTCGACTCCTCAAATATACAACCTATTCTGTCAGGGGAAGTAACAAGAAGCATAATAGTATATGTTATTGACCTTTGATATGTAGGTAAAAACATGACTTCAGCGTCAAGTGTACGTACAAAGCAGATAAACTTAAAATAAGTATTCCACCTTTCCGTCTGAACATGTCTCCCCATTGGTGTGGCTATTGGTTTTGCCTGTCGCACGCCTAGGAAGTTCCCCTTCCTTGCCCAGAGTCGCACGCTGACAAGTGGGGCACCTATCATCTCTGCAACCCACGAACACTTAACATATTAGCATCCTTTTTCTTCGTACCGCGCCACGTTATCGCATTCACGAAAATATGGCAATCCAGCAAGCGAATTGCGATCACATTTGTAGAAGGGCAGCCTAAGCGTTAGCCACTTGATATGACGGACACGGAGAACATACGATAGTAATTCCTTTTAGGAATAAAAGAAGATCAGGAGCAATGCAAACAGCAAGAGCGAATCACGAGTGGGGCGATACGGGCGGCCCAGCTAAATGTTATTCGCCCGATTGCCCGGCTCCCTATAAACATCCTAAGCGGCGTTGCGCTTCATCGCTCTCTTCTTTGCTGATTTAGCCTTTGGTTGATCCATTGAAAGGTCAGAGCATACGCTGCCCTTGATTGTGGCCGCACTGACTGTTTGCAGACGTGAATGCGCAAGGCTTGCTCGATTGATTCATCTGTCGCGCGATAGATCGAAAAGCTCAATTCATCCCCGCAGCTCCGGCACTGTGAGCATCGGCGTTGCGCTCGAAAGATGTTTGATTACTCCTGAAGCATCTTTCGGCTTCATCTCGCAGCATTAGCGCGAGGATCAATATTCCAGCAGCGCCGTCCGTGTCTGTTCGCCCGGCGCTCGCTATCGCTTCATCCCCTGAGCGACGTTGCTTACGAATCACACTGATGAGATACTGCGCTCTAATCGAGGTGACGCATGGCTAATGATGAACATCTGGCGATACTCAAGCAAGGGGTGGAGGCATGGAATAAGTGGAGGCTAGATAAATTTGAAATACGGCGTCCTTTTAATCGCCGATTAATCCTTGATAGCCACTTCCCTGACCTCACAAGCGCGAATTTGAAGGGCATGAATCTCGCAAGTATGAATCTCGTACGTGTGAATCTCAAAAACACTAACCTCAGATTTACAAATCTCAGAAATACTGACCTCAGAGAGGCTGATCTCAAAAATGTGGACCTTACACAGGCGGAGCTCATAGACGCGAACCTCGGAGGTGCGAACCTGTCTGGTGCTGACTTTACCGATGTTATTTGTTCAGCCACAGTATTCGCAGATAATGATCTAAGCCATACCAAGAGGTTA
Organism: Blastocatellia bacterium; assembly: GCA_963804815.1. Classification (GTDB taxonomy): domain Bacteria; phylum Acidobacteriota; class Blastocatellia; order UBA7656; family UBA7656; genus DATEKX01. Next base: position 662,369 of record CAWDRU010000002.1, on the reverse strand, counting down.
GATAGGATACAACACCTTAGCTCCTCCCATATCAGCAACAGCACGCTCTACAGATCCGCAGGCAACATCCCCGAATCATTCCTGCGCGGCTGCGGTCTCAAGGATTGGGAGATTGAAAATGTTAAGTTATACCAGCCCGGCCTCTCGCCAGGAAAAGCTTCAGAAATTCTCTATAAAGTGCATGAGCTACGCACCAATCCGGCGATCCAGTTCAACTCTTGTTTTATAAGCTACTCAAGTAAGGATCAGTCATTTGCTGAGAATCTCTATAACCAACTTCAAGCCATAGGTGTGCGCTGCTGGTTCGCTCCTGAAGACATAAAGATCGGCGACAAGTTTCGCCAGCGAATCGACGAAGCCATCCGCATTCACGATAAGCTGCTCGTCATATTATCCGAAGAATCAATCTCAAGCGCGTGGGTAGATGACGGCCATTGGCGAAATTGTCTCCAGCCGTCATCTGGAATCAACCACTTAGAGTTATCGAAAAACATGTGTAGATGCCAATGCTCATGCATTCCGATTTAGCCGTGGCTTATGCGACACAGATGAAGGTACTGATCGAGACCATTAAGGGGTTCGATCGTGAGATAGAGCAGATATGCGCTCAACATCAGGATTACCAGTTATTCGCCTCGCTGCCGGGATCAGGGAGGGTCTATGCTTCAAGGCTGCTTGCGGCCTTCGGCTCACGGCGGGAAAAGTATTCAAGCGCCGATGAACTGGCGTGTCTTGTCGGGATAGCGCCTGTGATAGAACGCAGCGGGAAGAGTTGCTGGGTGAGGTGGAGATACTTTTGCCCGAAGTTCCTGCGTCAGACGTTTCACGAATATGCTGGAGAGTCGGTGCTGCACTCGTTTTGGGCGAAAGCGTATTACGAGTCGCAGCGAGCGAAGGGGAAGAGCCACGCGAAGGCAGTGCGAGCATTAGCCTACAAGTGGATAAGGATCATATGGAGGTGCTGGCAGAGCAACACCAAGTATGATGAGGTGAAGTATCTTGAGAGCCTTAGGAAGTGGAGAGCCTGTACAGAATTTTGTGTAAACGGTCTGGGTTAAACATAAGGCAGCCTTTCGCCAAAAACAATCGCAAATCGGTTCAAAGCCGCCTTCCACTCTCGAATCGGCATCGTCCACTTTTCACTGATATTCTCCAGGGCCTGATAGATCAATTTCAGCCCCGCTTCATCCTTGGGGAATGAACCCCGATTCCTGATGCTTTTTCGCAAACTCATATTCACCGATTCTATGGCGTTCGTCGTGTAGATCACCCGGCGAATCTCCTCAGGATAGGCAAAAAATACTGCTACCCTCTCCCAATTGCGTTGCCACGTTGCGGCAATTGAAGCAAACTTTGCATCCCACTTCCCGGCGAAGTTGTCGAGTTCCTGCGAAGCTGCTTCCCGGGTCGGTGCTGTGTAGATTCTCTTCAAATCTGTGGCTACGGCTTTGCGCTCTTTGTAGCCCACATACTTCAAAGAGTTCCTCACCAGATGTACGATGCACAACTGCACTTCGGTCTTGGGAAAGACCGTCTCTATGGCTTCTGGAAAACCTTTCAAGCCATCGACACAGGCGATGAAAATATCCTGCACCCCACGATTCTTTAACTCTGTCATCACCGATAGCTAGAACTTGGCACCTTCCGTTTGCGCCACCCACAATCCAAGTGCCTTTTTCAACCCCTCGCGATTAATGCCGATGGCCAGGTAAATCGCCTTGTTGTGGATATGTCCTGAGTCACAGATTTTGACCATCAGACAATCGAGGTAAACGATCGGATAGACCGCGTCGAGCGGACGCGACTGCCAGGCTTTGACCTCATCAATAAAGGCATCGGTGACTGTGGAAATCAGCGAGGGTGAGACTTCCACCCCGTAGATTTCTTCCAGATGTTGTTGAATCTGGCGGGTGGTCATCCCACGAGCGTAGAGCGAAAGAATCTTGTCATCGAAGCCAGCAAAGCGAGTTTCGCCTTTAGGGATGATCTGTGGTTCAAAGGAAGCATTGCCGTCGCGCGGCACTTCGATGGGGAGAGAGCCAAAATCGCCTTTGAGGGTTTTCTTTGATTTGCCGTTGCGCGAGTTGCCGGAGTTGTTACCTTTTAGAGAATGTTTATCATAGCCGAGATGGTGGGTGAGTTCGGCTTGCATAGCGCGTTGAAGGACGGCTTTGGTGAGCTGTTTGAGGATGCCATTTTCGCCGAGAACATCTTCAGGTGACTTGTAGCCTTTGAGCAACTGGTCAATTAAATCGAGGTTGATTTTATCGGTCATAGAGAATCCTTTGCAGTTGGAGATTTCACTCTACTGCTCTATGACCGTTTACACAAAGTTTCTTACTGGCTCTTCAATTCGATCTTCTTTTCTTTCTTGAAGTACCACGGTTGCCAGGATGTTTGCCTTTAGCAACATGCCTTCTTTTATATTCCTGCTCAATCTCTATCCTTCCACTTTTTATTGCTCGGCTCAGCAGGGTACACGGCTCGTCTTGCGGCTTCAAATGACCTGTCAGATATAGCAAGTACAGCTTCAGTCCTAGCTTGTGCTCTTCCGTGTATAGATAAACTAATCTGATTCCTTCCAGGAGTGTATTAACTGCTCGCCTCCTCCCATCTGGGCCACTCTCTATTGCTTCCTTAAGGGTAAATAGAAGATGAGCCAGTGTATCTGATCCCGTTGGATCTTTGCAAAATGCAGGCTCAAGAAATATAAGCCAGGTCTCATCATCGGCAAGCAAGTTTTCAGTATCATATTCTGTGATATTGGCTATATCCATGCTTACCTCTATTTCAATAACAGTTCAGAACCTTAATGCAATTATCAAAGGCTTGCTTGGCAAGATAGACCAATGGCCTATCAATGTCAAGAAGAATTACTAGGCCAATGGTCTATACAGCGTTATTCATTTAGAAGACTTGGTCTAAGAGGTTTATTGACACTACTTAGACCATCGGCTTAGAATGCGCCCGTATGAATGGTGATGAGCTAAAACAAAGACGCGAAGAGCTTGGAATGACCCAAGAGCAGCTTGCCAAGGCACTGGGAGTTAATATTATGACCATATCACGGTGGGAACGAGGGGTGAGGTCTATTCCACCGCATTTGTCTTTAGCTTTGGAGGCAATTGAAATAAAACAGAAGAAAAAGAACGATAAGAAAGCAAAGCAGCAGAAGTGATGCGCTAAGTAAATAAGCGATGTGCCCTGCGCCTGACACGTCGCTCGACCGGAGCGCGGTAAGCACATTTTACATGATTTGCGTTGGCAAAGTTAGTCTACAGCAATGCGTCCGGTCAGCTTGGCCGTTAGGCTGCTTGCCTGCTCCTGTGGATACCTCTTTTTGGATTTGAGATAATAGATAATACTGATATGCATATCTATATCGATGAATCTGGTAGTTTCATTATTCCGAAAAGCAGGAAACCTAAAGTCTCTTGCGTGGCCGCTTTGGTGATTCCATCTTCTAAGAATGAAGAAGTATTAAATGAATTTATAAAGATTAGCTCCGCTTGGGGATTAGGCACTGACGAAATAAAAGGAAGCAAGCTGGATGAAGCAAGGATAGCAGAAATAATTTCCTTTGAGGAGACATGCGCTGAAATTGCCCGTGTAGTAGAGCAAATGAGGAAAGATCAGGCAGAAATTGACCAGTTGAAAACTGAGACACGTGCGATGCTGGAGAAACTGAAGGCGGCCTGATTCATGTTTAAACAACTCTATGATTTAATAAAACAGTTGCTACTGTTAGCGCAAGATACGCAACAGAATAAAGCAGAGATTAAAGAACTACGCCAAGAGCTTAAAGAATTAACCTCGGTCGTTCAACGACTAGCTTATGAAATCCATTAAGTCGGTGGAAATGAGTCACACGAACGAGAGAAAATTGATAAGAGCGCGCGCCTGCCTGATGCGCTCGTCAGGCTCTCGAATATCTCGGACATGATATAGCATCACCGTAAGCCGGACTTGAATCCTTCAAACCTGCTTCGCCTTGAGGTTATCGAGCGACGGCGGCCCGGGTTTAACGCCTGTTGATTTGCCGCTTTCGGGTTTGATGATTTCCGGCTTATTGTCTGCCTGCCGTTCTGTAGTAACATCCATCACAACGCATTCGCCTGTATAGGTGTGAATGCCTGCCCGTATTCCCGCTCCAAAAAGGTCGCAGATCATTACGCGCCTTTCGTCATAATCAACGCACGTCTCCTGCACCGCAGCCGTTCCGAGGCTGCGCAGCATCTCAGAATTATTCAGAGCGAACTGTATTAAATCTTTAAATTTGAACCGCGCTACTTTATTCAGCGACTCGGCCCGCTCCGACCACTGCCCGCCCAGAGAAAGCTCGTAATCGACCCCTGACCCCGGATGAGCAATCAGATCGCCCCGGTCTATGTAACCCGTCAGCAGCACGAAGGCCGCGCTCCAGCCATACCCCTTTGCGCTGCCAGCGGTCGGCGCAGGCATTGTGAAGGTGAACCATTTATCAGCCGATATTACGAACGCCGCCGTCTGTCTCGCCCCGCGCCCGGACTCGTTGAAATCGATTGCCAGACCATACCAGATCGGCGGCTCTCCTGATGCTGGCAGCGGTTTCGGAATCCGCTTCCAGTCCGTCCACATATCGTAGCGCCCCGCCGCCGGTTGAGCATAAAAAGCTCGCCCGTGCATTTTACTGGCTTGCCTGAGAGAGAAATAGATATTTCTGTTTACATAATCGCGTATCGTAATCTCGTCGCCGTTTCTTGCCCACTTGCCCGTAGTCGCGGGCAGATAATAATTCCAGTGTGCAAAGGCGGGCGGCTTTATCCTCCACTCATTATTCTTATTATCAAGCTCGATGGTAATCGCACCGCCCGCAATGGTTTCCTGAAGAAACCGGCTCTCCACAGGCCCCCATGTATCACTGCCGACAGGACCCGGCACTCTTCCTCTCGAATACTTAAACGCGTCAGCGCAGGCAGGGCCGGGGGATGCGCCCCTGCCTGCTAAAAGGCATATGCCTGGAACTTCGATTTGTATATAAGACTTCATTGACCTTTTAACTCGCTGCCCGGATTCAAGGGCGGCGGACTTATTACCGCACCCGGCCTGGGCAGTTTTTCAGCTATGCCGCCAGATTCGACAGGGACAGGAGGTTTATCTGACATCACCTGCTGTGCCGCCTTCGCAGCTTTTTCTGCAAACTTTTTTACACTGTCTAATATCTCTGTCACTTGCCGTCCTCCGACCATGCAATCGGGTCATAATTCTTTCTGACAGCCTCCCAGTTCTCTTCCGTCGTTCGCTCCCACAATTTGTCTATTCGTGAATCAGCCTCAACTCTCTCATCTTTCAAGACGCGCTGAATTAGAGGGTGTTCATCGAAGTTCGGAGCCGCGATAAACATCAAAACGACGAAAGCTGTCACGGTCGATTCCCAGTCAATGCCGTACCCGCGCGCGCGCGCTATTGCGGCTTTCACCAGACGGCGCAATCTGTCATCGGCAATCTGTTTGACCAGAATCACTTCATTCGGAAACCGAATTACCGTATCGGCATGATTCTCGCGCAGATGCTCAAGGACGCGCCTGACAAAGGCCGCCTCTGCCACGGGCTGAAAAACTTCAAACTGCTCTCGGCGTATCTTCAACATTGGTTCGCTCCGTTCATTTGCCTCAAGACTCACCTATCGAAACCTGCTTCTGCTTCAAAACGCCCGCCTGCACCTGAAACCGCAATAGCTGATTGGGGGCCGCGTCTTCTGCAATGTAGCTTGTGACCGGGCCGAATATGGTCGTTAACTCTTCCGTCGTGCATGTTGGCAGGTAAGTTCGCAGCACGCGCGGATCATAATATCTGAAACGAAGCGGGCGGCCTGTTTCATCATAGACGATCAGGAAGGCGCGAAAGTGAGTTCGCATTCGGCGAAAGTCGGCTTCGCCTGACGCGAATATGCCCCAGTGATTCCCCCACCCCTGCTCGATCAGCCAGTTGGTGAACTCAGTCCCCTGCTCAAGCTGAACCAGATAAGGCGCAACCTCGGCCATGTCGGATGCAAGCTCTCCTCTGAACAGACAGCAGAAGTTCGGAGTCAATCCGTAGAGTTTGTCCAGCAACCCCTGCACCGATGCGCCGTCCAGCACTGCAAATAGATTCGTATCCTGTTCAGCGAACAGATGCTGGCCAATCGATTCGATTATTTCTTCTTTAGCCATTCAATAATTCATCTCCATATAATTAACCAACGACTGTAAACGGCGTTCCGTCCTGCGCTGCCCGCTGCAAACTCAGCGCGCCCACGCTGTAGGAATTTGGCGCGGGCGGCTTTTTAGGTTTCGGCAATTCCGCCTTCTGTCCCGCCTCTGACGTGTCTGCTTCCGCCGGGTCAGCCGGGATTTCCGGCATAACTCCCGCGCCCGGCGTAGCCTGAAAACTGCCCGTGCTGTTGATGACAACCACTGTGCCAATGATGAAGATACCTGCGGGGCTTATGTTGATAAAATTGGTTCCGACCTTCAGCGTGATAGACAGTTCGGACTCGATGACAAAGTTCATTCCGGCTTTCTGGTGTATTTCAATCCCCGCGTCCAGAGCGTAACGCATGCCGACCTTTTCCTGCCTGTCCATCAGCGCTGTCAGCGAATAAGTGCCATCAATCATTTCGTTGTGGTCGCCTCTGACGTGCAGGTGCTTATCGGCTTCGACTCGCTCTTTTTGATCCGCTTTGACGATTAAGTGACGGTCGCTGCCGGTCAGTTCGCGAGTTTCGTTTTTGACTCGCAGGTCGAAATCTTTCTCCGCGTGTATGAAGACCTGTTCTTCGCTCTTCTTATCCTCGAATCGAAACTCGTTGAACCCGTCGCCGCCTTTCGATGAATCGCTCTTTATCGTGGATCTGGTTTTGTCAGCGGGCAGTTCATAAGGCGGCATCGCGTTGCCGTTATATACGCGACCTGTAATGATCGGCTGGTCGGGGTCGCCTTCAAGAAAATCGACTATCACTTCCTGCCCGATGCGCGGATTGAAGATCGCGCCCCATCGCTTGCCCGCCCAGTTCTGCGACACGCGCATCCAGCATGAACTCTTCTCGTTATATTTGCCTTCGCGGTCCCAGTGGAACTGCACCTTCACGCGCCCGTACTGGTCAACATAGATTTCTTCGCCCGGTGGGCCTACGACGATGGCCGTCTGCGGCCCCTGCATAAAAGGCGCAGGCGTCACGCGCGGCGGGCGAAACGGTGCAGGAGAAGGTATGCACTGAATCTGGTTCGAGTATTGAAAGAACTCCGTCGCGTCAACGCCTGTGGTTCGATAATTGGTGCCCTGATCCGACGAGATATAATTCGACGTAATCACATATTCCTTATTGAAATCGCGCCGGTAATGATCCTTCATCTTGAACTTGTATCCGGCTGTAAACCCTCTGCATGTGCTCGACCCCGTGGCCACTGTCATGTTTGATTCCTGCTCGTGCATTCTTATTCCGACAAGCCGCTCGCCCTCTTCGCGAGTGACGTATTCGCCGGGATAATCGTATATCTCAAGCTTGCGGTCATCCTTGCCGCGAACGTCCGACGAAAGATCGAGCGTTGGTTTTTTGAAATTAAAATCATTGATCGCATACCTGCCCGGTCGCACCTCCTGCCCCACGGTCCACTCTGTTATGACATCTCTGAGCCTGTCTTCACCGATCAGCGATTTGTAACTGATATCGCCGTGCTGCGGCATGGATTTGAATTCGCTTGGGTCGTTGGCAAGAATCAGACTGTGACTGTCAGCTTCGTGTTTGAAGAAATAAAATATGCCTTCTTCTTCCATCAGACGCGAGACAAAGTTGAAGTCCGTTTCGCGGTACTGCACAGCGTATTCGCGCTGCTTGAAATCGCCGTGAAGGTGGTTTTTGAAATCCAGTTTATGCTCCTGAAAAATCTTTGTGATGATGTCGGGCACAGTCATCTCCTGAAAGATGCGGCAATCCGACGTGCGCGTCAGCATCCACATGTGAGGGACAAGCGTTGCGCTGTAGTGAGCGAATATCTTTGGCGTAGTTCCCATTTCGAGCGGCGTTGATCCGGCCTGCGAAAACGAGCTGATTATGCCGTTTATGTAGCGCTCTTTTTTGTCCGGGAGCACTATTGCGACGGTCGCCTTTCGGCCCACTATCGACTCCATCTTTATGGAACGGTTCTCCGAATGCATGTACAGATCGAAGTGGAACAGCCGCGAGACGCTCTCCTGCCCGCGAAAGCCCTGAAGCAACAGGACATCCTTTCCGAGAACAGTCTCGACGCGGATCAATCTATCGGCTTGAGTATATTCGCCCAAGCTATGCCTCCTTTACCTTTCCCGATAACTTCACCGCAGAGTACGCAGAGGCGACGCAGAGCAGTAACGATGCTATGCGTATACTCCGCGCCCGCCGCGTGCGAAGCACATCATCGGCCATCCTGCGTCTCCACGGTGAAAAGCATTCTCGTAACCGGACCCGTTTTAGCCGATCTCGTATCTGAAGCCGCCGTCCGTTATACCGACCTGAACGCGCGAAACAGGCTGGCCTGTTGCCATGCGCGCCAGGAATTCCCCGCTCATCTCAGGCAGCAGGGTTCCGGTCAATATCTGATCTACGTTGCGCGCTCCGCTTTCAACCTCTCTGCACCGGTTGGCGATTTCAACGATCACTTCGTCATCATAGCCAAACTGTGCGCCGTGATTTTCAGCAATACGACGACCTATGCGCGAAAGCTGCAACCTGATTATCTCGCGCATCACCTCATCAGAGATCGGGTAGTATGGAATGGTGACCATTCGGCCAAGCAGCGCGGGCTTGAAGACCTTCAGCAGGTCCGGTCGCAACGCCTCTATCATCACAGCCGGGTCGGGACGGGTTTCAGGGTCCGCGCACAGTTTCATGAACGTCTCTGTCCCGGCGTTCGATGTCAGCAGGATCACTGTGTTTTTGAAATCGATCTCGCGCCCTTCGCCGTCTTCGAGCACGCCTTTGTCGAAGACCTGATAGAAGAGTTCCATCACATCCGTATGCGCTTTCTCTACTTCGTCAAGCAGCACGACCGAATGCGGCTTTCGCCGCACGGCTTCCGTCAGCACGCCGCCTTCTCCGTAGCCCACATAACCCGGAGGCGACCCTTTGAGCGAAGAGACCGTATGCGCTTCCTGATACTCGCTCATGTTGATCGTGATCAGGTTTCGCTCGCCGCCGTAGAGCGTGTCTGCAAGCGTCAAAGCCGTTTCGGTTTTGCCGACGCCGCTTGGGCCTACGAGCAGAAAGACGCCAACGGGCCGACGCGGGTCAGTCAGGTTCGCCCGCGCAGTGCGTATGCGCTGGCTGATGGCTTCGAGCGCCCGCGACTGGCCGACGACGCGTCTTTCCAGCCGTTCGCGCAGCGCGATGACTGTGTTGATCTCGTCGGCCAGCATCTTGCCGACAGGTATTCCGGTCCAGCCCGATATGACCTCGGCTATCGTCTGCGAAGTCACGCACGCCTGCATCAGCGGCGTTTCGCCCTGTATGGATTCAAGCTCCCGGTTCAATCGAGCAAGCTCCGCTCTGAGCGCATCCGCATTTATCGAAGCGCTGGCCGTCGAGCTTTCTTCGGCCACACCTGTAGCCGTATAGACTTGTCCCTGTCTGGCTTTTGCAACGGACATAACTGCGGCTGAGGCTTTGTCTGCGGCTGACGCTCTGGCCGCGCCGTCGCTTACTTCATTATTGTTTGCCTGTTGTTCAAGCTGCTCGCGAATCCGTTGAATCTGACCGATAAGCTCTTTCTCGCTATCCCATTTTGCTATCAGATTATTGAGTCGCTCTTCTTCCGCCGCCCGTGCGGCTCGCAACTCTTCTATGCGTTTATCGTGATCAGAGCCCGTGACTGCCTCGCGTTCAAGGACTTCGATTTCAACCGTCATATGAGCGATGCGGCGCTCGGCGTCTTCGATGGCGGCGGGCACGTTGGATTGGCCGATTGCGACTCGCGCGCACGCAGTATCGAGCACGCTTACGGATTTGTCGGGCAGTTGGCGGCCAGATATATATCTGTGCGAAAGCTTCACCGAGCCTTCAATCGCTTCGTCGAGGATGCGGACATTGTGGTGCGATTCAAGCGTAGCGGTCAGCCCGCGCATCATGATGATGGCCTGTTCTTCCGTTGGCTCTTCGACCTTAACAACCTGAAACCGTCGCGCAAGCGCAGCGTCTTTCTCGAAATACTTTTTGTATTCGGCCCACGTGGTGGCGGCGATTGTGCGCAACTCTCCGCGCGCCAGCGCAGGCTTGAGCAGGTTGGCCGCGTCACCCTGTCCTGCCTGCCCGCCCGCGCCGATCATCGTGTGCGCTTCATCTATAAAGAGGATGACAGGCTGCGGGGATGCTTTCACTTCTTCGATGACAGACTTCAGGCGGTTCTCGAATTCGCCTTTGATCCCTGCGCCCGCCTGCAACAATCCCAGATCGAGCGTGCGGACAGATACGTTTCTGAGCGGCGGCGGGACATCGCCCTGAGCTATGCGCAGCGCAAAGCCTTCGACGACAGCAGTCTTTCCGACGCCCGCTTCGCCCGTAAGAATAGGATTGTTCTGGCGACGGCGCGTGAGTATGTCGATGACCTGTCGAATCTCGAAGTCGCGCCCAAGGACCGGATCTATATCACCTTTGCGCGCTTTGCCGGTCAGATCAACCGTGAATTGATCGAGCGCCTTTGTCTTGCCTCCGGCGCTCATGTCGGGTTGAGCGTCATCGTCCGCTTGCGCGCGCGCGTTTGAAGCCGTGCGGCTTTCGCTTGATCCGGCGGTAATTTCTGCGAAGTTTTTTCTCAGCGACTCGACCGATATCTGGTGAAATTCTTTTGATATCTCGCGCACCAGTCGCGCAAGATCGTCGTTTGTCAGCAAACTCAGGATGAGATGGCCTGATCGAACCTTCTGCGCCTCGAATTCAATTGAGGCCAGCAGCCAGCCGTCCTGTATCAGTCGGGGCAATCGCGGAGACAGAGCAGGCGTTCGGGAATTGCCGCTCTTGAGCCGGTCGAGAGCCTGCGTCAGGTCTTTTACAAGTCGCGCATGATCTATCTCGAAATGACGGCTGATGCGCGCAAGGTCAGCGTCCTCGGCCTCGGCCAGCTTGATCAATAGATGCTCGATCTCGACATCGTAATTCGTGCGAGACAGGCAAAGCCCGGCTGCCGCTTCAAGCGCGCTGCGACAGGTGTCATTCAACGTAGCAATCAATGGTTTCAGGTTCACGTTCATATAAATATCCTCGCGTCGTAAAATGCAGTTAGTTTGTTACAGACAAAACCACCTGCGAATCATCCTCCTCGAATTGGCTTGTCTTGAGCCAGGTGGTCCAACCAAGCATAGGTGGCCGTTTTGCGCGTGTGGTCAGCACGCATCCCGGTACTTCTTCGGCTTTCAGCGTCAGTCGAATATCAAAATCAAACTCCAGACCCACAAGTATCCGCGTAAGCTCCGATGCAGGTTTGAACGCCGACCCCGTCGGCAGAAATGTTATGAACTCGCTCAGGGTCAGCGGGCCAAACTGCAACTCGAACTTTGATTGCGCGTCCCAGACTCGCGTGCCCGCCACAGCCGTTACGCCAAGCTCGGCATTAGCATTGCCCAGCCGGGTCAGGCTCTCGTCTTCAAGCCTTAACCACTGACCTGAAAACTGCTCGACGTGAGCAGGAACCCCGAAATAGTCGCCCAGCATCGCGCACATTGCGCTTGCCGAATGAGGCCGCTCGGCAAAATGCCCGCCGTAGTAAAGTAATATTTCATCCGGAAAACTCTGCCGGTTGCGCAACCCGCGCGTCCCCATTCCAACTATGTCAAAAAGAAACTCTGTGAACCGGTCATCCGTGCCGCGCTCGTATGCGACGGGGAATCTGTACTTCTCCCACGCTCTGTAAAAGAGCGAAATCATCCGGTGGTTGAACAGGTCCAGAAATTCCCCCAGCGCCGTGTCCTTATAGCGCGTGCGCTCGATCAACAGTTCCGTGTAGTGATGAGGCAACACGCCCACAGGGCCTGTCAGCCCCATAAACGCGATTGTCATCGCAGGCTGTGCCGCTTCCCCTTCGCCCGAATCCGTAACATCGCCGTCCGTAAGCTGGTATATCTGGCTCGGCGGAAAACCGAGCGACGCGCGCGGGCGAAATCGCACGGCCTCGCCCGCAGGTTCGCTGTAGCGCCCCACGGGGTGGCGCTCCGGCTCGATGCGTTCGAGCAGTCGCACCGCTTGAAAAAACTCGAAGCGATACGGCTCTTCAAACAGAACATCGGCTAAAGAATGACCTGCTCTCCTGCTCTCGGTGCCCATCTTTTCAAGTTTCCTTCGCGTTGTTTGACGCGGGCTACAAGCTGGCTGAATGAGTTCACCGAACTGTAAAGCCCTAAAAATCTTTCAAGCACGGCAGCGAAAAGAAACAGCCCGCTGCCAACATATTGCTCTTCGTCAAATTCGATGGTCGTCTCGACGCCGCGCACAAACCCCGACCCGATGCGCGAGCCTGTCTGCCTGACCACGCGACGGCTTGAGACACGACCTACACCGGCGATCTGCTTGCGCGTGGCCGATGAATCCATGAAGTTATAAAGCATCAGAATCTCGCGCAGCGCTTCGGGGCTGTCGCCTTCCCCGCCTCCGACAATCGAGAGATGGTTGAGCGACAGGTGCGAGATCAATCGCCAGTGCGCGGCATGCCTGAGCGGCGGCCTGAGCGCGGCGGTCGGTTTCCTGAGCGAGCGCACCCGTTCGAGCGGCGCTGCCGCTTCGACTTCAAAGTCGCCGTCGCGGTCGCCGAAAGGCAGGCGGCCCGGCAGGTCGCGATTCGTGCAGGTCGCGTGCACTGTCATCGTTTCGACCCCCGGCACATTCGGGTTGAACCCGATGTCTACAAGCGACAGATAAACCTCCGTGCCCGTGTCATTGCTGCGCTCGGACGGACGCCTGGTCGCGTACCAGAACGTGCGGTCCTCTTCGCGGTCGTGCGCGTGGCGCAGCGAATAGAACGGTTGAAACTGGCGCGACTGTTGAAGGTAAGGGTCAGTCGTCGTCACAGAATCTATCGAGTAGACTTCGGTCGCCGTCTGACGGTGAATATCCGGTATCACGCGATACTCGTTCTGAAAGTGAGTCAGATGAACAGGCTCGGCAATCTTTTGAAACAGGTTCACGATGGGCGCGCACCCCAGTTGAAATGCGTGCCGGTCTACGACAGAGCGCGGCGGAACGACATCGCGCAGGTGAATCAGTATATCGAACTCTTCGCCGAAACCTTCCCGCGCCGCAAAATCGAGATTGGTCACATCAAAGAAATGAAATTTCTCCGGGAACGCGAAATACTCCGTCAGCAGCCTGTACCCGGTAAACGAACGCGCGCTGTAAGGCAGCATTCCTTCGTTTGATTCAAAACCCACAGCCTTCAACGTCGCGGGCGAGAGCATGATGGGCGAAGGCGTATGATGCGGGCCGCCGTTCTTCTTCTTCGCAGAGGTTGAGACCAGTTCAACGCCCGTCGCGTTATTGAAGATCATCTCATAGAGCGGATAAACGAGCTGAGGTTCTCCGTTTATGTAAAACCGGAGTCTCTCGATCAAACTGGACCGATCTTCGCCCAGCGCCAGTTCTGAAAGCCGAGCGTTGTTCAGGCAGCGCAGGCTGATTTTCAACACGGCCCGCGCCCACTTCCCTTTGCTGGAAACCGGGTCGCCTGATTCCAGCGTTGCCTGCGTGATTTCAATCGGCCAGACAGTGACGGGATAGCAGGTGCGGAACCGGCAGGGCGTGCCCTGTATCGGTCTTGAATACAGCACCGCCCCGCGTTCGACCGCGTAACCTGTCGTCAACCTGCCCTGCTGCCGGTCGAGCGAGAACTGCCCTATGGACATCGATGGAATGGGCGCGAGGTAATGCGGATAAAGCACGTTTAAAAGCGACTCGGTTATTTCAGGGAACTCGTCATCTATCTTCAGATGTATGCGGCCCGCGAGAAAAGCGAATGCTTCTATCAGTCGTTCGACGTGCGGGTCTTCGCACTTGTCCGGCTCCAGCAGCAGCCGCCCGGCGATCTTCGGATATTTCTGAGCGAACTCCGCGCCCATTTGCCGAAGAAAGCCAAGTTCACGCTCGTAATAGCCCAGCAATTCGTCGCGCATTACTCCTCCTTCACCAGATACTGGCCGCTCGATAGTTGCAGCATTGCGTCAAAGGTTACGGGTTCAGGCGCAGGCTCGATTTTCAACCGCGCATCTATTCGGAACCTCAGCGAGCGTTCAAGATCGCCCAGCGGTAAAATCGTAATATTTATATCTTCCAGTCGCGGCTCGAACGTGCTGATGGCGGTTTCAATCGCGCGGCGCAACCGCACCTGCTCGGCAGGGCTTTTTATACTGATGGATGTAAAATCCGGCAGCCCGTATGTGGCAAGCGACTGCTCTAATTCTTTGAGATCGGGCGGCAGCCAGTCACCTGACTGGCGCGTGTTCAGTAGCTGCTCAAGGTCGCGTTTAACAGAATCTTTCAACTGGCGCAGGCTTTTCGCGCGTGACGCGAGCGGCTCACGCGCGACTTCCGGCTCGTAATCGATCAGCCGGTCGAGCACCGATGGTGTTATTCGGATTTCGTTTTCAAACCTGTGCATCTTCGCCTCTCTGCGCTTCGATTTATTTATCTGTATGGGCAGGGACAAGTCCATTGGTGTCAACTTAAGCCCCTGCCTTGAATTTGTTAATATCGGCATCCTCGACTAAGTTCCATGAGGTAAAGCGATGCCGAAGAAAAAGAAATATGATCGGAGGTTTACTAACCCCGATTTTCGGGCGAGAACTCAAGTTCCCGCTCCGCCTGTTGAAGATATTGTTGAGCGGCTGCCAGCTATGCTCACTCCCGCTGCTTTTGCTCCGTTGAGAATCAGTGGCGGAAGCGATCCTGTCAAACGACGAGATCGCCTGCTCACTCTGCCCGTCATGACGGCTATCATTGTAAGCCTGGTCTTGAGGCAGATTCCTTCTTTGACAGAACTGCTGCGAGTGCTCGCGCAGGAAGGCTTGCTTTGGGTTGAGCCAATGCGACTGTCTAAACAGGCGCTCTCTGCTCGGCTGGCTGGATTGCCTGCCAGATTGTTTGCGCGCCTCTTTAATGAAGCTTTGAGCCAGGCTCAACGCTTGCCCGCCAGCAAGCAATCTGAGGTGGCTGATAGATTCACTGCCGTCTGGCTTGCAGACGGATCGACTTTGGAAGCTCTGCGGCGAAAGCTCAAAGAGCTTAAAGACGCAAAGCAGCCGCCACTTGCAGGCAAGATGTTGATGATTGTAGAAGGATTCACTCGTCGCCCTGTAAAAGCCTTCTACACCGACCAGGCGCAGGCTAAGGATAAGGCTTTCTCCGACGAGGTAATCCAGGCACTGCCTGTGGGCGGGCTGTTGGTAATAGACCTGGGATGCTTTAGCTTCCCCTTCTTTGACAGCCTCAGTGACAGCAAGAAGTATTTTGTCACTCGGATGCGGGAAAAGACTAGCTACGAAGTAGTTGAAGTTGTAGCAAGTGGGAAGCAGTTTCGAGATGAGATCATCCGATTGGGCAAATACCGCTCGAACCCTTGCCGAAACCCTGTGCGAAGGGTGAGCGTCGAGTGGGGTGGAGTCTGGTATAGGTATTTGACGAATGTAGGAGACCCAAAGCAGTTGAGTGCCAGAGAGGTAGTTGAGTTGTATAGAAGGCGGTGGCGAATAGAAGAAGCCTTCTTTGTGACGAAGCGATTGCTTGGGCTTAGTTACTTGTGGGTCGCAGCAAGCAACGGAGTGGAGATACAAATTTATGCGACGTGGATATTTTATGCAGTGCTTGTGGAGTTGTGTGCAGAGGTAAGCCAGGCACTGCAAGAGCCAATAGAGAAGATAAGTGTGGAGATGGTATTTCGTTCTTTGTACCATTACAGCCGAGCACGAGAGCGTGGCGACAGCAGCACGGCAGTAGAGTATCTGGTCGCGCAGGCGAAGTTGCTTGGACTGGTCAAAGCAGAACGAAAGCGACATAAAGAACATCTCACACAGAGTATTGAAATTTGGGGCAGCCCTTAAGTTGACACCAATGGGACAAGCCCTGCCCCTACTTTTACTTTGTTACAGCCCTGCTTCTGTGGGGCAATTCCTTGACTTGCTCAAACTGGCCGGGTAGCATCCTCCAAGTAGCATTTGCCCAAACAACTCACGAATTTACCGCATCGCGAAGGAGTCCTGATGCTCCCGGCTGAATCGACGCAAATTGGCAGAGTAGTGTTGTTTGCCGTGTTGATGGCTTGTGCTGTCGGGGCGAAGGCCGAGCGTTTGCCCATCAAGTCTTACACCACGGCTGACGGGTTATCGAATAATCGAGTTAAGCGCATCGTCCAAGACTCTCATGGCTTCTTCTGGTTCTGCACAGCCGGTGGATTGAGCCGCTTTGACGGTTATCAATTCACTAACTACACGGTTGACAACGGGCTGCCCGCACCTTCTGTTAATGACCTGCTTGAGACAAACGATGGCAATTACTGGATCGCTACTAATAGCGACGGCTTGATACATTTCAATCCGCTTGCCGATGCGAGTCGCTCGGAAGGTCTGCGCTTTACGGTTTATCCAATCAGCCATGAGCCTGCGGCCAATCGCGTCAATCTGTTATATAAAGATCGCGCGGGGCTGTTATGGGCTGGGACTGACGGCGGGCTGTTTTATCTCGACGAATCAAAAGGCGGCAGAGAGTTCGAGCGCGTACATCTGGCCATACCCTCGCACACGGACATAGAGGTACAGGTATGGGCGATGGCCGAAGACGAAGCGGGCGGCCTGTGGGTCGGCACGACGTTTGGTCTGGTTCATCGCGCGCCCGATGGCCGGGTGATTTCTTATGCGATACAACCTTCTGAAAGCAGAGACAACATCTCTGCTCTGTTAGTAGACAAACAGGGCAGATTGTGGCTGGGCCATCAATCCGGGTTGATAGTCTTCAGCCCTCAGCAGACCGCGTTGCTGAAAACCGAGCGCACGCTTTCGCCTGCTCTACTTAGTGATGCTCGTCGTTACGCGGCACTGGGTAAGGATGTCGAGGCGTTATGCCAGACCTCTGACGGACGGATATGGGCGGCCCTTTTCGGTGGCGGCCTGATCGAGTTCGATGGCCTTGCCGCTCGCACCTATATGGTAACGCAGCGCGCGCGCGACAGGCTCAGCGCGTTTGCCGAAGATCAGGATGGCAATCTATGGCTCACGACGGAAACCAATGGAGCGTTAAAGATTACAAGGCGCGGCCTCGTAAACTTTGGCGAAGACGATGGGCTGGGGCAGGTCATCGGATCGTTTTTCGAGAATCGCGCGGGCGATCTTTATGTCTACAGCAGCGTGTGGCGCATCAGTCGCTTTGACGGCAAATCATTCACAACCATCAGGCCCAATCTGCCCACGGGCGTAAGCGATCCGGGCTGGCGCAATCACAACAGCTTTATCGAAGATCACACGGGTGAATGGTGGATTGCGACGCGGCTGGGGCTTTGCCGATTCCCGAAAGTGAGCCGTTTCGAGCAACTGGCGAAAGTGCCTCCGAAGGCCGTTTACACAACACGCGACGGGTTGAGCAATAATGATGTCACACGCCTGTTTGAAGATTCACGCGGTGACATCTGGGTCGCCGCCTTCGTTCCTGTGCGCGAAGCCGTCACGCGGTGGGATCGCAAAACCGCGAGCTTTCATCGTTATTCGGAAAGCGACGGGCTGCGACCATTCAGCACTGTTCTGGCATTTTGCGAAGACGGGGCGGGCAATGTGTGGTTAGGGCTTCGCGAGGGCGGGCTGGCCCGATACAAGGATGGCCGCTTCATTGTTCTGGGGCAGAATGAAGGGCTGCCGGGAGGCGCAATAAACGGGCTTTACCGTGATGATGCGGGTCGGCTCTGGGCGGCGCTGGGTCAGGGCGGCCTGTGTCGTATTGATGATCCGGACGCAGATCGCCCGCGCCTTGTGATTTATACAAAAGCCAATGGGCTTACGAGCAACATCGTTCAGGACGCTACGGGCGATTCAAATGGCCATATCTATGTTCTCAGCATTCGAGGCGTGGACATGCTCGACCCTGCGACAGATCGCATCAGGCGCTACTCTGCAATAGACGGTTTGACAGGCGGGGAGTTCCGCGCGGCTTTTCGTGATCGAACCGGCGCGCTATGGTTTGGCACTACAAGAGGGCTTTCCCGGCTCATACCTGAACCTGAGCGAGCTACCGCTCCGTCACCGGTCTTTATTGGCGGGCTGCGCATATCAGGTGTTGACATCCCGATCTCTGAACTGGGCGAAACCTCTGTGTCTCAACTTGAACTGGGCGCAAATCAAAATAATATTCAGATAGATTTTTTTGCCCTCGCCTTCAATGTGGGTGAGGCGTCGAATTATCAATACAGGCTGGAAGGCTCGGACACGGACTGGAGCCCGCTTACCACGCAGCGTAGCATCAATTACGCCAACCTCGCGCCGGGTTCGTATCGCTTCCTCGTTCAGGCCGTCTCCTCCGACGGCACTTTCAGCCGCTCTCCGGCTTCCGTCTCCTTCAAAATACTTCCCCCTTTCTGGCGTCGCTGGTGGTTCATCTCTCTGGCCGCTCTCTTAATCTTCGCTTCCGTCTTTGCCTTCGACCGTTATCGCGTCGCCCGCTTAAACGAACTCGACTCTGCTCTCACCGAATCTCAGAAACTCACCGACCAGCTCACGCTTCAGGGCGCAGAGCTTCGCAAGGCCAATCGCTCCCTCGCCCTCGAAGCCGCCGTCACCGACATCATCTCCGAGTCTGCCTCTCTCAACGACGCCGCTCCTAAAATACTTCA
This sequence comes from Blastocatellia bacterium, assembly GCA_963804815.1. Lineage (GTDB taxonomy): Bacteria > Acidobacteriota > Blastocatellia > UBA7656 > UBA7656 > DATEKX01. The sequence goes on along the minus strand of CAWDRU010000002.1, from coordinate 643,530 downwards.
GGCCGTTTGCCTTGTCGCCGAGTGGGAGACCGGCGAACTCTGGGAACTCGATCAGCAATCTCAATCGCTTCGCTGCGCCGCCGTCTTCAATCCTCAGCCCCTGCTCAACGGCTCCGACCAGCCCGCCGCTTTCGGCTTCCCCATCCTGCTCGGACAGGAGGTTCTCGGCGTTCTTAAATTGTTCACTCGCACAAAACGTGAGCCTGATTCCGAACTGGTCGAGATTATGTCAACCATCGGCTCTCACATCGGGCAGTTGATAGATCGCAGGCGAGCCGAAGAGGCATTGAGGCGAAGCCGCGAAGAGCGACTGGCGGAACTGGAGCGCGTCAGAAGGCGAATAGCGACCGACCTCCACGATGACATCGGGTCGAGTCTGACGCAGATCACGATATTGAGCGAGGTGGCGCATCAGAATGTGGATCGCAAAGACAGCAGGAGCCGGGACGCGCTGACGAGGGTCATCAGCGTGTCGAACGAACTGGTCGATGCGATGAGCGACATCGTCTGGGCGATCAATCCGAAGAAAGATCACCTGAGCGATCTGTTGCAGCGGATGCGCCGGTTTGCCAGCGACATCTTCACCGCTCGCAACATCTCGTTTCGCTTTCAGGCTCCAACGGCTGACAGCAATATAGAGCTTGGCGCGAACCTGCGGCGTGAGATATTTCTGGTCTTTAAAGAGAGCGTAAATAATGTGGTGAAACACTCTGGCTGTTCGCGAGCTGACATAGAGTTTCAAGTGGATGGAGACTGGCTCATGCTCAAAGTGAAGGATGACGGCAAAGGATTCGATGCCGACGCAGGCGGCGAATACACGACTCAATCGAAAGGCGGCAACGGCATCATGAGCATGCGCAAACGGGCTGCGGAGATGGGAGGCGAATATAACATCGTCTCAGATAATGGCAAAGGCACAACGGCTACGCTCAGAGTGCCTGTCACCAAACGCTGATCGAGACCGAAACAGGATGAGCAAAGATTGCTCATCCTGTCCGGGTCGAGCGTTTCACCCCTTACTGGTTGGTCGCTTTCAGACTGAGTTCTTCCTGATTGTTGAAAAAGTCACGCAGGTTGCTGTTCGCCAAAGCGATGGCGCTGCGCGCCTGAGGCGAATTTGTGACCGCATTGAGCATTACGAAATCGTGAATGATGCCGAGGTAACGCATTGCTGTGATGCGCACACCGGCTTCATTCAACTTCGCGGCATAGGCTTCGCCCTCATCATGCAGCGGATCGAATTCGCCTGTAATCAAGAGGGCCGGAGGCAGTCCCTTCAATTGATCGACGGATGCTTGCAGAGGGGATGCCGTTATCTGCCTGCGCGTTTCGAGGTCCGGGGCGTAGTTGTTCCAGAACCATTTCATCGCCTCCCGCGTGAGAAAATGACCCGTCGCCAGCTTCTTGTAAGAGTCCGTGTCAAAGTTCGCGTCCGTGACCGGATAAAACAACACCTGATAGCCGATCTTTGGCCCCTGCCGCTCTTTCGCCATCAGCGTAACCGCAGCGACCATGTTGCCGCCAACGCTGTCGCCTACGACTGCCAGCCGCGAAGGGTCGAGATTGAACTGCCTGCCGTTTTCCGCGATGAACTTTGTTGCCGCGTACGCTTCTTCGATGGGAACAGGGTATTGCGCTTCGGGCGAAGGCGTGTAGTTAACGAAGACCACAGCGGCCTGCGCTCCGTTGGCGATCTCGCGGATCAAACGGTCGTGCGTGTCTTTGTCGCCCAGCACCCAGCCGCCGCCGTGAAAATACATCACGACGGGTAAGGCTTCTGTATTCCCTTCTGGCCGGACTATGCGAATCGATACCTGCCCGCCGGGGCCGCCCTCGATTACGTGGTCTTCGATATCGGCAGGCAGTTTGTTTACGGGGATTGCCTGCGCGTCGGTCAAAACAGCGCGCGCGTCTTTGACCGACAGTTCATATAGTTGCGGGCCTTCATTGGAATTGACCGTATCGAGAAACTCCCGCGCTGATGGCTCGATGCCCTTGCTCAGTGAAATTGTTTCCTTCATTGCTTAATCTCCTTTCTGTATATCTGACGATTAATTTCAGATTTGCGCCTGTCCGCCGTCAACAAACAACTCGATTCCGTTGACATAACTGCCGTCGTCGGATGCAAGAAACACCACTGCCTTCGCGATTTCGTCGGGCGTGCCCGCCCGTCCGAGCGGCGTAGATACGGCGGTCTGCGCTTTGAACTGCTCGATCTGTTCATCGCTCAGTCCGAGTTCGTTCTTATAGCCGGGCGTGATGACTGTGCCCGGACTGACGACGTTGACGCGAATCCTGCGGTCTTTCAGGTCAACCGACCACGTCCGCGCAAACGACCGCAAAGCGGCCTTGGTCGCGGCGTAGACGCCAAAAGCCGGTGTGCCCTTGATTGACACTATGGATGCATTCATAACGATTGAAGCGCCGTCGGGCATCAACGGCAACGCCTTCTGCACTGTGAAAAGCGTACCCTTGACATTGACGGCGAACGTCTTGTCGAAGTGGGCTTCGGTGATCTCTCCGAGCGGAGCAAATCCGCCGACTCCTGCATTGGCGAACAGAACATCGATGCGGCCTTTTTGTTGCTTCACCGTGTCGTAGAGCCGGTCGAGGTCTGCGAGATTCGACACATCACCTCGAACACCCGTGACGTTTTCTCCCAACTGCTTTACCGCTTCATCAAGCTCCGTTTGACGGCGACCGGTGATAAAAACATATGCGCCTTCATCGACGAACCGCTTTACTGTGGCAAGCCCGATACCGCTGGTCCCGCCTGTTACGACTGCTATTTTTCCTGCGAGTTTCTGTGTCATTAATTGTTCCTTAATAGTTCCTTTCCGGCAGATCAGGCGGCAAAGCCGCCGTCTATAAGCAGACTTGCTCCGGTGATGTAAGCGGCTTCGGGGCTGGCGAGATAAGCGACAAATCCGGCAATCTCGCTGCCCTGACCGTAGCGCCCCACCGCAATCATGCTTTTCAAAAAGTCAGAGGCTGGCCCGTCCGCAGGATTCATGTCCGTGTCTACGGGGCCGGGCTGGATGTTATTGACCGTGATGCCTCGCGGGCCAAGGTCGCGCGCCAGTCCGCGCGTTAGACCCGCGACTGCTGCTTTCGTCATGGCGTAGACGCTGCCGCCCGCAAAGGGCATGCGATCCGAGTTGACGCTGCCGATTGTGATAATGCGTCCGCCCTCGCTCATATGGCGCGATGCCTCCTGCGCGGCGACGAAAACACCTCGGATATTGACAGCGACCATGCGGTCGAAATCATCGAGCGAGTAGTTGTCGATTGGCGCAATCATCGCGAGACCTGCGTTATTGACCAGCACATCGAGACGACCGAGTAGGCGCACAGTTTCGATGACCGCGTTTTTCACGGACCCGGCATCGCCGCTGTCGGCGCGTATGGCCAGCGCACGTCCTCCTTCAGCCTCGATTGCGCGCACCACTTCGTCGGCCTGTTGTTGCGCGCTGGCGTATGTAAAGGCGATGGCCGCGCCGTCCTGCGCCAACCGCTTCACGATGGCTGCGCCGATGCCGCGCGATCCGCCGGTTATCAGGGCAACCTTGCCCGTCAGTGTTCCATTCATTTCATTGCTCCCTTTTATACATTCCGTATTGTCAGAATCGCGAAACGACCCACAGACTGCCAGCTATGGCCACCAGATCCTCAAACAGCGCGACATAGATGTCCGGCACACCCAGCGCTTTCACGAGTCGCGTGCGCGCCTGATAGCCTCCGAAACAGCCCACAACAGACCCGACAACGCCGAGCACAGCGCCGATAACGGCCCCCTGCCCTCCGGCAGTGGCAACGCACGCGCCGGTCAACCCGCCCGTCACTATCCGCGCGATCAGGCCCGGAGGCGCTGTACGGCTCGGCGTTTTCGGCAGTTTGTCGGCCACGAGTTCCACCAGAGCAAGCGCTGTGAAGATCACAACGGCGGGAAGCGAGCCGATCAGAGAGAGCGGGCGTTCAAGTTTCAGCCAGCCCAGGTGCGCGGCCCACGCAGTCGTCGCGGGAGCCGTAAGCGAGCGCAACCCCGCAAATAGTCCAATGAGGAAGGCAAACAGTAGCGTCATCTTAATCTCCTTGTATTTAACTGGCCGTATATCCGGTTTGCGGCTAACGGCTTTTCGTCGGCTTCACTGCTCGACACTATGCAGAACCGGAGCAGAAAAAACATCACGAGATTGAATATTTTTTTGCTACCACTGTTGTCTACATTTTGGATACCACCATCGTGGTAATCGAAGATCACTCGCCTGCCGACAGGTCAAAATTTCGGCGGGCGGGAAATTTGAGGAATAATGATCTCGCGGCGTCCGAACACGCGGGCATCGAGCGAAAACGCTCCGGGGCCAAGCAGCATAACAGCCGCTGCAATTATGATCACAAACAGAGTGGACAACTTCGTGTCGAACAGATTCATAGTCGAAGACGGGAGCCATGAAAGGGCCATACCTGCGCCCCCTATCCCCACCATAGCGCAGGCGGCGGGAGTTAGAAACCCGATCAGAAGCAAAGCGCCGCTTGCGATTGCCAGAAGGCCGACTATCCACGTGCCAAAAGTCATCGTGGTGCGATCAGCCAGATAGATTCCGCCCTGAATGGTTGCCGTTATCCCAACCGCTGCTCGAAGCAACAACAGCCCCGCGCCAGCCCGTCCATCGGGAAAGGTGAAAAAAAACAGTCTTTGCAGTCCGAGCCTCCCTGGCGTCGTTGATATTATTCAAACGCATAACAGTGTATAGCCTGCGACTGGAAAGCGAATCCCCCTGACTCATAATCTTTTCATAACTCTTTCGTGTTATCGCTACACATGAGTATCATCACAACTGGATGATTCCGCGACGCACGGCAATCGAAACCGCCTCGGTGCGATCACTGGCACCCAGTTTTTCCATGATGTGCTTGACGTGAACCTTGACGGTCTCTTCCGAGATGAACAACTGGTTTGCGATGTCCCGATTTCGGTTTCCTCTTGAGACGTGCCGGAGCACCTCGATCTCGCGCACGGTTAAAGAGTCGTCGCCGACGTGTTCAGCAAGATGTGCCGCCACCTCCGCAGGTATTCGCTTCTTCCCCGCATGAGCCTGACGGATCACCTCGATCAGCTCTCCCGGCGGCATGCTCTTGAGCATGTAGCCGCGCGCCCCTGCTTCAAGAGAGCGCCGGATATCAACGTCGCCTTCAAACGTCGTAAGCATGATAATGCGGGCTTCGGGAAATTCAGTCCGAATCGCGATCAAAACGTCTATGCCGCTCATATCCGGAAGTCTTAGATCCATGAGGGTAATGTCAGGCTGGTGTTGTTGAAATTTCTGGATAGCCTCGCGGCCTGTCGCCGCCTCAGCCACCAGCAGCATATCCTGTTGATTGTTTATAATTGCGGTAATCCCCTCGCGCAGCAGAGGATGATCATCTACGCAGAAGATGCGGATGCGTGTTTGATCGCTCATTTATATTCCTTCACTTCCGAAAGTGTGTGTTGTACGAAATGAGGTGCGTTTGTTTACTTCGGTGACGCTGCAACCTTCCTGATAATTTCATGCTCATCGGCCCCTAACGCTTTCGCTATATCAAGAAACTCTACAACATCCAATCTGCGCTCGCCACGTTCATACTTGGAAACGTATGATTGAGGTTTCTTTAGTTTTTTAGCCAATTGATGTTGAGAGACTCCTTTGTCTTGCCGAAGAGAGACGAGAATGGAAAGGAAAAGTGCGTATCGCTTCGTAAAGACTGATTTCGTCATGGGGCTTTAATGTAAATCCCGAAATCGGTTAAACCCAAAACAGGTTGAAACCGAAACGGGTTCGGAAACCAATAGAAGTAACCCCGTTGCAACTGCTCGGCACTATACTCAAGCTCGTATTGAAAGACAGAATCACAGATGAAGAGGTTGAGCTTATTTGCTCGAACTACTATAAGACGATTGAGGACTGGTGGGGATAGCGGAAATTGACAGCCATGCAGTAATTAACTTGCTATGCGCGATCAGTAAGCCAGTTCTATAAGCAACAATGACAAACTTGCAGCGGCGGTGAACAGGCTCTATATTCAAAGTAGTTCATCGAGCAAAGCGCGAGCTTCTTTCATATCCACAGTGTCAAACCCTTCGCTGAACCATGCAATGATCTCAGCAAGCATTTGTCGCGCTTCTGCCTGCCTGCCCTGTCGCGCCAATAATCGAGCAAGGCTCGTTGCCGCCCGCAATTCCCATGATTTCGCCTGCTGCTGACGGGCTGTTGTGACGGCCTGATTAAAACATGATTCAGCTTCTGTCATCAGCGACGAAGATTCCTGCATCAGCAATAAATCGCCTCGTATGCGATATAACTCTGCCTCGTAATAACACTCGCCAGTCTCCTGAACTGTATCGAGCGCCTCGGCCAGAATGGATAATCCTTCTACCACCTGCCCTGCTTTTGCCAATGCTTCGGCCAGCAGACCGAGATGATGCGCTCGCCAGAGTTTTGCGCCTATCGATTTATAAACATCAAGCCCGGCGCGCATCAGTTCAATTCCGGTTTCAAAATACCCCTGCTCGACCAGCGCCCACCCGCGATAGATAGAGCATAAGGTCATCCACAACTCAAGCCCCTGCTCTTTAGCGAGCGCGATGCCGGTTTCAGCTCGCTGCTGTGTCAGCATCGGCTCACGCCTCAACTGATGCAGGTGAGTAGCAAGTTGCAGAGCAACTACAAGACTCTGTGTATGAGAAATCTGCCGCGCAACAGCCACAGCCTCCTGAATTTTACCGAGCGACTGATCAGGGTAACCCAGACACCACAACACGCGGGCCGCGAAGCAGAGGCTCATGACTTTGGCATCATTCCCGTGGATCAAAAAATAGGCGTCCTGATCGGATTGTTTGTAAAGCGCAGAGGCCCGTTCAAAATGTTCCAGCGCGGCAGCAAAATCTCCAAGGTTGATGAGGCTCGACCCCATCGCGCGATGGGCTTCTACCATCAGAGAGTCATCATTGAGACTTGCAGCCTGTCGTGCGAGCCGTTCGGCAATCTCGCGCGATTCGCTCATCTCGCCTCGAAACATGTAGAACAATCTCAATGACCAGAGCACCTTGAACAGTTCAAAAGACGCGCCCAACTGCTCGCTCAGTTCGAGCGCGGGCAGGTAAACGCTCTCGACTTCCGGGGCCGCAGACCCTTTGATGGTCATCAGCGAGGCTCCAAGAATCAATCGAAGCGTTATCTCCTGCTGCGCGCGCTCGTGGCTCTCCGGCAGCAGGTTAATCAACTCTAATCCCCTGCGCGCCAGCGCCACGGCTTCATAATTGGCAGAGCGCCGCGCGGCATTTTCGGCTGCCAGCAGGTGATACCTGACCGACCGATTCCAGTCTCGCCCCTGATCGAAGTGAACGGCCAGTTCCGAGGCGATCTCTCCGACGCGATCACCGTATACCTCTTCGCCGCACTTGCTGATTCGTCTATGCATCTGCGCGCGCCGGGTCAGTGGAATGCGGTTGTAGAGCACGTTCAAATAAAGTACATGATTAAATTTAAAGCGGGGGGTGATCGTGCCATCGGGGAGTTCAACCAGAACGGGCGGCGATAGGAATTGATCGCGCTTCGCCAGTTCCTCGCAGCGTTCCTCTACTTCCATGACATCGCCCGCAAGCACAGCGGCTATCGCTACGGCAGAGCATTCCATCCCGACGACGCTTGCCGCTTCAAGCAATCGCTGGTCTTGAGGGCTGAGGCGCTCGACCTGTTTTTCGATCAGGTGGCGGACGCTTTCAGGCACGCCCAATTCGACTTCATCCAGATCCACCTGCACCTGCCAGCGCCCCTGACGGTCAACGATCACGCTCTCGTCGAGCAGGTAATCAACCAGATTGACCAGAAAAAGCGGGTTGCCCCCCGTGCGCTGATGAATCAGTCGCGCCAGTTTGATCGGGAACTGGTTGTGTGGAAATTTCACAGCCAGATACTGCCCGACCGCCTCTTCCGTCAGGTAATCGAGCGGCAGTTCTTTGCATAGCCTGTGCGCCTGCAATTCCTGTTTCACGCCTTTCAGCGGGTGCTCGCTCAGTATCACTTCCACGGGGCGATAGGTGCCGATCACCAGAAGCCGTACGGGTTCGCGCCGCCGCGCCAGATAAGAGATCAGGTCGAGCGTGGAATAATCGCTCCAGTGCAGGTCTTCGAGCACCAGCACAAAGGGGCTTTCCGCCGCGAGCGCCTCGACGGCTTCGGCCATCTCTCTGAGCATCCGTTCGCGCGTCGTGCCGGGCGACTGTTGTTGTAACTGATCGCTTCCGGACTGCGCGATGATCCACGGCATCTGCGCAAGCCACGTCGGCGCATGCTTTCGCAGCGTCTCTATTACGCGCGCACGTCCCGGCTCCCGGCATAACCGCGAGAGCGCGTCCAGCACAGGCAGGTAAGGTTCGCCCGCTCCATACTGTTCAAAGCACTGCCCGCGCGCTATCAGCAGGGTGTGAACCGAGACGGCCTGCTCCAGAAAAGCTTCTACGAGCGTTGTCTTGCCGATGCCCGGCTCGCCCGTGATAAATATTACCTGTCTGTCGGACAGAAGCGGTTTCTCCAGCCAGCTATGCAACTGAGCAAGTGCCGCCTGCCGACCGAGCACGCCGACAGGAGTTGCGGGAGTGAAGGGTTGCGAAGGCTGCGTTACGTCCAGCGCTTCTGATTCTGCTTCTTCCCTGACCGGCCCGATGAATCGGTATCCTCTGCGATGTGCTGTTTCGATGAACTGAGGCGACTTTGCATCGTCTCTGAGCGTCTCTCGGATTTGGCGTATTATATCTTTCAGCACGGCATCGCCGACGTAAGTGTCGGGCCAGACGGCATCGAGCAATTGCTGTTTTGTTACAAGCAGACCGGGACGCTCTAACAGGTATTGAAGCGCGGCAAATGCTTTCGGCCTCATAGTGATTGCACGAGGCCCTTCCCATAAAACTTCGTTGTTTTCGTCAAGCCGAAACGGCCCGAAGACGATCTGTTTCTTTCGCTCCATTACTGAAACATTAACGCAATCGGATCAGCTTTGCCTATAAAACCGGTTCACCGCAGAGTCGCCGCAGGACGCAGAGAAATTGTTAATCTCTGCGTCCTGCGGCGACTCTGCGGTGAATCTCCTGCTTACACGTCGCAAAGCGCGACGGCTTCGCTGAGCGATTTTATGGGGTCGCGCGTCGGAACAAACTCATGCGCGACGTATCCTTTGAAACCCGTGTCGGCGATGGCGCGACAGACCGTAGCCCAGTTCAGTTCCTGCGTATCGTCAAGCTCGTGTCGGCCCGGCACGCCGCCCGTGTGGTAATGGCCGATGTAATCGTGATTGTCGCGAATCGTGCGGATTATATCGCCTTCCATAATCTGCACGTGATAGATGTCGAAGAGCAGCTTCACGCGGGGCGATGCCACTGCCTTGATGACCTGCAGGCCGAAATCCGACCGGTCGCCCTGATAATCTTTATGATCGACTTTACTGTTCAGCAGTTCTACGCAGATGTTTACGCCATGATCTTCGGCCATCTTCTTTATGCGATTAAGCCCCGCGACGCAGTTATCGAGCGCTTCCGTATTGCTCATCCCGCGCCGGTTGCCAAAAAAAGCTATAAGGTTCGGCACGCGCAGTTTTTCCGCCAGCGGAATTCCCTTCTCAAGACCTTTTACTATCGCATCGTGATTAGCCTTGTTGTTCAGACCATCCGGTATCTTTGCCGCATCGGCATAGCCCATCGAACAGATCAGGCCGAACTCTTTGACGACCTCGCATTCATTGGGTTGGAGCAGATCGATGGCCGTCAGTCCCATATCGGCCACGATGCGCGCGAACTCCGGCAGCTTGAAATATCGCTGATAGCACCAGAACGAAACCGATTGTTTCAGGCGGCCTTTCTTTACGATCTTTTCTGCCATCAAAGCGGCAACGGCCTTCGGCGACAGGAATGCTCCGGCGGCTGCCGCGCTCATATTCATCAGGCACGCGCGCCTGCTCATTTTTGCCATCGTCATGATCCCTCCTGAAAAATGATCCCCTCTGAAAAATTTCGGTCAGTATATACGAGCAATCAAACCTTCTTCAATCGAGAGGCGTCAGTTGACATCGCTTTTTTCGTGATGTAGTTTTGCGCTTCGGCAAAGATAATTCTTCAGCGGATAGAGTTACAGCGGAGCGCATAATAAAGGAGCGTCTAAGAATGGCAATCAAACAATTTGAACCGCAGTATATGAAAGTCGGAGTGCTGACAGCAGCCTTGCAAGAGTTGACGCCGCGCGAAGTGCGCGACCCTGACCCGGATCGCGCAGTCGAAGACTGGGTCGAGTTTGCCCGCGATCTGGGCGTTGACAACATACAGCTTTCAGCCGCGCTGCACCCTTCCGAATCAGACATTCCGGCGGAAGCCATGCTCGACCCTGTCGCAAACACTCTCGACCTGCGCGAGCCGTTCAACAAATCCCGCGCAGCGCGTGTGCTGGCGTCTTTAAAGCACCACAACATAGGGCTTTCCGATGTTTCATACTTCGATAACATGCTGCACGAAGACCCTCAGATCAGAAAGGCGAAACACGATTTCATGATGAAGGTTTTCGACGCCGCCGTGCTGCTTGGCACCGATGCCGTTTGCGGATTCGTAGGCAGGAATCAATCCCTGAGCATGGATCAAAACATGGAAGACTTCCGAGAAAACTTCATCCCGCTTTTGAAAGAGGCGAAAGCGCGCGGGCTGACCTATCGCGTTGAACAATGCCCGATGCCCGGTTGGACTACGGGCGACAATTTTCACAACAACATCGCCTACACGCCGGGAACATGGATAGCGCTTCATAAAATCTGCGACCGCGCAGGCGTGGGCGACCAGCTTCGCATTCACTACGACCCTTCGCACGCCATCCTGATGGGACAGGATACGCGCTCGATATTTCAATACCTGAAAGACACGGGCTATAACTTTCTGATAGGCGGCTTTCATGTCAAAGGCCAGGTCATAGATGCGAAGGGCGTTTCGGCGTGGGGCTACGGCGGGCAGACCGTCGAGCGCGGCGACTGGAAAGACGGCAAACCTTCGCCCAATCCGGCAGATCAGGCAAACGCATGGCTGAAACAGACAGTTCTGTGCGAGCACGAGCTTCCGGGCACTGCGCGCCACGACCCGCTTGGATATCTGCAAAACCGGACCGTGGACTGGCTCGATCATCAACTGGCAGCGCGTGAATTGCTCGATCTGGATGTAGCGAACACGCACCTCATAGTCGAGCACGAATATCCTGCGGCGAGAATTCAGGATAAGGACCGCCTGAAGCCGATCCTTCAAGGCTCAATAGCCTTCACACGCAAGATAGACGAAGCCGCAGCCTGCATGTACGCGTTGCAGGCGGAAGTGCTCGCATCTCAGGATATACCCGTGCAGGGTACAGGTCGTCAGGCGTACCGCTCATGACGATAAACTCTTTATGATATTATTGGACTATGACACAGCCGGATTACAGCAGAATTATTACCATAGAACCCGATAAGCGCAGTGGGAAGCCTTGCATTCGCGGCACTCGCATGGGTGTTACGGATGTTTTGGAGTACCTTGCAGGTGGAATGACTCAGGAGGAGCTTCTGGCTGAGTTCCCCGATCTTACGGCGGAAGATATTCGCGCCTGTCTGGCGTTTGCTGCTGACCGTGAGCGAAAACTGGCAACCCTACCTTAACTACACGCCTCACACCGATTCCCATTTCTGCGACGCGGAGGCTCTTTCAATCGCGTCGAGCACCTTTTGATTGCGAACTCCATCCTCGAAGTTCGGCGAAGGAACCTTCTGCTCCTGAATCGCTTTTAGCAGATCGAGAACCGTGTGCGTGAAGGTGTGTTCGTATCCAAGGATGTGACCCGGCGGCCACCACGCGTCCATATAAGGATGTTTCGCATCGGTCGCGAGGATGGTTTTGAATCCGCTGTCGGGGCCTTCCTCGATGTAAAGCTCCAGCTCGTTCATCCGTTCAAGGTCGAAGCAGACGCTCCCCTTGCTTCCGTTGATCTCAAATCTCAAGTGGTTTTTATGGCCTATCGCAAATCGCGACGCTTCTATCGTGCCGACTGCGCCGCTCTCGAATTTCACCAGAGACATAGCGCAGTCGTCCACATCGACCGGGGCTAAAACGTTGCTTTCCGGAAGCGGGCGCTCGGTGATAAATGTTTTCAGCAGTCCCGCGACCTGTGCGATTTCGCCTACGAGAAAGCGCGAAAGGTCTGCCGTGTGAGAGACCAGATCGCCAAGCGCGCCGGAACCGGCTTTGGCCTTTTCCAGACGCCACACTCTGGGAAATTGCGGATCAACGATCCAGTCCTGTAGATAGGTGCCGCGATAGTGATAAATGTCACCAATGCGACCTTCGTCTATCAATCGCTTTGCGATCATAACGGCGGGCGCGCGGCGATAATTGTGGCAGAGCATGTGAATCGAAGAACTGTTTTGAACCGCTTTGAGCATCCGCTCGGCTTCATCGAGCGTGTTTGCAAGCGGCTTTTCGCAAAGAATAGTCTTTCCCGCCTCAGCCGCCGCCAAAGCTACGGGCATGTGAAAATCGCCCGGCGTGCAGATGTCTACAACATCGATGTCTTTGCGACGTACCACTTCTTCCCAGTCCGTTGAATGCTCTTCCCATCCATATTTACCTGCGGCCTGACGAACGCCATCTTCGTCACGCCCGCAGATTACTTTCATCACAGGCTCGAATGGAGCGTCAAAGAATCTGTTAACCTGACGCCACGCATTGCTGTGAGCCTTTCCCATGAATTTGTAGCCGATCAGCGCGATATTTAATTTGCTTTTCATAGTCCTGCGAAAAATACTTTCCCCTCAGCCCGATGTCAAGCGACCGAAACTCTTTGACAATCCGGCTTGACTTTTGCGCGCTCTGTAATAGATTTAAAAGCACAATTACGAACGACGGGAAACCAGCATGATCAGAATACTTCGGTTTGCGCTGATGTGCGTGGCGGTTGCAATCTGGCCGTTAGAGGCCGGTCAATCAAACGCCGCAAATAATAATTCCGGCAACTCTACAAAGCGAAAGGTGCTTTACCTGACGCACTCAGCCGGGTGGAAGCATGACGTGCTGCCGCTATCAGAAGAGATAATGAAACAGATCGGCGACCGCAGCGGCGCGTTTGAAGCAACTGTTACGAAAGACTGCGCGCTTATCAGCCGAGATAATTTGAAGCAGTACGATGCAATCGTGTTCTACACAACCGGAGAGTTACCGATTTCGGATGAACAGAAGGCGGCTTTTCTGGACTTCATAAAATCGGGTAAGGGGTTCATCGGCATTCACTCTGCTACAGACACTTTTTACAAATGGCCTGAATACGGAGAACTGATCGGCGGTTATTTCGACCAGCATCCGTGGCATCAGGATGTAACAATCAAGGTCGAAGACCGTCGCCACCCGGCCACGCGCCATCTGGAAAGCTCATTTAAAATCAAAGATGAGATTTACCAGTTCAAAGAATTCTCGCGCGACCGCGTGCACGTTTTGATGAGCCTCGATACAAGCTCGGTCGATCTTACGCTGCCCGCTGTTCATCGCACAGATAAAGATTTCGCCATTGCGTGGTGGCGAAATTATGGTCGGGGCCGGGTCTTTTATACGGCGCTCGGGCATCGCCCCGAAGTATGGCAGAGTGAAATGTTCCAGCAGCATCTGCTCGGCGCGCTCAGCTGGGCTATGGGCGGAAAATAATTCAGCGTTTTCAAAAGGGGATCAATGGCAAAGCAGGAAATATATGACGCAATCATAGTCGGGTCAGGCGCGACAGGCGGGTGGGCGGCAAAAGAGCTGGCTGAAAAAGGGCTTCGCGTCGCGGTCGTCGAAGCCGGGCGCAAGCTCGACCCTTTGAAAGATTACACGGAACACAAGTGGCCTTACGAATTGAAGTATCGCGGGTTTGGCGACCGGCTCGACATGGAAAAGACTCAGCCCATACAGAGCAAGTGTTACGCCTGCAATGAATACGGTCGCCAGTTCTTTGTCAACGATCTGGAGAATCCCTACACGACTGTGGCAGACAAACCGTTTTACTGGATACGTTCGCGCCAGGTCGGAGGCCGCTCTATCCCGTGGGGGCGTCAAACCTACAGGCTATCGGATTACGACTTCAAGGCGAAAAGCCATGACGGTTACGGCGACGACTGGCCGATCAGCTATCAGGAGCTGGCTCCATATTACGACAAGATCGAAGACTACATCGGCATCAGCGGCTCTTACGAAAACATGCCGCAACTGCCGGACAGTAAATTCCTGCCGCCGATGAGTTTGACCTGCGGCGAGACGGTTTTGAAAAAAGCGGTCGATAAGATGAACGACCCGCTCCGACGCGTCATCATAGGCAGATGCGCGATCCTGACAAAGCCCATTCATCAGGGCACACCCGATGCCCGCGCGTCGTGTCATTACTGCGGACATTGCGATAGAGGATGCACGACCAAGTCTTATTACAGCAGCCCCGCTTCGACGCTCCCGGCTGCCGCCCGCACGGGGCGCATGACTTTGATTACGAATGCCGTCGTCAGCCATATCGTGGTCGATCAGAACACGGGCAAGGCGAAGGGAGTTCATTACGTAGATTCGTACACGCGCAATCACCGCGAAGTGATGGGCAAAGTAGTCATGCTTTGCGCCGGAACGCTTGAATCAACGCGCATACTGCTCAACTCGACTTCATCGCTTTACCCGAACGGGATAGCGAACAGCTCTGGCGTAGTCGGCCATTATCTGATGGATCACGTCGGCGGCGGCGGCGCGAGCGGAAGTCTTCCCATGCTCGACCACAGCAAGCTTGAACAGGACGGCAGAGCCAACGGCATCTACATTCCACGGTTCCGCAATATCAAATCAAAGCATGACAAATTCATTCGCGGATATGGGTTTCAGGGAGGCGCAGGTCAGCCGCTCTGGGATCACGCCAAGGGGATTCCGGGGTTCGGTTCGGCGTTGAAAAAAACTGTCAGAGAGTTTCACCCGTGGGGCATAGGCATCGGAGGTTTCGGTGAATGTCTGGCGCGGTTCGATAATCACGTCAGGATCAACAAGGATGTGGTGGATGCGTGGGGGATTCCGGTCCTGCATATCGAAGTAACCTTTGGCGACAACGAACGCGAGATGGTAAAAGACATGGGCGATACAGCGGCGGAGATGCTGCACGCTGCTGGCGTGCAGGATGTTCGAGCAAGCTACGGGCCGACATCCACGCCCGGCATTCTCATACACGAAGTCGGCACCGCAAGGATGGGCAATGATCCGAAAAAATCTGTGCTGAACAAATTCAATCAGGCGCATGATGTGACGAATCTGTTTGTGACCGACGGGGCATGTTACGTTTCAAGCGCGAATCAGAACCCGACGCTGACCATGATGGCGCTCACCGCACGCGCCTGTGATTACGTGGCTCAGGAGCTTCGCGCCGGTCGCTTGTGAAGATCAAACGGGGAGCGATTATTACAGCTATGAATAAAAAGCATCTCGCCTTGATACTGGCTCTGGGAGCCATTTTCGTGCCTTTACCAGTTGTCGCTCAGGCGAAGAAAGCCAGCAACACGGAGCCGTTAAGAGTAATCAACGGGCAGATGCGGGGGCGCGCAATCGCAGGGCGATTTATGGCGAACGGTCGCCTGTCGGATTTTTCCTTTGCGCTGTCGAAAGCCGAAGTTGTCGGCGGCAAACTGCAATTGATCGGAGAATTCAGGCTGGGGCGACAAGCTCGCGCTGCCGAACCTGTGAAAGCCGGTATAGCGGGAGCGATGTCTAAAGCTACTAACCCATGGCCCGGCGCATCGGACGAGGAGGTGGAGTCAAAACCTAAACCCGATGCGGACGAGCAGAAACAAGGGCGCGAGGCCAAGTCTCCTGAAGCATCAGCCCAGCTTGGACAACTGGCGCAATCGACACAGGACACGGCGCGCAAGACTCCAAAGATTCAGGGCGGGCGCAACGAGCAGACGCAGTCTCTTTATGCACAGGCTGAGATGGCGACCGGGTGCGGACTGATATTCCTGAGCCTTGACCTGCCTGAGCGGCTGCGCGCTCAGATGGGCACGGATGCCCGCCCGCTACAACTTGGAGTGGTGCTTGCGCCCCTCGACAACAGACTGGGCGAAGATATCAACAGGCGCATCTGCGCGCTTGTTCAACTGAGCAGAAATAAGTCCGGCGAGACCAGCCTGACTGCAAGCGTCGAGGAATTCAATCGCTTCCTCGCCTCAAAGCGGTGAAAGGTCATCTCGCCTTATTTTCAAACGGGCATCTTTCTTGATGAAAGAGGAAAAATTTATGATTACTAAAAGATCATTCTATGTATTGACGCTGATTCTTGCGCTTGCGACCGCGCTTGCGGCGCAGACCGCGCGTCGTCCATTCAAGCTTGATGATCTGGCGCGATTTCGTGATGTTCGCGACCCTCAGTGTTCGCCCGACGGTCAATGGGTCGCTTACGTAGTCTCGACCCTGAACGTCAAGGACGATAAGGCCAGTTCTCATATCTGGGTTGTGGGCTTCGATGGCAAAAATGATCGCCAGATGACATGGAGTCAGGATAGCGAATCATCGCCGCGATGGAGCCCGGACGGAAAATATCTCTCGTTCACATCGTCACGGCCCGGCAAAACGAAAGGCAATCAGGTCTGGCTGCTCGACCGCAGCGGCGGCGAAGCGTTTCAGCTTACCGAGCTCAAAGGAAGACTACAGGGCTATGAATGGTCGCCTGATTCAAAACGGCTGGCGCTGATCGTCGGCGACCCTGACCCGGATGCGGAGCCTCCGGCGACAGAAGCGGCAGAAGGCGCGGCCAGCAATAAACCGAAAGTGCCCAAACCAATCGTCATTGACCGTTACCGTTTCAAACAGGACGTGCAGGGGTATCTGCTCTCAGGCCGCCACAGCTACATCTACCTGTTCGACATAGCGACAAAGAAACTCGACAGGCTGACGACAGATAAATGGGACGAAGCCGGGCCGTCGTGGTCGCCCGACGGCACACGCATCGCTTTCATGAGCAACCGTCTGGACGACCCTGACCGCGAGCCGTCGAGCCAGATTTTTGTGGCCGATGCAAAACCGGGCGCTGCCGTGAAACAGTTGACCCAGACAACCAGTCGCGGAGGACGCTCGCGTGTTGAATGGAGCCCCGACGGGAAATGGGTCACGTTCCTTGAAGGCGACGAGAAAAAATACGGCGCATACAACATGGATCACCTTGCTGTTATAGCCGCAGACGGGAGCGGCGCGCCCACACGAGTAAAGTCGATTGAAGACCTCGACCGGGGTGTTTCATCGCCGCGCTTCAGCGCAGATGGAAAATCGGTCAATTTTCTGGTAGCCGACGACCGCTCGGTCTATCCGGCGCGGGCCGATCTTGCAGGCGGCAGCGTCGAGCGGATGATGACGCCGCCAGTCGTCGTATCGAACTGGGCTACAGCAAACGGGCGCTCCGTCGTGCTTTCGGGCGGCAACGCAAAGTCTACGGAAATTTATGCGATGGAGAATGGTGCGCTGCGCCAGCTTACACATCAAAACGACGCACTGTTTGCAGAACTCAATCTCGGACTAACAGAAGAGGTCAGTTTCAAGAGCAAAGACGGCACGGAAATACATGGACTCCTGACCAAACCCGCAGGTTACGCGGCGGGGACTAAAGTTCCATTGTTGCTGCGCATTCACGGAGGGCCGAACGGGCAGGATCAACATTCATTCAGCACGGAGCGGCAATGGTTCGCGGCGAACGGATACGCTGTGCTGGCTGTGAATTATCGAGGGAGTTCCGGTCGCGGGCAGAAATTCTCGCGCGCAATCTTCGCGGACTGGGGCCATTACGAAGTCGAAGATTTGCTGGCCGGTGTAGATCACGTCATCAAGATGGGCATAGCAGACCCTGACCGGCTGGGCGTCGGCGGCTGGAGCTACGGCGGCATACTGACCGATTATCTGATCGCAAGCGACACGCGATTCAAAGCGGCGACAAGCGGAGCGGGCACGGCTTTCACCATCTCGTTTTACGGGACCGATCAATATATCATTCAGTACGATCACGAAATCGGCCCGCCCTGGAACCCGAAAGCGTGGGATACATACGTGAAGTTATCCTACCCGTTCCTGCACGCCGACCGCATCAAAACGCCGACGCTGTTTATGGGCGGCGAGCGCGATTTCAACGTGCCGATTGAAGGCAGCCAGCAGATGTATCAGGCGCTCAAGAGCCTTGGCGTTGACACGCAGCTTGTGATCTACCCGAACGAGTTTCACGGCATCACGCGACCGAGCTATGTGCGAGACCGATACGAGCGGTATCTGACGTGGTATGACAAATACCTGAAACAGGCTCCGGCGGCTGCCGCCCCCGCGCCCGGCGTGCGCTAGAGAACAAAGACGCAAGGAAGTAATTTTTTTACTTCCTTGCGTCTTTAAAGTTGAACGGCAGAACGTCAGGAACTACGCTGACTTCGGTCGTGAACTTGAACGGATATTTCCCTCCGCTGTCGTAAGTCAACTCGACGAAAAATGCCGTGTAGCCCTGTGCGGGTTTCTCAACTCGCCCGACATAAAGTCCGGGCTTCTGCTCTTTCAAAGGCGTGCTTGTATAGGCGTTGCCAATCGTGTCTACGCGAAAGTCGCGCGCTTTGGGATTGGTCGCCTGCCAGAGCTTCACTTCTTTAGGTTTATCTTTAACCTTGACTGTGATCGAGCCATCTTTCTGCTTTTTCCACGAGAACTCTGGCCGACGCCTTCCCGCAAGCACCGCTTCGTAAAACGCCTGCAAGCTTTCACGCGCATCACTGCCCGCAAGGTTGTGTTTGGCGTTGGGAACATAGCGCAGGTATTTTTCGCCTTGAAGCTCTCCGAAATAGAACTGCGAGTTATCGGGCAGAAAGAATTGATCTCCCGATGCGTTCACCAGATACTTGGGTATTTTCAGTCTTTCGCGATTGCGATAATTATAGGGGTCCTCAATCGCCAGTATATGTTGATACTCAGGCGTGCCGATCTTGTCTGGAAAAATTTTGTGATTGACATAATCCTGAAGCGCGGGCGAAAAGAAGCCGTATGCCTCGAAGTGATGGCGGGTAATGGCTTCGGAGTTGAGCGCATCGATTACCGTAGGCATGATGGCGATCACTCGTTTATCGACCGCGCCTACAAGCCATGTGGTCCAGCCTCGCTTCGACCCGCCTGATACTACGAACTGGTCTATCTTCAGGCGGCCTCCGGCTTCGCTTGCAAGAAACTCCTGAACGGCGTCCATCGCGCGCACGCCGCTTTTGACCATCGCCAGACGCACGAGCCATTCATCATCTCTGGTATTGATCTGTTTGACTCGGCTGTAAGCAATAAGATCGTCTTCGGAGCGCCCCTTCTCTTTTGAATCGGAAAAGAAGAGCGGCTGATTCGGAACCATGCCGAGTTCGGCAATCACAGTGTTTGTTTCCGTCGCAAAGCTCACAGTCCGCTCTGAAACTGTCGCGGGCGCGGCGTCTTTATTGCTGCCGCCGCCGATAAAAAGCAGCGCCTTGTTGCCCGTAGTCTTATCGGGCTTGATGATCGTCAGCCAGTGCTTCCAGACCGGGCGGTCCACTTCTGCTGCGCTGCGCCAGGTCTGCGAACTGAGTTCGAGGATGTAGCCTTTATAGCCCTGCCCTGAAACCGTGTTGGCCAGCTTCCAGCCGTAGCTCGAATCAGGTTTTGCGATGTATCGGTCGAGCGCAGTATCCTGAGCATTGACCTGAAGCGCAAAGGCGCAGAAGACCCAGAGAGCGATGCTAATACTTTTTATTACTCCGTTATTCAATCGGCGATTCATAATCAAGCTCCTTGTTTGAGATTTGTGCGACCGGATTCGCTCGGCACGTTTCGTTTCGTGATTGTATAATCGTGGTCGCCAGTTGGTGAAGCCCAAAACACTATAGAGGCTCGGCACATATGATTGATTCGATGAATGACGGAATTATTGAGGCGCTCTGGGGCGCTCCGCCTTCGCGTTTGAAGATTTCGGGCAGCGAGGTCCACATCTGGCGGGCCGCGCTGGATCGTTCACCTGATTGCGAAGAAAGATTACTTGCTACGCTGACCGAAGACGAGCAGAACAGAGCCAGCCGGTTTTATCATAAGCACGACCGAAGCCATTATATAAGCGCGCGCGGCATACTCCGAGATCTGCTCGGTCGCTATCTCGACGCCCGTCCCGGCGCGCTGCGGTTTGAGTATACAAAATACGGGAAGCCGTCTCTGATAAAAGAATTCGGAGGCGAGACGCTGCGATTCAATCTGTCTCACTCAAAGGGCGTTGCGCTATTTGCATTTACTACGGGCCGCGAACTGGGAATCGATGTCGAATGGATTCGCGCCGATGTTGCGGATGAGCAGATCGCGGAGCGATTCTTTTCGGCTCAGGAGGTACGGACGCTGCGAGGGCTTGAGGCAAGCGCGCAGGCAGAAGGTTTCTTCAACTGCTGGACACGGAAGGAAGCCTACATCAAGGCAAGGGGTGAAGGGCTTTCAATGCCGCTCGACAGGTTCGCCGTATCGCTTGAGCCGGGCGATGCGGCAGCGCTTTTATACACTGACGGGGGGATCGAAGAGACTTCTCGATGGAGACTTCTCGAATTATTTCCGGGCCCGGGTTTTGCCGGAGCGGTGGCGGTCGAAGGTCACGACTGGCAACTCAATTGCTGGCGGTGGGAAGAGCCTGCGCCGTAAACTCTCATTCAACCAGCCGCGCTAAATTCTCGCCCACGGCTCTGGCAGAAATGATTCGATGATGGTGCCAGCGCCGCTCTGGCGGGCAAGCTCGGCAGTAAATTTTCCGACCGCGATGTCGAGTATTCCCAAACCGAACGGGCTGAAGATGGCAATGTCGTCTTCGCTCTTTCTGCCAGCGGAGCGGCCCGAAAGAATATCCGACAGCGGACATCTTATGAAATCGCGGTTGCCGACCAGTTGTTCGGTCAGGTGGATGGAGGTTTGAGCGCGGCTCACATGATCTGCGTCATCGACTATGTTATCACAAGCTAAAATGACCTCTGGCGCGAGGTCTCTTAACGACACGTGCAGTATAGTGCTTCCGGCAATGCAACTGGAAATATCGTGCACGTAAGGCACGCCAGCCGTAGTCGCGAAAGAGATCAATGAGCAATTTTGAAAGACCGTCTCAAGGTCCTGCGCAACATCTATTTCGACATCCGCGAAAGCCTGATTGCAACGCTTCCTGAACTGGTCGGCGTTGTGCGCGTTCAGGTCGAAAAGAATAAATTTCCGCACGCCCGCCACCGTTGCCAGAATAAATCTCGCTATTTCAAAATTGATTACTCCGCACCCGATCAACCCTACCGAATCTGCCGCGCGCGCGCCGTGCAAAGTTTTGGCAGCCAGCACGGCGCTTGCAGCCGTCCGCTTGGCGTTTATGATCGAGGCGTCGAGAATGGCTTCGGGCCTGCCTGTTTCGGCAGAGCTGAGTATAAGAATGCCTGACGCGCGGTCTAATCCCTTGTCGAGGTTTGCCGGAAATGAAGCTATCCATTTTAAGCCTGCTAATTCAAATTCTCCTCCGAGATATGCAGGCAGGGCAATCACTCGGCTCCCCGGATCATCAGGGAATCTTAGAAATGTAGAATGCGGCAGAGAGCTTTTTCCATTGCCATGCGCAACGTATGCTCTGCCAACCAGATTCATCAGTTCCGCCTCTCGACCATCAAGAAGCGCTTTCACTTCCTGCCCTCTGAGAATCAAGACATCCCCATTATTCATTCTTCCGCCTCCACTGCCTTTCGTATTTAGCTGATCTTCTCGTTTGTTTATATATCTATTCCACGACGCCCAACAACCGATGGAGTTGCCGAGATATGATCTGAAGAAGTGTGGATTCCGCCGAATGCAGGAAAAAGTGATCGCCGGGGAGCATATAAGACTTGAACGGTCCTGTCGTTTCGTGTCGCCACGCCTCGATCTGCTCAGCCGGGACTGCGCTGTCTTCCAATCCACCGAAAGCTGTCATGGGGCAGGTCAGCGTCGAATCGTTCGAGCGTTTATATGTTTCAGAAATCTGAAAGTCGGCTCTTAAAGTGACCATCATCAGCTGCATTAATTCCGGATGCTGTAGCACTTCGGGGGGCGTGCCGTTGAGGCGCTTCAATTCCTCGATGAACTCTTCGTCGGGGAGGTTATAAGTCTGAGTCTCTTTCCTCGGAATTTGCGGCGCGCGCCGACCGGAAACAAACATGTGCACAGGCTCTTTGTGAAGTTCATTACGAATTCTGTGAGCAAGCTCGAAGCTTACGATGGACCCCAGACTATGACCGAAAAACACGAACGGCAGATCAAGCAGGGGAATGATCGCCGGAGCCATATCCGCAACCAAAGTGCCTATATCCGTGTAAAGCGGCTCCTTAAACCGCTGCCCTCTGCCGGGCAGTTCGACCGGATATATTTCGACCTCGGCGGGCAATTGCGAAGCCCACGACTTGTAAACCAAGGCCCCTTTCCCCGCGTAAGGGAAGCAGAACAGTCGCAATTTCGCACGCGGATTACGTTTGAAGTATTGAAACCACCGGGTTATTTTCGCTTCGTTAAAATTGCCTGACATCGTTATGATCGCCTCGTCTTTATGTGAATTTAACTTCTACCTCCGAGCGCCGTGTGTGAGTCGCATCCCTTTATTCAAGACTCAACCTTCTTTCATTCAATCTCAGTTTAGATTTGAGAATCCGGGTTCAAACAATGCAGCAGCGCCAGCAGACAACCATTTACTGCGCCTCTGGACAGCCACATTATATCCAATAATTCGGGAAAGTCATGTTGGTGAAGTTGCCCCACACTGTCTGCTCGGTAAGGCAGATCACAATCGCCCAATGGTGTATAGGTCATAAAAGGAATACGGCGGTGAGGTAATCTGCATTGCTCCGGCAGAATTTATAACTTTATCGGGGCGGCAGGTTTAGCGGGCTGCTTTTCAAGCTTTCCTGTTATTTCAGTAACATCCGGCCAGTTTTATCTAAATGGCTCAACCGAAGGGATGAAGAAACCTGAGATATTTGTTCTGATTCAGGTTGACTTTCAACGTAAATCGTATTACCTTGCGGCTCTTAGTGCTCATTCATGTGCAGGCTCATTACAGGTTGAACAAAATCGTTTTGGCCGAAGAGTGCAGATTACAATTCATTAGCCATCCACTATTGCGCTTCGGCAGAATTTAATTGGCAAGCTACCCGGCTCCTACAGCGGAATGGTTTGACGACGTAAAACGCCCTGATTAAGGGCCCAAGCATTTCTGCATAAGATAGGACATGGATTACGTCTATGTGTATTGGAGGAAAATACACTAAGTTATGAGAGGGCAAAACCCAATTCCTACTGACACCTCAACAACTCAAAGGAGAGAGTATATGAAAACAACGAAATTAGCCTTGAATTTAATGGCCGCTCTGGCCGTCTGCTTGTTCTGTAGCGCACTTGCGCAGGCACAAGCAACAAGAACGTGGGTATCAGGCGTTGGCGATGACGCAAACCCGTGCAGCCGCACGGCTCCGTGCAAAACCTTCGCAGGAGCAATATCGAAGACCGCAGCAGGCGGCGAGATCAATTGCCTTGATCCGGCTGGCTTCGGCGCGGTAACTATCACCAAATCAATTGCGATAGATTGCCATCACACAATGGGCGGAATTCTTGCGGCTTCAGCCAACGGCGTCATAATCAATGCCTTATCCACCGACAAGATAATACTACGCGGTCTTGATATTAACGGCGGCGGCGGCGCAGGCGGTCTTGATGGCGTCCGTTTCCTCGCGGGCGGGGCGCTGCATATAGAAGACACGACAATCAACAACATGAGCACCGCCGTCAACGTGGGCCTTAATCAAGCCGCCAACGCAGAAGTCTATATCAAAAACTCCTACTTAAGGAATAATGCCAGCATCGGGATTTTCGTCTCGAACATCGGGGCGGGAACCGTGAATATGGTCGTTGAAAGAACTACTTCCGAAAATAACGCCTTCGGATTGATGGCCAGAAACAATACCCGCGTGGATGCGCGCAACAGCGTGTTTTCAGGGAACTCCAACACGGGGATTATTTCGGAAGTGCTGTCGGCTGGCCCGACCTCAATCGTCAACGTGATTAACTGCTCGATTACGAACAACGGCACGGGGCTTTCGTCCGGCAATAACGCCACCGCAGGGCAAGGCAACCTCCGCGTTTCCGGCTCGACCGTATCCTTCAACGCTACAGGCGTAACCGCAGGCAACGGCAATGCGAGTACGTTCAATGACAACATATTTCGAGACAACCCGACACCCGGAGCTTTCACTGCTCCTGCACTGACGAAGAATTAAAGCGCTTTGCGTGACGGTGACGACTCCCGCCCTGCTTATAGGGCGGGAGTGTGGGCTTTAATCAGCGGGGAGCCGTCTGACTTTCAGTAAATATGCTGCCCAATAAACCAAGCGCGTCTCGTTCAATCGCGGCAAAATTCGGAGGTAGAAAAACATGAAGGCTTGCCCAAATTCCAGGATTCTTTGCCTGATTCGCAATTTGAGAAAGATACAATTCGCTGCCATATTCGCCTGCGTCAGTGTGCTTATTCTTATAACCATGATGATGCGCGCGCCTTTCAGCAGCGCACAAACATCAGAGACCCTCACGACATTTGCGAGTAACTGCACTACCCCTAAAACATTCTTTAATCTGGGCGATACGGTCTGCGTAGTGGCTACGGACACGCCGCTTGGCCCTCCTGCACAGCGCAAGTTCGAGTGGGTAACTCCGAACGGTGAGATATTTCAGTTCGGACCCGAAATAACCTCCGACCCTCAGAACGTCTCGATCACGATTCCATCTTCGGGCCCTTCCGCTCAGGTCGGAACGTGGACAGTAAAGACCGTTGATGTCTCAAACAACGGATATGCCACTGCCAGGTTTGTGGTCCAGGACCCCAACAACGCCTCCGTTGATCTTTGGACGCCGTTGTTTGCTCCTTCCGAAATATCGGCTGGCTCAAGCGCTTCGTTCACAGTCTTTGTAACGAACAAAGGCCCGAATGATGCGCAGAATGTAGAACTGACCGTTACAGTGGCCACTAACTCGACCTTCATGTCTGAGACACAGCTTTCAGGCCCGGCCTTTAGTTGCACAAACCCGTCCGTAGGCAGCACAGGAAGCTCGACCTGCACAGTCGCGACTCTGCCTGCCAATAGCACTGCCGTATTGCAATTCATTTTTCAGGTAGACGCGGGCGCGACGGCGGGCGCGGAAGTCTCCAGCACTGCCACGGTTTCAAGTTCGACAACGGAAATATTTGCTGCTGACAATACATTCACGGCTACGGCGACAATCACGCCGCAGACCTGCGACATCACCTGCCCGTCCGACATCACTATGGGGAAAGATGCGGGACAGTGCGGAGCAGTGATCACCTTTTCGACCCCCGTCGGCTCAGGCCCCGGCTGCGGCACTATAGAATGCAGCCCGCCATCGGGCGGATTCTTCCCGATTGGAACGACAAATGTCATCTGTTTCGGCAATAGCGGCACGGCCTGCTCATTTGCAGTAACGATTCAGGATTCGCAACCCGCCACGATCACCTGCCCGTCGAATATCACTGTCAATGAATCATCGCCCGGTCAGGGTTTTGCTGTTGTCAACTATCCTGCGCCGACCTTAAACGACAATTGCCCTGCCCCTCTATCGGCCTGCAACCCTCCGGCAGGGTCAAGTTTTCCTGTAGGCACGACTACCGTAACATGTGAGACAAGCGCAGGCTCAGGCAGCCCTGTAACCTGTTCTTTCACCGTGACGGTCAACAGCACTCAGTGCATTCTCAACTGCACGCAGGACATCGTTGTTCCGGCAAACCCGACTGGTTCAGGCTCGGCCACGGTCACTTATTCGTCGCCGACCGCAAACGGCTGCCCGACCTTAACGATCACCTGCACTCCGCCTTCGGGTTCAGTCTTCCCGCTGGGGACCACCGCTGTAACTTGCGAAGGGGTAGACGGATCGAATAATACTGTTGCAAGTTGCGGATTCAATGTGACGGTCATTAATGCTGCCCCATGCACGATCACCTGCCCGGCTAACATAACCGTCAGTAATGATCCGGGTCTGTGCGGAGCGGAGGTCAGCTATCCGTCTCCGGCAACAACGGGCAATTGCGGTGACGCGCCGAATTGCTCTCCGGCATCAGGGTCATTCTTCCCTGTCGGCACGACGATCATCACCTGCACTACCGACGCAGGGCCGCAATGCTCGTTCAGCATTACGGTTGTTGACACCCAGTCGCCTGTAATCACCTGCCCGGCAAGTATTACCGCAACGGCTGTAATCGGGCAGACATCAGCCGTCGTCACATTCTCTACCCCTGTGGCGAGCGATAACTGTCCGGGCGCTTCCGTTGCCTGCCTGCCGCCTTCCGGCTCCAGTTTCTCAGTAGGTGTAACGACTGTGACCTGCACCGCCACCGATGCGTCGGCTCATCAAACCAGTTGCACTTTCAAAGTAGCCGTATCAGGTACGCTGGTAGCCAGCGCCGATACATTCCTGAGAGATGGCGCTGACAACACTAATGAAGGCGGAAATGACAGGCTTCGCATTCAAAGCTCTGGCCATAACCGCGTGCTGGCCAGATTCAACCTGTCCGGCATTTCCACCACCGGTCTACAATCCGCAACGCTCATTCTGAGAATTGCCTCGAACCTCGACAACTGGGGTAGCAGTGGCAGACCGGTTGATGCTCATCGCCTGACTGCTGATTGGACAGAAGGCAACGGGATCAATGACCTCCTTGGAATATTGCTCGGTTTCCGTGGGACTGGCGAGGGCGCAACATGGAAGTGCGCAAAAGACACCAATATTCACAACTTCAACGACGACTGCACGACGCCGTGGAATGGCGGAACATTTGCGGCGGCAACCTCTCCAAGCAAGCTCCACACAAACAACCTCACGGGAGACGTGAGTTGGAACGTGAAGGCAGACGTGCAGGCGGGAGCGAGCTTCGGATGGTTGATAAAGAAGCAGTCAGAGGGGCAGAATGGACAAGTGAGATACTATTCACGGGAGGCGGGGAATGCTAATCTAGCGCCCAGGCTGGTCTTGGTTTATACACCGTGAGTTTTGAGGGATGAAAACGAACCATGGGTTTCATGATTGGAACAGCTCGCTTTCTTGCGATACTTGTTGTGATAGCGGTGGTGGCGAGAGCGCCTCGCGCCACCGCTTTCGATTCCGAGACCATGAACGTTTTTGCGGGTGATTGCGCCACTGTAAAAACATTGTTCAGCCTCGGTGACAGTGTTTGTGCAGTGGCAACGGGAGCGCCTATGGGCCCGCCCCTTCAGCGGCGCTTTGAATGGATCGCCCCCAATGGAACGATCTTTCAGATGGGCCCCGATGTCGCGACAGACCCGCAAACCAATTCGATTACAATTCCGACTTCGGGCCAGTTCGCTCAAACTGGAACGTGGACGGTCAAGACCGTTGATGTCTCCAATAACGGTTTCGCCGTCGCTCAATTTCTGGTTCAGGATCAGGATAAAACGTCTGCCGATCTTTCGGCGAGCATGTTTGCGCCCTTTCAGGTATCGGCAGGCGCAAACGTCACTTTCACACTGCTGGTAAAAAACAACGGCCCGAATGAAGCGCAAAATGTCCAGATCAAAATCGGTACGGCCAGTAATGCAAACCTCATATCGTCAGATCAAATCACAGGTCCTCCTTCTACCTGGGTTGTTGCGCCTCAAGCGACGAACGGAACCGGCGTATGCACTATAGAGACGTTGCCGGTCAATGCAGAAGCTGGCTTTTCCTTCGTTTATCGTATTGATCCGGGCACGCCGAAAGGCTCCTCCGTAGCCACCACTGCGACGGTTTCCAGCGGTACGCTGGAATTATACTCAGCCGATAACACCGCGACTGCCACAGCTATCATCACTCCGCAGCCCTGCACGCTCGATTGTCCGGCCAACATAGTCGCGCCGAAACAACAGGGTCAGTGTGGAGCAGTGGTCAGTTACGTCGTTCCCGCTGCGACGGGCAGCAATTGTGGCGCGCTCGTTTGCAACCCCGCGCCAGGCTCGTTATTTCCAGTCGGGACGACTGCTGTTCTCTGCGTCGGCAACACCGGCACGCCATGCAGCTTCACTGTGACGGTTGATGAGCCGCAGCGACTTACGCTTGCCTGCCCAAAAGATATCACGACGGATGAAAACTCGCCCGGCATGGGGCTGGCCATCGTAAGGTACAAATCGCCAACCTCAAACGACAACTGCGCAACCGAAACATCTGCCTGTAGTCCGCCTTCGGGTTCGAGTTTCCCTCTTGGCGCAACTACTGTCACCTGTGATGTGAGCAACGCTTCAGGCGATCATGCCACCTGCTCGTTCACCGTCACGGTCAAAGGCAGCATTTGCACGTTGAAATGTCCGGCCAACATAGCGAAATCGAACAAGCCGGGAGAGTGCGGCGCGGTGGTGAATTTCCCTGCCCCGACAACGGAAGGCGTTTGCGACCGTGTAACCTGCGCTCCGCCCTCAGGCGCTTTCTTTCCCATCGGCCTTACTATAGTTTCCTGCGCAACCGGCACCGAATCAGGCGGCTCTGAATCGAGCGGCACGTTCACGATCACGGTTCAGGACACGCAAGGGCCTGTGATAAACAACCTCTCAGTCAACACGCCCGTCCTCGCGCTGCTTGACCATAAGATGAAAGAGGTGATGGTCAGTTATGACGTTTCGGACAATTGCGCGGGAAAGGTCAATTGCTCTCTTGATGTCAGCAGCAACGAGCCGATCAAAGACACGGACGCTGGCGACACTTCCCCCGACTGGGAGATAATAGATTCGCATCACGTGCGATTACGCGCAGAGAGAGCAGGCAACGGGAAGGGCCGAATCTATACAATCACCGTTACCTGCACGGATGCCAGCGGGAACGTATCAATCAAGACCTTAACCGTGAGCGCGCCTCGTACAGCACTTAGACAATGAACAAGCTGACCGACAAGCTGCCAGTTGCTCCTGCTTCCGATGACCGCCCGAAATCGAATACTCTCTTCGATCAGCTCCGAAACTCCATTCGCAATTCCGTGTCGAAAATTATCGCGGCCTTACGCAGATCAGATATCCTGCAACCGCTGCACAAACGCTACGGCCCTGTAAAGTACGGGTATGTGCTCCCGGCTTATCAAAAAGTCAGAAGATTTTTCAGCCCTGAGCTGCGTGACGATATCTCGTATCAACTATGGGCCGCGCGTTCAGAGGCGACAAGGTACGACCGCGAAAGAGCCACTCGATATATTGACCGATTCACATATAAACCTACCATCAGCATCATTCTGCCTGTTTACAACACGCGCGCAGAATACCTGCGCAAGGCTCTCGATTCGGTGCTCGATCAGTATTATTCAAACTGGGAGCTATGCGTCGCGGACGACGCATCAAGCGCGCCACACGTCCGTCAAATCCTCAGCGAATATTCGACAAAGGATGACCGCATAAAGGTTATATATTCGGAGATAAATGGCGGTATAGCGAAAGCCTCGAATCGCGCGCTCAAGCTTGCGAGCGGAGAGTTCATCGGCCTGCTCGATCACGACGACCAGTTGACGCCCGACGCGCTTTACGAAGTAGCGGCAACGCTTCAGGAAGCAGAAGCCGACCTGATCTATACGGACGAAGACAGGCTCGATTCAACGGGGATGCGGGTTGAGCCTGCTTTCAAACCTGCGTGGTCGCCCGATCTTTTACTGTCGTGCATGTACATGGCTCATTTCTGTGTCTATCGCAAAAGCATAGTTGACCGGCTGGGCGGTTTTCGGAAAGGATTTGACGGAAGCCAGGACTACGATCTCGCCCTGCGCTTCACCGAAGAGTCGAGCAGGATAGCGCACATTCCCAGAATTCTTTACCACTGGAGAAAAGTGCCCGCTTCGGCATCCTCACTGCCCGAAGCGAAAGCATCGGTGACCGAGGCAGGCAGGCGCGCATTGACCGATGCGCTCGACAGGCGAAATATAAAGGGTGAGGTGGAGAGCGAAAGATTCTTCGGCTTCTACAGAGTCAGACGAAGAGTCTCCGGCTCCGAAAAAGTTTCGATCATCATTCCGACGCGAGACGGATTCGAGAATTTGCGCCGCTCGGTTCTCAGCATCGAATCGAAAACCGATTACAGCAATTACGAAATAATCATAGTTGATAACGGCAGCCGGAAAGCCGCAATGCTCGATTATCTGAAGCGCTCGCCGCATCGCGTGATCCGACACGACGGCGGCTTCAGCTTCTCGCGGTTGAATAATCTCGCTGCGCGAGAGGCGCGGGGCGACTATCTCCTGTTTCTAAACGACGACACGGAAGTGATAAGCAATGAATGGCTCCGGGCGATGATCGAGCAGGCCGCGCGTCCCGAAGTGGGAGCTGTCGGCGCAAAGTTGCTATACAGAGACGCGCGATTGCAACATGCGGGGATCATACTTGGAGTGCGAGGGGCGGCAGGTCATGCTCACCGTTATATTGACGGATTCAGCGGCAGAGGGTATTTAAATTATCCGAATGTGATAAGAAATTATAGCGCCGTGACCGCAGCCTGTTTGATGACGCGCCGCGAGTTGTTCGATAAAGCAGGCGGGTTCGACGAACAATCTTTAGCCGTGAGCTATAACGATGTTGATTATTGTCTGCGGCTTCGCGCCCAAAAGTATTTGATAGTCTTCACCCCCTACGCGCTTCTCTATCACGACGAATCGGCCACTCGCGGATTGAATCTTTACCCGGAAGAAGAGGCTTGTATAATATCGCGCTGGCAAAATGCGATAGCGAGAGATTATTATTACAACCCTAATTTAGGATCGGACAAAGAAGATTTTTCGATGGATTTCTCCAGGCCGGAATCGCTTGAGCAATTCAGAATGGCTTCCGCCTGATTAATTATAAAGATGCTGAATCCGCTAGATCATCCGATTTGCTTCTCTACTCCCAAGCGCCTCACAATGGTCACAGCATGGCAGGAGCATATTCCGTTTGCAATGCTACTGGTCGATCTGCTGCGGCCTCAAGTGATCGTCGAACTGGGCACACATCTCGGCGATTCTTATTGCGCGCTCTGTCAGGCGGTCAAAGAATTGAATCTCGACACGCGATGCTACGCAGTCGATACGTGGAAGGGAGACGAACACGCGGGTCTTTACGATACGGATGTATTAGACGATCTGCGCGCGCACCACGACCCGCTGTACGGCAGTTTTTCTTCTCTGATACAGAGCACTTTTGACGATGCCCTGAATAACTTTTCCGACGGCACGATCAGCCTCCTGCACATTGACGGTTATCATACCTACGAAGCCGTCCGGCACGATTTCGAGTCGTGGCTCCCCAAAATGAGCGAGGACGGAGTCGTGCTGTTTCACGACACGAATGTACGCGAGCGCGATTTCGGAGTCAGTTTTTTCTGGGACGAGATCAAGCAGCAGTACCCCCATTTCGAGTTTCTGCATGGTCACGGGCTGGGCGTGCTGGCATTGGGTCGCGTGCGCTCTGAAGAATTCCGTGCGCTGCTCGAATTCCCGGTCGAGGATGCCATCAAAATTCGCAGCTTCTTTTTTCAGCTCGGCCACAGGCTTACTCTGAAAGTTGAAGCTGAAAAAAAACGGCACAGGTTGGAAGAGAAAAAAAATCAACTTCTGCAAAGTGAAATGGAGTTAAAAAATCTCCAGACCCAACTTGAAAAGGGCGAGCGCGCCGATAACGCATTACAATTGTTCTGGCAGCAGGGTGAGGAATTCTCCGAAGAGCATTCGATCAAAGAATTGCTGGTGTCGGATGAACGGACGCACCATTACTGCCTGCGCCTTCCGCAGAGTGCGCGAAGCGCTCTGCGGCTCGATACGGGGAACCGGCCTGCTTATGTAGAGATCACGCGCATAGAGTTGTATGCGGGCGACGCCGATTCAAACAGATCGGTTGACCTCTTAGCCAGTTGGTCTGCGGCTAACGATTTCGCGGGATTGGTCCCGGCCTCAGGCATCGCCCGTTTGAGCGGGCGCGAGACTTACAGATTTATCTGCGTTGACGATGACCCGCAGCTTTTGCTTTCAGGAGTGCCTGCCAGAGACGGCGAGCAGGCGTGGTTCCTGCGATTATCAATCAGCGTTTCCGAGCAGCTTTCAAAAGTCATTTCCGAAGAGATTAAAGACCTCGAAGACGAGAGGGCCACCGCAGAAGCCCGGCTGCTTACAGTCTCTTCGCAGCTGGAAGAGAAAGAGAAAGCTTTGCAGGCGCTTCAGGCTCACATGGTTGAGCGCGAGCAGGCGGCAAACGATCTGAAATCGCATTTCAAGGATGAGCTGGAGGCTCAGGAGAAAACGATTCAGTCATTGTCGGACGATCTGGATGACGCGCGGGCAGAACTGTCGTCGGTGACCGAATCGCTCTCATCACAACTGACTGAAAAGCAAAAGGTCATCGCGGCGCTGCGGGTTGAATTCGAGACCGAGCGCGGAAACCTGACCCGACAGACTGAAGAAAGCCTACAAGGTTTCGCGGCCAAATTTAAAGCGCAGGAAGAAGTTGTTGAATCACTCAAATCCGAAATAAAGGCTCAGGAGAAAGCCTTGCGCGGTCAACTCAAAGATGAGCGGGAGCAGGCAGCCCGACAGGCGCAGTCAATCGAGTCGCTTTCAACTGAGCTGAGACAAAAAGAGGGCGAGCTTCACGATAAAAATTACCAGCTTCAGCGAATAACCCGGTCGTTTGGATGGCGGATGTTGCGCCAATACGGTCGCATCAAATACAGGTTCCTTCTGCCAGTTTATTACTGGCTGCACAACCTGCCCGAAGTAATGTCTGGCCGCAGGTATTACCCGTCCATAGAGCCTGTCAACGAGGTGCTGTCAGACGCCACGGGGAATTGGGTTTCAACGGGCAATGATCCGCAGTTCGACGTGAAGGGCGGATTGCCTAAAGGCTGGGCGGAGCTTTCAATCGACATCGAGCCTGACGCGCCCGTCAGGGGCAAGGCGCGATTATACGTTGATCGCGGCGCGGGCTACAGCGAATCCGACAGCTATGACCTGGGGGAAGCCGGAGGCGAGTGCAAGACTTATGTGCGGCTCGGCCCGGAAGTCATTGCTTTAAGATTAGACCCTTTTGAATCAAGGGGCAGTTTCAGAATCAACAAGCTTGCCTTGAAAATTGTAAGCAGGGGTAAAGCTCTTAAAGAAATCGCCGCACGCAAAAACGCGCAAAGAGGTTCCGGGCTGAAGCAGTTTATACGGTTTTCAACCGAGCGCATCGAAAACTTCCGCAAGCGTAAGGGCCGTTTGCCCCGATTGACCGAATTGCCTTCGGCTGTGCGCAGAACTGTGCGCGCATGGAACAATCTTCAAGCCCTGTTGCCCGCCGCACCTGCCGCCGTCTCGCAGGCGTTCGAGATGCCTCAGCCGCTCGATCCCTACGACGCCTGGCTTGAGGTCAACGAGTGGAATTCCAGAAGGGAATCGCTGCTCAAAGAGAGGCTGTCGCAGATTGCAAACCCGCCCCTGTTGAGCGTGGTGATGCCTGTCTACAACCCCCCGCTCGAATTTCTTGACAGGGCAATCGGGAGCATAACGAGCCAGGTCTATCAGAATTGGGAATTGTGCATAGCCGACGATGCGAGCACCGATCCGGCAGTCAAAGAGAGGCTCGAAAGATGGCGGCAACAAGAGCCGCGCCTTCGCGTCGTGTTTCGCAAAGAGAACGGGAATATAAGCCGCGCGACGAACAGCGCTGCCGAGCTTGCGCGCGGAGATTTCATCGTCTTTATGGATCAGGACGACGAGATCACGCCGGACGCGCTCGGCGAAGTCGCGCTCTATTTGTCAGAGCACACGGAAACAGACCTGCTCTACTCGGATGACGACAAGATAAATGCGCAGGGGCAGCGGTTCGCCCCGCAGTTCAAGCCCGACTGGTCGCCGGAACTGCTGCTCTCTTACATGTACTTCAGCCATCTGTTCGTGTTGAAAAGAAGCCTCTTTTTCGAGGCGGGCGAATTGCGCGTGGGATATGAAGGTTCGCAGGATTACGACCTCGCGCTCAGGGCGACTGAACTGGCACGAAGCATCGGGCACATCCCGAAGGTGCTGTATCACTGGCGCGTCCTGCCCGGTTCGACAGCCTTGTCCGGCAGCGAGAAACCCGACAGCTTCAGCGCGGGGGTGAGAGGCGTACAGGATGCGCTCGACCGCCGGGGCGTTCGGGCGAAAGTTTATCAACCCGACTGGGCCGCGAAGGCGAATTGCGGAATCTTTTCGCCCGAATTCCATGACGACGGCCCGCGCGTCGCAATCATCATCCCGACTAAAAATAATGTGACGGTGCTCAAAGCCTGCGTCGAATCGCTTGGGAAAACAAGTTATAAAAATTACGAAGTTATTATCATAGATAACGAAAGCGATGACGCCGCGACGCTCGATTATTTGCGAAAGACCCGACATAAGGTTTTGCGCATAGCCAACCCCGACGGGAAGTTCAGCTTCGCTCGAATCAATAATGCGGCGGTCGAGCAGACTACCGCCGATTACGTCCTCTTACTCAACAACGACACGGAGGTTATCACGCCCTACTGGTTGAGCCAGATGGTCGGCTACCTTGGCCTGCAAGGCGTCGGCGCTGTCGGAGCGCGGCTGTTGTTTCCCGACGGAAGGGTTCAACACGCGGGGATAGTTTCCGGGCTTTATAACGGCCTGGTTGGTCCCGCATTCAAGTTACTGCCCGGCGGGGATCACGGTTATCTGAGTCACGCGATGATCGCGCGCAATTACTCTGCCGTGACGGCTGCCTGTCTGCTTACGCGCAGGGACCTGTTTTTGAGCGTCGGGGGATTCGACGAACAGAATTTTGCCGTCGCCTACAACGATGTCGATTATTGCTACAGGATCGAGGCGTTGGGCCATCGCATAGTTTATTGCCCGGCGGCGGAGTTGATTCATCACGAAGGGTATTCGAGAGGATTCGCAGACGACCCCAGGGAGCCTGCCGCTTTCCGAAAGCGATATGGCGACCGGGTTGATCCGTTTTATAACCCCAATCTTTCGCTCAAGGATGAGCGTTTCGCCATCGACGCCGGAACAGTAGCGGATGAATCGCTTCCTCCCGTTCGCACGCTGATGTGCGCCTTCAATCTCAACCTGGAAGGCGCGCCGATATGCCAGCTCGAAATGACCATTTGGCTCAAAGAGATGGGGGTGATCGATCCAATCGTTTATTGCCCCAGCGAAGGCCCGCTGCGCGAAGAGTATGAGAAGTGCGGGATTCGAGTCGAAGTATTCGAGCACCCGCTCACGGGTGTCTTCGATCTGATCGCTTATAACGAGGCGATTGAAAGATTCGCCCTGCAAATCGCGGACTGGGGCGTCGAACTTGTTTACGGCAACACCCGTCAGACCTTTTATGCTATTGAAGCCGCCAAGCGCCTGAACCTTCCGTCACTATGGAACCCTCGTGAAGGCGAGGACTGGCAGACTTATTTTAATAATTTCGGATTGGACATCGCCGCCCGCGCGTTGCGGTGTTTCACCTATCCTTACAAAGTCATATTCGTGTCCAACGCGACGCGCGAAGACTGCCAGCCCTTGAACGCGCATCACAACTTCATCACGATTCATGACGGCGCTGATCGTGTAAAGTTCGGCGCGGGGCTTGCCACTCAATCGCGCGATGAAGCGCGTGCCGCGCTCGGCATTTCGCAAGACGAACTCGGAATTCTGATAGTCGGAACAGTGTGCGAGCGCAAAGGGCAGATTGACTTGGTCGAAGCATTCGCGCGAATCGACGAGCAGGCGGCAGGCCATGTGAAATGCTTCATCGTGGGTGACCGCCCCAGCGATTACAGCGACAGTTTGAAGTCAGCCGTTGAAAAGCTGCCCGCCTCGAAAAGGTCAAGGGTAATAATCGTTCCCGAAACCCCGGACGTGGCCTTGTATTATTCCGCCGCCGACCTGTTTGTGTGCACATCGAGGATCGAAAGCTTTCCGCGCGTGATCATTGAAGCGATGAAGGCGAACCTGCCTATCGTCACGACGCCTGTTTACGGAATCCCTGAGCAGGTGCGGGAAAACGTCAACGCGTTGTTTTACCAGCCCGGCGACTATGCGGAGTTGGCCGGGAAGATAGAAAGGCTCGTAAACGACCCGCGCCTCAGACAGCAGTTTGCAGCTAACAGCAAGCACGTGTTCGATATACTTATAACCTTTCCGGAGATGGCCAAAGCTTATGGGAAAGTGTTTCGCGAGGCGTGGTTGAGCGGGAAGTCGCGGTAATGTGCGGCATCGTCAGGCTGATTGATACCGTTCGACGTTTTCGATGGGCTTCTCCAGAGATTAAATGCTCTGCGAAGGCTCACTCAGGCTTGTGAAGGATAATCAGGTCCTGCTGGTTGCCTATGTAGGCGGGGATGATCTCGACCACGCGAAAATAATTCGACCACGTTCGCCGGATGTAATCGCCGGTCATATAGGTGTTGCCGCAAAAATCGTCGTCGTCAATATAGCCTTGCCTGTCCACGTTGCGCAGCGAAAGAATCCCCGTCTTATGCCATTCCTTCCAGCGCTCGGCGTCGAGTTTAACCTGGCAGGCAGAAGCCTCTCCCAGAACGCTCATCAACAGGAAAGCGCCGGGGCGAGCAATCCGATACAGTTCCTGAAGCCATTCGCATTGCCGGGCCTCCGGGAGTTGCGAAAGGATGGATATGCCGAATAACAGATCGAACGAGCCAGACTCCAGAGTGGTCGGCGGGTGCAGCGGCGTGGCATGAAACTCTCCGAATGAGAGGTGAGATTTGCACCAGTTCAGATTGTCCCAGTCGGCATCTACGCCTGTGAGCTTTATGTTCGGAAGCCTGTAAAAATTGCGCGCCGTTCTGCCGCAGCCGCAGCCCCAGTCGAGAATATTTTGAAACTGGCCGAAGCCCTCCTGCCCGACTTTACGCAAAGCCATGTCCAGCTTTTTGAATGTGGAGTGTCCTTCCAGTCGAAAGACCTCCGCGCTCTCGTTGCCCGCATCTCTTCTGCGCCGCTCAGGGTCGGGCAGCGGCGGCGCGCCCGAATCGTCCGGATAATACCAGTTGAATTCCTGTCGTACCGGCATATGCGTTTCCCTGTCAACGCATTTCAATGTCGCGTAACCATTCTGAAAAAACTTATCCCCGGTTATATGCGTCCGGCAACGAAAGGCGGCTTTATCAGAGCCCGGCTTGAACCAGAATACCTCGCCGACATCGGGGCGGGACATAGGATATTCAACCTGCTCGAACAATTGGTCGTTGACCATAAAAGCGACTTTGGAATGCTGGCCTCCGGGTGGCAAAGCCCATCCGCTGATTTCCAGAATCTCGCCGTCGAACTTCACGTCCTCTACGTACCACGGTTCGGGGGTCAACACCTGATCAAGCATCCGTCGGAACTCTTCGGCCCCGCCCTGCTCTTCATAGCCCTTTCGCAAAATGAAGATCGCTTCCGCTTCGTGCCGCAGAAACAGTTCCACATCAAAGCTCACCATCTGTCTCATCGCAACTATCAGCTCCATCATGTCCGCTTGCGTCCACACATGATAATGGATGCTGTAATCCCTGCTCATGTTCCGGGCAATTTCTTCCTCCGCAGCCTGATCGTCCCGAACCTTGTTGACCAGCCGCGTCCATTCCTCGAAGTGCTGCCTCCTCGACCATTCGGGGCCTTCTCTGTAATCACGCATGAGGTGGGCGAGCGGCGTTCTCGGTCGGTCAACGTCGAACGAATAGCGTTTATCGGGAATCGCCAGATACAACACCCCGCCGGGCTTGAGCACCCTGAACATATTTATCAACGCGCCGACAGGGTTCTGGCAGTGTTCGATGAAATGGTTAGCGATGACAAAATCCTGCGTTGAATCGTCAATGGTTTCAAGCTGCTCTCCGTTAGCGATTATGTCAACGTTGACGATATTCTTGTCGTTCAGTTCCGGGTAGTGCTTTCTGAGATCGTCTACGGAAAGCCTGTCCACATACTTTACTTTCGCCGAGCGTGGCACCCGCAGGGGCATGTGTAGCGCGCCGATTTCGACGCCGCGCCCACGGATGAATGATTCGGCGAGGAGTTCTCTATCTAATTTCATAAAGCGGTTCCGTCGCCTGGCGCTTAAACGAGTCAGCCAACCGGTCACAGCAGCCATAGTTTACACTCATGTGAAGTGCTGATTTACAACAATTAACAATCACTACTTACCCCACTTCCCGGCAATGGGGATGTCGCTCGTGGCTCCAAACGCTATTACGTAATCTCCGTTGCCCGATGAATTGCTGTTGCGCGGGTAGAATGTTAAATCAGTTGGCCTGAACACGCCTATGGTCGTCGTCCCGTCTCCGTCCCAGTCTCCGGCTAACGGGACATCTCCTTTCGCGCCATAAGTCACAGTGACATCGGCAATGCCTCCCGAATTGCTGTTCCGCAAATAGAACGTTAAATCAGTTGGCCTGAACACGCCTATGGTCATCGTCCCATCTCCGTCCCAGTCTCCGGCTAACGGGACATCCCCTTTCGCGCCATAAGTCACAGTGACATCGGCAATGCCTCCCGAATTGCTGTTCCGCAAATAGAAGATGGCCTGACTCGGAACATAGACCCCTATGGTCGTCGTTCCATTGCCATCCCAATCGCCGACGACGGGCACAGCTCCTTTCGGGCCAAAGTCCACCGTCACGTCGGCATTGCCTCCCGAATTGCTATTGCGCAGATAAAATCTGCCCTCGCCCGGCGTATAGACCCCTATGGTCGTCGTCCCGTTTCCATCCCAATCGCCGACGACGGGGATAGAGGCTTTCGGGCCGTAGGGTATAACGGCATCTGGTTCGCCCGGCGTATTATTACTGCGCAGGTAAAACGTGGTGTTGCTCGGCCTGTAAACTCCGATTGTAGTAGCTGCCTTAGCAGGCTTTGTGCTCGCGGGCTGAGCCTGATTCTGGTTGCTCTGCTGTGGCGGGGCCTGAGTGCAGGCCCCGAATATACCGATCAGCATCAAGACCGCTGCGAGTGCGATTCGGATGAGATTATTCCTCATTAATCTTTGTCCTTTCATTATCAGTTCGTATAAAAACATGAAGCTTATAGAAAAACTCCGGTAATTCCAATTCAAACTGCGGCCTTGTGGATTACATTACCTGCGCCCGCAATCACACGGGACTGCAAGCAGGTCGTGGCGGTTACCGGGATGGCTCAACGAAAAAGTGCGGGGCCTGAAAGCTTGTGGCTCTCAGGCCCGAAAGCGGAGGTTAAGGAGAACAGCTCAAGCAGGTCAGAACGGGAAAGGTGCTATTGACAAATATGTTTCCGCCCGACACACACTGAGCATTGACATTGGTCATATCGCAATGGATAGCCGGGAATGAACCGTAGTTGCGGAACGTGTTCTTGTTGGCCGCCGTTGTGCCGCCGATGGTGATCGTCATGCTTGCCGCCGTGCTCGACTGCATGAATACCCCCTCTGAATATTGGGGATTTAGGGGCATGTCAAACAAGTTTCCTCTGATCGTAACATTGACCGGCAGATTCTTGGAATTGGCTACTATCACTCCGACAAAGTTATCAAAGAAGGTGTTGTTCAGCACATTGACCGTTCCGACTTCGTAGAAGATTCCATTCCCCGTATTGCCGGAAAACGTGTTGCCTGAAATCGTGATCGGCGCAGCAGCCGCCAGTCCGGCAATCTCGACGCCGTTGTAGCCGGTGGGGCCGCGTGTCCCCCGCGTGCCATTGCCGGAGAATACATTCCCGGTTATCTCGCCCGACGTTTGCTGTTCGTAGTAAGCGCCGTTTAAGCCGTTTTGCGAGACAAGATTATTGCGCAGCACGGCGCGGCCTGAGTGCGTCAGCAGAATGCCGCCGTCATAGTTGCGGCTGACGTTGCCTGCCGTAAGGGTGAGATTGGCCGTGTTGAATAACACAACGCCTCTGCCGCCCGGAGCGGCAGGCGGAGGCAGCATGTTCGCAGGCTCCGTCCCGTTATCGCTGGCCGAACTGCGATTAATCGTCGCCGTCGTGCCCGTGTCGAGCTGAATGCCGCTCCCGATGCGGCTCCTGTCGAACGACGAGCGGTCGATGTTCAACGTCGCGGGAAGGCCCAGAAACTGTGCCGATACCAGTCCATTGTCCCACACGCCTGATGTGCTGATGTGCTCAATCGTCATTGACGAGCCGAGGTTGATGACGCCGCGGCCCGACGTGCTGCTGTCCGGCCCCTGGCTGGTGAAGTGAATGTCGCGCAAGGTGATGTTCGTACACCGTTGACCCGAAAAGGCGTCTCCCATCCCCGGATTGATGTGCGTGGCGGTCGGCCCCGCGCCCTGAAATGTCCAGTTCGTTTTTTGCGAGACGATTACTCGCTCAGGATAATTGCCCGCGGCTACGCGAAAGATTCTGCCCGCGGGAGGGTTGGCGTTTACCGCGGAAGAGATTGTCGGGTATGGAAACTTCTGTGTGCCGTTGGCCGTGCCCGTTGCGCCCGCGCGAACGAACGTTGAATTCGCGGTGTTGAAATAACCGATAAGCGGGCGCATGCCCGGCCCGCCGAAGGAATGTATCAGTTCCGGCTTCGAGTCATGATTGTAATCTATGTACCAGAGCCCGTCGCGATAGACTACGAGGTCTGCCACGCCGTCATTGTTGAAATCGGCTGCGATCGGAACATCGTTCGGCGCGCCCCCAAAGAAATAAAGCGCGTCCGTCAGCCCGTCCCAGTTGGAATCGACATACCACGCGCCTAGACGATAGATCAGGCGGTCTACGCTTCCGTCGCCGTTGAAATCGGCGACCACAGGCACGTCACCAGCGGCCCCGCCGAACGAAGAGATGCGGTCGGGGATGCCGTCAAGGTTGAAGTCCAGATACCAGAGGCCGCTATTTCTGTAAAGACCCAGATCTGCTTTCCCATCCCCGTTGAAATCGCCAACTACCGGCGTGTCGAGAGACGG
This sequence comes from Blastocatellia bacterium, assembly GCA_963804815.1. Lineage (GTDB taxonomy): Bacteria > Acidobacteriota > Blastocatellia > UBA7656 > UBA7656 > DATEKX01. The sequence continues at coordinate 602,534 of CAWDRU010000002.1, read as the reverse complement.
CGGGCCTCCGAAAACGATTATTTTATCGGCGATGGCGTCGTTGAAGTAATCAACGGACCAGAGGCCATTGTTATAGACGACGAGGTCGGTTATCGTGTCGCCGTCGAAATCCCCTGCCAGACCGATATTTGTCGAGCCGCCGTAATTCACTGTCCGATCAGGAATCGAATCGCCATTATAGTCCAGTTGAAATGTCGGGCTGTTTGTCAACTTCAGGCCGTATTCAAGAGCGGGATAAGCGCGGGCTTCAATCAGGCCGCATACCGTGATAACGATGAGTATGGGAATAGTTCGATAAAAAAAAGCGAGCGTCTTTGAGAAGATTGTGATTATCGTTGCATTCATTTTGTCCCCCCTGCTCCAGTCTCAGATTGTGGCTGCGTGTAATTATACCACGCAGATCAATAATTAATTGCATTAAGCCCTTGAGCCGTCGGGCACTGAGGCAGGTCAAAACAAAAGCAGACCTCTTGCGAAAACTGCCAGAACTGAACGCGGTTTTCGCAAGAGGTCTGCTGGATACAGATTCAAAGTAAACCCGTCAGGCTCACTTCAAATTATTTGCGCTTAATCAAAGGCCGTCCCAATCCCCTGCCAGCGGTGTGTCTCCCGCCGCCCCGAACTGGACCGCTATCTCTCCTATCCCCGGCGTGTTGCTGTTTCTCAGGAAGAAGACCGTCGTGCTCGGTCGGTACACGCCTATCGTCACTGTTCCGTTGCCGTCCCAGTCTCCCACGATCGGCGTGTCACTCACTGCTCCGTACGGAACCGCTATGTCCGCCACCCCCGGCGTGTTGCTGTTCCTCAGGAAGAACGTCGCCGTGCTCGATCGGTACACTCCTATCGTCGTCGTACCGTTGCCGTCCCAGTCTCCCAATATGGCCGTGTCTCCAACCCCGCCGTAGGGGACTGCTATGTCTCCAGGCCCCGGCGTGTTGCTGTTTCTCAGGAAAAACGTCGCCGTGCTCGGTCGGTACACTCCTATCGTCCACGTCCCGTCGCCGTTCCAGTCGCCCGCTATCGGGATGTCTCCTCCCGGCCCGTCCCCGTATGAGAACTGGAGGTCGGGGGGTCCCAGCGAGTTTGTGTTTCTGAGGAAGAAGGTCGAGGTGCTCGGTCGGTACAGCCCTATCGTCATGACGCCATCGCCATCCCAGTCGCCGACTACGGGAATGTCAGTGGACGCGCCGAACGGGAACTGGATGTCGGGGGGTCCCGTCGTGTTTGTGTTCCTCAGGAAGAAGAATGTGCTGCTCGACCGGAACAGCCCTATCGTCCAGTTGCCGGTTACTGCCGATGAGGGAACGACTGTGAAGTTGGTATTTGAAACATCAAAAAAGATGTTGCCGACGGCTTCGACTTTGATGCGCCCCGCCGTGGTTGATACGTTGGGAACCGTGATGGTTTCGCTTCCGTCATTAGGCGTGCTTGGCGCAAGGACTGTCGGGAAAGTGTTTCCGCCATCGGTTGAAAACGAGATCTTGACATTAGCCGCACTGACAGGAGCGGCAGTAGTGTTCGCTACATCCCATGTGACCGTCTGTGATGACCCGCCATTCCATGACAGATTCGTATTAGGCTGCGTTACAAGGAAAGGGCCTGCCGATGCGTTCACGGTGACTTGCCTTGTCGCTGTGTTTATTCCGCCGCCGCCCACGCGATTATCGCGAGCGGTGACCTGAAAAGACATCGTACGGCTCATCGAAGGCAACGATTCGCCATAAGTTGATGTGTTGGTCAATATATCGGACAGCTTCGGAAATGTGCGTGAAGGGCTTGTTGTAGGATTAAACGAGCGGAAAATCGGGCGAGCAGTTCCGGTCGCATCCGTGTCGGGCGGAGAAGATGAGCCCAGATCAAACTCTTCCCAGCAGTAGGTTACAGAATCTCCGTTCGTGTCAGAGCCTGTCGCCGTCAAAGTGAACGGGGTGCTTTTCGGAATCGTCACGTTCGCGCCTGCCGTCACAGTGGGCGGAGTGTTTCCGGTGGCGGTTTCCAAATCGCAGCTGGTTCCAGCGACGAATCCCGCAATCTCTTCAAGGTTCTTTACATGAAAATAATCGTCGCTGTGCGGTTGAACATTTTGAGCGCCGCAAATACCCGCGTATGCCATGATGGTCGTGCCGCTGCCGGGTTCAAATGCGGAAGACGACGTTCTGTTTCCGCCGCCGCAGTTTGAAGTCGTTCCATTAAACGAGTGTCTTCCGTTGAATTGATGGCCCATCTCGTGCGCCACATAATCGACATCGAACCCGTCTCCGTTAGGGCTGTCAGAGCCGGTAACGCCGCGCGCTTTGCTGCCTGCGGAACAGACAACGCCAAGCCCGGCAACGCCGCCGCCGCCCGTGCTGAAGACGTGGCCTATGTCATAGTTGGCACTGCCGATGACGCTGGTGAGATTCGATTGATTTTGCGACAGCATCGTAAAGCCGTCGTCATTTGTGTAAGGGTCTGTAACAGAGTTTGTGTAAATGATCAGGTTCTCGTTTGCGATCAATATCATGCGCACGGCCACTTCGCGCTCATAAATCGCATTGACTCGATTCATCGATGTCACCATCGCCGCGAGCGCGCCTGCGACCGTCCCGCCCTGAACCGCCGCGTATTCGCCCGTAGCGGCTAAGGCCAGCCGGTATGTTCGCAAAGTAGTTCCGTTCGTAACATTAGTAGCAGCAGGCTGATCCAGATTCTGCGACCCTTTGTCATCGTCGGAGACGAGGCAGACGAACTTTTTTTCAGTGTTTCGATAATCACTCTTGAAATAGGTGATGTAGTTTGTCGTATCGCCCTGTGAATAAGGATCAATGTAAATCGTTCCGCGCTCCGAAAGAATCATCGCGTGAAACCCTTTAGGGGTGAAGTCCAATCGCGTCGTGGCGGAAGGGTCGTCAATCCCCTGCCCGCGATACGTCTTGATCTCCGGGTATTGAGCCGCAAGCGCCGGTTCCATGATCGTAGACTCTTCAATGCGAAACTTCGCAAATTTGCCGTCGGGCATAGGCAGCGCAATCACTACGCGACTCTCTTTAGCCTCCTTCGTAAATTCTAATGGAGCCTTGCTGAGAAGGCTTTTCAGCCCGGCCTCGTCGGCTTGTACGGTTCGATACAGTTGAGGAATTATTTGCCTTTCGCCCTTTGCGACTATTGAACCCTCGTCTACGAATAGCCAAATGCCGTCCTGTGACTGAGTGGCACCTTGCGAAGCCTGAGTGCTTCGTGTGACGAAGGCTACCGTAACAATTGAAAACACAAAAAGCGCGCCTATAAAGCTCAAAAGAACATTGCGCGATGGAGATGTGAAAGATTTATTGAATCGCTTGCTCATACTTGTCCCTTAATTCCTCCAAGAGTTTCGGATCAACTTACCCACTGGTGTAGATTCTCCGGTCGGATGCCTTGTTAAATGACAGGGCATTCCATCAAATCTTCGTTAAGCGCATGACGCTTCCGGTGGAAGACTCATGCTTCCCCACTTTTCATATCAAGTTACCACAGATAATAACTTCTATCGGGTGAATAACTCAGTAGGGGCTAAATTGAAAACGAGAAGCTACAAATGTCCGCTGCTTTTCAGGACCTGTCAAGTCTTTATTGGTTTTTTCAGTCGTCAAGCAACCGCGAAGCGTTCGGCGCAGATTTGCGGCGCGTCTCCAGGGATTGAGATGCAGCCTTAAATCTGCGCCGAGCGCTTCTCCACACTCGCGCTTAAGCTATATGCGGTCGGCTACGATCAAAGGCCGTCCCAATCCCCTGCCAGCGGTGTGTCTCCCGCCGCCCCGAACTGGACCGCTATCTCTCCTATCCCCGGCGTGTTGCTGTTTCTCAGGAAGAAGACCGTCGTGCTCGGTCGATACACTCCTATCGTCGTCGTACCGTTACCATCCCAGTCTCCCACGATCGGCGTGTCACTCACTGCTCCGTACGGAACCGCTATGTCCGCCACCCCCGGCGTATTGCTGTTCCTCAGGAAGAAGGTGGTCGTGCTCGACCGATACACGGCTATCGTCGTCGTACCGTTGCCGTCCCAGTCTCCCACGATCGGCGTGTCTCCCACTGCCCCATACGGGATCACTATTTCCCCAGGCCCCGGCGTGTTGCTGTTTCTGAGGAAGAACGTCGCCGTGCTCGGTCGGTATACTCCTATCGTCCACGTCCCGTCGCCGTTCCAGTCGCCCGCTATTGGGATGTCTCCTCCCGGCCCGTCCCCGTATGAGAACTGGAGGTCGGGGATTCCCGGCGCGTTTGTGTTTCTGAGGAAGAAGGTCGAGGTGCTCGGTCGGTACAAACCTATCGTCGCCACACCATCGCCGTTCCAGTCGCCGACTATGGGGATGTCAGTGGACGCGCCGAACGGGAACTGGATGTCGGGGACTCCCGTCGTGTTTGTGTTCCTCAGGAAGAAGAATGTGCTGCTCGATCGGAACAGCCCTATCGTATCTGTCCCTTTATTGGCGTTAGCCGCCTGTAGGGCCGCAACCGCCATGACGATTCCAGCTCCCGAATCGCGGTCAACTCCAGCCCCTTCGATGTCGAGCGCCGTGCTGGTCAGGATCGAGCGAATTTGAGCTGTGGTCAATAACGGCTTGAATTGTTTCAACAACGCGGCTACTGCTCCTGCGTGCGGAGCCGCCGCTGATGTGCCGAAGAAGGGGTTCAAACCGGAAGTCGGCGGAAGCGTCGTAGCCACACCGTCAGCCGCAGCGATGTCCGGCTTCTGCCGCACAGTGCCGCCGTTGGTCGCAAACAGAACATTGCCGGGCGTTATCGCAGTGCCGTTGGCGTTGTAAAAGATTCGCCGAGGCCCGTCAGAGCTGAACGTCTCAACCGGATTGCCTGAGCCGCCAACAAACGGTCCGCCGCTTGCCGTCGCCGCGTTCACAGCCGCAACGCCAAATGCATCCGCCGCGCAGGAATGGCCTGTAGTCTGGCCGAAAGTGGGTATCGATAATCTCGCTCGCCCCGTGCCCAGATGTATCGCGCGGGCAGCGCCGCTGAATCTCACGATGGCGATTTTTTCTCCGACGTTGAGCGTGCTGATGCCTTCATAAGGGTCTTGAGTTCCGGTCTGGCTGCTATCGGAAGAGCGCAGGATAGAGGTTCCTGCGGCATTTAGAACGTACACGTCATAATCGTTTCCTGACCCGGCCAGAGGATCTGACCACATCATATCAATGTGGCGGGAACTGCCGCCTGCATTGACCGTATTTAATGTTACTCCTGTGGTGAACTGATGCAATCGTCCGAGGTTGTCAGGGCCGGAGATCAAATCAACGCCGGAATCATTGAAGTCGCCTTCCCAGACGCCTGATGTTCCATCGTTGAGATTGCCTGAATTACCCGCCGATGAAAAATACAATGCGCCCGCTGCGGTCACAGTATTGACAGCTTGCGCAATGATGGCATCCTGCCAGGGCGACTCATTTGAATAAAAAACGTCGTCAATAATAACACTGCAACCGTTAGTGCGCAGGGCCTGTATGTTAGAGGCAAAGTTGGCTGACCCGGTAAACGCGGTCGCAAAATAGAGCTGCGCGCCCGGTGCCAGATCGTGAACGATTTGCAGCATCGCGCGGCCTTCGTCGGTGCCGCCGCTGCTTAAATCCTGTAAGACTGTGACGGGCGTCGTGAAGCCGTTGGGATTGCCTACTCCCGGCAAATCGCCTGTCGTCACATTTACCGCAGCAGCGCCCAGATTGTTATAGCTATCGGAAAGCACGCCGATCTTTATTCCAGCGCCATTCACACCGAACATGGTGCGCGCCGCTGCTGCCGTGTGGGCCGTGTCTCCCGCCGAAGTCGCCAGGCCGATATTAGTGATAGGGGCCTCATTACTCTGCTGAGTCGTCGCTGCGCGCAACGCTTGCGGGAGTTGCGCACGCAAGCGACCGGCTCGCGACGCGAACGATTGAGACTTAGCTGCCCGTTCAGCAATTTCGTCTTGAGTCGCGCGTTGTGTCTGCGCTTCCACAGCGCGGTTGATGGCTCTGATATTTTGCGAACTGGCCAGAAATTCCAGTTGCAGGAGCGGGACTCGCGCGCGGATGGCGTTGTATTGCCTGAAGGCGAGGATATCTTCTGCGCCGGAGGCTTTGAGTTGCGCAAGCAATCCATTCGTCACCCTCGCGTCGATATCGACAAGCACTTTGCCGTCGGCGTCAAGCTTGACATCGGGTTGCAGGGCCGGAGCGTTTGCAGCGATAGCTTCTCCGCGATTCACCTTGATGGCCGCCAGCAGATTAGAATCTATTTTCTTCTGTTCGGGCGTGCGCGCGCGCTTTGCCTCCATCAGTGAGCGTATCTGACTCAAGGCGCTGTCGCTGATTTTTTCGCCCTGCGCCTGTGCCGCGTTAACCGTTCTTACGGGGTCAGGCAATAAGTTTAATGTAAAAACGGCCATAGCTATGCACGAGACCGCCAGCGTCATGCGAAAGGATAATTTACCCGCGCGATTCATAAAAGAACTCTTCATTCGCGAGTAATGATTTGATGATTTTGTTCTCTTCGTTTTCATAGAAAAACTCCCAATTCATTGCCTCAACGGCAATTACTGAAAACAACCTGAGGTAAGCATTCCGATTCTACATTACCACTATTATGTAGGTGGTCTGATTGACAGACCTTTACGGGTGCTTGTAAAACCTGGAAACCTGAGTTACTCAACCGAATTGACCGACTGAGTTTTTATATTATTTCCGGTACTACTGCAAGGGTTAAGCGTCTTGCACCTGACCGCTGCATGTGGCGTTGTAGTGATCTACCACTTCCGCCGCAGGCCCTCTCATCTTGATTCCGCCATCCTGCAAAAGGATGGCGTGCTCGCACAGATGCGTGATCATGCCGAGGTTATGTGTGACGAACAGAACAGTCCTGCCGCTTCGAGTAACATCATCGAGTTTGCCCAGACATTTTTTCTGAAAGCTCGCGTCGCCTACGGCAAGCACTTCGTCAACGATCAGTATTTCAGGATCGAGGTGCGCGGCAACAGCAAATGCCAGCCGCACGTACATCCCGCTTGAGTATCGCTTCACGGCTGTGTCCATGAATTTTTCTATCTCGGCAAAAGCGACTATCTCGTCGAATCGCGCCTCTATTTCGCGCCGCTTCATACCGAGCACTGCGCCGTTGAGATAAATATTCTCTCTTCCGCTCAAATCCGGATGAAAGCCCGTGCCGACTTCAAGCAGGCTGGCGACGCGCCCGTAAAGCTCGGCCCGCCCGGTTGTCGGCTCGATTATGCGCGAGAGTATCGAAAGCAACGTTGATTTGCCCGCTCCATTGGGGCCGATGATGCCCATCACTTCGCCCGGCATCACATCGAAGCTCACGTCCTTGAGCGCCCAGATCATCTCATCAGAAGCATTCCCGTTGCGGCGGAATCGCTTGAGCGGCGACTGGACAGCCGTGACGAGCGAATCGCGCAGCGTGTCATAGCGCACGCCCGGACGGTCGCCCGTGTTGATGCGAAACTGCTTGCTGAGATTTTTGACTTTTATGATAGGTTCCATCGGCGCACTTTCAAAACTCTTCCCGCCCGCTATAGCTATATAAATTCTGCGAAATGCCTCTCCATTCGCCGGAACGTGTATGACGCATAGACAATCAGCAGGATTACGAACCCTGTCGAATAACCGAGAGACGGCCAGTGAAACTCTCTGCCGAACAGCGCCGCTCGAAAGCCTTCGATGATGCCTGTCAGCGGGTTGAGAATCATCAGCCATCGCCATTCTTCCGGCACCAGCGTCGATGGATAAATGACCGGCGAAAGAAACAGCCAGACCTGTATCAGAAAAGGCAGCACGTATCGCACGTCTCTGTAGCGGACGTTCAGGGCCGAAAGCCACACGGCCATGCCGAGCGCAAACAGCGTCGTAAGCCCGACCAGCGGAACGAGCATCAGGTACCCCACGGTCACGGGGAAGTTGTAATAGATCAGCAAGCCTATAAGTAAGAAAGATGCGATTGCGAAATCAATCAACCCGGCTCCGATTGCCGAAGCCGGAATTACCAATCGCGGGAAATAGACCTTCGTTATCAGATTTGTGTTGCCAATCAGGCTGTTTGCGCCGCTCATCACGGCATTTGAAAAATAGGTCCAAAGCAACAGTCCTGTGTAGAAGAATATCGGATAGGGGATGCCTTCGGTCGGCACGCGCGCGAGCTTGCCGAAGAAGTAGGTGAAGATAATCATAGTGATGAGCGGTTGTAGAATCGCCCACGCGGCTCCGAGCACGGTCTGTTTGTATCGTACTCTTACATCGCGCCATACCAGGAAGTAAAGCAGCTCGCGATATGCCCATAAGTCAGGGAAATTGATCGGCACGCGCGCCCGGCTCGCTTCGATTACAACCAGAGGTTTGCGCGGCAAGATGTAAGAGGGCTTGCCGGAACGGGCGGAGGGTTCCGGTATGTCGCTGGTCGTCAAAGACGCGGCAGTTTCCGCCTCGCTCACACCTTCACTTCCGGACAGACTCATTTTCGATTTCGAGATGATATCGTCCCAGCCTTTCTTTGATTTCAATCCGCTTAAGGGGCACATCCTGCAAGAATGTTTGGGAGAGTGGCTTCTCTGGATGTTCTATCAACTTCTCCGGCTGATTTAGCCACATGCATTCGGAGTTTGAGTGTAATAGCGATTATCTCGCGTTGTCAACGATACCGAAGAAATGATGAACAGAAGAGAGTTTCTTAATTCATCGTTTATTATTTCACCTACCGCCCGGCGCATTGTCGTTCAAGGCCGACGAGCGTCTCTCCGATAGCTCTCTGCTCAAAGGTGTTCGGAGTGGCTGCCTTTGCAGCCGCAAGGTACGGGCGAGCCTGTCTGCATTCATTCGCGTTGGGATCAAGCGCAAGCATCTGTCGCAGATGGCTCAGAGCTTCGTCGTACTTCTTCGCCTCGACCAGCACGGCGGCAAACCGCGCCTGCAATTCATAACTTGCCGGTACAGACGCGAGCGACTGTCTGAGCGCGTCCTCTTCTTTTACGCGGTCCTGATCGCGATAAAGGTTCGCAAGCGCCTCGTGCGCGCTGGCGTTCGGCGGGTAGATCGATATGGCCTGATGCAGGAGTTGCTCTGTTGCCTGCTTATCTCCCGCCTCCCATTTCGCAGCGGCAAGCGTAGTCGTAAACTGCGATTTCAGCAATGCCGGATTGCGCAGGATGTAGGACCGGGTTTCCGCATCGGTCAAAGCCATGCCCTGATTGATCAACTCCTCGGCCTCAGCGGTTCTTTTCTCTGTGACATAGAGCCGCGCAAGCGACAGATATGAGGGTTCAAAACCCGGATCGCGTGCGAGCGACTGTTTCAAAAGCGCCTCGGCCTTCCTCGGATCTCGCTTCATGTTCAGGCCCCCCAGATTATAGGAAGCGCGCGGCGATTCGGGCACGGCTTCATAGTTGGCCTGCCACACTGAAAACTCGTCCTTCCAATCGCGATTGCGAAGAACAGTCATCACGGAAAGCGCGATGACGAATACAGTGACCGCCCCGTAAGCGATCTGCCTGGCCTGTCCGGCTTTTGTGGCGAACTCTCTGACGAGCGCGGAGGCAAACAGGCCGAAACACATCATCGGAAGATACAGGTAATGGTCCGCGAGCAACTCGTGATGAGGAATGATCTGACTGACCGGCAGCAGCATCGCGAAGTAAGAGAGAATGGCGAACGCCATCAGCCGGTTTCGCCTGAGCAGCACAAAGCCTGCGACCAGCGCCGAGCCGACCACAACTATCGAAATCAGAACTCGCGGGTCAAAGAGCGATGTAGAGACATCGAACGCTCCGAAGTATTGCGCAATGGGAGTCGGATATATGAGTTGCTTCAAATACCACGCGTGAACTCTGATGACTGTAAGCAGTGTGGCAAACAGAGAGTCGCCCCAGTAATGCAGACCTCCGCTGCCTGCGCGCCCGCTGGCGTACCGGACAAAAAGCATGTACCAGGTGAAGGCAATCGCGGCGACCGCAAGCGCGATATATAACCACCGGTCACGGTTGAAAGCTTTTCGCGCAGACTGCAAAGCCCGTTTCATCCCGGCCCCTTCTTCCTCTGACCAGAATTCGCAGAAGTTCCAGATAAAGATCACAAGCGGCAGGCTGACGGCCATCTCTTTCGACATCAATCCGAGCGCCCACAAAATCAGAAACAGCGCGAAAGAGATTCGCGACCCCCTGTTGCGATAAGTCAGATAGCTGTGAAAGGCCGCAAGGTAGAAGAGCGTGAAAAGCACGTCACGACGGCCTGATATGTAGGAGACGGCATCCGTTTGAATCGGATGAACGGCGAAGATCAACGCCGTCAGCGCAGGCATGATCGAACCTATCGTGAATCGTCGAATCAGAAAGAAGAGAAGCAGGGTGTTCGCGGCATGAATCAAAACGTTCGTCAGATGAAAGCCGAACGGGTTTGCGCCCCACACGGCGAAATCCAGAATATAGGATAAATTTCTGACAGGTCTGTAGGAATCCATCAACATTTCGAGCAGGTGAGAAAAGCTGCGCGGGCGGCTGTATATCAGGACCAGATATTGATCGTCGAATACGAAGTCGTTTCCCAGTGAGTTTGCGTAACAGATAAAGACAACGATCACGAGCGCGGCGGCTGTAAGATAAAGCAATGCATTATCATTGCGCCGCGCAGACTTCTGCCTTCGCCGTGCGGGGGCGGCGATTGCGGGATTTTTAGTCTTACCCTTGGCGCTGATGGTCTTCATTTTAGCCGGGACAGAGGTCAATAAATAATATTTGTAATAAGCCTGGCAGCACTATATCTTATTGCACGTGCTACAGCCCACGCAAACGGACGATTATGAGCAGCAGATAAGCTCAGGCACCACAAGGATCTCCGTTGTGGTCCCGCTACGGGATGAACGCCCAGCGCTCGAAGAACTTTATGCACGGCTGGCCGTGGTGCTCAACAAGATCGCCGTCGAGTATGAAATAATCTTCGTAGATGATGGAAGCACAGACGGATCAATAAAAAAGATCAAAGAGTTTTGCGCGATCAATCCTTCGGTCAGATACATTCGTTTTCGGAGGAATTTCGGCAAGTCGGCTGCGCTTGCGGCAGGCTTTCGCAGCGCGCGCTTACCGCTGATCGCCACGCTCGATGCGGACCTACAGGATATGCCTGAGCAACTGTCTTTGCTTGTTGACAAGCTGGAAGAAGGCTTCGATCTGGTCTCCGGCTGGCGATACGCCCGTCACGATAAATTGTCGAAGCGAATCGGCTCGAAGATTTACAATCGCACAACATCTTTTCTGACCGGCGTAAGACTGCACGACATCAACTGCGGGCTGAAGTGCTATCGCAGAGAGGTGCTCGATGAAGTCCTGATCTACGGCGAGCGGCATCGCTACATACCCGTGCTTGCGAGCTATCGCGGGTTTCGACTGGGCGAGGTCAAAATAGAGCACGCGGAGCGGGAATACGGCCATTCTCATTACGGCATAGAGAGGGTAGTTGGCGGGATATTCAGCCTGCTTACGGTCATTCTCCTGACGCGCTATACGAATCGCCCGCTGCACTTTTTTGGTTTTCTGGGAGCGCTGCTGGGGCTTGTGGGAACGGTCATCGACGCATATCTGATCACGGGCCGCGTGTTATTCAATCACTGGCTGACGAACCGGCCTCTGCTCATCATCGGAACGCTGCTTGTCATCGTCGGCGTTCAATTCATATTGTTCGGACTGCTCGCAGAAATGATCGCTTTTTCGTATCGGCGCGAAAGCGATTACTCGGTTGTTGAAACAAGCGAGGAGTCGAAAGAGCCGATTTCCGATGAGGCCGACACGCGCAAAGAAGCGAAGCGGAAGGACGCGGGCAGATGAAGGTCCCAATAAGATGAAGGTCGTGATAATCGGGCCTGCATACCCGCTCAGAGGCGGTATAGCTCATCACGTATACTGGCTGCGGCAGGAATTGATTTCGCGCGGCCACACGGTTCTTGTTATTTCGTTTCGCAAGCTCTACCCTTCGCTGCTTTTTCCCGGCACGACAGAATCCGACACAAGCAGGCTCAAGCTGGATGCAGACGCGCGCGCGGTGCTTGCGCCGCTCAGCCCCGCGACATGGTTCAAAGCCATCAGGGCGGTGAAGGCATTCGCGCCCGATATCGTCGTATTTCAATGGTGGCAACCATTCTTTGCGCCTCTGGTCGGCACTATCGCCCGAAGCCTGAACAGAGCAGGCATAAAGTGCATGATCGAATGTCACAATGTCTTTCCTCACGAAGCCAGCCCCATAGACCGCGCCCTTATTAAATTTGCTTTCTCGCCCATAGACAGTTTTATTACTCATTCAAACAAAGACCGCGAGCTATTGGCTACGCTCGTGCCTGAAAGCAGAATCCGCGTTTCGCCGCTGCCTGTGCTCCATGAGTTTTCGGGCGAGCGTCAAAGCGCGCGCGACGGGCGAACGATCCTGTTTTTCGGGAAGGTGCGAAAGTACAAAGGGCTTCACGTTTTGCTGGAAGCGATGCCGCGAGTGCTTTCCGAAATCGATTGCCAGCTTGTAATCGCTGGCGAGTTTTATGATTCGCTCGACAAGTATCAGCGCCTCATCCGCGAGCTTGGAATAGAAAGAAATGTGCGAATCATAAATCGCTACGTTCCGAATGAAGAGGTGCGCGACTTTTTCGAGCAGGCCGATCTGCTGGTGCTGCCTTATGTGAGCGCGAGTCAAAGCGGGGTCGCGCGCATAGCCTTTTCAAACGCTTTGCCCATGATCGTATCCAACGCGGGCGGGTTGTCGGAAACGGTGATTGAAAACGTGAACGGTCTGGTCTTTCCCGCCAGAGATTCAAAGGCGCTCGCCGAGCGTATAGTAAATTATTTCGCAAGCAACCTTGGGCATGTCTTCGCTCAGAACATGCGCGCTGGTTCGGGTGATGATTCGGGCTGCGCGATAGTCGAAACCATCGAAGAAGCAACGCAGGCCAGTTCAGGTTCTGTTCGCGCAGGCGCGCCTGAATGCGACGAGTCGCTCGGCTGATTCTTTGCGCCGCGCCTCTCCTCGAAGCAAAAATCTTTTTAGAATCAAAGCCGATTTCATCGCAAACCTGTAAAGCGAAACGGACGCGCGACCTCTGTGTTTAGAGAGAAAGAGCATCTGGCTCGAATAAAACCGGCAGAGCATCTCAAGCCTGCGAGTCGCGCTCGACTGCCCGCCGTGATGAATGGCCGCGCCCTGCCCGGTAAAACATACGGACCAATCGTGATTCTTCAATCTTCGGCACAGGTCTTCGTCTTCCGAATACATGAAAAACCGCTCGTCGAACAGCCCCGTTTCATCGAGCGCCGCGCGCCTTACTATCAGGCATGCGGCTTCGAGCCAGTCAACCGAGCAGTCCGTCAGGTTTCGGTCGAGTTGCAAATGATGCGTTCTTGAAAAATAACGTGAGCGAAACAGTTTCGTGATGCTCAATAGCTCGAACGCCTGATTCAGCGGCGTGAGAAAGTTTCTGGCGCTGACCCGCTCTCTGCCCTGAGCATCGGTTAACCTGCATCCCGCCGCCCCGCAACGGCTGTTCGAGTCGAGCAGGTCTATAAGCGCCGTGAAAGCATCGGCAGTCAGGCGCGCATCGCTGTTTAGTAACAGAATCAGCGGCGCGCTCGTCTGCCTGATGGCCTGATTGCAGGCCGCGCCGAAACCGAGATTGGTCGAGTTGCGAATGAATACGCCTTGAGGGCAGGCCGCGCGCGCGGCTTCAAAGCTGCCGTCATCCGAGGCGTTATCGACGACGACGAGTTCGAGGCTCTCGCCCGGAGTGCTCTCGGTAACCGAGGCGAGGCATTCGAGCAGAAGCGATCTGGTGTTGTAGCTGACAACGACTATGGCAATTTGAGGGCGCGCGCTCATCGCGGGAGAACATATTCAACGCGGGCGCGCGTGTCAATCTTGCCTGCGACGAGCCGTTGCGGTTATACCTTTGACCTGCGATATGATGCCCATAGAAAACAGCGAGCCGAGGGTCTCTGTAATCGTGCCCTGCTACAACTCTGCGCGCACGATTCGCCGTTGCCTGACGGCAATACTCAATCAGCGCACCTCGGTTTCCTTCGATGTGACTGTCGTTGACAGTTCTGTGGACGACACGCCGGAGATTGTGGCGCGCGAATTCCCTGCCGTGCGCCTGATTCATCTCGACGAGCGCACGTTTGCAGGTGCCGCGCGCAACGCGGGCGTGCGCGCGACGCGAGGCGAGTATTGTCTGATGATCGATTCCGATTGTGTGGCGCACCCCCATCTGATCGAGCGTGCAATCAAACGACACACTGAAGCGGAATACGCGGCGGTCGGAGGCTCGCTCGGCAACGGCACTCCGAAAAGTCTGAGCGGGTTGATTTCCTACCTGATCGAGTTCAAAGAGTTCATGCCGAGCGCAGGTTTAAGACTGGAAAAGAGCGTGCCTACGGCAAACATCGCGTATCGCCGCGAAGTGTTGGAGCGATACGGTTGCTTTGATGAAAGTATGTGGCTTGCCGAAGACATACTTTTGAACTGGAAGATATATGCGGCGGGCGAGCGGATTCTTTTCGATCCTCAGATTGAAGTAACGCATCTGAACCGCACGGGCTGGCGTGAAGTGCTGACCTATCAGGTCGGGCTTGGACAGATGTCTGCGGTAGCGCGGCGGCGCGGCGGGCTGCCGGGAAAGATTCTGCTCAAATATCCTGTGCTTGTGACGCTGATGCCGTTTGTCAGGACGCTGAGGGCTGCGCAATGGCTGGCGAAATATGACAGGAAGATATTTTTCTTGTTTCTGTTGATCTGGCCGTTATATTTGCTGGCTGCAACCTTCTGGGCATACGGTTTTCTTGAAGAATGCCTGAGTGCGGATTCAGTGGCCAATGTATGAGAATTAGCCCTTGCTGATGAGTGGCGTTATGTTGATAGTGAGATTCGATAAATGCTTAAGCCACGAAAGGGCGGCGTTCTATACTCGTTAAATCCTTAAGTCATGATAAGGGCGAAATCCAATTCGATAAATGCTTAAGCCCTGAAAGGGCAATGGCATTGAATTAAGGATTTGCCAAATCAGAATCGCAAATTCGGCACAAGGCAAATCATTGACACCATTAAAGCCCTATTATCAGTTTTTTCTTAATTCAATGCCATTGCCCTGAAAGGGCGAAATGCAATAGCCCGGCGCATCGCGCCGGGTATCATCCGCAACCAGACCTCAAGCCCTGTAAGGGCGAAATAATCATTAATCCCATATATATCTTTCGTCATATTGCACATTGTACTTCCTGAGCAATGCGCGATATTCATCCTGAAAAGTCCTGTGGCGATGATGATCTTTCTGGTTTGCAATGTATTTCCTGACCGCTTCTATATTCGATTGCCCAATGGAGAAAGCTCCATAACCCGCCTGCCACTGAAAATTCTGCAACTCGCGTCCTTTAGTCTTAATCCATTTCGAGGATCTTTTCTTAACCTCTTCGGCAACATCGGCTATGGATGCTGTTCGCGAGAGCGTGAAAAGCGCATGAATATGATCCTCGGCCCCGCCAACTAAAAGCGACGGTGATTTGCATTCGTGGAAGATTACAGCAAGGTATGCATGCAGTTCGGATTCAATCACCGGTTTGATAAATGGTTCTCGTTGCTTTGTGCTGAAAATCAGATGGATAAGAATTGAAGATAGTGATTGCGCCATAAGCCGAGAAATTTTTATTTCGCCCTTACAGGGCTTGGGGCTTTTTATTGGCCGTGTTCCCGGCGCGATGCGCCGGGCTATTGAATTTCGCCCTTACAGGGCTTTTACTCCGAAAATACTTATGTTGAGCAAACTCTATATTAACGCAGGCTTGTGTTCTCTACATTCTCTGCGCAATTCGCGCAAATCGCCGCAACAGCAATACGTTTCAATCCGCTATAAGTCGCGTCTTCGATTCAAAGAGTGTACTGAGTTTGCCGCTGAAGTCAAAAAAATTAGTTTGAGTTTCAATCCGCTATAAGTCGCGTCTTCGATTCAAAGGGGTTGAGACTTGCAGGCATAGCGGATTCAAACAAAAGTTTCAATCCGCTATAAGTCGCGTCTTCGATTCAAAGAAGATTAGCGCAAGTTTTGATCGCAATCGCGATTCTGTGTTTCAATCCGCTATAAGTCGCGTCTTCGATTCAAAGTTGACCGAAATGTGCCAGACATCGCGCCTAACTGTTGTTTCAATCCGCTATAAGTCGCGTCTTCGATTCAAAGCCGCTGGAGTTTGGTGTGCTTCCATGCGGGCACACTAGTTTCAATCCGCTATAAGTCGCGTCTTCGATTCAAAGTACCGAGTCTTGGGGGGAAAGCAATTCCACCCCGGGTCGTTTCAATCCGCTATAAGTCGCGTCTTCGATTCAAAGCGAACGAAGAGGTTCAATCCTCTTATATTTTTTTTAGTTTCAATCCGCTATAAGTCGCGTCTTCGATTCAAAGCTTAGTGATTTGGTGAATGACGCGATAGAGGCTGGCAGTTTCAATCCGCTATAAGTCGCGTCTTCGATTCAAAGATCAGGTGACTCGAAACGGGAATACGGATCAGAATCCAGTTTCAATCCGCTATAAGTCGCGTCTTCGATTCAAAGAGACCCTGTTTTCAGCCTTTTAGTTTCAGTGGTTTAGATACCCATTCCGGCTAACCTCTGTTTTATGCCTCAAAATTACTCCTCTTTGTCATCGGTTTTAATGTTAATTTTTATGCTATTGTCAAATATCTCAACACTTAACTGCTTCCGGCTAACCTCCCCCCTTTTTCAGCTTTCATGGGGTTAGCCCGATTCTGCTTTTCAAGTGCGCCTAATTTATGCTCACTAATGCCTTTTGTCAATTACTTTAATGTAAACATGCACACGTTTCTTTATATCGGGTAGGCGATATAAAGAAACGTGTGCACGATATAGAGTTTCGTGTACCCATTTCTTTATATCGTGAACCCGTTACAAAGAAACGTGAGCACGAAACAAAGGAACGTGCTCACGTTTCTTTATATCGTGCTCCGGTTTGTTTGAAACGAGAAGATTTGGGCTTTGCGCGGCTCCGAATATGAGAAATATTACCCCTGCGAAAGTCCTGTTCTTCAAATTGCGCCCGCAAAGACAGGTGTATATCATTCACCTATGACCACGAAAAAAGATCCTCAGGAAGCCATCGAGGTTTCACTGACCGGCCATATGCTGCTCGATAACCCGCTGCTCAACAAAGGCACAGCCTTCCCCGATAACGAGCGGCGCGAGCTTGGTTTGCTCGGACTGCTGCCTCCTCACGCTGCCACGATGGATGAACAGCTTGCCCGCATCTACGGCAGCTATAAACAGAAAGATTCGGACATCGAACGCTATATCTTTCTTATCAGCCTACAGGATCGCAACGAGACGCTCTTTTATCACATACTCGAAAAGCACATAACAGAGATGATGCCCATTATCTATACGCCAGTCGTGGGGATGGCCTGCCAGCAGTTCAGCCGCATCTATCGCCGCCCGCGCGGGCTGTTCATCTCTTATGCGGAACGCGACAACATTGATGCCATCCTCTCAAACGCGCCGCACTCTAATCCTCAGGTGATAGTTGTAACGGACGGCGAGCGCATACTGGGACTGGGCGACCTCGGCGTCGGCGGCATGGGGATTCCTGTCGGCAAGCTCTCGCTCTATACGCTGTGCGCAGGCATTCCGCCCGCGCTGACGCTGCCCATCATGCTCGATTGCGGAACCAACAATCAGGGGTTGCTCGAAGACCCGCTCTACTTAGGCTGGCGACACGAACGCGTTCGCGGCGACCAGTACGATCAGTTTATCGAAGCTTTCGTAGCAGCCGTGACGCGGAAATTTCCAAACGTGCTGCTGCAATGGGAAGACTTTGCCAAAGACAACGCGGCGCGATTGCTTGAGCGATACCGCGACAGGCTTTGCACCTTTAACGACGACATACAGGGAACGGGCGCGGTATCGCTTGCGGGGCTGCTGGCCGCCGCGCAGGTTACAAAATCCAGCATTAGCGACCAGCGCGTAGTCATGTTCGGCGCGGGGTCATCCGCGACAGGCATAAGCGATCAGATACGGGCTGCGATGATGAGCGAAGGTCTGACGGATGAAGAAGCGCGGGCGAGAATCTGGCTCATTGACAGTCACGGCCTTGTGCTGAATGACGGAACGGATTCCGAAGCGTCCAGACACAGATTCGCTCAGCCCGTCGAGCGTGTGAAAGGCTGGCGGCTGGAAACTCCGGATAAAATCTCATTTATGGATGTCGTCCGTAACCTGCACCCAAGCGTGTTGATAGGCACATCGGCCCAGCCCGGCGCGTTCACCCGTGAGGTCGTGCGCGAGATGGCCCTTCACGTCGAGCGGCCAATCATCTTCCCGCTGTCTAACCCCACGTCGAAGAGCGAAGCAGTGCCAGCGGATCTGATCGGCTGGACCGAAGGGCGCGCGCTGGTCGCAACGGGCAGCCCGTTTGCGCCCGTCATCTTTGAGAATCGGGTCTTTCACATAGGCCAGTGCAATAACGCTTTCATCTTTCCGGGCGTAGGGCTGGGAGTTCTGGCCGCGCAAGCGAGGCGCGTGACCAACGAAATGTTTGTGGCGGCGGCCCGCGCGCTTGCGGAATTTTCGCCCGCACTCACGGACGATACGGCATCGCTTTTTCCAGCGCTCGAAGATGTGCGCAAAATATCGCGGCGCGTGGCGGTTGCCGTCGCCGTGGAAGCCGAACGCGCGGGGCTTGCCGAAACGTCTACGCCGGAAGAGATGGAGCGGCGAATTGACGAAAAGATGTGGACCGCGCGCTACGTGCCCTACAAACTTAAGCAAGGTTGAGCAATAAACTTTTCAGCCGAGTGGTTTCCGGCGTATTATCGAATTGTGGAAGTCAACCGGGGATCAGCGGTTGCGCTCGTTGCGAAAAACAAAAAACTGAGAGGAACTATCATGAGCAAAGAGAGTCTGACAATAATAGATAATCGAACGGGCAAACAGTACGAAGTCCCCATCGAACACGAAGCGATAAAGGCCATGGACCTGCGAAAGATCAAGGTTGCAGACGATGACTTCGGGATCATGAGCTACGACCCCGCCTTTATGAATACGGCTTCGTGCAAGAGCCGCGTAACATTTATTGACGGCGATAAAGGCATACTTCGATATCGCGGATACCCGATAGAACAGCTCGCGGAACATAGCACCTATCTTGAAGTCGCATACCTTATCCTGCACGGCGAGCTTCCCTCTTCATCCGAGTTGCAGGACTGGACGTGGCACATCACACATCACACGTTCATCCACGAGCAGATAAAGAAATTCATGGAGGGGTTCCACTACAACGCGCACCCGATGGGCATGCTCATCGCAACCGTGGGCGCGCTATCGACCTTCTACCCGGAGGCGAAAAATATCTTTGACGCCGAATCGCGCAGCAAACAGATCTACAGGCTCATCGCAAAGATTCCGACCGTCGCCGCGTTCGCCTATCGCCACAGCGTCGGCCAGCCCTACAACTATCCCGACAACGATCTCAGCTACCCCGGCAACTTCCTCAACATGATGTTCAAGATGACCGAAGTAAAGTATCAGCCGAACCCCGTGCTCGAACGTGCGCTCGACGTATTGTTCATACTCCACGCCGATCACGAACAGAATTGCAGCACGAACGCCATGCGCAGCATCGGCAGTTCGCATGTCGATCCTTACTCGGCGGTCGCGGGCGCTGCCGCCGCGCTCTACGGGCCGCTGCACGGCGGGGCCAATGAAGCAGTGCTGAGAATGCTTGATGAAATCGGATCGAAAGATAATGTGCCCGCATACATCAAGCGCGTAAAAGGCGGCGAGGTGCGATTGATGGGCTTCGGCCATCGCGTCTACAAGAACTACGACCCGCGAGCAAAGATAATCAAGCAGGTCGCGCACGAAGTATTCGAGGTTACGGGTAAAAATCCCGTCATCGACATCGCTTTGGAGCTTGAGCGAATCGCGCTGGAAGACGATTACTTCGTCAGCCGCAAGCTCTATCCGAACGTCGATTTTTATTCGGGCATTATCTATCAGGCGATGGGGTTCCCGGTCGATATGTTCCCCGTGCTGTTTGCGATTCCCCGCACGTCGGGCTGGCTCGCGCAGTGGGAAGAGATGCTGCTCGACAGCGAGCAGAAGATAGCGCGGCCCCGCCAGATCTATCTCGGCCACGATGACCGCAACTACGAGCCGATGACCGAGCGACAGGAGAACGAGTCGAAAACGGCGACGGCAAGCGATTAAACACTATTTAAATTATTCGCTACTGGCTCAGGAATCGCGCTATTGATGCGGCCAGCCTGTCGCCTTCGCAGACGGTGGCAAGGTGGCCGCAGTCGTTTGTCAGCTCAAGCGTTTCAGCCTTCAACAACCCGGCAAACTCAAGCGACGATGATGGATTGACCATGTGATCCTGCTCGGAGACGATGACAAGCACGCGCGCACGCACAGCGGCTGCCGCATGATCACCGGAATCGTTGAAGGGCTTAAAAATATCGTGACCAATCATCGCTCTCAACTGCGAAGCGTAATCATCGAGATCATGCCGCGCCAGACTTTTTTCTTCTTCCGCAAGCGCGTGTTTGTAGTCAGCGGCTTTTGTGTGCGTGACCTGATAATGAGGCGAGTATAAAAAAAGCAGGCTGATTCCGGCTATGACAGACATCGCGCGCTTTTTGCCGTCTTTCAGATTGCGGTTCGATTCGATGATGCGAAGCTCTGTCTGCCACAGCAGCAGATCGTAAGATGACTGGCGCGGAGTCCCGACAATAGGGATAGCCTTCTGCATGAAATCGGGGTAAGAGATCATCCACTGAAACGTCTGCATCCCGCCCATGGAAATTCCGACGACGGCGTAGAGGCGCTTGATCTGTAGCTTTTCGGTGAGCATCAGGTGTTGAGAGTTCACCATGTCGCGAATCGTGAACTGAGGAAACGCTCGACCGCGCTGAGTGGCGCTGTTGGACGGCGACGAAGAAACGCCGTCGCCTAATGCATCAACCGCGATGACGAAATACTTCGAGCTGTCTACCATCTTTCCCGGCCCGATCAAGCCCATCAGGTCTTCGGATCTGCCCGAAAACCATGTCGGAAAAAGAATCGCGTTCGATTTCTCCCGGTTCAACTCTCCAAATGTGCGATAGCCGATTCGGCACTTTTGAATAGTCTTACCGCTCTCAAGTCGAAAATCACCAAGCTCGGCAAACTTCTGATTGCCCTGAGCAATAGCCGATTGAGCCGCAACGAAAACAAGTATTGCCGCAAACAGCGCGCGAAGGTAGCGAGGCATCCTCTGATCTCCTTTTCTGTGTGTTCATGAAATCGCGCCGAGTTGCCGAAGCAGCAGCGCGCCATCGAAATAGACATTCTCGCCCACGAGCCTGTCATCCGCATCGAACATATATATCGTGCAGATTGAAACCTTGATCTCTCGCCCCGTAGCGGTGATGCCGTCCCATGTGCCTGTGTGTTTGCCGCTCACGGTCTGTTCCAGGATGATGGCGCTGTCGCTCGTATACCGGCGCTGCTCGGAGATGCGAAGATCGGAAAAGCTGCCGCCTTCGCTGAACCCGAATCTTTCGTGCGCTATGCGAATCAGGTTATGGCCGCCGTAAGTGTTGCCGTTTAAGGTAAACTTTGCGCTCTGGCTGAAGGTCTCCATAATGCGGTCAACATCGTGAGCGTTTTCGGCTCGCAGGTGTTCATCCAGCACACGGACGCGCGCTTCGTTTATCTCTTCGACTGATCTATCAGACATCGCTTCCCTCTCAAAAAAATCAAGACAATTGCTATTTGACATTCGCGTCGAACGCGCCTGTCAGCACGCGCCCTTCACGCTTCACCTGAACCCAGATGCGATAACGGCCCGGCTTCGGGAACGAATAAGGAAACGAGACAGCCCCCTGCGCATCGCTCAACTGGTTAGCCCTGTTCACCACAGCATCGGGTGATTTCATGTGCGCGGAATGATCTGCGGCAGGTTCGTTGCCTTCAACAGTATCGAGATCCTCTTCATAAGGAGCAGCCTCGTCCGCCTCCGGCCCTTTCCTGCTTACGCGCGTATTGAAGGCTTCCTGAGAGGCCATCGAAATGGTTCCCACAGGATGCACATGAACGAACACAGATCCATCGTCACGCATTATTACGGCGTGGCCGAGCATACCCATGTAAGGCTCAAGCGTTGCGCGCGCACCATCGGGCGACTTTACGGAAAATCGCAGCGACTCCATTTTTCCGGCCACAAGCGGCGCGTCAACATCGCGCTCCCAGTTTATCGTCGAATTGTCGGCAAGCTCTTCTATGCGCCACGCATCATCCGGATCAATCGCCACGGTCGAAGCAGTGGATGATGCCCGCACTGCGCCTGACAGATCGGTTTCAGCCGTCATTGTTTCGCTCAATCCGTTATCGTGAACAACGTCTGCAAAGACCCGATAGCGGCCTTGCGGCATCGGCGGCAGCGCAACATCGAACGTCTCATCGTCTACACGAACCGGGTGCAGATGCGCGAAAGCGTCCATCGCACTCTCGCGCACTAAAAACAGGTGCATCAGCTTTCCGTGGTCAGGGATGAAATCGTTGGTTTTGCGCCTGAGCCATTCAACATTGTTTATCACCAGTCGCAACCTGCTTTCATCCTGCACAGAGGCGGTCATCGCAATCGGCTTGTACATATACGCAAGGTATTTGCTGTCAGTCGCTCCCCACCATTTGTTGCCGAAAAAAGCGGCCACCACAATAAACGCCGCCGTGATGAACATAATTCGCCGCACGCGCTTTCGATGATCCGTTGTGACTTCACTGCCGGGCGCAAGCACAGCTTCGCCGGAGCAAGCGCCGATGACGGCAATGGCTCCCGCGAAAAGAAAGAGTCCGAGACCGGCCAGAATGATACTCAACTTGAAATCCAGTTTTCGCCGCGCCGTCGCTATTGCGGGCACGGGAACAATCACCTCGCCTGCACCGGCAGCGCCTTCGATCAGCACGCGAACGCTCGACGAGCCAAACTCCATCAGCCACAACCGGCCCGTATACAGGCGCGCATCGTTTGCGGCTCGCACGGCTTCATCGGCGCGCGGCGCGCCTTCGCCGCCCGTGCTGAAGTAGATAGGCTGGATGCCCACGTGGCTGACTGTGTCCTGATCTACGCGAACGCTGATCTCTGCGATGCCGGGGACAACATCGGGCGGGAGCGCGCTCACAAGCACGTTGTAAGGCCCGGCTTTGCCCTCGTAAAAGACCTCAGGGCTGCCAATGTGAGCTACGCCCGCGCCGGGGTTGAACAGGAAGAACGCGATGGTGAGGGTTATCGCAGCCTGACAGAATATTCCCTGCAAACGATTATTCACCGCAGAGGCGCAGAGGACACAAAGATTTCGCAGGTGAATATTTTTTCCAAAGCACTTCATCGTCGCACGCTCCTCATCCAGTTGCCCCATGCCAGCGCCAACCGTGATGACAATATTCCGAGCGGGATTGCCAGTAACAGACCGATGATCAGCGCAGTCGGGCTGCTGTCCATAGCCCAGCTATAAAAAAGATGGCGATAGTTATACCAGTTCGTGCCTACGTAATAACCGAACTGATCTGTGGCGAATATCCAGTTGCGCGAGAGCGGCGATTGCAGGAAATTTCCGAACGGCCAGTGCACCGCAAACAATACCGCAAAGAAAGCCACGCCCAGCAGCAGGGATAATAGCCAGTCTCGCTTTTCGCCCACGCGACGCATCAATATGTCAATGGCTATAGCCGGAAAGATCAGAAGGATTGGGAACTCAAGCGGTATCAGGTGCGTGATGTGCTGGCGAATCGGGCCGAGCTTTGGCTCTGCCGGAAACAGCGGCAGTATCCACAACAGCCCTAGCGACATCGCAAAGTAGACCGCAGTCATTGCCGTCGCTGGCCACCTCAGACGCGAAGCGCGAGCGACAGGAATGATGAAGAGCGGAAGCACAAAGCAGCCGACCTGATAAAATATCGAACTGTGCATAAAGCCGCGCTGCATGTATGTCCACGTCATGACGGACGCGCTCTTTAGCAACATTCCCGCGGCATAAACGCACATCACGCGCAGCCAGATGCGGCGTTTGATGGCCATTGGGTCGCCCGCATCAGCCGCCTGCTCGTTGCGGTTCTGCAAGGCGAGGGCTGTGATTATCGCGCCGACCTGTATGACCGCGATTCCGAGGGCCAGCACTACGTGAGGCGGGCTTAGGATCTCTGTGTCCAGGCCGTATGTGTTGTGCCACCAGTCATCAAACGGCGCGGATGTAAGCATTGCCAGCGCGCCCCAAATGCAGAAGAACGCGCCGAGCGGCCCCGTAAATCCCCACAACCTGATCCCTGCGCCGCGTTGTTCGACTGTTCCTTTGAAAGTAGTCTTCAACACAACCCATGCGGAAGCCAGCCCCGCGACTATGCCGCCCAGATAGATGGCCAGATGAGGCGGCGACCAGAACGAATCGCGACCGATGCTCTGATGCCAGGAGATGTCCCATTCGCCTCCGATGATGATACTGGTCGAGCCGAAAAGCGCGGCGTAAACGAACCATGGAATGGCGAGCGATTGAGTCTTTGTCGATTGCCGCGCCGCAGTCATCGCGCTAAGAGATGCGTCCATCGGGGTCTCCTTTGCTGGCGAGGTGTGATTCTATTCAACCTGAGATCTGCAATGCTTCAATGACAAGATAGCGTCACGATGCGGGAAAGTAAACGCGTTGACCTTGATTTCTGCTTCGTAGTAAATTTGTTCGCCGTCTATAATGACAGCTTTGATTCTATCTTTTATTGGAGGCTCAAGTTGATGAATAACGTCCGTTTTCTTGCTCTGAGTGTTGTCATGCTGATTTCTACTATAACGCCGTTTTCGATGAACGCCGCTTCTGCTCAAGCCAAGTGCCCGACTGTTAAAACCAGTTGCCCTGATTCGGTGAAGGTCGGAGAAATACTTACCTTCACAGCCAATATCACCGGAGGCGATGACGAAGTCACGCCGACCTATAACTGGTCCGTATCGGCGGGAACTATCAGTTCGGGACAGGGGACCTCGACTATACAGGTTGAAACGCAGGAGGCCGGAGGAATGACCATTACTGCGACCGTCGATGTCGGCGGATATAGCCGGGAATGCTCTACATCTCATTCCTGCACGACAAGCGTGCTCAAAAAAAACACGAAGGTTGCCGAATACGGCAAAGTCAAACCCGCTGAAGAGAAAGCCATGCTCGATAAGTTCGCCGCGGAATTACAGGCCGACCCGTCCGCGCAAGGCTACATAATCTCTTATGAATCGCCCAAAGGTCCCAAGATGGAAGCCTTCAAAGCCGCCTATGATGGCATGCAATACCTCGTCAAGCAGCGTCAGATTGATTCGAGCAGGCTTCTGCCCATGGACGGCGGATACCGCGAACAGGTCGCCTTTGAACTCTGGCTCATACCGTCAGGCGCAGACATGCCGCAGGCAACACCGACGGTCGATCCAGGCAAGATCAAAACGACAAAAGAAAAGCCTAAGGTACCGGTGAAGCCGAAAACATCGAAAAAATCTTAACCCATTTTGTATACATCTCTTCTCATTACCGGGATGCAGGAGGTTGATTCATCGAGATTACGCAGAGATTAACTACTCTGCGTATCTACTGGGCCAGCTTTATTCAATCGGGCGAATGGGCCAACCTCGATGGCAAACGATGCGACAGGTAAAAGAGACCAAAGCGATAGCAGAGAAATCGAAGCAGAATTGAGCTTTGATCGTGATTCGGCTTATGAATATCGCCGCGCCTTTGTACTGGCAGGGGCCGAATCTCTCATCACGATGTCGGCTCGCAAGCCACGCAAAAAACAGAGGCGCGGCGAATCGCTCAGGCAGGTGGAACGCGCGCTATGCGATTCGGCATAGCGCGCGTTCTTTCTACCGGGTGAATTATATTCAGACGGGCGGGTCGATCATCGTTTTAACTTTGGCCTGTAGCCGTCGCATCCCCTTAATCCATCGGTCGTAATCGTCTGCCTTGCGGCGAAAGTATTCAGCTACTTCCGGGTGCGGCAGGATCAGAAATTGCTCGTCACGAATCCCCGCGACAACCGTTTCGGCGACCTGTTCGGGATCAAGCGCGCCCTCGCGCAGAAATGCGCCGCCTTTTGCTCGTTCGAGCATATTCGTGCGAACTCCCTGCGGGCACAGACAGGAGACGCGAATGCCCTGCTCCCCGTGAGTGACCGCCAGCCACTCGGCGAAAGATACAGCCGCGTGCTTTGTGACGGAGTATGGCGCAGAGCCGACCTGCGTCAGCAGTCCCGCAGCCGACGCTGTTTGCAGCAGGTAGCCCTCGCCCCGTTCGAGCATCTGCGGCAGCACGGCTCGCGCGGCATAAACGTGAGCCATGAAGTTTATCTGCCAGATGCGCTGCCAGTCTGCATCAGTAGCTTCCGCGCCGCCGTCCACTCCGATGCCCGCGTTCGAGCAGAAGAGATCAATCCGCCCATACTGCTCGTTCGCTTTCCGAACCAGATTGATAATGTCAGCCTCGTTGCTGACATCCGTAGTCACGGCTAATCCGTTTATCTCGCTGGCAACGCTCGCCGCTCCATCGCCGTCGAGGTCTGCGACGACTACGGCGCGCGCGTTTTCTGCTGCGAAGCGGCGACACAGCGCGCGCCCGATGCCTGTTGCTCCGCCGGTCACGATTACAACTTTATCAATAAGTTCCATGCTCTGCCTTTCAAACTATAAAACCGGATTCGGCAGACGATACTCCACTAGCGGCGCAATGTCTAGCGCCGCCAGGCTTGTCTGCTGACACAGAGTATGCAAGTGTCGAGAAGACTGCATGGAGGCTGAGAAGCTTGCTCGCGAAGTAATGTCAGAGGCGGATTGAACGGGGCGCGCGAAACGGGTTTATTCTGACTCGCCTCGCGCGCGCTGATAATTTAATCACTAGCCAGCTTTATTAGTCGCGGCCAGTTCATCGAGCATACGGCGAAGCTCGCTTTCGGCAAGCCATCGCCCGCCCAACATCACGCCCGCGCGCTTCGCTACGTTTGCAACGTCTTTAAGCGGATTGTCTTCCAACAGGATCAAGTCCGCGCGCTTGCCTGTTTCGACCGTGCCGAATTCGCCAGCGGCTTTCAAATATATCGCGGGATTGCGCGTGCCTGCTTCAAGCACCTGATAAGGCGTCAGGCCCGCTTTGATCATTGCCTGCATCTCGCGGTGCAGCGAAAATCCCGGCACGCTGAAAAGCTGCGGCGCATCAGAGCCGAGCATTATTTTTGCCCCGCCATCCTGCAACGCTTTCAATACGCGATTGCGCATCTCGATCAATCGCTGCGCGCCTTGAGCGTCATCGTTGTTCTTTAACTGATTCGTTTTCTGCTGCGCCCACTGATTCGCCATCCCTGCTGGCACGTATTTAATTTCGGGCCGTTGTTGCTTGAGTGATTCCGCGCTTTCGCTCGAAAATATTGTTTGCCAGAGCGCCATCGTAGGAACATTCCATGCCCCGGCTTGAATCGTCGCGGCGACAAGCATGGGAATCTTTTTTTCATCGAGGTTGTAGATCAGTTTTTGCGCGCGTGTTGCCGGGTCTGCGTTGCGAATCATTGAGTTGTCGGCTTCCAGCGCTTCGATGTAACCGTCGAGGTGTTCGACCGATGACTGCTTCGACTTCAATGCGTGCAGCAGCCCGACATCATCCGGTATATGCCCGCCGAAAGGCATTCCCACTTGATTCGCCGTGGCGACGATTTTGTCATATGCTGCAACCGACAAGCCTTCGTGAATTTTCAGGAGATCAAATCCCGCCTGCTTGTATTCGCGCACTTTCTGCTCGCCCTCTTCGGGGCTTTTAACGCTCTGCCCGCTCAGCGCTGGCCCTGCGACGTAGAGCCTCGGGCCGAGCAGTTCGCCGCGATTCAAACGGTCGCGCAGAGCCGGATGATTCGGAAAGCCGTACATGCCGCGCACAGTTGTGATTCCGTTTGCGACAAACAACAGCAGGAACGAATTTGCTACCTGCTCGCCGAGATTCGGATGCGGCAGGTGCCCGTGCATCTCTGCGAGTCCCGGCATCAGGTATTTGCCCTTCGCCTGAATCACAGTAGCGCCTGCGGGCGTTTTCACCTTATCGGCGGCCCCTATTTCAGCAATGCGCCCGTCGCGCACGATGACGGTCTGGTTTTCGATTATGCGCTCGCGATCCATCGGTACGACATTCACGCCGACGAATGCGACTGCCGGGTTTTTACCGCCACCCGCCTGAGCGAAGGCAAAGCAGTTAACCGCAATCAGTATCAAGGCAAGCAGACACGCTTTTGTTTTCATGCAAACGTTCCCTTGTAGAAATGATCTGTTCCACTGGTTGCACGTAGAATCTCTTAACGAGCCGGGGCTGCTTTCCTGCTCGTCTGGTCGCCCAGCACTATGCGCGCGATATCGGCGATGTAGACTCTGAGATTCTTTTTCGGGCTGGCAGAGGCGTCCGTGTTGACCTGAACGGCGATGGCGACTTTATGATCGGGAAAATATTCCATCTCTGACAGGTATCCCGGAAACCAGCCGCCGTGCCCGTAGCTTGCGCCCCATTCGCTCTGCCTGATCTGAACCGCAAGGCCGTATTTGTTGCCGCTGCCGCCGCCTCTGCCTCCCGCTGCATCGACAGGGGTGAGCATCTCGGCAAGCAATTCTTTCTTCAGCACACGGCCTTCGTACAAGGCCTTTGCCCATCGCGCCAGGTCCTCGGCAGTCGAGACGAATCCTCCGCCCGTCCATTCCATCTGCGGATTGATGATGAACCGGCCATCGACAATCGTTCGCCCCGCAAAACCGAACGGGCTGTCCGGCCTCGAATATCCCGTGACAAGCCCCGGAATGTTACGCGAAACCGAAGGCCGCGTATGCTTGAGCGCGAGCGGTTTCAATATGCGTCGCTCGACTTCGGCGTAAAAATTTTTGCCGGTGACTTTCTCGACGATGATTCCGACAACTATGTAGTTGGTGTCTGCGTAAGACCAGCCCTGCCCGGCGGGAAACAGCGGCTTTGCGTCCAGAATATAGGCGACCAGTTCTGCTGGCTTCCACACGCGGTCGGGGTTGGCCCTCATCGCTGCGATGAAATCTTTGTCGAGCACATGCTCAGGGATGCCGCTCGTGTGATTCATCAGCATTCTGAGCGTTATATCTCTGGCATTGGGTAAACTATCAAACCATGCCTCGCGCCCAAGCCAACGCTCGATCTTTTCATCGAGCTTGAGTTTGCCTTCGCTCACAAGCTGAAGCGTGACTGCCGCAAAGTAGGTTTTCCCGATGCTTCCGGCAAGCATTAAATCATCAGGCGAAAGCGGCGTTTTGTTTTCGACATCCGCAAACCCAGATGACACAGAGACTGACCGGCCATCGGCGAGAACGAATCCGACAGTGATGCCCGGAAGCTCTGCGCTCGCACGCATCTCATCAACCTTTGATTGAACGCGCTTGCGCAGCCCGTCAAGGTCCTTGTCCGCCTTGCGCGTTGATCCATAAGCAAAAGCCGGGACAAGCATCACGGGCAAGACAAGCGCAAGCAGCAATGACCAGACTTTTTTCATAAACGGCTCCTTCGGTTGATCGACTAAACCTCAGCTTCTCATCACAGACTGCCGGAAATCAAACGAATCCATCAGGGCTGTTTGAGCCGCTGCAACTTCCCCGTAGCGCTGTCTCGAATGGCGGCCTTTGCCTGCTCGTTCAGGTTTGAATCGCTTGATAATTTCTCCAGTGCTTTCTGCGCGTTCTGAACGGCAAGCTCGCGATTGCCGTCCGCTTCATAAGCATCGGCAAGGCTGTCATAAACGTTCGCAGAGTTCGGATACGCCGCGACATTCAGCTTGAGCACTTCGATGGCTTCTTTCGATTTCCGGGCTTGCATGAGTTGATAGCCGATCAGATTGACGGAGTTCTCTCGAAACAATGCGTCATCGGGATCAGCCTTCTTCGCCGCGTCAAATTCCTGTAATGCTTTTTGCAGGCTTTGATTATTTATTAAAGCTATAAACCTTCCGCTCGTCAGCGGGCGCGTCGTCGCGTAAATGGCGTCTTTCTGAGAGAGATGAAACCTGATGAAGCTGAGCGTCTGTTTTATCACTTCGCGCGATTCGTCCGTGTCATCAAACAGATCGAATGCATGGTGACCGTTTACATAATTCACCAGTGTAAGCGGAGCGTCTTCGGTAACAGCCGCTCTCGCAAAAGCATCAATTCCGGCATTGAGGGTCACCATATCGCGCCCGGCTCTGGCAATGAATATCGGGACATCGTTTCGCATAGCCGTCACTGCCGCAGACCCGTAATAGATGACTGCGCAGCGAACATATTTGCGCTCCGCCTGCATCACAAGCGGCAGGCCGACTCTGACGTTTGCCGAACACGACCACAAACAGATGTTGTTTTCATCCACCTTTAACGATACGGCGTTTTTGCGAACGTATTCGATCAACTCCTGACTGTCGGCAGCGGGGTCTGCCGTGCTGGCCTCGTAATTTATCGCGACGAACCCCGTAGCCGCTATCAGCTTTGCCCAGCAGGTATACTGACCCCATTCTTTCACCTTCGGGCGCTCTGCCCCAGGGTCGCCTACGCCGTTGACAAAGATGACGGCGGGCAGCCGCGCGTCCGTCTTCATGCCTGCCGGATAGTACGCATCCATCTTTAGCGCAGCGCCATTTGCGGTCTTATAAGTAATGTCACGTTTGACGCTTGCCCCTTCCATGCCGGGGAGCGTGTAAACCACGGGTCTTTTGAGCGGGTCTTGCTGAGCAGGGGCCTGCTGCTGGCCTGCGACAATCCCGCTTGATGTTAAGAGAAGAATGAGCAGGCTTGCTGTCTGAGATGAAAAACGATGGTGATTCAAAATGTGATCCTCCGTCGGAAATTTAGCATGATCCGGCAGGCAGGTACTGTGGCTGAAAACCCAAACAGCCTGCCTATTTTAAGCGACGCGCTCAGGCGATAAAGCCTGCTGTGACGAAACGGCCTTTCACCGTGACGAAACGGCTCTGCGCGGGGACGAAATATTTCAGACTCGAAGCAGACTGACATCGCGCCGGGAAGCGGCTATTATAAAGCGGCTGATTTATAACGTAAGGAGAAACGGATGAGTATTGATCGCAGAGATTTCATGAAATTCACGGCTATGTCGGCGCTCGCGCTCACTATGGATGCGAAAGAGATACTCGGAGATGACGGCAAACAGATCGAGAATATGGCCAGACAGGGCAAGCCCATCACGCGCGAAGAATATTTGCAGCGGCAGGAGACTGCGCGGCGTTATATGCGGGATGCCGGGCTTTCCGCAATTTTCATGACGGGCGGTTCGAGCCTCAGTTATTTCACAGGCGCTCAATGGGGCATCAGCGAGCGACTTTTTGGGATGGTCTTTCCGGAAAAAGGCGAGCCTGCATACGTCACTCCCGCTTTCGAGAAAGATCGCGCGCTTGAACAGATCAGGTTCGGCTCGGACGTTCGCACATGGGAGGAAGACGAAAGCCCTTACAGTCTGGTCGCGGCGATACTCAAAGATCGCGGCATAGCTACGGGCAGGCTCGGAATAGAAGAGACTGTAAATTATCGTTTCTCTGACGGCATAGCGAAAGCCGCGCCCGCTTTGAAGCTTGCAAGCGCAGACCCTGTAACTGCGCGCTGCCGTCGAGTCAAATCCGCGCATGAGATCGAGCTTATGCGGCTCGCCAATCAGCTTACGCTCAAGGCTTATGAGATCGCGCTCAAATCGCTCGGCGAAGGGATGACGCATTTTGAACTGGGAGCGAAAATCGCGGCGGCTCATCAACAGCTCGGAGCGCAGGGTGGCGCGCTGGTTCTCTTCGGCCAGTATTCGGCCCTGCCGCACGGCACTGTGACGCCGCAAAAACTCCGCGAAGGCGACATCGTTTTAATTGACGGCGGGTGTGACGTGCTTGGCTATAAATCAGACATCACCCGCACGACCGTTTTCGGCAAGCCCGGCGAGCGACAACGCAAACTGTGGGAGATAGAGAAGCGAGCGCAGGCGGCAGCGCTCAAAGCCGCTCGCCCCGGCGCGGCATGCGAGGATGTAGACGCCGCTGCGCGAAAGGTGATAGTGGATGCGGGATTCGGACCGGGCTATAAGTATTTCACGCATCGAGTCGGGCACGGCATAGGAATGGACGGCCACGAATGGACCTATCTTGTGCGCGGCAACAAAACGAAGCTCGAACCCGGAATGACCTTCAGTGACGAGCCGGGCATTTACATCCCCGGCGAATTCGGCGTGCGACTCGAAGACATAATGGTGATAACGGAAACCGGCGCGGAGTTGCTCACGGGTCAGGCTCCGTCAATCGAGCAGCCATTTAACTAAACGACTATTTAACTGAACGACTATTTAACTGAACGACCGCTTTACTTTTGATTTTCCGTATCATCCATCCAGTCGCTCGACAGTTGTCGTTTGTAATCAAACCCGCTGCGGCGGCCTTCCCATCTGCCCATCGCGTACAGCGCAGTTCCAACCGCAATCCACAATACCAGAAGCTGCCAGACAGCAAGCCCGCGCTGGTCCGGCGAAAGGCTCTTTTGTTTATTCAGATTGCTGACGATTATCGAAAACGCAAGATAACCCATCGAAACGACGGAGATGGTCCCGAACAGCACAAGCCACGCGGGCCGAAGTCGAAAGCGCGCCTTCCGGTAAAGCTCTGCCCTGACAAAGGGCAACAGGACGAGCGACGCGCTGTGCAGTGCGTAATAGAGAAACATTGCGACCAGAACCACGTCGAGGACGTATTTGAAACTCTTCGTCCATAACAACACGAGCGCGATCAGGATGTTGACGACAAGGCTGATCCAGGGGGTGCGAAATCGCTCGCTTACGCGCGCAAGCTTGCCGGGCAGCAAATGGTCTTCGCCGAGGACGTACAGTATGCGCGAGGGGACAAAGAGCGTGGCATTCAAACTGGTCGTAAAAGCCATCAACGCTCCAATCGTTACCACAGCGCCGCCCCATGCAGGCAGAAAGCGATGCGCTGCATCCGACATCGCATAGCTGGATTCCGCCAACTCCTGATAAGGCATGACGCCAAATGCCACAGCCGACATCAACACGAATATCACCATCGAAATCAGTATGCCGTTGATAAAGATCACGGGAAGCGAGCGGCGCGCTTCCTTCGTTTCGCCTGCCGTTTGCGCAAGGCTCTCGAACCCTGCGTATGAGAAAAAAAGCGGAGGCAGCGCGGCCAAAAATCCCCGCTCGCCTTCCGGTGTGCTCGTTGACCAGAACCCGTAAGGAAACAACGGCGAGAAGTTTTTCCAGTCAATGGCAAATAATCCCGGCAGGATCAGTATGACCACAGCCACGCACAATAATATGAACATAACCGTTTGCAGCCAGCCGTAAAACTTCACCCCCATCAGATGAAACACAAAGAAGAACAATAAAGAGAGCGTGGCGATACAGGCTTCGCCAAGGCTCGGCCCCGCGACGAAACTTGAAGCCAGCGACTCGCCAAACGGCAGCACATGCGCGAATGCCTGATCCATTCCCGGATAAAAGAACTTCAGATACTTTCCGAATGATGTAGAGAGGATGACAATCGCGCCGATATAGGCGATCCACTTCAACCACAGCGCAATGAAGCCCAGATAATAGCTGCCCGTTGTGCGCGAGATGTGCGTGTAAGCATCCCCCGGTCTGTTGCCGAGCGGCGTTGATAAATAGACCGAGTAGCCGATGGCTGTCGCAAGTATGAACGGAGCAAGCGCGATATAACCAAGCGGCACGGAAGGCCCGGCAATTTTGCCCTGCTCTCCTGTGACTACGAAAATCCCTGAGCCAACCAGTATGCCTATGATGGTGGCATAGCTTTCGAGTTTGTTGAGGTCGCGTTTAAGCTCTACCTTAGCCGGTTCGCTGCTTTCGATGCTTTTGGTCAAAGCGATTCTCCGATACGGGCGGCGTTTGCAGGCGTTGCGATTATAAAGCTCAAAAGGCTGGTTGCAACAAGCGACCAGCCTTTTGTTTGGCGACAAAGTTCAGATTCATCAATCCGGCGTCAATGCGCGGAGACTGCCGTGTGTTGTTCGTAGGCTTTGGTTTCCAGAATCTGTTTGATCTCTCGGACGGTCAGTTCAAGCTCTTCGTCTTTCGAGTAGAAGTGCGGCGCGACCCGGATGCCTGCGCCGGGACGGTAATCAACCAGAAAATCTCTTCGCAAAAGCTCCGCCGTCACTTGCTGCCCGTGCGGCACATCGATCACAACGGTCCCGCCGCGCTCGGAGACATTTTTCGGGCAGTTCACCTTAAACCCTGCACCTTCGGCAATCTCGATCAGCCGAGTGGTCTGCCTTATCGATTTCTCTCGAATCTTTTCGACGCCCACTTCGTTGATTATCTCGTAGCCGGACATCGCGGCGTACATTCCCGGCACGTTCGGCGAGCCGTTCAAAAAACGATAGATGTTATCGGCATAATCATTCGGCCCCGTCTCGAACGCGAACGGGTGTTTGTGCGCAAGCCAGCCTGTAAGCCTCGGCTCAAACTTCTGCCATAAATCGCGGCGCACGTATAGATACCCCGCGCCCGGACCGCCGCACAGCCATTTCACAGACCCACCGGTCGCGAAATCGAGTCCGATCTCTCGCACATTGATCGGTACTGTACCTGCCGATTGATAGATGTCAGCAACAACCAGTGCGCCTGCTTCGTGAGCGCGTTCGGTGATGGCTTTAAGGTCTTGAATGTACGAGCTTCTGAAGATCACGTGCGAGACGCTGACAAGCAACGTAGTTTCGTCAATGGCTTCGAGCATTCGCTCAAGCGGGACTGTTATACCATCGTCTGATGGCACAGTCACCAGTCGCGCGCCGTCCTGAACCAGCGCGTTATAGATGTAAAGGTTCGAGGGAAAGTTCAGGCTCTCTGATACAATCTTGTTTCGTTTGCCGTCGGAAAAGCTGAAACAGGAATTTATGATCGACTGGCAGATGGAGACGTTCTGCTGCATCACCACCTCGCCTTCGCCCGCGCCGATGATTTTGCCTATAAGGTCGCCAACCGTCGTAGGCATCATCCACCAGCCTTCTTCCCATGAACGTATGCCGCGCGTGGCCCAAATGTCCGCGTACTCCTGCAAACGGTCGCGCGTGCGGCGCGGCATTGCGCCCAGCGAGTGAGATATCATGTAAACAGTGTTATCCAATATTGGAAATTCTTTTCGCCACTCAAGCAGTTCGTCCATAAATCGCCTCCAATTATCGGCCTGCTCCGCTCACGAGCTTGCTCCGGTCACGGGGCACCCGTTGGTCGTATTGCCCAGATAGTTTCTCAACTCCCAGAGTTCCGGGAAGAATTTTCGCTCTACGGTCTTCTTCAAATAAGTCGCGCCTTCGCTCCCGCCCGTTCCCGTCTTGTCGCCTATCATCCGCTCGACCATCTTGATGTGTCTGAGCCGCCAGAGCGACAGCATCTCGTCGTACTCAATCAAACTCTCTGCGAGCAGAAACAGATCATAATGGTGGTCTGCGTCGCTGTAGATTCGCAACAACTCGCGTATGCGCTGTTCGTGCGCAGCGTCGCAGCCTTCGCTCCCCGTGCCGTTGGTCGAACTGACGGGCAGGTCGAAGCCGCGCCGCCTGAGCATATCGTAAAACGCATCGCCAAGCGAGGGCTGATTGAGTCGCGATTCGAGGCGCGCGTACTCTTCGGTTCCCTGCTTGTAGCTCCTCAGGTAGCGGGCATCTTTCAAACCCGATATGTATTCCAGCTCACGAAACTGATGTGACTGGAATCCGCTGGCGGGCATCAGATGATCGCGGAAAGCGAGAAAATCCATCGGCGTCATCGTCTCCAGTATTGCGACCTGGCTTACAAGCACGCGCTCGATTTCGATGCAGCGTCGAAGCAGGCGATGCGCGGCAAGCGGCTCATCTTTGTTGAGCCGCTCGATGATCGTATCGAGTTCATGGAGAAGTTGCTTGAACCAAAGTTCGTAGACCTGATGAATGATGATAAACAGCGTCTCGTCATGCTGCGGCGGATCAGAATGCAGGCGCTGAAGCGAAGTCAGATCACGCACTCTGAGATACCCGCCGTATGTGAGTCGCTCTTCATCCTCTCTGGGTGGCAAACCAAATGACATCATTACTCCTAACGATGAATGGTGAATGATGAACGATGAATGAAAGAGACTCCTGATTCATTATTCATCGTTCATCATTCATCGTTTTATTAAATTCAGGCGCTCGTTTTTCGGTGAAGGCTTCGTAGGCTTCGCGGAAATCCGGGTTAAGCATGCAGATGGCCTGCGCCTCGGATTCGGCTTCCAGAGCCGCTTCCAGGCTCATGTGCAGCTCGCGATTGAGCGCCGTTTTCGTCATCGCGAGCGCGAACCCCGGCCCTGCGGCAAGCCGCTCGGCCCAGCGGCTGGTTTCAGCTTCAAGCTCGCTCGCAGCAACCAATCTGTTATACAGTCCGGCATCGTGCGCTTCTTTCGCGCTGATGAAATCGCCTGTATAAAGCATCTCTGTCGCTTTGCTGAGACCTACGACTTTCGGAAGAAGAAACGCCGCGCCCATGTCAGCGCCCGCCAGCCCGACTTTAACGAACAGGAAAGCGATCTTTGCGGTCTCGGCTGCGATTCTGAGATCACACGCAAGCGCGATCACCGCGCCCGCGCCCGCAACTGTGCCGTTGAGCGATGCGATTACGGGTTTGGCGAGCGCGCGAATGTTTCTGATCAGTGCGCAGGTCATCCGGGTGAAATCTAGCAGCCCGCTCATATCGCGGCTGAACAACTCGCCGATTATGTCTTCCACGTCGCCGCCCGAACAGAAACCTCGCCCGCGACCTGTGATGACGACCACACGAACGCTCGCGCGCGAACCGAGCGCGGCCAGTGTATCTGTCAATTCGCGGTAGACCTCGAAGGTGAGCGAGTTTAAGCGTTCGGGCCTGTCAAAAGTGATATAAGCAACAGCGCCGCGTTCTTCGTAAAGAAAGCTTTTCGGGTTGATCTCACTTGTCACTTTGAATCACCCTGTGCGGCTTCCGGTTGCGCGCCCGGCTGTATGCAGGCGATTGCTTCTATCTCGACTTTGGCGAGGTCTTCGACCAGCGCACTCACTTCGACGAGAACCATTGCGGGAAAATGTTTGCCCATTATCTGGCGATAGATCAGGCCGATATTCCTGAGTTGCGAGGTGTACTCTTTTTTATCCGTGACGTAGATGCGCATACTGGCGATGCTCGTCTGATCACCCCCGGCCTTGCGGACGACAGCCAGAACGTTTTCGAGCGCGAGCGCGAACTGGTCTGCGAAGTCGTCGCTGATGATGCGGCACATTTTGTCCCATCCTA
The DNA here is from genome assembly GCA_963804815.1 of Blastocatellia bacterium. Taxonomy (GTDB): domain Bacteria; phylum Acidobacteriota; class Blastocatellia; order UBA7656; family UBA7656; genus DATEKX01. The sequence continues at coordinate 565,171 of CAWDRU010000002.1, read as the reverse complement.
TCTGCCCGGCTACGAATAGAAGCCGTCCGCCTTCAACCAGCACGCCGTTGTTATAGCCGCGCGGTTCGGCCAGTTCCGAGGGATTAATAAAATTCATCTTCATGGCAAAAGCTCCTTCGAGCTTGAAATCGCGTCCAACCGCAGAGCGTCATTCAATGGGTTTCAGCCCGCTATACTCTTTCAATTCCCAGGTCGTGCCTTCGGCAGAGTCCCGTTTGACCAGCCCCAGCCCGCGCGTATAATAATCTGTCACAATATTCGTTCCCTTGCGCTCGATCTTGAGAGCCTTGACCTTGCCGGTCGGCAGCGTCACTTCCTGCTCGCCTTTTACCGTAAAGCTCACGATAATCGGCGCGTCTTCTTTTGACTGAGGCTCATCCCCCCTTTGCATCGTTCGTTTGAAACCGTAAGTCCACGTCGTATTTATCTGAGCAAGCGAAGAGGGTTCGATCATCATGTAAGAGTTCTCTCTGTAATCGAACTGGCTTGTCGATTTTGGCTGTTCGGCCACCCGGCTTTCACTCTTTTCCATCACGATTACTACTTTGTCGCCGTCGCACACGAAATGCCTTTCGCTGTCTTGAACAATCTGCAATCCGCCGGTTCTATCAACTACTCTCATTCGTTCGATAAATCCTTTGCGCCCGTTCACTTCCTCTGAATCGACCACAACCGTCACGTCCGCGACCAGCCCGCTCGAATAGTTCAGAACGTATTTGGCCACAGAGCCGGGCACAAGCGGATAGTATTCGTTACAGGGTTTGAAGTCCGGATCAAATCTGCTGTTGGAACTGAGAGGGCCGGGAGGGGTGAAGACTGTTCGATTCGCATTGCCGTTCGTATTGATGTTGGGAGTTTTATTGCCGGAGCACCCGATAAAGGCGACTGACGCCAGCAGTATGATTAATAAACCGATTCGCATTAAAAAATAGTTTCCTTTCGCATCATGGCTTGCACCCGCTGCGGGATTTGGGGCGTGCATAAATAAATTAATTAACACCTTGCGCCGCCATTCGCAAGCGCAGGCTTTGGCTGCGAGATGCCGCGTGCTATAAGGAAAGCGTGAGTGCACACGAAGAGCGCGTCGAAAAATCAGAGCCATCCGCTGCCAGAGTTTTCGCCGCGATGAGCTTTGCGGTCTTTGCGCTGGCCTCGTCATCCATACTCATCATCCAGCTTGAACGAGTCCCGTCGCTCATCATAGCGTTTTATCGCATGGCAATGGCTACGGCTTTTCTGATGCCCGCGGCCTTTGCCCTGAAAAGGCGAGAGCTTTCGGCGTTGACCCGTCGAGACTTTGCGCTGCTGACGCTCGGAGGGCTGTGTCTTGCGGTCCATTTCGGAGCGTGGATAACTTCGCTCAAATACATCCCCATTGCCACATCGGTCGTGCTGGTAAACAGCCATCCGTTATTTGTTGTTATAGCCTCTTATTTTTTTCTGGGCGAAAAACCGGCTGCGCGCAGTCTTGCAGGAACATTTCTGGGGCTGATTGGAATGGTCGTCATCAGCCACGATGCGTTAAGCGATCTACAACTGGCAATCAAAGGCGATGGGCTTGCGATTGTTGGCGCGCTTGCAGTGGTCGGTTATTTCATCGTCGGTCGCAAGGCGCGCGCGCGAATCAGTCTGCTCGGCTATGTGACACCGCTCTACGCCTTATGCTCCGTATTTCTTCTGATGATGGCGCTCGGCACAGGCAGCCCGCTTTATCCATACTCGGCGACGGAGTGGGCTTACTTTGCGGCGCTCGCAATAGTGCCGACCATTATGGGCCACACAGTCTTCAACTGGGCGCTCAAGCATGTGCGCCCCTCGGCAATATCTCTGGCATTTCTTTGCGAGCCTGTCGTAGCAAGCCTGCTTGCTTTTTTCATCTTCGGCCAGCGCCCGCCTGCGGCAACCTTCACAGGCGGCGCATTGATTCTGGCAGGAATCTACCTGACCACCTCAAAATGAATTTTGGATTTTAGATTTTGGATTGTATTCCGGCAATCCAAAATCTAACGGTGTTATCATCAAGATATAAGCCGGAGGCGCGAAGATGAAGAAACTGATGCTCACAGCATTTGAACCGTTCGACAAGCAGTCCATCAATCCATCACTTGAAGCCGCGCGGGTGATGACGGGAGTCGAGTTTGACGGCGCGCGAATCAGCGTAACCGAACTGCCTGTTGACCGGTTCCGCGCAACCGAGATGGCAATAAACCTAATGGGCAAATTGCGCCCCGACATCGTGATTATGCTCGGAGAGGCAGGAGGGCGATTCCGCATCACGCCCGAACGAGTCGCCATCAACATTGACGATTTTCGCATACCCGACAACGCGGGCAATCAGCCCAGAGGCGAGCCGATAGTAGAGGACGGCCCTGTCGGTTATTTTTCAACGCTTCCCATTCGCGCCATCACCGACCGGTTACTGAAAGCAAACATCCCGGCTGCGATTTCAAATACCGCAGGCGTATACCTGTGCAACAGGATTTTTTATAGTGTGATGCATTCGATAGCTTCAGAAGCGCTGCCAGTCAAGGCAGGCTTCATCCACGTTCCCTTTATGCACGAACAGGCGCTCGCCAGCTATCCGGACGCGCCGAGTCTTTCGCGCGAAACGATTGTTGAAGCCATCAGGCTCGCCATCGAAGTAACATTGGATCAAGCAAGGTAGAACGAGCTATGCAGTACAAAAAACTTCACGATTGGAATTTGACGCCGACCGAGGCCGTAGAATTACAGAAAGAACTGCGCGGAAAGATTCGCATCGAACCGCTCAGGCAAAAAGTCGATCTGGTAGCAGGCTGCGATATCTCTTTCAACAAATTTTCGGATATCGTTTACGCAGGGATAGTAGTGTTGCGTCTGCCTGAGCTTGAGCTTGTAGATAGCGCTACGGTCATAACCCGTACCAGCTTTCCTTACATACCGGGGCTGCTTTCATTCAGGGAAATACCCGCGCTGCTCGAAGCGTGGGAGCGATTGAAGACAGCGCCCGATGTTGTGATGCTCGACGGGCAGGGTCTTGCGCACCCCCGACGATTTGGCATCGCGTGTCATTTCGGATTGCTCGCCGGGCTGCCGACCCTCGGCTGCGCAAAGACTGTTCTGCGCGGGAAATATGAAGAGCCTGCCGAGAAGTCGGGGAGCTATTCGCTGATGACCGACAAAGGCGAAACGGTCGGCGCTGCCGTGAGAACGAAAGACCGTGTCGCGCCTGTTTATGTTTCAGTCGGGCATCTGTTGGATTTGCCCGGTGCCATCAAGCTCGCGCTTCGATGCGTGAAAGGCTATCAGACGAACGATGAGAGCGAAACTTTATTCGACATCCCATCAGCGTCAAAGTCGAAATACAGAATTCCTGAGCCGACCAGGCAGGCACACTTGCTGGTAAACGAACTGCGGCGACGCGAATCCGGTTAATGGGCTGTAAGTATCTTCAGAGTTTCACCTGTTTGACTGAAATCACTGCGGGCAACGAGGCAAGCCCGCGCAAAGCCTCTTCATTCAGGGCCTGGTCAATCTGGATAAGCGAAAGCGCGCTCTCGCCGACCTTCTTGCGCCCCAGATAAAGCCGCCCGATGTTCACGTTCTGATCGCCGATAAAGGTTGCAATGCGCCCAATCACGCCCGGCTCGTCGCGGTTGAACAACAGAATCATATGCCCTTTTGGAATCGCTTCGAGGGTGAATCCATTGATGCGAACTATTCGCGCATCGCGGCGGCCAAACAGCGCGCCCGCCACATCGCTCTCGTGATCCGATGTTACGGCGCGCACCCGTATCAGGCTGGCAAAATCACGCGCTCGTCGTGAGCGCGACTCTGTGACCTTGATGCCTCGCTGCTCTGCGACTATCGCGGAGTTGACCATGTTCACTCGCTCGATGACCGGGCTTAGCAGCCCTGCAAGCACAGCCTGAGTGATGGGTCTCACTTCGTTCTCGCTCACTTCGCCCGAATAATCGATCTCGACTTCGCGCAGGTCGTGGCCGAAGACCTGGCCTTGAAACAGCCCGATCTTTTCGCCGAGCGTTATGTACGGGCCGATGACTGAAAGCAGTTCCGCGCTGACGGCTGGCATATTCACAGCGCCGCGCACGGTTCCCTCTTTGAGAAAATCCAACACCTGTTCGGCTATCATCGTCGCTACGCCCAGCTGAGCCTCCGTAGTTGATGCGCCGAGGTGAGGTGTGGCGATGACCTGCTCGAATGCAAGCAGCGGGTTGTCGGCGGGCGTAGGCTCCTGCTCAAACACATCAAGCGCAGCCCCTGCGACTTTGCCTGAGCGTAGAGCGTCGGCAAGCGCGCGTTCGTCTATCAATCCCCCGCGCGCGCAGTTGATGAGGCGCACGCCGGGCTTCATCTTTTCAATCGCAGTTGCATTTATCAACCCGCGAGTCTCATCCGTAAGCGGCGTGTGCAGGGTGATAAAATCCGCGCGCTCGAATATTTCATCAAGCGACACAATCTCGATTTCGAGATCGCGCGCTGCCTCGATTGTGAAGTAAGGGTCATAGGCGACAACGCTCATGCCAAATGCGCGAGCGCGCTCGGCGACGGTCGCGCCTATGCGACCAAGCCCGATGATGCCAAGCGTCTTGTTCCGCAACTCGACGCCGAGAAACCGATTCTTTTCCCATCGGCCTGTCTTCGTCGATGCGACCGCCTGTGGTATCTGCCGCGCGAGCGCCATCAACATCGCCCACGTGTGTTCTGCTGTTGTAACGGTGTTGCCAGCCGCCGCATTCATCACCACTATGCCGCGTTGTGTCGCTGCCGCTACATCTATATTGTCAACGCCTGTGCCTGCGCGCCCGACTGCGCGCAGCCGCGTCGCGCTTTCTATCAACTCGGCTGTGACTCGCGTTTTGCTTCTGACGATCAGCGCGTCGTAGTCAGAGATGATGCCCGCAAGCTCATCGGCAGCAAGCACGGGTCGTTCGTCAATTTCGATGCCGCTTGCCGCCCGCAGTATTTCAACACCCGTCTTTTCTAATCCATCGCAAACTAAAACTCGCATGACTTGGACCGCCTCATTCGGAAAATGAAGCCGTCATTGTAACTGACCGTTCGTCAGGGTTCCACTTGGCATTGTGATTCAGAGATGCGGAACGCAACGGTTATGGGTTAAAGCAGTCGGGCGAAAAGCGATTTATCAGATGACTAAGACCCTAGCGCTCATCAAGATATGGTTGTCCGGTGCGGGTCGTCGAAATCTTCAGGCTGCCCGATGGCTTCTGCCAAAACAACAGTCCCCGGCACAAGCCAGAGTCTTACGTGAGACACTTCTTTATTCAATTCCTTTTTGATTTCGATACGCTGCTGCTCGGTTAGCTCGATAACAACCTGTTTGTGTGCTGACATCCCTTTGCTCCTGTTGATTCAGATTAGATTTTTCCTTTTTGATCATGTGCCTGGGCTATCGCACTTTGTCAGAGGGGTGCAATCCTCTTTCAGAAAATCCACCGCTATGATCGCGCCGCTCATCGTGTGCGAAATCGCAACGCAACGCCAGTCTTCATCAATCGATTTTCTCAACCAGATGCCCGAAGCCGCATCAACGCCCAACTGTCGCTCGTTGCGTTCAAAGATGACCCAGTCCTTATCGGCAAGCCTCACGCACTTTGAGGGGATATCAAGCCCCCGCTGCATTAGTAGCTTTCTTATATGACTTGCTGCTCGTGCTTGATTCATCCACTTCAATAATAAAGCGACTGAGCCATACTCGCTGGTTGCGCGCCGCGCGCAATCGTCCGCATTCTGTCGCAGTCTCGATGCCGATTGTTCGCGTTTAAAAACTGCTCTGGTGATTTAGAGAGGAAAAGGCGCGAGTTAATTGCTTTTCCCGGTTAGGTTGCAAGTCGCCATTGATGACAACTCTCCCCTCTTCCAATTACCGCGCCTCTCCCTTGCCCTCGATCCGGCTCTATCTAAAGATTCCGCGCCATCTCTAATCGGTGATCAGATCGTAATGGTTATTGCCCCGGCTACGCTTGCCCCTCCTTGTGGCGTGCTTACATCCCAGCCTTGCCGCGAGTATATTTCCCTAAACACCCCTGCCACACTCTCGTCGTCTTCAATCACAAGCACAGACAAGCTCATATTCCCATCTCCATCACCGATAATATGATGATTGAAAAATCAGGGGACGCAGAGACAGCGCGGATAGCCACTCCTCACTTGCTGCACTGCGCCCCCTGTCATCTGGGGAGTTAGACCCGAAGGAGAAAAACCTGACACCTCTTGATCGCTTCGCCCTCTGTCAGACTTAACACTCAGTGGAAGCGGCTTGCCTGACTAACTCTTACAACGCGAGCCCTCCTGCCAAATCATTCATAGCTTCACAAATATCGAGGAGGCGTAGCGGGCGGGGGGGGACAAATCCGCTATTACCTATCCGCCGTTACACCTCCTCTCCCCCAGGCCGTCGCAGCCCCTCAACTGCGACGGTCCGTTTTGCATTCAATGGAACCTCTCTATGCCGCAAGAGGTCTACGTTCTGACAACGAGAGTCTTATCAACTCGGCAACTCTTTCTCCCTTTGCCCTGCCAACATCACAACTTTGACACCATGTTTGATCTTCAAGATTTGGGTATAACAATAACTGGCAAACCATGCCCGAACCGAGACAAAACGCGCATGGCTTTGAATTCAGGATTTTCAATAAAGCTTCCTCAAAGCTGGACGAGACGCAGACGGTGCCAGAAAAACAGATCCTATATATTCTTTACCCGCTACCATCAACATAGCGGGGCGTTCCATTATAATAGGAACGGCGCAATACTAATCTAAAAATCCCACAGTGTCAACTATAATATCAGGACGATGCCTAAAAAAATGGGATCGCGTAAAAGAGACTCAATTATGTTAATAGGCAAGTCGCATGGCCAATACCTTAACAATGCGGATTGTTATGGCCAGCCACGAACAAGCGCGATTCCGACACGGAATTTCGCTTCCGAGGTCGAGGCTTCTTAAAGTTTCGATTCCGGGGCGTTGACATCAGATCAAACGGCCCGCTATAATTTCAGACTTTCGTCATAAGTATTTTTTTGGAGGGAGCTTACTGTGGCATACGCTATCGTTCAAACGGGTGGCAAGCAGTTTCGAGTCAACGAAGGCGACGTTATAAAAGTGCCTTCGATCACGGCTGAGGTCGGCGATTCGGTTGAACTCAAAACGCTTTTGCAGGGCGAAGGCCAGGACCTGGAACTCGGCGGCGGCACGATCACTGCCACCGTAGTCGGTCATGGCCGCGCGCCCAAGATAATCGTGTTTAAAAAGAAGCGCCGCAAGCAGTATAAGAAGATACACGGCCATCGCCAGAATTATACAGCCGTGCGAATCGAATCAATCGGCGGAGAAAGCAAACAAACAGATTCAGATGCTGATGAGCAGTAGTCAGAGTGGTTTACTGACTCACGGCGGATGAATTACTGAGCGAGGAATCATGGCACACAAGAAAGGTGTAGGCAGTTCGCGCAACGGGCGCGATTCAAATGCGCAGAGACTGGGCGTAAAGCGTTTTGGCGGCGAGAACGTGCATGGCGGCACAATTTTAGTTCGCCAGCGCGGCACGGTATTCAAGCCGGGCACTAACGTCGGTCGCGGCAAAGACGACACGCTGTTTGCGCTCATAACAGGTGTTGTGAAGTTTGAACAAAAGGGACGCAAAGGCAAGTTCATCAGCGTCTATCCAGCGGAGTAACGGTCAATAGTTAGTTGCCAGTGGTCAGATATAGAACAATTCTGAGCTGGCTACTGGCCGCTGACCACTGACAAGATGCAGTTTTTAGATCGGGCCAGGCTAGTAGTTAAAGGCGGCGACGGGGGCAACGGCGTGACTGCGTTTCGCCGCGAGAAGTTCGTACCCCGAGGCGGCCCCTCCGGCGGCGATGGCGGGCGAGGCGGTTCGGTCTTCATGGAAGCTACCACCCAGCTCAACACGCTTTTGCAATTCCGATTCAATCCCGAATATCGTGCAGAGCGCGGCAGACACGGCGAAGGCAGCAATCGCCACGGGCGCGACGGCGAAGACTTAATCATACTGATTCCCGTCGGCACGATTGTTACGGACGGAGAGACGGGTGAACTCGTCCACGATTTTTCCCTTGCCGGAGAGCGCATCAATATTGCGCCGGGCGGGCGGGGCGGGCGCGGCAATGCGCAGTTTGCAACCTCGACCAATCGCGCGCCTCGCTATCACGAAGACGGACATCCCGGCGCAGTTCGCACGCTTCAGCTTGAGTTGAAGTTGATTGCTGATATCGGGCTGGTCGGTTTTCCTAACGTGGGAAAGTCAACCCTGATCTCGCGCATATCGGCGGCGCGACCAAAGATAGCCGATTATCCGTTCACCACACTTGAACCGAATCTCGGCGTCGTCACTTATGGTGATGGCGACACTTACGTAGTCGCAGATATTCCGGGGTTGATCGAGGGCGCGCACGAAGGCACGGGGCTTGGACTGGAGTTTTTGCGCCACATCGAACGCACGAAGCTGCTGCTGCACATTGTCGATGTCTCTTCGACGATGCGCGATCCGGTTGAAGATTTTTTAAAGATCAGCAACGAACTGAAGCTCTACAAATCCGATCTGCTGGATAAGCCGCTGGTTTTAGCTGCGTCAAAGATGGATGCGGTTGATGACCCGGCGCGCGTAGAGCGTTTGCGCGCCTTCGCCGAAGCGCAAGGGTTTGAGATGTTCGAGATTTCAGCAGTGACAGGTCAGGGCATCAAGCAGTTGATCAATGCGCTCGGCAGAAAAGTCGAGCAGCTTCGATTGAAGAGTGAAGAATTAGTCTCTGGTTTCTAGTCTCAGGGTCCCGGTTACAGGACCAGAACCCAGAGGCCGGAAACCGTTGACCATGAGTGAGCGCAAAGCAGGAACGTACGGCAGAATAGGGGTATACGGAGGAACATTCGACCCGCTGCACAATGGGCATTTAGAAGTTGCGCGCGCCGTGGCTCGGAACTTCGCGCTCGACGAGTTGCTGATTATTCCTGCGCACAGGCCGCCTCACAAGAATTCGCGCTCAATCTCGGACGCTTATCACAGGTACGGGATGGCCGTACTCGCCACGCTCGACGAACCGCGCATGAAAGTATCGACTATGGAAATCGAAGCGCCGGAAAGGCCGTACACCTTTGAAACTATTGAGCGGTTGCGCGACGTATACGGTTCGCAAGCATCGTTGTTCTTTGTTATGGGCGCAGATTCTTTCGACGAGTTGAACACCTGGCGCGAGCCTGAACGGATACTGGCAAACGCAAACCTGATAGTAGCTGCGCGGCCAGGGTATGCGATGCAGGCGTCGAGCCTTTCAGCCGCCTTCACATCGAATATAATTGATCTGCGGGAGAGGCCGGACATAGACGTTCGATTGCAGGGCGGCCAAATAAATGATTGCCGGATTTTTTTGACCGATTATGTAAACATGGACATCTCCGCCACGGATATAAGGCGGCGTCGGCGCGACGGAGAAACTATTGAAGCAATGGTTCCTCCGCGTGTAGTTGATTATGTCGAGAAATATGAATTATATAGGCGGTAATCTGATGGGTAGTACAGCAAAAGAAGAGATTCAACTGCAAAACGCTGATTCGCCGCTTGAGCCGGAAGATGCAGTGAAGCTTGCCGCACGTGCTGCAAGCGACAAGAAAGCGGACGATATCGTTCTGCTTGACCTGCGCGAGATCGCTTCATTCACGGAGTTCTTCCTGATCTGCACGGGAACGAACTCGCGCCAGGTGCAGGCCATATGTGATGCGGTCGGAGAGCAACTGCGTAATGAAGGCAAGCGCCCATTGCATATCGAAGGCTATAGCAGTGCCGAGTGGATTCTGCTAGACTACGGCGATTTCATCGTGCACGTGTTCAGCAACGCGTCGCGGCGTTTTTATGATCTGGAACGATTATGGCGCGACGCCAGGCGCGTGGAGATCAAGGAAGAATGATGTGTGATAAAAAGCACGCTCTCGCTTTTTAATTCATCATTCATCGTTTCAACCGGCGGCAAAAGATTATGAAGCTTGTTATCAATTCACCCGCCATGCAAAGAGTGGCGGAGGTCGTCGAGAGGGTCGCGGCCACAGGCGCTAATGTTCTGGTGCTCGGTGAATCAGGCACCGGCAAAGATGTAGTCGCGCGCACTATCCACGATGCGAGCGCGCGGCGTGACCGACCTTTTGTCAAAATAGACTGTGCATCGCTGCCCGAAGATCTGCTTGAGTCGGAACTGTTCGGCTACGAGAAAGGGGCTTTCACTGGCGCGACCGAATCCAAGCCCGGAAGATTTGAAGCAGCAGATGGCGGCACGCTGGTGCTCGACGAGATTGCAAGCCTCAGCCCGCCGTCTCAGGCCAAACTGCTGCGCGTGATCGAAGAGCGCAGCTTTGAACGACTGGGCGGAAAGCAGAGCGTGCGAATCGATGTCCGCATAATCGCGCTCGCCAACGTTGATATGAAGGAGGCCGTGCGCAGTCACGCCTTTCGCGGAGACCTTTACTACAGGCTGGCCGTTGTAACGATTGATCTGCCGCGCCTGATAGATCGAATCGAAGATGTGGGGCAGCTTGCCGAACAGTTTTTAAGACAGTTTGCCGCGCGCAGCGGGCGCGTAGGAGTTCATCTTTCAAACGAAGCGCTTGAAATGCTCAAGAGCTACGATTTCCCAGGCAATGTTCGAGAGCTGAGAAACATCATAGAGCATGCCATGCTCGCAACTAATAGAGACGCGATAGAGCCGGAGCAGTTGCCCGATTACCTCAGATCAGCAGCCCGATTGATGCAATCGCGCACGCGGAAGCCGTCGCTCGCAGAGCTTGAGTCGGTTTACATACGCGAGGTGCTTGAATATACGCGTGGAAACAAGACGCGCGCAGCCGAGATTCTCGGCATCAGCCGCAAGAACCTTTACGAGAAGATGCGGCGCTATAACATCGGCAAGGCGAAGGCCAATCATGCGGGGCAGGGATGAATTGGTTCATTGAATCATTGACGCAATGACTCACCGGTGAATCAATTATGAGGTTGCGGTTCGTATGGGTAGGAAAGACGAAGCGTGCCCCGATCAAAGAGCTGATCGGGGAGTATCTGGACCGGCTCGCTCGCTTCGCTCAGGTTGAAATAGTGGAACTGCGCGACCGCGATAACGTGGGAACAATCGCGCAGAGGATCATTGACAAAGAAGGCGAAGACATTCTGGCGCGCACTGTGTCAGACCCGTTCGTCATCGCGCTTGATGAGCGAGGGCGGGAGATGGATTCTCTGCAAATGGCCGAGTTCATTGAGAAACACCGATTGACAGGCACTAAGCAGATAACCTTCATCGTCGGCGGGCATAGCGGACTATCCGACGCTGTGCGCAAACGGGCGGATGCTGTGCTGGCGTTGTCTCGCATGACGTTGACTCATGAGTTTGCGCGGGCATTGTTGGTTGAGCAGGTCTACCGCGCATTTACTATCATTTACGACCTGCCGTATCAAAAATAAGGGAGAGCCGAGCAGGTTACATGGATTAGAGCCTGGGCTATCGGGTGATTCATTCAAATTCAGGGCCAGGAGATTTCGATGGATAAAAAGAGACTGAAACAATATGAGGCCAAGTTGATCGAACGCAGAAACCAGCTACTCAACATGGTTGAGCGCACAGAAGACTATGGCCGCGAAGCTGACCGCGATGTCAGCCAGGATCCTGCCGATAAGGCATCGAACTCATACACAAAAGAACTCCTCTTTTCTCAAAGCACGAACGAGCGCAACACCCTCCGGCTGATTGAAGAGGCGCTTGAACGAATAGCCGATGGATCTTACGGCGAATGCATAAACTGCGGCGAAGAGATTCAGCCCAAACGGCTGGACGCCATCGCGTGGACGCCTCACTGCATTCGCTGCCAGGAGCTTATGGAACAGGGCCTGTTAACTGAAAAAGAGATTTAGGATTTTTCATATCGCCGCAGATGGCAAAGCAAGTGGCTTTGCCATCTGCGGATTGCGTTTTCGATTTTAATCCCCTCATTACGGGCCGCCCCTTTCGGCCCAATCCCGCTGACATCCGTATAGAGGCTCAAGCGTGCTTGCTCGCGCCATCAGAAATGTGAGAGACGGCATTGTCGCTTCCGTCTATCCGGAACAATGCCGTCTTTGTGGTCAGATGATCGAGTCTTATGATGATGGCGTAGCATGTCTCGACTGCTGGAAGGATTCCGCAATCACCAGATTGATCGCTGATCCTGCATGCGTGAAGTGCGCGGCACCGCTGCACACGACAACCCCGTATGCTACCCCACTGCACGTTGCACACTGCGGCAGTTGCAACGGGTTTGCATTCTCGGCTGCGCGCGCGTGCGGCATCTATTCGGGCGCTATTGAAGCGAGCATACTGTTTCTAAAATCTCACCCGCACATCTGTCGCCGCCTGCGCGCAATCATCACCGAGACATATTCAAAGCACAGCCTTATTCTGGCTAACGACATAATTGTGCCGGTTCCGCTGCACAGATCAAGAGAGATGGAGCGCGGGTTCAATCAGGCGCGTGTCTTAGCGAAAATCATCTGTTCGGACTTTCAACTCAACATGGATGATCGCCTGCTGGTTCGCGTGAAGCGCACAGAGCGGCACAGGGCAGGGCTTGATTTGAAAGATCGCGCGCGGTCAGTCGAGCGCGCGTTCGAGGTAACCAGTCCCGAAGCTTTGCAGGGAGCGCGCGTGCTGCTCGTCGATGATCTGTTTACGACAGGCAGCACTATCGCGGCGGCGACGAAAGCGCTGCTTGAGGATGGCGCGGCGCGCGTCAATGTTTTTACCATCGCGCGAGTGGCGGAAAAAGCGTGATCTTTGTTGCTCACAGCTTGATGTAATTTTTTGCAATTGGGCTTGTAATTTCCGGCCAAAAGTTGTAGATTGCCCCCATCGAAAACCGTTAGTAACTCAGCACCAGGGCAATCAAGGCGCAAAAATTCAAGAATAGTTCAGGCGCAGAGCGGCTATCTTGTTTTCGTCAATCACGTTTTCAGTCAATCTCGGTAAGCTCACTTAGGAAACCAGCACCTGTACAAACAGGTCTTGAGGAGGATGCATATGAATAAGCGTTTCACAAGCCATATAGGCTTGCTTCTGGTCGTGCTTTCGCTTGTGACTTCAACAGTCCCTGCGCAGGTCACCACCACAGGGCGACTCACAGGCGTTGTTACAGACTCGCAAGGCGCGCTCATCCCCAAGGCTCACATCGTAGCCAGAAACGATCAGACTCAAGGGGAATACAAGACAGCGGCCAACGACGAGGGCGGATGGAACATTCCTTCCATTCCGAACGGAACGTACACCGTTACCATCACCGCAGCCGGATTTAAGACGACAGTGGCGAAAGAGGTGAAGGTCGATGCAAGCTCTGTCGCCACATTAAACAATGTGCTTGAACCGGGTGGTGCAAGCGAGCAGGTAGTTGTGACGGGCGGCGCGGCGGTTCTTCAAACCGAAAGCGCGACCGTATCGACCACCATCGTAGGGCGTCAGATAGGCGAGCTTCCTTTCAGCACGCGAGACGCGCTCACGCTCATCACCACGCTGCCGGGCGTCGCCACGCCGGGCGTTCCGCGCGCTTCAACGATCAACGGTCTGCCGAAAGGCTCAGTCAATCTGACCTTAGACGGCGCGAATATTCAAGACAACTTCCTTCGCTCTTCGGATGGGTTCTTTACAAGCATTCAGGCGAAATCCGATGCCGTGCAGGAAGTGACCGTTTCGACCGCCGTGCCGGGCGCTGAGAGTGGCGGCGAAGGCGCAGTACAGGTGCGATTCATTACCAAGAGCGGCTCGCCCGAATTTCATGGCGGCGCGTTCTGGCAGTATCGCTCAAAGACCTTCAACTCGAATTACTACTTCAACAACATCGACGGCCTGCCGCGCGATGCGTTCATCCTTCGCCAGTACGGCGGCAATCTCGGCGGACCGATAGTCATTCCGGGATTGTGGAAGGATCGCGAGAAGGCTTTCTTCTTCGTCAACTACGAATACTTCACCCTGCCGCAGGATTACGGAACGCAGGGCACGCCAGTCGGAAACATACTGGTGCTGACGCCTCAGGCGCGACTGGGCAACTTCACCTACACCGATCCGACCGGCGCAGTCAAAAATGTGAATGTGCTGGATCTTGCGGCTTCCAAAGGATTCACCGGAACGATTGATCCGACGGTCAATGCGGGGTTGGGCATAATTGAAAGCGCCGTTCACAGGTCCGGCGCGCTACAGAGTCGCATCGCGACTCAGGGCGACTTCAACCGCCTCGATTATACTTTCCAGGATCCCGGCAAAAACATCCGCTGGTTTCCGACCGTAAGGCTCGACTACAACATTTCGAGCAAGCATCACCTGGAGTTCGTCCACAACTATCAACACTATTTCTCGGATCCGGATGCGGTCAACGGACAGCTCAGCACCTATCCCGGAGAAGGAATAGTTGTAGGACATCCGGGAATAACCGGCTCAATTCATCGCAACTCGTTTTCGTTTGTCGGCGCGCACCGCTGGACGATCAATGATCGCATGGTCAATGAATTGCGAGCCACGTCATCAGGCAACGGCACCTCGCTGTTTACGCAGGAGTTCGCTCCCGGCCTGTATGATTTCTGGGGCGGATACGCCGTTCAAAGCGGAACCTATCTGGGCTCGCAGGGTCTCGGCACCGGAGCCTTCTACAATCGCCGCACGCAGTCACGGCGTAACACTCCGGTCAAAGGCTTCAGCGACAACCTCAATCTGCTGAGGGGATCGCATACGCTCAACCTCGGATTTGCGTTCACACGAGTGGCATCATTCACACAAGCCGTCGGCACACAGACCGTGCCGCAGGTCGTGTTCGGCATTGCCACGGGTGACCCGATTGCAACGGGCGCAACCAACATATTCACGACCGGAAACTTCCCCGGCTCGACGGCTGCTCAACGCACACAGGCTCAGCAACTTTACGCTGCGCTGACAGGGCGAGTGAGCGGAATAAACGCCTCGGCCTCGCTCGATGAAGATACGCGTGCGTTTGGCTTCATTCCGTTTACCGAGCGCAATCACCAGAACGAATTTGCCTATTACGCGCAGGATACATGGAAGGCCAGACCGAATCTGACCCTGACCTACGGTCTGCGATGGGAGATCGATCCTTCGCCGATCAACGATAATCTGGTCTATACCAGAACCGGCATCGACGGCGTATTCGGCGTTTCGGGCAACGGCAATATATTCAGACCCGATGTGATCACCAACACGCCTACATTCTTCCGTCTGCTGGATCCGTCTGAAAAAGGATTCAGAACCCGTCACACGGATTTCGCGCCGTCATTCGGTTTTGCGTGGAGTCCCAACTTCAAGTCAGGCATTCTCAGCAAATTGTTGGGCGATAGCGATCAAACCGTTTTTCGCGGCGGCTACTCGGTGGCCTACACTCGCGAAGGCTTCAATGCCTACACGAGCATATTCGGCGCGAACGACGGGCCGACACTCACGCTCAACGTCAGCCCGACTATCACGCCGGAAATATTCCCTGCCGGAAGCGTACTCTTCCGCAATCGGGACAGTTTCCCGGCGCTCACTCCTCCGACGGACACCAGTCGCTTCCCGCTGCTCGCAGCCGCCGGAACTGCGGCAAACGACTTTGATCCGAACCTGAAGCCGGGCTACACGCAGTCGTACTCGTTCGGCTTACAGCGCGAACTCAACAGGAACACAGCGATCGAGCTTCGCTATGTCGGCACGCACGGCACTCGTTTGTGGAGACAGTACAACTACAACGAGGTGAACATATTCGAGAACGGATTCCTCAATCAGTTCAAAGCCGCGCAGAACAATCTTGAGATCTTCACCAGAGCAAATCCGGGCTGCGTGGCGGCAGGCAACTGCAACTACGGCAACGCCGGTCTGGCGGGGCAGGTCAACGTGCCGCTGTTGACGACTTCGATCAACTCGGCAACCGATCTGACGACCGCAACACAGTTGATACAGGGACAGGCGGGCGCAACGGCCAACGCCATCGCATTTACCGCCGCGCGCATGACTCGTCTTATCAATGCCAATCTGGTTCCGTCCGTCACGCTGCCCAACGGGCAGAAGGTGTCGAATTTCTTCATCGCCAATCCGCAAACCACAGGCGGCGCTTTCCTGATTACAAACGGAATCGACACACAGTTCCATGCGATGCAGTTGGAAGTTCGCAGACGATTGTCGAACGGCCTGCTCGTACAGGGCAGCTATCAGTTCGGCAAAGCGCTTGCCAACGCATACGGCAGTTCTGCTGTGGTTGCAATTCAGCCGCGAACGCTTCGCGATCTGAATGCAGACAAAGGCCCGTCGCCCTGGGACATTCGCCACTCGTTCAAGGCAGACTGGCTGTACGAGATACCGATTGGGCCGGGCAGAGCGTTTATGAACGGGCACATTCCGGTTGTAAGCAAGGTGCTCGAAGGCTGGCAGACGGGCGGCGTTGCCCGCATCCAGTCCGGCGCGCCCTTCCTGCTGACCGGCGGACGTGCGACCTTCAACCAGAATGAATCCGGCGTCACGCTTCACAACATATCGACCAAGCAGCTTCAGGATCTGGTCGATATTCGCAAGACGACGGTCAATGGACTTGGAGTAGTCTTCTACCTGCCGGATTCAATAATCCAGAACTCTCAGGCGGCATTTGAAGTCGGCGGCAAGACGCTTGCGGACCTCGACGAGAGCGCGCCCTACGTCGGCCCACCGACGACGCCGGGCGAGCTTGGCTCGCGCATCTTCCTGAACGGCCCGATGACCATGCGCTTTGACCTCAACCTGGTCAAGCGTACGCGAATCACTGAGCGTGTCAACTTCGAGGCGCGCATGCAGTTGTTGAACGCATTTAACCGAACGGACTTCTACATCCTCAGCGCCACTGCGGATTCCAGAACCGTTCCGGTCAATGCGTCGGGCTTCGGCCAGACGCGCGCCGCTTACCGCGACTTCACCGTTTCGGGCACGAACGATCCGGGCGGACGAGTCATAGAATTCCAATTCAGGCTGAACTTCTAAAAAAAGTTTCGCCTCTTAATCAATCGCCCCGGCCAATGAGATGGCCGGGGCGATTTTTTTTGCTACGTGCAGGCACGGGCAGCGGGTTTGACATTGCTTCTTTCAGGCCACTACAATTTTTATCTCGACATTCGAGCAAGTAGACGACTGTGCGTGATACTTTAAAAGAGGCAAGTAATTTTCACTTATTGAAAAAACTATTATGACTACACTGACAATCACGGACGATCGGGAAACCGAAAGCCAATCGCAGATCCAACCTTTCATCACACGGGGCGTTCAAAAGCGAGTCCTGCCAAACGGGCTTACCCTTATCACAAAAGAACTCCACGATAAGCCCGTTGTCGCATCAGTCATCTGGTATCGCGTCGGTTCGCGTAACGAAGAGCTGGGGCAGACAGGCAAATCGCATTTTCTTGAGCACATGCTTTTCAAGGGCACGACGCGCTACAAGAAAGGCGAGATCGATTTGATAACGCTCAGAAACGGCGGCGCGAATAACGCATTCACATGGCTGGACTTCACTGCTTACTATTTCACGTTTGCGTCCGACCGCTGGCAGGACGCGCTGGAGATCGAGTCCGACCGCATGCGTAATACTTTGTTTTCCGAAGAAGAGTTCGCTTCGGAAAAGCAGGTCGTGGAAGAGGAGTTGAGCATAGGGCTTGACGGCCCGTGGGAGGCGCTCGAAAACGAAGTGTGGGCGACGGCCTTTCGCCAGCACCCTTATCACTGGCCGACAGTCGGGTGGATTGAAGACCTGGAATCGGCTACGGGAGCCGACATGAAGGATTATTACGACAAGTGGTACCATCCGCGTAATGCCACGCTCGTAATCGTCGGCGATTTCAACAGCGATGAAATCACGGAGAAGGTAGAAGCGTTGTTTGGCCCTATACCGGCAGGCCATGAAGCCAAAGCGCTCCGCATAGTCGAACCGGCGCAGCGAGGCGAAAAGCGCGTCCTAGTGAAAAAAGAGACTCCCGTCGAAAGATTGCTTATCGCTCATCACGCGCCCCCAGTCGGAGACCCTGACGCTTATGCGCTACAGATCATGGAGGCTATCCTTTCGACGGGCAAGTCTTCGCGTCTATATCAACGGCTGGTCGAGCGTGACGAGTCGGTCACGTCTGCCAGCGCAAACTTTCACGATCACATAGACCCTTCGCTCTTTTACATAAAGGCCGAATTGAAACCCGGCTTCCAGTTAAGCGTCGTAGAGCAGGCGATCTACGACGAGATAGAGCGCCTGAAAGTTGCCGATGTCACAGACGCAGAACTTGAAAAAGCGAAACGGCAGATAGAATCCGATCTCGTCCTGAGCAACGAGGAACCGTTGCAACAGGCAATCCTGCTCGGCCAGTACGAAACCATCGCCTTCGATGAACGTGTGCCTGCGGATTCGCGCGGCTACAAATTCCTCGACACTCTGCTTGACCGAATACGCGCAGTCACGGTGGAAGATGTGGCGAGCGTGGCGCGAAAGTATTTCACACAGGACAACAGAACCGTAGGCTATCTGGTAAACGAATAAGGAGCGAAAGAGTGTCATCTAATCCAAAGCAAAGCGCGGGGCCCCGTCTCGATGTCGAGCGCATAGTACTTCCGAACGGGCTAGTGCTCCTGCTTTCAGAAAATCATTCGACGCCGTCCGTTTCAATCAAGGCAGTCGTGCGCGCGGGCTCGCGTTACGAGCCGGACGAAAAGGCGGGGCTCGCATCAATCGTCGGCGAGATGCTGGACGAAGGAACCGCAACGCGAACATCGCAGCAGATAGCCGAAGCGGTCGAATCAGTGGGAGGTCGAATCGGCACGTTCGGCGATTATCAATCGAGCGGCGTCGTTGCGGTATTCCTCGAAAAAGACATTACGCTGGGGCTTGATGTGATAGCCGATCTATTGATGAATGTTTCATTCCCCGAAGACAAAATCCGCCAGCAGATCGACCGTCGAGTCGCGCAGATCCGAAGTCGATTGGATGTCCCGCGCACCAAAGCTTCGGATGTTTTCAACGAAATCGTCTTCAAAGGCACGCCTCAGCACCGCCCGGCCATCGGGTACGAAAAGACTGTGAGCAGTTTGACCAGAGACGACGCGGTCGCGTTCTACAGGCGTTACTACGTTCCAAACAATACGGTTCTCGCCATAGTCGGCGACATCGACAAAACAGCCATCAGAAATCAGATCGAAGAGATATTCGGCGTGTGGCCGCAAGCTATAATGTTTGAAATGCCCGAAGTCGCTTCCCCGATTCGTCAAACAGATGCCATCGAGCGATTTGTTCATGCGCCGAAAGAACAGGTCAATATCTTCATAGGCCACATGGGGATCGAGCGCAGTAATCCGGATTATTACGCGCTGCTGGTAATGGACACAATTCTAGGCTCAAGCCCCGGATTCACCTCGCGCATTCCGCGAATACTGCGCGACGAACAGGGGCTGGCTTACAGCACTTTCAGTTCCGTAACATCGAGCGCGGGTCTTGATCCGGGGCGCTTCATCGCCTACATTGGCACATCGCCCGAAAACCTCAACCGCGCGATTGAAGGATTGCGCAAAGAGATAGTGCGCATAGTCGGCGAGCCTGTCGGCCAGGACGAAGTCGAGGCGGCAATAGCATATCTCACGGGCAGCTTCGTATTTCATTTTCAGAAAAACCTTCAGGTCGCAGACTTCCTCGTCGAGGCCGAAGTATACGCGCTCGGTTTCGACTACCTTGAGAGATACCCTGAGCGGATTCGTAGCGTCACGGTTGATGAGGTCGCCAGAGTGGCGCGCAAACATATCGCTCCTGATTGCCTGACGACAGTGGTCGTCGGCCCTGTAAAAAAAGTGATCAAGGATGAATAGAAATTCCTGCTTTTATTCATCCTTCACCCTTCATCCCTCATCCCATGATTTAAGGAGTTTTTCATGAAGCACCACTTTTCGTTAAGGAGAGCGCTGGCCTCTGTGTTGCTCGCCATTCTCTCGATAGCGACGCTGGCAGGAGCCTCAAATCTTCCGCTCCCCTCGCGCGAAGAGATGTCCAGCATCAGCGCGGGCGATCTGAAAAAGCACCTGAGCTTTCTTGCTTCTGACGAGCTTGGTGGGCGCTTCACTCTCAGCCCGTCGAGCCGAATCGCAGCGCGCTATCTCGCATCGCAGCTCGAATCCTATGGCTACAAGGGCGCAGCGCGAGACGGCTCATTCTTTCAAAAAGTGCCTCTTCAATACAGCAACCCTGATACGGCAAACAGCCGGGTCACGTTTCATTCAGGCAGCGAAAAACTTGAGTTCAAATTCGGCGATGGCTTCATCAGCACAGGAGGGATGAACGCGGATATTTCAGGTTCGCTCGTGTTTGCGGGCTATGGCATCGCTTCTCCAAAAAACAGACATGACGATTACGCAGGGCTTGCGGTTAAGGGCAAGATCGTCATCCTTGTTGATGGCGTTCCCGATAATCTCGTTAATGTGACCATCCCGCCGGAAGAACGAGACCTGGACGCGGCACTCGCGCATGGCGCGATTGGAGTGATTACAATTCTTTCCGCTCCCGCCATGATGCAATGGAACGAAGTCAAGTTATACATGACCAGAGGCGATCAGCTTGGCCTGCCGTCGCGCGCCACTCAATCGGGCAAAATCATGCCCTCTATCACAGCCGGGCCCGATTTAGTCAAAGCCATTGCCAAAGCCATGGGTAAAGACACCGCTTATCTGATGACATTGGGCAAGCCGCTTCAACCCACGGCCCTTACGGCGACCGCAGAGATCAGGACGAAATCAACAGTGAAGGAAGCCCCGCCCGCTCAAAACGTAACAGGAATACTCGAAGGCTCAGACCCAAAGCTTAAAGATCAATACATCGTATTCAGCGCGCATTACGATCATCTGAAGACCAGCGACAATGGCGAAGTCTATAACGGCGCGGACGACGACGGCTCAGGGACAGTCTCTGTGCTTGAAATCGCGCAGGCGTTTGCCGTGGGGCCGCGCCCGAAAAGATCAATACTGATTATCTTTCACACGGGCGAAGAGCTGGGGCTGTTCGGCTCTGAATTCAATACCGATTATGAACCCGTGGTGCCGCTCGAAAAACTTGTGGCCGATTTCAATATCGACATGGTTGGCCGCACCCGTTCCGCAAGCGACACAGACCCGCGCGACAGAGAGTTGACGGATAAAGACGGTTTGTATGTCATCGGCGCGGATAAACATTCCACAGAACTGAACAGGTTGAGCGAAGAAACGAACTCAGAAACGGCCCGCATGAAGTTTGATTACAGATATAACGACGAGAATGACCCTGAGCGATTTTACTATCGCTCGGACCATTACAACTATGCCAAGCACGGCGTGCCGATCATCTTTTACTTCACGGGCGTACATCGCGATTATCACAGGACGACCGACGATGTGGACAAAATCGATTTCGAGAAGATGGAGCGCATAACCCGCATGATCTTCGCGTTGGGCTGGCGCGTGGCGAATCTCGATCACAGGATTGTAGTCGATAAAAAACCATCAAACGCAACCCCTCCGCAATAAAAAAGAATGGATGAGGGATGAATGAAAGCAGGAATTCCTTTTCATCCCTCATCCCTCATCCTTCATCCCCGGTTTTATATCCCTGCCGCAAGATTGTCCTGACATCTGCCGCGCTATTACTGCGCTTGCAATCTTAAACCACCGATAAACGCTGCCATTGTTTATGGCATCAGCATTGCTCTATAGAGATCGAAAGGTTCCCTGCGAATCAAAAAATTTTCTACTGGAGCAAATCATGAAAAGAATAATGGTTGCAATTGTGTTTATCATACTGGCTCAGGGGCTGGCGTTTGGCCAGAGGTCGAGCGAGCGAAAAGCATGGGTATATGGTTTCGGCGGCGTGGGCGGAGGGTCTGACTTCGATCAAAACGCAGTGATAAATGCGGGAGGAGGCGTTGAAGGACATTTTGGCAACGGAGCCGGTATTGGAGCCGAACTGGGCTATATCGCTTCGACAAGGAGCACGGGCAGTGGATTTGGCCTTGTATCGGTTAACGGTTCATATCACTTCAACCGATCAGGGAAAGCCGTGCCATTTTTAACAGGCGGCGGTTCGGTAGCATTTGCGGGTGCGGGCGGCGGCAACTTTGGCGGCGGCCTAAATTACTGGATGACCAATCGCTTCGGCCTGCGATTTGAAGTGCGCGATCATGTATTTTCAAGCGACAGAGCGCACACCGTAGTTTTCCGCGTCGGGCTGTCATTTCATTAGAACGCTGATGATGTGGTTGAATGTTATTTCAATCGGTCCTGCTCTGAATTAATCGGCTTCGGGCTTCTGCTCTGACGCAATTGCAGTCATCCCGTTGCGCACGAAATAAAGACCTGTGAATATGACGAAAGCGCCGACGAGTTGGCCGACCGTCGGCGCTTCCCCCAGTGCGGGCCAGGCAACAAGCACAGCAACGACAGGAGTGATATTTGAATAGATCGCGGTCCGCGTCGAGCCTATCTTTCGCACCCCCTGATTCCAGATAATGTAAGCAATCGCAATTGCAAAGACTGCGCTGTAAACAAGTCCTATCCAGGCAACATACCGAACGCGCGACCAGTCCTGTTCGATGAGCGACGGGGCGCATATCAACAGAAGCACAGGAGTGCCGCTCACCATCATTATCGCGGTTGTTTTTATCGGGCCATAAAAATGCACAAGCGGCTTTGATCCGACCGTGTATAAGGCCCAGCAAACACTCGATGCAATAAGCAGAGAATCGCCCAGCACAGTCTCGCCAAATGAAACCTCTTTATGCCCGCTGAAAATGATTAACGCTATGCCCGCAAAGGCCAGCAATAAACCTGCAACTCCGCGAGCCTGAAAGTATTCATGTTTGCGGATACGGCTGATGACGGCAGTAAAGAATGGCGTTGTGGCCAGTATCAGCGCGGCGTTCCCTGCCGTGGTGCGCGCCATGCCCAGAATGAAAAGCGACTGGTACAGGGTGTTTGCGAACAAGCCTAAAACAAACAGCCGCAGGCCATCGCCGCGCGCAACTTTAAAGTTGCCGCCGGAGGCGAACACGACCACCAGCATCACGATGGAGGCGATGGCAAATCTCAACCCGTTGAAACTGAGCGGCAGGAGGTCTTCGAGCGAATATTTGATCGCGGTAAAGTTCGACCCCCAGATGACGGTCATCAACAGCAGCAGCAAATCTGTTGAGCTGAACCGGGCGTCAAGCCCCGGCTGAGTAGGATTGCTGCTCTGGTCTGCTTTGAAGGTTTCCAGCATTAGAGGTAAGCGGAAACAGAAAAAGGGGGATGGAAAGGCGCTGATTTCCAGTCACCTTTCGTCGTTTTGGCTCTTTCCTTTCATCTTTATATCAATCCGGGCGGCGTGGAAGTGACTCCCAGAGCCTGTTCCAGGTTGTGCGCCGCTTTCAGCAACAGCGCTTCATCGAAGTGACGGCCTATCAACTGCACGCCGATGGGCAATCCGTTTGAAGAGACGCCACAGGGCAGGCTCACACCCGGCACGCCTGCCAGATTGGCCGTTATCGTGTAAATGTCGGATAGATACATCTCAAGCGGGTTGTTCGTTTTTTCGCCAATGCGGAACGCGGGAGTCGGCGCTGTGGGCGTCGCTATCACATCGCACAAGGCGAATGCGTTGCGAAAATCGCGCTCGATCAGCGACCGCACTTTTTGCGCTTTGCCATAATAGGCGTCGTAGTACCCGGCAGACAGCGCATAAGTGCCGAGCATAATGCGCCGCTTCACTTCCGTGCCGAATCCTTCATCACGCGTGCGGCTATACATCTGTTTCAGCGTGGCCGCGTCTTCGGCGCGGAAGCCATATCGCACGCCGTCAAAGCGCGCAAGATTCGCGCTTGCTTCAGCCGTCGCAATCAAATAGTAAACAGGCACTGCATACTCTGTATGCGGGAGGCTCACGTCCACAACGTTTGCGCCCATCTCTTCAAGCTTCCTGATTGCAGCCTCTGTCATCTCTCGGACTTCCGGGTCAAGCCCTTCGCCGTAATATTCGCGTGGCACTCCTACGCGCAGGCCGCGCACATCGCCCGAAAGCGCAGCCACATAATCATCGGCTCTGATGTTGGACGACGTTGAATCTGCGGGGTCGCGGCCCGCAATCGCGTTCAGCACTTGCGCCGCGTCTTCGACCGAGTTTGTAAGCGGGCCGATTTGATCGAGCGACGAGCCGAAAGCTATAAGCCCGTAGCGCGACACGCGGCCATAAGTAGGCTTGAGACCGACAACGCCGGTCAGGCTCGCAGGTTGACGAATCGAGCCGCCCGTGTCGGAGCCTAACGCGGCCATCGCCATACCGGCTGCGACCGCAACGGCAGACCCGCCCGACGACCCGCCCGGCACGTATGCAGTATCCCACGGGTTTTTGACAGGGCCATAAGCGGAGTTTTCTGTTGACGACCCCATCGCGAATTCATCGAGGTTCGTTTTGCCTACGACGACAGCGCCAGCCGTTTCAAGCCGTTCGATCACGGTCGCGGTGTAAGGCGGCTTGTAGTTGAACAGAATCCGCGAGCCTGCCGTTGTGCGCACGCCTTTAATGACCATGTTGTCTTTGACGGCGATGACGGCTCCGGCGAGCGGGGGAAGCGGTTCGCCTTTTTCTGCAAGGTCGTCAATGCGCGCGGCCTGACCGAGCGCCGCGTCCGCAATGACGGTGATGAACGCGTTCAAGTCTGCAAGCTTTTCGATGCGGTCGAGCGCAGCGCGGCATACATCAACAGCCGAAATTTCGCGCGAGGCAATACGCTCTCTGAGTGAACTGATCGTCAATCCTTTGAGTTCCAAATTTGTCTCCCTGTCTTCTTATCCGCCGATGACTTTCGGCACTCTGAAGTATCCGGCTTCCGCGTCAGGAGCGTTTTCGGTTGCGAGTTGCTGGCCTAAACCAGGCCGGGCCTGATCGTCGCGGCGCGCGTATTCCGTGTCGCCGTCTGCGGTCGTCGAGTGCGACATCGGCAAGACATCAGCCGTATCAAGCTCATCAAGCTTGTTGATATAGCTTAGTATGGAATCGAGTTGTTCGGTGAATGCCTCTGTTTCACTGGCAGTAAGCTCTAATCGCGCAAGCTCGGCAATTTTTTCGACATCGGGTTTAGTTATAGGCATACAGTCTCCTGTGCAAGCGGGTGAATAACCTGACAATTATAGGAAGCCCTCGGCGAGCTATCAAGGCAGGCGAACATAGAGTTTCGATTTTACAGAGAGTTTCGATTTTGCCGCCTTGATATGAATGCGATCAGATATGATAATCTTCGGTTTGCAGCAGGGCCGACCCGGCTGGCGTCGGCTGAAACTTCCGGAGCGCGATGTTTTGTTGTGCCCCTGCGCTCGACGAATATGGTTATCGCTTATGAATAAAAAAATATCTACGCGATTTCTCGCCGTGATGGCTTGCGTCTTTTCGGTATCGGGGAGCGTAGCATTCGGGCAAAGTCAATCCCGTAAAGCATCGCCGCCTCAACCTGCATCGCCGCAAAATATATTGCCTCTTATTGAAAAGTACAAAGCGCCGCCCTATCCAAGGTCTTTATATCTTACCGGTGAGACTTATGATTACCGCATCAAGAGCAAGAGTCCGCTTCCGGCTACGCTCACAGACATATTCGTTTGCGACATCTGGCAAAGGGTCACTATGGATCTGAAGTTGACGATACCCCCGGAACAGGTTTCTGAAGAAGTCGTCAGGCAGGCGATGAATATTTATTTAACGCGCAGGTGGGAGGACATCGCAGGCTATCGCCCGTGGACACATGCGAACTTTATTAAACGCCTGAAAGCGCCACAGCGCGATTTGCTCGCTAAAGAACTTGTCGAGTACATTGGCAAGAACGGCGTGCGAGATGTGAAGGAATAACAAACACTTCCACCGAAACTCCATTCGGCAGACAACGGTTACACTGCCCGGCTTCCGGTTGTGCGAAATAGAAGATTCACCGCAGGGAAAATCTCTGCGTCCACTCCGCGCGCTCTGCGCCTCTATTGAATTCATCCAATTGCCCCGGCGTGGTTGCAGCGAGCGCGTCTATTTGGGATTATTATTATTTGCTCAGCCCGTAAACCGGAGAGATATTTTGATGCAAAAGCCTTCCCTTCTCCGCCATCGACTCGCAATGCTGCTTCCGGTGGTTCTATTGGTTCTTCCTTCGATTGCAAAAGCGCAGGCTGACGAGACTTCGCGCTTATGGAATCGTCCCGTTGAGCCTTTTCGCATAATCGGCAATGTTTATTATGTTGGCGCAACAGAAGTCTCATCTTTTTTAATCACTACGCCAAAAGGGCACATACTGCTCGACAGCGGGTTTGCTGAAACAGTCCCTTTAATTCAGGCCAACTTCAAAAAACTCGGTTTTAAAATAGAAGACGTAAAGATACTGATAAACAGTCACGCGCACTACGATCACGCGGGAGGGCTGGCCGACTTAAAAGAATTGACCGGAGCCAAACTAATGACGACCGAAGCCGATGCCGTGCTTTTAGCCAGCGGCGGCAAAGGCGATTTTCGATGGGGCGATTCGCTCTCATATAAGCCGGTCAAAGCAGATCGACTGCTGCGCGACAACGACAGAGTCGAATTAGGCGGCATCACCCTGACCGCGCGGCTGACGCCGGGCCACACGAAAGGCTCTACCACCTGGATGATGCAGGTCGAAGAAGCGGGCAGGAAATTCGATGTGATCTTTGCAGGCAGCATATCCGCCCCCGGCTACAAGTTGATTGACGAGCCGAATTATCCCGGCATTATTGGGGATTACGATTACACATTTCAGCTTTTAAAGTCGCTTCATTGCGACGTATTTCTGGGGCCGCACGGCTCTTTCTTCTCGTTGCTTGATAAGGCTGCACGGTTGAAGCAGGGCGAGAAGAACAATCCTTTCATCGACCCGAAGGGCTATCGCGACTTCATCGAGGGATCAGAGAAAGCTTTCCGCGAACAACTTGAGAAGCAACGACAAGCCAGAAAAACCGACTAGCGCGATTGTCGTGGCTTTATTCAAGGCGGCTGAACTATGCCCCATCCAAACCCCTCACTATTTTAGAAAGGAGACTTTTATGTCTGTTAGCAAGAAAACTTTAACGACTGTCAACGAGGATAAACTTCATCAGCTACTTGGAAAGTTCGTGTCGGATTTCGGCGCGGCTTTTCACGCAGGGATGGTAGTGATCGGCATGGAACTTGGCCTTTACAAAGATATGGCAAACGAGGGGCCGACGCTTCCTTCCGAGCTTGCACAGCGCACGGGCACGAATGAACGATATGTGCGCGAATGGCTCAACTCTCAGGCGGCGGGGGGATATGTTGAATATGATGCGAGCACGGGTCAATACTCCCTTTCAGCAGAGCAGGCGTTCACGCTTGCCGATGAAAGTAGCCCCGCATATATGCCGGGCGCATTTTTGCTTGCGACCTCTGCGCTGAAGGCTGTGCCGGAACTCATTGAACGATTCCGCACAGGCGAAGGGTTTGGCTGGCACGAGCATGATGCGGGGCTGTTTCGAGGGACTGAACTGTTCTTCCGTCCGGGCTATGCCGCCAACCTTGTCAGCTCATGGATTCCGTCGCTCGAAAGCGTTGAAGCCAAACTCAATGACGGAGGGAAGGTCGCTGACGTAGGATGCGGGTTGGGCGCTTCAACTATACTTATGGCGCAGTCCTTTCCCAAATCCACATTCACAGGATTCGACTATCATGATCGCTCGATTGAACTGGCTAAACAGAGAGCCAGCGAGGCGGGCATATCCGACAGGATAAATTTTGAAGTGGCCAAAGCAAAAGATTATCCGGGAACCGGCTATGATCTGGTGACATTCTTCGATTGCCTGCACGACATGGGCGACCCCGTCGGCGCATCGGCACACGTGCTCGAATCGCTTGCTCCCGATGGCACATGGATGATCGTCGAGCCTTTTGCGGAAGACACTGTCGAAGGCAATATAAACCCCATAGGGCGAGCTTTCTATGGCGCTTCGACGCTGCTTTGCACCCCTGCTTCATTGTCGCAGGAAGTAGGACTGGCTTTGGGAGCGCAGGCCGGTGAATCGAAGATACGCGAAGTAGTTACCAAGGGAGGTTTCACTCGCTTCCGTCGAGCCGCTCAGACGCCGTTCAACCTGATATACGAGGCAAAGCCTTAATCAGAAAAGTTTGAAGTCAGTCACGAACTGCGCGAATGAATCTATTCGCGCAGTTCGTGACCGTAAGGAGATGCGAATCTTTTGGATGATTCAAATCAACACTCGACAGGCAAGACCGGCCAGCGGCGCATGACGGTCATCATCCTTTCGATAGTGGTGCTGCTGTTGATGCTGTCGCTGATCGCACAGAGCGGTTTCAACCTCAGACCATTCGTCACGCCTGATACGGCGGCTGAAACGCTGCTGTTATACGCGCTCTCGACGCTGAACTTTCTGGCATTCGTCACAGTCCTCTTCGTCCTGCTGAGAAACGTCATCAAACTCGTGCGCGAGCGGCAAGGGGCGCGACCGGGCTCGAAATTCAAATCGCGGCTTGTCAGCTACGCCATAGGGTTGTCGCTTCTGCCCGTGCTGCTGCTCTTCTTTTTTGCGTTCGGATTGTTGAATCGCAGCATAGACAGGTGGTTCGGCGAGCCTGCGCGCCAGATCGTGGATGACGCGAAGGCCATCGAAGAAAGCTATTTCAAAAAAGAAGAGACCGAACTCGCAAGCATAGCCCGTGCCATCGCGCGCAGCCTTTCTCTCACTTCACGCTCAGATTACCATAGCGCCGCTTTCGGGCAGCAACTGAAACAGGAGATGGACGAATACAATCTCGCGCTTGCCCGTGTCTATGTAAACGGCCAGCGCATCACGGTTCAGATCAATGAAAAACAGGTCGAGACTGAAATAGAAGAGACGCTTGCTGCCGCAGAGCAGCAGACCCTTACAGCGGGTGACCCGTTCACTGGCCGCGACGAAGGGGAAAGCCCGCTCGCTATCTACGTCATCGCGGGCGTCAGAGTCAGTGATTCAGAGCGCGACCCCCGATTGCTCATACTCGCGCGCGAGTTCCCTCCCGAACTCACGGCGCGCGCGGCGAACATCACCGAACAGCACGAAAATTTTCACAGCCTGCTCGGAAAGATAAAGCGCATCAAAGCCATCTATATTTTGCTGCTCGGCGCAGTCACGCTGCTTCTGATCTTCTCTGCAAGCTGGCTTGCGCTCTACGTCGCGCGCGGTATAACGGTGCCGATTCAGGCGCTGGCCGAAGCGACTGAACGCGTGGCGCAGGGCGACTTTGCGCGTCCTGTCGAAGTAGAGGCCGAAGACGAGCTTGCGGTGCTCGTAACATCGTTCAACCAGATGGCCGCGCAACTGGCCGAAAACCGCGAGCGGCTCGAACGCGCAGCCGAAGACCTCAGCCGCACGAACCTTGCTTTGGACGACCGCCGCCGCTACATCGAAACAGTGCTCGAATCTCTTTCGACCGGCGTCATCTCTACAGATGCCGAAATGGGGATTGCAACGATCAACGTTGCGGCGCTGTTTATGCTCGGGCTTGGCGGGAAGCCCGAAATCGGAACGCCCGTCAATCAATTGATCGACGGACAACAGGGCGGAGAGTTTGCCACGCTCTGCCGCCGCGCCCGGCGCAGCGATCAGGCGCACGCAGAGGTCGAATTCAAACGGGCAGACGGAAGCATCCTGCACACGGCGACGACCGCGATAACGCTTCGCAGTTCCGAAGGGCAGATCGAAGGATGGGTGATAGTCATTGAAGACCTGACCGATTTGATTCAAGCTGAACGCGCTGCCGCCTGGAGCGAAGTCGCGCGCAGGATGGCGCACGAAATAAAAAATCCGCTCACTCCGATTCAGCTTTCAGCCGAACGCATCATGCGCAATTACGAGCGCCGCGCATCGGAGTCGCGCTTTGGCGAGATCGTAAACGAAGGGACTACGATAATAGTGCGCGAGGTCGCGGCGCTTCAGCGCATGGTCGAAGAGTTCTCCAGGTTCGCGCGCCTGCCGGAATCGCGCCCGACCGAAAGCTCTCTGAACGATGTCGTGCGCAACGGTGTGAGCCTTTACGCAGAAAGGCTCGACGGTATACGCATGGATTGCCGATTAGATGACCGGCTGCCCGCGCTCAGGATTGACACGGAGCAGATGAAGCGCGTGATGGTGAACCTGATCGATAATGCTGTCGAAGCGCTCAACTCTGACGCCCAAAGCAACGGCAACGGCTCGAACGCTTTACAAAATGATACGACAGAGAAATTGATCGTGATTGAAACGAGGGCGATGAAAGCAAGCGATGCGGTGCAGTTGATTGTCGCAGACACAGGCCACGGCATCCACCCGCGCGACCGCGATAAATTATTCCTGCCGAAGTTTTCTACCCGCGACAGAGGCACGGGGCTTGGGCTTGCGATAGTAAGCCACATTATAGCCGACCATAAAGGGCGCATCTGGGTCGAGGACAATCATCCGCGCGGCGCGCGCTTCATCATCGAACTGCCCGCCGGTCGCAGCGAGTGATATAATCAGCGAGTGATATAATTGGTTTCACTCATTGATCCTTAAGTCAGGAGATAGCCATGTCCGTCATCAAAACATTAACCACCGCTGATGATTTACTTCACCTGCCTGATGATAATTATCGCTATGAGCTTGTGAAAGGAGAGGTGATTCGCATGGCACCTTCGGGAAGTGAACATGGAGTAACAGCCGTGAATATAACATTGCCGTTTGCTCAGCATGTAAAAACGAACGGGTTAGGAATTGTATTCGGTGCGGAAACAGGATTCAAGATTGCGTCCGACCCCGACACCGTTCGCGCACCGGATATGGCCTTCATACATCGCGACCGCATCCCGGAAAGCGGGATACCGAAAGGCTATTGGCCCGGCGCTCCCGATCTTGCGGTTGAAGTTATTTCACCGAATGACACATACACCGAGGTAGAAGACAAAGTAGACGAGTGGCTGGAAGCAGGCACGCGCATTGTTATCGTAGCGAACCCGCGCAGGAAAACGCTTAAAGTTTACCGTTCACGAGCAGATATCATTGTATTGACAGAAGCTGATGAATTGGATTGTGGCGATGTCGTTGCGGGATTTACCTGCAAAGTATCAGGGCTTTTTATTTAAAGCCAACTACTCTTTACAATTTGTCTCGTTCACACCTTCGCTTATTTGATTTTTAAAGCTCGCCGTTCAGCACGATGTTATCGATCAATCGCGTCTTGCCCAGAAAAACCGCAAGCGAAATCAATACGGGAACATCCGTCGGCATCGTTTCAATATAGCTCAGATTATTTGTGTCAGTGATTGCGATGTAATCGATCCGCGCGAGCGGCTCGGCTTCGATGATCGCGCGCATGGATGAGACGATTCGCGCGCTGTCGCGTTCGCCGCCGTTCGATAATGTGCGCGCACGTTCAAGCGCGCGGCGCAGGACAATTGCGGCGCGGCGCTCGTCTGTCGAAAGATACAGGTTGCGCGATGAAAGGGCCAGTCCGTCTTCTTCGCGCACGGTCGGGCCGACCACTATCTCAACATCCATCGCAAGTTCGCGCGCCATTCGTTTTATTATTATTACCTGCTGCGCGTCCTTGCGGCCAAAGAAGGCGAATTGAGGATGAACGATGTTCAGCAGCTTGTTTACTACGGTCGTGACTCCGCGAAAATGGCCCGGTCGGCTCGCGCCTTCGAGTTTCTCGCTCAAGCTTTCCACAGCGACGTAAGTCGAAAAGCCTTCGGGGTACATGTCATCAGGGGCAGGCGCGAATATGAAATCTACGCCGCGCGTGAAGGCAAGCTCCGCATCGCGCGCCAGATCGCGCGGATACCTGTCGAAATCTTCACTCGGCCCAAATTGCGCAGGGTTGACGAAAACAGACGCGACAACAGTGTCACACATTTCACGAGCCCGGCCCATCAGCGACAGATGTCCTTCGTGGAGCGCGCCCATTGTCGGCACAAGTCCAATGCGACGGCCATCGCCGCGCAGCTCGCGCGCGATAGACATCATTCGAGGTATGCGGTTGATGATCTCCATAAGATGAAGGATGAGGGATGAAGGATGAAGGATGAAAAGGAATTATTCCTCTTATTCATCCCTCATCCTTCATCCCTCATCCTTTAATTGATCGGTCCCAGCGGAGGCATTGACTGCGATTGCTCGTCTTCAATTTCCACCACTACGCCTTCGGGCAGGTGATAGCTCTCAGGGTCCGCAGGAAAGCGGCGCGCGCTGACGTTGCCAGCGAATCGCTTTAGCGCATCAGCAACTACACTCTTTACGTCTGCGTACTGGCGGACGAATTTTGCCGTGTGCCCGAACGTCAAACCTATCAGATCGCTATAGACAAGTATCTGCCCGTCACAACCCGCCCCCGCGCCTATGCCGATGGTCGGCACTTCCACGCGGTCTGTGATTATGCGAGAAATTTCTGAAGGAATCCCTTCCAGCACGATTGCAAATGCTCCCGCGCGTTCGAGCGCCAGCGCGTCTTCAAGAAGCTCTCGCGCAGATTCCATCGTCTTGCCCTGCACGCGATAGCCCCCCATCCTGAGCAGGGATTGAGGCGTCAGCCCGATGTGACCCATTACAGGCACTTCGGCTTCAACAATCGATTTGACTATGTGAGCGCGCCGCGCGCCGCCTTCAAGCTTCACGGCTTCGGCTCCGCCGTCTTTCACAAAACGAATCGCCGACTCCATTGCTCGCGACAGGCTGTCCTGATAAGAGCCGAACGGCATATCGCCCACGATCAGCGCGCGACGAACCGCGCGGCGAACCGCCCGCGTGGCCGCTATCATCTCGTCGAGCGTCACGGGAAGCGTCGAATCATAACCCAGAGCAGTCTGCGCCAGACTGTCGCCCACCAGAATGAAATCGAATCCGGCTTCGTCCACCAGCCGCGCGCTCGGATAATCGTAAGCCGTCAAAGCGACAATCGGGTCGCCGCCTTTGCGTGCGCGGATGTGCGGCGCGGTGATTTTTTTAGGGCTTGTTTCGGTCAAATGACTCATTCGACAGTCTCCTTTATCAGAGGCAGCGTTCCTGGAAATCCCAGGGTTGATTATATCGAGATCGGGAGGGTTTGCAAAATCAGCGCGCAGTACCGTATTTCAGCAACAAATAAAGCTGGCGCGCGCCAGCTTTAAGGAGAGCATGAAAAGATGAAGCCTTTAAGTCAAGGATTCATTCAAGCGGCCTTATGTACTCGAAAGGTTCAGATCGGGTGCCGTCAGGGTTCTTGACCACTAAAGTTACAGGCACGCCGCGTTCGATCTTCTTGCCTGATTTTTTGCACTTCAGCATATGCGAGAAATCTTCTTCGTTCGAGGTCTTCTGTTTCTCGCCGTTCAGTTCAACTTTAGCGCCGTCCTCGAAATTGTCTCCCGCGACGAACAGCTTTTTGCCATCGACTGAGGCGCTGAAAATCACAGGTCTGGGAACGACCGGAGCGCCATCGCCCTGAATGGTGAACTCGTCTGTCAACACTTCGACCGAATCGCCCGATTTCTTGCCGACTCTCACGCGCAAAACGGCGTGAGTGGTTGAAACGTTCGGGACAGTCCAATCGACGCTCTTCACCGTGGCATCAGTAGTGGAAAAGATCAGATTGGAAATCGGGAAGGTGGCTCCGTTATCGGTCGAATAGCGCAATTCTATGTTATCAATGTTGGACGGCCCGGTGGTGTCCCACTCGATTTTTTTAACCGTACCGGCTGCCAGCGTTTGATCGTCAAGGTCGGTTTCAAGCGAGAGAGTGACCAGGCTTGTGGGCGAATCCGATGAAGCGCTGTTGGTGTAGATGAAATCATCATCATCCTGTACGCCGCTGTTGTTGGTGGCGTTACCGGCGAAGAAGAATCGAACGGTTCCGATATCGGTCGCAGGGGCCGTCCAGTTTATCTGCCACGTGCGGCTGCCCGTTATTGACGACAAGCTTCCCTGCTGAGTGTGTTCTATGTACTGACGGCCTCCCGGCCCTGTCTGTGACAGCACCTGCGTATTTCCGTCGCGAGAAGCAAGTGTGCCCGCTCTTTTATTGGTAGTGTCGAGGGCTGTAAGCTGGAACCCGTAACGAATTCTTCCCGATTGCGCCGTGGTGACGCTGAGCGTGTAAACATGTCCCGGCTCATAAGGCGAAGGAAGTCCGGTGATCTTAACGCTTCCGGTTCCCGTGTTGGCCGCGTGATGATCATGACATTGAGTGCAGTTCCCCAGATCGCCCGGCGCGTTCGTGTAACCCGGTTCCGGCCCCGTAACACTCGCATAGGCAACGACGGTCAACATCAAGAGCAGCATGATGGATTGAACTCTTTGTTTTGCGCCTAACCTGAGCATATTCCGTAATCCTTTCTCGTCATTCAGCAACCCTGCCCCGGTTCACCCCAAAAATCCCAGATCGTCGAATCGAGCGCCCAGTATCGACTGAGAATCCGCGCCGAGCCACTTGTCAAGTATCGTCGCGTACACAGACCGAAAATCAGTCTTGAACTTCATGTTGTTTGTGGGGTCGAGGTCGGTAAGCGAAGGCTGCTCGCCGTAGAGCTTGCCGCCCTGTACGGGGTTGCCGATGACGAACAACGATGAAGCTGTGCCATGATCTGAGCCCGTCGATGCGTTCTCGTTCGGGCGACGGCCAAATTCGGAAAATGTCATCATAACGACATT
This sequence comes from Blastocatellia bacterium, assembly GCA_963804815.1. Classification (GTDB taxonomy): domain Bacteria; phylum Acidobacteriota; class Blastocatellia; order UBA7656; family UBA7656; genus DATEKX01. The sequence goes on along the minus strand of CAWDRU010000002.1, from coordinate 530,461 downwards.
GTCTGCAAGGTTGTGCGCCGCCATGTCATCGTAGAATGCTTTGACCCCAAGCGACAACGCTTTCAACAGGTCTGCATGTTCGCCGAGCGTTTTGTTTGTGAAATTATCGTCCGCAGTGCCTATCTGATGCGAGTGATTGTCAAATCCGCCCATCTGAACATAGAGCAGATTGGCTTCGGGGATGGTAGTGACAATTTGCGCAGCCATCTTCATGGCCCCGGCAAACTGCACGGCCTTGTTCGAGAAACCGGCACCCGCGGGATAGACGACAGGCGAGGTATAGGTATCGACAGCCGCCTTCAATTGAGCAGCGCCATCCACCGCGCCGACGCTTGCTTCGGCTATCGCCTTCTCGAAGCTGCCGTTTGTAAAGTCGCGCTGGTTAGTCGCATGAAAAGTGTTGATCTGGTTGTTGCGGTCGCCTGCGAAACGGTTGTCGGTCTGATAGGTATATTTGGTGAAGTTCGAGATGCTCGGCACCACGACGTTATCGGCAAAGAAGGCTTTCGGCAGCGATCCGCCAATGTTGACAGCCGAAAGGCTGGATTGTCCTGCCAGTTTCTGGTCGGCATACTTGCCGAGCCATCCGCTGCCCTTGCCGCCGACTATGTCTGCTGTCATCCAGATATCGGTCGAAAGAAAGTGCGACAGGTTCGAGCCCGGATAGCCCACGCCCAGCACAACAGCCATTTTGCCCGCGTCGTAAAGCCCTTTCAGTTCGCCGAGCGCCGGATTCAATCCGAAAGGCTCGTTGCCCAGAATAGTCGAATTGCCGTTCGCGTCCTTGAGTTCCGTATCCTTGAATCCGAGAACGGGCCGCAGGCTGTGATAAGCCGAATTCGTGTAAGGCACGACCGTGTTCAGCCCGTCGTTGCCGCCGCCAAGTTGAATCACCACGAAAATCTTTCGACCCGCAGGATTGATACTCTGACCGTGCGCCTGGCCCAGCCATAGCTTCGGCATCATAAGACTGACAGTTACGGCGCTTGCGCTTCGTTTGATGAATTGTCTTCTATTTATCGCCATCGCACTCCTCCTAATTCAATTGGAACTCAGGCAGGCACATGATCTGGTGAACGAGTCCGCGAACCTTTTTGTCGATTGTCGCGTCGTCGTCCGTAAACTTGACTTCCTGGCCGTTGTCGCCTGTCTGAAGATACGCTTCCAGTTTCTTGCGCGTGCTGCCGTCTACGTCGAGCGGCCCAAGAACAGACAGGAATTTTTTTACTGTCTTCTTGGCTTTGCTCTTGGTGAAAGATTTAAGCTGGTCGGTCGTTACAAAGACTCCGGGATTGGTCGTGTTTCGAGTCGTGGCCAGAGTGTTCGCGAAATTGAAGCGTTCGAGCATTGCCGACGTGTTGACCCAGTCGAGATTGTAGCCCCACCCTGCGACATCTGGAGGCCCGAATAAATCCATCCCCTGATCGCGCGAAGACTGCGAAGGAAGGTTCGAGATTCGCCTCTCCTCATTCAGGTTCGTTCCGGGGTTGTACTTAGCGCCGAGCATTCGGATCGAACCGACTATCAGCTCTGCGGGCGATTTTACCAGCCCGTATCTCGCTCGCTCGCCAAAGAATTCATCCGACACCAAAATCGCTCGCACCACCTCTTTCATCGAATGATTCTTGTTCATATAGACATCCGCGAATTTGTCTATCGTCTTCCTGTCGCCGCTGCTCGTCGTCAGCGGATAGACAAAGAAGTTGAACAGTTTCCACACCAGATATCTTGCTGTTGCTCGCCTCGCGCTGGCTATCTCGATTATGTCTTCGCCTGAAAAGTTCAACGCCTGCCCGTAGACAGTCTTCACTGTGTTGTCGTGCTGGCTACTTTTGAACTGAAATGTGTAGGGCGCTCTGCGTTGAAAATCCCATCCTGTGAAAGCGCGGGCGATCTCTTTTACATCCAGTTCGGTATAGTTAGGCTCGCCCGTCACGACATCGGTTATGCCCATCGTGAACAGTTCCTGAAGCTCGCGCCCGAAATTCTCGTTCGCATTGCCCAGCACGTTTGTAATGCCGTCGAGCCAGACGAGCATGGCAGGGTCTTTCGCCACTGCCATTAATAGATCATCAAAGCGATCAAGCGCGTGCTGGCGCAATGTCAGGTTCTGGTTGTACATCAAAAAGTCCTGCACCTTCGAGCTTGAAGTAGCAAAGTGATTGTGCCAGAACAGTGTCATCTTCTCTTCAAACGGGCGTTTGGTGTATGCGAGGCGTGTGAACCACCAGCGGCGGATTTCGGCGTTGCTGATCTCCTTTTTATCCGTAGGTGGTACCAGAAAGTCGATGCTCTGGGTGAGCAGGTTGTTCATCTCGCTGTTGTCAATCTGCGTGTAGTTGATCAGGAAATCAACAGCGCCTTCGCGCCCGCGCGACACCAGTTCGTCAATCTCTGCGGGGCTTCCGCCAAAACCTGCGCGGCGGAGCAGATGAGCGCCTTCATCAAAGCTTAAACTTGCCATAGGTTGCTCTCCTCAATTGATTGCTCGGCGGTCGGCTGCCGCCGCAAGTAGCCACAATATAAGACTTCCTTGAGTGGCGGTATATCAAAGCTGAAATAGCCGGGGACGTGACAGCGGGGGAAAGAGGGCTGGTTTACGCGGTCACTCCGTAATGCTTAGCTGCTTTGGGGATTAGAATCAATCCCGCTCATTCAGACTGTTGTCGGGGATCAAAAGTCTGAAAAATAATTCACAAATCTCGAATGCCGCTCAGGCGGTCTGTCGTTCCCATTCGGCGCGCGTAGCAAATGCCTGTGGAGAGATGGCGCGCTCGACGGCCAGTATGCCGTCCAGATGATCAATCTCGTGCTGCAAAAGCTCCGATAGATCGCCTTCGGCAGCAACCGTGCGCTTCATTCCGCGCTCGTCTATGTATTCGACGCGCACCTGTGCGGCTCTCGAAACGCGGACCATCAGATTCGGGAAGCTGAAGCAATCGTCCCATAACTGCATCCGCGCGTCGCTTGCCCAGACTATTTCAGGATTGACAAGCGCGCTCGTAAAACCTGTCGGCTGCATTCGGATGAAGATTACGCGTTTGAGAATGCCGATTTGCGGAGCGGCTATCCCGCGCCCGAAACCCGTTGCCTCGCGAAATCCGGCTAACGTGTCGCTGAGGTCGCGTATGACAGATTGAACGTCGCTCGACGAGACATTATCTATCGGGGAGGATTTCTGCCAGAGCGTTGGATTGCCTAGTTGTAAAATCTCTTTTCCGGGCATGCGTCTGTACCTGATTGACTGTTACAGGGTGTGAGGGTTTCCCCGTTGCAGAGCCAAATTATACAGCAGCAACCTGATCTCGCAAAGAATATTATCCTTAACCTAAAAAGCCCACGTTCGGGTAGCGACCGCCAAGCACTGTGGCAGAATCGACGCCGAGCCATTTATCCAGCACGCTTGCGTAAACTTCACGGAAATCAACTTTATAAAAAGGATTGCCCGCCTCATCGAGCGCGGTTGTCGCAAGCGACGGCTGCTCTCCGTAAAGCCCGCCGCGAACCGGATTGCCTATGATAAAGACAGGCCCGACGGTCCCGTGATCCGTTCCAAACGAGGCGTTCTCGCCCGGCCTTCGACCAAACTCTGACCACTGCATTATGACGGTGTTGTCGGCCAGATTGTGCTCCGCCAGATCCGTATAGAACAGCTTGACAGCTTCGGAAAACCATTTGAGCAATGTGGCGTGCGTGCCTGCAAGTTTGTTGAGTTGCTGATTGCGGTCGCCGATCTGCCCTGAGTGTGTGTCGAAGCCGTTCAGTTGCACGTAAAGCAGCTGCGCTTCGGGAAGCGTGATCATCACCTGAGCCGCAAGGCGCAGCCCGACGGCGAGCGGGTTTGTTTGAGGATATGTGACCGAAGAAGTGTAACTGTTGATCGACTGCTGAACTCGCTGCGCGCCTCTGACCGATTCAAACGCAGTGGAGTTTATTGAACCGAGAAAAGTGTCCGGCGAAAAACTGCGGCTCGCCGATTCGTTGAATGCATTGATCTGGTTGTTGTAATCCGCGGGATAGGCCGGGTCGCCGATAAAATTGTAGAGATCAAGGTTGATGATGTTCGGGACTACGACCTTGTCGGCGATGAAAGACTTCGGCAGATTCAATCCTCCGATTGCCGCTGCCGCAAGATTCGATTCACCTATCAAAGCTATATCGGCGTACCTGCCCAGCCAGCCTCTGTCTGCAAGCCCTGTGGTGTCTGCCGTGTGCCAGATGTCCATCGCAAGAAAATGCGAGAGCGTGGGGTTCTGATAGCCGACGCCGAGCACCACGGCCACTTTGTTCTGATCGTAGAGGTCTTTGATCTCGGCCATAGCCGGATGAAGTCCGAACTCGCTTGATATGATTGTCGAATTGCCCTGCGCCGTCTTCAACTCCGACTCTTTCAACCCGATAGTGGGCCGCAGGCTGTGGTATCGCCCGTCTGTGTAAGGCACGACCGTATTCAATCCGTCATTGCCGCCCGCCAGTTGAATCACCACGAATTTGCGAGTCGGGTTTGCCTGAATCTGCTGGCCTCTTGCCCAGTATCTCGGCATGACGAGCCCGACCGTCACTGCCGTCGCGCTTTGCTTGATGAATTGTCTTCGCGTCACGGGCATAAATATTCCCCTTTCAGTTCAACTGAAACTCAGACAAACACATGACCAGATGGACGAGGCCGCGCACCTTTTTATCAACCGTCTGATCGTTGACGACAAACTCGACGCTTTGTCCCTGATCGCCTGTCTCCAGATAGTTCCTGAGCGTGCGAACTGTTTTCGAGTCCACATCAAGCGGGCCGAGCACCGAGAGCAATTTCCTGACAGTCTTCTTTGCGGTCTTTTTTGTAAACGACCTGAGATGCTCCTGCGAAAGCCACACGCCCGGCGCATCAAGGTTGCGCGTCCGATTTATCGCCAGCAGATCCGCCCATGTAAATCGGTTGAGAAGAGTCGAAGTATTGATCCATCCCAGATTGTGTCTCCAACCGGCAACATCGGGCGGGTTGAATAATTCCTGACCCAGAATAATCGATAGTCCGGCCAGTATGTTCGCGCCGTCCTGAGTGCCGTTCGTTCCGGGGTTGTATTTAGCGCCGAGCATTCGGATCGAACCGACTATCAGCTCTGCGGGCGATTTTACCAGCCCGTATCTCGCTCGCTCGCCAAAAAATTCATCCGACACCAATATCGCTCGCACCACCTCTTTCATCGAATGATTCTTGTTCATGTAGACATCCGCGAATTTGTCTATCGTCTTCCTGTCGCCGCTGCTCGTCGTCAGCGGATAGACAAAGAAGTTGAACAGTTTCCACACCAGATATCTTGCTGTTGCTCGCCTCGCGCTGACTATTTCGATTATGTCTTCGCCTGAAAAGTTTAACGCCTGCCCATAGACGGTCTTGATTTTATCGTCGTGTTCGGCAGGGTTTTCAATGAACAAAAAGGTATAAGGCGTACTGTCACGAGGTTGAAAGAATTTCCATCCAGTGAAAGCGCGGGCGATTTCCTGCACATCCTGCTCGGTATAGTTAGGCTCGCCCGTCACGACATCGGTTATGCCCATCGTGAACAGTTCCTGAAGCTCGCGCCCGAAATTTTCGTTCGGCTGACCTTTCACATTTGTAACACCATCGAGCCACAAAAGCATGGCGGGGTCTTGCGCAACCTTGAGCAGGAGGTCATCGAATCTGTCGAGCGCATGCTGGCGCAGCGTCGCGTTCTGAACAATCATGAAGATGTCGTCAACTTTGGAAGCAGCGGTTGCAAAGTGGTTGTGCCAAAACAGCGTCATCTTCTCTTCAAACGGGCGTTTGGTGTAAACCATCCGGGTGAACCACCAGCGCTGAAGCTCGCCTCGATTGAATTTGGAAAATTCAAAAGGATTCGAGAAATCGAAGCTCCGGTCGAGCAGATCATTCATCGCTTTATTATCGATCTGCGTGTAGTCGAGCAGGAAATCAACAGCGCCTTCCAGCCCGCGCGACACCAGTTCGTCAATCTCTGCGGGGCTTCCGCCAAAACCTGCGCGGCGGAGCAGGTGAGCGGCATCATCAAAGGTGAAACTTGCCATCGGTTGCTCTCCAGTCAATTTGCGGCATGTTCTGCCAGACACTTTATTCGACAGAAAGCCTCGTTATTAGATCAATACGTATTACGCAAGCCAAAAGGATGAAAAATTATTCGCCTCGCCAGCCGGGCAGGTTTCAGCCGCGAATGATTATCTGGCGCGCGCGCCTCGGTTTCAGCATAACGACGACCATTTCATATCGTTTGCGGATCAAGGCCATACATTTTGCCTTGAAATGTCCAGCAAATCTGGTGTATTCTGGTTGGCTTGGCACACTAAGGATTTCAGGACAGAGGATAAGATCATTAAGGAGAATCAGGTTATGAGTGCTGTGGGCGTTTGCACTTCTTCAGAGTATACGGGCGTTCTGCGTGCTCGATGCGAGGCGAATGGCAACGGGCGTGATTGTCGCGTGCTTAATCTCAATTCTCGCAGGGCATTCGTTGAAAGCTTCGTGCCTCCCGTCACCGGATCACAAGTCATGCTTCACTTTCGCCTGCCGAACGGCCATCAGGTATCTACCACCGGCGTTGTGAGCCGTCATCAATTCACGGTCGGCTTTGACGTGGACTTTACGGAAATGTCCGCTATCGACTTCGATCAGATAAACAGTCTTCTGAGCTGATCATTTCTATTCTTCAAATATTGTGTAGGGGCGAGTGTTGCGCCCCTACACCTGTTCTTATCGTATTTCGCTATCGACCTTCAGGGTTGGTTCTGGATGCCTGCATCATAGTCGGCCAGAAACTGTTGCACCTTTGCACCCGGACTGAGCAACGCGAGACCCTGTTTCCAGTCATAGAGAGAAAATATTCCGACGATCTCGCCGTTGTTGTCATAAACAGGGCTGCCAGAGAAACCATCCTGCCCATCGATTTTGACGGACCAGTACTGGGCTGTGCCGAAAGCGTAAGAGCCATTGAATCTGCCGCGCCGGATCATTTTCTGCTCGCCCGGTTGAGCGATCAGAAGCAATTGCTCATCCTGACTGGGAGTCACTCGGAATGTAGGCCGCTGAGTCTGGCGCGACGTGCAGATTCGCAGCAACGCGAGGTCGGATTCCTGATCTATCTTGACTACTTTTGCCTGGCAGTTATTGACATAAATTTTGACATCGAGTTCGTCGTCAGGTTTGAATCCAAGTAATTTCTTTTTGCGCGCGCTCAACTTTCCTGAGACAACGTGATAACTCGTCATGACAAGCCCGCCGCCAACAAGAAACCCGGTGGCGTGCGCGTTGGGGTCGAAAGTGCCAGCCGCAGCAAGAACACGCATCATCGTATTACGATTCTTTTTGCTGAATTCGAGCGCTACTGTCGTGGTGTAGGCTTCGTGCTTTTTAGCCACTTTCGTGAGCGTGTCCTGCGCGGAAGCCTCAAGCGCAAGAACGAGTAGTACGACGAGAACAGAAGCGAAGCTGCCAGCCCTTCTTATCATCTTGATCTTCTCCTTCACGAGCGATGCTGACCGGGAGCACGGCCAGAATTAAAATTTCATCCCCAGTATCTCGCTCCCAGAAAACCATCTTTACTGCTTTGATGCCCTGATCCCTTATGAAAGAGGGAAATGAAAAAGACCTTCCTGCGGTTGCCACAGATAATCTCGCAGTTCGATATCCATAGTCAACGCGATTGTTCTTTGTTTTACATTTAGACGAGCGTGATTTGAAGTCGCGTTACCGAAGCAGGCGCAAAACTATAGACGAGCGCGCCGCTTTTCAGAGCGACCTGCTGATCTTTCGGCTCGATTCTTCGCGGATTGTCGAAACTGTTATGAGCGTGAATGTCGTTTGCGCTCAGGGTCGTCGCCTTGATCGCTTTGACGGTCGCGCCGCGAATAGCAATCTCTGCTTCTCGCATCTGGGTGAGGTCCGGGTTGGTTACGGTAAGGGTCAACTGCCTGTCGCGCAGCGAAGCCGACCCGGACAACCCTCGCAGTGAAGCCGGTTTTCCGTTGCGCGTGTAGGAAACGCTCGGAGCAGAAAAAACCGTTCTGACAGCCTCGGCTCCCTGATGCGGCGCGTACATCTCGAAAACGTGAAAGGTCGGGGTGAGGATGAATTTGTCTTCGTGCGCGATAAAAAGCGATTGCAGGCAGTTGATAAGCTGCGCGACGTTGGCCATCGCCACTTTATCCGCGTGGCGGTGGAAGGTGTCCAGAGTCAGGCCAGCCAACACTGCATCGCGAATAGTCGATTGCTGGCCCAGCAGTTGACTGTTGTGCGATTCTGTCCCCGGCTTGTACCACGCGCCCCACTCATCGACCACAAGTTTGATGCGATGCTCGCGGTCAATTTCACCCATCACGGACCAGTGGCCTGTAATCAACGATTCCATGTGATCGGCTTCGCTAATGAGTTCATGCCACTCTTCGTTCGGGTAGTTCACGGCATCGCCTTTGCCCTGTCGCCAATCGTTTGTGCGGCCTCCGCTGACGTTCCACGAATAATGATGCATCGCCCATCCCCACATACGACCGAGCGCGCGACGCTCAGCCAGTTTCGCGAAGAACCTGCGCGTCCATTCCAGTTCGCCGCCGTTTGGGCCAGCCCCGATAAAAGCGAGGTCTATTCCGAACCCCGGCACCCATTCGGTGAAGCGACGATATTCGGCTGCGTATTCCTCCGGCGTGAAATTGCCGCCGCAGCCCCATGACTCGTTGCCCACGCCCCAGTAACGAATCCTGAAGGGTTCACGCTCGCCCGTGGCGGCGCGCGCTTCGGCAAGCGTCGTGCTCCCGGCTGGCGAATTGCAATACTCCACCCATTGATAAAAATCTTTTGCGGGCAGACTGCGGAGGTTTGCGGCCATGTAAGGCTGCGCGCCTATCAACCGGCAGAATCGCGCAAAGTCATTAGTCCCGAATTGATTAGTCTCGTACTTCCACGGGCCGTCAGGCGCGCCGTTCGTCCATTCGCCCGCGCCCGCCCAGAAGTTAGTGCGGCGCGGGCGCTGGCTGCGCGGCCCAATGCCGTCGCGCCAATCGTAGCTGTCTGCAAAACAGCCGCCCGGCCAGCGCACGACAGAGGGTTTGATTCTTCGCATAGCCTCGACAAGCGACGTGCGAATGCCGTTAATGTTTGGAATTCTAGAATCTTCTCCGACCCAGATGCCGTCGTAAATCACGCCGCCCAGATGCTCCGCGAAATGGCCATAGATTTCAGGAGCGATTCGGCCAATGGGTTCGCCCGGCAGAATTTCGATTCTGGAATCGACCGATTGTGACCGACCGGTCGAAGACCGCAACGCGCCCGCTTTGATTTCAGCCAGCGACGCGACGCTCGCGGTCACAGTCGCGCTCAAAAATTCTCGTCGTCTCATCAATATCATCCTTTCGCCTTCAAGATTAAACGAATCGGGCCTGATAACCCGGAAGTCACAGGTTGTACTTTATCCATATCCTGCGGCTGAAATCGCTCCCCGTAACGCAGGTTGAGGAGTCTGTAATCGGGCAACGCACGCCCGGCCATGTGATTGATTGCCGTATTGCTCACCTGTAAGGTAATCACATTCTCGCCGCTCTTCAACAACTCTCCGACATCAACAACATATGGCGGACACCACACCGAACCTGCGCGGCGTCCGTTGACCGTAACAATCATAGCTTCGCGCACAGGCCCGTCCAGCAGTGCTCGCATTCCGTTCGTGCGCGGGACTGCCGGAGCCGCCGCGACCGGCTTGCCTTCACCGAAATCCAGATTAATCTGAACTCCTTCGCGTAAAAAACCATGCGGAAGCTCGAATCTTTTTTCGTATGTGACTACGCCTGAGTAATAGCGCGTGCTTTCGTCATCCGTCCATGAACGCAGGCTCTGCATCCTTATCGGCGCGTCTTTGCCAAACGTCACCTGCCAGTCTGCGCTCAGATCGAATTCTGCCTGTTGTCGCAGGCTCGCTGATGCGTTGGATTGCAAAGGCTGCGCGTGACGAGAGAAAACCAGAACGCGCGACTCGTAAGGGTCAAGGTCAAGCTCGACTGAAATCGAATCTGCGCCGCGCGCGACAACCGTCGCAGGCTTGATGCGTCCGGTCAGCGGGTCCCACCATTCGGGTTCCATTCCATCAATTCTGAATGTGGCTTTTGCTTTCTCAGGCGCATTGCCCGTGTTAGCCAGAAAATATATCTCTGCGTCTGTGGCGCTGCGATGAATGAACCCGATCTCAGGCGCTGCGGGCGAAAGCACTACATCTGGCCGCAGCAATCCGGCCAGCGTGGCCGCCAGTTGAGATGTTTCATCAGCCACAAAGCGACCAGTGGCTTCAAAGAGGCGGCGCGCGGTGTCGGCTATTTTCCTGTGATCGACTGCGGTTGCCTGAAACCCCGGCGCTTCACGAGGCAACCGCCCAGTGGCTAACAGAATGCCGCCGCCGCGAGCGAACTCTTCCAGTTTTTGAAGAGTCTCAGGCGGAATGCGTTCGACGGATGGCAGGATCACGACTTTGTATTTATTCTCACCTAAAACGAGCCTGCCCTGCTCGACGCGACCGACCTGCATGAATGAATCATCGTCAAAGAAATCGAAGTTGTATCCGGCTTCAAGCACGCGCGGAATCAGATTCTGTCCGAGCCGCCCGCGCAACGCTTCGATCATATTAGTGTTGCCGTTTGTGAAGCTCGCCCACGCATCGTCGTTTGGCAGATAGATCGCTACATCGTTTGCGGGTCGCCCCTGTCTGAGCAGAAAACTGAGGCGTTGCAGATAAAGCGACAGGTCAGGCATAACGATCCACCACGGGTTCTTCTCGTTAAAGACGCCCGCCGCATAAAAACGCCAGCCGGGGTACTCGACGCCTTCCGCAGTATAAGGCCATCCGTGCCCTATCAGTTGATTGATCCCTTGCAGGAAATGGCGGTCAGCTTCGGCCTTCACATCGAGCGGCGTGGCTCGAAACGAGGGCGAATGCAACCACGTCCATGTTTCAGATGAGGTCACTCGCCGCCCGTACAGATGACTGGCCGAAGACGCCCATCGCGTGGCGCTGAGACTCTTCCACTGCGAGCCTTCGCCTTCCGGCAGATCAGCATAGGCATTGCTCGAAAGCGTTGCCGCAGGAACGCCATAGTCCTGAATGCGCAGCAGCGTTCGATTGCGCCTGCACCATTCGCGCATAGTCGCAAGGAAACGCTCGTTGAGCAATTCGGTCAGCGTCTTTCCCCAGTCGCGCCGAATGCTTAAGGTCTTCGGCCCAGGGTCACCCGCCAGCGCGGGCAGATGCGGCTTTAAATCATAGCCGCGTCGTTTGTGAAACTCTTCCAGAAAATCACCGGTCCAGTCAGAGTTATAGACTTCGAGGCTATCGCAAAAAATCGCATGCGGCGCGGGCCGATTGCTGAACGCCTGCATCAGGCGATCACCGACTTTCTTCAGGTAACTATCGACGGCTGCGCGGTCCAGATGATCGAGCACAAAGCCTTCGCCTCCGACTGCCGGACGCTTCACCTGCATGCCTGTTCTGCTCGCGATGAAAAACTGAACTTCATATGAGCCGTCCATGCCTTCCGGCAGTCGAATGAATCCGTCTTTGATCTCTGTGATCTCGCGCACGCTTTCCGGCGCAATGCCTTTTTCCATAAAACGACCGAGAAAGACAGCCATCAACTTCTCGCCGTTATTGATGTCAGGCACAGCCATACGTCGCGCATTTCGAGTTGGCCTCGCGCGCTCGACTCGCAAACGGCCAGCCGCTTCGTTGACAGTAACCTGCGGGCCGCCGTAGGGCCATCCGCTGCCGAGCGTCAAGTCGAAGCGCAGACCCTGTTCGCGCGCTTTTTCAGAGGTGAATCGCAACGCGTCAATAAACTCGTCGGAGAGAAATGGGAGCGTCCTTATGCCATTACCGGCGCTGTCGAGCGCGAGCGGATAGACTGGCTGCACCTCGAATCCCCCGATGCCGCCTTCTTTCATCAAACGCATCTCGCGCTCGATTTCCGATCTGGTAACGGACGGGCCGAACCACCACCAGCGCATCATGATTCTGGAATCTGCCGGGGGATTCTGAAACAGTTGCCGAAGATCAACGGCAGGCGATTGATTCGCGGCTGATCCCGGTTGAGCGGGCCAGAGCAGAACAAGCAGAAACATTATTCTCAAAGCTGAACGCAATTGCTTAAAAGCTCTCGTCCCCACGCGTTTTCACCTGCCTGTTTGCGCTGTTGATTCAGATGCGATGAAGCGCGCCGTCGAGTCTTATGCGCTGACCCTGTCTGATTTTAAATACGGCTACTTTGTCGCCCACCCGAACAGTGGCGCTCGTGCCTGTAAGGCTGCGAATCACTGCCTCTTTCAATTTGCCGCTCTGCCAACGCAGGCTGACTTCAAACCCGCCACGCGCGCGCAATCCGCTGACGCTGCCTTCGCCCCACGCATCAGGCAGAGCGGGCAATAGATTCAACTCTCCGGCGTGACTCTGCAAAAGCATCTCGGCAACACCCGCAGCAGCGCCGAAGTTGCCGTCTATCTGAAACGGCGGGTGCGCGTCGAAAAGATTCGGATATGTGCCGCCGCCTGTCGTCGTAATTCGGTCAACGACAATCGCGGGCCTGAGTTGGGCGCACAGCAGTTTATAGGCGCGGTTGCCGTCGCCGAGTCGCGCCCATAGCGCCATCTTGTGAGCGATACACCAGCCTGTGCCGCCATCGCCTCGCACATCGAGCGTCCTGCGGGCAGCCCTGGCGAGATCCGGCGTGCCCGCAGGCGTTATCTCGTGGCCCGGATACAAACCCCAGAGATGAGAGATATGACGGTGCTGCGGATCGACCTCCTTGTACTCTTCAAGCCATTCCATGATGCGGCCATCCGAACCCGCGCGGGTCGGGGCCAGCAGCGCGCGTTTCTCCGCCAGTTCCTTAGCGAACTCTGCATCCGTGCCGAGCAGGCGCGACGCTTCGATGCACGCGTCGAACAGATAGCGCAGCAACTGCATATCCATAGTCGCGCCCAGACAGATGTGTGCGCGCGCGCCTGTAGCAAGAACAAAACTGTTTTCCGGCGAATTCGATGGCGCGGTTACAAGCCAATTGTGCGCAGGCTCTTTTATCAACATATCGAGATAGAACTGCGCAGAGCCTTTTAATATAGGATAAGCTCTGACAAGAAACTCTTTGTCATTTGTGAACAGATAATGATCCCATAAATGCTGGCAGAGCCACGCGGAGCCTGTAGTGGTCGCGCCCCAGTCGGCGGATTCGCCCGGCGACGTAAAACCCCACGGATTGGTAAAAACGTGAGAGACCCAGCCTCGCGCGCCGTAGTATTTTTTTGCAGTTCGCGCGCCCGGCTCCTGCAATGAATCGATGAGCGCGAACAACGGCTGATGCAGTTCCGGCAGATTGCAAACCTCTGCTGGCCAGTAGTTCATCTGCACGTTGATGTTCAGGTGCCAGTCCCCATTCCATGGCGTCTGGGTTTCTTCAGCCCACAGGCCCTGCAAGTTCGCAGGCAACCCGCCGGGCCGCGATGACGAGATAAGCAGGTAGCGACCAAAATCAAAATAGAGTTGCATCAACCCCGTGTCAGGCTTGCCCTCTGCCAGCAGTTGAAGCCGGGCCATCGCAGGCTTCCGAGCGGCTTCGGAATCATCGGAGCCGAGTTCAAGCTTCACACGATTGAACCATCGCTGATGATCTGCAACATGCTCGCGCCGCAAACTAGCGAAAGGTTTAGCTGCTGCGCGAGCAAGATCGCTGGCCGATCTCTTCATAACATCCTGTACCTTGCGACCTGCGAAGCTGCGAATGTCGGTCGCGGCTGTCAGCAGCAGCACAACTTCGTCGGCATCGCGCACGCTCAGATAGTTACCATTGGCAAAGCTCCTCCCGCTTCGATTCAATAGACGCAATCGCGCGGCATATCGCACGCCTTTGCCGTCTACTCCATTATTGAGTTGCCCGCTCATCAACAGTTCATTTGCGCCAGTCGCCACTGTTTCAAATCGCTCAGGCCGGTCGAGCCTTACATCGAACGATATTGAGCCCGGCTTATCAGCGGTCAATCTCAGGACAATCACCTGATCGGGCGCGCTGACAAAGACAGCGCGCTCGTAACGCACTCCGGCTTTTTCATAGCTCACGCGCGCAATGGCCTCGCTCAGATCAAGCTCACGCCGATAATTCTGCGCGAGGTCGTCGTCGCCTTTGCGCCTGAAGTTCAGGCGCAGATTGCCGAGCACCTGATATGCGCCAAACTGATTATTCGCCCCGCCGCCAAACCCCGACCCCTGCCCGGCGCAAGTGAAATTGCTGTTTATCAATTGCTCTGCCTCGGCGTTTTTTCCTTCCAGCAGCAGGCGACGGATTTCCGGCAATACGGCTGCGGCGTTTGGCCGGTCGGCGTCTTGAATCGACCCTGACCACATGCCGCTTTCGTTTAGAACGAGCCGCTCCTCTTCCACATCGCCGAACATCATTGCGCCCAGTCGCCCGTTACCAAGCGGGCAGGATTCAGTGAAATGATTGGCCGGTTTGTCGAAGCATATCCGTCGCTCCACTGCCGAAGCCGAGCCGAGGCTGATGAACAATCCAGCTATGATAAAAATCGCGCAACGCCTGATTATGGCAAGCAAAATAATTCCTTTTCAGTTTAAATGGAGGTTTACTGACGACCTTCGGTTAAAACCATGTAGAGCGCTTCCATGAAAAAATAGTCTCCCCACATGACCGATTCATCCACACCCCAGTTCATCGGGCGATGATAAACTCCGTGTCGCAAGATCCCCTCGTAAGCAAAATCATTCATATCCAGAAAGCTCTCGCCCGAAAGAGTCGATAGAATTGTCAGCGCCGAGTTGCGATATGTTTCCGCCCCCAGTCGAGACTCTGCTACATCCTTCAATTTCCATAACGCACAGGCAGCGATGGCCCCGGCTGAACTATCCAATGGTTCATCGGGAATGTAAGGCGCGCCATAATCCCAGAAAGGCACGCCGTTTTCGGGCGTATTATTCAAGTAATATGTCGCACACTTTTCAGCCGTCTCCAGAAAAGACGTATCACGTGTGAATAGATATGTGTCTGTAAAGCCATACATCGCCCACGCCAGCCCGCGCGCCCAGCAGGTGAAGGGCGAATATCCCTGCTGTGTCGATAGATTGCGGAATTCGCCTCTGACCGGATTGAATATGGCTTCGTGAACTACTGCGCCTTCGCTGTCAATCAATCGCGGGCCGCTCTTTTGCACAAGATACTTCTGCGTCGTTCGAGCGTGAGCGACAGCTTTTGTAAACAACACTTCGCCTGCGCCCAACTCATGCGCGCGGAACAGCAGACGAATGTTCATCATTATGTCTATGAACAAAGACTGCGGGCCATGAAACGAATAGATGTAATGATCGTCTCCCGTATCTTTCCAGCGAAACGACTGCACAGTTCCCGCTGTGATCAGCAAATCTTTCAGCCATCGTTTTGTAACATCGCCATCGGGCAAAAGCCTGTGCCATCGGTCGGCTGTTGACATGAAGATGAAGCCGAGGTCGTGAACATCGCGGTCGAACTTTCTGGGTTCGAGCGCCCTTGTATATTCTTCGGCGTACGCGCGCCACTTCATCTCGCCCGTGTATTCAAAGGCCAGCCACATCATCCCCGCATAAAAGCCCGGACACCAATCGGTCCACATATAATCGGGCCGAGTCCAGATTCCATTCTCGGTATAGATTGGGGCCGCACGCGTGCTCGGCCATTTGGCGAGCGTCTTTTCCAGCTGAGCGACTCCGAAACCGAATGCCCGTTCAAGTTTCAGATGCAGCGTCTTCTCATCGATGTCTCGTTCGATCTTCATCGCGCGTCAAAGTCTCCGTATGTTCATCCCTCCGCTCACCTCTACAACCAGCCCTGTCGAATAGTCGAAGGCTCCGCTCGCAAGCATCGCGACTGCCTTCCCGACATCTTCCGGCGTGCCCCACCGCTTTTGAGGTATCAACCCTTCGTCGATCAATTTGTCGTACTTGCTTTCAACGGGAGCTGTCATATCCGTCTTGATTATGCCCGGTCGAATCTCGTAGACATTGATCCCGAACTCCGATAACCGATCAGCGAAAATAGCCGAGAGTATGCTGAGCCCGGCTTTCGATAAACAGTATTCAGCACGCGAGGGGGATGACATATAAGCGGAAACCGAGGTGATGAAGATTATGCACGGTCTGGATTCGGGATGCTGTTTTTTATGAGCGATCATGCGTGCGGCAACAGCTTGAGTCAAAAAGAAAGGCCCCCTCAGGTTTATCGACAGGACTCGATCAAAGCTCGCGGGCGTCGTTTCAAGAACGTCTAATCGTTGTTCGGGCGCGACACCGGCATTGTTGACGAGAAGATCGATCTGCCCGAACTTCTCCAGTATCACATCGATCATTCGCTCGTGGTCTTCGAGTACGGAAACATCTCCCTGAAGCGGCAGAAAAGTCGCGCCCAGTTCTTCGACGCGCGCTTTGACCTCACCTATGCCGGTTGCGTTTGATTCCGAATCGAAGACGCGAGAACTGCCCGCAATGTCATATCCGCGCGCTGCCAGTTCGATGGCTATTGCGCGCCCTATGCCTCGGCTTGCGCCTGTAACAAATGCAACAGGTCTTTTTTTCATCCGAGCGTTCTCACTTTTTTCGCGAGCGTAGCTTGATCTGTTTCAACTGTTCAGCCGCTTCGGAATTCCTGTAATGTCCGTCGAGCGGATAACACCCCGAAACCAATCCATTGCGCGGCGCGGTCGTGCAATCGCTGAACGTGCGGCAAAGGCGCTTTCGTTCGAGCGGGCGATCCTGCAACACGTGCCAGGGTAGTTCGGGATATGACAGCGCCATGCGCCCCAATCCTACACTGTCGGCCCAGCCTTCGCGAATGATTGCCTGCGCTACGTTGGGCAGGAAGTCCTGCAAGTATGTGTAGGCCGTGCCGACGAACAGCAATTGCGGAAACTGCTTTTTCAATATGCGCGTCGCCGCCATCTGTCTTGCAACGCCCGCCAGAGGGTCTTCGGGAGGTCTGTATCCATCCGACGGCGGAAACAACGCCGGGCGCTGGACGTGAGGATTGTAATAAGGCGAACCGGCTGAAAGATTGACGAGATGGATTCCCAGTTGAGCGAGCAGCGCCAGAAATCGCTCCGGCTCTGTTAAATCATATTCGGCGGGGTTTTCAACGTTCACTCCGAAGCCCCAGCGATAAGGCAACATCTCTTGAAAAGATTCGGGAACGCCGGGGCCGGGTTTGCCGGGCGCAGAAGTATCAGGGGCCGGATGAAACGGCACAAGGTCAAACGCCGAAAGCCGCACGCCGATTTCCAGACCCTGTGCGTATGCGCGAATGCCTTCTACAATCTCCCTCAGGAAGCGCGTTCGATTTTCAAAGCTTCCACCGTAATCACCATCACGCACATGTGCGCTCAAAAACTCATGCCCCAGATAACCGTGACAGTGTTTCACATCCACAAAATCAAAACCGATCTCGCGAGCAATCTGCGCCGCCCGGTGAAACGCTCCTGTGATCTGGCGAATCTCGCCGTCTGTAAGCACGGGGTAATCGTTCGACAGCCCTAATCGCCTGTCGAGAAAGGGGTGATGATAAAGTATGCGCGGCGCGGCGCGGCCACTGGCATCCGGGCGACTGTAACGGCCCGAATGCGTCAGTTGCAAACCGACAAGCAGATCATCCGCAGAGCCTGTTGTTTTTTTATGCTCAGCAATCAACACGTCGCGCAGGCGTGCCAGATCATCGCGCGTGCGTTCGTTGATTAAGAGTTGATTTGGATTGGCGCGGCCTTCGTGAAGAACCGCGACGGCTTCCCCGCCCCATATCAGTTTCGCGCCGCTTCGCCCGAAGTTTTGCCAGCGCCTGATGGTCAGATCGCTCGGCCTGCCATCGAGCGTTGCGTCCCATCCTTCCATCGGGTGAATCGCAAATCGGTTCCCAATCGTGATCTCGTTCAGGCGCAACGGCTGGGCCAGCGGCGAACTGCTACCAGTTATCATCTCATCATCACAGGGGATATCGATTTCGTGCTCGCGCAGGTAACGCTTAAAGTCCGCCGCGTGGCGCAGGCTGCCGATGTGCAGGTAAGTCATAATTTTCTATCAATCCGCTTCAACAGGTTTTGCCGTTGCTGCAACATCTGGCGTCGCCGGTAATCCTCTTCCAGATAAAAAGGTCACGGCAAGCGCGCCCAGCAACGCTATGCCGATCAGCGTTATAAATCCTGTTTGATAGCTGCCCGTGCGATCTCGCAGATAGCCGATCAGCATGGGGCAGACGGCTTCCGCAACTCCGTCAGCGGTCAGAATTATGCCCATCAGCCGCCCCAGCACTTTAACGCCGAACAACTCGGCTGCCATCAAAGGGATAATCAGATACTCGCCGCCCAGCCCCAGCCCGAATACGGCGGCGAATATGTAGATCGCAGACTGCGTTGAAGCGAAAAACAATAAGGGTATGGCTGCGGCGACCAGAAGATATATCAACAGCATCACGTGCTTCTTCGGTATGCGATCAGCAAGCCATCCCATAAACAATCGCCCGATTATACTGAATGTCAACACCAGCGACATGATATTCGCAGCATCGACTTCAGAGAAATTTTGATCCTTACTGAGAAACAGCTTGAGATGTTGATTGGTTCCGCCGACCGCGCCGATTGAGCACATACTGCCAAGCGCGAGCAGATAAAAAGCGCGCGCGCGAAAGACGCCGCTCATAGGGGCAAGCGCGTGATCGTCTTTTTTCTTTTCCGTCTGCTCTTCCGGCGACTCTTTTACAAAGTAAGCCATTGGCAGCGCCAGCACGATCATCAAAATACCAAGTCCCCGCAGCCCGCCGCGCCAGCCGAATGCCTCGTTCAGGAAAGGAGCCAGCTTCAGCGCAACGGCTCCGCCGATTCCGATGCCCACATAGGCAAACCCCATAGCTTTGCCGCGCGACTTATCGAACCACCGCGACAGCAATACCTGATTCGGCAACGGCCCGCCGCACACATAGCCGAGCGCGTTGAAAATATAAAAGAGATAAAACATCCATAGCGCTGTCATACTGCTCAATCCGATCAGCGCGCCGCCACCCATCACTATTCCGATCAGCATCAATCTGCGCGGGCCAAACCGATCTACAACCCATCCGGCGATGAATCCGAACAAGGGGCCGATCAGCAGTTTGCTCAACGCATTGCCCGACGTGACCTGCGTG
This sequence comes from Blastocatellia bacterium, assembly GCA_963804815.1. GTDB lineage: Bacteria > Acidobacteriota > Blastocatellia > UBA7656 > UBA7656 > DATEKX01. Next base: position 511,246 of record CAWDRU010000002.1, on the reverse strand, counting down.
CGCGACCAGCCGAATTCTTCAACCCATAAATTGTAATAGTAAGGCAGCCCGTACAGCGCGAATCCCACGATTGAGAAGAGGGCGAGAAAGGCTGTGGCGGCAACACGGTACTGCGCCGAGCGTGAACGTTCTAACATATTTCACTCAACCGTAATTGCAATCTGCGGCGGGTTGGCATAATCATTCCAGAGCCGGTCAAGTTCGACTTTGTCCGGCCCCCCATCATAAACGATGAAACGATAACGCGAGACATAGGGCTTGCCGGGGGTGATCTCCCATTGCCCCATCAATGACGGCGCGTAACAGAAGAACGGCTGGTCTGGATTTATGCGCATCGGCTGAGGCGCGCGAAAATTTGCCGGGTGATCTAAAATAGCAATCCCCGCGAGTTGCCCATCTATTCGGCCTCCGATGTGACACCACCGCGCGCGCGTCCCGTGGCCGTTGCTGCGATCTTTCCCCTCTGACGTGAGGAAGAAACAATTATCTTTCTCAAGCCACTGGCGGTGGCCGCGAAACCCGATCCCGCCATAACGATACTCAGGCAAGACGAGCGGGCTGGAGGCCGCGCACTCGTGAGTCACGATCATATCGAACATCGAATACGGTTTTTCGCCAAGGCCAATCTTGTAGACCGCAACTTTCCACTCTTCATTCAACACGGTCATCGGCTTTGAACCGCTCAGATCGACATAACGATGACTAGACGTGAAACCGCCATGCACGGACCCGCTCCATGTCGAATCCACTGCGACAAATTCGACTTTGCCCGTGCCATCGCCCATGTTCCAGAAATCCGGATGACGGCCTTCAAATTCAGTTTTGGTCCAGGCGAACCAGATGCCGTGATGGTGATAATGATCCGGCGGGTAGTCGTCCGTAACAGATCGTCCCAAAGGCGTATAGACAGAATCAAGGTATCCACCACGTCGAAAGATTTCTTTGATGTCGCTCTTAAGAATCCGGCTCGGCTGTTCCCGATAACTGAATGCCCGCCGACCCGCCACATCAATCGTAAGCTGGTCATCTATGCGTGCGACATGAACATTACCTCCGATTGCTGCGCTGGCTTTCGACTCAACCAATCGATAGTTCTTCGTTGCACCGGCCTTCAACTCAGACAGCACAAAGGTTGCTTGACGCTCGGCATCCACTTGCAGCGCAATCATGCGGCCTGATTCGTCGCGCAATGCGTAAGATTTAGCTTTCAGGTCTTTGGGCAATGAAAAAGTGACGATGGTTTCGCGGCGGTCGAGCGACCCGGCTGCAACCTTGACGTATGCGCGCAGGCCGGATGCGCCGGTCTCGAATCGAGGAATCAGCGTGGCAAGCGCGATTATCAGAAGACAGAAATAGAGTTTGCGCATTCGCTCTTTTCTCCGGGTGTTCGATGTACGGGTTAAAAGCTGACAAGCTCGGCTATTTTGACGGGTCGTTTCTGATCGACGCTCTTGCGCGCCGCAATTCCTGTCAGACACGACATCGCACCGGCACGCGAATCGGGCAACTGCATATACTCAGGCATCGCAATCTGCCTGAAGATCAGGTCGCGCAATCGCTCGTCGCCGCCGCCATGTCCGCCTTCGGGTTTTGGCACAGGGATCTGTTTACGCTTGTCGAAACTTCTGGTGATATATATTTCCGTTTCATCCTGCACGGGCCAGGGCTGGCGTTCGTAATCTCGTATCTCAAGGCGACCTTTCTCGCCGTTGAAGGCGACCCGATAGCCTTCAAACGGCATGGCGGCGTTCAATGAATAATTCATCGTGACGTTGTTCGAGTATGTCACCAGCGCCGACATCGTATCGAAGATGTCTATGTCTTCACGAAAGACGCACCCGTCGCGGTGGTATCCGTCTACGTCTTCACAACCGGCATAGAGTTTCATCCTTCTGGCGTCCTTCGTCATGTCGTAATAAAAATCACATTTTGATTTATGAGGGCACTGGCGGCAGGTCGCTGAGCGAAACGGTCCCTGTTTGCCGTAAACTTTCAGACCGGCCTGACCCATAACTTCGACCGGATCAGCCGCGAGCCACCAGTTCATCAGATCGAAATGGTGGCTCGCTTTATGAACCAGCAGACTGCCGCTTCTGTTTCTAAGCCTGTGCCATCGGCGAAAATAATCTGCGCCGTGATAGACATCCAGATACCAGCTGAAATCGACCGACAGCACGCGGCCAATCTCTCCGGCCATCAAAATCTCTTTGATCTTCTGGTGTTTTGGCGCATAACGATAATTGAACGTAACGACGATCTTTCGCCTGTTGCGCTTTTCGGCATCTATCACCGCCTGACACTGCGATTCATCAATCACCATCGGTTTTTCTGTCATCACGTCAATGCCGCGATCTAAAGCATTAACAATATACTGGCTGTGGAAAGCATCGACGGTCGTGACCATCACAAGTTCCGGTTTGACCTTGTCGCACATCTCATCGAAGTCGGTAAAGGTGGGACATTTCGCGCCGATAAATTCCTTACCCACCGCTACCCGTTTATGATTAACATCGCAAAGTCCGGCAAATTCCAGAACATCGGAGTAAGACTGCATTACAGGTTTCCCCCACATGCCCGTGCCCCTGTCCCCTGTACCGACAAGCGCGTAGCGGCGGCGGGCAGCGGGAACTTGCGCAACGGAGATGAGTGACGCGGTTGCCGTGCTGCCCGCCAGTTTGACGAACTGGCGGCGTGTCAAATTAGTTGATTCTGACATAACATACCTCGAATGAAAGTTGGTAATGATGAAAAAGTTTGGAGTACCGTCTTACAGGCGGAATGTATCGCACTTGTAACATTCCGCCTGAAGGCGGTACTCCAAACTGATACTCCCGCTCATTCGCTCGCAATCTCCAATCGCGCCTGTTTTTCGGCTGCGCGATTGGCAGTCAGGCAGGCAATGGCTGATCGCATAGCCTTTTCCGGGCCGCAACGCACAGGCACGCCCGTCCTGATCGCAGAACAGAATTCGGCTATCTCGTTTCTGTAAGCCGCTGCCCTGTCGGTTTGATCGCTGGCAGTCGCATTGATCGTTCGTCCCGGTGAATCAGGTGCGCGCGTCGCCGATGCGTCAACGACAGGCGACGGCGATTTGGGCGATACCTCAACTCGCGTAGAGACAATTTCGCCTTCGCTGAACAGATATGCTTCTGTCTCGTGCTTCAGAATCAGCGTGCCTTTCGTGCCCATAAACATTTCATAAGCATCATCGAACGCATTCGACTGAATCGAAGAGAATGTCGCCGTGCGCCCGCCCGGATATTCAAAAGTCGCGTAGATGTGATCGAACACCTCGCGCCCATCTTTGTAATGAGAGATGGTGCCTGTCGTGTAAACGGCCCGTGGAGATGAATCGAAGAACCAGTTTGCAGCCGTCACCTGATGACTGCCGAGTTCCGCCATCAACCCTTCCGAATACTGTTTATACATTCGCCAGTTCAATAGATGTTCCCAGTCGGGATAGCCCCATCTGCCCGGATAAAAATCAGGCGACGGGGCATCTTCTGTGCGCCGCCATGTCGAATTGCGATGCCAGGCGAGCCGCGCGTAATAGATATCGCCCAGCGTTCCCTGCTTGATGATGTTGTTGTAGGTGGCCTGATACATCGGGTTGTAATATCGTTGATACCCGATCTCCAGCACTCTTTTATTCCTGCGCGCCGCATCGATCATCCGCAGACAATCGGCTTCGCTCTTTGCCATCATCTTTTCGCTTAAGACATGCTTTCCGGCATTCAGACAACCGACAGCGATATCGGCGTGTGTCCACAGGGGTGTGGCGATGATGACGGCTTCGAGGTCTTCTCGTTCAAGCATATCCTGCCAATCGTCATATTGTCTGGGTTCGGGCCAGCCAGCGCTCATCAGTATCTCAGCCGCCTTTTGCCTCCGTTTTGGATTGATGTCGCACAGTGCAGACAACTCGGTGAATTCTTTCCGGCATTGTCTCAGGTGCCCGCTTCCCATATCTCCCGTGCCGATTAATGCCGTTTTCACCGGGCCGCCTTTTATGGGGCCACGTGTAATCGTCGCCGCTCCCAACGCGACAAGCGCAGGCGCGCCCGCAATCGCTTTCAGGAAGTTGCGTCTGCCTCGATCTTTCATCTCGTCGGTAAGTTCCATCACTAACCTCTCGCTGTCTGAGAACCAGACTTATCACTGGAATCTAAAACCGTTTTGGATTCAACCACAGTAACGGGAACCAGACTCGGAACACTTTCGGACAGCGCCCTACGCCTTTCTTTTCTGTTTGCCAGCAGCAGGTCGAGGCCAGCGATTTCGCCAGTCCGAAAAACCAGCAGTACGCACACAGCGACGCCTTCGATCAGGGTTTTGTTGACGATCAGATACGCGCCTTCGCTGCCCGGTTGCTGAATCCCTGACAGGGGCACGGTCACCGTATAAAACAGAGTCAGGAATATCAACGCGCCCCAACATCCCGCCTTCGTCAGTAGCCCCAGCATAAGCGACATACCGATCAGCAGTAGCCCTATTTTGACCGTATTGTCCAGAAAACTGCCCCAACCCGCATCGATCAACCGCCCGAAAAACCAGGCGAGCGGCCCCGACCCGCTCTTCAGATAACCGGTCGAAGTCCACCGCCCAAGCGGCACGCCGTCTGCGCTCCAGCCGGGAAGCGCAAGTTTATAATAGCCTTCGTATAAAAAATGCCAGCCCACAACTGTGCGCAGGGCCAGCAGCGCCAACTGCTGCGCGGAGAAGAGACGATTATGCGTTCCGCTACTCACCGATGATCTCCACCTCGCATTGATCGTTTTGGCCAAAGACGACTGCGCGTTCAGACCCCGTTTCCAGCATTACGGCCAAAACACCTGTATGAATCGAGCAGTAGCTTTCGGCCAGTTCAGGGCCGCCGACAAAAAAAGCAGTGGCGAGCGCATCAGCACACGCCGCTGACCGCGTGACGACGGTTACACTTGAAACGCGATCCGCAGGCATCCCCGAACGCGGATCAATGATGTGGCAGTAGCGTTTGCCTTTGTGCTCAAAGTATTGTTCCTCACCTCCGCTTGTCGCCATCGCGCAGTCGCGCATTCTTAAGACGGCAAGGCGACGAGTATTACACCTCGGATGCCGGACGCCAATAATCCATCCGGCATCGTCACGATCTCCGCTCCCTATGGCGCGCATGCTGCTTGAGCCTGCCGTAAGCAGGCAGGCTCGCACACGCTTTTCGATAGTCGCGCCGATGCGATCAAGCGCGTAGCCTTTGCCGATGCTGCCGAGATTGATCTGCACGCCCGCGCGCTCGAAGCGAATCGTGCGGGACGCGGGGTCAAGCATCAACCGGTCGGCTCCGACAAGCGCGCGAGCCGCTTCGATAGCGTGCGGCTCAGGGATGCTGCCTTGCCTGCGCAGAAATCCCCAGCAGTCGCTCAATGGCCCGGAGGTTATATCGAATGCGCCTTTAGTTTCGATGGATAACTTCTGACACAGAAGCAATAATGCGAACAGAGATTTTTCGACGCGAACCGCGCCCGTAGCGGCTGTGCGATTGATATAACTTACTTCACTATTTTCTTTGAAGACGGTCAGTTGCTGTTCGAGTCCGCCAACCGTGGCCAGTGCATCGCGAGTCAAATTTACGCCCGTCTGATCCGAGATCGGCAAAGTCGCTTCAAAGCGGCAGGCCATTGCCTGTCGGCTCAGGTGAAGCCAGTAACCGTCCTCGGTTTTTTTTTGGCTCCCGGAAAATCTCAGTAGTTGCCGTCTGGTTAGCATCTTCACCTTAGAGCAAATTACAACCCTGTACAGGACACAGTACCGCGAGCGGTAGCGAGCAGGTTGGCTTGACCGCAGACCCGCTCGCTACCGCTCGCGGTACTGTAACCGACGCTTTCCTTAAATTCAAAGGCAAGAGCCAACAATGCCAGGGCTGTAACAAAGTAACTGTAGGGGCAGGGCTTGTCCCTGCCCGGATCGCCGATAGGCGATGATCTGTCATGGCTTTCAGCCATTCGGGCAGGGACAAGCCCTGCCCCTACCATGTCTGTCAACCGACTTTGTTACAGCCCTGCCAACAATGCGGAGCGCCGATGTCAGGCCGAATGCTGCTGTTTGCCTGATATCGGCACTCGGAACGCGCTTCCTCATTGATCTGCTACCATCTTGTTTTCAGAACAGGAACTTGATGCCCATCTGAATTCGACGCGGATAGTTCGCCTGATTCGATTGAACGACCTGTCCAAACGTAGCCGCAGTCGGAGATGTCACTACGCCGTTGGTCGTTACCCCGTTCGCATTAACGCCCGTGGGGAACCACACATGATTTAATGCGTTTATGGCCTCGAATCTCAATTGCAGCTTCATCCGTTCATTGATCGCCGTGTTCTTGACCAGCGACAGGTCAAAGTTGTTGGTGGCATCGCCGCGCAGGAACCCGAATCGCAACGGGAAAGTCCTGACGTTGTGATCTAGCTGGAACGCCGCGTCCCGGTTGAACCCGACAGGCGACGCAAGCGGCTTCGCACAGGAAGGATTGGTCTTACACGGATCGTTGAAATCGACCCACACTGGCTGCCCGCTGCTGTCGGTCACGAGCGGAGAGTTGGTCTTGCTCGCATCGCGCAGCGCCACAAAGCCCGTGTTGTTGAACCATTTTTCAACCGAGCTTCCGTCGAGCTTTATATCACCCACATTGCCGTTGTAGATGATATTGCCCCAGCTCAGCGGCTGGCCGCTTTGATATGTGTACACGCCCTGCACCTGCCACCCGCTTATGATGCGCGAGGCAACACTGTTCGCGTTGGCGAAGAATTGATGACCCGAACCGAACGGGAGTTCGTAGATACTGCTCAAAGTGAAGCGGTGAGGATAATCCTGATCAGAGATTACCTCGGTCGGTCGCGCGTCATCCTGATTCAATAGCTCTGTGGCCTGCATGTACTTTGAATAGGTGTAGCTCGCGCCCAGCGTGTAGCCCTTCGAGAACCGTTTCTCAAGTCTCATCTGCAACCCGTGATACCATGAATAGCCATCGTTTCTTGTCGTGTTCACCTGATCGAACTGTGGGAAGGGCCGAAGCAATCGCTCCCGCGCAATGGTCGTTCCGGTGAAGGTTCCGCTTGCGCCTGCGGGCAGCAGATTGCGGAACGGGTTTGGCACGGCGGCTGTCAGACGATTGAGCGTTACAGTATCGCGCACGGAACTTCGGCTCAAAAACTCCTGCGGCGTGACGTTCACGTTGCAGCCGGGCGTGCCGATTCCGGAATTGCAACTGAGTTCAATGTGCGTGCCGCGATTGCCGACATAAGCGGCTTCTATCATAAATCCGCCGGGCAGTTCGCGCTGGAATCCAAATTGCCAGCGTTGCATATACGGCGAAAGCGGGCGCGGATTAAAGAACGTGACGTTCTGGCCGATGAACGTCTGCGGGCCATTAGCCGCTCCGACCGGCTCGACTATTCCCGTGGGGAATGGGTCTGTGAGAGTCGATGTAAAATGCAATCCGTTGTCTAAGGTTGGAATGAACGGCGTGTTCTGACTGAACCCGCTTTGAATGACATCGCCGCGCCGCTGGCCCAGAAATCCATAGAAGATGCCATAGCCTGCGCGAAGCAAAGTTTTGTCATTGATCTGATATGCGATCCCCAGTCGCGGCGCAAAGTTATTCTTTGGAGTTCGATATAACCCGCGCGCGCCATCGCCCGCAAACAACAGCCCGCCTCTAACATTGAGTTGAGCGATTTCGGGTGTAGCCGTTGCGGGGTTGCCCTGCGCACCGTTAAAAGCCGCTCGCGCCGCTGCCTCGAATGGCTGAGTGTAGGTGGCATCAAAGCCGCTTACGCTGCGGTTGTAGCGTTCGGTCATCGGCGTTTCAAATTCGTACCTCAGCCCAAGATTTACAGTGAGCTTCTGGCTGATCTTCCAGTCATCCTGCACGAAGAAGCCCCACGATGTTGACTGCTCGGCATAGTCTGCGAGTCGCGCGACAAAGCTGTTCGTAGGACTCGGCAATCCCAGCAGGAACGAGGCGAAGGATTGACCAATGCTGTTGGGCGAGATGGCTGAATTGTCAAACGGCCCGCGCGTCCACGTCGAATCGAACTGGAAGCGACCGGTCACATCGTTGATGGCAAAAGAATCCGTCTCGCGATAAGCCCGGAACTCTACCCCGGTTTTCAAAGAATGCGAGCCGAGGATTTTGTTGACAGTCGAGATAACCGAGTGAATATCGTTCGGCCTGAACTCGACGTTCTGCCCCGTGCCCTGATAGTTGGCTGTGGTCGTGCCATTAATAACGAAGTCGAGCCTCGGAAAACGTCGCTTGTCGGGCGGTATCAGATTGTTGTAGGCCGAGGGGAAGCCCACAGAGGTCAGATCGAATTCGTGATTGCCGAGATTTGAATCCGTTGACCTGATGAAACGGTTATAGCCGTATCGCACGTTGAACACGGTCGTCGGGTTGATGGTCCAGACTTCATCAATCGCGCCCTGCCGCGAGATAAAGTAGAACAGTTCGCCGGTAGCGATATTATTGAAGTAGTTGTTGTAGTCGCTCGTTCGATCATACCAGCTGGCGCGCGCGAATACCCTGTGCTTGTCGCCAAGGATCTGGTCTACGCGAATCGTGTTGTTTGCGTATTTGGCCCGCTCCTGTAGATTGGGCTGCTGGAAATTGCCCGTGCCGTCCGGGCCTGCGATATTCGGAGATGTAGGCTGAGGCCAGTACTGGCTGATCAACGCTCTGGAAACCGGGTTGATAAGATTGGCGGGGATGATGTTGTTCGGGAACGGGTCCTGTTGAAAGCGACCGTTTGCGGCAGCGCGGCGCGTGAAGGGATTGTATATCTGGTATTGCGGGCCGAGCTTCAGCAGTTCCGAAAAATCCCCCCGCAGCATGGCTTCGGTCGCCGTCGTCGGCGTGCCGTTATTTCGCGGGCGGGCATCGCGGATGCCTTCATATCCCCACAAAAAGAAGGTCTTGTTCTTTCCGTTGTAGAGTTTCGGCAGCCACACGGGGCCGCTCAGCGAGCCTCCCCAGCGATTAGAGAACGCATCCGGGCGACCTTGCCTGTTGGCATTGCCGAAGAAGTCGTTGGCAGAGATGCCCGCCGGTTCTTCCCAGAAATAGGCTGTGCCGTGAAAAGCGTTCGTGCCCGATTTGATGCTGATGGTTGTGACTCCGCCTTCGGTGTTGCCAAAGCTCGCATCAAAGGTGGCCGTCTGCACTTTGAATTCCTGAATGATGTCTGTCGGCGGAACATACGAAGCGATCACCTCGAAAGGGTTTGCGGTCGCCGTGCTCGGAACGCCGTCAATGGTAAGGTCGCTGCGATTGGCTCGCGTCCCGTCCATCGCATAACCGACGATGTGAGTCGGCTCGAACGGGCGGTCGAGTCTGGGGTCTCGCGCAAAGCTTGCGCCGGGAGACAGACTGATCAACGTGTACGGGTCGCCATGCACTAATGGAAGCTCGGCCACACGTCGCCCGTCAACCGTCTGCCCCAGCGAAGCAGTCGTCGTGTCGAGCCTCGCCGATTCGGCTGTAACAGTGATTGATTCTTCCGTGCCTCCCGTCTCAAGGGCAATCGGAAGATCGAGAGTTTCGCCGATGCGCAGAGCAACATTCGCACGAACGTATCTCTTGAACCCTCGGAACTCGACAATGATCTGATAGGTTCCGGGGACGAGGTAAGGCGCTGCGAAAAGACCTGAATCGTTGGTTGCTACAGAGACGCTGGTCCCCATCGCAACGTTTTCGACTTTCACAATCGCCCCTGCGATGATCGATTGACCCGCATCCGTGACTTTGCCTGTTATGCTGCCGCGCGCTTCCTGGCCGAGTGTCGCAGCAGGAAACAGGGCAATGATCAAGGAAGCAACTACGGCTAAAACCTGCACTGGCTTTGTTGTCGCTGATCTCATTTTTTCTCCTCCTGGTGAGCGTAAATTCCTACATGCGCCTGCGCCCGGCGCGAGACATTCCGAAGCCCCTCCGAACTTATTTCGATTGATGTGCGAGCTGATGAAATCGGTTTGGTTCCGTCTGGTCCATGATGCGCCGAGGGGAAATTCCACTTCCCGCCAAACAGACATTGGAACCGACTGTTGATGGTGCGAGACAATATTGGTCTGACCAATGTAAAATGGAGGGAGATTGGCATTGAGCGGGACCGGACGGCGAAATCCAGACGTAGACCGTTGCGCGAGCAATCTCGACACGGCCCAACCGGACATTGTGCTAAGAGCATTCTTTTCACAACCGGCCTAACTCTAGGAAGGATTTTCAATACCCTTTTCTGATGTCGCTTGGAGACGCCTATTTTCTATCAAGCGACTTCTGATGTCAAGCTCTTTTATAACCAATTAACAATTTCATTTTGTGACGGTAAGACCAATTAAGAATACCTCGACATCTCCACTCCTTACAGCGGTCCGTTTAATGGCGATATAGAACCACCTTATTTATAAATTCCAGTTGAACGACAATTCTGCCTTCGTCTAATAGGTCAAACCAATCCTTAGTTTCACATCTGCGGTTAAAAACTGGCTGGTAATAGAATTGTTAAAATTATCATTCGATTATAGAGCAGACCGATGCGGCGATGGCGACAGGCTGTCTTTAAGCCGGAATCGAATCGCTCTGAGGGTGAAAGTTATATGATTAGAGAAAGGAAAAAGTCATGCCACGTGTTTTCGTTTTAAATCAGAAAGTTCCGAATGTGACCGAAGCAAGCGCAGTTGGGGCATTCAGTGCAGCCATTGTGCGCAACTCTACACAATTCCGCCAGCTTGTGAGGCATTCTAATCCTGACATCGTCTTTAAAAATCAGGAGGCTCAATTGATGACAGCCAATCTGAGCGAAAAGGTTGACGCTCTGGCTGCTCTGGTTTTGAATGAGTTTCCGGGCCTCAAGTTGCGAATCACCGAGGCGTGGGACAACAGCGGCATTCACGCAGCGACCAGCAGGCATCGTGAAGGCAGAGCCGTTGATATCACTGTATCAGATCGGGATAGAAGAAAGCTTGGCCGTCTGGCAGGGCTTGCAGTTGAAGCCGAATTTGACTGGGTCTTTTTCGAGGATGAGTTGCATGTTCATGCATCAGTGAAGATATAACGCCTGCGAAGGGCGAGTGGGTTAAAAATTGAATCGGTCGATATTGCTCTTGTTGAAGATAAACGGAGCGCCGAGCATCACTTCGCTGTTTTGCACCTCGATTTTGCCGAGTCGCCCGGCCTGAATCTGACGGTCGCCCGGTTTGAGTTCTCCGGCGCTCAGCGCGCGCGCGGCATAAACGGTCAGGTAACCGAGACTGGCCGTATCCCACAATACGATGCTTTCGATCACGCCGTCGTGAACGTAAGGCTTGCACATATTCGGAAGCGACAGTCCGGTGACTTTGACATCCGTGCGGCCCGATTGTTTGACGGCTTCGGCAGCGCCGGGAACTGCTGGAGCCGCAATCGCCATAATCAATTTCACCTGTGGATAAACCTTCAGCACCGTCTGTGTTTCGGCAAACGCGCGGTCGCGGTCGCCTTCGCTCGGCTGAATCGCCACGAGTTTAAGATCAGGGTACTTTTCTGCAAGCCGCGCCTTGATATGTTTGATCCATTCGTTCTGATTGCCTGCGCTCAAAGAGGCTGTGATGATGGCAAATTCGCCTTTGTTGTTGAGGATTCTGGCGGCCTCGTCCGTGAGCGCGTACCCTATGCCCTGCGCCGTCGCCTGATTGATAAAAAAATCGCGCGCGTCCTGCTCAGCATCCGCATCCCAGCTGAGGACGCGGATGCCGCGCTCGCGCGCCTTGCGAAGCACTGTAGAGATAGCGACCTGATTTTCGACGCTCACGGCAATCACATCCACTCCGCTTGTGATCCACGCTTCGACCACTTCGTTCTGCTTTGCGGGGTCGAGATCGGTCGGCCCATCCCACAATAACTCCACGCCCAGTTCCTTTGCCGCTTCTTCGGCTCCCTGCCTGCAACTGATGAAATAGGGGTCGCCTTTCGCTTTCGGCATCATCGCAATCACGGTTCTGCGCGCGGCAGTCGTCGTGGTTGCAGATGAATTGTTCAAAACGGCGGCATGGCTCAATTGATCTTTTAGCGAGCGGGCCAGATACCAGTTGCTCCCGGCCACGATCAATGCAGCGGCCAGAATGACCGCGCTCAGGATGGCGACTTGAGAATTCTTCACCTCGGCCTCCTCTGAAATAAGTTCGTCGCGTGGCGGCGTCTTTGCGTGCCTGGATAAACGGTCAAGCAATATGGGGGTGAGCAGCAGCGCGCCCGTCAATATCCCGGCCAGTTCAGCAGGCTGCGCGCTCAATCGCAATCCATTCTGCAAAATCACGATGGCAAATAATCCCAGCACCGTTCCAGGCACAGTGCCGCGTCCGCCAAAGATCGACGCGCCGCCCAGCACGACGGCAGTAATTGCAGTCAATTCGTATCCTGTGCCCGCATCCGATTTCGCCTGCCCAAGATGCGCGACATAAACTACAGCCGCGAGGCTCGACGAAAGCCCCGCAAGCGCGTAAACCAATACGAGCCGTCGCTCGACGGGAATGCCCGCATAACGCGACCCTTCTGCGGAATACCCGATACTGTAAAGGCTGCGCCCGATGCTTGTCAGGTGTAACAAACCTGCGCAGCCAGCGATTGCCGCGATCAAAATAAATAACTGAGCGGGGATCACGCCGCCCACATAGCCCTGCCCCAGAAACAGGAACGCAGATGAAAACCCCGAATAGTTCTCGATGCCGCGCGTCAGCCCTTCGGCAATTCCGCGAAACAGAGAGAACGTCCCCAGCGTTACGATCAGCGGCGGGAACTTCAATCGTGCGATCATCAGCGCGTTCAAACCGCCGCCTGACAGTCCTATAAGCAACGTGATAAGAATCGCCAGCGGCATCGGCAGGTGAGCGTCGCGCCATAGACTCCCCAACACAACAGCCGACAGCCCCATCATCGAGCCGACCGAAAGATCGATCCCCCCTGTTATGATAACGGGCGTAAGCGCAAGCGCGAGCAATCCTATCTCTGCGCTCAACCGCGTCACCTCGAACGCATTGGCCGAAGTGAGAAAATTGTTTCCGGTCAAAGAGAATATGCTGCATTCGGCTGCAAGCACGAGCAGCAATATCCATTCGTTGTTCGGAAACAGACGTTCGCGCAAGGGGGCTGTCAATTGCAGGTCGCGGATTTCGGATTGCTGAATGGGCTTATTCATCTGGCTCTCTCAGTCTGCAAACCGGAATCTGAAATCCGCACTCGTTCAATGCGTCCCAGCGCAACATCTGAAACCAGCGCGGCCAGTATGATCGCCCCTTGAATGCTCCGCTCCCAGAATGGATTTATCCCCAGAAAGGTCAGCGCCGTGCCGATTGTGCCCAGCATCATTACGCCGATGAGCGTGCCGACGAGCGTGCCGCGCCCGCCTGTGATCGCTGCCCCGCCGACCACAACCGCTGCAATCGCTTTCAATTCAAGACCCAACCCTGCATTGCCCGGCACGACAGAAAACCGCGCGGCATTGAGCAACGCCGCAAGCCCTGTGAGCGCGCCCATCAATACGAACACGCCAAATACAATACGAGGCGGCTCGATGCCTGCCAGCCGCGCGGCTTCGTTGTCAGAACCGACTGCATAAATCGCGCGTCCTGCCGTCAGGTTGCGCAGCGTCCAGATGAAACCGATCAGCACAAATAGCGCAACCCCGACGATCAGCCATTGCCCCACGCCCTGCCCTAAGCCGAACCATTGAAAGTCAGCGGGCAGACCCTGCACCCACGCGCCTTCTGTTATCCAGCGTAACAGGTCGCGCCATACCGCCAGCATAGCAAGCGTCACAATGATCGAAGGCAGGTGTAGATAGCCCGCCAGAACTCCGTTGACTGCGCCCATTGCCGCGCCGATCAAAAGCGCGCAAAGCAACAGCACAGGCGCGGGCAAGCCTGACTTTGCCAGCCAGCCCAATGCGACACTGGCGACCGCAAACTGCGAGCCGACAGAGATGTCAATCTGCCCGGTCAGAATTACAATCGTCATCCCTGTGGCGATGATCAACGCAGGCGCATTGTTCAAGGCCATGTCGCGCAGGTTCGCGGCGCTGAAAAAGGACGGCGCAATAACTGCGACCAGCGCCAAAAGCCCTGCGTAAGCGAGGGCCGCTGATAGTTCTCGTTTGTAAATCATCTTTCTACGAACTTACTGCCGTGGTGTCGCGCTCGCATCATAGAGGGCAAGCGCAAGGATATTTTGTTGTGTGGCATTCTCTCGCTCCAGTATTCCGGCAATCGTTTTGTTGCGCATAACGGCTATGCGGTCGCTCATCCCTAAAACCTCCGGCAACTCAGACGAGATCATCAGAATCGCTACGCCTTTTGCGGCCAGTTTCCCCATCAACGCATGAATTTCGGACTTCGCGCCGACATCAATTCCCTGCGTCGGCTCATCTAAAATCAGCACCGACGGTTCGATAGCAAGCCAGCGACTTAAAGCCACTTTTTGCTGATTGCCGCCTGAAAGCGTCGCAGCCGCAGAGAAAATCGCGGGCGTCTTGATGCCCAGTCGCCGTGTGTAGTCTGCGGCGATCTCTTTTTCGCGCCGGAAATCCATCACGCCGAATCGTGATAGTTGATCGAGCGATGCAAGGCTGATGTTTGCGCTGACGGGCATCTCTAAAATCACGCCGTAACGGCGGCGGTCTTCGGGCAGGTAAGCGATGCCGCGTTTGATTGCATCGGCAGGACTGTTGATGTTGATCGTTTCGCCGCGTAATAAAATCTGGCCTGCATCCGCAGGGGTCAATCCGAAAATCGTTCGAGCAAGTTCCGTGCGCCCTGCGCCTACAAGACCGGCAAGGCCCACGATCTCGCCTGCGCGCACAGTCAGATTTATATCGCTCACACTCGCGGCGCGCGAACAGAGATGGCGAAGTTCTAAAACCGTTTCGCCCAGCTCGACTGCTCTTTTGGGGAATACCGCCGACAACTCGCGCCCGACCATCAAGCGAATCAACTCATGTCGATCCACTGCTGACATCTGTCGCGTGTCAATCGTTGCCCCGTCGCGCAACACCGTCACGCGGTCGGCGATCAAAGCGAGTTCTTCCAGACGATGTGAAATATAGATGATGCCGACAGACTGCGCGCGGAGTTTGCGAATCACGCTGAAGAGATTCTGCGTGTCTGCTTCGGAGAGCGAAGCCGTCGGCTCGTCCATTATTAGAACTTTAGCGTCGGCTCCGAGAGCGCGCGCGATTTCGACCAGTTGTTGCTGCGGCATCGTCAGGTCGCACGCCAGAGCAGTCGTATCAATATTCGCGCCAACCTGATCGAGCAGATCGCGGACTTTACTATGGCGCGCCTTCCAGTTGACGCGCTTCCATAAACCCTGTGGTTCAATGCCAAGCGCGATATTTTCTGCGACAGTGAGTTCAGCAAAGAGCGCCGGTTGCTGATAGATCGCGGCGATGCCAAGCGATTTCGCAAGGCGCGGCGAATTGTGCGTGATGGTTTGTCCGTTCAACCTGATTTCGCCGCTGTCGGCCTCAACCGCGCCCGTGATGATCCTGATCAGCGTAGACTTCCCCGCTCCGTTTTCGCCGATCAGCGCGTGCACTTCGCCTGCGCGCAACTCGAAGGAAGCGGCATCGAGCGCACGCGCTCCGGCATAAGATTTAGTGATATTGACCGCGTGCAGCAGAACGCTTTCAGTCACAAACTTCACCTCGAAAACCGCGCTTCGATCATCTCGTAACGATGGGCCGCCTCTTCACTCTCAGGAGACGGGCGCGGATTGAATCTCTGAAGCTCTACATTTCGAGCTACATATTCGCGCGCCTCCGGCAAAGATACAAATCGTCCTGCGGCTATTGCCTGAACGAGCACATTTCCGATAACAGTTGCTTCCACAGGGCCTGCGAGCACAGGCTTACCCGTCGCCGTCGCCGTCATCTGATTGAGATAATCATTACGACTGCCGCCGCCGATGATATGCACGCCGTTGATATTCCGATTCGTCACCGATTCGATTGTGCGAAGAACAGACGCATAACGAAAAGCCAGCGAATCAACTATCATTTTAGTTATCACTGGCGGCTCCATTGTTGCGCTCTGACCGCTTTCGGCAAGTTGTTCGGCTATCGCACGGAGCATGCTCGGCGGATTGAAGAAGCGCGGGTCATCTGGAAAGATCAACGCGCGATAACCGTCAACAGTTTCTACCTGACCAAGCAGCGCCGTGTAGTCGTAATCCAGTCCGCGTTCAATCCATTCTCTGCGGCACGATTCCAGAATCCATAGCCCCGTCACGTTTTTGAGAAATCGAATCGTGCCGAACGCGCCGCCTTCATTGGTGAAGTTATGGCGCGCGACATCACTGTTGATGAACGCGCTGTCACGCTCCACGCCGACCAGCGACCATGTGCCCGAAGATATATAAGCCCACCCGTCTTTGAGCGGCGCGCCCGCGACAGCGCTTGCCGTGTCGTGCGTAGCCGTCGCTATGACTCGCGCGCCTTCCAGATAAAGTTCATCGGCAAGTGGCGCTTTGACGGAGCCGAGATCTGTGCCTGCCGAAACGATTTCAGTCAGCAGATCGAACGGCAATCCGGGGCGGTCTATCAATTCACAATCCCACGTTCGGCTCTTTGCGTTTACAAGTTGAGTCGTAGTGGCGTTCGTATACTCTGTGACGGCCCTGCCCGTGAGAAAAAAATTAATCAGATCAGGAATCAGCAGAAGCCGTGACCGAGCGCCGGGTATCCCCTCCTGCGCGTGAGCGTAGAGTTGAAATAGAGTGTTAAAAATCTGAAACTGAATGCCAGTGCGCTCGAATATTTCTTCACGCGGGATGCGCGCAAAGACCGCTTCCATCACTGCCTGAGTTCGTTCGTCTCTGTAGCAGACGGGATGCTCGACGAGCTTTCCATCCTCGTCTATCAATCCGTAATCAACGGCCCAGCTATCAACACCGATGCTTTGAATCGGTCGGTTGAGAGTGTGCGCGCGCTCGGCTGCCAGACGCAGGCCCGTTTTTATCTCCTGAAAAATTTTCGGGAAATTCCATCGAAGATGCCCGGCTGAACGGCTCGGCGGATAATGAAACCTGTGCGCTTCTTCAAGCAGAAACTGGCCCGGCGTCACTCCTGCCAGAAACACTCGCCCGCTGCCTGCGCCCAGATCAACCGCGATGTATAGAGGGTCGTTCATCCGTATAAAATGGCGCATTCGTTTTCGTCATCGCGTCTCGAAGCTGTATTTCCCCGATTGCACAACAAAGACAGCCGCGCCTTCTTCCATTCGCACAAACTGCACGCCCGAAGATGCGCTCGCAGGCTTTCCGCTTTCCATCACGCTCGCCGCATCTTTGGCAGGCACATAAACCGTAGCCGTTGTGTTGGCCGGAATCGTCACGTCGAATTTCAGACGGCCTTCCGCCGCAGCGCTCCAACTCGATTCGATGCGCCCACGAATCGAATCATAATACCCCCGCGCCCATTTGAGTCCGCCGCCCGGATGCGGGCGCAGCGTAAAATGCTCGTAAGCCGGATGCGCGTCATCGTCGTTGATGCCAAGTATGACTCGATACATCCATTCGCCTACCGCGCCGATTGCGTAATGATTGAACGAGTTCATCCCTTTATCCTGAAAGCCGCGACCCTTTACGTATCCATCCCATCGCTCCCAGATCGTCGTCGCTCCGTTTTCAATCGAATAACCCCACGACGGAAACGTGCGATTGTTGATCAGGTCATAAGCCACTTCATTATGACCCGCGTGCGTCAATTCAAGCATCATGCGATACGTAGAGTGAAAGCCTGTTGACATATGTCCGTTGTAGCGTGCGATCCCGTCAAGCATATATTTGAAAGCCAGCGGGCGCAGTTTTTCCGGCAACAGCTCGAAGTGCAGAGCCAGCGCGTAACCAGCCTGCGTGTCGCCTTGTATGTGGCCGTCAGTGCTGACATAAGCTTTGTTGAAAGCCGCCTTGATGTCATCAAACAGCGCAGCGTACTTTTTCGCATCATCATCACGGCTTAACACTACGCTCATTCGCGAGAGCAGGTCCGTAGCATAAGCAAACATCATCGTAGCAAATATCTCTTTTGGAACCTGACCGCCCTTTCGGGGAAAGCCTTCGTAGACAAGCGTATCCGAATTCAGCCAGTCGCCGTAGTCGTTGCCGCGTTTGTTCTTCCAAAGCAGATCGGGATTGTTGCCGCGAATAAACTCGACCCATCGTTTTGCCGATTCAAAGCTCTCGGCCAGCAATCGTTTATCGCCATAGTGTTGCCACACGCGCCAGGGCACGACCAGCCCCGCATCGCCCCAGCCGGGCACGCCTGTAAAGAATCTGTCTTTGCCGAACGGGTGAGGCGAGAAATCGGCGAAGCGCCCGTCTTCGGCCTGCGCGTCGCGCACGTCACGCATCCACTTTGTGAAGAACGCGGCCATGTCCATGTTGAATATGCCTGTGCCGACAAAAATCTGGATGTCGCCCATCCAGCCCAATCGCTCGTCTCGCTGCGGGCAATCGGTTGGGATGCTGTGCATATTGCCGCGCTGCGTCCATAGTATGTTCTGCCAGAGTTTGTTTAGCGTGGCATCTGAAGAGGTGAAGCTGCCGGTTTCAGTCATAGCAGAGTTGAAGACTCGGCCTGTGAGCGCGTCGATTTGCGGTTTGGCTCGAAGCCCTGTGACTTCGACGTAACGGAAACCGTGATAAGTGAAATGCGGCTCGAAGATTTCGTTTCGGTCGCCGCGAGTCGTGTAGGTATCGGTCTGCTTTGCAATGCGAAGGTTGTCTGTGTAGATCGTGCCGTCAGGGTTGAGCATCTCTGCATGGCGCAGCTGCACAGTAGCTCCTGCCGCAGATTGTGTTTTCAAGCGACACCAGCCGACCATGTTCTGCCCCATATCGAAAACATAAACGCCGGGCTTCGGTTCGCTGACTGAAATCGGTTTGATCTCTCTGGTTATGCGAATGGGTTCATTCGGTTGCGCGACCAGTTTCGTGCTGATGTTTTCCGCCGTATCCGCCGCCTGCCACGCTTTATCGTCATAGCCGGGCGCGTCCCATCCGGACATCTCGCGGCGCGCGTCGTAGGCTTCGCCGTTCAGGATGTCGGAACTGAGAATCGGCCCTTCGCGCGTCACCCGCCATGAAGCGTCAGTTACAATTTGATTTTTCTTTCCGTCGGCCAGTTCGATTTCAAGCTGCGCGATAAATCGTGGATGATTGCCGTAAATGTTGCGCGGTTTTTTTATCAGAGCCTGACTCAATCCTATGCCGCCCGCATACCAACCGTCGCCAACCGTCGCGCCAATAGCGTTATCTCCCGCCCGCAAAAGCGAAGTCACATCGTATGCCTGATACTGTGTACGCGCGTGATAATCGGTGAATTCCGGCGCGAGCAGTTGATCGCCGACACGCTGCCCGTTGATCCGAAGTTCATAAACTCCAAGCGCCGAAGCGTAAATGATCGCCCGTTTCGCTTTTCCGTCAAGCTTGAACGGGCGACGCAGCATGGTCGCAGAGATAATATCGACCGAAGGCAGTTTGTCGCCGATCCATTTTGCCGACCAATCGCCCGACTGCATAAGCCCCATCAGGAATCGCGCGGGCGCGCTCCACGCCGAAGGATTATTATTTTGATCCCACGCGCGCACTTTCCAGAAGCATTCCTGGCGCGAGGACAGCGGCTTGCCCTTATAAATAATTTGAATAGTTTGATTTCCAATGACCTTGCCCGTATCCCACAAATCGCCCCTGCCTGCGGCCAATTCGTTTGCGCTGCCTGCGACGATGATCTGATAGGCAGTCTGCTTTGCACCGCGCGTCGCGCTTTCAATCGTCCAGCTGAGACGCGGCTCGCGCGTTTCTATTGCAAGCGGCGAGGCCAGATATTCGCACCGCAGCGATACGGCTTTAATGTCGTTGTTTGCCTTCGCAAATATCTTGATTGGAATCGAAGACAACAACCATAAAGAGGCGACCAAAAGGCAGGCAATTTTCTTCATCGGATTTATTTATTCAACCTTCTGAATTTAGTATGGAAAACAGGTTGTCTAAAACAACCTCTTAAACAATCCCGGCGGCTATTTGGGCCTGCGCCGGGCGTTCTTCGGCTTTGCGTTTGCGATAATCGCTCGCGCGATACACCGCTATCGGGTCAATCGCTCCGCGCGTGTAGCCCTCGAAGTGGCTAGCTCGCCTTGGAAAGTTTTTCTTTCAACCACGTATTGATCAGCTTCTCCGAAGATACCTTTCTGGACTTCGCGATTTCATTCAGTTTCGGAACGATCTCTTCATCAATGGCGACCAGATGCTTTCGTCTTTTGATCTTTATATCAAAAGACGCTTCGGGCAGTTGCTCCCAGTGCTCGCCCATATCATGTGTGTCGAAGAAGCTCACGAGTTCATCAAGCGATTCAAACTTCGGCAAGGTTGAAGATTTACTTTTGCCATATTGCCTTCTTTCTTTGTCTGCCATGTCTCTGGCGCTCATTATCAATGCCTCTTTCGTTTTCTTGTATATAAAAAGCACGGACAGGTATCTGCCTGCATCCGTTTGTCCCAAAGCCAGATAAACATTCTCGCCTTTTCGCTCGCCTTTCTCAACGAATCGAATCTTAGGTTTCTTATCAAATACTTCCTCGACTTCATCGGGTTCAACATGGTGTTTTAAGGCAAGTTTATCGACAATTTCCTGCAACCAGATGATACCTTCAATCTTCATCTGTTCTCCTCATCCATCAGGCTTGCATTTACTTCATCTGATCGCGGAAGGCTTAACCGGCTCACACAATCCCGGCGGCTATTTGTACCTGCGCCGGGCGCTCTTCGGCTTTGCGTTTGCGATAACCGCTCGCGCGATACACCGCTATCGGATCAATCGCTCCGCCCGCTCGCTCGCGCGCCACCGCAAGTATCACTGATACGTCCGTTGTGAACGCCTGCTTCAAAGTGGCCAGCGCCAGGAGCGGGTCACAGTTTTCCTGCGCTTCCTCCAGAGCCTGACGATCAACCAGATGAGCTTGAACATATGCGCGCACCAGTTCTATTGCGCTCATCGTCAACGATTCTATGGGGTCTGTGACGTTGTGCGATTGATCGAGCATATAAGACGGAGAGAAGTTCGCCGCATGGTTTAACTCCGCATCAACCAGTTCGTTAAAAATCAGGAAGAGTTGAAACGGCTTGATCGAGCCTGCATCCAGATCGTCGTCGCCGTATTTGCTGTCGTTGAAATGAAACCCCGCGAGTTTGCCGAACTGAATCAGGCGCGAGACGATCATCTCGATATTGACGTTCGGCGCGTGGTGGCCGAGATCGACCAGACAAAACGCTTTCGGCCCAAGCTCGGTTGCGCAAATATAGCTCGTTCCCCAGTCGTTGATCACTGTCGAATAGAAAGCCGGTTCGTAAAACTTATGCTCTAAAAACATTCGCCAGTCGTCGGGCAGCGCGTTATAAATCGCGCGCGCGCTTTCAAGGTATCGCTCAAGCGCGCGGCGAAAGTTCATCTGTCCGGGAAAGTTTCCGCCGTCGGCAATCCACACCGTCAGGGATTTCGAGCCGAGCGATTTGCCTATCTCGATGCACTCGATGTTGTGCTCGATTGCCTGACGACGCACCTCACGATTGGGATGAGTGAGGCTGCCGAATTTGTATGACAGTGCCTGTCCCGGTTGATCTTGAAACGTATTGGAGTTCATCGCATCGAATCGCAGCCCGCGCGCACGGGCAAAGTCACGCAGGTCAGCAGCGTCAACGGGTTTGTCCCACGGTATGTGCAGCGAGACGGCTGGGGTCGCGCGCACAAGTTTAAAGATCGCGGCACAGTCTTCGAGCTTTTCATAAACGTCGCGCGGCTCACCCGCGCCGGGAAAGCGCGCAAAGCGAGTTCCTCCGGTTCCAACTCCCCACGACGGCACGGCTACGCTGAATGATTGAGCGAGGGTTACGAGGTCTTCGATCTCTACGTTTCGCCGCCGGAGTCTCTTTGAGAGGTGATTGTAATCTTCATCGAGCCATGCTTTCGCTTTCCGGTTATGCTCAGCGATGAACTCATCGCCTATCTCGAAATGTGCTGCCATCGGTGTGCTCCTTAATTATCTCAAGAATCCATCCGGCAAGCCGCCGTCAACCGGAATCACATGACCGGTGGTTTTCGATAACCGCTCGCTGACGAGCAAAAAGATCGCTTCTGCCTGATCCTCCGGTTCGATTGCTGCTCCGGTGAGCGAGCGTTTGGCGTAGAACGCCGAGAGCCTCTCGCGCAAGGCTTCGGTTGATTCATCTTCACCGTATGCTATTTCGTATTTCACGAGCGAAGCGATCACGCGTTCGCGTGGAAACATTGTGCTGCCTTTGACGACCGTTGCCGGGGCCACTGCGTTGACGCGAACAAGCGGCGACATCTCAACGGCCAGTTCGCGCACAAGATGATTTGCCGCCGCTTTGCTCGTATCGTAAGCGATGCTCCCTTTTTTGGCCACTACGGCGTTTGCGCTCGTCGTCAGAACGATGCTCGTCGGAAGCCCCTGCCGTTTGAAAATCCTGTGCGCTTCGTCAGCTACGATATAAGCCCCTGTGACGTTAATTGCAAAAGTGCGCGTCCACGCGCTGTCTTCGATGTGCCCGGTTTTGTCGGGCGAAACGAATATGCCTGCCGTAACGACCACAGCGTCAAGCCCGCCGTAGGCAAGCATCGCATCGCCGAACATGCGCGCGACGCTCTTTCGATCAGTGATGTCGCAGGCAAGCCCGATTGCAGGGCCGCAGTTGCTTATACCTGTACCCGCGACTCCGATGCCTTCGCCGTATTTTTCGATGATCTCGCGGGCAGTAGCTATGGCCGCAGCCTCGTCCAGATCAACGCAGACGATGTGCGCGCCTTCCTTAACAAGTCGGTGAGCGGTGGCTTTACCGATTCCGCTTCCCGCACCGATGACTGCGATGATCTGCCGGTCAAGCTCGCGCTCAGGCGGCAGCCGTCGGAGCTTTGCTTCTTCAAGCGACCAGTACTCAATGTCGAAGGCTTCCTGTTCGTCCATCGCTTCGTATTGATCAATCGCTTCCGCGCCGCGCATCACCTCGATGGCGCAGTTATAAAACTCTGCGGTCACGCGAGACTCGCTCTTGTTCTTGCCCCATGTAATCATCCCCAGTCCCGGAATCAACACTACAGTCGGATTCAGGTCGCGCATCGGCGGCGAATCAGAACGCCTGCATCGGTTATAGTAAGCCTCGTAGTCCTTGCGATACTCGACCAGACCTTCTTTTATGGCCTGTTTGAGCGAATCTGAATCGCAGCTTTCAGGATTCCAGTCGGCGAATAATGGTTTGATCTTGGTGCGCAAAAAATGATCGGGGCACGAAGTTCCGAGCGCGGCCAGTCGCGGCCCGTCAATGCTGGAGACAAACCGAAGCATCTTCTCATCACTCTGAATCGTTGCTACGAACCTTCTCTCACCAGACATCTGCCCTCGCAGCCATGGAAGCAGATCGACAAGGATGCGCTCTCGTTCAGCGTCGGCAAGCGGTCGATGCTTTGGCCCGCCAAAAGTCATCTCGCCCCGATCTCTTGATTCGATATAGTCTGTGGCCCGGTCGATGATTTCCAGCGCCGTCTCGTAACAGGTTTTATCGTCGTTGCTCCAGGAACTCATGCCGTGATGGCCGAGCATCACGCCTCTGGCCCGCGGGTTATCTTTTATGAGAGCTTCGATCACAAGTCCTATGTCAAAGCCGGGGCGTTGCCACGGGACGTAGATCATTTCGTCGCCATAAATTTCTTTGCAGAGCCGTTCCTGATTGACCGAGGCGGCAATAGCTATAACCGCGTTCGGATGAAGATGGTCTACGTGCCGATAAGGAACGAAGGTGTGCAGCGGCGTATCTATGGAACAGGCGCGCGGGTTTAGATTGAAGACGCAATGGCTGTAGCTCGAATACATGTCGTCTTCGATTCTGGTCTTTGGCCCGCGTTCGGGATCATTGAGGTAGCGCGATTTCATCGCTCGCACCCGGTCGAGGTAAAGCGACGCGAAAGAATCGCGCCGGGCAGTTCGCAGATCGCCTCCGGAGCCTTTGATCCACAGAACCTCGACCGATTGATCTGTCAGCGGGTCTTTCTCAATCAACTTGGCAGAGGTGTTGCCGCCGCCTGTGTTGGTCAGCGTCAGGTCTTCGCCGAGTTTATTGGAGCGATAGACCAGCCGATCAAGCTCTGATAGATGGCTTGCGATTTCGTCCTGCCAAAGATATTTCACATGCTTGAAGGTCATACCGATTTCCAGTTCCAGCTTGCGGGTTGTTTACCATCGGGGAATTACCATTGTCAAACGAATGCGAATTGGAATGATCTGAAGGCATTAAAAACAAATCGAACCTGAAACACCTTCCGGGTGCTTCAGGTTCGATAGAGGAAACCAACGATTATCGAGCCGATAAACGATCAGATGCGATTATTTCCTCGCATCAGGCGCAAGTGCTGTGACCTGCACGTTATTGTTCATGAGCGTCATTCCTGTGACGCGTTGAAGATCAGCCAGCGCCTTGTTGTAATCCGTCAGCGCGCGAACCTCTGTGCCTTCCGCGATAGCCAGATCGGTCTGTCGTTGCAGGACAAAAAAGTTCGACGAAAGTCCCGCGCGGAACTTCTCCTGCTCGCCTGCAAGCTGAGCTTCGGCGGCGATTTTGGCGGCCCTCGCCGCTTCAAATCGCTGGCGCGATGCTTCGACCGCCTGTAGAGCGTTGCGCACATCTATCTGCACGCTCTGCACTAACTGCCGCTGTCGAGCATCAAGCTGTCGGGCTTCGGCAAGCGAGCGACCGAGATTGCCTTCTGCCGTGCGGTTCTTCCAGGGGAAACTCAATCGCACACCGAATTGATAAGTTTTGAAATCCTGTCCGAACAGATTCCTCAACGATTGAAAATACCCGCCGTCGAATCTGGTCGGAACCCCCGATGTGGATGGCGTGGGCGGAGTCGGGTTGAATGCGGGAAGGTTGAGATTCGACAGCGCAAGATTGAGATTGTTAATCAGCCCCAGAGTGGTATCGTCGAAACCGCCGGGATCTCGAACCACAGATGAAGGCGTGCCTGCCAACCCGTTATTCGTATAGAAACCGACAAGGTCCAGCTGCGGTTTGGTCTGATTCTTGAAGAACGAGATGTCAATCTCTTTCTGCTCCTGCTGAAGCCTCATCTGATCAAGCTCCGGGCGATTCTTGAGCGCAAGGCGTGTAGCGTCTTCAAGATTGAACTGCTGCGTCTGCGTTGGCAGAGGCTCGTCGGTCGGAGAAATCTCTGCGTTCCAGAGTTTGTCAGCCGAATCCTTGATCAAAAGCCCTTTCAACACGTTCTCGGCAGTTGTGATTCCCTGTAGCGCGATGACCACATCACCTTTGCGAGATTCGAGCGCGGCTTCTGTCGAGCGCAGATCAATCGGAGGAAGCGTTCCGGCTTCAACCATCTTCTGATTGTTCTCAAGCTGCGTACGTGTCAGTTCGACGGATTTGCGAGCGATCTGTTCGTTGCGGATGGCAAAGACCAGATCCCAGTATGCGCGCTGCACCTGATTGATAATCTCTATGACGCGCTGGCGAAACTGACTGTCGGACAGGTCGAGCGACTTCTTGGCTATATTGATTTGACGACGATTCAGGTCGGTGCTGAAATTGCGCAGCAAAGGCTGCACAAAAGTAAACGTGAGGGTCGGGCTGTATTGAGTCGTCAAAGTCGAAGCTGTCGAACTGGTGTTTATGCGATTGTTGTCGAAATCAACCTGCCACGATCCGCCTGTGCGCTCAAAAAGCTGATTCGTCGAAAGATTCCATGTCAGTTGGCGCTGCGTAACAGAAGAAGTCGAGCCGCCGCCTGCAAACAGCGAAGCTACGGGTATTGTCTGGCTGCGATAGCTGATTTCAGTGCTTGAGACTATGTCGTAAATACCGCGCAGGGAATAGAGATTGAATTGAGCTATCTGAACTCCCTGTCGGAACTGCTCGATGTCGAGATTATTCTGAAGCGACATCGCTATCGCATCCTGTATAGCGAGCGATTGGACCTGACCCGGCGTGACACCCACGCGGTCCTTTGTTATTTCAGGCGAAAGCGCGAGCGGCTGCGTGATGGGGTTCTGCGTCCCCGAAGCATCTTGTGACGACGGCGTTGCAGTCGAAGGCTGCTGAGAGGAAGGCGTGGCCGGTATCGCGCCCGGAGACGGGACGTTGCGCTTCTCGCGTTCGGTCGAGAGGCCCTTGTTCGTGCCGCCCTGTTCTTCCTGCTGCTCGCGCTGCCTTTGAATGTCGGGCTTTGGCACGTCTGTTTTCTGACCCGGCGGCGTCTCAGGCGGCTTGGGCTGTTGCGGTGGCGGTGTCGGCTGTTGCTGAGCCACGCGCACGACGCCGTCCTGCGCCAGGGTGGCAATCGGCATTGATGCAGTGAGCAAAGCCGTCATAGCCACGCTCGCTATGATGCGACCTGATTGTCTGAGTTTCTTTATAAGTAAATTCATGAACTCCCTC
This sequence comes from Blastocatellia bacterium, assembly GCA_963804815.1. Taxonomy (GTDB): domain Bacteria; phylum Acidobacteriota; class Blastocatellia; order UBA7656; family UBA7656; genus DATEKX01. The sequence goes on along the minus strand of CAWDRU010000002.1, from coordinate 484,734 downwards.
TCGAATCAATATACAGACGATGATTTCGGTCAACGAATTTCGCACTCAAATTGCGGTGCTCGCTGCCACTGACTAAAAATGTTGACGTTCTGGTTAATCACAGGTTGATACGACATCACAGGAAATGCCGTTTCAACAATTTCACTTAGCAGAACCTGCGCTTCAAATTTCAGCAAAGATAAAGTTTACACGCATGAGCTAAAACAGCCAAATGCGTGAGGTTGAGTCGATAATTTTTCAAACATCGCCCATTGATTGAAACAATGTCAGTATCAAGCGTCGTGCCAGATGAATTGCGCCGCTTAAATGAATTAATAGCTCAACTTAACAAGAAAGGCGATTCGCACAGGGCAGCCGAGTGCCCGTATGTGGAATCGCCTTTTCCCAAAATCGAAGAGGATGAATCCCCGCATCCTCTTCACCCCTGCCTGCCGTATGTCATTTACTGCTTCGAGATAGCTGTTGCAACCGTGTTGTCAAAGACCAGCGCAGCGCTCTTGCCTCGGAACTCGATTCGCTTCAGGTTATACGAGCCGTCGTTATTGGCAGTAGAAACCACAGCGCCGTTTTCCGCGTCTTTTTCCAGCTTCATAATCGTGTAGGTAGCTTTCAACACTTCGCGCTTGCCTCGCAGGAAGACTAATTCGCCTTCTTTGCCTTCGACAAATTTGACATCATATTCGCCTTTGGGCAAAACCTCTGTGCCCAGCCGTGTATCGCGCTTGATCTCAATTTTGCGGCTTACTTCCTGAGCCTGCGCAATTGCGGAAAACGTTATTGCCAATCCCAACACCAGAACATTAATCCATCGTTTCATAATTCGACTCCTTTCAAAGTCAATCAAAAATTTTACCTTGCCACCGGTAATGATTTTCCGGTGATGATGAACGAATCGACACGCAGACCTGCGGGCAGATATTGCCCCCCGTCCAATTCGATCAGCGTTTCGAGAATCTTTGTATCCACGCGCTCGCTCGGCTCATCCGTGCGAACGTTCTTTTTGCCCAGCACCTGCCCTATTCTAATCACGTGGCCCCGGAACTTTCTGTCGCCGAAAGCATCTGCGGTCACGTACGCCTCCTGATTCATCTCGATTCTGCTCACGTCCGTTTCATCAACATCGACTCTCACGCGCAGAGTTGCGATATTGGCAACGGTCACGATTGGCATATCGCGCATGTCCGATACGCTTTCGCCGCTGTTGAGGTGCTTGCGTAACACGATGCCGTTGATGGGCGAGCGGATGAATGTTTTTTCAAACCGCGCCCGCGCTTCATCGACTTGCGCGCGCGCAAGAGCCACATCAGCCTCCGCCTTCGAGCGATCTTCTTCGCGCGCCGCGTCGTCAACGAGCGCGTGGCGTTCGCCTGCCGCGTCAAAGCGAGCTTTCGCAACTTTGTACTCGCGGTCTGCGCGGTCTACCTCTTCGCGCGCGATCACCCCTTTCGCGTAAAGCGACTGGCGGCGCTCCATCTCTGCGTGCGCGTTTTCAAGCATGGCTTCGGCCTCTTTAACACCCTGCCACGCTTCGCGGCGCTCCTGATTGCGCGCGCCGTTGATGACGAGCCGCAACTGGGCTTCTCTCTGTTTCAACTGCGCTTCGGCTGAAGCGACTGCGGCCCGGTAGTCGTCATTCACAAGAACCGCTATTGCCTGTCCCTGATGAACACTATCTCCCTCTTCGACCATCACCGATTTGAGTTTGCCGCGAAGCTCACTGCTTATCTTTATCTCTTCCGATACAGGCTCCACGCGACCCGGCGCAGCGACTAAAGCCGTAGGCTCGGAATCGGCTTTGACCACCGCGCCGGTCGGTGAAGTTCTTCCCTTACCCGCAAGGAAGAAAGCTGCTGACAGTCCAACGATAGCAAAGAGCGCGATTGAGTATGAGAGTGTTCTCTTCATAAAATTTCCTGTCCGACCTGCTTCATCAAGCGTTGTACGAAGCGCTCTGCCTCGTATCAATTGCAACCTGCGCCATGTCCGTGAGTAGTGATTCAGTGATCTTTCCGTCTTCGATGCGAACGATACGATCTGCAAAATCGAGCGCGCGATTATCGTGAGTGACTGTGACGATTGCCCGCCCGCGTTCGTGCGCCAGATCGCGCAACAACTTCATCACAACACGGCCACTGATTGAATCGAGCGCAGCCGTCGGTTCATCGGCAAGGATGATTTCAGGCTCGCCTGCCAGCGCGCGCGCTATCGCAACTCGCTGTTTCTGCCCACCACTCAAATCTGCCGGGTAACTGCCGTACTTATCGCTCAGGTTCACCTGCTCCAACAACTCGCCCGCGCGGCGGCGCGCCTGACGGCCTCGAATGTTTTTCAGATCGAGCGCAAGTTCGACGTTTTCGCCAGCCGTCAGCGTGGGAAAGAGATTGAAGCCTTGAAAGATGAATCCGATGTTATCGAGCCGTATGCGCGGCAGTTCTTTCTCTCCAAGCCCTGCGATTTCGCGGCCCCGAATCTTCACGCTTCCAGAAGTCGGTCGCAGTATGCATCCCATGATCGAAAGCAGGGTCGTCTTGCCGCTGCCCGACGGCCCCATCAACATCATCACTTCGCCGCTCTCAACATCCAGATTGACATTATCGAGCGCGTGCACCGCTGTTGCGCCTGATTCATAAGTCTTCGTTAATTCCTGCACACAAACCGCTGTGATCATCTCCGCCTCTCCTATCCTTTGAAGACCATCGCCGGATCAATGCGCGTTACTTTGTTTATCGAAACCATTGACGCCGCTGTGCACATCAAAAGCGTCAGCCCAAGCATCCCTACAGACATCTGCCAGGGCAAAACTATCGCCGCGCCGCTTTTCCCTGTCGCGCTGACAATAAACAGGCTCACGATCATTCCGAGCGCGTATCCGATTGCGGCGCTTATGAGCGCCTGCTTGATGATCACGCGATAGATGTAGCCGTTCGACGCGCCCATGGCTTTCAAAGTGCCGTACTCACGCAGATGATCAATCGTCGTGGCATAGATCGTCTGGGCTACGACAACGACGCCGACTATCAATCCCATCGCTGCCGCAATCAGCACAGCCACGCCTGCGCCCGTCGTGAACATCCAGTAGATTTGAGTCTTGCGCGCGAACTCTTCGGTCGTGTAAACATCAACATCTTCGATTTGAGCCGATAGTTGCTCTTTCAATATCTGAAGATCTATTCCTGCTGCGGCCCTGACCAGAATAAATGAGGTCCGGTCTTCGGCGAACCGGGCGTAATTCAAAGCGTTCTTGAATGAAGTGAATACGCGCGGGTTGGTCGTAAATGAACGGACGCCTTTCGTAAATCCGACGACGCGAGCACGATGATTATTTATTTCAACCACCTGCCCAATCCGAGTGATGCCGAGCTTTTCGCGATATATCTCGTCAACGATGATCGTGTCGGCAGCTTTCAAATCTTCGACCCTGCCTGTCGTCAGAAACCACGGGCCGCCCATACCGGAATCGATATTGAAACCGACTATGCCTACGCCCTCTTCTCCGCCGTCCGTGCGTTTCAGGCGACTGAATTGAACTATGTATTTTTCGGCCTCGGCTACGCCCGGCGTGGCAAGAGCCTGATAGAGCTTGCGTTCGGAAAAAGGCGCGGCCTGATCGAAGTTACGCAGGCCCTTTGCTGCAATCCAGAGGTCCGCGCCTGAATGATCTATGATGTTTGAGGTAGTAGTCGCAAACCCTGTAAACAGACCGAGTTGAACGGTTATCAAGACAACAGCGAAGACTATCCCCGTCAGCGTTACCGCCAGTCTTATTTTATCGTGAAACAGATTTCGTCGAGCAAGTGATGCCATATCTTTCGCTCCGACTTTACGCCATTCGTCTCGTTAACAGTCATTAGTACGTTAACAGTGTTAAGTCAGGTTCCAAAAAAATTTAAGCCTTCAAGCCTTCGATCATGGTATCGAGTGTCAGCTCGATCAATTGTTTCTTATTAATCCAGGGAAAATGAGGCTTTGTGATAAGCAGCGAAGTGACGCCGTGACCGGCGGCCCACATCATCTGGCTCACCGCTTCCACATCGGTCTGGTGGAATATTCCCTGCTTTATACACTCTTCGACCGCCGCGCGAAGGCAGCCGTAGGCTCTCATGCCCATCGAACCTTCGTGCATATGAACCTTCGCGGCGAGATCGGGGTTCGGGCTATTCATGAAAGTCACGCGATAATGATTGGGGTATTTCAAGCCGAATTCCATATAAGCGCGGCAGCCTTCTTTAAGCGCCTGGACAGGGTCACTCTGCTGTTGGGTTATGGACTCCATCCGCCTGGTAAGCTTGGCGAAGGTCTCTTCGCAGATTGCAAACAGCAGCGATGCTTTGTCTTCAAAATAAAGATAGATGGTCGTGGGCGAATATTCTATCTTTTCGGCAATCCTCCGCATCGAGACGTTTTCGTACCCTTCTTTGACAAACAACTCGCGCGCCGCGTCAAGTATGTCCTGCCGCAACGCTTCCTTCTCTCGCGCTCGCCTGTGCTTCGGTCCCATAATCACCTAACAGTTTAACAACGTCATATCAATTAACAGTGTTAAGTATATATCAGAGAGGCTCTTTGTCAAGCATTAAGTCGAAACTTGATTATTGATGTTCGATAGACGTAATATTCGCGCACGATTGAAAAAGAGAGGTTTGCGTTTGAGGAAGAAAAAGAACAAAGCGAATTGCTCATCAGACATTGTTCTCATTGTGCAATTGCTGTCAATTATTTTTCTCTTTCTGCCGTTCCAGCAAATCGCATTCGCAGCTCAGGACAAGCCTGCTTCAAGTGGAAAAAGTGAAAAAAAAGAGACCTCGCAGGAAAAGAAAAAGCGCTTGCAGAAAGAGCATAAGGAAAGAGATCAATTATTGCAGGAACGATTCGCAGGCTCGCTGAAGGAAACAATCCATAAAAATGAAGTGACTCTGGAAAAACATCGCGCCGCGCGTGATCGATTCAATGAAACAGCGACGCTCTCAAAACTCGGCGCGCTTTACGACTTGCTGGGCGAGAAGAAAACGGCAATCGAATATTACGATCAGGCGCTTGCGCTCAGTCGAGAGGTGAAGTTCAAACGTGGCGAAGCATATATTCTGAACGGCCTTGCCGCAGCTTATTATTCGATAGCCGAAAAGCAGAAGGCGCTTGATTATTACGAACGGGCGCTACCGCTTTTCAAAGAAGGATTCGAGCCGAAGCAGTTCAATTATTCTTTCACAATCGAAGGCGTTTACGGCGATCTTGGCATTCCTGTAATCAGTTATTACGACGCAGCACAGCTTCCGCCAGTAAGGCCGCCTGTACGCCCGCCACCTATTGCAAGGTTCGAGATAAAACCTCTGCGCGATCTGAAAGGTGAAGCCGTTACACTGAACGGCATCGGACTGCTGCACGCAGACTTCAGCGAACCGGAGCGAGCGATTGAATACTTCGAGCAGGCATTGAAAAACTGGCGCTCTACGAATAGAGAGGGCGGGGCGGCTAAAGAAGGTGAAGCCGCGACCTTGAACAACATAGGCGGGGCTTATCGTGTTTTGGGCAATACGCAGAAAGCTGTCGAATACTATACGCAGTCTCTGAATCTGCGGCGTGAAATCGGAGACCTCGCGGGTGAAGCCATAACGCTCAATAATATGGGCGCGATTTATGACGCGGCTAATGACAGAGCTAATGCGCTTAAATTATATAACGATGCCCTTCGAGTCTTTCGCGAGCAGGGCGACCGCAAAGGTCAGGCGACAGCCATCAATAATATTGCAACCAATCGATGGTCATCGGGCGAAAAGCAAAAAGGGTTGGAGTTCTACAAACAGGCGCTGACATTATCGCGGGAAATTGGCGACCGCGCGGGCGAAGCCAACACGCTTTACAATATGGCGATAGTCGCCCGCGATATTGATAACCTCGACGACGCCCGCTCTCACATAGAAGCGGCCATTGACATAATCGAAAATCAACGCGCCAGCATTCGCAGGCAGGAGCTTCGCACTTCCTTTTTCGCTTCGGCTCAGGATTACTACGAACTCTACACAGATCTGCTCATGCAACTGCACAGGCTCGATCCATCTGCCGGATATGACGCTTATGCTCTTCAGTCGGTTGAACGCGCTCACGCACGCTCTCTGCTCGAACTGTTGACCGAAGCTGGCGCAGACATACGTGAGGGGGTCGAGCCTTCTCTGCTGGAGCGCGAGCGTTCGTTGCAACGGTCAATCAGCGGCAAATCCGAACGTCAGCTTCAGCTTCTCAACGGCCAGCATACAGCGGAGCAGGCTGCGGTGATTAAGAAAGAGCTTGATGATCTGCTTGCACAGTATCAGCAGGTCGAGGCGCAGATAAGAGCCAGCAGTCCGCGCTATGCTGCGTTGATGCAGCCTCGCCCGCTCTCTCTCAAAGAGATTCAACAACAGGTTCTCGATGCTGATACTCTGCTGCTGGAATACTCGCTGGGCAAAACCAGAAGCTATGTCTGGGTGGTGTCTGCGACCGCTATCAGCAGTTATGAGCTGCCTGCGGGCGACGTTGTCGAATCCGCAGCAAGGCGTTTTTATGAATTGCTTATTGCGCCAAACACTCAGGTAACCCCGCAGAGTCGAGGGCTTCGCGTTGTGAAGGCTCAAGCGCAGGACGAGCGACTGGAAGAAGCAAATTCCAGATTGAGCCAAATGCTGCTCGGACAGGCGAGTCAGCAGTTAGGGAAAAAGCGATTGCTGATAGTGGCCGACGGAGCATTGCAATATATTCCCTTCGCCGCGCTGCTCGACCTTAAAACCGGCGCGCAGCCTCTGATTGTAGATCACGAGATTCTGAGCCTTCCGTCAGCTTCGACCATTGCGGTTATACGACAGGAATCGCGCCGGGGCATAAGACCCACCAAGACAATCGCTGTGCTGGCAGACCCTGTCTTCGACAGAAGCGATGAAAGGATTCAGGCGGGCATCAAAATGAGCGCGTCTGAAAAACCGACCCCGGCTCAAAGCCAACCCGCGCCTGAAAGACGACCTGGACCTGAAAGACGATCTGCACCTGAAGAACGCCCCGCAACCGTTCGCGGTGAAAGCAATTTGAGGATCAGACCATTGGAGCCTCGAATTGAGAAAGCCGCACTGGCGCAACCGGCGCTTCCGTCACTGCACATTCAGAGATTGCCCGGCACAAAGCAGGAGGCAGGCGAAATACTCTCTCTTGTTGCTTATGATGATCGCTTTGAAGCGCTCAGTTTCAAGGCCAGTCGCGAAACAGCAACGGGTAAGGAGCTTGAGCAGTTTCGATACCTGCATTTTGCAACACATGGATTTCTCGACAGCATACGACCGGAACTCTCAGGGATAGTGCTTTCCATGGTGAATGAAAAAGGGGAGCCGGAAAACGGATTTCTGCTCGCTCATGAGATTTACAATTTGAGACTGCCAGCCGAGCTTGTAGTGCTGAGCGCATGCGAAACAGGATTAGGGAAACAGATCCGGGGAGAAGGGGTTATCGGGCTGACTCGCGGCTTCATGTACGCGGGCGCTAAACGAGTGGTAGTCAGCTTGTGGAGCGTAGACGATGAAGCTACAAAAGAATTGATGGTTGCATTTTACAAAGGAATGCTCAAAGAAGCGATGCGTCCGACGGCAGCGCTCAGAGCCGCGCAGATCAAAATGTGGAAGCAAAAACAGTGGCAAGCGCCCTACTACTGGGCTGCATTTGTATTACAGGGCGAATACAAATAGCTTGCTGCCAGATCTATATAAGAAAGCGAGACCTTTATGCCGGACATAAAAACTCTCACGGATCTTTACAATCATATGCAATGGGCTGATGCAGCGGTGTGGACTGCTGTGCTTGCGTCCGACAATGGAAAAACGGATGCGAAGTTGCGCGATTACCTCTATCACCTGCACCTGGTTCAACGTGCGTTCCTGCTTCTCTGGCGACATGAGTGGCGCGAAACGCCTCCTCCAACATTCGATGATGCACAGTCGCTGATGAAGTGGGGGCGCGATTACTACGACGAAATATTCGCTCATCTTGCAACTCTGGATGATGAAAAAATATCGGAGCCAGCACTTACGCCGTGGGCTAAAATGGTGGAGCAGCAATTGGGACGCGCGCCGGAGGTGGCAGCGATTTCCGAGACTGTGCTTCAGGTAGCACTGCACAGCCTTTATCATCGAGGGCAGATCAATGCCCGGCTGCGCGAAGTAGGTGGCGCACCGCCTTTAGTAGATTACATCGCGTGGATATGGCTGGGCAGGCCCGCGCCCGATTGGCCGACTGAAACATCAGGCTAAACAAAAATGGCTGAGTCCGAGGACTCAGCCATTTTTGTTTAGCCTGAAAGTTTGCTGCGCAGATTATTGTCTGCGGATCTCGTCGCGGGCTCCGGCGCGCAAACGGCGAATGTCTTCGGCCATGACCTTTGCTTTCGGCATCTCTGTAATCGCGCGCTGAACCTGATTGTCCACATCGAGCAGCACCTGATAGGCAGTCTCAGAGCCGTATGCAGCCGTCACGAGTTCGTAACGAATCTGGCGCTTTATGAAATCCGTTTCTTTGTCTATGCGTGTCTCGTCGGCTTTCAGGTCTTTGCGCTCGTGAATAAAACTTTTGAACGCAGCCACCAGCTTGTCGCTGATAGCGTATTCACTCGGCGAGAGGCGATGCTGGTGATCGGCTGGACGTTCCAGCTTGTACTCGCCGAATCCCGAAAGCTTGCCCGCCACGAGCACATGCACGAACTCAAATACAGGCTCGAACCACACGCGCTGAAGCTCTAACTCTTTAGGCGTGATTCTCACCTTTACTTCGACATCCGGGTCGATTCCGCCGCCGCCGTAAACAGTGCGCCCGCTGTCGGTGCGTTTCTCTTCCGTGCGATTGATCGCTTCTTTATCGCCGCGCTTGAGGTAGTAGTCATAAAAAGATCGTCCGCTGTATTCGCGTTGAATCAAGCGTCCGCTCGGCGTGTAATAGTGCCCCGTCGTCAATATCAACGCAGAACCGTCCGACAGCGAGAATGGATTCTGGACCAGCCCTTTGCCAAAGCTGTTTTCGCCGACCAGCCGCGCGCGGTCATGATCCTGCAATGCTCCGGCGACGATCTCTGCTGCCGATGCCGACTCGCGGTTGATCAAAACGACTATCGGGTAGTCGTCGGGCGCAGGGTTGTTCGCGCTGTATTCCCGGTTGGGAAGGACGGTCGGGCGGCCTCGCATCGAAAGTATCTTTTGATTGCGATAAAGGAAGAGATTTGAAACGCGCCACGCCTGATCTACCAATCCGCCGTGATTACCGCGCAGGTCGAAGACCAGCGAGGTCATTCCCTGATCGCGAAGTTCGCCTAACGCTTTTGCTACTTCCTCAAATGTAGTCGTATTGAATCCACGCTCAAGGTTTATGTAGCCCACGCCGTTGCCGAGCATGAAATAGTTGGTCACCGAAGGCAGCGGCACAGCGCCGCGCGTGAGCTTGAATTCGAGCGGTTTTTCAACACCAAGTCTCGCTACCTTGAGGGTCAGTTGAGTGCCTTCCGGGCCTAACAGCTTGCTTCTGACCTGCGCCTGAGTCCAGCCGGTGGTCGAATCTCCATTGATCTCGACGATATGATCGCCGTAACGAAGCCCTGCCCGAAAAGAGGCCGTCCCGTCCGTAGGCGACCAGATGTAGACTTTACCGTTACGCTGTACGATGGCTGATCCGATGCCGTAATAACGGCTGTGCTGATCGTTTTGAAAGTCTTCCCATTGCTTCCGGTCGAAATACATAGAGTGAGGGTCGAGCGTGCGCAGCATCCCTGAGATTGAAGATTTGGTTATGCGGTCAAAATCGATCTGGGCGGCGGACTTGTCTTTTGCCATCAGGAGGGCTTCCGCGAAATCTTCGGCTATCTTTTTTCTTCCAGCAGAATCATCCTGTGTTTGCCCGGCTGTACGTTGCGCGGGGTGCGCGCCAGCAAACGTAAGTGGCAAAACCAACGCCACCACGAGAAGCAAGTGTCGTTTTTTCGGTGTCATCAAAAGCCCGTCCTTCTGAGCGATGAGATTGAGCGAATTCAGGCACGTTCGCTCTCTGTCCGCCTGAGAGACCATAACGGCTAGAATACGACATCAAGGATTTTATCGGAAGGGTTAAGAGAAAACAATCCCGGAGTCAAACAGTGTCCGGCCTTAGCCAAAAAAAGAGGGCCGAGAAGTTTCCTCCTCAGCCCTTTCTTACATTTTATTACATCGGACGCAGCCTTCTTACTTCAGCTTCATCGCCGGGTCTCCGAAATAGATCCACGACCTTCGCACGTCAACGTCGCTGACCGAGGCTTTTGCTTTCGCCGTCGCTTCGCCCAGCGTCAGATTCTGACCGTTAAACAACAAACGATATAGCTCCTGATTCATCAGTGCTTGTCCGAACGGTTCGCACTGCGCTGTCGATGCCCACGCTCCCGCTGCTCCTCCATTCGATTTCATCACGCTCTCGCTCAGGCTGTCTACTCCCGGATCATCAAAGTATCCGTTCAGACACGTCATCATCACAAACACCGTCAGCTTCTGGGTGTTTGTCATTGTTGCCGCATCACTTCCTGTCAGAATGTTGCCTCTCAACAGAGTCACGCTTCCGTGCCCGTTATAATTCACGATCTTCTGTCCCGCGTTGATCGCCTCAAGAAGCTGATTTCTAACTACCCCGTCATCCGCACTGCCTCGGTTTATTTCGCTCACCCCCACTCCAGACGGCAGCAGTCCTCTCAGCGCTGTGTTCACTGACCCGAAGTTATACCCGTCTCCCAGATCTGATGACAGCAGCACCGTATTCGACCCTGTTGAACTTTCGTACCGAACTATCTTTCCTACCATTGCCGCCGCTTCCGTCGCGTTTTTCACAGGCAACCGCCCTATCGCCACATCCGGCACATTGTCTCCATTGAAGTCCACGAACCCGTCATCTGTCGCCGCTTCCATGTACCCGCTGTCATACAGCTTCGTCGGCACAAGGTCGCTGTCTCCGTATCCCAGATAATTCTTCGGGTCATAGCTCGCATCTCCTGCAAGCAGCACGAATCTCACCGGCCTTCCAAAACTGCTGTTGGCCAGCGTCAGGTAATCCTTCACCGCCTGTGGATTCTTGTTCCCGTAGCTGAACTCGTCATAGATGTCCTCTACGTCCACGACCGCTACTGCAAGGCTCTGACTCTCTCTCAACGTCTTCAACGGATTCAGGCTCGCCGCCATCTCTCTTGTCGTTATCATTATGTAGTCGGCGGCAGGGCTTCCTCCTCTCAGGTTTGACGGCGTGTTCGCCTTTGGCGTCACACTCATCGCCCGGTCTGACGAAAACGCATACAACACTCGCGGCCCTGTTCCAGCCACCGTTATTGTGATGCTTCCGTTCGTCTTCCCTCCCAATACTGCTCCGGTCAACTCCTGCACGTTGTTCCAATCCGTCACGTCCATCACTCGTATGCCGGTCGATGTGAACCCTCCTATCGTCACCTGCTGCCCGCCTGCCGCGTTCAGCCTCAGCGCGTTGTTGTCTGCCGTGTACTTCCGCTGATAGGTGACTCTCAGGCTTTCAACAAGGCTTATGTCCGAACTGCCTCCCAGCGCCGTCAGCTGCACCGTGTTCACTCCTTCTCGCAACTGGCTCTGTGATATGACAAGGCTCGACTTGCCCTGACTTTGCCCGGTGAAGTTCACTACTCCGACGTTCGCTCCGTTGAGCAGCACTCTCACCTGATGCGTCAGTCCCGTCACCCCTTGCAGCGACACGTCAAGGCTCGCAGATGCCGCCCCTGCCGCGAGTCCTGTCAGCGCCAGCGTCTGCTCGATTCCCGTCCCTGATACGACCGGCCCGAAGAAGTTCTCCACATCCCCGTTTTTCAGGGCCGAGAAATACAACGTCCGGTCTTTGCGTTCCACGCTGTAGGGGAAGCTGGCCGAGGCCGCTGTTCCGCCCGTCGCCCGCGTCGCCTTTATGCGTGTGCCGGGTTGTGTGCTTGCCGCCAGCCAGTAGACGTGCGCGTCTGTGGCTGCGCTGTTGAGTCCCACGCCGTAGAACTCCAGTGAATCCGCAGCCTCGAATCTGCCGTCCTGCTCGCCGTTGACGACCATCCCGACTGCCTGCCCGTCAACATAGAGTTGGAGGTTGCGCGGATCGACTCTCGAATCAAGTCCCGCCGCAACCAATTCGCCTTGCGAGATTCGATACCAGCCTTCGCGCCTGACAGCTATCTTGACGGCTGCCTGACCGGCCAGCCCCGTTTGAGTCTGCAAGCCCGCGGCGGAAACCGCCGCCACCTGCGCGCGTGATTCAACAGGAGTTGACCCTTGACCGAGGGTCATCTGAGCCTGAGCAAGCCCGATTCTGGTCAGCAGGGCGGACTGTTCGAGGTTAGCGGCGGGATTGCCGGAGAAAGACTTGACCGAAACGGGTCCGGTCCAGGTGCTCTGGCCGTTGAGGTCAATGGCTTCGAGCCAGTAGCGGGCCGAGGCTGTTGACTGCGGCTGATCTCCCCACGCATAGCCCTTTCCTGAACCGAGCGCAACCTTGTCGCCGGTGATCAGCGCCGAACCGGCGATGAGTTGAGGATTGACTTTCGTGCGCTGGCCGCTGGCTTCGCGGTAGACGTTGTAGCCGAGATTTTCTACTTCGTAAGTCGAGTTCCATTTCAGAAGCACGCGCCCGTCGTTAGAATTTATCGCGTCAAACGAGCCGACCTTTGCCAGCGTCGGCGCAGCGGTTATGGGTATGCCCGCCACCCTCAACGTGTAAGGCGTGTTTGTTCCCGCGCCAGCGGCTGTTGTTTCGTTTACGACAATAACAACAGTCGCGCCTCCGGCAAGATTGAAAGAAAGAGACTTGGCATAACCAATACTGGGACTGGCCCCAATATCGGCTATGAAGTTCGTGCCCAAACTGGCCGGGTTAAAGCTGCCCGAATATGCGACAGCCTGTAAAAAGTCTGTCGCAGCTTTGTCAATCGTTAGCGTTACTGTGACGCAGGCCGTCGGAGAACCGGCAGGATTGGTCAAGGTGTAAGAATCGAACCTCCTGTTTCCTGCTCCCGATGTTCCGGGGAATGCGTGCGGAACGGCGCAGGTGCTGGCCGGGTCTGCGCGGAACAGACGCGCTGTCTGGTTGTTTGTCGCCGTCGTCGGGAAGCTGGTGCTGGTCGTCGGCGCTGTGGTGTCTATAGTCGTGGTAATGGATTTACGGCCTGTTTCAACCGTGAAATTGATTACCTGCGACGGATTCCACCCGCCCGTGTAACTGACCGTCAAGGTGAAATTAATCGTCACATCAACCGCAGCAATTGTGGACAATGAGAAGGCGAACGGCGTTGTGTTCGCCGCTGTGCCGGAGGTCGCCACAAGGTCTGTGTAGGCTGACGTGTTGTTCAGTATGCTTACGCCCGGTGTTGTAGTAGCCAGAGTTGAAGTGATGCCCGTCGCGTTCAACAATCCCGGATTATTTAAAACGACGTTGAGCGAAGCGCCTTCGCCTCGTTCGATCAAACCGTTCAGGTTGCAACAGGTTTCCGTGGCCGTGGCCGTGCCGAGTTCGATAAAGGCTTTGCCGGTCACACCGAGCGATTGCAGAGCGGCGTAAGGCATGATGGTGCCGAACCCGGAATCGCGGTCTGTGCCTGCCGCTTCAATATCAAGCGCCGTCGTGGTCAGGGCCGTCTTGATCTGCGCCTGCGTAAACGACGGATTGGCCGATTTGATTAGTCCCGCGATAGCGGCGGCGTGCGGCGCTGCTGCCGAGGTTCCGAAGAACGGCGACGCGAATCCTCCCACGCCCGTTACAGCCACGCCGTCGGCAGCCGTGATGAGCGGTTGCTGCAAGACCTGACCGCCAGTCGATGAAAAATCGCCGGGGGTTATGGCCGTACCATTACCGTTAAAGAAAATTCGGCGCGGGCCGTCAGAACTGAAGGTTTCGACTTTATCCGCTGTGCTGTAGAAGTTGGGGAAAGGGCCGAATACCGGCGGCGGCGCGAAGTTGAACGGCGAGTAGGCTGGCGTTGCAGCCACGCCGTAGGCTCCGGTGGCACAGGCATGGCCGTGCGTTTCGCCATCGGTGCTGAAAGTTAGACGCCCTCTGTTGGTTGACAGGTGAAGGAAGCGATTGAGCGCACCCGCTTTCTGGCGAATCACGGCCCGGTTGTTAGTCGTGTTGCTGCCCGTCTGTTCATAAGGGTCCTGCGTGCCGCTCTGAGTATTGGTCGAAGACGCGACCACAGTCGTTCCCGCATTGTTCAGGATGAACAAGTCATAATCGTTCGATGAGCCGCCGAGCGGGTCTGACCACGCAATACTGATGGGAGAGGTTGCGCCTCCGCCGAGGGTGAGCAGGTTATTCTGCGCGACCGCTGCCGACGGGTCGAAGTCGTTAACTAATCCGCCGCCGGGGATAAGGGCCAGCGTGCCGCCGCTGACGAAATCGCCTTCCCACGTGCCTGACGTGTTGTCATTCTTGTTGCCCGAATTTGCCGCTGACGAAAAATACAGCGCGCCTGCGGCTACGACATCGTTGACGGCTTGAGTGACAACGCCGCCGTTGGTGTTGGTGGTTCCGGTCTGCCCGTCCTGAAACGGCGATTCTACAAAGTAGCCCAGATCATCAACGATGATGTCGCAACCCGCCGTGCGCAGGTCGCGGATGTTTTGCGCAAACTGGGTGATGGTCGGCAAGCCTGTGGCAAAGAAAAGCTGCGCACCCGGAGCGATGTCGTGAACGATCTCAAGCATCGCCGTGCCTTCGTCGGCTGAACCTGTTTGTCCCACCAACACGGTCACCGGTCCAAGATCGCCCGTCGCCTGAGCCTGAGCCAAACTGACCACGCCGTTTGAGAGGACGCCGATCTTGATGCCCGTTCCGTCAACATTGAAAGTGCCCCGCGCGGTTGTGGCTCGATGCGTGGTGTCGCCTTCGGACGCGAAGTTGCCGGTGCTGAGTGTGCCGTTGGGCAGTATGGCGTTATTCAGTGCGTCAGAGAGTTGTTCGCGCACAGACTCGGCGCGCGCTTCAAAACTCGGAGACTGCGCGGCCTGATCCGACACGTTGTCGGTCGGCCTTGTGCGCTGAGACGACACCAGAGCTTTTTGCTCCGGCTGAATGAACCGAACCTGCGAGAAGCCCGCGATTGTCTCTAACTGATTTATGGAAACTTTGACGCGGACGCTGCCATAAGGCGCGGAAACGATCATGACTTCGCCCCCGGCTGCCTTGATCCCGGCGAGCAGTTTGTCATCGACCACATAGGCCGTCAGGTCAACGACTACTCTTCCGTCGCTTTCAAGTCCGACATTCACTTCGAGGGTTGAAATCCCTGCGGCGACGCTCTGCCCGCGATACATCTTACTGGCATAAATAAGTTGCGAATCTATTTTCTGTTGCGCTGGCGTGCGCGACTCTTTTTCGTCCAGCAGTGCTTTGATCTGTAGTTGAGCGGCTTCGCTTATCTGCGATTCGGCGCTGCTCTTTTGGGGCTGGCCCGCAGCGGTGACTCTCGTCCTCAGGCCTGGCAAAGCTATAATGGCAATCGACAATAAAAGGATACTCGAAAGTATCAGAACAGGGTTGATCTTTTTATGTGCCGGGCGATTCGGCAATCTGGTAAGCTTTGAGCCGTTCAGTTTTTTCATAAGTCTCTCCTTATTCTATTAGACCTCTTGCAAAATTATTTCTTTCCTTATTTTGATGACAGTCGAAGATTCGACTTCTTTTGCAGGAGGTCTATTCCTGTTGCAAGCGTTAATAACCATTGTTCGATTGAATAGCGCCAGCCTGATTAGCCAGGCTACCGTTTTATTCAGATTGAGAAAGGGGGTTGAGTTTACAGAGCAGTCAAGTCCAATCACCCATTTAAAGAGCAATAAAACTAATTACTCTCGCAGGTTTAATTATGTTAATTGCCACATTAGCCCTGACCCGACAAACAAGCTACATTTGCTCCATAATGCAGCGGCTTTATTCTAGAGGTGATGCATCTCTACTGTCAATAATCAATATCATCGTTTAACCACTGATCGGCCCTTTCAAAAAAAGAGGGCCGAGAAGTTTCCTCCTCAGCCCTTTCTTACAATCTATCATTACGAACGCTGCCTTCTTACTTCAGCTTCATCGCCGGGTCTCCGAAATAGATCCACGACCTTCGCACGTCAACGTCGCTGACCGAGGCTTTTGCTTTCGCCGTCGCTTCGCCCAGCGTCAGATTCTGACCGTTAAACAACAAACGATATAGCTCCTGATTCATCAGTGCTTGTCCGAACGGTTCGCACTGCGCAGCTGATGCCCACGCTCCCGCTGCTCCTCCCGCTGCCTTCATCACGCTCTCGCTCAGGCTGTCTACTCCCGGATCATCAAAGTATCCATTCAGACACGTCATCATCACAAACACCGACAGCTTCTGGGTGTTTGTCATTGTTGCCGCATCACTTCCTGTCAGAATGTTGCCTCTCAACAGAGTCACGCTTCCGTGTCCATTATAATTCACGATCTTCTGTCCCGCGTTGATCGCCTCAAGAAGCTGATTTCTAACTACCCCGTCATCCGCGCTTCCTCGGTTTATTTCGCTCACCCCCACTCCGGACGGCAGCAGTCCTCTCAGCGCTGTGTTCACTGACCCGAAGTTATACCCGTCTCCCAGATCTGATGACAGCAGCACCGTATTCGACCCTGCTGAGCTTTCATATCGAACTATCTTTCCTACCATTGCCGCCGCTTCCGTCGCGTTGCGCACCGGCAACCTCCCTATCGCCACATCCGGCACATTGTCTCCATTGAAGTCCACGAACCCATCATCTGTCGCCGCTTCCATGTACCCGCTGTCATACAGCTTCGTCGGCACAAGGTCGCTGTCTCCGTATCCCAGATAATTCTTCGGGTCATAGCTCGCATCTCCTGCAAGCAGCACGAATCTCACCGGCCTTCCAAAACTACTGTTGGCCAGCGTCAGGTAATCCTTCACCGCCTGCGCATTCTTGTTCCCGTAGCTGAACTCGTCATAGATGTCCTCTACGTCCACGACCGCTACTGCAAGGCCCTGACTCTCTCTCAACGTCTTCAACGGATTCAGGCTCGCCGCCATCTCTCTTGTCGTTATCATTATGTAATCGGCGGCAGGGCTTCCTCCCCTCAGGTTCGACGGCGTGTTCGCCTTTGGCGTCACGCTCATCGCCCGGTCTGACGAAAACGCATACAACACTCGCGGCCCTGTTCCCGGCACCGTTATTGTGATGCTTCCGTTCGTCTTCCCTCCCAATACTGCTCCGGTCAACTCCTGCACGTTGTTCCAATCCGTCACATCCATCACTCGTATGCCGGTCGATGTGAACCCTCCTATCGTCACCTGCTGCCCGCCTGCCGCGTTCAGCCTCAGCGCGTTGTTGTCTGCCGTGTACTTCCGCTGATAGGTGACTCTCAGGCTTTCAACAAGGCTTATGTCCGAACTGCCTCCCAGCGCCGTCAGCTGCACCGTGTTCACTCCTTCTCGCAACTGGCTCTGTGATAGGGCAAGGCGAGCCTTGCCCTGACTCTGCCCGGTGAAGTTCACTACTCCGACGTTCGCTCCATTGAGCAGCACTCTCACCTGATGCGTCAGTCCCGTCACCCCTTGCAGCGACACGTCAAGGCTCGCAGATGCCGCCCCTGCCGCGAGTCCTGTCAGCGCCAGCGTCTGCTCGATTCCCGTCGCTGATACGACCGGCCCGAAGAAGTTCTCCACATCCCCGTTTTTCAAGGCTGAGAAATACAACGTCCGGTCTTTGCGTTCCACGCTGTAGGGGAAGCTTGCTGAGGTCGCTGTTCCGCCCGTCGCCCGCGTTGCCTTTATGCGTGTGCCGGGTTGTGTGCTTGCCGCCAGCCAGTAGACGTGTGCGTCTGTGGCTGCGCTGTTGAGTCCCACGCCGTAGAACTCCAGTGAATCCGCAGCCTCGAATCTGCCGTCCTGCTCGCCGTTGACAACCATCCCGACTGCCTGCCCGTCAACATAGAGTTGGAGGTTGCGCGGATCGACTCTCGAATCAAGTCCCGCCGCAACCAATTCGCCTTGCGAGATTCGATACCAGCCTTCGCGCCTGACAGCTATCTTGACGGCTGCCTGACCGGCCAGCCCCGTTTGAGTCTGCAAGCCCGCAGCGGAAACCGCCGCCACCTGCGCGCGCGCTTCGACAGGAGTTGACCCCTGACCGAGGGTCATCTGAGCCTGAGCCAGACCGATTCTGGTCAGCAGGGCGGACTGTTCGAGGTTAGCGGCGGGATTGCCGGAGAAAGACTTGACCGAAACGGGTCCGGTCCAGGTGCTCTGGCCGTTGAGGTCAACGGCTTCGAGCCAGTAGCGGGCCGAGGCTGTTGACTGCGGCTGATCTCCCCACGCATAGCCCTTTCCTGAACCGAGCGCAACCTTGTCGCCGGTGATCAGCGCCGAACCGGCGATGAGTTGAGGATTGACTTTCGTGCGCTGGCCAGCGACTTCGCGGTAGACGTTGTAGCCGAGATTTTCTACCTCATAAGTCGAGTTCCATTTCAGAAGCACGCGCCCGTCGTTAGAATTTATCGCGTCGAACGAGCCGACCTTTGCCAGCGTCGGCGCAGCGGTCACGGGCAGACCCGCCACCTTGAGCGTGTAACTGCTGCCGACCGCGCTTGGGAAACCATTCGCGGGTGATTTCAATTCAACCACAACAACAGTGAGGGTTCCCGCGGCAGGAATATTGCCGGAGAAAACTCCGGGATAGCCGGGGAAGACTATAGAGCTGAATCCGGGATCCGCCAGATAATTCGTGCCGACGCTTGCCGGATTGAAAGCTCCGTTATACGCAACTGCCTGAACAGCGCCGAGTGCGGTTTTGTCAGCCGTTATCGTAATTGTTACGCAGGCGGTGGCCCCACTTGTGTTCGTCAAAGTGTAAGAATCAAACCTTGGAGTCGTTGACGTAAGCGTGCCCGGAAATGCTGTAGGAACCGCGCAGGTGCTTGGCGGATCATCCGGGAAAACAAGATTTGTCTGCGTTCCGGTTATGGATGTTGGGAAGCTGGTGCTGGTCGTCGGAGTTGTAGTATCTAATACCGTAGTGATCGGCTTGCGACCGGTTTCGACTGTGAAGTTGATTACCTGCGACGGATTCCATCCGCCCGCATAGCTAACCGTCAAGGTAAAATTAATTACCAGATCAACCGCCGAATTCGTGGCTAACGAGAAGCTGAACGGCGTCGCGTTCGTCCCTGTGCCAGAGGTTGCAGCAAGGTCTGAATAAGCAGATGAGCCGCTCAGTACAGTGACGCCCGGCGTTGATGTAGCCAGAGTTGAAGTGATGCCCGTCGCGTTCAACAGCCCCGGATTATTCAAGACGACGTTTAGTGAAGCACTTTCGCCGCGCTCGATCAATCCGTTGGAGTTGCAGCAAACTTCTGTCGCCGTAATCGAACCCGGTTCGAGAAACGCCTTGCCCGTCACGCCGAGCGATTGCAGCGCCGGGTAAGGCATGACGATGCCGAACCCTGCGTCGCGGTCTGTTCCAGCCGTCTCTATATCAATAGCCGTCGTGGTCAGAGCCGTCTTGATCTGCGCCTGTGTGAATGACGGATTGGCTGATTTGATGAGGCCCGCGATGGCGGCAGCGTGCGGCGCTGCGGCTGACGTGCCGAAGAATGGAACCGGGAAATCTCCGACTCCGGTGACGACTACGCCGTCGGCAGCCGAGATAACAGGTTGCTGAATAGTCGTGCCGCCGGTTGATGAAAAGTCGCCCGGAGTGATGGCTGTACCGTTGCCGTTATAGAAAAACTTGCGCGGGCCGTCAGAACTGAAAAATTCCACCTGACTGGTTCCGTTATAAGCCCCCGGATAAGGCCCGACGTTCAGAGGCGGCGGGAAATTGAAAGCTGAAAAGGCAGGGGTCGCCGCTACGCCATAACAACCGGAGGCCGCAGCATGCCCGTGCGTTTCGCCCTGAGTGTTGAAAGTTATCAGCCCGCCGTTGAGGCTCAGATGAACGAAGCGATTGGCCGCGCCCGCTTTCTGGCGAATCACAACGCGACGGCCTGTTGTGTTATTTGTATTGACCTGCTCATAAGGGTCTTGCGTGCCGCTCTGAATGTTTGTGGAAGAAGTGCTGACAGCTGTTCCGGCATTGTTCAGAATGAACAGATCATAATCGTTGGATGAAGCGCCGAGCGCGTCTGACCACGAAAGGTTGATGGGAACGCCTGTTCCCCCGCCGACAGTGATTATATCAATCTGCGCGACAGCGGCTGACGGATCGAAATCATGAACAGTGCCGCCGCCTGGGACAACGGCAAGCGTGCCGCCGTTGGCGAAATCGCCTTCCCACGTGGTTGAGGTGTTGTCATTTTTGTTGCCTGAATTCGCAGCCGACGAGAAATAGAGCGCGCCCGCTGCCACAACATCATTCACGGCTTGAGTGACGGCACCACCGTTGGTATTCGTGACGCCCGGCGTACCGTCCTGAAATGCCGATTCAACGAAATAGCCCACGTCGTCAACTATGATGTCGCAACCGGCTGTCCGCAGATCGCGGATGTTTTGAGCAAATTGCGTGATCGTAGGGTCGGCAGTCGCAAAGAAAAGCTGCGCGCCCGGCGCTACGTCATGAATGATCTCCAGCATCGCCGTGCCTTCGTCGCCGCTCCCAACCTGCCCCGGCAACACAGTCACCGTTCCAAGATCACCTAAAGCCTGAGAGGCTGCAAGATTGGTTACACCGTCTGAAATCACACCGATCTTGATGCCCGTTCCGTTAACATTGAATGTGCCGCGCGCGGTCGAGGCTCTGTGCGTAGAATCGCCCTCGGAGGCGACGCTGCCGACGCTCAGAGTGCCGTTGGGCAGGATGGCATCAGTCATCGCTTCCGACACTTGAGCGCGCACCTGCGCGGCGCGCGCATCGAAGCCGGGAGTTTGCGAAACCTGACCGGGCAAGCTCGGCGGTCGCTGCACACGCTGGGAAGTTCTGGATTCCTGTTTCGGCTGAATGAATCGAACCTGCTGAAGAGCCGCGATTGTTTCAAGTCTGTCAATCGGTACAACAGCGCGGATGCTCTGATAGACTTCGGAGGAATAAAGGATTTCGGCTCCGACTGATTTGAGCGCGGACAGCACCTTATCATCAATTATCGTTATAATATCAACTGTAGCTTTTCCAGAGCTGTCGAGTCCGACTTCTACTTCAAGAGTCGGCACACCGGCGGCAATACTTTGCCCGCGAAACATCTTGCTGGCATAAATAAGTTGCGAATCTATTTTCTGTTGCGCTGGCGTGCGCGACTCTTTTTCGTCCAGCAGCGCCTTGATCTGTAGTTGAGCGGCTTCGCTTATCTGGGATTCGGCGGGCTGTCCGGCGGCGGTGACTTTAAGCATTGCTACTGGCAAAGCTATGACGGCAAAAGATAGAAGCATAATACTCGAAACTACCAGTAGCGGCTTATTTCTTATATATGCCAGTCGTTTAGACAGTTCTGTAAGCGTCCGGTCGTTCAGGTTCTTCATCCGTTTCTCCTTATTTTATCCAGTCAAGAGGGCAATGGGAATGGCTTTGATTAGCAGTTACTGCCAGTCTTCGATGTTTTCTCCCTTTGCTCGTATATTACTTTCCCAACATCTATTTAGACCGCTTGCAAAAGCAAAATCTTCCCTAATCAACTGATCGATTTCCAGCGAACCTCGGATGCTTTTGCAGAGAACATTTTTGAAAACTGCATTGAAGAGCGATATTGAAAATTCAGTCAATCACTCCGGGACAATTCAATTATTTTAACGTGAATTCGACATAATAATCAGCCCTGAAAGGGCGAAATTCAATAGCACAGGGCATCGCCCTGTGTCTTGCATCAAGATAAACTATAAGCCCTGTAAGGGCGAAATAAACCAAGTGATTTATTTCGCCCTTACAGGGCTTGTGTGGTAGTGGCATTGCATACCGTGGGTTTCACCCACGGCTATTGAATTTCGCCCTTTCAGGGCTTTTACTTCGATCATTATGTCGAATTCACGTTATTTTAATAGGGAGCTTTCTTAAATGCGGCTTTGTAATTCTATTTGAGATTAAACTTACTGTCAATCGACCAATTATTTATCGTCTATTTCGTACGATATTTGAACGAGCGATGCCGTTCTGTTAATTTAAATTCAGTCATTAACATTTCGGAGAATTTATGGCAAAAGAGATTTTGATACTCGGCGGCGCGCGAACCCCGATGGGCGAATATGGCGGCGCGCTTCGCGATCTGACGGCTAACGAGTTGGGAGCAATTGCCGCGCGCGCGGCGATTGAACGCAGCAACATTTCGCCCGATGCGATTGATCACACAGTAATCGGAAACGCTTTGCAGACTTCGGGCGACGCCATTTACGGCGCGCGCCACGTCGCGTTGAAAGCCGGTGTGCCGATCGACAAACCGGCGCTGACGGTCAATCGACTTTGCGGCTCAGGGATTCAATCAATCATCTCCGGCGCGCAGATGATTCAACTCGGCGAAGCAGAGACGGTGCTTGCAGGCGGCATGGAATCGATGAGCCAGGCCCCGCACGTCATTCGCGGAGCGCGATGGGGGCTGAAACTCGGCGAAGGCAAACTCGAAGACTCGCTGATGGTCGCATTGCTCGATACGCATTGCGGCTACTATATGGCGCAGACGGCAGAAAACCTCGCGCGCAAATTTGAAATCTCGCGCGAAATGCAGGACGAGTTTGCGCTGCTGAGCCAGCAACGCGCAGCCGCCGCGTGGGAAGCAGGCGCGTTTGCAGACGAGATAGTGCCGGTCGAGATCAAAGGCCGCAAAGCAACCCGGATGTTTGAGCGCGACGATCATCTGCGCCCCGACACAACTATAGAAGGGCTTTCCAGACTCAAACCGGCTTTCGCAAAAGACGGGCTTGTCACGGCGGGCAATGCTTCGGGCATAGTTGATGGCGCGGCAGCCGTAGTCATTGCAGACGAAAAGACTGCGCACAGGCTTGAAGCGCGTCCGCTTGGCCGCATAGTCTCGTGGGGCGTCGCGGGTGTGCCGCCTGAGATAATGGGCATTGGCCCTGTGCCTGCCTCGCAGAAAGCGCTCGCCGCCGCCAGCTTGAGCCTCGACGACATCGATCTGGTCGAAGTCAACGAAGCATTCGCAGGCCAGTACCTTGCGGTCGAGCGAGAACTGGGGCTTGACCGCACACGCACGAATGTCAACGGCGGCGCGATTGCGCTCGGCCACCCGCTCGGAGCATCGGGCACACGTCTGGTTCTGACCCTGTTGCTTGAACTGCGGCGGCGAGGAAAAAAACGAGGGCTTGCGACGGCCTGCATCGGCGGCGGTCAGGGCATTGCCATGATTATCGAAGCATTCTAAAGAAACGATGACTGATGAATTAAGAGCTTTTCGTTCGTTCATCATTCATCATTACTATTCAATCGTTTTTCATCCGGGCCTTTTTTGATCTATGTTTGGTGAGCGAAAAAAACTGGTGATGTGCCAGGCATGTCGCGCGCTGGTTGAAGCGTCGGCAAATCCCTGTCCCATGTGCGGAAAAGAATCCGTTCCCCCGCTCAGAGCGCGAGCGAGCGCGGCTGTGGGGAGTTCTTCTTTCATCTCTTTGATTATTCTTTCGATCAACCTTCTGCTCTTCGTGCTGATGGCAATAGTCGAAGTAAATAACGGGCGCGGAGCCGATGCCTTTATTCAAAGCCCCAGCGGCGCTGTGCTCTACGACTTCGGAGGTCTCTATCCGCCAGCCGTTAC
The DNA here is from genome assembly GCA_963804815.1 of Blastocatellia bacterium. GTDB lineage: Bacteria > Acidobacteriota > Blastocatellia > UBA7656 > UBA7656 > DATEKX01. Next base: position 461,019 of record CAWDRU010000002.1, on the reverse strand, counting down.
AGCAGGCCAATGGTGGAGGCTTGTGACATACAACTTTCTCCACATAGGGTTGATGCACCTGCTGTTCAACAGCTCGGCCCTTTACCAGATCGGGCCGCAGGTCGAAGAGCTTTACGGCTCTCAGAAATTCATATTCCTGTATATGCTGACCGGAGTCACGAGCGCCGTCGCATCTTATTTTTTTAACATCGGCGGCGCGGGCGCGAGCGGGGCAATATTCGGACTGATAGGTTTGATGGCCGTCTACGGCTACAAGCTGGGCGGGACTTACGGCAAAGCGATAATGAGGCAGATGCTCATCTGGGGAGCGATTGGATTCATGTTCGGCATCATGATAGGCGCAAACAACGTGGCTCACGCGAGCGGCTTCATTGCCGGAGCCGGTCTGGGATTCGTGGTCAATCCTGATGCGCCCGCAACAAACCGCGCAGTCGTGAGTTGGAACGCTGTGGCAATCATTTGCATTCTGGTTCTGGCATCGAGCTTTGCGCTGGCAGGCAAAGGTTATGGCGAGCTTCAGGAGCGAGAGTTCCAGACCAGAAACGTGATACTGCTTTCCAATCACGTTCGAGATGGAAAAAAAGCATGGGACGAGTCAATCAGTGCGCCCGGCCAGAAACAGGATATGCATCAAGTAGCCGAACGTTTGAAAGGCATTGCGTCTGACATCGACAGAATTCCGCCGATTGACCAGCCCAGCGCTGAAATAAGCAAACGCCTCGTCGAAATCTTTAATAAACGGGCGGGCATAATTGATGCGGCTGGAAAGGACGAAAAAGCTTTAGTCCAGACCGATATCGCCGATTCTGTAGAAGCCGACAAAGCGTTTGACGATTATTTCAGATGGGAAGACAGCGTTCTGGAAAAATACGGACTCGTGCGCGGGAAGAGATGATTCGATGTTAAAGACTTCCGGCCAATAAGAAAACCTGCGATGTCACAGTTTGATGATAACTCTTATTTCTGCCCATGACGCTTGAGAAAATTCGCAACGAACCTGCATTCAGAGATTGCCCCGCCTGCGGCAATCCAACGCCCGTCGAAAGAGCCGACTGCATACATTGCGGGAATAGATCGATTGAGGCAATAGCGGCTGAACAGGAAGCCGCAAAAGCGAATCGTTTCATCAACGCGCTGTTTGCCCGCTCAAACCCATTCACGATGATCTTCATCGGCATAAACCTCGGAGTCTTCGCGCTGGAATGGCTTGCGGGCGGCATGAGCGCGCTGTCGGCAGACATAATGGTCTTAAGAGCTATGGGCGCGAAAGAGAATCTGCTGATAAACACGCAGCACGAATACTGGCGGTTTATCACTTCAAGTTTCATCCATATCGGTTTTCTGCACCTGCTGTTTAACAATTATGCGCTCTTTATAATCGGGCAGGAGATAGAGCGCATTTACGGCTCTGCTCGATTCGTTATTCTCTACATCGTTTCGGGGCTTGTGGCTTCGATGGCGAGCTATTATTTCAACCCCGACGCCACATCTGCCGGAGCGTCCGGGTCGATCTTTGGACTGTTCGGCGTGATGGCGACATTCGCTTTCAAGTACAGAAAGGAGTTGCCGGAGTTTCTGAGCAAAGATATAAGGCGTCGCATCATACCCGTTATTATTATCAATCTGGCTTTCGGGTTCATAGTAAGAATCGTTGACAACTCGGCGCACCTCGGCGGGTTGCTCTCAGGCGTGGCGCTCGCTTTTATCATCCCGTACAAACGGCCTGATGAAAGAGCTACGGCAGGCATCTGGCGCGCGCTTCAAATCATCTGCCTCGCCGTGACCCTGATCTCGTTTGTTGCCGCCTTTCGCAACTACGACGGGCCGGAACTCAGACTTGCAAATCTCAGGGCGACGCCTCACACAGAGATCGCGGGTTATTTTGATCAGATAAAAGAAGCCAACAAAGCACTGATTGAATCAATCAACTCATTCACGTCGATACTTGACGGCAGGAACGAAAAGGCTGATACCAGCCCGGCCATCGAATCAGCCCGGCACGGAATCGATTTGCTGAAGGAGATTCCGAACATTAATAACGAGTTTGATAATTTCCGAAAGGGATTGAGCAGTGCCTTAGCCCGGCATAAGGAGATCATTGACCGCTTCAATCAGATGAATCCAAAAGACTGGGACAGAATCGAGAGCGAAGAAGAGTCGTTTATCAAAGAGGCCGAAAAAAACGGATTCATCAGGATGGAGAAAGATGCGGATAACAAATCGAGCATCTGATCTAAAGCTGCGTTCGATGGTTGAAGAATCTCTCTCGAAATAATAACCTACCCGTTTCCGGGAGGAACGAAATTCATATCAGACGGAGGCAAACAATATGGCAATAAATATAGCAATAAATAAAGTCGCGGTGCTTGGCTGCGGATTGATGGGCGCGGGCATTGCTCAGGTCTGCGCTCAGGCAGGCCGCGATGTGACTGTGATCGAAGTCTCAGAAGAGTATTTGAATAAGGGGATGTCCGGCATAGTGACGCAGCTCGACCGTATGGTCGAAAAAGGCAGGCTCGCAGCAGGCGAGCGGGATAAAACCCTCGCGCGATTGCGCGGCGCTACTCAGTTGGAAGAGGCAAAGGACGCCGACCTGATAATCGAAGCGATAATCGAAAATCTCGACGAGAAGAATCGCACCTATTCGCGGCTCGATCAGATATGCAAACCGGAAACGATATTCGCATCCAATACATCGAGCCTTTCGATCACGCAGATGATGACGGCAACGAGCGCCGAGCGCCAGCGCCGCTTTATCGGCATGCACTTTTTCAATCCCGTACCTGTCATGAAGCTGGTCGAAATAGTTCGCACGATTCTATCAGACCCCGAAGTCTTCACCACAGCGACAGAGTTTGCGCGCGAAATAGGCAAAGTCCCCGTCCAGACTTCCGACCGCACAGGATTCATAGTCAATCGACTGCTCGTCCCTTACCTGCTCGATTCCATCCGCGCGCTGGAAGAAGGCGCAGGCTCAATCGTAGACATAGACAATGCGATGAAGCTTGGCTGCGGTTATCCGATGGGGCCGCTCACGCTCAATGATTTTGTCGGGCTGGATACGACTTACTACATCGCGAACATAATGTTCGACGAGTTCAAAGAGAAGCGATTCGCGCCGCCGCCGCTGTTGAAGCGAATGGTGCTTGCGGGATTACACGGGCGCAAGAGCGGGCGGGGATTTTATGACTACGCAGACCCTCAGAATCCCGTGCCCATGAACCTGCTGTAGGAATAAATATTCAGGCTCGCAGTTCCGCCGCGATGTCTTTCGCCGTTTCTCGCGCGTGTTCGATCTGGTCAGGCCGGAAAGAGATGGCCCCGACGACTGCGTGGCCGCCGCCATCGTACCGCTCGCAAATCGAAGCGAGATTATGGCGGCGCGGCGTCGGGCTCCAGGGATTGAACCCCACGGAGACTTTTGAGCGCGAAGGCGAAAGGCTCACGCCGACCGAATAGACGCATTCAGGAAACAGGTAGTAGGGGATGAATTTGCTGTAGCCTTCGGCGTCTTCCCGGCTCAGATCAAAATAGACGACTCCGCGCTCGCACTCTGCGGCATTGCGAATCAAATCTATGGTCCTGACGTGGCGCTCGTAAAGCGGGCGGAAGGCGGCGGCGATCACAGGGTCGTCTATGAGGTCAAGCAGCGGGCGCGACTGCATGCCTTGAATGATCCTGTCCATTACCGCTTTATCGCGGCTCGCTTCGATCACAAGCATCAGTTTGAGCGCGGGAGAATTCAATTCGACGGCGGTCTTTGCCGTATCGTACTGCGCGCCGTCAATTATGTCTGCCCAGTGGATCAATTCCGCAAGATCCGGGGGCGCAAAGCCATACTTTCGAGCGACTGTATCGGCGATGAACTTCGTGCATGACTTATAATCCGGGTCATAGAACTTCGTAGGCCAGGTTCCGGTTCGATATTGTGTTTCGTCTTCCGACGAAAGGAAAGCGCTCTGGTGATGGTCGAACCACCAGGTCAGCCGGGGCGACGGGCTGTACTTGAAATCGACTATGGCGTTCTGGTCACCGTCGAACAGTTCTTCTTCGATGAGTTTCTGGTTAGGCTTATGAGCCAGTCCCGTGTAAGCGATATCAGCCTCCGGCATTATCTTTTCAGTGAAGAAGCGAGAGAAGACGGCGGCTGAAGCGAATCCGTCAAAGCAATGATCGTGGTGTAGTATCCTGAGTTTCATCCGATGAGCGCGCGGCTCTTTTTACCCTTTCTAGTTAGCCATTCAATTTACCATCCCACTGGCTCCGTCGTGAAGTCTGTTTGGATAGCTGCGCATAGATGTCGAGATTGCGGAAGGCTTAACTTGACAATCATTTATTTCATTAGATAACCTCGTTTGTTGCTCTTGCCGGGTTTTTCCGGGCATGTAGCGCACGAAAAAATCAAAAAACAGGCTGGAGGCTTTAAGGATGGGAATCAAAGTTGGTATAAACGGATTCGGTCGCATCGGGAGAAACATCTTTCGCGCGGCAATGGGAAGCGGTGATTTCGATTTCGTTGCGGTCAACGACATCACGGACACCAAAACGCTCGCGCATCTGCTCAAATACGATTCGGTGCTCGGCAATCTTGACGCCGACATCAAAGCGGCTGAAAACAGCATCACGGTTGACGGCGATGAGTTCCGCGTCTTTTCAGAGCGCGACCCCGGCAAGATTGATTGGGCATCGGTCGGCGCTGAAATCGTAGTCGAATCAACAGGCTTGTTCACCAAGCGCGCAGACGCTGAAAAACACCTGCGCGACTCGGTCAAAAAAGTCATCATCTCGGCTCCTGCCACAAACGAAGATGTGACGATAGTGCTCGGCGTAAACGAAGCCACCTACAACCCGAAAGAACATCACGTCATCTCAAACGCCTCCTGCACGACCAACTGCCTTGCTCCGATTGCAAAGGTTCTTCACGACAATTTCACAATCAAAAAAGGCTTGATGAATACGATTCACTCTTACACAAACGACCAGCAGTTGCTGGACCTCCCGCACAAAGATCTTCGTCGCGCGCGTGCGGCTGCGCTGTCGATCATCCCGACTTCGACCGGCGCTGCAAAAGCCATCGGACTGGTCATGCCGGAACTCAAAGGAAAGCTCGACGGCATTTCGCTCCGCGTGCCGACGCCGAATGTTTCAATCGTTGACCTTGTTGCAGAGATCGAAAAGCCTACTACTAAAGATGAAGTGAATGCCGCAATGAAAAAAGCCGCGGACGGCCCGATGCGCGGAATCCTTCAATATTCGGAAGAGCCTCTGGTTTCGATAGACTTCCGCAAGAACCCGCACTCCTCCATACTCGACGCGCCGTATACGAGCGTGCTCGAAGGCAACCTCGTCAAACTGCTTTCGTGGTATGACAATGAGTGGGGCTACTCTTCGCGCGTAGTAGACCTCATCCGCTACATCGTGGCGCAAGGTATATGAGAGACGGCAAACGGTGACGCGGGTGTTTGTCTCCCGTTTCCAGCGTTTTGAATTATGGCAAAACTATCAATTACAGATTTAGACCTCGAAGGCAGGCGCGTGTTTATGCGCGTTGATTTCAACGTTCCGCTCGACGAGAACCGCCGTGTCACGGACGATAATCGAATACGCGCGGCGCTTCCAAGCATCACCTACGCGCTCGACCACGGCGCGCGATTGATACTGGCGTCGCATCTGGGCAGGCCGAAGGGCAAGCCCGATATGAAGTATTCGCTTGAACCGGCGGCGCGGCGACTATCGGAGTTGCTTGGAAAAGAGATACCACTCGCGCCCGACTCCGTGGGCGATGAGGTGCGCGCGATGGCCGACAAGCTTGAGCCTGCAAGCGCGTTGATGCTTGAAAACCTGCGCTTCCACGAGGGTGAAGAGAAAAACGATCCCGTGTATGCCAGGGAGCTTGCAGACCTTGCAGATCTTTACGTCAACGATGCGTTCGGCACTGCCCATCGCGCTCACGCATCGACGGAAGGCATAACGCATTACGTCGAAAAATCCGCCGCAGGTTTTTTGATGGAGAAAGAACTGCGCTATCTGGGCAAGGTGCTCGAAAGCCCTGAGCACCCTTTCGTGGTTATACTGGGCGGCGCAAAAGTGTCGGACAAGATTGCCGTGATCGAAAACCTCATGAAGTCCGCCGATGCAATCCTGATAGGCGGCGCGATGGCTTACACATTCTTGAAATCTCAGGGTGTGGAAACCGGTCGTTCGCTCGTCGAAGATGACAGGCTCGATCTTGCGCGCGATCTGCTTGCGCGAACAGGTGAAGGCAAGGTCGCGCTCCTGCTGCCATCCGATAATGTGGTCGTTGACAAACGCGCGTGGGATAGCGATCCGCAATCGGTAAAGCCGCGACTCTGCGCTGTGACCGAAATCAAAGCGGAAGAAGCGGGCCTCGACATCGGGAAGGATGCCGTCAGTGAGTTTTCAGAAAAGATTGCAAACGCGAAGACGATTGTCTGGAACGGACCGATGGGCATGTTCGAGCATCCGCCCTTTGATCAGGGAACGCGCGCAATCGCTCAGGCTGTTGCGTCGGCAGATGCAACTACGATTGTCGGAGGAGGCGATTCGGTCGCTGCGATTACAGAGGCAGCCGTAGCCGACCGCATAACGCATGTCTCGACCGGCGGCGGCGCGTCGCTTGAGTTTCTGGCAGGTGACAGACTGCCGGGCGTAGAGGCTCTGACGGACAAATAATTAAATACAAGGCGCATTAGAATTGGAGAATCAAATGAGGTTGTTCTGCTCTTTTCTGGTTTTTGTGATCAGCATCGGCGTAATCAGTTGCGGGCCGCGCAAGCCCAATTATGGCAGCCTGAATTCCAATCAGGCTGCGGCAGGCAGGAATCAAAACAATAACGAGCAACCGAGCGTGCTTGCCAACGCTCCCGGCGGCGAAGGCCAACAGGCCGCCGGTCAGGCGCAGCCTCCGCCTGAGAAGTTCAGGATGCCTCCTTTCCTGGACATGGCAACAGGCCAGATCAAAGACCTTCCAAGCTATCCGCTGGCCAACAGGGTGAACATGCAGTATGGCCCGATGCAAGGACAGGACACGGCAACGTTAATGCTTGAAACGGGCGATACGATGGACAAGATAGTGGCCTTCTACGAGAAGGCCATTAAGAGTAATGGCTGGACGGTTAGTGATAAGCTCCACGATCAGGAGCTATCCAACTGGACCTTGAAAAAAGGCAGCGACAGTGAAGCGAAAGTGGAAGTGAGAAAAAACCCGCAGGCAAAAACGATGTTTATTGTCATAGCTCGGACGCAGGCGCAGCCACAGCCAAAACCGGAATCGGGTGAGAAAAAATAGTCAGGTGAGAAGAATATGCGAAGACCGATCATTGCCGGAAACTGGAAAATGTATAAGACGATTTCAGAAGCTCTGGAATTCGTTCAGGCGCTCAAACCAGGGGTCGTCGCTTCAACGCATTGCCAGATAATCGTCGCACCTGCCTTTACTGCGATCAAGCCGGTTGCCGATAGACTGGAAGGCTCGAACATCGAAGTGGCTGCGCAGGATATTGCGGCTGATACGGGGCCGGGCGCGTTTACAGGCGAGGTCTCTGCATCGATGATTTCCGATGCGGGCGCGCGATTGGCCATAATTGGCCATTCCGAGCGGCGGCAGTATTACTGCGAAACGGACGAGACAGTCAATCGGAAGATTCGCGCTGCTCTCAATGCGGAACTTGGGGTGATATGCTGCGTCGGCGAGCGTTTGGAAGAGCGAGACGCTGGCCACGCCGAAGCAGTCGTGGCAAAGCAGATAGGCGGCGGGTTGCGCAACTTGACAGTGCCTGAAGCGTCTCGTATCATAATCGCTTACGAGCCTGTATGGGCAATCGGCACCGGGCGAACGGCAACGCCGGAAACAGCCCAGCAGATGCACGCCTTCATCCGCTCCCGCGTTCGAGAGATGTTTGGTGAAATGGTGGCCGATAGCGTAAGAATCCTTTACGGCGGGAGCGTGAAGCCGGATAACATCGCGACCTTGATGAACGAGGCCGATATTGACGGCGCGCTGGTTGGCGGCGCAAGCCTTGAGGCCGATTCGTTTGCGCGGATTGTGAATTACAAAGAGAACAGGTAGGAATCAACCAGGTGATACATTATATTTTACTCACGCTTTATATTCTGTCTTGCTTCGTATTGATAATGTTCGTGCTCTTGCAGCCGGGCAAATCCGACGCAGCGCAGGTCTTCGGTGGCGGCGCAAATTCGGCGGCATTCGGCCCGCGCGGCACCCAGACCGTGATGGCTAAGATAACGATCACGGCAGCGATTATTTTCTTTTTGACGGCATTTCTGTTCTCTATACCGGGATTGTTTGAAGAGCGGTCGGTCGGTGAAGGCGTAACGACATCGGAAGAGGCTCCGGCTCCACCAGCGCCGCTGCAAACCGCCCCCGATCAGACGCCGCCCGCTGCAACCGATCAGCCTGCGGCAGTTCCTGTCACGCCTGCTGATCCGGGCGCGAAGAAAGAAGAACCGGCGAAGAAAGAGGCTCCGAAGCCTGAGGCTACAAAGAAGCCCTAGTTGATTGATAATTCCGAATGTGCCGAAGTGGTGGAACTGGTAGACACGTACGTTTGAGGGGCGTATGGGGCAACCCGTGGGGGTTCGAGTCCCCCCTTCGGCACCACCTACCTTAATCGCTGACAATCGAATTTTCGCCAACTCAAGAAATAAGAAAACAGGCTATTTTAGAATCAACAAGAGCGCCTCTTGTTTTATTTCTACCAACGCAGAACCGCTCCGCTGCCCACAGCCCCCGCTGCATACTCGTGTTAGGCATCACGTCACTTCCGTTGAACTCTTCGGAGTATAGCCTCATTCGGAAGCCAGTTATCGCCTTCGCCCTCAGTCTTGATTATTTTCCAGTAAAGCCTGTTTCTCCGCCTCGTTAATTCCACTGTTACTATCCCGCCATGCGAACTCTCTATCGTGAAATGCGCCGCCCTTCCTCGAATCCTGGTGCTGAAGCTGCCACCGTCAAGCTTATCAATAAATCGCATTGTGCTTGAGCACTTCCCTGTTAATCTGGCTCCCCTCTGGATCAGATCAATGTGCAGTGACTCAAATGGGACCTTTTTAATGTCCATACCTTCAGCCCATCTCCTGAGTTGTTCAATATCAGAATCCTGAAGATCCTGACTGGTAAGGTAGTGCTCCCAATGCCAGCTACCCTGAAATCGGCTTGTCGAGTAACGGGTTTGGGCTGCAACCGGTTGAGTATAGCTTTGAAGAGCAAATGCTAATACAGACAGCAACAGTAGATGATTAAATATCGCCGACACTTTGTCCGGTATAGTTATCCTGTTTCGCAGTTTGTTTGTCACAGGAGCCGTTAGATGCGCTACTGGCTCCGGGGATGCCTGACAATAGACCCTGTTTCAATGCTATAGCTTAGAATAACTATCACGGTCTGGTATTGATTCTCCCGCAGGATTGCCGAGGGGATCATCAGTCTGAGCCGTTAAACGTTCGATATGGGCCCGGCCCCAGAGCCGTATATTCTCCACAAGTGGCAGCAAAGATCGACCATAGTCTGTCAGCGAATACTCTACCGGAGCCGGAATCACGCCCGTCGGTTGCCGATGCACGATCCCGTCGCTTATCAGCTCGCGGAGTTGCTGTGTGAGCACCTTCTGCGATATGCCCGACAGAATTTGACGAAGCGCAGCGAAGTGCCTCGGTGATTCTGCCAGCCAGTACACGATGATCAGCTTCCACTTACCGCCGATTGCCGCCAGCGCGGCAGTCAACGGACATCCGCTGACCTGATTGGGTCGCCGAGGGCGGAGGGGGGTACCTGCAGGTACCTTCTTGATCGAGTTCATAGGTCAGATTATATTCCTTCTCGACAGGGTTACGGATCAGATTATTGCATACGGCCAGAGGGAGATAACCATGATAGTAGAAGTACGAGCCTATCGAATCAAGCCGGGATGTCGCGAAGAGTTCATCCGATTCTTTGAAACGCGAGCCGTGCCCGCGCTCCGCTCGCATGGAATGAAGATACTCGGTCCTTTGCTCGATCTTGAAAATCCCAACAAATTCGTCTGGCTGCGCAGCTTCCCTTCGCTCGATGAGCGAGAGCGGATGAGGAGCGCGTTTTACGAAGGCGAGTTGTGGAAGAACGAACTGGAAGCGATTGCCATGCCGATGCTTGAAAGTTATGACGTTATACTTTGCGAAACATCCCCCGGTTATGTGTGTGACGGACCTCACGAGGGTTCCTGATGATTTGATCTGCCGTCATAGTCGATCAGCGGGCAGGTTTGAAATTGGAGAGACAAAGATGCAATTTTCACGACAGGTGCGAATGTACCTCTTACTGAGCGCTCTGATTCTGATGTCGCCCTCGGCAAACACGCTGGCGCAGGGGAATTCAGACGGACTCCAGCGCGTGGCCGGGCAACGAGATGGCCAGCACGATTTCGACTTCGAGTTCGGCAACTGGAAAGCCCATATCAGACGCCTGCTGCGCCCATTGACGGGATCGGAGACATGGGTTGATCTCGACGGCCTTTCAATTGTCCGAAAAGTTTGGGAGGGCCGCGCCAATCTGGGGGAACTTGATGTTCATAACGAGACGACCCATCTAGAAGGTCTGAGCCTGCGCCTCTACAACCCCCAGACACATCAGTGGAGCATATACTGGTCCAACAGCAGGGATGGCGGCTTAGGCACGCCCATGATCGGTCAGTTCACGAATGGCCGAGGCGAGTTCTACAATCAAGAATTGTTTCAGGGGGCAGCCATTTACGTCCGATTCATCTTCTCCGATATTACTCCAACCTCATTCCGGCTTGAGCAAGCCTTCTCTGCAAACGGGGGAAAGACGTGGGAGCCGAACTGGATTGCGACCTTCACCCGGCTGAAGCAATGAGCCGGGCCAATCCCTGATAGACACTCGCTCGCCGGGTCTAACACCCCGATTTACCGTGCGCGCGATATGTATTTGCCAGGCCGTGATGTTTTTATCGCTGCTTGATCTTTAGCGCGGCTGCGATGATGTTCTTCGCAGCCTCCACGCTTTGTTTCTCGAAAGCCTTTACTTCTGCCAGCGCATCGAGCTGATTGGCTATCTCTTCATACTGCCGCCTGCGCGCTCCGGGGCTCCACAAATCTATCACGCTCAATCGCTTGGATTTCGACCATTTCGTACCAACAAAGTTCTCCATACAGCCGTGAATCTGCTTCAGGAAACCAGCCGGTAGCTCTATCGTTTGTCCTTCGAAAAAGATCGATTCCGTTCCGACCGGGATGATCCTGCCGTTGTTCAGGACGGCTTCAATCTTCAGCCCCACATCGTAATTCCCATCACTGGGATCATTGGCCAAAAAGAGTTGTTCGATCTGAGGATCGTTAGGCAGTCGCCTCTTTTCAAATGTTACATTTATATGCCGTGTTTCGTGGCGGAATTTTATGAACGGTGAGTTTGGCTTGATTTTGTCTTCGTCAAACTCTGGAAAACGCACATCCTTTGTAATGGCTATAGTGCCGCTGTTTCCATTCAGCACTTGCCCATCCAGAGTGTACCGGTAGTTAACAAACGGGTATTCAACGAAGGTCTGAACTTTCTCGGCGTGAGCGAGCCGCGAAATCTGAACTTTAGTTCCCTCAGTGACACAAATATGGTTGCGCTGAAAAGTATACTCTTCGGTTTGGCCTATGGGCTGAGAGACGGCAGGAAGATACTGCAATTTCAGATCGACCGAAGTGAAAGACGCGGTCGCGTTGAGATGCCCGTCTAAGATGTACCACGCGATTCCCATTCCCGTCTGAGCCTGGCGTAAGTCTGCGTGTATGCCCCGCTCCAGATTGTTATCGAGAATCTCTCTCTCATTAAATATAAACCGCGCGCTCCCGATGGGTTCATCCGGATCGAGCCCCGCGGCTATGGATTTGCCGATGTCTATCGGATTCCACCAGTCCGAATCTGCCATCACCGCGATCTCGGCGCTTTGAATCGCCACGGCAGTCGCTTCTCGCTGAATGTTGCTCAGGAACTGCGCCACTTGCTGGCTGAACAGCGCTTGAAAAGCATTCGCAGGATTGGGGTTTGCAAGTGCCTGCGTAGCCATGGTTTGCAGGTTGAGGCTGTTAAGGAAATCGTTAAAGCGGGTTCTGACGAGATTCTTTACATCGTTGAATGCTCCTTCCATAGCGTCGCGTGGGGCTGAGTCTTCATCAATTGCGATGCAAACCACTGCGATTCTGCCCGGTACGAATACTCTTACTGATGCCCCTCCTCTCGTAAATGACAGCGTGATGGGCTTGAGGTCGCTGTTAAAAACTCCCAAAGAAGGCGGGATGTGGATGTTCCCTCCGCTTTTAACACCACTGACATTAAGGTTGCCGGGACGGCCAGAGCCGGAAAATACTGTGATGTTCGCCGACAGCCGCGAGGGGTCGTTTGCGCGCTGCCAGATATTGCTTCCGTCAGCCCTGACAAACAACACCCAAAGGTATGGCTCATCTTCTCCACTGGGGTCTGTGGGTGTGACACAGTGCAGATTATTAAGCGCCAGATTAGTTTTGAATATCATCTTTATGCTCCGGAAATTCGATTCATTGCATACACAGGGTAAAGTGCTCTAAATGTTATATATCTATTTCCGTCTAATGTAACGCAAAAGCGGGGCGTATTTCACACCACATCGGTGAAATCATTTTGATCTCCGGGCCAGCTCTTGAGTATCTCAGGATGATACTGCAATGTTGAAAATAAATTTCAGGCTTGTGTCGTTTCTTTCTCTGCTTGTTCGTTTATAGTCTGAAGGCGGAAATTATACGGCCTTGATTCAAAATCTATTTTCACCGAAAGGATAAACAGATGCCACAGTATATGTTGATCGCGCATCACTCTCAGGAGATACCGGAAGGCGTAGAGTTCAGTCCCGAAATGATTCAGGCTGTCATTCAGAAATACAATGACTGGGCCGAGAAGCTACAGAAAGCAGGCCATCTGGTGAGCGTCAAAAAACTTCGTGACGATTTCGGGCGCAGCCTGTCGGGTGTCGGCCCGGAGCAGACCGTCACGGATGGCCCCTACGCCGAAACCAAGGAGATCATCGGCGGGTATTGGATAATCACCGCGCGCGATTACGATGAAGCGGTTGAGTTGTCGCGCGATTGCCCCAGCCTCGAACTCGGCGGCAGAATCGAAGTCCGCGAAACAGAAGACCTCTACTCATTCGGCTGAAGCCAAAGATGTCAGCCAGTTCAGAAAATAAAGTCGCTCGACTGGTGGATCATCTGTTTCGTCATCAGGCGGGACAGATGGTCTCGACGCTTACGCGCGTCTTCGGGCCGCGCTACCTCGACCTTGCAGAAGAGGTCGTGCAGGAGGCTTTGCTAAAGGCCCTGCAACTATGGCCTTATCGCGGCGTACCCGAAAACCCTGCGGCCTGGCTCATACAGGTGGCGCGCAATCGTGCGCTCGATGTGCTGCGTCGCGAGGTATCGTTGCGCGAGAAATCCGATGAACTGGTCCGCGCGTTCGCCCGACAGGAAGCCTTTGCCAATCAACGCCTCGAAGCAGGCGGTCACGCGGAGGCGCTCGATGACGAATTGAGCATGATCTTTATGGCATGCCACCCTGCCCTGCCGCGCGAAGGGCGAGTGGCGCTGACGTTAAAAACAGTCGGCGGATTCGGAGTGAGCGAAATCGCGCGCGCCTTTCTGGCCAAAGAGACGACAATCGCGCAGCGGCTGGTGCGGGCGAAACGACTGCTCCGCGAAGAGGGCGTCACGTTCGAGCTTCCCTCCCCTGCTGAAATACTTTCGCGCCTGGACTCTGTTCTCGAAGTGCTCTACCTGCTCTTCAACGAAGGGTACACGGCGCATCGCGGAGAGAGTCTGGTCCGCGCCGATCTATGCCAAGAGGCTGTGCGTCTGGTCTCGCTTGTGGTCCGGCATCCTTCAACTGACCTGCCAAAAAGTCATGCGCTGTTGGCATTGATGTTGTTTCAGGCGGCGCGCCTGCCTGCGCGCATCGGCGAATCGGGCGACCTCTTTCTGCTCGGTGAACAGGACCGCGCGCTTTGGGACAGGCGTTTGATGCATCAGGGTTTCATACATCTCGACCGTTCAGCCGAGGGAGAAGAATTCACGCCCTATCACCTGCAAGCTGCAATTGCGGCCTGCCACGCGGCGGCGGCCAGTTACGAACTCACCGACTGGGCGCAGATAGTGCGATTGTACGATCAACTCATGGCCTTGAATCCTTCGCCGGTAGTGGCGCTCAATCGCGCTGTGGCTTTAGCCAAGTGGCGCGGCCCGGAGGCGGGCATTCGCACGCTCGAACAGATCAGCGAGCATCCGGCCATGAAATATTACTACCTGCTGCCTGCCACGCTCGGAGAGTTGTGGTGCGAACTTGGCGATACTGAAAAAGCGGCGGCGAGTTTTCGTCAGGCTCTGAGTTGTTCGTGTTCAGAGCCGGAGCGGCGTTTCCTGCAAAAGAAACTCTCCGCGCTCATTAACGAATAACCGGAATAATCTATCAGGAGGTAGATCATGGAAAAAATCAACATTGGACGAGTCCTGCTCGGCGGTTTGGCAGCGGGGTTTGTGATGAACATCAGCGAATTTCTGCTCAATGCGGTGGTGCTTGCCAAAGACCTCGAAGCGGCTATGCACAGGCTCAATCTTCCGCCCGCAGGCGGCGCAGTCATCATCATCATGGTCCTGCTGACTTTCATTACAGGCATCGTGACCGTATGGCTTTACGCAGCGATACGGCCTCGATTCAGCCCCGGCCCGAAGTCGGCCATCTTCGCAGGGTTGATAGTCTGGTTTCTGATATTCGTTCATGGCGCGGTTGCAGACAGCGCCATGGGGTTGTTTCCTGCCAGCATCTCTTTGATCGCAGTTGTGTGGGGTCTGTTTGAAGCATGTATAGGTGCGCTGGTGGGAGGGTGGCTGTACAAAGAGACGTAAAGCCAATAATATTTATGCGTGTGCCTGGGAGCGAGGCCGGGTTTCAAATTCAAATCAATTGCCCACGCTCCGACCATTTCCTGAAGAGAGATCAACAAACCACCGTTTAGGTTATCACTCACCTTCTATTGATTAATGATTTCGAGTATTTTCAAAATCATCGATCAAGCGATGCGGATGTGATCGCCTCTGAAAGATTGATGTCAGAAAGGAAATCCATCATGGAGACATTGCTACAAGACCTGAAATATGGCATACGCACGCTTATCAAAGAACCTGCTTTCACAGCCATCGCCGTGTTGACGCTGGCGCTCGGCATCGGCGCGAACGCGGCGATCTTCAGCGTCGTCAACGCAGTCCTGATCCGTCCGCTGCCTTACCATGAGCCTGACCGACTGGTTCAGTTCTGGGAGACGAACCCGCTCAAGAACTGGACGCAGGCGACTGTCGCCCCGGCCAACCTTTTCGATTGGGAGAAGCAGAACACTTCGTTTGAAGAGATGGCGGCCTACATGGGATCTGACACTAAAGAAGCGGGGCTTGCAGGCTTTCAACTGACAGGCGGCGATGAGCCTGAGCGCATCGAAGGTCTATATGTCACAGGCAACATCTTTTCCGTGCTTGGGGCGAACGCGCTCATTGGCAGACCTCTCTCGTCTGAAGAGACATGGGAAGGCAAGCATCGCGTCGCGGTACTGAGCTACGGGTTATGGCAGCGGCGCTACGGCGCAGACCCTGAGATAGTCGGCAGGAAGATCAGCCTCAACGGCAGAGAGCGCGAAGTTGTAGGCGTGATGGCACAGGATTTCTACTTCCCGTCGAAATCAGTCGAGCTATGGGTTCCGATGGGCTGGAACCAGAATGATATTTCGATGGTTCGCCGCCCGCATTTCCTGCGCGCGATTGCGCGGCTCAAGCCGGGTGTGACGACTGAACAGGCAAGAGCAGAGATGACGACAATCGCGGCGCAGCTCGAAGCGCAATACCCTGACACCAACACGCAGATGGGTGTCGGCGTTGGCCCGCTCAAAGAATGGATTGTTGAAGACACGCGGCTCGCGCTGGTCGTTTTCCTCGTCGCCGTTGGGTTCGTTCTGGCTATAGCATGCGCGAACGTGGCGAATCTGATGCTCGCGCGCGCGGCGGCGCGGATAAAAGAGATCGCGATACGCAGCGCATTGGGCGCGCGTCGCAGTCAGATAGTCAGACAACTGCTAACCGAAAGCCTGATGCTTTCAATCCTTGGCGGCGCGCTCGGTCTGGTCTTCGCGTTGTGGTGCAAAGACCTGCTCATCGGTTTCAGTCCCGCAAACATTCCGCGACTTGATGAAACCCGGCTCGATGGGCGCGTGCTTGGATTTACTGTCGCCGTAACGCTGCTGACGACTCTGCTCTTCGGGCTTGTGCCAGCGTTGCAGGCGTCAAAGCCCGACCTTACGGTCGCGCTCAAAGATGCTGGACAAAAAGGCGGGGGAACATTTCAAGGGCGCAGGTTGCGAAGCGCCCTGGTCGTTGCCGAGATCGCGCTTTCGCTTGTGCTGGTCATCAGCGCAGGGTTGTTGATCAGGAGTTTTGTGAAACTGCAAAAAGTCGATCCGGGATTCAACGCTGATAACGTGCTGACCATGAGAATCTCGCTGCCCGGTGCCAGGTACTCGGAAGACGAGCAGACGAGAGCTTTTTTCGAGCAATCGCAGGAGCGGATCAGGAACCTACCGGGCGTCGTACGGGTCGGCGCAACGACTACGCCTGCCCTGAAAGGCTATCGCTGGTCGAGTGATATGACGATTGAAGGTCGCCCGCCCGAAGAGTTCATCCGCGAAGTGCGACACAAAGAGATCACAAACGATTATTTTCAAGCGATAGGAATTCCGCTTGTGAGCGGCAGATTCTTCGATCAATCGGATAACGATAAAGGGCTGCAAAGTGTGATAGTCAATCAAGCGCTGGCTCGACAGTATTTTTCCGGCGAAGACCCTATCGGCAAGCGAGTCAAATTCGGCAAGCCTGAATCCAATAGCCCGTGGGAGGTGATCGTCGGCGTTGTCGGAAATGAAAAACAGGATAGTCTTGGCAAAGAGGTCAAGCCGGAGATTTACAAGTCTCATTTGCAGGACGCACAGTCAGAGATGACTTTTGTAATACGGACAGCGGTTGATCCGAGGTCGCTTATCGACGCGGTGCGTTCGGAAATTCGCGCGATGGACAAAGACCTGCCGCCTTTCGCGATCAAGACCATGAACGATGTGTTGTACGAATCGGTCGCGCGCGAGCGATTCACAATGTTATTGCTTGCGATCTTTGCAGGGCTCGCGCTCGCGCTTGCGGGGATTGGCATTTACGGTGTGATCAATTATTCGGTCACGCGGCGCACGCGCGAAATCGGAATACGCATGGCGCTGGGGGCAGACTCTAAAGCCGTGCTGAGGCTTGTCGTCGGGCAGGGGTTGCGGCTTGCCGTCGCAGGCGTAGCAATAGGGCTTGGCGCGGCGCTGGCGCTGACACGCCTGATGTCGAGCCTGTTGTTCGGCGTCAGCGCGATTGATCCGCTGACATTCGCAGGCGTCTCGCTGATACTGGTAACGATTGCGATTGTGGCCTGTTCGATTCCTGCGCGGAGGGCTACGAAGGTAGACCCGATGGAAGCGCTTCGCTACGAGTGATAGATCAGTAAGCTGAGATATGAGACTTCAAATTTGAAGTCTCATATCTCAGATCAACCGTCATATTCCCGTTTCGCAATGGAGCGCTGCGAATTTCGCGTAGCAGGGCGAGGCTCGCCAACACTGCGTCTGGCGCGATACTATCGTCACTGAAAGGCGCACGGCCTTGATTGAGTGAGGAGGCAATATGAGCAACGAGACGAATACGGAAATCAAGGTTATGCGATTGCGCTATGCCGCAAACGAAGCCTTCGTGGCAGAGTCGCAGAGCGGGCACGCCCTTGTGACTAGTTTCGCTCACGAAAAGGTCACGGCCCCTACGCCGATGGAGTTGCTGCTGATCGCGCTCGGCGGCTGCACAGGCGCTGATGTTGTTCCGATACTGGAAAAGAAACGGCAGCGCGTGACCGCTTACGAAATCGAAGTGCGCGGCGAGCGTCGGGCAGAACACCCGCGCATCTACACAAGCATCGAGGTCATACATCGCATTCGCGGCCACAAAGTAGATCCTAAAGCGGTCGCGCACGCAATCGAATTATCCGAGACGAAGTATTGCAGCGTTTCCGCAATGCTCGCCGCCGCCGCGCGGATTACCACCCGCTATGAAATAACAGAGGAACCAGATCAATAATTGAACGCGTTATCCTTTGTGCGCGTCGAGCGCCAGTCGTGTTAACATGGCTGTCAGAAGGAATCATCAAGCCATGGCAGCACCGGTCACACTGAAAGAACTTCTCAAGACTTATACAATCGAGGGCGAGATTTGCGAGCAGCTCGAAGGCGGCAGGATAAAGTGCTACGCCTGCGGCCATCGCTGCGTGATCCTGCCGGGACTCGACGGCATCTGCCGCGTGCGGTACAACGAAGGCGGGCGATTGCGGGTCCCGGCTGGATATGTCGGCGCGATTCAATGCGACCCGACTGAAAAGAAACCTTTCTTCCACGCTTATCCGGGGTCGCTCGCGCTCACATTCGGCATGCTCGGATGCGACTATCATTGCTCTTATTGTCAGAACTGGGTTACGTCGCAGGCCCTGCGCGACCCAAAGGCTTTGGCTCCGCCGCGCGAAGTTTCACCCGAACAGATGCTACAGATCGCCCGTAAACATGGCGCGCGACTGGTCGTATCGAGCTATAACGAACCGCTAATCACAAGCGAATGGGCGGTCGAGATTTTCAAGAAGACCAGACCCGCTGGCTTCGTGTGCGGGTATGTCTCGAACGGCAACGCGACTCCCGAAGTGCTCGATTACATTCGCCCGTGGGTCGATCTTTACAAGATTGATTTGAAGGGGTTCGATGACAGGAATTATCGCAAGCTCGGCGGCGTGCTCGAAAACGTTTTAGACACGATCAGGATGGTTTACGAGCGCGGGTTCTGGCTTGAGATTGTGACTCTTGTTATACCGGGCTTCAACGATTCAACAGACGAACTGCGACGAGCCGCGGATTTCATCGCAAATGTCTCGCCTGACATTCCCTGGCACGTCACGGCTTTTCATCAGGATTACAAGATGACAGGGCCGGACAACACTTCAATCGAGACTCTGATTCGCGCAACCGAGACGGGTTATGACGCGGGGCTCAAATTCGTTTACGCGGGCAATCTGCCCGGTCGCGTGGGCCGGTACGAAAACACCTTTTGCCCTGATTGCAAAACCGCGCTCGTCGAGCGATACGGCTTTCGCGTTTTGAAGAACCGAATCAAAGACGGCGCGTGCCCTGAGTGCAGCAGTGTAATACCGGGTCGCTGGCAGTGACGCAAGCTGATTCGCTAATCAGCATTGTTTGCTGCTGCGTGTTCGTCGCCTTTATACAGCACTTGAACGATTGAATGGCGTGTGGTGTCTGCGAGCGCATCTTCTACTCTGGAGACAGGCGACGGGCCGCCCTCTTCCGCTATCAGATGCTCGATGAATTCGTCCTGAAGCCGCCGGTAAGAGCGCACGCCGCCATCCGAATTGAAGACCGCAAACAACAGCGGCCCCTGCGCCTTCGTATAAGCTATGCCAACAAGCGTGCTGACTCCGTTGTCGAGCGACACGAGTGTTCCCGTTTTTGCTATGACCGAGCCGCGAACATTGTCACCCTCAAATCTCCCGCGAAGCGTGCCGGTATCGATGCCTGCGACGGGCATCACGTCTTCGGCTTTCAGGGAATAGTTCGCAAGCGTACTCAATAAAACGCGCAGCACTTTAAGCGAAGCTCTTGGCGTGATCCGGTTGAAGTCGAGGCCCGATGTGCGGCCAACGTAGATCTCGCTGTCGCGCAGTCCTGTCTGTTTAATCAGAAAGCTCTGCACGGATTGCGGGCCGCCGACGGATTCTCCTATCACCTCTGCTATGGCGTTGCTGCTGTGCGCGTTTTGATAAAGCAGCAATCGCACGAGTTCTTCAGAGTAATGAGAGAGCAGAAGCGTGCCCGATTTATCGCCAAAGACGGTCGAGCCATCTATCCTGATACCCGCGCGCTGAATCGACTCGCGGAGTTTTGCCGCCGAAGTCTCGCGCGATAGATTCGAGCGATAGCCTCTTGCGAAATAGTAAAACGGCCCCGCAATCCGCAGCGCCCCCGTGACGCGCGATATGCCCAGACGCGAAAGCTCAAGCGCCACGTCCTGCGCATCCTGAGTCGAAAACATCGGATCGGCATTTCCTTCGACGACGAGATCGCCTTCAAGCCTGCGCGCGGCTTTATCAATAGCGCCATCGGCAAGGAAGTTTGTGCGATAGCGATAATCAGGTCCCAGTTTTGATAATGCGACAAGCGAGGTCGCAAGCTTCATCACAGATGCGGGATTGAATGTTATATCGGGATTGTGCTCGGCAAACGATTGCCTGCCGTCAAGCGATTCAATTAAAACCCCTTGATCGTCGAGGCTCTGGCCGCGTGAGGCAAGATCATCTTTGTACTCTGATAAAGAGTGAAGCGCGATATGCAGTTGAGGAGCAGAAGCCACAGGAGGCGGAGTCGAGGTCGGAGGTGCTTCCAGTTGCGCCTCGCGAGGCGGCAGCAGGAATATGATGACCGGAACCAGTAATAATAAGATGAGCGGAAGAAAGAGTATTTTTTTCAAGGCTTCGGCTGTCCTTGTTTTGTAATCGGCTTCGCAGCCCGTGTCCACCTCCTGCGATTTCGATTATACGAAACAAAGGCAGCACATTTCCACCAAAAAGCAGAAAGGGGCGACCTCAAAAGGCTCGCCCCTTCAGGATTTCAATACTTCGCAAGCTCAATCGCCTTCTCATAAACGTCTTCGACCTGCGGCAATATTACGCGCTCCAGAATCTTCGAGAAAGGCACGGGAGTAAACTCAGACCCAACGCGCATAATCGGGCCGTCCAGACAATCGAAGCACTTCTCGGCAATCTGCGCCGCGATCTCTGCGCCGAATCCGCTGAAGACTTTGTCTTCATGCACGACCAGCGCCTTTCCGGTCTTGCGAACCGATTCAATCACGGTGTCTATGTCGAGAGGGAGCAGTGTGCGCAGATCAATGACCTCGGCTTCGATGTCGTGCTCGTCCTTCAATTGAGTCGCCGCACGCAGGCACCAGTGAACCGTCGTGCCGTAGCTGATGATTGTCATATCGCTGCCTTCGCGGCGTATGCGCGCTTTGCCGAACGGAATCTCGAAGTTCTCGCCGGGATTCGGCGCTTTGGCAAAGACCTGGTTATAGAGGTACTTCGGTTCGAGGAAGAACGTGATGCCGCGACTGCGCATCGAGTGGCGCAGCAATCCCATCGCATCGTCGGCAAACGCGGGAACGACCACGCGCAGTCCGGGGAGCGTCGTGAAGGTCGCTTCGAGATTTTGCGAATGGTAAAGCCCGCCCCCGATGTTTCCGCCCGACGCAAGCCGCGCCACGATGTTCGGCACGAACTGGCCGTTCGAGCGGTAGTAGTCGTGCGAAGTGTCAACGATCTGCTCCATCGCGGGCCAGACATAATCGGCGAACTGCGCGGCTTCGATCACAACCCACACATCTTCGCGGAAACGCGCAAAGCCGTTTGCAGTGCCCACGATGAAATCCTCTGCTATGGGCGCGTTGAAGACGCGGCTCGGCCCGAACTCCTGTTGCATTCCTTTGGTCGCGTTGAACACGCCGCCTTTGTCTTTCGAGGCAACGTCCTGCCCCCAGAGAAAGGTGTTCGGGTTGCGGCGGAACTCCTGCTTCAAGGTTTCGTTTATAGCTCCAAGCAAGGTGAGCGGTTCGCCGCCCGTTGCCGGTATCATCGCGTGTGATTCGACGCTGGATTCATCAGGCGTTACGTAAAGCGTCGCGGTCTTCGTATCAGGGTCGGGCGAGGCTTCGGCTTTTGCGGCGGCTTCTTCGACCAGCGCCTTGTTCTCTTCTTCTATACCTAGCAGCGTGACCTCTTCGACCTCCTCCACGTTAAGCAGATGCAACCTGAGTCGCTCGTAAGGGTCGAAGGTGCGAACCTGAGCCAGTTCTTCCGGGCTTCGATACAGTTCGTGACGGTCAGAGTTTGAATGCGCGTGAATCCTTTCGCAGAATGCGTGCACGAGCACAGGGCCGTTGCCGTTGTGAACGTGATCGGTCGCCCGCTTCAGGGCCTTCGTCGCATCGAACGGATTTGTGCCGTCGCAGTTGATGATAGTAAGCCCGCGCAATCCGCGATAATTTTCTGACACTATGGGGTTGGCTGTCTGTTCGCTTACGGGGACTGAAATGCCGTAGCCGTTATTTTGCACCACGAAAATAACGGGCAGGTTTTCGCGGCTCGCTCCGTTGAGCGCCTCAAACACGTAGCCTTCCGAGCAGGACGATTCGCCCTGGCTCGAATAGACAATTGCGTCAGCGTCATAATACTTGACGGCGCGTCCAAGCCCTGCGGCATGCTGAGTGTGGTTGCCCGTAGCAGAGCTTACGTTCCATATGCCTATCGAAATCTTCGCGAAGTGATTGCTCATATGGCGACCGCCCGAAGCCACGTCATCGGCTTTCGATAGTCCATTGAGAATGACTTCGTACGGCGTAAGCCCCCCCGCAAGACAGGTCAGCATATCGCGGTAGTAAGGGAACAAAAAATCTTTGTTCGGTCGGAAAGAAAGGCCCAGCGCGATCTGTATACCATCGTGGCCCGCGTGTGATGCGTGATAGGACCAGCCTTTGGCCTGTCTCAGGTAGTTTCGCGCCTTGTCATCAAGCAGTCGGCCCTGATGAATCAGCCTGTACCATTCCAACTGCTTTTCAATCTCGACCGTTCCTGGCGCGTCGGCCAGAGGTTTGTAAGGAAGCTGGGCAATGACATTTGCACTCATGATTATTTCCTCTCGTCTGTTTGTCCTGGACCAGTTAGTTCATTTGTTGCCAGAAAGACTACGCGGAGCAATAACCTCGAATCCCGACTCAGGCATCTCAGCATCGAGCTCGATTTCGCTTGTAAGTTTTGATCTGGGGCCGAGGCTCATAATAGCTCGACTAACAATAACCGCGTTGCCTTATTACATCCGTTTCGCTGCAACTTTTCGCGCGTGGCGAAAGTTAGCCAGCGCTCCCATTGTTGGGGTTTTCGTGCTGTTTACATCAAAATAACATAGCAGAAATTGACTCTTCAAACAACCATTGTTTTTGTTGTGGGGGTGAACTTTTTGTAAAAGTATGAGATTAGTTCATCAAACTTTGATGAAGATTTTTTTGCGATAGAGTATGTGCATCGGGATGTACATTAAAAGAATGAAAGCGATTGCGTAGAGCAGCGACCCGTTGTAGGGGCTTGCCCAGGATGCAAAGAATTTTTCGTAGTAATAGCTTTGAAGCGAGACATACTTTGTTGTTCCGTCCGGTTGCGCGACTCCCTCTTTAATGAGTCCCATCAATCGCGCGACCAGTCCTGAAAGCACGAAGACCGCGATTGCGTTGACGCCGAAGACGACGAAGGGGAGGGCAATCCGCCTGTAGCCTTTGTAATCTGCGAGCCAGTAGCAAAGCGCGAGAAACAGCATCGCACAGCCTGCCGTGAAAACAACATACGAGCTGGTCCACAGATTTTTGTTTATCGGAAACCAGATGTTCATCACCTGCCCCGAAATCACACAACTGAGGCCCGCTGTCAGCAAGCCATAAATCTTCGTTTTCGCGGCGGCGTTCGATTTCATCCAGTGGCCCGCCAGTATGCCCAGCAGTACGGTCGCGATTGCAGGAATCGTGCTGAGCAAGCCTTCCGGGTCCCAGGTCTTCGACTGGCTCCACAGGTGACCGTGCAGCAGTGTGTTGTCGATATAGGCCGCAAGGTTTGCTTCCTTCTCCGTGTTCCCTCCTCTTTCGATAACCTCGGCAACATAGTCGGCGGGCACGGGCACGGCTTTCATCAGAATCCAGTAGACGGCAAGCAACAGAGTCGCCGTCACAGCCTGAGTGCGCGCGGAAGTGAACAGAAAAATGACAGCGCCGAAAAGGAAGCAGACGGCTATGCGCGCAAGGACTCCGGGAATGCGAATCCTTGAAAGATGAAAGAAAGGAAAGCTGGCCAGAAAGAGTCCGATGGCCATTATCTTTGCCGAACGTAACAATACGCCTGATATGATCGCGCGTTTGCTATCGCCTCGTTCCAGCCTGCCTCCAATAGAAAGCGTGACAGCCGCGCCAACGATAAAAAGGAAAAACGGAAAGATCAAATCCGTAGGGGTCCAGCCGTTCCATTCCGCGTGTTCGAGCGGAGCGTAAACTGTGCTCCAACTGCCGGGATTATTGACCAGTATCATCGCGGCGACAGTGATGCCACGAAAGAGATCAAGCGAGACGAGTCGTTCAGTCTTCTGCTCAACAGTTCTCTGCTTAAGGACTGCTACGTTCATCTGGCTTCCCCTCGCTTACTGTTTGAATAAAATCCGGCCTGTCGTCAGATAATATAGCCGTCAGGTTTTAAACAGCCACCACGCAAAGATACATGCAAAGATCAGATCGCCTGAGGCGGCCAGCACGCTTCGACCGGGTATGTCGCCGAGCAGCCAGAATATAACGATGACTAAAAATGCCCCCGCCTTGCCGATTGCGGCGAGCGCAACAAGCGGGCGGTCGATATTCGTCTGGCTGGCAAGCCATGCGAAGGCTCCGGCAAACAGGAGAACGAAAAAGGCCAGCAGCATGCTGTAGAGCGCGGGAACTGGAACCGGCAGGCCATAGAACTGGCCGAGCGCTGATGCAGGGAATGCAAAAAGTACAGCGCCAAATATGTTGAAAGCGACGCTTATCCGGAGCGCATAGCGAATGATCTTGTCTTTGTTCATTATTCTTCCTGTAAAACAGATCGCAATGCCCGCCATCATATCAAAGGGCGGGACATGTGGGCTACTTCAATGGCTTTAAACTGGCGATCTGTTCATTCTTTGATGGCATGCGTTGGAATAGAACTCGTCATCAATATAGGCCGAGTTCATATCGAAAATTATCGGTATAATTTCGGCATCACTGTCAATTTTTTTGGACTATTGATATGGCAGATGGTAAGGTAAAGCGGTGGCTCACATAAACCAAGGTCCGGCAGTTAAAACGGCAAAAGAGAGGCTTTTTTGAAAAAGAGTGATGTTTTTCATGCATGGGGGCGGATTTTAAGCGGTCAGTATCCGTCATTATCAATCGAGATTACACGCGAGTGCCCGCTTCGCTGCCCTGGCTGCTACGCTTACGAGCCTGAACACCTGCACCAGCTCGGCCCGCTCAGAACGCTCTCCGACTACAAAGGCGATCAGTTAGTCGAGGGTGTGCTTGCGCTCGCGCGCCGTTATCGACCTCTGCACATATCCATAGTCGGAGGCGAGCCTCTCGTGCGCTTTCGCGAGCTGGATGTGCTATTGCCAAAACTGAGCCAGATGGGCATAGCCGTGCAGCTTGTAACCAGCGCCGTGCGTGAAATTCCAAAACACTGGAACAAGATAAAAGACCTGTTTATCGTCGTCTCGATAGACGGGCTTCAGCCGGAACACGATGTCAGGAGAACGCCTGCTACCTACGACCGAATTTTGAAATCCATTGAAGATCACCAGATCACTGTCCATTGCACGGTGACGGGTCAGATGGTCGGTCGCCCGAAATATTTTGAAGATTTCATGTCTTTCTGGTCGAGCAAGCAGGAAGTAAAACAGGTATGGTTCAGCCTGTTCACTCCGCAGATCGGCGCGGAAGGAGAAGAGATTCTCACGCCGAGCGCGCGCGAAGAGGTTCTGACGGAACTGGTGAGACTGCGGAGCATTTTCCCGAAAATGGTCATGCCCGATTCGGTCGTCAAAGGTTACCGCAATCCTCCGCAAACGCCTGATGAATGCATCTTCTCCCGCACGACATTGAACCTGACGGCAGATCTGAAAGGTCGCATCAGCCCCTGCCAGTTCGGAGGCAACCCGGATTGCACGCAGTGCGGCTGCATTGCATCAGCAGGATTAAAAGCCGTGGGCGACCATCGCCTTTTCGGGCTTTTACCATTGCGGTCCATCTTCAAGGTGTCGGATCAAATCGGCAGAACGACTGCCAAAATGATGGGGACCGCCGATTGACAAATTTCAGGCTTCGTTAAAATCTGACTTCTGCAACACGTAACCGAAGAATAGTTCTTTGCTGATGCCGCAAGCTTCGTCCGCAGCAGAGTTGCGGGCATTGCATAATTCAGCGAGCTGCAATAAGACGGATTTAGCCGCACCCCTCAGTGTGAGTTTCTTTGTAAATAATTCTGCCGCAAGCCCATCTGCAACATCTTTCGCTTTGCGCGCTCCCGATGTCTTCAGCTTCTCGCACAACAGTTCCACTTTCGCGCGATCATAGTTCTCGTTGAAAGGGACTGCGGCCTTCGTTGAACCAAGCTGTAGGTGCCGTTCTTTAGGAAGGCTCGATTGTTTGTCCACCCGTTGAAAGACCTGTTCCAGTTTCTCATCAAGTATGGAACGCTTGTACCGGGTCAAGCCGCGCCCTGACCAGAGTATGATGTATTCATCGGAGGTTATGGTATTGACGACTCCCGTGCCATAACGCATAGACATCTGAGAATCTTTATAAGCAAGAACATCGCCCGTCTTCATTTTCATATATTCTCCAGGTTGGGAATGATCCCAATAACAATAATCGTATCAAGCAGCTTGATGAAGCTGATCGGTCAGTGAAGCTGATCAGTCAGGCGGTCGCGCAGTTCGATTGCGCGTTCAAGCCCTTCTTTCTCGACTTTGATTCTCGTGTCATCACCGAGCCGCTTTGCATGAGCCAGCCGCGTTTCACTGTTTTTCACTCTATCCAGAGAGTGACGCGCAACCTCATCTCTTAGAACTTTCTCGTTTAAACTTCTGAGACCGGCAATGTCCGGCTCAGGCTTTGCCAAAGGCCCGTATTCATCCTTTGCCGCGACACGGTAGGACCGCAGCACGCCTCTGACAATCATAGTCATCGGCAATGACTCGCCGATCTTCTCGGCAGCCACCTTTACGCGCTTTGCCGATTCGCTGACAAGCGCGCATAGCAGAAAGCGATTCACCTGATCGCCTACTTCTCTTTGTGGACGAGGGTCAGCAGGCGCAACTATTGCAGTTGTAATTTGAGCAGGCGCTTGTTTCTCAATCAGGAGCGGTTCAATGACGCTGTTATTAAAATCAGAGAACTCGGCTAAAGCAGAGCCATCTCCAGGCTCTATAGTTAGGGTGGTGTTACTCGCCATCAGAATACATACCTCCAAAGAATTAGATCATCCTAATCATCAATTCCTGACCCGTATATACATCTGTCAGTACATAGTAGTCAGTACGTAGTCGAGCGCTCGCAAAGCGTTATCACGCTCGATATGTTCGTAGCTTTGGCCCAGATGCTTTGTCAGTATTTCACTTATAAGATACCGGAAATTGATTTCATCTTTGTGAATACTGAGCCATGGCAAATTGCGACGAGGGTTCGCAAATTGACTTTGAAGTGAATGACTGGTGCCAGCATAAAGAAACTCCACAAGTGGCATATTGTGGAGTCATACCAGCTACCACTTAGACTGGATGGCTTCTACATCATTGCAGACTTATTCAGACTATACTCTGAGGGCAGTATAATCAAGCTAAAGCCGCAGCGATATCAGTTCGGAGCCGCTTTCATACCCCTGATCGGAGGCTAAAGGACGGTCCGCGCCCACCGATTTAAGATAGGCATTCGGGTCATGCTTCATTGCCCCTTCCGGTAACCATTCCCACAGTGGACCGAGGTCTTTTCGCGCCTGATTCAAATAAAACTGTGGAAGTTCTGCCGTCTCCTGCTCGAAATAGCGCCGCAGTTGATGGTCGCTATCGAGCCGTCGCCGTATCTCTGTGTGATACTTGATTCTGCCAAAGCCTTCCGATGATACGGCCCGAACCACATTCATCCAGCGCGGAATCATCCCACGAGTCGCCTTGAAGCGTCTTGCAATCGCGCGCCATGAATAAGTGTAGCTGGTAAGATCAATCACGCGCTCGTAAAAATCTGCCCATGAGTAATTTTTCGGCTTCACGTTCATGGCCTGATTGTTGTTCAGGAAGTGGAAAGGAAACGGCAGAATGCGGTCGGCCCGCTGGTATTCGAGGTTAAGCGGCGCGGCCTGTCCAAACGCCGAAAGCAGTGAATAGCCGGGAAACGCGCCCGGTGCCAGATCGACAAATCGCTTCGTCAGCTCGAACGGTTCCGCCCCTTCGTCTGTATCGAGTCCAAGCACGAAATTGGTCTGTATGTAGGGGATATATCTCAAGATCATGTTGACGTGTTCAGAGACCTGCTCAACCTTGCTCAGCCCCTTGCTCTTGCCGGTTTTCGATTTGCCGCCGAGGTCGTACCACGACTCGATTCCGGGCAGCAGCGCCTTGAAGCCGTTTTGTTTAAGGCGCTTCAAATGCGGCTCAGAGAGCAGTGAGAGGCTGCTTTCAGCGATAAAATCGAAGCTGTCGGGCGGCGCGGCCTCTTCTATCGCATTCATGTAGTCATCGAACCGGACTCCGAAATTCGGGTCGTGCCAGCCAACCAATGGCCGTTTGAATTGCTGCAACAGGAATCGCAAATCCTCCCGCATCACATCGAAGTCGAGCGGCTGATACGGTATGACTGAATCTATGCAGAAACTACAGGTGTAAGGGCAGCCCAGACTGCCTATCATCGGAACCATTTTTATGAACGGAGCTTTGCGAAGCGTCGGCTCGATGAACTTCCATCGCTCGCGAACTCCGGGCAACTCTGCGGGCTGCTGAGCCGCTGTAATATATCTTCCGACTGGCCGGTGCTGTGAGCAGTCCTGAAGTATGTCCGAGATCAGTGTCTTGTCAGTGAATCCCAGAACATAGT
The DNA here is from genome assembly GCA_963804815.1 of Blastocatellia bacterium. Classification (GTDB taxonomy): domain Bacteria; phylum Acidobacteriota; class Blastocatellia; order UBA7656; family UBA7656; genus DATEKX01. Next base: position 432,111 of record CAWDRU010000002.1, on the reverse strand, counting down.
CGAAATAATTCAGCGCGTCCTGTGGATAGCAACGGGCGTGAGGGCCGCCGATGGCCGTAACAGCGCCTCTTGATCTGAGCAGATTGCTCAACGCGTATGACAGTTGCGCAGCCTCTGTGAACGCGCCAATAAAGACCAGATCGACATTGTCGGGCAGTTCTTTTACGAGATTCTCAAACCCCGTATAGCATACGAACGTGACATCATGTCCTTCCTGTTCGCACCACAGAGCTATAATCTGGGGCATGATGCTGGCGAGGTTGGCGTTCATGATGCGCGGGAACAATGAGCGGGTAGGACCTTTGGCAACGAGGTCTATGACTCCAACACGCAGTTTTCGCATAGTATTGCCTCCTGACAGCAACCGAAGTTAAAACGGAACTTCTAAAAGATCACATACCTGAAGTGATTGTATATCATTGCATTAAAACAGCCAGTTGCACAATCACACCGCAGCACAAACAGACCGCGACCCGCGACCGCATTTTAGCGCGGGCTGCAAGCGCGGGGTCGATTTTTTGTTATGAACAAGGCGCGGGCTCAGGCTAACTGCGATGCCTGTAGGTTACGCGGCCCTTTGTCAGGTCGTACGGAGATAACTCAACTGTGACCTTGTCGCCTGCCAGAACTTTGATGTAATGCTTACGCATCTTGCCCGATAGGTGGGCCAATACTTCGTGGCCTTCGCCTATCTTCACTTTGAAGGTTGTATTTCCCATGCATTCAACTACAGTTCCATCAACGGGGATCATATCTTCTTTTGAAATGACATCACCTCTTTCATAGAGCGGCTCAGGTTGCGCGCCTGGGCCACTCTATCTTTTATATTCGAGCCAATTTAATGCTCAGCTTCCGCTGAGCGGTTAACCGGTTTTCTTTAGCGCGATGCCCGGCTTCGGTTGAACGTGCGCGTCGAAGGCGAGCGCAATCGAGCGATTTCGCTCCCCAATCTGATCTGCTCATCAGACCTGCCATCGGAAAATCCGGTAAGCTTCGATCTCTCAAGCTTGATGCCTGTAACACGCTCAATAGAGGCGAGCAGCGGTTCTTCTTCCGGGCTTACCATCGTGAGAGCGGACCCGTTGCGACCCGCGCGAGCCGTTCGCCCAACGCGATGTATATAATCTTCGGCGGTCGGAGGCACTTCGTAGTTGATCACAAACGTGATGTCATCCACGTCAATGCCGCGCGCGGCAACATCTGTCGCCACAAGCACGCGCACGCGACCGGAACGAAAACTATCGAGCGCGCTGTTGCGTTGCGACTGACTGCGATCAGAGTGAAGCGTGACAACGTCGTATTTGTTGGCCGTCAACACCTGCGCCAGTCTATCGGCCCCCCGCCGCGTATGCGTGAAGACCAGAAACGAGCCTTCCGTGTGCTGTTTGAGCAACGCCAAAAGCAGCGGCAGCTTTGCGTGCGAGAGCACGGAAAAAGCTTTTTGAGTCAGGGTGGCAACGGTCGAAGTCGAGCGTGTCGCCTCAACGCGCACGTGGTTCGGCTTCAACTCGCGACCTAATTGTTCAACGGCTCGCGAAAGCGTCGCCGTCAATAACAGCGTCTGGCGATTTCGAGGAAGGTGCTTGAGTATGCGTCTGACCTGCGGGAGAAACCCCATATCAACCATGCGATCGGCTTCGTCGAGTACAAAAACTTCTATGGATTTCAAGGGGACTTCGCCTCGCTCGATCAGATCGTTCAGGCGTCCGGGGGTTGCAATCAGGATGTCAACGCCGGAGTTGAGCGCCTTGATCTGTTTGAAGGCGCTTTCGCCGCCGACGACCGAAACGGTGCGAAGGCGGGCCGCGCGACTGTAGCTCTTCGCGTTTGCCTCAATCTGTAGGGCAAGCTCTCTGGTGGGAGCGAGAATAAGCGCGCGCAAGTGTCCGGGCCGCTTCAACCGCTCTATGATCGGCAGCAGAAAGGCTGCCGTTTTGCCCGAACCCGTTTCGGCTGATGCCATTATGTCTCGGCCCGCAAGCGCGTCGGGAAGGGTCTTTGTTTGAATCTCTGTTGGCTCTGTTATGCCGAGCCGTTCAAGTACAGTTACAAGTGGCGCGCACAGGCCCAGCTTGTCGAAAGTGTTTAAACTCATGAATCTCTCTTTTGATGCACTGCTTCGATGAAAATGCTTTTGCATTCGCCGGAAGCAATGATTACCTTGAAAACATTTGCTGAGGGGGTGCAGATTGATCGGAGAGTTTTATATTTACTTGTTCCTTGCAATCGTTTCCAACCAGCTTGATCACTAAAACAGAGATGGACAGAAGGTCGTGGCAATGACGAGTTATGAATGATAAAAAACCTTGTTGCGTATTATTCACAGCTCATCGTTGATAGCCACTTTTTCCTGTCCACCTCTCTATTTCGATTTAGTAGCGGCTTCCGCCGTATCCGCCACGTCCGCCATTGCCGCGTCCGCCGCCGCGATTGCCGCCGCCGCTTGAGCGATCCTCGCGCGGGCGAGCCTCGTTGACCGTAAGCGCACGGCCATTGACTTCTGTTCCATTGAATTGCGTGATGGCCTTATCGGCATCGTCACTGCTCATTTCCACAAAAGCGAAGCCCTTGGAACGACCCGTATCGCGATCCGTAATGACATTAACTGATTCGACCTGACCGACCTCTTCAAACAGGTTGGTGAGATCATTTTCGGTCGTCTGATATGACAGATTTCCGACGTAAATTCTCTTGCTCATAGTTCTCCTGAAACTGGTTATGAGGAACTTCCAAAGGCTTTGTGGGAAAGGGAATGAGAACCGAGTATCAAACGCTCTCCAAAAGTAGTGGGAGGCTCCTGAAATTAAAATCAACAGCAGCATTCGATCTGCCGCAACAACAGGGATATACTAACAGATAAATTCCTGAAAGTCTATGAGAGCCAGTCGCCGTACGTTTTTTGACCCCTGCGGCTTGCTTGACAGAGTAAGAGGCCGTCTCGTACCATTTGATTTCTCAATCGTGGGGCTGTAGCTCAGTTGGCAGAGCGCGCGGCTCGCATTCGCGAGGTCAGGGGTTCGAATCCCCTCAGCTCCACCAAATATTTCAATCTCGAAACAGGCATCTGCAATTGCGCCTGCGCCACTCCATTGATAGGCATATTCCCGTCTTTACTGTTTATCGCATCCAGTCGCGGAATCACCTCTCAGTGGCCATAACAGGAGGTCACATCGCACGCCTATAGCAGATGTCTTTCGGCTGAATCCGTCGTTGAAACAATCGTGCTCTTTCCAACTGGCTTCATCCAGATCGAAACATCACTAAACTTCTGCCGCTCGAAAAAACCGATACGGGACATCAGTGATTCAAAATAATCGCCTTTATCAGTAAACAGATACCCTCCGGCAGGCATTCGCGTGCCAAATAAGCGCAGAGTTTGACAAATAGCACGCGCAGAAAAGTATATGAATACATTGCAACAGAAGATAATGTGCGAGGTCGCAAATTCGGCTGTCTCGCTTCCGCTCATCAGATTCGTCACCGACCACTGAATTTTTTCATGTAACTCAGGTCTAACCTGCCATCCTTGGGTTACCGGGGTGAAGTATTTGGATCGCAATTCGGGGGATAAGACCTCCATCCTGCTCTCGCTATAGATTCCCCGCTGTGCCTTTTCAATTGCAGCAAAGCTGGCATCGCTCCCGTAAAGTTGAATCCGGATGCGATCAAACCATCCGGATTCAGAGAGGGCCATAGCAATTGTTAATGGCTCTTCGCCGGTTGCGCAGCCAGTGCTCCAGATTTTCAAGGTCTCCGCTCCCCCATTCAAAAGCCATTGTGGTATTACAGTATCAACCAGAGTCTGCGTCTCTTTCCTACGACGCCAGAAAGAAGATATTGATTTCGATAATCCGGCTAAAACGTGGAGCCACTCGTTGGCTGCGGTTATTCCCTCTTTGCTCAGCAGTCGATAATATTCCGAGAATGATCCGCATCCGCTTTTTTCAAGCCGGGGTGTAAGCTTGGAAGCAATCACTTCAAGCCCCTGGTAATCACGAAAAAAAAGGCCTGTGCGCTCTTGAATCAAGTCACGTAAAAGGTCCAGGCCGTGTAGATTCACGCTTCCGAGATCCGCCGGGTTGATCTCTTCTTTCCACATACCCGACGCCCTCACGCCCTGCTTGAGTTTCGCCAGATGTTTTTCGTTATCCATACGGGTCACCTCGATTAGAGCGCAGTATCTCATCAGTGTGATTCGTAAGCAACGCCTCGGATTGGCGGATGCTCACAGCGCGCATCAGTTTGTGTTTATTCGCGGCTCTGGCTGCATGCCTGTAAGCCTCAGTTTCTTGCAGGCGGGTTAAACTTCGCTTCAATGATCGTATAGCCCTTTTTGCCCATCCCCTCTATTTTTTGCTCCCTCGCTTTACTCGCCTCTTCTTTACTTTCCTGATACCTGATCACAAGGCTACCGACCAGTTCCTCATGATCCTTAAACCTCTCCTTAAGGACCTGCCTAAACAAGGTCAAGTAGCTGTTCAGGTCATTGAACTTTGCTGAGTAAATCTGGTCAGTAATAATCCAGTATTTAGATGTCGAACGAACCGATTCAAGCTGGCAGGTGCATCCGCAGTCGATGTAGAAGAAAACAACCCTGTCTGGTTGATTTTGAACAGGGGCTGGATTTGGTAAAGAGGAATAATCGTAATGAGGCAGGAAAAGCAAACAGGCAGAGAGAGAAAATGCGAGAAAAATCTGTAGCATACTCATCTTGACACCTCCCGGTCATTTCACAGAAGTACGCGAGGAAATGCGAAACATATCGAATAATCACTACTCAATCGACACGCTCAATTCAAGCTCAGCCGCTTTCGCCTTAATGCGATTTGAATGTTACGAACCGTCCGTGCGACCTCCCCTTTTTTTGCAGGGTCCGTTTCCATTTCATCAAAAGTAGCTTTCGAGCATTGAATCTCCAGCAAGCCAGTCACACAGAATGCGCTCTCCTGATCGATACACGCGACTTTACCTGCGGGCCATGCTTCACTAATCACAACGGGCAAGCCGAGTATTGTTGATTCAGTTTTATAGGGCTTTTTCATTCGTCTATTACTGACCTGTTCGACCCGCGTTACGATATCCGCTTCATCATGGACAAGGTCAATCGTTGCCGCCGCATGGATTCGCCATGCTCAAAGCTCTACTGCCATCATTCGACGATCTCCTGAACTCGGCCTACCTCGCCCGTCTCAAGGCGCACTTTGATTCCGTGTGGGTGTTGAGAGGATTTTGTCAGGATGTCGCGAACAACTCCGCGCGTCCGTCTTCCGGTGCGCTGATCTTGTTTTAAGACGATCTCGACCCTGAGGCCGGGCTTTATCTCTTTTCTGTTCTGACCGTTCATTGTTTCGCTTTGCCTTTCTTCGATTCAGATTCCAACTGATTTCTATTCTTACGCGGGCTCTGGTAATTCATCAAGCAATTCTTTCTAATGCACACCTGCATCTTCGCCCGTATTTCATTTTGTGATTTATAATACTGCGACAGGCTGTTCCCATGACATGTAATCATACCGCCATTCTTCTTGACTTGATCTGCTGGCCTTCAATAAGATAACTCTGTTTTAACAGTCACATCTTTTCAGTTTCCGAACTCCACAGAAGGAATTGCTGCGAGAAGTGAATACTCGCTCGCAGGCTCAGGATCGAACAATTATGAAGATTCGCACGCGCCGTCGCCGCCTCTCTATCAATCTCACTCTAATACTGCTGACTTTATTTCTGGCACAGCCAGCCGCGCAATTTGCCACGCCGCAACAGGTAGCCGCTCAAGCGGTCGTTGCTCGCGTCACCATGAGAAACCAGCAGGAGCTTTCGCAGTTCGTTACACTCGGACTCGATTTGCTGGAGATGCGAACGGGCGATGATCTGTTCATCCTGACTACGCAGGCGCAGATTGATGAGCTGCGCGCCAAAGGGTGGGCCGTCAGCGTAGACCAGAAGCAGAGCGCGCTTTTTAACGAACAACGCGCAAACACATTCCGTAACGGTTATCGCACAATTGCAGAGATGCGCGCGTTTATCGACAGCAAAGTCGCGGCATATCCGAATCTTGCCGAGGCTTTCACCTACGGCCAGAGCTGGGAAAAAGTAAAAAGCGGCGGCACTGCGGGCTGGGACCTTTTCGGAATCACGCTCACCAACAAACAGATAACCGGGCCTAAGCCGACTTTTTTCCTGATGGCCGCCATACACGCGCGCGAGCTTACGACATCAGAACTCGCGCTGCGCTTCATCGACTATCTGCTCACGAATTACGGCATAGACGGTGACGCGACGTGGCTGCTCGATGAACATAAGATCGTCATCGTGCCTGCAAGCAATCCCGACGGGCGCATCATAGCCGAGCAGGGTTTCTTTCAACGAAAGAACACGAACAATACTTATGGCGGCGGCTGCCCCAATCCGCCAACGATCACAGATCAATACGGCGTGGACCTCAATCGCAACGCGAATTTCAAATGGGGCACGGTCAACCCGCCAACAGAACCGCTCTGCGGACAGACCTATCCCGGCCCGACGCCCGCATCAGAGCCTGAGACGATTGCTCTTCAGAATCTGGTTCGCGGCCTGTTTGCCGATATGCGCGGCCCGCTCGACACGGACCCGGCCCCGATGACGACCAGCGGTTTCTTCCTGACGCTTCACTCGTACAGCAATCTTGTGCTGTGGCCCTGGGGATGGACCGAGAACTCTGCGCCCAACAGCACAGAGCTTGCGATGATCGGGCAAAAGTTCGCTTCATACAACAGCTTTACGCCGACGCAATCAACGGGGCTTTACCCCACATCAGGCACAACGGACGATTGGGCTTATGGCGAGCTTGGCGTCCCTGCCATGACTTTTGAAGTAGGCCCGTCGTCAGGAACCTGCGGAGGGTTCTTCCCGCCTTTCACCTGTCTTGATGGCGGAACGGGCGGCTCTTTCTGGCCGCGCAATCTTCCGGCATTTCTTCACGCAGCGCGTATCGCGCGAGCGCCCTATCAACTCGCGCATGGGCCGACGCCGGAAACATTTACCACAACCGCACAGCCCGGAAGCTTCTTCGATCTGCGAGCGCAACTCAATGAACAACTCAACGGCGGACAGGCAATCTCTGCCGCCGAATATTACATAGACACACCGCCCTGGCGCGGAGGCACAGGCATTGCCATGACGGCGCTTGACGGCAGTTTCAACAACACCGTCGAAACAGCCGCCGCAACCATCGGCCCTGTCACGGGTCGTCACCTCTTATTCGTGCGCGGGCGGGATTCGCTCGGCAACTGGGGGCCTGTGCGCGCGGTCTTTGTAAACGGCAGCGCCTGCGCAAACACCATCTCGCCTTCCGCGCAGGCGTTAAGCGCAGGCGGCGGCGGCGGAACGATCAACCTGACAGCGGCGGCGGGTTGCAACTGGACGGCTGCAAGCAATGATAGCTGGCTGGTAATTACCTCGAACGCGACGGGCACAGGCAACGCTGTTATTACTTACGAAGCGCGAGAGAATTTTGCGGAGCACCTGCGCACAGGAACGATAACAATCGCGGGCCAGACATTCACAATGTATCAGGCAGGTCTGAGCGGCATTGAATGCAACAACTCGATTTCGCCATCGGCGCAATCGTTTTCCGAAGGCGCAAACGCGGCGACGATAAACGTCTTCGCATCCCCGGAGTGCGTGTGGAGTGCGACGAGCAGCGCCGGTTGGATAACGATCACATCTCAAGGCGCAGGCACGGGTAACGGCTCGGTCAGTTTTTCTATCTCTGCGAACCTTGGCCCGACCGCTAGAAAAGGGACCATAAGAGTCGCCGGACGCACGTTCACTGTAAAACAGAAATGATTGCAAAGAGGGCGCAGAGTGATAATTACTCTGCGCCCTCTTTGCGTCTTCGGTTAGAACGCTTATGCATCGGCAACGAGCGATTTGACTTTGCTGACAATCGCCGTCCGGTCAATGCCATAAGCGGCAAGCAGTTCTTCCGGTTTTCCTGAGCGAGGCACTTCACGAACGGCGAGTTGATGTACGCGAATTCCTTCAACCGCCACCGCGCTCGCCACCCCATCGCCAATGCCGCCCTGCGCCGAATGATCTTCGACGGTCAGTATCAAATTATCCGTCTCGTGGCCTGACTTGAGCAGCGTCTCAGCGTCAATCGGCTTGACCGAAAAAACGTCTATCACCCGCGTTGCTATGCCATCGGCTTTCAATTGATCGTGAGCCGCAAGCGCTTCAAATAAAGTCACTCCGGCTGCGACAATCGTTATACGGTCGTGATCGCTTTGCTTCACGATTTTGGCGCGGCCCAGCTCGAACTGCTCATCTACAGAATAGATCACAGGCGTTTTTGGGCGGCTCGTGCGGATATAGACGAGGCCCTTATGTTCTGCTGCGAGCCGTACCGCGTGTTCCGCCGCGACTGCGTCGGAAGGGTAAAGCACAGTCGAGCTTTCGATTGCCCGCATCATCGCAAGGTCTTCGAGCGCCATCTGCGATGGGCCGTCTTCTCCGATTGATACGCCTGCGTGCGAGCCGCACAGTTTCAGATTCGATTGCGAAATCACAGACATGCGAATCTGATCGTAGGCGCGCGTCAGAAAGCAGGCGAAGGTAGACGCAAAAGGAATCTTGCCCATCGCCGCAAGCCCCGAGGCCGCGCTGACCATATTCTGCTCCGCAATGAACAGTTCAAAGAAGCGGCCTTCGTGAGCCTTCATGAACTTCTCCGAGTAGGTTGAATTCTTCGTGTCGCCATCGAGCGCAACGACGAGCGGGTTATAGTCGCCCAGCCGCGCCAGCGCCTCGCCATAAGCTTCGCGCGTGGCGACTTCCTGCCCCATATTATAAGGGCTTGCGGCAGGCGCTTTCGTTGCCGCGCCAGCGCCAGTTGCAGAATCCATAGTTCGCCCCTCTGTCGATTTCATCCTGAGCTGGATTGTGACGTTCGCCTTCGGCTCAAGCTCTGCGAGCGCGCGATCTAATTCTTCGCCTTTCTTTAGCGCCTTGCCGTGCCAGCCGTTCTTGTCTTCGATAAAGGAAACGCCTTTCCCCTTCTTGGTCGCCGCGACGATTATCGCGGGTTTGTCGGTTACTTTCATCACTTCGTCGAGCGCGTTGACGATCTGCTCCATGTCGTGGCCGTCGATGCTTACGGCGTGCCAGCCGAACGACTCGAACCGGCGGCGATAGACTTCCGTGTCGTGGCCATACATGGTGCGCTGACTCTGGCCCAGACCGTTCACATCGAGTAGGCCTATCAGGTTGTCGAGCTTGTAATAAGAGCCTATCTCAGCCGCCTCCCAGACCGAACCTTCGGCGGCCTCGCCGTCGCCCATCAGCACAAAGATTTTATTGTCAATCTTATCGAGGTACTTGCTGTTTAATCCCATGCCTGCGCCGCACGAAAGCCCCTGACCGAGCGAGCCTGTTGCGACTTCAACCCATGGCAGGCGCGGCGTCGGATGCCCTTCGAGGTCGCTTGTGAACTCTCGCAGCGTTTTCAATCGCTCGACTGGAAACGCGCCCGCTTCGGCCCACGCGGCGTAGAGCAGCGGCGCGGCATGCCCTTTCGATAAAACGAAACGGTCGTTGAGCGGATTCTTCGGGTCCGCCACGTCATATCGCATAGCGTGGAAAAAGACGGCAGCCGTCAGATCTGCTGCCGACATGCAGGTCGTCGGGTGGCCCGACCCGGCCTCAGACGTTGCAAGGATGGAATGTATGCGCAGACGGTTCCCCATCGCTTCAAGAGCTTGAATTAAATCTCGATTCGTTCTGGCAGATTGTTCCATTGATGGCTCCTCGATAAAAAAAATGAAATGCCTGTTGATCTGTCATAGACCGCCGAAGGAAATCTCCTGCGGCGAAGCAAACCTGATGATCGCCGCGCAGCCTTTAAGCCTCAATATACACAACCGCCGCCGGACTATCAACGCGACCTCAATCCTCTCGGCGCACTTGACAACGGGCAAGCCCATTTCTACGCTGACAATTGATATGAAGAGTGAATCCGTAATTGAGAAAGTCAATCTCGAAGAGAAACTCAAGCTCTTCGCCGATCACTGGAGTCCTAAAATCATAGGCGATTTAAACGAATCGCAGGTGAAGCTGGTCAAGCTCAAAGGCGAATTCGTCTGGCATCATCACGAATCGGAAGACGAACTGTTTCTTGTCGTCAAAGGCCATCTGCTTATCAGGCTCAGGGATCAGGACATCCATCTCGAAGAAGGCGAGTTTGTGATAATTCCGAGAGGCGTCGAACACCTGCCGATTGCCGAACAGGAAGCGCACGTTTTGCTGCTCGAACCGAAGACCACCATCAACACGGGAAACATACAAGGCGACAGAACTGTGGCCAGTCTCGACCGGATATGACACTTTGCAAACGATGAAACCAGCCATTAAATATGTTGAACGCGAAACGAGGGATCATCCGGCCAGCTACGGGCCGCGACGCGGCCTTAGCATTCCGAGCGTCACCGTTATCGATTCATCAGGCCATGTGATCGAAGACGAACAACGGAGCGTCTTTAGATTCATCGCTCAGGAAGGCGCGGGTGCCGACATCATATTCGGCGTCGGTACGACAGGCGAGTGGAACCGCATCGCAAACAGCGAGCGGCAGCGGCTGATATGGATTGAAACGGACGAGGTCGCCCGCATCAATGAGCGGGTGCGGGAACGGGGCCTCAGACAGGTCGAAGCATGGGTCGGAGTGACTGCTCCAACACGAGGCGAAACGCTTCACAATCTCGAATGCGCGATTGAAGCCGGAGCCGACGCGGCAGTCATCGCGCCGCTTTCGATTCACGATATCGGCGATGTGATAGATTTTTTCCAACGCGATGTGAGCGATCTGTTCGACCACAAGGGTCGATGGTTGCCGATCTTTCTTTATGACAACGCAGATATTGCTGCTGACCCGCGACTCTCGCACATCCGTACGCGCATCGTAAAACGTTTGAGCCGACTGTCATTCGTCTTCGGGCTGAAAGTCTCTGCGTCGCGCCGTGTGCTTGGCAACTATACGAAAGGGGCTGCCCACTTCAAAGACAAAGGCGAATTCGGAATCTATGTCGGCAACGCCATGCTGATGTTTCAGGTCTTCAAGCTCGAAGACGGACTGGCAGGCCGTGTGCGCGAATACTGGAACCGTTACCTGCTCCACAACGAACTGCCTATCGGCGTCGTCTCAGGCCCGGCAAACGCTCTTCCAAGAGAATGGCAACGCGCCTGGCGCGCCTGTTATGCGGGCGACGAACGGTTGATGCCAATCTATGAATCGGCATTCAACCAGTTCAGCGCCGCGTGTCGCTTCAATCACAACGGCAAGACAGTCAAAAAGAGCATCGCCTGCCTAAAGCATGCGCTAAAACTCGACGGAGTAATCTCGTCAGACATGGTTGCAAAAGGAACACGTGCGCTGACGGAAGACGAGCGGAGCGAGTTTGCTGACCGCTACAGCAGGATCAAAGATGATTTGCGAGCATTGACCGACGAGGTGTGGGTATCACGGCCATCTGCGGAGACTCTTTGATTGATCGTATCTGATTGATTCGTCAGGCCGGGGTAGGAAAAAAAGAGAGGAGACGCAAAACAACCGGGTTTCCCTGGGTAACACGAAACCACTGCGTGTGCGTTCCTCTCTAGCCGCTAAAGGAGTCGTTCAACTTATTAGAGCACAGACTTATAATCTCACGCCGCTTTCATTTGTCCCCGTCGCAGAGTGAGCGAAACAATCTCGGCCAGTCGCGCGGCGCGCGAACGGCCAGCCTCGCACTCGTGGCAGAAGCGTTCGACCGCCAGGCAGGGATAATCCAGTGACGAGTGAGTGATGCCAGTGCCGGAGCAGAAACCACATTCCTGTAATTGATTATTTTTCAAGTTCAAGCCTCTCTCTTTCAAATTCAACTCTGCAAAACCCAATTGAAGCTTTCCCGGTTTTGTTATCGCTGCTACTATTTCAATCGTCTAAAAATGAATTTTTACCAACCTGCTATTGAGCCGGATATAGCGAATGTGGTAAAAAATAGCTTCGGTGCCGGAGATTGGAAAAGATCATTTTATTAAGCATCAGCGGCAATCCCGGTTTAACTGTTTTAAAATCAGCAATTAAATCTTAATATCCTGAACACAAAGGATATTAGCCCACTGGCGGCAATGAAGTCAATTAAAATATTGAGCAAAGTTCAATATTTTGAGCAGCGATGGAAAGAAGAACTTTATGAATAAAACTGGCAGGGAAAACTTGAGCGAGTACGTAAAGCGGGTTGTAAAACAGAAGGATCTCAAGCTGCGCGATATTGAACGCAACTCGGAGGGAAAGATTACAAACGGTTATATCAGCGGCATAGTCAACGGTAAGATAACCAACCTGAGCGTAGACAAGCTCATGGCTCTGGCCTTAGGGCTGGATGTTGATGCGCACGATGTATTTGCTGCCGCAACAGGTGAATTACGACATAAGATCAGATCGCTGTCAGACAAGTCTGTTCCCAACGCTCAATGGCTGATAGAGATCATACAGGAAATTCTGGCAAGTCCTGAACTTACAAATTTGATTGACGAGCTTGTCCACCTGTCGCGCAAAGAGCGAGCGATGGTAATGAAGGTTGTGCAATCGCTGATTGATCGAGAGCGCCTTTCCAACGGGACTAAGGAAAAGAAGGTTCACTCCAAGAAGCGTGCTTAGATTTTAATTGATTTCGCCTTTCGGTTCATAGGCGATCTTTTCGACGGCTTCAAGCATTCTTGCTAATTGACTTCGGGTAAGGTCTTTTTCCGAGATTATATCCATAAGTCTCAAAAGCATCTCTCTGTCGCTGAGATGCCTGCCGGGTTTCTCTTCCTGAGCAACGCTCTTTACTTCTTTCGTCAGCCTATGCTTCCACGCCTTAAGATCAAGCACTCGCGCGGGTTCCTGCGTCTGTTCGCGCGCAGGAAGGCTGCCGCGATACGGCTCTGGCATTATCAAAACGTTTAGGGCGCTGCTGACTTTCCGTTTGACTGCAACGGCAGATCGAGAGGCGCGGCACGATTTCATCGCGATTTCATCGCGCGTTTCCTGCACTTCCCGATAAATTCTCGCATACGGTGATGCAAGAGCCATCGTCGATACTTGCAGGGCTTCTTCGAGACGGCCAACCTCTCCCAACTCGACCGCATAACTGTTCAGATAATGACAGAACAGATCCGGATGCCAGCGACTGACCGCGTGCGCTAAGGGGAACAGGCGCTCCAGATCAGCAACCGCGCCGTGGTGATCGCCTCCCAGACTCTTCAACAGGGTAAGGTTGCGCTGCGATTCGATAATTATGCGATAGTCGCGCCAGTTGTTGACGACTGCCGCACGATTAGCTTCAACGCAATAACGGACAGCCGATTGCAGATCATTGTTTCCGTAGAAGGTTGCAGATGCCGACAGAAGCGCTTTTGCCCTGTATGTTGACGGCCCGTTGTCTGCCACATATTCCAGCGCCGTGCGGGCTTCGGCATATCTCCCTTTATGGTACAAACACAACCCTTCGTAGTGACGGCCCAGAATCTGGTACTCGCCGCCCGGTGGCATATTCAGAAGCAACCGGCTTATCCGTTCAACATCCCCCATACGGCGAAAGTTGTAAGACTGCTCGGCTAAAACCGTGAGATGGTTACCTATCGAAGAAAAAATTTGTTTTGATTGAGTGCCTTCGATGAATCCTGAAATGATTTGTTGATACAATCTGCCGTAGCCAGCTTGTTTTTGGAATTCGGCAAAACGTCTAGAGGAGAAAGAATCAATGAGGACAAGATTATTGTTAGCGGCTGTTTGCATACTCACTCTGCCAGTTTGGCTTACACCTTCTACAGATAACAAACTAACCAACTCGGCCCCCTTTGTCACAGTCGCAATTGCCGGGCACGTATACGGCACTACTGTCTATTGCGAATGTGGAGGGGGAATCGTAACCTGCGTTTGCGATTCCGGTGAAACACCATCGGGAGCCCACCGTGGCAATAGAGCGGTTTCAGAGGCGACCAACAGAGATGTCTCTTCAATTAGCGAGGCTCCCACATCCGATATCGACTTCGGCACAGGCGCGATGCTGCTTGCGCTTATGATCTTCGCATGGGCTAGATTCCGTACGTAGCTTAAAGCGCCTTTCTAGCCCTTGATCTCTCAACCCTGACTTACGATTACCGCAATCGACGGTAATACAGGTGATGTGTATCACTTTGCAATCAGGCATTTTACTATGGCTATAAATCAATTGCACGCAAAAATTCTTCGATCACATAATGCGTGAATTATGCGTGGCAAAGTAGCATAATTTCAAACCGTAACGAGGCAGGCATCTACAGATTGAAATATCTGTCTCTTTATACTTCAGCCCGTTTCTTATCAAGCAAACGGGTTGAAGTCAAAGCCTGCCCCCGGTCGCTTATTCTTTCTTTGATCTCTTTCGACCGGGCCTCAGCAGATCGCGCGGAATCACCTTTGTAAGCTTGCGAATATATGTCGGGGTGACGCCGAGTATAGATGCCGCCTGGCGCGCATTCCCTCTTGCCTTGTAAAGCGCGCGCGCCCACAACCATTTCAGCAACGCTATTTTTGCATTGGCAAGCAAAGGAATCTCCGCATCCGAAAGTATGAAATATTGCTCCTGATCCAGCGAGTTGATACGCCTGCGAGTGTTTTGCGCTTCTTTCCTCAATTCGGGCAAGGTACGGTTGGCGAGCGCCGATTCCACATCGCTTATAAGCTTGCAGGCTTCAACAGGGTCGGTCGAGCAAACGGCCTGAGCCAGCAGGGTTTTGATCTCAAGCTCGATCAAAGTGGCGCGCAGTTCCTGAGCCAGGTCCAGCGCCTGCCACAGCACGGTGGCGGCCTCATCGTTTCTATCCTGCGCAAGATAGAATTTGCCGAGAGTTCGTTTCACTTCCGCCTTTTGCGATTGACTGTTGGCCTGGTCGGCTATCTCCGAAGCCGTTGCGAGCGTCTTTTCGGCCAGGTCCCATTCGCGGCGCGCAAGATGCACCCTCGCCTTGATCTCGTAAGTGGAGGCGATTTGAGTGCTGCGCGCTTTCATGCCTTTGTCGAGCGCGCGCAGAACATACTCTTCAGCCGCCGCATAATCTTTCAGCCAGACCTGCGTTAAGGCAATGCTGTTTAAAGTCAGGTAGCAGTATTGCTCGTGCCCCATCTGCTCGAACGTGTCGCGCGCAAAGGTCAGGTACTTCAGCGCAGTTTCGTGCTCTCCGATTGTGTTGAGCGCAAGCGCCACGTTCACTCTCGCGACCGCGAGGTTATAATCGTCGTGGCTCTTCAAAAGAATCTTTATGCCTCGTTCAAGCGTTGTTCGCGCTTCTTCGACGTTGCCGATTCGATTCATCACCGAGCCCAGACACAGATAAGCAAGGCCCAGCCTGTAGGAACGCGTTTGGGCTGCGTATATAGTGATCGCATCTTTGAATGAAAAGGCGGCCTCGCTCCATCGTTCAAGCGACCACAGCGCCTGCCCTTCAAGTTGCACGGCTTCGCCCGCAGTGAATTCGTCGTCGCGCACTGTTGCGATTGTCTTTGCAAGCCGGGCAAGCCTCAGCGCTTCGCTCGGCTCGTGGCGGCGATAATGATAGACGGCCAGCATCAGCAACACGCGAGCGGCTAAACCGAAAGGCACGCGCTCAACGTCGTCAAGGTAAGGAGAGAGAGCCAATTCCATTTCGCTCAGACGACCGCGCCGCCCCGCCAACTCTGCGGCCAGCAGGCGCAATCGAATTGCGTTCTCATCAAATTCGGGCGCATCTTGCCAGCTGTCGTTGAGCAGGTCGGCGATCTTGTTGTAATCGCCTGTCTCCCTCAGTTCTTCAAGCAGAGCAAGATCAAGATAATTCTGCGACATACATATCCTTTCGGGGATGGGGAACAATAAACCAATGGTCGCATTGTCAAACAGGCTGAATCAGGTGTCAAGTGAAAATTGGATTACCGAAACGGGTTATAAGCGTTGCGGGTGCTCGAATCTATTCAAAATGATCAACAACGCCGAAATCGAAAGCGCTATCAAACTTAACGCCTGAGCGCGCGCACGCGTCCTCGTGTTTGAAAAGATCAGTTTGATTGTGTGGCTGCCCTGCGGCACATCTATCAGCATGGTTTTCAGGTCAGGATGGGTTTCGACAGGCACGGGCAGGTCGTCTACGAATGCTCGCCAGCCGGGAAACATAAACGAATAGACGTGCAGGGTATCGCCTGTTGCGGCAAGGACTTCTATCACGCGTTCCTGCGGTTTCCATTCGATCAACCGGGCGCTGCTGTCGGGTGAATCAGACAACATTTGAAACGCTCCGGCTACAGGAAGCGCGCGAACGTCCGGTGCGTCTTTTGGCGTGAAGTCCTGCTCGACGCAATCTATGGGCGCGACGAATTGCAGTCTCAGGTTCGACGCACAGGCGCAGCTGATAATGCCAAAGATCAGCGCGGCAACTGTTAAAGTGACGGCGAACAAATCTCTGCCTGTTCGCCCGATATTTTCAATCCGCAGTTTCTCAAACGCCGCGCCTCCAAGCATCGAAGTCGCAAACGTAGTGATTGCCAGCCATCTCCACAGAAAAGCCATTCCCGAAATTCCCGGCATCACTCGCACAAGGGGCGCGGCAACCGGAAGCATCACAAAGATCGATATAAAGCCTGCGATTGTCCATGCAAACACGTGGTGATTCGGCGACGGCTCCTGTGACCTGTTTCGCGCGAACACGACGAAAAAGAAAAAAAGCAGACCGGTTACAATCACAGTTGCTGCTATCAGTTTCTCGAAAGTGCTGCCCACAAGCAGGTCTGTTACATAACCTCTGTTGTTATCAAACAGGTCTGTCACGCTCTGGTTGACATAACCCACCTCCAGAATCGCAGGCACCCAGTAGAAAGCCGAAAGCGCGCTGCCAAGCATACAGATGAGACTGCCTGATAAGACCGGTCGCCAGCTTTTCGACCTGACGGCCCGGACCGCTATGAAGACTGCCAGCGAAACAGAAAAGGCATAAGCAACCGGAGGATGCGTGACGATCAGCAAGCCATAGAAAATCGCTCCTGAAACGATTCTTCGCGCGCCCGGTCGCTTGACCGCTCCGTCGAGCATCAACATGACGAGCGGCATCCATACGAAGGCAATCAGTTCTGCAAGCGCCCCCCTGTGATAGAGATCGATCAACCGATACGGCAAAAGCAGGTACAACACCGAAGCTACTGCGCTCGCCGCGCGCGACAAAAAGCTTCTCGCGTAAAAGTAGAGGGTCGCGGCTGAGCCCATCGCTGCCAGCAGCACAACGGCTTCGACCGATCTGGCCCAATCGCCCAAAACCGCGTGCGCAGCCGAAAGCGAATAATAGACAACCGGCGCATAGAACATAGTCGTGGCAGCGCCGTAGCCGTAATTCATTCCGCCGAGCCATCGCGGATACCAGACGCCCGACCTCAACGCTTCATCGAACATCAACATTCGCGGCCAGTGTATTATCAGGTCGCCCGCTTCCGGTAGATTGCCTTGCGCCGCATAGAAAAACGGCAGCGATGAAGCGATTGCCACTAAAATCAGCGTCGCAATGATACGGCGACGCAATGATGCGGCGAAAAGAGTCTTGTCAATATTTCGCGCTATCTCCATCAGAGATTTTATACCGAACAGCATCCTCAATTTCGCGTTGCCGCCGTATCGTACTTTAATCCGCTCTTTCGCCTTTGCAACACAATCGGCATAAGCAACAAGACCGCCAGCAGGCCAAAGGAAACCATCGTGATAATGCCGCTCTTGCGGCGTACGGGCGTAGGCAGGTAGTCCAGACGGACTTCGTGAACGCCCGGCTCCAATTCGATTGCGATGTCGCCCAGTTCTATTTCGCCTGACACAGTCACAGGCTTTCCATCTATGGACGGAGTCCAGCCGGGATAGTCGAGTTTGCGGATTATTGTCTCTTCTTCACCTTCGACCTGAACGCGCAATCCCCGGCCTTGTATTTTGTTCACAGGGCTGCCGTCAACAATCACAGTCCAGCCGGGAAAATCGAACGTGCGAAACAGCAATTTATCGGGCCTGCTCAACACAACGCGCGCAAGCCTGTGCTCAGGCGACCATCGTTCGACCACCACGCTCCCGTTGCCTTGAGCGAACACGACCGGATCGACCTTAGGCAAATGAAAGATGTCGCCATACGCTGCGCGAGGCATCAATGCATAATTCATATGCTCCGGTTCAGGCACAAACGCATCGCCGTTCGAGTAAGGCTTCACCACCTCTTCCAGGCTGAACCAGGCAGAGCCGACAATCATCCATACGGCGACCGAAGCGGCAAGCACGGCCTCGTGCCGCAACCGTTTTCTTGTTTGAAAAGCCACTTCGGCGCAGGCTCCTGCCAGCAACGCTACGACAAGCGTTGTCACCGACAGCATTCTCCATGTAAAAACGCCTATATCAATTTTAGGTATCAATCGCCCCAGCGGATACGACAGGCTGGTCATCATAAAGCACATGAAACAACCGAGAATCAGCCATAGTATCACTCGCTGTTTCAGACGTGGAGCGCGGCGCAGCGCCTGCGTTTTGAAGGCTAACAAAGCAACGGCTGCGATGACGATAAACAGCGCCGTCAGTATCCATATTCTATCAATTAAAGATAGAAAATAGTCCGGCTGCCCGCTATTGTAGACGCCCAATCGCACAAGCGTATAGCTGTCGTGATAAGGATAAGTTTGAGTGATATTGTCGCTGTTGATCAGGTTCTGTTCGAGGGCAGCCGGAATGATGTAGGCCGCCGCCAGCCCCACTCCCATCATCACTCCTGCTCCCACCTTCACCATCCCTCTCCATTCCCTTCTCATCACACTCATCATCACCACATACATCCCGAACCCTATACTGAACTGATATGCCGTCGGCGGATGCGTCCACACAAATCCTCCGTAGCTCATCGCTAGTCCCGCCACTGCCCACACTTCCCTCTTCGCCCGCCTCCTTCTCTGCTCTCCCTCTTCGCCCTCTGCAACTCCTCCTGCTCGCCTCTTCTCCATCAACTCTTCGGCGCACATCAGCATCACCGGCATGAACACGAACCCCATCAACTCCGCTATCGCTCCTCTCTGATACTGGTCTATCAGGTGATACGGCCCCACCACGTAGGCCGCCATCGCCGCCACCGCTCCCACCCTGCTCATCACTCGCCTCGCGTACCAGTAGATCGCTCCCGCTGACATCATCATCATCAACAGGTGCGTCCCCAACAGCGCCTCTATCCAACTCCTCGTCACCGCGTAAAATCCCGATGTCACATAGTAGACTCCCGGCGGATAATAACTCGTCGTCGGCGCTCCGAATCCCCGGTTCGTGTCCTCTTCCCATCGTGGATAGACCTCTCCTGCTCTCAGCCCTTCATAAAACGATCTCATCTGATCGTAATGCAATCGCATATCGTGCGTAGCGGGCATACGAAGCGACCACGAAGAACGTCCCGGCACAGGCTTTGATATAAAGAAGAAAGGCAAAGCTGCGATAATAGAGAACAACACGCACATCGCCGCAGCAATAAGCGAGGACCTGTTCACTCGACCAGTGGGATTTATAACGCTTCTGTTAACTGAAGCCTCAATCTCTGCCATCGATAACAAACTCCATCACCACCTGCGCGCTGGCACAAAGAGCGGCACAACAACCATCATAACGAGCAGCCCAAAGCAGGCGATTGTCACTCTTTCTGCTTTACGCCGAATCGGAGTATCGAGATAATCCAGCCTAACCTCGTGAACGCCCGCATCAAGGTCAATTTCGATGTCGCCCAGTTCTTCTCCGTTTGTTATTTGCGCAGGCTGCCCATCAACGGTCGCGGTCCAGCCGGGGAAATTGAAGGCGCGAATCCACAACTGGTCCGCGTCTTCGAGGTCAACTTTTACGATGCGATGTTCAGGGCTCCATTTTTCGATTACCACCTCGCCGCTGTCTTCGGCCAGTTCCGCCGGAGGAACATCATCGGGCAATTCACCGAGGTCAACCGGCGCTGTAACTGGAATCATCGCGGGGTTCAGGTGCTCTTCTTCGGGAACGAAGACGGAAGCAAAGCGTGTCGGCGCAACTACGAATAGCGCGCTGAACATTGCGCCGCCGATCAACACCACAAGGCAGAGCGAACCGCAAACTATCGAGGCTTTTCTCTGTTTATCTTTAATCGCCCGAACAGCTACGTGCGCGCAGGCTCCTGTCAGCAACGATATTACAAGCGTTGTGATCGAAAGCATTCTCCAGGTAAATACGCCTATCTCGATATTCGGAATCAATCTGCCAACCGGTTTGGAAAATCTGTGCATCATAAAACTCGCCAGACAGCCGAGCGTCACCCATAAAATCACCCTTTGCTTCAAATCGGATTCCGATTGCCGCGTGAAGAATAACAGTGCGATTGCTGCAACGATAATGATTACGCAGCCGAATATCCACAACATATCCAAGCGCCGGAAGAAATCGACGAAAATGTTGTAATTGAAAAGCTCATGCACAAAAACATAAGTGTTGTGATAAGGCCATGTCGTGGTGATGTACTCTTTGTTGATCAGGTTCTGTTCGAGGGCAGCCGGAATGATGTAGGCCGCCGCCAGCCCCACTCCCATCATCACTCCTGCTCCCACTTTCACCATCCCTCTCCATTCCCTTCTCATCACACTCATCATCACCACATACATCCCGAACCCTATGCTGAACTGATATGCCGTCGGCGGATGCGTCCACACAAACCCTCCGTAGCTCATCGCTACTCCCGCCACTGCCCACACTTCCCTCTTCGCCCGCCTCCTTCTCTGCTCTCCCTCTTCGCCCTCTGCAACTCCTCCTGCTCGCCTCTTCTCCATCAACTCTTCGGCGCACATCAGCATCACCGGCATGAACACGAACCCCATCAACTCCGCTATCGCTCCTCTCTGATACTGGTCTATCAGGTGATACGGCCCCACCACGTAGGCCGCCATCGCCGCCACCGCTCCCACCCTGCTCATCACTCGCCTCGCGTACCAGTAGATCGCTCCCGCTGACATCATCATCATCAACAGGTGCGTCCCCAACAGCGCCTCTATCCAACTCCTCGTCACCGCGTAAAATCCCGATGTCACATAGTAGACTCCCGGCGGATAATAACTCGTCGTCGGCGCTCCGAATCCCCGGTTCGTGTCCTCTTCCCACCTCGGATAGACTGCTCCTGCTCTCAGCCCTTCATAAAACGATCTCATCTGATCGTAATGCAGGAACATGTCGTGCGTGGTGGGCATGCGTAATCCCGCGGGGCTTGCGCCATCTTCTGAGCGGCCCATGAAAAAGAAAGGCGCAACAACGATTGCAGAGAGTACGATGCAGAGCGAGGCCACGATAAGCCGACTTTTGAGTTGCTCTGCCGCCTGTGGCCGGTCGATTTCGTCAATTATGTTTTCGTTCTTTGTCGTTATTTCCACTCTTGTGACAACACGGGCAATTGTTAAACTCGCTGCCAGCCCTATTCGCTCTTGAACAATGAAATGAATGCTAACATAGCGCCGCCGTACCGGCAAAAACAGGTCTGAACCTGACCCGATTCTTTCAACGTGATAAAATGATCCGGCGCGCAATGGGTGCGTTTAATCTACGTATCAAGGCAAATATGAAGCGAGCATTTCTACTACTGACAGCTATCGCACTTCTGTTTCACGACATCGGCGTTTCTGCGGGCTCGGTTGACATTTCCGATGCGAGATCTTCGCTTGCAGCGGTCGAAGACGAGCGAGGGTTTGTCGCATTGGATCAAACCTTGCGCGCGCTGACCAGTCCTTTTACGATTCTCGCGATAGCCGCGCATCCCGACGACGTGGACGAAGGGACGCTTGCCTACTATCACAAAAACTTCGGCGCGCGGACGGTCATCGTTTTCGCAACGCGAGGCGAAGGCGGAGAAAGCGCCTCGCGCAGCGAGTTGAATCAGGAACTCGGACTTGTACGCACACGCGAGGCGCTGGACCTGACGCGCGTTCTGGGCGCGGATGCGTTCTTTCTCAACCTGCGCGATTTCGGATACTCGAAGTCAGCCGAAGAAGCTTTAAACGCATGGGGGCACGACGAAGCGCTTCGCAAACTTGTTCGCGCGATTCGATTGCTGCGCCCGGACGTCATCATCACCAATCACGATGCAAAGACAGGCGACGGACAGCAACAGGCGATTGCGCGCCTTGCGCTCGAAGCATTCAAAGCCGCAGCCGACGCGAAAGCGGCTCCCACAGCCGATTCCGAAACCTGGCAGGTGAAACGCCTGTTCCAGCAAACGGACGAGGCGACGGCCACGGTATCAATCAATCTCGCTGAATTGAATCAGGCGCGCGGGCAATCCTATGCTGATATAGCAGGTAACGCGCGGAGGCGGCTTGAATCTTATCGAGCGAAGTATGATCACCCCGCAGAAAGAGTTCACTACAAACTGGTGGCTTCCGCATCGGATGAAACGTTGAAGCCGGACGCAGGGCTGCTTTTTGGCATCAAGCTGCCTGAAAATCTCGCGCGTTCGATAGCGCCGCCGCGCGTAGGCGAGCAGTCGCTCGTCGAAGCGATTGGCCTTAGAGAGCGATTGATAGATGCGCTTCGCGAAAAGCTGATCGAAAAGCGCGCGGAAGGCTCGCCGAACGACTTGCGCACGCGCTACGGAGCAGAGTTCTTTCGAGTAATTCGATTCACCGAAAATCTGGAACGAGCCCTTGCTTTAGCTTTCGGGCTAAGTCTCGAAATCACATTCACAGACCGCGTTGGGGTGCCGGGGCAAAAGCTGGTCGCGCGCCTGTTTGTTCGCAGCGGCAACAGTTATTCGCTGCCCGTCATTTTTCACACACCGGAACAACTTGGTAACAACCCTGCCTACAAACAATCCGAGACAATGGAACTTCCGGCTGGCAGTGTTACCGTGCAGGAAATATCGTACGAGATTGCGAAAGACGCGCAGCCGACGCTGCCGCGCGCCAATCATCTTTACGACGAAGAGTATTACCCTCTAGGCTCGACGCTTCCCGGCGCGCAGCCTGCCGAAGCGTTCGGCAGCCGCTTAATCGCAACAGCCGAAGTCGGTCTTGGGACCGTGACTCTTCCGATTTCAGCTATGGCCAGATTCGACATTGCGCCGGTCGTCGAAATTTCCACAATACCGTTTGCGATCATCGGCGACTGGTCCAGGCCGCGCGAAATCGAGTTCCCCGTTCGCGTTCATAACTACACACAGGGCGCGCTCGACGGCGCGCTGTGGGTCATTCCGCTCGCGCTGAACGAAGACGATTACGAGCCTGCTCATATAAGCTTTGCCCGCGAAGATCAGGAGATCACAGTGCGGATGAGGCTGCGATTGCCGATACTGAAGCCGCCGCTTGCGCCCGATGTGCTTATAGAGTTCAGGCGCGAGAAGCCCGCCGCAGCCGACCCGCTCGGAGCCGTCACAGTGCCGGTTAAAGCCATAGGATTCGAGGTCGCAGACCAGATAAAAGTCGGTTACGTTCGCGGGCCGGATTCCTCGCTCGAACTCGCGCTGACGGAACTGGGCGTCGAGCATAGCGAATTGACGATTGAGGGCATAAACATAGTCGAACACGGAAACGGCTCTCAGGCTCAACAAACCCTTCGCGGCTGCGCCGACCTGACGCGCTTCAACACGATAATCGTTGACCGGCTCGCTTACAGCGCGCGGCCCGAAGCTCAGACCTGCAACCGGTGCCTGCTTCGATATGTGCGGCAGGGCGGCAACCTCGTAGTCTTTTACCAGCAGCCTGACGACTGGAACCTGATTTTGACGCGCTCGCAGTTCGCGCCGTATCCATTGAAGCTATCGAAAGATCGGATAATTTTAGAATCGGCTGCCGTCAAGCTGCTCGACCCGGAGCATGTGTTGATGTCGAAGCCGAACCGTATAACCGCGCAGGATTTTGAAGGCTGGGTCGCAGAGCGCGCTGTCTATGTTCCGCGCGAATGGGCAGCCGAATACACGGCTCTGCTCGAATCAGGCGACGCGGGCGAAGACGCGCAGCGCGGCGGGTTGCTCGTCGCTCGTTATGGCGAGGGAACTTTTATATACACGACCTACAACTGGCACCGCCAGCTACTCGGAGCAAACGCGGGCGCGTACAAAATGCTTGCGAACATGATCAGCCTGCCGAAGGTGAGCAAAGCGGAAACGAAGCCGCAATAAGATGGGGATTATCAGTCGTCACGCTACGGTTGGCCGAGCGTTTGAGTTGAGGTTACCGTTAACTCATGTCGATGTTTCGCGCGACGCGGCGCAGCAGCAGCGGTTGATCGTAAAGCGCGATCAATCCGCGACCGACCGACTGCCTCGGGCTTTCGGCTATTCTCACTTCGAGTTTGGTCACGCTCTTGATGCGCTGATCGAGCCCCGCAAGCAGAGCCATCCCTCCGGTCAACATCAGCCCGCTGTCGTGAACATCGCTTGCAACTTCGGGCGGTATGCGTTCGAGTATCTGCCGCACGGCTTCCACCATCTGCTTGACTATGCCTTCGATGGCGTGATGTATCTCGACGGATGATACCTCGATTACCTCCGGGCCGCCTTCGCTCATGTTCAGCCCCTTGACGACGCTCTTATGATCTTCAACCGGATCGGTCGCCGAGCCTAAAACCGTTTTCAATCGCTCCGCAGTGCGCTCGCCTATAAGCACATGATGCTCTCGCTTGATGTAATCGGTAATCGCGCGGTCCATGTCAAGCCCGCCCAGTTTCAGAGTCTCCGACTCGACTATGCCCGCGTTTGCGACGACGGCAATCGAAGTCGTTGCGCCGCCGATGTCTACGACCATCGAAGCTTTCATTTCGCCGACCGGGAGTTTCGCGCCCAGGGCTGCGGCCATCCCTTCTTCGACCAGATAGACGCGGCTCGCGCCGATTCCTTTCACGACTTCGCGTATGGCAAAGCGTTCGACCGAAGTAATTCCTGAGGGCACGCTCTGGATGATGCGGCGCGAGAACCGCGCGCGCCCGCCGCGCGCTTTGCGAACAAATTTTTTCAGCATCTCCTGCGCGAGGTCTGAATCGCCTACAACTCCATCGTGCATGGGGTATGCGACCTCTACGTCTTCGGGCGAGCGGCCTAACATTTCGAGCGCTTCGGTGCCGACTGCGATCACCTGATCGCTCACTTTATCTATGGCAACAAGCGACGGCTCGTTTACAACCATTCCACGACCGCGCGCATATATAAATGTATGAACGGTGCCTAAATCAACGGCTAAATCTTCTGTAAACAGATTGGTCAGTGATAAATTCATTCCGCCTCTTCTGCGACTATCCTGATCGTTCGTTGTGTGATAATAACAAGGCGGATTGCAAACGGAAAGACTAAATCGGCTCGACTCGTGTAAACGAATCGCTAATTTTTTTTGTGGATTCGAGAAGGCATAAAAAAGCCGGGCGCGCAAAAGCTAGCCCGGCTTTTCTTTCAGTCTGAAACATTACTTTATCGGTTTGAAACCGTAAACTGGGCCGTCGGAGTGACAACCTTCTGAGACACCAGATCGGTGATCTTTGCCGTTATGGTGTAGGTTCCCGGCTCGGCCAGTTTGTCTTGAAGCGGGATCGAGCGCGCAAGCACAAGCTGCAATCCCTTGAGGTCAACTATGCCCAGCTTGGTCTTTCCGTCTTCTGTGAAGTGCAGTATCTCCTGCCCGCCCTTCGAGACTATGTACTCGACCTTTAACGCCGGTTGCAACGTCGCCTGATCCATCTCGGCATCGTAGACCTGCAGGAAGAGCGCTAGGTTCTGACCCGGTTTGTAGACGCCGCTGACAAACGGCTTTACCTTGTAGCGACCTATGATGAACTGCCCGGCAGGAATCACGCCTCGATTGTCGAGCGGCTCGACCGAAGCGGCCAGAATGATGGTGCTGGTGGCAAGCTGCTTCTCCTGATAGCGCGGCACCTCGAACGAGTGATGAAGTATTCCGGTCTTGCCGCTCGTGATGTCGCGCGATACAACGTCAATCTTGTACCGCCCGGGTTGCAGTCCAAGGGTCTTCTGATAAACGGAACGCTGAGCCTGCGCCTGCGGCAACTGGTCTTCGCCGTATCGCGCCGTCTGTATGGTGTCCTCGAACGATCCCGCGCGGCGACCCGAAAGACCTGTCAACTGCGCGTAAAGATTCACATGCGCCGAATAGATGCCGCCCTGATTTTTGAACGCGAGATCCGAGTGATCAAACTGAATCGTGATCGAAGTTGCAACCGTTTCATTTCCCAGACGGAAGAAATCCGTGCGCACGCTGAACGGCAATATGTCAGACGCAATTTCCGGCAGGTCTGCTTTGACCTTCAGATCGGGAAATCTCGTGGCAGGCGCTCTTTGCAGATCGGCTAATAACTGCAAACGCTCGAAAGGCTGATCCTTGGCTCTCGTCCCGAATATCTGACCGCCGCTATTGCCTCCGAATCCCCCGGTGATGCGGCTCGTTTTATCGGAGAGGCCGAGGCTTTCGGCAAGCGTCAGACCCGCGCCCGGCACGTATAACAGCGCGTCTTTTTCGTCCGGGCTTCGGGCGATTCGGTATTCGCCTGAGCCTGATGGATCAACGAACTCGATTTCAACGTCCGAACCAATCCCTTCGATGTGACGATACCACCAGGTCTCGAAAGGATAGGTGGTCGTGTTGCCGCCGCCTTCATACGAGGGCCTGTCATAGGACCCGCCCGCCGGGTGAGAATCAATCTCGTCAGGCTTGCCAAAGGTGATATAGATGCGACCGCGATCAGTCCTCCATCCCGGTATGCCAGACGCGAATTTTTCGTTGGCGTATTGTATGCGCTCGAAATATTGATCCTTATACTCGTTTTCGGGTGTGTCGGGGTCGGGGTCGCGCCGCAGCCAGAACTGTTCGATGAACTGGTCGCGCTCTTCGTCGGTTTTCAGAGCTTTGAAGGCTTTGCGTTCTTCGTCGGTGATGATGTAATTGACATCCTCGTCCATCCACCGTTTGTAGACGCTCTTCAGCTCATCTTTCTTTTTTCTCTCGTTCGGGTCTTTCTGCTTCTTCTCTTTGTCCTGAGCAAGCGCAGCAGGCACACTGCCAGCAACGAGCATCAGCATAAGCGCGAAGCCGAGAATTCTCTTGAAGAGATTGACATCACCCTTCATAAACAACTACTCCTTTCGGTAACCGATCAATATTTCCTGAAGTCCCACAGATATGAGCGGGCATTGATTAACCTGACCAGTAAGTTTACGGGCTTGGATTGCATGCGGTCAAGCCTGCGCACCATCGGCCATTCTTAGAATGCCGTTAGCGGTCATCCTTGCGCTCCAGTGCCTGATATTCCTGCTCGGTCCGTCGCTTGCGATGAAATAGCCAGGCAATGCCCACGCTCAGGAAGTAAAGTATGAGCATCGGCGCGGCGAAAACCAGAAGGTTAGGAACGTCCGTCGTAGGCGACAGCACCGCCGCAAGTATGAATATTGCGATGACGGCATACCGCCAGACCTTGAGCAGCAAACGCGGGGTTACAAGCCCAAGCCGGGCCGTGAAAAAAGTGATGGTCGGAATCTCGAAGACTACGCCGAGCCCAAGCATTATCGTGATTATCAGATCGAAGTATTCATCAGCCGTCACAAGCGGACGGAAATGCGTCTTGTCTCCGGCTGCCACGCCCAGCAAAAAATCTGCCGCGCGCGGAAAGGCTATGTAATAGGCGAACGCTGCGCCCAGCAGGAAAAAGATCGTCGCCATCAGGATTACGGGCAGGGCGTATTTTTTCTCGTGAGGGTAAAGACCCGGAGCGACAAAACCCCAGATCTGCACGAGTATGAAGGGCACTCCGAAAAATATTGCCGCGTAAAAAGATACTTTGACATAGAGATTGAATGCGCCCTGAACTGTCCCGACCACCAGCCGCCTTTCAGGACTCAACAGCATATTATTAGCCGCATACAACTCATGCGGAAGCTCGTATCCTTCGGGTATGACAATTCCATTATTAACCACAACAGGATTTGCCGTGACAAGAATGGGCAGACCCTCAGGGCCGGGCTGAACC
Organism: Blastocatellia bacterium; assembly: GCA_963804815.1. Classification (GTDB taxonomy): domain Bacteria; phylum Acidobacteriota; class Blastocatellia; order UBA7656; family UBA7656; genus DATEKX01. The sequence continues at coordinate 404,084 of CAWDRU010000002.1, read as the reverse complement.
TTGCACCTTATATTCGCTCCCGTCTGTATCACGGCATCGCTTATCTTCGCATCTGTCGGAAACAGAAAATCCACTTCTCTGTTCATGTAGTCGGAGAGCGGAGTCAAGGCTGCGCCCGCAAGCTCGACGCCTGTAGACTGCTTCGCTCTAAAGAGCGCGGCCTGAACCGGAATCTGCAAGAAACCATAGATTACGTCTGAAAAAATCCAGCAGACTACGAACGCCGCCATTACGAATCCCGCTACGCGAATGAGCCGCTTGCGAAGTTCGTCCAGGTGGTCGAGAAATGACATGCTCCCTTCATCGGTTTGAGCATCCTGTTCGTCGTATGTGTCTGTGTAGCTAGTCATAATAAGTCAGAAGTCGGGTGTCAGGAGTCAGGATAAGAGCGTCATTTTCCATTCTGACTTCTGACACCCGACTTCTGACTCCTGTTTTTCACATCCAATCGCGTTTCGTCTCTTCGGCAGCGACGGTCTCTTCGCGAGCCACAGTGGCAGGTTCTACGGTCACAGGCTCTGCGGTCACAGGTGTTACAGGCTCTTCCAGGTGACTTGTGCCGTATTGTTCTGCCGGGTGGCCGGTCAGGCTGAAATCATCAGTTTCAGTTGAGGCAAGTTCGGTTGAGGTGTGCTCGGTTGAGGCATGTTCGGTCGAAGTCTGCTCCGTCTCAGCAACAGGTTCAGCCGGAGGCGGCGCGTCGAGCCGTCGTTTTTCCAGATCGACTTCATCTTCCCATTGGCGTTTAAAATCCTCGCTCGCTTTGCGGAAATGGGCAAGGCTTTGTCCCAGGGTCTTGCCAAGCTCAGGCAGCTTGCGCGGGCCGAATATTATCAGCGCGACTACGAGTATCATCAATATTTCGGGCATTCCCAGGCTTCCCATGATTTCCCTCCTCAGCTTCGGGCCAACAACTATCCGCAAAGTAATGACTACCTCTTTTTTTGCCGCGATGTTGTTTGTCCCTGATCAATATCATAGTAGGTTAGGCTGAGAGTCACGTCAACAACTCGGCAGTCATTTTGCTATGGCGAGAGGCTGTTGAACAAACTATTGACATCATTTCGCCTCTGTCTTATAACCCCTCTGGAAATTGCTCCCGTGTGGAAATAAACAATTCAAACGGCAAATCAACAGCTATGATCGAATCGAAAGAACCAGATTACGTCCTGACCATAGTACAGCACACCTATTGCGCAGACTGCATGTGGGTGAAAGGCAAAATAACGGATGTTTATCACGCATCGGGCATCGTGCGCGGCGAAGATTCAAAGCGCTGGCGCATGCAGATTATCTCGCCGCCCTGGGACCGCGAAGCTCGCCGTCATGAATTCCCTTCAAAATTCGCTTCCGTAGACGTGCCCGCGCTCAAGCTCGAAGCGGGAAACAAACTTGTGACTGCAACACAGGACCCTGCGCTGATCGGCGACCTGCTCATGCATTTGAAGTGGCTGCTGATCAATCGCGTCAGCAATGCGGAGATCGAAAAAGGCGTCATGGATTTCACCCGCGAATGGAAAGCGAAACCAAATCCTGAATTGTGCCTAGTGGGCAGTTGACAGATTGATCCTTCCGCGTTGTCACACCTCATCCTGAGGCGATATAATCCTCGCTTCACAGGCTTCAGGTTTTCAATTCCGGCGAAGCGCAAAGCGACTTGAATCACAGGTCGCCGCGTTACTGCCAGGGATTGACTAAGGCAACAGCAAAAGCTAAAGGAGACGAAAATGAAGAGACCGGTTTTATTGTTGGCATTTGTTTTGATCGCAGTTCAGGCCATCTTTGCTCACGACCCGCGCACGGCTGCCAAGAACCTCTCGCATACTTTAAGTATCGAGGGCGCAGGCAAACTCACGCTCAGTTACAAATCGCTCCATTTCAACGAGCAGGGGTTCAATAACAGGAAGACAGAGCGCGCGATGACTACATTCAATCGCCTGTGGAAGAGCATAGGCAAGTTCGATTCGGAGTTCGATGTCGTTATCGGAGGCGTTCAGGTGCCTAAAGGCTCATACTCGATGGGCGTCAACTTTGATGCCAGCGACAATTACAAGCTCATACTGAGCAGCGGCGGAAAAGATCTCGCAATCCCGATGAAAGCGGCGATGGACGGACCCGTTGTCAACTACCTGAGCTTCGACGTGCGACCGGACAATGATACGGACACTTTCACAATCGAAGCGCGCTACGGCCCGATGCGCGCGGCTGCCGAGACTAAAGTTCCCTATCTGGCCCCGCACGAACATAAATAACTTCGCACCTGCGTGAAAGCATTCATCGCATCCGCGCGAGCAGATTCACAACTCTTTGGATCTGCTCGCGGCTTATTCCTCGTTCGAGAAACTTCTTGACGCCATCCATCACACCGTGATACAAGTCACCGCCATCCTGAGTTAAGGCAATCAAGGCAGTCTCTCAGGGGTTAATAAAAGCATTCGCGCCGCAAGGCAAACTGCTGAGTCGCTTTGTGGTTTTCTCCGTTGATAAAGATAAGCGGCGACGAACTTAAAGTCTCAGTTCGTCATCCGGAGTATTACTGGCCTGTTCTTTCTGACTTCGCATTGACACAAAATCGGGTATAGGTGACTTGCAGAGGAGACTGACTATGTCGTTCATTCTCATCACAGCAATTCTTTTCTCATTTCTGCCGCAAACGAACGCGCCGAGGGAGGTCGCTCTGGCGCGAGAGATGATCGCGCAGCGGCGTTACGACGATGCGGTAAGCAAACTGGAGCAGGTGCTTGAGGCCAAACCCGGACAGGCTGACGCGCTGATGTTTATGGGAACGGCTGTGCTTTACGGCGAGATGAATTTTCTGAAAGCGCAAAAGCTGTTCGAGCAGTCTTTTCAGGCCGGAGGCGGCGCGGCCATCTGGGTCAATCATTCTCACGAAAAGCTCGGAACCGAAGAGATGGCAGATTACTGTCGCGGCTGGCTCTATCTTCGCAAAGGCGAAATCGAATTCGCGCCAACAGACGGCGAACATAACGTCCACCTGCCTTACTCGGATATCAAAGAGTTCAAGCAGAATCGGTTATCAAAATTGTTTCATATCAAGGACTCAAATAAAACATTCAACTTTCGTCCCCGCTCAGGAGATGAAGGTGAAATACTGCTTACACTGGCGCTGTATAAAAAATTCGCGCGCTGAGACCGAGACTGTCGCGCGAATCAACACGCCTAACAACTAAGGAGGTAGCCCCATGAAAATCAAATACGTACGTCACATAATTGCCGCGCTGATGGCTGCACTGCTGTTTTACTCTCCAATCATCTCCATTTCTGTGCTGGCGCAGGATCAGCAGGAATCGAAGGAAGATAAGAAGCTTCGCGAGCAACAGGATAAACGAACTAAACAGGAAGAAGAGAGAAAAGAAAAAGAATCGAAGGCTCGCGTCAAGGAAACTAAAAAGTACAACACGTTGAGCGAATTCGCCGAAGACCTGTACGCAAGCGATGTGGAATTCCGCAACGATGTGGATAAAGAGTATCTGGAGTTGCAGGGGCAGCACGCCATGCAGGCATATCGCTTTAATGTAGACAGGACTCAGGAGTTGGTCTCGCCTGAAACCGAAGACAACACGCTTAAAATCCGCCGCAAGCTTTACGATAACCCGTGGGTTCAGGATTACGTCAACCGCGTTGGACAGCGGCTGGTCCCGGATGATTCGGACAAACTGTATGCGTTCAAGGTTGCCTATCACCCGATCCCTTTTGCTTACACATTGTCCACAGGCACTGTGTTGATTTCGACAGGGATGATCTCGCTGCTCGATAACGAATCTCAACTGGCCTATGTGCTGGCTCACGAACTCGCGCACGTTTACAAAAATCACTGGCGTGTAAAGATGATGATGCCGCTGGCCGAAGAAGAATATAACAAGCGACAGGAGAAGAAGCGCGCCCGATGGGGAGCAATCTTTGCCGTCGCGGGCGCAGCAATCGGCGGCGCAGCAAAAGGCATGAACGGAGCAGTCGCGGGCGCGGGCGCAGGGTTTCTGGCCGGGGCGGTAATCGGCAGCCTCTACAGCAAACAGATCGGCGTTGACTGGGACGGCGTGCAGGAGAACGAAGCGGATGATTTCGCGCTCAAAATCGTCATGGACAAATATTACGACGTGCAGGAGGTGCCGCGACTCTACACCGCGATGCAGGATATATCGCGCTTTGACGAGCGAATGCAGCTTGGGTTTCTGGGAATGCGCAGCCGCATACGCGAGCGCAAAGAGTATGCCGAGCGTCAATTGCAGGGCGCGCTGCAAGGTCGGTATCAGGAGTTGCTAAAGTCGGGCAAGATCGTCGGCACTACGGCTGATTACAACCTGATTATGGCCGACCTCAAACGCGATAACGGCATTGAAGCATATCTTTTCGATATGTTCGATATGGCAAAGCGTAACCTGAAGCAGGCCGTTTCTCTCAGAACCGACGATGCGCGCGCGGCCTTTTATTACGGGCGCGTGATGAAGCTGGTGGGGCGCACAAAAGAAGAGCGCGACATCGCGCAGCAATATCTGGTGGCGGCCATACAACTCGACACACGCAAGACGATACCGGAAGTTCAACTGCAACGCGCGTTGATGCTGATGGAGAACAAAGACCCCGCTTCGCAAACGCAGGCGGCGCAGGCTTTGAAAGAGTACATCGTCGCTTTTCAGAATAAGAAAGTAGATGACTTGCGTCAGGACAACAGCCTGCCCACCAACGTCGATACGCTTTATGACTATCTGCGGCTGATGGGCGACAAGTCATGGCGCGCTCCTTCGCCTGAATTCGTGCGGCTCACATCGACCGGAGCAGCAGTGCCCGCTCCCGAACCGGCACCGCGCAAGCGCAACTGACAGAGCAACCAGCCCCGCAGGTAGAGAGCAGAGAGGGATATCTCTCTGCTCTCTACCTGCAATAGAATACGAGATGAATAATAGAACACAGATAAAGCGTGCGATCAGACCAATGCTTCTGCTGATATCATTCGTGCTGCCAGCGCTCGGAGCATTCGAGCAGACGCCGCAGGTTCAGGCCGCCGTATTTCAACTGGAAGTGCCGGAGCTTGGCATCGCCCCGACGGACAAACCGGAACTTACTATCTCAACGCCTGATGTCAGAATGCTCGTCGTTCATGTTCTGCGCCCGCAGGCAGATCAGATCAGCCCCGATCAGATCTATACGTTCATCAACGGCGAAGCTACGGCGATCATCTCCGATGTCAATGTAACCGAGCGCGGCAAGACAGTCAGAATCAAGCTGGATATGCGGCCCGTCTTCAAACTGGTGCAGGGGCGAAACACCGTCGAAGTGCGCGCCGAAAACCGTAGGGGCAGGACCTTTTACGCCAGCTACATACTCCGCACGACAACGGAAAATCGCAATCAGGATTTCATCTATACGACTGCGCAGGGCAGCGATCCGAAGCAACAGACTCCGCCGGAGCTTGTGCTGCTTGAGCCGGAAACGCAGGTCGTATTGCCGCGCGGTCGCCGCTCGCAACCGGTTCGCATATCGGGCGTGGCGACGGCTACGACTTCAATCGCGCGCGTTACGGTCAACAATCAGCCCGTCGGGCTTAATCGCGCGCAGGTTACTATGCGCAAACTGGGCCTCGCAAACGAAGAGAACCGTGTCACGTTCGACACGACTGTTACGGTAACGCCTTCAAACATGCAGATCGTCATCGAAGCAACGGACGCGGCGAACAATCGAACCAGATTACAGATTGCCGCCAGGGCGAGCGATGATGCGCCCGCCACTGAATTTCGCGGGAAAAAATATGCCTTGCTGGTCGGCGTATCAAACTTTCGCATCAGCCGATACAACCTGAAATACGCAGACGCCGATGCCCGCTCGATTCAGAAATTCCTGCTCTCGCCTGCCGGGGGACGCTTTCCGCAAGACAATATACTGATGCTGACAAACGAGCAGGCGACGCTTGCCCGCATCAAAGAAGCGTTGACCAGTTTCGTGACTCAGCCCGGCCCCGACGATCTGTTGTTGATCTTTTTCGCAAGCCACGGCGACGCGCACGAATCGGCCCCGCAGGATTACTATTATTTCGCGCACGATTCCGATTTCGACCGCCTTTCAGAGACTGCGCTGCTTATGAGAGAGCTTCAGACGATGGTGCAGCGAAACGTTCGCGCTCAGCGCCTCGTGCTGCTAATCGATACCTGTCACAGCGCCGGATTGACGAGCGCGACCGGAGAGATGACTCGCGGGCTGCGACACAATCTGGTGAACCTTTACACGGAAAAGCTGTTATATCGCGAAGAAGGAAAAGCCGTTATCACATCAAGCGACGTGAACGAAGAATCTGCCGAGGCTCCGCGCTGGGGCGGAGGGCACGGCGTCTTCACATACTTCCTGCTGGAAGGGTTGCAGGGGAAAGCCGACCTCAACACAGACCGGCTTGTCACGGTCGGCGAATTGTTCAGTTTCGTCCGCCAACGGGTGCGGCTGGAGACGCAGTTCAAGCAGAATCCTCGGTTGATCGAAAACGCAAACGAAAACCTGACGCTTGCTGCCGTCACATCGCCCGCATCAACTCGCTGATCCAGTATGAAAAGCACGACGACATTTCGCATCTTTACGGCGACGGCGCTGCTCTTACTGATCGCACTGCCCTGCGCGAGCGTGATCCTGCAACAGGGCGAATCCGTGCGCGGGTTGTTTGTAAAGACGAGGCCCGATAATCAGAAGTCAGATAACCGGAAGACAGATAATCAGACTGCTTCAACAGGGCGGCTCGCGCTTGGGTACACTCTGTACCTGCGCGATTCGGCAAACCAGCCCGTGCGCGTCGATCCCCTTCACCGGTTTGCTGATGGCGAAGCAATGCGAGTTGTCGTCGAGCCAAACTCGGATGGCTACCTCTATATTTTTGACCGCGAAGGCAGCGGGCCGGTGCAAATGATCTTCCCTGATCTGAGATTGCGAAACGGTGATGCGCGGCTCGCGGCCCACCTGCCATTGCAGATTCCGGGTGGCTCTACGGAAAAAGACTGGTTCGCTTTCACAGGCCAGCCGCAGGCCGAGCGATTGATTCTCGTCTTTTCAAGAGAGCCTGTTGCGGGCTGGCCTCGCGGCAGAGAGTTGTTGCAACATCCAAGAGGCTTTCAATCAAGCTGGGATCAATTCATCGAGAAAGCCTCCTTTTCATCGAAGCAAAATATCGAGAAAACAACCCGTGACGATGGAAAGCCGCTCTCTGCGGGCGAGCGCGCATCTTTGAGTCGCGGGCTGACGCTGCTCAGGGACGACCCGCTGCCTTCCGTAATAGAAGCGGGCGACGAGAAAGCGGGCATGATCGTTGTTTACGTAGAGCTTCTGAGGCGTTAGCAATCGCTCCGCGTTTGACTTTTAAGATTACGCTGCGGCAAATTGAAATAGCAGTGGCAATTACCTGCTATTGACTTTCAATTCGACCGGAGATTCGATGCGTATTCCTCATACTCGTCTTTTTACACCATTACTCGCATTTATCCTCGCGTTCGCTGCGCTTTCGCCGTTCGCGCAAGCGCCTGCTCAGGCACAGGAAGTCCCGCCATATAAATGGCCGCGAAGCCATGATTATGATGTTCAGCACTATAAAATTGAGGTGAGCTTCGACTGGTCGAAGCAATCCGTTAAGGGACTGACCACCATCTCGCTTCGTCCTTTCAAAAACGATTTGAAAGAATTAGAGATTGATGCGGGCAAAATGGAGATCAATTCCGTCAAGCTCGCATCCGGGTCGGCGCTCAAGTTTCGCTACGAAGACAATCAGCATCTTTATGTTGCGCTTGATCGCAGTTATCCGGCGGGCAGCGACCTCGAAGTAGCGATCAGCTACACGGCCACGCCTGAACGGGGTTTGACCTTCATCGTTCCGAGTGAAGAAGACCCTGCACGGCCTCATCAAATCTGGTCGCAGGGCGAGTCCGAGGATAATCACTACTGGTTCCCCTGTTACGATTATCCGAATGACAAAGCGACTACGGAATTGATCGCGACGGTTGACGAAAAATACGAGGTCATCTCGAACGGCACGCTCGTCGAAGCGAAAGCGAATCCCTCAACTAAGACTCGCACGTGGCACTGGAAGATGGACAAGCCCTATTCGAGCTATCTGGTTTCGATAATCGTCGGCGAATTTACAAAGGTCAAAGAACAGTTCAAGGGTGTGCCGGTCGAATCCTACGTCTATCGCGATCAGGTAGAGAATGCAAAAATCTCCTTCGGAAAGATAGGCCGGATGGTCGCTTATTTCTCTGAGCGGCTCGGATTCGATTTTCCATATCCCCGGTACGCTCAATCGACAGTGCGCGATTTCGGCGGCGGCATGGAGAACATAACGGCGACGACGCTGACAGACACTTCCGTACACGACAGGCGCGCGCACCTCGACGTATCATCGGACGGGTTGATCTCGCACGAGCTGGCTCATTCGTGGTTCGGCGATATGCTGACGTGCCGCGACTGGGGCGAGCTATGGCTCAATGAATCGTTCGCGACTTTCATGGAAGCCAACTGGACGGAACACGATCTGGGCCGGAACGATTATCTCTACGAAATGCTTGGCAACCAGCAGCAGTATTACGAAGCGTGGGATAGCGGCAACCGCCGCCCCATAGTCATCAAGCGATACACGGACCCGGATGCGCTGTTCGATGTCTATCCATACCCGCGCGGCGGGGCGGTGATAAACATGATCCGCTTCACGCTTGGCGAAGAGTCGTTCTGGAAAGCGATCAGCTACTACGTCAAAAAACATCAGTGGCAAAACGTCGAAACTCAGCAGTTGGTCGTAGCGATTGAAGAGGCGACGGGCCGGAACCTCCAGTGGTTTTTCGATGAATGGCTCTATAAAATTGGTCACCCGGAATTTGAAATCACGTCGAGCTACGACGGCGCAAAGCAGCTGACGCTCACAGTCAAACAGACGCAGAAGCCCGACCCAATGCTGCCGTGGTTTCAGTCGCCGGAATTTTTCACGACGCCGGTTGACATCGCGATCACGACAGCGGCAGGCGAAAAGATTCATCGCGTCTGGATCGACGCCCGGGAAAAACAGTTCACATTCGCGGTCGATTCAAAACCGCTCATCATAAACTTTGATCGCGGCAACTACATAATCAAGCAGGTCAAATTCAATCGAAGCGCTGATGAGCTTGCCTATCAGTTGCTTCACGACGCAGACGTAATGGGCCGCGTGCAGGCAGCCATAGAACTGAAGTCGAGAAAGAGCGACGCTTCGATAAAAGCGCTTGGCAGCGCATCCGCGCGCGATGCTTTCTGGGGCGTCAGAATCGAATCGGTAAAGGCGCTGGCCGAAATGAAGAGCGACAGCGCGCGCGCCGCGCTGGTCGAGGCGGTAAAGGATAAAGAGTCGCGCATTCGCCGCGAAGCGATACGCGGTCTGGCGCAGTTCAAAGACCCGCGCCTTGCAGACCTTTACATCGGAATAATTAAATCTGACCCCAGCTATTTCGCCATCGCGGAAGCGGCGCGTGCTCTGGGCGAAAGCGGTTCGCCAAAGGCTTACGATGTTTTATCGAACGCGCTCACGTTGGAATCGTGGCAAGGCACGATTCGCGCGGGTGTGCTGGGCGGGCTGAGCGCATTGCAGGACCCGCGCTCGCTGGAAACGGGATTCAGATACGCCGGGGCTAATAACCCGCCAGCATTGCGTGCAGCGGCATTTCAGCTGATCGCAGAGACGGGAAAAGGAAACAATCGCGCATTCGAGATTCTCGCGGCGGCAACCAAAGATAAATCCGCGCAGGCTCGGCTGGGCGCAGTTCAGGCGCTTGCCGTGTTAGGCGATGTGCGAGCCGTTTCGGTGCTTGAAGAGGCCGCAAAAGCCAAAGACATTTCCGGCACTTTCAGACAGGCGATCACCACTGCAATCCAAAGCATCAGGAACCCTGCGAAACCGGAAGAGAAGAAGGATTGATGAAGAGAGATTTTTGTCAGGCAAAATTTTCAAACATAGAAAATTTTGCCTGACGCTGTTACTTCAGGTTCTTCTTACCGCGTTTCATTACTGACAAGCGACGATTGCCAGCGTATTTGAGAAATAAAAGTTACCCGCTGTTGTCCAGCCATATACGATGCACAATATCGTGTTGCCGTCGCTCTGCGGGTTATACCGCGTCGTGCCTATAGAGGTAGCCACGGCAGGGCTTGTGAAGTCATTAGTATATTGCACGGCCAGCATAGCCGACCCATCGCTTTTGTAGGCGATCATTCCCAGGCCGATAACGGGATTGCTCTGGTTGGCAGCAACAACCGTGCAGTATTCACTGAGCTGGCCTGTGCCTGAGTTATAGCAAACTCCCCAATCCTGTATTGAAGCAGTGGCGGCAGCGGCAGCGTTAGCCGCTACGCCGAGTGATTGTTCAAGGTCTGCCGGAGTCAATTTTCCGGACTTAACGAGATTGTAAATCTCCTGCGCATCTTTAGACATGCTTGATCTCCTCTTTATCAGTCGTGTGTGTGAGTTAAGGAATCGATTAAGGCTCGAATCCTATCCGTTGCGGTGTGAAATATATCACAGGCAACTGTATCACAGCACACGCATGTCGAAGGAGAGCGCTGTCGAATGAAGGTATGCTATCTGTTGCTTAGACCAGAAACTCCGCTTCGGACTCTGCGCCTTCTCTGCTGGCATAACGCGTAGCGATGTACTCATCGAGTATGCGGATGAAATCAGGGACAATGGCCGGGCCCTGAAGCGTGACGAAATTCGCGCCGTCAACGTAGACAGGCGCGCGCGGGTCTTCGCCCGTGCCCGGAAGCGAGATGCCTATGTTTGCGTGCTTGGATTCGCCCGGCCCGTTTACGACGCAGCCCATCACGGCAACCTTCAACTCTTCAACGCCGATGTATGTCTCTCGCCACGAAGGCATCTGGTTGCGGATATATGTTTGAATGTCTTCGGCCATCTCCTGAAACAGAGTGCTTGTCGTTCTGCCGCAGCCGGGACAGGCCGTCACCAGCGGCATAAAACTGCGCAGCCCTATGGTTTGCAGAATCTGCTGCGCGACTATGACCTCTTCTGTGCGGTCGCCGCCGGGTCGCGGCGTAAGAGAGACGCGAATCGTATCACCTATCCCCTGTTGCAGGAGCACAGCCATCGCAGCCGTCGAAGCGACTATGCCTTTGCTGCCCATCCCGGCTTCGGTCAATCCCAGATGCAGCGGGTAATCGCAGCGCGCGGCCAGATCGCTGTAGATGGCGATCAAATCCTGAACTTCGGAGACTTTCGCGCTGAGGATTATGTGATCGTGCGGCAGGCCGCAGCGTTCGGCCAGCGCGGCGGATTCCAGGGCGCTGACGACTACGGCTTCGCGCATCACTTCGCGCGCGGTTTTCGGGTTTGGCCGCGCGGCGTTTTCGTCCATCAATCGCGTGAGCAGGCCCTGATCGAGCGAGCCCCAGTTGACGCCGATGCGCACGGGTTTGTCGTTTTCGATTGCGACTTCGATCATCTGTTGAAAGTTTTTGTCGTGATGCAGGCCGGGGCCCACGTTGCCGGGATTGATGCGATACTTTGCCAGAGCGCGTGCGCAATCCTTGAACTCTTTGAGCAGTATGTGGCCGTTGTAATGAAAATCGCCGATGATGGGGACCGTCACGCCGCGCTCGGCAAGTTTCTCGACGATACGAGGCACAGCGGCAGCGGCCTGACGAACGTTGACCGTCACGCGCACGAGTTCCGAGCCTGCGCGAGCTAATTGTTCGATCTGAAGTGCCGTGCCTTCAACATCAATCGTATCCGTGTTGGTCATTGATTGAACAACTATAGGATTGCTGCCGCCTACTTTGACGCCGTCGATGTTCACTGCGACCGAGCGCCTTCGCTTGATTTCTGACACGCTCTAGCTCCTTGTTGAAGGGGTTACCTCGAATGAGGATTGTAACGGGCCGGATGCGGGGCTGCAACTTTGCTGTGCTGCAACTTTGCTGTGCTGCGCTTGCGCGTGTGGCGGTCGAGGCTTTATCTTTGCCGCGTTCGCAAATCCAGCATGTGATGAAAGGCGGATTCAGAAATGAAAGACAGACTCGATCACCTCGAACAAGCCAGACAGAGTGTAAACCCGAACGCGCCATACACGGTCTCAAACCGCTACACACTGCCGCAGCACATGGTTACGACGGCCTTTACGATTGACGGCTATCGCATAGTCCGAGGGCTTGGCGTCGTGAGAGGCATAACGGTTCGCTCGCGCTCGATTTTTGGAACCCTTGGCGGCACATTCCAAACCATAGTCGGCGGCAACATCACGGCGTTCACAAAACTGTGCGAAGTCGCGCGCGCCGAAGCGTTCGAGATACTGATTCAGCACGCGAGCGAGATTGGGGCGAACGCCATAATCGGAATGCGCTATGACGCGAATGAAATCATGAACGGCGTGACCGAAGTTCTGGCTTATGGCACTGCGGTAATCGTTGAAGCAGTCGAATGATCGCCCGCCAGTGATTACGCATACAACAGAGGGGCTGAAAACGACGCGTCAGCCCCTTTATTGATCGAATGCCCTGAAATCACTGTCCGAGGATTGCTACGACATCGCGCTGCGGGTCGCCGCCCGTTACGCGCGCTTCGGTTTCACTGACGTAGACATCGATCTCGCTGCGAACGCCGAAGCGGCCTTCGAGATAGATTCCCGGCTCGATTGAAAAGCAGGTGCGTGGTATCAGCAATCGCTCGTCTTTCGTCTCAAGGTTGTCAATGTTCGCCCCGTTGCCATGAACTTCCGTGTGAATGTTGTGGCCCGTGCGATGAATGAAGTAATCGCCGTATCCGGCCTTCTGAATCACCGCGCGGCACACATCATCGACCTGCCAGCCGTAGATGATCTCTCCCTGCGCGAAAGAACTTTTCACAAAATCGGTCGCGGCATCGCGCGCATCGCGCACGACATTAAATATCTTTGTCACTTCTTCGGGCACGCTTGCGCCGACGAAAGAAGTCCATGTTATGTCGGCATAGACCGAATCCGCGCGATCCAGCTTTGCCCACAGATCGATCAGCACGAAGTCGTCTTTGTTGATCGGCGAGTGGCGTTCGCTGGTCGGCTCGTAATGAGGCATGGCGCTGTTCGAGTTGACTGCGACGATGGGCGGGTCTTTCGATATCATGCCGCGCTCCGCGAACCGCTCAAGGATGTATTGTTGAATGTCGTACTCTGTGGTCGGGGTGCCTGCTTCGATGCGCCGCCCGATTTCGGCAAAGGCTTCTTTGACCGATGCGTAAAGCCCGCGCGCTGCCTCTTCGTGCATGTCAAGCTGCTCATCGTTCCACGCGGACTCGAATTGCTGAACGAGGTTCGCGGACGAAACCACCTCGACGCCGAACGAGCGAATCAATTCAATCGTGCCCGCATCAACTCTTGATAGATAAGGGATGGCCGCGTCGGGCGAATACTGCATCGCCACGCGGGGCGCGCGGGCAGTTGTAAGCCCGGTGAGCGCGTCTTTCAAATGGCTGTGAAGCTGTTGCCAGGGCAGATAGATCACCTTTTTGCCCGGCAGGTGATCGAGCGTGTCGCGTTCAATCGAGTGGCACACTTTGGTCGGCTCGCCCGATTGCGGGACCAGATAAAACCAGCGCCGCGTTGCGATGTGCCCTTCGCCGCCCGTGTGCAGAATGTTGGCGGCAATCGGGTCGCTGCCGCGAAAACTGTAGAACAGCCAGCCGTCAAGGTCTGCCTCTTTGAGAGCTTGTTGGATTTTTTCGATCAAGATGGCCTCCGGGATTTTAGATTTTAGATTTTAGATTATAGATGTCAGATTTCAGGATAAACGGAAAGCCTCAGGCTTCCCTAATTCAAAATCTAAAATCTAAAATCGAATCAGTTTTTTACATTATCACAATCCGGCTCGACAGCAAAAATACCGCGCTCGCCGGTTCAGGCAGGCTCTCGATTGCCAGCATCGCCGCTGTGCGCACATAAATGTTGCTCAAACAGATCATGATGGCGAGTGTCTCAGAGAGATTTTTTGAGTTAAAGAAACCGCAGGCCGGATCAAATTTTGTGCCGGGAGCGTTTTTTTTCGGCGAGCACTGCCGGTCTCTGAGGCAGGTCTTGAGCTAGATTATAAAGGCTATGATATATTGATTGGTCGGATAACTCAGGCGATGAGAAAGCAACTAAAGCTTATTCTGAGTGCGACCTTCTTCCTTCTGCTGTTGATTTATGCCGTCGCGCTCTTTTTTCAGACCTCGGTTGTGCTGGGCAGGCGCAGCGAGCCGGGATGGATACCTTATCAGATAGACAAAGAGGTTCGCGTAAATCAACTCGTCTCGCTCGAAGCAAAAGCGGCACTGCGATCAGGCGACGAAATCATCGCTATAAACGCCATACCCATCACCTCGGACTCCGGAATAGCTGAAATCTTCAATACCGTAGAGCCGGACAGCAACTATGTTGTGACGATCAGGCGCGGCGGGCGATTGCTGGACGTAAGGCTTACGTCTCAGGCAATCCCTTTCAGTTCGTGGGTGATTGATGGGGCGCTGCGTTTAATCATTCCGAATATCTTTCTGCTTACGGGGCTGGTCGTCTTCGTGCTCAAGCCGAACGACAAGCAGGCTTTATTGCTTTCATTGATGTTCGGGATGTTTACAGGCGCAATACTGGCCACCGCTCCTGTCTTTGCGGGCCGCCCTATGTGGCTCGTTTTAGTGATGCTTGTGGTCAATCTCGTATCGCTGTTTTTGTGGCCGATATTTTTTCATTTCTTTCAGATTTTCCCGGAGCCGTCCTCGCTTATTCGCAAAGCGCCGAAACTGGAACTGTATCTTTACATCCCGCATCTGATCATGATCTTTCCGTATTCGGTCATTTCAAATTTGCTGGCAGCATTCGCGCCTGACAAGTATTTTGAATTCAGACAGAACTACTCTTTTTTTGAACTGGTAAGCCTCGGCGTAGCAACGCTGTATCTGACGGGCGGGCTGTTATCTCTGCTGTTGAACTATCGCGAATCGAGCCGCCCTTCGCGTCGAAAGATGCGCGTGGTCGTGGCGGGAAGCATCGCGGGATTTTTGCCCTTCTTTCTTGTCATAGGGTTTGCCGTGCTCTTCAAACTATCGAAGGCGCAACTGCAATGGCCTGTGATAGTGGCTATCTTTTGCTTCCCGCTCTTTCCGCTATCGTTTGCCTACGCGATAATTCGCCACCGTGTAATCCCCGTTCGATTGATACTTCGTCGGGGGGTTCGATACCTGCTCGTCTCGCGCGGTTTCATCGTCATTCAGGCAATAGTGGTATTTGCCGTCCTCAGCTATCTGCTTACGGGCAGCCGCCTTTCCTTCATTGACAGCTTTGGCGACCGCGCTGACATCGTCGTAACGATGGCCGCGACAGCGCTTGCCATAGGCGTGCTGACGGTCGTCAATCAGCGAGTGCTGCCGCTGATTGATCGAAAGTTCTTCCGCGAGGCTTATGACGCGCAGCAACTGCTGTCTGACCTCGGCATAGAGATGCGCAAGGTCACAAATGTGCGCCAGCTTCTGGATCTTGCCATCAGCAAGATTCAGGACGCGCTGCACATCGAAAACATAACGATCTTTCTGCGTGACCGCGCAAGCGGCGACTACAAATGCGCGCTCTCGTCTTATCTGGCCGAAGACGGCGCAGGCACGACAGATTCCAGCAACAGCCTGATGCTTCCGGCAAACGGCCACGCCACATTGCGAATGCGGCGGTCATCCCTGCCGATTCCGGTGAATCTGGAATGGGACTGGGGGCAGGGATTTCCGGCAACCGATATGGCGCGCAAGCAGGAGCGAGCCACATTGCGACGCATCAATTCGACGCTCTTGCTGGCCGTAGCAACTAAAGATGAGTTGCTGGGCGTGATGTCGCTCGGCCCGCGCCTCGGCGACCTTCCGTTTTCGCGCGAAGACAAGCAGTTGCTTATGGCCGTGGCTTTTCAGATGGCTTTCGCCATTCAGAACGCAGAGCTTGTTCAACAGGTCGCGGAAGAAGAACGGCTCCGGCGCGAGCTTGAGATAGCGACGGCAGTCCAGCGCCGTCTCTTTCCCGAATGCCCTCCCGACCTGGATACGCTGGAGCTTGCGGGCGTATGCCATCCTGCGCGCGGCGTGGGCGGAGACTATTACGACTTCATCGTGCTCGACGAAAACAAGCTGGGGATAGCCGTCGCCGATGTCGCGGGCAAAGGAATCTCTGCGGCGCTGTTGATGTCCACGGTTCAGGCATCGCTCAGAAGCCAGGCCCATTCCGTGAACGGCAAGCTGACAGAGCTTGTGTCGTCAATGAATCGGCTGCTGCACCTTTCGACGGACGCGGCCAGCTATGCGACATTCTTTTACGCGCAGTTTGACGAGAAAAACAGTATGCTGACATACGTGAACGCGGGCCACAACCCGCCGATTCTCGTGCGTGCGGCAACGACTTTGAAAGCGCAAAGCGTAGGGCAGGGATCAGAAGGCATAACGATTGATGCTGAATATGAAACGATATGCGAGCTTAAGAAAGGCGGCCCGATCATCGGCGCATTTCACGGCAGCGTTTACGAACAGGATACAATCCAGATGCACAGCGGCGACCTGCTGCTGGCATACACGGACGGCGTAACCGAAGCGTTCAATTTAGAGGGCGAAGAGTTCGGCGAGGAGCGGCTGAAAAACCTTTTGTCATCGTCATCGCACCTGCGCGCTACTGAGTTATCAGAGAAGATCGTAGAGAGCGTGCGCGACTGGTGCCACGACACTCAACCGCATGACGATCTGACGCTGGTCGTGATGAAGGTGAAGTGAGCAACCTGCAAAAAGCACCCGTCCTCCTGCAAGAGATCTACATAGTGTTAGGTTCTTGCACTAAACACGCTGCAAACATAATGCAAAAAATGGTATGCTGGAAAGCGAAAGGAATAGAGCGATATGCAAGCAACAATAAACCAGGATCAGCTCAAAGACTTAATCAAAGCGGCCCTGGTCGAGGTGCTTGAAGAACGGCAGGATTTGTTGCACGAAGCAGTTGCACAAGCCCTTGAGGATATGGCTCTCGCCCGCGCAATTGAGGAAGGTGAAAGCTCGGAACTAATCAAACGAGAAGAAGTGTTCAACCTTCTATGAGAATATAGCGTGAAAGCGTTATTCAGAGCCATCTTTGCTAAAGACCTTCGTAGCATAAAGAGTAAAGAAATATTAAGCCGCATCAAAGATGCCGTTGAACAGGTTGAGAAAGCTCAAACCCTCCAAGAGATTACAAACATCAAAAAGCTTAAGGCGGCAGAAACTACTATCGAATTAGAGTAGGTGAATACAGAATCGGGTTAATAATCGAAGGTGAAGAAGTCAGCTTCGTACGTTGCTTGGATAGAAAAGAAATCTACAGATACTTTCCCTAAAGCGCGTCTAACAGCGTTATCTGACACGGGCAAGCATTACAGAGAGCGAATCGGCTTACTCCTCAGGTCGTTTCTTTGTTTTGTGAGCACCTTCCTTTGGAACATGAGCACGAAACAAAGAAACGGGTTCATTTTTCAAAAAAGCGGGCTGGCGTTTTCGTAGAACGCGAAGGCAAGGTCGGCGAGAACACGGCATTTGAAGGCGCTGAGGGAGGGTAATCACACGAGTGCGAATCCCTGCACGTCGCTCAGTCGCACGTAGAGACGGTTGAAGCTCGCCTTCGCGAGATGATTTGAATAATGCTCGATAATCACATCGTCAAGCTCTATGACTGAGTGAAACGGGTTTGTATTGCTTATATGTTCGCCCTTCAACACCTGCGCAAAGGCATAACCGATGCGCCCGCGCACGACGCCGAATGAAGTGTAGAGCACAACCTGAGCGAATGACTGCGCGCCGTCTGCCGTAAGCGACGACCTGAGCAAATTTATGAGCGCGTCGGCTGGCGCTGTTGATGCTGCTTCCATCTTCAATTCTCCTTCTGTTTCCATAGACGCGCCTCTTTCCATTGAAGCGAAGTGATATTAAGCGGAAGGAATACTAAAGTAAAGGACTCGATATTGAATCAAAGAACAAAAAGGAGGCTGCCGGTGATGCGGGCAGCCTCCTTTTTCAGTAAAAAAATGCTCTCTGCTTATCTGGTATAAGCGAAGGGCTGTGAGCGCACGCCTGTCGCAGTATTGAAAACCGTGACCGTCACGGTCGTGCCTTTCGGAAACGTCGCGAGCATGCCGGACTTGCCGAGCTTCACGCTCATTTCTATGACCGAGCCGTCAGCCAGCGTGCGCGAGATGTCGTATTTCACTTTCGACAGCTGAACGCCATTGACTTCGATGACGGATGACCCTTTGACAAATCCGATGCCGTCAACTTTGGCCTTCTTCTTGTCCGTATGCACGGAGCCGACGGCGGGCTCGCGCGGAGCCTGCTGCGTGGTATTGGTCAATGCGTTGTATGCGTTCACGCGGCCTGAGCTTTCCACACGCCCCGCAAGCGAAGGCAACGGGTCGGCGGTCGAAACGATTCGCTTCCGCGCCTGAGACGGACTCAGCCCCGGCTCGCGCGAAAACAGCAGCGCGGCTACGCCTGAAACGTGCGGCGTTGACATCGACGTGCCCGCGCCGTATCCGTACTGGCCGTCGGGCGCGGTGCTGAAAGTGTTTACGCCGGGCGCTCCAACCTGCACCGTGTTGTAGCCGTAGTTTGAAAAACCCGCATACGTATCTGTGTAATCAACAGCGGCAACCGTGATGATCGAAGAGATTTCCGCGCTCCACACGGCAGGGTAATAAGGCGCATCGGCAAGGTCGTCGCCGCTCTGGTCGTCTCCGCCATTGCCTGCCGCGCATACGAAAAGAATACCTGCATTGCCCGCAGCGGCAATCGCGCTCTTCAGGGACGCGGAACTGCTTGTTCCGCCCCAGCTCGAATTGATGACTCTGACGTTGACGCCGCGCTTCTTCTGATCTATCACATAGTTGATGGCCTTCGCTGCATCTGCGGTGCTGCCGGTGGTCGCGCCGATGAATTTCAGCGACATGATTTTCACGTGCCACGCTATGCCTGTAACGCCGATGCCGTTGTTGCCTGCTGCGCCTATTGCGCCTGAAACGTGTGTGCCGTGCCAGTCTGCGGTCGAACTTTCGTAAGTGGTCGGGCGATTACTGACGAAGTTCCAGCCGTTCTGGTCGTCAACATACCCGTTGCCGTCGTCGTCAACTCCGTTGTTGGCCTGCTCGCGCGAGTTCACCCATGCGTTCGGGCTGAGGTCGGGATGAGTCAGATCGACGCCTGTATCTATGACGGCCACAACTATGTCGTTGCTGCCTGTCGTCAAATCCCACGCGCGCGTAGCAGAAATGTCCGCGCCGGGTTTACCGGTCCCGAATACTCCCGTATTCATCAAAGACCATTGCTGTGTGAAGAGCGAATCATTCGGCATCGTAGAGGGAAATAAAAGGTAATTGGGTTCCGCGTACTCGACTCGCGGATCATTTGACATCAGCTCGACGGCCTCTTCGACTGAAAGGCTGCCGTCAAGTTCGACGCGGTACAGCGCGCCGCGACTATGTGCCTGTAAAGATTCTGCCTGTAGAGGTTCGACGCTTGCGCCGCGCGGGCGCGCTACGAATTCGGCCATCTCTCTTGAATCGACCGCAAGATCGACATCAGCTTTGAGCTTGACCAGAATTTGATTGTCTACATAAACCGCTTTTGATTTTTCTCGTTTCTGTGAATAAACCTTCGACTCGGGCGCGATGACGAATCCGACGAGCGCCAAAGATAGAGCCAGGGCAGCAAGTTTCCTCATATCCCCTCCCCAATTCGATGGTTTAGCGCCGTCATACACTGCTAAATCAGAGGACAGTTTTAAACTGAGAACAGCCTTAGACAGCAAGGGGCGTTAGACCAACTCGGTTTTTGTCTGATACAGGCTCAGATAACATTGGGACAAAGCCTGTCCAGACTATCTACTTGCGGGGGCAAATATACAGGGATACCTGGTAGATAATATTACGAATCAGAAAACAGGCAAGAGTAATTTTTCTGGGGCGCAGCGCCAGAGGATGCGCTGCGCCTTTCGTTCATTTATCAGAATCTTTTGGTTGCTCGACCGCTTGTGGCGTGCTGCGTCTGGTGAACTGCTTCGAGATGTCGTTGAAGATCACGAATCCCATCAACAGCATCAGCATGACCATCCCCACCTGCATCATTCGCTCTTTGATTCGCATCGTGAGCGGCAGGCCAAACACTCCGAGCAAGCCCTCCAAAAGTATCATGAATATCAATCCGCCGTCCAGAACAGGGATCGGCAGGAGGTTGAATACGCCGAGATTCAAAGAAAGCATGCCCATCAATCGAAATACGGGCGTGGCTCCCTGCTCTGCCGCCTGTCCTACGATTGCAGCGATTCCGACTGGACCGGCCACGGTCTCGCCAGCCGAACGCTTGCCCGTGAAGACCTGTGCGAGCGCTGCTTTGGTCAATTGAACTATTCTTATGTTCTCGTTAACGCCATGCTTCAACGCGGCAAACAGCGATAGAGGCTCTGCTTTCTTGTCCGCGTCCTTTGGCCAGGGAAGGAATCCTATTTTCGGGACGCCCTCTTCGAGTTTGGGGGTCGCCGTGATAGTCGTCGTTTCATCGCCGCGCTTGACGGTCATTGTAATCGGTTGCCCGTTGCTGGCGCGAATCTCTCGAATGACATCGAGCTGGCCATGAAGCACTTTCGCGTTTGGGTCTGAACTCGCGTTGCTCGGATCAACGCCCGCTTCAACAGGTTTGCCGTTGACAGCGAGGATTACATCGCCCAGCTTGAGCCCTGCCTGATCGCCCGGCATGCCCGGAGTCAGGACTGAAACAAAGACCTTGGTGTTAGCGCCGAGAAATGGCTCCAGCCCGCCTTCTCCGATCTTTTCATTTTGAATCTCGATAGATGCAACGGGCATCTTCGATTGAATAGTGTCGTTGCCGCGACGGATCGTGATAGGAATCTCGTGGCCGGGATTGACCATTATCGTGTCTTCGATCTGGCTCCAGGTCGGGTTCTGAATTCCGTCAATGCTCGTAATCAGATCGCCGCGCTGAATGCCAGCCGCTTCCGCAGCCGAGCCAGCCCCAACAGCGTTCACTACCGGCTGATTATTGACATACGTTAAAGACTCGAAATGAATCATCGCAAGTATTGCCGGAATGGCTATGGCCGTCAGTATATTCATCACAGGCCCTGCGACCGCAACACAGAGCCGTTGCCATTTCGGCTTGGATTGAAATTCGTAAGGCGCGCCCGTAACTTTTTCATCAAGATTTTCACCGGCCATCTTTACATACCCGCCAAGCGGAATAAGGCTGAGGCGATAGTCCGTGTCACCTTTCTTGATTCCAAAAAGTCGCTTGCCGAAACCAACGCTGAATACGTCAACACGGATGCCGAAAAATTTTGCCACGATGAAATGACCGAATTCGTGAATGACGATCATTCCGCCAAGGACCAGTACAAAAACAATTGTAGTCTGTAATAAATTTCCCAAAACTGAATCTCCTGTATACCGACCGCTATATATGGATAATCTTATTCGAGCGCGAATGCCCGTTCCTACCCATAGATTAAAGTTTATCGCACTGTGTTTGGGGTGTCTACAGCCGGGCGACAAGTAAAAGTGCGCGCTTACTCAATTGACTGCTACTAACCGAGCAGATACCATACTCGCGTTGAATGGATTGATATGAGCGAAACGCGCCACACCTCAAATGACGCGCGAGAATCGGAAACTGAATCTCGCCCGAAATCCGATTCGCATAAACCCAATGAGAAGATATTCGATGCGCTCGCGCGCATAGCCCAGGGCGATCTCGATTTCCGCATCAAAGGCAGCCAGCCCGGCACAGATGGTGAAGACCGTAAGCTGCTGCTCAATCTGGACGGGCTGGCTCGCCGGTTGCGCTACATCGTCGGACGCCTTCAGCGGGCAGCCGATTCAATAGAAGCGGTCGTCGGCGAAGTGCTGCACGGGACGCAGACGCTTTCGGCAGGCGTGCTCGATGAAGCTAAGTCTGTCGAAGAGACTTCAAGCTCCATCTCTGAAATCAATGCTTCGATGCATTCTGTCGGCGGCAGCCTTCAGACGCTCTCGAATCTTTCGCAGTCAACCTCCACGTCCGTCATGCAGATGGCGACCTCTATCAACCACGTCTCCGAAAATTCGGATGAGCTTGCGCAGTTCGTTGAAGAAACCGCTTCGGCAATCGAAGAGATGGCCGTCAGTATTCGCAAAGTCGCCGAATCTACGGAAGCGCTCGCAGAATCCGCAGAAAAGACAGCGGGCGCGATGGAGGCGATTGACAACTCGACTCGAAGCATCGGCGAGTCTGTCAATGAAACAACCGTGCTTTCCGAAGAGGTCGCGCGGTCTGCCGATTCGGGCAGTCAGATAGTCACAGACACCGCCGCCAGCATGATGAAGATCAAAGAAGCTATTGACGATGCGACTGAAACCATAACCCGGCTCGGAAAGCGCTCCGAGCAGATTGGCGAAGTCACGCACGTCATCAACGAGATTGCAGACCGCACGCATCTGCTCGCGTTGAACGCGGCGATACTCGCAGCGCAGGCGGGCACGCAGGGGCGCGGCTTTCGCATAGTCGCCGACGAGATCAAAGAGTTGAGCGAGCGCACTTCGGCTTCGACGCGCGAGATCGAAGAGATGATCAAGGCTGTGCGCGAAGACGTGACCGAAGCCATAGAGCGCGTGGCCGTGGGCGGCGCGCGCGCGGACGAAGGCGTGGACCTCGCTTCGCGGGCTTCCGATCTGCTGACAGAGATACGCGACAAGACCAACGCCGCCTCGGATCGCATAAAACTGATTGCCGACGCAACGGCTGTGCAGGCATCAGAAAGCCACACGGTGCTTGAAGCCGCAGACCTCGTGCGCCAGCAGGCGCGCGGAATCGAACGCGCGACGAGCGAGCAGGCGCTCACCTCGCGTCACATAGGCGAACGCGCGCTGCACATGAGCGAATTGACGGAGCAGGTGCGTCGCGCCACGGGTGAACAGGCGCAGGTATCGAAATATATCGCCGAAGCCATGGAAGAGTTGACGATGGTCGTCGAACAGATTCGCACGGCTTCCGATGAACAATCAGCCGGGGCCGATCAGGTGCTTCGCGCAATCGAGACTATCAAGGAAGTGGTCGGTCGCAATCAGGCATCCATCTCCGGCATCAACAGCGCCGTCGATCTGCTCGTGCGCGAAGCCGAATTGCTCAATCGCGAAGTCGAGGCGTTTCATCTGCCTGTGCCCGAACGGGGCGGACATCTGCGGTTCGCTTTACGCACTTCGCAGGTGGCGCTCGACCCTGCGAGCCTGTCATCAATCTCTCGCGTCGAGGTGATGTCGAACATCTTTGAAGGACTCGTTCAATTCGGCGAACGGGCAGAGATTCGACCCGCGATTGCCGAGCGGTGGGAGATTTCGCCTGACGGTCGTGTATACACTTTTTACCTGCGCGAGGCGGCGCGATTCCACAATGGCCGCCGCGTGCGCGCAGACGACGTGAAATATTCTTTCGAGCGGCAGATGCGGCAGAACGAAGACGCCGCGTCTTGGACGTTTCGCCCAATCGTCGGCGCAGAGCAGTTCATGACGGGCGAAGCCGAAACGGTCGCAGGCATCCAGATCGTCAGCGAGCAGATAGTCAAGCTTGAGCTTATCCATCCGATTGCATTCTTCCTTGCGACGCTGTGCATGGACTATGCCTACATCGTGCCGCGCGAAGAGGTGGAGCGCCCGATGCTCGACTTTGCCGTAAGACCTGTAGGCTCAGGCCCGTTCCGCGTAATCGAGCCTGTCGTTGGCAAAGAAGTTCAGATGGAGCGATTTTCAAATTATTGGAATGCGGAACTGCCTTACGTTGATCGATTGACCGTTCATTTCGGGATGAGCGCAGAGGAGATATATGGCCGATTCCTGCGCGAGGAACTAGATTATGTGAGCGATTTGCCGCTGACGTTCCTCGCGGAGTTAAGACAGCGCGCAGACGAGCTTCACATACTGGAGGCCGTGCAGTTGCAGACACGCATGCTCGTATTCGATTGCGAGCGACCTCCGCTTTCCGACAAGCGTGTGCGACAGGCAATATGTTTTGCGATCAATCGCGAGCGGTTCCTGCGCGAGGTTTACGGCGGGATGGCCGAACCTGCCATCGGGCCGATACCGCCGGGCGTGCTCGGTTATGATCCGAGCGAGCGCGGTTACGATCACGACCCTGCACGCGCGCGAGTCCTTCTGGAAGAGGCGGGATACTCCAACGGCTTTGACACTGAAATCTGGTGGCCGCAGTCTGTAAATCCTGCGGTCGAGTGTTTCAAAGAAGACCTGGCAGAGATTGGCATACGCGCGGAATTTCGCTACGTCGTAGCCGCAGAGATGCAGCGCGCCCTGCGCATGCGGATGGTTCCGATTGCGGGACGCGACTGGTACGCAGATTACCCTGACCCGGATAATTTCACATACGTGCTCTTCAACTCGCGCAACCGCGATCTGTTCATCAGCGCTTATTCAAGTGAAGAGATGGACCGTTTGACAGACGAGGCGCGGGCGGTGATGAACCGCGAGCAGCGGGAAGAGATTTACCGCGAAGTGACAAGGGTGCTACTGGAAGATGCGCCGTGCGCGTTTCTCGCTCACCGTCGCAGTTTCGTCGCGCATCGCGCAAACCTCGAAGGCGTCACTCTGCATCTGCTCTCACCCTTCATCACGCCGAAAGATTTGTGGTTCGCAAAAAACGGCGACGAATAGAGAAGGTAGATATGAGAAGATGTTGAAGTACCGGCTTCTCATATAAAAAACTGTTTGAAGCCGGTACTTCGATTACTGGCGCGCGTCACTCATTTGAGATTCTTGAGCTGGTTAATGCGACTGCGGGTTGCGCGAACATAAATGGCGATCTCTGATTCGGTGAAGCCACCCGCGCGGAATGCGTCCATAAGCTGTTTGTCTGAAAGCCGCCCCAGAAGGTTGCCCATCCATCGGGCGTTTTCGACCGACACGCCTTCCAGCACTTTCGGGTCTTTGCCTTTATAGTGAAACACGACCTGCCCGCCCTTTACGCCGTCAATGAACACTTGATTGGCAAACGCATCGGGGTCTCCCTTCGAGCCGCCCGGCGCACTGCTGAATCCCGGAATCTTCCTGAAAGCATTCCCCGTCGAGCCGAGCGTTCCGCCCATATCGGCGATATAGTAAACACGTTCGCTGCGGTCGCCGCCGCCCTTTTTGTCAGGCCGCGAAACCTTGTTGTTCATCTCTTTCAAGTCCCAGTTGTTCAACAACGCCATGACGGTCTTCAACCCTTGTAGCTCGCGCGTCCCGGCAAATGGATTCGCGTGCCACGACCACAATCCCACTTCTTTCAAACCGTCGTCTCGTCGCTCGAAACGCACGTCCCACACGTCAAATCCTCCGCGACCTTCGATGTGCGTCCGATTGATGAAATAGTCCTGATCAACGTGATAGCCCGCCGCCCAGAGTATCCGGGTGGCAGCAGTTTCAGATTTCACTTCCGCGCCGAATTTCACAGTCCAGCTGCGGCCCTTGTTGTCGTCAACGATTATCTTTTCAGACGTACCGGATGACGACCGCTTCACAAAGGTGAATTTGTCGGAAGGGCTTGGCGCGCCTTCCTGTCCGCCGGGGCCATAAAACAGGTCGCGGCTTTCAATATCGGTCGGCTCGCGCCATAAGATCGGGCGGCCATTTTCAGCATCGGCTGTATCATCGATCTTCTGATCGTCTTTTTTATCTTTAACGTCTTTCTCTTTTTTAGATTTCTTGTCTTTGTCTTTCTCTTGCGCGGCGAGGCCGGTACGCGCAGGAGCGGCTACAGTCAAACTAACAAACACGCACAACAGAGCAAACGCGCAGATAGTCCTTTTTTTAAGCGACATCGTTTCAAACCTCCTAAGCATTTGAACAGAGTCACATTATAGACATTTGGATAAATCACGCAAAGGAACTTCTGTAGCCAGAGGTCAGGTAGCAGAGATTCGGAGGTTGATCGCGCAGGCGATTTTTTTCGTTTAGAGGCTGGAAGTTAAAGCAGAACTCTACCCCCCAGCCTCTGATATCTGATTTCAGTTCGAGCGCTCGACGTGATCGCCAACCGTTACGATATCGGTCGTGCGAGTTATCAAAGCCACTGACGTATTGTTTTCGACTTTGAGAATAATAATCTCGCCGACCACTTTTCGTGGCATAGGCGGCCTGGTTTTCATCACTTCTTTTGTCGGCACGCGAGTGGCCTGAACCGAGAAATCCCCGCCGCGATAGCGACTGCTCTCATATCCGTTGCTTCGTTTCATCGCCACTTTGTCTTTAGGAGTCCGGGTAATGCCTTCGCTTTCGCCGATATCGCGATAGATGGTGAAGTAATCGCCCGGCCTGACATCCTGACGCTGGCCCAGATCAATATAGACGATGCGATTTGCAGAGAGGTTTTCGTGGTAGCCGGGCGACAGAACTATCTGCCCGACCGTCCCGCCTGAACCTTCGCCGTAGCGGGGCAGCGGTTGCGCATCGCGCTGGTTCGGGGTGATATATTCCTCGTAAGGTTTGAGCAGATCGCCGAATTCCACCATGTCACAGGAGACAGTAATCTCAGCCGTAGAAGTATGCTCGCCGACTTCGATCACGCGCAGCAAGCCAAGCTCGCGCACGTAGTATCCCATCTGCTTTTTCGTGAAAGGATGATGGAATTTGCCGAGCGGGCGGACAATGAAATAGAACGCGCCCGATTTGATGCCGCTGCCGCGCCCCTGATTGAGGAAAACCACATCGCCCTGCGCGAAGGTGAGCTTTACGTTCTCTCTTTCGGCTCCGACTATTTGCAGGTCTGTCCGAGGCGGCAAATCCGAAATGTATCCCGTGCAGTAGACATCCACTCCGCGCGTAACCGGGCCTGCCTGATCTGCGCTCTGCTGTCTGGCTATGGTTGATTGCGATAAAGAGATCAGAAACAGCGCGGCCAGAACTACGCCGAGACGAGCTATATATTTCATTGCTACTCCTTCAAGGAATGGGGAACTGGTTGAACTCGGTTCCAGGGGCAGTGATAAAAAAATCCGGCTGTGCGGAAAGTACCAAAGACTCTTTCTCAAGTCAATAATTAAGTTCGGAGTGGCTACAAGCAATTCTCAGAAAAGAAATCGATTCACCGCCACAGACGCGGTGTGCGCAAAAGCAGCGCAGAGTTTCCGCTGCGGTGAATCTTCAAGGTCTCACTCCGGCTCTCAATTACCTGTGTCAGGCACAGAGGTAACCTGAAACTGGCTCCCGGAGCCTGTTTCGCCTGCGGGGCCGCTGGAAAAGAGCGTGAACCCCTGCCCGGCGTCTGTTGCTTCGTAAACATAATCATTGCCCCATGGATCGACTTCATAAACCCCGTCAAGATATGGCCCGAACCATTGCCCTCCGCCGGTCAGTCCCTTGAGCGACGGCTTGCGCGTCAGACTTCCGACCCCCTCTTCGGTCGTCGGATAGCGCCCTATGTCCATCTTGAATCGCTCCAGCCCGTCCGACAGCAGGCGAAGCTCGCGGCGGGCCATCTGTTCGCGCGCCGTCGCTTTTTCACTTTCTCGCCAGTGGCGATTCAGATAATAAAACGTCACCGAGACGGCGACTGCCAGCACAAAAACAATCGCTCCCGTTATCAATAATCGCTTGCGACGGCGAGCGCGGCGCTTTATAGCTTCGTGCTCTTCGGGCAGAAAGACTGTCGTAGGATCGTCCCTGTGTGTTGTGTCGATCACTCGCGCAGATTCGATATGAGCGCGCGAGCTTCGCGATTCCGTCACGGGGCGGTAGCAATAGATACAATAACGGAGATTAGCCGCGAGTTTCGCGCCGCATCCCGTGCAGATATGTTTGGCCGGTCCCTGAGCTGACATCTATGCCTCTACAGTCTACTATACGGCTCTGCTACAATATCAGTTACCTGAACGTGATGAACTATAAAACGTGATGTGATTTATAATCATTAGCAGGACTTTCTAAAAGATGGACATTCGCAATTCATTGCAGGAACAATCGGGCAGCGCTGTATCAGACGACCCGGTCTCGGACGACCCGACGGCCTCGCTTGCAGAGGCCGAAACTATCGCGTTGTCGGATGAAGAGCAGAAGGAATTACTTCAGGAGTCAAATATCGGCCCTTACAGAATCATCCGCCGTATAGGTCAGGGCGGCATGGGGGCTGTTTATCTGGCCGCGCGCGACGACGAGCAATTCAAAAAGCAGGTCGCAATCAAACTCATCCGTCGCGGCATGGATTCAGAGTTCGTGCTGCGCCGTTTTCGCAACGAGCGGCAGATACTTGCAAGCCTGGATCATCCGAACATCGCGCGACTCCTGGACGGCGGCACAACCGAAGACGGGCGGCCTTATTTCGTGATGGAGTATATCGAAGGCAAGCCCATCACAGAGTATGCCGACCAACATCGTCTTGAGACCGTCGAGCGGTTGAAATTGTTTTGCCGGGTCTGCTCTGCCGTTCATTACGCGCATCAAAATCTGGTCATTCACCGCGACATCAAACCTTCAAATATTCTGGTAACAGCAGACGGCACGCCCAGGCTTCTCGACTTCGGCATCGCGAAACTGCTCAACCCTGACATGGCCGCCCAGACCATCGAAGCGACTGCCGTCGCCGTCAGATTGATGACGCCCGAATATGCAAGCCCCGAACAGGTGCGCGGCGAGCAGATAACAACTTCAAGCGATGTCTATTCGCTCGGCGTGCTGCTTTACGAATTGCTGACCGGCCACAGACCTTATCGCATAGCCAGTCGCCTGCCTGATGATATAGCTCGCGTCGTATGCGAACAGCAGCCTCAGAAGCCAAGCACGGCGGTTGCCCGCGCGGTGACGGTTGAAACTACGGACCCGCCGCTCGCGCCCGAATCTGTAAGCCGACCGCGCGACCATCAGCCCGACAGGCTGCGCCGCAGGCTTTCAGGCGACATAGACAACATCGTATTGATGGCCATGCGCAAAGAACCGCAGCGTCGTTATGCATCAGTCGATCAGTTGTCGAACGACATCATTCGCCACCTTGACGGGCGGCCCGTCATCGCCCGCAAAGACACGCTCGCCTATCGCAGCTCGAAGTTCATCAGACGACACAAGGCGGGCGTGCTGGCAGTCGTGTTGATATTGATTACGCTCATAGGCGGCGTGGCGGCCACCCTTCAACAGCGAGCAAAAGCCGAGCGGCGATTCAATGACGTTCGCCAGCTTGCAAACTCGTTTCTTTTCGAGTTTCACGATGCGATAGAGGATTTGCCCGGCTCTACTCCTGCGCGCGAGCTTGTCGTGAAACGCGCGCTGGAATATCTCAACAGTCTCGCGCGCGAAGCCGGGCGCGACCACTCGCTTCTGCGGGAGCTTGCGACGGCTTATCAAAAGGTCGGCGACGTTCAGGGCAATCCATATCATTCAAACATCGGTGATACGGAAGGCGCTATAGAAAGCTTTCGCAAGTCGCTCGATATTCGCGAAAAACTGGTGGCCGACGAACCTGCAAACACAGAAAATCGCCGTGACCTGACGATCAGTTACTTGCGAATAGGCGACGTGGCGTGGGGCAAAGGCGACACGGAACTGGCTCTGGAAGCCTATCGCAAGGCAATAGCCATTGGCGAAGAGCTATACGGGGCGGATCAGCTTGACGCGCAGACGAGCCGCAATCTCTGGGTCGGCTATCGCAACTACGCTTATGCGCTCGCGCAGGCGGGCGACTTTGCCGGGGCGTTAGAGAGCTTCAACAAGGGGCGTCCGGTCGTTGAAAAACTGTTCACGTCAAACCCTGCCAATCCGCAGGCGCAGGAGGACATGTCGAATTTCTATACCACGCTCGGCGTAGCGCATGGAGAATCCGGCGATCTGGCGAGCGCGATGGAAAGTTTTCGTAAGGCGCTTGCGATTGATGAACGCTTAGCCGCAAATGAGCCGAATAATTATTCCAGACGCGGGTCAGTTGGGGCCGATCACCTTGAGATCGGAGAAGTAATGGACAGGAGCGGCGACGCGGCGGGCGCGCTTGAGAGCTATCGAAAAGGGCTGTCAATTTTCCAGCTGATTGCAGATGCAGATCGTGCAGACGCAAAGGCCAGTCGCAATGTAGCGGTTGCCCGGATGCGAATCGGGATGACGCTTATAAAGACAGGCGATTACCCGGAAGCTATAAAAACCTATCGCAGCGCGGCCACGATTTTAGAAGGTCTCATCGATGAAGATCAGTCGAACATGCACGGACGCGGCGAGATTACTTTGACATACAGCAATCTCGGATTGGCGCTCGCAAAGACAGGCAACAACGCGCAGGCTTTGGAATTCGCTCAGAAGGCGCGCGGCATCGCCGAACAACTGGCAGCGCGCAGTCCTTCAAACGCCGAAGTGCAGGCGCTTCTGGCCTTCGCTTATTCAAATTTCGGAAAGGTCTATCAGGCTATTGCTTCAACCGATAAAAGTTCCGCCAGCAAACGGCTTGAACTCTGGCGCGAGGCGCGTGGCTGGCACCAGCGCGGCTTCGATATATTGAAAGACCTGAAAGATCGCGGCGCATGGACAAGTTCGGATTACGGCAATCCCGAAGAGGCGGCAGCCGAGGTCGCGACATGCGACGCCGAGATTGCAAGGCTTGAAGCCGTGAAGTGATCGGCGATTCTATTATTTCCAGACGAAAACGCGGCGGAAGAAATTGACCATTTCATCGAAGGCTTGATCGGTCGCTTCCGGGTCATAGCGCGGGCCTTCATCTCTCATAAAAGCGTGCTCGGCTTCATAAAGGCTTATGTGAAAATTCGTATTGGCCTGTTTGAGCGCGCTTTGAATTTTAGCTCGCCCTTCATCCGGCACGTGCGGGTCGAGCGAGCCGAAGATCATAAGCAACTCGCCTCGAATCTCGCCCGCGCGCTCAAGCGATCCGGCGTCTTCGTCCCGACCAAGCTTGCCGTTGTGAATCCCTGTGCCGTAAAAACAGACCGTGGCTTTCACACAGGGATGCAGCGCTGCGCGAAAAGATAAATGCCCGCCTATGCAAAAACCGCCCGCGCCCAGCTTTCCTTTTTCGACCCTGCCATGATTATCGAGATAATCGAGCGCCGCGCGGCAGTCCGCATCGAACTCGGCGGCGGAAGTCTTTGCGGCATCATTCAACCCCTGCGTCCGGCCCTCATCATCAAAGGCTATGACCGTTCCCGCAGGCTCGATGCGATGATAGATTTCCGGCGCTGCGACCACGAATCCGTAACCGGCCAGTCGAGCCGTCGCGCGCAGCATCGGGCCTGTGAGTTGAAAAATATCTGAATAAAGGAGAATGCCCGGATAGCGGCCTTCGGCTTTAGGGGCGGCAACAAACATTCGCAGGGGGCTATCATCAACGGGAATGTCTACATACTGTGTTGTGATTATCATTTCAATTCTACGGCTTGGGTTAAGAGGTTATGTTGTTTTGAAAGTTCGCCGCAGCCACCCTGAGAACCATCTCAGGGCTGTTCGAAAAAAGCCGTGTTTCGGAGGAGCTTCATGCGTTTCGGTTTTGGCTTCGGCTTCGATAGCTGTAAAAAACTGTGTGGCCATCATTCGGGCCGCGCCCTGTATCATTCGCTGCCCGACGCCTGCGATTGTGCCGCCTACCTGCACATCGCCTTTAAAAGTGACGACCGTTTCCTGGTCACGTTCTTCAAGGTCTATCTCGCCTGAACCTTTCAGGAATCCGGGCTGGCCTTTGCCATCGACCACTATTCGATAATGCTCAGGCGAGCGCACATCTTCGAGCTTTACATTGCCTGTGAATACTCCCTTGATCGAACCGACACCAGCGCGAAGCGTTGTCGCGTAAGCGTTCTCGCCCGTCTTCTCCAGTCTTTCGCAGCCCGGTATGCAGCGCTGCAAGACAGCCGGATCAATCAAAGCCTGAAACACGCGCTCGCGTTTGGCGTGCAGTTCCTGTGTGCCCTCTATTTTCATAAATGATGAATGCGGAACGATGAATGATGAATAGCGGACTGTCGAATCATCTACAGTTCATAATTCATTGTTCATCACTTCGCTCTCGTTGCCGCCGCCTGAATCGCGCGGCGGGCGTAGACCTGCACGAGATGCGTGCGATAGCTTTCCGACGCATAAAGGTCGCCGTTGATCGAGACTCCATCCGCCGCCGTTTTAGACGCCGCTGCTATGGCCTGCTCGTCAAGCGCGCTGTCTTTGAGCGCCGCTTCCGCGCCGCTCGCGCGATATGCTTTAGAGGCAACGCCCGTGATGCCTATGCTTGCCGCTTCGCACGTGCCGCCTGCGTCGCACGCTAAGTGAACGGCAACCCCGACGACCGCAAAACCGGAAGCGGGCTGCGGCATCTTCAGATACGCCTGCCCGAAACGCCCTTTCGGTACATTAATGCGGATCTCGCGCAATATCTCGCCCGGCTCAAGCAGAGTCGTGAGCATATCGACAAAGAAATCGTTTGCGCTAATCACCCGCTCGCCCTTTGCGCTGACGGCGACCATCTCGGCATCGAGCGCGATTGCGACAGCGGGCCAGTCAGCCGCCGGGTCCGAGTGCGCGAGGCTTCCGCCAATTGTTCCTTTGTTGCGCACCTGCGCGTCGCCGATTTGCACGGCGCACTCCGGCAATATCGGGCAGGTGTCACGCAGTTGGTCGCTCGATTCTATCTGGTAATGAGTCGTCATCGCGCCGATGCGAAGCTGGCCGCCTTCTTCGCGAATGTATGAAAGGTCTTTGATTCGCCCGATGTCGATCAGGATTTGCGGCATCGCGAGCCGCAGTTTCATCGCAGGGATAAGACTGTGCCCGCCTGCAAGTATCTTCGCGTCGTCCGCGTGTTGCGCAAGCAAGCTGACCGCTTCATCAAGCGTCGCAGGAGTCAGGTAATCGAACTGCGTTGCAATCATGTGTTCTCCTTATCTGAGATCTCAAAGTTAAAATCTCAGATGATCAATCAGCTTTGTTGATTCAATATCTGCCAGACCTTTTCCGGCTTGAGCGGCATATCCATGTGCCGCACGCCGAAAGGTTCGAGCGCGTCAACGACCGCATTCACGATTGCAGGCGTTGCTCCAATCGTGCCCGCTTCGCCGACGCCTTTCACGCCAAGCGGGTTCACGGGCGAAGGCGTTACAGTTCGATCAAGCTCCATCCACGGAGACATCGCGGCTTTTGGCACGGCGTAATCCATAAGCGTGCCCGTCACAAGCTGCCCCTGCTCGTCGTAAACCACCTCTTCATACAAAGCCTGCCCCATGGCTTGAATGATTCCGCCGTGCACCTGCCCATCAACAAGCATCGGGTTTATCACCTTGCCGCAATCGTCAACCGCGACGTAGCGCAGGAACTTGATATCGCCCGTCTCGCGATCAATCTCGACAACCGCGATGTGCGTGCCGAAGGGGAAGGTGAAATTCGTCGGCTCGAAGAAGTGAGTCGCCGAAAGCCCCGGCTCCATGCCGGGCGGGATTTCGCGCGCGATGTGAGCCGCAAGCGCGATCTCCTGAATCGTGATGTGGCGGCCATCCGGCTCAGGGTCGGGCAACGCTCCGGCTGGTGCCTGACCTGCCGGAATCATCGGCTCAGGAACCTCAGTTGCCGCAGAAGCGGCGAGGGCCGCCTCTTTCGAGAATTTGCCTTCATTGAACATCACGTTATCTGCGCCCAGCATATGAGCGGCGATCTTGTTGGCTTTCTCTTTCAGCTTTTCGACCGCCATGTAAACAGCCGTTCCGCCCACAGCCGTCGCGCGGCTGCCGAATGTGCCGATACCGTACTGAACGATTGACGTGTCGCCGTGAATGACCGTTACGTCATGAAGATCAACGCCAAGTTCGTCTGCGACGATCTGCGCAAATGATGTCTCCTGCCCCTGCCCGTGCGGCGATGCGCCCGTCAGCACAGTCACTTTGCCGGTCGGCTCTATTCTTACAGTGGCGCTCTCCCATCCGCCCGCTGGCATGGCTTGCGAAGGGCCGAGCGCGCATATCTCGACATAAGTCGAAACGCCTATGCCGATAAGCCTTCCCTGCTCGCGCCCTTTTTTCTGCTCTTCGCGCAGGTTCTTGTAATCACACATGCCGAGCGCTTTGTCGAGCGCGGCTTCGTAGTTGCCGCTGTCATAAAACAGACCCGTCGCGGTCTTGAACGGAAATTCGTCGGGTTTGGGGAAATTTTTGCGGCGCACTTCGACCTTATCCAGTCCAAGCTCTACGGCCACAAGGTCAAGCGCGCGCTCTACGACATAAGTAGCTTCGGGCCGACCCGCTCCGCGATATGCGTCCGTAGACATCTTGTTCGTAAAGACGCCCGTCACGTTGATCTGAATCGCGGGGATTTTATAGCAACCCGAAAGCATCAACCCGGTCAGCGTAGGAATCGCGGGCGTGAGCAATTGCATATATGCGCCCATGTCCGCCAGAACGTTATAGCGAAGCCCCGTCACCGTGCCGTCATTATTACATCCGATTTCAACAGTGCCGATCTGCCCGCGTCCGTGAATAGTCGATTGAATGTTTTCGCGGCGAGTCTCTATCCACTTCGCAGGTTTGGCGTGCTGCATCGAGATCCATCCGAGCAGCGCTTCTTCGGCATAGACGTTGAGCTTCGAGCCGAACCCGCCGCCGACTTCGGGCGTGATGACTCGCAGTTTGTTTTCGGGAATGCCGATCATCAAGGCAAGCTGAGTGCGAAGCAGATGCGGAATCTGAGTCGATGACCAGACGGTCAGTTCCTGTTCGCCGGGCAGGTAACGCGCCATCACGCCGCGCGGCTCCATCGCAATCGGCGCGAGGCGTTGATGAACGATTCTCTGGCTGATGACATGGTCTGAAGCCGCGAGCGCCGCGTCGATGTCACCTTCACCTGCCGTCAGCTTATAAGCGATGTTGTCGCCGTATTCTTCATAAACGAGCGGGCCGCCTTCATTCACGGCCTCTTCGAGATCCACGACCGGGGTCAGTTCTTCATAATCGACCATGATCAGATCAATCGCATCGCGCGCGCTGTAACGGTCAGTCGCGACGACGACCGCGATGGGCTGACCGACGAACACAACATGGTCTGTCGCCAGCACACGGTAATCGGGAATCTTCAACCCCGGAATTGCGCCCGCGCTTGCGCAGGGCACAGGACCGATCTTCGCGGCAACCTCGCGGCCAGTATAGACGGCGACGACGCCCGGCGCGTGTGCGGCTTCGCTCACATCAAGGCTCGTGATGCGCGCGTGCGCGTACATCGAGCGCAGGAAAGCTACATAGAGCATATCCGGCAGTTTGATGTCATCGACGTAATGACCGAGTCCCTGAATCAGGCGTGGGTCTTCGGTGCGCTTGATGCTTTGTCCAACATACTTGTCAGCCATAATTCCTCCGGGAGTCAGAAAGCCAGAAGCCAGGAATCAGAAGTCGGAATGAAGAAAACCTTGAAACCGGCTTTCATCGCCCTTATCGAAGCGGTCTTCATTCTGACTTCTGTCTTCTAATCTCCAGATGCCGCCTGCCCCTTCATCTTGCGGGCGGCGAATTGCACTGCCTCGACGATGTGCTGGTAGCCTGTGCACCGGCACAGGTTTCCTTCCAGCCCGTGACGTATCTCTTCTTCGCTCGGGTCCGAGTTGCGATCAAGAATCTGCGACGCAGCCATTATCATGCCGGGCGTGCAATAGCCGCACTGCAAACCGTGTTTCTCCCAGAAGCCTTCCTGCACGGGATGGAGTTTGC
Source organism: Blastocatellia bacterium (assembly GCA_963804815.1). Lineage (GTDB taxonomy): Bacteria > Acidobacteriota > Blastocatellia > UBA7656 > UBA7656 > DATEKX01. The sequence continues at coordinate 368,382 of CAWDRU010000002.1, read as the reverse complement.
CGTCTGCCGCCATGCCTTCGATAGTCGTCACGTTTGCGCCGTTGGCCTGCACTGCAAACATCGTGCAGGATTTCACGGACTGACCGTCAACAAATACTGTGCACGCGCCGCAGATAGAGGTCTCGCAGCCGATGTGCGTGCCTGTCAGACTGAGCACGTCTCTGAGGTAGTGGACCAGCAGCAGTCTCGGCTCGACTTCGTCGTGATGAGCTGCTTTGTTCACGGTTATATGGACAGCTTTCTTCATTGAAGCCACCTCGCTGGTAATTTAGATTTATAAGGAATGATTTAAAGAACCTTGCCTGATTTTTATACAACCGAATCAGGCAGCCTTACAAGTCGAATCCGGCATAGAGCGCCAGCATCTACTTGAAATCGAAACTGCGGCGCACTCCGCTCATCTGAAAATATCCTGCCGCGCGACGAGCGTCGCTCTCTATTTGACGGCGCAATGCGTCTATGGATTCAAACCTGTGTTCGCCGCGCAATCTGTGAAGAAATCTGACGCGAATCTTTTCGCCGTAAAGCTCGCGGTCGAAATCCATCACATGAGTTTCGACCGTCACTTCCGCATCGGTTCCGAACGTGGGCTTGTTGCCGATGTTGGTTATCGAGCGCCGCCAGACCCCTTCGACCAGCGTGAGAGTTATATAGACTCCGTTCACAGGGATGACCGTGTTATGAGGCTTGAGATTCGCCGTCGGGTAATTCAACTGCGACCCGGCGATCTTGCGCCCTTCGATCACAAGGCTCTCGATGCCGTAAGGTCGTCCGAGCATGCGCCGCGCAAGGTTTACGCGACCTGCTGTCAACAGGCGGCGAATCATTGTAGAACTGACGCGATGAGCGCGGACCATTATCTCAGGCACCTCTTCGGCGATGCGGCCCATCTGGTCTGCGACCCGCTTGAGCAGCGCGAAATTGCCTTCACGGTTATGCCCGAACGCGAAGCCGTGGCCGAGGTAGACTTCGCGCGCGTCGAGCCGACCGAAGATGATCTTCAAAAGAAAATCTTCGGCGCTCACACGCGCAAGCTCAGGGGTGAAGTTCAAAACGACGCACTGCTCGATCCCCAGTCGCTCTAAACCCTCCATCTTCTGCTCGAAGGTTTGAAGCAGGGGCGGCGCGGTCTGCGGTCTGAGCACGGCGCGCGGATGCGGGTCGAACGTGACGACCGTGGCCGGAACATCGAGCGCGCGAGCGCGCTCAACTGCTTTGCTCACGATCTGTTGATGGGCCAGATGCAGGCCGTCGAATACGCCGAAGGTCAGAACCGTTGGCGTCTTCAGTTCGCAGTCGTCAAGGTCTCGGCAAATTTCCATAATGTACGGAACAGCATGCGAAACTCCGGCCCGTTTGCAGCGCTGTTATCATTCACTCTCAAGCGTCATCCCGTCATAAGCTATGGCGACATTTTCAGGCAGGTGACCGCTCGTCTCTTTGTGCTTTATGTCGTGCGAAATATGCGTGAGCAGCGCGCGACGGGGGCGCAGCCGCTCAATGTAGCCGAGCGCATCATCCAAAGACATATGCGTCGGGTGTTTCTTGAATCGAAGCGCGTCAATCACCAGTAAATCCAGACCCGAAAGCCGCGCGCATGTTTCATCAGGGATCAGATTGCAGTCCGTCACATAGGCGAAGCGATCAAGCCGATAGGCCGTCACTGCCAGCTTGCCGTGAATGACTGTGAGCGGTTCGACCTGAAGCCCTAAAAGATTGAAGTCGCCTTCTATGCGATGCGGTATGATGCGAGGCACGCCCGCGTAAGGCGCAGGCTCAAAGACGTACGAGTAGATGCGGCGAAGCCCCTTCCAAGTCGTTTCGGTCGCAAAGACGGGAATAGCGCCGTGCCTGAACATGATTGGCCGCGTATCGTCGAGGCCGAAGCAGTGATCCGCGTGCGAATGCGTAAACAGTATTGCGGCAATCCGTTTCAGACCCGTGCGAAGGGCCTGCTGTCGGAAATCGGTCGAAGCGTCGATGATGATGTTAGAGCCGTCGTGTTCTATCAGCACGGACGTGCGCAGCCGCTTGTCGCGCGGGTCATCCGACATGCACGTTTCACAATCGCAGCCCACCGCCGGGACGCCGACCGATGTGCCCGTGCCGAGGAAAGTGATCCTCATTGATCTCTCGAAAGCGCCACAAACTGCATGCGCAGATAGGCGAGGACGTTTTCAAGCACGCTCTCTTCTTCGGCGGTAAGATTTCCTCTGGTCTTCTGTTCGAGCATGCCGAGCATATCTATCATATGCCGCGCTGTTTCCGGATCAAACGGCAGTTTGCTGCCGTCAGGGGTCTGCGCAAGGCCCAGACACATCGCCGCTTCTCCGGCAAGCATATCGGCCAGAGCCAGAAATGAGGCTTCGGGCAGTTGCGGCACGTGGCCTGACTTTGACTGGTTGTAAGCCTGCTCTGCCGCGCTTGCCGCAGCCTTGATCGCCTGAGCGCGCTCGGTCGCAGCCGCGTCGGGTTGTGAGCTCGATTGAGCTTCTCGTTTTCTGGCCGTCTCGCCCGGAAATGAAACCACATTATCCGGCTCGACGTTGTCGGGTTCGACATTGTCGGGTTCGACATTATCAGGGTCGATATTGTCGGGTTCGGCTATTTCGGGCAAAGGCTCTTGTTTAGCTTCTTCGGTAGCAATCGCTTCCGTTTCGGTGGACTCTTCACGGGGCGTGCCATCGTGATGGAACTTGCGGCGGTCTGTAACTTTGAATTCAGTGTTTTTTTCTTCTGCCATATCTCTTCATCCGGGTTGATAGGAATTAGACATCATTTTAAGAAAGCCATGCTAACACCGGGGGGTGGAAAGTAAAAAGTAAAAAGGCAGATGTAAAAGTAACAAGGACAATTTTGGCATTCGAGGAATGTTTCCGCACCGGAGGCGCTGCGCATATTACTTTTCACCTCTGCCTTGTCTGGCAAAGTTCCATCATGTAATTTAGAAGTATGAGTGATTCATCAGGCAGGACGGGCGAAAAATTCGCCGAACTGGTCGAGTTGATAACGCGGCTTCGTGCGCCGGGCGGCTGCCCCTGGGATCGAGAGCAGACGCATGAAAGCTTAAAGCCGATGCTTCTGGAAGAAGCGTACGAAGTAATCGAGGCAATTGACGAAGGCAACGACGAAGAGTTCAAAGGCGAGCTTGGCGACCTTCTGCTTCAGGTCGTATTTCATTCCGACATAGCTACCGAAGAGAATCGCTTCACGGTCGCGGACGTGATCGAGCGCGTATCGTCAAAGATGATTCGCCGTCACCCGCACGTGTTCGGCGAAGAGACTGCCTCTACATCAACCGAGGTGCTTCGTAACTGGGAAGCCATCAAGGCCGCCGAGCTTGAAGCTAAGGGGGCGCAAAGCGATAACTCGATGCTCGACAGCGTTTCGACAAAACTGCCTGCCGTGATGGAAGCCTTCCAGATGACGACGAAAGTGTCGCGGGTCGATTTCGACTGGCCCGATGTTGCCGGAGTAATCGAAAAACTGGATGAAGAGGTCGGCGAGTTGAAAGAGGCCGTCAGCCGTCCGTCGCCCTCTCACAAAGAGATAAGCGATGAAGTGGGCGACCTGCTCTTTGTCGCGGTGAACGTGGCGCGATTGCTGGGCGTCGATCCCGAAAGCGCGCTCAAGGCTTCCAATAGAAAATTCCGACGCCGTTTTCGTCACATCGAAGACAGGCTCAAACAGCAGGGCCGCAAACCTGCTGACTCAAATCACACGGAGATGGACGCGCTCTGGGACGAAGCAAAAAGCCTTGAAAATAAATAATGCGGCCCTATCAACCCTTCAAAAGGTACATACCTTTTCCATTTACAGCAAAACTTGTTTTGCAGATAATGGGGCTATGAGTGACAATCACCGCACCTTTTCATACTCCATCACTCTTGATGGCAATTGGCTCATAGCTCAATGCCTGGAGGTTGATATTGCAAGTCAGGGTAAAAGCATTGAAGAGGCCATTAGTAATCTCCGCGAAGCACTGGAACTTCATTTTGAAGAGCCTACAGCAACCATCATGCCTCATGTGGGTCAGATCGAAATAGAGCTCGGAGTTGCATGAATCCGTTACCTTATCGCGAGGTAGAGCGAAAACTGAAAGCGGCTGGGTTTGAGATTGTCGGTCAAAAAGGTAGTCATATTAAGTTTGCCAAAACCACAGCCACAGGGACACTGACCGCAATCGTTCCTCATCATAGCGAGGTTGCCATTGGCACTTTGCGGAGCATACTTCGACAAGCAGGTTTAACCCCTGATGAGTTTAAGGCTTTATAAGCCTGCGTTTTCGTCAGCCTTTTCGGGGCAATTCTTCGCTGCTCAAGCCCGTTTGTTTTTCTTGCCAGAGCGCAGCAACCTCATCAATTAATAGTGCTATTTTTTGATGTAGAGGGTCTGAGCCTAGAGGCCGACTCGGCGCACCAGATCGGCGAAGCGGGCATCCGTTCGGAGCGTGTCAAAAAACGGATCGACGTTTATATAGGCTATGTCGAAAGCGCGATCCTGATAGAGCTTCTCAAGCCACACAAACGCCTGATCGTGTTCGCCGATTGCCGCATAGACAATCGCAAAGCTGTAGGCCGGAACGTAGCGCTGCCTTGAGATCGCCTTCAGTTGACTGAGTGTTTTTAATGCCTCTCCCCGCTTCCCCGACGCTGCAAAGGCGTGTCCGAGATATGCCAGCACGAACGGATCATCGCTCAGTTGCTGCGCGCGTCTGTATTCGGCGATTGCCTCCGGGAAAGCGCCTTTCATCGCATATGCCATGCCTAAAAAATAATGGGCTGTGTAAAAGCCCTGATCCCTCTCGATGGTCTTTCGCAACTGCTCAATGGCGTTATCGTATTGCCGCGCGTAGAAATAATCTGCTCCCAGATCGGCGTTGATAATCAACGAGAGCGGGTCAAGTTCCTGCGCCTGTCGGCCCTCCCGGACCGCTTCATCAAATTTCCCCATCGCAAGCAGAGCGCTGTTGGCGTACCAGTGGCGCGCCGTCGCGTAATTCGGATTCAACTCGATGGCGCGCCTGAATTCCCTGCTCGATTCCTCGAAGTTCCAGTCATAAGCAAACAGCGCCTGCGCAAGCGACGTGTGCGCTTCGGCGAGCGTCTCGTCAAGCTCCAGCGCCTTGCGCGCCGCCGCTTTCGCTTTCGGGTAAAACTCCTGCGGCGAGCCTGCGGAATAATTTGGAATCAATACGAAGGCATCGGCCAGCCCCGCGTAAGAGAGCGCATCGCGCGGGTCTATTTCAATCGCCTGATTGAAATACTCAATGCTCTTTTTGAGAGCCTCGCCCGTCCGCTCGTTCCAGTAGAAGCGCCCTTTCAGGTAGAGCTGATACGCCGCAGGGTTCTCCGTATAATGTTTCGTCATGCGGCTACGGTCCGCGCCCGACAGCTTCAGTCGCAGGTTGGTAGAGATTGCTTTCGCAATATTGCGCTCCATTGCCAGCAGGTCTGTCACCTTCTGCTCGTACTGCTGCCCCCAGAGTTGTTTGTTTTCCCGCACGTCTGTCAATTCGACGCTGATAATCAGATTGTCTCCGCGTTGAAGCAATCGACCCGTCAGCACGGCGCTCACGCCCAGTTCCTTACCCGCCACAATCGGGTCAATCTCTTTGCCTTTGTAGCGAAAGGCCGAACTGCGCGCGATCACACGCAGGGCGGGAAGCTGAGTCAGATCATTGATAATGCTTTCGGTCAGCCCGTCTGACCGATACTCAGTCTCAGGGTCGTGATCCTGATTGACAAATGGCAGCACGGCAATCGAGTCAAGCGCGCTTTCAGAGCCTTTCGCAAACAGGTAATAACCGATGCTGAGGGCGGCGATTATGATGACCAGCACAGACAGGAGAGCAATCTTTTTATGCTGTTTGATTTCACCGATCAGATACTCTGCGCTTGATGACGCGCGCGCTTGAACGATCATCTGACTGCGGCTCTCAGGCTTTGCTTCCAGACTGCCGGAGCGTTCCAGTTTGGCCTGCACCTGAAGCTCTTCTTTCAGATTTTTCAGGTCAGCCAGCAAATCCTGCATGCTTTGATAACGCTCGGCTCTATCTCTTTGCAACGTTTTGCTGATAATGCGCTGAAGTTCAGGAGGAACATCCGCCAGCGGCGGCGGCTCTTTCTCAAGTATCGCCACTAAAACATCCGCGCCCGATTCGCCCGCGAACGGAACGCAACCGGCAACCAGTTCATACAGCACGATGCCGAGACTGAATATGTCCGTGCGCGAATCAACGCTGCGGCCACGCGCCTGCTCTGGCGACATATAAGAGAGCGTGCCCATCACCATGCCCGGCTCCGTCTCGATCACCTGCAAGACAGACGCATCGGGCGTTGGACCGAGCGGCCCGGCCAGTTTGGCCAGCCCGAAGTCCAGCACTTTAACGTAACCGTCATCGCGCACCATTATATTTTCCGGTTTGATGTCGCGATGAATGATGCCTGTCGCGTGCGCTGCCGACAGGGCCGCCGCCGCTTGAATGACGATTTCAAGAGCCTGTATAGTCGCCATCCTGCCGCTATCTATCATCATCTGGCGCAGCGTTTCGCCCTCGATGTATTCGGTGGCGATGAAACGCAGGCCCTCCTGTTCGCAGATGTCGTAAACCGTAAGTATGTTGGGATGCGACAGGGCCGAAGCGGCGTATGCTTCCTGTTGAAATCGCTTCAGGCTCTGTTCGTTGCGTGTGACATGGGCAGGCAACAGTTTCAACGCAACGCGGCGACGCAGTTTGTTGTCCTGAGCCAGATAGACTTCGCCCATGCCGCCACGGCCAATCATTTTCAGAATGCGATATTGACCGAGTTGGCGGCCAACCTCTAACTGCGCGGCAGAATCAACGAGGTCCCCGGCCACAGGCTGATAGGCGGGCCTGTCCATAAAGCTGCCGACCTGTTCGTGCGCACGTATGAGCTTCTGCACTTCCTCGAATAACTCAGCATCCTTTTCACAGGCAGAAGAGAGGTAGGCCGCGCGCTCGCCAGACTGTTGTTCGAGCGCAGCCAGAAACAACTCCTCGATTTTCTGCATGCGGTCAGGGGTTTTCATCGCCATGAAAACGCGACTTCCTTATTAACTCAACTGGGTTCTGAGCCATGCTCTGGCAAACTTCCAGCTGCGCTCGACTGTGGCGTGCGAGACGGCAAGCACCTCTGCCGTCTCTTCGATTGACAGGCCGCCGAAATAGCGCAACTCGACGATCTGGCTATGCTGCGGGTTAGTCGCCGCCAGATCGTTCAAAGCCTCATCGAGCGCGATCAGATCAACACTATCCTGTGTGTCAAAGCAGTCTGCTCTGGCGAGCGAGACTCTGATCTGCGAGCCGCCGCGTTTGGCCCGCTTCTGCGCGCGCGCATGATCGACCAGAACATTGCGCATGATCTTTGCGGCCAGCCCGAAAAACTGCGCGCGATTCTGAAAGTCGGCGTTTTCCTGTCCCGCCATCCGCATATAAACCTCGTGTACGAGGGCCGTCGGTTGCAATGTGTGATGATGCCGCTCGCGTTGCAGATGGTGGTTGGCCAGACGGCGCAGTTCCTGATAAACCAGCGGTATTAATTCATCCAGAGCCGCCCTGTCTCCATCGCTCCATCTGACTAAAAGTTGGGTTAGAGAAGACATTGCTTCGACCGCCGATCTCGATGGAAAACCCTGTTTATCGCCCTTGTAAGAATGTCCGAATCAATCAATGACCGGAGTTTAACAAGAACCTTGCGTGACGGCAATTTTTTTCAGCAGGCGTGAGGGGATTCGGCGGCAATTGTCGCTCTATGGGCTGTAGGGGCCAAAAACCTGCAAGCGCGTGAGCAAGACGGCTCGCGTTCGCCCTCGCCTGGCATAGGCCCAAATCACTGCCAGAGAACCGCAGAGATAATCCACAGAAGTGATTTTCGGAGGAGACGCAATGAAACGTAATAGTCGCCGGATTCTGGTTGCACTGCTTGTAGCAGCGGCCTTTGTGTCGGTCTTGTTCGGCAGGCTTGAAAGAGTTCAGGCCGCAGCCTTCACCGTAAACAGTCTCGGCGACACGGGCGCGGGTTCAGGTCTGACGGGCGACTTGCGCTATTGCATCACGCAAGCCATATCGACGGGCGGCAGCCACACGATCACCTTCGGCGTCACAGGCACGATCAACCTGCTGAGCGCGCTGCCTAATCTTTCCGGCAGCGCGTTATCCATCAACGGGCCGGGCGCAAGTCTTCTGACCATTCGCCGCGACAGCAGCGTGAACACTCTGCGCATCTTTCTGGTTAATTCAGGCACAGTCACGATCTCTGGCGTTACGCTCGCAGACGGCAATGCGGTCGGCGGCGGCGCGGTGAGGAATTTTTCCAACGGAACATTGAATATTAATAACTGCGTGCTCGCCAATAACGCGGGCAACGCAGGCGGAGGCGGCGCTATCATTAATAACGGGAACGGCCCGATTAATATCACCAACAGTACCTTCAGCGGCAACTCGGCCAGCGGCGGCGAAGGGGGCGCGATTCGTCACAGCAGCACGGGAACGATCAACATCAACGGCTGCACGTTCTCCGGCAACTCGGCCACCAACCTCGCCTGCCTGCATAACAACAGCAGCGGCGCGATCAATATCACGAACACGGTTATCACAGGCAACTCGGCCCAGTTCGACGCGGGCGCTATCAGCAACAGTGCGGGAACGGTGACCGTGACCGGCTGCACGATCACAAACAACACTGCCGGAAACGTTGGCGGCGCGATTGTGAATCAAAGCACAGGGACGGTGACCGTGACCGACAGCACCATATCGGGCAATTCCAGTAATGGCACCGGCGGCGGCATCTACACCAACGCAGGCACTATCAATCTTATCCGCAGCACCCTCTCTAACAATTCGACCAACTTTAACGGCGGCGGCATCCATAACAACGGTCCGGCGACGATCAACATCACAAACTCGACGATCTCCGGCAACCATGCCGGGTCAAGCGGATCTGGCGGCGGTCTTAACTTCTCTAATATTGGCGGCGCGGGACAGGGACTCGTCACAAACAGCACGATCACAGGCAACACGACCAACACAGGCGGCGGCATCGCTGTCGCGAGCGGGGTTTCGATCACCATCAAAAACACGATCATCGCCCAAAATACGGCCAACAATAATTTCAAAGACATTTCCGGCACGCTCACGTCCGGCGGCTATAACCTGATCGGCAACAACACGGGCGGCACCATCACGCCGACCACTGGCGACCAGATCGGCACCGCTGGCTCGCCAGTCAATCCGCAGCTCGGCCCGTTACAAAACAACGGCGGCCCGACATCTACGCACGCGCTGCTGACGGGCAGCCCTGCGATTGATGCGGGCAGTGCTTTTGGCCTGACGACGGATCAACGCGGGGCAGCAAGACCATTTGACGTTGCGACCATCTCACCTGCCACAGGAGGCGACAACAGCGACATCGGCGCGGTCGAATCCGGCAGTTTCTTTGTTACCGTAGGCGGGAACACCACAGTCGCGCCTTTGATTGCTCCCGTGGGCGCTGTGCGGATCAATGTTTCGACCTCGACAAATTTCAAAGGGACATTTGCGGCAAACCCGGCAACGGGAGTCGTGCGAATAACCAACGCACATCCGGCTGGCAGCTACCAGGTGACCGTCAAAGCGTTCGACAGTGGAGGAGCGGTCACCACCAGCACTTTCAATCTGATTGTTCAGACGCCTTCTCCGGCTTGCTCGAATCCGACATTTACAAACGCCGCAGATGTCGGCATGGGCACAGAGCCTTACTCTGTGGCGATAGGCGATTTCAATAACGACGGCAAACAAGACATAGCCGTTTCACACAATATTTCATTTTTTGTTTCAATCCGTTTTGGAAATGGGATGGGCGGCTTCAGCGGCTCAACCAATGTAGATGTCGGGCCAGCCAGCCACCCCGGTCAGGGAGTTCAGGCGCTGGCCCTAGCAGTGGGCGATTTCAACAACGACGGCAATCAGGATTTTGCTACGACTAACTATCATCTGGGTACTGTCTCCATCCGTTTAGGAGATGGGATGGGCGGCTTCACTGGCGCTACGGCTACCAGCGAGATCCCGGTCGGCCCTCTTCCGCGTGCCATAGCGATAGGCGATTTTAACGGAGACGGCTATCAGGATTTCGCTACGGCTGACTCCAATGGAGGCACGGCCTCCATCCGATTAGGAGACGGGATGGGTGGCTTTAGCGGTTCAACCGGTTTGAGTGTTTCTGCTCCTCAATCCGTAGCGATTGGTGATTTCAATAACGATGGTAAACAAGACCTAGCCATATCTACTGCCTTTGGCTCGGTCGCAATCCGACTGGGCGATGGCGCGGGCAATTTCAGCGGCTCAACAAATATCGGCGTTGGCGGCGGCACCAGAACGATAGCAATCTCTGATTTCAATAATGACGGCAAACAGGATTTTGCAACGGGCAACGTCGGATTCAGCGAAACCGGCAACACGGTTTCCATCAGGTTAGGCGACGGGATGGGCGGCTTCAGCGGCTCGACAGAGGTGACGGTCGGCACAGGGCCTTACGTTATAGCGATAGGCGATTTCAACAATGATGGTAAGCAGGATTTCGCTTCGGCTGATGTCTATTCAGATATTGTTTCCATACGACTGGGAGATGGGTTGGGCGGCTTTGGCGGCACAACAAGTATCAGCGTCGGGCATTTTCCTATCTCCGTGGCAATCGGCGATTTCAACAACGATGGTAAGCAGGATTTTGCCGCCGCAAATGATGGCACAAACAACGTGTCCGTGCGTCTGGGCGCTTGTGTGGTCACCTGCCCGACGATCACGCTCAATCCGGCAAATCTACCCGTCGGCCTGATTGGCGCGGCTTACGATCAACCGATTACAGCCACCGGCGGGGCCACGCCTTATACCTTCGTGGTAACTTCAGGAACCGTGCCTGCGGGTTTGACTTTGAATAGCAACGGCACCTGGAGCGGCGCGCCAACGACTGCCAACAACTACAACTTTACAGTGCAGGCGACCGATAGCAACGGCTGCGCGGCCAGTCAAACGTATTCGCTCGCCATCACCAATACATGCATCTGGAACGGCTCTGTGAGCAACAACTGGAACACCGCCGCAAACTGGACGCCCCGCTTTGTGCCGTCCGCGCCGAATGATTGCATCATTCCGGAAAGCGGCGTGGGCTTTGAAGCGACCCTCAGCGCAGCAACAGCAACGGTAAACAATCTTACAATCGCAAGCCCGCGCACACTGACCCTGAGCGGTCAGAACCTGACAGTTAACGCCGCGCTCGTCCTGAACGGCGGCTTGATTGATACGGGTGCCAGCACGCTGAGGCTTGGTACTGCGGCTTCCATATCGCGCTCTGGTGGTCAGGTCACTGGAAATCTGAGCAAGCAGTTCGGCGGCGCGGGTAGTTTTATATACACGGTCGGCACCGCCAACGGCTACTCGCCGGTTGATGTGATGGTTACTGCGGGAGCGGGCGAATTGACCGTCAAGGCTGTCGAGGGGCCTCAGCCCGTCGTTAATGCCAGCCAGTCGCTCAGACGTTACTGGTCGCTTACAGGCAGCGGTGTCACTGTGAATCTCGCCTTTCATTATCTTGACCCGCTGGATATTCCACCGGGCGGCAGTGATGCCAATTATCGGATCATTCGCGTCAGCGGCGGCACGGCTTCGACCTTTCCCAATGACTGTGCGGGGGGGTCGCCCTGTGTCAATCCTGCGACCAACACAGCGATCATTAATAATGTAACGAGCTTTTCAGACTGGACGATGGGCGAGCCTTCGGGGCCGACCGCAGTTGATCTGGCGCAATTCACCGCCACAGCTTATGACGGCGGCGCGCTTATCGAATGGCAAACCGGGTTTGAAGCCTCCAACCTTGGTTTCAATCTTTATCGAGATGATTCAGGCGTGCGCGTGCCCGTCAATTCGCAGATGATAGCCGGGTCCGCCCTGCTTGCCGGTGCCGATACGGTATTGAAATCAGGCCGCACTTACTCGTACCGGGATGGCAACGCTTCCGGTAAAGCCGCCGTCTACTGGCTCGAATCGGTCGGGCTGAACGGCCAGAGCATGTGGCATGGGCCTTATTCAGCGCAGGTCGCCGGAGGTGCCGCGCCATCGCGCAGCCTTTCGCCTTTCATCGGTCAAATCAATCCGGCGCAGGCAGGCCGTACTCGCCCGGTTGAACGCGCAGCGCAGATGCAGAGCGTGAAGTCCGGGCAGATCACTGTTCAAACAGGTCCGGCGGGTCAGGCGGCGGTAAAGCTATGGGTCAGGCGCGAAGGCTGGTACAGAGTCGCAGTCTCAGATCTTGTGCTGGCGGGGCTTGACGTGCGCGCCAATGCCGCGTTCCTGCAACTGTATGCTGACGGTCAGCAGGTGCCGATCAACACAGTCAGCGACAAACAGGGACAGCTCGCGGCCATCGAGTTCTACGGCAGAGGCATTGATGCGGCTTTCACAGACAGCCGGGTCTACTGGTTGATCACCGGAACAAAGCCGGGACTTCGCGTTCCCGTGGTGAAAGCCGATGGCTTTGCAACTGCCGCGCAGAGCTTCCTCTATACGGTCGAGCGCAGGGATCGGACTATCTATTTTTCAGCCTTGCGCAACGGCGAGCGTGAGAATTTCTTCGGCCCGGTTATCGCCTCGCAGGCGGTCGAGCAGGCGCTCCGGCTCGAAGCCGTCGATCAACGACCAGGCGGCGCGGCGACGATTGAAGTGGCGTTGCAGGGCGTAACGATGCAGCCGCACAAGGTCTGGGTCTATCTAAACGGCGTGTTTACGGGCGAGTTGAATTTCGACGGGCAGGCAGAAGGCGTGGCGAGCTTCAGCGTCTCGCAGTCGCTTTTGAAATCCGGTGACAACGAGGTGAAGTTCGTCGCGCAGGGAGGGCCGAGCGACATCAGTCTGGTGGATTATATCAGGATCGCTTACTGGCATAGCTTTGCGGCTGAAGATAACGCTTTGCAGTTTACAGCCCCCGGCAGACAGTCGGTGACGATAAACGGTTTCACGAACGGCGCGATTCGCGTGCTGGATGTTACGGAGCCTGATTCGGCGCAGGAGCTTTCAGCAAAAATCGAGCAGCAAAAGTCAGGCTACGCCGTAACCGTAACATCGCCCGACAGCGGAGAGCGTCGATTGCTGGCCTTTGCCGACCAACAGTCAATCAAGCCATCAAAGATAGCGGCCAACCGGACATCAGGCTGGCGAAGCGCGACAAACGGCGCGGACCTGATCATCATCAGCCGACAGGATTTGTTATCCGGTTTGCAGCCGCTCGTCCTGCTGCGCCAGAGCCAGGGCTTGAAGGTGGCGATAGTTGACGTTGAAGACATCTATGATGAGTTCAGCTTCGGCAACAAATCGCCGCAGGCAGTGAAAGACTTTCTCTACTACGCGAAGACCTGTTGGAAGATCAAACCGCGCTATGTGCTGTTTGCGGGAGATGCGAGCTATGACGCGAAAGACTATCTGGGGTTTGGCGACTGGGACATCGTACCGACGAAGCTGGTAGACACAGAGTTGATGGAGGCGGCGAGCGATGACTGGTTCGTCGATTTCAACAATGACGCGCTGCCTGATCTCAGCATTGGGCGACTGCCTGCGCGCGGTTCGGAAGAGATCGGCGTGATGGTGAAAAAGATCACAGGCTATGAGCGTACCGAGTCCTCACAATCCGTATTGCTTGTGGCCGACAGCAACGACGGCTTCGATTTTGATGCGGCAAACAGGAGCCTGCAAGACTTACTGCCCGATAACCTGAGAGTGACCGAGATCAACCGTAGCCGGATGGACGAGGCGACGGCAAAGAGCCGGTTGCTAGATGCGATAGGAGAAGGGCAAAAGCTGATCAACTACACAGGGCACGGGTCGGTCAGTCTGTGGCGCGGCGGCTTGCTGACAAACGACGATGCGCGCAGCCTGACGAACGGAGAGCGGTTGCCTGTGTTTGTGCTGATGACCTGTCTGAACGGTTACTTTGACGATCCGGCATTGGACGGGCTGGCCGAGTCGCTGATGAAAGCCGAAGGCGGCGGCGCTGTGGCTGCGTGGGCATCAAGCGCGATGACGACGCCCGATGCTCAGTTGTTGATGAATCAGCAGCTATACCGTTCACTGTTCGCCTCGCCGACGCTGAGTCTTGGAGAGGCTGTGAGAACATCGAAGTCAGTTATCAGCAACATCGACGTGCGGCGCACATGGATATTGCTTGGCGACCCGACGATGAGGCTGAGGTAGACTCTGCGCTCTCTGCGTCTCCGTGGTGAACAGACTAAAGAGGTTGCTAAATCGAGCCTGATCGCGTATTTACTAAAATGAAAGCTGATAACTTGAATCAGCCAACGATGGATGGACGCTTTTTGAGACGAAGCAAAATAGAAAGAGATAAACAGTGTCCAAAGGTCACCGGCCACAGACAACCGACCATCAGACATCTGACCACGGCTCATGGCAGAAAAAAAACAGGCTCAGATAGAACAGCTCAAAAAACAGGATGACGTAAAGCGCGCGCTCGAACAGACTTCCGGCAACAAAAATCAACCTCTGCCCAAAGCTGAAACGAGAGACAAATTATGGTTCGGCTCATACGTGTTGCTGCTCGTCAGTCTTGGCGTGCTTTATTATCTGTTCAATCTGCGGTTCTTCGGACTCTCGGAAGCGCTTGTGACGAGGCTGCGTGACTATACAAAAAGCGCCATCTTCGTTGTTGTGCTGCTCACGGTATCGAAGGCCATTCAGGTCTACCTGATCGGTCGCCTTCACAACAGCGTCAATCGATTCAATCTGAAGCGAATCCTAAGACTGATCATCGGGCTGGTTGTTTTATTTATCATAATCACCTCGCTGTTTGCCGACTGGCAGGCGGCGATTGTGTCGCTGGGACTTTTCTCGCTCATATTCGGTTTCGCGCTTCAAACCGTGCTGTCGAGTTTCATCGGCTGGATTTATATACTGGTTCGCCAGCCTTACAATATCGGCGACCGAATAAAGATAGGCGACGCTACGGGCGATGTGATTGACGTGGGCTATCTCGACACCACGCTTTGGGAGTTCAAAGGGGAATATCTTTCAACGGATCATCCGAGCGGAAGGCTCATCAAGTTTCCGAACTCGAACGTGATGTCTACAGCTGTCTACAACTACAGTTGGGCGCTGTTTCCTTACATCTGGAACGAAATCAAAATCAATATCGCTTACGAAAGCGATCTGAAATTTGTAGAGCGGCTTATGCAGGAAACTGTAGCAGAAGAGCTTGGCGAAGCGATGATGGAGCGAGTCCGAACCTATCGCGAGTTGCTCGGACATACGCCCGTCGATCAGTCAGTGGTGCAGGCGCGGCCCGCAGTCGAGTTTCGCGTGAGCGATAACACATGGATTGAAGTCATCGTGCGATATCTGGTCGAGCCAAAACAAGCGGCAGATGTAAAGACAGAGATGCTCAAGAAACTGCTCGAACGATTGAACGCCGAACCCGGCAAAGTGATGTTTCCAGCAGCAGGCTCCAGATAATTCGATAAGTCGGCTCAGGCCAACAGTACATGTTCGCTTGAGCCGGAAAAAGTGGTAGTATCGTTTCTGCCTCGCCGGAGGCGCATTACAATTCCGTTATCAGCATAAACTCAAAACCAGAAGGGGGCATTGACTCGTGCCGACATTGAAAGATTTGTTCGATCTATCGGGAAAAGTCGCGCTGGTCACGGGCGGGTCGCGCGGACTCGGTCAGGAGATGGCCGAGGGGCTGGCGGAAGCCGGGGCGTCATTGATGCTGCTTGCGCGGCGAGAGCAATGGCTGACGCCTGCGGTTGATCAGTTCCGCGCTCGCGGCGTCAAATGCGAAGGGATGCTGTGCGATGTGTCCAAGCTCGCCGATGTTCAGGCGACCGTTGACAAAACGATTGAGACTTACGGGCAGATAGACATTCTCGTCAATAACGCAGGCGTCACGTGGGGGCAGCCCATCGAAGACCACTCGCTCGAAAAATGGGAGATGGTGCTTCAGATCAATCTCACGGGCGCGTTCTTATTTTCTCAGCGAGTTGGCCGCGAAATGCTCAAGCGCAAGAGCGGAAACATAATCAACGTCGCCTCGATTGCAGGGCTTAAAGGGACTATGGAAAGCGGGCAGCACATAGTCGGCTATGTGGCGGCGAAGGGCGGGTTGATGGCGATGACGCGCGAGTTCGCGGCTAAATGGGCGCGGCGCGGCGTCCGAGTAAACGCCATTGCGCCCGGATTTTTCCCGTCGCGCATGACGGAGAGAGTGCTTGATGAATCGCAGCCGCTGATCGAGGCCGGAGTGCCGATGGGCCGCGTCGGCAGCGAAGGCGAATTGAAAGGCGTCGCAGTATTTCTGGCATCCCCTGCATCCGGATACATCACAGGTCAAACGATAGTCGTCGATGGCGGCAGCACGATCACTTAATCAGAAAAGTATGAAAAGAAAATTCTCGATTGCGATTGCGAATATCATCATCATCGCCTGCGCGGTTCTAACAGCGAACGCACAGAGCAGGATTATGGCTGGCGTGGGCAAATCCGACATCACGCCGACTGTCGGCACTCCGCTCGCAGGATATGGCGGGCGATTGGGCAAGCCTTCGACGGGCGTGCACGATGCGACCGAAGCGCGCGCGCTTATAATTGACAACGGCGCGCAGAAAATAGCCTTCCTGAGCGTTGACCATCTCGGATTCGATCACGGCATGGTCGAGCGCATTCGAGCGATTGCGGCAGACGCTGCGCAGATACAACCCGATCACATTTTTGTGATGTCATCACACACGCACGCGGGCGGCGGGGCCTATCTTGAAATCTTCCCGGTTCTGGCCGGTCGCTACGACGCGAAGACGCGCGACTACTACTCGGAGCGCGCGGCGCAGGCCATCATCGCAGCCAGCAAAGATATGAAACCCGCGCGCATCGCTTTCGGCGCGGGCGCGGCGCAGGGCATTTCGCGTTTCCGTTCAACGTGGCCGCCTAACGGCCCTGTGGACCCTGAGGTGGGCGTGATTCGCGTGGATTCGGCGGCGACGGGAAAACCCGTTGCCGTGCTTATGAACTTTGCTGCGCATCCGACGATTCTGGGCGCGAAGAATTTCGAGTTTTCAGCAGACTATGTCTACTACGCCCGGCGCGCGCTCGAACAGATGATAGGCGGCAACGTGATGGCTATATTCGCCAACGGCGCGCAGGGCACAGTATCGCCGCGCGCGTTTCAAGGCGAAACCGACTGGGAGCGCGCAGAAAACATGGGCGCGATACTGGCCGCAGAAGTATTCAAAGTCACCTTGATGATAAAGTCGCAGGACATTGTCGAGATCAAGCTCGCGCGCAACGCTTTTCAGATCAAACCCCAGCCACCGCCAAAGTTCCCGGCTAATGTCGTGTTCCCGCCCGTCTACGACACGGAAGTCAACGCAATCTCGTTCGATAACAAGTTTGCATTTGTGACGATACCCGGCGAGTTGAGCAGCATATTGAATTTTCAGGTGAAAGATCGCGGCAAGATGCTGGGTTATGAGAAGACATTTCTGCTCGGACTGACCAACGACGCGCTCGGCTACATCATCACCGAAGACGAGTACCGTCATCAGACTTACGAATCATCGATCTCGCTGTTCGGCCCCGGATTCGGCAGCTTCATAACAAACGAAGCGTTTCAGGTTTTGGAAAAGTTGCGCCCGGTTGAAAAGAAACCGTGACCCACGGTTGTAACTTGAGATAGCGCCTTCTTATTTTCAAACCAGCCGCAGCTTCCGCGCGTCCAATCATGTAAGCGTCTCCCATATTGCTCAATCAGAATCTGAACGCGAGGCCCTGTGCAGGGCCTCGTCAGGGTGAGGTTTGCCCGAATAAGAAAGGAGAAATATTTCAATGAGAAAGTTATTGATGCTGGTAGTGATCTTGTTTTGCGTGGGGGTTATGGCCTCTACAGAGGCGGCCCAACGACAGGGCGGACAGGGTGAACCCGACAGACAGCACCCTTGCGCGCGCCACTGTCGCGAAGAACACCGCGAAGCCGTAAGGCGTTGCCGCAATGCGCCTCCCGACCAGCGAGAGGAGTGCCTGCGCGAAGCGAAACAACGGCTCGAAGCCTGCCTGAGAAACTGTCGCCATTGAGACGATAAAGCCTCTACGCCAGATCTGCGTAGAGGCTTTATGACACTTTTGAAAGCGATTTATTGATTACTTCTGCACAGCGGCCATCTGCTTTGTCTTCTCCGCTTCGACGCGACTGGTCAGTTCTTCAATCTGTTCTTTGCTCAAAGCTGATTGCGCCTTCTTGAACATATCGGTCTCTTCTTCTTCGACGTGATGCTCGACATTTTCTTTAAGCACCGTAAGCTTTGCTATCCACTGCTCGTTGTCTTTCTCCATGTTATCAAGCTCGGCAAGAAGGCGCTTGACAACGCGATGCTCTTCGATGGATTCCAGAGTTATATCGTGCGTCTTCTCTATCTTTTCCAGAACCGGGTAAAGAACTTTTTCTTCGACCCGCGTGTGAACATCAAGCTCTGCCTTGAGGCGCGCGAAAAGGTCCTGGCGCGTTTTAACCGCGCGCTCTGTCGTCGGTTCGAGCTTCTCGAAAATACCCGATACCTTCTTGTGGTCTTCCTTGAGAATGTCAAAAACGTTCATATTCCCTCTCCTTCTGTTCGATTTATTGGCTTAATCTGTCGTCCTAACATACACAAACTCTGACTTTATAAAAGAATAGCAATAAGAGTGCCAGCGAGAGTCAACAGAATCTCTCCGCCGGACTCTCGCTGCTTACAAGATTATTTAGTCGCGCCGATAGGTGAAGGGCGCAGAGCGTTTGCCTGTAGAGGGAGTGAATATCGTGATGGAGACATCCACGCCGAGCGGAAGCAGATCGTTGACATTGCTCTTAGTCGCTATGCGAGTCGTAAGCCCACAGGGAGTTTGATAATCGGAAGGGTACTTCAATTTCGTGATCGCCGTTGCGTCTATTTCGATTATTGAATCATCCGGTGTGAATCCATTGCCATCAACCGTCAGCTTGCCGCCCGACTTCTTTTTGACCGCCGTTATTTCCGGCTCCACCTCTGGCGCTACCCCGTCCAATAGCGCAAGGGCCGCGCGGATGTTCGGTCGCGGGCCGATGTGCTCGCTGAGATTGCCCCGCTGCCCTGAGCCTGTACAGACGAGCAACTGCCGCAAGTCTCTGGGCGCAAGCGGCGCAAGACCGCGCGCTTTCCGTATGCTTTGAATCAATGCCGCTGCGCCCGCAACCATCGCCGTAGCGCCGCTGGTCGCGCCGAAGTCTATCGTGTACCAGTTGTTCTCGCCCTGCTCGTGTCGCAAATCTCCGAAGCCTGTAGTCGTGATGGCTCGGCCCCATCCCTGCACATCAACGCGTGACCCGTAGTTGGACTCCTCTGTGCGCGCCCTGTCGGGGCCTTCGCCGAATATGCCGCCTTCGGGCAGACCTGCGCCGACGATTATCGCGCCCGAATCGCGGTTGTTGCGGTCAAACGCGCCGTTGTATGCGGGGTGATCGAGATTCTCGAAGCCATTGCCGGATGATTCGATTACAACGATACCTTTGGCCGTCGCATTCCTGATCTCTTTAAATATTTTCGACTCGTATTCGATTGGCACAAGCCCGCGCCCTGTCGCTATGTCAAATCGCGGCCCTGCGATTGACTGTTGTTCGAGCAGCAGTATATCGCCCGCTTCCATTTTGGAAGCCGTGCGACGGATTGCGCCCGATATATCGGCCTCGGTTCCTTCCGTGATCGGGTTGACCAATCCCAGCGTTGCGCCATAAGCGATGCCTGTTACGCCAATCCCATCAGGAGCCGCGGCCAGCATGCCGAGCACGGCTGTCCCGTGATTCTTGTTCCCTTCATCAGTGATCCTGTCCGACAGCGGGTTCACGCCTCTGACATACAGGAACAGATCAGCAGTGGCCGCAAGCAGGTCGTTATGATCCAGATTCCAGTTATATTCGACATCAACGATGCGGACGTTTTCGCCGTGCCCGCCCTCAAGCGTCCACGCATAGCGAACATCCATACCTAACGGCGCAGGGTTTAAGTAGCCTTGAAAGACTTCAAGCTCTTGAGGGACCGGATCATCAGTTCTCGGATTAGAGACGAGCGGCGACGTGATCGAGAAAATGCAGATTAAAATCAGCAGGAATCGAAGAGAAAAGAAGCGCCCCAAAGGCATGATAAAAATCGCTCCCGGTTGAATAAAAGAAAGGAATGCGTCGCCCAGCATTGTAGGGGCGGCGGGCGACGTGTGTCAAGATTAGCCGCCGGGGCTGCCGTGCTTCATTGCGCTCTTCACTCTATGGTCGAACTTTCCTATAATGTCGCTCGTAAGTTTCAATGGCCGCGATACTACAGACAGATTTGCTGCCTTCACCACGCAAAGGAGATTTGACGAACATGTTTTCATCGCTGATAGGAATAGCCGCAATCGTTCTCGACATATTCGCACTTAATGATGTTGTAAACTCAAAACGCGACACATTCTCGAAAATCGTCCTGATAGTCCTGATCTTACTGTTTCCAATATTCGCCGCAGGCATATATCTGCTGGTCTTCCGCGACAAGAGCTACTAGAAGCGTAAAACCCGCCAGTTAAACGCAAAGGGGCGCAGAGGAATAATCTCCTCTGCGCCCCTTTGCGTTTAGTTTGACTGAAAGCGAACTATTGTGCATAATTATGCATCTAGTAATTGAATATGCAGTATTTATGCATATTATGCGAGTTTTATGAAAACAGAACGACAAGACACGATTCTTGAGATCATCAACGCCCGCCGCGTGGGGACTCAGGAGAAGCTTGCAAACGAGCTTTTACGGCGCGGGATAGTTGCAACTCAGTCGAGCGTGTCCCGCGATATCGTAGAGCTTGGGCTGACAAAGGTTAAGGGTTACTACACAGCCCCTCAGCCTGCGATAGCAGGAGGGCCGATTGTTGATATTGAAACGGCGGGCGATTGCCTGATTGTCATAAAGACGGGCGTGGGGCAGGCATCGTCTGCGGCGCTCGCGATAGACCGCGCGAAGATAGACGAGGTCGTGGGGACAGTTGCGGGCGACGATACGATGTTTGTCGCGGTGAAAAACCTTGAAGCGCAGCGCGCCGCGATGAAAAAAATCATCAAGCTTTTCGCGCCGCCCGCAGCTACGGTAAAGCGCGCGCAGAAACGACCGTCGCGCTCGAATGCTCGGATAGTTTGATTTGCGGGAGAAGGAATACGGGATGCAGAAAGAGAAAATAGATAAAGTCGTGCTCGCTTATTCGGGCGGGCTGGACACTTCCGTAATTCTCAGATGGCTAAAAGAGACTTACGGCTGCGAAGTTGTCTGCTTTGCGGCGGACGTGGGGCAGGCCGAAGAGCTTGGCGGGCTTGAAGAGAAAGCGATGGCCACAGGGGCGTCGAAGCTCTACGTCGAAGACCTGCGCGAAGAGTTCGTGCGCGATTTCGTATTCACAGCGCTCAAGGCAAACGCAGTTTATGAAGGCGTGTACCTGATGGGCACATCGCTTGCCCGCCCTTTGATTGCAAAAAAGCAGATCGAGATTGCGCGCAGGGAAGGCGCAAATGCCGTCGCGCACGGAGCCACAGGCAAGGGGAACGATCAGGTTCGGTTCGAGCTTACTTATTACGCGCTCGAACCGAACATTCGCGTGATAGCGCCGTGGCGCGAGTGGGAATTCAAATCGCGCTCGGACTTGATAGCCTATGCCGATCGATATGAAATTCCAATCACCGCGACAAAAGAGAAGCCTTATTCGATGGATCGCAACCTGATGCACATCAGTTATGAGGGCGGGATACTTGAAGACCCATGGGCCGAGCCGCCAGCCGAAATATTTCTGCTGACTCGCTCGCCCGAAGACGCGCCCGACAAACCCGTTTACATCGAAGTCGATTTCGAGGCGGGCTTACCCGTCGCAGTCGATGGCGAAAGACTGTCGCCCGCTTCGCTTCTCGACCGGCTCAATCGCGTGGGCGGCGAGCACGCCGTAGGCCGCGTCGATCTGGTCGAAAATCGCTTTGTCGGCATGAAATCGCGCGGCGTGTACGAGACGCCGGGGCTTACCATACTTCAGGCCGCGCATCGGGCGGTCGAATCGCTTACGCTCGACCGCGAAGTCGCGCACTTGAAAGATTCGCTGAACTCGCGCGTGGCAGAGATGATCTATTACGGCTTCTGGTACACGCCTGAATTTGAAGCCGTCCGCGCGTTGATTGACGAGACTCAGAAATGTGTTACGGGGACGGTGCGGCTGAAACTCTATAAAGGCAACTGCATTGTGACCGGAAGGCGGTCGCCGCTTTCGCTTTACTCCGAGGCGTTCGCCACATTCGAGCGCGATACTGTCTACAACCAGCGCGACGCCGAAGGGTTCATCAAGCTCAACGCGCTGCGGTTGAGAATGAGAAAGATGACGGCAAACACCGAGTGATTTGAGATTTCAAACACTCTTGCCTGAGGGGAGAACATTATGTCGAGCAAGCACGCAGTTAAAAACGATCTGGCCTCTGTTGATACGCCGGGCGCGGATGTGCGGCGCGCGCGCGTTGACAAGATCGCATCATCAACAGTGAACCTGTCTTTGACGCACGAGCTTGAGATAACGACTCGCTGCGAGGCGCGCGCGGGAAATGTCATCGTAGTGCGCACGCTGACCGACAACGCGACCTATAACACTTTAGAACTGGTCACGGGTCGAATGGCAAAGATCAATCCGGGCGACATAATCGCGGGCATACTCGGCTATCGCCGCGCGCTCAAAGGCTTCGTCGGTGACGTGCCCGCGACCGTCAAGGCTGGCGACCGGCTGCACCTGCTCAACCTCGGCGGCCTCGTAGGTCAGTGCCTCGGTCATCATCACAGTCTCAATAACGCGATAGAGGTCGAGGTGATCGGAATGCCCGTGCGTGACGGTGTGATTATGAACATACAGGAGGGCGCAATCGCTCCGCGCGCAACGCTCGACCGGACGCCGCCGCTCGTTCTCGTCGCGGGAACCTGCATGAACAGCGGCAAGACTTATGCGGTGACAGAGATCATCAAGCACCTTGCGCGTGCAGGCATGCGCGTTTCGGCGGCGAAGCTTGCAGGCGTAGCCTGCCTGCGCGACACGCTCAACATGCAGGATCATGGCGCGATCAAAACCCTGAGCTTCCTCGATTGCGGCTTGCCTTCGACTGTTGGGTTGACCGATCTTGCGCCCATAGCGAAAGGCGTGATCGGCAAGCTCGCAGAAGACCGGCCCGACTGCATAGTCATTGAACTGGGGGACGGATTGCTTGGCGGCTACGGAGTCGAAACCATATTCAAAGATCAGGAGTTGATGAGCGCGACCGCCGCGCTGGTCTTTTGCGCCAGCGATTTCGTCGGCGCGTGGGGCGGGCGCGAACTGCTGGCCGCGCGCAATGTAAATATCGACGTGGTGTCGGGCCCCGTAACAGATTCGCAGATGGGCGCTGATTACGTGCGAACAGAGCTTGGAATCCCTGCGGCCAATGCAGTCAATCACGGAGAGCAACTGGCTGATCTGATAAAGGCGAATTTGAAACAGTGGTCGGCGCAAACGGCCAGCGCCTGAGCTGATGCGGGGAACGAAATGATCAAGACAGGAATACTCGGCGGATCGGGCTATGGCGGAAGCGAGTTGCTTCGCATACTACTGTTTCACCCGGAGGTCGAGATTGCGATTGTTACAGCAAACGAGCACGCGGGCAAACGTGTTGACGCGGTTCATCCGAACTTCGCAAAACTGACCGATCTGAAGTTCGAGGGCATGCCCGAAGCGCGCGAGTTGGGCGGGCTGGATTGCGTCTTTCTCGCATTACCGCACTGTCAGGCGATGGACATTGCGCCCGCGCTTCCCCGCTCTGTTCGGGTGATAGACCTGTCGGGCGATTTCAGGTTGAATGATGCCGACGCGTTCAAGCGTTTCTATGGCCACGACCACAGGGCTGTGGAGATTCAACGAGAGTTCGTTTACGGGCTGACGGAAGTGAATCGCAACAAGATCAAAGAAGCCGCTCGCATAGCAAACCCCGGCTGCTTTGCCACTGCGCTTGAGCTTGGCCTGTATCCTTTCATCGCGTCGGGCCTTGCAACGGGAAAGATAATCGCCGATTTGAAAACAGGCTCGTCGGGGTCAGGCGCGAAGGCCGCAGCAAACACGCATCACCCGAAGCGCGCCAACAGCTTTTACGCTTACAAAACATTCGAGCACCAGCACCAGCCCGAAGTCGAACAGTTCCTTTCATCGGTCGATCCGAAATGGCAGGCAACGAGCGGCCTGGTATTTCAGACGCATTCACTGCCGACCGTGCGCGGCATTTTCGCCTCGATCTACATAACGACAAACGATGCGATGACAAGCGAGCGAGTCGGCCAGTTGTTCAACGATTTTTATGGCAAAGAGTTTTTCATCCGTCTCGTCAACGGCTCGCCGGACATCAACTGGGTAAAGAATACGAACTTTGTTGACATAGGCTGGGCCGCAAACGGCGATACGGTGATTGTGTTCGTAGCTATAGACAACCTCGTAAAAGGCGCAGCGGGTCAGGCCGTGCAAAACATGAATTTGATGTTCGATCTGGAAGAGCGCGCGGGGCTAAGGCTTGCTGGCAGCAATCCGTAAAATCAGGGAGATTTGATTTGATCACACAACCGCAAATCGAAAGTATCATTGATCTGGAAGAGCAGTATCAGGTCGCCACCTACAAGAAGTTTCCTTTCGTCGTCGAGCGTGGCACAGACGTATGGGTTTACACGAGCGAGGGCGATAAATATCTCGATCTCTACGGCGGCCACGCAGTAGTTTCGACCGGTCACTGTCATCCTCGGATCGTTCAAGCCATCGCAGAACAATCAAAGCGACTGATCTTTTATTCAAACCTCGTCTATAACGATGCGCGCGCGCGCGCGGCAAAAAAGCTTGTAGAGGCTGCGCCGCAACCTCTTACAAAAACCTTCTTCGTCAATTCGGGCACCGAAGCCAACGAGAACGCGATGAAGATAGCGCGCAAGCTCACAGAGCGCGAAAAGATCGTTTCATTTGAAGGCGGCTTTCATGGCCGCACGCCCGGCTCGCTGGCGGCGACGGGGCTTGCAAAATATCGCGAAGGCGTCGCGCCTCAGCTTCCCGGCCATGTCTACGCATCGTTTGGCGACATCGAATCCATTGAGCGGCTCGTGGATGAAGATACGGCGGCGGTCATACTTGAACCCATCCAATCGATGGGCGGCGTGCGAATGGCCGCGCCTGAGTTTTATCATGCGCTGCGTCGCATCTGCGATTCGGCGAACGCCATGCTCATCTACGACGAAGTGCAGACGGGGATGGGGCGAACGGGCGAATTCTTTTTCGCGGGCCGATTCGATGTTGTGCCCGATATGGTGACGCTGGCGAAAGGCATTGCGAGCGGAATCCCGATGGGCGCTGTGTTGATGACCGATGACATTGCGAGCGAGATCAAAGTAAGCGACCTCGGAACCACCTTCGGCGGCGGCCCGCTTGCCTCGGCTGCGCTCGAAGCGACGATTGATGTCATCCGCGACGAGGACCTGCTTGAAAACGTTCGCACAAACTCTGAATACCTGTTTTCGGAACTCTCAGGGTTCCCGATGGTCGAAGAGGTGCGCGGGCTGGGTTATCTGATCGGCATCCGGTTCAAAGGCGGGAGCGCAAAACCCTATCAACAGGCATTGCTCGAACGAAAGATCATAACCGGGCTGGCAGACGACACGAGCGTACTGAGACTGCTGCCGCCGCTCACGCTCCGAAGGCTTGAGATAGAGATGTTTCTCGGAGAACTTTCATTGCTGAATTTTTAGAGTCGAAGATGAATTTGAAAGGCAGAGATTTTTTAAGCACGGCTGATTTCACCCGCGACGAGTTGACGGCGCTCGTCGATCTGGCGGCGAAGATCAAGGCCGGAGACTACGACAAACGCCCGCTTGCGGGGCGCAGCGTCGCGCTCGTCTTTTTCAACCCTTCGCTTCGCACGCGCGCTTCGATGGAGATAGCCGTTTATGAACTCGGCGGCAACGCCGTCACGCTCGACGTTGGTCAGGGGATGTGGAGCCTCGAATACCGAGAGAGCATCGTGATGGACGGCGACAAAACGGAGCACATCAAAGAGGCTGCGCGCGTGCTGTCGCGATACGTCGCGGCGATAGGCGTGCGCGCGTTTCCTGAGATGAAAGATTACAACAGCGAGATAAAGGATCCGGTGCTTAAGGGTTTCGCTCACTACAGCGATGTGCCCGTCGTAAATCTCGAATCCGGGCGGCATCACCCGTTTCAGGCGCTCGCCGACATTATGACTATCCGAGAAAAACTCGGCTCGCTCGCGCACGAACGCGTAGTGTTGTCCTGGGCAAATCACCCGAAAACTCTGCCGATGGCCGTGCCGAATTCTTTCGCGCTCATCGCGGCGCAGTTCGGGCTTGATCTTACAATCGCCTGCCCTGAGGAATACGACCTCGGCGACGAGGTGATGGCGGAAATAGAGGCGGGGGCGCAATCAAGCGGCGGGCGCGTCACGATTTCGCGCGATTATCGAGAAGCCTGCAAGGGCGCGCGCATAGTTTATGCAAAGAGCTGGGGGGCGAAGCAGTTCTACGGGCGCGCCGAGGAAGACATCCAGTTGCGACAGAGCTATAAAGACTGGCGCATTGACGAAGAAGTGATGCGCGCGACCGACGGCGGATGGTTCATGCATTGCCTGCCCGTGCGTCGCAATGTCGTGGTAACGGATGGCGTACTCGACGGGCCGCAGAACGCCGCTATTGACGAAGCCGAAAATCGCCTGCACGTGCAGAAGGCCGTGCTGGCTTCAATACTCCGGTGACACCTGCCATGAATGATGAACGATTAGATTTACTGCGCGAGGCGCTGCCCTACATTCAGCGGTTCAAAAACAACACGTTTGTCATCAAGCTGTCGGGCAAGGTGACCGAAGATCAGGAACAGCTTAACTCGCTTGCCGAAGAGATCACGCTCTGCAATCAGGTCGGCATTCATATCGCGGTCATTCACGGCGGCGGCAAACAGTTGACCGCAATCGCCGAGCGGCTCGGCATAACTCAGCGCATAGTGAACGGGCGGCGAGTGACCGATGCCGAAACGCTGGAAGTGGCAAAGATGGTTTTCGCGGGCCAGATCAATACGGATATTCTATCTGCGCTTCGTCGCGCGGGCACGGAGACTGTGGGGCTATCCGGGCTTGACGGCAACACGATTCACGCGCGCCGCCGCGAGATTCAAAACGTGCTCAATCAGGAGACGGGCGAAGTTGAAAGAATCGACTTCGGCCACGTCGGCGACATCGTCGAAATCAACGTCCGATTGATTCGATTGCTCCTCGATAATGGCTATGTGCCGGTCATCGCTTCGCTCGGCGCGGACGAACAGGGCAACGTCTATAACATCAACGCAGACACAGTCGCCGCAGAGATTGCCGTTCATCTTAAAGCAGAAAAGCTGGTGTTGTTGACCGATGTTGACGGCGTATTGCTTGACCGCAACGATCCGCTTTCGAGAATATCGCGCCTGACTATCGAGGAAGCTGAACGGCTTGTGCAGGACCGGGTAGTTTCGGCAGGAATGCTGCCTAAGATTGCAGCAATCACGCGGTTGATCCGGCGCGGAGTTCGCAGCGCGCATATCATCAACGGAGTAAAGCGCAACGCGCTGCTGCACGAAGTATTCACGGACGAAGGCGCGGGCACGATGATAACCGGATAAATCATCCGCCACTCAACAATATCACGTGCAGTTCCTGCGGCCCGTGCACGCCGACCACAAGAGTTAATTCAATATCGGCGGTGCGACTTGGGCCTGTGATAAAAGTAACGGCGCTTGCCAGCTCTCGCCCTGACCAGTTATTCAATTGCGGAATCAATTCATCCAGCCCGGAAATCAGTTGGTCGGGCTTCAATATTGCAACGTGAACGGGTGGCAAAAGCGATACAGACCGCGCGCGCCCTCGGCCCGTAACAAGGACGAGCGTTCCGGTATCGGCCATCGCGTAATCGACTGCGGTGATTCCTATGCCTGCATGGATTGCTTTGTTGATGAACTCCTCGTCGCTGTGATGCTCGTCGTTTGATATGAATTGAACGCCCGCGCTCGAAAGTCGCTTTGATAGCCCTGTCTCAGAAATCACAGCCGCGTTCCATGCGATTACCGTTTCTGTCTGCTTTATCGAAACAAGATTTTCGATGTAATCGCAGACTGCGTCAGCAGTGCGAGCGATATGGAAACATCCTCCGACTCGCGTCAACTCAAGCTCGAACTGTTTTGCCAGTTCCTGTTCGTCTCTGTTGCTTATCGGCTCAGCTTTGACGGGCAGCGAAGCGGGTTTATCGCTGCGCCTGAGCGCCCGTTTGATTTGTGCCAGCATCTCTTCTCGCGCAGTTTCAGACATCTTTTTCAATCTCGCGCCACAACGAGCGAAAATCTTTTTCGGCAAGCGGCGGAAAGTCTCTGTTTATGGTCCAACCGGAAAACGCGAACGGCAGGCTGTCTAATTTTCCATCCTTCAACAATGGTCCCTGTAGCTTTGCAGCCAGTCTGAAAGTCAGTTTGTAAATCGAAGGATGGCGCATGGCAAAAGCCCACAACCTGATCGCCGCGCGCTCGACAATCGACGGCCCTTTTCGCGCGCCCGTTTCGCTTCTGGCTTTTCCTTCGACCCAATCGCTTCTGAGATTGAGCAGCACGTGAGGGATATTGATCTTCACAGGGCAGACTTCGCGGCAGGCTCCGCACAGCGATGACGCGAACGGCAGGTCTTTCGATTTGCCGAGTCCTATGAGCGGCGGCGTGATTATTGAACCAATCGGGCCTTGATAGACCGAGCCATAAGCGTGGCCGCCTATCTTCTGATAGACGGGGCAGGCATTCAAACACGCTCCGCATCTCAAGCAGTAAAGCGATTCGCGTTTCTCTTCGTCTTCGAGAATGCGCGTGCGCCCATTGTCGAGCAGCACCAGATGAAATTCGCGCGCGCCGTCCGATTCGCCCGCGCGCCGCGTGCCCGTGATGAAGGAGACGTAAGCGGACATCTTCTGCCCGGTCGCGCTGCGCGCAAGCACTTTGAGAAAGACCGCAAGGTCCGCAAGTCGCGGGATGACTTTTTCTATGCCGACCAGCGCGACGTGTATGCGCGGCAGCGTAGTGCTCAAACGAATGTTGCCTTCGTTTTCTACGAGTACGATTGTGCCCGTCTCTGCGACCGCGAAATTAGCGCCCGTTATTCCCATCTCGGCTGTGCAGAATTTTTCTCTGAGTTGCCTGCGCGCGACGGCGGCCATCTCTTCGGGTTCGCGCAGATTCAGCTCGCCGAGTTTCTGAGCGAACAGGTCCGCCACATCGCCTTTCGATTTATGAATGGCCGGAGCGAGTATATGCGAAGGTTTTTCGTCAGCGATCTGAACTATGTATTCGCCGAGGTCCGTCTCGACCGCTTCGATCCCGGCGTGTTCGAGCGCCTCGTTCAACTCTATCTCTTCCGTAGCCATGGACTTGCTTTTGACCACGCGCTTCACATGACCGGCGCGCGCAAGGTCGAGGATGATGGAGCGGGCTTCTTCGGCGTTGCGCGCCCAGTGAACCTTGCCGCCCAGCCTCGTTATGCTCTCTTCGAGTTGAATCAGATAGCGGTCAAGGTTAGCGATTGTCTCCTGTTTGATGGCGCGCGCGCGGTCGCGCAGGGCTTCGCCGCCGCTCAACTCTGCGAACGCTCGGTCGCGCTTGAGCGTGAAACTGCTGAGCACGCGCAGCCGCGACTGCAATTTTTCGTTCTGCGTGGCGGCCTCCGAATTTTGAACGAATGTTTCCGTGTTAAGGTGCATAGAGAACTAATTTTTTGCCAGCAACTCCGCAATATGCATTGTCTTTGCTGCTATACGCTGACGGCTCAACCCGCCGTCAATGTGCATCAAACATCCCATATCGCTTGCGACTATAACGTCGGCTTCGCTCTTTGTGATGGCGTCGATCTTTTCCTGAAGCATGCCGCCTGAGATATGCGGATACTTGATCGAAAACAACCCGCCGAACCCGCAGCACAGATCGGCTCGTTCCAGTTCCACGAGTTCGATTCCTTTGACGGCTTTCAGCAATTTGAGCGGTTCGCTTCTCACATTCAACTCGCGCAGCAGATGACAGGACTGATGCAACGCGACTCTGCCATGAAAGCGCGCGCCCACATCTTCAACGCCCAGAACGTTGACCACAAATTCGGTGAATTCGTAAACACGCGAAGCAAGATTTAACGCTCGCTTGTGCAGAGCAGCGTCATCTTTGAAAAGATCGGGAGAAAAAACTTTGACCATGCTGGTGCACGACCCTGACGGCGCAACGATATATTCGCTGCTCTCAAAAACGTCGATTAGTCGCTCTGCCAGACCGCGCGCCTCTGTTCTGTAGCCGCTGTTGAATGCGGGCTGGCCGCAACAGGTCTGCGCTGCCGGGAAATCAACCTCGCAGCCGAGCCGCCTGAGCACCTGCACAAGGCTCAGGCCGACTTGCGGAAAGAACTGATCTACGAGACACGTGATGAAGAGCGAGGCTTTCATGTTTGATTTGAGTTAAGGCTTTCGGTGTATGTCGTCAACCCAGCGGACCACTTCGGGCGGCTCGATGGTCGGGATGTCGAGATTGACGACTACCGGCTCCTGCCCGCTGCGCACAAGCACGCATTCGAGCGGCTGGTCTGTGCTCGCGTTTATCTCCTGATGCGGTACGTAAGGCGGAACAAATATGAAATCGCCCGGCCCGGCTTCGGCGGTGTATTCCAGATGTTCGCCCCATCGCATACGCGCGCGACCGCTGACGACATAGATGACGCTTTCGAGTTCGCCGTGATGATGCGCGCCGGTTTTGGCGTTCGGATGAATGCTGACAGTTCCGGCCCATAACTTTGACGCGCCCGCTTTGGCATGAGTGATCGCCGCCGCGCGATTCATCCCTGCGGTCTGCGGCGTGTTCGTATCAAGCTCATTTGAATGAACGATGCGAACGCCGTGATGTTTCCAATCCGTATCAGTCATAATTCACCATATAATGACAGTCGGAGCGATCTTCATTGATCGCTTTGATTATCATTTTCCGCTTTGGCTCGCGCCAGCGCCGCGCTGACCCGCTCAGGCGAAGTGCCGCCGAGCGCGGGCTTGTTTCTGAGCGATGATTCGAGCGGCAGCGTTTTGTACAACTCTTCATCAAAGAGCGGCGAAAACTGTCTGTACTCATCTATTGATAATTCTTCGAGCGCCTTTCCCCGCTCCATCGCGTAACTCACCGTGCGGCCAACTATCTCGTGCGCGCGGCGAAACTCCAGTCCGCGCCGCACCAGATAATCGGCCAGATCGGTCGCGTTCAAAAACCCGTCGGATGCCGCATCGCGCGCCCGCTCTTTATTAACACGGATGTTGCGAATCACTGTTGTCATTACCCTCAACGAACCGTCGAGCGTATCAATTGTGTCAAAGAGCGCTTCTTTGTCCTCCTGCATGTCTTTGTTGTAGGCGAGCGGCAATCCCTTCATCGTTGCCAGCAGCGCCGATGTGTGACCGAACACGCGACCGGCTTTGCCGCGAATCAGTTCAAGCGAATCAGGATTCTTTTTTTGCGGCATCAGGGACGAGCCGGTTGAAACGGCGTCGGACAACTCTATAAATCCGAACTCTGCGGTCGAATAAATTATCAGGTCTTCGGCCAATCGGCTCAGATGAACCATCACAATCGCGGCAGCCGATACGAACTCCATCACGAAATCGCGGTCGCTTACCGCGTCCAGACTGTTCAGGCAAAGTCCATCA
This sequence comes from Blastocatellia bacterium, assembly GCA_963804815.1. GTDB lineage: Bacteria > Acidobacteriota > Blastocatellia > UBA7656 > UBA7656 > DATEKX01. Next base: position 336,546 of record CAWDRU010000002.1, on the reverse strand, counting down.
AAACCCAATCGCTCGGCCATCCTTTCGCGATCAATCGCAAAGCCCGTACCCGCAAGCGCGCCTGAGCCGAGCGGCAGTTCATTGACTCGCCCGCGAATTTCAACCAGACGCGCGCGGTCGCGCTTCATCATCTCGAAATACGCGAGCAGATAATGCGCAAGCAGAACGGGCTGCGCGCGTTGAAGGTGCGTGTAGCCCGGCATCACCGTATCTGAATTCGCTTCGGCCATCTCGACCAGCGCGCGTTGAAGCACGCGAATAAGCGCATTCAGGCGATCAATCTCGCCGCGCAAAAAAATTCTCAGATCGGTTGCAACCTGATCATTACGGCTGCGACCCGTATGCAGTTTGTACCCGGCGTCGCCTATCGCGGCGACAAGCTCCGCTTCGACGAAACTGTGAACGTCTTCCGCATCGCGGCTGTCAAGGTAGCGGGCCTCTTCGCGCGAGCGGCGCAATATTTCTTTGAGCGCGTTGCTGATTTGTCCGGCCTCATCTTCGTTCAGTATTCCGGCTGCCAGCAGAGCTTCCGCCTGAGCCAGACTCCCTTCGATATCGGCCTCGATCAAGCGCCGGTCAAAGGCAAATGATGAGTTAAAGCGCGCAAAATGCGGGTCGGCCTCGCCCGTAAATCTTCCACCCCAGAGTTTCATTCGCAATCCTTTCCGTCACACGAGAATACACTGGGCGAACGGTCGGCACAACGTATCTTATCCGCAAACATTCGTTTGAATTCGTGTCACTGGTGGCTTATGCTCGTTTATTGTAAAGAGAGATTATGAAACCGGAAAAACAGATCATTCATGCAGCTTGCCCGCACGACTGCCCGGACACCTGCGCGATGCTCGTCGAGGTTGAAGACGGTCGAGCGACGCGCGTCGAAGGCGACCCCGATCATCCGACTACGCGAGGTTTTCTTTGCACTAAAGTGACCCGTTATCTCGAACGGGTCTATAACCCCGACCGGCTGCTTTATCCCATGAAACGAGTCGGCAAAAAAGGCGAAGGCCGATTCGCCCGCATCACATGGGACGAGGCGCTCGACACGGTTGCCAGACGTTTCAAAGAGATTGCTCAGTCCGAAGACGGGCCCGAAGCGATACTGCCTTTCAGCTATGGCGGCACGATGGGCGTGGTCAACGGCTCAAGCATGGACCGCCGGTTCTTTCATCGCCTTGGCGCGAGCCTGCTTGCGCGCACTATCTGCTCGTCGGCAGGCGGCGATGCTCTTGCTTACACGGTCGGCGTGAAGATGGGCACAGACATGGAGAACTTCCATCGCGCGCGACTGATCGTGCTATGGGGAACGAACACGCTTTCGTCAAACATTCACCTGTGGCCCGAAATCAAAGAAGCGCTTGCAAACGGCGCGCGGCTCATCGGCATTGACCCGTTTCGCAATCACACGCTCGATCACTGCCATCAACTGATACAGGTTCAACCCGGCACAGATGCCGCGTTCGCGCTGTCTGTGATGAATGTCATAATAAACGAAGGTCTGGTTGACAGTGATTATGTCGAGCGCCACACGCTCGGCTTCGACCAGTTGCGCGAGCGCGCGGCAGAGTTTCCGCCTGCGCGCGCGGCGGCCATCTGCGGCATCACCGAAGAAGAGATAATCGACTTCGCGCGCGAATACGCAACGACTCGACCTGCGGCAATCAGAATCAATTACGGGTTGCAGCGGCACGCGGGCGGCGGCATGGCCGTGCGCGCTATTTCGTGTTTGCCTGCGCTTACAGGAGCGTGGCGCGATGCGGGCGGCGGCGTGCTGCTTTCGACGAGCGGGACATTCAAGCTCAATAACAATGAGCTTGAACGCCCGGACTTGATGCGCGGCAATCCGCGAACGATCAATATGACGCGCATCGGCGAAGCGCTCACCGAAGCGCGCCCGCCGGTTCGCGCGCTATATGTTTATAACTCGAACCCGGCGGCAATAGCTCCCGATCAATCGAAGGTCATCGAAGGCTTGATGCGCGAAGACCTCTTCACGGTCGTGCACGAACAGTTTCAAACAGACACCGCCGATTATGCGGACATCTTACTGCCCGCGACCACACAACTGGAACACCGCGACATAGTGAAGCCCTACGGCCATTATTATCTAGTCTACAACGAACCCGCGATTGCGCCGCTCGGCGAAGCCGAACCGAACTGGCGGGTTTTCAGGCAGCTTGCGGAAAGAATGGGATTTGAAGAAGAATGCTTCAAAGATACGGACGAAGAGATCATCCAACAGGCATTGGCGACGACGGATTCGCTCTTTGAAGGCGTCACGCTCGAACGATTGAAACGCGACGGCTGGGCCAGATTGAACCTGCCGGAAATATTCGCGCCATTTGCCGAAGGCGGCTATAAAACTCCGTCGGGCAAGTGCGAGTTCTATTCCGAAAGCATGAAGGCGGCAGGACTCGATCCGCTGCCCGCATACATACCGCCGCGCGAATCGCCCGCAAGCTCGCCGGAGCTTGCCGCGCGATACCCGCTACAACTGATCAGCCCGCCCGCGAACTCGTTTTTAAATTCGTCCTTCTCAAACCTGAAATCGTTTCTCAAAAGCGAGCGACAGCCTTTCGTTCTGATCAACGAAACAGACGCCCGAAGCCGCCAGATAGCCGACGGCCAGATGGTGCGCGTGTGGAATGATCGCGGCGAATGCCAGCTTGTAGCGCAGGTTTCCGACCGCGTACAGGCGGGCGTGGCCTGCGCGCTTTCGACGTGGTGGAACAAACTGAGTCCCGGTCGCAGCAACGTTAATCAGACGGTATCGCAGGCTTTGACGGACATAGGCGATGGCGCGACGTTTTACGATAACCTTGTCGAGATAGCCAAATGTTAAAAAGGGCCGTCGCGGTTCTGGAATCATTCACCCGGCGCGCCGATGATATAGAGACGGAGAAGAACGCTTCTCTGCTGATTTCGCTTCGCGCCTATGCGATGCTGGGCGCAGCGGCGGCCTTTCTGCTTGCTCTCATAGAATGGATTGATCTCAACATTCAACTCACGCCCGTCTTCGCGTCGTTTTCTGAAAGACTGGTCTTTACCTCTTACTTCAGCCTGAACATTGTCATCGGTTCGCTCATCGGTCTATCCGTCGGGCTGTTCGTTCACGCGGCCACGTTTTTGAAGCGGCGGCTTGAGAAATTTCTGGCAAGAGGAACACCGCCGCGCCTTGCGCACAGGTTGATTGCGGGGCTGGCAGTTTGCGCGCTTGCCGCAGCGCTTTTGAATCAGCAACCGAAGATTCACGCTTATATAATCGGCGTGATAAGAGAGGCCGAAAAGCTGCCTCACATGACACGGCTGCTTTTGAAGTTCGAGCGGCTCGACGCCTATTTAACCCTGATGGGATTGATCGTCATCTGCTCGATCCTGTGGGCAGTGACGCGCGCTTCAAAGCGGTGGGGATGGCCGATACGCGCAATCTGGATGGTCAGCCTCGTGGCGGTGATGGCGGTCGCCTACTACATAGATTCGCGCATCGAAGTTCAGCTTTATGAGCCTTCGTTGAACCGGTCGATGTTTCTGGCAAACACGGCGCTTGCGTTTGCGCTTGTGGGCACGATCTATTTTTCTTCGGCGTTCGAGGTCGCGCGCAAAAAATCCGTCGCGGCGCTGGCCATTATAATTCTCATCGCGGCGGTCGTTTTCACCTTCGCGCGATTCGATCATAACCAGAATCTCAAGACTCAACTCTTTTATCGCACGACGCAGGCAAAACAGAATTTCAGGCTGGCTCAATGGGCGCTCGATTTTGACCGGGACGGATACTCAGCACTGCTTGGCGGAGGCGACCCGCAGGATAATCAGGCGGGCATCAATCCCGGCGCGACCGAGGTGACCGGAGACAGCATCGACAACAACTGCATCGGCGGCGACCTGACGGCGCAGGACATCGATTCGTGGAACAGGGAGCGCGAGGCCGCCCGTCGAGCGCCGGAAGCGGGCGCGAAGCGGTACAATCTGATTTACATATTCGTAGACGCGCTGAGGGCAGATCATCTCGGCACGTATGGTTATAACAGAGATACCAGCCCGAACCTTGACCGGCTGGCCGCGCGCTCGGTGGTATTCGATAATGCGTTCACACCTTCGCCAAACACCTATCAGGCTGTGCCGAAATTCATGCAGTCGGCTTACTGGGACGGGCATTACGAAACGTGGACCGAAGTGCTCAGGCGCAACGGCTACAAGACCTTTCTTTTTCCGCGCCGCCTCGCTTTTCTCCAGCGTCACGTCAAAGGAATCGAGCAGATCGTCAAGCCGGGCAAGAAGGGCCTTAACAGCACAGTTGATAAAGCCATCGAAGTTTTAAGCAGGCATCCGCAGGAGCGCCCGTTCTGCGCTTACATCTATGTGCCCGACCCGCATCTGCCGTTTGCAAGGCATGCCAGATTTAATTACGGCTCGTCTTTTACGGACCTTTATGATGGCGAGATAGCTTTTACGGATTTCCAACTGGGCCGCTTGTTCGACTGGCTCGACCAGAGCGGAAAGATGAACGATACGATGATCGTTATAATGGCCGATCACGGCGAATCGGTCGGCGAGCGCGCCGTCTACAAACACAATTCGCAACTCTACAACGAGCAGATGCGCATCGCCACGATCTTTTATGTGCCGACTCTTGCGCCTCGCCGCATACCCGATTACGTCAGCAGCATAGATTTGGGCGCAACGATACTCAACACTGTGGGGCTTGATTATCCAGAGCAGTATGCGGGCGTAAGCCTGTTGCCTTTGATGCGGGGCGAAGCGTTTTCGCATCCGCCGATTTACGGTGAGCAGGTTTACAAATACGAGTCTCCGTATGTGCAGCTTTCCGAGAACGTTCATCCGCCAAGCAGAAAATACATGGTCATAACTCAGGACGGATACAAGCTTATCTACAATCAGGATTATTACAATTTTGAATTGTACAACCTGCGAGAAGACCCGCGAGAAGAACACAATCTCTATAACCGGATTTCTGATAGAGCCGAAGCGATGAAGCAGATGGTTGGCCGGTTCATCGACATCGTGACAGTGAGCCGCCCGCCCGACGCCGAAGACATGTGGGTTCCGCCATCGAGCAAGATTCGCCGTTGAATACGGCAACCCTTAAAATCAATTCTCTCTTCGCCACTTGTCACGCATCACTTGTCATTGCTTATAATGTTGTTAATGAGAATCAACACACTGAAAGCGGCTTTAGCTGTTCTTGTACTGCCTGCGCTCGTGGCCGCGCAAGCTCTGCCCGTATCTCCCCAGTCGCGCAAGCCGACGCTTAAACGCGACCGGACGCAGCGCACACTCTATCCGAAGATCATTCAGTACGAAGATGAGCGCACTGCCAATAACGACCTGATCGAGATGCTGCAACCGCCGCATGGCGGGGTGCGGCGGCGAGCCATTCTTGCGCTCGCGCGTATAGGTTATCCGAGCGCGCTGCCCTTTCTGTTTGACGTGCTGAACGGCGATAAGAACCCTGAGAATCGCAATGTCGAATTTCGCGCGCTGGCGGCCTTTGCGCTTGGCGAAACCGAAAGCCATCATGCGGCAAGCTATCTGCTGCAACATATCGATCCGGCGGTTGAGAGTTCCGTCATCGTTCGCGCTCGATGCGCCGAGGCGCTGGGCAAGATCGTGTCAAACAAATTGTCGGCCACTTCGCTCAGCAATTACGGCATACGCGGCATAACGGATGCGCTCGTGAAACTGCTTCCGCCTGCCGCCGAGCCGCTGCCAACGGAAGACGTGAAGATGCTGACCTCGCTCACGCTCACGGCGCTTCTCAGAATACGCCAGCCTTCGTCGGTCGAAGCCGTAACGGCGCAGCTTAGATCCACGGACCCGGACATAAGATGGCAGGCCGCCAACGCGCTTGCGAGAATTCGCGAAGGCATAGCTCAAGCCGTGCCCGCGTTGCTAACGCTGCTCGAAGACAAAAACCCGCTCGTTCGCGCGCACGCCGCTCGCGCGCTCGGAGTCGCAAAGGCCACGGGCGCGGTCGAGGGGCTGGTAAAGCTTCTGGCCGACGCGGACGCGCGCGTAGTGGCTAATGCGATAGTCGCGCTTGGCGCAATTGGTGACGCACGCGCGGTCGATGCGCTGATGACGATGGGCAACACGCAGATGGCCGCTTATCGCTCATTTGATCGAGACAAATCCGGAACGCCGACCGAACAGAACCTGCTGCTGTTGATTGCGACCGCGCTTGGAAACATCAAAGATCAGCGCGGGCTTGCGCTGCTCAAGGCGTTTCGATTGGCGGACGGCAAGCTCGGCGCGAATCCTGAAACCGAAATTGCCATAGCAAAGTTCGGAGAAGCCGCATTCTTTGATGCGCCTGAATCGCTCAGGCTGCCGAGCGGTGACTGGAAAGCGATGGCCAATTACGCGCAGGGGCTGGGGCAACTGGGGACGGAAAAGGCCAAAGCGCTGCTGCTCGATTTCATTCAGGGTAAAACCTATGGCAAGCCGGATGTGCGCGCCGTGTCCGATATTTTGAACGCGATGTCTCAGACAAAGGTCGAAGGATTGCGCGACCTGCTGCTGGAACACCTCAAAGCCGGAGACGTAATAGTGCGCGCAACCGCTGCGACGCTTTTAGGCGAACTGGGTGATTCATCCAATGACATAGCAATCGCGCTCGAAGCCGCATACAAGACTGCCCGCGCCGATAATATGAACGATGCGCGCATTGCGATACTGGAGGCTGCGGACAAACTCAAGCACCCCCTGAGCGTACAGGCGCTTGCGGATGAAACCGCCGATCAGGATTATGTTGTGCGGCTGAAAGCCACAGAGCTGCTCAGACAATCCAGTATCGAAGCAGGGCCGCTCAAGCTCTCCATAGGCAAAGCCAAAACGGGACACGACCGCGCCTACTGGCAACGCATGGCGCAGTTGATGGAGGCGGCAAAAAATCCCGTCGCCGTCCTGCATACAAAGAAGGGCCTGATTCGCATAGAACTGCTGGCCGATGCCGCGCCGATGACCGTTGATAATTTCATGCAGCTGGCCCGTAACGGGTTTTATAACGGACTGACATTCATGCGAGTAGTGCCGAATTTCGTTATTCAAAGCGGCGACCCGCGCGGCGATCAAAACGGCGGGCCGGGCTATCAGATTCGAGACGAGATAAATCTTCGCCGTTACGAGACCGGCACTGTAGGCATGGCCTTGTCAGGCAAGGACACGGGCGGCAGCCAGTTCTTCATCACTCATTCGCCGCAGCCTCACCTCGACGGTGGTTACACGGTCTTCGGCCAGGTGATTGAAGGAATGGATGTAGTCAACCGCATAGCTCGCGACGACCGTATAGAGCGCGTCGAAATCATCGAGCCGAAGTGAAAGCCGATCAGAACACGAATCAACATTCAAGCCCTGAAAGGGCGAAATAAACCAGGTGATTTATTTCGCCCTTACAGGGCTTGTAGTTTAACGTGAGTTCGACATAAGAAGGAAAGGAACACCTTGAGATATGATTGAGTTGTCTCAAAAACAAATCTTTCAGCCTCAAGGAGTTCCTATGAACAATCAGATTCTACCCCTTTTCTCCGATCTTGACGATTTCTGCCGGAGCTTTGAACCTTCCTTCAATGCCAGGCTTTTACAATCTGGCGACTTGCAACGCCATCGCAAATCTTCGCTGACTCTCAGCGAGATTATGACCATTGTTATCTGGTTTCAGCTCTCTAGCTATCGCACTTTCAAAGACTATTACCAGAAAGAAGTTTGCCTTCATCTACGCCAGGAATTCCCCAGTCTCGTTAGCTATACGCGCTTCGTTGAGCTAATGCCTAAGGCGCTTGTGCCGCTGTGCGCTTACTTACAAACTCGCAAAGGCCGGACCTCAGGCATCGCCTTCATTGACTCGTTGCCTTTGGCAGTCTGTCATAATCGCCGCATTCACTCGCATAAAGTCTTTGCTCACGTTGCTGAGCGGGGCAAATCAAGTGTTGATTGGTTCTACGGCTTCAAGCTGCATCTGGTCGTAAACGATCAGGGAGAGCTGTTGTCGTTTCATCTGACGGCAGGCAATGTAGATGATCGCAAACCAGTGCCTAAGTTGGCGAAGGGCTTGTTCGGCAAACTGTTTGGCGACCGAGGCTACATCTCAAAAGCCTTGAATGAAGTGCTCAGTGAGCAAAATCTGGAGTTGATAACGAAGATCAAGAAGAACATGAAAAATCGCTTGGTGTCGGTCTTCGACCAGATAATGCTGAGGAAGCGAGCGTTGATAGAAACGATCAATGATCAATTGAAAAACATCTGTCAGATAGAGCACACAAGGCATCGGAGCACGGCAAATTTCCTGGTCAATGTGATGGCGGCGTTAATCGCCTATACGTTCAAGGAGAAGAAACCGTCATTAAACATTCGGAGCAAAGAACTGGAGCAGTTACCTGCTCTCGTCTAGTTATATCGAACTCACGTTAGTTTATCTTGATGCAAGACACAGGGCGATGCCCTGTGCTATTGAATTTCGCCCTTTCAGGGCTGATTCTTATGTCGAATTCACGTACTATCATGGCCTCTTTTCTTGGGCAGGCCGTACTGGTCCCGATCTCTCGGCAACAGGCTGGCTCGCAACCTGTCTTGCATTCTGTTACGGAGCGGGCAAAGCCGTCACACCGCGCTCGCGCATCATTGGAGTATGCGGGGCTGCGGTGGCGGCGCTGCTCATTGTAATGAAGGTTATTCCGGCGATCCCCGGCAGTTTTCGCCGGTTCGAGTATATAGCTCTTGTCGCCTGGATAATTCTTGGGTTCGGCTTGTGGAAGCGGCGCACAGTCAAAGGTTGAATACGCGCGCTTGAATTGCAGAAGACCCGATTGTAAATCAGCCCGGTGGCCAGGAAAGGTTGCGCCCGCCAAGCAGGTGAACGTGCAGATGAGGCACGCTCTGGCCCGCCGCATCACCCGTGTTGATGACGACGCGATAACCGCTTTCGGCAATCTCCATCTGGTTTGCGACTTTCGCGGTTGTGTAAAGCAGATGCCCCATTAACGTCAGGTCGAGCTTTGACAGGTCGTTCAGCGATTCAAGGTTATGCTCGCGGGGAATTACAAGTATATGAACAGGCGCTTGCGGATTGGCGTCTTTGATTGCAACCACCTGATCGTCCTGATACACGAATTCCGCTGGCGTGTCTTTTGCAGCGATGCTACAGAATATGCAGCTTTGTTCCGGCATGTTTTCCATAATCTTCTCTCAGTTATTATCAACCACGCATTGCAATCGAGTCAAATTTAATTGAGTCATCGAATCAATTAATCATCGATCAATTTTCATTGCGCGATGTTTCAATCTCCGGGGTTCAATCTCGGAATCTTTCTATATCAGCACCGACCGCGCGCAGTTTCTCTTCTATCTTTTCATAGCCGCGATCTATGTGATAGACGCGGTCAATTATGGTTTCGCCTTTCGCCGCAAGCCCTGCGATAACGAGCGAGGCCGAGGCTCGCAGGTCCGAGGCCTGCACGCGCGCGCCCATCAATGCCTGCCCGCCTTCGATCACAGCCTGTCGCCCGCTGAGCCTTATATGCGCGCCCATTCTCATCAACTCTGCCGCGTGCATAAACCGATTCTCGAATATCGTCTCGGTGATGATCGACGTTCCTTCCGCAAGCGTCATCAGCGTCATGTACTGCGCCTGCATGTCGGTCGGGAAACCCGGATGAGGAAGCGTGGTCACATCCGACGGTTTCAGGCGACCGTTTGCGCTCACGCGAAGCGAGGTTGCGTCCGTCTGTTCGATGCGAATGTTCGTCTCGCGCAGCTTGTCGAGTACGGCTGTGAGGTGTTGCGGGTTACAGTTTACTATGTCGAGTTGCCCGCCCGTGATGGCGGCGGCGGCGATAAAAGTGCCTGTTTCGATTCGGTCGGCGATGATGGTGTGCTCTGCGCCTCCCAGTTTCTCAACGCCTTCGATCCGAATAGTGCTCTGGCCCGCGCCTTCGATTCGCGCGCCCATTTTGTTGAGCAGTTCGGCAAGGTCAACGACCTCAGGCTCGCGCGCGGCGTTTACCAGAACCGTTTCGCCTTCCGCAAGCGCGGCGGCCATCAACAGGTTTTCAGTACCGGTCACGGTCACTTTATCGAAATATACTTCGCGCCCCTGAAGACGGGCGGCTCGCGCGACTACTGTGCCGCCTTCCAGCGACACGCTCGCGCCGAGTTTTTCAAATGCCGACAGGTGAAGATCGATGGGGCGCTGTCCGATTGCGCACCCGCCGGGCAGCGATACTCGCGCTTCGCCGAATCTGGCCAGCAGCGGGCCGAGCGCCAGCACGCTTGCGCGCATGGTTTTGACCAGTTCGTAAGGCGCTTCAAAAAATTCAACACGGTCTGCTGTGATGTTGAGCGTGCACAGTTCGGGCATCAATACATGGCTGCCGAGGTCTTCGAGCAGACGGCGCATGGTGATGATGTCGCGGGCATAGGGCAGGTTGTGGAGCGTTACAGTCTCGTCTGTCAGCAGCGCAGCCGACATGCATGGCAGCGCGGAGTTTTTTGCGCCGCTGATTCGAACGCGCCCTTCGAGGGGGCGCTCGCCTGTGATCCGAAATTTATCCATTCTTATCTCGCGCCTCTTTTTTGGATGGATGATGTTAGCACACGCTCGAAAGCTGTGGACAGGAAATAAAAGTCTTTTACTGGCATTCAATTTCGTGATTTGTTTGAATGGTTATGCAATAGCGCGCTTTTGACATATATTACTGAAAAGCGCGCTATTGCAATAACAGAGGCGGTTTCTATAATCGCCTCAAGCTCAGAGCGCTGTAGGATTACTTCCACACGAAAGGAGATTGAAAGCATGACCGTTAAAGTCAAACGAGGAGACACGCTGTCGAAAATCGCTAAAGCCAACGGAGTAACTCTGGCTCAATTGCTCGATGCCAATCCTCGATTTAAAGCAAACCCAAATAACGTAAAAATAGGTGATGAAATTATTATACCGGGGGACCAGTCAGACCCCGTCGTTCAACCGATCAAACCTCCGCCGGTTCCGATCAAGCCTCCGCCGGTTCCGATTAAACCCGATTCGGGCGACATAGTGTTGGGAAAACTATCTGAAAAATTCGAGACCGGTGGACGAGGCTGCGGCATAGTATCAAGCGGGAAAGGAGATGCTGGGGGTGCTTCTTATGGCTCTTATCAGATGACAAGCATACCGGGAGGAGGAACGGTAAAGCGTTTTGTTTCTCAATCGGATTTCGTTTTTCGAGACCGATTCCTGAATCTCAAACCAGGCAGTGCTGAGTTTACGGCGGTATGGAAAGATGTCGCCGCCAGGCAGCCCGACGAGTTTAAAAACAGCCAGCACGAATTTATCAAGCGAACTCATTTCGACCTGCTCGTAAAAAAGATTTTGAACGAAGATGATGTCGATATAACGACCCGCTCTCATGCGCTTCAGGATGTTGTCTGGTCAACGGCTGTGCAGCATGGCGGGGGGTCTTCCATAGTGCACAAGGCGATGGCCAGAGTGAAAGTAAGCTCTGACGATCCGAATTTTGACGCAAAATTGATTAGCGCCATTTACGCCGAGCGAGGCAGGAAAAACAGCGAGGGTGTCCTGGTCAATTTTTCGCGCAACTCTCCAAAGGTTCAACAAGGCGTTGCCAACAGGTTTAAACAAGAGGAGAAGGACGCGTTGAAGATGCTGAGCGATGAACTGGAGGGGTGAGTCACGACTTCCCTATCCGAGCTTTGGGGAAAGAGACAGGAGGCAACATGAGAAGACCGTTCTTCATTCTTTCATTTTCGATTATTCTGCTTTTACTGCTCACCGTCGAGCTGACAGCCCGGCAGAACATCGTCACCGCATCACAGGTCAATGGCACATGGCGCTACAGGAACAACACGTTCAAGGTATGGGCATTGGGGAATCAAAAACTGAAGATAGAATTTTCCGGCTCTTACGAGTACAAGACGAAAGAAGGGTGGATGGCAAACTCCGGGTCAGGCGACGGCATAGCTCAGATAGAAGGCGTCACGGCCATCTTCAAACCTGATGAGTCGGATGATGAATGCAAAATCACCATGAAGTTCACGCAGGGCAAACTGGTTGTGGATCAGGAAGGAGGCTGCGGCTTCGGGCATAACGTGACGGCCAACGGTACTTACCGAAAGATAAACAGCCGTAAGCCGAAGTTTGATAGCGAATAAAGAAGACCATCTTCGATATATTCTTCAGCAGGAATGAGCACATGCGAAATTCAGCATTCACGTTCGCTGCAATGTAAGGAATTGCGTGATGACTTTTCAAGGTTGTTAAAAGAACAATCCAAATCTGACAAACATTGATACTCAATCGGGCTGCGCAGCGCGATAATTATTACGCGCCCTGACGACCGCCCCCGGTCGCGCAACCTGAACTGTCAATCTGTGCAGACTGCCGTCGCGCTTCTCGTCGTTTGCGTAAAAACCGAGCCGGTACTGATGGCGCAACTCTTCGGCAATCTGGTTGAACGTATCTTTGAGATCTGAGACTTCGCTCGAATAGAAACGACCGGCTGAAACTTCTGAAAGCTCGTTTAAAAACTCTGCCGCGTCTTCATTCTTTTGCTCCATGCGCTCGCGCCGCCTTCGCCGTTCAGGCATCTGCCGGGGCGAATCGCCGCCGCCGCGCCTGCGCCAGCCGCCACGGCCCCCGCCCGGAAAACGGCCTCGCGGACGGTCGTCAATGGCTCGCCCAACGCCAGTGCCGTAAAAGATCGAATAGACAATCGCATCCGATTCAGCCGCAGAGTCCAGCAATTCGGCTTCGCCCGTTCGGCTGCCGTGATCTTTGCCGTCCGTCAACAAAACAATCGCCTTTCGCCCTTTTATCTCTTTGAAGTGTTCGTTCGTCACTTTAACGATTGCATCGCGCAGCGTTGTGCCCGGATACAGTCCTATCTCGGCACGCCTGACGGCCCGCTCTAAAGCCTTGCGGTCTGATGTGAGCACGCTCAGGACATGCGCTTCGTAATCGAAGCTCACAATCATCGCGCGGTCCTGCGGCCTGAGCGTTTTTAGAAAATCCGTAGCGGCGTCTTTAATATCATCAAGCACATTGCGGGTGCTCTTGCTCGTATCGAGCAGGAGCGCGACGTTGATCGGCTCTTCAACCGAATCGAAGGCGGCTATCTGTTGCTGCACGCGATCTTTGTAGAGCGTGAAGTCCTGCACCTTCAGCCCGCCCATATAACGCCCCTGCCGGTCGCTTACAATCACAGGCACGCTGACCAGAGTTGCCTGAAGCTTGATGGCAGACGACTGGTCATCCTGAGCATAAACAGGACACGCGCTCGGCCAGTACAGGAAGGCGAGCGCAATGATGCAGATTATATTATTGGATCTTATATTTCGGGGACTGGACATAACTTTGAGGAGAGCAGCCGAGGCCGCAAGTTAAAAGGACTTTCAATTAAAATGGCCGTCGCTCTCTTTTACAGACAGCGACGGCTCACAAAATCTCAACTGCGAATCAGCCCACGGAAATTCGCCGCATTCGGAGTGAAGCCGGGGAATACTGCGTTCAGACTGGTCGCGCCCATGTGACGTGCGGCCACTTCTGCAAACACGTCGCGGAAGTCTGTCGTCAGCGCAAGGTCGCGGCCTTCGTACAATTGCTCTGCGGCAAGGCCGGGCCATTTGCCGTAGACTTTGCCGCCCTTTACAGGGCCGCCGAGCGCAAACAGGCAACTCGCATGACCGTGATCCGTACCGCCCGACCCGTTTTGTCTAATCGTGCGACCGAACTCTGTCATCGTCAGTATCACTATGTTCTGCATGCGGTCGCCGAGGTCTTTGTACAGAGCAGAGATTCCTGCGCTGAAATCCTGCAAGCGGTTCGCAAGCTGGCCGCGCGAACTTCCCTGATTTGCGTGCGTGTCCCATCCGCCGACATCCGTGAACGCGACTTCGACGCCGACATCCGATTTGATCAGCTGCGCGATTTGCAGCAACGCCTGTCCGAACGGCGAGCGCGGATAGTTCGCGCCGCTCACTGCCGCGTACTGCTGCGGGTTGGCTTTCTTCAACATCTTCACCGCCTCGAAAGCTTCCTTGCCCGTGCCGCGCAGCACGTCCGCCACGCCTTGCGCATAAAGCTCCTCGAAGCCTTTAGCCACCTGATTATTGCCCGCGCCCGCGCGCACTCCGAAATCCGATATATTGGTCATCGCAATCGCAGGCGCTGGTCCGAAAAGCGTGCGCGGCAGGTTGGCCGTAAGCGATACTGCGCGAAAAGGCGTGGCCGCAGGCTCGCGCTTCGACTGCATATAGCGATTGAGCCAGCCGTCGGTCGTGCCTTTGTTGCCGGGCGTTCCGGCTTCCATGTAGTCCTGCGCGTCGAAGTGCGAACGGGTGTTGTCGGGCGATCCCGTTGCGTGAACGATTGCAAGATTGCCCGCGTCGTAAATCGGCTTGAACGCGGAGAGCGCCGGATGAAGCGCGAAAAATCCGTCAAGGTCAATCGCCGCATCCGGGTTTCCACTTTTTGGTTCGGGCACGGCGATGTTCGGGCGCACGCTATAGTAACTTTTATCGCCGAACGGAATCACCGCTGATATGCCATCCATCGCGCCGCGCTGGAATATCGCGATTATAATAGGATGGTCTTTGCCCGCGCCTTTAAGAGACTGTGCGAGCGCCGTGCGCTTTAAAAATGACGGCGCAGCGGCAAGGCTCACCATCGCCAGTCCTGATGATTTGAGAAAGAATCTTCGGGTTACTGCCATTTTCTTAACTCCTGCCTGATCGCTTCGTGATGAATGGAGTAATTATACTCCCGGCTCAGCCCTCTCACTACAGTTTCCACTTCGGGCTATCTTATCGCCTTTGAAATTCAGGCGAGCCGAGCACCAGCCCGAATGCCTTTGCAACATCAGGATCATTCGCGGCTCCCGGCCTCGTCTGCATAGAAATGTCATCGCCGAGCCCGAGCCTTCTGGCCTTCCTGTTCGGGTCGTCGTATTTGGCTACCTTGTCGCCTTTGGCCCTTCGCTGCGCGCCGCTGTTGTCATCGGCCAGAAGCGATACGTCATCATCCATCTGGCCGTTCGACTTCATCGCATCGGGCGAATTGTCCAGCACGCCTTTGACGGGCACTCCTTCGCGCAACTGTTTGTCCAGCACGCCGCGCGTCCCGGTCGATACGTCATTGTTCAACAGCAGAGCGATTGCCCGGTCAAGGGCGCGCGCCGTGTCGCTGCCTTCAATGTTCGGCGCTATGCGTTTCAGATCGACATTCGTCCCTCGCAACTTGTTTGTGGCGAGCGCAAGCCCGAAATTCAATCGCTCAAGCAAAGAGCCTGTGTTGACCCACTGCTCAGCGCGGTCCGGAAAACCAGTCGGCGGCTGGTAACGATAAAGCGGCTGGCCCATCTTCGCTATGAACTGCGCAACCTGAATAGTGTTGGTCGCGTCTGCGCCCAGCGCGCGAATTGCCGAGACGGCAAGCTCGAACGGCGATTTGATCTTCGCGCGATAAGCGTCCGGCGAATTGAACTCAGGCGAAGTGAATATCGTGCGCAGCATTTCGCGAATGTCGCCATCGGTCTTCTGGTATACGCCCGTAACTCGATCAACGAGCGACTGCGGAGGATTGTCGCTTATAAACCGGCGCACGAGTTTGGTTGAAATAAATTTCGCGGTGTTCGGGTGATGAACGAGCAGGTCGATGACCATCTCGCCGTCACGCTGTCCGCCGCCTGCGGGAATCTTTTTACCGAGCACAGTCTTCTCGCCGTCGTCGTGCATCCACGAGCGGAATATGAACGAGCCGTCGCGGCGCGGCTGGTTGATCGTCCAGCCCGTGAAGCATCGCGCCACTTCCTGAACATCTTTTTGAGTGTATCCGCCCTCGACGCCCAGTGTGTGAAGTTCCATCAACTCGCGCGCATAGTTTTCGTTTATGCCGGGCTTGCGATTTCTAAACTGCTGAGCGGCCTGCTGGCGGCGCTGCTGTTCGGGGCTCAACTGTCTATTGCCGAATCCGCCGAGCAGGCCCGGACGGCGCTGCCCGCGTCGCTCGGGCAATTTCGCATCGGGCGAGCTTGATTGAAAGTTGTCGAGATAGAAAAGCATCGCGGGGCTTTTGGCCGTCGCCATCAATAAGTCTTTGAACCTGCCGAGCGTGTGCGGGCGAATCGCGTTCATCTCGTGATCCGTAGTCAGCCATCGGTCCGCGCCTTTCGCGTAAAAGATGTTGAAATGATTGAACCAGAAATCGGTCATCACTTCCTGCATCTGCCGCTCGCTGTAGACGGCGCGAATGATCTTCTGCTCCATCAGGTCTCCGAGCAGCATCGCAGGCAGTTTCAAGCCGTGCTCTCGATAATATGCCATTACAGCCTGCCGGTTCTCTCGCCTGGTCAGATCGACCACATCGTCTGCCTGATTGTTGTCAGCTCCCTTGTTCGCGCCGGTCTGCGAGTTCGGATTCATCTGATCATTTTGTTTAGCCTGTTGCTTCTTGCCTATGCCAAGCTGGTTGGCGATCATATTCGGCTGAGGATATTTTTCATAGATCTCGGCTATCGTCATGTTCAGAGATTCCAGTCGTTTGAGCCGCGCTTCGGTCGCAGAGTCTTCAATGCGTTCGGGATGAAGTTGTTGATCTAAATATTTTTCAACACCCATAGCGCGGACGCGCTCGACATCACCGGAGCGCAGGCCGAACCCTGTGCGATTGAGCAGGTGGACTATTCTCTGCTCTTCGGTCAAAGCGCGCGCGCGTGAGGGGCGCGTATCCGCGACGACAGGCATAAGCAGGCCGAGCGCGAAAGACGCGACTGTTGCAAGCGCGACCACTGTGCGATTTGCAATCATAAATTTCAAAGGGGTCTTTTTCGTCTGGAATTTCATATTGTGCTACCTCGTCTGATGCTTCTATATTCGATGACCGAGACGGGCAAGGGATTGCCTGCCGCTCGCCGTCTTTTATTGGTTTTCAGTCGTTCACAAACTTAGACGCAGGCTGCAAGAATTTAGTTTGGAAATTTGAATATGTGGGGAATAGGCAATGCGCGGTGTGGGGGCTTACAAATCTTTAGGTTTCAAGCCGGTTGATTTAGATATGCGCGCCAACATACGAGGGCCTATCTCATCATTATCATGGAATGCAAACACAACATCCGTCCAACCGGGCCGTGACAGTGTACGGTGTGAACCAGATTGACGTTTAATACTCCAGCCAATGCGAAGGAGCGCTGTCAGTACACGTTTAGCTCTTGTTGAGGGCCATTGACTCATGCCGCCGCAAATGAAACGCTTACTAAATCCGGAGCGATTTCTCCATGTTCCAGTTGTTCTGCAATCACACGCAGAGCTAAAGCTTGCGCTTTAGCTACCGCTTCCAAATGAGTCTTACCGTAAGCCAACACCCCAGGTAGTTCCAGCACCTCTGCTATCCAGCGGCCATCCTCTTCCTGCTCGGTTTCTACAATGAAATTCATGAACAGCTCCATTAAAAATTATCGCTGTCATTGTATCAGATATCTTAACAATTCCGGCGCGGGCGGCGTGTGATATTCACACTCTGTTAAGACATTCGCCTCGCGGCCTCCGCTAGTTACATCTGTTAGGCTTTCGTGCGAGTTTCAGAGTGTAGGATCGCCATACGTCTCTTCGTATATTTCTTTCAATAGACGCCCTTGATATGTCCAGTGCGGGCTTGGAGCAACATTATATTCCAGCCCAAGCACTTGGCGCGTCGCTGTAGATAGAAATATTTCAGGTTCATCCCCCATTTTTACTTTTCTCGGTGAGACTACTTATGACTACAGTGTCATCATGAATTGATTGAAGGCTCGCGCCAATCGGAATATTCATTTCAGCAAAATTCAAAGGAGGGCGGCGCGACTTCAGATGCTCGGCGGCTGCAAGTGATTGCTGATCGAGATCTGTAGGCTGCTGCAAAATCTCCGTAGTGGCATCCTCTGTATGAAGCAACTTAAGTATAACAATGGCCTGCTCTGGTTCTATACGGAAGAATTCTCTTTTCGGGTTTATTCGATAAGGCGCAGACGCCGTATGCATGGCTTTTTCGACTTCTTCTGCATTTTGTACGCGACCTGCAAACTCTATTGTAAACGGAACAGGTACACCCGTTGTGTATAGCTGAGCAATTCGAATATT
The DNA here is from genome assembly GCA_963804815.1 of Blastocatellia bacterium. Taxonomy (GTDB): domain Bacteria; phylum Acidobacteriota; class Blastocatellia; order UBA7656; family UBA7656; genus DATEKX01. The sequence goes on along the minus strand of CAWDRU010000002.1, from coordinate 318,426 downwards.
GGCGTCGTTGTGCGATGTACGACCAATCTTCACGAGTCCGGGCATAGCCGGATTTGTTAAGACATATACGATACTAAACTGTTGCATAATTCATTCTCGATGAAAGCCTGACATTAGCTACAGCCCATTCCCAACTCAGCCGTTTATTCAAACGCCATATTCACGTTTTGTTCGGCGATTCTTGAGGCGTGTTCGAGGTGAGCCGTTGACCGCGCGTTGATCGTTTCGACGTGCCGCCAGCGCAATCCGCGCACGCGATTGAACAGTCTGATCTTGAGGTTCGCCACTTCGCTGTTGATGCAGTAGAGCGGCTCCCGGTCAGGGTCCAGGTATTCGACCTGCATCATATCGCGCAGGCGGCATTGCGCTACGCCTTCGATGTGCAGACGGGCGGTCGAGGCTGAAAATGACCAGTAGCCTATTCCGAGATTTCGCTTCCACTGTTCGGCGAATCGCAACCGGGTAAAGCGATGCTCTTCGCCGCGATGTCTGAGGTAGAGGGATTGAATCGGGAAAAGCGCGCGGCCCGCGCGGCGGGGTCGAGCCGCCAGTCCTTCAAAGACCGTGCCCGGATGTTTATCAAAAGCGTTCGAGTGAACCCATACCCATTCGTCAACGTGTTTGCGCCCCCAGAGATGTGACTGGCAGCCCGGCTCATCTTCGATGTAAAACTCGCGCCCGTCTACGATGACGCTGCCGTTGAAGCGCGCGTCGAGATTGGGCGAGCACACAAACGATACGGGCCGCACAAGACGTATTAGAGAACGCTTGATGTGATGGTAAGTCTTCTCGTTCGGCTTGAAGCGCAGGTCCCATTCGATACTGTGCTCTCGGTTATCGATCCGCCCCCTTGCGCGCGAGGATGAAAACGCGCCGTCAAGTATTCTGAGGTTGAATGCCTCGCCCTCTTCAAACGCAAACTGGTCGATCTCGCAAGCGCGCTTCAATCCAAAATTCAGTTCCGGTTTCGCGCGATCAAAAGCGGCAGCCCACAGCGCGGCGCGAGGCTCTGCGTTAGTGGGCGATTCAAGCGTGTAGCGAAACCAGAAGCCCCGTCGCGCAGCCCTGTGATTGAGCGTAAGAAACCATACTTCGTAATGGCCTGCGCTTCGGCGGTCCCAGCGGCATTGGTTATCCGCGAAGTTCACCGCCACGTCTGTAGTAGGCTTGTAGCCAACAACCATCAGCAGCACTCTCTTGTTGATTTCGGGTTTCTGATTTCGGATTGCGGATTGAAAAAGGAACGCGCTTCCCTGTAGACCGCAACCGCCTGCGCAAAATCACTCGGACGGCTTAACCTTACCCTATAGATGAGGCAAAAGCAAAAAGAACAACACTAAAAGACGCACGGCCCTATCTGTGAAGGCTGGATGCGATTTCACCGCAAAGACGCAGGGGACGCAGAGGTTTTCTCTGCGACGCCTCTGTGTTCTCTGCGGAGAATCGCCTTTTTTCAAAGACAGCAATTACCTCTCTTTTGCCTTTTTAATTGACGCGCGATGCGCCGAACAGGAATAATACCCCTCGCTTGATTGCCGTGGCGCTTATGGAAACAATTCTCGAAATAGAGGTCAAGCTTGCCTGCGATAATCTGGGTCGTCTGTTGAGCGCGGGGTTCGAGTTGGAACCCCACCGACCGCGTCACTTTGAAGACAACTGGCTGCTCGACTCTTCTGACCGGATGCTTTTCAACAGGGGCGCTGCATTACGCGTGCGCTCGGTCGAGGGCAACGGGTGGTTGACTTACAAGGGTGTCGTGCCGGAGAGCGCCGACTCGTTATTGAAAATCAGAGAAGAGATAGAGACAGAGACAAGCGAGCCTGAGCGGATGATAGAGTTGTTCGAGCGGCTGGGATTTCACCGCGCGTTCCGGTATCAAAAATACCGCACAACATATACGCTCACGCTCGATGGGGGCGAGGCCGAAGTCGCTTTCGATGAAACGCCTATAGGGAATTTTATCGAAATCGAAGGCGACGAAACGCAGGTCTTGCGCATCCTGGAGCAGGCGGGCTTTTCCGCCGAAGAGATCATTCGCGAGAGTTATCCTGAGCTTCAGGCTTCTCGCTGCCGCAGCGCAGGCGTTCCGCTTGAAGACCTGATTTTTTAGGAGTCGGAGGGAAGAGTAGGAGAGGAAACAACCTCATTCATCATTCATCATTCTCTTCCCCCCGGCCCCAGATCCCTGATTATGAAAGCATTTATACTTGCAGCAGGATTCGGCACGAGGCTTTGGCCGCTCACAGAAGACCGCACCAAGCCCGCCATTCCTTTTCTCAATCGCCCGCTTATCGCTTACTGCGTCGAGTATCTCGCGCGCTTCGGCATACGCGACATAATAATCAATCTGCATCATCAGCCGGATTCGATTCGCCGCGCGCTCGGTGACGGGTCGCAGATGGGCGTGAAGATTACATACTCGCACGAAGAAACCATACTCGGAACGAGCGGCGCTATAGACCGCATACGCGATCAACTGGCCGATGAAGATTTCATAGTAATCAACGGAAAGATAATCACGGACATTGACCTTGCCGCCGCAATCGACCAGCACCGCGAGCAGAACGCCATAGCAACGCTCGTTTTGAAAGAGAATCGCGCGCGCGAACATTTCAGCATAGTCGAGATCGATCAGCGCAGATGGATCACGCGATTTGCCGGATTCCCCGAGCCTGCCACGGCAGAAGCCACGGTGACCGATCCCGGCCCCGTGATTACCCGGATCGAACCCGCCCCGAAGATGTTCACAGGGATTCAAATCCTGTCGCCGCGCATATTCGACTACGTTCCGCGCAACTGCTTTTCGCATTCGACGATTCACGTCTACCCGCAGGCTATTGAGAAAGGCGAAACCGTAATCGCTCATCTGGCCGAGGGCGATTGGTACGAGATGAGCACGCTCGACCGCTACCTTGATGCGAGCCTGCTTTTTATGCGCAAACAGAAGCTCCCGGTAATTGAAGGCCAGGGTTGCCGCATCGAAGACGGCGCGTCGGTGCAGGACGCCGTGCTCTGGAATCGCGTGACGGTCGAGCGGGGCGCGCGCGTGCGCAACGTGGTGCTCGGCGATGACGTGCGCGTGCCTGCGGACGCGGTCATCGAGCGGGCCGTAGTAGTGCGGCGCGATATTGTTGACGATATTGAGCGCGGCGAAGTTATAGGAGAGAATGTCATCGTTCCCTTATAGCGATTTCGTATGACTTCAAAGATGGAAAGAGATACATTAACGCCGATGGCGCTGCTGGCATCCCGTTACCTCGACGTGACTGCGGACGGACTGGCGATCAACAAGCTGACCGGCGACGCTTCGACTCGCGGTTACTATCGCGCAGAGGCGGAAGGCCGAAGCCTTATCATCAGTCTCTACGGCGCACCGTTTGACGAAACCGAATGCGCCGCTGACCGGCTTGCAAGGCTCGAAGAGACCAACCCATCTGCGCGGCTCACCTTTGCAAGCGATGCGTGCGCGCACATTGAGGCCACTAAAGTTTTTCTGGATGCAGGACTGCCCGTCCCGCGAATAATTGCCACGGCAGGCTCGGACGGCCTGATGCTGTTTGAAGACGTTGGCGATCTAAGGCTTCAGGACTGGCTCGCCGGGCGCGCGCCTGCGGAAGTCCGCGATGCATACCTGCGCGCCACCGAGCTTATCGTCAGGATGCAGGAAGCCACGGAACTGGCTCTCAGAGCCGATTCCATCTGCGCCCGCATGTCTTTTGACGAAGCGAAGCTGCGATGGGAGTTGGGGTTTTTCTTCGCCAATTATTTCAATCGTTATCTTCATCTGAAGCTCGATCAGGCTGTGGCCAGCCCCGTGCAGGAAGATTTCCGCGCCCTGTGCGCGGAGCTTGCCGCGCGCCCTCGCGTGCTGACGCATCGCGATTATCACGCGCGCAACCTGATGATGTGCGATGGCCGCATGTTCATCATCGATCATCAGGATGCGCGGATGGGGCCTGCAAGTTATGATCTGGCTTCGCTGATCTATGACCCTTATACCTCTTTCGATAGTGATATGGCTGCCGAGATGATCGAGCGATTCATAGAGATGAAGTCCGCCTCAAGCGTGCCGTTTGAGGACGCGAACCGATTCCGGCAGGAGCTTGAGTTGATGATAGTGCAGCGAATGTTGAAAGCCATCGGGACATACGCTTCGCAGGCCACGGCCAATAATCCCGCATATATCCCTTACATCGAACCTGCGCGCGAACGCGCGATTGCGGCGATGAAAAAGCTCGGTCGCTTCGACGCCACGCGCGGGCTGCTTGAACAGACCAGATAGTTTCCGTTATGAAGCGGGCAGCCCCACGCGACGCATCAGGTTATCAAAGCGCGGATCGCTTCTAAGCGGGTCGAACATCGGATGGACTTTCATCAGCAGCACTATGCGGTCACGCGCGACGTAGCCTTTTTCAAGCCACTCGAACGCCGAATCGCGTTCATCCAGACCCGCATAGGCAGAGACGAACTGATAGGGCGGGACGTATTCGGATTTTGCCCGCAGCCGTAATTGTTCCAATCGCCAGAGACGGATTTTCCTGAGCGCCTCTTTCGGCTCAGCCCCGGCCAGCTTTGCAATCATCTGAACCTCTTCGGGCGATTTCAGAAAGCCTCTGGCTTCTTGCCATGCCTCGTTAAATCGGCCTTCGTGAATCAGCGAGTCGATGATGCAGGTCTGTGCGCTTGAAAAAGTCGGCTCGATTTCAATCGCTCGGCGGCACACGGCTATGGCCTCGTCAAACCTGCGCGCGCGGAAATAGAACCATCCCGCATCAGAGTTGATCGTGGCCGATAGCGGCTCAAGCTGCTCGGCAAGTTTCACTTCCCGTATGGCCTCGTCGTGCCGCCCCATTGCCGAAAGGAAATGCGCGTACCCGTGATGCGCATTGGCAAGCGCCCGGTTGATCTCGATGGCGCGCAGGAACTCTTTTTCAGCCCCGGCCCAATCCCAATCCCAGTAGAACTTCACAAGCGCGAGCGCAGAGTGAGCTTCGGCCAGAGTGTCATCCATCTCGATGGCCTTCTCTGCCGCCGCTTTCGCTTTTGGAAAAGCGTCTGCGGAAGGTCGCCGACCGTATCGCCCAAGCATCGCGTGCGCTTCGGCCAGACCCGTATACGCAAGCGCGAATCCAGGGTCCAGTTTTACTCCCTGCTCAAAGTATTCCAGACTCTTTTCAAACGCGCCTCTGTTCCAGGTGTAACGGCCTTTCAGGTATTCATCGAGAGCGGCGGGGTTATCGGTCGAAGCTCGCGGCGTAATGGCGGATGAGTTTTCCAGCAGCTTCGGCGCAAATGAATGAGCTATGCGCGTGGCGATTTCCGACTGTAAAGCGAGTATGCCGGGCAGGTCTTTATCGAAAGTTCCCGCCCACAGGTGCATCTGATCGCTCACGCGTATAAGTTGCGCCGTTACGCGCACGCGCTCACTTTCGCGCCGAACGCTCCCTTCGAGGATGTAATCCACATTAAGCTCGCCGCCAATCTCTTCGAGGCTCTTTTTAGTAGCCTTGTATCGCATCACCGACGCGCGCCCGATGACTCCGAGCCGTTCGGGTTGAATTCGGCCCAACTGCGTAATCATCTCTTCCGTAAGCCCGTCGCTGAACCACTCCTGATCAGGATTACCGCCGAGGTTTTCAAACGGGAGGACGGCCAGCCTGATTCTTGGGTCTGTAATCGCGTTTGTGGAATAGGCTCGCCAGCCTGTCAGGTAAGCCGCCACGGCTATAACGATCAAGCCGACGAGGAGCGCGGCTGCCATCGCTTTACCTGAGAAAAACCGGCTCGCCGGAAGAGCCACTGGAGCCGCCGGATCATCTGTGAAATCACTGGGAGCCGCCGAATCGTATGTCATGTCGTCTGATGTCGCAGCATCAAGTGAGTTGGTTGAGGCGGCAAGCCTCGCGCGACTGCTCAACCACGCATCAAGCTCTGACTTATAGGCGTACACCGTGCTGAACTTGTCGTGCTGGTGGCGGTGGACGGGCAGTTCTTCCTGCTTCTCCCATCGCTGCACAGTGCGCACCTGCCTGCCGAGATATGTGGCAATCTCTTTCCACGAATCCAGACGATCACTCTCGGCAACGGTCGTCTCTCGTTGCATGACTTCTTTAGACATTATGAATCCCTGCCCTGCTGAAAACCGTGCGGAGGAGAATATTCTAGCCCAGTTTCAGCCTTGATCCCAAAGTAATTGGGTGTGGGTAGCGCAAAGGTGCGACATCCGGCGGGTGTCGCGCTTTGTCGTCAGCCCTCCGGTTCTCTGTAAACGTTCTGTTTATCAAGCAGAGTTGTAGGCGGCAACTTGCGGCAGGTCTGCGCGGATGGATAGGCATTGCTGTCCGCCGCGCAGGCTCATCATTACGAAAAAGGAAGAGCCGTGCAAATATGTTGAACGCCTGCAAACGAGCGTCAAGGACTATCTCGCCAATTTTATGCTTTCTGTTTCTTCTGCCTGCGATAGGTCGAGGCCAGCAGGCGAACGAGCAGATTTCGGCTGCGACCGCGCGACTGAAACAGACTCTCTCAACCTTGAAAATCCCCGATGATCTGAAATCCTCGGACGACCCGATCAAAGCCTACACGGATGCCTTGAAAGTATCGGAAGAGGCGCTGAGGTCGGGTTATGTCTATCTGGCTCTGTTTCGGCTGGAGTCAAATTGGGAAGCGGTTATGGCCTTTCAATACTGCAACTCAAAAGCAGAGCTTGAAAAGAAAGGGATCGCGGCCTTTGAAAAAGAATGGCGCGCGGCAGGAAAGCTGGTCGCCGAAAAAGAGAGACAGATTGCTTCAAATTCTTCAAAACCACTGCCCGCAGCCGTCAGAGCCATCGTCGAATCCGGCTGGAATCAGGCTCGCCCATACTACGATTCGAGCAAGCTTTACGGCATCAGCTCAACCATAAATTCCGGACTCTATTATATGGGCAGCGCGATTGCGGGCCTTGATTTCGCGCTCTTCTGCCAGCAGCTTCGATTCGACACTCTTCGCCCCGCTTTAAAGCTCAGATCGCTTGAGCCGGAGATAAAAGGGCTGGAAACGGCAACAATCGAAGCTTTCCGCAGCGTCGGAGCCGACACGGATCAAAGCCCATTTTATTCGACGAGTTCTAACTTGAAAGCCGCCGAAGAGATGAATCGCGCGGGCCATTTCAGCGGCGCACTGCTCAAATATTTAGAGGCTTCGCTTTATTTCGGATTCATCAATCCTGCGCCGACCGATGTCAGCCGCCTGCCCGATCTCAAACAACAGAGCGAATCGTTGGGCGCACGCCTCACAGCCGCTGATATTGATCACAGCATAGGGTTGATCTACTGGGAGCGCGCGCAGTTTGCGCTTGGGCGCGCTGCGGCAGGCGAGGCCGTAGAACTCAATCTGAGGCGAGCCTCGGTGCTGCTCGAACAGGTGCTGCCTCGCTACTTCAAATACACGGGAGAGTCGAAATGATAAAAAAAATCGCGATACTGATCTTTGTCTGTCTATCAATCTTTGTGACGGCAAGCCCGCCTGCGCTTTCGCAATCGAGCGAAAAGAAAGTAACCATTACTTTCGTGCGCTGGCCTTATATCTGAACAATCTGCGATCCAGCAAGTTTGCTGATAAAAGATGTTGTTCAGAATTACAAAGGCCGTGTCGAGTTCGTAAACGAAACCTATGGCAATTCGGCTCTTGCCGCACGTTTCGGAATTAAAAAGTACCCTGTCGTATTCGTAGACGACGTGCTTGTTGCAAAACCCGAAGATTTCGGATGGTTCGGCGCGGAGGGACAGGGAAAGTTTTCAGGCAAATACACGCCGTGGAAAGAGCCATCAAGTCACGAGAAGTTCAAAAAAGACCTGACTCGCATGATTGAACTGGCGCTTCGCGGCGATAAAGAGATGATCGGCAAAGAGGCAAAATCGACCGTCGAGACCGAAGAGCTTCGCCGGTTGCCCGCCTTTTCGATGAAAGACATACGCGGGCAGCGAATAGAGTCATCTGGTCTCGCGGGCCGCGTGGTCGTCGTGGAGTTCTGGGCGACGTGGTGTGTGCCGTGCCGCTCGACTCTGGGCTATCTGGGCAAGATCAAACGTCGCTATGGCGACCGTGTAACGGTGCTGGCTATAGCAGTGGAGTCTAAGGAAGAGGATGTTCGCAAGCTCGCCCTTTCCCTGAAACTTCCTGTCGCCCCTGTTGTTGGAGCAGGCGAAGAGGTTGCGCCGTTTGGCGATCTTACGAGCGTGCCGACGATGTTCATATTCGACCGCGAGGGGAAAACGGCTGCGATCTACTATGGCGCGTCGAATGATCTTCACAAAAAAGCAGGCGGATTGATTGACTCCCTGCTCAAGTAAGCGTGCGCAGTAAAATGTCATTACTCTCGGAGGAAATAATTGATGAATCGAGTAACAGTCTGTCTTCTGATCCTGCTTGTCGTCGCGCAGACGGCTGCGGCCCAGACGACATTTCACGGCAACATGGCCCGAACGGGCGTGTATGAATCACCCGGCCCAAAACAACCGGGCGGCGTGAAATGGGCTTTCAAGACCGAAGGCGCGGTCTTATCTTCGCCAGCCGTAGCCGATGGAGTTGTCTACTTTGGCAGCATAGACGGCTGCCTGTATGCAGTCGAACAGGAGACGGGCAAGCAGAAATGGAAGTTCAAAACCTCGCGACAGGTCACATCCTCACCAGCAGTAGCCGGTGGCGTGGTCTATTTCACAGGCTTCGATAGCGCCCTGTACGCTCTTTCTGCCGACACGGGAGCGGTCAAGTGGAGATTCGCAGCCGAGTATGAAAGACGATTTCAGGCTAACCGGCTTCACGGATATTCTCCCGGTTACCAGATGATCCCTGATTCGCATGATCTCTTCACATCCTCGCCTGCCGTCTTCAGCGGCAAGGTCTATTTCGGCAGCGGCGATGGAAACGTCTACGCCGTGAACGCGGAGACGGGCGCGCTGCAATGGAAGTTCGCTACGGGTGACGTGGTGCACGCTTCGCCCGCCATCGCAAACAACACGGTTTACATTGGCAGCTGGGACAGTTATCTCTACGCGCTGGACGCCGAAACGGGGCAGGAGAGATGGCGATTCAAGACGGGCGAAGACTCTTTTATTCATAATCAGGTAGGCTTTCAGTCGTCGGCGGCTGTCGTTGACAACACGGTCTATGTCGGATGCCGCGATGCTCACGTCTATGCGGTTGACGCGGCGACAGGTCGCAAGAAATGGGATTACTCGACGAACAAGTCATGGGTGATCGGCACGCCCGCCGTGCGCGATGGCGTGGTGTACGCAGGAACCTCGGACAGTTCCCGGTTTCACGCGCTAGACGCAAAAACCGGTCGAATGCGTTTCACCTTCGATGCGAAATCTTATATGTTTTCGTCCGCCGCGATAGCTGGCGATCTGGCATATGTGGGAAGTCACAACGGGAAGCTCTACGCCATAGACACAAAAACGGGCAGACTCGCATGGGAGTTCCAGACAGAAAGCTCAAAGAAGGACCCGCTGAAGATATTGAATCCGGATGGCAGCTTCAATCAGGAAGTTCTTTATGCTCCGGTGTTCAACGATTATCAGGACATGGCTGTCTCGATGTCGCGAGTATTCACGGTCGGGGCAATATTTTCTTCTCCGGTGATTGATCGCGGCACGGTCTATTTCGGCAGCACGGATGGGTTCCTGTACGCGCTTCAATAACGACTGCTACTACAGAGCCTGTTCACCGCCGCAGACGCCGCAGGACCCGCAGAGGTTGATAATTTCTCTGCGTAAACTCTGCGTCTGCGGCGGTGAAACTTCCTCAACTGCGATCTTCAATCGGTGTGTATTTCAAGCCGCGCGGGCCGACATATTCCGCGCGCGGGCGTATGAGCCGGTTGTTTTTGTACTGTTCGAGCACGTGCGCAGTCCAGCCCGATATGCGGCTACAGGCAAAAATAGGCGTGAACAGATCGGTCGGTATGCCGAGCGCGTAATAAGTCGAGGCCGAATAGAAATCGACATTCGCGTTTAATCCTTTTTCGCGTTTGACTACCTCTTCCATTTTAACCGACATGTCGTACCACTTCGTCTCGCCTGTTCGCTCTCCAAGCTGGCGCGACATCTCGCGCAGGTGAGTCGCGCGCGGGTCTTCTGTTCGATAGACGCGATGGCCAAAGCCCATGATCTTCTGCTTGCCCGCGAACGCGTTTTTGACCCACGGCTCGACGTTTTCGACCGTTTCTATCTCCAGCAGGTTCTTGATGACGCCTTCGTTCGCTCCGCCGTGCAGCGGGCCTTTGAGCGTGCCGATTGCCGAAACTATCGCCGAATACATATCCGACAGCGTCGCAGCCGTGACTCGTGCGGCGAACGTCGATGCGTTCAGTTCGTGGTCGGCGTGCAGGATAAACGCTACGTCCATAGTGCGCGTTGCGATTTCGTCAGGCTCTTCGCCTTTCAGTGTGTAGAGGAAATTTCCCGCAAGCGACAGATCCCCGCGAGGCTCTACGGGGTCGAGCCCGTTGCGCACGCGCTGAAACGTGGTAAGGATCGTAGGCAGTTTTGCAGTGAGCCGGATCGCGCGGCGCAGGTTTGCTTCGCGCGATATATCGGCTTTGTCCGGGTCGTAAAACGACAGAGCAGATACGACCGTGCGAAGCATATCCATCGGGCTTGCGTCTTTCGGCAATAATCTGATGAGTTGTTGAATCTCTGCGGGAAGACCCGACTCGCGGCTCAGTTGTTGTTTCAGTTCGTCAAGTTCCGGGCGTGTGGGCAGGTGTCCGTTCCAGAGCAGGTAAATAATTTCCTCGAAGGTTGAATGCTCGGCGAGATCGTGAATATCGTATCCGGCATAAATCAGGCGGCCTTCCTGACCATTGACATCGCTTAAGATTGATTCTCCTGCGACGATGCCCTCAAGTCCCGCTTTGGCGGCATTAGCATCACTCGACATCTTGATTGTATCCTTTCACTGCTCACTGTTATGTATCGGAAATTTCCGAGGTTAAGACTCGATATTCAAGGATAAGATACGCGCGTGGGGCTGTCAACGAAGGCGGCTGAAGGGTTGTAATTTGAATATGAGCAGTAGTAGAGTTTAGCTACTGGACGCTTGCAGTTTTTCGTTCAAGGGGTAGGGGAAAATGAAATACCTTCTCGCCGTTCTCCTCTTTCTGGTCGTTGGAATCGTTATAATCGGCGTCACGAAAACTCCGAGCGCAAGTATCGGAACCGCTCCAGGCGCTTCGATGACGCAGAACGAAAACCAGAATACCAACGGAAACAGAAACACGAATAGAAACCGAAACAGGAATGGGAACAGGAATTCCGGAAACGGCAATACCGGAAACAGGTTTTGATTATCCTCTCTAAAAAGCTGAAGTAGGACGGGCTTGCCCTATTCAGCTTTTGACACATAAAGCACGGATCACTTATCCAGCTTTATGGCATTTGCGAAAGACGATACGGCAAGATCGAGGCTGGAAAAATGATCGCCTCCGATTATGCTGATCGTAAGAGGCGCGCTCGATTTTTTTATCTCGGAGTCTGCGGCATCCACTACTTTGGCAAGAGTGTCATCTTCGCCAAGGTAAGCGATATGCTTCCGTTTCATAGATGACATATTACCGACCAGAAGACGAAGCCTGCGCTCTTTCTCATTGCTCAAATCAAACGGCACAAAATCTTTCCAGCCGTAGAAAGCGTCTTTTGAATACAGGCCGCCGGAACTGCCTCCAAAACGGATCGGCACGTCTTCCCAAAGCGACAGCAGAGCCGAGATGCCGCCTCCCGCGCTGTGGCCGAAAGTATATATCCGGCTCGCATCAATGCGCGGTTGTTTGGCGAGCGTCGCGATTGCGGCCCGCGCGTCATCGATTTCGCCATAGAATAGCTCGAAGTTGCCGGGATTTCCGTTTTCGCCTCTGAGCGTCGGTATCATCACCGCGAATCCGGCATCAAGAAAAGGCTGGCAATCATTGAACTCATCCATGCTGAAAGCGAATCCGCCGTGAAAGTAGACTACGGCAGGAACTTTTTCCGATTGAGCGTTCTTAGGCATTGCAAGCCATGCCTTTAACTTCAAATCGCCTGATGTGTAAGCAACTTCCGTCACTCCGGGCATGGTACTGACAGCGCGCCATTCCTGCGGCGCAGGCCCGCGAGTTTTCAGAACCGTAGAGTAGGATTTGCGCATGTCCTGAAAAGATGAATTCTGCTCATCGCCTTTTGCGCTTTTAGAAGCGCAGCTTTGAAAAGCCATTGAAGAAAAGAGCAGGAGTAGAAAGACGTACAACCGATCCTGTGATTTTGCCATATTCTATTTCCCATTTATGCTTCGTTACAGGATTCAGGGGCAAAACTATTATCGTTTGTATCCGGGCGCGGGGTGCTGTTAATCGATCACGACTTCGACTTCGATGCCGCGCCGCGCTTCCGTTATTCGCGCGGCGGGCTGGCGCTGCACGGCCAGTTCCAGAAATCCTGCGCTTCCCATATAGGCGAACAATTCATTCGGATTCGCTTCGGCAAAATGAGTCAGCACGCGCGCCGCTTCGTGTTTTCCAACCCTGACGCGCGCACCACGGCGCAAGCGTTCGGGCGTTAATTCTGCGGCGGTGATATTGGTGATGAGGTTGCCGAATCGGTCTACGTGAATGATGCTGCCTCGAATCTGTTTTTCGGAAACAACTGAGGGCGTCGGCGTGTTAAAGCGAACAGGGTCGGATATCTCTACACCCATCCTGCTCCAGTCAACCAGCTTCGATACGTAACCGGCGACGGAAGCGAAAACATCGCGGCCATGAAAAGTATTCGAGACGGGCGTGCGAAAGTAATGCTCTTCGTTGAAATGAACGATGCGATTGACGTGCTCTCGCTGATAGATGTAGCTGAAGACGCCGTTATCAGGGCCGATGAAATTATAGTTGTCCGTCATAACCATGATGGGGCGGCGGCGCGACCCTACGCCCGGATCGACGACGACTATGTGAAGCGCCATTTTCGGAAAATCGGCGTAGCAACAGAGCAGAGTGAATGCCGCTGCGTAGATATCGTGCGGCGGAACCTGATGCGTCAGATCAATGATCTCGGCAGCAGGGTTGAGCGAATAGAGTACGCCCTTCATTGCTGGCACGAAATAATCGGCCTCGCCGAAATCCGTTGTCAGCGTTATGAGAGGTTTTCTGTCAGCCATCGGTTTCTCCACCACAGCGAAATGTTAAGGAGGGGCGCAGACATTCTATATCAGGCAGCAATAGTTTTCAGGACAAAACTTAATCACACTTCGGACTGCGAGGATTCAAACAATGAAGCGAGCAATTTTCTGTCGTGCTCATAACTGAGCCTGCCGAGCGCGTCATCTACTTCGCACCACTCGGCTGCATCAATTTCGTGAATGTTCACACTGATCAGACCGGCTATCGGCTCCATTAAAAAGTAATGAACCACTTTTGGTTTGTCGTGACCGCTGCGATTTTGGTAGGAATATCTGATCTGCGAGAGATTTTGTACGATTCGACAATCAAGCCCTGTCTCTTCTTTCACTTCTCTGAGCGCTGCCTGCTCAATCGTTTCGCCCGCATCGAGCTTGCCTTTCGGAAACGACCAGTCGTCGTATTTAGGGCGATGCACCAGCAGCACGAGCGGCGAGTCCATGTTCTTTTTGTCAACTACGACTCCGCCCGCCGCGACTATCTCTTTCTTTTCACTCATAGCAGCGAAGGTAACACCGGGAGATGCAAAAGGAAACTTGTTTGACACGTTTCGAGCGCGCGGATTAGGCTGTCTAGCATATGAGTGAATCGAAGACAGGTTTTGAATACGACAAGCCCGGCCCGGAGCCTGCCATCCGCGTCGTGCTTATGCCTAAAGACACCAACGCGCACGGAACGATTTTCGGCGGCGTGATACTGAGCTACATCGACATCGCTGCGGCAATCGAAGTCCGCAAGCACACGCTCAAAAAGATCGTCACGAAAGCCATGCACGAAGTCGTTTTCGTTGCGCCCGTCTTCGTCGGCGATCTGGTCAGCTTTTACACACAGCTTGTGCGAATCGGGCGGACTTCGATCACTGTTAAAGTCGTAGTCGAAGCCGACCGCATCAGCAGCCCCGGCCCGCGCGCGCGCGTAACGGAAGCCGAAGTGATTTATGTCGCAATAGACGACACGCGTCACCCGATTCCAATCCGCGACGAAGCCTGAGGTTGCAAATCCGAGATTTACGGATGCGTGCTTTCTACTCAGACCGCTATGTGATCGCGCTGCCCGAACATCATCAATTCCCGATAATCAAATACGCGATGATTCGCCAGTGGCTCGACCGGGAAGGAACCATAACGAATCATCATATCTCGGAACCGAAGCCTGCCGACCGGGATCTGATTCTGCTCGTCCACACGGAGGATTACTATGACAGGCTTGTAGCCGGTCAATTGAGCGCGCGCGAGATTCGCCGCCTCGGCCTTCCCTGGTCAGAGGCGCTCGTTGGCCGCTCGCGTCTGTCTGTTGCCGGAACGCTTGCGGCTGCGCGCTCGGCTTTAGGCGACGGCATCGCAGCCAATCTCGGCGGCGGCACTCATCATGCCTTTGCCGATCATGGCGAAGGGTTCTGCGTGTTGAACGATATCGCGGTAGCGATTCGCGTGCTGCGCGCAGAAGGGTTGATTCGACGCGCGGCAATCGTTGATCTGGACGTTCATCAGGGCAACGGCACGGCTGCGATCTTCCGGGACGATCCGGAAGTCTTCACGCTTTCACTTCATGGCGAAAAGAATTATCCGCTCGTTAAACAACAGAGCACAGTCGATGTCGCGCTCGCGGATGGAACCGGAGACGAAGAGTACCTCAGCCTGTTGTCGCTTCATCTGGCGACAGTAATGGACCGCTTTCGGCCCGACATGGTCTTTTATCAATCGGGCGTTGACCCATTTTTCGATGACAGGCTGGGCAGGCTCTCGCTCACGCACGAGGGGCTAAAGTGGCGCGACCTTATGGTCCTGACCGAATGCTGCGCGCGCGCAGTGCCCTGTGTGATTACGCTCGGCGGCGGCTACGCTCGAAAGGTCGATGATACTGTTTACGCTCACTGCAATACGCTGCGCGCCGCACGCGCCGTGTTTGGCTGGTAAGGAACTCGCCTCAGTAAGGAACCCGGCTCTGCCGGGCGGCGTATCATTCAGCAGTGGTCTTCCCGATCACAGACAGGGTAAGATAAGAGCAAGGAGTCACACCTTATGCCGAGCAAGCTTGATGAATTCAGGCGACGTGCAGAAGAAGCAGCACGCCAGCTTGATGAAAAATACGATATCAAATCAAAACTCGATCAAGGTACGCGCGCGGCTACGGACGCGCTTCGCAAAGGCGCTGATGCGACGACGGCGGCCCTTGATAAAGCGCGCGAAGAGGCGACCAGAATCAACCGCGAACACAAAGTTACAGAGCGCGTAAGCAGTACGGCGCGGCGCGCGGCTGATTCTGTCGATGACACATTAAATCGCACGGGCGCAAAAAAAAAGCAGGCGAAGTAGCTAACGAGGCGCGCACGCGGGCTGGCGCTGCCGCTCAGGAAGCCAGAGAAAAAGCATCTGATTTATTCGGCGAAGCCCGCCGCTATTACCAGAACGCCTCAGGCGCTGCGCACGCGACTGCTTCGGCGGCAAGGCTGCCCGCGTCCTTGCTCGGCGCAGTCCAGAGCGCGCGTCGCTGGGCCAAGCGCAATCCCGGCAAAGCCGCTGTCGTATCGCTCGCTTTCATCGCGGGCACGCGCGCAGGGACAGCCTTCTCGGCACTCGACGTGACGCTGCTGGGCGCGGGCGGCGCGGGCAACTGGATGTTTCATTCCGCAATCGTTCCTTACGGCTTGAGAAAACTGTCCGAGAGATACGAGCGATTCATCAAGAAGCAGGAACAGTTGATGAGCGAAGGAAAGCTTTCGGAAGCCGAAGCTGCGCGCGTCAAATTTCAGCGCGACGCAGCGAAATACGTGGGCGCTCCGCTGCTGGGCGCATTCAGCATCGCGGCAGGCGCGGGGCTTGTCGCAGAGGCGTTCACAGGCGGCGTGGTCGGCGGGTTTCCAATCAATTTAGTGCTTGGCGGCAACCCCTTGCTTTCGAGCATCTGGCTGTTCGGTAACGGGTTGGTCTGTTTCCACAACGGCTATAAGTTTTTTATGATGGCGCTCGCCGATCAGGAAGACGCAGAGCGGCTGGTGCGCGACATCAAAGGACTGCTGCCCGCCATGGCGACAGAGAGCGTTTGAGAAAGCTTTAGGGAGCGATAAGTCAGGATGGAATGGCTTGTATTGATGGGGGCATTGATGGATCTGTTTTTTGGCCTTGCAGGCGAGGCTTCTGACCGGCAAGCGAAAGATGATCTCAAAAAGAGAGCCGAAAAGGACGCTGGCCGAAAAGTTAACAGGCGAACAAACACCATTGATGTTGCGCTGCTGGGATTCGGAAATGTCGGGCGCGCGCTTGCCCGCTACACAGACGAAGATAATAGAATCAGAATATGCGCAGTGGCCGACAGTAGCGGCGGTGTTATGCTCGATTCAAAAGCGCAATTCGGACGACTTCTTGCGCACAAACAGACGGGCCGCAGCATAAGTAATTTCGCCCCGGCTTCTTTCATCAAAGATCTGCCCGAATTCATCAATTCCCTTTCGTCCGCAGGCGTTCGGGTACTGGTCGAATCGTTGCCAACAAATCTTGCGGACGGCCAGCCCGCGCTCGATTCAATCAGGTCCGCGCTCGCCTGCGGCATCAACGTTGTCACTGTTGACAAAGGCCCGCTCGCCGCTGGCTTCGATGCGCTCAAAGAGGCTGCCCGCACAGGCAACTCGAATTTTGCCTATAGCGGCACAACAGGCGTCCAGATCCCTGATGAATTAAAGGGTGAACGCGTGCTTGAAATTCGCGGCGTGCTGAACGGGACGACCAACTACATACTGACTGAAATGCAGGAGAGAAATATCTCGTTCGGCGAGGCTCTCGGAAAGGCTCAGGCGGACGGCATCGCAGAGCCTGACCCTTCGCTCGATGTCGAAGGATGGGACACGGCTGTAAAGATTCTCATACTTGCAAAGACGTTGATGGGAGCAGATGCCAAACTGAGCGATGTGTCGCGCATAGGCATCGGCGCACAGACCGGCGAGCTGATTAAAAGCGCGCGCGCGCGCGGCTGCATCGTTCGACTGGTTGGCCGCGCGAGGCATTGGCAGGGGCGCGTTCGCGTAAGCGTCGCGCCGAAACTGATCGCGCCTGAATCAGTGTTTTATTCCGTCGAAGGAACATCGAAGCTCGCAGTATTCAGGACCGAAGCAAACGGCGAAGTGACAGCCTTCGCGCGCTCAGGTCGGGATGCGATTTCGCAAACGATAATGGACGACATCATCAAAGTTGCGGGCTGAGGGTTCCGGTTTACGGCTCCGGCTTACGGCTCGCTGAAATCCGCATACAGATCATCGAATGAAAGCTGCGGGCTTGGTTCCTGAGCGTGGCTTGTGTCGCCGTCGCCCGATTCGGCGCGGGCGGAGTGTGTTGGTTTTAGCGCTTTTTGCACGTCGCGCAGATTGAAGCGGATAAGCCGGTCAGTTAATTCAACGGCAGGGATTCGGCCCGCGCGGCGCAGGCGATGAATAGTCGATTCGCTCACCTGCAGGACTTCGGCGAGCTGGTGCGCGGTCAGGTACTCGATGCGTTTGTCCGTGGCTTCCGGCTCGCCTGTCTTTGCGCTTCTGGTTTTTTGATGATCTGTTGCCACTTATTTTTTCACAGGCTCCAATGAAAATGAGAGCGGCACGGCTTCGCTTTCGCTTACATCGACGGTTTTAGTTTCCGATTTGTAGCCGTCAAGCGAGGCGGTCAATTTGTAACGCGCGCTGGATGAAGGCAGGCGGAACGCGAACTCGCCGTGATTGTTCGTCGTGTAATCGCGCGTGAGCGAATCTATCTTCTTCTT
The DNA here is from genome assembly GCA_963804815.1 of Blastocatellia bacterium. GTDB lineage: Bacteria > Acidobacteriota > Blastocatellia > UBA7656 > UBA7656 > DATEKX01. The sequence goes on along the minus strand of CAWDRU010000002.1, from coordinate 300,497 downwards.
ATCTTTAACTTCGTCTTCCGTAGGCACTCGCACAAGTTTCACGCGCACTCCGGCAAGCGACAATCCTTGTGTATCGAACACCGCGCCGCGAATGAGCGAAGTGCGCTTCGCTTTTTGAAGCTGCATGGTTTTGACTTCGGTCGTCTTCCCTTCTTCGACCTGATGCATATCGCGCAGAGTGCCGCCCGCGTATCCTTCCGCGTCGAAGCTCACCGTGTAATCGTCGGGATCAAGCTCCATCGAGTAGTTGCCCGATTTATCCGTTTTTGTCTCCTTGACTGATCGGGTGCGACTGCTCATGGCGCGAACGTCGGCGTCGGCAATCGGCTTGCCTTTTTCGGTTTCGATCTTTCCTTTGAGCGTCCCCGTCTTATGCTGAATGGCGAAAGTGGTTGCCGTCATACAGAGCACAACCAGCGCGACGTATACAATCTTTTGCATCCAGTACCTCTTGATTATTATCGAAATTCGCTGATGAATCCGCTCTGATTTTGCGGTTTCGACGCCGCAAAAGTCAACTGGTCACAGCGACAATTTAATGATTATCGAGCTACATCAATTCGCTATGATTATTTCCGTCGAAAGCCTGCGTCGGCCAGTTTGCGCGCTTCGTCGTTGGCCTGCTCGCTTTTGCGCGGGTCAACATCGAATCGAATATGCTCCTGCCCTTTCAGCCCGCGAACGATCAGCACCTCGCCCGTCTTGTTGCGCTCGCTGAAGGCGTCGTTCGAGTCACTGGAATGCTTGCGGTATTTGAAGACGCGCAGTATGACGGCAAAAGGGCGGCCATCGGCGAGCCGCCATTCGATCTTTCGCCCTTCGTTGAAATGAGCGCCCTGCGCGGCCAGTTGCGCCGTGAAGCTTTTATTGGCCGTGCGCACGGAAGCGTAAGCGCCCACCGCCGCGTAGCTGATCTGCACCTGATAGCCGCCGGGGCCGCGACACACGAGCGGGCCGTCGCTCCCGTCTGATGCTTCAGAATCCGGCTGACATCCTATCCCGGTTGTAAGGTCTGTATACTGGCTCGTGAAGACGGTGTCACGCTCGTCACTTTGCGGCTCGTCGCTTTGCGCGAAGCTCACAGAGGGGCATACGAACAGAGCAATAACCAGCAAGAGATTGATTCGCTTCATAATTCAATTCCTCTGTGCCGTATTTCAAGGCGCGAGATTTACGTTTATGAATTTCCACTCGCCGCCGACGCGCTCAAAGACCAGTTCGTCGCCGTCCGTGCGACAGATTACGGAGTAGCTCTGCCGATTCCGGGCGAAAGGTTTCGAGCGCGCAAGGCAGGCGCGATTGCGCCGGATTTTAGAATACCATTCGTCAAGAAACGCTTTGTCGCTGTCGAAAGGCATCTGCCCGCACTTGCAATGCTTTGTCATCGCGGCGATGGCCTGCCGGTCATCTTTCGCAAGCGCGGCTTTGAATCGCGTCCAGAAAGTCGCAAACGTCTCTTTCGTCTGCGCACTGTCTGCCTGTGGCAGCGACAGCAGCGATAGCCCGACGAAGACGCTTACAAATATTTTATTTTTCGCTCTCTTCATATCCGCAGTCACCTCACGTTCTCAGCATCATCTGCTGTAGTCGATCTCTTCGATGAATTTCTTCGGGCGCGTGATCTTCGTCTCGACTTTCGTGATCAGTTTTTCATCGCCCTCATCTTTGCTGACGCGATATTTGCTGATGATCTTCAGGCCGGTCAGTAAATTAGAGCTTTCTCTTATGATAGTGCCTGTCGCGCGGTCGTGGTCTTCAAAGTCTTCGCCTATGAGCAGAAACCTGCCTGTCGCGCGGTCAAAGCGAAAGCGCAGAGTTTGGTCGTAGGCATTACGCGAGCCGGATTGTTGAGAAACGATGATGACGCCGCGCTCGATTGTGATTTGAATATTGCCGCCGCCTTCAGGGTCGCTGAGCATTCCGCCGCAGGTCGAACACAACAACAGCCGCGTGGTAGCGATTGCGCGCGTGAATCCGCCGCCGTCTTTGCTTAAAAGAATGACGAGCGCGCGATAGCGTGTGTTCAGCGTGCCATCGGCTGCGCTTGACGGCTTGTCTTCGACGAGGCGCAGCAGTCGGTCTTGTTTTCCGTCGCCGTTTAAATCGCCCGTCAGTTTATCGGAGTCTCCCGTTTCGACGCGCCATCCGCGAGGCACGAATTTTTCAGCAGACGAGGCGGTCACGGGCACAACAATGTCAGGCGGGGTTTCGTCCTGCGCCGTCGCGACCGCGGCGGCCATAAGAACGCAGAAGAGCGCGGCGAGAGTTTTCAGGTTTCGGTTTAAGAGCATAAAATCACCTCGCGCGTAGAGAGTACCGTATGACCTGCGGCGAGTCAAAACGTCGTTGTTGCTGGCCTCGGCGCGTGTGAATTCTCTATCATAAGAAGTTGTGAGAATCATCGGCGGAATCTATCGCGGCAGGCGTTTGCGCGCATTCGAGGGGCTTGCGGTGCGCCCGACATCTGATCGTTTGCGCGAAACGCTATTCAACATCATCGCTCCACATATTGAAGGCAGCCGCTTTCTGGACATCTGCGCAGGGTCGGGCGCGGTCGCTCTGGAAGCCCTCAGTCGCCGCGCGAGCAAGATCACGCTTATCGATAACTCCAGTCGCGCCTGCGCGGTAATTAGTGCAAATTTAAAAACGCTCGGCATCACGAACGAGGCGACCGTCATTAACCGCGATGCCCTTGCCGCGCTGAAGCGACTTGAAGAAGAGTCAAAACAATTCGACATAGTCTTTCTTGATCCGCCTTACGATTCCGACCTTTACGCGACTGTAATGCAGCGGCTCGCGACTACGGCGCTGCTGTCTGACGATTCAATCGTGATCGTCGAGCACAGGGCGAAAAGACCGCCAGACTCGCGCTACGATGGGTTGAAGTTATTTCGAGAAGTGAAGCAGGGCGAGTCCGCGATTGCCTTTTACAAAAACCTGTAAGACCCGCGCCCTTTTCTGCCATTGCGAACAACTTGCCCATGGTCTCTGCGATGTGCTATAAGGCTTTCTTTGCCGTGACCGCGCTTTCCGCATCTGTAGGGGGTGCATGCTTGCAGATGCGGCTCTACCTACCACGGCTAATACAACTCTAAGCTGCGTTTTGCGAAGACGAGTTTATTACTATAAAGATGGAATTTCTGACCAGCCATTTTACTGTTGGTGTACTTTCGGGCATCGATCCGCGTTCCATCATCGTCGTTGCAGAAGGAATTTTCTGAACTGAAAAAGGAGCGAATAGCAAAACACTATGGAACTTGTTCCAATTCTCACAATCAGCATTTTATCTCTGGCGATGGCTGTCGGCCTGACAAAGCGTGCTCTAAGAGGAGAGGGGATGAATTTCAGCTCGAACGCCGTCAAACGAAATGCAAAAGCTCTGCTGCGACACAGGGGCCTGGCAATATTTTCGGCTGCCCTCGCGTTTCTGGCGTTTCCTGTTTCATCCGCGTTTGGGCAGACCGCGCCGCATCAGCCGGGCGGCGAAGCAAACCTGAAACTGCCCGACCTCTCGCAGGTCAAATTCCTCGGCGTTGACGGTCACACGCTGCTGCTGCTGGGCATCATCATCTGTGTGCTGGGCCTGCTGTTCGGGTTGTCCATCTATACGCAGTTGAAGAAAATGGCCGTGCATAGCTCCATGCGGGAAATCTCTGAGCTGATATACGAGACGTGCAAGACCTATCTGGTAACGCAGGGCAAGTTCATATTGATACTCGAAGCCTTCATCGCCGTCATCATCGTTTTGTACTTCGGCGTGCTTTCGGGATTCGGAGCGATGCGCGTCATCATCATTTTATTGTTCAGCCTTGTCGGCATCGCAGGCAGCTATGGCGTCGCGTGGTTCGGCATCCGGGTCAACACGTTCGCCAACTCGCGCACGTCTTTCGCCAGCCTCGAAGGCAAGCCTTACCCGATTTATGCCATCCCGCTGAAAGCCGGAATGAGCATCGGCATGATGTTGATCAGCGTCGAACTGCTGATCATGCTCTGCATATTGCTGTTCATTCCGGGCGATTACGCGGGGCCGTGCTTCATCGGTTTTGCAATCGGCGAATCCTTAGGCGCGGCGGCGCTCAGAATAGCGGGCGGCATATTCACAAAGATCGCCGACATCGGTTCAGACCTCATGAAGATCGTCTTCAAGATCAAGGAAGACGACGCGCGCAATCCCGGCGTGATCGCAGATTGCACGGGCGATAACGCAGGCGATTCCGTAGGGCCGAGCGCGGACGGGTTCGAGACCTACGGCGTAACGGGCGTCGCGCTGATCTCGTTCATCCTGCTTGCGGTCAATCCTTCGGTCGCGGGACCGAGATTTGAAGCCATACAGGTGCAGCTTCTGGTCTGGATTTTCGTAATGCGCATAATGATGGTCATAGCCTCTGCGCTCTCTTACTTCATCAATGAAGCGATGACGAAATCGACGTACGCCAAGGCTGACCAGATGAATTTTGAAACCCCGCTCACGCGACTGGTCTGGCTCACTTCGGTAGTTTCAGTCGTGCTGACCTACCTTGTTTCATATCTGATAGTCCCGTCGCTGGCCGGAGACACGACGCTGTGGTGGAAGCTTGCGACGATCATTTCGTGCGGAACGCTTGCGGGCGCAATCATCCCGGAACTAGTCAAGGTATTCACCTCGACCAGTTCGGCGCACGTCAAAGAAGTGGTCACATCTTCGCGCGAAGGCGGCCCCTCGCTCAACATACTGTCTGGACTGGTCGCGGGCAACTTCTCTGCCTACTGGCTGGGCATAAGCATAGTCGCGCTGATGGGCATCGCTTATGGCTTCAGCCTTTATGGATTGGGAGCATTGATGGTCGCGCCTGCCGTATTCGCATTCGGCCTTGTGGCGTTCGGCTTTCTGGGGATGGGGCCTGTGACGATTGCCGTTGACTCTTATGGCCCTGTGACCGACAATGCGCAGTCGGTTTATGAGCTTTCGCTTATCGAGCAGATTCCAAATATTCAGGCGGAGATCAAGAAAGATTTCGGCATTAATGTAAACTTCGAGCGAGCCAAGCACCTGCTCGAAGAAAACGACGGCGCGGGCAATACCTTCAAGGCAACGGCCAAGCCCGTGCTTATCGGGACAGCGGTTGTCGGAGCGACGACGATGATCTTTTCGATCATCATGGGGCTGACAAACGGGTTGACCGATGTCGTGGCTGTTGGCAAACTCTCGATCCTTCATGCCCCGTTCATACTGGGTTTGATCACGGGCGGCGCGATCATCTACTGGTTCACGGGCGCATCGACGCAGGCCGTAACGACCGGCGCTTATCGTGCTGTAGAGTTCATCAAGGCGAACATCCAGCTTGAAGGCGTCGAGAAAGCGTCCGTCGAAGACAGCAAGAAGGTGGTTGCCATCTGCACGCAGTATGCGCAGAAGGGAATGTTCAACATCTTCCTGACGGTCTTCTTCTCTTCGCTCGCCTTCGCCTTCGTCGAGCCGTTCTTTTTCATCGGCTACCTGATTTCGATTGCCATCTTCGGGCTCTATCAGGCGATCTTCATGGCAAACGCCGGAGGCGCGTGGGACAACGCAAAGAAGGTGGTCGAAGTAGAGCTGAAGCAAAAAGGCACGCCGCTGCATGACGCGACTGTCGTGGGCGATACGGTCGGCGACCCGTTCAAAGATACTTCGTCTGTGGCGATGAACCCGGTCATCAAGTTCACCACGCTGTTCGGCCTGCTTGCAGTAGAACTTGCCGTGAAGCTGACGCATGACGCAGGCTCGACTGTAAGCCATATTCTGGCGGCGGTCTTCTTCCTGATTTCGCTGATCTTCGTCTGGCGTTCGTTCTACGGGATGCGGATCAAAAGCGAAATCTAAGGAGCATTAGTTATAAGGGCACCCGAATCGTGCGACGTACGATGAAGGATTTAGCCTGATACGGTTCAAATCATTATGGCCTATCGGCCATCCGGGCAGGGACAAGCCCTGCCCTTACTTTTGCCCCTCATTTCTTCCAGTGTTACTATCATAAATAGGTATGCGCATCATCAGCACAATCAGTCTGCGCCGCTGGACAGATAAGATACTCCGCAACACAGAGCGTATAGCCGAGCACCGATGGGCCGAAGCCATTGTCTTCACTATGGAACTGGTCGGCTGCACGATCTTTCCGCTGCCGAACGCGCTCATCATGGTGGCTCTGGTGACGGCGGCCCCGCGCAAGTGGCTCAGGTTCGCGCTTGGCGCAACTGCCGGAGACCTGGCAGGCGGCATCGCGCTTTACGCGGCGAGCCGGTTGTTCTTTCAATCGTTCGGCATGCAGTTAATTTCGTTTTACCAGCTGACTGAGAGATGGGGTTCAGTTGTCGAATGGTTCCAGACAGGCTGGGGCATCGCGTTCATATTCCTAGCCTGCATCACAACGGGACTGTTTCGCGTCGCAGGGCTTGCGGCTGGTTTTACGGCGATGAATCCGCTTCTGTTTTTAGGGGTTTTGATTTTGAGCCGTGGCGCACGTTGGACAGCCGAATGCGCCGCCATCAAATTCGTAGGCGACAGGGTTCGCACGTGGCCGAAACATTATTACAAGTACGCGGCGGTCGGAGTAGGGCTTACGGCATTCGCCGTTTTGATAGCCTTGACGCTCGCCGCGTAAGCAGGATGGGATAAGAACGCTTTACAGTAGAATAATATTGCTATTGGCTCGATTTGATGGCATCCGTAACACCTTTAGCTGTGAAATTTTCATGTTGGCCCGTCTGGAAATTCGCCCTTATACCGTCAAACTTGATCGGCTGGCCCGGTTCCAGTTGGCCCATTAGCAGGAAATCACGTATAGATATTATATCTTTCCCGTTCCATCTGGTTATAACATCTCCCTTTTGTAGTCCCATTTTTTCGGCTGAAGTTCCTTTTTCTACCCTGCAAACGACAAAGCCCAAATATCCAACTATCGCCATCCCAGAGTTGCTTGGAATATTCTCCGTGTGCTGGTCTTCTAAGGACTCGCTTGGGCGCTGATACGGATACGGATTTTCCTGCTGCTGCGCAGAATACCCGCGACTGGTGAAAAGCGATCCGAGGGAAAAAGAGACAGCAGCCAGAACAAGCATCGAAACTATCTTTGTAACTTTCATTTTATCCTCCTGATTGATTACTGGGTATTAGGAGTTCCACGCGTGCAAGTTTTGCAACAGTTATTAGGCCCATCGCCGCACCCTGACTTGGGGTCAGAACTTAAAACGCAGTTGCAGCCCAGTTCGCCTCTACAGTAGAAACTCCAGACAACGTGATCGCAGTCGGCAAAAGGGTCTCCTATGTACCGGAGAACCACCGGCTTTGTGAGATTAGTGGGATCTGTCTTTGCCGCGCCATGCCAGGTTCCAAGAAGGAAGCAGAAGACCATCAACAGCATAAAGGCGAGCTTTCTCATCGTTACCTCCTCAATCGAGCGCTTGATCTCACGGGACTTTGATCTAAAGCGTTATAACCGATTGAATTCCGATTAAGCGGTTCAAAATTACTGTAGCTTAAGATACGATAGAACGTTTATCGAGTCAAGCAATAACGATCAATTTATCATAATGCGAAGTAAGAAAAGTCAAGAAACGTAAAACATCTTTTCTACCACTCAATTCGACTCTTTTTGGATAACAGGCCATGAATTTTTTTCGAGGCGGGTTGCAAACCGCAAGCGCATGCCTGCATAATCATTGGTCATCATTTACAATCCGGGAGACTCATGCATGGCAGAAAAAGATAAAGTAATAAAGAGCGGGCAGGTTACGCTGCCCAGAATACTGTTTCTGGCACTGATCGGCGGGCTTATCTTTGCGATGGTGGCAGTTGGCGGCAAGGCGCTCATCATCGGGTACTGGGTTTTGACCCTCGCAATCTGCGTATTGCTCTACCTGATCGCGACCGATTATGGCGTCAGTATGGAGGCGGTCAACCTGACGGGGCAGCCAGCTCAGGCGGCGGCAATCGATTCTGCGGTTTCAACTAATGTGGCGAAACCGGCTACATCCGATTCACCTGTCAAACGGCGTCCGAGCCGCACGGTCAAGCGCAGAAGATAAGAGCAGATGTCAGAGATTAGAGGTCAGATGCCAGCCGTCAGACCGACGATTAGAACTGACCTCTGACCTCTAATCTCTGGCCTCTAATTATGAGTGAGACTATTACTCAGGTCGCAGCCGATGTAACAGTGAACGGTCTTCGGACCCTCATTGATAAACCGAGCTTGCTCTGGCTCGACCTCGATGATCCGACGAGCACCGCGCTTGATGATCTCGCAGTGCGATACGGCTGGCACGAACTGGCCGTCGAAGACTGCCGTCACGCGACTCAACTGGCAAAAGCTGATTATTACGAAGGCTACACCTTCATCATAATCAACTCGACTCATTACACCGAATTGCCCTGCGAGCTTCGCGTCCGCGAGGTGGATGTATTTCTCGGCCCTGGGTACGTAGTCACCGTCCATTACGGCGAGAGCCTCTCGATCAAACAACTGGAACGCTGGCTCGGCACGAACGTAGTGCATCTGGAGCGCCCGGATCAGGTGCTCCACTCGATAATAGACATCGTTGTTGACCGCTACATGCCTACGCTCGAATCGATAGGCGATACGATTGACAAAGTTCAGGATGATCTATTGATCTCTCCGGAAGCGCACCTGCTTCAAACAATATTTGAACTGAAGCGCGGAATGCTGCAATTCCGGCGGGCAGTCTCGTCTCAGCGCGAGCTTCTCAACCTACTCATACGCGACGATACGCAGATGATCTCGAAAGACATGCGTATTTACTTTCGCGATGTCTACGATCACGTGGTGCGCGCGATGGACCTGCTTGAAACATACCGCGATTTGCTGACGGGCGGGCTTGACATATACCTCACGCAGATGGCCAACCGCACAAACGACATAGTGAAAGGGTTGACCATCCTTGCAACCATCATGCTACCGCTGACACTCGTTACGGGATACTTCGGGATGAACTTTGAATACATGCCTCTGTTGAAAGACTCGAACGGAATCTGGTACACCACGGGCGCGATGGTTACGGTAAGCGTTTCGATGCTTGCTTTCTTCAAATACAAAAAGTGGATTTGACAGCCGTCACGCCTGATATATCTTCTTCCCGTTGAATTTCAAACGTGTTCCTACGGCTGTGCCAAAGACCAATCCAAGAAAACCAAAGACGATCTTGCCCAGACCGGGATCTTCGCTGGACTTGTATTTCGCATCGAACGAAGCCCCAATTGCCACGCCTGCGCCTAAACCTGCGCCCGTGCCGATCAGAGTCGAAGCGATGCGCGAGAGCTTCGTCCGAATCTCTTTCACTTCATCTTTCTTCAGATCTATGGTCTGCCTCGTGGAATATGGGTCCTGAATCACTATCGTCATCGAATCAGCGGTCGCGCGCTTCAAATCGCCTTCGTACTTTTCGCCTGCTTTGGTTTTGACGACTACGCGGGTGCCTATTTCGAGAATGCGCACGTTGTTCCAGTCGCTCAGATTATTTCCGGCAACGGCGAACGGAGAGAGCAGGCACAAAACCAGAAGCGATGAAAATATTCTTTGTTGTTTCATCATGATTTGATCCTTCGCTTTGATGAGATAAGACGTTTCCGCACGCGCCGATTGCAGGCCCTGCCATTCAGCGCAAGGCCGTCGGCCCGCTCTAACTGCAACAGAGATACCAGAAGAATAGCTTTTCTATTTGAAGGATTAATACCGGCACACAAGGGCGAACGACGCAGCAAAAAAGATACAAGTGTCAGTTTTTCATTTTGTCTGCTCTCGTATTGACGGCGATGTTTTCGTCCTGACGCGTGTAAGCCTTTACCTTCGCGCCTGCTTTGATCCGCCCGCTTCGGCCTTTGTTCTCGCGCGCTATAATTCTGCCGAGACTTCCGAATCCCGCGATTAAGGCCACGGTAGAGCTGACTTCGCTTTTTCCTTTATTGCCCAGCGTGCCGCGCAGTTTTATCTCCTGCCCGTCAACGGAAGTCGCGGATTCAGCTTCGACCCTGAGTTCGCCCGGCCTGCCATAGCTTTTGCCCGGTCTGGCATAAGTTACGCTCCCTTTAACCGTCGATCCCTTAGCAATTACGATGCGCCCGTTCACTAAAACATCTTCATCGATTTCCATTGCGACTGCGTCTCCGGGAAAGAAGACCTTGCTGGAAATCTCTTCCATGATTGTGATCGTCAAAGCGGTTCCCATAGGCAGGACGATCTGCTCGCTTTCGGGCTTCGTCTCGTTTTGTGTGAAGGGCGATGCGGTTGCCGATTGCCCTGCGGCAACAAGTAACACTGCAATCAGAAGCTTTCCCCTGTGGGTGAACATAATTCAAAATCCTCTCTGTCAGTTTAGTTTCGCAGGAACTATGCATATTGAGAGCCAGAGAGCAGCGGTTGCTTGACAAGGTGATGCGTGCGTGTAGACTAAAACTCTACCCGCGTTTAAACAGGCTTGAAGCTCGACCTCGTCTTCATTATTATGCGGCTGCGCGGTCGCGGGTGAGAATTGACATCGAAGACAATTGAAACCCACTTGAATCACATGCGAGTAACTGACACAAACATCATTTATGAACCCCAGACGATTACGGCAGGCGACGAGTTGTCGCTCGGCGAATTGACTGAGACGATCAGGAATCTGAAAGCAGTTCCAAAACTTGAAGATATTAAACAGTGGTTCGCGGCTCTTCTGCTTCGGCAGCGGGATTACGAGCCGTATCGCGCGTTCACTCCGCGCAAGTATGCGCGCAATCTGATAGCTCGAAGCTCGTTTGCCGAACTGTTGATGCTTTGCTGGCGGTCGGGACAGCGGACGCCGATTCACGATCACGGCGGTTCCGTAGGTGTTATTCTGATGGTCGAAGGGTTACTGACTGAAACCATGTACGAGCACGCGCCCGAAGGGCATGTCCGCCCGTACAACACATACCGATGGGGGCCGGGCGGAATTACTGGCGCTGACGTGCCGGACATTCACCAGCTTCTGAATCTTCAACCGGAAAAGCGCGACATGGTGACGCTGCATTGTTACGCGCCGCCGCTTTCGGTGCTGAATACCTACAGCCCGCGAAGCCCGCGAGTCCGTCACTGGCGCGAAGGCTACTTTACAGGCGGCGCAGGCATCTGAAAATTGCCCGTGCGCCTCTGAATCATTTCAATCAGGAGCGAACTGTCATGCAACCAAAGCGTTTTTCATCGCCGCGCCGCATAGCAACTCTTTTCCTGTGCGCTCTTTTCCTGCTCAACGTCGCCACTGTAGCCGAAGGACAATCAGGACGCCGCGTGCCGAAGCGCCCGTCGTCGCCTGACCCGCTTCCACCTGCTCAAAGCGAGCCGCCGGTCAGCCCGCCCTCGCCGTCCAATGACAGAGTAGCGATTCCGGTTCTAATCGCCATGCATCTGCCGGATGTCGGCAATTCCGGCATCTATGCCCGCGTCGTCATCGATGGGTTTATGGAACGAACCCAAAAAACCGCAGGCATCAAAGTCCGAACGGGAAAAGAGATGAATCGCAAAGAGGCGATTGACGCCGCGAAAGCCTCTAAAGACACTTACGTCGTCTGGTTTCAGCTTCAACAGGACGTAGTTGATACCGAGCACCCAGGAGTCTCCGTCACCGGCGGCAATCCTTTAACCCTGTATGTTGATTATTTCATCTACGAACCGGGCACGGGCAAAACCAAAGCGTCGGGGCACGTTTACCAGCGAACGAACAGAGGCGTGGGTGGTTTGCCTACTCCGAGGTCAACCGGCGTTGCGGAATATTCGCTCCGCTATGCAGGGGTCGAGCTTGCCGAGCGCATGCTCGATACGCTCAACCTGCTCACAACGCCTCCCATTCATTGAAGGGCTTGTTGGCAGCATCCGCCCATCAATAAAGCAGCAAATTTGACAGACTAAATAGTCGTGCGACTACAGGTTGAATATTAAAAACATGAGATATGGCTTTGTCATTGACCATAGAAAATGCATAGGCTGCCACGCATGCACGGTCGCCTGTAAATCTGAAAACGAAGTTCCGCTCGGCACGTTTCGCACGTGGGTAAAGTACATCGAAAAGGGCGAATACCCTGATACGCGCCGGTTCTTTTCCGTGATGAGATGTAATCACTGCGACGACGCGCCCTGCATAACCATCTGCCCCGTGACGGCGCTGTTTCGCCGCGAAGACGGCATAGTCGATTTCAACGGCGACCGATGCATCGGATGCAAGTCCTGCATGCAGGCTTGTCCTTACGATGCGCTCTATATCAACCCGAACACGAACACTGCCGAGAAATGCAATTACTGCGCGCATCGCGTCGAAGTCAAACTTGAGCCTGCCTGTGTGATAGTCTGCCCAGTGCAGGCAATCGTTTCAGGCGACATAGACGACCCTGTTTCAAAGATTCATCGCCTCATCGCTTCAGAAGAGACGCAGGTGAGAAAGCCCGAAGCAGGGACAAAACCGAAACTCCATTACATCGAAGCAAATCCATCCTCGCTTCGCCCGACAGAGCAGACACACTCAAACGGATATTTGTGGTCAGAGATTCAGATGGATCCAACAATGATGAATGAACAGGCTTTGGCCGAAGCCGAAGCGCACGCAAAGACGACCTACGACATATCGCACGACAGGCCGTGGGGGTGGAAAGTTTCAACCTACCTGTGGACGAAATCGATCTCGGCAGGCGCATTTTTGCTTGCGGCGATTGCGATGCTGACGGGTTTCGTCAAAGGTCACTGGCTTTACGATACAGCCGCGCCGCAGGTGGCGATGGTTTTTCTGATCGCGACCGTTGCATTGCTGGTTTTGGATTTGAAGCGACCGGAACGATTCCTGCGGATACTGCTGATGCCGCAATGGAAATCGTGGCTGGTGATTGGTGGCTACATACTGGTGGTTTACGGCGGGCTGCTGGCCGTGTGGATGTTGATCGAAAATATCGGCTGGTACAGCCTTGAAGGGCCTGTGATGACGCTCGGCGCAATCTTTGCGGCGATGTCGGCCATCTATTCCGCTTTTCTGTTTCGACAGGCGCGCGGTCGCGTATTCTGGCACAGCCCGCTCACGCCCTTGCACCTGCTGGTGCAGGCGCTGGTTGCAGGCGCTGGCGTGCTGATGATCGTGCTGGTGGTTGAATCACTGATTTCAGGAAGCCGGTTGACAGGCCCTGCATGGGAGCTTCTGTATTATGAGTTCATCGGCGCGCTCGTTGCCAACGGCGTGTTGATGAGCGGCGAGGTGTTCATGCCCGAAGAACACGTCGAGAAAATGCGCGCGGCACGACTAATCACAAAAGGCTATTTCAGCAAGTTGTTCTGGGGTGGCGCAGTGATACTGGGCGTCATCGTCCCTTTGGTCGCGCTCTCAAGCGGCGCAGCGCAAAACCCGATTATAGCGATCATCACCGGCCTGCTTGCTTTAGGCGGATTGTTACTCTGGGAGCATATATGGGTGCAGGCGGGACAGGCCGTGCCGCTCAGTTAGCTTTAGTTGGCTTCGAGAGCAAACAAGGGTAATAATCGATCTAAAGGAGTTTTATCATGTCGAGCGCGAATCTGGAAAAAGTGATCGAAGAAGTAAAGTCGCTGACTCCCGACGAGCAGCGCAGGGTAAAGGGCCTGATCGATTCTCTGCTAAGAGCTTTAGATGAGGAAGCCGTTTCAATTACTCAAACAATTCAACACACGGTCTTATCGCCTGAAGAATTGTTTAAGCAGAAGCTACTGGAGGCAGGATTAATCAGCGAGATTCCTAAGCGACTTCCTACTCCGGAACGCTTCAGAGATTTCAAACCTGTGGAAGTCAAAGGCAAGCCCGTTTCTGAAACTATTATCGAGGAACGACGATAAGTGACGCTTTACTACTTCGACAGCAGCGCTCTCGTTAAGCGGTATGTTAACGAGGCCGGTACAGATTGGGTTATAAGTATCACGGCAAACAATCACATACATATTGCGCGGCTCACAGGAGTCGAAGTAGTGTCAGCAATAACGCGACGCAGTCGCAGCGAGAGTATTACAGTGACAGATGCTGATACTGCAATCGCATTGTTTCGGCACGACTTCCTGAATAATTATACAGTTACAGAAATAACTCCGGCATTAATCAACCGCGCCATGCAACTCGCCGAATCGCATGCCTTGCGAGGCTATGATGCTGCACAACTGGCCGCTGCTATAGAGGTCAATGCCTATGGGCTTTCTTTCGGAATACCAAAATTGATTTTAGTTTCTGCCGACAGTAATTTGAACGCGGCAGCGATGGCCGAAGGCTTGAACGTGGACAACCCGAACGCTCACCCTTGAAAAGAATCGAGACATGTTTAGAAAAAAAAGTGACGACAACGCGGATCAAAAAGACAGGAACGCGCAGGAAGACGGAAAGCCCGGCGCATCAAAGCTCTCAAGCTACCCGCCTTACGAGCGATGGAATGACTGGGTCGAGTACGACGCCAAAAGCTGGCCTAAGAAAGTAGAGCGACACTATTCGCTCGTGCCGACCACCTGCTTCAACTGCGAGGCGGCTTGCGGCCTGCTCGCCTACGTTGACAAAGAGAGCGGCGAGATTCGCAAGCTCGAAGGCAACCCGCTGCATCCGGCATCGCGCGGGCGCAACTGCGCGAAGGGGCCTGCCACGATCAATCAAATCCACGATCCTGAGCGAATACTCTACCCGATGAAGCGTGTCGGCCCGCGCGGCGAAGGCCAGTGGGAACGCACGACCTGGGACGAAGTGCTCGACACGTTTGCGGCCAAAATTCGCGCGGCACTGATCGAAGACCGGCGCGATGAGGTGATGTATCATGTGGGGCGGCCCGGCCACGACGGCTACATGGACCGCGTGCTTCAGGCGTGGGGGGTTGACGGCCACAACTCGCACACAAACATCTGCTCGTCATCTGCGAGGGTCGGCTACGCTTTGTGGCAGGGCGCAGATCGCCCGTCGCCCGATTACGCCAACGCGAAGTTCATTCTCTTACTAAGCTCGCATCTCGAAACGGGCCATTACTTCAACCCGCACGCGCAACGCATAATCGAAGGCAAAATGTCGGGCGCGAAGATTGCCGTGATCGATCCGCGACTGTCGAACACTGCGTCGATGTCCAACTACTGGCTATCGCCTTACCCGGGAACAGAAGCCGCGCTGTTGCTTTCCATAGCGGTCGTGATGCTTCACGAAAAAACATTCAATCATGATTTCGTCCGCCGATGGGTAAACTGGGAAGAGTTCATGCGCGAGGAGCGCCCCCGTTCAGCCTGTACCTTTGACGGTTTTATCGAGGCGCTAAAGGAGATATACGCAGAGTACACGCCTCAGTTCGCCGCCGAAGAGTGCGGTATCGAAGCTGAAAAAATAGTCGAGGTCGCGCGCGAAATCGGTCGCGCAGGGACGGCCTTTGCCTCGCACGTCTGGCGCAGCGCCGCATCGGGCAATCTCGGCGGATGGCAGGTCGCGCGCGCCTTGATGTTTTTAAACGTGCTCGCCGGAAGCGTGGGCGCTGAAGGCGGGGTGTCGCCAAACGTGTGGAATAAATTCGTCGCCGCGCCTTTCTCGAAACCCAAACCGCAAAAGACCTGGAGCGAAATTCTCTGGCCGCGCGAATACCCGCTCGCGCATCACGAACTCAGCTTCCTGCTGCCTCACTTTCTGAAAGAAGGGCGGGGCCACGTCGCGGCCTACTTCACGCGCGTCTACAATCCCGTGTGGACGAACCCCGACGGCATGTCCTGGGTCGAAGTTTTAAGAGATGAATCGAAGATCGAGCTTCACGCCGCGCTGACTCCTGTGTGGAGCGAAACCGCGTGGTTTGCCGATTACGTTCTGCCGATGGGCGTGGGCGCAGAGCGACACGATTTGATGAGTCAGGAGACTCATTCCGCTCAGTGGATTTCATTCCGCCAGCCTGTGCAGCGCGTGCTGCGCGAGCGCGCGGGTGAAAAGATAACTTTTACTCACGAGGCAAATCCGGGCGAGGTGTGGGAGGAAGACGAATTCTGGATAGAACTGTCGTGGCGCATCGACCCCACTGGAGAACTTGGCGTACGCAAATATTTCGAGTCGCCTTATCGCGCGGGCAAGAAAGTAACCATCGAAGAGTATTATCGCTGGATATTTGAAAACAGCGTGCCGGGTCTGCCTGAAAAGGCCGCAAGTCAGGGACTCAAGCCGCTCGAATATATGCGCAGGAGCGGCGCGTTCGCGGTCAAAACGAACGTCTACGATCAGCACGAAGGTCGCGTTAGTGATTCAGAGCTTGAAGGCTCTCGCATAGATGAACAGACCGGAAAAATAATCAAACCGGCAGCCGAAGGCGAGCAGGTAGTCGGCGTTATGATAGACGGGCAGGCGCTTCGCGGGTTCAACACGCCGTCGCGGAGACTTGAGTTCTTCTCAAAGACGATGGCCGAATGGAAATGGCCGGAGCAAACGCTGCCCGGTTATGTGCGAAGCCACGTCAACTGGCGCGAGCTTGATAAGCAAAAGAGCGAATACATACTGGTTCCGACTTTTCGCCTGCCGACTTTGATTCACACGAGGTCGGGAAATGCGAAATGGCTTTACGAGATTTCGCACACGAATCCGCTATGGATGAATCCGAAAGACGCAGAAAAACTTGGGCTGGCAACCGGCGAGCTTGCGCGCGTAAGCACAGAGATAGGTTACTTCGTCATTCGGGTCTGGGTGACGGAAGGGATACGCCCTGATGTCGTCGCCTGCTCGCATCATCTGGGGCGATGGCGGCTGAAACAAAACGAGGGCACGGATCGCTGGGCATCGGCGCTGGTTGACCTCGAAGAATTGGGCGAGGGCCGATGGCGGCTGAGGCAGATAAAAGGCGTTGAGCCGTTTAAGAGCAGCGATCCCGATTCGGAGCGTATATTCTGGCAGGAGGGCGGCGTACATCAAAACCTGACGTTTCCCGTACAGCCCGACCCTGTGAGCGGCATGCATTGCTGGCATCAGAAGGTTCGCGTAGAGCAGGCAGCCGTCGATGATCAGTACGGAGATGTGATCGTCGATACGAAACGCTCGCACGAAGTCTATCGCAGGTGGCTTGAACTGGCGCGGCCCGCGCCGGGGCCTGAGGGCTTGCGCAGACCGCTCTGGTTTTCGCGCCCTGTGAGGCCAGACGCCGAAGCGTACAAAATCAAGGATGAAGCATGAGGGATGAGGGGTGAGGAAAAAAGTGAGATGCAAAAGCGCAATTCATCCTCATACTTCATCCTTGAACTTTTGCCCTTGTCACTGTCTGTAGTGTTCGATAGTCTAAAGGGAGACTAATGAAGATCGTTGTTATCGGATATGGAAGGGTTGGGTCTCGGACAGTCGCAGCGCTTGTCGAGCGCGGACACGAGATTACTCTGATAGATAAAGAGACTAGCCGTCTTGGTCGCGCTTCCCATCTGGAAGGTGTCGATCTGGTTCAAGGCAACGGCATAGATGTAGACGTTCAGCGCGAAGCAGGCATGGGCGAAGCCGATCTGCTGCTTGCCATCACATTTGACGACAATGTAAACCTTATGGCGGCGCAGGTCGCCCGCACACATTTTCATGTGCCTCGCGCCATCGCCCGCGTCTACGAGCCGAGCCATGCGGAAGCAACACAGGAAGACCCGAAGCTTTCGGTCGTCTGCCCAACGCTTCTCGCCGGTGAATTGATAGTAGCGCAGGTTGATCTGGCCGCCTCTCAGCCGACAGCCCAGCGCATAGCTGCCGAACCGCCGAAAGTGCCGACTCGCCCGCGCGTTACCGCTACGGACGAGTCGCGTTATATCATCGTGGCGGGCGGCGGCAAGGTCGGAGTCAATCTTGCGCGCGAGCTTTACGAAAGCGGACACGAGGTCGCTGTTATCGAAAGAGACAGCGCGCGCGCTGCTGCGCTTTCAAACAAGCTCGATTGCCCTGTCTTCATCGGCGACAGTTCGACGCACGATGTTTTAGAAGTGGCGGGCGCGTCGCACGCTCGCGTCTTTGTGGCCGCGACCGGCAGCGATCAGGATAATCTTATAGCCTGCCAGGTCGCCAAAAAGGTTTTCGGCGTGCCAAAGACCATAGCGCGCGCTTCCAATCCGAAGAATGAAGAGGTGATGACGCGGCTCGGCGTTGACTCAACAGTCAGTTCTACGGCCATCATCCAACAGGTCATCGAACGCGAGCTTCCGACGGTTCGCATCAAAACTCTGCTCAGTCTTCAGGACGGAGCTTTCCAGATACTCGAATATCCCGTGGACGCAACTTCTCCAGCCGCAGGCCACCTTGTGCGTGATATCAACCTGCCGCTGGAGAGCAATCTGATAGCGATACTGCGCGGCAACACGACAGTTGTTCCGCGCGGCGACGCCAGACTGAGCGAAGGCGATATAATAGTCGCCCTGGTTAATACCGAGCAGGAAGCTCAGTTGCGCATAGCATTGCTCGGCGCATAAAATCATACGAACCAAGGATTCATCAAGAGCGAATATGGATATGGGAAAAAAAGTACTGGTCGTTGAAGATCATCATGACACTTCTTTCATGCTCTGTCGATTGTTGAAGATGGAAGGATATGAAGTAGAACATGCAATCGATGGTATGGTCGGTTACAGCACAGCCACAAACGAACACCCGGACCTGATAGTGACAGACATTCAGATGCCGCGAATGAACGGCATCGAAATGATAAAGCGCATACGTCAGGAAGATGAGTTTCGCCAAACGCCTATCATTGTGATGAGCGCATACGGCAAACGAATCATTGATGATGCGATAAAGGCCGGGGCAAACGATTTCGTCGAGAAACCCATAGACTTCGATAAGTTTCTGACGACCATCAGGGCAAAGCTGCCTTCCGCCTGAGCGTAAGGAGTGAAACGAACAATCCCGTCTGCGCAGAAATACTGAGCCGCTTTGGCTCAGTAGATGACAGTCTAACTACTCAACTGCGAATCAATCGCTAAGGTATCGCCTTCTGAGAAAATATTCCGCCGCCATCAACAGGGGTAACAAAAACGCAAGCGCGAGGCTCTTTCTCAGATGATGAGTAATCTGCGATGCCCGATTTGCCGGTCGCAGTTCCAGCAATTTTGATTTCAGCGATTCAAGCTGATCCGTGGTGAACGTTTCACCGCCGGTCGCACGGGCTGCCTGCGCCAGTCTCTCACCTGCGTCCACAGGCTCGCGCCATTCCGATTTTTTTGCCTGTACGATGAAAGCTAGGCTTACTCTATCTTTTGCTTCCAACTCGACCGACAAGGTGGCGTTGCCTTCACGGCTTAAAGGCGCGACGAGTTCATAGACTCCCGGAATCAATGATTCATGCAAAACGGTCACAGGCGGCTTTGTTCCCGCGTCGAATTCGAGAGCAGCTTTAAGGCTGAGGCTCGTTAGCGGATTGAAGGAATCATCTCTTGCGGTCACATAAGCCCGCATCGCGGTTCCCGCTTCCATCGCGCTCGTTTGCAAACGAATGTTAATCGCCGACTCGGCATTGCCTGTCGCCCAGAACGCGATGTTCTGCCAGAGAGCGGCGAATTGACCTTTGGTTTCACCCGACTCGGCAAGCTGAATCTTCCACGAGTCGGCAGGCGCAAACAAAAGCGTACGCCCGTAGCCGTAAGGTTGAGCGGCTATCAAAACGTGATGTTCCGCACGAGCCACGGCCAGCGTAACAGCGGCAGGCTTCAGCGATTTCACTTGCAGATATGAATCCGCAAGCGGGCCGGGACTGCCGATCAACCGGTTGTCTGTATAGCTCCGGAAAATTGATTCGCCTTCGCGAGTAGGAGCAAGAAACGTCTTTCCAGTCGTCGAATTTTCAACCATTGATGGCGCGATAGATTCCTGCTGCGAGCGTGTATTGATGCTGATTCGCGCCGGACAGAGATCGGCGAGGCGCGACGAGGCGGAAAGAATCGAGCCGTTGAAATCGTTGCCGCCCAGCAGGATAAAGCCGCCCCCGCGCCGCTCGACAAACTGAATGATGTTTTGCGCCTCGCGCTCCGAGATCGTCGAAGCATCAATTGGCCCGGCGATGATCGCATCAAAGCGCGCAAGCAGTTTAAAATCTCCGAGCACTGAATGCATATTGCGTTCGACGCCGGACTGCTGCTGATTCAAAACGGCGTCGCGGCTTACTTCAGCGAAGTAATCGACCGCGATTGAGGCATTCTCTTCCAGCGCCCGCCGGATGAATTTGCCTTCCCATGTCGGCTGGTTTTCAATAAATAGAATCCTTCGCTCGCCGCGATGAACGTCGAGCGAAAAGCGCGCTTCATTGTTTTCCGTATTCAACTCGCCTTCGACCGCGTCAGCCTTCACATTGTAGCGATGCAGCCCTTCAACCTTCGGAGCAACGGGCAGCGAAGCGGTGATTGATTCGGCATTCTCTTTCCAGTTAATCACTGTTGATGCGACGGTGATTGCTTCGTCCGAAAGTTTAACGAGCGTAGAGCGACCCGTCATCCCTCTGCCGTGCAGCGTCACCGTGATCTCCTGAGGCACATCGAGCAGTGCCGAGCCGCCGCAATCAACAGCGCTTACGCTCACATCGGGAATCTGCGAATCCGAACTGACAGGCACGATAAAAAGCGGAGCCTCTGTGGCTCGGCTGAGGTTTTCGGCTTCTCGAATCGCCGCCTCGCTCGCGTCCGTTAAATAGACTATCGCTGAAACGGGAATATTGTTTTGATCGGCTTCGACGAGCGCGGCACCGGTTAAATCCGACCCGATGGTTTGATCGATCTCGAAACGTTTTATCAACCGCGCATCGTTTGACAAGCCGCGCGAGAAAGCCTCAGCTTTATCATTAGAAAATTGCATCAACGGCAGATCGCTCGTCGTTATCAGCAACCGGCTTTGATCTGGACGTGCGAGCGTGATTGTCGCGTCGAAGATTATCAGGAGCAATGCGAGCAGGCAGACTGCGCGCAATCCTACCAGCGCGATTTTAAGCTTCAGGCTTTGCGTCTTGAGCTTATTGAAGTAGAGGAACGAAACCGCAGCGAGCAGGGTGAAGCAGATCGACACTGCGGCCCAGACCGGAATACCGAAACCGATCATTGTGCGTCGGCGGGGCCATAGATGATTGCGGATTCATCGACCGTGGGGTGAAACGAATCGGGCTTGTCTATATCGGGATTGAAAACGCAGGTCTGATTTCGCCCGCTCAATTTGGCCCTGAACAAAGCCTGATCGGCTTTCTGGACAAGATCGAGCGCCACTTTGCTGTCTTCGGGAAACGAAGCGACGCCGAGACTGATCGTTACGCGCATAGTCTGCGAGTCATCAATCGTCGATGCGGGGAACGGAAAGGCTTCGACCGATTTCCTGATCTTTTCCGCGACCTCCAGCCCCTGCTCCGGGGTGCCGATGACATAAGCGAGAAATTCTTCGCCGCCGTAGCGCGCCGCAAGGTCTGCGCTGCCGACCACGTCGCGTATGATGTGACCTGTCTGGCGTATGGTGTGGCTGCCGATCAGGTGGCCTCTTCCGTCGTTTACGCGTTTGAAGAAATCCAGGTCCATCATCAACACGCTGATCGCCTGAGGGTCGCCGCTGCGTGCTTCCTGCGTAACTTTGCGGTCGAGTTCGGCAAAGAGGCTGCGGCGCGAGCGAAGCCCCGTCAGATCATCACGCTGAGTCATCTGGTGAAGTCGCTCCTGAAACTCCGCTTCAAATTCGTCGAGCAGAGCGAACTTCATCATGTGATGGCCCACTTTTATCTTGTCGCCGTCTTCGAGTAGCTGCTGAGACGTGACTTTTGTTCCGTTCAAAAATGTTCCGTTGGTCGAGCCGAGATCGTTGACGTAATACTCTACGATATCGCCTTCTGCGTTGAGGCGTGTAACTTCGGCGTGTTGGCGCGAGGCTATTTCGTCTCGCAGCACAAGGTCAACCGTCGAGCCGCGCCCGATGATGGTCTGCTCTTTGTCGAGTTGGATGGTCTGCCCGATGGATTGCCCCTGCAATACGACAAGCACAGGCCGCTTCGAGCTTGGGCGAGCGACGATCTCTCTCACGTCCAATTTCACAGTGCGCTCTGTGTCGTTCACTGCATTTCACCTTCAGCTCGCTCAATATATCAACAACCGACAATCGAGCGCAAACGCTCAAGGATGCGACAACGCTTCAATTTGACATTCACCCGGCTTGACGCTTGCCTGACTGCTCACTAGAATTTTCAGAGTAGATGAAGACATCGTCCTATTATTTCCATTTCATGAGCTTGATCGCGTAAAGATGCAATAGATGTAATAATTCGAGTTTGCGATAAAGCCCTGGATGAATCAGAGAGATCGTTATGAACAGACCCAACGGCCACACGGAAGAAAATTGCGCGGGAGTCGAGCGCCTTGCAGAAGCCAATCTGCCCACTGAATCCGGCCTGTTTCGCATCATTGGCTTTAAGAGCAAGCTGACGGGCGAGGAGTACCCCGTTTTGGTCAAAGGCGAATTGAGCCCCGAAAAACCTAGCCTTGTACGCATACATTCGCAATGCCTGACGGGTGATGTGTTCCATTCGATCAAATGCGATTGTGGCCGCCAGCTCGATTATGCAATGAAACGGATTCAGGAAGAGGGGCACGGCGTTATCATCTATCAGCAGCAGGAAGGGCGCGGAATCGGTATCACGAACAAGATTCGAGCTTACGCGTTGCAGGACGCGGGGCAGGACACGGTTGAAGCAAATCTTTCGCTCGGATTTGAAGCGGACCTGCGCTCCTACGAATGTTGCGCAGAGATATTCAAGCAACTGGGGCTGCGTCGCATCCGGTTGATGTCGAACAATCCGGACAAGATCGCCGCTCTGGAAAAAGCAGGGCTTGAGATAGTCGAGCGCGTTTCGATTGAAGTAGAGCCGACTGAAAATGCGCTCAACTACATGAAGACAAAAAAAGAAAAGATGGGTCACCTGCTCGAAAAAGTAGACCGGAAAACAAAGCTCGCCTGTAAGGAATAACAGACCGGCTATCCGATCAACTGATCGACCTCGACCGAAGTGAGCGCGACACACGCCCCCGTTGCGGGCATTAGAATCAGAACGAATTCGCCGCTTCGCGCCATCCTCAATTCATCCGTGCTTTCACCCAGCCTGCCGAGCGATTCATCGGGCACAAAGATCTCATCTCCCCACTGCAACACCCATCGGCCCTGCTCGCCACGAGCAGTTACAGTTCTGATTCTCCCTCGCTCGATCTGCGCCGCGCCTGCCCGCTCAAGCTCGCTTCTGATTACGCCCGCCCACTTGCGCGCTTCTCTTGCGTTCAATCCTGCGCGGTGTTCGGAATCTCTTATCTCTATGCCTTCGGTCGCTTTGCCTACAGCCAGCCTGTAAACAGGCGTGTGCTCTTCATAAGGAGTAATCTGTCCGGTCTCTGCGAATGCCTCAAGCGCGTCGGCAAGCAGAAAGGCCGATTGCAAATGCACAATGATTCCCTTCACCCTAATGGCCGGGGGAGTCAGTCTATGCGAAGACGCCTGAACCGGCGCAAGCAGAGTCAATCGGCGTTCAAGTTCTTTAATGTGATCTGCGCCCAGCAAAACCCATCTGCCGTTGCGCTGGTCGCTTATCAGCAATTGTCCCGCGCTTGCCGAGATATTCAGATAGTCGGGCAAGCTCGCCTCAGTGGAGGCGTTTCCGAGCATGCCTGAAATGTCGATGGCCTTTAACCAGAGTTCGGATTGCGGATGAGAGAGCAAAAGCTCGCTGCCTACGTTTGCGACAATCACCTCGTCCTGCATCCTCGCAACGTCATAGAATTCGTTTCTGAATGAAACGGTCGCAACATAGTGCTGCGCTTCCTGCGGGCCGAGCGCGGATTCGCTCTGTTGATAGCGCAGCATCATTTCAGAATCAAACCGGATTATCAGCCCGCTTCCGCCCTGGCGAACTACGCTGGAAGCGAACCGGCCATCGCGCAAAAACGCCGACAGGCTCTCCGACAGATAAGGCGCGAAAGCAAGCCCGCAGCGAATGGAAAGGATGTTGATCATTATTGCAGTTCCTCCGGCGCAATCCACAGGACTAAAATCAGTATAGCCGCCCGCATCCCTGCATGCACATTGCGCGCGGCGAGCGTTTTCGGTAGAAATGAATATATGTCTGACAAGAGTCAAAAACAGAAAGATTCTATAGAAACCGCTATCAACGGCACTCTGCTTGGCAATGAAGGGCAGGAGTTGAAAAAAGGGTTGTGGGAGACGGGCGTATATCTTGGCAAAGACGGCTTTGTTTATCACATCACGGCTATGCAGCGGGCCGGTGGCATCCAGAAAAAAATTCAGGGCAAGCGAACAGTCGGCGAATACTTAAGATGGGTTGATGGATTGTTTCGACCGGGCGAGCTTCCCAGCGAATCGACCGGCATTCATTACCGCGCCGCTCGCAAGCTCAGAGAGCTTCTTTGAGGTTTAAGCTTTATAATGCGAATCATTCGCCTGACCTTAATCCTTCCGTAAACTGGCAGTTCTTCGATGCAGATGATATAGTTTGAGTATGCTCTACAGAAAGCCCCGTGTCGGCGGTGAGATCGCCGCATATTGCGGAAAATGCAAAGATGAACGCACACACATAGTCTCGGCAATGGATGGCGACATCGTGCGCCGTGTTACCTGCTCGATGTGTGGCGGCATTCATAACTATAAACTCAAAGCATCTGCAACCGCCTCTGCAAGCTCAGATGGAGCAGGTACTACAAAGAAGCGCGCCACAACAAGGCGGGGCAAAGAAGCGCCCGTTTTCAGCATTGATTCAAACAGGCCCGTGAAGTCTTACGACATGAACAACAACTTCTCGGCAGGCGATGTTATCAACCATCCGAAATTCGGATTAGGCGCTGTCGAGACCTCGCTTCCTCCGAATAAGATTGAAGTCAGATTTCAGGAAGGCAAAAAGCTACTGCTTCATAACATGAAAAATTTCCGCGGGTGAATGTGAAAGCAGGCGCGCGGGTGAAAGTAAAGAGCCGAGGCTGAAATCCATCAGCCCCGGCTTTTTCAGTTGTGAACCGAAGCGACGCGGTTGGGCCGGACTTTCTAATGCCCTCGTTCTGCCGATTGATTCCTACTTGAAAAAGGCCGCGTTTTTGATGATATAACTCTGCCACCTTGCCGGAACGCCCGCTTCGAGAAAGATTGCCGATACGGGACAAACCGGTACGCAGGCGTCACAATCAATGCAGGCTGCCGGGTCGATATACATTTGCTCTTCGTCCGGGCCGCCCTGAATACAATCGACGGGACACACATCAACGCAGGCTAGTTGCTTGGCGCTGATGCAGGGTTCACAAATCACATATGCCAAGCCCTGCGCTCCTCTTGGGTTCTATTTATAGTAGTCGGCATTTATTGCGATGAAGTGCCGCCATTGCTCCGGCGTGTCATCTTCTGTGAATATTGCCTGCACAGGGCAGGCCGGTTCGCAAGCGCCACAGTCAATGCACTCATCCGGGTGGATGTAGAGCATTTCTGCGCCCTCGAAAGTATCTTCGTCCTTGCGAGGGTGGATGCAATCAACAGGGCAAACGTCCACACAAGCCGTGTCCTTTGTCCCTATGCAGGGATCTGCAATAATGTACGTCATCTAAGCCAAAGCCTCCTTCTTAGAGTTTAACAGCAAAGAAATGATTGAAACTTTTGCGATATAAATTTCGCCGATTTGCTTCTAAGAGTCAATAGCAGTTGTCAGTTGTCGGCTATCAAACAGACTGACAAATGACAACCGCCTACTGGTCGCCGTCCGCGTCCACGGTCATGGCGTAAGTGTCCATCACCTCTGCCATTTCTTCGGGCGAAAGCAAGCCTTCTTCGATTATTGTTTCACGAATCGTTTTGCCTCTGGCAATTGCCCGTTTCGCGATCTCGGCGGCGCGCGCGTAACCTATCTTCGGATTGAGCGCCGTTACAAGCGAAACGCTGTGTTCGACATAGAAACGGCATCGCTCTTCATTCGCCGTTATGCCGTCAACGCATCGCTCGGCAAGCCCACCGAGAGCGTTTGTGAGAATCGTGAGCGACATCAAAAGGTCGAACGCAATGACGGGCATCATGACGTTTAATTCAAGCTGTCCCGCCTGTGCAGCCGTCGTTATCACAGCGTCATTGCCTATCACCTGAAAACAGACCATGTTGGTCATCTCGGCCATCACGGGATTGACCTTGCCCGGCATGATCGATGAACCCGGTTGAACCGCAGGCAGATTGATCTCTGCAAGCCCCGTGTTCGGGCCGGAACTGAGCAGGCGCAGGTCGTTGGTTATTCTCATAACATCCGTCGCAAGCGTTTTGAGCGCGCCCGAAAGATTCACAAACACGGACATGCTCTGCATCGCCTCGAAGTAATCCCGCGTCTGTCGCAGATCATAGCCCGTTATCCGGTTCAACTCTTCGACAACCAGTTTGCGATAACCCGGCAGAGCGTTAAGCCCTGTGCCTGCCGCCGTGCCGCCAAGCCCGATCTCCCGCAACTCGTCTGTCGCATGCTTGATTCGAGCTATGTTTTTATCAATCGCAGTCGCGTATCCGCCGAACTCCTGGCCCAGCCTTATGGGAACGGCATCCTGTAGATGCGTGCGACCTGATTTGACTATCTGATCAAATTCAGTCGCTTTCCCGCGAAGCGAAGCCTTGAGCCGGTCGAGCGCATCAATAAGCTTTGCCGCCAGATCGAGCGCCGCGAGTCTGATCGCCGTCGGAATCACGTCGTTGGTCGATTGCCCCATGTTGACGTGATCGTTCGGATTGACGAGCGAATAATCGCCCTTCTCTCCGCCGAGCAGTTCAATCGCGCGGTTTGCGAGCACTTCGTTGGCATTCATGTTATGCGAAGTGCCTGCGCCCGCTTGAAAAGGATCGACGACGAACTGGTCCTGGAATTTGCCCTGAAGCGCTTCGTCGGCTGCCGTCTCGATTGCCTCGGCTATCTGCGAATCCAACTCGCCGAGCGCAGAGTTGGCGCGAGCGGCGGCTTTCTTTATCTGAATAGTCGCAGTGACAAAAGCCGGAAAGGGCTTCCAGCCGGATATGGGAAAGTTCTCGACTGCGCGAGCCGTTTGAATGCCGTAATAGACATGCGCAGGTATCTCGCGGTTGCCGAGCGAGTCTTTTTCAATCCTTGTTTGTGTCTGGTTCGAATGTGACATGGGGAATCATCGTAGCCTTTTCTTTCAGCGTTATGCGACCGGCCATCTGTATCTGCACGGGCTTTTTCGGAGTGAAGGCGAGCGTGCTGTCAACGAGTTCCTGATTCGGCCTGTAGCCGAGCCCGAATTCCGCAAGCTCCGGTCGCTTCATCAATCGCTCTATGCCCCAGATAGTCTCTTCGCGCGTGAAGGCGCATATTTCGGTTTCGCGGCTCATGATGATCGCTTCTTCGGGACAGGCGTCAACGCAGAAGCCGCAAAAGACGCAGCGCAGCATGTCGATTTCAAATCGCGCCGGGGCTTTTTCAATCAGCGGATCATCGACCTCTTTCGGCTCGATGTATATGCAGTCGGCAGGGCACGCCGTTGCGCACATATAACAGGCAACGCAGCGCGGCGTTCCATCTTCGCGGGCCGTCAGGATGTGCGCGCCGCGATAACGATCTGAATAAGAGCGGCGCTCTTCCGGGTAGCGGATCGTCGCATTGATCTTGCCCGTAAGATTGTCTTTCATACGGGTCAGGGTCAGACCCATTCCGACAAACGGGCCGAGTAAGTCTTTGGCAAACGAAGATTCCTTCGCCGCGCGGTCTGTTACATTTACTATCTTTGCTGATTTTTTCATGGTTATGCCGTTGCGAGCACGCCGGGCAGTCGCCTCTGTTCCAGAGTGATCTGGCTGTAGGCGGCGACGCTTTCGCTCAGAGTTCGGAACACATCATCGGCTGTCATCCAGCGCGCTTCCGCACCGCTCGCGTGAAGCAGCATTGCGAAGACTTCCCAGACCGGAAGTATGTCGCCGCCCGGATCTACCGCTTTGTCTGCAAGCTGCACGCGACCCTGATAATTGGTATAGGTTCCTTCTTCTTCCGACCACGCGGCTACAGGCAGCACGACGCTTGCCCCCCGCTGCCAGTCCGCCTTGTGCGCCGCAAGCACGACCGAGTATTCGAGCGCGCCGACAAGTTCCGCCATCCGCGCTTCCGCATCCGTGTCACCCGCGCGACTGACAAGCGGCTTGAAGTAAACGATCACACCAGCTTTGATGCGGCCCTCGCGCGCGGCTTTTATAGCGCCTTCGATGCCGCCGAGTTCTTCGCTTGTAAGGCCCAGTTTCATCGCGCCCATGGAATTCGGGTGCTTGTCCGTGTGGCGCAGTATCTCGTCCTCTTTTTCGCTGACCCGTTTGTCTTCCCCGTTTAGCCGGAACTCAAATTGATTCGAGCCAAGACGCTCGCCGACATATCTTTTTAAGAGGAACAATGCTTCGTTTGTCGCGGATGCGGACCCAAAGCCCAGAATCGAGCCTGCGCCGTTTGCGCTGCCGATCTCTTTCAACTTCGCGTCAATCGAGCGCGCGGCCTCTTCCCATGTCACGGGAGCCTGTATGCTGTCGCGACCTTTCATCACCGGGCGCGTGACGCGCTCGGTTGCATTGAGCGCGTGAAAGCTCAAGCGCCCTTCATCGCACAGCCAGCTTTTATTCACTTCAGTATTGCGGCGCGGAATCATGCGAAAGATCGTTCCGTCGCGATGATCGATCCTGACGCTGCACCCCGTAGAGCATCCCCCGCACACGGAATCCGTGCTGTGGAGGAACCACACGCGGCACTTGAACCGAAAGTCGCGCGATGTGAGCGCGCCCACGGGGCAGATATCGACGACGTTGCCTGAGTAAGGGTTTTCGAGCGGCTTGTCTTCAAACGTGCCGATTGCGACGTGATCCCCGCGCCCGAAAAACTGCATCTCGCCCGTCCCCGTGACGTGATCGAAAAACCTGATGCAACGCGAACAAAGCACGCATCGCTCCTGATCGAGCACCACCATTTCACCCAGATCAACTACTTTGCGTTTGCGGACTTTCAGTTGAAGCGGTATCTCGCTCGTGTGCAGCCCGTATATCATGTAGTAATCCTGCAAACGGCATTCGCCTGCCTGATCGCACACAGGGCAATCGACGGGATGATTGATGAGCAGAAATTCGAGCACGCCGCGCACAGCAGTCTTCACACGGTCGTTGTTCGAGCGCACGATCATCCCCTCGCCTGCTACGGTCGTGCAGGCAGGAGTCAGCTTGGGCATCTTCTCGACTTCGACCAGACACATGCGGCAGTTGCCGTCAATCGGAAGGTCTGCGTGATAGCAGTAATGCGGGATCTCCATCCCGTGATCCTGAGCAGCCTGAATTATGGTCTGCCCCGGCTTCGCTTCAATCTCTTTATCGTTTAACGTGAATTTTGGCATTGTCTGAATTTTCCAATTCGGGGCTCAATTCTTCAAACTCGCTGCGAAACTTCGTCACGAAACTCCTGATCGGCATCACGTCCGCATCGGCAAGCGGGCAGATGGTTTTGCCTTCCATCATATCTGCGACCTTCAACAGCAGATCGATATCAGATCTCTTACCCTTCCCTGCGACGAGGTTGCGCAGTATCTTCGAGGCCCAGCCCGTCCCTTCGCGACAGGGCGTGCACTGGCCGCAGGATTCGTGCGCGTAGAAATCCGCAATGACCGAAAGCACTTCCGGCATCCGTACAGTGTCATCGAGCACGATCATTCCGCCCGACCCCAGCATCGAGCCTGCTTTGAGCAGCGATTCGTAATCGAGCAACACGCCTTCGCACTCTTCAGCCTTGAGAACCGGCACACTTGAACCGCCCGGAATCACCGCTTTCAGCTTGCGCCCGTTCGATACGCCCCCACATTCGTTGTTGATGAAATCCATAAGCGGATAACCGAGGTTTACTTCGTAAACGCCGGGCTTGTTGATGTGACCTGAGACGGAAAACAGCTTCGTGCCTTTGCTCTTTTCAGTTCCAATCGAAGAGTAAGCCGCCGCGCCGTTTTCGATGATCCACGGCAGCGCGCATAAAGTCTCCACGTTGTTGACGACAGTAGGCGAGGCGAGAAATCCGCTGACGGCTGGAAACGGCGGCTTGATGCGCGGGTAGCCGCGATAGCCTTCAAGGGATTCGATCAGTGAAGTCTCTTCCCCGCAAATGTAGGCACCCTGTCCGAGATGCAGGTAAAGGTCGAGCGCGAAATCCTTCCCTAAAATAGAAGGGCCAAGTATCCCTGCCGCGTAAGCTTCGTCAAGCGCCTTCTCAATCGGGCGTTCGAGAAAGCCGAACTCGCCACGCATATAGATATAAGAGAGATGACAGTCGAGCGCGTATGAAGCTATTGCCATGCCTTCGATCAGCAGGTGCGGTTCGCGTTCGAGCAGCAACCGGTCTTTGAACGTGCCCGGCTCGCTTTCGTCAGCGTTGCAGAGCAGATAAATCGGCTTGCCTGATTTCCTGTCAACGAAGCTCCACTTCATCCCCGTGGGAAATCCCGCGCCGCCGCGCCCGCGCAGCCCGCTTGCCTTCACTTCTTCGGTAACGGCAGACGGCTCCATTTTCAGGGCCTTCTCAAGCGCTTTGTAGCCGCCGCGCGAGCGATAACCTTCAAGAGTGTTTTCGCCGGGCGCGTCAATATTTGCGAGCAGTATCTGCTTATTCATCATTTATCATCTTCTTCAAAAAATGAATTCATTTGAAATACGCATCGCCTCTTAGCAGGCGTATGTTGCAAAACCGTTTAATTCTCTGAAAGTCTTTCACATTGTCTGTCACCAGCCGCGCATCCGCTCGTTTCACTGTTCTTGCGATTAATACGTCTCTGATAATGCTCTGCTTTTCGCTGTCCTGCAATTTAGGCGTCCGTCCGTCAGATTTCGACTTCAAGCCCCGCAGCATTGCATTCAGTATTCTACCTGCTTCGCACCAGTCTTCACCGTTCGGAACAAGCAATCTCTTTTCTTTTTCATAGAACTGCCGGGCAACAAGCCATATCTGTACTTCGGATCTGTCAGCCGCTCCGGTTATCAACTCTTGAAGCACCACCGATGACATAAGAAATCCGGCTGGAAACTTTGTCAGCTTATAGGCAATGATCACTGAACTATCGAAAACGATTCCAGCCATCTATCAGCTTTCTCATATCTTGAACCGCTTGTTCCGATTCTCGTATGTTTTTTCCCAGGCAAGCAATGTCGCCTCTTCGGCATTTTTAGGATGTTTCATTACCGGTGATCCTTTTATTGATTCAGAACGTTTTACTGATGCGCCCCCTCTCATCATTGACGGCACCCCGACTCTGACCTTGCCCCTGGAAGATTTCTTTTTACCATTGGATAAAGCTGCTTGTGTAGATTTAGGTTTTACACTCATACATCACCTTTACTTGTTTGCCGCTTCATTGCGCAGTTGCTCGATGATTTCGCCCATCTTTTCAGGCTTGAGGTTCTCGAAATAACGGTCGCCCACCTGCATTGCAGGCGCAGTGCCGCACGAGGCCAGGCATTCCGTGAAATCCCAGCTGAACAGCCCATCCGGGGTTATCTGCTGAGCTTCGACGCCGAGCGCGCGCTTCGTTTCATCCATACAGGCAACCGCGCCCGTCAGCCAGCAGCTTACATTGCGGCAAATCTCAAGGTGATATTTGCCCACGGGCTTTTTGCGCAGCAGAGTGTAAAAGGTCGCAACGCTTAAAACATCCGACGGCGGATACCCCATCAAACTGCCGACGTACTCCGATACCTCCTGCGAAATCCAGCCGAACTCTCTCTGCGCAAGCGCAAGCACAGGGATCAGCGCCGCGCGCTTCTCAGGATAATGGCTGAGAATTTTTTTGTAGCGACTGAGTGCCTCTTCGCTGAATTGAATCATCGGTCAAGCTCTCCTGCGATTATGTTGAAGCTGCCGAGCGCCGCAACCGCGTCGGCCACAAGCCCGCCTTCGATCATCTTCGGGAACGCGGAGAAGATCGGAAAGCAGGTGCCGCGACAATGAACTCGCCACGGGCGCATCGAGCCATCCGAGACGATATAAAACCCAAGCTCGCCGTTGGCGGCTTCGCTGTAGCCGTAGACCTCGCCCGGCGGAACCTGTATGCCATGCATCTGCAATTTGAAATGGTTCATCAGGTCTTCGATGTTCGTGTAAACGCCCTTCTTCGGCGGAAGCGTTATTCTGCGATCATCGACCTGATACGGCCCTTCGGGCAGATTCTCAAGCGCCTGCTCGACTATGCGAAGGCTCTGTCGCATCTCTTCCATCCGAACCAGGTAGCGGTCATACAGGTCGCCCGTGTTGCCGACCGGCACTTCAAAATCGAAGTCATCATAGCTCGAATACGGATGATTCTGGCGTATGTCATAAGGCACGCCCGCCGCGCGAAGCATCGGCCCGGTCATCCCCCAGTCAATCGCCTCTTTGCCTGAAATCGGAGTCACGCCTTTCGCGCGATTCTTGAAGATGGGGTTATTGGTGTTTAGCTTGTGCAGGTCGTTTATGTACCCCGGCATGCGTTTGAGCACCTCGCGGCAGCGCGGGATGAAATCCTGCGGCAGGTCGGCTGACAGTCCGCCGACTCTGACATAGCTCACCATCATGCGCACACCCGCTGTCATTTCGAGCAGATCATAAATCTCTTCGCGCGGCTCGAAGGCATACCAGAAATTCGTAATAGCGCCGAGATCCACCAGATTCGCGCCGATGCAGACCATATGATCCATTATGCGCGACAACTCGCCCAGCAGTACGCGAATGTACTGAACGCGCTTTGGCACCTCTATGCCAAGCAGTTTTTCGACCGTGCAGGCGTATCCGACGTTGTTTAGAAACGACGAGACATAGTTGAGCCGGTCCGTGTAAGGGATGACCTGATTCCACTGGTGCGTTTCGGCCATCTTCTCAAAACAGCGATGCAGATAGCCTATCTCGACATCCGATTCGACGATATTTTCTCCGTCGAGACGGCAGACTATCCTGAGCGCGCCGTGCGTCGCAGGGTGCGACGGGCCTATGTTGATGATCGTCGGTTCGGGGTTCAGTTGATCCTGCTCGTGACCTTCCCATCGCGTCTTGTATTCAATCGGAAGCTTGTAGTCGCGCGACAGCGGCGTGCGCCCGCCGGGGTCGTGGTCTTTGCGAAGCGCGTGGCCGACAAACTCTTCGTGACAAAGTATGCGGCGAAGGTCCGGGTGATTGCGAAAGTTGATGCCGAACATATCGTATGTTTCGCGCTCCCACCAGTTCGCAGTCTTCCACACGCTCGCGACGGAATCGGCTTCGGGGCGCGATTCCGGCAAAGGCACTTTCAAACGCACCCGGTGGCCGTGATCTATCGAGTACATGTGATAGACGACGTTGAATCGCTCGTCCAGGGTCTTCTCAGGATAGCCGCGATAATCAAGCCCGGTGATGCTGCTCAACAGGTCGAATTTAGTCGTCGGGTCTTCTTTGAGCGCGCGGCAGATTTCAGCAATACGGTCGGGCCTGACTGTTATCGAGAGATCGCCGCGAGCATCATCGATTTCAAGAACCTGATCTTTGAAACGGCCTTCTATTGCCGCAACAACAGGATTTTGCGGCGCGGCAGGCTCGCGCATGATCTGCACAAGCTGCACGGCTTCGCGCGCCTGCTGCTCGGCGATTAATAAAGGCTTAGGCGCGCTTTCGGTGATCTCTTTTCTCATGCGCGCGCGCAACTCTTCGCGCGCGTCCGCGTCAATCATCTTCTCTTTATTGATGATCCCTTGAATCATCAATACGGCTTGCAGCACGGATTCGGGCGAAGGCGGGCAACCGGGTATGTAAACGTCAACGGGGATGATCTCGTCGATGCCCTGCATAACGTGATAAGCGCGATAGAACCCGCCCGACGTTGCGCACGCGCCCATGGAGATGACCCATTTCGGGTCGGGCATCTGGTCGTAGATTCTTTTAAGCACAGGCCCCATCTTGTCCGTGATGGTTCCCATGACCATCATCAAATCCGACTGGCGAGGCGAAAATCGCACGACTTCCGCGCCGAAGCGCGCAAGGTCATAGTGTGCTGAAACGACCGACATGAATTCGATGGCGCAACAGGCCGTGCCAAACGGCATGGGCCACAGCGAGCCTTTACGCGCCCAGTTCGCCGCAAAATCGATAGTCGAGGTTATAATGTTGTCGCCAATACCAGACTCTGTAGCCATGCGCTATCCTCTTTCTAAACTGCTGTTCGCTTGAGGCATGAACTGGATTCGCAGTTATATCGGGTTGATTAGAAGCTCCAATTAAAAATCTTATCGTCCACTCACAATGGAGTCAAACCGCGACCAGTTTTGAAACGTGGCCTTTTCGAGAGTGAGTCACAGGATGTATCAGATTCCGCCTGAAAACGACACGCGAATGCAAAAATTCAATCTACAGATTAGCCTCCATGTTGTCAACGAAGTCATCAGAGCAGAGGCTGTAGCCAGGCAAAGGGAGAGGTGGTGAAAATCAGTGGCGAAAATGACGTGGGAATCCTCAATGGCGAACCTGATTACGGGATTAAGGTAAGCGTAACCATAAAAAACGTCGGTAAATCCGACTCTCTGAGGTAGAGGGTCGCAGGGAGGCATGAATCTAGCGCTGCCGCTGCCTGAAACGGCGAACCTTGGACAGATTGCCGCAGTCTTTCATACTGCACCATTGGCGACTGCGGTTGCGGCTTGTGTCAAAAAACATCCAGCCGCACTGGTCGCCTCCGCATTGCTTTATTCTCGACAACTCGCCCGATGTCAGAAGCTCTGCTGCCGATTGAGCCACAGGCCAGAGCAGAGATTCAAGCGATTCGCTGCGATCATCCCACGCCAGACTGTAGCCGGTTTTGGTGTGAGTCAGTCTCTCACGGCTTCTCGCAATCGCCAGCTCTTGATTCAGACGTTCTAAATCCGCCGCGTCGGGCTTCCAGTTCTCTACCACAGACCTGAACAGGCGATAGATCGTTTCGCGCAATCTCAGGCCCCTTTCAAATACTGCTGCGGCAGCTTCGGGCTGTTTTTCCGCCAGTCGCAGAAGGTTTCCGGCCTCCTTATCTGCGAGCAGTTCGACATGCCTGCCCCAGACAACCAAATCCGCGTAGCCGCTCAGCCTTTCCCCTAAAACACTGTCCCGGTAATCTCTCAACCCCTTCTTTGCGGGGTTGCGGCCCCATCCACCAACAGTGTTGACGAAGTCCACGCTCAACTGCCCGCCAACCAGCTTGAAAGGACTCGTTTGTAAATTGACAGCCATGTCTGCCTCTCTCCGCTCGCTATTATAGACTTTCCGTCACGTAACCAGCAAAAACATTTTGACAGGTTACCGCAATTAACTTATGATGTAACCGCTTTATGCAGTTTAGACAGTTACAGATTGAATGAGGAGATGAACCATATGTCAGAGATAGCTCAAATCGTTGATGAGTTGAAAGCCATTCATTCGGGCGACGCATGGCACGGCCCATCGTTAAAAGAAGCATTGACCGACGTGACACCGCAACAGGCCGCCGCGCGCCCGGTTGACGACGCGCACAGCATCTGGGAGCTTGTGTTGCATATCAAGGCATGGGAAAACGTCTGGCGCATCAGGCTCAAAGGAGATCAGGCGACAGAGCCAGAAGAAGGAGATTTTCCGCCCGCCAAAGAGGTGACTGAGCAGGCATGGGCGCATTCACTGGCAGAGCTGGATGCCGGTCATAACAGGTTGGTCGGCGTGATCTCTGAGCTTTCCGACTCTGCGCTGGAAGATACGGTTGTCGGCGCAGAATATTCGGTTCGCTTTATGCTGCGCGGCCTCATTCGCCACCACGTCTATCACGCGGGGCAGATCGCGCTGCTCAAAAAAAGCAGGTAGTAATTGAAGAATGCCGCGAGCGGGTTCGTTCGAGAGTGACCTGCTCGCGGTACTTTTTCCCCGCTTTCAATTGTTGTAGAAAGGATTCGCCAGCAGCTTGAAGTATCGGGCGGCCTTTGAACGAGCGGCAGGCGGCAGGCTTTGTGACGGCGAAGCTGTGCCCGTGATTTCGTCCCGGCCAAGCGCGGCGGACATCTCGCTTGCGACCTGAACGAGCAATGCGAAAACGTCTTGTTCTTCGGTCGAAGCATGCCCGTTGAGCATGCGAGCCAGAAGCTTCAGCTTCGATGCCGATTCAAAGATCAATCCCGCGCCTTCGCCTCGAATGCTCAACAACTCTTCAGCCGCCCGGTCTACTTTCTGCCGCGCCGCGTCGTGTCGCTGACCTCCGCCCTGCGGCTGCGCCAGCAATCGCGCGGCGTCGTAGACGGAGGCGAGCGCGTTGCGAAGCTGTTTATCGAATGCGCTCTCTGGTTTTCGAGCCACACGCTCAAGCCGCGAATGTATCTGATCAAGCACGCCCATATAACGCCGCTTCAGATCAACGGGCTTCGGTCTGGCAACGACGCGAGAGAAATAACGCGCGCCCTTTTGAGCCGCTTTCAAATGCGTTATCGCTTCTTTCTCGAACTCCATCGCGGTCGCAGTGTCAGCCGTCGCGAGCGCACCCTCCGCGTTCCACATCGCGCGAATGGCGAGGATCATTTCTCGTAATTGTTCGCCCGCGCCCGCAGGCACATCCGGCACGCTTCCGTCGCGCAGTTTTGCGCCTTCTTGTGCAGGCTCTGACTGAGATTCGGGATCGCTCGCTTCCGCGTGCTCGTGCTCAGGCTCAAGCTCGGTGAACTGATTGAAGCTCGCGCGAAAGCGGCGCTGCTCGAAGGCGATATCCTGCGAGCGCGAATCGAAGTCAGAGGTTGAAAGTTTGCCGCGCTGCCTGTGAAGCTTTTCGGTCTTTATCAATATCATTCGCTCGCTTGTCAGGTATTTCAAGGCTTCGTCAGGCATCATGTCATCGAGCGAAATCTTTACCGGCTCAGGCCCGGCCACAGAAACGATGAGGCTTTCTGAATAGCCGACGCCCGGCCCTGTGATGCTATTGCGATCAACGGCTTCCGCGTGAAAAACGATAGATGTTCCGGGCGCTACGTTAAGCGCGGCAAGGTCGAGTTGAACCGAGCCGCGCGATTCCTGCATATTGGCAGCCGCGCGATTGACGTTGACATCTCCGCTTTCAAAGCGCGACTGGTCGCCTTCGCCTGTCGTCTTTATGTATTTCAATTTGAGCTGCGCGATGTCGTAATCATCTTTGGCAGCGATCTCTATCGAAAGCGATGCAGGGCGATTAGTCGCGGTAAAGAGCAGATCCGATGCGGGCCGCGTGATGTGAACTTCGGGCGGGTTGTCTTTGACGGCGCGGATGCTATAGACGCCTTCCCACTTCCAACCCGACTCTGCCAGTCCGGTCAAAGAGACTTTATAATTGGAATCATTACTGACAACAAACGAAGCACGATAAGACATCTCGCCTTCGCGTTCCATGCTGACGGCAGGATCTCCGCCTGTAGATAAAAGCGCGACAGCCACCTCTCGATCAGTCTTGATGATGACATCTGCTCGTGTGCCGTTGAGCGCGACTATATTGCCTTCGCCCGTTTGAACAGTGGGGCTGCGCCGCGTGTAGGCAGGCCAGTAGAGCACAACGCGCAACTCTTCGATACCGTCTCTGGTCTGCGCTGCAACCGGTTCAGATGCGTGAGGCTCTGCGTTCGGCGCAATCGCTTCCGAGCGATCAAACAGTATCAGCCTGCTGAACTCTGCGTGGGCAACGCGAGGAAAGAGAGAAAAGACCAGCACGTAAACCACGAGCGTCGCAACAACCAGAAACATGACCGCTCGCCCCGGATAAAGCTTGATTACGCGGGCAGGGGTTAATGATTCGAGCTTGCGCGAAAGATCGTTTTCCATGCGCGTGCGCAGGTACGCGGGCAGAAAAGTCTGCCCGCTGTCCGATTCGGCAAGTGTGAAGAGTTGATTGCCGAGCGTCGCCGCTCGCTGTTCGATCAGTTGAGCCGCCCAGATCGCGCCGCGATCTTTCAATTTACGAATCAGATCAAACACCAGCCCGACAATCACAAGCAAAATAACGCTGGCCGCGATTGCCAGTCGTGTTTTAAAAGAGAAACTGAAGCAGTAATCCAGAACGCCGAAGAGGATGAAAAACAGACCGGCTGATGCAAAGACCCACAACAAGGCTTTCAAAAAGTCGCGCAAGGTTGCCCTGGCTTCGATCTTTTTGAGTATGCTGCGAATCTCCATAGAAAGGTTTATCGATCAAATCTTCTAACAGGTCAATCGCGCAAAATAGTGATCACTATTTCACGGTCGCGTGGGCCGTTGCATTCGACGAGCAGAACGCGCTGCCAGCGACCGAGCCGCAGTTTGCCATCGTGCACAGGGACGGTGAGGCTCGCGCCAATAATAGAACTGATCATATGATCGGGCGCGTGCGAAGGGTCGTGTCCGTGGCGAAAATTGATCTGCGGAATCATCCGCTCAAGCGTCTCCATCAAGTCTTCGTCCGTGCCCTCGATTGCCTCGCCGGTCGCGAGGCCAGCGGTCGTGTGAGCAACAAAGATGTTGCACAGCCCG
Organism: Blastocatellia bacterium; assembly: GCA_963804815.1. GTDB lineage: Bacteria > Acidobacteriota > Blastocatellia > UBA7656 > UBA7656 > DATEKX01. The sequence goes on along the minus strand of CAWDRU010000002.1, from coordinate 262,057 downwards.
TTGCTGATCTCTGTTTGAAGAAGATACTGGTGAACGCGATTTGTGATATCGAGCACCTGTTTGTCGCGTCGCGTCGAGATGGTTATTTTCGTCGTCGGCATAGCGCATTAGTTCTAATGCAGGCTGTGTGTTTCAGTCAATCGCAAAAGTCGTCGTTGTGGTCGTTCGCGCAACGGTAGTAAAGTAGTGGCTGCGAGAGGTGATTTATGAGCGTACGCAAAAGAGAAATGGTTCCCGGCATTTACTATCCTGAATCGGATGGGCAGCCTATGGGCGAGACTGAGACACATATACAGTTGATGATAGATTTGCGATCTGCTTTGCAGAATTATTTCCGGGACGAGCGCAACGTTTATGTGGGCAGCAATATGCTCCTTTATTACGTCGAAGGCAATCCGAAGAAAGTTCTGGCACCGGATGTTTTCGTCGTTCGCGGAATTAACAAGCATCAGCGTCGCATCTATAAATTATGGGAAGAAGGCCGCCCGCCCGGCCTAGTAATCGAACTGTCATCGAGAAAGACCTGGCGCGAAGACCTTCACCTGAAGTGGCGGCTGTACGAACAGATGGGCGTGAAAGAATATTTCATCTTCGACCCCGAATATGACTACCTGCCGGAGCCGCTTGTCGGGTACCGCCTGAAAAACGGTCAATACGTGGCTATGAAAATAGAAGGCGGGCGGGCGCGAAGCGATTGTTTAGGCATGGAACTGGTTGATACGGGCAAGTCTTTGAGGTTGCTCGATCTGAAAACAAATAAATTCCTGCTCACGCCAATGGAAGAGGCAGAGGCTCATCGCGCAGAAGCAGAAGGCCGTCAGCGTGCGGAAACGGAAGTGGCGCAATTACGTCAGGAAATAGAGCGATTGAAGAAAGCAAAAGGCAAAAAGTAAAAGTGAAATCGCGTCTATTATTTCGCTTCCGTCAATCGAGATAATCTATGATCGAAACGCCTGACGTGAGCGTTTTGTGAACGGGGCATTTCTGAGCTATCTCAAGCAGCCGCGCGCGCTGCTCTTCTGTAAGCGGCCCTGTCAGCGAGATGAATCGCTCTATGCGCTCGATTTTGCCTTCCGTTTCTTTGCATTCTTCGCAGTCTTTGGCGTAGATGCGAGAATGGCTGAGGCTCACTTCGACTTTTTCCAGCGGCCACCCTTTTTTCCGCGCGTACAGTTGCAAAGTCATTGAGGTGCATGCGCCCAGCGCGGCAAGCAATAGCGAATACGGGTCAGGCCCTGCATCAGTGCCGCCTGCTTCGACGGGTTCATCCGCAATCAACTTGTGACGGCCCGCAGCAATCTGCTGCTTGAAAAGCCCGTCGGAAGATACAATGACATCAGCCATACGCAGTCTCCTGATCCCGGCGTCAGCTAATCGGGTTTAAGCTGATCGCGCTTTGTGGGTTTGTAATATTTGCGCCCGCGCAATCCTTCAGGCAAACACCGCATCTCGTCTGCGCGGCCCGACTCGAATTTGTGCGCGTACTGATAGCCTTCGCCGTAGCCGAATTGTTTCATCAATGAAGTAGGAGCATTGCGCAGGTGCAAAGGCACAGGCTCGCGCTCTGTTTCAAGAGCATCGCGTTGCGCGGCGACGTATGTTTCTACCACAGTATTGGATTTCGGCGCGAGCGCCAGGTAGAGCGTCGCCTGCGTCAATGTGAGTTTCGCTTCCGGCAGCCCCACGAAATGCGTTGCCTGCATTGCGGCGACCGCCTGCGTCAAAGCCGCAGGGTCCGCAAGCCCTATGTCTTCCGAAGCGAGGATCACAAGGCGGCGCACAATAAAGAGCGGGTCTTCACCCGCTTCGATCATTCGCGCCAGCCAGTAGACGGCTGCGTCAGGGTCTGAGTTGCGAATTGATTTGATGAAGGCAGAGATGATGTTGTAGTGCTCTTCGCCCCCCTTGTCATAGCGAAGTGCGGCGCGCTGCAAAGCCTCGCTCAGAACCTCTTTTGTGATCGCGCGCTCGCCCGATTCGTCAGGCTCAGAAATCGAAGCGGCAAGCTCCAGCGTGTTAAGAGCCACGCGCGCATCGCCCGAAGCATAAGCAGCTATGGCAGCGAGCGTCTCTTCGGAAGCCACAGCCCGGTCGCCCCCAAGCCCACGCTCCGTGTCTTCGAGCGCGCGCTTCATTATCTCTAAAAGCTGATCTGCGGCGAGCGGCTCAAGCACGAAGACCTTGGAACGCGACAGCAGGGCTGAGTTGACTTCAAACGACGGGTTTTCGGTCGTAGCGCCAATCAGAATTATCGTTCCGCTTTCGACGTAGGGCAGAAAGGCGTCCTGTTGAGCTTTGTTGAAGCGGTGTATCTCATCAATGAAGACGACTGTGCGGCGTCCTGTTTCAAGCCGATAGTCATCGGCTTCCGCCATAACCTCGCGCACTTCGCGTATCCCTGAAGATACTGCGCTGAAGGTGACAAACCGCGCAGCCGTCCGCTCGGCGATCAGGCTTGCAAGTGTCGTCTTTCCGGTGCCCGGCGGCCCCCAGAAGATGAGCGATTGCAGGCGGTCTTCTTCAATCATACGGCGGAGCGCCCGCCCGCGTCCGACGATCTTCTCCTGCCCGACGAAATCCTCAAGCGTGCGAGGTCTGCGGCGGTCTGCGAGCGGGCGCGTTTGAAGATCGTCAACTGCGGATGCGGCTTCTTCGGCGGGTTCGTCGAATAATCTCTGCGCGCGCTCCTGTTTCGTTTTTGTACGTTTCGGCATTGCGTCTCCCGATTAATGGTAAAGTGGGTTAATAGTAAAGTGACTGCCGCGCGCGCGGCAACAAGCGGCGCACTCAAACAGCGCGCGCGACATCGAAATTGACGCGCGTCGCAGGGCGCTGATAAGATGGTTTCGTTGACAAGCCTTCCTCTCCTTTGTTAACGTTTTCCTTTACTCTATCAGCATTTGCGGCCTCTGTGCGTGCTCAATATCTTGGAGTCAGTATAACCGTGAGAAGCAGCTTTTACTTTGCAATTTTGATTTTGGCAGTAACCTTGCTTGGGTCTGCGTGTGTCAAGCCAGTCCGCATCAATGAACTGCTTGCCGTGCAAGCGCCGCTCTCGATGGACGAGCTTGTTAATCGCATAAACGCGCACAGCGAGATCAATACGTTTTCTGCGCAGGCCGAAAATGTCATCGTTCGCAATTACTTCACAGGCGTGGACACAAAGGCCGAACAGTTCCCGGCTGCCGCCGGGTTGATCAGATTTCAGCGGCCTGATAACACCTTCATGCGAGTAACTTTTTATGGCGCGAAGGTGGCAGACATGGCAAGCGACGGGCAGCATTTCGGCCTTGCCATCTTTCGTCCGAGCGACAAACGGCGCTTTATCTACGGCAGCAATCTTAATGACATCGACCGCATGAACGCCGAGCAGATTCAGGGAAAGAAAGACGCTCAGCTGAAAGAGGCCGGAGGGCTTGTCAACATGCGGCCTCAACATATCACCGATTCATTTTTGATAAAACCCATCTCGCCCGGTACACGCAACGATGTCTTCCGCGAAGAGGTCAGGCAGACAGAGTCGGACACGCGGCCAAACAAAAAGAATCGCTTTGTTGAAAAGACTTACTATGTCGTGTACGTGTTGGAACGCGGCGAAACCGGACAGGCGAAGCTGCGGCGAAAATTCTGGTTCGACAGGACGATGCCGGATACGCCACTTGTGCGACAGCAAACATTTGAAAACGGCGAAGGCAGAATTGCAAGCGATGTTACATATTCCGACTGGTTCACCTTGCCTGACACCAGTCGCAAATTTCCGAGCGTCGTGACCATTGACCGTCGCAGCGATGGCTACAGGCTTAAGATAGAGCTTGAAAAAGACTCGGTAGAGATAAACGCCGCCTTGCCTGAAAAACTATTCAAACTCGAAAACACTGAAAACCTCGAAGAGTTGAACCTTGACGCACCGCGCAAAGCTTCGATTGTACCGAATCGCAAGCAATAACTCTCTTTCCCGTAAACTGAAATGGATAGCCTGATCGCAGCAAATATACGCCAGCGCCCACTGCGCACAGCACTCAGCGTCGCGGGAGTGGCGCTTGGGGTGATTCTCGTTCTGATGTTTGCCGGGCTGGCGCGCGGCATGATGCGCGATTCGGCGGACCGGCAGGCGAACGTCGATGCAGAGATTCGCTATGCCTCTTCGGCTAATCCGTCTATTGCCGCAAACCCTTTGATGCTGCGCGCAGGCTACGCCGACGCGTTTCTTAAGGGCGTACAGCCGACAGCAGACGACCCTGATATTCAGGCCAAGCCGCCGATTCCGGGCGTGCTGGCAACTTCGCCTGTCGGCGAATATGTGCAATCGAGCGTGGGCGGAATCGGGTTCGAGATCGTAGACGGAATTGATTACTCAAGCTTCGTCAAGACCACGCAGCTTCGCATCGTCGAGGGGCGCGCGATTTCAGACGGGCGCGCTCCCGGCTCTGAATACGAAGTCATGGTTGATCGTTTCTTCATCGAAAACAACAAAGACATTAATAAACAACCGCTCAAAATAGGCGGACAGGTGAAGATGCTCGGCCATGATTTCACGGTGGTCGGAACCTACGAGCCTGCAATGCTGGCGCATACAAAGATACCGCTTTACACGCTGCAACAGCTTCTGGGCGGCGTTGAAAACTGCACCTTTGTGATGGTGAAATGTGAAAGGCCGGAGCTTATCGAACCGGTAGTTCAGGCAATCGAGCGGTATTATCCCGGCAACTATGTGATACGCACGAGCGACATACCGGCGCTATTTTCGCAGGGGGTTGCGGCGATAGAGATTTTTCTCAACGTAGTAATCTGGCTCGCGCTTATAATCAGCACGCTCGTCATATTGCTCGGCATGTACACGACGATAATCGAGCGCACGCGCGAGATTGGCATACTCAAAAGCCTCGGCGCATCGAAGCGGTTCATAGTGACCGCGATTGAAAAAGAGGCGGCGTTGATCAGCGTGCTCGGCGTAGTGATTGGATTTCTAGTCGCAGTAATCGGGAAACTGCTGCTCGAAGCAAACACCCGGCTGCGCATCGATCTTCAACCAAAATGGATTTTGATCGCTGCCGTCATCGGCATAGCGGGGGGCATAGTCGGCGCGCTTTATCCGGCTCTGCGCGCCGCCAATCTCGATCCGGTGGAAGCCATCAGTTATGATTGATTCGATTCAAAAAGACATGAAAACAGTTCTTGAAACAATTGATTTGAAGATGATCTATCGCGTGGGCAAAGTAGATGTGCCTGCGCTTCGCGGCGCAAATATCCGTGTAGGCGAAGGCGAGTATGTGGCGATAATGGGGCCGTCGGGCTGCGGCAAGTCCACGTTCCTGCATATCGTCGGGGGGATGCTTCAACCTACATCGGGCAACGTGATAATTGACGGCGAAGACATCACAGCGATGACTGATGCGGAGCGAACGGATTTGCGCCGCCGCAAAATAGGTTTCGTCTTTCAGCGATTCAATCTCTTTCCGACGCTCACGGCTGATGGCAACTTGAAACTCGCAGAGCGAATCTACTCGAATGGCGCGAACGGCAAAGGCGACGCCGCGCGCAGGCGAGAAGTCCTGAATCTGCTCGGACTGGTGGATAAGATGAACCATAAGCCGCTTGAACTGTCAGGCGGAGAGCAACAGCGGGTCGCAATCGCCCGCGCTATCGTCAATCGCCCGGCCATACTGCTGGCAGATGAGCCGACCGGAAACCTTGATACGGAGAATTCTCAAATCGTGCTCGACATGCTGCGCGGGCTGAACAACGAGTTCGGCCAGACCATCGTGATGATCACTCACAATCCGGAAGCTGCGCGCCTTACGGATCGTGTGATCGAGATGCGCGACGGGCACGTGGTCGAATCGAGCATAAGCGCCGAAGGAGTGAGACAATGAAGCTTTTACTGACGACGCTGAAAAAGTTTCTCTTCTGGTCTTATGAAAGAGGAAGCTGGCAATACGACGTGATGTGCGTGGTGATACTCGCATTTATCTTCTTCGCGCCCAACAGCGTCTTTCACAATCGTTCGAGCGCGGCTGACGACGCGATGACAAGGCCGATCATCATCACAAGCCAGGAGATCGGCCCAATAGACCGTGATAAAATGGAGCAGGAGATAAGCGCATGGCTATCTAAAAAAGAGGGGCATAGTGTGAACGTCGCGCGCGTAGAGCGGGTAGCGGATGATTCGGGCGCGGTAAAATATCTGGTTTACGAGCAATGATCTATTTTCGAGCGTGGACGACTCTCAATCATTTTAAAAGATAAAAGGAGTTTTAAAGATGAAGCGAATTAATCTGATCTTTACAATCGCCGTCTTTCTTATCGCCGGTTTTTCGATTCCGACTGCAAGCGCGAACGGCAACCTCGACGAGATACTAAACAACATGCAAAAGAGCGCGGCTTCGATCAAGACGATTTACGCCCGTATGGAGCAGGTGAAGCGCGATCCTCAGATTGGCGGGTCTGAAAAATACAGCGGCGAGATATTCTTTAAGCACGTGGGCAAAAACAATGACAAGGTGCGAATCAATTACAGCAAGCCAAGCGGGCAAAGCGTCTGGGTTATAGGCAACGATATAACGCTTTATCAGGCGGCAATAAATCAGGCGATAGTCACTACGCGCGGGGCTGCGGCCTCAAAAGGCAACGAATTTTCAGTCGTTGCTACGCCATACGCATCCGTGCCTGATCTCAAGCGTCAATACAACATCGTGCACGCAGGCGACGAGCAGGGGATGGCGAAGCTCGAATTGACGCCGAAAGGCAAATCTTCGATCAAGAGCCTGACTCTCTGGGTAGACCAGTCAACCTGGCTGCCGACGAAGTATCACGTCGTCGAAGGAAACGGCACTGCAACTACGTTTACCCTGAGCGGACTGAAAACGAATGGCGTGATCCCGAACGGTAATTTTGAAGTCAAGCTGCCTAAAGACACCCAGATAATTCGCAAATAAATTTCAAGTTGAGCGGCAGTATCAAAAGGCTCCCGCGCGGGAGCCTTTTCTTTTTGGCCGTCACAGCACATAGAGCGCGAGCACGAGCGAACCGATGACGGCAATCGCCGTAAACCAGAAGATTATTTCCTGAAGCGCGAAGAGCGTGCGCGAAGGCGCGGGATTGGCTTTTCGCATATTGCGATGCTTCACGCGAAGCGCAGAGTGAGCCATCAGCACGCCAAAAAAAAGCGCACCGAGCGACAGTATGCGCAAGGGCCACAGAAAAAATACCCATTGCATCTCTACGAGCAGCAAAAGCGGAATCCCGATGCCAAAGGCAGTCGCCGCCCCTAACACGAGTCCCGCCATGTCTACGTCCTTGACCGCGATACCTAAAGTCCCGGCTCTCGACGCGGCATCGGGGTCGAAGACGGCTGACGAACTGTAAGCGATTCGGGGCGGCTTTCGCTCCGCGTCGTAAGCTTTGCGCGTAAGCGAATCGCTTAAAATATCGTGCGCTTCGTTGAGCGATTTCATCGCCTCTTCGCTGCCGCCGCCGTCCGGGTGGCGCGTGCGCGCTTCGTTGCGAAAGGCACGATCAACCTCCTCTTTGCTCGCGTCTTCGCTTACGCCGAGTATGCTGTAATAATCTTTGCTGGCGTCGAATTTCTGCATGGCTGTTTATTCGCCTCATTATAACCATCCCGCGATAGAGAGCAAACCTTGCGCTGCGTGGGGCAAGCTGTTCGTGCTATATTGACCTTTATGGCGATAACACCTAAAGATGCAGGCTCGATAATCATCCTCAAAGACCGCCCGGACCCGAAAGTGCTGTGGGTCAAGCGAAGTCCCAGGCTGATGTTCATGGGCGGCTTTCACGCATTCCCCGGCGGCCAGTTAGACAAAGAAGACACCACAATTCCCGTTATCGACTACACGGGCGACGAAGCCGCGATGCGCGTGTGCGCAGTGCGCGAAATATTTGAAGAGACAGGATTGCTTCTGGCTAAGGGCGCAGAGCGGCTTTCGGCTGAGCGAATTGCCGAAAAGCGCAAGTCGCTCGCAGATGAGGCGAAAACCTTTCGCCAGATTCTCGAAGAAGACGATCTGGAAATCGCAGGCGCGTCGCTTGAACCGGCAGGCCGATGGGTCACGCCTCCGTTCGCGCCGCGCAGATTCGACACGTGGTTTTTTATCGCATGGCTGCCCGAAGGACAGGAGGCGATTGTCGAAACGGGCGAGCTTGAAACGGCTGAATGGATACGCCCGGCTGATGCATACGCGCTCTGGAAACGCGGCGAAATCATCATGGCTCCGCCCACGCTTCATATCATCCAGACGCTTGCGGCAAATACGGAGCGTGTCGATGAATTGCCTGAAAAGCTGACCGCCGCTCCCGAAGCACGCCACGGCCTGGTGCGGCGCATAGAATTTCGTCCCGGCATCTTTCTCTTCCCTGTTAAGACTCCGACGCTGCCGCCCGCCACGCATACGAACTGTTACATAATCGGAGGCTGCGAAGTCGTTATCCTCGACCCCGCTTCGCCCTACGAAGAAGAACAGCGAGAGCTTGATGTGTTCATCGACGCGCTGATTTCCGAAGGCCGAAAAGTGAGAGAGATTCTCATCACTCATCATCATCCGGACCACACGGGCGGCGTGAATTATCTGAGCAAACGATTGAATGTGCCCGTCGCCGCGCACCGATTGACAGCCGAGCGGATAGCACACTCGGTTAAAGTTGATCGCTTTATTGAAGACAACGAATTGATCGAGCTTGAAGGCGATCCCGGCTGGCGATTGCGCGCGCTTCACACGCCGGGTCACACGCGCGGCCACGTCTGCTTTTATGAAGAGATAACCGGAGCGATACTGACAGGCGACCTTGTCGTCGGCGTCGGAACAGTCGTGATTGATCCGCCTGATGGAAACATGCTTCAGTATTTCGATTCGCTTCACCGATTGCTTGCGCTGCCAAAACTGTCGTCGCTTTTTCCAGCACACGGGCCTGCGATTGGTTACGCGCAGGGGAAGCTTGAAGAATACGTCAGGCATCGCACCATGCGCGAAAACAAAATACTCGCAGCGGTCAAAGCGGGCGCGACGTTGCCGCACGAGATAGTCGAAGCGGCTTATACAGACGTTAACCCGGCGATGTATGGATTGGCCGAACGCTCTACAATTGCGCATCTAGAGAAGCTCGAAGAAGAGGGCCGCGTCACCCGCTCTGGTGGCGGATACAGCGCAACCTCGGCTTAGACGGATGAGCATTGGATTCGAGTAGCTTGAATGATAGAGTGTCGTTGTTTTTCATAGAGAATGTTATAAAAAGGAGGTCTGAATGGAGTTACTCGAAATTCAGAACTTTCTGACAATCCGCGAAGCTAAACTGGACGTTCGCCGGTTTACGATACTCATCGGCCCACAGGCCAACGGCAAAAGCGTAGTTGCGAAGCTCCTCTATTTCTTCCGCAACTTTCTTGACAAGCAGTTTATCCAATCAATTAAGAATCAGGAAACGAAACGACAATTAGAGCAACAAGCTATTGCTTATTTCGAGCAAATCTTCCCAAGTTATGCATGGTCTAATCAAGCGTTCGAGTTATCATACTCTAATGATGACGTTAAGATTTTCCTAAAACGACAAAGACGATCTTCAAAAAAACCTAATCTCAAGTTCGATTATTCACAGAATCTTTCTCAGTTACACATTAATACGAAAAGCCTTTACAAAAGAGTGATGGAAGATAAAGAAATGAAGAGTATTCGTAGCAGTATGGAATTCCTGATTTTTGATAAAGTGTTGGCAATTCAAATTTACGATGGCCCACTCAAACAGAATTTCCGAGACTCAATATTTATACCAGCGAGCAGGTCATTTTTCGCAAATCTTCAGAAGAATGTTTTCTCCCTCCTCGCAAACAATATTGTTATTGATCCGCTTATTAAAGAATTCGGATCAGTTTATGAATCGAGCAAAGCGTTTTATAACAACCGCTTTCGGGTCTCCAAAGAGGAGCAGGGTTTCTTGTCGCTTCGTGAAGAGGTTAAGCAAGAAATCGAGAAAATATTAGTGGGTCAATATATATATGAAGATAATCAGGATTGGATAATATCAGACAAAAGAAAGATTAATCTTGCGAACGCTTCTTCCGGTCAGCAAGAGGTTTTACCTCTGCTTGTTGTACTATCCGCCGATAAATATTACATTCCAAAAGTACGGCCATCCACTTTCTTTATAGAAGAGCCTGAAGCGCACCTTTTCCCGGTTTCTCAAAGGCGACTCATAGGCTTATTCTCGCGGCTTTACAAATCGGTTGGGCACAACTTTCTGCTCACAACGCATAGCCCTTACATACTGACGGCTCTTAATAATCTGATCATGGCTTCAAATCTCGACGAAGAGAAAAAAGAGAAACTCAACGGACAGATTAAAAATGTTATCGGGACAGATGAACCGATCAGATTTGAAGATGTCGGCGCGTACACTATTGAAAACGGAGTGCTTGAAAGCATTCTCAATCAGGAGACCCGCCTGATCGGCTCCAGCATAATTGATTCCGTATCGGATGAGTTTGACCGGGTTTTCGATAAACTGATGGCAATAGAATTAAGCTGAAGATTATATGGACTTCAAACGCTGCTCGGAAGATCTTCAACATCCATCAATCGTAGTCAAAGCGGAAGGGCGAAAATTCACGATTCGCAATCCAAAAAAGAGAACGATCAAGAAAGTTCATGTAGATGGATGCTTGATTGCTGATGATCGAAAACGTTGTGATTTCTTATTCGAGATCGGGCAGGTTTGCCATTGCGTAATATACCTGGAACTAAAAGGCTCTGATATAGAGTATGCTTTTCAACAATTGGTTCTTACCATGAAATATCTGGCGAGTCGGCATCAAAAACTTAAAAAGGTTTGCCATATTGTATCATCGCGTGTTCCGCGAGCAGGGCCTAAGGTTCAGAACTTGAAACGCCAGATGGTCCAAAAACATAAGGCGCTGCTTTTTGTAGACACTCAGGAATCCAACATCAACATAGAGCGTGAACCTTACCACGACACGTCATCTTGAACAGAATCGTTATACCTCGAAATACGCTGGTGATGTTGTGCGGCCCGGCGGGGTGCGGCAAGTCTACGTTTGCCGCAAAACATTTCCTGAAGACTCAAATCATATCTTCCGATGACTGCCGCGCGATGGTCTGTGATGATGCGACCAATCAGTCTGTTTCCGGCCACGCTTTCGACCTGATGTACTTCATCATTGAAAAGCGATTGAGGCTTGGCCGCCTTGCTGTAGCCGATGCCACGAATCTTAAACGCGAAGACCGTAAGCCCGTGATTAAAATCGCTCGCAGCTTCAGCTTCAACACAGCGGCTCTGGTCTTCAACATCCCGCTCGATTTATGCATTGCGCGAAACCGTGCAAGAACCCGCGTAGTACCCGAAGACGCTTTGCGCGCGCAGTATGACTTGCTCATCAACACTCTGAGAACGATCAGGCAGGAAGGCTTCGATTACGTTTATGTGCTGGATGAAATCGCTCAGGCGGAATCGCTCGTCAGAGTCACGCGTTACGTCAATCGCCCGCCTGCATAACAGGGCTTTTCTCTGACAGAGGCCCTCGCATGACGCGCCTCCAGCGCACGATGGAATCTATCAAAACGATCACCACGCACACCATCATGATTGCCGTCAGTCCGGAATTCAGGTATCCGCGAAACGCTGTTTCAGGCTTCAGCGTCTCTTTCAAAAAGTTATCGAAGATCGAACGCCACCCGGCTATGAGCGTCGTTGTGGCTACGAATGCGAGCGGCGTGATGGTCACCCACGCATACTTCGCGCGGCCTGAATTCATTATGACGGTCGTGCCTACGCACAGAGCTATTGCGGCAAGCAGTTGGTTGGCGATGCCGAACATCGGCCAGATCGTAGAGACAGAGCCAGTGCGAATGAAATAAGTCCAGCCGATTACGATAAGCGCGGAAGTTATTATAGCGCCCGGTATCCAGTCGGGTCGTTCGAGCCGTTTATCAAATCTCCCCAGAAACTCTCCGAGCATGAAGCGGGCGACGCGCGTGCCTGTGTCAATCGTCGTGAGTATGAAGAGCGCTTCAAACATTATCGCGAAGTGATACCAATACTTCATCAGTCCGCCCATTTTGGGCAGCGCTGAAAATATCTGCGCGATTCCGACCGCCAGCGTCACCGCGCCGCCCGTTCGTCCGCGCAGGTTCTTTTCGCCCGTCTGCTGCGTCAGTTCTTCGAGCTTCTGTTCGTGCAGGTCGAATTCTGCCGTGCTGTGCGTTTCGACAAAAGCGCTGTAATCGGTTCGCGCACGGTCTACGTTGATCGAAAAGTAATCGCCCGGCATAAGCGATGTCGCGGCGATGAGCGCGACCACACCGACAAGCCCTTCCATCAACATGCTGCCGTAACCTATCATTCGCGCGTCCGTCTCTTTGGTAATCATCTTTGGCGTAGTGCCTGAGCTGATAAGCGCGTGAAAGCCCGAAATAGCGCCGCACGCAATCGTGATAAAGACGAAGGGGTAGAGCTTGCCCGGTATGATAGGCCCGCCACCCGAAACGAACGGTGTGATTGACGGCATCTGAAGATGTGGCGCGACAAAGATGACTCCGATAATCAAAAACGCCACGGTGCCTATCTTCATAAACGAGCTTAGATAATCGCGCGGGCATAGCAGCATCCACACGGGCAGAACGGATGCGATGAAACCATAAGCGGCCATCAGGTATGTGATGGTGGTTTCAGAAAGCGTGAAACTCGGCGCAAGCGCGGAATCCGCGATGCGCCCGCCGAGGATCACGGCTATGAATAACCCAATCACGCCGATGATGGTCGCTTCGCGGATTTTCCCTTTGCGGAAGCGATACATGTAAAGCCCCATAAATAGAGCGAGCGGAATCGTAAACCCGACGGTGAACGTGCCCCACGGGCTTTCTCCGAGCGCTTTGACCACAACCAGACCGAGTCCCGCGAGCGCGATGATGACGATAAACAGAATCGCTATGCCTGTTACCAATCCCGAAATGGGGCTTATCTCTGAGCGCGCGATTTCGGCGAGCGATTTGCCGCGCCTTCGCACGGATGATGCAAGTATGATGAAATCGTGAACGGCTCCGCCAAGGCACACGCCGATGACCAGCCACAGAAGACCGGGCAGGAACCCGAACTGCGCGGCAAGCACAGGCCCGACGAGCGGCCCCGCGCCTGAGATTGCTGCGAAGTGGTGGCCGAATAAAACCCACTTATTAGTCGGGTAGTAGTTATTCCCGTCATACATCGTATGAGCGGGCGTTACGCGCGAGTCGTCCAGCGCCAGCACCTTCGCCGCGATAAATGCGCTGTAATAGCGATAGGCTATGGCTAACACGCAAAGCACGCCTATCATGATCGGAAGTGCGCTCATCACAAGTCTCCTTCGGTTATCGGATTGCCGCTGCAACAGCACAACCGGAAATCGCGTTCCTTACCGCTCGCAAAATTGTTGAGAACTTCGAGTGAATACTGTTTTTTTTCGCTCTGATGCTACGGGATTGAATAATCCTGTGTCAACGTTCGTCGGAGTACCGCGCGCGTCTGTTCGCTTAAAAAAGAAGGCTGACTGCGATTTGCAGCCAGCCTTCGTAGAGCCTCATATTGTGCCGTCGAGTTTTGCGCTTACGGGCACAAGCAGGTGTTATTACTCAGGTTCTTGTCCTTGATGTCACATAGCGGCGGGCCATGCTGTGGTTGCAAAGATGCCGAACCTTTGTTCGCTTGAGTCTGCACTTTTGCATCCAGCTTGATAGTCGCCGTTTCGTCTTCCAGACGTATCTGATTCGGTTTTATGGTAACCGTACCGTTACCGCTATAGACAGTACCATTGCAACAGAATATGTAATCTCCTGTTGCGGAATTGAATCGCAATACGACTGACGGATTATCATCGTCCTGTAGGCAGTAATTGAACGTTGAAACAGTGAACGAGCAGGACGCCGTGTTGCCGGACGTATCAGTCGCCGTGCATATCACTGTCGTAGTTCCATTCGGGAAGCAACTGCCCGAAGGCGGGCTGCAAACGGTCGTGACTCCGGGACAGTTGTCTGTGGCAGTAGGCGCTGGATAGGTCACCACTCCACACGGCTGCCCGGGCGGAACGGATACGTTTCTGTTAGCCGGGCAGGTGATAATAGGCGGCTGCGTATCCACCACCGTTACAGTGAAACTGCACGTCGCCGTATTGCCTGATGCATCGGTCGCCGTCGATGTCACCGTTGTCGTGCCCTTCGGGAATGTCGAACCCGATGGCGGAGTGGAAACAACACTGACACCGGGACAGTTGTCTGATGCCGTCACTGTGAAAGTTACGACTCTTGAGCATTGTCCCATAGCAGCAGGCGTGACGATATTTGCCGGGCAGGTAACAGTCGGAGCCTGCGTGTCATTGATCGTCACAGTGAACGAGCAGCTTGCCGGATTGCCTGCCGCATCGTTCACAGTGCAATTGACAGTAGTTGTGCCCTTCAGGAAGGTCGAGCCTGATGGTGGAATGCACGTTGGGGAACCGACTCCGGGGCAATTATCGCTCACAGTCGGTGCCGCATAAGTCACCGCTCTCGAACATTGATTCAGAGCAGTTGATTGAGTGATATTGGCCGGACAGGTGATCGAAGGCGGCTGCACATCGTTGACCGTCACAGTGAATGAGCAGCTCGCCGGATTGCCTGCCGCATCGTTCACAGTGCAATTGACAGTCATCGTGCCTGTTGAGAAGAACGAACCCGAAAGCGGACTGCAAGTCGGAGTTCCCACGCCCGGACAGTTATCGCTCACAGTCGGAGCCGAATAATTCACTACGGCTCCGCATTGGTTCGGATCGTTGGATACAGTTTGATTCGCCGGGCAGGTTATTGTCGGCGCTTGTGTATCGTTGACTGTTACCGTGAAAGAGCAACTCGGCCCTGATTGAGTTGTGCAGGTAACAGTCGTTGTGCCTGTCGGGAAAAACGCTCCGGAAGATGGCGTACAGGTCACCGTTCCACAATCGTCGTTCGTCGTTGGAGCCGGATAATTCACCACCGCTCCACATTGGTTCAGATCATTGGACGCGGTTTGATTTGCCGGACAGGTGATCGTGCAATTTTGCACTGTGGTTATATTCAGGCACCAGCCGCCCGCGAGGCTTCCAGCTTCGGTTCCCGTGTCATCTCTTATATAGAGACTCCACGTCCCGTTCGGGTCTGTTCCATTGAACACGCTTAACGCGCTTGCTCCTGACGGCACGGGCGCTGGTGGTGGAAATATATCCACGCCCCCGGCGCTGGTCGGTTTGAACGTCCCGCTTACGAGCGGCCCCGTGTCGGGCAGGCTGTTGGCCGCCGCATCATCTAATGTCAACGTCACGCCGCTTACAGCTATGCTGCCTCCGACATCCGACATGATGATGGCGTTCTGGCCTCCCGGCCCTACCAGCAATATATCTATGTCATCCGGGACAGTGTGGCTCAAGTTGTTGAGCGTCACCGTCACGTTACTGACTACTCCTGTTAATCCCGAAATCGCCAGCGATGACGGATACGGAGTTGCAACTCCGGCATCGTTGATCGTAATAAGAGCCGGATTGCAGCCGCCGGGGCAGGTTCCGGTGATCGTCACATTGAAGCTACAAGTTGCACCGGTAGTAGACGAGCAGGTAACAGGCGTAGTCCCTATAATGAAGAACGATCCTGAAGGCGGCGAGCAACTCACAGTCCCGCAAGTCCCGCTCGATGTCGGTGCTGGATAAGTTATCATCGCTCCGCATTGTCCCACGCCAGCCGCTTGCGTCACGTCCGGCGGACACGTCAATGTACACGGCGTCACGTCTGCCGTCATTATGCTCAGACACCAGCCGCCCGCGAGGCTGCCGCTTTCGGTCCCTGTGTCATCTCTTATATACAGACTCCACGTCCCGTTCGGGTCTGTTCCGTTGAATATGCTCAACGCGCTTCCTCCTGACAGCGGTGGCGCAGGCGCTGGAAAGATATCCACGCCTCCGGCGTTCGTAGGCTTGAACGTCCCGCTTACGAGCGGCCCCGTGTCGGGCAGGCTGTTGGCCGCCGCATCATCTAATGTCAAGGTGATGCCGCTTACAGGCGTACTGCTTCCGACATCTGACATGACGATGGCGTTCTGGCCTCCCGGCCCTACCAGCAATATGTCTATGTCATCCGGGAAGGTGTGGCTCAAATTGTTGAGCGTCAATGTCACGCTCGTTACCAATCCTGTCTGTCCCGATACCGATATATTCGATGGATACGGGGTTGCTATTCCCGCTGCATTGATCGTTATCGCTGACGAATTGCAAGGATTGGAAGTATTGCAAGTCCCGGTAACTGTAACGTTGAAGCTACAAGTTGCGCCGGTAGTAGACGAGCAGGTAACAGGCGTAGTCCCTATCGGAAAGAATGATCCCGATGCGGGCGAGCAACTCACAGTCCCGCAAGTCCCGCTCGATGTCGGTGCCGGATAAGTTACTATGGCTCCGCACTGCCCCACGTCATTCGCCTGCGTCACGTCCGGCGAACACGTCAATGTACACGGCGTCACGTCTTCCGTCGTTATGTTCAGGCACCATCCGCCTGCAATGCTTCCGGCTTCAAGCCCCGTGTCGTCTCTCAAATATAGACTCCACGTTCCGTTCGGGTCTATTCCGTTGAATATGCCCAACGTGCTTGCTCCTGACAGCGGTGGCGCAGGCGCTGGAAAGATATCCACGCCTCCGGCGTTTGTCGGTTTGAACGTCCCACTTACGAGCGGCCCCGTGTCGGGCAGGCTGTTGGCCGCCGCGTCATCTAATGTCAACGTCACGCCGCTTGCGACTATGCTGCCTCCGACATCCGACATGATGATGGCGTTCTGGCCTCCCGGCCCTACCAGCAATATGTCTATGTCATCCGGGCGGGTGTGGTTTATGTCGTTGAGCGTCACCGTCACGCTCGTTATCAATCCTGTTTGTCCCGATACCGATATATTCGATGGATACGGGGTTGCTATTCCCGCTGCATTGATCGTTATGGTTGAGGTGTTGCAGAATTGAGCAAATAGCTCTGATCGAATTGGAGAAAATTTCTTTCCTAGTGTTTCTGGTTGAATTTTTTGGTTTTCGGTTAAAGAGTTCCTAAGTTCCCTGAACTCCTTTTCCAGCACAGCCTGCTCTGATTCCAGAGCATCAGTATCGCCGACCTGCTTGCGTAATTTAGCCAGTTCGATAAACCGGGCATTAATTTCATCACAGCGGGCATCAACGGCAGATCTGTATGCCTTAAAAGCTTCTGTTGCTACGCGGTCTGTTTCATTATCAGGATGAGCTTGCTGCTTTGCTCTGGCCTGCGCTAACACACTACGGGTTTTGTTTACAGCCGAACTAAGTTTTGATTGAGTGTGTTGCGTTGAAGATGAAGATGCGGCACTTGGCATTTTAATCATGGCCAAAGTAGCCAATCCCACTAATCCTAAACAGAAAATGATCCTGTAACTCATTCGTTTCAGTGAATAACGCATACGTATATCTTCTCCTTCCAAACAAGTTTTTGAACTGATCGGCAATAAGGATGATGGGAGCACGTTGGCTCCCATCATTCGGGACTATAGGCCTAATTTGGCCTGCAGCTGAATAGCAGTGAAAGCGCTCTTTATGTGCGGCGCTTAGTTTCTACTTGGGAATATACCTTCCAGGGCGATGCAGTAGTTCAACGTCAGGTAAGGCTGCAAGAGCCCGAATGGCTGACTGCCGCCCGTATTGGTGATCTCAGTCGGAGCCATTAGATTATTAGCTGTTGAAGCGTAGGTAAAAGCGTTGGCATCAGAAGGAACAGTGGTATTCGCAAAGAAATTGCTCTTGGGTGATGGTGAAGTGGCTTCGTCCGTGAAACAAGCGACTTGATGGTTGTGCACTGGCATCTGGTTTATGGTCAGAGTCGTAGACTCCGTGCCACCCACCTGTCCCAGGTCATAGCTCGACAGGCCGGGGCCCTGGCCAGAGCTATTCGACACGCGGCCACGCAAATCGGGCAAGGCAAACGTCGTCTGCCCATTTCCGCCAAATGTTGTGCCGAGCAGCGAAAACAAGGCTGTGTTCTGTGCAATAGGTAGAATCTGCCCATTGCAGAAGGCCCACCCACGCGGTGAGAAATTATAGGGAACTATTATTATCATCCCCAGATATGGTTCTGACATCGGTTTTCCTCCTTATGGATTTAGTTACTACTGTTACTAAGTTGCCGTTACCGAAGTAGAGGGTGCAGCTTCCTTTCACGAACTTAACTGGCGTGAAACGGGGCAAACGGCTGTTCTGACTTCTAATGCCCGCACTTTGAAACCGGCGACTCATAGCGCGTACGCACATGATACAACGCGATCTGACAGAGCCACACATTCTGTAGCATAAATACCAAAAAATGAGTAGTTTACGCTACATCGCTATATGCAAGCCAAAATCGCTGTAAGCGCCGAATGCAATGATACAATCAAGGGCACGAGCGCGATTCTATGATCTGACGGCAGTTAAGTCAAGCAGGATAAGTACCCTAAATCACTTGCTGTTATATAGTGACAAATTACGGTTGAAATATGTGTGTATTTTTCATACACTACCGAGCAAATTTGGCTAGGGGGACACTCAAATGACACTGACACGAAGAGTTTTTTTAAGAGTAGGGATAATCGCAGGGATCACCACAGTAGCGCCTTTTGCATCCGGCAACGCTTTCGGACAGAAGGTCGGCGGCGGGAATTCAGGCTCCGACAACTCGCCTTTCATCAATACGGATTTACTGAATTACGTCACGGCCTCGACTTTTGAAGAGTACGTCAACACGAGTTTCTCGATTCGCACGGATGCGCTGACCGAGCAGAAAGTGGAATTGATCGAGGTCAGGGTGATAGAAAAATCGGGGCGGCTATACGGGTTTTCGCTTCTGTTTTCTTCCGATTCCGAGGCGATCCTTCCGCAGGCAAGCTATTTGTTCGAGCATGAAAAGATGGGGGTGTTTCCTCTCTTCATAGTTCCTGTTAAAACACCGAAGGGCATGCGATATGAGGCCGTGTTCAACCGGCTGCGCGAAGCAGAAACAAAAGACTCGAATTAAATAGAGGCTCAATCAATCGCCGAATAATTGCTTCACAGCTATTCGGCGATTGGTTGCTGCCATTGCATCAGGTAATGAAATCCCTTTTCTTCGATCTGTAAAAAGCCCTTTCTTTCAAAGAGGCGAAGCGCCCGGTTGAAGTTTTCAACGTAAATGCGAACAGGCTTTCCGGTCTTTGCCGACTCTTCCATCAGGTCTTTAATAATGCTCGTCCCTATTCCTTTATTGCGATGTTCGGCCAGCAACGCTATGTCGAGTATGCGTATCTCTTCGGGAGATCTGGCAACATAGAGGCGGCCTATCGGCTTTTCATTTAGAAGAATCAATTGGTGCTCGCCCTGCGGATAATAGCTGCGGTAGTGCTGTTGCTGCGCGACGAACTGTAACTTGAGAAACGCTCGTTGCTGAGCGTCATCCCATCCGGTCTGGGCCATCTCGTCGGAGCGTGTGCCCGCATAAACCTCAAGCAGGAACTCTTCATCTCCCTCCAGTGCGGGACGCAGGCTGATCTGCCTGCTATCATAGATGGACATCGTTTATTCGTCCTCAAGCAAGCGATTGAAGATGGCTTCGTAATTCAGGCCCTGCCTATCAGACCTGACCGGAACCAGAAGCAGTTCCAGCTCGCCAAGTTTTTCGTGTTCGATTTTGTACAATCCCTGTCGGGGCGGGTGATCGCGCGAAGTGCGAAAGAGTAATGAAAACTGCTCCTGTATCGGCGTCGAGCCGTTGTCTCTGACCTCGATCAGTTGCGCATCCATCGCGTCAAACTCGTCCAGCCGAATCCGAAAACTGGTGTTCAACTGTTCAGAGAAGGTTTGCATCGTAAAAGTTTCAAGCATTATCGAGAACCTCATCATCCGCTGTCCATTCCATAATATAATGCGTGGCGGTGTCGCCTATCTCGCGAAACCCAAGCCGGTCATAGAGTCGTCTTGCGCGGTTGGTTCTTACAACCTGAATTCGGAAGGGCTTTCCTGCCAGGCGGGCTTCATCGAGCAGGTTTTGAATTATAGCGCCTCCGAAGCCCGCGCTTCTATAATCAGGCAGCAAGGCTATATCCACGCCGCGAATCTCCTGATCGCTGCGCTCGACCATCACTCTCCCGATCATCTGCCCATCGAGAAGGATGATATCGTGGTCTGCCAGCGGGTACTGTGCTCTGTAAGAATGCTGCTGCCCGATAAACTGCATCCTGAGCAATACCTGTTGCTGAGGCGAATTCAATTCTTCCGCAGCCAGATCATCATTGCGCGTGCTACAGTAAAGCTCATACAAAAAAGGCTCATCATCCGGGCGCGCCGGGCGCAGCGTGACAGACATATCTTCAATATTCCTCAGTAGAATTTCGATGCAATCTGCATAGAAGCGAGCACAGCTACATTACTGCTCTGAGCCTGCGGTCGTCAATTGAGTTGATTTACATCAGTTCGGACTTCAGAGTCAGGACGAGAAGCGACCGCCGCGCCGATTCTTGAGCAGTTCGCGGTAATCGTCCCCTTCCATAAGTATCTGCCTGCACATCTCGTGCAGCCGCGAGCGCAGCCGCACGCCTACGCGGTCTGTGAGCGATTCGTCGTAAGAGGTGCCGATGGGCATATCGAGGTAGTTTGATGTAAAGATGGTAACTTTCTTGTCGTTATATCGCTTGTTGATGATGTGAGTCATCGTCTCCTGCACCCACTCGGTCGGCTTTGACGCGCCCAGTTCATCAAGCACGAGCACTTCGGCCTCGAACACCGGAGCAAGTATCTTCAGCTCCGACGTGCGTGTGTTCGGGTTATAGCTATCCTGAATCTCTTTTAGCAGGTCGCGGAAGTCATAAAAGAGTCCGTTGATGCCTTTATTGATCAACTCTTTTAAAGCAGCAACCGCCAGATGCGTCTTCCCTACCCCGCACCTGCCAAGAAATAACATCCCGACATCAACCAGCGGATATTCTTCGACAAATTTCTTCGTGGTCATCATCGCGCGATGAAGCGACGGTTGAACCAGATCGAAATTTTCCAGGACGCAGTGGGCGAAGCGGGTGGGAATCTGCGCCTGAGCAAGTTGCAGATCGGCGCGCGCGCTCTTTTTGCACGGGCAGGGGCGAACACCTCGGCCTTCGACCAGTTCCCAACCGGTGCCGCCGCATGACGGGCATGGTGCAAGATTGAGGTTCGCCGATTCTGCTGACACTAACTAGTTCCCTGTATGTTTCTAGTGACTTGTTTTAGAGTGGGGATCTCTACATTCAAACGTGCGCGATTATATGAGAGCCACCTCGAAAAAGCAATCACAATCGCCGCTCGAATCATTATATTTTCCCACTCAAACTCCAACGCGCGCAATAACTGAACTTAACGCGAAAGTCGCTTGAGCGCGCGCTTGAGCACGGCTTCAATGGTGCCCGCTCCTTCTTCCCGCAGGGCAGTGGCAACGGCCTTTTCCGCGACCGCCTTCGGATAGCCGAGCGACATCAGCGCCGCCGTTGTGTCTTCGCGTATTGATTCTTCATCGCTTCCCGCGGCGTGTGCGGCAATAAATTCCGGCTCGCCTTCTTCAAAAGTCATCTTCGCAAGCTTGTCGCGCAACTCGACCACAACGCGCTCGGCGGTCTTTCGTCCCACGCCGGGCACGGTCGTAAGCCGTGCAATGTCGTTGTTTCTGATAGCCGAAATCAATTCGGCGGCGGCCATCCCTGAAAGCATCGTTATGGCAAGTTTCGGCCCTATGCCGCTCACGCTCGTCAAACGCAGAAAAAGCTCTTTCTCGCGAGCGGTCCAGAAGCCGAACAACTGTAACGCATCTTCTCTGACGTTGGTGTGAATTCTAAGCGAAACATCCGAGCCCGGCTCGCCCAGTTCGTAAAATGTCGAGACGGGGATGATGACTTCGTAGCCCACGCCGCCAACGTCTATGATTATTAAATTAGGCTGTTTTTGATCAAGCTTGCCGGTGAGTTTCGCTATCAATTCTGTGGCTCCCTGGTCTCGTGAAACATGAGTTTACGAGAGCCTTCACAGGGCTGTCAATGAAGCTGTACGCAGTGGCTTGTGATAGCTGACATAACTATTGATAATCGCTCAGCGTAAGGTATACTCTGTTCGCAGTCAATTCCATCCATTACGGTTGCCCCTTCCGGTTCACCCTGCCCCGATTGGTTTACCGCTATGATCTTTTCAAAGAAAAATCGCGCTACGCTCAAGCGTGTACTCTGGGTATTCATTCCTGCGGTGCTTGTTCTGGTTGTTGGCATAGGCGCACTCGCATTTTATATGATTCATCGCCTGGCTCATCCGCCGGTTACTCAATTGTACGGCTCGCCGCGTGATTTCCAGATAATTATGCAGAAGCCCATGTGGTACGATGAGAAGTGGAATAACTCCGACTTGACTCAATCCGTGGGATGGTTCCTGAGCCGCGACAAAGCCGCGCCTGCAATCGTTCTCAGTCACGGTTACGGCTCGAACCGATCAGAGTTATTGACGCTCTCATTCGAGTTGTGGAAATCGGGCTATCACGTGCTTGTTTACGATCTGCGCGGGCACGGCGAAAGCCCTGTGAAATGGTCCGGGCTTGGAACATACGAAAAAGACGATCTGCTCTCGGCAATCAAATTCCTGAAAGAGCGCAAGAACGAAAGCGGGCAGTTGCTTCTCGATGGCCGGGTGGGATTGTACGGAGTCGATCTCGGCGGTTACGTCTCGCTTGTGGCATCCGCGCAAGACCCTATGGTCAAAGCCGTCGCAGTCGATTCGGTTTACCCGGATGTGGCTCACTTTATAAACTCTCGCCTGAAGACAATCGTCGGCAGCAATTCCATGGGCAATCGTCTGGTCGATTCGAGTTGGACAAGCCATTTGAGCGAACTGGCCATGCAGATGTATCTGCTGAGACGCGAAGACACTGCGCCTGCGATTGAATCCGTGTCAACGGGCGCGGGCCGCCGCTTCCTTTTCATCACATCAAAAGATACGGGCGTGTACGACGCGATGACGCGAGATTTATACAACGCGACGAAAAGCGCGAAAGAACTGGTCGAAGTCGATCACACACGCATGGATCGCCTCTACGAAAAAGCATCTTCGGATTATGATGCGCGCGTGGTTTCCTTTTTCCTACAGGCTATTCCGCTTACTTCCGAAAAACCTTCTCAAGGAAAGAAGAAATAGAAATCAGAGGTCAGAGGCTGGTGAGTATAACCTATCTCAAATATCCAATCTGACCTCTGACCTCGAACTTACTGCTTTAGAAGCGTCACCCTGAATGCCAGCGCGTCACCTTGAGTCGCAAGTAATTCAGTCGCAAATCTCTCATCGCTTTCTAATCCCTTACGCCAGTTTGAAGTTGTGATGACGATAAGGCTCGATTCAGCGCGAAGCGCGTCAGCCAGTATATCTTCACTGAGCGCGTTGAGAATGTCGCTGTCCGCGCCTCCGCACAGCACGCGCCCTTCGGCATAAAATACCGGCGCAAACTCCTTCTTTATGAAGAACGTGATTCGTTCTTTCGGCCTGAGCGCGGCGGCGGCCTCCAGCGAAAGCGATTTCAGGGTCAACCTATCGCTGAGACGGGGCAGCAGCAGGATCGACGCTCCGAGAATAACGCTTAACATCACTCCCGCTATACCGATTACAAACCCTTCTCTTTTTTTGCAGGCAAGTAGAACAAGTGCTAATGCGGCAGATAATGGCGGCAACCCGAAAAAGATTAAATGCCATCCGCCTGTAATGATTTGCTCGCGCGTTAAATAAGCTATAAAGCTCACTCCGATTATCAAAAGCAACAGGGCAGTTAACCATGAGGCTGCCGTCAATAAACGGCTGCGCTCGCCACTGATGAATCGCTCGATCTCTGCGCTGATTATGATCGCGAGCGCGGGAAAGACTGGCAGGATATAGCCCGGCAGTTTCGACCCCGAAGCCGAAAAAAACAGGAGCGGTGCCGCGACCCATATCCACGCAAAGACCAGCAGCCCGTCACCTCTGGGCCTGAGCGATTTGAGCCGCGCCGCCGCAGGGATCAGGAAAAACGACCACGGCGCGACGCCTGCGATTGAAATTGCGAAGAAGAAATAAAACGGCTGCGGGTGCCCAAACTGATTCGACGTGTAGCGTTGAAAGTGATGACGGATAAAAAACTCTTCGATAAAGCCCCATCCGTGCCTGAACGTGACCGGCCCGTACCACGTGCCTGCTATGACCAGAAAGACTGCCATGCCGATCAACGCCTGCGGCCATCGGATGAATTGCGTCTGTCTCCGCACGGCGAAATAAACGGCAAAAATTGCGACTACAAGCGCGAGTCCTACAAGACCTTTTGCAAGCACAGCCGCTCCCATCGCCGCGAAACACAGCACCCAGTGCGCGGTTCGCGCACGCGCGCTCGATTCGCACGCTAAATAGCCCGAAAGCAGAGCGATGCTCATAGCCGCCGTAAGCAGTATGTCCGGCGTGGCGACTCGCGCGTAAGCGATGACCAGCCCGCTCGTCACAAACGCAAGCGAGGCGATGAAGGCTGCGCGCTCGGATACTGCGCGCATCAATGCGTAGTAGAGAAACACCATCGTCAGGATTGCAGCGATGACAGACGGCATGCGCGCTGCGAATTCGCTCACGCCGAACAGGCGATAAGACGCGGCGGCCAGCCAGTATAACAAGACCGGCTTTTCAAACCACAAACAACCGCACAGTCGCGGAGAGACGTAATCGCCTGTCGCAAACATCTCGCGCGCGACTTCCGAATATCTCGGCTCATCCGGGCCGACCAACGCAAGGCGGCCCAGCCCAATTGTGAATAACAGGACGGCAAACGCAATGAGCGCGAGCAAAGTGTATGGCCGTTGCTTGGCAGCGCGTAATGGTTCCACTATCATTTCTGCTTTGTCAGTCGGTGTTGACGGTTCAGTGTAGGCAGCCGTCAGGATTGGGTCAAGTGTAGCCGGGAGCGCAGCCGCGCCCAGAATGGAGCAAACGTAGATGATTAAAGTTGGCGTTATTGGCGCAGGCCATTTCGGGCGCGAGCACGCGCGCATCTATTCACAAAGCGACGGCGCGCAACTGGTCGCTGTCTGCGACATAAACGAATCGCACGGAAAGCCTGTTGCCGAGCGTTGCGGCGCAGAGTTCTTTTCCGACTACAAAGAGTTGATCGGGAAGGTAGACGCGGTAAGCCTTGCCGTTCCAACCGTCGCGCACGCAAAAATCGCCTGCGAACTGCTCGACGCGCGCATAGCGGTTCTGGTTGAAAAGCCGATTGCCCGCACGCTCGAAGAAGCCGATGAAATGATTCGCGCAGCAGAGCGCGCCCGTACAGTTCTACAGGTCGGGCATCTCG
This sequence comes from Blastocatellia bacterium, assembly GCA_963804815.1. Lineage (GTDB taxonomy): Bacteria > Acidobacteriota > Blastocatellia > UBA7656 > UBA7656 > DATEKX01. The sequence goes on along the minus strand of CAWDRU010000002.1, from coordinate 236,681 downwards.
AACGCTTCAATCCGGCGGTGATTGCCGCCCGATTGATCGCGACTCAGCCGCGATTTTTTGAAGCGCATCGCCTGAGCGTCTTCACGCCGCGCAGCCTCGACATTGATGTGGTGATGGACTTGATGATTCACGATATTGACGTGGTGTTGTCGTTCGTCGAAAGCGAGGTGCTCGAAGTGCGCGCGGCGGGCGTGCCGATTCTCACGCCGCGAATTGACATTGCGAACGCGCGCATCGAATTTCAAAACGGCACGGTTGCCAACCTCACGGCCAGTCGCGTCTCGTCGGAGCGCGTCCGAAAGCTCAGATTCTTTCAACCGCACGAATACGTTTCGGTTGATTACGCGATGCAGGAGGCTGCCACAGTTGCGGTGAAGCCTGATGCGACAGGCAAGATGTCATTCGATAGCCGGTTGCTTGCATCCGAGCGCGAAGAACCGCTGCGGCTCGAAATAGAATCGTTTCTTCGAGCTGTCGCGGGCGCTGCCGTAGAGGTGAGCGGCGCTGAAGGTCGCCGCGCGCTCGCGCTTGCCATTGATATCGTCGATAAGATTCGCGAACACGCGCAGAGGGCAGGCGTGCCATTCGCCGGTTGAGTCGGCTTTTATGCACAGGAGAATTAATTGCGTATGAATCCCTGGCGCGGTTTGGGCAGTCTGCCCAGAGAAGTGTGGGTCTTATCGACCGTCACGCTCATCAATCGGGCGGGAACAATGGTGCTTCCCTTCCTTGTGCTTTATCTCACAAAAAGCCTTAACCTTTCGCCCCAGCAGGCAGGGCTGGTTCTGTTGTTCTACGGTGTAGGCTCGCTTGTTACAGCCCCGATAGCCGGAAAACTTTGCGACCGCGTAGGCTCGCTTCGCGTGATGAAAACATCGCTCTTTCTTTCAGGTCTGACTCTTTTCGCCTTCCCTCTGGCGCACAGCTTTGTAACCGTTTCAGCCATCACGATCCTGTGGGCTATCATAAACGAAGCGTTTCGACCCGCAAGCATGTCTATCATCAGCGAGGCCGTTTCGACAGATCAACGCAAGGCGGCTTTCTCTCTCAACCGGCTCGCAATCAACCTGGGCATGAGCATAGGGCCTGTAGTCGGAGGCTTTCTTGCGGAAGCCTCATTTTTAGGATTGTTCATTGTTGACGGCGTGACCTCAATCCTTGCAGGCGTTGTGCTCGCCGCGACCAGATGGCCTGAAACATCGCCTGAAATAAAGCCGCACGCGCAAGCGGGCGCGCCTGCGAAACAATTAAGCGTGCTTGCTGATCGCCGCCTGCTCTGGTTTCTTGCGGTGATGATACCGGTCGTAATCATATTCTTTCAGACTCAGGGGGCGATGCCGTTGTTCGTAGTGCGCGATCTGCATTTTTCAGAATCACTTTATGGATTGCTGTTGACGATCAATACCGTTCTCATCATATTAATTGAAGTGCCCTTGAATATGGCGATGGCCCGCTGGTCTCATAAACGTGCGGTCGCATTAGGCGCATTGCTTACCGGCGCAGGATTCGGCGCGCTTGCGTTTGCATCAAATGGCTGGACGATAGCAGTTACAGTATTCATCTGGACATTCGGCGAGATGATAATCTTTCCCAGCAGCGCCGCCTTTGTGGCAGACATTGCGCCTCCCGAACGGCGCGGCGTTTATTCGGGACTTTACGTAATGAGCTTCAGCGTCGCTTTCCTGATCGGCCCGTGGGTTGGCATCGCCATCCTCGAACGTTTTGGAGCAACCGCACTATGGAGCGGTGCATTCGTTTGCGGCCTTATCTCTGCGGCAATGATTCTGGCAATGAAGACTTTTGACGTTAAGGAAACGCCCGCCGCCGAGATGTAAGATCAATGATAGATTCTTCAACGACGAGAAGGTTGAGCATAAGATGACGAAACAAAAACTCTCACGCGCAATTATCCTCTTTTTATCCATCTGGTTCATCGCAGTCGCAGCGTCTTCGGCGTTCGGCCAGACCAGTCAGCTTCGCATAGACTACACTGTCACGCTTCGTAATCCGCAGGATCAGATTTTTCACATCACGACCGATGTGAAAAACATCCGCGAGCCTCAGTTGTCGCTTTCGCTTCCGACATGGACTCCCGGCTGGTACACGGTCGAAAACTATGCGAAGAACTTCCTGCGATTCAAAATCACAGACTCCAGAGGCGCGCGCCTTCAACCCGTGATGACGCGCAAACAGACCTGGCGCGTGGATACGAAAGGGATTGATCAGATCAAAATCGAGTACGATTATCGCGCGGATATACTTGCGCTCAATCAGGCGAAGATCACAAAAGATTTCGCATTCTTCACAGGCATAGAGTTGTTCCTGATGGCAGAAGGCCATCGCAACGAACCGAGCACTGTTCGCTTTGAAATCCCCGATGGCTGGAAGATTATTTCGGCGCTGAAAGAAACAGGCGACGCGAAAACATTCCTCGCCTCCGACTATGACACGCTGGTTGACGCGCCGACAGAGTTGGGCAGTTTCGATGTCACCAGATTTGAAGTCGCGGGCAAGCCGCATTATTTCGTAGCGAATCCGGCGGGCAAATTCTCGAAGGAGAAGGCCCAAAAATTCACAGAGATGCTGACGAAAATGGCTTTGACGCAGCGCGACATCTTCGGCGAATTGCCTTGCGACAAGTACATCTATTTTTATTTCTTCGCGCGACCGGAATCAAACGCGGGCGGCGCGCTCGAACACCTGAACTCTTTCGTCGCATTCGCGCCGCCTGCCGAATTCGCCACCCCAGATGCGCTGATAGGCACTGCCTCGCACGAATTCTTCCACCTCTGGAACGTCAAGCGGATACGTCCAATCGAGATGTGGCCTTACGATTACGCGCGCGAAGACGAGACTCCGCTGTTGTGGGTGTCAGAAGGCTTCACAAATTACTACGGCAGCATCGCGCTCTATCGCGCGGGTCTGCGCTCGCGCGAGCAGTTTGTGCAGAGCGTCGAAGGAGCGGTCAGTGGCGTAGAAAGCAATGACGCGCGCAATTACATCTCGCCCGCGAACGCTTCGACTTCCACGTGGCTGGGCTACGACACGCCCGTCGCTTTTGGAATTTCCTACTACACGCAGGGGCAGAATCTTGGCGCGCTGCTCGATCTTTCGATCATTCACGACACGGCGGGCCGTGCTGGCCTCGATGATGTGATGCGAACGCTCTATCTTGATTTCTATAAGAAGGGCAAAGGGTTTTCGACCGAAGATATGATCGAGATCATCAGCCGCCTGACGAAGCGCGACTATCACGATTTTTACAAGCGATATGTCTGGGGAGTTGAGATTCCGCCTTACGATCAGATTTTTGGTTACGCAGGCTATAAGGCGGAAAAATCGTCCGGGCAACAGCCCGATCTGGGCGTCGAGGCGACGGTCACCGCCGAGGGCGACATTCAAGTGATGCGCGTTCATACAGACTCTTCGGCGGCGGCGGCGGGGCTTGAAGCAGGCGATGTGTTGAAGTCGGTTGACGGGGTCGAAGTTCGCAGAGGGTTTCAGGCAGTCTTCGAGTTGCTCGCTAAAAAGATGGGGCAGGCGGTGAATGTCATCATCATTCGCAAGGGCGAAAGTAAAACGATTGAGATGAAAGTCGAAGGGGAAGAACAGGCAAGCTACAAAATTTCCGAACTGCCCGCAGCAACCGCCGAGCAGATGAAAGTGCGCGACCGCTGGCTTAAAGTTACAAAGTAAATGTCAGCAGTCGAAGGCGAACATCTGCGCTCATGCAGCCAGTTGACCGCCGCAGACGCCGGATGGCCGATGGATGTGCTTCGCACGCGGCGGACGATGAGGGGCGCAGAGGTTGAGGTATTACTTTCTCTGCGAAATCTCTGTGTCCTGCGGCGTCTGCGGCGGTAAATTAACTTACAAGACCGGCGAACGATTTGCGCGTGACTTTTCTGCCGATAAAGAGTATTACTCTCTACGCATCCCTGAAAACCCAATTGACATCGAAAGGAGATTCTCATGCCAATCTCTAAGCGAGCGGCGGCAGAGTTTATCGGAACTTTCTGGCTGGTACTTGGCGGCTGCGGCAGCGCAGTGCTTGCAGCGAAATTTCTGGATGGGAGCACGCAACTTGGAATCGGTTTCGTAGGCGTCTCTCTGGCTTTCGGCCTGACTGTGCTGACGATGGCTTATGCCATCGGCCATATTTCCGGCTGCCATTTGAATCCCGCTGTTTCAATCGGCCTGTGCGTGGCAAAACGTTTTCCCGCAAAAGAACTGCCTCACTACATCATCGCGCAGGTGCTCGGCGCAATTGCGGGCGCAGGCATCCTTTATCTGATCGCGAGCGGCAAGTCCGGATTCAGTTTGAACGGGGGGCTGGCTTCAAACGGATACGGCGATCATTCGCCCGGAGGCTATTCGCTTCTGGCCGCGCTGGTCATAGAAGTAGTAATGACCTTCATGTTCCTGCTGATAATTCTCGGCTCGACCGACAAACGAGCGCCTCAGGGTTTTGCGCCGATAGGTATTGGGCTGGGGCTGACGCTGATTCATCTGATCAGCATTCCCGTCACCAATACGTCTGTAAACCCTGCGCGCAGCACAGGCCCGGCGATCTTTGTCGGCGACTGGGCGCTTATGCAGTTATGGCTTTTCTGGCTCGCTCCGATAGTCGGCGCAGCGCTGGCAGGCATCGCCTATTCCATGTTGGCAGGCGAAGAGACGACCGAAAAACGCGCAATGAAGAAAGCCGCGTAAACGATAAAAAAAGAGGCCGCGACGCGTAGTTCGCTGCGGCCTCTTCGATTCGACTCAAAACCCGATTCTACATCACGGCGAAATCGAACTGCTCCTGATGAAGGTGCGGGTCAGCCTCAAGCGTGACAGGTGTGCCGAAGTAGGCTTCGATCTCTTCAAACACTTCGCGCTCCGAGGCGCGGAAGGCTTCCGCCACGTTCGGCGACACTCTCAACATCACATCGTTGTTTCCAAGGGCCTGCTTGGACATCGCCTTCGCCTGTTCGAGTATCTCGAAGCACATGGTTTGCGCGGATTTCACCATTCCCGCGCCCTGACAATAAGGGCACGGCGCGCAGAGCGTGCGCTCAAGCGATTGCTTCACGCGCTTGCGGGTTATCGCAACCAATCCGAAGTCGTTGATCGAAAGAATCTTTGACGGCGCACGGTCCGACTGCAACTCCTGTTGAAGCGCGGCCATCACCCGCTGGCGATTCTTGCGCTCGTCCATGTCGATCAAATCCAGCACGATGATGCCGCCAAGGTCGCGCAGGCGAATCTGCCGGACTATCTCTTTGACGGCTTCCAGATTCGTTCGCGTGATCGTGTCTTCGAGTTTGTCCGACTTGCCGACGAATTTACCCGTGTTCACATCAATCGCAACCAGCGCTTCCGTCTGATTGATCACAATGTAGCCGCCCGACTTCAGCCAGACGCGCGGGCGCACAGCTTTGTCAATTTCAGGCTGCACGGCGTACTTTTCAAATATCGGCTGATTGCCCGTGTACAGCTTCACGCGTTTGACGAGCTTCGGTTGAACGCGATTGACGAACTCGACTATGTGCGCGTACTCGACTTCGTTGTCTATGCGAATAGCGGTGAACTCTTCCGATAACTGATCGCGGAGTATGCGCTGCACAAGATCGAGGTCCTGATGCACCATCATTGGCGATTTCGAGCGTTCGACCTTTTTCCTGACATCGGCCCAGGTGCGCACCAGGTACCGCATGTCGTCGTGCAACTCCTGCTCGGTGTGACCCGCGCATGCAGTGCGCGCGATAAAGCCGCCCGTAGCCCCTTCACGCTCTTTGAGGCTGCTGACTATGCGCTTCAATCGAACGCGCTCAACATCATTAGGTATCTTGCGCGACACGCCTACGTGATTTACGGTCGGCATATAGACGAGCAGGCGGCCCGGCAGCGCGATATGCGATGTAATGCGCGCGCCCTTCTTGGCAATCGGCTCTTTGGCAATCTGTACGAGTATCTCCTGGCCTTCGTGCAGAAGTTCGCTGATGGTCGGAGGCAGATTGCGCTCCGGCCTGCGACCTTGTGAGGGTTCGGGTCTGCGCTGCCCTTCGGGTCTGCGCTGCGGGGCTGGCCTGCGGTCATCCGGTCTGCGATCATCCGGTCTGCGATCATCCGGCCTGCGATCATAACGCCCGCTCTCGTGACGAGGGCTGTTTGATCGGGGCTCGTTCGGTCGAGGCTCGTTTGGTCGAGGCTCGTTTGGTCGAGGCTCGTTTGATCGAACATCGCCCGGTTTGGCTTCGCTCTGCCGAGGCGCAGGCTCGACTGGCGCTTGCGCTTCTACAGCGCCACCCTCTTCATCTGAAACAGGAGACAGAGCGGCTTGCTCATCATCGCCTGTCGCGGCAGTCGCGGTTTCTTTCGGGTGTGGACGACGACGACGACCTCGACCGCCGCGTCGAACAGCGAACTCTGCGCGAGGTTTGAGGTCTTCAACCTTTGCATCCCGATCCTGTTCATCGTTTGAAGCAGCGGATGTCTCGCTGTCGGAGTCCGATGAGCCTTCGCCGGAACTGGCTATGCCGCTCACCTCATTGATTTCGCTCGCGCCTTCCGATTGAATGCGATCAAAGAGGCCCGAAGGCAAGGCATCGGAGATATGGCGGAACGGCGTAACCGAAGAATCGTCAGATTCGGACGCAGCGCCCTGCCGCCCCGACGGCGCATCAGGATCTTGATGGTCTGCCGTTTCATCAATGATGCGCTGGAAGTCCGCACTCGAATCGGCTTGAGAAAGAAAACTGCCGACGCGCCATTCCTGCTCCGGCTCAGATTTGGCAGCGGAATACTCCGATCTGTGAACCTGCTCGATGATCTTCTCCTGAACCATAGCGTCCTTGAGAAGGTCGCCCGCATCAATCGCGATATCTTCGTCTGTAATGCGATGGAATTCTTCTTCGACCGTCTGCGGCGTTTCAGTTCCGCGACGACGCGAAGATTTTTTTGCGGCTGTACGCGTTGCGGTCTTGCGTGTGCTCGGTTTTGCAGCCTTCTCTTCGGCCTTGACCTCTGATTTGCCGGTCTTCTTTCTGGATTTGGGTTCGACGGCTTCCGGTTTTGCGTCAGCGGTTTTTTTGCGAGTTCGTCGCCGGGGCTTTTCTTCCGCCACGGCCTCTTCGTCTGCCGCGTTCTCTTCTGTGACAGCGGAGACGGTCTCTGGTTCTATCGTCTCTGGCTCTGCGGGCTCAGGTTGTTCGTAAGGTTCATCTGTTATACGCTCGATAAAATACTCTTCGACCTGAGCAGGCTGTGTTTCGATTGGTTCTGCTGATTGCTCGCGAATCTCATCCTCGGTCGGCGGCGGCGGGATGAGGCTCTCGTCGGCTATTTCGGCAAGCTGTTCGACAGCGTCCTCGAAGGAGACGCGGGCTTCTTCCTCACGTGCCCGTTCTTCTTCACGCCCTCGTTCTTCGCGCGTTGGCTCAGGCGCGGGTCGCGCCGTCACATTGGCTCCGGGGCGCGGGCGATCTCCACGCCGCACGTCCCGCGACGGTGGAGCGGCAGCGGCAGCGGGAGGGGATGTTCGATCTTCGCCTGCTTCCCGAAAATCGATCTCGTCGTCTTCTTCCATGAACTCTGTGAAATCAGAGACGTACAGGAACGCATCGCGTTCAAGCCCTATGTCAACGAAGGCAGATTGCATGCCGGGCAGCACCTTCATCACCCGCCCTTTGTACAGATTGCCAACAACTCCCTGATTCTCGTCCCTGCGCTCGACGTAGAATTCCGTCACCAAACCGTCTTCAAGTATGGCGACTTTCTTCTCGTGCACGTTCGCGCTGATAATTAATTCTTTTGCCATGTATTCTCCTGGTGTAGGCGTGCTGGCTGGCTGGCAAGAGGAGGAGACGATTGTGGCCTCGCGTTGTCGCAGTCCTGGTTAAGCGGAAACAGAGTTTTGAGACCTGAGTTTTGAGACTTGAGTTTTGAGACTTAGGTTTCGCGTCCGATCAATAATCTCATCTGGAAACTCAAGGTGATAAACGTTCAAAACTGTTTAGGCGACCGTAATGCTGTTTGATTGAGCGTAACAGTCGCAACCCAGGTCAATCCGCTCTTTTGTTCGCTTCGTGATTCAATCAGCGGATACTTCTACGCCGAAGCCGAAGCGAATATCAAGACTTACCTATGCTTCCTTTCAGCACAAACCCTTATATAAAGTGACGAGCGGTGAGTGATGCGTGATGAGAAAGCAACTGATTCTTTTGCTTGTCACTCGTCACCTGCCGCCTGCCACTAATTCTCATTGCACGCTCGCAATTGCGGCGACTTCGTGATCCTGACTCTCCGATTCTTCCAGATAGAGTCGCAATCGCCGCACGCGCGAGCTGAGCAAAATCTTTTCTTCCTCGGTCAGGCCATAAACTGCGGCCAGGACCTCAACAGGCTTTACGCCTCCGTTCGGCGATACTTCGGTCACTAATCGGAGACCGCCGATTTCGGCGTCAAAGCCCAGGCTCTTTGTATAGCGTCGCACATCAACCTTCTGTCGCTTGTCTTTGCGTACGCGCTCAATCACGCATGACTGACGCGCCATAAATTCACGGGCTAATATAGCGTGTGCTTCGTCCGCCTCTCGATCCGAGATGTCAGCCAATCTTCCCATCGCTGTTTGAATTTCGGGCACATCCAGAGCAATAACATATTCAGCGCGGTTGATCTCTTTTATCAGAACCTGCGCCGAAGCGCTCAACTGCCGAAGCTGTTTGAAGCGCAGCCCTGCGGGCAGATTCGCGTTTATTCGATCAAGAAACTCGCGCTCGTCAAGTTCGTCTAACGAATCAAAATCTATCAACTCGTTTTCACCAACAGTGCCGACACCTAAAGCCGGGCCATATTGAATGAGCGGCATCGGGTGAAAGCCCTGACTGTAGCCAAGACGGATGCGCGCACGCCGAAAGGCGCGCGGCAGGGCGCGCGTCAAATCGAGATGCGAAATGTACTTCACCTCTTCGCCCTTCTCAAACGTCGCGCGATAGCGGTAAACAGGGGCCTGAGTTCGGGAGTCTGAGGTCGGGGATTGTGCCTCAATTTCTTCTACTGGCCTCAGCGAAAGCTGCACCAGAGGCTGGTTGATCGAATCTGCTACAGGGGCAATGCGCTCTGCATATGTAAGCACCTCAGGAGCAGGCACATCCTCAGTACGCCGCACGCTTTCGTGCATCGCGTATGCTTTCTGCAAATGCTCGCGTGACTGCGTCAGGTCGCACTCCAGCCCGCACGCGTAACAGAGCAGAGGCTGAGCGGCCACGCGCTCGAAATCTTCGTGCGAGGGAGCTATCGCCGTGGGCCGCCCGTCGATCACTTTTACGGGCAATTCACACGGCGGAGAGATGCGAGCCTTGATCCCCTTTGTGTATTCGCGCGCGTTGAAATCGCGTTTGACGAGCGTATCCAGATGATCCCACACCATCTGAACGAGCGGCGCGCCCGGCTTATCGAACTGGCGAACAGGAAATTCTTTCAGGTAGGGCGCAGTCTCTATTCCTTCAAGCCTGAATGCCTCCATCCACTTGTTGAAATCGAAATGCTCGGTCCAGCCATCGAACCGGCACCCCAGCCTCCACGCGCGTTCGATCACTTTCGAGAGCTTTCTATCGCCGCGCGAGATGATGCCTTCAAGCATTGATGTCTCTGCATGATGCACCTTCACATCGATGCGATAGCGGCGACCAAGTTCGCGCAAGGTGCGCTGTTTTCGCTTGATCGAATCAACATCTTCCTGCTTGCACCACTGAAACGGAGTGTGGGGTTTGGGCACAAAGTAGGAAGCCGAACAGGTGACTTTTACGTTCTTTTTGAATCGGGTCTTGCCCAGTTCGCGCACCTTGCGGCCAAGTTCGGCGATGCCTTCGACATCCTCATCCGTTTCGGTCGGCAGGCCGATCATGAAGTACATCTTCATGCCCGACCAGCCCTCTTCAAAAGCGACCGAACAGGAGTTCATCACATCGGCTTCGGTGACGTTTTTGTTTATCACGTCGCGCATCCGCTGAGTACCGGCTTCGGGCGCAATCGTGAAACCGGTCTTTCTGACTCGCGCAATCTCGCGCGTAAGCGACTCCGTCACGCCCGATGCGCGAAGCGACGAAACCGAAAAACTCACCTTGCGGCGCTCAAGCTCTGCACCCAGCATCTTCACCAGCGGCTCAAGGCAGGTGTAGTCGGCGGTCGAAAGCGACGTGAGACTTGTCTCGTCGTAGCCGCCTTTTTCGATGCCGTCGATCAATGTTTTGACGATCTCTTTTGGGTCCCGCTCGCGCACGGGGCGATAGATGGTGCCCGCCTGGCAGAAGCGGCAGCCGTCAACGCAGCCGCGCGCTATTTCGATCGCCATGCGGTCGTGCACTGCTTCGATGTTGGGCACGGGCGAATCCGACGGGAACGGGAACTGGCTGATGTCTTTCACCACGCGGCGACGAATGGGGAAAGGAATCTCTTTATCTTCCGGCTCATCGACAACCAGCAATCCGTGATGCGGGCTTTCCGATACCGTGTAAAGCGACGGCACGTACATGCCTTCGATTCGCGCGATCTCTTTCAGGATCTGCTCGCGCGTCAAATCCATATCGGAGTCCTTCAACTCCGTGTAGCGCGTGACAAGCTCAGGAAAAGTCTCTTCGCCGTCGCCGATGACGAACACATCGATAAATTCCGCGATAGGCTCGGATGAATAAACGGTCGGGCCGCCCGCGATGACAAGCGGATCATCGAGCGTCCGCTCAACCGTGCGAAGCGGTATGCGCCCCAGATCGAGCATGGTCAGGACGTTCGTGTATGTCAGTTCGTACTGGAGCGAAAAACCCACAACGTCGAAGTGATCGAGCGGCGTGTAGCTTTCAAGCGAAAGCAGCGGCACCGCGCGCGCGCGCAGTCGCGCTTCCATATCGGGCCACGGCGCGTAGACGCGCTCCGCCGACCAGCCTTCGTGTTGGTTGAGCAGGCCGTAGAGTATCTTCAGCCCAAGATGGCTCATCCCGATTTCGTAGGTATCGGGAAAGCATAACGCGATGCGCGTATGAATAGCTTCGGGCGATTTGCGAACGGCGTTCCATTCGCCGCCTGTGTACCGCGCAGGCTTTTCAACCGTCGGAAGAATCAAATCCAGAGCTGCCCTGTAATCAATCGTGTTGTCCATAATTATCAAATGTCGCCGCCTAATTCACAAACCTTCTCATCCGCACGCTGAGCGCGAGGCCGACGCCAAGAAACATCGACATAACAGCCGTGCCTCCCGAACTCATCAGCGGCAGCGGTATTCCCATAATCGGAAGCAGCCCCACCACCATGCCGAGATTGCAGAGAATATGAAAAGCGATTAATGCTACAAATCCAATTATCATCAAAGCTCCCGCCCGGTCGCGGGCGCTTTGCGCCACCGAGATCAATCGCCAGATGAATATCATATATAGAACCATCATCAGCAAAATACCGGCGAATCCCATCTCTTCGGCTACGACTGCCGCTATAAAATCGGTCCACGCAAAAGGCAAAAACCCGAGCTTGCCCTGCGTGCCCTGTCCTATGCCTTTCCCCATCAGGCCGCCCGAACCGACCGCAATCACAGACTGTATGGTCTGGTAAGCGTAGCCGCGTGGATCGGCCTTTTCAGGATGCAGAATAACATCTATACGCTCCTTCTGATAGCCGCGAAGGTGCGGATACACGCCGATTAGTCCGACGACTATGGCGACAAGCCCTGCGGCGACGAGCAATTTGCGAATCCCGCCGAGGAAATAAAACGCGCCCAATATCGCGCCGAACGTCAGCATGGTTCCCGTGTCATGTTCGAGAGCGATCAGGATTATGGGCACAATCGTTATTGCGCCCATCGTCAGCATGTCTTTGAGTGTGAGCGACCCTGCGCGCTGTTGGGCAAGATGTCTGGCCAGCATCAGAATGGTCGCGACCTTTGCGAATTCGCTCGGCTGTATGCTGATGCCGGGCAGGCGCAGCCACGCTTTGTTGCCGTTGATCTCCTTGCCGACAAACAGCACCAGCACAAGCATCACGACTATAGCTGCATAGAAGAAGGGCGCGATGTTTACGATTATCTTCCTGTAATCGATAAACATCACGATGATGGCGAGGGTAACGCCTATGCCTAACGCTATGATCTGCTTTTGCAGTTCGGTGCTGGGCGCAGTGCTTTTGATGCCTATGCAGCCCAGAATTGTGAGCGCGATGGGCGCAAGCAACAGCATCCAGTCTATATCTCTAAAAGTCTTTTGATTGATGTCAACCATTACAGCTCGGATAAATCTGAAATTCGAGTTTCCAGATTCAGGATGTTATCACACATTGTAGCCATCACTGCTTTACAGGAGCGCGTTTGCGGTCCACATCCGGCACCGCGCGCGCGGTTGAGGCCGAAGCGATTGTATCGGGCTTCGCATTCACCGCTACGAGATCGGGCAACACCTGGCGGCCCAGTTTCTTCGAGTAATAGGCGGCCATTATGTACTTGACCTTAGGCCCGGAAGCCTGCGCGCCCCAGCCGCCGTTTTCGGTTATACAGACAACGCCGATATCGGGCTTTTCGCCCGTGTGCATGGGCGCAAATCCTATGAACCAGGAATGGTCTTTATGTTCTTTGGTTCTGACTTTTTCTCTGGCGATAACCTGCGCGGTTCCGGTTTTGCCGCCGATATTCAGTTCGCGAGGGAAAGCCACACTCCTGGCCGTGCCGCCTTCATTGACCACTCCCCACATGGCGCTGTCTATGATGCTGATATTGACAGGCGATAAGTTCATCTCTGTGGGCTTGTTATCGTAGTAGGAGACTTCGGCAAGCGGCGTGGCTTTAGCTTCCTTGAGCACGTGCGGTGTAAAAAACTCGCCGCCCATAATTATGCCGGACTCTGCGCGAATCAATTGAATGGGCGGCACGGCGACAGACCCCTGCCCTATCGAAGCAATCGCCGTATCGAAATCTTTCCAGTTGGGATCGCGCGGGTTGACTCGCCGCTTCCATTCGCGGCTGGGAATGATGCCCGTCGATTCGGAAGGCAGATCTATTCCGGTCTTTCGCCCCATGCCGAACTTGTAGACCCAGTCGTGAATCATATCGACGCCCATCTTCAGGCCGAGCCGGTAAAAATACCCGTCGCAGGAGTGAACTATCGCAGCGCGGATGTCCGGCATGCCATGATTGCCGCCGCTGTCGTTAAGGAATCGATTGCCCATAGACAGGCCGCCGCCGCAGACTATCTTTGAATTCTGCGGAGTGATGACCCCTTCTTCGAGCGCAGCCGCGGCCATCATAATCTTCCAGGTCGAGCCTGTCGGGTAGATGCTCTGAAGCGCCTTGTTGAAGAGCGGGTGGGCGGGGTCGTTGACGATTGCGCGCACGTCCCTGCGGTTTTCAGTAGAGACGACGTTTGCGGCAAAGACGTTCGGGTCGAAGCTCGGCACAGAGACCATCGCAAATATCTCGCCGTTTTTTGGATCGACAGCGATTGCCGCGCCCGTGTCGTGTTTGGAGTAGAACTGATCTTCGGCGACCTTTTGTATATCGATATCAAGTGTTGTTTTGATGTCCTGCCCTTTGATAGGCTCGATTCTTTCAAGCTCTGCCACGGGTCGGCCCCGGCTGTCAACGATCACACGTCGCATTCCGGTCTGGCCGCGCAGTTTGAGGTCGTAAACTTTTTCGATTCCGCCCTGCCCGATGATGTCGCCCGATTTGTAACCGGCTTCCTGATACCGGGGCAACTCCAACTGTTTCGGGCTTATCTCGCCGATGTAGCCGAGCACGTGAGCCGCAGTCTTTCCGTATTTATAAACCCGCTGCGGCTGCATTTCTATCGTTATTTCAGGATGCTCGTACTCGTGCGAGTTCACCCAGCCGAGGTCAGACCTGGAAGCGTTTTGCTTGACGAGTATCGGCTGCGATTTCGGGCGCAGGCGGTCATTCAACTCGCGTACAAGGTCATCACGATCAATGCCGAGGTTTGCAACCAGCACATTGATCGTATTCTCTTTGTCCGTCATGTCTTCGGGCATGACGACGACGTTGAAGGCAGGCGTGTTGTCAACCAATACCACGTCATTGCGATCAAGTATGTTTCCGCGCGGCGCGGGTATCGGTATTTCGCGGATTCGATTGTTCTCTGCGCGAGCGACGTAATCGTCGTGTTTGGTGACCTGGAGCGTGTAGAAACGAAGTCCGAGCGCGACAAATATTGCCAGCACGAGATACTGAATCACATACAGTCGCATCTCGAAATTGTGAGACTCTTCTTTTTTCCGGTTCTTCTTGCTACTCATAGAACCTCTTCTTTATGGCCATGCGCCGGGCCGCAGTCTGATCGGCAAACACTCTGTCGAGTATCAAGAATAGCACGACAGCCGCGCCCGTATCTCCCAATACTCGCCATCCGACGGTCTTTCCCAGCCCCGCATAGGTCGTGGCGTCTTCCAGCGGTTTATCCAGCATCAGGTAGAGTCCGACAAACAGGATTGTGTTTACGGCTGACGCCACGGCCACAACTGCAAGGCGCGCGAGCGGATTCTCCAGCGATAATTTTATGCTTGTTAAGGCTGACAGGTAACCTATCAAGGTCTTCGAGAATCCGCCGACTCCCAGTATTCCGCCCACCACGGCGTCGCCGCCAAGCCCCAGCACAAGCCCTGTGAACATGCCCGGCAACAGCGCCCGCTGCAAACCGAAATAGACCGTCATCACAAGGGCTAAGTCAACGTACCTGAAGAATCTCAGATATTTCGAGAGCAACATCTGTAGCAGGAGCGCGACTAGGATGGACAGGGCGATTTTGACAGTCTGCACTCTTTTAAGCTACCTCATATCACAGAAAACAGATTTTGTATCCCGAATTTGAGAGTATCCATTGCTCACTTGTGTTTATCCGCGATGTCTTCTTCAAACTTCAAATCTTTTTGCTCGATCAGAAGAACTAAAACGTGCTCAAGGCGGTCAACCGGCGCAGCGGGCTTGATGATTATCTTATTGAACGGCGCGTTCGGGTCGCTCTCTATTCGCTCGACGGTGCCGATCAGCATCCCCTTTGGATAGATGCGATCAAGCCCTGTCGTCACAACCGCCTCGCCTTCCTGCACAGTCTCGTTGGTCGAGATGTTTTTAAGCTCGCATCGGGCGCTGTCAAGCCCGCGCACGTTTCCGGGCGCGCGCGAGTTTTGCAGCATCGCGCCAACGCCAGCCTGCTTGTCTGTAATGACCTGCACCATCGAAAAGTTCGGGCCGACGGATATGATGCGCCCTACGATGCCTCCCGCAGTTGTGACCGGCATATTGAGCTTGACGCCGTCAAGCGAGCCCAGATCTATCGTCAGACGGCGAAACCAGTTGCTCGCGTCTCGCGCAAGCACGTTTCCGGCTAACTGGCGATACTGCGGATGTGAAGGCAGAGCAAGCTGCGCGCGTAGCAGATCCAGTTCCGCAGTCCGTTCGACTGCGCGGTTAAGGTCGCCTCTCAACTGTTCGTTTTCCTGTCGAAGTTCCAGATTTTCAGCGCGCGCGCCGCGCAGGTCCGTGTAGCTGGCTATGGTGCCTGTGATAGAAGAGAGCACGCCGTTGCCCACCTTTCCGACAGCCGACAAAGGAGTCATTATCCAGGTGCGCAGTACGGATTGTTCGCTGTCAGGGCGCTTGGCGTTATAAGACATCAGCATTATCTGCGAGAGCAGCAGGACTGCCAATATCCAGGGCGCTTTCTGTTGCGCGGTATTTGCACTCATAGCAGATCGGGTTAGAGGTCAGAGGTTAGAGGTCAGAGATCAGTGCAGGAATTGCTGACTACTAACCTCTAGCCTCTAGCCTCTAAACTCTGCTTTAGAGGCTGTGATGGAGCATGGTATTTTCCCAGCTCACGCGGCTCAGCAGGTCGAAATCGGCCAGCATCTTCCCGGTTCCGAGCGCAACCGACGAAAGCGGATTTTCGGCCAGCGAGACAGGCACTCCCGTCTCGTGCATCAATCGCTTGTCTATACCTTTGAGCAGTGCGCCTCCGCCCGTCAGCACTATGCCGCGCTCGGCTATATCTGCCGAAAGCTCAGGCGGCGTGCGTTCGAGCGCAACGCGAACGGCGTTTACAATTGTCGAGATAGGATCGGCCAGCGCTTCGCGCACCTCTTCGTCCGTGATGGTGATCGTTCGCGGCACGCCTTCGATCAGGTTGCGCCCCTTGATCTCCATCTGAATAGGCTCTTCGACGGGCCAGGCGGAGCCAAGCTCTATCTTGATAGATTCAGCCGTGCGCTCGCCTATCAGCAGGTTGTATTTGCGCTTGATGTACTGGATGATCGCCTCGTCGAGTTCATTGCCTGCTACCCGGACCGCGCGCGAATAGACGATGCCTGACAGGGATATGACAGCAATGTCAGTCGTGCCGCCGCCGATGTCAACTATCATGTTGCCGTAAGGCTCCGTGATGGGGAGGCCAGCGCCGATGGCTGCCGCCATAGCCTCCGCGACCAGATAGACCTTTGACGCTTTGGCGCGATAGGCGGCATCTTCGACCGCGCGGCGCTCGACCTGCGTTATCTCGCCGGGCACGCCGATGACTACGCGCGGGCTTACCCACGAGCGGCCATTGTGCGCCTTGCGGATGAAGTGCTGAAGCATCTTTTCAGTCACTTCAAAATCGGCGATCACGCCGTCCTTCATGGGCCGGATGGCTATGATGTTACCCGGCGTGCGACCGAGCATCTCCTTGGCCTCTTTGCCGACGGCTTCGACTTTGTTGGTTACCTTGTTGATTGCAACTATTGAAGGCTCGCTGACGACGATGCCTCGTCCTTTGGCATACACCAGAGTGTTTGCGGTTCCCAGATCAATGGCAAGGTCGCTTGAAAACGGATTAAACAGATTTCTCATCATTAAACTTTATCGCTTTTTCTCCAAACTATTCACAGGCTGCGCCCGGCTGTAGAAGCTGATCTGGCGCGCCTCGGATTTTCCGATCACGACGCAGCGAGCCGAACGTTGTTCTTCTTGCTCTGTTTAGCTTCATACATTGCCGCATCGGCCAGTTCGATCAGCTTTTCAGCTTCGGTGGCGTGTTCGGGAAAGCTGGCAACCCCAAAACTCGCCGTGAGGTAGATGTCTGCGCTCACGCCTCCCGTGAAGCGGTGCGAAGCTATATGAGCGCGGACTCGTTCGGCCATCTGAAGCGCGCTGCGAGCAGGCGATTCAGGCAGCATCAGCACAAATTCATCGCCGCCGTATCGCGCTACGAAATCCGAATCGCGCACAGACATCGTTATCACTTCGGCCACTTCCGTAAGGGTGACGCTGCCTGCGCGATGGCCGTAAGCGTCGTTGACCAGCTTGAACCCGTCCAGATCCATAAAGACCACAGACACGCTTGAGCCGTAACGCCGCGCGCGGCGGATTTCGTTATCGAGCGTCTGGTAGAGATATCGAACATTGTAGAGTCGCGTCAGATCGTCAATCAATGTCTGGCGCGTCGCATTGTGATAATCAATCGCGTTTGCCAGCGCTTTTGCCAGCGCCCCGCCTATCAGCTCAATGGTGCGCGCATCTTCTCTTTTGAACGCCTGAGCGGTCGCCTCGCTTCGGCGCGTTGCCTGAACAGCCCCTATCAAACGAGAGCCTGTGAGCAGGGGTACGCAGAGCGTCGCAAGCTCGTCGTCGCCGGATGATGAATCCGCAGACTGACTGCGCCCGGCAAAGATCGTTCGCTGCTCGCTGACGGCCCGAACTACGGGGATGGAGACTGCGTCCATTCGGACGAACGGGCCGACCGGAACAGCCGTTGCGTTTATGGCGCGAACCAGTTCAAGGTGATCCGCCTGTTCCGATTTCAGGAATACGGCCCAGGATTCCGCCTCGACAAGGCGCGGAAGAACCTCAAGCGCGCGCGCTACGACCTCACCTGGGTCGAGCGATTCGTGCAACCGCATCGCCGCTTCAAAGATCGAAATTTTTACCGACTCATCTTGCATCCGGGCAAATACCTGACTCCCTGGCAAATAGCAGAGGGCCTCTCAATAGAGTATGAGGTTTAATGAAAGGCTGTTTGAAATGGTTTCCACCTGATCCATTACTAAACCGCTACCCAGCAGAGCAAGAGATTCGAAAAGGGAGAACGACGATTTTAGCGGTGAGTCGAAGCGGTGGATGAAGCCTCGATAGGTGTAAGGTTTTGTTAATTTAGCCGATGCCCCTTACCCATCCAAGACATCGGTGCTTGTCAAATCTGATACCCGCCTCGCGCCTGTTCAGTCCGCTCCCAATCTAAGTAAACTCTTAGACAAGCAAATTTAGCACGCCCTCATGGAACGCGCAAGAAATATTGCCAAATAGTTGTGCAGTTTTGATCGAATTTTTGTCTGCCGGGGTGGCGGGCCGTCAAAAGCCCGTTTCTTGACCTGCGAGGGCGTCTTTTGAGTGTTGGCCTGTGGTCGGCTATCAGGGTCACAGCCATTTCTTTCGGATTTCAAAAAGCAGTTCGGCATGACTTTATCGCAATACGAGAGAGCGCTGAATAATTGCGATGATGGAGACGAGACAACAGCTAAACCGATCACAAACAGTAATTTTAGTCACTTCTTTATCCTTGCATTAAAATACGTTTTCACAGATAATCGGCGGCAATCGGATAGGAAGTTCAAGCGTGGAGGATAATCGATATGAAGCATGTAGCGAGGGCCTTCTGTGCAGCGGTTTTCCTCGTCGGGCTTCTGGTATTTTCTCAGGCGCAAAACACCAAACAGGCAGATAGTGCCGGTAACGACTATAACGATGTCGAGCCTGCTCGATCCTGCATAGTGAAATCTATCCAGTATCGCGTCAATCAGGATGGCTCCAAGAAAATTATGACGCGTTACACGACATACCACAAAGCTAACGGCGAATTCAGACAAGTCTCTTATGGCCCCGATGGCCCCAAAAGCGACAACCTGTTGTCTAAATACTCCAATGATACGGTCATCTATGCGGGGTTGGCAGATGGGGTTTATGCCAGAGGATATGGAACGAATTCTCTTTTCTATATATCAAGGCGGGCAAAAAGCGACGATCAGATGTCAAAGGACTTCCGGTCATCCAAATATTATATGGATAATCGAGACCTTGTTCGCACCGACACGATTGCGGGGCTGAAGGTTTACGTGCTGCGTCAGGAAGTTCCTAACCCTGAAAGCGACATTCAATGGGTGGAAGACAGCTACTCTCCTAAAACCGGGTTTGGCGCTCTACGAGAAATCGTACACTTTCGTGACGGCTCGGAAGTAATATCAGAAGCATTAAGCGTCGAGTTTACGGAAGTGCCTGAAGACCTGAACGATGATCTGAAGGGGCTTCCTATCAGTAATCTGGAAGAAAAGATACGGAAACAAAGCCAAAATTAAATCGGCCACCAAGAAAGTAGTTTTGGCTACTCTTGTTTTATCATTGAAGAGGTGATGGAAATACACTCTCTGAAAGGAATATTTTGACACGAACAGTAATTTTAGTCACTTCTTTATCCTTGCATTAAAATTCGTTATCACAGATAATCGGCGGCAATCGGATAGGAAGTTCAAGCGTGGAGGATAATCGATATGAAGCATGTAGCGAGGGCCTTCTGTGCAGCGGTTTTCCTCGTCGGGCTTCTGGTATTTTCTCAGGCGCAAAACACCAAACAGGCAAATAGTGCCGGTAACGACTTTAACGATGTTGAATATAACGATGTCGAGCCTGCTCGATCATTCATAGCAAAGTGTATCCAGTACCGCGTCAATCCTGATGGCTCCAAACAGATTATGTCGCGTTACACAACATACCACAAAGCTAACGGCGAATTCAGACAAGTCTCTTATGGCCCCGATGGCCCCAAAAGCGACAACCTGTTGTCTAAATACTCCAACGATGCGTACATCATTGCGGGGTTGGCAGATGGGGTTTACATAAAAGGCAGGGGAACAAATGCTCTTTTCTATATGTCAGGGCGGGCAAAAAGCGACGATCAGATGTCAAAGGACTTCCGGTCATCCAAATACTATATGAATAATCGAGACCTTGTTCGCACCGACACGATTGCGGGGCTGAAGGTTTACGTGCTGCGTCAGGCAATTGCCAATCCTGAAAGCAACATTGAATGGATGGAAAACAGCTATTCGCCTAAAATGGGGTTTAGCGGTCTACGAGGAATCATACACTTTCGTGACGGCTCGGAAGTAATATCAGAAGTCTTAAGCTTAGAGTTTACAGAAGTGCCCGAAGATATGAACGATGATCTGAAGGGGCTTCCTATCAGTAATCTGGAAGAAAAGATACGGAAACAAAGCCAAAATTAAATCGGCCACCAAGAAAGTAGTTTTGGCTACTCTTGTTTTATCATTTGAAGAGGTGATGGAAATACACTCTCTGAAAGGAATATTTTGACACGAACAGTAATTTTAGTCACTTCTTTATCCTTGCATTAAAATTCGTTTTCACAGGTAATCGGCGGCAATCGGATAGGAAGTTCAAGCGTGGAGGATAATCGATATGAAGCATGTAGCGAGGGCCTTCTGTGCAGCGGTTTTCCTAGTCGGGCTTCTGGTATTTTCTCAGGCGCAAAACACCAAACAGGCAGATAGCGTCGATAACGACTTTAACGATGTTGAATATAACGATGTCGAGCCTGCTCGGTCATGCGTAGTAAAATCTATCCAATACCGGGTCAATCCTGATGGCTCCAGGCAAATCCTGTCACGATTCACAACATACGAGAGGGCTAATGGAGAATATAGAGTGGTCTCCTATGGGCCTGATGGCCCAAGAAGCGACAACCCGATGTATAAATACTCTAATGAGACAGTCATCGATGCGGGATGGGATGGTGAAGTTTATGCAAAAGGTTGGGGAATGAATGCTCTTTTCTATATAGGAGCACGGACAAAAATCGACGAGCCGAAGTCAAAGTACTTCCGGTCACGCAAATACTATATGAATGTTCCAAGCCTTGTTCGCACCGACACAATTGCAGGGCTGAAGGTTTATGTGCTGAGGCAGAAAATTCCCAATCCTGAAAGTAATATAGAATGGATAGAAGCAAGCCATTCGCCTGAAATGGGGCTTAACTCTCTACGAGTAATCACACACTTTCGTGACGGCTCGGAAGTAATATCAGAAGCATTAAGCGTCGAGTTTACGGAAGTGCCTGAAGACCTGAACGATGATCTGAAGGGGCTTCCTATCAGTAATCTGGAAGAAAAAATACGAAAACAAAGCCAGAACCAGGAGTAGCCTTCAAGTTTTTTATATAACCAAGCGTTGAAACCGGTTTCCGTTTTTACCAGCCTTTATTTTCATAGTATAGGATTACTCGCTATAAGGAGATAGCATATGTTCTCCAAGAAAATAGCCAGAGACAAACTCATTAACCTCGCCTTTCTTTTACTCCTGATAGGGGGAATTGGATTCATCTTTCAGGCAGCAAGAATCTCACCGGTAAATGCTTTTACCGGTAACGGATGTTTCCCAAACAACCTTTGCTCTGGTATCCAAAATGACTGTCAGTTTGATGATATTGTTAATCCACCTTTTTGTAGTAATAACTGTTTCGGGTGCCAACCTGCTCCCTGCCGCTGTTTTCTCCGCGCCGGGCTTTGTAAGAATCCTAATCCTAACCCTTTCCCCGGCCCGCCACATCGTTCACTTTGTTTCGAGTATTTCTGTCAGGCGAGTGTCCTCTGCCCGGACTACATTCCCGGAGAAGGAGGAGGCGGCGGTGGCGGCGGACTAGGCTGCACTGTTCCTACTGGTGCGCCGCCCGGTTATTCCTGTGACCCGCCAGATATACCCTGCGACCCCACTATCGGGCATTGGAGCAGTATATGGTGCGCGTGTATCTGCAACTCCAGCCCCATCCTCATAGACACTTCCGGCAATGGCTTCGACTTAACCGACCCTCAACACGGCACAAGCTTCGATCTTAACTCCAACGGCTTTGCTGAACCGATGGCATGGACGGCTGTAAATTCTGATGATGCGTTTTTGGCTCTTGATAGGAACGGCAACGGCAGGATAGACAACGGGCAGGAGCTATTCGGTAATTTTACACCGCAACCTGCTTCATCGAACCCAAACGGCTTCATTGCGCTTGCTGAATTCGACAAGCCAGTAAACGGCGGCAATAATGATGCAGTGATTGATCGCAGAGACGCGATATTCACATCGCTGAGACTGTGGCAAGACACCAATCACAACGGCTATTCGGAGCCTGCCGAGTTGCATACTCTTGCCTCGCTTGGGCTGGCACGGATGGACCTTGATTTCAGAGAGTCGCGCCGAATTGATCAGTACGGGAATCAGTTCAAATATCGGGCGAAAGTCAGGGATACGCAGGGCGCTCAACTTGGCAGGTGGGCGTGGGATGTGTTCTTTGTGAATCAGTAAGATTGCTATAACCTGACTTCCGAAACGGCCAGCGAGCCTTACGAGATTCGCTGGCCTATTTGCTTCTTTGAGACGCACCGCCCGCAGCCATCAGGCAAGCTCTGTTTGAAAGCCTGACCGCGCGCGTGGTAGAATCTTATTCAATTTTCAGGTCAATCGGGAGATAATCGAGATGAAAAAATTAAGGACACGCGCTCCCCGTGAAAACCGCAGAGACCTCTTCGCCGACTAACGTTCCACTTTGTCGCGCAAACCACACAGGCGGGCTACCGGCCTGCGAACAATCTTTTATTCAACTAAGTCGTGGAGGTTTATGCAAACTATTACAAAAACGAATCTGCCTGAAATCAAGACTGCTCTGCCCGGCCCGAAGGCCAAACAGATGCTCGAACGCGACGCGAAATTCATCTCGCCCAGCTACACCCGCAGCTATCCTTTTGTGATGAAGCGCGGCTACGGCGCACTGGTCGAAGATGTGGACGGCAACGTCTTTCTGGACTTCAACGCGGGCGTCGCGGTCTGCGCCCTCGGACACGCTCATCCGGAAATAACCGAAGTGATAGCGAAACAGGCCAGCGAGTTCACGCACATCTCCGGCACGGATTATTACTATCCGCACCAATCAGCACTCGCAGAGAAGCTGACCGAAGTGACGCCGGGCGATTTCGCCAAGAAGGTTCACTACGGCAATTCCGGCGCAGAAGCGATGGAGGCCGCGCTCAAGGCCGCAATCTATTCGACCGGTCGTCATAAGTTCATCGCCTTCACCGGTGCCTTTCACGGTCGCACATTCGGCACGCTATCGCTTACGGCCTCGAAGTTCACGCAGCGCAAGGGATTCGGCCCGCAGGCGCTCGACGTGACGCATGTGCCTTATGCGAACCCGATTCGATTCCCGCTTGAACTGCGCGCGGGCGAAAGCGTTGGCCGCCGCGTCGCCCGCTACATCGAACAGACCATATTCAGAACGACCGTTCCGCCCGATGATTGCGCAGCCATCGTGGTCGAACCCGTTCAGGGCGAAGGCGGCTACGTAGTCCCCAACGCAGATTTCCTGCCCGAACTCCGCCGCATCTGTGATGAACACGGCATAGTGCTGATCGTTGATGAGGTGCAGTCGGGCGTTGGCCGCACAGGAAAGCTCTGGGCCATCGAGCATTTCGGAGTCACGCCCGACATCATCTGCATGGCGAAAGCGATTGGCGGCGGCATTCCGCTCGGCGTTACGCTTGCGCGCGAAGATTTGATGCGATGGCACGTGGGCGCGCACGCTTCGACCTTCGGCGGCAACCCGGTTGCTATCGCTGCGGCGTTGAAGACGCTTGAGCTGATCGAAAACGGCGTTATGCAAAACGCAGCGGAGATCGGCTCTTATATGCTGGATCGATTGCGCGAACTCAAGGACAAGCATGAACTCATCGGTGACGTGCGAGGGCTTGGGTTGATGATTGGCATTGAACTGGTGCGCGACCGCGAGACTATGCAGCCGTGGGCAGACCTTAGAGATAACGTCGTGCTCGAATGCTTCAAGCGCGGATTGATAATTCAGGGAGCGGGCGAATCCGCGATTCGCTTTTCGCCGCCCCTGATCATAGACCGCGAGCAGGCTGACTTTGCCATAGATACGTTTGAAGCAGCAATCGAGCAATCATTGAAATAGATGCCAGAGGCCGGTGAATCTGAGATTTCAAACCTGGGATTTGAAATCTCAGATTACTCCTCCCTGACCTGCAATCGCTCAATGCTTACGGCCTTCCCTGTCCGCTCGTCAATATCGACGACTACGCCGCACAACCGCGCATCGCCTGTTGCCGTTTCAAACCGGGTCGGCATTCCGCGCAGAAAGCGATTGATGACCAGATGCGATTCGACTCCGATAATGCTGTCATAAGGGCCGGTCATTCCGAGATCTGTTATGTAAGCTGTACCGCCGGGCAGCACCTGTTCGTCTGCCGTTTGAACGTGCGTGTGTGTGCCCACGACTACAGAAACGCGGCCATCGAGATAGCGCCCCATGGCCTGTTTTTCAGAGGTCGCTTCGGCATGGTGGTCAACGATGATTACAGAGGCGCGATTACCCAGTTCGGCAATACATCGGTCAGCGGTTTTAAAAGGGCAATCGGTCGGAGGCATGAAGACGCGGCCCTGAACATTGATCACGGCGACAGGCGTGCCCGATTGCGTGGAGCCGAGCCAGACGCCGCGCCCCGGCGTATCGGAAGCGTAATTGGCCGGGCGGAGCAGTCGCGGCTCGTTTTCTATGTACTTGATGACATCTTTTTTGTCGTAGATGTGATTGCCCGAAGTCATCACGTCAACGCCCGCGCCCAGAATTTCGTCGCCTACGCGAGGCACTACGCCCGCGCCTTCGGCTGCATTCTCGGAGTTAGCCACAACGAATTCGACTTCGTGCTCTTCTTTCAACCGCTTCAACGATGCCAGAAGCGCCTTGCGACCGGGCTTGCCAACTATGTCGCCTATGATAATGACTTTCATCGAGCCTCCCTCATTAATATTCCATTAAAGCATAGAAGGGATGGGCAAGACTAACGGAGTCGTTCATCACAGCTTGTTTTGAAGGCTTCGACGCAGATATTATAATGCCTGGCCGGGACCGTAATATCATCGAGCAAGCGGAGACGATTTTATGCAACGAAGATTAGCTTGTTTAATTACGATAGCATTGTTAGTCGGCTTATTCAGCATTGATGTTTCGGCTGGAAAGAGATCGCGCCGCTCTTCTCAGACGCGCGCAAAAAAAGAGTCTCGCGGCAAATCGGCTCGCGGAAAAGCAGTGCGCGGCAAATCGGCTCGTGGGCGCGAGGCTCGAAACGGACGAGGGCAAAAACGTGAAAGAAGAGAGATGGCGCGCAGCAACAGTCGCGGGCTGGTGCGCGAAAAAGTTGTTGTTCGGGGCAGACACGGACGCCGCCTTGTCCGCTATCGTTACGTAAGGCGCGCGGAGCCGGACGCGACTGCGGCTGCGCCTCGGCCCGCTCCACCCCGGCCAACAGGCGGCGGCATACCGGCAGAGCGCGTGACCGAGATTCAAAACGCGCTGATTAAGGCCGGTTACCTCGAAGCCCCGGCTTCCGGTCAATACGATGACGATACCATTCAGGCGATGAAGCAGTTTCAGGCGGCTAACAGGCTTTCGGGGTCGGGAATGCCTTCGGCCTCAACGCTCAAGCGACTCGGCGTACCAAAACGCAGTAGCGACGGTTATGCTGTGCCCGTAAATCGCATCAGCGAGAATGAGAAGAAAAAACCTTCACCTGTGCCTTAGGCTGGCTCGGATTCGGCAGGCGAATTCCCATTGCCCTTTCCGAATCCGTTTCGCTGAGATATAATTCGGTCACCCCAAAGGAATCCTGGCCGACAAAGAAGCGGTTGAATTGTTTGCAGGTACTGGTCTCTCTCAGCCCTGAACTCTGTGACGTAAGGTTGTATCGGATATGCCAGAAGACTATTTCAAAGAGCGGTTGCGCGCTCAGGAAGACGAAATAAAATCTCTTCGCGCGGTATTTGAAGCGGCCCGCCAGCGCGGCAACAAAAAGCTGATGGGTATCTCGCGCAAGCGATTGGAATTGGCTCTTCGGTTGCGCGAAATGTATCGCCGAATGCTTAATCGCGAAGGCGCTTCCGTCTAATTGACGAGGCTCACGAGTTTCGAGTTCTGAGTATTGAGTTAGATGCTTAAGTGTATCTGTGTCTCGCATCTCAAAATCCAAAACTCGTGACCTGTAGTCTATTTCCCGCCTCCGATTCTCACACGCAGACCCGCGCTGAAGTTCAACCGATACGCAGGAAAGCCTATTATCTCCTGATAGTCCTGATTGAGCAGATTCTCCACGCGCGCGAACATCGTCAAAAATTTGCTTATATGAACCGAGCCTGCTCCGTTCAATTTCGCGTAGCCGTCGTTAAAGACCGGCCTGCCCGATGAATCGAATTTTGCGAAAGGGAAAGGTATGAAGTCCCGCCTGCGGCCCACAAGCGAGCCGTCTATCACGAGATCGAATCGTTTATCGATCCAGCTGACTTCAAACGCCCCGGAATGCTTCGGCCTTCTGAGCAGCGGCAATCCAAGCTCAGGATTGGGAACTAACACGGCTTCAAAAGTGGGCGGCGGAAAGTCCAATATGTCAGCCGCGCGATCAAGCCGCGAGCGCAGGTAAGTGTAACTGCCCGTCAAATGCAGTCGTGCGAGTGGCCCGGACGGTCGCGCGCTCGCAATCAATTCAATGCCGCGCCCCGATGCGCGGTCCGCGTTGACAAAGTTCGTCAGCACTCCGTTGGGCAATCGTATGGGGCCGAAGGTCGTCGTCGATTCAAAGATTATCAGATCGCGAAAGCGGTTATCATAGTAAGTCAATTCCAGACTGAGCCTGCGATCAAAGAACTCCTGCGTAATGCCCGCATCAAAGCTGACTGTGCGCTCAGGGTCAAGACCCGGATTTCCCAATGCAAAAAGGCTTGGGCCGAATGCTTCGTCAAGCGTAGGCTCTTTGATGCCTGTTCCGAAGCTGGCCTTGAATCTGGTGGCCCCGATTGCCTGCTCGCTGTGGCGACGCGCCAGCAACGAGACGCCGATTTTCGGATTCGCATTCCATCCGAATCCAATATCGCCCGTCGGCACGCTCGACCCCAGCGACTCCAGAACCCTTCTTAAATCTGCGGGCACGCTGCCCGTGTTATGTTCGAGGCGGACGCCTGCCGTTATAAAGGCGCGCTCGCCGAAAGCCATCTGATCCTGAACGTACAGGCCGAGATTGTTTCTGTCAGGCGAGACGCGACTGCTTGAAAAAGTGTCAACGCTGGTAAAGACAGCCGCTTCGTGCTCGAAATCCACTCCGGCAGTCAACAGGTTCGAGTTATTAAACGCAGCAAGCATCTGGTAATGAACGCCGCTGCGTTTTTCGTGATCTATGAAGGTCAAAACGGAATCGACAAAAGAGCCGGGCGGCGCGGGCGGCGTGCCGGGTTGGGTCAGGTCCTGCGCCGCGCGATCAAAGCTGTTCGTATCGAGTTCCGAATAGATGAATCGCGCTGTTTGATGAATGCGACTGGTCGTCTTCAGGTTCAGCGTAGCCGCAAGCGAAAGGTCATGATGCTTCTGCCGCTGGTCGTCGGCAAACAGTATGGCGGTCGGGCCGGGAACTCCGAGCGTCGAGTTGTTCCAGCGCGAAGTGATTCGCAGGTCTGCGGTCGGAGCGAGTTGAAAACCGAGATTCGCGGAAGCCGAGCGGTTTAGATAATCGCTGTTTGTGAAACGCCCGTCGGTCTTGTAATAGCCGAAGCCTGCCGAGTAATCGAACCAGCGAGCCAGTCCCGACAATCGCGCTGTTTCACGATGAGTGGCGAAACTGCCTCCCTCGCCTGAGAATTCAAATTCCGGCGTGGAAGTCGAACCGCGATGTGTGATCAGTTGAATGGCGCTCGTCATCGCATCCGAGCCGAACAGCGCGCTCTCTGCCCCTCGCACAACCTCTATGCGCTCGACGTTTTCGGTTGTGAGAAATGCGAAATCGAAGCCTCCGCCCGCGCGATTGACCGGCACGCCGTCGATCAAAATCTTGTTGTAATCCGATTCGCCCCCGCGCGTAAATATCGAAGTTATTCCTCCGCGTCCGCCCGTCTGCGCAACGGAAAGTCCCGGAATCAGGCGCAGAGATTCGGAAACCTGTGTTTGATTTGCGCGAGTCAGTTCTTCGCTCGTGATGACAGACACAGAGCCGCCGAGTTCATTGGCAGGCGTCGCAGTCCGCGTCGCCGTAATTATCACCTGATCTGCGATTGCCGCTACGTTCAGGCGCGCGGCGACGGTTTCGGTCGCCCCTTCGCGAACATCAACATTGATCTCGCTCGATTGAGCAAACCCCGTCGCTTCAACCGTTATCGTATATCGGTCCGGCGCAACATCCGTGATTTTGAACTGCCCTTCGCCGTCTGTGCGCGTTTGATAATTGATGACGCCCACACGGTCGCGCAACGTGACGAGCGCGCCGACAATCTTTGCGCCCGATTGATCCATCACGCCTCCTTCGATGCGCCCGCGACCTGCGGCGCTCGCGACCTGCGCGAGACTGAGGATGGATATTAACGCCGTAGCGAAGACAGCCGTGCGAAGCTTGAACAACAAGCGAGATAAGAAAAGTTTGAACATGAAAATCTCCTTTCCGCGAAAGAGTTATTTCTTCAGATCGCCGCGCGGGTCTCCTGACTTAGCGCCTTTGAAATTTCAAATCTCAAATTTGAAATGCCTACGCCGACGCCTTCCCACCTTTCAAGGCAGTGGCATGAGAGTCGGTTTCGTTGCGCATCACAGTTGCGGGACAGTGGCGGACTCGCACCGCCTTCCCCGCGCAACAATCCAGATTTGCAAACAGCAAGGTCAATTTCTTATAAGCGTGACGCGAGGCGCGCCGCTCGAAGGATTCCGGTCAACCAACAGATTCGCTTCAAACGCTTCACGCAACCGGCTCTCGGTCATGACTTCGCGCGTCGTGCCGTATACGAGCATCTCGCCCGATTTCAAAAGCAACGCGTGCGTCGCAAACTCTGCCGCCAGATTCAACTCGTGCGTGACTACGATGGCCGACATCGCGCCGGTCGCCGTAAGGCTTTTCACAAGCTCAAGCATACTTACCTGATGCGCGATGTCGAGATTGGCAACCGGCTCATCTAAAACGAGAAGTCGCGGACGTGATGCAATCGCGCGGGCGAGCATAACGCGCTGGCGCTCGCCGCCCGATAATTCAGTGATGAAGCGATGAGCGAATTCTGTAGTCTCGGTCAATTCCATCGCGCGCGTGGCTTCGCTCAGGTCGGCGTCGCTTTCAAAGCCGATCAATCGGCCCTGCGCGAACCGGCCCTGAAGCACGAACTCCATAGCCGTGAGCGGAAAATTTACAGATGCCTCCTGAGCCACATACCCTATCAAACGGGCCCGGTCGCGCCGCGCCGTCGATGAAAGAGTGCGATCATCGAGCACGACGCTTCCGCTCGATGGGCGCAGTATGCCGACGATGATCTTGAGCAGTGTGCTTTTCCCAGCGCCGTTCGGCCCCAGTACGGCAAGCAACTCGCCGTCGCCCGCCTCAAACGACAGCCCCTTAAGCACAGGCTTTGCGTAGCCAAATCTGATCTCTTTTACCTGAAGCATCTTCCTCTATATCAGCTTGTTCGCCGCAGCAGGTAGACGAACACCGGCGCGCCCATCAACGCCGTGATCACGCCGAGGTGCAATTCCCTTGGCGCTATCACTGTGCGCGCAACCGTGTCTGCAAGCAGTAAGAACGCACTGCCTGTGAGCGCCGATGCCGGAATTACCAGTCGATTGTCGCTTCCGCCTGCGAGTCGTACCGCGTGCGGCACGATCAAGCCTACAAAGCCGAGCGCCCCGCTCACGGCGACTGCCGCGCCCGTCACGAGGGATGCGGCGATGTAAACCGTCAGCTTCACCCGATCAACTTCGACGCCAAGCGCGAGCGCGTCCTGCTCGCCTGTCATCAAAAGGTTCAGGCTGCGCGCGTTCATATAGATTGCCGCTATGCCTACAAAAACAAGCGAAGCAACAAGCGGCAGCAATCTTTCTTCGCTGCCCAGATTGCCTATCAGCCACGAAAGCACATTGCGCTGGCGAGAGCCTGAGGCTGTCGTCACCAGAAAGATCACGATTGATGACAGCAGCGCATTTGTAATCATCCCTGCAAGTATCAATCGCACGGATGAGTCGCCCTGATTGCCCCGGCCCAGTGCGTAAACAAATGCGATTGTCAAAACCGCTCCGATGAACGCCGCGATGGGGCGGCTGACAGGCAATGACTCTGCAAAGATGGTCGCCACAAGCGCGCCTATCGCAGCGCCGCTCGATATGCCGAGTATTCCGGGGTCTGCGAGCGGGTTCCTGAGCAATGCCTGATAGGCTGCGCCTGCGACCGAAAGCGCGGCTCCGACGATTATGGCCATCACGGCGCGCGGGATACGAATGTCTGTAATGATGATCCGTTGTTCAGGCGAAACGTCCGCCGGGCGGCCTGTTATTTCCGATGCGATGATCCTGAATATCGCGCTTATGCTGATGTGCTCGCTTCCGACTGCGACAGCTAAGACGGTGATGACAAGGAGCGCAACCGCAAGCACCGCAAGCGTGATGACGAGCCTTCGCATCGTCAGGCGATCACGCGCCGTTTTGCGCTCTGCTACTGCGCTGATAGTTGTGCGACTCGTTGTCATTATGATTCCGTCTTAACCGGAAGCGTTTCAGGGTGAATGCGCGCAGCCATCTGTTCAAGCCCGTCAACGATGCGCGGGCCCGGTCGCAGCAACAGGTTGTCGTCGATGTGGAACACTCGACCGGCGCGCGCGGCAGGCGTCTGGTTCAGTCGATCTGGCAATTTCGGTTCGCCTGTTTGAAGAAAGATGACTTCGGGTCGGGCGGCGACAGCGGATTCGAGGCTGTACTGCGGGTATTCGGCCTCCAACTCTCTGGATATTGAATCTCCTCCGGCGCGTGAAATCAGTTCATTGATAAAGCTTTTGCCGCCGATGGTAATCAATGGCTCGACGCCGAGTATAAAAAGAACTGCGGGTCGCTCTTTTACTGCGGCCATACCCGTCTCGATTGCGTTAAGGCGAGCGCGCATCTGGCCGGTTAAATCTTTTGCGCGGCTAACGGCTCCGGTGATCTCGCCTATCATATCGATTGAGCGAAGCACGCCCGCCATATCATGCGGATTGCTCACATAGACCGGAATCTTGACTTTATCGAGGTCGCGGACGAACTGCTCAAGCTGGCTTGAGGTCGAAGCGATGACGAGGTCTGTTTTGAGCGCGACGATTTTTTCTATGCTCGGCCTGAGCGTATCGCCGACTTTCTCTTTCTGCGCGACTTCGGGCGGGTAGTCGCAATAAGATGTCACGCCGACAACTCGATCACCGAGTCCGAGCGCGAAAAGGGTCTCTGTTACCGAAGGCGCGAGCGAGACTATGCGTTGCGGGTTCTCGCCTACGTTGATCGTTCGCCCGATTTCGTCGGTGAATGCGCGCCCGTCAGGCGCAATGTCGCTCGGCGCGATGTCTCGCCTGGTCGAGCAAGCCACGGTGACGAGGCACAGTATGAAGGAAAGCGCGACGCGCAAAACATGGTCAGGCTTTGACAGCCATTCGTTTTTCGTTCTGAAGAATACGCGCAAAAAGAAGGACTCCCGCCGACTCGATTCGCGTTGAGTCGAACGGGAGTTCGTAAAACACTGCTCCCGCGCGCCTGCCTTCTCACGCGAAAGGCAATCGGCTCGCAAAAGCTTCGGGCAGGTCTCCTGACTTAAGAAGTCAAAAGTAAAAGTCAGGAATCATTCCCTGCTTTCGACTTTTGCCTTCTATTACAGTGGCGGGACCGTGCGGGACTTTCACCCGCTTCCCTATTCTCCCCTGGTTCGGGGCACCCAAAGCTTGTAAGAAATATTAAAGAGCAACCGCAAACCTAGCACGCTCATTCGCGCAGAGTCAAACGCCGGTATGCGAGCGTCACGGCTTTGAGTTCGCTCTTGACGTGTTCCGGTTGACCGGCACAGGGCGATTGAGCTGACCCGGCATTGCCGGGATCTGGTCGAGCGGTTTGGCAACATCGCGATTCACATAGCGATCCATCGCGTAAAAATTCACGCCGCCGAGGATGCCGCCTATCACAAAGACCGTCACAAGTGCAGCGGTCTGTTTCCTGTCCTTTGTGATATGCACGCCCAGCAGGCTCGGAGCGACGATCACAGCCAGACTTACAAGCATCATCATCGGGCTCAACCCCGATATCTTCACCGAAAATTGATTGTTATTAAACAGGTCCATCCAGTTATAGGCGAACAGCCCCGCGCCTGCGATAAAAAAGAGCAAGCCTAATAAACGGCCTTTCATGGATGGTTGCATAATGGGAATCCTCCGGGTCGAGCTTTTTGCTTGGCAGCCCGCAGTATACACTGCCTTGCCATACCATGATCTTAATTTTTCAGATTGAAGCGTTGGAGATTTCAGGTTGTGAAGGGAGACAGATTGACCGGCAGGGTGAATTGAGAATATGCCAGCGCTGGCGGCCCTCGATAAAAGAGCCGCCAGCGCTGGCAGGATATGATTGACCTTCAGAGTGTCAATGTCCGCCCGCAAGTTTGCCGATGAGCGTGAACAGCGGCAAGTACATGGCGATTACGATTGTGCCGATGGTGATACCCAAAAACATAATCATCGCCGGTTCCATCAGGCTCAACAGGTTGGCAATTGCCGAGTCCACTTCCTGCTCGTAGAAATCGGCTATCTTTGACAGCATCGCGTCGAGCGCGCCCGTCTGTTCGCCGACCCCGATCATCTGCGACACCATTATCGGAAATACTCCGCTCGCCTTCAGAGGCTCGACGAAAGTCTGCCCCTGCTCGATTCCCGTGCGAACTTTGTTGATCGCTTCCGACACGATTACGTTTCCCGCTGTTCGCGCGGTGATGTCGAGCGATTCGAGTATGGGCACGCCTGAGCTTAACAGCGTTGAAAGCGTGCGGCTGAAGCGCGAGACGGTGATCTTTCGCATGATGTCGCCCAGTACGGGCAGTTTCAGGATTATTGAGTCAATGACGTGAAGCCCTTTGTCGGTCTTGTACCATGCCTTTGCAGAGAAGACCGAAACGCCGACCACGAGCATTATCAACCACCAGTATCCGGCCATAAATTGCGAGATGGATACGATGATCTCTGTCAGCCACGGCAGTTTCTCGCCAGGACCGAGCAACCCCTCGAATATGTTCTTGAATGCGGGGATGACGACTATCATGATGATCGAAATTACAATGATTGAAATAACGACGACCGCTATGGGATAGATCATCGCGCTCTTGACGTTGCTCTTGAGCTTGACCATCTTTTCGAGGTAAGTCGAAAGTCGCTGGAGTATGATGTCTAAGATACCGCCGGTTTCGCCCGCCGCCACCATGTTCGTATACAGCGACTCGTACACGCGCGGGTGTTTAGCCATCGCGTCGGCAAGCGTCAGGCCCGATTCGACATCCGAGCGCGTCTGAAAGATTATCTTCTGAAAATGTTTGTTGTCCTGCTGCTGGCCCAGTATCTCAAGGCACTGCACAAGCGGCAGACCCGCGTCGAGCATGACTGAAAACTGGCGTGTGAATAGAGCCAGGTCTTTGTGCTTGACCTTTTCACGCCCTATTTTAGGCAGGCTGATCTCGCGGCCCTTCTCGCGCGCGCTGGTTAAAATGACCTGCTCGCGCCTGAGCATTCCCTCGAGCGCCGAGCGATCTGCTGCCACTCGCTCACCGACGACAATTTCGTTCAATCGGTTGCGACCTTTGAATACATAAGTCGGCATCGTTGTCTCCCACCATTTATTGTTCGTTAAACCGCGCAGGGGCACATCCGAAAGGATGAAGGCGGAGGGATGAAGGATGAAGGATGAATTTTTCATCCCTCATTCCTCTGCCTTCATCCTTTATCTTCCTACTCGTCCGAGCGGAACCTGTGGGCGATTGCCCTGCCCGCCAGATCCGGGCGGTCTGAGCGGCGGCGTTTGAATAGCAGCCGCGCCGCGATTGATCAAATCCTGCAACTCGTCCGCATTCGACGACCGCGTCAGCGCCATCTCAAGCGTTATCTGCTTCTTGAAATAGAGCGCAGCCAGAGCCTGATTGAACGTATGCATCCCGTATTTGTCCTGCCCCGTCTGCATCATCGAGTAAATCTGGTGAATCTTGTCTTCGCGTATCAGATTTCTGATGGCCGAATTCGGAACCAGTATCTCCATCGCAAGCGCGCGCCCCTGCCCGTTGGCCTTCGGAATCAGCGACTGAGTGACAATGCCTTCCAGCACCATCGAAAGCTGCGTGCGAATCTGCGCCTGCTGGCCCGATGGAAAGATGTCAATGATACGGTTGATCGAAGATGCGGCAGAGTTCGTGTGAAGCGTCGCAAAAGTCAGGTGGCCTGTCTCGGCTATGCGCAGCGCGGTCTCTGTAGTTTCGAGGTCGCGCATTTCGCCGATCAGCACCACATCGGGGTCCTGGCGCAGGGCTGCGCGAAGCGCGTTGGCAAACGAATGTGTGTCGGCATGAACCTCGCGCTGATTTACTATGCAGCTCTTGTGCGCATGAAGATACTCTATCGGGTCTTCTACAGTGATTATGTGTTCGTGACGGTCGCGATTGACCTTGTCGAGCATCGCCGCAAGCGTGGTTGATTTACCAGACCCCGTGGGCCCTGTGACCAGAATCAAACCGCGCGGCTTTTCGCAAAGTTTGTCAATGACCGACGGCAGGCCCAGTTCTTCAAACGACCTGATCTCATAAGGAATTGAACGGAAGACCGCGCCAACCGCGCCGCGCTGGTTAAATATGTTTGCTCGAAATCGCGACAGCCCTTTGATGCCGAACGAGAAGTCAAGTTCCAGCGTCTCCTCGAACCTGTGTTTCTGCGCGTCGGTCAACACGGAATATGCAAGCTGTTTGGTTTCGGCTGGCGAAAGCTCGGCGTATTCGAGCGGTCTCAGCACACCGTGAACTCGCACCATCGGCGCTGAATTCGTTGTTATGTGCAAGTCCGAGCCGCCCTGCTCGATCATCTTCTTCAACAATTCGCTCAATGCAATCTCTGGCATAAAACCTCCGGAAGCCAGGGGGCAGAAGCCAGAAGCCAGAAAGATCTACTCTGACTCCCGACCTCTGATTTCTGACTCCTATTTCATTGTTTCTCTCACAACTTCCTCGACAGTGGTCATTCCCTGCCTGATCTTTTCCAATCCGCTCTGGCGCAGCGTCAGCATTCCTTCTTCAATCGCCTTGCGTCGAAGCTCAAGGCCCGACGCGCCGACCAGAATCAACTCGCGCAGTTCTTCGGATATTTCCATAACTTCGTACAACCCGACCCGGCCTTTGTAGCCCGTGCCGTTGCACGTAGAGCAACCCGCGCCCTTAAACGTTCGGATCTCTTTCACCTCGCTGGCAACAAACCCGACATCGATCATCGCCTCGTCCGGAGTATGCACCTGCGCTTTGCACTCTTTGCATATTCGGCGCACGAGTCGCTGTGCCTGAATCAGGTTCACGCTCGTTGCAACCAGAAAAGGCTCAATGCCCATGTTCATCAATCGGCTGATGGTCGAAGGCGCGTCGTTGGTGTGCAGCGTTGATAAAACGAGGTGGCCCGTCAGCGCAGCCTTCACGCCTATCTCGGCAGTCTCGAAGTCTCGGATTTCGCCGACGAGGATTATGTTCGGATCCTGGCGAAGGAATGAACGCAGGGCTGCCGCAAAGTTCAACCCGATGGACTCTTTCATCTGCACCTGATTTATGCCGTGCAGATTGAATTCGACGGGGTCTTCAGCCGTCATGATGTTGGTTTCGGGCGTGTTGAGACTTTGCAGCGCCGAATAAAGCGTTGATGTTTTACCCGATCCAGTCGGCCCCGTCACCAGCACCATACCGTAGGGCTTGGAGATGTTTCGCTTGAATTTTTCAAGGCTCGCGGGCTCAAATCCGAGTTGAGTCATGTCGAGCCGCAGGTTCTCTTTATCCAGCAACCTGAGCACTATCTTTTCGCCAAATATCGTAGGCAGGGTCGAGACGCGAAAATCCAGCTCGCGCGACCGCCCGTCGAGCCTCACTCTGATCTTGATGCGCCCGTCCTGAGGCAGACGCTTTTCGGCGATGTCGAGCCGCGCCATGATCTTCATCCTCGATGTGAGCGCGTCACGCATCTTCATGGGCGGAGCCATTATGTTGTAGAGCACGCCGTCCATGCGGAAGCGCACGCGAAAGTCCTTCTCGTATGGCTCGATGTGAATGTCGGACGCGCCGCGACGAAGCGCGTCAACCATAATGACGTTTACGAGCTTGACTACGGGCGCGTCCTCGCTCATCCGTTCGAGATTTTCGAGGTCTATCTCTTCCTGCGCATCTTCTACCTCGACCTGATCTATGTCCTCGCCGTAGTCGGGCATGCTGGTGGACTCTGCGACGAGGTCTTCCATGACTCGCGCAAGTTCCATCTCGCGCGAAGTGCCGTAGTATTTCTTGACGGCAAAGTTGAATGCGGTTTCGCTGACGACTACGGGTTCGACCGACAACCCTGTCATGAATTTTATGTCGTCAATGGCAAAGACGTTCGTCGGGTCAACCATCGCGAGCGTCAGCGTTGCGCCTACGCGCGACAGCGGCAGTACGGAGTATCGCTCGGAGGTCTCTTGAGGCACGAGCGCGACGGCTGCCTGATCTACTTCAAAAAGTTCGAGGTTGACTGATGGAACGCCGTATTGGCGAGATAGCACGGCTGTGACTTCTTCATCGGAAAGCATGCCGAGCTTTACAAGCGTTGAGGCCAATCGCCCGCCATTGAGTCTCTGGTAGTCGAGCGCTTCCTTGAGCTGCTGCGGAGTAATGAGATTATCTTTAAGTAGTGATTCGCCCAGTTTTGCCGACATAATTCCCACGATTATTCTTTCGCTCCTGAGTCAATCGAAGCAAAAGCAGCGCATCAACCCGATTGCCCGCAATCGAGCGCGCCGTGAACCAATACGCTATTAGTGCAACATGCTCAAAAAGCAAGGGAGCCATTCGCAGGGGATGTCTACACGCTTCTGAAAGAAGGCTATCTGGGAGCGACACGCGACAGGTGTTGAGTTGACCGTTTCCGAAGGGCATTGGGTGGCAGAAAATACAATCAACTCTACAGACGTTATCCTTTTAACACCGACTCAATACCATGTCAATAATAATCGAAGCGCGCCATCTCATAACCCGCAATATGTCCAGTTCGATCAAGCTGAAAGATTATGCGCGCGCCGTGTGGCACTCAAAACAATAGAAAAAGGCGAGCCCGCAGGCCCGCCTTTTAGATTGTCTAACTATCCGTTCGCCTGTCATGACGAATGAAATCATCGACGGCGAATCTCTTTCTACTCACCCTCGCGCGTTCTCAATGGACAAATGCGCTCGGTCTGCGTTTGAGCTCGCCATTAGGAGTAACCATAAGCGGCTCGAATATGGCCGTGCCTCCGAGTTTGCAATCCTCCGTGGCTACCTGCGACAATTTTATCGCTCTTCGCAGCATCTCGTCGAAGTTTCGATTGGTGACCCCATTCACAGGATCCGTGATCGTGATAGGACCGGAAAGGAACGGGGATAGAAGCGCGGGCACACCGAACGGCGTGGGCCTTATGTGATAAAAAGCCGTCCCCGTTTCCGTCAGGT
Organism: Blastocatellia bacterium; assembly: GCA_963804815.1. Taxonomy (GTDB): domain Bacteria; phylum Acidobacteriota; class Blastocatellia; order UBA7656; family UBA7656; genus DATEKX01. Next base: position 199,076 of record CAWDRU010000002.1, on the reverse strand, counting down.
GACAGCCGCCGCAGGTGGCATTTGAAAACTGGAATCTTGCTTCACCGGGCACGGGTGGATCACAGGCTATTCCCGGCGCAGTCCACACGCCCGGCGGCACCGGAGAGTTTCCTCCCAGCATGGCATTTGGATTTGGCAGACCGGCGTCAGCGGCATCTCGCGGGAATGCAATGGGCACAACGTGAGCCCCTATAAGTACATTCGGGCAATCGCTGTTGATGTAATTCCTGAGCGTGGCTGTGCCGTTGAGAATTGGATCAGGAGTCTGCTTGACGGTTGTCTGGGTCAGCAACCCTGTGGGCGCGAACAAATCTCCGACGCCGGGCGTCAGCTTAAACTCTCTGAGTTCCCATGGCCTGTCAAGGAATTCATTGGTGCGAAGCTGGTTCAATGCGCTCCCATTGACTTTCCTGGGCGCGGCTCCAGCCGTGGTGAATTGATCGGTGATTTTTTGGAGCGCATCGTTATAGGCAATCGTTCCGAGCGGAATCGAAGACAAGTCAATCCACTGCTTTGCCCACGCCTTGACACTGTCGCAATCCGGCAAATCTATGCCGTATTCAAAAATCACGCTCATCTCCACGACGACGCAGACTTTGTTTCTTCTATCAATCGCGCCGAAGACAAATCGCGCTTCGCCTCCGTTGCTCGTCTGATAGCCGCTGTTGCCCTGTAAGTCTATTCGGTTGACGATGGCCAGCAACCTGAACGGGGCTATCTTAAGATTGAGCGGCGCGGTCGGTCCTCCGCTTGCCGCCTCCCAGGGAAGGATTATCGTGTTGCGAACCGCGTTGCGCTGCGCGACTGACCAGCCGTTGACTACCTGCGTGGACTCCCAGTGGGCCAGCCACTTTCGCACGAACGTAGACGGGTTAATGCCCGTGACGGGTGTGTTGGCCATCTCCTGCATCAGGTGGCCGAACGTCCATACGCCCATCGGTGTGCCTACGCCTGTGCAGGGGTTGAATGTGCGGGTCGGGTCTTCGACTACGCTGATGTCCGTAATCAACAGCGACCGGGCCGGGTCTATTCCGCCAAATGCCGAAGTCGCTGCCAGTTCCACTTCCTGACCCGGCTGCAATTCGCCCGAGCTTAAAGGAAGCGCCATCTCTTCTTCGCCGACCTTGACGCGGCCATTGAATATGGCGGTAGTCGCGGGCAAATTAGACGCGCCCTGCGCGGCCTGGATGCGGCTTTGATTGGCTGTGAGTTCGGCAAAATCGACATTAATGACTGCCGACAGCCTGCCGTCGCCAGCCGCTTCATCGCCTCCCTTGCCGTCATCGCGCAAAAGGATCGTGCGGTTGTCGAACTCGTATCTAAGATTTTGACCCGCGTATCTGCCGTCAAAACTCAGGATCAGCAGAGCGTTTCCTGCCTTGGTGCTCATTTTCAGTCGTTTGATAAAGACCGAATGATCTTTGGCCGGGGCGGTTGTTTGAGCGGAAGTCACGTTCATCGTGCTTCGCACCGCTTTCGTATTCGTCGGGGTGACGTTTGCCTGCGATGTAATCATTGCGCCAGCGATCAAGGTGGCGGCAATCAAAACCACGAGCGTCTTCGTCAACTGCGATTTCTTGTAGGTCATATTCTCCTCCTCTGGTATGGATAATTTTCCTGACAGCGAGATTGATTACAATCGTGCTGTTCTATTTTGCAGACACCGCTATTTAACCGCCTCGCGCGAGGCAGCCATGGACCTGGGGTAGAGCATGATGATGAGTGACTCGCCTACCAAGCGGAGTCTTATAGCAGGACGCCAAAGCTCATTGCCTAATTTGTAAAGCGCAGAAAATAGAGGTGCTATTACATGATGGAGCTTCGGGCGTGGCTCAAGACAGACCACCCGAACACACAACACCTGAACCAACTTGATTTAAAAACAAATGGAAGCAAAAGAGTACAGATCAAGGTGATGATCCGGTTTTCAGGTTTCAAATTCTCTTTTTCAGCCCACTCGGAACGCAGATAAATCAGTTACTACTCTTATTATGAGTTTCGCCTCTTAGTTGAGGTCGCTCCATTCTAATCCAACAATCATCTTTGTCAAGCAGAATTTGAGAAATAGATTACAAATAATTTTTATGAGAGAAAGATCGCAGATAACCCCCTGCCAATCCGACCAGAGAGCCGAAGCGAAAGCGGCGAATATCACATTTCGCGTAGAAACTTGAATGCGAAAAACGATAGCGCCGCGATCAAAGCGGATGCAGGAATGGTCAAAACCCATGCCCAGACCACGGTTCGCGCGACCCCCCACCTGACTGCCGAGAGCCTTCGAGTCGCGCCCACGCCGACAATCGCGCCCGTTATAGTGTGCGTGGTGCTGACAGGTATGCCGCCATAGGTCGCCATCGCAAGCGTGACAGCACCTGCCGATTCGGCTGCGAACCCGCCAACGGGTTTGAGTTTCGTCAAACGCGAGCCCATCGTGTGAACGATTCGCCATCCGCCCGATAGCGTGCCGAGCGCGATGGCTGCGTGGCAACTGAGGACAACCCACAGCGGGATTGAAGGCAGTTCGCCCGTCGGCCCCGACTGCATGGCATTGCCTGCGACAAGCACGGCTGTGATTATCCCCATCGTTTTCTGCGCGTCGTTGCCGCCGTGGCCCAGACTGTAGAGCGCCGCCGATACAAGCTGGCCTTTGCGAAATATCCGGTCAACTCGATCAGGCGAGTATCGCCGGAATATCCACATTATCGCGACCATAAACGAGAAACCGAGTATCATTCCAACAATCGGCGAGATGAAGATGAACGAGATGGTCTTTATCCATCCTTCCGGTTTGAGCAATCCGGATACGCCGTGATAGGCGGCAATGGCCGCGCCCGCGTATCCGCCCACAAGCGCGTGCGAAGAGCTTGACGGCAGCCCGTAATACCAGGTGATGACGTCCCACACGATTGCGCCTATAAGCGCGCACAGCAGCACTCCCAGCTGCCACTTCACATCTATGAGCTTGATGTTGATGAGGTCGCCGCCGATGGTCTTGGCGACGCGAGTGCCGAACAGGGCGAACGCGACGAAGTTAAAGAACGCGGCCCAGACGACGGCCACGCCCGGCGACAGCACACGCGTTGACACGACGGTCGCAATCGAGTTGGCCGCGTCGTGCCATCCGTTGACGAAATCGAATATGAGGGCTATTAAGATTATCAGCAGGACCAACGCGGACAGCGTTGTCATTCAGGGTGACCTCCGCAAAAGAAATGATGAATGATGAACGCTGAATGATGAATCAAAAGACCGACACGTTCTTCACAGTTCATTTGTTTTTGACCACTACGGCCTCAAGCGCCTCGGCTACATCCTTGCAGCGGTCGATGGAATTTTCCAGTTCTTCGTAGATGAACATCCATTTGATGACTTCAATGGGGTCCCGCTCTTCTTTAAAGAGACGACGGACGGCATCTCTGTAAAGCGAATCCGCGCGCTTTTCGAGCTGGCTTATCGTGCGCGTGTGCTCGCCAAGGCCCTGCTGGTCTTCCAGCAACGCGAACACGTCGGCAATCTCGCTGGTCGCGCTGGCAAGCAATCGCGCAATCTCCGTGGCGTCCTCGCGCGGCTGGGTCACGCTGTAGATTTCAAAACGGCGCGCAAGGTCGTTTATCATGTCGATCACATCGTCAAGCTCAGTCACAAGCAGGTAGATGTCTTCGCGGTCAATCGGCGTGATGAAACTGGAGTTGAGCTTCTGCGTGATCTTTGCCGCCATATCGTCGCACGAAAGCTCTATGGCTTTGATCTGATCGGCGTACTGTGCATGGTTTTTGTAGTCCTGAAATATCTTGACGAAGATTTCGCCGCCCTGCTTCACCTGCGAAGCCATCTGATTGAGCATGCTGAAGTACTTCTCTTCCCTCGGAATCAGACCGAACATATTGCCCCTTTACTCAAACTCTAGTCTCAATTTGCGATGCGTAACAATCTCGCCACATCGTTGTAACAAAACCGTTAAATCCTATATGCCAGTCTCGCCCCAGTCAACTTGGATTCACTCTCTGCACCGCTTGAAAAAGAATCCGCTTGACACGCTACGACATTTGTAGTAGCTTCAGCCTCAATTGTAGTAGCATAAATCTGAGAGGTTTAGGGTGGCTCGAAAAGTGAACGTGAAACTGACGAAATTTGAACTGGAGATCATGCACGCGCTGTGGGAGCTTGGCAGCGCGTCTGTAAGAGAGATTCAGGAACAGCTTCCGGAAAAGAAGCGTCCGGCTTACACGACCGTGCAGACAATCGTGCGGCGGCTTGAAGAGAAAGGCGCGGTGCGCAGGTTGAAAAAGATCGGCAACGCCTTTGTCTTTGAGCCTGTGGTGACGCGCAAGTCCGCGCACTTCCGCCTCATCAACGAGCTATTGGATCTGTTCGGCGGCTCTGCGCGGCCCTTGATGGCGCATCTGGCAGAGGCCGGTAAGCTGAGTCTTGAGGATGTGCGAGAGATGGAAAACATGCTGACGCAACAGAACGCGCTAAAAGACGAAAGAGCAGCGAAAAAGCGTTGAACGTCGCTCCTGTATAAGTCCAGCTTGAAAGGAAAGATCCTGCGATGAGCTTTCACGACATTATAGCCCGATACTCGGAATGTGTCTGGCCCTTGATGGCAAACCATCTGTGGCAGGCGACGCTCGTATTTTTGTTTGCTCTGGCCGGGGCGCGTCTGCTCAGACGAGGAGCGGCAAAAGCGCGCTATATCGTCTGGCTCATCGCGTCTTTGAAGTTCGCTGTGCCCTCGATCCTGATCGTCTTCCTGATGAATCAGGTCGGAATCAAATTCCCTTCTCTGTTTGACGGCGGAGCGCCGCCCGACAGCATAACAGTGATTTACAGAGTCGCCGAGCCTGTCGTTCAACCCGCAGAACCGAGCGTTACATCAGCCGAACCTGCGCGCAATCACAATGAAATCTACTGCGCGATGACTGCCGTCTGGTTTACAGGCGCGGCTTCGTTGTTTGTGATGTGGTGGAGAAGGCGGCGGCAATTTTCGATTGCGATTCGCGCAGGCAAAGTCATGAGCGCGGGAAGAGAGGTTGAAACTCTGGAGCGCGTCCGCGCATGGCTTGCGGTCAGGCGACCAGTCAAACTGGCGCTCACACCGAAGCTGATAGAGCCGGGCGTGTGGCGCATCTGGCGGCCTGTAATTGTACTGCCCCGTGAGATGTCGAATCACCTGACGGATGGCGAGCTTGAGGCCGTGATGATGCACGAGATGATTCACATCGCGCGGTATGACAATCTCGCAAACAGCATTCAGATGTTCTTCTGCTGCCTGCTGTGGTTCCACCCTATCATCTGGCTCATAGATAGAAAGCTGTTGGCCGAACGCGAACAGGTCTGCGACGAACAGGTCATAGAGATGAGCGGCGCGGCAATGGTTTATGCTTCGAGTCTCTTAAAAGTTTTCCGCTTCTGCCTGGGCTTGAAAGTGGCTGGCGTATCTTACGCCACAGGATCGAATTTGCGAAGGAGGATTGAGCAAATCATGGCTGAAAACACGGATAGAAAATTCACCCTGTCACACAGAATGCTGATTGCAGCAATCGCAGCAATCGTGATTCTCTTTTCGCTCGCTGCCGGATTGTTCACCCGCGCGAGTTTTGCGGCGCAGAAAAGCGTCAGCAACACCTTTCTGCCGGGTGGCCCTGTTGATGGAGTTCCCGGCGGAGTTCCCGGCGGAGTTCCCGGTGGAGTTCCGGGTGGCATACCGGGCGGCGTTCCCGGCGGAGTTGAAATAGACTCGCAAAATCAGCCGCCTCCGCCGCCTCCTTCGCCCCAGCTTTCAAATCCTGTCCTTGAATTGCTGGAGCAGGCTCCTGAAACTACTGCGCGTTTCACCAACCGCGACGATACACCGCTTGCAATCACCGACGTGAAAATAAAGTGGGTCGAAGTCTCGATACCCCCTCGGAACGATAGACCGGCGCAGAGCTATTACGCAATAAAGCCAACAGTCTCGATGGTCAACAACACAAACCGGCGAATCGCGGGCTTCATGCTGCGATTTGTAAACAAAGATTTAAAGATCAACTTAATAACATACAGATCCAGTTTGAAGATCGAGCCACGCGAGGCATACGCTCTGGGCGGATCGGGAGACGATACTACTTTTTACGCGGACAAAAGGGGCGATTTCGAGTCTTTGACTGCCGAACTCATCGGCGTCTTTTTTGAAGACAAAGGAGCGTGGGGCAGGTATCCTATGCCTCCGCCGCGCAGCGAATCTGCTGACAGCCTTGCCGGTCCGGACGCGCCCGGCGAGCCTCCGACGCCGCCTCCGGCATCAACGAGCAGTGATGCGCTCGAAGGGTCTAAGATCGTTCGCAAATCCGGCGGCGGGCTGATGACCTCAGCTATAAAGCGCGTGAACCCTCAATACCCGGCGATTGCAAAAGCTGCGCAGGTGAGCGGCCCGGTCTCCGTCGAAGTAATAATCAACGAAGAAGGCATGGTTATATCTGCGCGCGCAGTCTCAGGCCATCCGCTACTACAGGCGGCGGCGGTTGAAGCGGCTCGCCAGTGGCAGTTCCCTCCCACGACTCTATCGGGCGAGCCTGTTCGAGTCACCGGAACGATTACTTTCAACTTTAATTTGTAATCACGGCGGAAAACAAACAGCGGCGTGCTGAATCATCTCTGTTCGATACGGAAATGATTCAACACGCCGCTTGTAGTTTTCAGTCAGTCTCGCCTTAAACCGGATTTATGAATACCAGTTTCGGCATTATCAGCTTGAGAGGAGGTATGCTGATTTTAGGAGGGCGGACGGGTATAAAATGAATTTCCGGCACTGCAACCGGAGCTATTATCATCGGAGTAATTTCTATCGGAGCCAGGGGAGCCATCGGAGCCATCGGAACCATTTTGATCGGAGCTACACGAACCGCCGGAACAGCAATGCGTGGCATCGGGGCCATGGGAGGCACCGGGATTTCAATTTGTAACGGTTCGATGTCAACCAGCGGCACCTCGACGATGATGTCGCCAAAGTCATCAAAATCGTCCGGCGAAATAAACACGGAAGAGGGTTCAGCCTTTTCAAGCTGAATCGTAAAGGTTCGCTCCTGCCTGTCGCGCATCACACGCACTTCGGTCGGGCCTTCGGCTTTCGATCTCAGAACCTGATGCACCTTAAACGCGTTTTCAACCGTCTCGCCCCCTATGGAAAGGATGACATCGCCTGCTTTGATACCGGCTTTCGCCGCCGCGGTATCGGGATGGACAAAGACGACGAGCGCGCCGTTGCGGTCTTTCAGTCCGAAGTATTCGGCCAGTTGAGGAGACATGCCCTGAAGCGATATGCCCATTCTGTAATTGCGGCGATCACGGATTCTGGTTACGGGTTGTCTTGCCTGTCTGACCCGATCTCGGATTTGATCCCGCAACTGGCTCCTGACCTGGCTTCTGTCGATTCTATCGATTCTGTAGCGATTCTGATACTCTCCACGGTCACCCATCGTCACGTTCACTTCAATCTCGCGACCCTCGCGCATGGCGGTGAGCCGAACAGCGCGGCCAACCGGTGTTTCGTGTATATGACGCCAAAGCTGCCCGACAGAATCAATAGCCTCGCCGTTCCATTTGACTATCACATCGTCTTTTTGCAGGCCCGCTTTTGAGGCGGCTGTCTCTGTGAACACACCCGTCACGAGCGCGCCGCGCTCTTCGCGCAGCTTCAAACGCCCGACCACGGCGCTTGTGACTTCGGCCAGATCAACGCCCAGAAAACCGCTGCTCCGAAGCGTCACACTGCGCGGGCGGTCGTTTCGGTCCTGATCGAACTCTTCGGCCAGCGCCGCAGAGCTGGCCGCCAGCAGCACGGCTAAACAGAAAATAAAGCTGCGTTTCATAACGACTGGTTCCTCCTTGGTGAAGTGATGGTTAAATGATTACTCGCGCAAGCCACCCGAATGGTTCCAAATAATTTGCGCTTTTTATCTATCCGCCGCGCCGCGTATCGTGATGATTCCGTTTATGTGCGAGCCGCTGATCGGCGTTCCGCCTGCGCCTATCTGGCCTCGAAGACTCGACCGGCTCATCTTTTGAAGCGACATGTTAGGCAAACTTGAATTGACCGTTCCATTGAACATGCTTACATCGAGGTCTGCGTTCACGCTGTCAAGGAATTGCAGATTGATGTTGCCGTTCACGTGTTGCATCTGGATGCCCCGGTCGCCCAGTCGTTCGATAGTCATGCTCATATTGCCGTTCACGTTTGAAAGCTCGGCAAAACTGGAGGCGTGCCCGATTTCAAGCTCGCCGTTTATGTTGCCGAGACGCACAGGCCCGTCCACGTCTCCGATGCGCGCGTTGCCATTTATGTTTCTGACAGTGAGTTCAGACGGGCGCGGCAGCTTGATTATCGCGCGATGGCGGACATGCACGTCATTTCTGACATCATCGGGCGGCTCCTGCGTATAGACGCGAAGACTCGTCGGCGTGCTTTCGACTATTACTTTGCGATACTCAAGATCGGCTTTCGTCCGGGCGGAGCGTTCAACGTAAACTTCAACCGTGTTGCCGGTCGTCGTCTCGATTTGGAGTGGGCCGTTTATGCTGCGAATCTCCACGCTTGAGCCTGGCGCTAATTGATAGCTCTGCCGGAATTCGTCGCGCTCCGCAAAATCGCCTTTATCGCGCGCCCTGCTCTGAGCCGAAACCTGCGCAGAGTGCGGCGCAATAAGCAATGCAACTGCCACGCAAAATAATGCGATCAATGACCTGACTTTCATATCCTGTCTCCTTGTTTTTGTACTTAATGCCTGTAGGTGGCGGCGGGGCGAAAAAGGTTTCAGGAAATATGCAGGAAAAGTTTCATGCAAAGGCACAATTAAAGGCTGCGGCGGAACAGATAGGATGTCTTGATAAAAAAGGTGCGCCCGTTGCGACGGAAACCCGGCTCGTGAAGGCTTGAGAACGGATTGAAGCCGTTGTAGCTCAGCGTATCGTTGTAGCCGATATAAAAAGAGGTGCCGGGGTTGGGCGTCCATCCGAGCAGGTATTGCCCGCGCACGCTCGATTCGAGCGTGTCATAATCGATTCGCACGCGGGCGAACGTGAATCGGGTGAACTGGTAGATCGCGCGCAGTGAAGTGATGTTATCTATGAAAACGGTTCGCCCCGTTTCATTGCGATTGAAGCGGTTTCTCGAATACTCAATCGATGCGTTAAACGCATTGGTAAATTTGTATGAGCCTGCAAGCGTCAGGTCTAAAGTGTTCGAGGCTCCGGGGTCGAGCGGTGCGTCCGCGTCGATGAGCGCCGCAGGGCTGACGCGCGGAAAGCGCGGCCCCGCGCCGAAGTCGAAGTCGAAAATGTTCCAGCGATGGCCGATGAACCCTCTGGCCGATAATTTCTTTGTCGGAGTTATTTCCATGTTCACCGAAATCGCTCTGCCGTGCAGCGACCGCTCGGAATCATTGCCGAAGAAAGCTCCCTGTCGGGTCGCCGTGCGTTTCGGCCCGAACTCTTCTTCAAAAATCCGCTCGTAGAAATCGGCATACTCCGTGTTGATATAGATCTGCTTCGTAAATTGCAGGTTCAGGCTGGTGAAAGCATTCGCGTTTTGCGAGCGGCCCTGCCAGTCGAAATTCGTGCTTATGCCGTTGAAATTACTCCATCCGATGAAAGTGGATTTCGGCTTCGGGTCGGAACTGAATCGAAAGAACGCGCCGTAGTTGTTCGTATTCGTGCGCGGAACGAAACCGACATCCGCGCGGTAGTCGCGCGTGCGCCCCTGCCCCTGAATGAAGTACCCGAAATTGCGACTCGTGTAATCAAGGTTCAGGTTATAGGCGACAGCCTTGCCTGTGCGATAGACATCCTTGTCCAAATCCGCATCGTAAAAGAAGCGGCGCGATGTGGTGCCGAGCATTTGAAAAGTGAAGACAGTCTTTTTGTCCAGTTTCAGGCGTCCGTCGATTCCGCCAAGCTGATTGTGCTTCTCTATAAAGTTATAGCTGGTGGCAAGCATGCCGAGCGACGATTCTTTGCCGACATCGCGTTTGAATCTGAGCACGCCGATATAGGCGTTCTTATCGACGAATCTCGATATGTCGGAAAAGACGGTCGGGTCGTTCAGTTCTTCTTCGGAGAAATTGCCCGGCGCGTTGTCTGTTGCCAGCAACAGGCCGAACGAATTGCGCCCGGTCTTGCCGCTCAGTTTTACAGCATAATCGGGGTCAATTATGGTGCGCGTGTGGACTGCCTGAATCGGCGTTTGAAAGATGTCTGCGCCTTCGAGAAAGAACGGGCGCTTTTCGTCAAAGAAGATCGGGAAGCGCTGGTTGGCGGTAACGACCGGCTGGTCGGCTTCGACCTGCGCGAAATCGGGATTGGCCGTGAAATCGAGCGTCACGTTCGGCGTAATGCCCAGTTTTACGCTGACGCCCGGATCGGCCTTGAACGGTTTATTGACGAATCGGCCATTATCTATGACGTTCGGGTTGGCGTCGAGAAAAGCCTGCGGATAAACCTTCGCCCTGCGGCCTTCTTCCGAGAGCGTGAGCGTCGGAATTATTTCAAGCGTGCGCTCGGTTGCGATGCCTTCAAGCCCCGTGATATGCCCTTCCTGCTCAAGCTGGCTGGCTTTGCTGCGCGATATCGGCATCCACGAATCCAGTTCGTCGTCAAAGCGGTCGATGTTTCGCCATAAATGAAGACCCCACAATTTGCCTTTGCCTGCTTCGTATCGAAGCGACTTGAAAGGGATTGCCACTTCGATGGTGTAGCCGTCTTCCGTGAGCACGCCTTTCGATTCCATCACCAGATCGACGTTGAAATCGGTCCCGCCGCCTTCCGTCATTACGCCGTCCTGCTGCACGCCGAGCGGGTTGAAGGCCAGGACATAGGCCTTGCGCTTATCGTTGAAAGTGTCGAGAAAGACTCTGACATTGTCTTCGTTAAGAACGTTGTCGCGCGCGGCAACCGTAGCGCGCACCTTAGACGGATCATCATATGCGCGAAATGCTATATAGAGGAATTTCGAGTCAAAGCCCATCATCACTTCGGTCTGCTTTGACGGCGCGATGTTGTCGCCCGGATTTGTCTGGTAAAAATCTTTGAGAACAACCGACGTTTTCCAGATCTCATCGTCGAGTTTGCCGTCGATTGCAGGCGGCCTCTCAAATCGCGGAATGACGACGGGGCGGGTTTTCTCTGGCGGGGTCACAACGACGGAGGCGGCTGATTTAGTCGTCGCTTTCGATTCGCGTACGGCGGAAGGTTGAGACTCCTGAGCATGAGCCGGGAGCGCGCACAACAACATTATAAAAATCAGCAATCCATATTTCATCCTCTAAAGCTCCCGGTATAACCTGACTATTTGAAAAGCGAAACTGACAACTGGCCGTGTTCCCTTCTTAGACGCAACGGGGTATGCGTTTGTTCCGTTTTGCTTAACCTATTACTTGTAATAATTTGTCTCTGAACACGTGCATCACTCTCAATAACGGTTTATGAGCATGAAGTGTTACATAATATTCTGCGGATAATCTATCAGTAAGACACGAAAGGCGGGAATTAAGGTACGAAAGGCAACGGGCGCGGCGCGAGCGACGATCTACCGCAGAGGCGCGGAGAACGCAGAGAGATTCTCTCTGTGTTCTCCGCGCCTCTGCGGTAAACTGGATCTTGCCTTTTTACAGTTAGCCTGCGGACCCTGTGCGACCGAGTTTCAGACTGCCGTTGATGCCTGTGACCACAATCGGGGTGCCGCCCGATCCTATCTTCGCGCGGAAGTTCTGACGGCTGAACTTGCCCATCACAGTCACGTTCGTGACATCGGTATTGACGCTGCCGTTGATGCCTGTAACTTCGAGGTCGGCGTTCAGGTCCTCGGCGAATTGAAGTTCGACGCCGCCGTTGACTCCGCTCACGCGAATGCCGCGTTCGCCCAGTTGCGTGATGTTTATTTTCACGTGGCCGTTGATGCCGGAAATGTCCGAATATCCGACGGCCTGCGCCACATCAACCTTGCCGTTTATGCCGCTCAGGCGCACGGGGCCATCTATTTCGCCGACGGTCGTTCGACCGTTTATGCCGCTCACGTTGAGATCGATCTGGCGCGGGAGCCTGAGCATCACGCGCTGCCGCACATTATGGCCGCTGGTGTCGCGTTCGTTTTCGCGGCGCACGACAAGGCTGTTGGCCGTATGCTCGATGATGATCTTGTTATAATTGAGGTCATCGCGGTTTCGCGCAGAGCGAACGACATGGACTTCGGCAGTGTTGCCGCTTGCGGTCTCGATGTCTACTGTGCCGTTGATGCTCTTCACTTCCACGCGCGCGCCCGGCGATATCTGATAAGTCTGGTTGATTTCATCGCGCTCCGCAAAATCGCTGTCATCGCGATAGGTTCGCGGCGAACTCTGGCCGAAAATCTGCGGCGCGATTGCTATCGTCATCAAAACTAGAATTGATATTGCAGTCAGTCTTTTTTTCATTCGGTGTCTCCTCCAGAATATGCGTTTCAGGTGTAAGTGCCGAATCCAGTCGCAAGGTTTCAAAAAATTCAGATTTCAATAAATTCAGCTTTCAGCCGCTACTCATACCTGAGCGCAACCCGGACAGGTATTTCAATTATTCTCAATTGCAAATGGTTATTTATGTATTGACCGCTGACCGCTCACTTACACTGCTTCCATTCGGCGGGCGAGCCTTTCGACAATCCGACTGCTCCGCTGAACGAATCGAGCGTGATCTGCGCTCCACCGTTGCCGAAGCGTCCGCTTATGCGGCGGTTGATGGGGCCGCCCTGTAGCGGCGTTTCTACTTTTAACGGGAAAGCCGTTTCGATGTCTCCGCTGTATGTTATCAGCGTTGCCGTAAATCCCGGCGCATCAGGCTGTATGAACATCCCAACTTCGCCTGAGATCGATTTCAATCTGTAGCGACCGTTTGCGCGAATCGCTCCTTTGAAGGTCACATCGCCGCTCGCGGTCGTTGCCTCAACGTCGCCGCTCGCCCCGATGATTATAATAGACCCGCTGGCGCTGTTAAGTTCCGCGCGCCCTTTCACACAATGCACATCAATGTCGCCCGTCGCCATATTTGCCCGCACATCGCCCGCTGCGTTGCGCACCGCGACATCGCCATTCGTAGCGGCCACGTCTATAGAGCCGTTGACGTTTTCAATCGTCATATCGCCGTGCGTGCTTCTGGCAGTCAGATCGCCTTTGATCTCTCTGGCAATGATTTCGCCCCCGCGCGTGCTGACTTTCAGCGAGGCGACGCGATTGACTTTGACCGAGCCCGTGCCGTTGCTGATCGCTACAGGAGCGTCTATGTCCGAAACGTCAATTTCACCCGTGCTGCTTTCGACCGATTCGACCTCGGCATAGCGCGGGATTTTCACTTCGAGGTTGATGACTCGCGCGCGGCGAGAGCCTGAGGCAGGCACATAGAGCATGATTCTCGGTCGTGAAGCCTCTCCGCTCACCTGCGTCATCAAAGGCTCCTGACCTGATTCGCTCGTGGCCGCCGCCTGAAGCGTGTCGCCGTCGATTCCGATTATTTTGACATTAACGGTTTTGCTGCTGACTGCTATTCGGGTGCCCTGAGCTATCTTCCGCGTGACCGGCCCGACCTGAACATCAGAACTCTGTCCGTAACCTTTAGCTTTCGCCGCAGGCGATTCGGGCGTCGGTTCTGCGGGCGGCGCAGGCGGCGCAATCTTAACGCCGGGCCTTGGGGTCGGTTTTGGCGCTTCCTGTGCCAGAGCGTATGAATTGACGCCCAGTGCAACCGCCAGAATTAATGTTTCAATAGTTCTTCTATACATAGGATCGTGTTTATCCGAAATCTCCGATTAATCAAGGGCCATATCTCTCAGCGCGTCAACTTTCTTTGCGTAAGCAGAGAGCAGATACTGCAATGCTACGGGGTCGTCCGGGTGCTCGCGCACGACGCGGCGCGTCTCTTTTATAGTGCGGTCAATGTCTGCGAGCGCGCCATCGAATCGCGCAAGCACAGTCGGGTCAATCTGCGAGCGGCGACGATTAACATCGCGCGACAGTATTGAAATTGCCGCAAGATATTTCTGCTCCGCTTCGCGAACAAGCTGCGCCGGGTCAGCCTGTTTCGGTTGCGCTTTCGCTACGAATTGCTTCTGAATAAGGGGTTTGTTCTCTTTTTCGGGCTTAGCCGTATCTTTGCCGCCTCCGGCCAGTTCAGCGGGTTTTTCATCAGGCTTTGTCGCAGCCTTGTTTGCATTCGTCGGGCCTGGGCTATCTTGAGTAGGCCGGTCAGTGGCAATCGGCTGATTGTTATTGCGCGAATTCATCACGCTCATCACCACGACAGTAAGCCCTACGGCCAGCAGCACAAGCGCGGCTGCAAGGGCGGGGCTGAATCGCGGCGTGGCAAACATCGCGGCCAGTCGCTCGCGCAAACCGGCAAGCGTCATGCCCGGCGCGCGCGCGGGCTTCTCCTGACGGATGCGCGCTTCGACGCCCGCCCAGAGCGCAGGCGTTATTTCGATCTCTCGCTGGTAGTGCGCATACAGGTCCTGCTCCTGCCTGATCTCCTGATAAAGCTTCGAGCAATCCGGGCAATCGCCTGCGTGTGCGCTCACCTGTGCGGCCTGTTTTATATCAAGCTCGCCGTCGATGTATTCTTCAAGCAGTTGTTGACACTCTTCACACTTCATAGCCAACTCCCAGATAGGGGCGGATGCGTCGCTTCATCTCCGCTCGCGCGCGATGAAGGTCTGTCTTGAGCTTCGGAATCGAAAAGCCTGTTATCTCGGCTATCTCTTCGTAGCTCCGCTGATGAAACACCTTCAGCGTGAATACCATACGCTTGTCTTCGTCAAGTGACGAGAGCGCTTCCTGAATCACGCCGTTCAACTCCTTATCAAGCAACGCGCGGTCGGGCGGAAGATTGTCGTCTTTCAACTCGGTCACGCGGTCGTCATCAAGCTCGACTTTATGGTCTTCGCGATGGCGTGTGCGGAGCGATTCGCGCGCTACGTTTTTGGCGATGCCGAAGAGCCACGTCGAAAGCTTCGTATCATCTCTCAGCCCGCTCAGATTCTTGTAGGCGCGCACAAAAGTCTCCTGCGTCAATTCTTCGGCCAGATCACGCCGACCTACCATATCGTAAATGAAACTGATGATTGGTCGAGCATACCGCTCGAATATTAGACGGAAAGCATCATCATCGCCACGACGAGCGCGCGCTATTATTTCCCCCGAACTGTTCATCAGAGCACCGACGCGTGCGCTCGGCTGGCTCGCAAGGCTGATCGCCTCCATCATTCTCGGCTTCATCCTCAGTCCACCCAGTAAGTGACGCTCGCGCCCAAAAGGTTTCAACACAAGCTTATTTTACACAAAAACAGCGACACAGCAGTAAGTGATTCGTTCAGCATACGACCATAACCCCGCGCACGTTTCATCATCATCGGAAGTCTCGCAGCCGCAGATACATTTTCGCAGATGCATTTTCATTGCAACCTTTTTATTCGCGCTGCCACTTACCCGGAGTGCCGTACTGTGCCAATGCGTTCACGGCTGCACCCGATTGAGATTCGCGGAACGTAATTAGGCCAGGGGCGGTATATCTCTTAGTTACCGAAAAAAAAGAAAAGCTTTTCGATCCGGGATGTGAATCGAAGAGCCATATTGCGGAGGGAATAAAACATGAGTGCTAACGACCAACCGCTGATACGCCTTGAAGGCGTGACGAAAGTTTTCTTAACCGACGAAGTTGAAACACACGCGCTGTCAGGAATTCACCTGGAGATAAAGAAGGGCGAGTACATCTCGATTGCAGGGCCTTCGGGCTGCGGCAAATCCACACTGCTCTCCATACTCGGATTGCTCGACTCTCCTACGGACGGCAACTACTGGCTCGACGGAAAGCCTGTCGCGGATCTTCCGCTTGCCGAGCGCGCACGCATACGCAATCGCGAAGTCGGTTTCATCTTTCAAAGCTTCAACCTGATCGGCGACCTCACAGTGTTTGAAAACGTAGAGCTTCCGCTCACTTACCGAGGCTTGAAATCGTCCGACCGTCGCGACCGTGTTAAAGCGGCGCTCGAAAGAGTCGGCATGGCGCACCGCGAGAAACACCTGCCCAGCCAGCTATCGGGCGGTCAGCAGCAGCGCGTTGCCGTCGCTCGCGCAGTCGCAGGCGACCCGCTGATCCTGCTTGCAGACGAGCCGACCGGAAACCTCGATTCGACCAACGGCGAAGCCGTCATGGAACTGCTCGACGAGCTTCACGAGCAGGGCGCGACCATCTGCATGGTCACTCACGACCAACGATACATGGCGCATTCGGATAGAGCCGTTCACCTCTTTGACGGTCTAGTCGTAGACGAGGTCGAGGAAAAACAGAAAGCTCACGCCATGAAATGATAAGTCAGAGGGTAGAGGTCAGCACTTTTGAATTTCAAATTACTGACATCTGAAATCTGACCTCTACCCCTATGGAGATTTGGCGATGGAAAAGCTGCTTCACGATATTCGTTACAGCGCGCGCATGCTCCGAAAAAGTCCGGGCTTCACTGCCGTGGCAATCATTGCGCTCGCTTTAGGCATAGGCGCTACGGCGGCAATCTTCAGCGTCATCTATGCGGTCGCGCTTCGCCCCCTCCCTTTCAAAGAGCCTGCCCAGCTTGTAAAAGTATGGGGCAAATTCGAGAAGGAAGGGATACCGAAAAACTGGATTTCAGAGCCGGAGCTTTATGACCTCAGAGAGAATACGCAGTCTTTTGAAGACTTCGCCGCCATTCAGACATTCGGCGTAAACCTGACGGGTAACGATTCTGCCGAACGGGTATCGGCAGCCTTCGTCAACGCAAGCCTCTTTTCTCTCCTTCGCGTTCAGCCTGCTATTGGCCGAACCTTTACGGAAGAAGAAGACAAAGCAGGAGCAGACCGCGTCGTGCTTTTAAGCAATGGCCTGTGGAAACGGCGTTTTGCGGCTGACCCGTCTGTCGTTAACAGCGCCATATCGCTCAACGCCCGCAACTACACTGTGCTGGGCGTTATGCCTCCGGGGTTTAATTACCCGGATGATGTTGATGTCTGGATACCTATAGGATTCGATAAGGCCAATCAGGGGAATCGCGGCAATCACGGACTTGAAGTCTTATCGCGCGTCAAAGACGGAGTCTCAATCGAGCAGGCGAATTCCGATATCAGCAGCCTTACGAATACGCTGGCAGAGAAATATCCAAACTTCTACCCAGCCGACAGCGGCTTCAGCCTATACTCCATATCGTTGCACAAAGAAGTAGTCGGAAACATCAAGCCGATGCTCGTGCTGCTTATCATCTCGGTCGGGCTTGTGCTGTTGATCGCCTGCGCAAACGTAGCCAATATGTTGCTGGCGCGCGCGACTGTGCGCGAAAAAGAGGTCGCCATCCGCGCGGCGCTCGGTGCGGGCCGCGCTCGATTGATAAGACAACTGCTGACGGAGAGCCTGCTGCTGGCTTTCGTCGGGGGCGTGCTCGGCGTGCTGCTCGCGCTTTTAGGGGTAAAGCTGTTTGTCGCCTTCGGCCCGCAAAACATACCCCGCATAGCTGAGATCAAAGTCGATTTTCTCGTGCTCGTCTTCAGCCTTCTGGTCACAATTCTGACAGGCGTAATCTTCGGCCTTGCTCCCGCGCTTCACATCTCGAAGCCGAATCTCAACAACTCTTTAAAGGAAGGCGGGCGCGGCTCGACAGGCTCTCGCCACTTCGTTCGTAACGCGCTGGTGGTTTCGGAAGTAGCCTTCGCGCTCATGCTGTTGATCGTTGCGGGGCTGACGATGAGAAGTTTCCAGCGACTGCTTGAAATCAATCTCGGCTTGCGCACCGATAACGTCTTAACAATGCGGCTGACTCTGCCTCAATTAAATTATCCGGAGAACGAACAGACCGTAAACTTTTACTCCAGACTGATCGACGGGGTCGAAGCTCTGCCCGGCGTTCAATCGGCAGGCGCAACGTCCATCCTGCCTTTGAGCGGGTCTTATTCATCGGGCAGTACATTTGTAGAAGACACATCGGCTGGCGAAGGATTGCAGAAAATTCGAGGTTATCCATACCTTGAAGCCGACCAGCGGTCTGTGACTGCCGGGTACTTTGAAAGTCTCGGCGCAACGCTTTTGAAAGGGCGATTGATAGCTGAAACAGATACCGAAAAAGCTCCGCACGTTATGGTCGTGGATGAAAAGTTTGCGCGCCGCTTCTGGCCCAACGGCGAAGCGGTCGGCAAACGCGTTGCATTTAACTTCAGGCCAAACAATATAGATTGGGGCGAGATCGTCGGCGTCATCGGTCATATCCACCATTACGGAACGAACAAGGAAGGCCAGGATCGCGCTTACTTCCCGGAAGGTCGCGAGCAGATATACTTTCCGCTTGCTCAGAGACCTCAGCGTACGATGTATCTGGCCATTCGCACTCTGACCGAGCCGTCAAATTTTACGAATGCCGTGCGTGGTGTGGTTCAGTCGCTGGACCGGAACCTGCCGCTCTATGAAGTGAAGACGATGGATCAGCTTGTTTCGGTCGCGGTCGCAAATCCGCGTTTGAATCTTGTGCTGATGGGGATATTCGCGGGCGTGGCTCTGATACTGGCAACAGTCGGCATCTACGGGGTGATGAGTTATTCGGTCACGCAGCGCACGCACGAAATAGGCATTCGCATGGCGTTGGGCGCGCAAACATCAGACGTGATGAAGATGGTCATAAAACAGGGCATGGTTTTGACCGGGGCAGGCGTCATAGCGGGTCTGGCAGGGGCGCTGCTGACAACCCGGTTGATGTCGAGTCTGCTTTTCGGCGTCTCTGCCACTGATCCCATAACTTTCGGAGTCATATCGCTCATACTGGCAGGAGTGGCTCTGGGAGCCTGTTTCGTGCCAGCTCGTCGCGCCACTAAAGTAGACCCGATGATCGCGCTGCGTTACGAGTAAGAAATGAACGCAGTACCGTTTCTTTCTTCTGGAGATTTATGGAAACATTATTTCAAGACTTGCGGTATGCAGTCAGGTCCCTGCTCAAAAGCCGGGGCTTTGCCGTTGTAGCGGTCGTCGCTCTCGCGCTCGGCATCGGAGCAACGACTGCCATCTTCAGCGTAGTCGATGCAGTGCTGTTGCGTCCCCTGCCTTACAAAAATCCTGAGCGTCTTACATTGATCTGGCACAACTACCCGCAGATCAATCTGCCTCAAGCCTCCATCTGCGTTCCCTGCTACGCGGAGTATAGAGACATGACCAGTTCCTTCGAGCAGGTGGCCACAGTGACCGGCTGGCCTATAAACCTGACAGGCATAGGCGAGCCTGAGCGACTACAGGGCAATCGCGTTTCATTCAATTATTTTTCTACGCTCGGTGTCGAACCCGAGCAGGGCCGCGCCTTCCTTGAAGAAGAAGACAGGCCGGGCAACAATTTCGTCGTCGTGCTGAGTCACGGCTTCTGGGTGCGCCGCCTTGGGTCTGACCCGAACGTGGTGGGAACGACGCTGACGCTCGGCGGCCAGAGCTATACCGTCACAGGCATCATGCCTGCTGATTTCGCCGGGCCTCAGCCAGTAGATTTATGGACGCCGATTGCTTTCACAAATGAGGAGAAGGCTCCGGACAATCACGGCAATGAGTTTCTGACAGTAATCGCTCGACTCAAACCCGGCGTCACGCTCGGTCAGGCGCAGGCAGAGATGGACACGCTGGCCGAACAGCTTCGCCCGCAGTTTTACGGCCCGAACTGGGGAATCACGCTCGTGTCCGTGCGCGAGCAGTTTGTCGGCGACATCCGACTGCCGCTGTTGATACTGCTCGGAACCGTAGGGTGCGTGCTGTTGATCGCCTGCGCAAACGTAGCCAACCTTTTGCTTGCCCGCGCCACATCCCGCCAGAAAGAGATGGCCATTCGCGCTGCGCTTGGCGCAAGCCGCTTGCGCGTAGTCCGCCAGTTGCTCACAGAAAGCCTGCTGCTTGCGATGCTCGGAGGGATGTTTGGTCTGGCCCTCGCTTATCTGAGCATTCGATTGATAGTCGTCGGCGTTCCTCAAAGCATCTCGAACTCCATAATCGGATGGAAACAGATAGGGCTTAACCCGGAGGTGCTCGGCTTCACCTTGCTGGTATCTGTGCTGACGGGAGTAATCTTTGGCCTCGTCCCCGCGTTTCAGGCGTCGAAGCCCGATCTACAGGACGCGCTCAAAGACGGGGGCCGCACGGGAAGCGAAGGAGGCCGTCGTAATTTCGTGCGAAGCGTGCTCGTAGTATTCGAGGTGGCTGTCGCGCTCATGCTGCTGATAGCCGCAGGGTTGTTGATCAGAAGTTTTGGGCGGCTTCAGGATGTCAATCCCGGTTTCAATCCTCAGAACGTCCTGTCAATGCAGCTTTCATTGCCCCGATCAAAGTACGCAGAGAACAATCAACTGTCTGCTTTCTTCGATCAGGCGCTTGAGCGAATAAAGGCACTGCCCGGCGTTCAGTCCGCCGCGTTCGGAACTAATCTTCCGATGAGCGGCAATAATTCGAGCGCGTCATTTTCAGTCGAAGGCTTGCAGGTAGCGCAGGGCGAAAGCTCTCCGCACGGCGACCCGCACATGGTCACGGGCGACTATTTCAAGACCATGGAGGTTCAGTTGTTGAGCGGGCGTTATTTCGACGAGCGCGATTCTAAAGATTCCATGCCGGTCACAATTGTAGACGAAACGCTGGCAAATCGTTACTGGCCGGATCAGGACCCTGTCGGCAAACGCATCGCCGCGTTTTTCGACAGCAAAAACAATCAGCTAAACTGGCGAACGATCGTAGGCGTAGTCAAAAACGTCAAGCGTTACGGGCTGGACGGAAAGATAAAAGAGCAATATTACTTTCCGCAATCGCAAAGCCCTCAGCGAAGCATGTTTTTGCTTGTGCGCTCTGCGGCTGACCCGACCGTGTTGACTTCGTCCATTCGCGACGCAATTCATGCGGTGGACAAAGATCAGCCGATTTTCCGCGTGATGACCATGGAGCAGGTGGTGTCGAATTCTGTGGCGCAAAAACGGTTCTCGATGCTGCTGCTTGTCATATTCGCCGCCGTCGCGTTGTTGTTGTCCGCAGTTGGAATCTATGGCGTGATGAGTTATTCGGTCACACAGCGTTCGCATGAAATCGGCATTCGCATGGCGCTGGGCGCGCAAGCCGGTGACGTGCTGGGGATGGTGGTCCGACAAGGCATGAAGATCACCCTGATCGGCGTCGCTATCGGGCTTGGGGGAGCGTTTCTTGCGACGCGCATCATGTCGAGCCTGTTGTTCGGCGTAGGCGCGCGCGACCCGCTCACTTTTGTGGCGATCCCTGTGATACTGGCAGGAGTGGCTCTGGGAGCCTGTTTCGTGCCAGCTCGTCGCGCCACTAAAGTAGACCCCATGATCGCGCTGCGCTACGAATAGCAAATTAAGAGTTATGAATATTGTCACCGGAGGTGATAATGGAGAACCTGCTGAAAGACCTGCGGTATGGCGCTCGCGCGCTGTTTAAGAATCCCGGTTTCACCGTTGTCGCCGTGCTGGCTCTGGCCTTAGGGATAGGGGCAAACACCGCAGTCTTCAGCATCGTCAATGCGGTATTGCTTCGCCCTTTGCGCTTTGAAAATCCTGAGCGACTGGTGACGATATGGGAGACCAATCTTTCGCAGGGGCTTGGTCACAGTCAGGTCTCGCCCGTAACGTTCACCGACTGGCGACAGCAGAAACAGATATTCGATGATGTAACCACATGGTGGTACCCGCAGGTCAATCTGACAGACACAGGGACAGAGCCTGTTCGAGTTCGCACGATAGATGCCACAGACAATTTCTTTTCGGTGCTCGGAGTTCAGCCGATGCTCGGACGGTTGTTTATGCCGGGTGAAGATCAGCGGGGCGCGGATTCGATTGCGGTGCTGAGCTACAATTTATGGAAGAGTCGTTTCAACGCCGACCCTGATGTGATCGGAAAGCCCGTCACGCTCGATGGCCGCGTGCATACGGTCGTGGGAGTGATGCCGCAGGGTTTCAACTATCCCGAAAACATAGAAGTGTGGCGACCACTCGGATGGGACCCTGCTCAGCACAATCGAGGCGCGCGTTTTATGGAAGCCGTCGCCCGCCTCGCTCCCGGCGTTCAGATCGAGCAGGCGCAGGCTGATATGAGCGCGCTCAGTCGCAGGTTTGAACAGGAGTATCCCAGGACGAGCGTTGATTGGGGGGTTACGCTCATCCCGCTTCGCAACGAGATAGTCGGCAACTTTCGAGTCGCGCTATTGGTAATGCTCGGAGCGGTCGCGTTTGTGCTGCTGATTGCCTGCGCCAATATTGCAAACCTGCTGCTTGCCCGCGCAGGAGCGCGTCAGAAAGAGATTGCCATCAGGCTTGCGCTGGGCGCGAGCCGTTCGCGGCTGATCAGGCAATTCCTCACGGAGAGCATACTGCTTGCAAGCCTTGGGTGCGCGCTTGGGCTGGTGCTGGCTTATTTCGGCGGCAAGGCATTGATGACGCTTAACCCCGTGGCGATTCCCCGGTTGAATGAGATCGGCATAGATGCGCGGATGCTTGGATTCACTCTTGGAATCACGCTTGTCACAGGAATCATATTCGGGCTGGTTCCGGCGTTGCAGGCATCAAAGCCCGACTTGAATCAGGTGCTCAAAGAAGGTGGCCGGGACTCAAAGACAAGTTCCGGCAATCGCATACGCAATGCGCTCGTGGTTTCAGAGATAGCCATCGCGCTGGTGCTTCTGATCGGCGCGGGACTGATGCTGAAGACGTTCATTCGCCTTCAGGGCGCAGAGCCGGGATTTAATCCGCAGAACATCCTGACATTCAACCTACAGCTTCCCATCTCGAAGTATTCGGACTGGCGGCAGGTATCGTCGTTTTATACGCGCATTCTCGACCGCATCAAAACTATTCCCGGAGTTCAATCCGCCGATGCGGCAAGCTTTCTGCCGCTTGAAAGCGGCTGGCGCTTGAAATTTTCCATTGCGGACCGCCCTCCGGCTGAACTGGGCGAAGAGCCTATAGCCCAGCACAGGCCCATAAGCAAAGGTTACTTTCAGACGATGGGAATACCCTTGATCGCGGGGCGAGAGCTTACCGAGCGCGATCATGCGGACGCGCCGGGCGTGATCGTTATCAATCAGGCGCTGGCCAATCGCTACTGGCCGGACGAAGACCCCATCGGCAAGCGAGTGGGGTCAACCACCAGAAGCATCGGCCCGCTTGGGCGAAACATGCCCAGAGTTTTGGAATTTGAAGTTGTCGGCGTTGTCGGCAACGAGAAAAACAACGGATTGAACGCGGCGGCTGAACCGGCGATCTATTTTTCTCACGATCAGTTCGCCTATCGAAGCATGAGCGTGATGGTTCGCAGCACGCAAAACCCGATGAGCCTGCTGGGCGCGATACAAAACGAAGTGTGGGCGATGGACAACAGTCTGCCGGTTTCTGAGGTCAAAACGGCCAATCAGATTCTCGCAAACTCTGTGGCGCAGCCGCGCTTCAGCGTCCTGCTGCTTGGCATATTTGCGGCGCTGGCTCTGGTACTGGCCGCCGTAGGAATCTATGGCGTCATGGCTTATTCGATCACACAGCGCACGCGCGAGATAGGTATTCGCATGGCACTGGGCGCGCAATCCGGTGATGTGATGAAGATGGTTTTAAGAGAAGGGTTCAAGTTCGCGGTCACAGGAATAGGCATCGGGCTTGCGGGCGCGTTTTTACTCACGCGCGTCCTGACCAGTCTGCTTTACGGCGTGAGCGCGGCTGACCCTCTCATCTACGGGGCCGTTTCGATAATCCTCGCCTCAGTCGCCCTTATCGCCTGTTACATTCCGGCGCGGCGCGCGACGAAAGTGGACCCACTGATTGCGCTCCGTTACGAATAGCCTGTAAGGGCGACCCTACAGGCTTTGTCACCCGAATCCATTCTCGTATAATCACGTTATGACCACATCACTGATTTACGACCCCGTATTCATCAGGCACGAGACGGGCCATCATCCTGAAAATGCCGAAAGATTCAAACGTATACTCTCTGCGCTCGAAGCAGATAACACGTTGTGGGCTACTCTCAACAAGCTCGCGCCCGAAGCGGCGACTGATGAAGACATCACCAGATGTCACAGCCCGCGCCTCATAGAACAGTTAAGCTCGCTGTGCGAGCGGGGCGTACAATTCGTTGATCTCGATACGGTGATAAGCCTTGAGTCTTTTGATGTAGCACGGCTCGCGGCAGGCGCGGTCACAGGCGCAGTAGATCAGGTCTTCAGCGGTTCTTCGGAGAACGCTTTCGCGTTGGTCAGGCCGCCGGGCCATCACGCGACTCCGAATCGAGCCATGGGCTTTTGCCTGTTCAACAATGCCGCGATTGGCGCTCGCTATGCGCAATCTCGGTACGGGGCCGAGCGCGTGTTGATAATCGACTGGGACGTGCATCACGGCAACGGTACGCAGGACATATTTTATCAGGACCCGACAGTCTTTTATTTTTCGACGCATCAGTATCCTTACTACCCAGGCACGGGCGCGGCAGGCGAGCGCGGAAGTGATCGCGGCGAAGGGACTACACTAAACATCCCCCTGCGCGAAGGAACTTCTGCGCACTCTCATCGCGAGGCTTTCACTGATGCGCTGAAAGCGATTGAAGAAAAATTCCCGCCTGATCTGATAATTATTTCGGCAGGATTCGATTCGCGGCGCGGCGACCCGCTCGGTGGTTTGATGCTGGAAGACGCGGATTTTCGAGAGATGACAAAAGAGGTGATGGGGCTCGCCGAACGCCACGCCGCGTCGCGCGTCGTGAGTGTGCTCGAAGGCGGCTACAACCTCGATACGCTCGGCGAAACTGTCAGGACACACATCGCCGCGCTATTAGCTTAACGCGAGTTCGACATAATAATCGAAGTAAAAGCCCTGAAAGGGCGAAATTCAATAGCCGTGGGTGAAACCCACGGTATGCAACGCCACTACCACACAAGCCCTGTAAGGGCGAAATAAACCAAGTGATTTATTTCGCCCTTACAGGGCTTGTAGTTTCTCTCGATGCAAGACACAGGGCGATGCCCTGTGCTATTGAATCTCGCCCTTTCAGGGCTGATTCTTATGTCGAATTCACGTTAGCTTAAGCAGAGATTAGCGGCGAGCGGTGATAACTTTGAAGATACTCAAAGATTCTTTCTGTAATAAAAGTCTCTTCCCAATTTCTTTACTTCGTTATAACCTCGTAGAGTTTCAATCGCAGTTCCTCATTCCAGATCACAAGCACATCTCAATCTTATTACGTTGGTGAGCAGTCTAAATGCCTTGATACCAACTCACAGTGCGGCGCAGCCCTTCATCGAATTCGACCGTCACGCGATACCCTAGCGTCCGGGCGGCGGCTTCGATTGATGCCTGCGAATCGCGCACGTCGCCTGCGCGCGCCGCTTCGTGAATCGGTTCTATATCGCTGCCGAGTATCTCTTTCATTTTGCCAAGCAGGTCGAGCAACGAATACCGCCCTCCGCACGCGACGTTGAAGGCCCGGCCCGCCGCGCCGTCGGCTTCCGATGCCAGCAGGTTCGCTTCGACAACATTCTCGACATAGGTGAAATCGCGCGATTGCCCCCCGTCACCATAAATCACAGGCTGACGACCTTCGAGCAAAGCCATGACGAATCGCGGTATCACCGCAGCGTACTGTGATTCGGGGTCCTGGCGCGGGCCGAAGATGTTGAAGTACCTGAGCGCGACAGCCTCGAATCCGTAAAGGCGGTTAAATATGCTGATGTAATGCTCGCCCCCAAGCTTCGAGAGCGCGTAAGGCGACAGCGGTTGCCCCATCATATCTTCGCGTTTGGGCAGCACTTCCGTGTCGCCATAAACCGACGAGCTTGACGCGTAGACCACGCGCCGCACGCCAGCATCGCGCGCGCCAAGCAATATGTTGAGCGTGCCTGTCAGATTGACCTCGTGCGTCGTCATCGGGTCTGCAACGGAGCGCGGCACAGAGCCAAGCGCCGCCTCGTGAAAGACTATCTCGACGCCTTTCATCGCTTCGCTGACCGTTCTGCGGTCGGTTATGTCGCCTCGAATCAACTCAACGTCGCCGCCGATTGATTCAAGATTGGCTTCCTTGCCCGAAACGAAGTTGTCGAGCACGCGCACATTGTGGCCGTCTTTCAAGAGTCGTTCGCAGATGTGGCTCCCTATGAAACCAGCCCCGCCTGTCACAAGGTATAATCGTTTTCCCATGCTTATTTCTTTATTAGAAAGTTTCCTATCGCAAGACAATCGATGCCTGAGCAGTAGAAACCGCGCACAGCTTCGCGCGGAGTCGAAACCACAGGCTCGCCGAAAAGATTGAATGAAGTGTTGAGAAGCACGGGCACGCCCGTCGCCTCCTCGAATTTCACAAGCAGTTTCCAGAATGCCGGGTTAGTTTTGCGGCTGACGCTTTGAACGCGCACCAGACCTTTGCCGAAGACCGCAGCAGGGATCAATTGTTCTTTACCTTCACGGATGTGGCTCACGCCCTGTAGGAAATCGCTCAACTCGCTCGGCTCAAAGAACTCGTCGGCCCGCTCTTCGGGCACGGCTGCCGAAAAGGGGCGATACTCTTCGCGGTGCTTGATGAATATATTCAGGTTGTCGCGCATCAATTCAGTAGTAGGCGAGGCCAGTATGCTGCGAGCGCCAAGCGTGCGCGGCCCAAATTCCATCGCGCCGTGAAACCATCCCGTGATACGCCCCTGCGCAAGCAGGCGTGCGACTTCCGCAATCAACTTGTCGTCGGTCAAAAAATATTCATACGCCAGCTTGCAATTATCGAGCACGCTCTTGATCGCTTCTTCGTTGAACTGCGGGCCCAGGAATGCGTGCTCCATGCGATAAACGCGATTGCTGTTGCCGGGCAGTTGATGCCAGACGTAAAGCGCCGCGCCGATAGAGCAACCGGCGTTTCCAGCCGCAGGTTGCACGAAGAGGTGTTTGAATCCTGCGCGCCGCTCGACCGCCGAACAGGCCAGACTGTTAAGCGCGACGCCTCCCGCAAGGCAGAGGTTTTCTTCGCCTGTTCGTTCGCGATGGCGGATCGATATTTCGCACAAGACATCTTCGATGCGCGCCTGTAGGCTCGCCGCAAGATTGCGGTGCTTTTGACTGATCGGGGCGTCTTTGGCGCGCGGCGCAAAGCCGACACGTTTGAAGAAATCATCCGAAAGCGACAGGTCTCCTCTCGAAGAGATTTTAAAATAATTCATGCTCACAACGGGCAGGCCGCCCGTGTCAACCTTGATCAATTCATTGAAGGCGTCGGCAAATTCATTCTCGCCCGTCGGCGAAATCCACATCGTCTTATGCCAGTCGTCGTCAAAGCCGAACCCAAGCGCGGCAGTCACTGCGCTATAGACCATGCCGATTGAATTCGGAAACTGCGCCTCTGACTGCATCAGCAACTCGTGGCCTGCGCCCGTCATAAGCGCGGTCGTCGTCATATCGCCACGATTGTCCACGGCGATAACCGCCGCGCGCTCGAAGCCTGATGCGTAGAAGGCGCTTGCCCCGTGCGCGAGGTGATGGCCCACGGCAATGAACTTTCCGCGAGATGAAAGCCGGGATTCGACCATCCGAATGGTCCGAAGCCGCTGTTTCAAACTGTTGAGGCTATCGACGAAATAAGGCGGGAAATCTTCTATCGAAGCCGCGTTGAGCGCCTCGGTCGCCCGCGAAGAGTTGAATGCGATCTCGCGGTGAAAAAGTTTGTGCGGTTCAAGGTAGTAAGCCACATAATCGATATCGCTGAACGTTACACCGCCGCGCTCAAGGCAGAACTCGATTGCGCGAAAGGGCAATCCGCCCGCGTAATTCATGCCGACGTGGCGCAGGCGCGCAAGCTTCTCTTCTTCGATGGCGGCCACGACTCGGCCATCCTGAACCAGCGCGGCGGCGGTATCTTTCTCCTGACCCGATATTCCCAGTATGTTCATTCGCGTATCCCGTTATGAAACAAGCCCAATACCATTACCATCCGTGCGCGGGGTTTTCAAGGCAGCAATCAGGCTGTGAACCCGCCGTCAATTACAAAGTCTGCGCCCGTCACAAAACCCGCTTCATCCGTTGCGAGGTACAAAATCGCATGCGCGATCTCTTCCGGCTCGGCAAATCGCTTGAGCGGGACTGCCTGAGACATTACTTTCCACGCTGCCTCGTCGCTTCCGGCTTTGGCCTTTAGCTCTTGCCAGAAAGGCATGCTTTCCCACATCGGCGAAATGACACCGCTTGGGAAAACCGTGTTCACTCTTATCCGGTCATCATTTTGCGCGCACTCAAGCGCAACAGCTTTAGAGAACATGCGCACCGCTGCCTTGCTTGCGCAATATGCGCTTGCTCCGGCGCTTGCTTTCAGCCCCGATGCGGAAGCGACATTGATAATTGAGCCGCCCGTTCCCTTTCGCATCGCACTCACTCCATGCTTTGTTCCCAGAAATACTCCGTCCAGATTTACAGCCATAACGCGCTGCCACTCGGAAAGCGTCATTTCCGATACAGGCTTTGCAAAAGAAATGCCCGCGTTGTTGACAAGTATGTCGAGCCTGCCCCATGTCTCAAAAAGATTATCAAGCACGCGCTCCCAGTCCGTTTCCGAAGTCACATCGAGTGAATAAGAGAGGGCGTTTCCGGCTTTAGATATGATTTCGTCGGCGCTCATGCGCGCGCCTGCCGCGTTAAGGTCGGTGACGGCGACCTTTGCTCCTTCGCGAGCAAGCGCAATGGCCGTAGCTTTTCCTATCCCTGAAGCCGCTCCCGTAACAAGAGCCACTTTTCCGGCCACCCGCCCCGCGATGGCAGATTCATTGACGTTGCCTGTCATCTGATGCGCTCCTCTAAAATGTTCAAGCCAGTTCGCTCGCTTTCAATCCGGCTTTCAATGCAACCAGCAGCAGCAGCAGAACTGCGGCGGTCAGAATCAACGACAACGCAGAGCCGAACGGCTGATTCAGTTGCGCGAACTGATTTTGAATCAGGTTGCCTATCATCACCGATTTCGCGCCGCCTAAAAGATCGGGCGTAATAAATGCTCCAAGCGAGGGAATGAAAACGAGCGCGATTCCCGCCATCAATCCCGGTTTCGACAGCGGCAGCGTCACTTTGACGAACGCCCAGAAGCGATTCGCGCCCAGATCCTGCGCGGCTTCGAGCAACCGATTGTCGAGCCGTTCCAATGCAACATATATCGGCAAAATCATAAACGGAAGCTCGCCGTAAACCTGCCCGACAAGCACTGCGAAATCATTGTAGAGCAGTTTGAGCGGCTCATGAATCAATCCCGTGCTCATGAGCGCAGAGTTGATTACGCCTTCGCTGCGAAGCAGAAGCATCCACGCATAAGTGCGAATCAGAAAGCTCGTCCAGAACGGTATCACGGTCATCACAAGCAGCAGCCGCTTCCATCTGGCGGGCGCGCGTAACGCAATGTAATAGGCGACAGGATAGCTGACTATCGCGCACAGCGCGGTCGTCAGGACGGCAATCCAGATAGTCCGCCAGTAGGCGCGCAGGTAGAGTGAATCGAGCGCGCGTTCGTAATTAGCGGGCGTAAAATCGTAGATCGTTTTCCCGTACGGCCCGCGAGTGGCAAGGCTCACGATGACGACTATGACGAGCGGCGCGACCAGAAACACGACCAGCCACAAGAGCGCGGGCGCAAGCAGCGGGTTTCCGTTTTCCTTATTTCGACGTTCGCTCATACGGATACTAGCCGCACAGAATCACCGCGCTGCCCGGCTCCCAATAGACCCCAACGGTCTGCCCGATGCGACTTTGGTCGGAGTGAAAAGGCTCGCGGTTCTGCTCAAGCGCGATGATCGACTGCCCCGTGTCAAGCAGGACTTTCCATTGCGTGCTCTCGCCCAGATAGACGGCGGCCTCGATCCTGCCCCTGAGCGACTCCAGTGAACTGTCTGATGAGAGCTGAATTTTTTCCGGCCTTACCATCACGCGAACGCGCTGGCCCGGATCGCCACCGTTACCCTGTATTGCCACTTTCACATCATTGAGGCGGATGATCGAATCCGTCTCTCTTATCTCTTCAACCGTGCCTTCCAGGATATTCGACGCGCCGATGAAGCCCGCGACGAATTCAGTAAGCGGGCGCTCATATATCTCTTCCGCGCGCCCGATCTGCTCAATGTGACCCGCGTTCATCACGACCACGCGGTCGCTCATCGTCAGCGCCTCTTCCTGATCGTGCGTGACGTAAACGAAACTGATGCCCAATCTGCGCTGCAAGCCTTTAAGCTCAAGCTGCATCTGTTTGCGGAGTTTCAAATCGAGCGCGGCAAGCGGTTCGTCCAGCAATAACACACGCGGTTCAAGCACCAGCGCGCGAGCAAGCGCGACACGTTGCTGCTGACCGCCCGACAGTTCGCCCGGTTGTCGCTGGTCAAGCCCCGTAAGCCTCACCATCTCTAAAGCGTCTTTGACGCGTTTCGTTATATCACCGCGCACAACCCGTTTTCGCTCAAGCCCGAAGGCGACGTTGTTGAAAACATTCATGTGCGGGAAGAGCGCGTACTGTTGAAAGACCGTCGTCACATCGCGGTGAAAGGGAGGAACGTATGTCACGTCGCGCCCGCCCAGAGTTACGTGGCCTGTGTCGGGAGTTTCAAACCCCGCGATCATCCTGAGCAGGGTAGTCTTGCCGCAGCCCGACGGGCCAAGCAGAGTCAGGAACTCGCCCTGCCGAACGCCGAGCGTCACGCGTTCGACCGCCGCCACGTCGCCGAAGCGCTTGCTCACGTTTTTCAGTTCTACTTCATAAGATTCTTCCATCGCATGCAGGCAAACGGGTCAGCTTAACTTGAGGTTCGTAATACAAATTCTCGAATCTGCTCGAACTGCTTCCGCTCGTGATCGAGCATATCGTTCAAGACGTGGCCGTGTAGTAGAACCCGTTTGCGTTCCTTTGTAATTCGCTGATTATCTGCTCGCGTGTTCTCATCTGGCTCTCTCACCCTTTGATTTGCAGTTGAAATTCAACCAAGCATGTCGAGCAATTCCTGTTCGTTCAGCACCTGTATGCCCAGTTCATTCGCCCGGTCGAGCTTCGAGCCGGAGTCTTCGCCCGCGACGAGATAATCCGTCTTCTTAGTGACCGAAGCGGTCACGCGACCGCCACGCTGTTCGATCATCTGCCGGGCTTCATCCCGCGTGAAGCGCGCGAGTTTTCCTGTCAGCACGAACTGCTTGCCTTCAAGGTTGCGGTTTGCGGTCGCGCGCTGTTTGAGGCGGCGCGTGTTCACTCCGGCTGCTTTCAATCGCTCGATCAATTCTGCGTTGCGTGGTTCGCGAAACCATTCATTGATTGACGCGGCGACAACCGCCCCGATTTCAAATATGGATGCAAGCCGTTCTTCGCTCGCGTTCATCAGCTCGTCAATCGAATCGAATTCGTTTGCGAGTATCTGCGCCGTTCGCTCTCCGACGTGTCGAATCCCTAAAGCGTAGATCAGCCGTGAAAGATCGCTCACGCGGCTGTCGTCTATCTGTTTCAGCAGATTGTCCGTGGATTTCTCGCCCACTCGTTCGAGCGCGATCAATTCATCGCGGCGCTCGTGCAGCTGATAGAGGTCTGCGAAATCGCGCACAAGAGGCGGCAGAAATTCGGGTTCAACGGTCGAATCAACCACAGCCTTGTCTTTGGCCGCCCGCACGGATATGAGTTGATCTATCAGCGCCTCGCCCAATCCTTCGATTCGCATGGCGCGGCGCGAGGCGAACTGTTTTAAACCGGCTTTGATCTTCGCCGGACAGGCCGAGTTCACGCACCGCCACGCGACTTCGCCGGGCGAGCGCACGACATCTTCGCCGCAGACGGGACAGTTTCCGGGCATCACGAACTCGCGCAGTTCACCCTCTCGCCCTTTGCGCTTCGATTCGATGGCCTTGACTACCTGCGGAATTATCTCGCCGCTTTTTTCGATCAGCACGTAATCGCCGATCATCACGCCGAGCCGCTTGATCTGATCTTCGTTGTGAAGCGATGCGCGCGCGACGGTCGTACCCGCAAGCAGCACGGGCTCAAGCTCAGCGACAGGCGTAAGCGTGCCGATGCGACCGACCTGCACCGTGATGTCGTTGAGTTTTGTCGTCGCCTGTCGCGGCGGGTATTTGTAGGCGACAGCCCAGCGCGGCGCTTTCGATGTTGCGCCGAGTTCTTCCTGTAGCGCGGTGCTGTTTACCTTGACGACCACGCCGTCAATTTCGTATCCCAGATCGTCGCGCTCGCCGCGCCACTGTTCACAGGCCGCGATCACTTCTTCTATTGTCGAACAGCGACGGCGCAGGCTGTTGACCCTGAAACCGGCTCTGGCAAGCCATTCCAGGGTTTGCCAGTGCGAAGCGAAAGGCTTGCGCCCGTCAAACAGCAGGTCGTAGCAAAAGATGCCTAGCTTGCGCTCGGCGGCGATGCGCGCGTCGAGCGATTTCATCGTGCCTGATGCCGCGTTGCGCGGATTGGCAAACAGCGGCAGCCCGGATTCCAAACGCTCGGCGTTTATCCGGCGAAACTCTTCGTTCGGCAGATAGAGTTCACCGCGCACTTCCAGTTCCAAAGGCAAAGCAATCGTCGTCTGCGCATCACTCGCAACAGAAAACAGCGACACCTGATCGGCAGGCGGGCCTTTGCGCTTCCGGGTTTTTGAAGGCTTGGCAGGCTGGAAGGCTTCGGGGCGGATTCTGAGCGGCAGCGAGCGAATCGTTCGGACGTTTTGAGTCACATCTTCTCCTGTAACGCCGTCGCCTCTGGTCACGCCGCGCGCAAGGGCTCCGCTTTCGTAGATTGCCGATATGCTCAATCCGTCTATCTTCAATTCGGCGATATATTCGACCTGATCGCGGCCAACTCCGCGCGAGACGCGGCGGTCCCATTCGCGCAGGTCATCATAGGAATAAGTGTTGTCGAGCGACAGCATTGGCCGACGATGCAGGTATCGCTCGAACCCTTCGGCGGGTCGGCCTGATACTCGCTGCGTGGGCGAATCAGGCGCGACGAGTTCCGGGTGGGCGGCTTCAAGCTCGCGCAATCGATTCATCAACTGATCGTATTCGTAGTCGCTTATCTCAGGGTCGCTGTAAACATGATAACGCTCGTCGTGATAGCGCAGCGCGTCGCTCAGGCGAGCAATCTCTTCAGGCACAGAGTCTTTCTTTGTTCGCATAGCTCGAAGGTTTAGTTATGATGCGCGGCTCTCGATCAAATCCAGCAGGCTGAGCGTCCGGGTGTCTCCCGTTTTCTTCCTGCGTTTGGCAGGCGGTCGCGCGTCGCTCTTTGCGGAAGGCTTGTGAAGATGTTCCGCGTCAATCCCTGCCTGCCGCAGGTGCGAAGCAAAATAATTATCGCCGTAGAGAGTATAGACTTTCTTTGCGCCAGATTCAGTCACGTAACGCTCCAGATCGTCAAAGCCCGCGTGATCTGAAAGCGGTAAAACCGAATTCGTTTTGTAACGATAGCGCGCGCGCGCGTCCATGCCCCATCCGCTCAGGTAGATCGTGTAAGGATTTTCAATCGCCTGCGCCTGCGCGCCGCGCTGCGCGCCCGGCGGCATCAGCACTACAAGTCCGTGCGTGTCCTGATAATCGAGCGGGCGATAATCGCCGTCGAATTCTATTCCCATCTCGCGGTAGATTTCGACTATCGCCATAATCGAATGATGCACGGCGACCGAATAGCCGCTGCGCAAAAGTATCTTGAGCGCTTCCTGACTCTTGCCCAGCGAATAGCCAAATACTACGGGCTGTTTTCCTTCGACGAAAGCGCGGTCAATCTGCTCTGTAAGCATGAGGTGAACTATCTTGTCATCAGGGAAGTTGAATTGAGGATGCCCGAACGTGCATTCCATTATCAGCGTGTCGCACGAAACTATCTCAGGCGGTTCGCACGATAACCCCGATCTCAATTTGAAATCGCCCGTGTAAAGTAGTCGCTCGCCTTCGCGCTCGATCAAAGTTTGCGCGGAGCCGAGACAATGGCCTGCCGGATAAAATGTCAGAGTGAAATCGGTAAAATCTTTCGTCTCGTAAAAATCGAGCAGGATGGCGTCAGTCGGTCTTACGCGATGCTCGAATATTTTCGCCGTCGCAGGCGTGGCGATGATGCTTGCGTGAGACTGAATGTGATCGGCGTGCGCGTGCGAGATGACTGACCGCGCGCGCGGTCGTTTCGCGTCCATCCATAAATCTATTTCGGGCAGATACAGTCCCTGATTGTAAACTACTTTCAAGCTTTGATCCTCTTAGTAAAATTATATCATTGATGCAGCGCAATTTGAGAATTGCGTAAGCGATAATTAAAAGCTTATGCGAGGCCGGATTATCAGGGCGTGATACTGGCGGAAGCCGCCCGGCTGAAGGGCAGGAGCGCGGCCCGATGGCCGCGCTCAGTTATGAGTTGCTCCGGCAGTTGGCTCGATCACGCCGGGTTCGACCCCTATCTCCGGATGATTTTGCTTACCGTGCCTGAACTCACAAAAAGCTATTCATACCTCAGAGCTATGTTCGGATCGACTTTCGTTGCGCGTCGCGCGGGCACATAGCTGGCCAGCATCGCCACGCAAGCCAGAATAAGAGAGATTCCCGTGAATGTCACCGGATCGGATGGGCTTACGCCGTAAAGGAATGATCTGATAAATTGCGTCAAACCCAGTGCGCCCGCCGCTCCGATTACAATGCCGACCATGGCCAGTTTTGCTCCACCACCGACCACCATCTTAAGAATCTGCCCCTGGCTTGCTCCCAGCGCCATTCTTATCCCGATTTCACGTGTCCGTTGTGCGACGGAATAGGATATGACGCCGTAAATTCCAATCGATGCCAGAACCAGCGCAAGCACCGAAAAGACCCCGACCAGTATCAACGTAAATCGCCGGTCAGAAATTATCTCTCCTCTTAGCTGTTCCATCGTTTTAGCGTTCGACAATGTGGCAAGACCGCCCATCGACGTTAACTCACTGCGGATTGCTGAAAGATACTGGGAAGGCTCCGCGTTTGTTCTTACAATCAGCGTCGAACCGGGAAAGACGAATTCGTCCGGGACTTGAGCGTACGTTATATACATCTGTGTGCTCACAGTAGATCCATCAACCGTATCAAGATTTTCCTGTTTGACATGGCCGACTACGCCGACTATCTGGAATTCCATGTCCATATCAGGTTTGATCGGAAGACTGAGATGCTGGCCTACGGGGTTCTCTCCCGGAAAATACTGATTAGCCATATTCTCATCGATTACGATTACGAGTCCTGATGTTAGTGTATCGCTCTCTTCAAAGAACCGCCCTTTCAGCAAAGGGATACGCATGGCCTTAAGATACCCCGGACTGATAATGTAGTTCATTGCCAGCGGCAATTCGCTTGGTGAAGGCTTTGGCCGTCCGCTGACATAAAACTGGGTCTCGCTATCACTCCCTCCCAGCGGGAGCAGGTCCGTGGCTGCTGCCGACTGTACGCCCGGCAAGGTTTCGATCTTTTCCAGAAACTGATGAAAAAACCTGCGAACCTTCGGCGCTTCCTTATACTCTTTTGAAGATAATGAAATGTTGAACGTCAACATGTTTTGATCATCGAACCCGGCGCTGACCTGATTGAGCGCGATAAAGCTGCGAATCAATAACCCCGACCCTACAAGCAGTACGAGCGAGATTGCTATCTCTGCAACCACCAGTACGCTGCGAATGCCTTGCCGACCGCTGCCGCCAGAACGCCCGCCTTCTTTAAGAGTTTCATTCAGATTAGGATTGGAAGCCTGAAGCACTGGTGCCAGCCCAAAGACCACGCCGGTGATGATGGAGGCGGCCAGCGTAAACAGAAGCACGTTCGCATCGACCCCTATATCATTGACTCTCGGCAGCGCGTCGGGAAGAGCCTTTAGCGCAAGCCCCGTTCCCCAATATGCCGTCAGCAATCCTAAGCCACCGCCAACCAGCGCAAGCATGACGCTTTCAGTCATCAGGAGGCGAATTATGCGGAGGCGATTTGCTCCGAGCGCTGACCTGATGGCTATCTCTTTTTGACGCGCCGATGCTCGCGCCAGCATCAGGTTCGCCACATTCGCGCAGGCGATCAGGAGCACAAAACTGACAGCCGCCAGCAACATAAGAAGAAGGCTGCGCACATCACCCACAGTGGCATCATAAAGCGACTTCAGCGTAACCCAGTGTTCCTTATTCGTATTCGGATACTCCTGACCAAGCGCTCCAGCAATCGATGTCATATCGGCTTGAGCCTGAGTAATGTTGACGCCCGGTTTAAGCCGAGCCAACACCTGTATACCCGGATGCCAGGAGCGTTCTTTCAGTGCTCGCTCTTTTGTGGCCTCTATTGGCACCAATACATCCGCTTTAGGAAAATAATGAAAATCTGCCGGAAGCACACCTACCACCCGATAAGGCTCGTCGTTTAAGGTTAAGGTTTTATCAGTGACAGACGGATCGCTGCCGAAGCGGCGCTTCCACAGCGAGTCAGAGATGATAGCGACCGCATTTGCGCCTTCGCGGTCTTCATCGGGCATGAAGTCGCGCCCGATTGCGAGGGTGACACCCAGCACTGAAAGCATCTCACTTGAAACCTGGCGACCAGTAACACGTTCCGGCAGATCTCCACCGGTAAGGTTAAAACCAGTCCAACGGGATGCAGCCACCTTGTCAAAGGATTGATTCCGCTCGCGCCAGTCCTTGAAGTTGAGATAGGAAACCGATCCCTGATCGAAACCGCCCCACTTCTCCCAAATTCTCACCAGCTTATCAGGCTCTTTATAAGCCATAGGCTTTAGCAACACACCGTTGACTACGCTGAAGATGGCGGAATTTACGCCGATGCCTAATGCAAGGGCGAGCACAGCAATAATGGTGAACGAGGGTTTCGCCAGTAACATTCTCAGACCGTATCGAATATCTTGCCTAAAAGCTTCCATATATACCTCTTGTTCCTCCGGTTGTGTGGTCCTTCCGGGTTAGTGGCTCATCGCCATCAAAGGTTTCAGTTCCAGGAGAGTAAGTACGAAAGGACAAATCCATTTTGTTCGATGTTTTTAGCGTGCTGTGACTCTGCGCCATACTTCGCGGGCGAAAAGTTTAGAACTCTTCGCCGTCAATGTTCGGAGATGACCCGGTAAAGTGAGAATGGCCAGTCTCAGTTCGGATTAATTGCAACTGTAGTATTAGAGCAGTTTTCGATTGCGTTTAGCTCGCGATTTCCTGAACTTGCAGGCGAGACGCCTGCGCTCCCGGCTACCTGTTCCCAATAAGCGGCAACTCAAGCCTGATGATCGTGCCTTCTCCAGCGTGCGTCGTCAGCTCGAATTGCCCGCCAATGCCTTTGGCTCTCTGGCGCATGCTCGCCAGGCCGTGACCTTCACTGTCTTGCGCCGCGTCGAATCCTTTTCCATTGTCACAGACGGTCAACTTGAGCACCCCTGCGGCGATTTGAAAATCGATCTGCGCGTCCGTGCAGGCGGAATGCTTAATCAAATTGTTGACGCTCTCTTTGAAAATCAAAAATACCTCGCGGCGGATGTTCGCGCCCAGCGGGATGTCATTTTCTTCGTCAGGCTCACTGAACTCGAAAGCAATATTGCGCGCCGTCAAGACATCGCTTGCGAATCGGCGCATGCGTTGCGTCAAGTCGTTGAGATGGTCTTTCTGCGGGTTGATCGCCCAGACGATGTCGCTCATCGCATCGACCAGTTCGCGCGAAGCACCGGCGATCATCGACAGCGGCGCGGACAGTTGCGCATCGCTCTGATCGGTTCGTTGCTGTACGACTTCGCTCAGGATGGAAATCTGCGTCAGGCTCGACCCGATGTCGTCGTGGAGGTCTGTGGCGATGCGATTGCGGACGCGTTCGAGTTCCGCAAACCGTTCTTCACGGCTGCGCCTGAGCGCTTCCTGGGCCTCTAAGAGCGCCTGCATACGCCGATAGCGATAACGCGCGAACCCGTAGACGGCTGAGGCGATCAGCAAGACAACGATAGACACAAACCACCAGCGCAACCAGAGCGGCGGCAGAATCCTGACCGTAACGACAGCGGGCTTGTTGCTGGCGATGCCATCGGTGCGAATCGCCCGCACCTGCAAGATGTGCTGGCCCGGTGCAAGGTCGAGATTCAGGGTCTGCTGTTTGATCGGCGCGCTCCAGTCCTGCGCGTCAAGCTGGTATTGATAGCGGATATTTTCCCCGGCACCAAAAGTGAGCGCGAAAAAATCTACCTGAATCTGATGCTGGGTGGATTCCAGTTCCAGCGGGCGGGTTTCAGTTTCGCCAAGTTGCGAGATGCTTTGCGGCACGCCGTTGACCAGAATTCGATCAATGAAAACGGGCGGCGGGGTGGGAACCTGCTCGATTTCCGGCACGAACCGCACTACCGTGTTGCGCGCCACAAACCACAGGTTGCCGTACTTATCCGCCGTGCAGCGCGTGATGAAATTGCTCGGCAACCCGTCTTCCTGCGTAAAAACTTTCACGCTGCCGTCCCGGTCGAGGCGATTGATGCCGCGCCCTGTGCCGATATAGATTCGTCCGAAGCGGTCTTCGGTCAGACAGATGAGGTGATTACTCGAAAGCCCGGTTGCCGTCGAATAATTGCTGAATACAGGATGTTCGGCCTGTGTGTCGTCCAGCCGGAACACGCCATGCCCGGAGGTGGCTATCCACAATCGTCCGAGCGAATCTGTCAACAGGTCGCTGACCTGGCTGGTGGGCAAACCATCGTCTTCTGTAAAGAGCCGAAATTTGCCGTCGCGGTAACGCGCCAGCCCGCCGAAATAAAACCCGAACCAGATATTCCCGTGTGAATCCTCCGTATACGAGATCGTTCCATTGCCCAGAGGCAAGCCGTCGCTGTGTGTGTAAGGAATCATCCTGCCGGTTTGGCGTTCCCAACGGCTCAGGTTTTCTCCCTGAGAAATCCAGATATCGCCGCGAGCATCTTCAAACTGGAGAGGGACCACGTTGACAAATAAGCCGTCAGCCACTGTGTAAACTTTTTTCGGCGGAGTACGAGCTAAATCTGCGAAGCTGGCAAGTTTCGGGTAGCGCCGCAACCCGTCTTCGGCGGGAATCCACCATTCATCATCTTGAGAGAGATGATCCAGAAAATGCCAATACCAACTTCGTTTCGTAAGCCCGAAGGGCAACACGGTTTCAAATCTCCCACCGGCAAGATGCGATAGCTTATTGGGACGAATCACGGCATAAACTTCCCCCTTGTGGTCAGCAAAGATCGACATGATTTCCTGAGTCGGCGAAATCCCATCCTGCTCGCCGAAAATGGCAAATCCCGTCCGCGCGAGTTTCCACGCGCCTTTCGTGTCGGTTCCGATCCACAAATTTCCAGCCCCGTCTTCGGCCATCGAGTTGACTCTTTCTACCGCATAAATGTGAAACTTCGGCTCGTTGGCTTTGGCGTTGGGCAGGAATTCGCTAAACCCATACTCGAAGCCGACAAAAATTCTCCCGTCGGATGTTTGTTGCGTTCTGAAATGCAGGGCACTTGCCGGAAGCCCGTCTTTTTGTGAATAACTATGCAGCAGTTCCAGCCTGTGGTTCTCAAATGAATAGACTTTTAAGTCGCTGACGGAATTCACCCACAGATTGCCGTCGCGATCCTGAATGATTGAACTGGAAGCAATATCCGTCAGTTTTCTCAACTCGCCGGACGGCGCAATCCAATAAAGGCCGACATCCGTGCCGACAAATACCCCGCCCTCCCAGTCCGCATACAACGACACAATGGGAAGCCCTTTATCTTTCCAGTTTTCAAGTTCGACTTCCTGAAACGTCAATCCTTCGCCGGTCATTCTAATCTGAAAAATCCCGTTGCCTGTTCCCGCCCAAATCCGACCCTCGCGGTCTTGAGCCAAACTTAAAAACTTAACCGTAAGCTTCTGGCCTAAACTCAGACCCCTGACTGATGGTTTGCCAATTAAGACGGGCGGCACAAAGGTCTGAAACAAAGGCGGCTCATCGGAAGTCTGTTCCAGTTTCGATTCGACTATGCTCCAACGATAAGCTTTGCCGTTTGGATTGAAAACGCTTAAGCCCCCGCTTGTGGCAATCAGATAAGCGCCTTCTCGCGTTTCGAGAAAATCGTTGATGTTGCGGTGCGGCAAGCCTTCGTCCTGGGTGTAGTTTTTGAACCGGTAGCCGTCAAAACGCGACAAGCCATCGGCAGTACAAAACCATAAGAACCCGCGCGAGTCACGGACGATCTTGTTGACGCCGTCATGCGCCAGTCCTTCAGCGGTCGTGTAAACCTTGAACGGCAGATGTTCTGCGTGGCTGGATGTGGTGAACATCAATGCCAGCGCAAGAGCCAGCCAGTTGAGTTGTTTTATCTGTTTACTTCTCATGTTGTATTGACGAGGTTAGCCGCACGACGGTCTCGCTGCGGATGGATCATTCATTGGGCGGCTGCATTTGCCCCCGCAAAGGGATTGAAAGCGTAAGCGCTTCAGCAGAAGAGGATCTATATCACAGCCCGCTTACGATTAAAAGGTATATAGAGCCTAAGCTGCCATTGACTGTAGCCGTGCTGATTGTTTGTATACGTGATCGCGCATGGCTTGCTCGATAAGGCGATACTGCGCGAATTCCACTCCTTTTAATCATAAGATGGTTGTGGTATAAAATGCGCCCTGACAAGCCGATGAAAGATGGAAGGCTTGAGCTGGAAGTATGTAGATATATACGCTTCGTGCTCAAACTCTAAACCCAGGTATGATGAATACAGAAGAAACTAAATACACGCGAGTCGAGTACGAGAGAAGATTCCTCGTTTCATCTCTAGCGCATTGGAGGGGCGCGGTCGAGCCTTATTCAAAGACTTTCGAGGACAAGTACCTTCACAACACAAGACTTCGGCTGCGGCTCCTGACAGATACCGACACAGGGAGGCAACTTATCAAGCTGAACAAGAAGCTCGAATCAAGTTCGCCTTACTTTCAGACGATCAGCCGGATTCTATTGTCGCCGAGCGAGTACAAACTTCTGGACGGCTTGAAAGGAGACCGGCTCAGGAAGACCCGCTATTATCACCACTATCTTGGCCGGGTGTTCTCAATAGATGTGTTCGGAGGCGAGCTTGAGGGATTAGTTCTATGTGAGACAGAGGCAGAGGGGCTGGAAGAGTTGATGTCCGTCGAACCGCCGGAATACGCAAAGCCTGAAGTGACGGAAGACGATTTTTTCACAGGCGGGAACCTCTGCCGGACGAGCCGCACAGAGTTGCTGCGGAAGCTCTCAATGTTTGTCTGAAAGCAACCTGATACGAGCATGGGGCAGAGGCATCGAGATGCCCGTCAATTACCAGCATGATCTCGCTGAAATCCGACTCTATGAACTCATCTAAACTGAACCAGCCTTTTCCCGATTCTGCCTCTATGGTCAGCCTGTTGAAATACTCAAGCATGCTTTTCAGGATTTCTTCATCCGCTTTGTCTCTGCTGAAAAATGCAGGCTCTTGATATTCACGGCCTCAATCGCTCCCTCAAGTGTTGCTCTCATCTAAACTGAGAATTGCGTATGTGATAAAATCGGGTCGGGAGGAAAATCATGAGCGAGGGAAAGACTATGAGCGAAGTGATCAGAGTTTATCAAAAGCCCACGTGCAGCAAGTGCAGGGCTACGCTGGGAATCCTTGAAGAGTGCGCTGTTGAATTCGATTCGATCAACTATTATGAAACGCCTTTGACCACGGAAGAGCTTCGCGGGCTGATAAATAAACTGGCCGTCTCGCCGCGCGACCTGCTGCGCAAGGACGAACAGCTTTACCGCGACCTCAGACTTGGCGAGCGCAACCTGTCGGATGATGAATTGATAAGGCTGATGGTAGAAAATCCCGACCTGATGCAACGCCCTATCGTCGTGCGCGGCGATAAGGCCGTGCTGGGTCGCCCGCCTGAAAATGTGGAGAAACTGTTATAGATATGGCCGACGCTCCTCGATCTGATTTTTTTTGCAGCGAAACGCAAACCTTTTCCGTCTAATAACAGTGAGGGAATAAAAAAGAAAGAAGATCGGATAAATATACGAGGAGTGAAAAATGAAGCTACTCGCTTTTTTGAGAAATCACGCACACTACTGGGGAGTTCCGCACACCCGCGTCAGGGACAATCGCTTGATTCAGATATGTTATGAATGCGGGGCAGAGCGCATAGTAAAAATCGAATTGCGCCCTTCGCCCGTTGAAAATATCACGATGCCAATTCCTAATGATAATCTGGCTGCCTGAATAAACCTGACGGGCGATGCCTGTTCATCGCCCGTTGCACTCAATCGTTCAGGCTGCGGGTTATGCCGGAGCCTGAATCTTCACTTACGACACCGTCTCTTTTCACATAACTTGTTGTACAAGCCGCGCAGGTTGCGGCTTCATTTTTTTGTGCATCGCGCGACAGGTCGAGCTTTACGCCGCACTGGCACATCCAGCCAGTGATGCGTCCGGGGTTTCCAACCACCAGCGCATAGTCCGGTATGTCGCGCGTAACCACCGAACCCGCTCCGATGAAAGCATAACGCCCGATAGTATTTCCGCACACGACCGTCGCGTTAGCGCCGATGGAAGCGCCGCGTTTGACGAGCGTCCGGCGGTACTCGTCTTTGCGCGACACATGGCTGCGCGGGTTCGTCACATTCGTGAAGACCATCGAAGGGCCGCAGAACACATCGTCTTCAAGCTCGACGCCTGTGTAAACGGAGACGTTGTTTTGAATCTTTACGTTGTCGCCCAGTCGGACATCAGGCGATATGACTACGTTCTGGCCGATGTTGCAGCGGCGGCCTATCTTTGAATTGCTCATGACGTGCGAAAAATGCCAGATCTTTGTCCCTTCGCCGATCTCGCACGGCTCGTCAACGTAGCTTGATTCGTGAACGAAATAGTTTTTTTCCATATAAAATCATCTGACTACTGACACTGGCTTCTCACAGTCTGTTCTTCCAGCGAGGTGGGAATTCCGCCCCCGGCCAGTGAACGCTCGGCAGCATCGAGCACGCGCAGGACGCGCAGCCCGCTTTCGCCATCAGTCAGCGGACGCTCTCTTGTCTCGATTGATTTCAAAAACTGAAGGCACTGGCTGCGAAGCGGCTCGGACGATTCAAGCGGCTCGGCTACGCCGTCATTTTTCCTTGTTACAGGCTCGCCGTTTACGAACTCAACCCCCTGATCGTAAACAATCAGCTTGTCGTCTTTGCGCACGTCGTCAAACACAGCCATGCGCTTTGAGCCGACGACGACCAGACGCTGCTCTTTGTAAGGGTGAAGCCAGCTGACGAATATATGCGCGCGAACGCCCGTCGAAAACTCCATGTTGGTGACCGTTACATCGGCTATACGGGGCTGGAGGTAAGCGCCCCCGGTTGCCGAAACTGATGTGGGCCACGCGCCGACAAGCCTCAGTATGATCGCGAT
This sequence comes from Blastocatellia bacterium, assembly GCA_963804815.1. Lineage (GTDB taxonomy): Bacteria > Acidobacteriota > Blastocatellia > UBA7656 > UBA7656 > DATEKX01. The sequence continues at coordinate 155,660 of CAWDRU010000002.1, read as the reverse complement.
GTCGTGAGGGGCGAAGCTCCAGAGTATGTTTTCTTCGCGCCTCACTTTGCCGAGGTTCAGGCGATTGGAATAGACGTAGCGCAACTGGCCCAGTTCGCCCGAAGCGACCAGTTCGCGAAGGCGCAGCACTGCCGGGTGGTATTCGAGCAGGTGGCCTACCATCAGGATCGCGTTTCGATTACCAGCAAGTTCCACGAGTCGTGCGCCTTCTTCAACATCGAGAGTCAAAGGCTTTTCTACGAGCACATCTTTGCCCGCTTCGATTGCCGCTCGCGCAAGTCGCGCGTGAGTCTCTGCCGGAGTGGCTATCACAACGCCGCGAATATTTTTATCATCAAGCGCGGCGCGGAAATCTTTCTCTATTCGAGCGCGCGGGAATTTATCCGCCACCAGCGCGAGCGATGGCTCGCTCGTATCGCAAACCATGCCGAGCGCCGACAGCTCGTAGAAATTCCTGACGTGATTTATGCCCCAGTACCCTGCGCCTATCACGGCAACGCGCGGCGGGGCCGCTTTCAGTTCAATTGATTCATTCATCGGTCGTGACAATGTAGCAAAAGAGAGCGGGAATTTGAAATCTCAAATTGCAGATCGGTTATCCTTTACTGGTTCGTGCGGTTCGGATCATCGAAGCCGAACACATCGCGATAGGCGACCGCAGAAGATGAGATCATCCACGGCACAGTGACGAATCCGCCTATGAAGCACCCGGCGAATCCGGCTGCGCTGATGGCTGAAAATACCAGCCCGACAATCCACCACATCATCGCATCGCGCGAGAATATCATCCGCCCGACATCGTTTATGGCATTCGCCACATCCACTTTTCGCTCAAGCATGTAGGGGATGGTCAATCCCATCACCGATACCAGAAACGGCGAGATGACGAAGGCAATCAGGCCCGAAAGCGCCCCGCCCCGGCTCGCCCCTGAAAAGCCCAGATGTATCAACGCGAAGATCACGAACGCGAGAAACGCCTGCCAGAACTGGTCCTTCCAGTTGAACAGGTCATTCATCTCGACGCGCTCCTGCCGCATCGACTTGAACGCCATGCGATACAATCCCATCAAAAGCGGTCCGGCTAAAATGCCTATCGTACAAAAGCTCAGTATCATCGACAGAAAAGTAGCCACGGACATCAACAGCCAGTTCTGCGAATAGAGCTTCCACCCGCCCGACAGCCAGTCGCCGAGCCGGATATGCGATTGCCCCGTCTGCTGCACCGGCGGATAGTATTGCGGCGGTTGAGGCGGCGTATAAAAATCCGTGGGCGGAAGATAAGTGGGGCCGGTCTGCGCAGTCTGATTCGGATTGACCGGCCTTGTGTGCGGCGGTAAATTTCGCGGCGGCAGATTCTGTTGGGGTAAATGCTGTGGCGGTAAATTAAGCGTAGGCCGGTCTGAATCCGACAGAATCCATGTGGAAGCGTCTTCGCCGGTCAGATCAAGCGGCATGCCGCAGTTGCGACAGAATTTCTCGCCTTCTTCTGTTTGTCTTCCGCAATTCGGGCACCAGTTCATAATTCGTTTTCGCTCCGTCTTAACCTTAACGTTTCATGCTAAGGCATTGTTGCGCGATACTTCAACCGATTAAATGGCGCAAGAGTTATTCACTGCTCTATTATAGGAGATGGAACCTTTCGCAATGCTTAACATACGGCGCTGTAATCAAGCTTATTTTCTTGACGCAATTTAATAGTGAGTAATATAAGAGTGGCAGTTGCTTTAACCAGATGCATCCATCATTATCGTTGCAATCATTTGCTGAACTTACCGACAACTATATAAGCAAAGTTGTTGACGGCAAATAACAGGGATTTTCCAAGCTTCTGCCGCATGGGTCAAGGAGGTTGAGATGTCTAAATCGTTTATTTTTGGTTTCATCGTAGGATTAGCTTTGCTGGCAGTAGTCGGCGTTGGCGCATCCAAACTGCAAAGTAAAGAGGCACAACGTATAGAGGCAGAGGAAAAAGCGTATCAGGCAGAAATTGTAGATGCTATGCCCGTGCAACCTGGTGTATTAACTCAACAGCAGCGCATTCACAGCAAGCTCTACACTCATTATCTTGAAAGAAATGGTGGTAAGACAATCATCGGTCTCGTCGAACAAGCAAAGGGCAGAAGTAGGATTGTCAGCACAATGGCTTTAGTAGGATTGACAGAGGGGTTCACAGAATCAGAAACGCCGGAAAAATATTTCAGTGCGCTTGTACAAGCGTCAGATGCAGTAATAAGTGGAAGGGTCACGAAAAAAGTTCCGCAAATCATGGTAGATGATTCTTTCATATTCACCGATTACGATGTAGTGATAACAGAAGTCTTGAAAAAAATAAGGTTGCTCCCTTTGATGTCTGATTTCCCTCCTGGAGTTCTACAGGATAAAGATTCTTTTCTACAGATCGTCCGAGCCGCCTCTAATCGGTAACGACTTACAAAAAAGAGGGCACAATGAATAAGCGACGAATCTCAAGCGGTGTCATGTTTTTATTAGGCATTACTAGCAGTTGGCTACTGTTGGGGGTTCATCTCGACACAATAGTACAGGCAGGTTGCCCAACCACAATTACCGATGGATGGTCCGCAAATAGAGCCATATTCTATTCAACAAGTACATTTACTTGATTACAGAGAGTCGAGGCGCGTTGACCAGTACGGCAATCAGTTCCGCTACCGCGATTCTCACGGCGCTGATCTGGGTCGTTGAGCCTGGGATGTCTTCTTAGTCCCTGAGAATTGAAGACGCCGCGATACATTCACACTTTGACCAGTGAAACCGACTGCTTTCCTTCAACGACGCGGCCTATGTCGTAATGCGCTTCGCCTTGCGCGTCCAGATGCGCTCGCACCCGGTCGGCATCTTCCGCGCTTGTGACCACGACCATGCCGATTCCCATGTTGAATGTGCGATACATCTCGCGCTCCGTAACGTTGCCGATTCGCCGAAGCAGATCGTAAACAGGGAGCACAGGCCACGCGCCCAGATCAATTTCGACCGCTGTGGCGTCAGGCAGTATGCGCGGAATGTTTTCCAGCAACCCGCCGCCCGTTATATGAACAAGCCCTTTGATCGCGCCTGAATCCAACAGCCCGTCGAGCGCCTTCAAGTAGCTGCGATGCGGCTTCAACAGTTCTTCGGCAGCCGTGCAGCCCAGTTCTTCAATCCGCGTGTCAGGCTTGTAGCCCGCGACCTCGAACAACAATTTTCGCGCAAGGCTGTAACCGTTCGTGTGAAGCCCGACCGACGGCAGCCCCGTCAATACATCGCCCGGCGCAATGCGCTTGCCGTCGATGACGCGCGCCAGATCGACTACGCCCACGATGAAGCCCGCGATGTCGTATTCGCCCTCGGCATAAAAGCCGGGCATCTCCGCCGTCTCGCCGCCCATCAGCGCGCAGCCCGATTCACGGCATCCGCGCGCGATGCCTTCGATCACCGATCCGATTGTTTCAGGAACGAGCCGACCTGCGGCGATGTAATCCAGAAAAAAGAGAGGCCGCGCGCCTTGAACCAGTATGTCGTTTACGCAATGGCAGACCAGATCGCAGCCGACCGTGTTGTGAATTCCTGTCATAAACGCGACCCGCAGTTTCGTTCCAACCCCGTCGGCTGAAGAGACGAGAACAGGCTCCGACAGTCCTGCAAAGTCAGCGCGAAACATCCCGCCGAACGAGCCGATCTCCGTCAAAACGTTCGGCGTAAAGGTAGAACCGGCAAGCCGCTTGATGCGGCTTACTGCATCGTTGGCTGCGTCAATGTCTACGCCCGCATCGCGGTAACTGAATTCTTCTTTCATACCTGATAGCCAGTGTTATTCAATCTTTCTTGTCTGTAAGCTCTTTGAGCAGGTCGGCAACTTTCTGTTTTTGCGACTGGCGGCTCTCTTTGTCAGCGCTGAAATTCATCTGCAAATGGTCGCCCTCCTTTACAGTTTCGGGGAGGTATTTGACAGGCAGGTTGAACTGCACGCTGTCGTCGTCGAACATGACGATGACTGCAAGGTCGTCTTCCATGCGATCAATCACGACTTTCGATGAAGTTTTCTCTGTCATCGGGCTTTTTTGCCTCCGCGCTTGCCGGTGGACGGGCTGCGATCATCGGTTGCCACATTACCGGCCACCTCATCGCCCGTCAAGTAGAGTTTACCGGCGGCCACCTGTTTTTCCGTGCTCATCTGTATGCTGTTGCCGTCACAAACTGCGGTGATCGTTCCCTGCAGGTCCGTGCGAAAAGGTTTGATATTTTGATTCTTCTCAAGCAGGTCTACAACCTTCGGATGCGGGTGATGATAATCATTCCCGACGGCGCAGCTGATAGTGAATATCGAAGGCCGTACGGCATCGAGAATCTCTTTTGTAGTGCCGTTAGAGCTTCCGTGATGCGCGGCCTTGAGCAGGTCCGCGCGCAGCTTATCTTTTTCCGTATCCAACATCTGCTGCCAGGACTGAACCTCCGTGTCGCCCGTGAACAGAAATCGTTTGCCGCCGAATGTCAGCCTTACGACGATTGATGCGTTGTTCGCATTTTCGTCCGGCAATACCGTGCCGGGATGAAGGACTTCGATCAGCACGTCGCCGAACCGGCGCGACTCGCCCTGTTTGGGAGTCGAGAATTTTACGCCCTGAGCTTTCACCTCCAGAAGCATATTCGTGTAAGTGCTGGTCGGGTTATTGAAACCTGCATCCCACATCTCATGCACCTTGAAAGCGCGCATCACGTCGCGCATCTCGCCTATGTGATCGGCGTGCGGATGCGTTGCGATGGCCAGATTGATCTCCCTGACGCCGTAGCCCTTCAGCAGATCGACGGTCGGCTTGCCGCGATCCCCCGAATCGATCAGTATGGTTTCGCCCGTGGGCAGTTGAATCAATTCCGCATCGCCCTGCCCGATGTCGAGAAAGCGGATGACGAGTTTGCCCGAAACAGGGCCGGGTACGGGTTCTGGTTCCTGAGGCTTTCGATTGCGCAGGTAAGAAAATATCGCAATCGCCCCTATTATCAGCAGTACGATGAGAGCGGTCTGTCTCTGGTTTTTATTCATTCTCGTTTTGACCGAAACTATGTGCGAGGCCAAACTTCGTCGTGAAGCAGCGCGCCCTCTTCCCTTTCGGTCTTGGTTCGCGCAGCGGAGGTCACCGGTATCGGATAGTTGTTCGTGTAGCAGGCGGTACAGTGGCGCGCGCCCTGCGGGTCATCGCAGGCGCGCAGCATTCCTTCGAGACTCAGATAGCCGAGACTATCCGCGCCTATGTAATCGGCAATTCCTTTGACGCTCAAATTCGCGGCGATCAACTCTTCTCTGGTGGGCGTGTCTACGCCGTAAAAACACGGCGCAACCGTGGGCGGGCAACTGATGCGAACGTGCACTTCGCGCGCCCCTGCATGGCGTACCATCTGCACGATCTTCTTCGACGTAGTCCCGCGCACAATCGAATCGTCTATCAACACCACGCGACAGCCTTCGATCAGATCGCGCACAGGGTTCAGCTTTATCTTTACTCCGAAATGACGGATCGATTGTTTAGGCTCGATGAACGTGCGACCGACATAATGATTTCGCATTAGCCCGAAGCGGAACTTCATTCCTGATTCCGAAGCGTAGCCAATCGCGGCAGCAGTTCCCGAATCGGGCACGGGCACGACAATATCGGCGTCGGCAGGGTGTTCGCGCGCAAGCTGTTTGCCCATCTTATGACGGGTCTTGTTGACCGACTGGCCAAAGACTATCGAGTCGGGCCGCGAAAAATAGACGTGCTCGAATATGCAATGCGCGGGACGGGCCGCAGGCAACGGGGATGACGAGTGCAGCCCTTTGCGGTCAATGACCAGCACTTCGCCCGGCTCTACGTCGCGCAGGTAGGTCGCATCGATCAGATCGAAGGCGCAGGTTTCGCTCGCTATCACATAAGAGCCGCCCAACTGGCCGAGGCACAGCGGGCGAAAGCCGCGCGGGTCGCGCACTGCTATCAGGCTGTCTTTCGTCAAAAAGAGCATCGAATAAGCGCCCTCGATCTGCTCGAACGTATCGACGATTGCCCCGACAAGGTCGCCTGCGCGCGAGCGCGCGATCATGTGCAGCACGACTTCGGTGTCGGAAGTCGAAGAGAATATCGCGCCGTCAAGCTCAAGCTTTGCGCGCGCCTGTGATGCGTAAGGCAGGTTGCCGTTATGACACAGCGCGATCTGGCCGCGATAACCGTCAACCAGAAACGGCTGCGCTTCGAGCAGAGAGACGCTGCCAGCTGTCGAATAACGCACATGGCCTATCGCAGACGGACCGGGCAGGCGCGCGAGTTGATCCTGATTGAATATTTCGCTGACGTAACCCATGCCGCGCACCTGATGCAGCCGCCTGCCGTCGGATGAGACCATCCCGGCTGACTCCTGCCCTCGATGCTGTAGCGCATAGAGGCCCAGATAAGTGAGCCGCGACGCTTCTTCGTGATCGAAGATACCAAATACACCGCATTCTTCTTTGAGCTTGTCCATCATATGGTGGTCCAATGTTTAAGTTATATTTTAGCCGCATTGGAATCGAGTGGCAATCCATAACAGGGATAGAGTTGCTCTATGAAACGCCTGAGAGCTTTGATAATCTAGTGCAGGGAAATTTCAATGCAGAGATATCGCAACGAGTTTATGAGGAATCCGAATGAAACGAATTCAAGCAATGGCATTAATTATTTTTCTGATGGGAGGCTCGCTCTCTACATTGGCTGATAACCGCAAACCGCCAATACAAAATGATACGCCTTTCTGGGCAGGTCGCCCGGACGGCGCAGCATTCAAAAAAGAGATGGGCGGGCGACTGCAAAAAGCGCAGCAATCGCTCGACCAGATGCTTGCAATAAAAGGCAGGCGGACAATCGACAACACGCTTCGGCTTTACGACGAAGTATTGATCCATCTCGAAGCCGCTTCTTATCAAACGGACCTGATTCAAAACGTCCACCCTGATGCGGCGTTTCGCGCGGTCGCCGAAAAAGGGAATCAGGAAGTTTCGGCCTTCGCCACTGCGCTCTCGCTCAACCATGATGTCTATAATGCGATTGCCGCGCTCGACCTGAAGGAAGCCGACGCTGAGACGCGCTTCTACGTCGAGCGAACGATGCGCGACTTCCGGCTTGCGGGCGTGGATAAAGACGAGGTCACACGCAAAAAGATCAAAGAGCTGCGCGACGAGCTTGTCAAAATCGGGCAGGAATTTGCGCGCAACATACGCGATGATGTTCGCACGATCACCGCAGACAGCGCAGCAGAGCTTTCCGGGCTGCCCGAAGACTTCATCGCGCGTCACAAACCGGGCGCGGACGGGAAGATCACGCTCACAATCGATTATCCCGATTCGCTGCCGGTCTTCTCTTATGCGAAGAATGAAGACCTGCGCAAACGAATGTATATCGCTTATAACAATCGCGCATACCCGAAAAACATCGAAGTGCTCAACAAAATGATCGCCCGGCGCGATGAACTTGCGCACCTGCTCGGTTTCAAAAGCTGGGCCGACTACATCACAGCCGACAAGATGGTCGGCAGCGCGCGTAACGCTTCGGACTTCATAAACAAGATCGTCGAGGCATCAGGGATGCGCGCAGAACATGATTATCAAACTCTGCTCAAGCGCAGGCAGCAGGACGCGCCCTCATCGACCGTCGTCACCGCGTGGGAGAACAACTATTATTCGGAGCTGGTGCGAAAGTCCGACTATGCGTTCGACTCGCAGTCTGTGAGGCCATACTTCCCCTACGACCGTGTGAAGCAGGGCGTGCTCGATGTAACGGGCCGCCTTTTCGGCGTGAGCTTTCGCGCGGTGAAGTCTGCGCCCGTCTGGCATGCGGACGTTGAGTGCTGGGAGATGCTCGAAAGCGGAAAGCTGGTCGGGCGGTTCTATCTCGATATGCACCCGCGCGCAGGCAAGTACAATCACGCGGCGCAATTTGGGATTCGCACGGGCGTTGAAGGTCGGCAGATTCCCGAAGCCGCGCTCGTCTGCAATTTCCCCGGCGGCGTTGAAGGCGAGCCGGGATTGATGACGCACGATGATGTTGTGACCTTCTTCCACGAGTTCGGCCATCTGATTCATTTCCTCCTTGCGGGGCGGCATCAATGGGTTGGAATAGGCGGCATCAGCACCGAGCAGGATTTTGTTGAAGCGCCGTCACAGATGCTCGAAGAATGGGCGTGGGACCCTGCGACGCTTGCGACATTTGCAAAACACTACCAGACGAACGAAGCGATCCCGGCGGCGCTCGTAAAGCAGATGAAGCGCGCAAGCGAATTCGGCAAAGGATTGCAGGTGCGACGCCAGATGATCTATGCGAAGCTGTCGCTTTCGATCTATGACCGCGACCCGAAACAGGTAGACACAGACGCGATGGTCAAACAATTGATGCGACAGTATCAACCGTTCCCCTACGTCGAGGGGACACATTTTCAAACCTCGTTCGGCCATCTGGACGGCTATTCGGCGGTCTACTACACATACATGTGGTCGCTTGTGATAGCCAAAGACCTGTTCAGCAAATTCGACCGCTCGAACATGTTTGCGCAGGGGGTGGCCCGCTCTTACCGCGACCAGATACTCGCGCCGGGCGGGAGCCGACCGGCTGCGGAACTGGTAAAAAACTTTCTGGGCAGACCATTCGACTTCGCCTCCTGGCAGGCGTGGCTCAACGAAGGAAGCTGATAGTATAAACGCAGTTCACCGCAGAGCGCGCGGAGGGGCGCAGAGAAAACCTCTGCGCCCCTCCGCGCGCGAAGCACATACATCGGCCATCCCGCGCTCTCTGCGTCTCTGCGGTGAATTGACTTCCAATTCCAGAGAACTGGATGACCCTGCCTTTTGCCTTTTATCTGCGCTCGCCTTGCATAGCAGAAACGCTCTGATGATATAATCCGCTCCGCTATGGCCTTTGCGCCTCAGTTCTAATCTATAAAACAATGATTTGATGGATATGAATGGTTAAATTCGTTTAGGATACGCTTCGAGCGCACTCCGAGTCAGTATGAGCAAAGAGGTCTTATCAACAAGCTGCCCGAATTGCACAGCGACGGTGAGCGCAGAATCGCGTTTCTGCATAAACTGCCGCCACGAACTTTCGCAGTCAAACACCTCTCGCCCGCCTACCGTGCTGGAGCAGGTCTGCCCGAAATGCAAAGCGGGGGTGGGTCAATCGGCTACCTTTTGCGGAAACTGCGGCGCGTCGCTCGATTATCAGGCGCGCGCGCAGGCCGGAGAGTTTCCGTTACCTGCGCGCGCCATTCTGGCAGTTGTGGCGATTGCTTTTTTGATAATTATTTTCGCAGGCAGCAACCAGCCGCGAGTCGCATTTCGCGAAGCATACCTGTCGTCGCTTCCGGCTGATTCTAAACCGGGTGCCCTGCCTTTCCTCAGTTTCAATCGCGCAGAGCCAAAGGTAGCCTATTCAGCTAAAGACAACGATCAGCCTTATGTCTACGATGGCGACCGAAGGCTCAGGGATTTCGATTCGGCTGAAAAGGCTATCTTTAATCGAGACGGGAGCCGCTTCGCTTACGTGGCTAAAGATGACCGCAAGGCCATTACTGAATTCGTCGTAGTTGACGGCAGGCGCGGGCCTGCGGTAGAAGGCGTCGGCACGCTCAGTTTTTCGCCCGACGGGAGAATAGTCTACGGCGCAAAGCTTTCCGACAAATGGTCCATATACATCGAGCACGAAAAAGGGCCGACCTACGACAGCGTCTATTATCCGGTCTTCGCCCGCGACGCGAAGACGATAACTTACATAGGCAGGCTGGGCGATAAATATGTCGCCGTCACAGACGGAAAACAGGGCGAGATGTTCGATGATATCTCGTTCCCCGTAAACAGCCGTTACGGAACGACCGTGGCTTACAGAGCCAGGCAGAACGGTAAATGGTTCGTGGTCGTCAACGATAAGAAAGGTCCGGCATTTGATTCGATTGAAGACGGGCCAGCCGTAAGCGAAGACGGCGGCAAAATCGCTTACGTAGCTTATGAAAGCCCGCTCAGTCGGCTCTCGCCCGAACGCGATGACGGGCTGGCAAACATCGCGTACCAGTCTGCAACGAGCGCGATGCGCAAAATCCTGATGATCGGAGACAAAAGACAGGAACTCGATTATTCGACTACGATCTATGGACTGCTGTTCAACCCCGAAGGCAGCCGTGTGGCCTACAAGGTGAGAAAGTACAACAAGTATTACGTTATGGACGGAGACAAAAAAGGCCCCGAATATGATCTGATAACCGCGCTTGTATTCACGCCCGACGGCAGCCGTGTAGCTTACGCCGCATATCAAAGCGGCAAAGGATTCATCGTCGTTGGCGACACCAACGGCCCCGCGTTTGACGAAGTGTACCCGCCGTCATTCAGCCCGGACGGCAGTCAGATAGCCTTTGTCGCAAAGAAAGCCGATAAGCGGATGATGATCATCGGCGATGTAAGCCACCTGACCTATTCTTACCAGACAGGGCCGGAGTGTGATGTAGTTTACTTCCCGTTATTCAGTATTGATGGAAGCTCAGTAGCATATGGGGCGGTGCAGGGGCAGTCAATAATGTGGAAAGTGATGAGCGTGAATGATGTTTCACCGTTTTCTGTGGACAAATAGCAATAACAATCCTGTTCAACCACGGAGGGATCAAGCGTGAAGTATTGCGCGCAGTGCAAGGTGGATCTTCCTGACAGCAGCAAGTTTTGCAGGTCCTGCGGCGGCAATTTAAGCGAAGCCCGGACTGTGATCGAACCCGGTCCGCGCTGCAAGAACTGCGGGGCTGCAATTCAGATGGACTGGAAAGCATGCGGTCGCTGCGGCCATCCAACTCCATCAGCCGCGTCTACCGTCAAGATGACTGCTGTCGAGATGACTACTGTCAAGATGGCTGCCGTGCAAACATGCTCAGGCTGCTCGATGACGCTCGACGAAGGAATGAAGTTCTGCATGGGCTGCGGCAAGGCGGTCGCGCCCGCAGAGAAAGATCAATCACCCTCTGAAAAAGATCGCGGCGCACGGCTGGCTACTACGATCATCGAAAAAATAGTGGTCCCGCCCATCCCCTTACCCCCTCAACCGGAGGCGGCCTGTCGAAAGTGCGGCACGCCCGCTCGCGCGGGTCTGAAGTTTTGCGAGAAATGCGGAGCGTCAATCACGGGTATACAGCCGGACAAGAATCGGAAGATTTTATTTATAGCATCGGGCGCAGGCTTCGCTCTAATCCTGCTTGTCGCCGGGTGGTATCTGTGGGGCGTGAGCGTAACGGTCATATCCAACCAGCCGGATGTGCAGGTCTTTATTGACGACAAGATGGTCGCAGGCTCAAGCAACGGCCAGCGCATCACCATAAGCCATGTGCTTCGCGGCCAGCGCACGCTCAGAGTCAAACGCGACGGGTTCGAGGATGCGGTATCGACTCTCAGACTCGGGTTCGGCGATTTCTCGAAGACCATAGAAATCAGCCTGACGCCTTACCTCTACGGCCTGACGATCACAAGCGTCCCTGCCGTATGCAAGGTATTAGTAGACGGGAAAGACGCAGGCGCTACCGATAGCAGCGGCCAGTTGACCCTGAAAAACATTGCGCGGGGCGGCCATACGCTGACCGTTCAGCGCGCAGGGTATCAGGACTGGACGCAGAGCGTCTCGCTCACTTCGTCGCTGTCGGTCAAGGCGGAACTGACGCTCGCCATAGGCGGGGCGTGGCAGGGTTCTTATGGTGTTTCGCAATCAACGCCGCCTTCCGGGTTCACGCTCAGCATCACGCAGACGGGCGCATCCTTTACAGGAAGGGCCGACCAGCGAGATAACAACAACACGGAATCCAATGCCAGCCTTGAAGGCACAGTCGGCGGCAGAGAGATCAGGTATGTGAAGCGTTATTCAAATGGCGGAACGGCTGAATATAAAGGAACAGTTGATGCGAGCGGGCTGCGCGCGGCGGGAACATGGCTTTCGGGCGCAGCGTCGGGCACGTGGGTCATGGCCAAAGTTGAAAAAGCCGACAGCGGGTGGATAGCGCCGATCTATAGTAAGATCGACAGCCTTAACGCCGATGTAACCGATTTGAAGTTTTACGAAGGCGGCAGCGAGCCGCCGCCGCAAAAAAGATACAGCACTCGCTTCAGCAGCGCTTCGAGCAGAAGCATTTATTACGACCTCTTCCTGAAGTATCCGATTCCGGGCCGTCGCGTTGAATTCGAGACCATTGCCGTATATTACAATTCAGACGGCACGGTTCTGGGAAGGAAGACCCGACAGGCCAGCATAGACGCGAGTTGGAACGCGTCAAATCATTTTGATGGTTGGGGAACCGTTACTGCGGGATCGTGGAAGACTGGGTTTTACCGTGTAGATATTTTCGTCGCGGGCAAGCGGATTGCCAGCAAATGGTTTGAAGTTTATTGAATTCGATTGAAACGAACGACTTTGAATTGAGCACACAGCGCGTCAGAAAAACCATAACCTCCACCCGGCTCCTTTGTTCGGACGAGCAGGGCGCAACTGACTTCACTAATACGACTCGAACTCTTTTCGCGCTGATTGCGGTTCTGTTTGCGGCAACACGGCTCTGGAATTTCGCCGCGTACGGCCTGTTCAGCGATGAAGTATTCACAGCGCAGACCGTCAGCCTGAGCTGGTCGGATATGATCGGCGCGGTCATTTACGATGTGGTGCATCCGCCGCTGTTTTACGTGCTGCTGAAAGCGTGGATCAGCATCGGCGCAAGCTCGCTTGTGTGGATGAAGCTGTTTCCCGTTGCGGTTTCAATTGCCTCGATAATTCCCTTCTACCTGCTATGCCGCGAACTGAAGCTGAAACCCGCGACGACGAATCTTGCGCTTTATGTCATGGCCATCAACGAGTATATGGTCGGCTATGCGCAGGAGTTGCGAATGTACAGCCTGCTTCTGCTGCTGACCATAACTTCGCTCTGGGTCTTTGCAAAGTTCGTTAATGCAGCGCCCGTCTCGAAGCAATTGCTGATTGCGTTGTTTGCGGTCAATTTGCTGCTTGTCTACACGCACTATTACGGCTGGCTGATTATCGCGGTGGAGTTTTTATTCCTGTTGATTTCAAGGCGCGACCGCGTGACGAAGTTTTCGTTATCGTTTGCGGGCCTGATCGTCTGTTTCGCGCCGTGGGCTTTTCTGGTGACAAAGGCCGCCATAGGCAAGGGCGGACTTGGGCCTAACCTCAACTGGAACGGGCGGCCAAAGCTGTTCGATCTGGTCTGGTATTACGCCATTTTAAACGGGCCTGTATACAATCGCCTCCGCCCGTATGCCATGGCGTTTGCGACCGTCTTATTCATCGCGCCGATTCTGTTCTGGGCGTGGCAGTCGGTCAGAAAAAGAGAAGCGAAAGAGAGCGTCGTCTTTCGGTGGCTGATGCTTCTGTCCGTGCTTCCGGCTGTCATCACTTTTGTTGCGAGCCAGATTCTGCCGCAATCCGTATGGGGCATACGTTTTCTTATCATCGTAGCGCCTTCCTACCTGCTTTTATTATCCATCGCCGCGATGAGGCTGCGCCCCGTGTGGCTCAGAACTCTCACGGCGAGTCTAATGATCTTATGGGCGGCCCTGAGCGGCGGCATCCAGCTTGCGAACAGAGACAAGATAGCGTGGGAGCCGCTGGTCCGCCGGATGATTCAGGCCGAGCCGGATAAATTGGATCTTATAAAGGTCTACACAAAGCAGGGAGTCACGGCAACGACTATCCAGTATTATCTGGATTCGGCCAACGAGAAGCAGCTGCGGGTCGAGTATCCGGGCGATTACACGGAGACGAAAGACGAGCATTTCTGGGTTGCGTTTCTGAAGTACGAACACGAGCACAACCCGCTGCCGCCGAACGATCTGGTCGAGCGCGGCTACAAGGTAGGCGACGCAATCGAAGCCGACGCGCCCGGCCACAAAGTATTCCTGCTCCCCGTCTGGCGACATTGACACCGCTATGGAGGCTCGAATGTCTGTTATCGAACTTAAATGCCCGAAGTGCAACAGGAAGATGCTGGAAGGGTTCATCGCGGATTATACGCACGGCGCAATATTGGTGAGCAAATGGATCGAGGGCGAGCCGGAGAAGAGTTTCTGGCGTGGACTTAAAACAAGGGGTAAAAGGAGCGCGCGAGTCAAAACATACATGTGTAGTGGCTGTGGTTATCTGGAGTCATACGCGAGTTGAGAAAAGAACTGACCGGGCAAACGGTTCGACGGCGTTGAATATATGGAAATCCTCTTTGAGATTCTCTTTCAGATTTTTTTCGAGTTCATTCTTGAGATAATCGCGGAAGTGCTTATAGAGTTGGGGCTGCACAGCATAGGGCAGGTATTTCACAATCGCAGGGCGCGCAATCCGGTCTTCGCATTCATCGGATACGCGATCTTAGGCGTGATCATTGGCGCACTCAGTTTGTTGATATTTCCGCACCCGCTGATGCCGAGCGCGAGCATTCGCGGAATCAATCTTCACGGAATCGGTCTATTGATCTCTCCCGTGCTGGCAGGATTAGTGATGTCAGCGATAGGGTCACTGAGGCGTAAGCGAGGAATGAGCGTGATACGGCTCGACAGTTTCGGGTATGGATTTATATTCGCGTTCGGCATGGCCTTGATCAGATTTCTTTTTACAAACTGATTTCTGCGGCCATATCTTAAGTCGAATGCCAGGCTGCATGATCAGAAACTCGATTCGCGGACTCCGCTGCCTGCTTGTGTCAGCCGTCGTAATAAAGCGAGATCTCATCGAGGCTGAGGCACCTGATTCTTTGCGATGTTTATCAAGACTCTTAATGCTTGATTTACTGACTCGGAATCTCTGAAGATTTCTGCAACATCGGGTTCCAACAACACTACATTAACGTGAATTCGACATAAGAATTAGCCTTGAAAGGGCGAAATTCAATAGCACAGGGCATCGCCCTGTGTCGTGTATCAAGAGAAACTACAAGCCCTGTAAGGGCGAAATAAACCAAGTGATTTATTTCGCCCTTACAGGGCTTGTGAGGTGGTGGCAATCATACCCGGCGCGATGCGCCGGGCTATTGAATTTCGCCCTTTCAGGGCTTTTACTTCGATTATTATGTCGATCTCTGATGAAAATAGCGGAACAGCCACTCAGACTAATCTACGCTCTCTATTTTCATTCGTGGTTGTGAGGCCACGCATCATGGGCGACTCGCGTTACATTAGTGCCTTCCTGGTACTGCTTATAATACTTGCCTCGCACACCGCCGCTGAAATCGTATTCTTCTCGCATATCTTTTTTTGGCTCTGAATTATTGCTCTGACTCATATTGTGCCCTCTCTTGTGCGGTCGGCTCTCGCGCAGAGATCATCCGAATCCTACCCTCTCGTTCAATACCCCGTTTCAATCCGCTATAAGTCGCGTCTTCGATTCAAAGCGACACATACATATCCTCATCGAGGCAATGAGGGCGTTGTTTCAATCCGCTATAAGTCGCGTCTTCGATTCAAAGTGCGAGAACACAAACAACAGCAAATCGAGCAAGGCCGGTTTCAATCCGCTATAAGTCGCGTCTTCGATTCAAAGACCATGAAAGTCAAGCCAGGAGACATCGATAGATACACATGTTTCAATCCGCTATAAGTCGCGTCTTCGATTCAAAGCATAGTGGCTCAAGTGGAGGAAAAAGAGGAAGAAGTGTTTCAATCCGCTATAAGTCGCGTCTTCGATTCAAAGGGGGAGAGGACTGCGCCTCTCCCCCCACAACATCAGAGTTTCAATCCGCTATAAGTCGCGTCTTCGATTCAAAGGGCGGAGTGTCCGAACAGCAGGCCCTAGATGCTCTTACGTTTCAATCCGCTATAAGTCGCGTCTTCGATTCAAAGTGGAGCAGGGTTTTATGGATGGGCATCGTGGCACTGGTTTCAATCCGCTATAAGTCGCGTCTTCGATTCAAAGGTGATGGATGAACCGGATGTCATAGCCGGATCGTTGAGTTTCAATCCGCTATAAGTCGCGTCTTCGATTCAAAGCGGCAAGGAAGGAGTGGGTCAGAACATTAACCTTAACGTTTCAATCCGCTATAAGTCGCGTCTTCGATTCAAAGATTACATCACTCGCGACAAAGACGGTAAAGAAGTAAAGTTTCAATCCGCTATAAGTCGCGTCTTCGATTCAAAGAGTAACCTACCTTTAAGGCTTACTCATCCTTAATAAAGTTTCAATCCGCTATAAGTCGCGTCTTCGATTCAAAGTTAGCGGCAAATGATATTGCTATAACCGCTTCAGCGGGAGTTTCAATCCGCTATAAGTCGCGTCTTCGATTCAAAGGGACCCCATTTTCAGCCTTTTAGTTTCAGTGGTTTATAGCCCATTCCGGCTAACCCCTGTTTTTGGCCTCAAATTACCGCCTCTTTGTCATCGGTTTTAATCTTTAATTTTATGCTATTGTCAAATATCTCAACAGTTAGCTGCTTCCGGCTAACCTCCCCCCTTTTTTAGCTTTCATGGGGTTAGCCCGATTCTGCTTTTCAAGTGCGCCTAATCTATGCCCACTCCTGCCTTTTGTCAATTACTTTAATGTAAATATGCTCACGTTTCTTTATATCGGGTAGGCGATATAAAGAAATGGGTACCCGATATAGAGTTTCGCCTGCACGTTACTCTATATCGCCTGCCCGATATAGAGTTTCGCCTACCCATAACTCTATATCGCCTACCCGATATAGAGTTTCGTGTGCCCGATATAGAGTTTCGGGTACCCGATATAGAGTTTCGCCTACACGTTTCTTTATATCGCCCACACAAATCAAGATAACCAGACGATTCTTCCTGAATTATCTAACCGGTTTTTCGCGTCTATTATATTAAGAGAGATTCATCACAATCTCTCAGACAGCTACAACTTAAAACAAACAAAGCAGTTTAACCCTAAAGGATTGCCCGGAAGGGTGATTCTTTAATTCAGAAAGGAGAAACTTCATGGGTCGCACCAGACGAACTTCCAAGGTACTTGAAAAAGCTATGGTCCGTTTAGCGGGAATCAGAGCCATTAACCCCGCGCTCGATCTGGGCGGCGGGCTGACCGCCGTTTTTTTCGATACTTCCGTCACCGATGTTCAGTCAAAACTGGAGGCATATAATCAGGCGCTCGCCGCTGTTGACGAGAAATATAACGCGCTGATCGCTTCAGAACAGAGCCTGAATGATGTATCGGAACGGATGCTGGCAGGCGTTGCTGCTCGATTCGGCAAGAACAGCTCGGAGTACGAACAGGCCGGAGGCGTGCGTAAAAGCGAACGCAGACCTCCTGGCCGAAAACCCAAAGCCGCACCCGGCGCGGTTTAGGTGGCATCTACTCTGTCGCTACACTCACTCTAGTTGATGTGTGTTCAATATAAGAACCGAAGTAAAAGCCCTGAAAGGGCGAAATTCAATAGCCCGGCGCATCGCGCCGGGTAACATCCGCAAACAATCAACAAGCCCTGTAAGGGCGAAATAAACCGAGTGACTTATTTCGCCCTTACAGGGCTTGTAGTTTATCTTGATGCAAGACACAGGGCGATGCCCTGTGCTATTGAATTTCGCCCTTTCAGGGCTGATACCTGTGCATTGAATGCCGCCCTTTCAGGTCTGGCTCTTATGCGGAGATTTAATCCCGTTCTTTCATTATGCGAAGATTTAACCTCGCCTTTTCATGTCGAACGAGGTCACTCACAACATGAATTACGGCTCTGAAAGATGCACTATGTCTGCGCGCTGGCGCGTGGCGTTAAGCCATGCGTCAATCTCCTGATTGATCTTCTCCTGCTTCATGATTTCGCTTATCCGATCACGCACCGTTTTACCGTCAATCGTCTGATCCAGCGTCGGGGGAACCTGTCCCTGCTTGCGAATTTCGGGCGCGAGCCGCTCGTCGTAATAGTTTTTGATCTCCTGCTCGGTCACAAAGACGAATGAGCGGAAACGAAAATCAATAAACCTTTCGATGTAAAGCATCTGCCGTACGAGATCGTCTATCCGCTGCGGCGTAAGCCCCACGGCCTCGACGCGCTGGCGAAATTCCGCTTCCGATTTGAACTGCGAAATCAACTGCGTTCGCTTTTTGCTTATATCCTCAGGCGTGATCTGAACGCCGGGCACGCGGCGAGCTTCCTGCGCTATCAATCGCTGGTCAATCATCACGTCGAGTTTCTGACGCAGTATGTCCGAGCTTATTGCACCGGCAGGGCTTGGAGCCTTCGGGTCAAGCGCCAGACTCCATAACAGATCCGACCTTGCAAGGATGTCTTCGTTGACGAGCGTCAGTATCTGATCGACCACCTGCGCCTGCGCGCTGCGGGCAGACAACAGGCAAAAGGCAAAAGTAAAAATGCAACAGGCAACAGAAGATAGTACGCGATTGTTGAGCGTAGAAACCCGAAGCCCTGAAGCATTGAATTTGGCCATCACTATTGCCTGTTGCCTTCTTTCAGTTAAAACGTCGATCCTATGGTGATGTGGCGGTGCGAGCCGCTGATTCCTGCCGGTTTGTTGAATACCAGAAAGCCGACATCGAACCGGACAGGCCCGATGGGGGTCTTGATTCTGAGGCCGACTCCAAGAGTCTGGGTCAATCCGCCGGGCTTGAAATCGCGCACGCGGCGAAAGACGTTCCCCGTATCGGAGAAGATCGTGCCGCCGAGCGCGCCGATTATCGGAAACCTCAATTCGTTGTTTATGACGATGACAGCGTTCCCGCCGAGCGGGCTGATCTTGCGGATGATATTGCCTGCATCATCCCTTCTTACGTCGCCGTTTGAATCGCGGTCGGGCACAAGTATCGTCGGCCCGGCTTCTTCAAACCCGAAGCCGCGCAGGTCACGCGCGCCGCCTGCAAAGAACCTCTCGGAGATCGGCAGACTCTGCGCGCCGCCGAACGGCGTGGCAAGCCCAATCCTTCCAGACACCGAATATATTGTGTCGCGGAATACGCGTTTGCCAATGCCGCGAATCGGGTAATAGCGATTGTGTTCTACGTTGAATTTTATAAACTGCTCGTTGCCGCCCAGAAACTTCGACGCAAAGTAAAAACTGCCGAGCGTCTGCGAGCCTGTCGTCGGGTCGAATTTATTGTCCCGCGTATCAATCGCAAACGAAGGCCCGATTCTTCCAAGTCGGATCGGCTGCGCGTTGCGCTGAATCTCTTCTAAGGTTATGCCTTCGCAATCGGTCGAATTGAGCGTCGTGCACGGGAGATCAAAGACGCTGACGCGCTCGAAGCTGTAGCCCAGATAAACGATGAAGTCAGGCGACATTCGGCGTTCAGCCTGAATCGTCGCCGTGTAACGATCCGTCTGGAAGTCTCTTTCGCCCAGCCTCCGCGCGAACAAGGAAATCAGCGTCGGGAATTCAGTCCCGAACGGGCGCGGGTTCTGAAACGAGATCTGCCCGAACAATTCATTCTGCGCCACGCGAATCTGCGTGCTGCCCGTGTAGAGCTTGCCGAACATATTGCTGTCAGTCAGTTGCACAAGCCCGCGCAGCCCGTTCAGAAATTCGAGGCCGGGAACTTTTTTGCTGTTGACGTTGGCCTGATAGCCGAAACCGAATATCACGTCGCGCCGCTGGGCTTCAAGCAAATTCACCGTCACATCGCGCTGCTCGACTCCGCCCACGGCTCGCCCTACGGTATCCGAGCTTATGTTCACGGAGTTGAAAGCGTTCGTGTCATATAGCTGACGTTCGGTCTCCTGTATTTTGTCCGTGCGCAGCCAGTCGCCCGGCTTGAACAGGTAGAAATCTTTTTCGAGCCGATCATTCTTTGTGTGCGCAGTGCCGCGCGTGCTGACTTTCAGGATGCGGATGCGGTTGCCTTCGCTGACGCTGAAGATCAATCGCACGCGGTCCTGCCCGTCAAAGCTGCCCAGTTCGACGTACTCTGAAACGACATCGGCGGTCGCATAGCCGCGCGTGGTGTATTGAGAGAGCAGTCTATCGGTGTCTTTCGTCACCTCTACGGCCATCAGCGGGTCGTTTGGCTTGATCTCAAGCGGCGCGCGCAGTTCATCGGTCGTCAAAACGTTATTGCCGCGTATGCCTACCTCTTCGACGTAAGTGCGCGGCCCCTGCTGAACGTCGAACGTGACGATGAGCCTGTCGCCGGAAGGCGAGACGCCGCGCCGCGCGTCCACGTGCGCCTTGCGATAGCCGACCTCTCTGAGCCGTTTCAAAATCAGATTCGAGTCCTGGCGAATCAACTCGTCGCTCGTAATTCCGCGACGATTGCCGACGATAGGCAGCAGCGAAGCCGATTTCGATTTGAATTCATCCTGAAGCGTTTTGTGCGGTATCGCATCCACGCCTTCAATCTCGATGTCGCTCAGTTTCAAGCGGCCTCCGGCCTCGACCTGATAAACCAGCTTCGCTGTCGGAAGCGACAGATCAGGTTCGGGCGGAGCCTGTACGCGCGCGAAGAAATAGCCTTTCTGCTGCGCGTAGTCCTGCAATCGGCGAGCGCCTTCTTCCAGTGTGAATGAATCTATGCCGCCCTGCTTGTAAAACGGCAGGGTCTGCTTTTTATCCTTGTCGTTGATCGTAAGCCCCTGCACTTCGACTTCGAGCTTCGGGCCTGTTTCAACCGTCATGACAACGGCAACAGTATTGTGTTCGATATCGGGCGTGATGTTCTGGGTGACGCGAGCCGCAAGATAATCCTGTTTAAGGTATTCATCACGGATGCGGTCCATCACGTCCTGCACGGCGGATTGAGTGAAAGGCTGGCCGACAACAATCGGGCGCGGAAGTTTGGACAGGTCTATCTTCGCGCCTTTTGTTTCAATATCGAATTTCGAGACGCTGGCCTGCTCGCCGGTCGTGACCTTATAAACGACGGTCGCGCGCGTCCCCGTCGGGTCGAGTTGAATCTCAGGCGTTATCTGCGCTTTGTAGTAGCCGCGCGCGGAGTAATAAGCGAACAATTCGCCAAGCCCGCGCGAGACCGCGCCCGAAGAGAGTCGCTCGCCGGGGTCGAGCTGGTTGAGCCGCGAACGCAATTCGACTTCGGGAAAGACGGTCGTCCCTTCAAACTCCACGCTCTCTATGCGCGCCTGTGGCCGAACGATGAAACGCAGGGCCACGCCGTTCGAGCTATCAGGCGCGGCTTCGACTCGCGCCCCGCTTATCAACCCTGAGCGATAGAGCCTGACTAAAGAATCGTGTATGCGAACGGGCGAATAATCCTGCCCCGTCGCGACATCAATCAGCGAGCGCATCTCTGTCAGGGTGCTGCCGGGCGCTCCTTCGATCTCTACATTCACGCTCGTCACGCGACGACCGAGAAAATCGCCTACCTGCGCCTGCGCGCGGGCAGAAGGCAGAAGGCAGAAGGCAAATGCCAAAACAGCGCGCCAGATTATTTTCGAGATTTTTATTTTTCTATTAATCAACATCACAAACGTAGGGGCAGGGCTTGTCCCTGCTTTGATATCCCTCTTCAAAACCTCTTCCTCAATCGCACATCGAACCCAAGCTCGCCGCGCTCATTGCGGTAGCCGACTACGGAAAACCTGTTGCTCAATCGATATTCGACCAGCACTACGCGCTCTATGCCCGACGGCCCGCTCGTCAGGTTCTGCGAATAGGTGACGGTCAAATCTTTTGTGATGCGCTGCCCGATTGTGACCCTCGCGGTCGGGTCGCTGCCTCGTCCGACCAGCAACGGGTCTATCGAGAACCGGCTTATGCCGAACAATCGCTGTGTGCCTTTTTCGAGTTGTTCGGAAAGCGAAGCCGACAGCAATGATTGAGCAAGCCCCAGCCCTGTTTGCGTGACCGCGCCCACGGTCGTCGTCTCGCCCGATACTGTGCCCGTAAGCACGAGCGAGATGATATCGACTTCCGGCAGGGGCGGGTCTGATTGAACTGTCGTCTGCAATTTTGCCAGCGGGCCGCTGAATGCGACCGTCACGTGATAGCCGTTGATGTCGGCCTCGGATTGAATATCTAAAACAGGGTCGGCATTGCGACCGGGCGGCAAGGTGATCAGCCCTCTTGATAGCTCGAATCGCCCTCTGCGAAATTCGACGGTGCCGCGCGAAAACAGCACGCGGCCTGAAATCAGAGGCGCATCGGTCGAGCCTCTCACGTTCAGATAAGCGGTGCCGACTGCGTCCGCCAGATTGTTCTTCACGCTCAACGTGTTGTCTGCCGTTATGCGAAGATCGAGCGTCGTCGCAAGCGTCGAAGTCCCGCCGCCGCCGCCCGGCCCCACGTCAAAGAATTCAGGCGCAAGCGGGCCGCCGCTGCCTATCAATTCTTCTATCGTCAACTCTCGCGTATAGGCTGCGCGCCGCACTTCGATATTGCCCGTCACCACCTGCGCCTTGCGATTGCCTCTGAGCGCGAGGTCGGCGTCAATAACGGTCTGAGTGTCGCGCGGGTATTCGACGCCGACCTGATCTATGTTTACTTCGATGCGCCAGCGGTCGGGCACCAACCCGACAAGCGCCGCGCCGCCCTGAGCAGAGATGGTTCCGCCGCCGGGCGATGTCGCCGTGAAGTTTTCAATCACCGCCTGATTCGACGTGAACCGTATCTGCCCGTTGCCGCGCGCTATCGAAAGCGGGACTTCGACTACGCGCACGCCGATGTCTTTGAGCGTCGCCACGCCCAGCAGTTGCGGCGCGTCGAGCGGGCCGACTATCGAGGCATCGAGCGTTGCTATGCCGGTTGTGAATACCGTGGGAGTGAACGAAGAGAGCAGTTTGAGATTCACCTCGCCGTTAAGAGCAAGGTTCGATTTCGCTCCGTCGCGCGACACGCTGCCTTCGAGCGTGATGCTTGTCCCATCGCCAACGAACTGAACGCGATTGAGCGTGACGCCCTGCGGGCTTGCCGTCACGATGATGTCGCCCTGATTGGTGATCGTGTAACGCTGTCGCTCGTTTATAGCGCCGCCGAATTCCAGCTTGCTCAGGTTTGCGACGGCCTGTATGCGGTCCGTGTCGAGCAGTGGCCCGTTCACTTTTATAGAGCCGGTCGCGCGCCCCGATATGCCGCCGAGTTCCGGCGCGACCAGCGCCAGATACGGGCCGATGTCTGTGTCGGTGAACTCGACGCTTGCATTGATCGGATAATTCTTCCGGTCGCGCAGATCAATCGTCGCGGCCAGCGTGCGCGGCTGGTCAAGCACATTGCCCGTCGCTTCAACTTTCAACAGTCCGCTTTCGGTCAGCGCAACAATCTTCGCGTCTCCGACATCGCGCCCGTTGATCGAAACATTCTGACCTTGAATAGTCGCGTTTAGATTGAGTTCGGACCAGTCGTCGCTGCTGCCCCACTTGCCCTGCCCCGTCAGGCTCACATCGGCCTTGCCCGCAAGCACAAGGCTTTCAGACGCGGCGCTGGCCACCTGCGCCAGATCGATGTTTTTGCCCTCGGCGTTGACCGAATAAGCGTAGGTGTCGAGATTGAATCGGCCTTCGCCTTTGATGTCGCTGTCGCCTACGCGCATACGCAGGTTCTGCACGTTCAATTCGCTGTTTGCGATTGTGATGTTGCCTGTGAACTCAGGCACATCGATCTTCTTTACATCCTGCCCTTCTTCGGTTGCAGGCAGATTGAACTCGCCCGCGTTGAGCGAAAGATTCGCCGTGCCTTCAATTGTTCGCGGGCCGGGCAGACCTTTCAGGTCGATTACGCCGCTGACCGAGCCGCGACCTATAAAGTCTGCAAAGCTGGGCGAGACTGCGCCAATCACTGTGGGCAGATCAAAGTTCTGAACATTCGCCTTGACCGTGATGGCGTCTTTTTTATCGAGCGGCGCATTGATACTGAAATCTGCGCGCGAGCCGTCATCCCGAACGAGCGAGGCATTATCCACTTTTAACAGCGACGGCGAATATGCGATGTCGCCTTCAAGCGCGCCGACCTGCCGCCCGGCTTCATCGGTCACTTCATCCTTCTTCGTTTCGATGTTAGTCAGCTTTACGTGACCGGTAACCGAGGGGGCCGAGATTTTGCCTTCGACCCGGCCAATGAATTCGCCCGGCCCGCTGACCGCAATCGGGTATTTATCTTTAATATCTGTGGGGATGAAGCCGAACGCATCGAGCACGCGCTGCACTTCGGCCATGTCCTCGGATTTGAAATTGACGTTTACAGAGGACGCGCCGTTCCAGCCGACCGTGCCGGTCGCAGTTATCTCGCTGTTTTGAGAGCGAACGAATGCGCGTTCGATGTTGAAGCCGCTGCCCGTTGCGACGAGGCTGAGTTGCCCCTGCCCCGGCAGGCTTTCAACATCGGATTCCGGTGGCGAGATGGCCGCGTCGAACGTCGTTTCGACGCGGCCAGTCGCCGCTTTGTAATTCAAGCCGGGAAATGCCAGTCGCGCCGTACCGTTGGCAGTGCCGCGCACCTTTACATCCTGCTGAGAGGCAGCCGTCGCAGCCTGATCCAGATCGATGGATTTGAACTGAACATCGACCGACGACGAGCCGCCGCCGTAAGCGACCGTGGCCGAACCGCTGACCGAGCCGCCCAATGCGCCAGCCGTGAATTGTTCCAGGCTGGCTTTCATTCGATCAGCCGTCAGGCGGCCTCGCAGGGCTGTGACCGTCACAACGTCGCTCTTGATCGCAGGGATGCTGAGCGATGCGCTCGCGCCGAAATCATCGGCTTTGCCTTTGACGCTGGCGTCGCTCAAACGAATGGAGCCTATCTGGACGCCGCGCCCGCTTGCAGCCCCCGTTGAAAGATCAGCCGTCGCGTCGTATTCGTCGCCTTTGCCCGTCACATCAGTCTTTAAGTGAATGCCCGCGATGCGGATGCCTTCCGCGATGAGCGAACTCGATTCTATGTCGCCCGTCGCCTTATAATCCGCGCCCGTGCCTTTGACATTGACATCAACTTTCAAACCAGCGACCTGAATGTTTTTGGCGGCAAGCGACTCGGATGTAAGCGAGCCGTGCGCTTCATAGTCTGCGTCTGTGCCGCTCGCGGTGCCGTTAAAATCTACGTCGCCTTTCATCATAAGCTCAGGCGCAAAGACGCTTGAGATCTGTCCGAGGTATGCAGTCGTATTCAGTTCGGTGAGATTGTATTTCAGCGGAGCGAAGCTTTCGACGTTGCCCTTTGCCAGCGTTTTGCCGACATCGGAATTGAATGTAAATTCCAGCTTATCAATACGCTGGTTGACCTTGTCCTTTTCGTCAAACAACACAACGCCGCTCAGGGCGGATTCGATGTGCTCTATCTTCTTTCCCTGATAACTGGCGCTTCCGTCTTTGAAATTGAGCGCGATGTCATGATTGATCTTATCTTTAAGCGCCCTCTGTTCATTCGGCTTCAGGCTGAAGTTTACGCCCGGCACGACTGCGCTCGCGTTTCGTTGAAGATCGTCGTAATGAAGCTCTGCGTTTTCGACATTGAAAAGCGCCGTGAAGAAAGTTATCGCGCTCTCCTTCTCTTCCGCTTTTGACGGCGCGGCGTGCAGCGCATCGAGATTCGATTTCCCCTCTGCGTCAACGCTGTACCAGACCTGCGGGTGCTTGATTTGAATTTCGGTGATGTCAATCTTCTGGCCCAGATACGAGAGTATGGAAAATTTGGCAGAGAGGCTATCAATTACGCCGAACTCTTTTTGAGCGTCGCCCGCATAAAGCTTTATGTCATTGAGCGTGACCTGATACCCGCGAAGGTCTATGTGAGTGCTGCCGATCTGCGCGCGAATGCCGTATTCGTCTAAAGCAGAGATGACCTGGCTTTGAAGGAAGAGGTCCAGCCGACCACTGCGTATATACCAGAAGACGGCGATGGCGAGGATTAAGATTAAACCTAAAAAGGAGAGCGCGCCGATCAATAATTTTCTGCGCATAGATCAGTAGACCCCAATACCCCTGGTATATAGGATTTTAGATTAGAGAACCCTCGTTCTCTGAAGGTTTCCGAAAGCAATCCAAAATCTAAAATCCAAAATCGTTAAACTTTCGTAAGCAAATGTCCGAGCTTCTCTTTCCTCGCGCGCAAGACTTTTTCGGTCGTCTCATTTGGCTCCATCTCAATCTGCACGCGGTCGGTTATTTCAAGATCGAATCCTTCGATGGCCGCGCGCTTCACAGGATGATTCGTGACCAGCCTCATTTTGCGCACGCCGAGTTCGTGAAGAATCTGCGCGCCGATGCCGTAATCTCGCGGGTCCATCTTATGGCCCAGGACCGCCGCGTCTGCTTCAACTGCGTCTTTGTTCTGCTCGTCCATCAACCGATATGCGCGCAGTTGATTTACGAGGCCGACGCCGCGACCTTCCTGCTTCAGATAAAGCAACACGCCGCGCCCTTCACCGGCAATCATCTCCAGCGCCCTTTGCAGTTGCCAGCCTGTGTCATCGCGCATAGAGCCGAACACGTCGCCCAGCACGCACTGCGAATGCACGCGCACGAGCAGGCTCTGGTTGGGATCGATCTCTCCCATCACGAGCGCGAGGTGTGTATCACTGTTTATATCGTTGGTAAATGCAATGGCTTGAAACTCGCCGTAGACGGTCGGCACACGCGCTTCGCCCGTACGATGGACCAGCACCTCGTTCGACATGCGGTAGCTGACCAGATCGGCCACGGAAATAATCTTGACGCCGTGCTCTTTGGCAAAGACTTTCAGTTCAGGCAACCGCGACATCGTGCCATCATCGTTCATAATCTCGCATATCACGCCCGCAGGCGTAAGCCCCGCGATGCGAGCCAGATCAACAACGGCTTCGGTCTGTCCGGGCCTTACAAGCACGCCGCCCCTTCGCGCTCTCAGCGGAAAGGTGTGCCCCGGTCGCGCAATGTCGGAAGGTCGCGTTCGAGGGTCAACCGCGACTTGAATGGTCGTCGCGCGGTCTGCCGCCGATATTCCCGTAGTCACTCCGCGCCTTGCTTCGATAGAGACGCAAAAGGCTGTGCCGCGCGATGCCGTGTTGTCTGCGTCCGATACCTGAAGCGGTATCTGCAATTCGTCGAGACGCTCTTCGGTAAGAGACAAACATATAAGCCCGCGACCGTAACGAGCCATGAAATTTATTATGTCAGGCGTCACTTTTTCAGCGGCAATTGCCAGATCGCCTTCGTTCTCGCGGTCCTCATCGTCAACGATGATGATCATATGTCCTGCGCGAAATTCTTCGACCGCTTCCTGAATAGTTGCAAATGGCATAATCTCGTCCTTCAATATCCCTTCTCGGTTAAATACTCAACGGTCAGCTTGCTGTTTGCGGCGACGGCTTTGTCGTTCGGTTCGATCAACCGCTCGACGTATTTTGCAAGCACGTCTGTTTCCAGATTGACCCGCTGGCCGTCTTTCAAGCCTGCCAGCGTCGTCTCGCGCCATGTGTGCGGGATGACGGCGACTTCAAACCAGTCAGGGCCAAGCGCGGCAACCGTCAGGCTGATTCCGTCAACAGTGATCGAGCCTTTCATAGCGATGTAGCGGCCAAGCTCGCGCGGAAACCGAAAGCGCATTCGATAAGCGTTGCCTTCCTGCTTCGCTCCTGCAAGTTCGCCCGTACCGTCAACATGGCCTTGAACCATGTGCCCGCCCAATCGCTCGCCCACGCCGAGCGCGCGTTCGAGATTGACGAGGCTGCCCGTTCGCAGGCCGTCGAGCGTCGAACGTTTCAAGGTTTCAAGTGAAGCGTCTGCGCTGAAATAGTCGGCGCTCATCTCGATCACAGTCAGGTCAACTCCGTTGACGGCGATTGAATCGCCAATGCGCGTGCCCTCTAAAACCTTTTGCGCTTCGATGACAATGTAAGCGCCGCCTGCGCGCCGGTCTATGCGGCGCACGCGACCAACTTCCATTATCAGCCCTGTAAATATTCCCATCTTTATTTATATGTGAAGCGCGCTAGTGACAATCCCCCGCGACTCCGCGCGAGGAAGGCGCGATTGACGGCGAGTGTTGAATTTAATTTCAGTTCATATCCCGCAGAGATGCAAAATGTTTTTCAAGCGTTCCGACCGTGACGCCTTAGAAGTTTAGCTGCGCGATTTAACAATTTCAAGCACGCACTCAATAACGCGGTCGAGCGACAGCGCGGATGTGTCAAGCAGAAGGGCGTCCGCAGCTTTGACAAGCGGGGTCGCGTCGCGCGAGCGGTCGCGCAGATCGCGCTCTTCAAGCTCAGCCGCCACCTGCTCGATTGAGACATCGCGCCCCGCTGCCCGCTCTTCTTCAAAGCGGCGGCGCGCGCGCACGTCAGACGCGGCTTCGAGAAAGATTTTCACCTGCGCGTCAGGAAAGACTCGCGTGCCGATGTCGCGGCCATCCATAACGACGCCGCCCGCGCGGCTCATATCGCGCAGCTTTTCGACTACGGCTTCGCGCACCTCCGGAATCGTAGCGACGATTGAAGACGCGCGGCTGGACGCGGGCAGGCGAATCTCTGTCGTGACATCCCGGCCATCGAGAAATATTTTGAGATGATCGGGGTCGCCTTCGAGCTTGATGACAGAGTCGCGAGCGATGCGCGCGATTGCCGTGTGGTCTTCAAGAGGCGTGTTTGAATCGAGAGCCTTGAGAGCGAGTGCTTTGAGCGCCACAGCGCGATAGACCGCGCCCGAATCGATATAGAGGTAGTCCAGTCTTCGAGCGAGGGCTTTGCCGAGCGTGCTCTTGCCGACGCCTGACGGGCCGTCTATTGCGATTACGAGTTTGTTCATCGTCAGCCGTCAGCGTCGAGCATCCTGCACAACTGCTTTGATGGCTTCAAGAGCGGTTTCGCAATCCCTGCGCGAAACGTCATGGTGCGTCACCACTCGCATTTCGTGTGCGCTGATGCCGATGGCGAGCACGCCGCGCGCTTTGAGTTTTTCGGGAAACTCCGCAATGCTGATTCCCGTGTCCGTGATGTCGAAGATGACTATGTTGGTCTGCGCTTTTTCGGGATCAATCCTTACGCCGGGAATCTCTGCGACTCCGCGAGCGAGCAGTTGCGCGTTGGCATGATCTTCTTCGAGCCGCGCGGTCATCTTCTCCAGGGCGACAATTCCAGCCGCCGCCAGCACTCCGACCTGCCGCATCCCGCCGCCGAACATCTTGCGCGCGGCGATAGCTCGATCAATGAATGCGCGCCCGCCTGCTATCAATGACCCGACCGGCGCGCACAATCCTTTCGACAGACAGAACATCACGGAATCGAATGGTCGGGCAAGTTCTTCAACATCGCGTTTCATCGCCGTGGCTGCGTTAAAGATGCGCGCACCGTCAAGGTGCACGGGCAGATCGGCGGCGTGCACCCGCTCGCATATATCGGTCATGCGGTCGAGCGGCATAATGTTGCCGCCCGCGAAATTGTGTGAGTTTTCGAGCGTGACAAGTCCCGTCTTTGCCAGATAGTAAACCGAGCGCGGGCGAATCGCCGCTTCGATTGCAGGCCAGTCGAGAATGCCGTCTTCGCCGCGAACCGGGCGCGCGAGCACTCCGCTTATGGCAGCCATCGCGGCCATCTCTGCGTTGAAGATGTGGCTGCGCTCTTCCGTTATCACTTCCTGACCGGGTTGTGTGTGAAGCCGGACGCAGATTTGATTACCCATCGTGCCCGATGGCACGAACAGCGCGGCCTCTTTGCCGAGCATGGCGGCAGCCATCTCCTGTAGATGATTGACCGTAGGGTCTTCGAGGTAAACATCATCACCGACCTCGGCTTTCGCCATCGCCTCGCGCATCTCAGGGGTCGGCTTTGTCACTGTATCGCTGCGTAGATCTATGTAGGCCATTACGCGCTCCGGTTCTTAGAGATCAATCAGGCGTGAATAATAACATGCGGGCTTTCGGCAATAACAGACGCGCGATCATTCGGCAGGACGAAACTCTCTGATCTCTGATACTGAAAATCTTATAACGCGCGACTAGCGAGCAGCCAGCAGACCGAACTGCTCAGCGTTTTCGTTTCGGACTGGCTCAAATTCATCGTTAAAGAGATAGGTCACAGCCCCCTGTACTTTTCTGATGGGGTTGGCGTAGATGCCTCGACGGAAGCGAATCAATATATCCGTGCGCGTGCCGTAGACTTTGATGGCATGAAATCTCTGATCGTCCGCCGGGCGCTCGGTCGAGTATGCGAGCACGCATTCCGTTCCGATCTCTGCGACGATTCGCGGGCTGATCTTCTCGAACTCTTCGCGCGTCGCGGGAATCCAGATCATCCCGCCTGTCTCTTCGGCCAGCCCTTTCAACTGCACCTCGGCGGCTTCAAGCTCGCGATAATACTTGCGGAGCTTATCGATGCGCTTGCGCGCGCTTGGGTCGAGTCGTTCGTACCACGAGAGCGCGTTGAAGGCCAGCGGCTTTATTTCGGCCATCACGATCTCGTTCTGGCTTGCGATATAGACGGTCGCGCGCGCGCGATGCAGCGCCGACAGCGCTTTTTCAAACGTCAGCGTCGCGCCTTCGATCACGGGCTTGTCGAACGAGTCAACGCCGTCGGTAATAATCACGATGCTGCGGCGACCGCTGACTTTCGATAAGACCTCGTCAGCCGCGTAAACGAGACTGTTGTAAAAATCGGCTTTCAGGCTCGGCTTGAATTTCCAGTCGAGCGCGTGACGAAGCGCCGCCTTGTCGTTTGTCCACGCCGAGAGCAGTTCGATGGTGTCGCCGTATGTGATGATTGCCGCGCGATCTTCGCTTGAAAGCGCGCCGATAAGGTTCAGGGCGAGTTTGCGATTTATGTTCGTGTTCTTGAGCACGCTCTCTCCGCTCGTGTCAACAACGAAGAGAATGTTTGCAGACGTGCGCATCACCGCGTTGACTTCCTGACGTTTACCGTCTTCGGTCACGATGAAATCCGATTGCTTGAGGTCCGTCGGCAGAAAGCCGAAATTGTTACGAACGTTGACGGGCAGCAGAACCTCTTCGACTCTCAGGCGAACGGATTCATCTTCGGTCTGTTTTTTATTCGGCGTCTGATTTCGCAATCGACCGCTCTGGGCCAGAGATTGTGCTGCAAGGCTTTCGACCAGCAGCAGCGCGATTAGAAATCGGATTTTCAAACTGTCTGATTTCATAAACATCTCCACCGTCGGAATTGCTCCGAGTTGCGCATCCTACCAGTTAATGCAGGTCTCGCCTGCTTATATTCTTGTATGCCTATCAGACAAACGATACGAACACTTCATTCGACAGCAAACGGCCCGCATCAGTTAGAATAATCCGCCCACTTTCGATTTCAATCAAGCCCGCGTCGGCCAATCTGGGAAGTTCCGAGCCGTAACGCTCCAGCACGTCAACCCCGTGTTCATCGCGGAACTGGTCAAAAGCTATGCCTTCTTTCAATCGCAGTCCCATGAAAAGGGCTTCTGCCGCGAGGTCTTCTGTTGATAATTCGTGACGTTCAGAGATGGCGTGCCCGAAACGCGAGACTTCTGCTATGTAGTTTTCGGTCTTCAAAATATTGACCCATCGAGCGCGACCGTCGAACGAATGTGCACCGCATCCCATGCCATAGAACGGCGCTGCCGTCCAATATTTCATATTATGTTTCGACCGCAGGGGCGACTGTTGGAGTAGAGCAGATTCTCCGCGTCTCTGCGGTGAATCATTATCTGCTATTAGCGCGAAGTTGGAAATCTCGTAATGCTCGTAGCCCGCCTCGCGCGTCGCTTCTGAAATCATTCGATACATAGTGGCCGCAAGGTCGTCATCGGGCATTGGGCGCTGGCCGCGTTTGAGCTGCGCGAACAATTGCGTGCCTTCTTTGATTTCGAGCAGGTACAGCGACATGTGTTCAGGGCGAATCCGCAAAACTTCTTCGAGGTTGAACTGCCAGTCCGCGAGCGTCTGCTCCGGCAGCCCCGCGATCAAATCAAGGCTTATGTTTTTAAATCCCGCTTCGCGAAGCCCGTCAACGGTGCGCCGCGCATCCATAGCCGTATGAGTGCGGCTAAGCGTCATAAGCTCGCGATCAATAAATGACTGCACGCCGACGCTCGCGCGATTTATACCTGCATCGAGCCAGCCCGCGATCTTTTTTCGAGATAAAGTCGCGGGGTTGATTTCGATTGTGACTTCCGCATCCCCGGCAACGTCGAAGGCTTCGCGACAAGACTGGATGATGCGGGCCAGTTGCTCAGCCTCTACAATTGACGGAGTGCCGCCGCCGAAATATATCGTATCAACGCGGGTCGAATTTGTTGCTCCCCGCCATTTTATCTCGCGGCTCAGGGCGTCGATGTATCGCGCGGCAAGGTCCGAAAAAAAATCCGTCGTGTTGAAATTGCAGTAGGTGCACTTCCGCTCGCAAAACGGAATATGGATATAGATGCCCGGATATTTTTGCACGCACGGATTATAACACGCGCCCTACTCTTCGGATTTATCGGCCTCAAACGGCGCGAGAGTGTCGCCGGGCGACAGGTGGTGGTTGTCGTCGTGCTCGACCAGAGCATCGAGAAGAAAGAAATAAGTCTCCAGTATTTCGCGATGATCGGGGCTGCCTCCCGTGTGAATCGTGTAATAAGACCCGGTCAGGTTCGCGGCTACGAGTTCGAGGTGTTGTCTTCGTTCATCAATCATAATTATCTCCTGTATGAAAGTCTGCGAGTTCGGCGCGTAGGATTCAAGCATAAACCGGTTTTATTTGTTGGATTGTGGCGCTGAAATCAGGTATCCTTCACAGGCTATTTCGCCAGCCTTAGCCAAGCATCAAAGTTTATGCATTAAAGTTCGGACCGGCTGGTCTTTTGGAGAAACGATCATGATGAGCAATCTCGATAGCCTGGCAGGCCAAAGAATTATAGTGACGGGCGGCGCGGGCTTCGTCGGGTCAAACATTGTGCGGCGATTGTTGAAAGCCGGAGCGAAAGTCGTTGTGCTCGATGATTTTTACACGGGCGCTATGGACAACCTCCCGACCGAAGACCCGGCACTTGAAGTCATTCGCGGCAGCGTTACGGATTTCGATCTGGTCCGCGATACGATAAAAGGCGCAAGCATCGTATTTCACGAAGCGGCCCGCAACATCATCGTCTCGACGCGCAACCCGCGCGAAGACTATGAAGTCAACATAGGCGGCACCTTGAACGTATTGCTTGCGGCGCGCGAGACGGGCGTGGGGCGAACCGTGTACGCCTCGTCGGCATCCGTTTACGGCAATCCCCGCTACCTGCCCATCAACGAAGATGATGCGACCAATATGCTCAGCCCTTACGCTGTGTCAAAGATGGCGGGCGAAAATTACTGCAAAGCGTTTTATGAAAGCTACGGGCTTTCGGTTTCGGCTGTGCGCTACTCGAACGTGTTCGGCACGGCGCAGCGCCCCGACAATCCCTACTGCGGAGTCATAGCAAAGTTTTTTGAAGCGGCAATGATGGGCCAGTCGCCGCGCATCCACGGCGACGGCGAGCAGACGCGCGACTTCACTTATATTGATGATGTGGTCGAAGCCACTATTCTCGCTGGCCTCTCATCAAAAGCCGAGGGGCAGGTCTATAACGTGGGCACGGGGCGCGAGGTTACGGTCAATCAACTCGCGCGAATGATAATCCAGATAACCGGCGCTGAGGTCGAGCTGGCCTATGTTGATCGGCGCGACATAGACAACATACGCCGCCGCGTGGTCAACATCGAAAAGATTCGCCGCGAGCTTCGATGGGTGCCATCCACCACTATTGAAGAAGGGCTTCGTCGCACATACCAATGGCTGAAAGAAAACGTCAAAGAGACTTCGCGATGAGCACGGCTAAAGCATACGACAAACAACCGATGCCGAAAGCTGCTCCACGAATATTGTGCGTTGCGCCCGCGTGGAACGAGGGCGAGCGAATTGCGCGCGTGGTGAAAGCCGTCCCCGCAGACCTGGTCGAGACGATGCTGGTTGTAGACGACGGCTCGACGGACGAGACAGGCCATTATGCCGAGCAGGCCGGGGCGCTCGTGATTCGGCAGGGGGCAAATCTGGGCGTGGGCGCGGCAATTCGCAGCGGGATTGATTACGCCATCAAACACGGCTACGACATAGTGGCAATCGTATCGGGCGGCGGCAAGACTCCGCCTGAACAGATACCCCGCCTTATTGATCCGATAATCAAAGGCGAAGCTGTTTTCGTGCAGGGCTCGCGTTATCTGGAAGGCGGCGAGTATCTGCGCATGCCGCTTCGCCGTAAGCTGGGCACACGCGGCTACACCTTTCTGTTTTCGCTCTTCTGCGGTCGTCGCGTGACCGATGCGTCGAGCGGATTCCGCGCGATTCACACGTCGCTTTTTGAAGACAAGCGAATCAACCTGTGGCAGGACTGGCTCGACCGTTACGAGCTTGAGCCTTACCTGTTATTCAAAGCACTGCGCCTGCGTCACAAGGTCATCGAGGTGCCCGTCACAATCGAGTACCCGAAAGAAAATGACGGCATCGCTTACACAAAGATGCGCGCGCTGGTCGATTGGTGGAAGATATTCCGGCCCATCCTCTATCTGGCCCTTGGCATAAAGCGATAAAGCCCGATCAGGGCTGTTTCTTTGGCGGGGTCTGCGTGCGCACGTCATCCCTGAGATAAATTTCGACAGGCTCGGTCAGGCTTTTAATCATCACGGGATTCTGTTTGGCCTTCTTATCGCGCTCGACGGCTCTGGGCACTTCGTCTCTCACAAAATCAAACAGCGCTTGAATCGAGATGGTATTTTGTCGTTTCAAAGCCTCGATCAGATAATAGGTGAAATATCCGTGTTGAATCTGCTCGCTCTCCCACGACTGCTCGTTTTCGCTGCTGGAAGCGATTATCACACGGCCCACTCCCTGTGGCTTTCGCCTCTCTCCGGGCGTGGCAGGCCCCACCCCTGTTCCTCCGCCTGTCTGGCGCATCCGGTCTTCGAGCATACTTTTGCTCAGGCCGGAAGAGACCACTCTTAAACCGCGCCCTCCCGTGGGCCATTCTTTCGGAGGCTCTTTAAAGGTCGCGCCGCTGTAGCACGTGTCGATGAAAACTATCACGCGCTCGGATGAAAAACGCTTCTTGATGTCGCTCAAAAGGTCTTCCATCTTGAAGGCTGTGGCATAGAGCTTATCCACCTTCGTATCATAAGTCACAATATAGCTGACTCCGGCCCTGTCGCTTTCTCCGGGAGAACCGTGACTGGCGATATAGATTACGACCAGATCTTCGGGGGTCGCCTCGGCGGCAAGTTTGTCTATCGCGTCTTTCACGTCTTCCGTGACAGCCTGATTGTCTATCAGGGTTTTCACGTCATCGAACCGGCATTCATTCCTCAAAGTATCGGCAAACGTGCGCGCGTCATTGGCGGTGAAACGCAACTGGCTTATCTTTGGATCTTTGAACGCGCCGACGCCGATGACGAGCGCAAGCTTTTTGCGGACGTAAGGCGAAACCGTCATCCGCTCTTTCGGCCTGGCGGCTACGGTAGCGCCGGGGGCTACGGGGGCGCTTACGGACGTGAAAGCGTCAACGCGGGCTTGAACGTCCTGCTCTATATTGAGCCTGATGGGGAAACGCCCCTTCGCCACGCGCAGCAGGTTCTGCGGATTTTCAGCACCCGTTTTTTTCAGCAGCGTCGCAAGCGCGATTCGCAATACGCTCGCTTCGTAAAAGAGCGGGTCCTTGCTCACGACCTTGACCGTGTACTCGTAAGCCAGTTCAAAGTTTTTCGAGCCTGCCAGTTCGAGCGCCTGATCGTATCGCGCGAGCAATTCCGCATCCTGAGCAGCGCGCGCACAGGGCAGGATCAATTGCACGAAG
Organism: Blastocatellia bacterium; assembly: GCA_963804815.1. Lineage (GTDB taxonomy): Bacteria > Acidobacteriota > Blastocatellia > UBA7656 > UBA7656 > DATEKX01. Next base: position 119,995 of record CAWDRU010000002.1, on the reverse strand, counting down.
ATTATTGTTAAGGCAATCGCTCTGAGTAATTTCACCGCTTCGATTCCCTATCGTCGCTTTCGGCGCGGCGGCTGAGACGTGCGCATCGCTTCCTTGATCGTCTCTATAACCTTTTCACTGACCTGCGCTTTATAGAGCCGGACAATGCCTGCCGTACTTACATCGAATTGCTTCACTTTGGCATCCTTGATCTGGCCTATGATCAGATTTTCAGGCAGACCCTCTTTAACCATCGTTATGACCTCATCATTTGTCATAACGCCGGGTGTCGCAGTACCGGCGGCTGTAGTGCCGGTGGGTGTAGTGCCGGGCGTTGAAGTACCGGGCGCGAACTTGTTTGGCGGCGTGGCGATTCCCCGCGCATCGGTCTTGCCGGACGCAGCGACGCCTCCGCCCTGCTGCGGATAACGCTCTTTAAAAACCTTGAAGTAGTCTTCGCCCTGTTTCATTCTCGACTGCGCGACTACGTATTCGCTTTCTCTCGGATCGAATTGCCGCGCCTGACGAATGGCCGTATCAGCCAGCTCGAAATATTCCTTCGCGCGGTTGTAATCCTTGCGCATGTTTTCGTAGGCCAGCGCCTCATAAGCGATTGCCAGACTGTAGTTTCTGTCAGCCTCGAACTCGCTTCTTCCGTTCTTGTCGGGCTTTCTTTCAGGGAGCGCAGTGATGCTGTCGATGTACTCGTTCCACTGCTTGGCCTGAGCGAATTTTGCGAAGCGGTCGAGTTCGCCTTTTCCCATCAGCCTGACTTTGAGCGTTTCATCCTGATCGGTCAGTTTGATGAGCATGGCCTTTATGGCAGATTTCATAAGCGTATCTTCTACTTCGGATGGCGCGGGGGAGGCCTCTACGCCTACCTGATACTTTTTCTTGAACGGGTGAGAGAAATTGTCTGCGAAGTAGGTAGAGTTCCCCTGTGTGCGAATGACTTTGTAAGAAACCTCGATCACGGCGGCGATGGTCTTGAAAGTCCCCTTCTCTTTGATCAGCAGCACCTTTTCCTGCTCGGTCTTTTCGTTAAAGTCGAATTTCGTTATCGTGCAATCTATAAGGATCTGCGGCGCGCGCGCCACTTCGCGCAGGGTTCGATTGGAATTGAGCATACCGTTGACGACGATCTTCTTGAGCCGCTCCGTAAGCCGCGCCGCCTGCGCGTCTATCGAATTGACCTGAACTGAAAACGTCGCATTGGCCAGATATACTTCGGCGGGACGCGAACGCTTAAGCTCTGTATGTTCCCTGCCCAGCCCCATGACCTGCGCGTTTACCGCATTGCTAAAAAAAAGCGCGACGATCAGTAACCTCAAAGCAGTACGACCGAACAACATACACACCTCCCACTTTACCTATGTAGGTCAAGTTATGTTTCAACGACCTGATACTGTAATTCTTTACACGGAGCGCTTGAGTGTGACGACTCTCGGCTTACTCGATTAACTTCAACCACGAATCGTAAGCATTCTTTCATTAACGCGCGCAGAGGCTGCATTATACTTTATTTCATCGGTTTTGGTGATTTTTTTTGTCGTTAAAAGAATAAAAAGTAGGTAAGGCCACACGCGATAAAAAGTCCGCAGCGGGTTCGGATGATGCTGTCGCCCTGACACGGGGATTTCTACGGCCTGTTTGAATCAACCCGGAACCGCCTGCCGCCGCTCAGTAACAAACTGCGTCGGGCCGCGATGAATTTGAGAAAGCCTCGCAGCGCGTGGTATCGTTTTATTTCGAGATAATCTGCAACTCGGATCAACCCGCTAAAGCATTGATCGTGGTGAGGAATTCCCGGTGAGCAATGCCCAGTTAGCCCGCGAGGCGCTAGAGCAACATTTCGGCTTCACGGAGTTTCGTGAAGGTCAGGCCGAAGTCATAGAGTCCGTGCTGGCAGGCCGCGATACGGTCGTCGTCATGCCGACGGGCGGAGGCAAATCGCTCTGCTATCAACTGCCTGCCCTGATGAGGGACGGCGTAACGCTTGTCGTTTCGCCGCTCATAGCCTTGATGAAAGATCAGGTCGATCAACTTGCGGCGCGCAACATCGCCTCTACCTTCATCAACAGTTCGATCAGCTACGGGGAAGCCAACAAGCGATTGAGCAAACTGCGGATGGGAGAATACAAGCTCGTTTACGTAGCGCCGGAACGGTTCCGAAGCCAGGCCTTCATGGATTCAATCGCGGAAACCGAGGTGCGCCTGTTCGCCGTCGATGAAGCGCATTGCATATCGCACTGGGGACATGATTTCAGGCCGGACTATTTAAAATTGAAAGAGGCCGCCCACAGGCTCGGTCGCCCGCAGATAATCGCGCTTACGGCAACGGCCACCCCGCAGGTGCGCGCAGACATAAGCGAGCAACTCGGCATCATAGACCCGCACGTTTCCGTAGCAGGATTTGATCGCCCGAATCTCGCGCTGCGCGTGCTGCACACGGCGACTGAAAAAGAGAAGCTGGATGTGCTCAAGCGCCTGATTCGCGATTCTACGGGATCAGGGATAATCTATGCCGCCACGCGCAAGAGCGTCGAGCAGATTTCTGCAAAGCTCAAACTCGCGGGGCTGAGCGCGGAGTTGTATCACGGCGGAATGGACGAAGGCGAAAGAAGCCGCGCGCAGGATGTCTTCATGAGCGGCAGAGCGCAGGCCATCGTTGCGACAAACGCGTTCGGCATGGGGATTGACAAACCCGATATTCGCTTCGTCGCTCACTTTCACCTGCCGGGCTCGATTGAAGCCTATTATCAGGAAGTCGGTCGCGCAGGCCGCGACGGGTTGCCCGCCGATTGCCTCATGCTCTTCAACTATGCGGACACGCGCACGCAGCAGTTCTTCATCGAAGGCAGCCACCCGTCGCCCGAATTGATCAGCCGGGTCTATAAAGAGATCACATCTCACGGCGCTGAAAAGATAGAGCTTTCTGCGCGCGAGATAGCCGAGCGCGTCGGCGTCAGAAACGATATGTCGATCTATTCGGCGCTCGTCGTGCTTGAAAAAGCCGGTCACATAGAGCGCGGGCGGGCGGGCGACGCCACGGTTCTGGCGCTTATGAAAATGGCTGTGGACGAAGCCCTTAGCGCGGTCTCTGACGAATCGACCGAAGGCGCTGTGATGCGCGATCTCGTCTTCAACCGAAACGTGAGCGAGCGCGAGCAGACCGAGCTTGATCTGGGCCTGATAGGCGGCGCGCTCGGGCTGAGCGACGCGCAGGTGCGTCGCGCGATTGCATCGCTCGCGTCGCGCGGGCTTATCTCCTGTCACAACGCATATCAGGGGCGCGGCATTCGTGTGCTTGACGCCAGTCCCGCGCGCGCGCTCAGGATCGACACGAAAGAACTGGCCGAGCGCGCAGCCGCAGAGCAGTGGAAGTTGCGCAAGATGATCGACTACTGCTATCACAAAAGCTGCCTGCGCCGCTTCATCCTGAATTATTTCGGCGACCGCAAGCATCTGGGCAGTTGCGGCACCTGCTCCGTGTGCTCGCCCGATCAGTCAGATTATCTCGATACTGCGAAGGCTAAGAAAAAAACATCCGAGGCAGGCACCTTGAGCGTGGGGCGCGGAGCCGTCGCTTCAAAGCTGAAAACCGCCCCTAAGATCGGCCTCGCCCCTAAGATCGGCACCGCCTCTGAACTCGAACATTTCATAATCGATAATGCTCCGACGGGCGAAACGCTCAGGGCCGATCTAAAGAGCCGGGCCGAGCGCAAACGCGCGATGAATCAGGCGGAGAGCAAAAGCGAACCTCAGGCTTCCGGAAAACGTCCGATCAATGAAGCCGAGTTGATCGTAGTCAAAAAGATTCTGAGCTGCATTGCAAGAATCGAAAAAGAGTTCGGCGTAAACAAATTCGGCAAAGGAACAGTGGCGGCAGTGCTGCGCGGGTCAACCAGTAAACAGGTGCGCGACAGCCAACTGGATAAGCTTTCCACTTATGGCCTGCTGCATGATATGGTGCAGGATGAGATCACAGCCTACATCAAAGCATTGATTCAAGCAGGCTGCATAGCTGTGCAGCAGGGCATGTATCCGACCGTGAGCCTCACAGATTTCGGGCGTGACGTGATGACGAGTCGCGCGGAAGTAACGCTTGAATTGCCAGACTAGAAGAAACACGAAATGATGAATGACGAACGGTAAACGGCAGAAGTAGAGTTGCCAGCTTATCGCTCATCATTCTGTGCTCATCGTTTTATTCATCTCGGAGTTATTAATGGAATCTCAACAGAATGCTTCCGGTGTGCTTCAGATCAACGAAAAGGGTTTCGGATTTTTGAGGCACGCCATCAACAATTACCAGCCCAGCCCAAAAGACATATTCGTTCCGCGTAATATCATTCAGAAGTTTGCCCTGCGCGAGGGCGTGATGGTTTCAGGCACCGCGGGCCTTTCCGATAACGGGCGCGGTCGGCATCAGGCGGATCAACTGACGGACATCTCTGATATCAACGGGCTTGCTCCCGAAGATTATTCGCGATTGACTGAATTCACCAGGCTCACGTCAGTTGACCCGACCGAACGACTGGAACTGTCTACGGGCAACGATAACATTTCCATGAGAGTGCTCGACCTGATAGCGCCGATTGGCAAAGGGCAGCGCGGCCTGATCGTCGCACCGCCAAAAACAGGCAAGACTACGATCATCGAGCAGATTGCTGAATCCATCGCCGACAATCATCCCGAAACTCATCTTGTGGTGCTGCTCATCGACGAACGGCCCGAAGAGGTCACTCACCTGAAGCGTCGCGTGCGCGGCGAAGTGATAGCCTCGTCGGCAGATCAGGACTCAGACCTCCACCTGCTGGTGGCGCGGCTTGTTCACGAGCGCGTCAAGCGGATGGTCGAATCCCGACAAGACGTGGTGATGCTGCTGGATTCGATCACGAGGCTTGCCCGCGCGTCGAATCGCGAAACCAGCCGTCGCGGGCGCACTATGTCGGGCGGAGTCGATTCGCGCGCGATGGAGTTTCCGCGAAAATTTTTCGGCGCGGCGCGCAAGGCCGAAGAAGGCGGGTCGCTTACGATAATCGGAACGGCGCTTGTCGATACGGGAAGTCAGATGGACGAAGTCATCTTTCAGGAGTTCAAGGGCACGGGCAATCTTGAGATCGTGCTCGACCGAAAACTTGCCGAGCGCAGAATCTTCCCCGCAATCGACATCTCGAAATCGGGCACGCGCAAAGAAGAGAAGCTTTTCGACGCACAGACCATGACGAGGATCAATATGCTTCGACGGGCGCTTGCGGGCAAAAAATCGGTCGAAGCGATGGAACTTCTGCTCAAAGGTCTGACAGAGACTGCCAACAATCGCCAGTTTCTCGACCGGATCAATTGAACAAGCCAGTCATCAGCATAGAAGCCATCGCTCGGAGGTGATTATGCTTCGCATAACGATTGCAGTCTCGATCATACTCGCATCTGTGTTCCTGTTTACGCTGAACATTCACAGAATAAGGGCGGCAGAAGCAACCTACGATCAGGCGGAGATTCTTGCGCGGGCCTCCCGGACCGACCGCAACGGCTGGATTTATCTGCACCTCGAAGGCCCGCCCGAACACGTAGGCTTTCAGCACGGCTGGCTGCTGGCGCGCGAAATTGAGGATGCGCTGCGCGTGTTCAAAAAATATCTGGAGCGCGTCACCAAACGCAACTGGCAATTCTATCGCGATGCCGCGCACGAGATGTTCTGGAATAAGATCGGCGACGAGTACCAGAAAGAGATTCAGGCGATAGCTCGCGGCGCATATTCGCGCGGGGTGAAGATTGACGCAGACGATGTGCTGGCGATGAACGGCTGGATGGAGCTTGCGTGGTACTACGTGCCTTCGCTCCAATCCGCGCGGATTGATGACGCTGAACTTCATCAATCGCCGCCGCCCGCCTGCTCTGCTTTCGTCGCGACCGGCAGTTGGACCAGAACGGGCGGAATCGTCATCGCGCACAATAACTGGATGGATTATCTGATCGGTCGCAACTGGAACATCATGATCGACCTCAACCCGGTATCGGGCAACCGCATCCTGATGGACTCGTTTCCCGGATTCATTCATTCGGGCGATGATTTCTATGTCACGGGCGCGGGTCTGATCGTGACCGAAACGACTATCAGCGATTTCAAAGGCTTCGAGCCATCCGGGCTGCCTGAGTTTTATCGTATACGCAAAGCGATTCAGTACTCGAATTCGATTGACGACTGGCTGCGCGTGATGATGGACAGTCCCAACGGCGGATACGCGAACGACTGGCTTGTGGCAGACCGTAAGACCGGCGAGATAGCGCGGCTCGAAAACGGAATCAAAAACAACATAGTCGAACGCACCCGTGACGGTTACTTTGTCGGCTCGAATTTCCCCGTGCATGAAAAGACCATTCGGGAAGAGACTACCTTTGATCCAAAGAATGAAAAGAACGGAGCCAACGCGCGCCATCGCCGCTGGGACGAGTTGATGCTGGCAAATCGCGGGAAGATCGATATCGACATGGCCAAAAAATTCCTGGGCGATCATTACGATGTAGTGCGAAAGCGAACCTCAGGCTCAGCCAACACGCTCTGCGGGCACGTCGAACTTGACGACGCAGGCGCGGGCGGCGACTGGCGCAGTTTTTATCCCGGCGGCGCGTCGAACTCGAAAGCGACTGACACCCAACTGGCATCGCAGATGAAGATGTGGGCGGCCACAGGCCATGCGTGCGGAACAGATTTCAAGCTCGATCCTTTTTTGAAAGCGCATCCCGAATACGAATGGCAGCGCGAGATCGCAGGAGATTTGCCGAGCGGGCCGTGGACTATCTTTTCAACCACAGCCGTAGCACCGCTTGGAAAAAGCGTGCGGTTTGTGCCAAGAGGGTATAAAGGAGATAAGCAGGAAGAGAAGGACCCGAATAACAGACGGCTTGATCCCAATCAAAAACGCAGGATACCCGATGATCCTGCGCCGCCGCTTCCCAGCGAAAAACGCCCGCCGCTTCCCGGTGATCCGCGACGGCCTCCGCAGTAAGCCGAATCCGAAATCAGTAGCCGCGTGCGAGCAAGGGATTCCTCGTTTACACGCGGACTACCGATAAGCTGAATATCGGAGTTGCAAAACTAACGTAGTTGTAAAACTATGCCGGGCTTATTGATGTTGATGTCGATTTCGTGTTTGCTGCCGCCGAACATCCGCCCGAAGGTTCCTGAAAAATAGAGTACAGCCAGCAACACCAGCAGAAACAGCATTACTGCAAGCGCAGTCAGCGCGCCGCTCCCGCCACCGTCCGTATGCACGACATGCTCTTCTATAATCCTATCGGCCATGGTTCGTTCCTCCATTCAAAATCGGTTTTAATGACTACGACTGGTTAAAGGCAATCGCAATGCCATCGACTTTACGGGCGGAAACGGCGCAAAACGGCGCTTGATTTGCGAATTGTATACACTGTTTTGAATCGGCCTGTACGGCAGAAGAACAGTGACCGTGATATGTCTGATCACCGGTCGCTACTTTTTTTGTTCGGTTGGCTATAGTAGGATTATCAATTAAGTTCATTCTCGGAATTCAGTGACAACTCAGGAGCGATTATGGATCAAACATACATCAGAGATGTATCCACTCATGTTGGCGAAGAGATAACCATCAAGGGATGGCTTTATAATATTCGTTCAAGCGGCAAACTCATATTCTCGCAGATACGCGACGGCTCAGGCATCATTCAGGGCGTCGTCTCCAAGCGCGATGTCAGCGAACAGGTCTGGAATGATTTCAGCACTCTCACACAGGAATCTTCCATCATCGTGCGCGGCACTCCGCGCGAGCATCCGAAACAACCCGGCGTTTATGAACTCGATGTCGCACAGCTTGAAGTCATTCAGGTGGCCGAGCCATTTCCCATCACGCCGAAAGAACACGGCGTCGAATTCCTGATGGACAATCGCCACCTCTGGCTGCGCTCGCGCCGACAGCATGCCATATTGACTGTGCGCGCAGAAATCATTCGTGCCGTGCGCGATTTTTTCGACTCGAACGGATTCCTACTGATGGATACGCCGATATTTACGCCCGCCGCCTGCGAAGGCACGACGACGCTGTTTGCCGTTGATTACTTCGAGGATGCGAAGGCATACCTTACGCAGTCGGGCCAGCTTTACAACGAAGCGACCGCCGCCGCGTTCGGCAAAGTCTACTGCTTCGGCCCGACCTTTCGCGCTGAAAAATCGAAGACCCGCCGACACCTGACCGAGTTCTGGATGGTCGAGCCCGAAGTCGCTTACGCAGACCTCGATGACATAATGAAGCTCGCAGAAGAGTTCCTCACCTTCATCGCTCATCGCGTGCTGGAAAATCGTCGCAAGGAACTCCAGGAGCTTGAGCGCGATATATCGAAGCTCGAAAACATTCAAGCTCCATTTCCGCGCCTTCAATACGACGCCGCCGTGCGTATGCTGCAAGAGGGGCACGCAAAGGGCGAGGTTGAAAACCGTTTCGAGTGGGGCGGCGATTTCGGCGCGCCTGACGAGACATACCTTTCAAGCCAGTTTGATCGCCCGGTGATGGTGCATCGCTACCCTGCGGCGGTTAAGGCGTTTTATATGAAGACCGACGCCGAGCGGCCAGAGCTTTCGCTGTCGGTTGATGTGCTTGCGCCGGAAGGCTACGGCGAAGTGATCGGCGGCGGCCAGCGCTCGGAAGATCTGGCCTACCTGCTCAAACAGATCGCCGCGCACAACCTGCCCGAAGAATCCGTCGATTGGTATCTGGATCTTCGCAAGTACGGCACGTTCCCGCACGGCGGATTCGGCATGGGAATAGAGCGTTGCACAACATGGATTTGCGGTATAGAGCACATACGCGAGACGATTCCCTTCCCGCGAATGCTCTACAGATTGAAACCATGAACTGGAAACCATGAACCGGTTGTTCGGGTCAATCGTTTACTTCGGCAGTGTGCCGATCAGAACACAAGTCCCAGGCAAGTGAAGTTTGAATCAAGGAGAATCAGTAATGAACAAGCTTAAAAGGGTAAATTTTGCAATATTAACTCTGCTGCTCGCAGCCAATATGGCGGGCGCAAATCTGTTCGCTCAGTCAAGAGCATACGGGCCGGGCGGGGCGGGCATCGACATCAAAAGCATTGCCACGACCGTAAAGCCCTGTCAGGACTTCTATCAATACGCCAACGGCAACTGGATCGAACAAAACCCTATCCCTGCCGACCGTTCCTCGTGGGGCGCAGGCTCGGAATTATATGAAAAGAATCTCGCGGTTCTTCATCAAATCCTCGAAGACGCGGCCAAAGATACAAGCGCGCCTAAAGGCAGCGTGACTCGCAAAGTAGGCGACTTCTATCGCGTTGGCATGAACGAAGCAAAGATCGAATCCGAAGGCGCGGCACCGCTCGCAAAAGAGTTCGCCCGCATCAATGCCGTAAAAGATATTCAGACTCTTCAGGATGAAATCGCGCACCTGCACAGGCACAATATTTATCCGGCCTACGCCTTTTTCGCATATCAGGACTACAAAGACAGCACGCGAATTATCGCCAATCTCTATCAGGCGGGACTGGGCCTGCCGGATCGCGATTACTACACCAATGAGGATGACAAATCGAAAGAGATTCGCAGGCAATACGTCGAGCATATAGCAAAGATGTTCGAGCTGCTCGGCGACAAACCGCAGCAGGCGGCAGATGAAGCGAAGGCGGTGATGGATCTGGAAACGCGTCTGGCGAAGTCGTCGATGACGCTCGTCGAGCAGCGCGATTCCAATGCCATCTATCACAAGATGACGCTGGCAGAAGTAAACGCTTTGACGCCGGGCTATCAGTGGAATCGTTACTTCGCTGGTATCGGACTTGCCAATCCCGGCGACATCAACGTAGGGCAGCCTCTGTTTTTCAAAGAAGTCGGAAAGATGATGACGACAGTTGGGTTGAACGACTGGAAGACCTATCTCCGATGGAATCTTATCAACGCGACCGACTACAAACTGAGTTCGCCTTTTGTAAAAGAAGCTTTTCGGTTTAAGGGTACGATACTGGGCGGGGCCAAAGAACTGCGCCCGCGATGGAAGCGCGTGCTACAGGCTACGGACGAAGCGATGGGCGAAGCGATGGGGCAGCTCTATGTGGCAAAAAATTTCGGCCCCGAAGCGAAGTCGCGCGCGCAATCGCTTGTCGCAAACCTGAAGGCTGCGTTGCGTGACCGCCTTTCGGCTCTGGACTGGATCAGCGAAGATACCCGCAAACAGGCTTTGAGAAAACTCGACGCCATTGCCGTTAAGATCGGCTATCCCGACAAGTGGCGCGATTATTCAGGGCTTGCCGCCGACACAAATTCCTATGTGCTGAACGCCCTACAGGCCGACGAGTTCGAGTTCGAGCGCAATCTGAAAAAGATCGGAAAGCCGATTGATCGCTCGGAATGGGGCATGACGCCGCCGACCGTCGATGCCTATTACAACCCGAACTTCAACGAGATAGTCTTTCCAGCCGGGATATTGCAGCCGCCCTTTTTTGATCCGAAAGCTGACGACGCGACCAACTACGGCGCGATAGGAAGCATCATCGGTCACGAGTTGACGCACGGCTTCGACGATCAGGGTCGCCAGTTCGATGCCGACGGAAATCTGAAGAACTGGTGGACGCCCGACGACGAGAAGAACTACAACGCCAGAGCGGCATTGATGGAAAAACAGTACAGCGATTACATCGCCATCGACACGCTGCACGTCAACGGCAAGCTGACGATGGGCGAAAACATAGCCGATCTCGGCGGGCTGAAGATCGCATATCTCGCGCTTCAGAAATCGCTCGAAGGCAAACCGCGCCCTGAGAAGATAGACGGCTACACGGCAGAGCAGCGTTTCTTTCTTGCCTTCGCGCAGGGGTGGCGGCGCAACATACGGCCAGAGGCCATTCGCCTTATGATCGCGACTGACCCGCATTCGCCCGCGCGATTCCGCGTGCTTGGCCCGTTGTCGAATATGCCCGAATTTGTGAGCGCATTCGGCTGCGAAGGAGAAGCATCGCTGGCGCGGCCCGAATCCCTGCGTGTAAATATCTGGTGAAACTTAGCGCAATAGAGCATACGCGAAAGGATTCCCTTCTCGCGTATGCTCTTTAATCAGGAGAGTTTTGTGAAGATCGTTTTCGGACTGCTGATCTGTGTCATCCTGTTGAACGCCGCAACGTTTAATGCGGAAGCTCGACCCGCTAAAAAAGAGGTTCGTATTTATTTAGTCAACGATTGCAGCAGCAATGATACCTGGTGCCTCGAACCTGTCTCGCGAATGGTTGATAACCGCTCGCCTGCCCTTGGCGCGTTGAAAGCGCTGATCGCCGGGCCGACGGCGGAAGAGAAAAGCAAAGGCTTGACCGCGCCTTACACAGAGTATCTATCGGTCAAAAGACTGGTGATTACGAGAGGCACTGCGCAGGTCAGTCTTCGCACAACGCGCAAGGGGTGGCCGCGCTGGCCCGGCGATATGGCTCCCGAAAGATTCACGGTAGCGATAGAAAAAACTCTCAAGCAATTTCCCAACGTGCGCCGAGTCACGATTTGCCTTGACGGCTACGCGGACTTTGCTTCAGAACGAGGCGGGCCGCGAAAAAGATGCAACTGACTGAACACGGAAATGGCTGCACGCTAAGAAACTCTTGATACGGAGTGTAAAGATGAAAACCGCCAAAAAGGTCTTTTTACTGTTAATAATCACTATCTTTGCCGGAGACATGGTTGCGGCATCGCAGGAAGCCGACTCGGCGCGAAAGTTTGATGAATACGGGGACATTGGCTTTGAAGATGAGAAGGCGCGTCTCGATAATATCATTGTCGAGATGAAGAGAGATCAGAACGCAGTCGGTTACCTGATAGTTTACGGAGGACGCGTCTCTGTCAAAGGTATAGCAAAAACGCGCGCCTTGCGTGCTAAGAGCTATCTTGTAAAAAAAGGCAGCCTGACGCCTGATCGAATTGTGTGGATAGATGGCGGATACCGTGAGGAGTTAACCACCGAACTCTACATCGGCCCGCGCGGCGCAACTGCGCCAGGTCCGTCTCCGTCCGTTGATCTCTCGGAGGTGAAATTCGTCAAAGCAACAAACGCTAAAAAGGCAAAGCCAAAGGCAAAACCTGCGGTACGTAAAACCAAATCTAAAGCCTGATTGTCGGCTGCTTAATCTAAGATTTGCACAATGACTGAATCAAACGCACAAAGAAGAATCACGGTATTCGGCGGCTCCCGCTGTGGGCCTGACGCGGACGAATATAAAGAAGCGTTAAAGCTTGGCCGCCTGCTGGTTGAAGCCGGATTCGATGTAGCATCGGGCGGATACGCGGGTGTGATGGAAGCCATCAGCCGGGGCGCGCACGAGGCGAACGGCGAAGTTATCGGCGTCACGATGGAGCAATTCAAATCCGCCCCGAATCCTTATCTGAAAAAGCTTGAGCCAAGCGCGGATTTTTATGCCCGCCTTCAAGCCTTGATCCTCCGGTCGGTCGGATACATCGCTTTGCGCGGCGGGATGGGAACCGTAACAGAGATTTCGCTTGTCTGGAACAAGCTGACGATGAATGTGCTCTCGCCCAGACCTTTAATCCTGCTTGGCGAGTGCTGGCCTCGCACGATTGAAGCTTTGCGCGAGCATCTGGTCGTCTCTGACAGGGATATGACTTTCCTGTCTTTCGCGGCCAGTGCGGAAGAAGCCGTCGCCATTTTGAAAGAAAGAATCGAGTGAGGTCTTCAAAACTGCCGCGCGCCGATTGCCGTTTCGCGGCTTTGGCGCAGGCTTCCTTCCCCAGTAATAATAGATCGCTCCGGCAATGAGCGCGATCAAAAGGACGAGGGTCACAAAGCAGCCGACGCCGAGCTTGATTCCGGATTTCAATATTCCAAACATCGTCTGAAACTATTACAGAAAGCTGCGGGATTACTCAACCTTACGCGCTTTCTCTTGCGATTCTATTGCAATGAATTGACACATCTCGACGGCGAAAATAGATATTGATAATATTGATATGTAACCTCGAAGGTTGATGAAATGACGAACAAGGGTGAGGGGGCAGGCTTGCAGTTTCTTAAACGAAATCAATATCAGGGAAACGCAGTTCATATCCCGAAATCCCAATAAATCAAATAACTGAACCGATTGACCGAACCCGGCGTGCCCGGCATTACAGAATGGGAGTGTCAATGAAGCAGAGTCTTTTTTTTGCCTCAAGTTCGGAAGGCGTGTCCACAAAGCGACTGGTCGTAAAAAAGCTGATTTCAACCCTTATCACGACTGCCGTGATGGGAGCGGCAACGCTGTTGTTTGCTTCCTTCCAAAAAATCTCGCCACTGCACGTGACAACGCAGATTGACGATGAAGCGGTCGAGCAGATTGCGCCGCGCGGGCTGAGCCGCAATCGCACCGATTTCGACAAAGCCCTGAGCATACTGGCAGAAGCTGCGGCGGACGACGAGTACCTGGCCGATTATTACAGCCGCGTTGCAAAGCGCGTGAAAGGCGAAGCCGTAAAGCCTGAGAAAGGGTCGGGCGTTCGCGTCGTCAAAGCAGCGCGAAAAATCAAACCGCCTTCGGATTCAATAACCGATATAGCTGCCGCATCACCGGACGCTCAAATCCCGCCTCCGCCCGAAGGCTTAAAAGAGATTGCGCAAACCGCGATGGCTGTCGCTCCTGCGCCCGCGCTGCCCGTCCCTGATGGATATGTTTCGCCTTCGACTCAGGCTGCCGACGCCGCGCAGGTAAGATTGACCGTAGGCGATATGGCTTACAATATGAATTCTGCAATCGAGCGATGGGTGAATTACTATACAGTGACGCAGGGTGGCCGCAGAACGATGACCATCGGCATCGAGCGCAGCAACTCTTATCTGGAGATGGCGCGCGCAGAGTTTCGACGCGCTGGCGTGCCTGAAGATTTAGTCTGGCTCGCGCTTGTCGAAAGCGTCTGGAATCCCAAAGCCGTTTCGCCCGCCGCTGCGGGGGGAATCTGGCAGTTCATTCCAAAGACGGCGACCGATTATGGGCTTAGAGTCGCACGCGGAGACGACGAGAGAGCAGATCCGATGAAGCAGACTCGCGTCGCCGCCGCATACCTGAGTGATCTTCACACTATTTTCGGCGACTGGGCGCTCGCGATGGCCGCCTACAATTCGGGCGAGCCGCGCGTTATGGATGCCATAGTGAAGAATGGCCGCGCGAATTTCTGGGACTTGTATGACAAGCAGCTTTTGCCGAAAGAGACTCGCGATTATGTGCCGAAGATACTGGCGGCAATCAAAGTTGCAAGTCAGGCCGATCTTTACGGATTCACCTTCGATTCAGAGTCGGAAATAACTGCCGGTGACTGAAGATTCCCCTTTAATCCTCCTTAAAAGTAAGGCAGAGGCTGCGCGAAGCGGCCTCTTTTTTTTTCGCGTTTGCACTTGTCTTGCTACTGGAACACGGGGATGTAAAAATGTCTCGGAGGCATTATGACAAAGAAGGTTAAAATAATCGGCGTGCCGATGGATCTGGGTGCCGGGCGGCGCGGCGTTGATATGGGTCCGTCTGCCATTCGCATCGCCGGACTCAATCAGGCCATAAGCTGGCTCGGGTATGAAGTGACCGATTCGGGCAATGTCCATGTCCACCCTCCCGAAGCGGTTGTTCAAACGAATATGCGAGCGCGATTCCTGCCTGAAATCGCTGCGGCGTCCGAAGAGTTAGCCGCGATGGTGGAGGCGGCGCTCGAAGAGGGCCAGCTTCCGGTCATACTCGGCGGCGATCATTCGATAGCGATTGGCAGCGCAGCGGGGGTCAGTTCTTTCTACCGCAAGCGCCGCGAAAAGATCGGCATTATCTGGCTCGATGCGCACGCAGACAGCAACACGCCGGAAACATCTCCGTCAGGAAACATTCACGGGATGCCGTTAGCCTCGCTGCTCGGATTTGGGGCCAAGGAACTGACTCACGTGGCGGGTTTCGCGCCGAAGGTTCTGCCTGAACATACGGCGATCATCGGCGCGCGCAGCATTGATCCGGGCGAGCGCGAACTGCTCAACTCGCTCGGCGTTCGCGTCTTCACGATGACCGAGGTGGACGAGCGCGGCATGTCGGTTGTCGTAGCGGAAGCCATACAGATAGCCTCGCTCAACACGGCTGGCATTCACGTAACGATGGACATGGATTTCATCGATCCGTTTTACGCGCCCGGCGTGGGCACACCCGAACGCGGCGGCGCGACTTACCGCGAAAGCCATCTCGCGATGGAAAAGATCGCGGATTCAGGCCGCGTCCTTTCAGTCGAGTTGACGGAGGTCAATCCGCTTTTCGACACACAGAATCAGACGGCGCAACTTGCAGTCGAGATGATACTTTCAGCGCTCGGCAAAAAAATCATGTAACAGAGGTTATCAATTGGGCAAAAAGATGAGGGTCGGCGTTATTTTCGGAGGTCGTTCGGGCGAGCACGAAGTATCATTGCGGTCAGCCGAATCCGTAATCAACGCGATGGACAAAACACGCTATGCGGTCGTTCCCATAGGCATAACTCAGGAGGGGCAATGGCTCGTATCAGGCGACTCAAAAACCATGCTGCCTCATACCGTCATGGCTTCAAACAATCACCAGATGGTCGCAATCATCGGCGACCCTACACGTCAGGGATTGACGCGGCTCGACGCGGGCACAAGCGAGCCGCTCGACGTTGTGATACCTGTGCTTCACGGCACATATGGCGAAGACGGGACCATTCAGGGATTGCTTGAGATGGCGGGCGTGCCTTACGTAGGCTGCGGCGTTCTGGCTTCTGCAACAGGGATGGACAAGGTTGTGATGAAACAACTGTTCACGCAGGCAGGGCTGACCGTCATAGAATATGAGTGGTTCCTTCGCTCTTCGTGGGAAGAGAAGCCGCAGGCGATAATAAAGCAGATCAGCCGCAGGCTCGGCTTTCCCGTCTTCGTCAAGCCCGCCAATCTGGGTTCAAGCGTCGGCATCTCGAAGGCGAAAGACAAAGCGGAATTGCGCGATGCCATCAACGATGCGGCGCGCTATGACCGCCGCATCATCGTTGAGCGCGCGGTCGTCGGGCGCGAAATAGAGGTAAGCCTTCTCGGCAACGATCACCCCGTGGCGAGCCTGCCGGGTGAAATCATAACCGGCCACGAGTTCTATGATTACGAAGACAAATATGTTGACACTGCCTCAAGAACCGAAGTGCCCGCGCGACTGCCGAAAAAAATTCTGGAGCGAATACAGCGCGACGGCGTCAAAGCGTTTCAGGCGATTGACGGATCGGGGCTGGCGCGGGTTGATTTCTTCGTCGAGCGCGAAACGAATCGAGTAATCATAAACGAGATAAACACGATGCCCGGCTTCACCTCGATCAGTATGTACGCCAAAATGTGGGAAGCGAGCGGCATATCTTACGCTGAATTGATAGACCGCCTCATAGCGTTTGCCATCGAGCGCCACCGCGACCGCTCGCGCAACCTGACAAGCTACAAACCGAGAGAGTAGGCAAAAGGTCTGGAGTGGAAGGCTGCGCTTGTGACACTATTCCGGTACTCCAAACCCTGTGGCGTGTGCGCACGGGTGGTGTTTTGTGGTGTAAAAGAATCCCTCATTCGATCTGATCTGATACTGATTATCCTGAGTGCGGCCCTTTTTTTACTGCTCGATTCGCTCGAAGCTGGCCCGCATCTTTGCCACTCGCGCGCCCTTATACTTCCCCTTCGCTTTAGCAAGAACCTCATCAGCCGCCGCCTGCGTATCTCCGGCATAGACAGCCACAAAAGCACCTACGTGTGGCTTGCCGTTTATCACGTATCCCAAAGCGCCCATGTCCGGGCACATATTATCGGCGAACGCTTTGCGGTCAGGAAATAACTTCTGCGCCTGCACGCGAAATCGCTCAATCGCAGTTGAATACTCCCCGCCGTCGCAGTCAGAGTCAGACCAGTCTTTGAGGATGACTGCGAAAAACGGAGTTGACTGGTAAGTGACATTCGGCTTGATCGACTTCGGCAATGTGAAAGAGAGATCGTAAGTTTCAAATTTCTTATGCCTGCTCTTACAGGGCGAGGCCGGATCAGGGCATACCTTGAGCGGCGCTTGCGCGGCGACTGTCGATTGTATTAAGGCTGCGATCATTATGGCTATGACCGAGCGAATCTGTTTTCTCATGCAGGGTTCTCCTTCAGATTAACCGTCCATTAATGGCGGCGATCATCTCGCGCACAGCGCGTTCCATTCCGACCAGCGCGGCTCGCGCTACGATGTTATGGCCGATGTTCAATTCTTCGATTGGATAAATCTCTGCAATGGCGGCGACGTTTCTATAGGTCAGCCCGTGCCCTGCTGCGACAAGCAACCCCAGTTCGCCCGCGCGATTGGCGCATTCGTTTATGCGCTCAAGCTCTGCTTCAATCTCGCTCGCCTGCCCGCGCATGGTCGGGTCCGTTAGTTCCGCGTACCGCGCTGTGCATATCTCAATCTGCTTCGCGCCGACGCTACCGGCGGCCTCAATCTGGGCTGGGTCCGGGTCGATAAATATGCTGACGAGGATGCCCGCTTCGGTTAAGGCTTCGGTCGCAGATCGAACCTCTTCTTCGCGCGATACCACATCCAGTCCGCCTTCGGTCGTTATCTCGTTGGCCTGCTCAGGCACGAGCGTCGCCGCGTCCGGCTTCACCTCGCAGGCTATATCTACCATCTCTTTGGTAGTATTCATTTCAAGATTCAGATGAGACTTCACAACGGCGCGCAGCACGCGCGCGTCTTCGTCCTGAATATGTCGCCGGTCGCCGCGCAGGTGGATGGTGATGCCGCTCGCGCCCGCAAGGTCTGCAAGCACGGCTGCCGCCACAAGGCTCGGCTCGAACGTGCGCCGCGCCTGCCGGATGGTAGCAATGTGATCAATATTTACGTTGAGGCGAATGTAGCTACTCCCAGAGTAGCTGTTGATGGGCATGTAGCGATCTCCTGATCATTATTTCCTGTTTCCGTTCTCGATTGAAAACCGCTTTCATGTCGAGAACTTCTATTAACATGCGACTGCGCTTAAAATCAAACTCCGGGAGCCGCTTTCCCGCCTGCCTGAAATAATCCGCACAAGCAACAAAGAAGCAAATGGAACAGGTCAGGTAATATTCCTCTCAGTTGAGGTTCCAAATCTCATTGTTGCAGCTCTGAACTCAATCATTGAGGCTCAGAGTCTCATTTTTGAATTTATCGTAATAACCAATAACAATCGGCGGTGGAATTCAGACGTGATTCTCTTTTCAGGCGTGTCAATTTCTGCCCTCTGTAGCAGAACTCCATTTGCGGGTCACTGTCGTTTGGCAGCGCCTTGTGCGGATTCGATTTCAAGCGATGAATCGCTGTAGCGGCCCGTGATGTCGTTTGAGCGAATGCGAATCAAATCGGCGAACATATTCATGGAGTCGCGCATATAGTTGAGCTTGCTTTGCAATTCGCCGCCTTCGCAATGATTCCACTCGACGGGAACTTCAAGCAGTCGGTTCCCCTGCCTCTGCGCGATGTAGAGCACTTCGGCGTCGAAGCCGAATCGCTCGATTCGTTGAAGCGTGAATACGGGGAGCGCTGATTCTCTGCGAAAAGCTTTGAAGCCGCATTGCGTGTCTTTGAACTTCAGCCCCGTTATGATTCTCATAAACAGGTTGAAGACCTTGCCGCCGAACTCCCGCATAAACGGCTGGTGCACGCCTATCAATTCGCGGTTGAGCGCACGCGAGCCGAACGTCACGTCGGCGCGCCCCGCGACTATCGGATCAATCAGCTTGTTTGCTTCCGTGATCGGAGACGAAAGATCTGCGTCGGTGAAAAGGATTATGTCGCCGAGCGCTTCGCTTACGCCGCGACGTACGCTGTAGCCTTTGCCGCGATTCGGGCTATTGGTCAAAACCCGCAGGCCGTGACCGGCCTCCCTGTAGTCGTTCGCGCGACGGGCGACGACGCCTGCGGTCTGGTCCTTCGAGCCGTCGTCAACAACGATGACTTCCGCGCGATAAGACGCTCGGCGAAGAAATTCGAGAATCCGGTCGAGCGTAGGCCCGATTCGCGTCTCTTCGTTATAGGCGGGGATGATTATTGATAAAGCCCAAGACATAAAGTTCGATTCCGCAAGCCTGAATATAACACATGGTCAGGCTGCCGTCAGCAGTTCGTTGCCTGTTACGGCTCTGCCGTGTGCTGGCAACAGGCAACCGTTGTATGCTAGTATGCCTCAACTTAAGTGAAGCCTGCGCTTTTATCACATTTGGGAGAAAAACATTGACGCGCCGAGCCATCTATCCGGGATCATTCGACCCGATTACTATGGGGCATCTCGACATCATCGAGCGGTCGGCAAGGCTGTTTGATGAAGTGATCGTCAGCGTGCTTCTCAATGTGGAAAAAAGTCCGATGTTTTCGACTCAGGAGCGAGTCGAGATGATCGAGCAGGCCGCCGCCCCGTGGAGCAATGTGCGCGTTGGCACCTTTGAAGGACTGCTTGTGCACTACGCTGTAGAGCAAAACGCGCAGGTCATCGTACGCGGCATACGCGCGGTGTCGGATTACGAGTACGAGCTTCAGATGGCGCTGATGAATCGCAGGCTCACCCCTTCGGTCGAGACTGTCTTCCTGATGGCGGCTGAAGAATACTCTTATCTCAGTTCCCGGCTAATCAAGGAAGTCTTCAAGCTGGGAGGCTCGATCACGGGACTGGTGCCTGAACTGGTCGAAGATCTGATGCGGGTGAAACAAGGAGGAAGGAGCGAGTAGTGTTGTTCAAAGAATCAGAATACGTGGCGGATATGGAAGTCTCTTCGACGCTTGCCGTCCTGATGGAGGCCGAAAGATTGCGCGCCGAGGGCAAAGTGTTGATCGATCTGGGCGCGGGCGAGCCTGATTTTCATACCCCGTCGAACGTCAAACACGCGGGCGAGCAGGCAATCGAAAAAAACTTCACTCGCTACACGGCAACAAGCGGCATCGCTCCGCTGCGCAAGGCAATTGTAGATATGATGGAGCGCGGATTTGGCATAAACTACGACCCCTCGCAGGTGATCGTAACCATGGGAGGCAAACAGGCGATCTTTAACGCCATGGCAACGCTCTTAAATGAAGGCGATGACGTGCTGATCCCTTCGCCCTACTGGGTCACCTTTCCTGAGATAGCTAAATTCTTCCGCACACGGCCCGTCTTTATAGATACAGAGCCGAACCGGTTTAATCTCACGGCAGAGATGGTGCGCGAGCACACGACGCCCCGCACAAGACTGCTGATAATCAATTCGCCGAATAACCCATCGGGGCGAATCATTCCGCCCGATGAGTTTCGCAGGATAGTGGAGGTCGCAGCCGAACGCAATTTCTGGGTGATTAGCGATGAATGTTATCTCTACTTCGCCTATCCGCCAGCCGTGCCGTTTACGGCGGGTCAGTTGCCGGAGGAGCTACGTTCGCGTGTGATGATCTGCGGATCGTTTTCCAAATCCTATGCCATGACGGGCTGGCGTTTGGGGTTCGGGCTTGGGCCGCAAGCGTGGATCGAATCGATGCTCAAGGTGCAAAGCCATTCGACCTCGAACGCAAGTTCGATCACGCAGATGGCGGCGCTGGAAGCCGCGACCGGCCCTCAGGAGATAATGCATTCTATGATAAGTGAGTACCAGCGCCGCCGCGACTGGATTGTGCCTGCGCTGAATGAAATCCCCGGCATAGAATGCGCCATGCCCGAAGGCGCATTCTACGTGATGCCGAAAGTCAGCGGCTTGTTTGGCGGGCGGGTGAACTCATCGGCAGACTTTGCGCGGCTTCTGCTGAAAGAGAAAGCCGTAGTCTTTACGGCTGGCTCGGCGTTCGGCATCGAAGGCTATGTCAGAATCTCTTATGCCAACTCGCTTGAAGCGATTCAGGAAGGCGTCAGGCGAATCAGCGACGCGGCCCGTGAACTCAGAGACGGCAACGGGTGATGAGTTGTTCTTTTGCAACTCATCACCGATTAATTATTGCCGGTATACTTTCAAATCTCTTATCCCGTTAATCTGCCAGCGGTTGCCGTTTTTGACCAGCCATAATCTTTCCTGCACAGTTCCCGACCAGGGTTGGCGGCCACCGAAATCCCAAGCCTTATCATAAGTGGCAATGGCGCTTTTGCCCGATGGATCGACTCGCACTTCGATATTTCTGAAACGAAACTTCATAGTGTCATAAGCAGACAGCGCGTTTGTGATCTCCGAGCGCACGGACGCGCGGTCAACATCGGTTTTCAAATAGAAGGTTCGCAGTCGCGGCGCATAGTAACTCATATGGCTGTTGATGTCGTGACTTTGCAGCGCCCCCCAGGCATTTAGTATGATCGACTGCACCTGCTTTTGTATCTCTCCCGTCTCTATCTTCGTAGTCTCTTCGGTCGGCTCTCCGGGCGCGGGAGTCGTATTCGTTGGCACAGACCTGTCAGGATTGCCTGCCGCTTTTTCAGTTTGCGTATCCGCCGCAGGCGCAGACTCCGCAGCCTGATTGACCGTTGAATTCGCAGGCTTTGCGCGATTGCCGAAGATTGCAAAGGCGACAAATCCCAGCACAAGCATTAGCACAAGCAGGACTAAGAGCCTGACAACGTTCCGATATCTACGGGATGTGCGGACCGGGTAGGGTTCGCCCGGCGATAAATCTATTGCTCCGCTCGGATACTGATTTTTGTAAGATATGGTGCCCGCATCCGTGTTCGGCGGTCTCAGATCGTCCAGTGATTGAAAGGCGTCTGATGCCGCATTGTTTTCTGATGCGGGCGACATTCTGCTCCGCACGAGCGTCTCTTCCGCTTCTGTAGTGTGAAGCGGAAGAGACGCTTTCTCTATCTCGTCAAGCGGCACACTGATGCGAGAAAAGGCAGTAGTGGCGCGGCTGGCAAAGATTCCCGCCGCTATTTCAAACTCGCGCGCAAACTCTGCGGCGCTCTGCTGTCTGAGGTCAGGATTTTTCTCCAGAGCACGCATCACTACGGCCTCTATTTCGGGTGAGATGTCAGGCCGCTTGCGTCTGAGCGGAGGCGGCGGATCGGCAATGTGCGCCATCAACAGGCGCGTAGAAGAGTTTCCATCGAAGGGCACGTCCCCTGTCAACATTTCGTAGGCCACCACGCCTAAAGAGTAAATATCGCTGCGCGCGTCAACGGGTTTCTCTTCGCACTGTTCAGGCGACATATATCGCGGCGTACCGATAATGAAGTTTGCTCCCGTCAGGGCTGCGCGCCTGTTGACATCTTCCTGAATCTTGGCGACGCCAAAGTCAACTACCTCGACCCAGTCTCCGCCATCAACCTGAGCGATAATTATATTGTCGGGTTTTATGTCCCGGTGTATGACTCCGACAGAATGCGCAGCTTCAAGCGCGCCGCTCGTCTGACGGACGATATTTGTAATTCGCTCGATAGGCAATGGCCCGTACTCGGCGATCAACTCGCGCACGGTCTGGCCGTCAACAAGCCGCATGACAAGGTAGGGGACGTTGTGCGCGCCTATGCCGCAGTCGGTTACGTCGATGGCATGAGGATGGCGCACGCGGCTTGAGGCCCGCGCTTCCTGCTCGAAGCGTTGGGCTATCTTTGGATCGGCGGCCAGTTCGGGCTTGAGAATTTTGATTGCGATCTCTTTATCCATCGCAATGTGCCGCGCGCGATAGACATCGCACATTCCGCCTGAGCCGAGCCGTTGCTCAATCAGATATTTATCGTCGAGGATTGTGCCTGTGAGTCTGTCGGTTAAGTCGTTCAATGGCGCTTTGCAGTGAGGGCATTGACGATCATAAGGTGGCGCGGGTGAACCGCAACTTGCGCAAATCTTCATTTAAACCTGTATCCCAAAATGAAGTTAGAAGACAGCCCACAGCGATCCGGCGAAAGCCAGAGCAATGGTAGAATTCTTGCCCCGGTTCGGTCATCTCTATTCTATCAGCAAGTGCTGAAACTCTACCACAGGGCAATCAATGATTATAATAGTTTGACAGTAACAATGCGGGCCGCAGCGCAAGAAGGGCTTGCACTGCGGGTTTAGGATGTGTGACAGCTTCGCTTTGAAAACGGCAATAGGATATACCGGCTGGCAAAAACGCTTAGAGCCAGCCAAACCGGATGCCGCTACCCTCAAATCTTAATACGGGACATCAGAACTTGGTGATGCTTATGTCCTGATCCCCTTCCTCTTTGAATTTCTGATAGAAGAAGGCGAATAAACAGGCAAGCGCAACTACGAAAAAAGCGCCGCCAATCACCAGATCAGGTTTGTCTGCCGCAACACCAGTCGCCGGGTACAGATATTTGTAGATGAACCAAGACCCGATACCTAGTCCAATCACTCCCACCAGCAAGAGTAGATTTTTCATGGCCCCTCCTTAGCTTTTTTTAAGAATGCCTTATGCTACTCGATGTCAGATGCGGTGCGAATTACTTAGACCCTGCGCCAGAGATTATACAACAATCTTTCAAAGTCGAGAACCCCCTGACAGAGTTGTCGAGTTCTCAACACTTCCACTCTTCAACTGTGAAATAAGGAAGCGCTGCGACTATCTTGAATCACCTCGCAGGCAATCTCGTAAACATCGTCCGTCGGAACGCGCCCCCGCGACGAGCCTGAAACCACGCGATGAGGCTTTGCCGGACGCGAGCCGCTGCGCGCTTCGGCTATCTCGATGACGGGAGTTCCCATATCGGCTGCCATCCTTGCCAGTCCCGGCTCGTCCGTGATCATCAGACTTGCGCGAGCGATGGCGGCGGCAAGCTCAAGCGCGCGCGGGCTAGCAATCCTGATGGCCGTTTGAGGCAGCAGCCCGCCTGTTGATTCCGTGAAAGATTTATCGGAAGGTTCGTCAACGGCGATTACTCGCGCTCCGAAGTTATTAGCGAGCCGCTGGCCAATTTCGCCAAACGATTCAACGGGCCATCCGTCTCCAGCCGCGTAGAGCACGATGATCGGTTCGCCCCCGCGCGAGCCGTTTCGCTCAAGCAGCCGTTCAAACTGCGCATGTTCTTCATCGGGCAACGAGATGACAAGCCGCGCGTCGCTGCCGTCAACCCCGATCTGTTTGAGGACGTTCTCATAATCAGGCGTTTTCTTCGAGCTGCCAAGCAGCATCTCGATTACGTGAGGCAGCCGCGAAGGAGTGATCGTGCGCGCGCGCACCACCAGGCGAGAGAGCATCTGCGTTTCAAGTCGCGGCGCAAAATCGAGCACTAGATCGTAATCGCGGCGTCGCGCTCGCCGAAAGAGCTGAGCAAATCTCTTGACAGCGCTTCCGGCTCCGCCGTCCGATGATTTGATGACGCCCAGATCAATCGCTTCATCAACGAGACCGACGGCTGTCAGTAACTCGCACGCCCCGGTTGAGGTGGCAACAGCGATGTAGGCGCTGGGAAACGAGGCCCGAAGCCGCCTGATAACGGGCAGCAGGCCGATGGATCGCCCGAACGGCGATGCCTCTATTGCAAGAATCGAATTCGGTTGATGGCGCATAGCTTCAAAAGAATTATACAGCCTGAATATCGCGACAGTCAGTCCGACATCAAATTAAAGCTACGCTCAAGCGATGCTGATTGTTCTGACGCTTGCCTCATCATCGAGTGTATCCCTATGCTTGTGTGAACATTGTTGGGATATTCACAGGGGGAAAATGATCTGGAAATAATCGGCTTCAACTTTTTCCTGCTCGATGCGGCGGCAGATCATCGCAAAGTTCTGCTTGCGCTCTTCATCGCGCTGATTGCGGCCAAGCTGATGGCCGAGGCGTTCGAGCGCATTCGTCAGCCCGCCGTGGTCGGCGAGATACTGGCAGGAGTAATCATCGGGCCAGCCCTGCTCAACTGGGTGCAGCCGACAGATGTGATGGATGCGCTTGCGGAAATCGGCGTCATATTCCTGCTTTTTACGGTCGGGCTTGAGACTCGCCCAAGCGCCATATTCAAAGTCGGCCCCACAGCCTTGATTGTCGCGGTCGTGGGGGTCATCATCCCCTTCATCGCCGGATGGGGGCTATTATCGCTGTGGCCCGGATACACGTGGATTGAAGCGATATTTTTAGGCGCAGCGATGGTCGCAACGTCGGTCGGCATAACTGCGCGAGTGTTGTCTCGTATGGGATTGATCACCGCGCAGGCAAGCCAGGTCATACTTGCCGCGGCAGTGATTGATGACGTAATCGGTCTGCTTGTGCTTGCCGTCGTAAGCAGCCTCGCACAGGGCGAGGTGAATTATCTCCATATTGCGCTCACGGCTGTGCTGGCTGTAGGATTTACACTGCTTACGATCACAGTGGGAGCACGCATCGTCAAGCGCGTGAAGCAGCCTGTCAGAGATCTCAAAATAAATCATTCTCTGTTCATCTTCGCGCTGGTTTTGTGTTTCGGCCTTGCGGCGGTCGCAAATCTGATCGGCATAGCGGGGATCATCGGAGCTTTTCTGGCAGGCGTCGCACTATCGGAATCAACAGACGGCACCAGACTGCACACTCAGTCACAGGTGCTGACAGAGTTTCTGACGCCGTTCTTTCTGATCGCCATCGGGATGAAACTCGATTTGAAAATATTTCTTTCGTCACAAGTATTGCTGCTTTCAGCAGTAGTCATCCTGCTTGCGATGTTATCAAAATTTCTGGGATGCGGACTTGGGGCGTTCGGGCTGGGCCGCAGGCGCGCGCTTCAGGTCGGCGTGGGGATGATACCGCGCGGCGAAGTTGGAATAGTCGTCGCTCAAATCGGACTTGCGATGACGGGCAACAGCACGCTCTATGCAGTGGTGGTGGCGATGGCCGTTGTAACGACGCTCATCGCTCCGCCTTTTATCAAGCTGGCGTTTCGAGGCGAGCAGGTTTCAGCAGAGCCGACAGACTACGACGGCGAGCTACAACACGATTTGGGATGAGTGAGGTTTATTATGAAAAGACATCTTGCACTGGCACTCGCGATCATAACCATTCTGGCACTCGCCGTTCAGGCAAAGCACGCTCCTGCGTCTGATGATCTGTTCGCAATCAAAGATGTTGGCGACGCGCGCCTGTCGCCTGACGGCGCAACGGTCGTTTACGTAGTGGCTTCGACCAATCCCGAAAAAAACAGCTCTACATCGAACCTCTGGCTCGTTCCGGCAGCGGGCGGGCAATCGACGCAGCTGACGACGGGCGAAGCGAGCGATTCAACGCCAAGATGGTCGCCTGATGGAAAAAAGATCGCTTTCGCGTCGAACCGCGACGGCAAATCCGCGCTCTGGATAGTCGATGTCGCGTCGCGCGAGATTCGCATGATCACGCAATGGGAGCGCAGCAATTTCTTTTTGTCGAAAGCGGGAGAGATGTTCTGCTGGTCGCCCGACAGCAACCAGATCGCCTTCGTCGCGGCAGAAAAACCACGACAGACCGAATCCATAGATCCGCGCGTAATCACCCGCGCTCAATACAAAACCCGCACGTCGTTTTCAGACAATCTGCGTTCGCACATCTTCATAGTTCAGATTGCCGATGGCAGCACGCGCCAGCTTACCAGCGGACGCGCCGACGAGCATTCGATCAACTGGTCGCCGGAGGGCACGGAGATTCTCTTTTTATCGAACCGCGAACAGGACCCGGACATAAATCTAAACTACGACATATTCGCGGTCGATGTCGCGAAAGGCAAAGAGCGCCGTATCACGCAGACCTCAGGCGTCGAGATGTCGCCCCTCTGGTCTCCCGATGGAAACTTCATCCTCTATACTGCAACCAAACGTAATATCACGACGATTGACAGCGTCGCCGAAGACGCTCACGTCTGGGTTATAGACCGCAAAGGAACTGATCCGAAAGAAGTCAGTGCCGCGCTTGACCGTCGCGCCAGTTCGCCGCAGTGGTCCGGAGACGGCAATACGATATACTTCCTTGCGGGCGATCACGGCAAAACGCTTATCTACTCTGTCGCGCGCGAAGGCGGCGCGGTCACTCCTCTGTTCGACGGGCAATATCAAATCAACTCGCTTACGTTTGCAAACGGCAATTTTGCCTTCACGCGCACGGACGAGGTGACTCCATCTGAAATATTCAGCGCGAAGACAGGCGACGGCCAGATGCGCGCTCTCACGACTATAAACAAAGGTGTGATTGCGGATTTAAATCTTGCGAAGCCGGAAAGAATCGCTTTCAAGAGCTTCGATCAGACGGAGATCGAAGGCTGGCTGATGAAGCCGCCGGACCTGCAAGCCGGAAAGAAATGCCCAATGATTCTGACCATTCACGGCGGACCGCACGGCGCATACGGCTATGGCTTCAATCTGACGAATCAAATATACGCAGCGCGCGGTTACGCCGTGCTCTATTTGAATCCGCGCGGCTCGTCGGGCTACGGCCAGAAATTTTCAGACGGTTGCGTGAACGAATGGGGCGGTGGCGATTATCAGGACCTGATGAAAGGCGTCGATTACGCGCTGGCAAAATACAACTGGCTTGATCAGAACAAGCTGGGGGTGACGGGCGGCAGCTACGGGGGATTTATGACGAACTGGGTCATCACGCAGACGCCGCGATTCAGAGTCGCAGTCGCCGCCGCGAGTCTCAGCAATCTGATCAGCTTCTACGCCACATCGCTTTATCAGGATTTGATTCACGTCGAGTTCAAAGGCTATCCGTGGGACAACTACGATCTGCTGTGGAAGTATTCGCCCATTCGTTACGTGAAAGACGTGACGACGCCGACCATGTTCATTCACGGCGAGCAGGACAACGATGTTCACATCACGCAGGCAGAAGAGATGTACATGGCTTTAAAGCGGCGCGGCATAGATACAGTGATGGTACGTTATCCGCGCGAAGGCCACGGATTGCGCGAACCCGCGCATCGACTCGATCAGATCACGCGAATGCTCGCGTGGTTTGATCGTTTCATCAAGCCGAATGTCGAATAAAACAGATAGGCATTCTGCGCTAAACAACTCAGCGTCGTAACCTTGTGCTACAAAGGCATCGGTAGTATAGTGATGAAAATCACACAAGGAGGTTGCGAAATGTCCAACAGTATCCGTGTAGTAGTAATTCTGGTCATTGCGCTAATGGTCGCATTAGCAGGTGCATCGAAGAATCCTGTAAAAGCCTGCCCTACCTTTGGGGTTCATACTTATTACAGCAATGACAGTTACAGCGAGCCTGTGGGAGAAATAATCTGGTATTGCGGTTGCACTAACGATGGTCTTTCAGGCACCGCAACTGATTATGTTTTAGTTGATCCTTTCGATTGCTTTGGCAATTCTCCTGATATGCCTTAGCAGGATGAAAAATATAAACATCCAGGCGCGAGCGGCAGCCGTAGCTCAGCAAACAAGCTACGGCTGCCGAATTTCGTATCACTATGACTGTTCGTTAATCCTATCTTGAGCCACCTCTGACGGGACGAGGGAATATCTCGTAGACCGCGCCGTTCGACAGCGAGACTACGTACAGGTGACCGTTAGGTCCCGTCTGAATCTCTGTAACGATTCCGAAGTTCCTGCCGATGAGCAGGCTTTCGCTCTCCGTTATATCGTGTTTCTCAAGATTATCCGCAACACGGTCTGTAAGTCTCGAATCGCTCAGAGCAAGATCTGTCCGGCCTGCGTTCAGCTTGAAGCGAAACAGAGGGCCGCCTTCTGGCTCGTCTTCGGAAAACCCTACGAACATATCGCCGAAGTATTGCGCCCCCAGAGCCGCGCTGCTCTGAAACCCGATGCCCGCCGGAGCCAGTGCGAATTTCCAGCTGAATTCAGGGTCGCTGTAATGCGCGCCGGGCAGCATAAACAGTCGCGACATCGCCTCCTGTTGCGAATCGGCTATGCGAGAGGGCGGCCAGCGCAACTGTTGCAGCGTCATCGGCCCAAGGGTCGTTTCGATCTGTTTGAATTCCGCAAGCCTGCTGATAGGCCCCATGATCTGAACCCATCCGCCGTTTTCTCCCGCCTCGACCAGATTAAGCTCATCGAAAGAATCATCGCCGTTCTGCTGATCCCAAAGCCTTCCCGACAGCGGATCGAATGCCATGCCGAAGCTGTTGCGTATGCCGTAAGCGAATATCTTCTGAATATTGCCGCCGACTTCGCCGCCAATCGCGGCTCCCGCGCCAAAGAAAGGATTGTCGGTCGGAGTAGTACCGTCGGAATTCAGCCGTATGATCACGCCTGTAAAGTGTGCGTTATCCGGTTCAGGCCCGCCGAACTGATCGTCCGGGACCGTTGGGCCAAGTCCCGTCTGAGTCGGGCCTGACGGCAGGTTCTGAAGCTGGCCGCGTCGCCCATTGTCGCCGATGATGATGTAGAGCTTGCCATCGGTGCCGAAGCGGATCACTCCGCCGTTGTGATTGCCTGCCGGAGGCTGCGCTTCATCGCCCTGATTGGGCGGCACAGGCGCTCCGTCGTTTTGAAAAGAGCGAAGCCGGATAAGATTGCGATCCCAGGTGAGCGCGGCTCCGTTCCATATAAACCTGTCTACGCGATTGCCAAGCAACGGCACGGCGAGAATATCGCCCGTATCGTCTCCGAGTTGAGGCGCATTTGAGCCTTGTGTTTCCGTAGGGAAGAAAGGATTTGCAGGCGGCGGGGCGGCGGCTTGCGAAGTCCAGTAGAGATAGACAAAGTGGTTGCTTGAAAAGCCGGGATCAAGGGCGATGCCGAGCAGGCCGCGCTCTGACGCATTGTTTACTGCCAGATCAAGCACAGTATTTAGTGACCCGTTCGCCAGACGCATAACCTTTCCCGTGTTCTTTTCTATGATGAAATATTGATTGGGTGCGGGAAACGCTATGCCAATCGGGGTAACCAGATTTGTGATCAAAGCTCCAACCAGCAGATTCGGGTCTGTCATAGAAGGCCCCGCCTGCGCTTCTGCTTTTCTGATCGGGCCGGAAAAACCTATAGTTAAAAACCAGAAGAAAAGCGCGCCCGCAATGACGTAAAGCAGGCTTTTCTGTCCGGTGGTCCGTACGATGCGTAGATCAGTTGTATTCGTTCGTGTTGCGCGATGCATGGTCAACCTCTTTGCCGTAAAATTATCTCTACAAGCGGTCCTCGGACTTCGGATTCTCAACAGGTAATATTGCGGAAAGATATTTGAACAAGCGTCTTTGAGTATTAAGAGCGCGCGGTGAGGAAAATAATACTCGCGTATGAAAAAAAATATTGTGTTTTGTTATTATACTGTCCGGCTACTCGGTTCTAAGCTCCACGCGGACTTCAAGCGATCACACTGCTCGAAACGAGCGAGAGAGTTGCAATACCTGTGCCAGTAATACAAGGGGCTGTGCAATCAACAGTACGCGTTGTTGAGGAAGACGAGAGGGTGCAAAGTTGACACTCTCAGCGACAGGAAAGTATCATCAAGCTTATATTTCATCTGTTTTGCCTGTGTGACGACGACTTCTGAGGAGACCTTGAATGAGCACAATTGAACTGACGAACAAATTGCAGGAAGCCGAGCGCGAGTGGGAAGAACGTGCGTTGAACCCGACGCTCAAGCGAATGCCTGAAAGTAAACAGAGTTTCACCACCACATCGCTCACGCCCGTCGAGCGGCTCTACACGCCAAACAGCATTCCCGCTTTCGATTACGAAACGGAGCTTGGATTTCCGGGCGAGCCGCCTTACACGCGCGGCATTCATGCGACGGGCTATCGCGGAAAGATGTGGACGATGCGCCAGTTCGCGGGCTTCGGCTCGGCCTTTGACACCAACCAGCGATTCAAGTACCTGCTCGAACACGGGCAGACGGGTCTGTCTGTCGCCTTCGACCTGCCGACGTTGATGGGTTACGATTCCGATCACCCGTTCAGCGAAGGCGAAGTCGGCAAATGCGGCGTTGCCATCTCGTCACTGGCCGATATGGAAGTGCTCTTCGACGGAATACCGCTCGATCAGGTCACGACTTCGATGACGATAAACGCGCCCGCTTCGATGATCTTTGCGATGTTTCTGGCAGTCGCTGAAAAGCAGGGCGCTGACTGGAAGCGCGTCGGAGGCACGCTGCAAAACGACATTCTCAAAGAGTACATAGCGCAAAAGGAATGGATATACCCGCCGCGCCCGTCGATGCGGCTCATCACGGATACGATTCAGTTCTGCTCGAAAGAAGTGCCCAGATTCAATCCCGTTTCCATCTCAGGCTATCACATACGCGAGGCAGGCTCGACCGCGCTTCAGGAACTGGCATTTACCCTGCGCGACGGAATCGAATACGTGCAATACGCCATCAATGCAGGCATGGACGTGGACGAGTTTGCGCCGCGATTGAGTTTCTTCTTTAACGCGCACAACGATTTTTTTGAAGAGATAGCCAAGTACCGCGCGGCCCGCCGCATCTGGCACAAGGTGATGACAGAGCGCTTCAATGCAAAGAACCCGCGCTCGTGGGCGCTCAGATTCCACACACAGACGGCGGGCGTGTCGCTTACCGCGCAGCAGCCGCTGAACAACATCGTGCGCGTAGCGATTCAGGCGCTTGCGGGCGTACTGGGCGGGACGCAATCGCTTCACACCGACGCATATGATGAAGCACTGGCGCTGCCCTCGGACGAAGCCGCGCTGATTGCGCTCAGAACCCAGCAGATCATCGCGCACGAATCGGGAGTCACGAATACGATTGATCCGCTCGGCGGGTCTTACTTCATCGAGAAGCTGACGCGCGACATGGAAGAAGGCACGTTTGAATACTTTCGCCGCATAGATGAGTTCGGCGGCATGGTCGAGGCGGTTGACGCGGGATTTCCGCAGCGCGAGCTTCAGGACTCTTCCTACGAGTACCAGAAGGCCGTCGAGTCCAAAGATAAGATCATCGTCGGCCTGAACGATTACGTGATGAAAGAAGAAGGTCAGGGAGTGAACCTGCTTCAGATAAATGAATCGGTGGCCGAGCTTCAGGCCGAACGTCTCAGAAGTCTGCGCGCAGAGCGCGACAGCGCGGATGTTGAGCGTAAATTGAAAGCGTTGGCCGACGGCGCGCGCGCGGGTGAAAACACGATGCCGCTCCTGCTCGATTGCGTGCGGGCATACGCAACGCTCGGCGAGATGTGCGACGCGCTCAAACCCGTGTTCGGCATTTATCAGGAGCCTGCGTTCTGAGCCTCGCATGGGGAAACATAAAAGAGTTCGCAAAAGGATTGACAGTTTAGAATGGCGAATTCATCAGCATGAGCAGAAGATTGCTGTAGAGAAAGAGAGATTCAATCCTGACATTGGCCTCATAGATCACTGGAGGAAAGAGATTAAAGGCTGGCAAGATCAGATCGAGCGCAAACGGAAGCGTCTGCCAGGAAGGAAATGAGCTATGTCCGTCATTGATGCCAAGAAACACTCTGCGGTTAATCCTTCTTCAAATCTGCTCGATATGCATCTGGCGGAATTGGAAGAAGAATGCACTCGATTTCTTTCTTTGATTGCCGCTTTGCGTTTGATGGCGGAAAACTCAGAGCCGACTAATGAAGATGAACGTGCCACAATCGAAGGAGAGTTATACGCTTCTCTATCGCATCTCAACAATCATGCGCAACCAGCGATGGAAGAGATGGATCGAATAGTTGATGAAATGCCAGATGATGAGGAAGACGATTCGACTGAATGATGAATTATGACTGAACAACGAATCAGAGTGCTGTTAGCAAAGCCCGGACTCGACGGGCACGACCGGGGAGTGAAGGTTATCGCGCGCGCGCTGCGAGATGCAGGCATGGAGGTCATTTACACGGGGCTTCGTCAAACGCCTGAGATGGTCGTCAGCGCAGCCGTGCAGGAAGACGTTGACGCCATCGGGCTGTCGATTCTTTCGGGCGCGCATATGACGCTGTTTCCGCGCGTGGTCGAGCTTGCCCGCGAGCAGGGGCTTGACGACGTGATAATCTTCGGCGGCGGCATCGTCCCTAACGAAGACATTCCGCGATTGAAAGAACTGGGCGTGAGCGAAGTCTTCACGCCCGGCACCCGAATGGATGAGATAATCGAGTTCATACGCAAACACGCCCGTCGCGCAAATCAACCTGCCTGATATTACTGTTTCGTTTTACGCAGGACCGCGCCGGGAAGCCTGCCCGTGGTTTTGCCGTTCTCCCAAACAGGCTCGCCGTTGACGAAGACCTGCTCGATTCCCTCTGAAAGCAGTTGCGGCTCCTTGAACGTCGAGCGGTCAATCACCCGTTTCGCATCGAACAGAACGAGATCAGCCTTCATCCCTTTACGAATAAGCCCGCGATCCGCGAGTCCCAATCGCGATGCTGGCATCGAAGTCATTTTTCGGACGGCTTGTTCGAGCGCGAGCCATCGCTTCACACGCACGAATTGACCGAGCACGCGCGGGAACGTGCCTGCTCCGCGCGGGTGTCGCCCGCCTATTCCGCCGTCGCTTGAAACCATAACCCACGGTTGCGTGTAAAAAGTTTTGATGTCGCGCTCTATCATCGAGCGACAGACCACGCCCGCGCCGCCGTCTTTGACTATTCGCATATAGACTTCAACGCTTGTCGTCTTGCCCGCGCGCGCAATCTCGTCAAGCGTTTTGCCTTCGTAATCCGGATGCGCTTTGCAACGCGTGATGAGTACGTTCATCGCGCCCCCCACATCATCGATTCCTTTTGCGACCGACTTCGGGTCGTCGTGGCGGCGATTCGGTATAAGCACAGTGATGGTTGAAGCCCATGCTTCGTAAGGATAGCAATCGGCAGTCACATCGACTCCCTTTCGCCGCGCGGCATCGATCATGGCGATGACTTTGCCGGACTGCCCCCACACGCCGCGCGTGCCCAGCTTGATGTGAGAGATCTGAACAGGTATGCGGGCTTCGCGCCCTATGCGTATAGCCTCTTCAAATGCCGCCATCGCGTCATCTGCTTCGTCGCGTATGTGGCTCATGTAAATTCCGCCGTGACGCGCCGCCACGCGCGAAAGCGCGATCACTTCTTCCGTAGTCGAAGGGTGACCCACGTCGTATTCAAGTCCGCTTGAAAGCCCGAACGCGCCTTCGCTCATTCCCTGTTCTACGAGTCGCGCCATCTCGCTTATCTCTTTTTCGCTGGCAGTTCGATTGTAATCTTTTTTCATCACCATCTCGCGCACCGTCGCATGGCCTACGAATGCAAGCACGTTGACTGCGATGTGCTGCGCGGCGCGCTTTGCAAGGTAATCGGCGACGGGCCAGGGCGAATCACCGTCCGGCCCGACCGCAAGCGTAGTTATTCCCTGCGACACCTGGCTGGCCGCCGCTGGTTCCGTGGCAAGCCCGTCTTCCGAATGATTGTGAATGTCGATGAATCCCGGCGCGAGCGTAAGGCCACGCGCTTCGATTGTCTCTTCTCCGGCGCGCGGGGCGAACTGCCCGATTTCGGCTATGTGGTCTGCCACGATGCGAACGTTTGCGCGAAAGCCTGCACGCCCGCTGCCATCAATGACAATCGCTCCAACGATGACACGCGATTTTATCTGAGGCGATGCTGCATTTAAAGACGGCAGGCCGCACATCGCAACGACAGGCAGGAAGAGAAACGAACCGATAACGATAAACAGTGTTTTTTTCATTATCCCTGATCTCACTCGATTAAGAATTAACACGCCTGACCGGCGGTTTGCGAATGTGTCGTCTTAGTTGGAATCACCAGCCATCAAAGATTCAAATCATATCGCTGTTCCGTCACCACAGCGCCCCACAACACGTGCGTGTTTTCTTCTGCCAGTTGAAACCCCGTTGACCGGTATAGCTTTGCCGCTGCGGCAAGCGCGCTTGCGGTCCAGAGAAAAATCTGCGAGTAATTTTTTTCTTTGCAAAAACGGATTGCTTCTTCTACCAGTATGCGGCCAATCCCGTGCCCGCGCAGGCTTGTGTGAAGCAGCAGCCATCGGAGTTGCGCGTTTTGTCTGGAAGCTTCGACGATGCCAATCGAGCCTGCGACTGTTCCCTCTTTTTCGACTATCCAGATTCGCTCTCGCTCATTACGGGATTTTGCAAATTCTGCCAGAGGGCCAGCTACATAGGCTTCAAAGGTGTAATCCCAGCCGCATTCTTCTCCGTACAGCGTCCCGTGAAGATAGGTCAGATAGCCGATGTCGCCCGGCTTCATATCGTTTCTTATTTTTATTCCCGGCGGAAGTTTGTATCTGTCGGTTGCGCTCATATCTCTGTTTTTATTTCTTCAGGAAGCGTTCGACGCCCTGCTTGCAGTCTTCGGTCATTCGCGTGATCGCGTTCAATTGAACGCCCGCTTCCAGCGCCGTCTCGAACGTCATCGCGTCCATGTGATAAAGCAGGTTCTTTGCCAGGCTCATAGCCGAAGCCGATTTCTTTGCCATCCCCGTCACGTATGCTTCGACTGCCCCGTCAAACTCGTCATCTGAAAAGACGCGGTTGATCATGCCCATATCTGCCGCCGTCTGCGCGGTTATAATTTCGCCGCGAGTGATCAGCTCGAAAGCCCGCTTTTCAGAGACAGACCGACGCAATATGGCCATCACCATCGCGGGTATGAAACCTATATTCACTTCCGGATAGCCGAACTGCGTCGATTCTGTCGCGAGCACTATGTCGCAGGCGGTCGCAAGCCCGCAGCCGCCTGCGAGCGCGCGCCCGCGTACTGCGGCGATGATGGGGCGAGGATGACGGCGCATCTCGATGAACAACTCTGCGAGGTTCTGCGCGTCGGCGACGTTTTCCATAACCGTCGCTTCGCTGATGCGGCGCAGCGCGGCGAGGTCTGCGCCTGAGCAGAAATCTTTGCCTGCTCCCGCCAGCAACACGACGCGCACCGCTTCATCGCGCGCGCTTAACCTGAGCGCGTCCTTCACTTCGCTCACTATTTCGCCGTCCAGAGCGTTGCGCTTGTCCGGGCGGTTTAGCGTTATGCGGGCTATCGATTGCTCGACCGAGTAGAGAATCTTTTGATATTCAATCATCCGTATGGCCTTTCAGTTTATGAATCCAGACTATCAAATCGCCGCGAAGGCAATCAAGAGAGGAAGCTTGGAACAATGATTGCCATATGACTTTTGGATTACCCCCCCGGAGATGGGTGAATTTATGAGCATTAAAGCAGAAGCCGTCAGAGAAGAGGGTGTCAGAAAGCAGGAAAAGGATACAGAGAGTATCGAATTGCTACTGAGCCAGGCCCGTAAAAAGTTAGAAAGAGTTGCAGCATTGCAAAACAAGAAAAAGATTCTCCTTGTAGATGACAACGCTTATATTCGCGATGTATTGAGCAGGCTGCTCGAACTACAGAACTTCAAGGTGGTTACCGCAGAAGATGGCCGCGCAGGCATCGAGGCGAGCGAAGGCGAGACGCCCGACCTGATAATCACGGATATTGAAATGCCGCGTCTTGACGGCGTTGGCATGATAAAGGCGTTGCGCAGTCAGCCGAAGTTCAACAGGGTTCCGATTCTTGCAATCACTGCATACGGCCACTGGGCCGAAGCGCGTGCGATAGAGGCGGGCGCTGACCGCGCTATGGTTAAACCCATTGAACCGGACCTGCTGTTTGAATGCATAGAGCAGTTATTGAGCACCCCGCACTGAGCCGGGATTAAAACTTTTTTGGATTAAAACTTTCCGAGCAGCATCAAAACACCGATGACGATGAACGCCACCGCGGCGACGCGCTTGATCCATTCGAGCGGCACGTATTGGCTGAGCACTCCTCCAACCAGCACACCGATTGCCGACACGCAGACAAGCGCAACCGAGGCCCCGATAAATACCGCCCAGGGTCTTTTTGTCTGCGCGGCCATCGTCATTGCCGCAAGCTGCGTCTTGTCTCCCATCTCAGCCAGAAAAATCATCCCGAATGTCGTCACTATCACGCGCCAGTCCATCTGCATTCCCCCTGAAAAACAGTTCATCGTTCATCGTTTATAATTCATCGCTTATTTCGATCTCCATCCTGAGCAGCGCCGAGCTATAGGTCTTGCCCTGCGCGTCCGTTTTCAGCGAAAGCGTGCCGCCGCCGTCAAGGCTCTGGTGTAACAGGAAATTCAGCGCGCCGAGGTTCGGTATCTCGAATCGCTCGACTTTGCCGAAACAGATTCCCTTGAAGTGTTCCTTCACGCGCTCTGCCGTTACGTGCTCGACCAGTATCGGGTAATACTCAGGTTTGTAGGCGATCAATCCCACATTGGCTGTATCGCCTTTATCGCCTGAGCGGGCATGGGCTATCTCTACCAGTTTAACTTTTGCCATTTCGATTAAGCCTCGATCACAGAAATCTCAGCGCTGACTTCGCTCTTGGGCATGAGCGCGGGCCAGTAGGCGATTATCTCTTCAACCTTCGGTCGTCCGCCCGCAAATCCGGTAACAGTAGGCGGGCCGTTTAAAACGAGCGGCGCTATCTCTCGCGTGAATCGCTCGACCGCCTTTTTATCGTTCGACCGTACGCCTATGCGAAAAGTCACTTCCGCAATATCCGGCGGCGGGCTACCCGAAAGCGGGCCGTGGCACGCATCAACGCCGACGAACTCCGTCAGAATGGAATCGAATTTCAAGCCGAGCCGATCAAGCCGCTCTCTCAACACACGGTCGGCAGCCTGTGCCTTTTTGTATGCGTCGGGCCACGCGTAGACGAGCGAACCGACGGCTTTCCATCCTGCGCTGTAACTGATGCTCACTTTATAGAGGTCAGTGGCCGGTCTGCCTTTGATTCCGGAAAAACGGACGCGGTCAGTCGCTTCCTGCTCAAGCTGAATAGTCGTAAAGTCCGCGACGCAATCCGGCGTGATGTATTCGCGAGGGTCGCCCATCTCGTAAACGAGTTGTTCTTTGATCGAAGCGACCGTGATGCGTCCGCCCGTTCCTTCATGCTTGGTGATGATGAACGAGCCATCCGGGTGAGCTTCGATTATCGGATAGCCGATGTCTGCAAGGTCAGGAATCTGTTGCCAGTCGATCAGGCAGTTGCCGCCCGTGCATTGCGCGCCGCATTCAACGGTGTGGCCCGCGATAGTTCCCGCCGAAAGCAGATCCCAGTCATCTTCAGCCCATCCGAATTCGTGAATCATCGGCCCAAGCGAAAGCCCTGTGTCGGTCACGCGGCCACAGATGACGATCTGCCCGCCCTGGCTCAAACAATCGGCGACGGGGCGACCGCCAAAGTAGACGTTCGCGCTTTGAACGAGCGGGCGAACAGTTGAAAGCGGCTCGCCCGTGTCGAGGTTCTTCAATTCGACGCCGCGCGAAATGAAATCATCGAGGCGGTGAAGTATATCGTCGCCTGCGACAATGCCTATCTTGATTTTGCCGCCGAATCCCGCGCGCCGCGCGACTTCGATGACCGCATCGCGGCAGGCTTCTGGATTTACGCCGCCCGCGTTCGCGACTACTTTGATATTGCGTTCGACGAGGTCGGGCAGTATCTGCTCGATCATCGTAACGAAGTCGCGCGCGTACCCCTGTCGCGGGTCGCGCGCGCGCTGTTTCTGCATGATCGACATTGTGACTTCGGCCAGATAATCGAGCCCCAGATAATCAATCGGCCCGCGCCGCACCTGTTCTATCGGAGCTTCGAGCGAGTCGCCCCAGAAGCCCTGCCCGTTAGCTATTCTGATGGTTTTCATGATTTCTGCATCCCAGTGTAGGAAAGACGAAAAGACGAGATGGTGAAGAGGTGAAAGAGTGATTGAATAATCACCCGTTCACCTGTTCATTCGTTCACTCCTTCAGGGTTTTGGCGCTGGCGGCGGCAGGTCTCTGGCTTCGACGGTCGATTGAAATCCATTACGCGCATGAGCGCCGTCACAGAATGGTTTGTTTGCCGAATACCCGCAGCGGCAAAGCGAGATGACCGTGCGACCTGCAAGGCCGAATGTGTTTCCGGCGGCGTCTTTAATCACGACGTTGTCGCCGGTAATGCGGAGCGGGCCGTTGTTGATACAGTTTATTGCCGTATTGTTTTCATCACTCATCAATTCTTCTCCTCTGTATGAATTACTGATTTGTCATTGTATCGCACGCGCCGCCCGCATAGAAAGCGAATGAAAGATAAGCAATGCTGTTGAGATTATCCATGTTTATCTTTAATATTGCCGCGCTCGCTTTTGATGCGAGGCGGGGGCGGATGACACAAGCAAAACCGGAAGGGCTGATTCGCGGAATAGGTCGCTGGGATCTGGTGGCTATTGCCATCAACGGCATCATAGGCGCAGGCATTTTCGGATTGCCATCGAGCGTCTATGCCCTGACAGGCCCCTACAGCATCGCGGCATTCATAGTCTGCGCGCTGGTCGTCATCCTGATAATCCTCTGCTTTGCCGAAGTCAGCAGCCGCTTCACCGCGACAGGCGGCCCGTACCTTTACGCGCGCGAGGCGTTCGGTTCAACCGTCGGATTTGAAGTCGGCTGGTTGATGTGGCTTGCGCGGCTCACGGCATTCGCCGCCAACTGCAATCTGCTCGTCGATTATCTGGGTTATTTCTGGCCTCAGGCAACGGCCACATACTGGCGCGAAGCAATCATTATTGTCGTTGTCGTCCTGCTCACCGCAGTCAACATCATCGGCGTGCGAGACACTGCGCGCCTCAGCAACATCTTTACGATAGGCAAACTGATCCCGATGATCTTTTTCATCGCGGCGGGTTTCTTCTTTCTCAACGCTGAAAATTATTCCGTCGCGGACCGCCCGACCTACGGCGCTTTTTCGTCGTCGGTATTGATGTTGATTTACGCGTTCACGGGTTTCGAGATGGCTGTCATTCCGGCAGGCGAGATCCGGGACCCGCAGCGCAACCTGCCGCTTGCGATACTGACAGCCATCGGCGTAGTCACGCTGCTGTACATCTCAATCCAGATCGTCTGCATAGGAACGCTGCCCGGACTTGCCACATCGCAAAGGCCGCTCGCCGATGCAAGCAACCTCTTTCTGGGCAGAGCGGGCGGCGCAATCATTTCAGCCGGGGTGATAGTTTCAATCATCGGCAATCTGAACGTGCTGATACTTGCAGGTTCGCGGCTGGTGTTCGCGATGTCGGAGGGGGGCGAGCTTCCGCGCGTGTTTTCCGCAACGCACAATCGCTTTTTCACACCGCACGTCGCGATTTTGATGACAACCGCCGTAATGCTTGGGCTTACGCTCTGGTCAACATTTTCCAAGCAGGTCAAATTGAGCGTGATAGCGCGATTGGTCTCTTACAGTGTGACCTGCGCGGCATTGCTCGTATTTCGACGCATGGGCAACGCGCCGCCCGCGTTGTTCAAAACGCCTGCGGGCGTGGCCGTGTCGATAATCGCGCTCATACTGGCGGCGTGGCTGTTGTCAAACAGCACATACCTTGACGCGCGCGATTCATTCATAGCAGCAGCACTGGGATTATTGATCTACTTCGGTTACAGATTGAGCAGGAACAGGATTCAGGACTGATCATTTATTACTGGCATCTGTAAGCAGAGGCTTTATGCTGCGCTCGAACTCTTCGGGGACGAGTATGCCCAGTATGCGACCGCGCATCTTTCCCTCTCGATCAACAATGATCGTCGTAGGCAGCACAGAGCTTGCGTAATAGGAGTCGGAAACTTTGTCCGTGCCGAACAGTATGGGGTAGTTGATCTTTAAACTCTGCGCAACATCTTCCACATCTTTTCGAGTCATCGGAGCGCAGGTGATTCCGACGATTTGCAGCCCGTGCGACTGATACTCTTTTTGCAGCTTAACAAGATCGGGCATCTCTGCCAGACACGGCTTACACCACGTCGCCCAGAAATTGATGAGCAACACTTTGCCTTTGTAATCGCCGAGCTGCACTGTGCGGCCCTGCAAGTCTTTAAGCGCGAACGCGGGCGCATTTGCTGACTGATTGACAGCGATAACGGGTTGAACAGTTAACCACACGGCGAGAAGAATAAATCGCTTCATTATATTTCCTCAATCGTGATGGAAATCATCACTACTTATGCTACAAGCGCGATTATAGCCATCTCGCCGCTCGCGTGTCGAGATAACGAATCTTTCTGCAAAGCCAGGGCTGTAACAAAGTCGGTTGACAATCAATGTAGGGGCAGGGCTTGTCCCTGCCCGAATGGCTGAAAGCCATGACAGATCATCGCCGATAGGCGATCCGGGCAGGGACAAGCCCTGCCCCTACAGTTACTTTGTTACAGCCCCGCTGCAAAGCTCTCCTTATTGACTTGAACCGTTGCTTTCCTGTCTAATCAATCGCCGATGACGAAGCGCATCTACACAGCGGAATGGGTGTTGCCCGTCACGTCGCCGCCCGTACGCGATGCGGCAGTCGTGATCGAAGACGACCACATAGTTTTCGCAGGCCAGAGGGCCGACGCCGAATTAAAGGCCGAGTTTCACGAAGCCGAAAAGATTGATTTCGGTCGCGCTGCCATCCTGCCGGGATTTATAAACACGCACAGCCATCTCGAACTGACATTGATGCGCGGCTTTCTCGAAGACCTCGCCTTCCGCGAGTGGATTCAGAAGCTCACCACGACGAAATATGAAGTGCTTTCGCTCGACGATCTGGCCGCGTCCGCGCTGCTTGGAACGGCGGAAGCAATTCGCGCAGGCATCACTACGCTTGCAGACACAGGCGACACCTGCTCGGCTTTCGACGCTCTGCTTGCGAGCGGGCTTCGCGGCATCGCTTATCGCGAAGTCTTTGGGCCTGACCCGAACGTCGCGGATGTCAGTCTGGATCAGTTGAAAGCAAAAGTAGAAGAGATGCGCGGGCGCGCGACGCAACTGGTCCGAGTCGGTGTGTCGCCGCACGCGCCCTTCACCGTGTCGGCAGACCTGTTTCAGCGCGTAGCCCGATACGCCGCGCGCGAATCACTCGACACCTGCATTCATACGGCTGAATCCGAATCCGAGCAACAGATGATGCTCGCAGGCAGTGGCGAATTCGCCGAACGACTCAGAGAGCGCAAGATCGAATGGAGCGCGCCGGGCAGGTCAACGATTAAATATTTCGCATCGCTCGGCGTGCT
Organism: Blastocatellia bacterium; assembly: GCA_963804815.1. Taxonomy (GTDB): domain Bacteria; phylum Acidobacteriota; class Blastocatellia; order UBA7656; family UBA7656; genus DATEKX01. The sequence continues at coordinate 78,103 of CAWDRU010000002.1, read as the reverse complement.
CGACATTGCGCCGCTGCTGGTCCACTGCGTCAGAGCCGATGGCGAAGACATTTCATTGATGGCCGAAAGCCGTTCGCGCGTGGCGCATTGTCCAAAGTCGAACGCGAAGCTGGGTCACGGCATCGCGCCGCTTCAGGCGATGCGGGATGCGGGCATCAATGTCGGGCTTGGCACAGACAGCGTAGCGTCAAACAACCGTTGTGATTTGATCTCCGAAGCGCGGTTCTGCGGTTTGATTCATCGGGCAACCGCCGGAGATTTCAAGCGCCCGTCCGCCGATGAGTTGTTGAGGCTGGCAACGATTGATGGCGCGCGGGCGTTGAAGATCGAAGACAAGACAGGCTCGCTCGAAGCGGGCAAGCAGGCCGACCTGATAGCGATTGATCTTTCGCGAACGCACAACGCGCCCGTGCATGACCCGGCGGCGGCTATTATTTTCAGCGCGATGGCCAGTGATGTGATTTACACGATGGTTGCGGGCCGCGTGTTGTTCGACGGCAGCGAATTAAAGACGCTTGACGAGTATGCGCTGAAAGAAAAAGTGAACTCCGCGTTCGGCGCTTCAATGACAGCTTAACTCCTCTTTGCCCACAGCTTTCTTTGAAACGTGAACCCGTTCCTCTGAAATGGGTAGGCGTTTCTTTATATCGTGCACACGTTCCTCTGAAATGGGTACACGTTCCTTTGGAATGTGAAGGCATTTCTTTGGAACGTGCTCACGTTCCTTTGGAATGAGTACACGTTCCTTTGGAATAGGTACACGTTCCTTTGGAACATCCTCACATTCCTTTGGAACATCCTCACCTTACTAAGGAACGTGCTCACCTTACTAAGGAACGCCCTCACATTTGCTTGAAAAGCATACAACGCGCTTGAAACAGCCGGGGCGTTAATCTCCCTCAGGCTCTTGAAAATCCTGCGTTTCTAATGGACGCCCGGCGACGGCTCATAATCTTGCTGACGCAGGGGGGCGGGGCTACAATATCAGTGGTGAAAACGATAACCGTAGGCATAAGCGGCGCGAGCGGCGCAATCTACGCGCAGCGGCTATTGATGCAGCTCGAAAACAGCCACGAAGTGGGCCGGATTAATTTAGTCGCAAGCGGCCCCGCGCGCCGCGTCATAGCCGACGAGCTTGACATAGCTCCCACCTCCGATGCAGAGCAGATGGTCGCAGAGTTGATCGGGCGGCCATCTGCTAAAACCACAGTCTTTCACTCAGGCGACATCGGCGCGGCCATAGCGTCGGGGTCGTACCCGGTTGACGCGATGGTGATTATTCCCTGTTCGGCATCGACATTGGGCGCGCTGGCAACGGGCGCTTCGAGAAACCTGCTTCACCGCGCCGCGGACGTATGTTTGAAGGAAGGGCGCAGGCTGGTGCTGGTGCCGCGCGAAACGCCGCTCTCGATCATTCATCTGGAAAACATGCTGAGGCTGCGTCAGGCGGGAGCGATGATAGTGCCCGCGATGCCCGCGTTTTATCACAAGCCTGCCGACATCAATTCGATGGTAGACCATTTCATCTATCGCGTGATGGATCATCTTGGAGTTTCACACTCGCAGGAGACAGTGTGGCACGGCGATTTGAACCGATACTGATACTATCGGCGGATTTCGATATGATTGATACGACAAGGATGACGATAACCGAACGGCTCAGGGTTACGCTCGAAATGATAAAGATCGAGCACACGCTGTTTGCGCTGCCGTTTGCTTTTCTGGGCGCGACTCTGGCCGCGCGCGAAACAGGGTCGCAACCCCTGAGCTTCTGGATTCAGAAGCTGATCTGGATAACCCTCGCGATGGTGGGCGCGCGGTCTGCTGCGATGACTTTCAACCGGATAGCAGATCGCAGGATTGATGCGGCGAACCCGCGCACGGCAACGCGCGCTCTTGCGGCGGGACTGCTCGACCTGCGCTTCGCATGGATTTTTACCGTCGCCGCTTCCCTGCTGTTTTTGCTCGCGGCATGGCAACTCAATCGCCTGACGCTGCTATTGTCGCCCGTCGCGCTCGGCTCGGTCTTTCTCTACTCGTACACAAAGCGATTCACCGCCCTCTCGCATCTGGTTCTGGGGTGGTGTCTTTCGATAGCGCCGTCGGGCGCGTGGATAGCAATCAAAGGCGAGTTGAATCTGCTGCCTGTGCTGCTGTCGCTTGCAGTTATGTTGTGGACTGCGGGGTTCGACATTCTTTACGCATGTCAGGATTACGATTTTGATCGCCGCTCCGGGCTTCGCTCGATTCCGCAGACTTTAGGCATAACCCGCGCGCTGTGGATGGCGCGCGCAATTCACGCATTGATGTTTGCAACGCTCGTCGTGTTCTATTGGATGGCGAAGCTCAACTGGATCGGGCTTGCGGGCGTGATTGCAACAGGCGTCCTGCTCGTCTATCAACACAGCATCGTCAAAGCTGATGACCTGTCACGGCTCAACGCGGCCTTCTTCACCACAAACGCTTTTGTGAGCGTCATCCTGTTCATCACATTCGCAAGCGATCTGTTTTTGCTTGGCTGATCTATTTTCCATTTGCCTGATCGGCAAACCCGATGCGCCGCAGGAGGTTGAAGTAGCGGGCGTCCGAGTGAAGGCTGTCAAAAGCGGGATCAACTTTAAGAGACGCCATATCGGAATCGCGCTCTCGAAATGCCCGCTCAAGCCACTCAAACGACGCGTCTTTTTCATCCACTTCTGCATAGAGCGCGGCTATGCTGTAAGGAGAAACGTTGCGCTCTTTTGCAATTTCAGTTCTTTTCTTCAGCCTCAACCGCTCAAGGCTTCTCATACTCTCGATTGCATCCCGGTGGTCGAGCGCGGCCAGTTCTTCACTGCCTGCGCCCCGGCGAACCATCTCTTTTCGCGCCACGTCGAGCGCCTCTTTATACATTCCCTTCATCCTGTAGGCGCGTTCGAGACAGGCCTGCGCTGAGCCAAAGTCAGGCTCCAGTTCAAGCGTCCTTTCAATCTGCTTTATCGCGTCGTCGTACCTGCGCGCGCGCAGATAGATCCATCCCACATCGGAGTTTGCAAGAGGCGATAGCGGGTCAAGCTCCTGCGCGCGGTTCATCTCGGCAATCGCTTCGTCAAATCGCTCCATTGCTACAAGAAACCATGCATAGTCGTGATGAGCGCGGCTGTAACTGGGGTTGAGTTCGAGCGCGCGTTTGAACTCTCGCTCGGCCTCCTGCCAGTTCCAGTCAAATCGAAAGCGAATGGTCCCCAAAGACGTGTGCGCTTCGGCAAGCGTGTCGTCAAGCGCAAGCGCGCGGGCAGCAGCCGTCTTCGCTTTCTGATAAGCCTCCATCGGCGGAATCGTGTAATACATGCCGAGCATGATGTAAGAGTCCGAAAGTCCCGCATGAGCAAGCGCGTAGTCGGGCGCGATTTCGATGGCTTGCTCGAACTGGCCTATGCTCTTTTCGATTGCGTCCGGCCTCCCTTTGTTCCACTGATAGCGGCCCTTCAGATAAGCATCGTGGGCTTCGGTTGAGGTCGCGCCCTCGTCTCGCTCGACGGGGAGCAATTCCAGCGTGAGAGCGCGCGCGATGCTGCGCGCGACTTCGCTTTGAAGCGAGAGCGCGTTTTGTTGATTGCGCTCGTAGCTTTCAGCCCACAGGTGAGTCTGGTCGCTGGTCTGTATGAGTTGAGCCGTGATTCGCACGCGGTCGCCTTCGCGCCGTACGCTGCCTTCGAGGACATAATCTACGTTCAACTCGCTGGCTATCTGCCGAATATCTTTATCGCCGCGTTTGTACGTCATGGCCGAAGTGCGCGCGATAACGCCGAGCCTTGCAGGTTGCAGGCTGCCAAGCTGCGCTATCATCTCTTCTGTCATACCATCGCTGAAATAATCCTGCTCCGGGTCTGAACTCAGGTTCTCGAACGGCATCACGGCCAGCATCACTTTGGCTTTCGCGGTAACCCCGGAGGCCGCAAACCGCTGCCACACGAACCAGGCTCCGGCTATCATCGCTGGAATTAATACAAGCGCGGCTATGCGCCAATCTATCACAGAGCGTTTTTCGATTACGGCTTCAGGCTGTGCATCTTTAATCAGAGGCGCGGCTTCCTGAGGCGCAGATTCCGTGTCGTGACCGGAGGCTTCGGGCTGCCCGGATTTTTCTACCTGTGCGATGAAGCGATAGCCGCGCCGGGGCAACGTCTCGATATATAGCGGGGCCTGCGCGTTATCTCCGAGCGCCGAGCGAATCTGCTTTATGCAGAAGTTCAATCCGTGCTCGAAGTCCACAAAGGTTTCGCCCTCCCAGACGGCTCGTTGAATCTCTTCGCGCGTGACAAGGCTGCCCGCGTTGGCTGCCAGCAGCGCAAGAACTTTTAACGGTTGCGGCTGTAGCTTGACCGGAGTTCCGCCCCTGCGCAGTTCGCCGCTTCTGAGTTCGAGTTCAAACTCTCCAAAGCGAATCGAATACTGTTCGGCGATGTATGCTTGCATTGAGACCATCCTGAAACGCCTGCAATTATAAAGGAGTAACGCACAATGCCCAATGCGGGTTCACCGGGATCGGGCTGTAAAGTGCTGAAAACTCTTGCCGCTCACCTGAAACTCACCAATAACTCACCTTCGATTCATTGAGTAAAATCCCGTATGAACCTAATCTCGTCTCTGAAATACTTCGATATTCAGAAAGGAAAGATCATGAAAAAAACTGTCTTGTTTGTAGTAACGGCTTTGACTATTGGGCTGCTCGCAATTTCTTATTCGGTATTCGGGCAAGCGCCCGCAGCTAAAGAGACCACGCTTAAAGGCGAGGTCGTCGATATGCATTGCTATGTGACACGTCACGGCGGAGAAGGCAGAGGGCCGGGCCACGCCGGTTGCGCAAACGCCTGTATAAACAGAGGCGTCACTGCCGGTTTCGTCACGAGCGACGGAAAGCTCTACGTGCTTTTCGATGAAAAGCCATTCTCGGTGAAAGAAAAGATAGCGGGGCTGGCCGGGCAGCAGGTCGCGCTGACAGGAGTAATAGTCGAGCGCGACGGCGTGCAGGCCATATTGTTTAAGAGCGTCGAGGCGGCAAAATAGGTTTTCAATGCCGAATTAACGAGTGTACCGGTGAAGCGCAGCGGGCGATGGCAGTGCGTCTCTTTCGACGGAAGCCGCATACTCGAACCTCCCGGATAAATCTTCGATAGTTCATTCAATTATCACATTCGCTTTCCGGTCGATAGATAGCGCCGTGCTATAATTTCAAGTTTGAAATTCGAGATTTGAGATTACAAGTATGTGCGGCATCTGCGGAGTAGTCGGCCAGGCCGATGATCAATTGATTAAAAATATGCTCGCGAGAATGGCGCATCGCGGGCCGGATGACGAAGGCGTCTATATCACCGAAACAGCTACAGCCGGGCGCGTGGGGCTGGGCCACCTGAGGCTTGCGATCATCGACCTGTCGCCCGCCGGTCATGAACCCATGACAGACGCGAGCAATCAGATATGGCTCACGTTCAACGGCGAGATCTATAATTTCAAACAACTGCGCCGGGAGCTTGAAGCCCTCGGCCATCGTTTCAAATCGGATTCAGACGCGGAAGTAATCATCTATGCATATATTGAATGGGGCCGCGCGTGTCTATCGCGGCTAAACGGCATGTTCGCGTTCGCAATCTGGGACAGTCGCGATGAATCTCTGCTGCTTGCGCGCGACCGCTTAGGCATCAAGCCGCTCTATTACGCCAACACGCCCTCTGGTTTTGCATTCGCTTCCGAGATAAAAGCGCTGCTTGCGATCCCGAATTTTGATCGCGCGGTCGATCTGTCGGCGCTCGATCAGTACATGACTTTTTTGTGGACGCCCGACCCGAAGACGGCGTTTCGAGGCGTCGAGAAACTTCCGCCCGCGCACTGTCTGGTCTATCGCAACGGCAGGGCCGAGACGTTTGAATACTGGGACATCGCGTTTGATGAAGACGACGACATTTCGGAATCCGAATGGGTTGAACGTCTGCGCGAACAGATCACCCGCAGCGTGCGCGCTCAGATGATCGCGGATGTTCCGCTCGGCGCGTTCCTTTCGGGCGGCCTCGATTCATCAACCCTCATCGCCTTGATGACAGCCATCGCAACGCAGAAGGTCACGACTTACACTTTCGGATTCAGGCAGGAAGACCTGCGTTACGACATACTCGAAGACGACGTTAAATATGCGCGCGTCGTTGGCCGCAAATTTCAAACCGACTATCACGAAGAGTATCTTGAACCGCATGTCATGGAACTGCTGCCCAAACTTGTCTATCACATGGACGAGCCTGTCGCAGACCCTGCAATCATCACAAGCTATCTGATCTGTCGCGCGGCGCGCGAGCGGCTCACGGTTCTGCTTTCAGGCATGGGCGGCGACGAAGTGTTCGCGGGCTACCCGCGACACGCGGCGGTTAAGATTGCCGAAGCGTATAATTTGATCCCGCCGTTTCTCTCGCGCCCGGTCGTTGCGGCGCTGCCCGGCGCAAAACCCGGCAGGTTCACAGCGCTTTTCAGAAACACAAAAAAGCTGGCGCGGTCGGCGGCGCTGCCCGCGCGCGAGCGTTATCTGGGGTTCGGGACTTACTTTACAGAAGCCGAAAAGAGCGAACTGTACACGGGCGAGATGCAGGAGGAGGCAAGCGACTTCGATGCTTACGAGCAGCATCAGAAATATTTTAATCGTGTGAGCGGCCAGGATTTCATCAACCAGATGCTCTACGTTGATATGAAGACCTTCCTGCCGTGTTTGAATCTGACCTACACGGACAAGACCAGCATGGCCGCTTCGATGGAAGTGCGCGTGCCGCTGCTCGATCACGAGCTAATCGAGCTGGCGGCGCGCGTGCCCGCGCGATTGAAGCTCAAAGGGCTGACGGGGAAACATATTCTGAAGCGCGCGGCTGAGTCGTGGCTGCCCAGAGAGATCATTCATCGCAAGAAAGCAGGTTTCAGCGCGCCTGTTCGCGCGTGGCTCGTGCGCGACCTGCGCGAGATGGTCGAAGATCTGTTGTCGGAGTCGAATATCAATCAAAGAGGTTATTTCAATTATCAAAGCGTGCGGCGTTTGATTGACGAAAATATGTCCGGGCGCGAGGACAATAACCTGAAGATATATCAACTGCTGACGCTCGAACTCTGGCACCGCGCGTTTATTGATTGATCTTATGTCCCAAGACTTAAAAACTCGCGTACACGATTTCTGGCAGGCCAACCCCTGCGGGACGAAGTTCGCCGAGGCGGAAATCGGCTCGCGCGAATTCTTCGCCTCGGTCGAGCGCCATCGGTACGAAACCGAATCGCACATTCCGGAAGTGATCGGCTTCGACCGATGGCGCGACAGGGATGTACTGGAAGTGGGCTGCGGGCTGGGCACCGATGCAATCAATTTTGCGCGAGCAGGCGCGCGCTACACAGGAATCGATTTGACAGAAGCATCTATCGAGCTTGTGCGAAAAAGATTCGCCTTCGAGCAGATCCCGGCAGACCTCAGAGTCGCCGACGCCGAGGCGCTGCCGTTCGCAGATAACAGTTTCGATCTGTTTTACTCTCACGGGGTATTGCACCACACGCCCGACACCCATCGCGCAATTCGTGAAGCTCATCGCGTCGTCAGACCCGGCGGTCAGGCGATGGTGATGCTATATCACAGGAACTCTTACAACTACTATGTGAACATCATGACGCTCAGGCGATTGGGGGTGAAGATGTTGAGGTTCGACTGGGGGCCGAAGCTGGTTCACAGGCTCACGGGCGAAGACGAGCAGCGATTGCAGAGGCTTCAACAGATGTATCGCGACGACCCGAAACGGTTGTTGGAACGCGACGAGTTTTTGAATCAGAACACGGACGGCGCAGGCAATCCGCTCGCCCGCGCATACACACGGCGCGAAGCCGCGATGATGTTCGCTCCATTTCGAGACGTGCGCACCGAAGTTCATTTCTTAAACAAGCGATGGATTCCGATTGCGGGCCGACTGATTCCGCGCGCAGTGGAACGCAGACTGGGGCGACTTGTGGGCTGGCACCTCTGGATCATCGCGAAAAAATGAAAGGCAGAAGACAGGAGTCAGGGGTCAGAATAACTGTCGCCCTGAAAACAGCTTCTGGAGCCGGTTTCAGGGCAAACCGAATTTATCAGGCCCGCCTTCTGACTCCTGACTTGTCTTCTGAATACTTATGAAAAACATTCTCATCACAGGCGGAGCGGGGTTCATCGGCAGCCATCTTGTTGATTACCTGATGAGCGAGGCTGCAAGTGAAACATTTGATTCGGGCGACCTCGTTCGACTTACAGTTGTAGACAACTTCAACGATTTTTACGACCCGGCGATCAAGCGCGCAAACATCGCCCGTCACCTTGAGAGCGACTCTTTCGAGCTGGTCGAAGCAGACATCGCAGATGCAAATGCGATGCGGGAATTGTTCGCCCGCTCGAAATTCGATTGCGTGGTTCACCTTGCGGCGCGCGCAGGCGTGCGCCCGTCGCTTATCAATCCGATGGCTTACGAAGATACGAATGTGCGCGGAACATACGCGATGCTCGAAGCCGCGCGCCTCGAACATGTGCCGCGCTTTGTCTTCGGCTCGTCGAGTTCGGTCTACGGCGTGAATTCCAGAGTTCCGTTCTCTGAAGACGATCTGATAAGTCAGCCTATCTCGCCATATGCCGCGACCAAGATTGCGGGCGAATCGGCCTGTCACGTCTACAGCCATCTCTACGGAATGCGCATCGTGTGTTTGCGCTTCTTCACGGTGTATGGCGCGCGGCAAAGGCCGGATCTGGCCATTCACAAATTTGCGCGGCTGATTACACAGGGTCGCGCGATTCCGGTATATGGTGACGGGTTGTCGAGGCGCGATTATACCTATGTCGATGACATCATCTCAGGCATTGTGGGGGCGATGAAGTATGATCAAAGCAGGTTTGAGGTGATAAATCTCGGCGAGTCCGAAACGACGGAGCTGGGCCGTCTGATCGAATTACTTGAACAGGCTCTGGGCAAACGCGCGATTATAGAGCGTCAGCCGATGCAGCCGGGCGATGTGCCTGTCACCTATGCCAGCATCGACAAGGCGCGACGGCTGCTGGGCTACGCTCCTGAAACAAAGATCGAGGCGGGCATAGAAAGATTCGTCGCATGGTTTAAAGATCAGCGACTATGAAACTTGCCTATATCTGTTCGCCGGTCTACTATTTTCCGATTGAGGATTATTTGACAAACCCGTCATGAAAGAATATCGATTAAAGACCGTCAACGAGATCGAAGGCCAGGGGGCAAGGCCAGAGGTTTCCGTCTTTTTGCCGGTTTACAACGAAGAGCAAAATATAGGGCCGCTCAATGCTCGCCTGACAAATTCGCTTGAGCAACTTGAGCGCACCTTTGAAATCATATACGTGGACGACGGCTCAACCGACAAGAGCTTCGCAAAGCTGCGAGAGATAGCAGCGCTGGACCGGCGTGTGCGCGTCATCGCCCTGCGTCGCAATTACGGGCAGACCGCCGCGATGAGCGCAGGCATAGATCACGCGCGCGGCGAGATACTGATTCCGATGGACGCCGATCTGCAAAACGACCCGACCGACATTATCCGGTTGCTTGAAAAACTCGACGAAGGATATGACGTTGTATCGGGCTGGCGCAAAGATCGCAAAGATAAATGGCTGACGAGGCGGTTGCCTTCGACTCTGGCCAACCGCTTGATCTCTGCGATAAGCGGGGTTGAGCTTCACGATTACGGCTGCACACTGAAAGCCTATCGCCGCGATATGCTCGCCGATGTGAAGCTATACGGCGAGATGCACCGATTCATTCCGATTTACGCGCACTGGTCAGGGGCGCGCGTGACCGAAATACCTGTCGCGCATCACGCGCGCAACGCTGGCAAATCCAAGTACGGACTTTCGCGCACGGTCAAAGTGCTGTTCGATTTAATCACGATAAAATTCATGTCGAGCTATCTGACCAAGCCGCTCTATCTTTTCGGCTCGGCGGGAATCGTCTGCCTCATAATATCTTTCTTCTCGCTCGCCTTTGCGCTTTATTATCGTTTCGTGCGCGACATACATTTGAACCGCATGCCGCTTGCGACGCTTGCGATGATAATGTTTGCGATGGGCGTGCAGTTCATATTCATGGGTCTGCTGGCAGAGATGATCGTCCGCACTTATCACGAATCGCAGAACAAGCCCACCTATCTGATACGCGAGCGGATCAATCTGGAAGATGAAGAGGTGAAAGGGCGACAGGGTGAATAAGCAAGGCCGCGATGTTGAAAGACGCGATGAGCTTTCTGTTGCCTCTCTGCCCATTCACCCCTCCGCCCCTTCTGTCAATGTAGCCGGAATAGCCGTTGATAATCTGACCGAAGACGAAACCCTTGCCGCAATTGACGAGCTTCTGGCTGACGGCAAGCCTCACTATATGTGCGTAGTCAATGCAGCGAAGGTCGTGGCAGCGAGCCGCGACGAAAAGCTGCGGCGCGTGATTTCAGAAGCCGATATCATAACGGCTGATGGGATGTCGGTCGTGTGGGCTTCGCGGTTGCTTGGTCAGCCGTTACGTGAGCGCGTAACGGGCATCGATCTGTTTGAACGACTGATTGAGCACGCGGCGCGGCGCGGATTATCGGTTTACCTGCTTGGCGCGCGCGAGCAGTCCGTGCGCGGCGTGGTTGACCGGTTCACGGCGAAGCATCCCGCTTTGCGAGTGGCAGGGTATCGCAACGGCTATTTCAATACGGAAGAGTCCGAAAAAATAATCGAAGACATCCGCAGCAGCGCGGCTGATCTGCTGTTCGTGGCAATGGGATCGCCCGCGCAGGAATACTGGATTTCGGCAAACATAGCGCGCACGGGCGTTCGCTTTGCGCTCGGAGTCGGAGGCAGCTTCGATCATCTGAGCGGGCAGGCGCGCCGCGCGCCGCGATGGATGCAGCGCGCAGGGCTTGAATGGTTTTATCGTTTACTGAGCGAGCCGCGCCGTCTCTGGCGTCGCTACCTGATAGGCAACACACGATTCATCCAGATGGTGGCAAAGCAGGCATTTGCGGGCAAAAGCCAAAAGCGTTGACAGCGATGCTGGAACGTTAGATGTCTTGCAATCAGGGGTATAATCTGAGGCGCTATGAAAAATGATCTGATAAAATCGGACCCTTCAATATTGATGGGCAAACCTGTCATTGCAGGAACTCGCATCACAGTGGAACTCATCTTAGAGAAACTCGCGGCGGGAGAGACTATCGATCAGCTATTGCAGGCTCATCCCCGGTTAACAAAAGATGCGGTGTTAGCCGCGTTGGCTTATGCGGTTGAGGCTGTACGAAACCTTCCACCTGAAAGAGCGGCATGAACTATCTGGCTGACGAAGGCGTTGACAGGCAGATTGTTGAGCGGCTCAGGCAAAATAATCATGATGTCCTGTACATTGCAGAGATAGAACCAGGCATATCAGATGAAGAAGTGCTTAACATGGCCAATGAAAAGAATGCGCTATTGATAACCGCAGACAAAGACTTTGGCGAGATGGTATTTCATCAGAATCTATTAACTGTCGGTGGCGTTGTTCTGCTGCGGCTGTCGGGCTTATCGCCAGAACAAAAGGCAGAAATCGTGAGCAAAGCCATTCAAAGCCGAGAGCGCGAGCTACCAAATGCATTCAGCGTAATCTCATCTGGCAGAATCAGAATTAGAAAAGGTTAGGCTGAAGGCAAAAGCGTTTAAAGCGATGACGGCCAGCCCTGTATGATATGGTGCGGCGATACTTTAGAAGGAGAAACGACGAAATGATGCCGATTCCAAATAGTGATGCATGGTTGCACCACGTCGCAATGAGGCTTCAATCCGATGCTTTTGTTCCGCTCGACCCGCAGAGCTATCAACCAGCGGGCTTCAAATTCGCAGTTCGCCGCACACGTTTCGAGATCGCTAAATTCGGTATGGCAGAGACGTTTTTTGTCTTCGCCGATATTCCGGCGCTCACGCCTCAAATCATGACGAGTTTCTCAACCGGAGCTTTCCAGTTTGCGCTTCAATCGAAAACCGTGCCGCTGCCGTGCGGACTGTTCGAGAGCGTATGGTGTTTTGCGGTGGCGGTCACATCCAACCTGCATCCGCAGATGGTCGAAATTATAAGAAATACGACGCCGCCAAAACACTGGTCAGCCGGAGAGATTCCGGTAATATTCGATGCCGCAACGGGGTATTTATGCTTTTTTGAAAAGACGCCCGTGTGGGGCGCAGCCTATTACGCAGGATTCCGTAAGCAGATTCAGCAATATCTGGGATGACGCAAGTGGCGTGTTATTCGGCAATCGTATCGGGGGTTTAGCACCTGATATCTCCTGTCTGAGGCAGACATGCTAATCGCAAACTGAGTTCACTTTGCGACGGGATAAATTCATTTTTCGAGATGCCGCCTCAAATAACATAATGCTGCCGGTCGCCCATATCTTTCCTTACAGAAATCGCCTAACTCTCACCCTGTCACAATTTAATCACGGGATATAAAAAGGTCACGACTTTGTCAGGGTTTGGTCATTACTGAAAAAGCCGTCCCGATTATAGTCCTCACCGTTGGAATCGAAAAGATCATATCTTGAAACAAAAAGGAGTAGATTATGAAAAGACACGTAATTAGCGCTTTCACGATTCTTGGGCTTCTGGCCATATGTGCGACGGCATTTGCCCACCACAAGTCCGGCGGCAGTGCTTCTCGCTCGGCTATATCTTATATGGACCGCGCTAAAGCCAGCTATGCAAAAGGCGATTTTGTGGCGGCCATTAGCGACTGCGATATGGCCATAGCCTTCGACCCCGACTGGGCCGAACCTTATTATAGCCGGGGTGTAGCCAGGTCCGTTAAAGGAGACCTGAAAGGAGCCATATCCGATTTTGACAAAGCAATCGAACTTGATCCGGGTCTGGCTGAGAGCTATTACAATCGGGGTCGGGCGCGATACGTGGAGGGATCACTTGATAAGGCGCTTGCCGATTTTAATAAGGCTATTGTGATCAAGCCGCGCATGGCTGGGGCTTACAGTAACCGTGGGGCCGTCTGGTATGCAAAGGGAGACTTAGACCGGGCAATTGCCGATTACAGCGAAGCCATTAAGATCAATCCGCGCATGGCCGAAGCCTACAACAATCGCGGAATTGTGTGGGTAGAGAAGCGAGACCTGCGCCGGGCTATTGAAGATTCGGACAAGGCCATCCAGATCAGTCCCCAGTTTGCGGCTGCTTACGCGACTCGCGGATTCGCATGGCTGTTTGAGGGAAAAATGGATGATGCAGAGAAAGACTTTGCGCTGTGTATAAGACTGGATAGCAACATGAAACCGTATCTGGACAGGCGTATTGAGGAATTGAAGCAGCAGCGAACGATCAGGCAATAGGAAAGTTTACTATTCCGATGCCAGTAAAATCATGGTTTCGGACTTGACCCTTCTGATTACGAGGCTCGATTTATAACGCCTGATGTTCGGGTTTTCCATAAACAGCCTGCGCGAAAGAGCTTCATAATCCGGCATATCTTTCGCTGAAATCAGAACGATGAAGTCGAATTCTCCCATCACGTCATAACACTGCATTACTTCGGGCGTGCTGAGCATCAGCTTCTTGAACTCGGCCAGTGCAAGCGAAAGCGGACGGTCTTTATCAATTATCACGCCGACAATGGCGGTCAAACTCCGCCCAACGGCTTCCGGCGAAACGATGGCGACTTCGGCTTCGATGATTCCGTCTTCACGCAGCCGCTTGAGCCTGCGCTGCACGGCTGATGAAGAGAGTCCAACCTGATCGGCAATTCTTTCCGTCGAAAGTCGATTGTCGCGCTGAACGATATTGAGGATTTTAACGTCGAATGAATCCATTATTCCCTGCTCCGCAGATTTTCACCGCGACAACGATTTAAATAGCAAAATTCCCGCATTAAACTATCATATTTCGACGACTTTCACCTGACGGTTAGTGGTATCTTTGAATGGCTTTGCTCTAACTCACATGTGCCCGAACTTCAGGAGATTCAACATGCGATTGTTTCTGGTATCGGTTTTAATTCTGTCCGTCATTTCTGTTTCCCTTGCGCAGGATACGAACGGGCTTTCTGCTCCACCCGACAGGCAGGACGGATGGGTCACCTCAAGCCCGGAATCGGTCAGGCTTTCCGCGTCAAAGTTACAGGCTATGGAAAGCGCTATAGGTGCGGGCAAGTTCCAGAAAATCACCAGCGTCCTGATTGCCAGAGATCGAAAACTGGTATACGAAAGATATTTTGACGGCTCGAATGCGGCCTACAGAAATACTCGTTCCGCCACAAAAACAGTAGCCAGCATGCTTATAGGCATTGCGATTGATAAAAGATTGATCGCAGGCGTAACGGCTCCGGTGATGCAATTTTTTTCGGACAAACAACCCGTGCAGAACCCGGACCCGCGCAAAGATAAGATCACGGTCGAAGATTTCCTCACCATGAGTTCGCTCCTCGAATGCGACGACGAAAACCAATTCTCCGCCGGAAACGAAGAGCGGATGTATCTGACCGAAGATTACCTGAAGTTTGCGCTGGGTCTGCCGATCAAAGGATTCCCGGCCTGGGCGACGAAGCCAAAGGATTCGCCTTATGGGCGGAGTTTCAGCTACTGCACGGCTGGCGTCACGGCGCTCGGCGGAGTGCTGGAGCGTGCGACGAAGATGTCAGTTCCCGAATTCGCCATGAAGAACCTGTTTGCACCGCTGAAGATTCAGAAGGTCGAGTGGCAGATTACTCCGTCGGGACTGGCCATGACGGGCGGCGGGCTTGGGTTGCAGAGCCGGGATCTGTTAAAGCTTGGACAGTTGTATGCCAACGGCGGAACATGGAATAACGAGCGCATAGTAGCGGAAAGCTGGGTGAAATCATCCATTCAACCTCACGCACAGGTCGATGAAGAGACTGAATATGGATATCTGTGGTGGCTCAAGGCGTTCAAATCGGGCGATAAAAAATTTGCCGCTTACCTGATGCAGGGCAACGGAGGCAACAAGGTCGCAGTCTTTCCTGACTTAAACATGATAGTCGTCATCACGACGACAAACTACAACATTCGCGGAGCGCACGCCTTATCCGATCAGTTGCTGTCGGATTATATTCTTGCAGCGGTCAATTGAACCGGAATATCACTCGGCGGGTTTCATCGCTTCCGCGTAAACAGAGACGGCATAGCTCAACTCTTCATCTATGTACAGGTTGATCAGCCGCGCGGCAGACAGGTAAGTTTCCAGAGTCAACTCCTGAGCGCCGCCCTTCAGCCTTTCAGCCACCTGATCAAGCAATGTAAGTCTGAGCAAAGAGAGTTCGCGCACAATCTCGCGGCCACGATACCCTTGCCGAAAGCGAACATATGTGTGGACGCGGGCTTCGCGGGTGTTGGTCAGCGTTGGAAATTCGTTCAGGCGAATGAGGTCGGAAATCTCTGATATGACGGAAGGGATGTGATCGCGCAGCCCTGTTTCTGAAAGCCCTGTATCGGATTGAATGCGCGGCTCCTGGCGCACAGCGAGTGCCCAGCCATCTGTAATCTCTTCTTTGCGCGTTTCTATCCAGTCAGCTAAATCGGCGTGGGCCATAAATCATTCAAGCGCCGCCCATTTTGACGCACTTCATAGGCACGCCTTCCTCCAGTACTTGTTCAAACTCTTTGCCCAGAGTCCGTTGCACAAAACTGAGAAACTCGTTGATGTTTGCCACCTGTTCGTCACCGAATCCGAAACCCTTCAGCAGATCGACGTTGCCGCGAAAGGTGAGCGGGTAGGGCACGACTCGAAACTCAAGCTTGAGCGTATCATGCAGCTTCAGCACGACATCGTACAGGTCTTTCAGCACTGTGAAGGATGAGATCAGGCAATTGTACTCTGCCCGGCTCGCTCTGGTTAAAAGATACAGATAATCCGCGTTATAGTTTTCAACGAATCGATCGAATTCCGCTTGCTGTAGCATTAAGCCCACAACCCTTCGTCCGTTTTCTTCACAAGTCCCACGACGATGAAGGAGTTTACAGCATTTGCTCTTTCAAGGTAGCTACATATTGGGACAGTATTGCAGGTGTGTCAAGACCCGCTCAAATCTAAAATCATAGTTGCATGAGACGGGCTGGTGGCGCATTATTGCTCAATCAATTGGCGAGCAACGAGAAGAGGAGATTTAAGAATGTCCAGAGAACGCAAGCCCTTAACGGAAGTAAGCGGCAAGGCCAGTGACGTGCGCCGAATGAACAAAGCGGCGGAGATAGTCTCGCTGCTCGAAAAACATCGCGGCGAGCGACACGCCATAATCATGCAGGATTATCCCGACCCTGACGCCATCTCTTCGGCGTGGGCGCACAAGATGATTGCCGCCCGGTTCGCCATCGAATCAGACATAATGTACGAAGGCCGCATCAGCCATCAGGAAAATCTCGCGCTCGTTCAATTGACGGACCTTGACCTTGTACGCTACAGCGAAGGGCTTGACCTGTCGCAGTACAAAGGAACAGTCTTCGTTGACAATCAGGGCACGACCTCTGCCCTCACAGACCGGTTTGAAGCGGCGGGCGTCAAACCTCTGCTCATCGTCGATCATCACGAACGGCAGGACCGAATAGAGGCTGAACTGACCGACATCAGAAAGATCGGCGCGACCGCCACCATCTACACTCAGTACATTCGCGAAGGACTGCTCGAATTGAACAAGAGCGATGTGCAGCACGTGCGGCTGGCTACGGCGCTGATGCACGGCATACGCAGCGAGACGAGCGGGCTGATTCGAGGGCGCGAGGAAGAGATGGAAGCGGCAACATTTCTTACACGCTTCACGGATTTTTCGATGCTCGAAGATATTCTGTCGGTCAAACGCTCAAAGCAGGTGATGGATGTGATTCGCCAGGCGCTCGAAAACCGCGAGATACGAGAGAGCTATTCAATTTCAGGCGTCGGCTTTCTGCGAATGGAAGACCGCGATTCGATACCGCAGGCGGCTGATTTCCTGCTGACCGAAGAGAACATACATACGGCAATAGTCTACGGCATCATCCTAAAGGGCGAGCGCGAGATGGTCGTAGGCTCGATGCGCACCAATAAAGTCACGCTCAACCCCGACGAGTTTTTGAAAGAAGCGCTCGGAGCGACGGAAACAGGTCGGTATTACGGCGGGGGCCGTCGCGGCGCGGGCGGATTCGAGATACCGATAGGTTTTCTTGCTGCAATAAAAGATGACGAGCTTGTCCGTATGAAGTGGCGGCTTTATGACGAGTTGATAAAAAAGAAGCTGCTGGCCAAGATCGGCGTTCAGCCTCCCACCATCAGAAGCGAACCTGCGCGAAACGATACAGG
This sequence comes from Blastocatellia bacterium, assembly GCA_963804815.1. Taxonomy (GTDB): domain Bacteria; phylum Acidobacteriota; class Blastocatellia; order UBA7656; family UBA7656; genus DATEKX01. The sequence goes on along the minus strand of CAWDRU010000002.1, from coordinate 60,774 downwards.
TTCGCTCCCAAACAATTCACTCCGCGTTGAAGAAGTCTAGAAACAGCGACAAATGACTGGCAAACAGAAAAAATTATAATTTCTCTCCTGTTATGCCCTCGTCGATTGTCTCTGAATTAATATCTGCGGTAATGCTTTTTCTTCTTGTGGCGATAGACCACGTATCCCGTTCCCGCGCCCGCGCCCGCGCCGATCAGAGCGCCTTTCTTTCCGCCTATTAACGCGCCGCCAACGGCTCCAATCGCTGTGCCGACAGCGATGTGCTTAGTCTTGCTGGGACGATGATGATGCCTGTACCGACGACGCTGACCGAATCCATCCGGCGCAATCAATAAGACCATGAACACAAGCGCCAGAAACATGGCAACGATGTTCTTCTTTTTAACATTCTGTATCATTTCCACTCCTCCAAATCTTTAATATACTGCTCAACTGTAAATGGTTACAAATACCGTTCCACAGTCCGCCTTAGACTGAAAAACAATGTTGTTGCAAAGCTGTGCGCAAGCTAGTAGCATGGCTGACATTAATCCGAGCGTAGGGGAGTAAGATGTCGCAATCTATCAATCGCCGCCGATTCCTCAAAGAAATCAGTCTGAGCGCCGCCGCGTTTGCTTTGATGCCGCACATAGCCAGAGCAGAGCGGCGCGGCGGAATCCGGTTGATGGGCGAGCCGAAAAAGATCGTTATTCTGGGCGCAGGGCTTGCCGGGCTTGCCGCCGGATATGAACTGAAGCGCGCAGGTCACGATGTCACGATTCTCGAATCGCGCAAATTTGCGGGAGGCCGTTTGCAGACGTTGAGGAGTTTTGCCGACGGCCAGTACGCCGAAGCGGGGCCGCTCAGTTTCCCTCGCGAGCACGAATTCACATTCGGTTACGCTGACGATTTCAATCTGCCGCTTCGCCCCGCAAATGGGTTCGGGCTTGAAACAATGGCTCATATTCGCGGCAGCCGTTTCCGCATAAACCTGGCAGGCAACGCCAACATTCCTTTCTCTTTGAAATCAAGCGAGCGCTCAGCAGGCATCTTTGGTTTGATCCCTTTTTATCTCGAAGACTATATAAAAAAGGTTGGCAACCCCCTGCGCGACAACTGGCCGCCCGACGAGTTGAAAGAGATTGATAACATCTCTCTCAAACAGTTGCTTGAAAATCTCGGCGCATCCGACGGCGCGATAGACATCATCGCGGCCTCGCAACTTGGCATACTCGGATTCGGGCTTGATTCTTTTTCAGCCATGGACGGAGTGGTAACAGAAGCCATTGCGCCGAGCACGATCAATTACGAGATCGCGGGCGGCAACGACCTGCTTGCGTCCGCATTGAAGAAGAAGGTAAAGAAGCAGTTCGAGAAGCAGTCTACCGTGCTGCGAATCGAGCAGAACGAAACGAGCGTCACGATCACTTACCAGACAAAAGAAGGCGTTGAAACCATCACGGCTGATCGCTGCATCTGCGCGCTGCCCTTTCCTGTGCTGAAGAACATCGAAGTCTCGCCATCCTTCTCCGAAGAGAAACAGCGAGCGGTAAATGAATTGAAGCTCACGCCCGTCACGCGGACGTTTCAGCAATACCGCACGCGCGTCTGGGAACTGGACCGCCTGAGCGGTTACGGCATCACGGACCTTGATATTCAAAACACCTATTCGCCAACGACGACTCAACTGGGGCGGCGCGGCATTCTGGTCTCTTACACTGGAGGACAGCGCGCGCTCGACATGAGCGCGAGGGACGAAAAGGATCGTCAGAATTTCGTTCGCAATCAGATGGGAAACCTGTTCAGCAATCTGAATTCTCAGTACGAATCAGGAACCAGCTACATCTGGCACGAAGACTCGCGGGCGCTGGGCGCGTTCACCTACTTCGAGCCGGGACAGATGGCGACGCTCCTGCCCGTAGCCCAGCGGCCCGAAGGCCGCATACACTTCGCAGGCGAACACACTTCCGTTTGGCATGGATGGATGAATGGCGCGTTAGAGTCAGGCAATCGCGCAGCCGAGGAAGTCAACTCTGCCGAAGCCGCCGTTGCGATAAACATCCGCTCCTGAGATAACGCTCGGCCACCTCTTCATTTACAACTGCCGCTGCATATAAACGCCGTGCTGGGCGCTTCATTGGGATTTGTGACTATCACAGCGCCGGGCAGAGCTTTGCACACTTTTTTCTTTCCGGTAATTCTTGTAAAAGCGTGGCTCGCCGCATCAAAGTCCTTGAGCTTTGTCTTCTTCAACGTGACTCCGCCCACTGTTACGGTTGCGCCATCTTTGAAAAGCCTGCCTCTTATAGTCAATGTGAATACGCCCGACGGATCGCGTTCAACGGCGCAGCTGGCGACTTCGGTCTTCACATCCGCAGGTGCGTCGCCCGGATCAGGGCTGCTGCTGGCTGGCGCTTTGCAGGTAACGGTAACCATCACGCCCTGCTCGTTTCCAAGCGGGCAATTCGCCTGCGCGCCCTGCGGCAGCGCGGTCAGGTTCCGGCTAGTTCCATTCGGCCCGCTCGCAAAGATCAAAAATGTTCTTCCCGCATTGGCCGAGGTGAAATCAAACAGCGCGTCGATCAGGTTAGTGTTCAATATCACAAAAGCTTTGGATTGAATAACGTGGCTCGGATTGCCCCGCTCGACCGCAAAGACTGAAGTCACATTGGGCTTGCCGTCTGCCAGTAAGAAGCATGAGCCGGGTATGATGAGGTTCTGCTCCACGGCGCAATTGCCTTCCGAAGGCGAAGCGGAGATTACGACGGGCGCTCTTATGCCGAGATCGATCTGGCATACCTGCGTCTGTGTGAAGGTGCCGAATACGTTATCGTCGCCGTCCGTAATTGTGCGGCTCAGGGTTATGTTCGCTATGCCGCCGCAGCAGGCAAGCGGGAAAGCTGAGCCGGGCAGTTGAGGCGAAAGCGCAGGGATAGTGGCTTGCAGCAATATTCTGTTTACGATAGTGATGTTCTTTAGCGGGATGAGCAATTCGGGCACCCCGTCGGCGTTTGCGTCGCAGGTTATCTCAATCTTTGTCGGCGTAAATCCGCAGCCTGCGAAATCGAGCGTGACATCGCACAGCGCGTTGATTATTCCGACAGTCGAGTGAAACTCAACCTCAGGCTGATTCGGGGCGACCGTGACAACAGGCTCGCTCAGGATAACGGGGCATGCGCTCTGCGGCGCGGCTGAAACAGTCTTTTTTATCGATTCTGCGCCTGCGCCTGCCGCCATAATCGAAAACAGTATTATCAATATTGATCTTCTCATCTGTGCTGCCCTTCCCCTTGCAAATAATCGAATTATAAAATCAAGTGTGCGAAATGCTGTTTAATATTGACCCGAATGCGCGAATAGCGCAAGCGTTTTGAACTGCGCGCGCGCTTGTTAGAGCATTGAACGCTATGTTATAAGCTATTGCTTATCTATCGCGCTTGATTGCGGCAACGAAGGCGCGGCGGGATCACCAGTCAGCCTACTTATAAAGATAAATGCTAAAGTTCTTTCTTCTCAAACAGATCACAAAACCGGTAACCGCGTCTCTCGCATTCATTCAGGGGGCGGCGTCTGCCGCGTGGACGTTTCCGAGCGTGCTCGGTTCGGCCATGATAATAGCGTGGGCAGCCGAAGCTGCGCAGTTTCTCTTTTCGCAGGGGCTGGCGCTCGCCATACTCGCATGGCTTCAGACGCTACCCGAATTTGCAGTCGAAGCAGTCATCGCGTGGGAAGCCGGGCAGACAGTGCGAGATTTCAGCACGGACCCGTATAAAGTGCAGCACGCGACGGCGCTTATGACGGCGAACTTCACAGGAAGCCTGCGCCTGCTTGTCGGTCTTGGATGGCCGATGATCTACGTTACGGCGGCGACGTTTTATCGAAGACAAAGCAAAAAGCGGCTTTATGAGATCAAGCTCGAAAACGAGCATGCGGTCGAGGTCGTCTTTCTGCTCATTTCAATCGCATATTTCTTCATCGTGTGGCTCAAGGGCACGCTCAGCTGGGTAGACACGCTGCTGCTTTCGATCATTTATTTCGTCTATCTTTTCTTCCTAAACAAGATTCCACCGCAGGGAGAAGAGAAGATGGAAGACCTCGACCGCATACCGCGTTTCATACTGCGCCAGCGCCGCCCGCTGCGCAACGCAATGATCGGAGGGCTGTTTTTAGGCGGAGGAATGATCCTCTACTTCACAGCGCACCCGTTCCTTGAAAGCCTGAAATCGATTGCCGTAGGGCTGGGAATCTCGACCTTTGTCTTTGTGCAGTGGGTCGCGCCGTTTCTGTCGGAGTTTCCCGAAAAAGTCTCCGCCTTCAACTGGGCGCGGCGCGTGACGACGGCCCCGCTGGCGCTGATGAACATGGTCAGTTCAAATATAAACCAGTGGACGATGCTCGTGGCAATGCTGCCGATTGCTTACGCGCTGGCGCTTGGGCATCTGGGCACGATCAATTTCGACGAGCATCAGGAATTAGAGATACTGATAACAATCGGGCAATCGCTATTAGGCGCGATGCTGCTTGCAAACATGAGATTCGCGTGGTGGGAGGCTGCGCTGTTATTTGCGTTATGGGTTTCACAGTTCGCGCTCTCCGGGTTTGAAAAACCATTGATGGCGACCGAGGGGGCAGCAGTTCATAACAGTCTGGCCGAGTGGCTTGCCGGAGGGCTTTCGATCAGCGTCGATTTCATAGAGTTATTCGCCCGGCGTGGTAAAGAGGTCATAACGGTTATATACTTCGGCTGGACTGCGGTCATCTTCGCGTCAGCGATAAAACGCCGCAGCCTCTTTGAAGTATTCACAATCTTTCCCAAGCTGATGCGGGAACACTGGTAGAGGTATCAGAGGTTACAAGCCATGAGCATTCAAACAATTCTCGTGCCCGTAGATTTCAGCCAACACTCTCAGGTTGCTTTTGATACGGCTTACGATCTGGCGCTCCAGCTTTCGGCAAAGCTCTACGTGTTGAATGTTCAGGACGAGAGCGCGTTGAGGATAGCCATTCAGGAGGGATTGTTCAGCCAGTGCTCCAGTGATGAAGAGTTGCAGCGGGCGGTCAAACAGTTGACGAAAGACCGGTTCGCTAAAATGTTTTCAAGCCTGGACATCTCGAAAGTCGCAATCGAACACCTCTCGCGGCGCGGCGATTCGGATAGAGAGATAGTCGCTTATGCGCGCGAAATCGAAGCCGATATGATAGTGATAGGCAGGCGCGGCACAGGCATTATCAGCGCCGCGCTCGGCTCCGTCTCAGAATCCGTGATCAGAAAATCGCCCTGCCCCGTCCTCGTCGTCAGACTCGAACATAAAATCAGCCGGTGACGGGCGACATTAACCAGCCCATTGCCTCTAATCTCTAAAGCTCCATCTTCTATTCTCTGGATTTGTCGCGAGTTTGTTGTAGAATATAGCATCTACATCAGGCAGGAGAGGATATCAAGGGGCCCTACCGGAGGAAACAGGATGAGAAGAATCGTCGTTGTCGCGGTGATGATTGCCTTAGTTGCCCTTGCCGCCTGCAAGCCGGGTGCGCCGAGCATGACTTCCGAGGGCCCGAATCCGCCGTTCAAAGGCGAGTTGCCGCAGGACGTTTATATCTTTCAAGGCGAGCCGGGAGTATACGGCGGTCAGATAGTCCTCGAACTAAAGAATGACCCGAGAACCTTCAACATAATTCTTGCCTCCGACGAGAACACAGCTTTTCTACTCCAATATCACGTAAACCGCTGGTTGATCGACTATCGCAACGGCGATGATCCTCCGGATTACGATTCCGGTTTATGTACTAAATGGGAGACTTCTGCTGACGCCAAAGAGTGGACGTTTTTTTTACGGCGCGGCGTTCGATGGTCTGACGGCGAGCCTTTCACAGCCGATGATCTCATGTTCACCTATGATGTCATGCTTGATGACAAGGTAGAGAGCGCGGCGCGCGACGTGTACAAAGAAGGCACGGACGCTGCCGGAAAGCCTGTCTACCCCAGGCTTGAAAAGCTGGATGATTACACTGTGCGATTCACCCTGCACAACGGCAGTACGATGTTTCTGGATCAAATCGTCAACTTCTTTCCAATTCCAAAACACAAATGGGAACAGGTCTGGCGCGAAGGCAAATTCAATCAGGCGATGCAGTTGAGCGATAACCCCGAAGACGTTGTTTCGCTAGGGCCGTTTCGCATCAAAGAGTACGTTTCAGGCCAGCGCGTTGTGCTCGAACGCAATCCGTATTTCTGGAAGGTGGACAAAAAAGGGCAGCGGCTTCCTTATCTCGACCGCATAGTTTTCGTCACGGCAAAAGACTTCAACACAGTCCAGTCGAAGTTTCAGGCCGGTGAGATGGACATAATGTCTCGCGTGCGGGCCGAAGACTACGCTCAGGTCAAAAAGATGGAAAGCCCCGATGTCGTGGTTCAGGATATTGGCACAGTGCTTGATACTCAATGGCTCGTGCTCAACCAGAATAATTCGATCAATCGCGCGAACGGCAAACCTTACGTCGAGTTGTGGAAGCAGCGATTGTTCCGGGATCAGAAATTCCGGCAGGCCATCTCTTATGCGATTGACCGCGAAGGTCTTGTAAACACCGTATATGTGGGGCGCGCCGTGCCGCTGTATTCATTCGTCAGCCCGGCAGACAAGTACTGGCACACGGATGATGTCATGAAATATCCCCACGACACGGAGCGCGCGCGCCAGATGCTGGCAGAACTGGGATTGAAAGACACAAACGGCGACGGCATACTCGAAGACGCGGAAGGCCACACGCTGGAATTCACCGTTAATACGAATTCCGAAAATTCACAGCGCATCCGTACGGTGGCTTTTATAACCAGAAACCTGCAGGATGTCGGCATAAAAATCAACTCGGCCCCGGTCTCGCTTAACGCGCTGGTTAACCAGCAGCAATCAACATTCAACTTCGATGCTCTGTTGCTCGGCTGGGGAACAGCCGTGCCGCCCGGCCCTACGAACACAAAAAACATTATGTTATCGTCCGGCCTGAACCATGCCTGCTTTGCGAGCCAGACCAAGCCGTCTACCGAATGGGAAGCCCGGATAGATCAGCTGGTGCACGAGATCGACGCATCGCTTGACGCGACGGTTCGCAGGCAGAAATACGGAGAGATCCAGCGCATATGGTCTGAGCAATTGCCCGAAATCAATTTAGTCGCTCAGAAAGAAGCCATCGCGTACAAAAACATATTCGGCAACCTGCTTCCATCGCCTATGCCTCCGCGTGTGACCTGGAACGTGGAAGAGATTTACATCAAGAGGAAATGAAGTCAGGAGCCGGAAGTCGGGAGTCAGAAGTTGGAGAACTATCGCGCCGTTTTCATTCTGGCTCCTGACTCCTGAACTATGAGAACTTTTCTGATAAGACGGATGCTGGCGGCAATACCCCTCATCATCTTCGTCACCTTCATCACGAAAGCCATGCTCGTGCTTTCGCCCGGCAACTACCTCGACGAACTCCGTGCCGGTCAAAGAGTCCCTGTCGATTACATAGCTCAGATGGAGCGGAAGTATCACCTCGATAGCAACAATGTGTTCGAGCGATACTGGTACTGGGCATGGCCCGCCCTGAGCGGCGACTTCGGCGATTCGTATACAAAATCAGCGCCCGTCAGTTCGCTCATAGGCGAGCGCGTATTCAACACCGTGTTATTGACAGGCGCGGCGCTCATTTTCTCGTGGGCGTTTGCGATTCCGCTCGGCGTGCTCGCGGCTGTATATCGCAATCGCTGGATAGATAAATTGTGCGGGTTCATATCGTTTTTCGGCCTTTCGATCCCCAGCGTCTTCTTCTCGCTGTTGATGGTGCTGTTTGCGGCAAAAACAAAGCTGTTTCCTGTAGACAATGTTCATAATCAGGTCAGATGGAACGTCATGAATCCATGGGAAAAGGTGATTGATACATTGCATCATCTGGTGCTGCCGGCCATCGTGCTGGGCACAATCGGGCTTGCGCAATACATGAGACAGATGCGCAGCGAAATGATCGAGACGCTTTCGCAGGACTACATACGCACCGCGCGCGCAAAAGGGTTGAGCCGCTGGCGCGTGGTCTACAGTCACGCGCTCCCGAACGCGATCAACCCGCTCGTCACCCTCTTCGGTTTTTCGCTGGCCTTCCTGTTGGGCGGCGCGCTGCTTGTAGAATACGTCTTCTCGTGGCCGGGGCTCGGCACCCTGATTTACGATTCCCTTAGAGAAAAGGACGAGCCTCTGGTGATGGCCGCTGTGACGATGCTAGTTTTGATGCTGGTAATCGGAAACCTGATTGCGGATTTGCTGCTCGCAGTCATCGATCCGCGAATAAGGATGGAATGATACCTTATGCCCGAACGCCTCGAAGCCAATGGCAGCACGCCGCCGCTTGAAACCGGAGATGAAGGCAGGCGCGGGCTGTCGCCTTCCAGAATGATCTGGAGGAAGCTGCGCCGCAACCGGACTGCTATGTTCGGGCTTTATATGCTCATAGCGTTGTACGGCGCGGCGATACTTGCAGGCTTTCTTGCGCCGTACAAATACGATAATGCCGCGCACGACTTTCCATTTTATCCCCCGATGATAACGCGCATTCACCTGTTTGACGCCGAGGGCCGCTTCACACGGCCTTTCGTCTACGGCATCATTCCGGACGATCCCACGCTTGCAACCTATCACAACGACCTCGAAAAGAAGTATCCGTTACGCTTCTTCGTTCGCGGCGAAAGCTATCACATACTATGGATAATCCGTTCCAACATTCATCTGTTCGGCGTAGACGAGCCGGGACGCTTATTCCTGTTCGGCTCGGACATAGTGGGGCAGGACATCTTCTCGCGCATTCTCTACGGCGCGCAGGTATCGTTGTCAATCGGCATAGTGGGGATCATAATCTCGACCATTATCGGCATGATAGTCGGAGCGGTGGCGGGTTACTTCGGCGGCCCGACCGATTTTCTGTTGATGCGAATGGTTGAAGCGCTGCTCGCCGTTCCGAGTCTTTATTTCATCCTGATAATGCGCCAGATGTTCGGCACCGGTCTGAGTTCAATCGAGCTTTATTTCATCATAGTAATCATTCTGGCCTTCATCAGCTGGGCGACCGAAGCGCGGGTGATTCGCGGGATGGTCCTCTCCCTAAAAGAGCAGGAGTACGTGATAGCGGCCCGCGCGCTCGGTTACACCAACACGCGAATCATACTCCGCCACATACTGCCCAACACCCTTTCGTTTGTGATCGTGACGGCTACGCTCACGGTCCCGTTTTACATCCTCGGCGAAGTAGCGCTCTCATTTCTCGGCGTAGGCATACAGGAGCCGGAAGCGAGTTGGGGTAATATGTTGAGCGCGGCACAGACGAATCGTTACCTGTATGATTTCCCGTGGATGTTGATTCCGGGCGTCTTTATTTTTATCGCGGTGATGGCGTGGAATTTTTTAGGCGACGGGTTGCGCGACGCCGCCGACCCTCGGACACTGAGCGGATAACCTGCCGATTGACACGGGACGGCTGGCCCATAAAAACTGACTGCGGCTCTATGCAAGAACGAAAAATAACGATAACGAACCGTCTTGGTCTGCACGCGCGGGCTTCTGCTCGCCTCGTTCGACGCGCGACACAGTTCACAAGCCAGATAGATATTGTGCGCGAAGACACGGAGCAGAAGGCTGACGGCAAATCGATTCTCAGCGTGCTGTTGCTTGCGGCGTCACGCGGCACGCGGCTTATAATCAGAACTGCGGGTGAGGATGAAGAGCGCGCCGCAGACGCGCTCGTCGAACTGATAGAGCAGAAGTTCGGAGAGGAGATTTCCGATGGCGTCTTCTAGCGCCCCGCGCACGCGTGACGTTAGGTTGCGAGGTGTGGCCGCATCGGCAGGCATCGCCGTGGGACGCGCGCTCCGCCTCGACGAGCGCGGGCGGCATCAGTTCTATTACATAGACGTATCGCCTACGCAGGTGCGAAGAGAGATTCGCCGCCTGCGCGAGGCGTTTGAAGAAGGTCGCGCGCAGTTGCAGGAGATCAAAGCCAGACTCGCGCGCGCGCTTGGATACGAGCATTCGTTTATACTCGACGCTCACCTTTTGATGCTCGAAGACGAGGGGCTGCTTGGCGAGGTAGAGCAGGAGATACGCACGCGCCGCGTCAATGCCGAATGGGCCGTGCGTTCTTCGATTGATCGAATGGCGGAAGCCTATCGCAAGGTCAACGACTCTTATCTTCGCGAACGCATGTCCGACCTCGAAGACGTAGCCACGCGACTGCTCACCATTCTTTCGGGTCAGGATCAGGTTGATCTGTCAAGGATAGGCGAGGACGTGGTGATTATCGCCAAAGATATATGGCCTTCGACCGTCGCCGAGCTTGATTTCAACCGCGTGCTCGGTTTCGCCACGAATGCGGGCGGCATCACATCTCACTCCGCAATCATCGCGCGGGCGCTCGGAATACCGGCAGTCGTCGGCCTTCACGACATCACCCGGCACGCCAAGACCGGCAGCACCATTATCATTGACGGCACGGCGGGCGAAGTAATACTCAGACCCGGCAAGCCGCTCCAGCGCGAGTATGCGCAAAAACGTGCGCACGAAATCGAACTCCGCTCCCGCCGGATCGCAGGGGCATTCGAGGCGGCAGAGACTACGGACGGCACGCAGATCCGCGTGCGCGCCAACGTCGAGCTTCCGACCGAGGTGGAATCGCTCCAGCTTTTTGGCGCGGAAGGCATAGGGCTTTATCGCTCCGAGTTCATTTTTCTGGCGAGGCTGCCGGAGCTTCCGACCGAAGAGGAGCAGTATGAAATTTACCGCAAGCTCGCAGAAGCGACGGGGGAGGCGGGCGCGAGCATCCGTGTTTTCGATCTCGGCGGCGACAAGCTGACGCTCGAAGGGTTTGAAGCAGAAGACAATCCTGCGCTGGGGCTGCGGGCCATCAGGTTATCGCTGCGGGTCGAAGATATTTTCCGCACGCAGCTTCGCGCGATACTCAGAGCGAATCGTCACGGCAAGCTGCGCGTGGTGCTGCCGCTAATCAGCACGATTACAGAGTTGCGCGAGGCAAAGCGCATCATCACAGACGTAAAGCATGAGTTGGCGGAAGCGGGCGTGGAGCACAACGCGAGCCTGCCGCTCGGAGTGATGATAGAAGTCCCCGCCGCCGCATTGATGGCCGATCTGTTCGCGCGCGAGGCCGATTTTTTGAGCATAGGCACAAACGACCTGATTCAATATATTATGGCCGTTGATCGCGCGAACGAAAACGTCGCGCATCTTTATCAACCGCTGAATCCGGCAGTCCTCCGAACGATAGCTCATCTGGTTCGCGCGGCTGAAGCCGAACAGGTGCCGCTCGAATTGTGCGGCGAGATGGCGGCCAATCCCATCCATGCCATCGCTTTGATCGGGCTTGGCATTCGCATTTTGAGTCTTGTTCCCGCGTCGATACCGCTCGTGAAAAACGCCGTGCGCTCGGTTGAGATTGCGGGAGTCAAATCTCTGATGAAAGATGCGATAAAGCTCGCATCGTCGGAGGAAGTCGAAGAGCTGCTTGCGCGCGAACTGCCGCTCCAGGCCCCGCGATTTTTCGCCGCGTGGGATGGGGCAAAGTAGTTCAACGCTCGCCTTTGTGATAGCATCTCGCCAGACGCCATCTGCCTTGTTGATAGTGGAGGGCTGTTTCTTATGTCCGTAGCAACAACCGATTACCTCGCAGCCATCGCGCACCTGCCCGCCGGAGCCGCGCTCCGAATCGATGAGGTGACCTGGGAAGAGTACGAACAACTGCTGGCCGATTTAGGCGAAGCTTACGCCGTGCGAATCTTCTACGATCAGGGAAGGATGGAAATCGTGGCCCCGAATTCTATTCACGAAAAACCAAAGAGCATAATTCATCGCTTAGTTATAGCCCTGAGTGATGAGCTTGATATTGACATCGAAGGTTTCGGCTCGACTACTTTCAGGGAAAAGTTGAAAGCCAAAGGCGCAGAGCCGGACGAATGCTTCTATGTGCAGAACGCTTCGTCCGTTATCGGCAAAGAAGAAGAGATAGATTTAAGGTACGATCCGCCGCCCGACATAGTTGTAGAAGTTGATCGCACAAGCGCATCGTTGAACAAATTTAATATCTATTCGGCATTGGGCGTGCCCGAAATCTGGCGAATTAAGGGGCGCTCGCTGCAAATTTACATTCTGAGCGAAAACAACTATGAGCAGTCGCTAACCAGTCGCGCCTTCCCTTTTCTCTCCGCAGAAACACTTTCGGAATTTCTGGCGAAAGGGTTTATTGAAGGAGAAAGAAAAATCGCTCGCGCTTTCCGCGACTGGGTGCGCAAGCATCACTAAGGCTTATTGATTACAAGCTTGACCACCCTGGACCGGGAAGCGACAAATAGCTCGTTTTTGTCGTTGAACGCCATCCCCGATGCAACGCCGCCAGCTTTGAATTGATCTATGTACCTGCCATTCGTATCGAAGACCTGAACGCGGTTGAAGTCGCTCACATAGACGCGGCCCTGCCCGTCTACTGCGATGGCATCAGGCGCTCTGAACTGGCCGGGCTGATCGCCTGCGCCTCCAAACTTGTTTACGAATTTGCCTTCGGGTGTGAACTTGAAAACGGCGTTGTTGAATGTTCCCAGCGCGTAGATGTTCCCAAGCCCGTCTGCGGCTACGCGAGTGTCGAGTTCGGCGCTGTCGGTCTGCTGGCTGATGGCGTCGCGAATTGTTCGCACGGCTCGCCCGCCTGCATCAAAGCGCACGATATTATCGCCGCGCGATCCGAAAGAGATGCCGTTCATCACTCGAAACCATGCCGTTACCAGCCCGCCGTCCGCCGTCACCGCGACATCGTCAAAACCACGGCCTTCGGGGAATTGCAGTTGCCCTATCATCTTGCCGGTCGCGCCTTCGTAACGCGAGATGATGCCGCGTTGCGCAATATAGACAATGCCTTTGCGGTCAGCCGCCATGCCGCGCAGCGGCATCTTTGTATCGGCCATCCACTGATTGATGAATTTGCCTTCCCCGTCAAAGACCTGTATGCGCCCGTTCCCATACTCGCCCACATAGATATTGCCCGCGCCGTCAACAGCGATGCTGCGCGCATCCGTAAACAGGCCCGGCCCTATGCCTTCGCTCCCGAACGTCATCACGATGCTTGCAAAGCCGGCAGGCTCGTCAGGCTTGGGGCGCGGCGTTGGCGTTGGCGTTGGAATCTGAGGCGGTTGAGGAACATTAACCACAAATGGCGGCGGCGTGGGATTAGGCCGCGACAATATGACGGCAAGCACGACTGCGAATATGATTAAGCCGACCGAGACAAGTATGATTATCGGCAGCGGGCTGCGTGATGGGTGAATATTAATATGCAGCAGATCGGCTGTATGCGCGCGCAATTCCTTCGGCACGATCACCGAATTCAAACAGAAAGGGCAGCGGGTAGTCTTGTCGTTGCCGCCTTTGTATTCAAGCGGCCCGCCGCACGAAGGACAATCGAAACTCTCTATCATCTCACTTCAAACTTCCACGCCTATTTGAGCTTTTCGCGCAATGTCTGCGTGACCGCGTCAACAACCACGTCTTCAGACTGGCGAGTCGCGCGAGTCATCAACTCGACCTTGCCTTCTTTGATCTTCTTGCCGACTGTCAGGCGATAAGGCACGCCTATCAAATCTGCGTCGTTGAATTTTACGCCCGCGCGTTCGTTGCGGTCATCAAGCAACGCTTCGATGCCTGCCGCTTCAAGCTCTGCATAGATCGTCTCCGCCGCGCTCATCAACGCTTCGTCTTTGATATTGACGGGCGTTATGATGACTTGAAACGGCGCAATCGAAGCAGGCCAGATGATGCCAGCTTCATCGTTGGACAGTTCGACGACCGCCGATATCATGCGCTCGACGCCTATGCCGTAGCTCCCCATCACTATGGGCACGCTGCTGCCGTCTGCGGTTAAGACATTCGCGCCCATGCTGGTGGAATATTTCGTGCCGAGCTTGAATATATGGCCTATCTCGACCGCTTTGAAAACGTCGAGCACGCCTTCGCAATTCGGGCAGCCTTCGCCTGTTTTCACCGTGCGGAGACTGGCCCATTTGTCAGCCTTGATGTCGCGCTCGGTACTGACGCCGCGCAGGTGATGGTCGTCCAGATTTGCGCCCGTCGTCATGTTGCGCCGCCCGCGCAATGCTTCGTCGGCGACGATCTGCGTTATTTTCGGATGCGTCGCGCTGGTGACGCCAACAGCGCCGAGCGAGCCTGCGGATGCGCCGAGCGCTTCGCTTATCTCTTCCGGGCGCGCGGGTCTCACGTTCATTGCGCCGGTCGCGTCCTGCACTTTAGTCTCATTCAACTCGTGGTCGCCGCGCATCAGGACCAGAGCTATGCGGTCATCCAGAACATAAACGAGCGTCTTGATTTGACGGTCAGCCGCCGCCCCGCCCGGAAATACGGTAAGGTCTTCGATGGTTCGCACGCCCGGCGTGGGAAACTGTTCGGGCGCTGCCAGACCTTCCGCGTCATCGGGCGGTTCAAGCCTCGACGTGGCTTTTTCGACGTTCGCCGCATAGCCACACTTTTCACACACGACTATGAGGTCTTCTCCGGCGTTCGTGCGCGCCATAAATTCGGTTGACTGGCTTCCGCCCATCGCGCCTGAGCTTGCTTCGACGGCAGTGTACTTCAGCCCGCAGCGGTCAAATATTTTGCAGTAAGCTTCATACTCATCCTGAAACGATTTATCGAGTCCTTCGAGATCGACATCGAACGAGTAAGCGTCTTTCATCGTGAACTCGCGCACGCGCAGCAGCCCCGACTTTGGGCGAGCCTCATCGCGAAACTTGGTTTGAATCTGATACCACATCTGCGGCAGCTGGCGGTAAGAGTTGATTGAGTTGCGCGCAATGGAGGTGAAGACCTCTTCGTGCGTCATCCCCAGACACATCTCCGTATTTTTGCGGTCGCGCAGCCGGAACATGTTATCGCCCATCACCTCCCAGCGGCCCGATTCTTTCCACACTTCAGCGGGATTAAGCGCAGGGAGCAAAAATTCCTGTCCGCCTATTCGGTTCATCTCTTCGCGGATGATCTGCATGATTTTCAGGCGCACGCGCTGCGCAAGCGGCAGCAGCGAATAAACGCCTGCCGTGAGTTGTCGGATGTACCCCGCGCGCACAAGCAATCGATGGCTTGTGACCTCTGCATCGGCAGGGTCTTCGCGCAGAGTCGGCATGAAGAGCTTGGACCATCGCATTTACGATTCTCCTTAAACGAACAGTTATTCGACCCGGCATGGATGCCTTCCGGTCGCGAGATGGAACTACCAAAGCTAACAACCCGAAAAGTTGTATGTCAAGCAACCCGCACGCGACGCGCCTGCAATACACGGATGCGCTTTGATGGATTAGACATAACTGTTTAATTCGTTTCTCAAATTCAGGCAAGCCTTCAAGTGGGGGCGCAAAAAATCACGGAGCATTGTGGCGTATCTTTAGATACTTATGCCTCTGTTTCATTTAGATGTTGCTTTGCGGGTGGTCGTCAGGCAGCGACGCTCGGCTACTGCATTCTTATTAATTCAAATTACTCAGCCGCCTCATGAGCTTTAGCCATTTGCGTTCTGATCTCTTTATACTGCTTCCAGTCGAAATCTTTCAGAAACTCGGCTGCTGCCCTTGCTCCTCTAATGAACAGATCGATTTTATCCTTATTTCGAGTCTCAAAGTCTAACCAGTTATGCTCACCCGTATCTATACACTTCACAAGTTGTTTGTAATCCGGGTTGCGTGCGATGAAATCATAATCCAGACAATGACGCGCAGAGTTGAAGACAGCACCGGCCAGATGACTCGGCTTTCCAATTGAATGCGTCAGTCTCTTATCTTTACCCAACTTCACGCCAAAGGTTGGAACTGTCGGCTTTCTGTTAGCCTTGTGAAAAAGATCTATTGGGAAGTTAGACATGATGCCCCCATCAATGAAAACAGACTCTTCGGGCAAGTCTTCGGTATAATGCGCGAGCGTTTTCCATCTCTCACGCGCAACTTTGCCTTTGGGTATCTTCGTAACCCGTAAAGGATTAAAGAAAAAAGGTATAGACATTGATGCCCGCACATAAAGGGCGGGGTTTACATTATCCGGCTCATTCCAGTAAAGAGACGCCATCTTCGGGAACTCAACTTTTGTTTCTGTCGAGATGTCAGCCGTAACCAAAGCCAGATATGCGGTCTTCTGTTCAGGCGTAAGCTCTATGTTCTCCCGATGTCTCAGCCCCTTCGGGGTCTTGCTCATACGCTGTTTCAGTTGCCCTGTTGTGGTGATTCTTTCTTTCCTTAGAACGCCTGACAACCACTCGTAGAGAGCCGTTCCAGGATTCAATCCCAAATCTTTTTCCAGGTTATCGAGCACCTGTACACCAGCAAGCCACAGCTTAAACTTGCGAGCGTTCTGCACCAGAGCCTTAACGAAGTCCTTGGCATCATGATCGCCGTCTATAAAATCGTACATATTCAGGTTTGCTAATAGGCCGACAATCTTTTCGCTTTTAGGCTGGTCCATAGTTCCAAGGCTCGCTATTAGCAACGCATTTATTGAACCTGCGGATGTTCCGCCCACGCGTAAGAACCGGAGGCCCATCTGTTCCAGAATGTAGGTGTAACCAACGAGGGCTATTCCCAGAACGCCCCCGCCCTCCATCACTAAATCGACGTATTGGTTTCCTCCATCATCAATGACATCGGAGAATATCTTATCTCTTAGTTTGACATTTAAATCATCGATCAAATTAAGGATATCAGCCCTTTCAGTGAATTGTTGAATATCCATAACTCCTCCACAAATGATATTGGGTAAAATTCTATAGAGCTTGCCGGAGTGACGGCGTCGCTGCATAATTCAGCCAAAGGATACACCTATTCAGTAGCGAATCAAACATTGATTAAATGGTATGTCTTTCTGTCAGCCACCGCGAGAAAGGCCAAAGCTGACAACCCGGTTGTTTTGTTCAATGGACTTTGCTACATTCCATAGCTGGGCCACCCAGGACCAGCACCCGTATATTGTGCATCACCCGGAAGCTTTCCGGTGAAGGCATTTTGAGTTTACTTACTTAAATGAATCGAGGTAGTACGATGCTGGCTGGTGATATTTCCGAGGCTCTGACTTTTGATGATGTATCTCTTGTTCCCGCTCGAAGCGACGTTCTCCCTACACAGGCCGATACGACGACGCGATTCACGCGCAACATCCCTGTAAACATACCGATCTCAAGCGCGGCGATGGACACTGTGACCGAGTCGCACCTGGCAATCGCCATCGCGCAGCAGGGCGGCATAGGCGTTATACACAAAAATCTTTCCATCGAAACGCAACGCGATGAAGTAGATAAGGTGAAACGCAGCGAGAGCGGCATGATAGTTGACCCGGTGACGATGACGCCTGATCGTCACATCAATGAAGCGATGGAGATGATGGATCGCTATCGCATATCGGGCGTGCCGATTGTGGAAAACAGCGGCCACCTTGTAGGCATACTGACGAATCGCGATTTGAGATTCGAGACGCGGCTCGATCTTCCGATCAGCGAAGTGATGACGAAAGAAAATCTGATCACGGTGCCGGTCGGCACCACGCTCAACGAAGCGAAGGCCATACTGCAACGCCATCGCGTCGAAAAGTTGCTCGTAGTTGACGAGAACTACCGCCTGAAAGGTCTGATCACGGTCAAAGATATTCAAAAAGCGATCAAGTACCCGCTCGCCGCCAAAGACGATCTCGGTCGTTTACGTGTCGCTGCGGCGGTCGGCGCGACAGGCGATTTCTTCGAGCGCGCCAAAGAGCTTATCCGCGCGCGCGTCGATGCGCTGGTCGTTGATACGGCGCACGGCCACACCGAAAGCGTCATCGCCGCAATCAAAAAGATCAAAGGCGCGTTCCCTGAGATTGATCTCGTCGCGGGCAACATCGCAACAGCCGAAGCGACAAAGGATTTGATCCTTGCGGGCGTTGACGCAGTCAAAGTCGGAATGGGGCCGGGCTCAATCTGCACAACCCGCGTCGTATCGGGCGCAGGCGTGCCGCAGATCACTGCGATACTGGAATGCGCGAGAGCCGCGCGCGGGTCAAACGTGCCGGTCATTGCGGACGGCGGCATCAAGTATTCCGGCGACATCGCCAAAGCAATCGCAGCGGGCGCTGACTCCGTGATGATAGGGTCGTTGTTTGCCGGAACGGATGAAAGCCCGGGCGAGATAATCCTCTTTCAGGGCCGCTCGTTCAAATCCTATCGCGGGATGGGTTCGATCTCTGCGATGAAGGAAGGCAGCCGCGACCGATACGGTCAGAGCGGCGAATCGCAGATGTCAAAGCTCGTGCCCGAAGGCATCGAAGGACGAGTCCCGCACAAAGGTCCGCTCTCATCGCTCGTTCATCAACTGGTGGGCGGATTGCGCTCAGGCATGGGTTATTGCGGCTGCCGCACTATCCCTGATCTCCACGAGCGAGCGCGCTTCATTCGCATCACATCTGCGGGTCTGCGCGAAAGCCACGTTCACGATGTCATCATCACGAAGGAAGCTCCGAACTACCAGATCGAATAAGAGACGATGAACGCTGAATTATGAGTGATGAGTTTTGTGTTTCACTTATCGTTCGGCGTTCGTCATTTGATTCAATGCCTTTTGATACAAAAAAAATCTGGGATGCGTGCGGTGAAGCCTTCGACCGTTTCACGACTGCCGGAGACGCTTACTCGGACAATATCGAGCGCCCTGCGCTTGAACTATTGCTTGGTGAAATCAAGGGCGCGCGCGTGCTCGATCTGGGGTGCGGGTCCGGGACATATTCCACGTGGCTTGCAGAGCGCGGCGCGCGAGTCTTTGGAGTGGATCTGTCTTCCACGATGATTGCGCTCGCCCGCGCAAGAGCGCGCGAGCGCGCAATCGAGCTTGCGCTTTGCGTCGCGGACATATCGAAGCCTCTGCCTTTCGGTGAAGCTCATTTCGATACGGTCTTCGTATCGACAGCATTGCACTATGTTGCAAATCTCGAAAACTCTCTTAAAGAGATCGCAAAAGTGATGAAGCCCGGAGCGCAACTGGTCGCGAGCGCGCTGCACCCCATGTCAACTTCGCGCTTCCCCACACAGTCCGGCGCGCCTGAGCGGTGGGAATCGCGGCACGGTTGGGAAGCCCGATATTTCGGCTCGCCGACTCGAATGATCGAGACTCCGTGGCTGGGCTTTGGCGACGTATCAAGCGAAGGGCAGCGCATCAATTGCTATCATCACACGGCTGCCGATTATTTCGGCGCGATCCGGTCGGCGGGGCTTACAATCACAGACCTGGCCGAGCCTCAGCCGCCCCCGGAGTTTGCTCAAAGAAATCCAGATCGTTACGATGAAGCCATGCGCGTGCCCGTATATTTGATTTTTCGCGCCGTAAAATAACTGCTCGCCGCCAATTCAGGCAGCCATATTGCGCTGCAATAGTCGGAAAAATTCTGCGTCGATTGCCTGCTTGCCCTCTCAAGAAGCACGCTTCTACAATAGTTATGAGCAGAATCAAACGGCACCTGACTTGCACTTGTACACAACAGGAAGGCGTGATGACCGGCAAACGAGCCACAATAATCTACAATCCTATGTCGGGAAGATCATCTCGTCGTGCGGAAGACGCGCGCGAGATGACACGCCTTCTTCACTCACGAGGAATAACCGCTCAGGCCCGCGCGACAACCGGACCCGATGACGCAACGCAACTCGCCCGCGAAGCCGTAAAAGACGGCGATGACATAATCGTCAGCTACGGCGGCGACGGCACGCTGAACGAAATCATCCAGAGCATAGTCGGCACCCGCGCAACGCTGGCCGTATGGCCCGGCGGAACGTCCAACGTCGTAGCGCGTGATCTGGGAATGCCTTTCCGTATCAGCCAGATCGCGGACGTGATAGCAAAAGGTAAAACCAGACGTATCGCTTTGGGCCTTGCACAAGGTCAGGAAAAAGATGCGCGCTATTTTTTCATGATGGCAGGTATCGGGCTTGATGCTTCGATTGCGCGCGGCGTCAACAGAAATCTCAAGCGCAGGACGGGCGAGTTCGCTTACTGGGTAACGGGCATCAAACACCTGTTCACATGGCAGGCTGAGACTTTCGTCATTGAAGTTGACGGCCAGAGTTATGAGAGCGTCTTTGCGCTGATCGGCAACGGCAAAGGCTACGGCGGCGGCATGCGTATAACTCCGAACGCGCAGCTTGAAGAGCCGTGGTTTGAGGTCTATATACTGCCGCGTCAAAGCGGCAATCTGGCCTACGTGCGCGCGCTTGCGGCGTGCATGCGCGGCAAGCCCGAAACAACGAACGCGACTTTAATCAGAGGTCGGCACATCAAAGCTAACTCGACACACGAGCCTTGGGTCGAGGCCGACGGTGAAATAATCGGACCGCTTCCGATGAATTTCGACATCGTGCCCGATGCTCTTTCGGTGATCGTTCCATGACTTGTGCTCGCTACGGCTGTAACGAATGAATAGAAGTAAGGAGAGTTTAAGATGCGTGCAATACCGATTCTACTTTTATCGCTTGTAATCTTTGCGTCGAATTCCGTCTATGCGCAAGTGGCTGAAAAACCTGTCGCGCAGGAATTCGACCGGTTGAGAAATGAAGGCAACGATGCGCTTTACAACATGGATTATCAAACGGCGCGCGACCGTTATCAGCGCATGACTAAAATTGCGCCCGAACATCCGGCGGGCTATGTATATCTGGCCAACAATCTCTGGCTCGAAACTTTGAATCAGAGCCGCAGGCTGACTTCTACGACCTACACGACAGGCTCGTTCTATTCGCAGGACAAAGACGAGGACAAAGTTGATCCAAAACGCGATCAGGAGTTCAACGCTTTGATCAAACAGGCGATGGCGGCTTCACGGGCGCGATTGCTCAAGAACAAAGACGATGCGGAAGCGCTCTATTATGAAGCGTCTGCGCTGGGGCTTCGCGCAGGGTATGGAACCACGGTCAAGCGCAGCTTTGCTCGCGCAATCGGTGACGCGAATGATTCGGTCCAGATTCAAAAGAAGGTCATAAAGGTCGATCCCGATTACACGGATTCTTATCTGAGCATAGGGCTGTACGAATATGTGATAGACAGCCTGCCCTTCAGCTGGCGATTTCTCGCGCGGCTTGCGGGATTGAAGGGGTCAAAGAAGAGAGGCATCGAGCACCTTGAGATGGTGACTCAAAAAGGCAAGTACGCGGCAGACGATGCGCGAGTAGTGCTGATCGGCATCTACAGCAAGGAAGGCCAGCCCGAACGCGCGCTCGAACTCATAAGCCATCTGGCGGCGAAGTACCCGCGCAATTACCTGTTTGGAATCGAGCGCGCAACGATGCTTTATAACATGGGGCGCGCAGACGAAGGCAGTCGCGCTTTCGCCGAGATGCTCAAAGATGAGCGCATTGCGGGACAGGCCGCAGACCTCGTGAATTTCCAATGGGGCGAAGCGCTTGCGTCAAAAGGCGACTTCGCGAAGGCCGTGGAGCGATACAACGAAGTCGCGCGCTGGGCGAAATCGGATGAGGGGTTGGTGTCGCTCTCTCACCTGCATTCGGGGCAGGCGCTCGATGCTTTAGGCAAACGCGACGAAGCGATTGCTGAGTATCAAACGGTGCTCAAGCGCGAGAATGTTTTCGATTCGCACAAGCTCGCTTCACAATACGTCAAGAAACCCTACGCGCCGTCGAAGGGTTGATCGCTAACGAACCTCGTTCAGTTGAGTGAAGATTCACCGAAGAACGCAGAGAAGGCGCAGAGCGATAATTTGTTTCCTCTGCGAAATCTCTGCGTTCTTCGGCGTCTGCGCCGGTGAACCGATTTCAAATTCGAGACTCGTTTTTATGGCTGTGGCTTGCGGTTTCTGAATTGCTGAATAGTTATGCTATCATTTTCATCGGGCAGCGAAGTGACGACTGCTTCCTACCGATCAGGTTTGACAGAGGTGGCGCGCATGGGTAAGAAAAGCAAGCCCTACTCAAAACAGAGTCCCTGTCAGGCGCGCGCACTCGAAGCCCTCATGACTGTTCATCATAAATACACCAACACGAGGTCCGACCATGGCACGCGGCAGAAAGTTCCGTCCGGCTCGGCGCATTCCAGACAGCGAACGCTCTTTGTTCGAGCAAAAATTGACAGGCCGCTATTCGCGCATGCTCGACCGGAATGATCTACTCAACCTCATTCGCGGCGGCGAAGACACCCATCTCGAATTCAAGCTTCGGCTCGTCAACACGGAGAAGATCACTGCCGAAATAGTCGCGCTCGCAAACTCATCGGGCGGCGCAATCCTGTTCGGCGTCAACGACCAGCGCCGGGTCGAAGGGCTTGATGACCCCGAACAGGTCGAAGAGCAACTGATAGAGATTTGCCGCAACCAGATCAAGCCGCCGATATTGCCGAGGATAGACAAAGTCTCGTTCGACAACGGCACGCGCATAATCGTGCTTCAGGTCGATGACCGCCGCGCGCCTCATCAAACGCCTGACCATCGCTACTTCATTCGCATAGGCTCGCAGAAGCGCGAAGCTGACGGCGCAGAGATAGCAGCGCTCTTTGCCCGGTCGCGTGTGGCGGCAATCGAAGATATGCCGCTCGTCGAAGCCGCCATCGAAGACGTGGACGAAGCGTTGGTGTGGAGCTATATTCGCGACCTCGAAGGCGAAGCGTTTCGTCAGCCTACGGGGTTTCCAACCGCTGCGGCCATGCGCGATTTGAAGCTCGCAGCCGATTACGGCGCAAGCATAACACCGACGCTTGCGGGCTTTCTGCTTTTCGGGCGCAGCACAGCCGTCGAGAAAGTTTTGCCGCAAAGCCATATCATGCTCACGCGGTTTTCGGGTACCGACGCTAACTCTCCCGTTGTCGAGAGGGCCGAATTTGCGGGCAATGTCACATCGCTTTTTGATCGCTCGCTTCAGTTCATAAAACGTTATGCAGATCTCTGGGACGCCCGCCCGCCTCGCGTTTCTCAGGCGGCAGAGCCTGTTCGCCCGCGAGCAAATTACTCGCGCGACGCTGTGATCGAAGCGATGACGAATCTGCTGTCTCAACGCGATTATTCGATCACGGGTCTGCATTCGCGCGTTTTTGTGTTCGATGACCGGATGGAATTCATCAACCCCTGTCGAACGAACGCTGCCACGAAAAAGTCTGTCGAATACGGCGCGACCTCGCAACTGAACCCCCGGCTCCATCATATTTTCACGAGCGTCGAATACGGCATAGAGAGTGCGCGGCGCGGCATACCCGCCCTGCGTCGCGCGCACTACGGCTTCACTCGCCGCGAGCCGCGCATATCACTGCTCGGCGATGAATTCCGGCTCGAACTTTACGGCGCATGAAATTCAAAGTGCGTAAAATTCAGGATGCATAAAAAGTGATCTGCGCATTGCAGGTTTGAACGCCCACGTGTTTTTGTGAAAGTGTCGCTCATAATGAGATTATCGGTCTGTATGCTCCTGCTCACCACGTTTGCTTTTGCGTCCTGCGGCCAATCCGGGTCTTCCTCTCCACCGGCGAATCGAATCAGAGTCGCATCAAACGCCCGATCCAAACCCTGCGTTAATCTCAACACGGCGACAGCCGAAGAACTGATGCGGCTTCCGGGCATAGGCGAAGTTATGAGCCGCAAAATTATCGAATACCGCGAGCGCAACGGCCCTTTTCGCCGCCCCGAAGAGATAATCATCATCGAAGGTTTCAGTGAGAATAAGTATCGCGCGATTGCCGACCTCGCGTGCGTCGAGTAGCAGTTTGTCGTTTCCAATTTCGTGCTGTAAAGTAAAATTCTTATACCATAAGCAAAGGTTATCGAATGAGTAACGAGCTTCCGGTGCTGGCCGAAGTCAGGCGAGGCGAAATAGTTGAATCCCGCCACCGTGGCGCAATCGTTTTAGCCGACCCCGAAGGAAAAGTCTTATTGCAGATCGGCGATGCGCGGCTTTTGACTTCAACACGATCTACGATCAAGCCCATTCAGGCGCTGCCGATCATCACGAGCGGCGCGGCAGAGCATTTCAATCTTACAAACCGCGAGCTTGCCGCCGCCGCCGCTTCGCACGAAGGCGAAGCGATTCACACCGAGACTGCTGCGGCGATGCTTGCGCGCGTGGGGCTTGATGAAACGGCGCTTCGTTGCGGCGCGCATGCCCCGTACAGCGTGGATACTGCCCGGCAGCTTGAACGCGACGGTCTGCCTTTCAATCAGCTTCATAACAACTGTTCGGGCAAGCACGCTGGAATGCTTGTGACCGCCGTGCATCGCGGCCTGTCAATCGAAGATTACTTTTCACCCGATCACGAAATTCAGCGCGAAATAATCAGGACGTTTGCGCGATTGGGCGATCTGCCGGAAGATATGCCGACGGCCATCGACGGTTGCAGCGCGCCGACGTTTGGCGTGCCGCTCGTCTCGCTCGCAGTAGCTTTCGCGCGTCTGGTTAATGCTACAAGCCGGGATGAAGCGGCTATCACACTCGATGCGGATCTGGCGCATGCGGCAAAGCGCGTGGTCGAAGCGATGATCGAATACCCTGAGATGATAGGCGGAACGAAAGAAAGATTCGATACGGAACTGTTGCGCGCGGCGCGCGGCAAGCTCATCTGCAAGGTCGGAGCCGAAGCGGTCTACTCTGTCGGAGTTCTGCCGTGCGAAAGCTACCCGCGCGGGCTGGGGCTGGCCTTCAAGATGGAAGACGGCTCATACAGAGGGCTTGCGCCCACAGTGGTTGAAACGCTCGCAGGGCTTGGCATACTCGATGAAATGGAAGTGACGGAACTTGCATCGTATCATCGCCCGGTTATAGATAATCGCCGGGGCTTGCGCGTGGGCGAAGTGCGAACGATATTCGATATAGGTTTTGATAAACAATGAATCAGGCAATTCGGTCTCTCTTTCCTGTCACTGAAAAATACATCTACATGAATCACGCTGCGGTGTCGCCGCTCTCCGTGCGGGCGCGAGACAGTATGAATGCGCTCAACGATGATGTGACAAACAATGGCGCGGCGAATTATAAAGACTGGCTGCGCGCATACGAAAGCACGCGCCAGTCTGCCGCAAGGCTTGTGAACGCGCAGGCGCACGAGATAGCTTTCATGCAGAACACTTCAGGTGCCCTGTCGGCCATCGCAAACGGCATAGTCTGGCGCGAAAATGATTCGGTCGTCGGCTGCAATGTCGAGTTCCCTTCCAACGTCTATCCGTGGATGCGACTTGGCATAAAGTTAAAAAAAGCCCCGGAGCGCGAGGGCCGAATCGATGCGGATGAACTGCTCTCGCTCGTTGACGACACGACGCGCGTCGTGGCTGTCAGCTGGGTGCAGTTTGCGAGCGGCTTTCGATCAGACATTACCCGCATCGGGCGGTTCTGCCGCGACCGCGACATCATTTTCGTAGTTGACGCGATTCAAGGTCTCGGCGGATTGGCGCTCGACGTTGAGCGCGACTCGGTGGACGCATTTGCCGCCGATGCGCACAAATACCTGCTTGGCCCTGAGGGGGTCGCGCTGATGTATGTTTCCGACCGGGTGATTGACCGAATCGAGCCGACTGTTGTTGGATGGACTTCGGTGAAAAACTATGAGCAGTTCGCGCATGGCTCGCTCGACTACGATCTGGATTATCGCAAAGGCGCGCTCAGGTACGAGTGCGGCACGCTGAACACCACAGGCGTATGCGGGCTTGGCGCTGCGATTGATCTGTTTCTGGAGGTCGGCCCCGAAAAGATTGAAGAGCACATACTCGGCCTGAGCGATCACCTGGCCGAATCACTGAAGGCCAAAGGTTACGATTTGATAAGCTCGCGACGAAAAGGCGAGACCTCTGCCATCGTATGCTGCACGCACAAACGGCATACGTCTGCGAGCCTCTATCATCTGCTGCTCGAAAAAAACATCATCACGGCGCATCGCACGGGGCGGCTCAGAATCTCGCCGCATTTCTACAACACGCGCGAAGAGATTGACACGCTCGTAGCCGCGCTGCCGGAGTAAACAAACTGAAAGCCCATGCATTATCGAAGAGAGGTTGGATGAAGCTCAGAGTTTTCATCTCGCTGATAGCGATCATAATCATTTCACCTTTAACCTTCACCTCAGCTAAAACGCCTGCGCAGAAAACGCGCATCGTCACAGTAGATCACGGCGCGCAGGACCCTGCCGTTTCACCCGATGGCGCTCAAATCGCCGCGAGCATATTCGGGAAGATATGGGTGATGTTTATAGCAGGCGGCGAAGCCCGGCAGATCACCGAAGGCATCGGGTGGGATACGCATCCTTCGTGGTCGCCGGACGGACAATTTCTCGCTTACGCGCATCAGCTTCCAAGCGGCACTGATCTGGTTATTCGCAATCTCATAACCGGCGGCTCCAACACGCTCTATCACACGGAATCTGCCATCGGGCAGATCACTTATCACCCGAAAGGCGGCGAACTCTTCTTTCTACTCGACCGCTCGCAATATGATTCGCACCTGTTCCGGGTACCGACCAGCGGCGGCGAAGCCCGGCAGATCACTTACGCCGAAAACTGGCACGAGTGGTCATTCGCTTTATCGCCCGATGCGAAAGAAGTATTGCTCGATTCCGGGCGTTACGGCGGAAGCGACCTCTATCAAATCCGGTTCGACGGCATGCAGGTCATGCGAATCACGCGAACGGCTGCGCACGAATTCAGCGTCGTATGGAGCCACGACGGCAAGACTCAGGCTTTCATCAAAACCGACAACGGCATGGATACTGTGATGGTGCAGCAGATGAAAGGCGGCCCTGCGCGCGCCATCTTTTCAAGCCCTTACGATCAGAAGCAACTCGCGATTCATCCCGACGGACAGTCGGCTGTGCTTTGCGCGGGGCGGCGGCTCTTTCGCCTGAATCTCGCCAGCGGCGAATTCATGCCGATCACTTTCACGGCGCGCTTCGTACTGCCTGAACTGTCCAAAGCGGATCTCGTCATAACCAACGCCCGCCTTGTTGATCCCGGCGCGAACAAATATATGGCGAACGCGACCATAGAGATTCGCAATGGTCGCATAGCAATGATTCGCGGGGGACAGGAAGCCGTGGGCATGCCCGCAGGCGTAACCGTAATCGATGTAGGCGGCAAGACCGTGATGCCCGGCCTGATGGACAACCACTATCATTACTGGAGCCCGTTCGACGGCAGCACATTGCTTGCGCGCGGCATCACGACTATACGCGACCCGGGCGTCGCGATTTCGATGAGCATGAATTTCAAAGAAGCAATCGCGCTGGGCATTCTTTCGGGGCCGGATATTTATACCTGCGGGCCGTTGATTGACGGGCTTGACGGTTATCACCCTTACGCTGACGTGGAGTTGAACAGACCGGAAGCCGCCGCTACACTCGTGCGCGCTTTGAAGGCTCAGGGGGTGGACGCTCTGAAGGTCTATTTCCTGTTGAACCCCGAAGTGCTGCGCGCCGTGATAAAGGAAGCGCGCGCGCAACAGCTTCCAGTCACAGGGCACATAGGCGTGCGTACGGGCTGGCGCGAAGCGATGGAAGCAGGCATAAGCGGGTTCAGCCACATTCGCGTGTGGCGAGATTTCCTGCCGCTGGAAAAACAGCCGCAGGGCGAGAACGAAAGCCTGGATTCGAGTCGAAACCTGATGGCGCGCATGCAGGCCAACTGGAGCGAGATCGACCCCGACGGGCCTGCTGCCGAATCGCTGATCAGGATGATGATAGAGAAACGAATCGGGTTCGACCCTACGCTTGCCATTCAACGCTTCAATGAAAGCGACCGGAAAAGATTCGGGCTGGAGCAGTTCACAATAGTAAAAGAGAGTTATCGGCGGATGGCGCGGTTTGTCGCGCGCGCGGAAAAGATGGGCGTGTTGCTGCTTGCGGGCACAGACAACGATGGATTGTTCGATGAGCTTGAAGCATACGCAGAGGCAGGCATCCCGAACGCCGCGATATTAAAAGCGGCAACTGTAAACGGCGCTGACTGGCTCGGCAAAAAAAGCGAGTTCGGGACGATTGAAACAGGCAAACACGCCGATTTGATAATAGTGGACGGCGACCCGATGAAAGACATCAAGGAATTGCGTCGCGTCCATATGGTAATAAAAGACGGTCGAGTGGTCTTTAAGAGATGATTACAGGTTTCGTCACTTCGCAGATGACAAGTTTTGTAAGCCCGCGAAGGGCTGCTCTGCGGGTTTCTTTCAACTACAGCATTTACAGCTACCCGCGCGGGCCAAAGAGCGTGGCACGAGCCTTGCCAATCGTATATGCGTAGCTTAAAAAAGGTTACGCGGTGATCGGGGGAACGGGGGCTCCGCCGATCATCGCAAAACTGAAAGAAGCGACAGACAGACAAAACAATAAGCTGAAGGGGATGAGGCAACGGGGGCTGCGTCATCCCCTTTAGTGTTTTTGATGATCAGAAAATCGCCTCAAGCGCGTCGGCCACGTTCTTCACGCCTATCACTTCAATCCCATCGTCGTATTCAAGGCCGACCAGATTTCCCTGAGGGATGATGCAACGGCGAAAACCCATCGCATAGGCTTCGCGAACGCGTTGGCTTGCCTGGCTTGTCGCGCGCACTTCGCCAGCAAGCCCGACTTCGCCGAAGACCGCTGCGCGCTCGTCAATCGAAAGATTGCGAAAGCTCGAAGCAATGGCGGCGACTATTCCAAGATCGGCGGCAGGCTCGTCAATCGCCATTCCGCCCGCGACGTTCACAAATACATCATCGGCCAGCACCGTCATGCCTATTCGCTTCTCCATCATCGCCATCAACAACGCAACGCGATTCGAGTCTACGCCCTGAGTCATTCGTCGCGCCGTGCCGTATTTGTTTGAAGTGACCAGCGCCTGTATTTCGACGAGAAATGGGCGCGTGCCTTCTATGCAGGCCATCACCACCGACCCGGAAACGCCGACGGGTCTTTCATTCAGAAACAGCCCCGATGGATTGAGCACGGGAATAAGCCCGCGCCCGGTCATCTCGAACACGCCGACTTCATTGGCCGCGCCGAATCTATTCTTTACGGCGCGAATGATGCGATGGTTGTGATGGCGTTCGCCCTCGAAATAGAGCACAGTATCGACGATGTGTTCCAGCGCTTTCGGCCCGGCTATCGTTCCTTCTTTCGTCACGTGGCCGATCAGGAAAACAGGTATCGTGCGATTTTTTGAAAGCATCAGAAACTGCCCGGCCACCTCGCGGACCTGAGACACGGAGCCGGGCGCAGATTCGAGCTTCGCAGAAAAGACTGTCTGCACGGAGTCAACGACTATTGCCTGCGGGTCCAGGCGGTCGATCTCTTCAAATATGCGTTCAAGGCAGGTTTCAGCCAGCAGATAAAGCCCTTTGGGATTGATGCCCAGTCGCTCGCCGCGCAGCTTGATCTGCCGCTCGCTCTCTTCGCCCGATATGTACAACACTTTGCCGTAGTTGGTCGAGAGCTTGTCTGCCACGGAAAGCAGCAAGGTGGACTTCCCAATTCCGGGGTCTCCGCCGATCAGAACGAGCGAGCCGGGAACTATGCCGCCGCCCAGCACGCGGTCGAATTCTGCTATGCCTGATGACTGGCGCGCGTCGTCCTGGCTTTCGATATCCTGATAATCGAGCGGCGCGACTTCGCGCATGCGAAACAGTCCGCCGCGCGGGCTGGATTCGGGGCGCGCGAGCGTGCCCTTCTCTTCAACGAGCGAATTCCACTCGCCGCATTCAGGGCATTTGCCCATCCATCGCGGCTGTTGCGCGCCGCATTGCTGGCAGACGTAGACAAGCTTCGGGTTTTTCGATTTCGCCATCTTCTTCCTTCTGTTCGAGGGGTTTCTATCAGGCAAGTATGATTGATTAGCGTTCAGGTAATCAAGCGCTCGTTTATCGCAAGAACCGACCCGTACCGCATTCATGTAAGAGGCATACAAATTGCGCTACTGGTATCGGCTGAGCGCGCGATGCTATAATTTAAAGTCGGATAATCTACCAATCAGAAGGAAAACAGAATCGAAATGACAATCAATAGAATGACCGTGCCCATTCTGGTCCTTGTCGTAGCCCTCGCCCTTGTCTCAATCGCTACGGCACAATCGGATCAGAGTACACCAATTGACATAACAAACTATAAAATTACCGCAGAATTATTGCCTGATTCCCACACGCTGAAAGCGCAGGCCACTGTGACTATGAAACTGCTGAAGCAGACTCAATCGGCAGTCCTTGAGATGAACGGCTCGCTCCAGATTTCGAGCGTGAAAGGGCCGGACGGCAAAACAGTCCTTCAATTCATTCAGGACAGAGTCAACGATGCGAATGTGAAGATCAATCTCGGCAAATTGTACGAAGCAGGAGCCGAGTTAACGCTCACGTTCGACTATGCGGGTCAGCTTGCTACTCCCGAAGGCGGGCCGTTGCCCGACACCCGCCTGGCTTATATCGGGACCGAAGGGTGTTATCTCTTTTACGCATCGCGATGGTTTCCATTTCACGGCTATGCGGCTGACCGCGCAACCTCTGATATAAGCCTGACGGTGCCGAAAGGCTGGTCGGTCGCCGGTCACAGCGCAAACCCGGTCACGCCGGTTGCGGCAAAAGACGGGCGCAGCACTTTTACGTTCGTCGAAACGCAGCCCGTCCTGCCCGGCTCGTTTGCCGCAGGGCAGTTCATCACGCGCACCATCAATTCCGGCGGCATGCAGATAGACCTGTATGTGCTGCCCGGAAGCGAAGGGCGTGTTCAGGAATTCGGGCAGGAAGCCGCGCAGATTCTCCAGTATTACAACACACGCTTCGGACAGTACGCGCTCGGCAACAGATATGTGATCGCGCAGGTTGATGACGAGACGCTTGAAACCTACAGCGGCGCTGGAATAGCTTTTCTCTCGCACAAAATGTTGTCGTCGGACAAGCCGATTCCGGTTGAAGAACTCGCGCGCGAAGTGGCTTATCAGTGGTGGGGGCAGGCAGTCGGCCTCAAGAGCTTCGACGATGCGTGGCTGTCGCAGGGGCTTTCCGAGTATTCGTCAGTGCTGTACCGCGAATCGCAGCAAAGCGCCGCTGAATTCCACGAAACGCTGGCAGAGATTATGGAGCTTGCTTTAGCGTTCGAGCAGGAAGCGTCCATCGCCCGCGCGCCCGCGCAACTAAACGATCAGTCGCCTGCCTATCGCTCGGTGATTTTCTACAAAGGCGCGTATGTTTATCACATGCTCCGTGGCACGATTGGCGATGATAAATTCCTGAATATACTGAAAGCGTATTACTCGACCTTCAAGGGGCAGAACGCAGGAATAGGCGATTTTGAAGCGCTCGCGGACAAAGTGACGGGCACGAGCCTGAGAGGATTTTTCGGCCTGTGGATCGATTCGACAGGAGTGCCGGAATTCAAAGTCGAGTACACTATAATCCGAACGAAGGAGAGCAAATTCAAAGTTCGCGGCACTATTCGTCAGAACATGGATTCTTTCCGTGGCCCTGTAGGAGTCGCGTTGGAATCCGAAGGCGGGCGCGAATCAAAGACGACGCTCGATCTAAGAGGCACATCTGCCGACTTCGAGCTGGCGTCGGACGGCAAGCCGCTTGATGTCGTTGTCGATCCCGAAAACCGTTACCTGCGCATCTCGGATGCGTTACGCACATCGGTGGTCGTGCGTCGCGGCATACAACATTTCCAGCGCGAAGAGTACGCAGAGGCCGAAGATCAGTTCCGCCAAGCGATAAAGCTCAATCCCCGTTCTTCGCTCGCCTGGTACAATCTCGGACTGCTTTATATAGAGCAGCGCAACTGGCAAAAGGCGGCGGATGCTTTCACAGAGGCGCTGGGCGGCGACCTTGAGCCTTCGTGGATTGAAGTCTGGTCTTACATAAAGAAGGGCAACGCCTGGGACGCAACGGACAATCGCGAGCGCGCTGTTGCCGAATATACAAAAGCGAAAGAGACAGGCAACAACTACAACGGAGCGCAACAGGCCGCAGAGAAATATCTCGGTCAGCCATATAAGAAAGAGCGCAACGCCTCGCCCACGACTTAAAGGCTGACAGCATCTCGACGTTTGAAGTAAAGCCGCGCAGTTTTCACAGACCGCGCGGCTTCTGTTTTGTTCAGGGTAAGGGCTATGAAACAATCATGGGACGCGCGGATACAAAGGGCCGAAAAGCTTGCCTCGGTAAAAGCTGACGCTAAAGAACTGCTCACATTTTACGCAAAGCTGTTGCGGGTACAGAAGGAGATATTTGAATACCTTCGCAGCCGCAAAGGCTGGCTTCCTTCGGGGCTGCTGGAACATGATTTATCCGTCGTCAAAGCGCGGATGCCCGGTCTATTTGCCACGGTTGAATCGAGCGGGCCTGCTCAACTGGTTGACGAGGCTCGCCGCCTCAGGCAGACAAGCGATGCTGAGATAGACGATATGCTGCTTGAATACTGGCGCGCGCCCTCAGACGTTCAGTTTTTCGCAAAGGCATTCCTGCAACCCTACGCGCGATGGCTTGCCGAATGTGGCGCAAAGCCTGCGGGCAGGGACCTGCGGGGAGGAGCCAACTGCTGCCCGTTTTGCGAAAACAGACCTCAGCTCAGTTTTCTTCAGGCACAGGAGTCCGAGACAGAGAGCGGCGGTCGCAGCTTGATCTGTTCATTGTGTCTGACGGTCTGGCCTTTCAGGAGAGTCATCTGTGTCAACTGTGGTGAGGAAGATCCGGCGAAGCTGAGCTATTTCCATTCGCCCGAATACGATCACGTGCGTATAGAAGCCTGCGAAACCTGCAAACATTACATCAAGGGTATTGATCTGACGAGGCTTGGTTTAGCAGTTCCGCTCGTCGATGAGATCGCAGCAGCGCCGCTCGATCTGTGGGCGCGCGAACACGGATTTACAAAAATAGAATTGAACATGGTCGGGCTGTGATTGCGCATTCAATTCGAGTCGTGCTTGACATAGAAAGTCATCAGGCGTATAGCTTTTTTAAAGACGCTTGGTTGAAGTAAAACAGGGAATAAAGCGCGGCGTCGCACATGAACTTCCATCCACGAAGTCTGAATACGAACTTTGCTTCTTTAACGCACCTGTCCTGTCATTCGGCCAGCAACGCCTCGCCAAAAGTAAAAAGCCACTTTGCCAATGGAGGCCATCAACATGGATGTCTCAAGAAGAACCTTCATCAAGACCGGTCTGGTCGGAGGCGTCGGGCTATCAGCCTTTGGTTTCAATCTCGCGCCGGTCTACGCACAGACACAGGCGCTGAAGATTTCGCGCACGTCTGAAACGCGCTCGACCTGTCCCTATTGCTCGGTCAGTTGCGGCGTAATCATTCATACGCTCAGCGACAAAGGCAAGAATTCAACGCCGCAGGTCGTTCACGTCGAAGGCGACCCCGATCACCCGATCAATCGCGGAACGCTCTGCCCGAAGGGCGCGTCTTTGGAACAGGACATTCTCAACGACCGCCGCCTGACCAAACCTCAGGTGCGGCGACCGGGGTCTGACCAGTGGGAAGACATATCGTGGGACGACGCCATAAACGAAGTCGCGCGGCTGATTAAGAAGACACGCGATGAGACGTTCATAGAGAAAGACGCTCAGGGGCAAACCGTGAATCGCTGCGAAGGTATCGCCTGGGCAGGCGGCTGCACAGACACAAACGAATTCAATTATCTGGCTGTCAAAGCGATGCGCAGTATGGGGGTCGTATATTTTGAAACGCAGGCACGTGTCTGACATGGCCCCACGGTCTCAAGTTTGGGACCAACATTCGGACGCGGAGCAATGACGAACGGATGGATCGACATCAAAAACACAGACATGATGTTGATCATGGGCGGCAACCCCGCCGAAAATCACCCGTGCGGTTTCAAGTGGCCGGTCGAAGCAAAAAAGACGCGCAACGCAAAGATGATCGTTGTCGATCCGCGATTCACACGCACTGCGGCGGTCGCCGATATGTTCCTGCAAATTCGCGCGGGCGCAGACATTGCTTTTCTGGGCGGTTTGATCAACTACGCCATCGAAAACAACCGCATCGCATGGGATTACATCAAGAGCTTCACCAACGCGGCCTTCATCGTCAAAGAAGGATTCAAGCTGCCCGATGACGGACTCTATTCAGGCTTCGACGCAACGACTCAGATTTACGACAAGTCAACCTGGAATTATCAGGAGGGCGGCAACCTGACTCCCGCTGGCGCTGGCACGCAATCGGCTCCCGGAGCCGGTTCCGGGGCGCGGGCTTCGGCTGACGCGACGGGCGAACAGCACGGAGCGGGGCAGCAGGTCGCGGCGAATTTCGAGCAAAAGAAGGGGCCTTCGCAGGGGGGCGCGCAGCAGCCCCGTGGCGCGTCGAAAGAGACCACAGGCGGCGGTCAGGGGCCGCTCGGCGGCGGGCATCAGGCGGCAGGCGGGCCGGGCGCATCCGGTCAGGGCGGCCCGAATCCGCCTCCGACGCTCCCTTCCAATGTCGCTTATGATATGTCGCTCGCACATCCGCGCTCGGTATTCCAGTTGCTCAGGCAACAATACTCGCGCTATACGCCTGAGATGGTCGAGCGCATAACGGGCATACCGCAAGATCAATTCCTTAAAGCCGCCGATCTCTTCACCTCAATCCGCAAAGGCGGCGATATGAAGAAGGCCGCGACGATCATCTATGCCGTTGGCTGGACTCAGCACACGTTCGGCACGCAGATTATCCGCACTGCGGCAATGCTTCAATTATTGATGGGCAACGTCGGGCGAGCGGGCGGCGGCGTCAATGCGCTGCGCGGCCATTCCAACATTCAGGGAGCCACAGACATGGGCGGCGTATTCGACATCTTCCCCGGTTATTTGAAGATGCCGAATCCGACCGATACCGATCTTGCGACTTTTAACAAACGAACCACGCCGACCGCATCGAAGCCCTCTGAATGGGATTCATATAACTACTGGTCGAACACGCCGAAGTTCATGGTTTCGCTTCTCAAGGCGATGTACGGCGACGCGGCGAAGAAAGAGAACGACTTCGCATTCCACTATCTACCAAAGATTGATCGCCGCTACTCGTGGGTAGAGATGTGGGACCGTATGTACAGCGGCGAGGTGAAAGGTCACATCGCCTTCGGCATGAACGGAGTGATGATCGGCCCGAACTCGCAGAAGAACATCGCGGCGTTGAAGAAGGCCGACTGGCTTGTCGTCTGTGAAATCTTCCCCGACGAAACGAGCGAATTCTGGCGCTCGCCCGGCATCACGCGCGAAGAGATGAAAAACATCAAGACCGCCGTGTATCGATTGCCCGGCGCGGGATTTGCGGAAAAAGACGGCACGTTCGTCAATTCGGCCCGCTGGCTTCAATGGAAGTATGCGGCGCTGCCGACGCCGGGACAGGCAAGGCTCGATCAGGAGATACTCGCGCGAATTTTTTTGAAGGTGCGCGAGCTTTACAAAGCGGAGGGCGGTAAATTCCCGGACGCGATTTTGAATGCCTCATGGCCTTACTCGAATCCGCAAAACCCGCCGCTTTCAGAGGTAGCCAAAGAGATCAATGGCCGCGCGCTCGCTGAACTCACGGATGAAAAACAGCCCGGCATAACGGTCAAAGCAGGTCAGCAACTACCGGGCTTCGCATGGTTGCGCGACGACGGAACTACACTGTGCGGCAACTGGATATACAGCGGTTCGTGGATAGAAGCCGGAGCGCAATCGCAACGTCGAGGAACAGACGACCCGTCGGGTCTGGGGATCTATCCGAACTGGGCATGGTCATGGCCCGCCAATCGACGCGTGCTTTATAACCGCGCGTCGTGCGATCAGTCGGGCAAGCCATGGGACGCAGAGCGCAGGCAGGTCTGGTGGAGCGAATCCGCCGGGCGCTGGATGGGTAACGATGTGCCTGACTTCAAAGCCGATTCTCCGCCACAGGATCACATGGGGCCGTTCATCATGAATCCGGAAGGCGTGGGGCGTATATTTGCGCCGCTCGCAGCCTTTGCCGAAGGCCCCTTCCCTGAGCACTACGAACCTATCGAAAGCCCGATTGCGAACCCGCTGCACCGCGAGCAGTCCACCAATCCGGTCGTGAAGAAGTTCAAGTCCGATATGGACAAGTACGGAACACCTGAACAGGGATTCAATATCGTCTGCACAACCTATCGCCTGACGGAACACTATCATTACTGGACCAAGAACAATCCGATGAACGTCCAGCTTGTCCCGGAGCCGTTCGTCGAAATCCCTGTCGAGCTGGCCGACGAGCTTGGCATTCGCGGCGGCGAGAAGGTCCGCGTATCAAGCGCGCGCTCTCATTATGTGGCTAAGGCGATGGTCACACGGCGCATCAGGCCGATGATGATTGATGGGAAGAAGACCTATCAGATCGGCATCCCGATTCACTGGGGCTATCGCGGCATCGCCGAAGATGAAGGCAAAACGTCGCTTGATCCGACGAACATGCTTTCGCCGACCGTAATGGACCCGAACGCTTACACGCCTGAGTACAAAGGCTTTCTCGTCAAAGTCGAGAAGGTTTAGAAAGGGGGCGCGAGTATGGATATTGAAAGGACTCTTCAGATCAAAGCAATTTCGGGCCATCCGGGATCGGTTCCGGGTCGCGACGCCAAACGCGAAGTCGAGATTGCAAAACTGGTTGACGTTACAACCTGCATAGGCTGCAAGGCATGCGAGGTGGCCTGCGTCGAGTGGAACGATCATCCGTTCCGCGAGACCGTTTTCGATAACACTTACCAGACGATGCCTTCGACAGAGTGGAACTACTACAACCTCATCAAGTTCACAGAGCATCAGCGTGATGACGGCGGTTTCATGTGGCTAATGCGCAAAGACCAGTGCATGCATTGCGCGGACCCCGGATGTTTGCGCGCCTGCCCTTCTGACGGAGCGATTGTTCAGTACACGAACGGCATCGTCGATTTTCAGCAGGAGAACTGCATCGGCTGCCAGTATTGCGTTTCGGGATGTCCTTTCGACATTCCGAAATTCAATCAGATAACGAAAAAGGTCTATAAATGCACGCTCTGCTCGGACAGGGTCGGCGCGGGACTTGAGCCTGCCTGCATCAAAGCCTGTCCCACGGGATGCCTGCATTTCGGCACGAAACAGGAGATGGTGCAGCTTGCCAGCGCGCGCGTCGCGCAACTGCGTGATGACGCCCTCTTCCCGCTCCCCAATGCGGGCGTATACGACCCGCAGTCGATAGGCGGCACGCATGTTCTCTACGTGCTGCACGATATCACGAAGCCGGAACTATACGGCGGACTGCCCGCGAACCCGCAGATACCCGTCAGCTACACCTTCTGGAAGTACATGGCCAAACCCGTCGGGCTTGCGATGGCGTTGTTGAGTCTGCTTGCGGTCTTCTTCCACTACATCTTTGAAGGGCCGAAGCTGCCGCAGCCCGAAGCGCCTGCCAGAGAGGAGGATTTATGACCACCTCCGTCGAGCAATTTGACGAGAAGGCGCGGCGCGAGTTCGGAAAACTCGGACACACGACTCTCCACGAAGGCGAGCTTTTGCGTCATCCCGTCTACACACGCTTTCTGCACTGGTCCGTGGCGATCTTCTTCATCCTCGCGTTGTTGTCGGGGCTGGCGATCTACTCGCCGTGGTTATTCCACTGGCTCACGCCGATCTTTGGCGGCGGGCCGATGACTCGACTGCTCCATCCGTGGTTCAGCCTGTTTTTTGTAATTTTCTTCGCATTGCAGGCTTTGAACTGGCTCAAGGTTATGATGTGGACAGGCGATGATGGCAGATGGCTCGGTCGCCTGAAGAAGTATGTGAAGAATGAAGAGAAGGTGGAACCGGAGTATGTAGGCTTTTTCAACGGCGGGCAGAAGCTTTACTTCTGGGCCATCCTGGCAAGCAGCGTAATCTTTCTGCTGACAGGGGGTATAATGTGGTTCCCCGAAGTGTTCGGGCGAATACTGGTAGCAATCAGCTATGTGTTGCACGATGTGGCGGCGCTCGTCATGCTGGCCGGTTTCATAATTCACATTTACGAAGGCACAGCTTCGCAGCCGGGCACATTTCGATCAATGACGCGCGGCACCGTCAGAAAAGAATGGGCGTGGACTCACCACCCCGCCTGGTACGCAGAGGCGACGGGGCGCAGCGCGCGCGAGGATTACAAACGGGCCGCAGATCGTCAGGCCGAGCGACGACGCATAAGAGAAGAGAGCACGCGCGAATCGGATCTGCGCGAAACTACTTTGCGTG
Source organism: Blastocatellia bacterium (assembly GCA_963804815.1). Classification (GTDB taxonomy): domain Bacteria; phylum Acidobacteriota; class Blastocatellia; order UBA7656; family UBA7656; genus DATEKX01. The sequence continues at coordinate 22,573 of CAWDRU010000002.1, read as the reverse complement.
AAAACGAACCTGAGCGCGCGCCGACAGAGCCTCAGTAAACAGGAGCCCGGTATGAAATTAGTTATGGTGGGGGGCCACACGCGGAACATCGGAAAGACTTCGGTTATAGAAGGGATCATCCGCGCCCTGCCTGAAATGAACTGGACTGCGGTGAAGATTACGCAATTCGGCCACGGCGTCTGTTCGGTCGGCGGCCAGCCCTGCGGCTGTGAAGTCGCCGAGCATCAGTTCAAGATCACCGAAGAACGCCAAAGCGATTCAGGCACGGACACCGCGCGATTTCTTGCAGCGGGTGCGCGGCGGGCGCTCTGGGTGCGTACGAGGCAGGGCGAGTTGTTTGAGGCGCTGCCATCGTTCAGAAAGGAGATTGAGAACGACGAATATGTCATTGTCGAAAGTAACAGTTTGCGAAGATTCTTGAGGCCGACTCTGTATCTACAGGTGGTTGATCCTGTAAATACCGATCTAAAACTCTCTTCGCAGGAGTTATTCGATTTCAGCGATGCTTACCTGCTGGTTTCCCCGCCTCGCATAGATGATTTATCCGTCACGATCAAAAATGCGCAGAATATTCTGCTTGAACGGGAGATCAAAAAGAATAAATCCTGTTTCACAGTGAGCGCCGAAACTCGATTTATGAATCGGGCAATTATCAAGTTTGTCCAGTCAAGGCTTGTAAACGGATATATCGATGCGGCGAGATAGCTGCTACCGGTCTATAAAATACCTGATAGCCCGTAGGAACTGGATCATCCCGGCTATCTTCTGATAGCTTGAAACAGGGTAAATGGAGTCCAGGACCAACAAAGATGCTCTGAAGGGTGACGCCGCGAAGGGTGACGCCACGAAGGGCGGGCTCGCCTTCATGTGGCGGGCTCTCAGTCACAGAAATTATAAACTATTTTTCAGCGGCCAGAGCATCTCGCTCATAGGAACCTGGATGACGCGCATCGCTACGAGTTGGCTGGTGTATCGTCTGACAGACTCCGCGTTGCTGCTGGGCGTCGTCGGTTTCGCCGGACAGATTCCATCATTCGTTCTCGCGCCCTTCGCGGGTGTCCTCGTGGACCGCTGGAACAGGCATCGGCTGCTGGTTGCCACACAGATACTCGCGCTCCTGCAATCACTGGCTTTAGCAATCTTGGCACTGACGGGGCTAATTAAAATCTGGCACATCATACTGCTCAGTATCTTTCAGGGTCTCATCAATGCTTTTGATATGCCCGCACGTCAGGCATTTGTCGTCGAGATGGTCGAGAAACGAGAAGACCTTGCCAATGCCATAGCGCTTAATTCTTCGATGGTAAACGCGGCGCGATTGCTGGGGCCTTCCATTGGCGGCATCATCATCGCGGCAGTGGGCGAAGGCTGGTGTTTCCTGCTGGACGCGGTCAGTTATCTGGCCGTTATTGCCTCGCTGCTTGCAATGAAGATCGTCCCGCGCATGACGAAGCGAACAGATGACGCAAATGTGCTTCAGCAACTACGCGAAGGCTGGCGTTATGCATTCAGGTTTGCGCCGATTCGCAATGTCCTGCTGCTTCTGGCTCTGGTCAGTCTGGTCGGGATGCCGTACACGGTATTGATGCCCGTCTTTGCTAACGAGGTCTTGCACGGCGGCCCAAACACGCTGGGACTCTTGATGGCTGCATCGGGCGTTGGGGCGCTTGGGGGGGCGATGTTTCTGGCGGCGCGCAAATCCGTGCTTGGCCTCGGCAAATATATTTCGTTGATGGCGGGCGCATTTGGTGCTGGACTGATGGTCTTTTCATTTTCACGAATGCTTTGGCTGTCGCTCCTATTGATGATCGTCACGGGGCTGGGATTTATGGTCCAGATGGCCGCGAGCAATACCGTGTTACAAACAATTGTGGAGGAGGACAAGCGCGGGCGAGTGATGAGTTTCTACACGATGGCTTTTATGGGCACAGCCCCTTTCGGCAGTTTGCTGGCAGGAAGCATCGCGGAGAGAATCGGCGCTCCGCATACGCTTTTTTTCGGCGGGTTGGGTTGTGTTCTGGGCGCGCTGTGGTTTGCGAAATCGCTGCCGAGCCTGCGTCGTGATGTCAGACCGATTTATGTCAGGATAGGCATACTTCCAGAGATGGCTGAGGGGATTCATCAGACTTCGGAGCTAAGCGTCCCGCCCGAAACTTGATCGATAAGGAGGATGAGTCAGAGTGCGGATCGGGTGGAATCGCAATCGCGGTTGTTCGACGGCATTTTCACTCCATAGTCATAAGTGTATTCGATATTTTATCTTTACAGAGCGCCTTGAAACAGTAGCCTGGATACGATAAAGTATGTGGCGAATAGTTCTTTAGATACCGTTTCTCTTTGACGAATTGGTTAAACGTTTTGTTAATAGTTCTTCCAATAGTCAAACGGTAAGCTATTAAACCGATGGGGCTATAGCTCAGCTGGGAGAGCGCTTGAATGGCATTCAAGAGGTCGACGGTTCGATCCCGTCTAGCTCCACTTTTAGAATCAGCAATTTGCGGGGAATCTTCGGATTCCCCGTTTTCCGTTTGTGTCCGATTTGTGACCCGCTTTTTCATTTTCCGAGTCTTTTCCTTGATCCGAGGCTTACAACCTCAGCCTCTCGTCCGTAGTTTGCGAGACGTTCGACGGCCTCGCGCTTCCTGACTTCCGCCACATGCGTATACCTGTCCATCATCCTGTAATCAGCGTGGCCGAGGATCTCTTTGATTGCTGCAGGTTCAACCCCAGCCTCAGCCATCCTCGTTGCTGCCGTATGCCTGAGATCATGAAAATGAAAATCACTGATACCAGCCAGGCGGCATGCTTCCAGGAAAGCTCGCTTGAAATGAGTCAGTGCGCGGCCAGTCTTGTGATTCGTAAAAACAAAGTCGCCTTTGCCTTTCGCTTTCAAGGCCAGCAACTCGCCTCTTACTACTCCGCTTATAGGAATGTCCCTTCCCTTCCCTGACTTTGTTTTCATCAGGTGAATGATCCCTTTCGAAAGGTCCACATTGGCCCAGATGAGAGATAGAATCTCCCCGCGCCTCATTCCGGTATTCACAGCGATGATGATGATCGAACGTATATGCCCTCTATTGCCCACGCAGGTTGAGAGCAAGGCCCGCTCTTCTTCTATGCTCAAATACCGATGACGCTTATTGTCTTCGTTCAGCTTCACCACTTCCCGGCAAGGGTTCTCACTAACCAGGCAGTGAGGTTTGCGCATTGCCATCGAAAAGATTGCCGACAGACAGGCTATCTCTCGATTGACCGATGCTGGTTTACGAATCGAGCCATACTGAGTAAGACTTTTCCGGCGCTCGCTTTTGAACTTCTCAATAAGCATTGGCGAAATTTCCGCAAAGGTCTTACGCTTAAAGAACGACTTGAAAACTTCGATGTGATAGCGGTCAGAATCTGACCGCTTATTTTCTTCCGACCAGGGCAAGTAAACCTTTTCAGCAAATTCGATGAAGATAGCTGATCCGGTCGGCCTGCCATAAGTTCCATCGTGAATCTTGCGAAGCTCCGCCCGCTCCGCTTCTTCGGCTTGCGCTTTGGTGCGCGCTGTTTTAAGCGCGCCCCTGTAGCGCTTGCCGTTGATTGTTTTCGTGAAATGCCAGTGTCCATTTCGCTTGTAAACAGACATCATTTCTCCCTTTCTCGGATTGCAGCCAAGTTGGGTTTCACCAGCCTACAACCTTTGGGCAGAGTAAGTCTATGTTTTGATTGCTTATCGTCAGGCGGCAACGTCCATGCGAGTATCTCGGCCAGTAGAAATATGACATGGCCATTGGCTTTACGATAAGGAATCTTCGCGCTTGATACCCACTGCTGAACAGTCTTCACCTCGACGCGAAGCAGCCCGGCGACTTCCGGAACCTCAAGAAAAACGATCTGAAAAAGACTCAACAACTCTTTAGGTTTCAATCTTTGTTGTAGGATCGCGGCAACATCAGCCGCCAGCTCATCAATCGAAGATTCATAAAACCGCTCATCCTGTTGCGCGCTCATTGATTCACCTCGCTTGTTGTCATATCAAGCCACACTATGTTTTGCCGCTTCACTCGCTTCTCCACGTTCTGGATTACCACAGGCTCAAGGCTCTGGGCATCTCCTGAATGCGCTCCCCGTCGAGCAGATCCCCTCCGCTGCTTGGCCTCAATCCTCCAACCTGTTTGAAAAAGAATCCCGCCCGGTCCCGGCATTGCTCTCTCAGCTCTTTCGCCCATTCCAGATTCATCCCTCTATATTTCGGGCCTGACTCTCCTCCAACTATTACCCAGTCCAGCATGTCCCAGGCTATGTCGTTGAACGTCGATGTGTCGTGCAGGTATGAGTCCAGATCTATCGGCCCCAGCAGCGGTTCACAGGACACGAATCGCACTTTCGCTGGCAGGTGCATCAGATAAGGCAATCTTTTGTCTGCCCACTCCTGATTTTCTGCCGTCACTCCCAGCCACACGTTTTCATACCCCTCGCCCCAGTCATCCGGCAGGCAATCCAGAATCCTGTCCGCCCGCTTGGTCAGAAGCTGCCAGTCGAGCCACGGTGTTCGTCTGATCAGCGGCCAGAGCTTCTCCCTCTCCTGCTCGACGGTCGGATGATCTTCAAACACATCCGCCATGCTCGAACAGAACACCCGTCGGCGCTCGCCCGCCTGCTCTGCTTTGGCGTTCCACCTCAACGGCTCGCGCCAGTGCTTCTCTCCGAATGTGCGTCGTGGCTTATCTGCTCCCCACAGATCAAACCCCCATCGCCTGGCCAGCATCATCGCGTAGCAGTTCGCGCAGGCCGGGCTTACCTGCACGCACCCCCACACGATGTTGAAGCTGTGATCCGTCCATTTGATCGCAGTCGTCTCTCCCATATATTTCCTCTCAACCTTTATTCAGCAGCGAGGTTTAAACCCCGTCATAGACCATGCCTCATTCTGATTCGCTCCCAGGCTATCTGCACCTGGTTGAATCCTTCGCCTTTCCCTTCGTTTGTATCAGGGTGCGTCAGCCGACACGCCGCTCGATAGATCTGTTTCGCGAAATTTGCATCTTTCAGCAGCATGTCGGGTGTGGCGTCACTATTGCCGAAACGAGCAAGGGTGCGCGCCGCCTCTTCGTCCGATTGCAGCCCGCCCGATGCTGGCAAAGGGGTCCAGCCTTTGTACTGCTCGCCGCTTCTCGTCACTCCGTAGCGATCAACCTTGCGAAGCGCCTCCATCGCAAGAGCTATCGCGCGCAGGTTGTCTTTCCAGTCCGTGTACTGGTCACAGGGGAAAGAGAGCGGGGTATACTTGCCCAGCGCCTGCCCTCGCTCGTTACTTTTGCCGGTAGGCTTCCACCACTCGAAGGCCAGAATCACGCCGGGATATTCCGGCTTCGCGTAAGCCTTGAGATTGCCGTCTATCGCGATTTCAGACTCGCGCACGGCTAGCTGCACAACAACATTCCGGGCATGGAGCATGTTCAACTCGCGCTCTAACAGATCGAGCGTGTCTTTATAGCCAGAGCGAAAAGGAGAATGCTTTCTTGAGCGAGTCGCATCGCCCGGCCAGCCCTCGATAGGTCTGATTTTGAGTTTAAGCATTTATCAATCACCTCCCGCCGCTTCTGCTTTCGATGACTCTTCCTTGCGCTGAGGGATGGCTAGCACCTCTCTCGCCTTCTCGATCAGCGCCCTGCCCTTGAGCGTCGGTCGTGCCGGTGGACTGCTGTCAAACCAGAACGAAGGATCCTTGCCGCCTTTGTAAGAGATCGACTTCAACCCCGGCCCGCTGTTGCTTCCGCTTATCCCAAACTCCCGGCTGATTGCAAACTTCAACTCACCATCCGTCACACCAGAAAGCCGGTACTCTCGCCATACAATGTCGGCGTCGTCCGTGCGATGAAGCGCTCTCCACAGACCGCCTTCCAGCGTGTTGCCGTCGGGCGCATCCCAGGATTGAGCCATATCGTCCGCCGTGTCGGGGCTACCTGAGACGGGGCTATCCTCCGGACTGCTCGCCGCTTCCAACGAGGCGAGATCTCCGTTGCCCCTGCTCGCGTCGAATGCCTCGCTTTCGCGTTTGAACTCTTCGAGCGATAGTTCATGCCTTGCCCGGTCTTCGATCTCTGCCAGCGTCATCTGCCGCTTAACCGGTACCTCTTCCTGCTGCGTGATTATCATCCGCGACAATCGCTCACACTCTTCTTCGTTGGCTTCCAGCTGCATCTTGAAGTCTCGCGCCGAGGCTTTCGCTTTGGCCTTGATCGATACCCGCTCCTCGATCAGCCCGGCCAGATGCTGCGACCACTCCGCCACTTCTTCCGGTTGCGCCGCCCGCAGTCCGGTTTCGATTTCAGGCTTCTTTTTCTTCACTATCATCCTCCTTTGACCAGACGAGCTTGCCACCTACGTAGATTGCAACAGCCTCGGTCTCGTACTGACGGCGAGCGGCTCTAGCCTCCTCATCACTCCCGCCGTAATACTGTTCTTGCTTCATTCGTCGAACCTCTCATCAAACCCCATGCACAGAAACTTGTAGATATCTCCCTTTGACGGGTCTATCTGCTCGATCAACTCGCGTGTCGCCTGCTCCAGCATCTGCCGCGACGGGCCGACATTCGACGGGTGTCTGAACGCCAGTTGCAACTGCCCGATCAAGGCTATCGTCGTGGTGATGTCAAAGCTCAGTAGTATCGGTCGGTCCCAGCTTTCGAGCGCCGCGACTGCCCTCTCGCTTACTGCGTCACGCTCCGCCTTCTCAGCCTCGGTTAATTCGTGGTGTGGCTTCATCGGCTCGCTCCTTCTGCCGGTCGTATAAGTTTTTCGTGCTTACACCGGGCCGCCGCTCCAATTCCAATTCCCAGCGGGTAATAAACACCCATCCCCCTGCAATCCGGGCACTGATTCACGTCGGGCGCTCGCGAGGGATTTAGAAATTCCTCGATCAACGCGTCCGCCTCCCCGCTGCGATGGATCGTCGTCGCATACCCGCCGGGGTTGGTTATCCCCTCCCCGCTCGTCTTCAGGTGCCTGGCATAGCTTCGACATTCCTGCAATGAAAATTTAGAACCCACACGCACGCACTCAGGCGCGCGCTCGTAGTCGAGCTTTGTCGCGCTGTTGTGTGTGTTTTTTTCTTTAACTTTCTTTCTCTCTTTTCTTTCTTCCTCATGCTGGTAAAGATTTTTTACTACCTGCTGGTAAAGATTTTTTACCGGCACTGGTAAAGATTTTTTACTGGCTGTGGGTGGCGACTGGTAAAGATTTTTTACTACCTGATCGGGTAGCTGCTGGGGTTCGTCGGCCACTATGAGGAAGTAAAGAAAGCCCTGACCAGCTCTCTGTCTGCCGAGGATGCCGCGCTTGATCCCTTTCTTGACGCCTTTGATCACGGCGGGCCTGGTCAGGCCGGTATGCTCCATCAGGTCGGTAAGAGAGAGCTTCACTTTGGGCCTGTGCCAGCCGAATGTTTCCCGCGCGATGATGATTGCGATTTTGGTTTCGGCCTCGCTCATTGAAGGGAGCAGCGCAATAAGCGCGTTTGGCAGCTGGGTATAGTTTGGAGCCTGAAGTTTAGCCAAGCCGATAGCTCCTGACAGCCTGCCCGTATGGATGAAGGAGCAGGGGTTGAATGTGCCAGCGCCCGGCGCGCACGACAGCGATGATTAGTAGAGAAAAGGTCATTGTTCTCCCGGCCTGTTCCAATTGATCAGAGTTGCGCTGTCAGCCATACCGCAGAGTGTGAAATATTCCTTGCGCAGGATCGTATGATCCTCTCCCGCCTCGGCGAGGTGGAGTCGAAGTTCGACCAGATCACGTATACGAACCCCGCATTTAAGGCAGCGGGGCAACAAGCAAAGGACGGGCGATATTTCGATGAGGATTAATTGCTCCATCATGACATCCGCTTGGCCTGGTCGGCCTCGTGCCTGGGTAGATCTTCGTGCTGCCACCGCTTAGTGAGTGCGATAGCGTCTTTGTGCTGCGAATACTTCCAGCCCAGGCCGATGGTGATTAACAGGATTGCCGAGATCAGGCCGATCATACTATTCACACAGCCCGTATTTGCTTTCGCAAGTGGGGCGCTCATTCAACACCCGAAACATATTTGCCTGACGACCCCCGCGAGATGTTTGTGCCCACCGCACAACATCATCTATCCAGTTGATATACAGACCGGGAACCATCGGCGGGAAGTACGTCCGCCCAACGCGCTGCTCCCACTCCCTGATTTTTTCGATCATCGCAGGCCGTCTTTGGACATATGCAAGAACGTCATCTTTCCCGAGTTGACGCAGGGCGCGCAGCCCACACGATTAAAGCCGAGTCTGTATAGAGGATTGCTCTGCTCGCCGTGAGCATGCACCAGCTCAAAGCACTGCTGCTTTGTCCACGCTGCCAGCGGGCGATTAAGGTAGCAGTCAAACATCGAATCCCATTCCCGCTCTAAGACATATTTGCGCTTTTCGCTTTCATCCCGACGCACGCCAGCATATCGCTCGAACTCCTCTCCCTCGTACAGGCCGCCAACTCCGAACGCCTCACGCTGCCAGCGCAGCATGGGCATTAGTTTCAAGTGTTCGGTGCAGAATTGTGCTTTCCGGCTCGGAAAGCGCTGCTTGATATAAGCTAAACGATCAAAGGTGAGTGGATCGTCTTCTGCGAATTCTCGCCGTCTATCGCGTGTCCGCCCCGGCATCGTACCTCTAGTGCCGAGGTCGGCGATGATCGGGGAAAGCATCACGACAGGATGGACATTCGCTGAGTACCACTCAATGTGCGCCGTTGTTATCGGGTCTTCATTGCCGCCCGCATCGGAATTGACAATGATTACATCTTGCGCAGGAAAGCGATTAAGCACCCAACGAGCGCAGGCTTGCGAATCTATTCCACCTGAAAATCCAACGATGTGCTTCATAGTGTTTGAATCATCACCAGCGGCAAGCTCTGTACTGGCTAAAGTCACATCCATCATTGCCGCCGGTGAAAGTGTTGCGGGCTGCGAGGTATGACGTAACCCCGATTCTCGCAGCCCGCTTTCGTCAGGGTTACGCTCAACCCACAAAGCCCCACGCGCTTTATGCCGATGCAATCCCAGGTGGCGGTAACAGGCCGCGTCGTGCCGGGTAGCGCCCGAATCGAGAACACCACTCCCTGTACGCGACGCGGCCATCTCGTCAGGCTACTTGTTGCTCATCTCGTGAAAGCGATTTCAAATGATCGATGAAGGCGCTCGCCGCCCCCCGCGATAGCTCATAGGGCTTGCACTTGAGCATCTCCAGGCATTCGGCCTCTGCGTTCACGCCCTGAGAGTTTGCAATCGCGCGTATGGCAACCATCTGCTTCGGTGTGACCAGATCGGCCATAGTCTTTGCAACAGGGTCGCGCGGGAATTGCCGCTCGGCTGGCTCCGGATCTGTCCGTCGGGTAGTCATAAAGCTTTTCGCCCCTTCTCGTCTGTGTCATCAGAAAGGGCCGAATCTCTCGTCAGCCATCCCCACGCCCAGCAGCAGATGGCCAGCGCCGCGACCTCTACCAGATAGCCGATCATCCGGCCTGGATCAAAAGGCAGGTGGTCTTCTGCCAGCGATAAAACGATGATTACGTAGAAGGCGATGGCGCTGACAGCTATCAGCCATCGAAACGCAGGCGTGGCGTTCGGTCTGTCCGTGTCGCCTTTCATTCGATCCCCTCCATCAAGTCCTGTCTGCTGAGATTTCCCAGCGCCACTTCAAGAGCTTCCAGACGGCACCTGGCGCACTCTTTATGCGGCCAGTGATTATCACTTGAGTGTTGATTCAAGGTGGCCCCCTCTGGGCGCGGACTGGCATCTGGCAGCGCCGCGATTTGCTGAGTAACTTCGATCTGCTCTGATTCAGACAACTGCTCGTAGATGAGATTGAAGATTGACATCACTTCTCCGTGTGTGGGCATAACGAGCACCGTCCGACTTTGGCTCTTGCCTGCCGCAATGCGAGTTGATTGCGAGCTACTTCAAGCGAGCGGGCCGGGTCCTCTTCCTGAGCGAGGGCTTCGTCCAACGCCTGCTGGTCGTTGCTTTCGATTGCTTTTGCTACCGAATACCAGCCCCTCAGGCGCGCCTCCCCAGCATCCTTCTCGCCACGTTCTGCGCGTGCAGCTTCCAGCCGCGTCGCCATTCAGCGCACAGGGCCACTTCTGTGTCGGTCCCTGATCCGTAAGGACAATCCTCGATAGGGATGCCCGCATTGTGCGCCCGTGCGCCTTCGTCGAAGGCTTTGCTAAGTTGCTGCTGATTCACGCGGCCCTCCGGATAGCGCAGATGTGGTTGCGCTCGTATTGTTCAAGCTCGGCCTGCTGTAGTGCTTCAACATGCGCGCTCGACGAGCGAACGGGGACCGGATCAGACGGCTCGCCACACGAGCGGCAGACCATACGTCTGACAATATCGTCAACTTCTAATCTGAACTTCATCGGTTCACCTGCCTTTTTACTGCGCTATATAAGGAGTACCATTTGCCGCCGATTTCATAATCGGCCATAGACATATGCGGATCTCCATACGGCTTGCCGTTTGTCTCCGCATAGCTGTAGAGGAAGCCGCTGCCGGGGTCACGAAATTTCATGACTTTGATAAGGTTGGTGGCCTCGAACTGGTGCGAGTCCATGATGAGGAGGTCGCCTGATTTAACCTGGTCAAGGCTTGTAATAGATTCGCCTTTTTGCCAGGGACCGGTTGGCCGACCTTCCTTGTAGGTTCGGGGGAACGCACTCATTTCATGCCCTCAATCGCGATCAGTCTCTCGACGCAGAGATACATCCTCGACCGTGTTTTAGACTTGCTGAGTTCAGCGAGCCAGTATGAACGAAGCATCTCTTTATTCATCGCGTACCTCCGGCTTTCTCGATAGCGCCCTTGAGTAAGGCTTCAAGCTCGACTGCGCCGCCGAGTCGAATAAGCGAACGCTCGCTGACAGTGGAAACCCATTCGTGTGCCTGCTGACAGGCTTTCAGCAGATCGTCGTGGCTGTTGACCGCCCGGCAGATGAAGTGCGCGTTTGCCAATTGCACGCCTACGGGGTCGGGGATGTCAGCTATTCTGACATCTCGATCAAACTCCGGATCTCGCGCTATGATCGAGCAGACAGGCTCGAATGTCTGCTCCGGATTCGTTGGCGCAATGAGTTCTACTCGCCACGGTGTAGGGGTCTGCTTTTCGTCGCTCATCAATTCAACTCCGGTCACTATTTGTCACGTTTTGCTCGTTGCGCTTCGCGGCTCTCCTGCGTGACAATGCGGCTTCGCGCAAGAGATACTGCGCGGACTCTCGCAGGTTTGAGTGACAAAACTCCTGCTTCACTTCAAGCAGGACGGTGTGAATAAAATTAGAGATGCGAAAGCGGCCAAGGTTTAACCATCTTTCGCGCTTGTGGCTGTCGTTGCTTGTGATCATGAGCAGACTCCTTGCAAAAAACTTTGAGCAGACTCTCTCCCCTTGTGTGGGTGGTGCGAGCCGGGAGTCTGCTCAAGGAATACCGGCCCGCACCAATCGCGCAAGGGTTATTAGCCCCGCGCAATCTCAATTGATCAGGCTGCCTCTTGAGCGCCGGGATCGCTCGCCTCGCTCAACATCGCGCCAAGCACAAAGAGACAGGCTCGACGCTCGACGATGGATAAGTGCCTGCCGCGCGCTTCTCGATTCAGGCCGATTGACCAGCGGATTGCCGCTACTCGATTTGGGACGTATCCATATTGAGGCGCGTTATGACCATCGCAGAAGTAGCGGGTCAGGAGGAGGCCGCCGCCCCGTTCGATCTGGTTCATCGCATCCGAGATCGATTCGCCGTCGGGCAAGCCTTCGATCTCAAGGATCGATTGAGCTATGCGGATGTAGACGGCAGATTCATGCCTGCAAGGGTGGCCGTTTTTATGAGCAATGGCATTGCCCGGACAGGAGCATGTGGGGTGCACAATGTTCACCCTCCGATCAAGGCCGGGCACGCTCGCGCTCGGTACGCGCCATCGGGTTGCATCGATCTGCCAGGCTAATTCGACTTGTAGAGCGAAGCTGGTTGTGGGGGCAGGTGCGGATGCCCGACGAGCTACGCCGCTGTCTTTGGGAGAAAATACCTGTGACATCAGGCAGTCCTCCTGAGAGCGACGGACGCATAAAACTTGGCGTCGAACACTCGCTCGCGCTTCCTGCCGAAAAAGGAGGCAAATCTTTCTTGAAGAGGTTGATTGACCCGATGACCGTTTATGACTTGCGACAGCTCAGACTCTGAGCATTCAAGCCGCTCAGCTAAGTCTTTGTGCTTCAATCCACGTGCGGTTAGGGCAAGAGCATCTTAAATCTTGTAGGATGTAGACCTTCCGTATTTCTAAAGGAGGTCTACAATGGATAATCAATCGCCCAGAACTCTTGTCGAGCATTTCAGCTCTATCACTGATCCTAGAATTGATCGCACTAAACGTCACAAGCTCATTGATATTTTAGCCATCTCCATCTGCGCTACTATCTGCGGCGCTGAGGGCTGGGAAGAGTTCGAACTTTTCGGCAACTCTAAACAGGATTGGTTCAAGTCTTTTCTTGAACTGCCAAACGGCATCCCTTCCGATGACACTTTTCGCCGTGTTTTTGCCCGTATTGATCCTCGGCAGTTCCAGCAATGCTTTCTTGAGTGGGTTCGTTCAGTTTATCAACTCACTGAAGGTCAGGTCGTAGCTATTGACGGCAAACTCTCACGCAGGTCTTTCGACCGACCAACGGGAAAGGCTGCTATCAGCATGGTCTCGGCTTGGGCTAGCGAAAATGAAATGGTTTTGGGCCAGGTGAAAGTTGATGAGAAATCCAATGAAATAACAGCAATTCCTGAATTACTCGATATGCTGGAAGTAGCGGGCTGCATCGTCACTATAGATGCTATGGGGTGCCAAACCGATATTGCTGCAAAGATTGTCAGTAAAGAGGCGGACTATGTACTATCAGTAAAGGGCAATCAAGTAACCCTGTATGAGGATTTAATTCAATACTTTGATTGGGCGCTTGGTGATAAGTTCAACCAGACCGCTTATACGACGGAAGAAACCGTAGACGGTGATCACGGGCGAGTAGAAGTGCGACGATACTATGCGACGAGTGACTGTGAGTGGCTGAGAAAGAAAGCAACCTGGAAAGGACTGCAAACGATAGCGATGGTCGAGAGTGAAAGAACAGTTCAGGGAGAAGAAACGAGCCGAGAGCGAAGATACTACATAAGCAGTCTCGAAGCAGATGCAAAGCAGATAGGCAAAGCGATACGAGGGCACTGGTCAATAGAGAACTCCTTGCACTGGGTATTGGATATAGCATTTCGAGAAGATGAGAGCCGGATAAGAAAAGATCATGCGCCGGAGAACGTGGCGACATTGAGACACATAGCCTTGAATCTGCTAAAGCAAGAGAAGACAACGAAAGTAGGAATAAAATCGAAGCGGTTGAAAGCAGGCTGGGATGAAAGCTATCTGCTTAAGGTTCTATACGGTTAAGATGCTCTCGCCCTACACGTGCGGTGATGAGTGCTTTAACGGAGCTTTGTGTCATGTTATACTCGCCCGCGTAAATTTCTTTACAACGATGGCGAGTGTACAGATTTTTCCGTACCGCGTCAAGAATTTTCTTTACAAATGGCTAAAGATTTTTTTAAAGCTCGAAATCAGGCAATTTACGAACGAATCTTGCGGGCATGTTCGGTTACTTCGCCTAGCGACTTGGCTCACTTTCTCAATATAAGTCGTCAAACAGTGAATGAATGGCGATCTGGACGGAATGCACCCACAAAGAAACGCCTTCGGGAAATTGCAGATAAGACAGGGAAGACTATTGATTGGCTATCAGACGGTGATGAGGAGCAACAAACAAGTGAAGTAGAAATCGGCTCAGATGAAATCCGTAATCAGACGCTCTTAGATTATCTCTCGGCGCAGATTGACCTTCTCAAGGTCAAAGTAGGCCGCAAAAAATTACAGGAATTTTTACTCGACGAAGCCTATAAGCTGAAAGAAGAAAGCGGGAGTTCACAGGCAGAGAAAAAACTATCGACCCGTTAAGCCATTCATATTTGAATTTAGCGGCTTAGGAGTAATGACAAGCCCAATGTCAACTCCCCAAAAACCAAACGATCAAAAACGCAAAGAGAAATCCAAGACCAAAAGCTATGGCGAAGCCAAGCCAGTCAAAGAACGGCTTGCCGCCGTTTTTACAACAGTAGGAGGCAGTTGCAGTTTTGTTGTTGCTTGGGCTACCGTTGACAATCATCGTACCACGCTGATTATAGCGATCATCGTCGGTGTAATTAGTTTCGGGCTGGCTGGTTACTTCTATTGGTCACCTACCAAAGAGCAAGATAAGGGTAATAATATATCGGATAGCTCATTAGCTCAATTAAGACTATCCGCGCAGTCGCTACCGCCTCCTGTTGAGCTACAAGTCAGATCAAAAACAGAGTACACGGAAGATGTATTTCAAGATTTATCTGAAGATATTCTTTGGCGATGGCATTACAAACCACAAATTGACAATACACCACGCAATATAACGCCTTATTGTCTTGAATGCGAACTCCCTAGACCACTTCAATATGACGCTACCCGCAATAAAGATACAAGTTTTTATTTAGTGCGCTTTGAATGCCAAGCGCACCGCCGACCATACTATCTTACATTCGACGTTACTCCGTCTGGCAAAATATTTGATAGTATCAAGAAATTGATTCGGCAAAAAATTGAAGATGGTTCATGGCTTGAAGTCGTAAACAAACAAAGAATGCAAGGTTAGATTCAAATTTGGAGGCTGTCTGTTAAGGCCGGTGGGAGGGTATCCATGTAGAAGGGATAGCACTCTTATTTATGGCTGCTGTGCATTTTTCTTTGCGGCCTCTCGCAAGATTTCAAGTATCTGGTCAGCCTGTTCGTGAGTGAGCATAGTGTCACCAACACGGTGAAGAATTTCTCTTTCTTTATCAGCCAGCGATTGCTCTTCCTGCTCTTTTTCTTTCCTCTGTCCCTTCGCCATCTCAATCCTTTTCCATTCCTCAAAACTAAGCACCTTTGCTGGTGCACTAACATGGCTGGGGACTCGCTCATCAGCTCTCGGCTGATAGGCCAGCACGTTGTCTTCTTTTACACTCTTACCTACGGTGACTATGTTTGAAGCGCGGTGTCCCCTCCGCGTTCTTAGCTCCACACTCGTCTCGTAAAACTCAGGATACATTTTAGCAAATGGTGAAGCAAGAGCTATATTGCTAATTTTATTTGCTTGTTCTATCTGACCAACTTCTCCAAGCTCAACCGCGTAGGAGTTTAAAAATTCATAATACACATGGGGTTCTGCGTAACGGATAATCGGAAGTAAATTCTCCAAATCTTTGAGGGCTGACTTATGGAATCCCTCCTTTGCTTTTACTACCGCAATGCCGCGCAATATACCTGTGACCGTTGATATGTCCGACGCATACTTCAGCGATTCGCTAAACAGCTTATACTCTAAAGTAAGATTACCTTTACTAGCCTCAATAGCACCAAGTGACCATAAGGCTCTAGCTCTATAAAGTTCAGATTGTTCTACAACTTCCTCAAATATATTTTGAACTTGTTCGCCTTTCCTGAAAGCACACCATGCAATATAGTACCGACCGATTACTTGCGCCTCCTTTATTGGAAAATTGGACAAGATTTGTCCTATCTCCCACACCGTTTCAGACTGACGAAAAGCCTGTGCGGCGTCTGCCTGACAGATAAGCCTGTTGCATACTTCATGAGGGTCAACAATATTTCGCGTGAATTCCTGATAGAATCCAGCAAAATTTCGCAAGGAGGAGCACATGAAAAGGTTCTTGGCGTGCTTGATTCTCATGATCTGTTTATCCTTTCCTGCTTTTGCGGGACATACGCAACTCGGCGGTTATTACTGCACCTGTGGTGACACTGGCTGTATCTACGATCCCGGTGAATGTAGTGATCACAACCGCACAGCAAGTACAAAGGAAACAACGAGCGACGGCAACGATCTATCAGGCATCGCGGCGATTCTCCTAGTGCTCATGCTTCTCGGCTATCGAATTAAGTAGATAGCTCACTGTTTTTCGATCACTGAATTTAACTCTATCGCCGGACGCTTTGGCGATTCAGTATTTGTTTGTCTTGATGCGGCGTGATTGTACAACAATATACATAACGTCTGTCAACGATATTACAGAAAGCGGGTATAGGGGTAGGGTAGCGGTTTTGGCTTTAAGACGAGATATTGGATCGTTGTTATAAAGTATTCAACCTTACTTTTATCTACCACGTGTCAATCGTCCGCTTTTACTTTCAGGAGGGCTGTAAATTCGTCAGGGCGGATACTGTGTACGGTCAGATTTTAACGCGGTTCAATCGTTATAGTGAAGAGAAAGAGAATAGCCTTTATAATTCTGTGTATACAGCTATTGGGTCTATAATAATTTCATTGGACAGCTTACCTGTAAATTTGTGCTCCACATCTGACAAGTAGGTTATTAAAGAAAGTAAGACCTCTTTTATATTGGTTTTCTCTTTTATATCTCGTTCTTCTTTTTCTTCAGAAGCAGCAGCGTTTTGAGTAACAACTCCAAAAATCACAAATTCTTTTTCTGTAATTCTTGAATACTTTCGTATAAGTAAGCTTTCCGGTTCTCGCAGAGTAGTACGTTTTAGATTTGCTGAAAATATTAGGTCGTTAGATGCTAGTTGAACCTCAAATTGATCTTGATAGCCATAGGTTAGCAAATAATCCAGAGCCTCTAAGTATTTCTCGTCATGATGTAGACCGCTTTCTTTGGCCAGCTTTGTAATATTCATCAATGATTTAGACTTTGATGCTAATGAGGCCTTTTGGTTTTTATCTTTAATAGTATTTTGCAAAGCTTCAGCCTGTTTTTGAATCTCTTGTATATTGCTGAAGTTCGTAACATAGGTTAAATACTCTCCGATTTTATTAAAATTAGAGAGAGTTTCTTTAATGCTGTTAATGTCGTTAAAAATGGCTTTGGCCTTAACCTTAATAAACGAGTGATCGTTAATAGCCTTCTCCATATTTTCAATTACATTTTTGTCTACGGTTAAAACCACACCTTGCTCAAGGAGGTGCTTTTCAGAAACATGGTAAGAGTAGTCATGCAATAATCTCTTTTCTTCAGTTTGCCGTCCTTTACTAAGGATGTCAGCCACTACTCTACCGCTTGAGATAGGCCCCTTTTGACTTTCATGTTCCTGCGTATTCTCATGCTGAAAGTTAACTAAATATTCGGTTATCCCCTCAAACACCTGAGATGAAAGTGAGTACATTTTATATTCATCTAAGTAGATAAAGTTTTTAATCACGTTCATTACGCTTTCTCCTCATGTAATCTTTGTAGTATTTATTTCTCGTTGAAATAATTGACCAAACCCCGCCACCAATACCAATGAGAGATAATACTACGGTGATTATAATGACTACAGTGTTTAGCATTAAACTGCCCGCGATCTATTAGAAATCCTATGGAACACCGAATAGCTGATAATCAAAGAAACAACACTCAGAACGATTACGGATTTCTTTGTTATCATGGGGTCTACCAAATCAGAGTTTGTTCCTGCAAGTAATGCAAGCGCAAAAAGAACACCGTAAAAAGAAATAAAAAGAATCGAAATCCCATTCTGTGTAGTCTTCCAGTTCTTATCCGAAGAATCCACATGTTCTAATTCATTAATTATAGATATATGTAAAACCAGACCGAAAGCAACGAAATCATTCGCGCTTAATAATTCCACAGCGCCCGACTTGGTCAGCATCCAAACAACCAATCTACATAAAATTGGAATCACTCCCACTAGAACAGTGTAAATTAACCATTTAATTTCTCTGTCATTCATATTTGAGGAAGCTGTTTAAGTATTAAAGATGCTCAATCTATATCACAATACTCACAGAATTAAAAGCAAAGGGTCGCGCCTCCACGCCCTGCTCAAGTATCGCCCGATGTTCTTTATCAGCCATACGTCACCTCGATAAGAGCGCAGTATCTCATGACCCGTAAGCAATGTCGCGGATTGGATGAAGCTAGGGGGTAATAGTACGCGGCCAGCAACCCATGAATCAGTTTTTTCTTGACTCGAACACCTCAGATGGATTGTTAGGCCCTGATCAAAGGTACCTTAAGAATCTTGATTCCTCAATTGAGATGAGTTGCAACTACTCCTTGTCAACCCCTTCGTTTATCGAATTGTCTCTTACGCATTAGACCCCAAGTTATAAAGGCCGGTACGAATACGCAGATGTTTAACAATATCCCAATCAATAGCCCCCCATCATTCGATACTTCAAAAAGTGGCCACCATCTTGGTGGCTGAGAGCTTTCAGAGCCAGGGCCATCGTGCATTAATGCGGTTATGGTTAACCAACCTCGGTCATCTCCAAAGTCATATTGCAGCAGGAATGCGCTAACAAAAAGGATATGAGAGATGGCTACTAATAAGAAGGAGTGTAGAGTCCTTTGAAAATGGGGTAGAGCTTGTGAATGAAAACGAAAGTGAAGGAGACTAAATACAATATACAACCCTAGCATTGGGGTAAGCATCAACCAACCGCCAGTTGCGAATTTGAGGTACAGGCAAAGGCCAGTAATTAAAGCTGCCACGACCCTCATCAAAATGGCAGTGAAACTGCTAATGTAAATCTCGCTTCTCATAGCTGCAAGGGCCTAACGTATAGAGTTATATCCACAAAGCCTGATGCATTCACTTGTTGAGACTTCCGGCATTGTGGATATAACTCCTGTTAAACTGAACCGCTGTTTCCGCTCGCAGAACTTATATCTTTACTATGGGTATTGTAAAGGCTCTTACACTCTCGCAGACTCCCGCCTCAGGAATTGCCCGTTGTATCTCATCAGTGTGATTCGTAAGCAACGTCGCGGATTGGATGAAGCTATAGCGAACGCCGGGCGAACAAACACTGACGGCGGAGCTGGAGTATTGATCTTGGCGCTAATACTCTGCAACGAAGCCGAAAGATGCTTCAGGAGTAATCAAACATCATTCGAGAGCCGCGCCGATGCACACTGCATTATTGATCAGTGCCAGAGCTACGTGGATGAATTGATCACTTCGATCTATCGCGCGACGAAGGAATCAATCGAGCTAGCCAGGCGCGAGCACGTTTGCAAACAAGCAGCGCGGCCACAGTCAAGGGCAGCTTCGGCTCTGACCCTTTCAATAAATCAACCATGGACCCGGCTTTTAATCGCAAGATGAGTGTGATATATCTTGCGCCTTCATTGAGATGTTCAAAGAGACAGATAACAGATCGGGTTGCAGGCGTATGAACAGCAGCGAGGTAATAAATCCTTTAATCCAAGTGGTTTTGAAAGAAGGAAGCTGTTTACACCTCGTAAAAGACGTAGAATTCTACGTCTTTTACGAGATCTACTTCTAGCTAAGTGCTACCGCGTAAGGAGGTATCAAGTGGAGATCAACTCTCACTACGACGAATTCATTAAGAACTTGATAAGATACTGGAATAAGGCTGAGTCTGTGGACATTATTCAAGTTGATAATCTTATGGATGGCCTTTCATCCGCTTATCTCGACTCAACGTCTGAACAGCGCGAGGCTATCAGAAAGCTATTCAGACTTGGGGATACTCACTTATACCTTCAAGAGTACGCCAGGAGAGTAGCGGCTAAGATTGTTGCTATGAAAGATTCGCATTTATTGCTGTTAGGGCTGGCAGCCATTTCGATTGAGGACAACAGATCAGACTACAGGGACACCTTGATTTGCCTTGGAGACTTATGTTTATCAACTGAAAAGGCCGGAATATATCCCAAACCTTACCTCGATCAAGTTGCAGAAATATCTAACACGGAAATAAGGGACGGCGGAACATCAACCAGCGACTTAATGCGGGACTTTCCGAATACGCCATATTATAGAGAACTGAAAGGCAAGCCGCTAACAGAAGAAGAAAAAGAACATTACAGAGAACAATTGACAAAGAGGTATGAAAACAAAGGTGAGGTCAGGCGATGGTGGAAGGTTTGGTGATAAATGTCCACGGTCTTTCAAAGAAACGTCTAACATCGCGTAAACCGGAGCGCGCGAAGCGAGATGTTTATCGTTCCACCGGTGCCTTCATGCACCAATCAGCAATCATAACTTTTCATCGTGGTGATGAACTCAAGCCAGCCACAGCCTACGTGCGCGGGCTGGCTTCTTTTTATTGCTATCAGATATTCCCAGCGGTCGAATGTGCGAGCCGATTGCTACAGCAAAAAGCCGCGAAGCGTTGACAGAGCTATTTCAAGCCCTGATGAGTTGATCCGGGCTGAAAGATGCCTGACAAGTAAAACGCTCTACGGTCAAATAAACGCGCCGGGCGAGGCTTCGGGACTTGGTGTTGTAGCCAGAAATGACTACGCTCCAGCGTGACTATCTGGACACTCTTAATCGAACATGCGGTCACAGGCCGGGAGATCCCGCGCAGACAATTCCGACTGCTTCAAATGATGTTCGACGATGTAGACGAAACCGGCTGCGGTCGGCGTGACGGCGTGATCGTGACGGCGCGACCGTGGTCGCTAATGCGCGTTCATTCAACCAGCGCGTCACGGTTGATCGAGTGTAGATAGAAATGGCTACAGGCGCGCGTGTAGTCAGATCCATCTGCGCAAAGAGTGTGACTATTCGCGGGTGATGATAGCCTGGCGCGTCACGAGTGATCGCCCGTAGATAAATCTGGCTATGTCGGCCAAGGCGAAACTTTTAGGGGAATCCTGATGCCGGAGATGCAAAATAAAACAGGGGAGGCATCGGGCCTCCCCTTTCACTGATTCGTGCATTATTTAGCCAAAAGACTCGCGGCTTGGCCCATCCTTAAATCTACTCCGCTACTTCCTTTTTTGGATTGAGCACGAAGTTCACCGCGCCGCTCACAGCCGCAGATCCTGCCGCCGCCGCTGCCACCTTGACATTGCCAGTCACCTGAAGCGTGCCGAAGAATGCAGCCGACGTAAGTGCGCCGACGCTCCCAAGCAATTTCTTCCAGTTGAAATTCATATCTATCTCCCTTCCACGGCTGCGACGTGATGCTCACACACGCGCAGACGAGTCTCTTTGTCTTTGTCGTTTTCTTTGAGGGCTTCTATGTCACGTTTGATAAGGGCAAGGCTTACACGATTCGCCAACACCACGGCACCGAAGTTCGCTACAACCGCAACGCTGACGACGATGATTTCAATAGTCATTATTCCGCCCAGGCCGCGCCGCCAGAATTCACCACTCCCAAAAACAACGCGACTCTTATCAGTCCGGTCAGTTCACCGGAGGCTTCGCACACTATCTCAAAATCAACAGGCTCTCCGGGCGTGTAATCAGATAGATCGATCCCTTCAGCCAGATCCACGTAAGGGTCGCCGCTCCCAGCCTCACGGGCTTTCAGTAAAATCGAGTCAGACTGCTCACTGAGCAGCGTTGCGCCCGGCTGTGGGGTTACGCGCACAGTGACCGCTTCGCTCGTCTCGCCTGCTGTCAGATCGTATGCGACGAAGCGCACCTGCTCTCCGGTCAAATTAGTGATCATTATGTTTCACTCCATCGCGGCTGCATGAGGTAGGTCCACAGCGAATCCGCCTCGCACAATCCGCCCTCGCTCCACGTCCACCTGTTGTCAGGATGTGTTCCGGTCCAATCAGCACTCACCACACGGAGCTGGCAGCCGAAGGGGGTGAACAGGCTGCCCAGCACGACGTTGTTGTATCCGGGGTCATCGTAGGGGCCTGAATAGATCGTTACCGGCGAAACCACGCGCGGCGTCTTGCGATAGATGAAGTAGCGGGCCTGGTCATCGTCTGAGAACTCGACCGCGCCAACCAATGCCCTTGCGGGCGTGCCTTCCTGCGTCACCGTTGCCGTCGCGTTCGTGTGCGCGAGAATGCCGCTCGTCGAATAAAACATAAAGAACGGATCCGACGGCGGCTGATCGGTGTGTGGCTCATCAAAAACCAGATGAGGCGAAAATAGAAATGCTTCGCGCTGAAACAATGACAACTGCATCATGAAGCGCAGAAAGCTCGCGTCCGTCAAATCCTGCGGGTTGTAGGCCGTGTCTGAGACCGCATGCAGGTACGCAGGATGATTCGGAAACAGGAACGTCGCGGCGTTGATCGGTGTCTCCCAGCCCGAAACCACAAAGGGTGAACTCATGGCAGGCATGTAGCCTGAATCAGTCACCTCGTTGCTGAACTCGACGATAACAACCCCTTCGACCGGCTGGTGATCGCTCCACCGGTCGAAGCAGCGCTGGGTATAGTTGATGACGAACTTCCAGAGCTGCGGCACGAGGAAGATTTTGCATTGCTTCGAGCCGAGTCTGACGCGCAGCTTTTCAGGCGTTACCTCCGGCGCGTCGAAAGTCCCTATTGCTTCGCCGTTTAATCGCCTGACCACTTTGAAGTTGTCAGTGTCGGCCAGATTGAACGGCTCGAAGTGAACTGGAGAATCGACCGATATAGAGTAAGAGCCCGGCTGTATCTTCGGCTGGAATACTCCATAGTCGCGCCACAGCTCGCGCTGATCGCGCTCGGCATGCGTG
>CAWDRU010000001.1:0-666406 GCA_963804815.1 Blastocatellia bacterium | reverse complement strand
AGGCGCGCCCTTGAATAACTTCGGCTGGATGACACTCACGCGGCCACCAATCTCCCATGCCTCAGCATTTTGAACTTTCGACTGACCATTCGCCTGCCGGAAGATGTATTTAGCTCAAACCGTTTCAAGATAACGCTGCCTATATGAACGCGGCGGGCAGATGCAAGATAGCTGTAGCGCACACGGCCTCGGCTTCCGCGCCTCGGAGTCCACCCTGGAATTGAGCGATTAATGCGCCCGTCAGACGTAGCGCCACGAAAAGTAAACAGCGACTTAATCGCGCTGATCAGCCAGCGCGCTATTCGGATTTCTTTATTCAACATTATTTACCTCAGAGTGTTGGTTGGATCTGGCCGATGTTGTTTCGCACAAGTTCAGGGTCGAAGTTTGAAGGCAGCCGGCCTGCTTTCTTCATCGCCGCCCACATCGTTTCGTTATCGAGCTGCCCGCGCATAATCAGGTCGCTCAGCAGGCGAATGTCTTCTGTTGATAGAACAAGCTCGGACGGGTCGGCCATCTCGACCGTTCCGGACTGCTCCGCTTTCATTCTGATAAACTGGCCGTGGAATCCAATCGAGCGCTCAAGCGCGTCTTTTAGAGATCGCTGCATCGTCGCAAGCGCGCTTGTGCGTTCGCCGCTCTTGATATTCTGCTCGGTTGCCGTCTCCTCGACCTGCACCTTCTCGGCCAGAAACGAGATGCCCATCGCTGCCATCTCCTGCTTCTTCGTTTCGAGGTTCTTAGCCTGTGCCTCAAGCGACGAGCCTGCTGGCTCCGCGTACCGAACGTCACAGCCCTTCGGCACGCTGTACTGAAGTCCTGAGCCTACGCCCCTTTCTTTGTCGCCTTCCTTGTTTTCCTCCATATCGGCGTCATCGGCGCATAGAATAGGGTAGCCGCAGACGTGCAGCGTGTAGTCGTACTCCGACTGCTGCTGATAATGCTTGATGTTGAGCAGCGCGAGTTTCAGAAGCGGCGGGCAGCTCGTAAGGAACCCGGTTTTCTCCGCGTAGACTACCGATAGCGGTATCTCCGTAACATTCCTGAGCGCGCCTTTATCCTCAATGATGGTTACCTCTTCGCCCCTGTCATTTTTGACCTTGCGTTGAAGCTCCCATTTAACCTCCCCGCCTTCGAGGAAAAAGACCCTGTATCTGGTCACGGGCTTGTTTGCGAAGCGGCCATCCTTTTCGGTCGTGCATTCCTCGAATGTGATCTGTTCGAGGATTGTCTGCCCGCCTGCCTGCACAGTGTTCCAGTTGATCGCCTGGTTTGGCTTGTAATGCAGCCAGTACGGGCGGAAGGCCGGGTCGAAGTCTACGGCATGTGTCGCGCCTTCAATTGAAGGCGGCATATCAACGACGATGAATGAATGCCCGTACTCCCATGCCGCGTCGGCTACTTCCTTCGCGAACACGGTCCAGTGCGTGCCCGCGAGGTTCACATTTTCGAGCTGATCGACTATCTGCTTTGGAGTCTTATCGCCAAGCGTAGGGTCTTTGCGGAAGATCAGACCGACCAGCCCTTTTTTAGTCGTGCCCGTTGCATCGAAGCAAACGGCAGAGTTCAACCGGTCAGCGTATGAGTCCGGATGCTCGCGCGGGAATCTGGGCAGATACTTCTGCTTCTCCCGGCGCATCTTCAGCGTGCCCTCGATCACATCGGACACATAAGGCCACTTCGCGGACATCGCCTCGTAGGCAGAGCACTTGTACGCCGGTGAGTTTTTCTTTTCCTCAGCTGTCATATACGGAACTCTCTGGTCTTAACTTCTCTCTTTGGCTGGGCTATGCGATAAGCGGCTTCATCGTAGGCATGATCTTCCGCGTCCGTATCAACGTCGTCCCGGTTATTCTCGGCGCGCGGCAGCACCGGCACCGTTCTTATGAAATGAGTGCAGCGGTCGAATATGAATAGGCCGGGTGATTCCATCGGGGACTGCAAAGAGGCTTTGAGATACTTGCGCATTCTCTCCGCGCGATTCTTTCGGCTGCCCGGCGACTTATCCGCCTCAATCCAGCGCACGCCGATCTTTGCCATGTCGTCGGCGATGCACATCCCGTTTTCCGTGTCATAGATCGAAGAATCAGCCGGGCCGGGCTTCGCTTTGATCCCCCAGAGCTTTTCGCGTTCGAGTATCCCCTTCGCGATGTCAACAGCAAGAAGTTTACAGCCCTCATTAGGCTTGCCGTTCCACCCGTACCACTCATAGATTCGGAAGAGAGTGCCGCGCGGATAGATCTTGCCGTTCGGCGCTTTCGTGCCGTCGCTCTCAGCCCACCAGCCGACCGAAAAAGGCGCGCTGCTGCCCCAGTCGAAGCTTCGATCAATGCGCCAGCTTGAGGGAATATCAAAAGGTTGGATGATGTGGACAACGCGACGCCCGCAATCATTCCACAAATCGTCGAACATGCCGCCCGCGATAATGTTCCAGTCGCCGTCGCGCATGGCGCGCACGAGCTCCGGATCGCCCAAGCCTTCAAGACGGTCTTCATAGTCAGGATCGCTTTCATTGAGCGCAGGATTGTCTTGAAGCTTCGCGGGGATGAACTGCCGGAGCATGCCGCCTTCCTGCTTCGGCATTCTGCGGATCTCATACTCTGCCGCGTTATCAATGAAGGAAAACTTAACCCAGTTATGGCCGATTGAGCCCGGATTGCTGCCGCAGATGATGCGGGGGAATAAGCCTTTGAATCGAGCCGGGATCTGAATCCCGGCCATGCGGACGCGCCCGCGCAGAAAGCGATAAATCTTTTCAGTGAAGTGCGTAAGCTCATCAATGAACAGGACGTGGATCTCAGCGCCCTGATATTTGATAACGTCTTTTTCATACTGGCAATGGCAGAGGAAGATCTTTGATTTATTGTAGAACTCGATGGAATTGTCGGAATAATTGACTTTTACTGCCTTCGCTTCGATCCAACCGGCGAGAAGGGCAAGAAAGCCGCCCGGCCCTTCCATGTGATTCTTCCAGAGATCAGCGAATAACCTGCGGAAGATGTAGACTTGAAGCCCTGGAATCGCGATACACCAGAGTATCGCCGCGACCCTCATCAGGTAGCTTTTGCCGCCACCAGCCGCGCCTCCATAAAGAATCTCAGTCGCCTGGCTTTGAAACGCCAGAGTCTGCTTTCTTTGGATGGGAAACGTCAGAGTTAAGGATGACATTCACAACAGGATTAAAGTCGCCTTTGATCTCGTGCTTCTCTTTCGGTTTGCCGAAGGTATAAGCCATCAACAGCTTGAGCGCTTCCAGGTCGCCGCTTGCAGCCCTGAGAGCCATGGCCTTTATAGCCTCCTCGCGTTGAGGTTTCGGCCAGCAGCTTTCGAGAAGGCACTCTAATTCCTGTTCATTGGATTTAGGCTTTCGACCTGAGCGCCCCTTCTTCCCACCGCTATTTCCTTTTACACCAGAACTAGGCATCAGTTTGCTGATTTTCAGTATTTATTCTGTTTTAAAACTGAGATTAAATTGTTGTGCGGATTCGATTTAATTTCTGTTTTAAAACCGAGTTAAAGATTTGAATTACAGGAGCCGCATGCGAGTCGAATCTGATTTGCCTTGATAATAGGCTTGCGCGCGAGTATTTCAACAAGCGGCGTTATTCCGGCTGCATCTGGTCCATATCGCTCCGCGATTAAATAGAACTGCTCGAAGTCGTGGCCTCGCAGCGAGAATTTGGGGCCTGTCTTAGTCCACTTCGGAAATCCAAGTTTGTCTTTGGCCTGGCCGCAGTGCAGCAACTCGTGTTCAGCGACCGCGAGCCAATGATCGTCACTTGTTTTGGCCGCAATCGGCGCTGATAAAGTGATCAGGAAAGTAGGCTCGAAGCCGAACCATTTGACGAGTTGGTATTGCTGCCTCGCCTTTTGCCAGCCATCCCCGCGAAAGAACGGCATCTCTGCCGTGCCGACAATGACTCGACCGCGCTTGACGTTCTCTGCGTTCGTCCACAGGCAGCCGATTGAAGCGAAGTTGAGATGATCATGCTCTTTGTGATAAAGCGGGCCGTCTTTTTTGATGAATGTGCTTTTATACCAGTCGGAAATGTCAGGCGCTGGCAGGAATCCAATCCCGGCCTCTTCATCGAGAAGGCTCTCCGGCGGTTGTGGCCTGATCAGTTGCTTGCTCACTCTTTAAATCAGAAAATGCGCTGTCGAAGAAAACCGCTGCTGGTTTGTCGCCGATCCGGAGCGCACCGATGGGTCGGCCTTTGCGCTCGATGATGAATATTGCAGGTTTAGACATTAGGGGAACTGATCAATAGCTCAACATAATCGCTTGCCGGGCCATTCTTGTTTGCTATTCCGCGTTTGCGATTGAGTTTCGTCGATTTTAGGCCGCTGAAGATTTCACGCGCCGCGTCGCTATCGTTTATAGTGAGCAGGTATTTGCCTCGCAGCTTGTCTATAGTTTCGCGCAGTACTCGCAAATCGCCCGCCGTCCAGGATTTATAATTCTCGATTTTGCATTCCGTGTAAGGGGAATCAATAAAGAAAAAGGTCTCGTCGCTGTCGTAGAGTTCAAGGCAGTACTTCCAATCAAGACATTCAATGACGACGCGATCAAGCCTCTCATTCAGCGCGCCGATCTTTTCGATCAAAGATGCTCTTGACTTGCTTGAGCCTCCGCCAGACTTTCGTTGTATCGCGAACGAATGACCGTCGCCGCCGAAGGATATCGTCTGCTTGCGATACCACCTCGCCGCGCGCTGTATGTCTGTGAGTCCGGGCTGCCGTTTGAAATCATTGAACTCTTCACGGCTGTTTAATACAAACTGGAGATCTTTGATGAGTTCGTCCGGGTGGAACCTGACACACCTGTAGAAATTTACGATGTCAGAATTAATGTCATTGACGACTTCTACCCCTGACGCGTCTTTCGCGAGCAGGATTGCCAAGCCTCCGGCGAACGGCTCACAGTAGCAAGTGTGTTCGGGAATGCGTGGAAGTATATGTTTAACGGCCCACCCTTTACCGCCGGGCCAGGGGAATGCAGGTTTCAAAGAAGGTCTCCTGTGACACTAACCACGTTGCCCAAGTCAGCAGACTTAGGTATTGTGGTTAGGCTTGTCGCAGAAGCTTTGACCTGTGACTGCGACGGGCTGCGCCGGGTCGGGAAACCGGCCCGGGCGCATCCGTTAATAGCTCGATACTAGCATAAGTACCTTTTTGTACATAGAAAAAGTCACCGCTTCAATGCCGCCTCTAAAGCTCAAGCATGCTTTCGAGCTGATTGGAGCGGGATACCAAACGCAGCCCCCGTTGCCTTCAGTATCCCGCCCTCGCCGCGCATCTGTCAGACGCGGCGAGCCTTATGCAACGCGCCGGAAAACCTCGAACTCCTGCGCCTGCTGCCATTCGTTGAAAGGCGGTTTAAAAATCAGTCTCGAAAGTATGAGTTTGAAATTGGACGGGAGCGCGACACCTGTCTCAGTCTCGCGCGCATTAAACATTAACAGGCCCGTCTTGAAGTCTATGTAAGATAGCCAACCTTCTTTCGTCGCGGCCTTGCGTTCGTCATGTTTGAACAGCTCTATGCGATGGGCAGCCAGATGTGATTCAAACTCCTGCCGTGACACTTCGGTGATATTTACACCATCAGACAGCACGATTCTGTAGCGACGACGATTGCGCTCTCTTTTAGTCATAATGTAATGAACCTGTTAGATAGACCTACGGGAAGGTTAATAACTTGCCTGCGACTCTTGTTCAGAGGAGACGGATTGAAATGGCTTCGGATGCTCGGTTGGGGCCGCATCCGTTGTTAGGAATAAGTCAAAGTAAGATTCAATGCAAGAAAATTCAACTCGTTCTTAAAACTTGTGGGACTTATCCGGACAAATCCGGACATTTGCGGACATGCTATTGCTGCGCGGTCGCTTGTCGCTGCAACTGCTCGACCGCCGATTGCAGCTCGGTAATTCTCCTGGTAAAGAATTCTTCATTGATATTGAGTTGAAGTATCGACAGTTGAAATTCGAGAAAGGGATCGCGCCCGTCGCAGAACTTCACCAGCTCGCTATGAGGTATGCGACGCTTACCGTCGCCTATTGTTTTGATCTTCCCTGCCTGTATAGCCCGTCGGATAGTCTTCTCGGAACGACCGCACAGGAAAGCAGCTTCGCCTATTTGCCAGAAGCGGGTGTGGCGCTTGAGGAGGGCAAGCATTCGCTCTATCTCTCGCATTCGATCACCTCTCGCAGTGGACATGGAGCATAAGGGCCGCGATGGATCGATAATAGCACAGGCAACAATCCACCGGCACCTGTAGATGAAAGCGGCTGCGCAGATCCGGGCGAGCGTTGAAGCGTGACGGCTTGATGGTTGGCTGCGATCACTGAATCACACCCGGAGCATCCGGGTGTGTAGATAGCTTCGTCTGCGGGAGCCAAGGCAACTGCACACTGACGTTTGATTCTGTGACTCAGCTCCAACTATCGCACTTGGCCAGCTCACATTTACCGATCGTCGATGTAGATGAATATGACTGCGCGTTCTGGAGCTGGTAGACACATCCATCTACACCGGCAGCCGTGACGCGCCGTCGGATCATTGCCCGCGAACAGTCACGCCTCGACCGCAGATGAAATCGTCTGCGCTGGCCAGCGTAGATGAATCTGACTGCGCGGTCCTAAGTCGGTAGCCAATTTCATCTATACATGATCAACCGTGACGAGCTGGTTGAATGAATGCTCAGCGTCGTCACACTCACGAGCCGCCACGCCTCGACCGCAGCCGGATTCGTCTACATCGTCGATCATTCGAAGCAGTCGGAATTGTCTGCGCGGGATCTCCCGGCCTGTGACCGCACGTTCGATTGACAATGCTCAAACAGTCACAGTCTGTAAGTTGTGCTATACTTCGCCGCATGGGCACCATACCACAAGCACCTGCGAACGCCTTTCTCCGAACTAATCGGGCAGTTGTGAATATGAGCCGATTGCTGGCTTGCGTCTTCGCTAAACCCAGCGACGGGCCTGACAGATGGATACTGTTTTTCGACAACGGCACACGGGTTATTGTGTCAGATGAAGTCGGGAAAACAATTGCCGAGGCGTGCGAAACCATGCCCTCGAATGAATCCTCTTATGAGTTGGATGGAGTTACGCCCTGATTTCTGCCCGTCGGCAACGTAGTCATTTCTGGCTACAGCTCCGGATCGCTCAGTATCGCCCTGCGCGTTTAATTGGCCGTAGAGCGATTTTCTATGCTGGCATCTCTCAGCCCGGATCAACCTATCACGGCTTGTTGCTGTAGAATTCGGCGCGCATATTCGACCGCTGGGAATATCTGATAGCAAAAAAAGAAGTCAGCCCCGCGCACTGGCGAAGGCGGGCCGGAGTTCATCACCACGATGAAAAAGTTATGATTGCAGATTAGTGATGCGGGCGGTACTGGATGAGTGCTTCGCAACAACTTGAGAGAATAGAGTTGCTGTCAAAACAGATTGCCAACCTTGAGCAGCAGATTCTTGACTTGACCCGTAACAAAGCAGATTACAAGCGGCTGCTTAAGATCGCTGGCATAGGCAAGATACTGGCGCTGACAATCCTTTACGAAGTCGGCCAGATCAGCCGCTTCAAATCGGTTCGGCAGTTCAGTTCATACTGCAGGCTGGTGCCTGGTGTCGCGCAGTCTGGCAGGGTCAGTCGGCGGGGTCGGTCAAGCAAGCAAGGGAATCACTATCTGAAATCAGCCTTCAACCAGGCAGCGATTGTAGCGGTGCGAAGCTATCCTCGGATACGAGGTTGCTATGAGCGGCACTTAGCGCGGCATCGTGGCAGTGCCAGAAAGTTAGTAGCCTATAACGCAGTCGCGCACAAACTCGCGCAGGCTGTCTACGTGGTGTTGAAGCAAGGGGTCGATTATAGAGAAGAGATGCTATTCGGGAAATGAAGTGGTTATGGAGGTCGTCATCCTCGGCGTCTAACTGGGATGATCCCGGCCCGTTTGATTGGGAGGCGGCCTCCGCCAGAGTTTCTGCTGGTGCTCTGCCCGTGCCGGTATCTCGTGACTAACTGGAGAGCTAAGGCTATCCCGCCCCTTTGAGTGAGGCCAGTACGGAACGGTTAATCTTCTGGTGCGCTGCCAAAGGCAGAGAGCCCGTTTGGCTGTTTGGTGCAGAGTATCTGTCACCGCCGATAGAAGTCAAAAGTCAGAGCGAAGGCAGGGGCGTATTAACGATGCTCATAAGAAAACAGACCCTTCGGGGCCAAGAGGCTTTTTTATTCTCTTGACACGACCGCCTCTATTGGCGGTTAGACGCGAGTTGGAGGTAACGGACCATACCACCAATCATGCATAGTCACTTAAAAAGGCGATTAACAATACCGAAAAATATCGAAATGATGATACAAGTTATTAAGGTTAATGGCCATACGGCCCCAAAAAACGCCGCAGTTCCAGCATGCCATGACATTCGAGTGTGAAATGCCCAGTCAAGGGCTGCTTCGCTAAGGTTTACTGCTAGAGCTGCAATGAACGGGTAGAGTAACGAAAATACTACACCAGAACCTATGCTAAGAAAGAGACCCCAAGTCAAGATGCAAAAGGCAAGGAAGTATATTCCTACGCCGACTGCTATCGAAACGATTACAAGTATAGTTTTTCCGATTAGTTCATCAAAATCCACTGATTCATTGTTACCCACTGAGTCATTATCCTCCAATTGTGTACCTCTTAGCTCCGCCTTTCTTGCTATCAGCCGCAGTGGAATGGTCACCGCGACAGCAAGGCCAACGAGAACGAGCATGATCGCCTTAATCGGGTTGTTGAGTATCCACTCACCGAGTGTTGCGTCCCGATCTCGGTAGTCGAACGTTCCAGTTTGTCTCAGGTGGCTTATCTCGACCAACACTCCTGCATCTGCAAACTCGATCTTGCCAACCTCCGCTTGAACACCTGGCCTTGACCAGCCAGCCCCGTATGTATAAACGCCGAGTTCGCTGACACGCATTGGCTGGCATATCGTCGGATGGATGGTCTCGTGGTGTGACAACAAACCTCCAGGAATAATCCCCTGCAGAGTGACACACTGGCTTGGACGATATGTACCCTCAATGAGCTTAGTCCGCTCGTATTTGTCGCATGCCACCGATGTCAGGACGACAACCACGAACGCCGCACAAAGCAGGGGGCGATGAAATACAGCTTCCGAATTGCGTTTCGTGTCTACCATCGGCCGGTTTCTCCTGTCTGGCGCAACACTCAAACGTGTTTGTGATAGACGGCACTCTCCTGCGCGCTAGTCCGTGCTGACTAGTGCGACCTGACGCTGTGCGTCAGTGGGCGCGGGGCGTTAACTGATTCAACGTTGAAAATTCCGCTTTCCGCGCTCCACTACACGCACTTGTTATGCGTGTAGTAAAACACCAGCCGCGCCGTCGCTCACACGACCGCCGAGCCTGCACAGCTTTTTTCAGCATTGGTCTTGCAGATGCAATGCTCCAGACTGTGCGGGTGAGACTTCACGCGGCGGAATTCCACAACGCTAATTTCGCTCGACGTATAACTACTGAGTAGACCTCATAAAAGACGTGTTGCTTACGTCATTTATGACGGATAAAACCGTTTCTTCTTTGTCAGGCCGCAATCTATATCACAATCCTCTCGCGATTAAAAGGCGGGCCGCTCGCATCGACCCGTCGCACAATGTCAGCGCCTGCCCTTTGTCTTAGGCTTGCTCATATACTCCCGGCTCAATTGCTGAACGTGTGTGGCCAAAGACTTCTCGAACTCATCTGTTTCCCGGTAGATCAATCGGATGAACGTATCCGCTATGGCCCAGCGGTTTATATCATCCGCCTGGTACATCAAAAGGATCATCCGGATGAGATTGTTCCGAATGTTTTCAGGCTCGCAATCTCTGGCGGCCAGCTCGCTCACGATTCGCTCAAGATAGCCTTTCGGTATCGCGTCGAAGTCTTTCAGTGTATTTTCAGGAACCATACCAGTGAGATTCATTGGCCAGCTCCTTTCTGCTCATCTTCAGAGCCTGACTCAGCTATCAGTTGATCGATCATCTCATGCAGATGGTATTAATGGATTAATAGTTTAAGCGGAGTATCAGGAGTGAAATGATCCGCTTACATTTCATAAATAACGTAAAGCAGCATGTCTTTTATGAAGTATATTCATTAGTTGGACAGCTTCCGCGATATATACAAGATGTAAGATGCTTTGTATACTGCATTACAGATTTAACGATACGAGTGGGCGCAAACAAATCACAACAGAGTGAGATAATTGCTTTCACTCTGCGTATGGAGGTAAAAGCCATGAGGAAAACAACTCGTATTCTCGGTATTACGCTCCTTCTAGCGGCAACCCTTCTGACGTTTGTCAGGAGTGATAACTTTGCCGGGAGCAAGGCATCCACGCAGAAAGAGTTTCCCCCAGGTCGGTGGGGGTTTAGTGCTCACCCTTACATGGGAGAGGGCTATGAATCTCGACCCGTCGTCGTGACCAGCGTCAAAACAGAATTGAAAGACCTCTCGGTCACAGCAGTGAGAGTAAGAAACATATCTTCCAAATCTGTTGTAGCCGTGAAATTTGGTTGGTATTTACTTAATGAGAGTGATAGACGTTTTGTCTTGCAGGAAGGCGCGTCGCAGGTCATTAGTATGGAAGACGGTCTTGTAGTTGGTGAAGGAAAAACATTGCAACTTCCAATTGTTTCCTTCGGTCAGGTTTCTAAAACACTGATTCGGGGAGGCCGCCTTGAAGGTGATTACCGTCTTGAAATAGCGGTGACTGAGATACTGTTTGAGGATCTATCTACTTGGACAATAGGGCAAAAAGTTGCCGTACAAAAACAGGCTTCTAATACTCTTATTGTCAAAGCGAGCTTCAGAGTAGGAACGGTTCCCCTAACAGTAACTCCGATCAAGGCTGCGCCGATCTGTCCAAAACAGAAGTGTAAACTTGTTGAGGGGCCGCCAGATGGATATACATGCGTGAGTAGCGAATTTGAAGAGTATTGCACAAACTGTATAACATCTTGTTGCAACACGGTTTGTAGTGATCCAACTCCAGCCTGTGGCTCCTGCGCTTGAAATTTAGAACGAAGGGCAAGTAGTCAAGGAGTCACCGATTAATTGACTACTTGCCCTTGTTTTTGAGGTCGTCTATCAATCGTGCTTTACCAAAACGCTGTCCAACGTTATCTTGAAAAGGCGCGGCCCCTGTATGGTAGCTTGGAATCTCTAAGGACCAATCTACTGACAGGAGGAGCGCGATGACCGACATCAAGTATGTAGCTTTCGATCTTCATCAAGCAACCATTTCTGCCGCTGTTATTAATCTCAGTGGCAAGTTGATTACTCAAGCCGTCTTTTAAACTGAGGCTTCCGCCATTCTTGATTTCCGGCGCGGACTCAGTGGCAAGCTCTATCTCACGTTTGAAGATTGAATACAGCCTCAGATGTGTGTGGCCGTCGCTATGTAGTCTACACGGGCGCGGGCCGGATCATCGGCAACGCGGAGAGCAGAGCGAGCGAGCGGGCCGGACAGATGCTTGCTCGATTCATTGATGCGCGCGAGACTTCGTTTATGAATTGCGAGTGTGGCGAGGTGATAGAATTCTCAATCGAAGAGTTGCCAGTCGTGATGTGACTGCATCTCAGGCAGGGCGTAATTCTAATGATTTAAGTTTTGGCAATGAGTTGCGTCTCGTAATCTGAATCCTCTCCGTTGCTACCTTATCATTCTTTCCATTTAGACAATGACATCCATTCCAGACTACGTTTGCATCTTTCCACATCGAAGAATCCTCCTTACAGAGGCCCAGTGCCACATTTGGCGCGAGCTGTTCTTTTATGCGTTGAAAAATATCCGTGTGAAATTCATTCTCAGTGCGGTGCTTAAAACCGGAGGGATCAACTGTCGCGATATGATCGAAGATGCTGCCATCGCGCCCATTATGCTCGGCGGCACGCCTAAGCGCTGCCGGGTTACTCGCTCTTAGTGCGCCGATTGTTAGCATCTCCGGCCCTATTTCGTTGATCCTTGACATAATCTCACTTAGTTCATTCTGCCAATTTGGAATCGGCGCTAGAGCATCAAGGCGAAATCGTATTCGGTAGCCTTCTCTCTTCATCTGTTCCGCCTTTTGAAATCTCGCCTCAAGCGGTGACACCTTCTTTTCGTAATCACGGCTGATTGAAGGTAGCGACAGCGACCATGAAAAAATCACATTTCGTGATGGACCGATGACCTCGGCATATTCAGTCGAAGTAAATTTTGATAGCACTATAAGGGCGTGGCCTACCGGGTTTTCATCCTTGAAGAGAGGCATGAGCAGTTCGAGCGGTGTTATACCCAGTAGT
Organism: Blastocatellia bacterium; assembly: GCA_963804815.1. Lineage (GTDB taxonomy): Bacteria > Acidobacteriota > Blastocatellia > UBA7656 > UBA7656 > DATEKX01. Next base: position 654,077 of record CAWDRU010000001.1, on the reverse strand, counting down.
CGCTTGTACGGCTTTTCAAATGCAAGACCATCTTGATTTTCGCCCACAATAAGGCCAGCAGGACATGTTTGTTTGAGCCATGTGCGAGTTTCTGAAACTATGTCAGCAAGGTTGTCAAAAAGCGTGCCTTTTAGATCATATGTTCCTGTACGGTAGGGATATTGAGTTTGCAGGAAGCAGTAAGCACATTCACCAGGACAGCCCGAAGCAACCACCACCTGCCAGAATTTGAAGCATACAATATTATTCTTGCCCGGGCCTGAGAATTGTTTAATGAATGATCCTCCGCGATTAGTTACAATCACCTTCTATCCCCTAACTTTTGAGCAATGTAAGCTCTATATCATCATTTATTTGCTTACGACCATTCCCAGTTTTGAGAATGCCCCCATCAATCAACCCTTTTACAACGGCATTGTAGTCCTTCTCATGAAACTTACCAAACTCGATATGTTTCAATCGCTTTTTAATCTTGCCACGCGTTGTTGTTTTTGTTTCGCGGAATCCTTCTAATATTAAGGTTCTGAGTCGTTCTCTGCGCTCGTTTTCTTTTGTCTGCACAGAGTCAAAAATTGAAAAAAGCGAACCCGTTTTCCCAAGAGGTATAGCCGTTGATTCCTCTATCATCTGGTCTTCTTCTTCACATATAAAGTCGTTCATCAGTGAAATGCCATCTGAATGACGGGTGCAATAGAGTAGGTAATACTTCGGCGCTTTCCCAATAGCTTCGCGAACTGGATAAGCAACCACACTGTATTCATATCGCCTTAAATTTCTAACGTAAGTTTCGAGGAGTAAGTCATCGCGCTCTTGCGACGATAGCTCTCCCGTTTCAAATTTTTCCTCCCAAAAATCTGTGCCAAGAATTTTGGTAACTAAAGCAATAGTTGTTAGGGCTCCTTTTAGCCCTCTTTCGGTGCTAACATTTTTGTGAATTCTATCACCTAGCCTGCGCAATCCATCGGCGTCAAAATTGATAATTAATTCGGTAGCGCGCACACTACGCTTGAGAATAGGCAGTAGATCACAGAAAGGTATTTTGGTTGGGCCATATGGATCAACAAAGAAGAACGCAGGCGCTGTGTTTATTTGAGAAAGTATGTCTGGAACCAGCTTGTTAAACTTTCCCGGTATATTCTTCACAATGCCCTGATCCGACCAGGTTTTTGTGTGCTGACAAAGCTCCTGAAAATGAGCCCGCTTGGCTTCTACATTTATTATTTTGAGATTAACTGGCTTGCCCCAAGATGCGCTTTCGTCAGCGAGCTGGGCCATGATTAATGGGGAGCCGTCCCGGTTATCACTATACTTACCGACACCCGCGAAACCATCAATACAATAAACTGTAGGATTCCAACTACCAAGCTTGGCCGTGAAGGGTTTGAGATATTTGGCAAGTAAGCGATGCTTGCGCTGAGACCATTCTTTAGTCCGGTCAAAAAAAGAATCTCGTTTCATGCTTTAACCTGTTCTTCCGCCATTAAGTGGAGTGAGCAGCTTGACGTTATCCTCTGACCGATGATTCGACTACACTGGCGGAATGATTTACTTAAAATTTCACTCCCAATCTGGGGGTCCATGTGGGAGCAAACAACAAGAGCCATCGTGATGGCGGTTATGATATTGTTGCAGCCCACCTCTATCACCAATGAGACTACCAAGCTCTTTCTCTTATTGTCGAGACCGAAATTATTGATACAAGTCGCGATTGTAGGGTTTCTCTGTCTATCATACTGCAAACGTTTTATGATGAAATGATGCCGCTGGACTCAGCTAGCGTCGAATCACAACATTAAGCAAATATTTTCTAGGAGTAATCGCGATGAAAGATTTCAGTAATGCGCACCTACCCAAGATCATCAACAGTATAGGATTGCTCTTTGATATAGTCGGAGCGCTCCTCGTGTGGAAATTCGGACTACCAAAGGGGTTTACAGAGAGCGGGCATCACATCTTTGAATTCATGTCAGTAGAACCTTCCGCGAAAAGTTATAAGCGATGGGCAAACGTAGGCATAGCGTTGCTGGTACTCGGCTTTGCTCTTCAGCTTACAAGCAACTTAATCGGCTGGTAATCACTAAAGCCCTTACGAGAGTTCACTGGCACCGTATCGTAGAAGATTCTTTTCAGTATGGATGATTATCGACTTCTATTTTTTTTCGCTCAATTCCACCTTGCTACAGACATCTGATCGCGGTGGCGTGTCTTTTCTTCCTCAAGAAATGAGACCCTGCGCATAAGGTGATGCACGGCAGCGCGGGCATCTTCTATCTCAGTCTTTCGCGCATGTTCCAGATCCGCAGCAGCATCGGCATAACGGGACACTTCGCGCTCAAGCCTCACCTTCGCAGACCGCAGCTTGAACACATACCGCACGTTGATTGCCACGAAGATCATCAGGATGATCGCCAGCGCCGTTAGTAGTTCTGTCATAGATTCAGCTCCGATCAGACTCCAGCGGGCATCTCCTGAACGGGGTCCCCGTCGAGCAGATCCCCCGCAGCCACTTTCATCTACAGCCAATCACCGTGACTCGCCCAGGGTCACCAGCCAGCGCCTGCTCACGCTTTCTCTGCAATCGCTTTCTGCACGCTGGCGTTGCTGCCTTCTGCTTTCCCTTCACTACACGTCCGCAATTACACACACATAGCGGCGGACATTCTCCCTGTGACTCGATGGCTATTCTTATAGATCGAGCAATCACACGCGCCATCGCCACCGGCACTCCGTTTCCCACCGCTTTGTACTTGAATCCGATTGGCCACCCTGGCAGATCAAAACTTCGAGGCAACCCCTGCAACTCACAGAAATCCGCAAACCCTCGCCTGCTCGTCTTCTTCCCTTCGCTCGCCAGACAGCATGGCTCAAGTGTGACGCGCCGGGTATTCTCCGCATCCGGATTATCACGCTCTGGTATCAACACTCGCCCCTCTTTGCTGCCGAATTGAAAATGTCTCAGCCTGTTTTGCTTCAACCCGCATTCGCTCGCTCGCAGATCCAGCCGTTGCACCTTGTATCCGGCAATTGCTACATCGCTCACCGTCGGCACGTTCTCAAGCAGCCACCAGTCCGGCTGCGCTTCTGCGACCAGACGTGCGAACTCTCCCAGCCGCCGCTCTCCCTCAGCCTTATTCCTGTTGCGATTCTTCAGGCTGAACTGCTGACAGGGACTCCCTCCTATCACCCCTGCGAATTTCCCACCCGGCACATGGAAATCTTCGATCCTCTGGCCCCACATCAGGTCAGGCCCTCGCACAATGCAAAACCCTTCCGCCTCGAATCCGCGTCCGAGCAGGTCTATGCCGGGAAATACTGACAGCACTAATTTCATATGTGTGAGCTGGTCGGTGTTGAGCTTCGGAGCTGAGTCACGGCAGGATTTACCCCTTATCCTTTAGTCCTGTCTATCGCCGCCATCAACGCCTGGCGTTCGAGCACTGCCATACCCGCAAGCTTGTTTTCCCACCGCTCTATCTTTCGCTTGATCCGCTGCCTCTCCGTTCTGTTCTCTCCCAGATAGCTGTAGTCATGCAGCTCCACCGGCTCCTGATAGTTCATCCACAAACACTCTGTCGCGAGCGTGCCCCCGCGCGTGATCGCCTGCCAGCTTATCTTTCGCCAGTGCCCTATCGCCTTTTCATACAGCTCGCTTTCATACCCGCTGATTAGAATCTTCACTCCCATGAACCCGCTCGATATATCGAGCAGGGTTTGTAGAAGTTCTACATGCTCTTGATAGCTCATCTCGTGTAGATAGAGTCGTCTACTCTGCCGACGGGTCTGCGGCAAGTAGGGCGGGTCGCAGTAGATGACTTCACTACCGGTCCACCCGCCGCGTAAACGATAGCTTTTGAGAAATGATATCCCGCAGCCCACCTTGATTACCTTGGCCGACGCAGCCAGCTCTGACTGCGCTAGAGCGCCGTTGAATCTCTCTACCGCTCCGGCGTCTTTATCAATGCCGATATTGACCCGCGCCGGTCGCTTCATCCGCATCACAGCGCCTGAGCCTAAAAACGGCTCTATGTAGAGATCGTGAGGCGGGATCTGGCAGATTATTCTCTGATACGCCCCGCCTGAGTTTTTACCGCCGGGATAGATCATACAAGTCCGCCTTCAAACCGCTACGGCTTCTCCCTGTTGATTTGATCCAGCACCTGGAATCCTGCCTGATAGGCGTGCCTGCGCTCTTCCCGATAATTGCGAAACTCTGCCATAAGCTGAACAGCCTTATCCGACGGCGCGCCGACCCGGTTGATCATGAAGTCGTAAAGGAAAGCATCAAACAGCGCGTTTGTAGCCGCCTCGTACATCCACCAGGACATCTCCATAGCCTTCTCAGGCGGCATCTGTACTTTCTTATCATCCCATTGGAATTCGACGACCGGCTCAAGCGTCTTGCCGGAAACTATTGAGCCGATCCAGAATGCGGCTTCCTGTTGACCGAGATCGATCTCAGCCCCGTTCACACGATTGCGATTATCGTCTGATTGTTCACTCACTGATAAATTCCTCCCTTGTCGATCACCTGTAGATAGATTCGACTGCGCGGGCCCTCCGCAGTCAGAAATAACTGCGTCGTCGAGCAGTCATTAAATGCCGTAGCGCATCCTGATCCGCTCCCATGCGGTTTGTACGGCGTGAAAATCTTCGGCCTGCCCATTCCTGTCGGGATGTGTGGCGCGAGCAGCTTCACGATAAGCAGCCTTCGCAACGGCAGGACTATTCAGCAAGTCACCGGCTAAATAATTATCTGCGAACCGGCAAAGCATCTGCGCTGCTTCTTCATCCGATTGCAGACCGCCCGATGCTGGCAAAGGGGTCCAGCCTTTGTACTGCTCGCCGCTTCTCGTCACTCCGTAGCGATCAACCTTGCGAAGCGCCTCCATCGCAAGAGCTATCGCGCGGAGGTTGTCTTTCCAGTCGGTGTACTGGTCGCAGGGGAAAGAGAGCGGGGTGTAGATTCCCAGAGGCCCGCGCTCGTTACTTTTGCCGGTAGGCTTCCACCACTCGAAGGCCAGAATCACGCCGGGATATTCCGGCTTCGCGTAAGCCTTGAGATTGCCGTCTATCGCGATTTCAGACTCGCGCACGGCTAGCTGCACAACAACATTCCGGGCATGGAGCATGTTCAACTCGCGCTCTAACAGATCGAGCGTGTCTTTGTAGCCAGAGCGAAAAGGAGAATGCTTTCTTGAGCGAGTCACATCGCCCGGCCAGCCCTCGATAGGTCTGATTTTGAGTTTAAGCATTTATCAATCACCTCCCGCCGCTTCTGCTTTCGATGACTCTTCCTTGCGCTGAGGGATGGCCAGCACCTCTCTCGCCTTCTCGATCAGCGCCCTGCCCTTGAGCGTCGGTCGTGCCGGTGGACTGCTGTCAAACCAGAACGAAGGATCCTTGCCGCCTTTGTAAGAGATCGACTTCAACCCCGGCCCGCTGTTGCCTCCGCTTATCCCAAACTCCCGGCTGATTGCAAACTTCAACTCACCATCCGTCACACCAGAAAGCCGGTACTCTCGCCATACAATGTCGGCGTCGTCCGTGCGATGAAGCGCTCTCCACAGACCGCCTTCCAGCGTGTTGCCGTCGGGCGCATCCCAGGATTGAGCCATATCGTCCGCCGTGTCGGGGCTACCTGAGACGGGGCTACCCTCCGGACTGCTCGCTGCTTCCAACGAGGCGAGATCTCCGTTGCCCCTGCTCGCGTCGAATGCCTCGCTTTCGCGTTTGAACTCTTCGAGCGATAGTTCATGCCTTGCCCGGTCTTCGATCTCTGCCAGCGTCATCTGCCGCTTAACCGGTACCTCTTCCTGCTGCGTGATTATCATCCGCGACAATCGCTCACACTCTTCTTCGTTGGCTTCCAGCTGCATCTTGAAGTCTCGCGCCGAGGCTTTCGCTTTGGCCTTGATCGATACCCGCTCCTCGATCAGCCCGGCCAGATGCTGCGACCACTCCGCCACTTCTTCCGGTTGTGCCGCCCGCAGTCCGGTTTCGATTTCAGGCTTCTTTTTCTTCACTATCATCCTCCTTTGACCAGACGAGCTTGCCACCTACGTAGATTGCAACAGCCTCGGTCTCGTACTGACGGCGAGCGGCTCTAGCCTCCTCATCACTCCCGCCGTAATACTGTTCTTGCTTCATTCGTCGAACCTCTCATCAAACCCCATGCTCAGAAACTTGTAGATATCTCCCTTTGACGGGTCTATCTGCTCGATCAACTCGCGTGTCGCCTGCTCCAGCATCTGCCGCGACGGGCCGACATTCGACGGGTGTCTGAATGCCAGTTGTAACTGCCCGATCAAGGCTATCGTCGTGGTGATGTCAAAGCTCAGTAGTATCGGTCGGTCCCAGCTTTCGAGCGCGGCGACTGCCCTCTCGCTTACTGCATCACGCTCCGCCTTCTCAGCCTCGGTTAATTCGTGGTGTGGCTTCATCAACTCGCTCCTTCTGCCGGTCGGGTAAGTTTTTCGTGCTTACACCGGGCCGCCGCCCCAATTCCAATTCCCAGCGGGTAATAAACACCCATCCCCCTGCAATCCGGGCACTGGTTCACGTCGGGCGCTCGCGACGGATTTAGAAATTCCTCGATCATCCCGTCCGCCTCGCCCGAGCGGAATATTACCGTCGCATACCCGCCGGGATTTATGATCCCCCCGGTCGCCTTCAGGCTCTCGGCATACCGGCGGCATTCCTGAATCGAAAATCTTGATCCCACACACGCGCGCACAGGCGCGCCAGCGCCCTTGTGTGTGTGTGTGTCTCTGTCTTTTGTCTCTTCTGAAGTCTCAACGCGCGCGCGTTCATCTATAGGGGCCAAATCATTTTGCGTCGGGGTCAAATCATTTTGCGTTGACCCCAAATCATTTTGCGTCGGCCCTCCCGGTTTCTTCGCTTCTCCGGCTACTGAAATGCTCTTAAGCTTTGCGGCCACATCGAGGTTTATGGAGAACCATCTGGTCTTGTCGGCCTTATCCTGAAACCAGGGCATGCAGACGTTGATAAGCCCTTTGTCGAATATCGACTGGATGGCGCGGTTTATCGTCGAGCTGCTGAGGAAGGGGAAATTCTCTTCGAGTTCGGAGGTCGGAAGCCTGACCCATTTACGGTCGTCTATGATCTGGCCTCTGACGGCCAGCCAGAATTCAATCTGCAAAAAGAGCAGGCTTTCATTCAGCCCGATCTCGACGGCGAGGGCCGGGCAGAGCCTCGGGGCGAAAGGCTCATTGAGGACGAAGATTCGATTCTCTTCAAATCGGGTACGTTTGCCCATGATTGATGAAAGCCCCTGTCAGATCAGTAAAATCTGGTGAGTGTGACGATAGAGCGTGTTACGGTCGGTGATGGTGGCAGTCTCATGAATAATGCCGGTGACCGGGCAGCGCTGGTGCAGATCGTCAAGGTCGTAAAGTTCGGCGGCGCATTGACTGCACCGGACCTGCTCCGGATCGGGTGGCGCTGCAATTTCAATGAGGATTAATTGCTCCATCATAACATCCGTTTGGCCTGCTCCTCCTCATGCCTGGGTAGATCTTCGTGCTGCCACCGCTTAGTGAGTGCGATGGCGTCTTTGTGCTGCGAATACTTCCAGCGCAGGCCGATGGTGATTAACAGGATTGCCGAGATCAGGCCGATCATGATTAGGTATGCCGCATCACCGGCGGTATCCCCTGGGCTATGCCAGTCATTCAGGTTGCCCACCATATGCCGCCGGTGAAAGTATTGCGGGCTGCGAGGTATGACGTAGCCCCGATTCTCGCAGCCCGCTTTTGTCAGGGTTACGCTCAACCCACAAAGCCCCACTCACTTTATGCCGATGCAATCCCAGGTGGCGGTAACAAACCGCGTCGTGTCAGTTAGCGCTGAGGAGGAAGCCAAAGGGCGCTCCCTGTACGCGATGCGGCAAGCTCGTCAGGCTACTTGTTGCTCATCTCGTGAAAGCGATTTCAAATGATCTATGAAGGCGCTCGCCGCCCCCCCGCGATAGCTCATAGGGCCTGCACTTGAGCATCTCCAGGCATTCGGCCTCGGCGTTCACGCCCTGAGAGTTCGCAATCGCGCGTATGGCAACCATCTGCTTCGGCGTGACCAGATCGGCCATGGTCTTTGCCAGTGGGTCGCGGGGGAATTGCCGCTCGGCTGGCTCCGGGTCTATCCGTCGGGTAGTCATAAAGCTTTTCGCCCCTTCTCGTCTGTGTCATCAGAAATGGCCGAATCTCTCGTCAGCCATCCCCATGCCCAGCAGCAGATGGCCAGCGCCGCGACCTCTACCAGATAGCCGATCATCCGCCCTCGATCAAAAGGCAGGTGGTCTTCCGCGAGCGATACGAGGATCACCACGTAGAAACTGATTGCGCTCACAGCCATCAGCCAGAGAAGCGCGGGCGCGGCGTTCGGTTTGTCGCTGCCGTCTTTCATTCGATCCCCTCCATCAGGTCCTGTCTGCCCAGATTACCAAGCGCCACTTCAAGCGCTTCCAGACGGCATCTGGCGCACTCTTTATGAGGCCAGTGATTGTCACTTGAGTGTTGTTTCAACGTGGCCCCCTCTGGACGCGGGCTGGCATCTGGCAGGGCTGCGATCCCCTGGTCAACTACGGCCTGCTCTGAATCAGACAACTGCTCGTAGATGAGATTGAAGATTGACATCACTTCTCCCGTGTGTGGACTTAACGAGCACCATCTGGCATCGGCCCTGGCCTGCCGCAATGCGAGTTGATTGCGCGCTACATCAAGCGAGCGGGCCGGGTCCTCTTCCTGAGCGAGGGCTTCGTCCAGCGCCCGCCCGTCGTTGCTTTCGATTGCTTCTGCTACCGAATACCAGCCCATCAGGTGCGCCTCCCCAGCATCCTTCTCGCCACGTTCTGCGCGTGCAGCTTCCAGCCGCGTCGCCATTCAGCGCACAGGGCAGCTTCTGTGTCGGTCCCTGATCCGTAAGGACAATCCTCGATAGGGATGCCCGCATTGTGCGCCCGTGCGCCTTCATCGAAGGCTTTGCTAAGTTGCTGCTGATTCACGCGGCCCTCCGGATAGCGCAGATGTGGTTGCGCTCGTATTGTTCAAGCTCGGCCTGCTGTAGCGCTTCAACATGCGCGCTCGACGAGCGAACGGGGACCGGATCACCCGCCTCGCCACACGAGCGACAGATCTTTCGCCTTACGCTATCGTCAAATTCTAAAATGAAATTCATATCATCCTCTCTATAGCGATCAGTCTTTCGACGCAGAGATACATCCTCGACCGTGTTTTCGACTTGCCGAGTTCTGAAAGCCAATATGAACGAAGCGTCTGTTTATTCATTGCGCACCTCCGGCTTTCTCGATAGCGAGCGCGAGCGATTCAGTAATCTCGACTGCGCCGCCGAGTCGAATAAGCGAACGCTGGCTGACAGTGGAAACCCATTCGTGCGCTTCTTGACAGGCTTTCAGCAGATCGTCGTGGCTGTTGACGGCAAGGCAGATGAAGTGGGCGTTTGCTAATTGCACGCCCACGGGGTCGGGGATGTCGGCTATTCTGACATCACGATCAAACTCAGGATCACGCGCGATGATCGAGCAGATCGGCTCGAATGTGTGCTCAGGATTCGTCGGCGCAATGAGTTCAACTCGCCACGGAATAGGTGTCTGCTTTTCGTCGCTCATCAATTCAACTCCGGTCACTATTTGTCACGTTTTGCTCGTTGCGCTTTGCGGCTCTCCTGCGTGACAATGCGGCTTCGCGCAAGAGATACTGCGCGGACTCTCGCAGGTTTGAGTGACAAAACTCCTGCTTCACTTCAAGCAGGGCGGTGTGAATAAAATTAGAGATGCGAAAGCGGCCAAGGTTTAACCATCTTTCGCGCTTGTGGCTGTCGTTGCTTGTGATCATGAGCAGACTCCTTGCAAAAAACTTTGAGCAGACTCTCTCCCCTTGTGTGGGTGGTGCGAGCCGGGAGTCTGCTCAAGGAATACCGGCCCGCACCAATCGCGCAAGGGTTATTAGCCCCGCGCAATCTCAATCTCTAGCTGGCAGTTCGCAGCGGCGAGGCAGTCTCTATACCGGCATCCGCCTCCCGGATATCCATGTAGCGCATCAGATCTTCTTCGTAATATGCATTGCCAGCACCTGTTTCCTTGCTGCGTTTGATTCTGCGGATGCCCCAGCGTTCACAATTGCGCGCGAGGCTGTCTATCGCGGATTGTTCTGCTTTAACGATCTTATCCGCGCTGTCGCTTGGCTTGGCCCTCACCATGCCGAGAAGATAAACAGCTTCCAATGGATGAACCCATCGCGCTCTCTGTCGCCGTTTCAGAAGGGCCATAAAGCTACGCCACCCGCCTTTCCTGCGTCACCTCTAGCCCTTCCCGGTAGCACTCTTCGAATAAAGGTCTCATATCCTTTTCCGGCGGTGCGTGATAGAAGCCGCGCTTCAATTTCTTCTGAATCGCTTTATGCCGTTCGCAGTGGCTACGACTCGGCCTCGGTATGTAGAAATACCCGTTCAAGTAAGGCTCCGGGTAGCCACTCAAAACGAGTTCACACCAGGAGCAGTCGGCTGCCTGGACCTCTTCGAGCTGCTTTCTTATCGCGAAGGCATGAATGTGCCTGCACATATAGCCCGGCTTCGGAGTGTGGAAGAGAAAGTCTTCGCATGTACATTCGAGGCGGTTTGTCTTCGGATTCACGTGGACGTGATGAACGAGGTCCAGCCGTGATGAGGATCGTACGATGGCCCCATCGTCAAAAAGCTCAAGCGTCTCGGCCTGCTCTTCAATCGAGAGAGGCTCTGGCCTCTGCTGGAGCGTGCGCTCGCCTTGAGACAGGCGTGCTTTTATTTCTCGTGCTTCGCGTGGAGAAAGCATCATGCTGCCTCCGCGCTGCGAGTTTTTGGCGCTGTGACCGGGCCACACTGGATAGAGTCGTCCCAGATTTCGTCGTATCTCTTCTTGAAATAGACGGCTATCTTCTCCCTGATCCGCTGGTTTCTGCGGATGTAAGCGATGGTTTGCGAGACGGCCCCGCGATGCTCTTCAATGGCCTCCGCAAGTTCGCCAACCTTGATGCCTTCCTGGAGAAGCAAAATCTTGATTTCACGATAGTTCATCGTTATAGTTGCTCCCGTTGTTTTCGCTACGGTGGCGAATACGAATCAATGACTTGTATATGTCAAGAATAACATTAATCAATGGCTAATAATTCGATATATGGCCCTAAACTCTTTGAGCGACTCTTAGAGGCGTATGGGGTAGATAACGGCAATCAGCTCGCTGCCAAGCTTGGCATAACTAATGTGTCTACAGGGGCTTGGAAGAACGGCAAAGCCTCTCCTGAGTTTGATAGGCTTATTCAGGCTCGAAAAGACACTGGGGTATCAATAGACTGGCTTTTGACGGGAGAAGGTCCCCAAACAGTTAACGATCTGAAAGCTGCGGCGAGCGATGCGATTGATCTTGATCGAGTCAGGCGAGAAGCTGTTGCGGCATATAAGGCTGGTTTGCTAAGGGCTATTACGAAAGATGAGTTTGTGCAGGAAGAAAAAAGGAAGGCAAGCTGAGTTTATTCTTCGAGCGAACTTTCAGTCCCCACGAATGTGGGGATGGAGTGAAAACTCTCGAATTTAATTCGCATTCGCTTTCAGTCCGTAGTTCGCCTACGGATTCTCCAACCTCTGCACTTTCAGTGCAGAGTGGTTGAGTTCTTCTCAACTTCCGCATCTTTCCCTTCTTCGAGTATTTTGTTTATCCTGAGAAATTGATCTAGAGTCTTCGGCGGATTGGTGGCAAGGTTTTTAAAGAATCTCTCTGATTCTTTTTCAAGAGATTGATCATCATCTGGTTTTTATTTGTTTGCTTATCCTTCATACCAGTCCTTGCCCACTTTGCCATCTCGAAAACCTTAGCCGGATTCTCGTTCTTAATACCCGGCACCAGATCTGCCGTGTTTAAGATCGGCAAGGCTTGTACGTTTTTGAATCTATCAAGCTTGCTGCCTGCGACAACTGAACGCGATGCGTGGTGCCCCCTTTTTTCGTTTAGCTCCACTCTTGTTTCGTGCCAGCTAATATATCTGCCTGAAAATGGCGAAGCAAGCGCAATGCGACACAATCCCCACGCCTCTTCTAATCTTCCGAGATCACCTAGTTCAACCGCTCGGCTATTGAGATAATCAAAATAATAAGCCGGTCGAGATTTGAGGATCGCCTTTGCTAATGGCATGGCTGATTCTAGTACTTCCAAAGCGCCATTATGATCACCATTAAGCGAGAATATAACAGCCAATTCCTTTTGAATCTGGTACATTGTGACAATGTCTTTATATTTACTTGAAAGAGTAGAAGCTTCCCTGAGTAACTTCCCAGCATCAAGCAACTGTCCATTCGCTCTAAATGATATTGCACTGGAAAGAATCGCCTTCCCTTTGTAAGCATCGTTAAGATTATCCAGCAGGAAGTCTTCGGGCTTACTATAGTCATTTTTAGCAATAGTTTCGTAGAGCCGAGCCTCAGAAGTATCAAGCAAGCTAGTTATCTTCAAAACTGGCTGATAATGCTTGATAGAACATAAATAACCACATTGCTCAATCAGGGCATTGAGTATATTTTTTCTCGATTCAAGAAAGGAAGGAAGCAATATGAAAGGACTTAGAATTCTGGTACTGTTTTTTTCATTTCGCTCTTACCTGTAGGAACGAGCAATAACTTTTCTGCTTATGCTGGGCACTCAATAGCGAATGGTGCCTACTGTACCTGCGCCGATGCTGGCTGTATTCTTGATCCCGGCGAATGTCCAGATCAGGGACGCACGGCCAGTACCAAAGAAACAAAGAATGACGGCAACGATCTGTCAGGCATCGCGGCGATTCTCCTGGTGCTTTTGCTTCTCGGCTATCGTATACGGTAGATAGCCCACTGTTTTTCGATTACTGAATTCAACCTCATCGCCGGACGCTTGGCGATTCAATGTGTGTGTGTTTACTGCGCGGTCAGTGTATAACGGATTACTTTAGATTTAAAGCTAAAAACAACCTATCCCCCAAAGGGGCAACATAACTTGTCGAGGCAGCGATCAAAATAACTATTGACGCTATTTGTGCTTCATATTTCAATGAAGGGGTTGCTACAGACTGCCCTCTATTCATAATCTCCAATCTTCAGTTTCCTATGCTTAAACATTTCAACGACTACGAATTCAGGGAAATCCTTACCTGGACTTTTATTACTAATAGCAAACGTTTATTTTCCGGTCTAATGATTCAAGAGTCCTATGAGCCGTTCACAATCCCGAAGGAATTACAACATGAGTGGCCAGAGCCTAAGAAGGAATCATATTTCAGTCATATCAAGCCAGCTAGTATATTTGAAAGTCATTTATTCACTCGACAGAACGATTATCAGCGAAGAGTGGATGGTGCTGAACGGCAATATCAAGAAGCGGTAGCTAAATACAAAGAAGCGATTGCCAAGCGAAAAGAGACACTAATAAGACTTGAGGCTGAATACGAAGCCAAGCGGGATGAATTCTTAGCAAAAGCAAGAGCGCATAACGAGAAGATTTTAGAATTCAAGCTCAGCTATGAGAAGGGTGAGCCTGGCGGAATTGAGGATTACTTACACTTTGTCTTTTGCTACTCGAAATACGAAGCGATACTCGACTATAAGCCTGATATAAATTACCTTCCCTCCGAGAAGGTTTTAGAAGTCAGGCGACAGCTTCCTGATTCTTTAGTAATTCCACCTTTCACGCCAACCGGGCGTAACGGCAGAACAAAAGCAAAAACAAAAACTGAGGTCCGGTCTGCTTATCAATCGCTCATTTGTATCATCGGCCTTCGCAGTGTACGCGAAATATTTGCTTCAGATGACTATGATTATATTCATACCGCCTATTTCATAGGCTACTATGTTGGACCCGATCCTTCGACGGGTAATAATGCAGAATTTGAAACTATATCTTTTTCCATTAGCAAGGAAGAATTCGCTTTATTCGATTTATCACGACTCGATCCGTATGCATGTCTTTCAGGGTTAGGCGCAAAGATAACCTTACCGGCAGCCCTCGGACGCAGTAGAGGACCGGCCAAGACTCAGTCTGTTATCAAGCCTGCTATTTCTCAGTCACCGCAAAGCAAAACATCTCAGGAAGCAGCCAAAAAGAGCCAACCAAAGGCTGCTGGCAAATGCTCGACTGATGATTGCCTGAAACACCTTGATAGTCTTGTTGGCCTTGTCTCGGTAAAAGAAGAGGTTTCCGAACTTATCAATTTTTTAAAGGTGCAAAAGCTGCGCGAATCACGCGGGTTGAATAAGATTGCAGTATCAAATCATCTCGTCTTTTACGGTAACCCCGGCACCGGCAAAACAACCGTCGCCAGGCTGATCGCACAGATTTATCAATCGCTTGGCATGTTAAGCAAGGGGCACCTCATAGAAACTGACCGGGCCGGGCTGGTCGGAGGGTACCTGGGACAGACAGCTATTAAAACAAAAGAACTGGTTGAAAGCGCGCTCGGCGGGGTGTTGTTTGTAGATGAAGCCTACGCCTTGAAGACGCGCGATGACGATAGCTTTGGCCAGGAGGCAATAGATACATTGCTGAAACTGATGGAAGATCACAGGGATGATTTAGTTGTTATCGTTGCGGGCTACACTAACAAAATGCAGGGCTTTTTATCCTCGAATCCGGGCCTGCGGTCCCGGTTCAATAAGTACCTCTCGTTTGAAGATTACAACCCATTGCAGCTTGTCTCTATCTTTGAATACTTCACAGAGAATGCTGGCTACAAGCTGTCACAAGGCGCTCTGGAAAGCGTATTAGATATTTTTCGCCATCTCTATTTGAATCGAGACGAGACATTCGGCAACGGTCGCCTTGCTCGAAATTTATTCGAGCAGACTGTGAATCAGCAAGCTAATAGAATAGTGTCCGCGACGGATATAAGCGAACAGTTATTAATTATCATTGAAGCATCAGACGTGCCCTCACAAACGGACCTGCGGCAATCAATGCTTGTTCATTAAGCTGATTTAAAACATGGTCTACTAAACAGGAGTAAACTTATGCGTGGCTGCGGTTGTTTGATCGTGATAATTACAGGAGTTCTGGGGCTGTTCTTCTGGCCGCTCTGGATTCTGACTATAGCCGGGATGATTCTTGCTGTTTCGGGTGGCAAGAAAAAGTGACCCTAACGACGGATCGCCTCGCTCGATTAGAACAGCAACACGACATGATGTGGATATGCCTAACGCTGCTTGGAGATCCTGTCTTGCTGCTGCGCAAGCCGGAGCCGGTCTGCTATTCGATCATCGCCTTTTATCGCGATCAGGAATAGTTTGAATCCGAGGGCATGGCCGTTTCACGCGAGCGAGCACTGGAACTAGTCAACGGCTGCATCGGCTCGACGTGTAGATGAAGCCGGATAGCCACCCCTACCTAACCTACCAATGAGGCTTGATTTCATTAGGCGCTGTGCTATATTGGCTCCCGTTACATTTATAACTTATAAACGGCGGAACGTTGCCCGGGGTATCGAAATAAATCTCTGCAATCCGAGGGGATTCAGGTCCATAAAATATGCCAGTAGAAATCATCAAACGCTATCCGGACGGCACCTATAAATACAAAGACAAGCGCAGCAAGGAAGACCTGTATGGCTACGAGATTCAACTCGACTATCGCAAGAAGAGGCGAAGCGGGTTTCCCACGCGCGAGAAAGCGCAAGAGGCCAGGGCTGCCATCCGCCTCAAGCCGTTGCTTGAAGAGCATGGCCTGGTCCGCGTAGAGCGGGTGATGCTTACTGCGCTCGTTGCGGCTTGGCTCGACGACGCGCGCGACCGCGAGCTTTCTCCCATTTACATCCGCCGGGCCGAGTTCATAACGGAACTGTTCGCCTCCCAGTTTCATCCGCACGTACACATTGACGAGATCACCGCGCAGGAGATCAGAAAGTACAAATCGGCGCGCATCGCCGAGGGGCTGCATGTTCACACCCTGCGCCAGGATCTGATGATCCTGAAGGCAATCTTCAACTCAGCCGGGCGGCTCTTCCCAAAAGCCAGATGGCAACCGCCCGCCATCACCAAACCACAGCGGTTATATGACAGCAGGGAAGTGGTGTTACCTCCTGAAGAGATCACGGAGCTGCTTGATGCGATTGACCGGGAGCCTGATAGCAAGATGCTGAAGGAGGGGAACTCGCTGGTGCGCGACTACATTATCATCGCGCTGCACACTGCACGTCGCGAGAGCGAAATCCTGTCTCTCGCAAAGTCTCAGGTTGATTTCACGATACGCAAGGGCCCGCCGTTCGGGCAGATAACGTTTCAGCTCGCAAAGAAGGGCAATGAAAAATCCGCCGCCGCGCGCCGCAGAGTGATACCGATGACGGCCCCGGTCGCAGAGATCGCTCGCCGCCGCATCGCGGAGTCCAGGAATGATCTTCTCTTCCAGCGCACTTCCTATATTGCAGTCGTAGCTGCGCTGACGCGGGCTTTCCGGCGCATTTGCAAGAGGGCTAAAATTGCTTATGGCTATGAAAACAATGGCGCAGTGATCCACACCCTCCGTCACAGTGCCGCTACATATCTCTCCAGCCTCGGCCTGCCGCTATCGGACATCAAAGAGATTCTTGGCCACGACAGCCTGGCTATGAGCATGAAATATGCGCACTCTACACCTGAAGAGGTGGGCAATGCGATTAGAGCCTTATCGCGATTTGGAGTTCGCTCAGAAGTCGCACTCGAACCAGATACGCCGGATATACCGGACTCTGCACTTTCAATTGCTGTCGCAAAAGCCCAATAATAGAGACATTTTAGAGAAAATACAGCGATCCCGCATTTCAGCAATCGAAGTACATTTGGAATTCGAGCGGGTGCGGACGCATGCGAACCGGGTCTACTTCTTTCTGTCGCTTGTAGTTTATCCACCGGTCGATGAGCGCTTCGGTGAAGACATCGCCCTTTAGCAAAAAGTCGTGATCGGCTTCGAGCGCGTCGAGCGCGCGGTCGAGTGAGCCGGGCAGCGTCGGCACGTCTTTCAACTCTTCGGGCGACAGGTCGTAGATGTCTTTATCAAGCGGTTCGCCCGGATCAATCCGATTCTGAACTCCATCGAGTCCCGCCATCAACATCGCGGCGAACGCCAGATAAGGATTGCAGGACGGGTCGGGAAAACGGACTTCGAGGCGTTTGGCTCCCGCCGACTGCGAGTACATCGGAATGCGAATCGCAGCCGAACGATTGCGCCGCGAATAAGCCAGATTCACAGGCGCTTCGTATCCGGGAACCAGCCGCTTGTAACTGTTTGTCGTCGGCGCAGCCAAAGCTGCAATCGCAGCCGCGTGCTTTAGTATTCCTCCGGCGTAATGCAGAGCCATCTCTGACAATCCCGCATATTTGTCGCCCGCAAATAAAGGCTTGTCGTCTTTCCAGAAACTCTGGTGACAGTGCATGCCGCTGCCGTTGTCGCCAAACATTGGTTTGGGCATAAAGGTCGCGGCCTTGCCATAATAAAAGGCCGTGTTTTTGACTACATATTTGAACAGCATCACGTTGTCGGCTGTGCCAAGCAGGGTCGAGAATCGGAAATCGATCTCGCACTGGCCGCCGCTCGCAACCTCGTGATGATGCATCTCCGGTTCTATGCCGACCGATTGCAGGTTCTGCACGATGTCCGAGCGCAGGTCGTGAAGCGAATCGACCGGCGGCAACGGCACATAGCCTTCTTTCGGGCGCACGCGGTAGCCGAGGTTGTCATCCGCGCGGCCTGAGTTCCACATGCCTTCGGCAGAATCGAAGCGATAGCCCGCGCTGTTGGTTTCGTTGTGATAGCTGACGTGGTCAAAGATGAAAAACTCCGCTTCAGGCCCGAAGAAACAGTTGTCCGCAAGCCCTGTGAACCGGAGATAGCTCTCTGCGCGCGAGGCGACCGAGCGAGGGTCAAACTCGTAGCCTTCCTTCGTCATAGGGTCAACTGCGTTTGCGAACATGCAGAGAGTAGGTTCCTCGAAAAAAGGATCAATCCAGAAACGTTCTGCGTCGGGCAGGAGCAGCATATCCGATTCGTTGATCGAAGCCCATCCGCGCAAACTCGATGCGTCGAAACCTATGCCTGACTCGAACGCATCTTCTTTGAAACGGTTTATAGGCACCGTCACGTGATGCCATGCGCCGGGCAGGTCTGTGAAGCGCAGATCGACAAATTTCACTTGTTCGTCAACGGCAAACTGTAAAACTCTTTTGGGATCCATCGGTCGAGTTCCTCTCTTTGTAGCGGGTTATAGAATGATCAATGAAGTGATGAGTACAGAGCTTGAGCATAAAGCCGCGCCTGAATCAGTGTCAAGGAATTGCGGATTTGAAATCCTGAATAAACAGAATGGATGATGGGAATCAGCGCCCGCAAAAAATTAAAGCCGCTGATGACTTAAATCATCAGCGGCTCTCTTTATTCACGATGTGGAGCCACGCCCCCGTGTGCCTCTACATCCTGAAAACTTACTGTCTGTCGCTTCTCAGTATTGCTGAACTACCTGAGGTCAGATTGGCCTGCTCACCTCTTCTGACTTTGCTTTGAATGGAAGGCAGGGCCCCCATCCTCCCTTCCATCCTCCGCAGTTTAGTTCTGCATCCCGCAGTTGCTCTGAGCAGAAGAGATTTCTTTTTCAAACTGTCGAACTGCTAGAACCGTCGTTAGCTTTTGCAACGTCCGTGCCACCGTTAAAGCAACTTCTGACCATTTCTCTCACGTGTTTTTGTAGGTTGGATTAGAGGTCGATAGTTAAAGAATCACTTTCAGTAACGAGGATTTCTTTCTTCGGTAAACTAACAAAATTCGTTAGCCGCCATTTACAAATTGTGTCATTCCTTTTTATAAACATTGCCCCGAAGTAGTAGTATGATACCTTACTGCTCTGAAAAACCATTTTGACTGAAAGCACCTCCGGACGCAATTTGCTACCTGTCAGGTGACAAAAGCAGTAGGCAGAAAGCAGAAAGCCGCAGGCCGGTCTGGTTAACTCACAAAAAGTGATAGCTATTGATTTGCTGTGTGACGGTCTTTAGTGCCTCTTGCTTTCTGCTTTCTGCCTTCGGTTCCAGTTGCGGCTTGTGTCGTATGAACGGATAATAGGCAGCGGGCTTGAAACTGTTTTCATCATCGACCTGAAAGGAGACATCAATGAGTTGCCCTGAAACGGAACATTTTGTGAGTAACTGGAATCGCATACACAAGCAGAGCGCGCGCGCCCTGGAAGGCGCGCCCGATGATAAATTGGACTGGCGACCGAAGGAAGGCATGTTCACTTTGCGCGAACTGCTTCGTCACATACCCGAAGCAGAACATCTGATCGTGCGTTCGGCGCTGGCTGGCACCATGCAGAAGTCCGAGCTTGATCTTTCTAAAAGCAGCGTTAGCGAAATCGTTCAGGCGTTTAAGGATAATCATGAACAACTGGCCGAACAGGTATCAAAGCTCACGTTCGAGCAGTTGAATGAAGAGGTTGAAGCCTTCGGCAGAAAGATGCGCCGCGTGGTGCTGCTCTGGGGCATGACCGAGCACGAGATTCATCATCGCGGCCAGTTGATAACTTATTACAGGCTCGCAGACATCGAGCCGCCGAAACTCTACGGCTGAAACATCGTTGATAAGCGAAGAGACAAGAGAGCAATATCTGGCAGAGCGCAAACGGCAGGCGCGGCTGCTGATACCGGAATTGATAGCCCTGCTGGAAAATGATCGCTTTGCCGTGCGATTTGCGGCTGAGATGCGGCTGCGTGAACTGGCAGGGCTTTGAATGACTTATAAGCCGGGCGGTGCGCCTGACGAGCAAGCCAGAGGCGTAAGCGAGTGGCGCACGTGGTGGGAAACTGCGCGCAGGAAAGACAAGAAGCGATGGGAAAGATAAAGCAGGCCGCGCAAAAATCGAAGCCTAGACAAAAATCGAAGCCTCGGACAACAGGCGGAACAGAAAAACCACAATACGAGCAGGCATTTGAAAAGATATATCGCTTTGTGCTGAAGATTCCGCGCGGGCGAGTCATGACTTACGGGCAGATTGCGCGCCTGCTTGACGACCGATACAGCCCGCGACTTGTCGGCTGGGCTATGCACGCCACCCCGCAGGACGGACGCAATATTCCATGGCATCGCGTGATCAATTCAAAGGGCGCAATATCAACTGGCCGTGTCATCATTCAGGAGCCGCAGCTTCAACAATACCTGCTCGAAGCCGAAGGCGTAGTCTTTGACGAGCGCGGCCATTGCGATTTGAGCGTTTACCAGTGGTCGCCTGTCGCCAGGAGAAAAACACCTGCCACCGCCGTCAAATCAACCGCGAAAGCCGCAAAGACGAGAAAAGTTAAAGAGAGATAGCCCGATGGAGATAACACCTGAGCGAGAGCAACTGATACGCGAAAAATTCGAGACCAATCACTTTCCGCGACTGCTCGGCATAGAGATCGATTCAATCGAACCGAGCCGCGCACGCCTGAGCGTCGAAGTCAGGCAGGAATTATTGCAACTACAGGGCGTAATGCACGGCGGCGCTATCGCCTCGTTGATAGATACGGCGGTGGCGTTTGCCATAATAAGCGTCTCCGGGCCGCAGGACCGCTTCACGACGGTCGAAATGAAGGTTAATTACCTGAGCGCCATACGCGAAGGCCGCGTCGTAGCCGATGCGCGCCTGATTCGTGACGGTCGCCGCATCATCGTCGCCGAATGCGATGTGTTCGATTCAAAAGGGAGATTGGCCGCCAAAGGGCTTCTGACTTACATCAGGCTCAACGAGCGAGAGTAGCTGAATTTGAGCTGAGGTTTAATCGTCGCTACAATAGTGAAGTGACGCGAGCGCCACGGCGCGCCGAAATGGCCGTAGCGCTTCGTTTGTATTCGGCAGATTTATAATTGACATGACTCCATTTCAAAGACTTATAAGTTATTTCACTCCTTACAAGCGCACGTTAATCATAGGCGTGCTCTGCGTTTTCATGACGAACGTCTTCAAGCTCATCATGCCCGACTTCGTGCATAAGGCGATAGACGTATTGAGAGCCGAAGGCGTGCTTGATCCGTTGAACGCAGAATTGGCGCGCGCAGCTTTGCTTAAGTACGGCGGATTGATCGTGCTGGCCACGCTCATGCAGGGAGTCTTTCTTTTTACACAGCGGCGGCTGCTCATCAATATGTCGCGCCACATTGAATACGATCTTCGCAACGACTTCTATGCGCACCTCGAAAAACTGCCGTTCGAGTTTTATCAAACGCACAGGACGGGCGATTTAATGGCGCGCGCGACGAATGATCTTTCGGCTGTGCGAATGATAGCCGGTCCCGCGCTGATGTATTCGATGAACACAGTCTTTGCAATGGCGCTGCTTGTGCCGCTGATGGCTTCCGTCAGCTGGCGATTGACGCTGCTGGCGTTTTTGTCGATGCCGCTTGTGGCCTCGGCCACTCACTACTTTTCGAGGCGCATACACAACCGGTTCGAGCAGGTGCAGGAATATTTCGGTGCCGTCTCGAATCGAGCGCAGGAATCCCTTGCGGGCGTGCGCGTGATTCGCGCGTACACGCAGGAGAAGGCCGAAATAAAGAGCTTCAGTCTGGTGAATCGCGAATTCGTCAATCGCAACATGAAACTGATTCGGATTTCGGGGATATTTCATCCCATCCTACAGTTCTTCATCAGCCTCGGCTTCATCGCGGTCCTCGGATATGGCGGCAGCCTCGTCATTCGCGAAAATCAAGCGCCGGGCACGGGGATAACCATAGGCCAGTTCGTGCAGTTCAATCTGTATCTGGGTTATCTGGTCTGGCCGATGATAGCGCTCGGCTGGGTGATAAACATATTCCAGCGCGGCATGGCTTCGATGAAGCGCATGCACCAGATACTGGTTACGGAGCCTGCTATCCGCAACACCGATCAGACACGCGATATAAGAGAGATTGCAGGCGAAATCGAGTTTCGCGATCTCACCTTTACCTATACGGGAGCCTCTTCGCCGTCGCTTGAAAACATCGACCTGCGCATCAATCCGGGCCAGACCGTCGCGTTTGTAGGAGCGGTCGGGTCGGGCAAATCAACGTTGATGAATTTAGTCGCGCGCCTGCTTGATGCAACCCCCGGCGAGGTGCTGATTGACGGTCACCCGATTCGGGAGATACCGCTCGGAGTGCTTCGCTCTTCGATAGGCTACGTGCCGCAGGAGACTTTTCTGTTCAGCGAAACTCTGGCCGAAAATATCGCGTTCGGCGTCGAACGCGCCACGCCCGAAGAGATCGAGCAGGCGGCAGTCGAGGCGGGTATCGCAGCCGACATTCTGGAATTTCCGCAGGGGTTCGAGACTTTAGTCGGCGAGCGCGGCATCACGCTTTCGGGCGGGCAGAAGCAGCGCACGGCCATTGCGCGCGCGTTGATACGAAGGCCGAAGATTCTGATCCTTGATGACGCGCTGTCGGCTGTTGACACCTACACGGAAGAAAAGATACTCGCGCACCTGCGCCGCATCATGCAGGATCGCACGAGCCTGATCGTGTCGCATCGCGTATCGACTGTCAAAGACGCCGATTTGATAGTCGTGCTCGAAGACGGTCGCATAGCCGAACGCGGCACGCACGACGAATTGATTGCGCGCAGCGGATTGTACGCAGAACTGTACGAGAAGCAACTGCTCGAAGAAGAACTGGCCGCAAGCTAGTTGACATAACGCTTAAGATGGCAGAATCACACCACGAAGAAGAGGTATTAGGCAAAGCCTACGACTCGCGCCTGATGCGGCGGCTGCTCAGCTACCTGTGGCCGTACAAGTGGTACGCGATCAGTTCGCTCGTGCTTACTATACTGAGCGCGCCGCTGGTGCTTGCGGGGCCTCCGCTGACAAAAGCCGCGATAGATCTTTTCCTCGATCCCAATCGCGACACGTCGAACATCGCGGGATTTGCGCTCACGCTCGTAAAAACGGCAGGACTGCTCGGCTTTGACACGGCTAACTGGTTTGGCCCGGACGCGAAACCGTTAGGGGGAATCGCGTTTATCGCGATTGTATTTCTGTTTGCGAATCTTGCGGCATTCGCTGTGCAATACGGGCAGGCAATCGTGATGCAGACCATGGGGCAGCATATAATGTATGACCTGCGTCAGGAGATTTTCGCGCACCTGCAAAAGCTGCCCGTGCAATTTTATGATCACAACCCTGTTGGCCGATTGATGACGCGGCTCACGACCGATGTCGATGCGCTCAACGAGATGTTCACTGCGGGTGTAATAGCCATCTTTGGCGACGTGGCGATGATCTTCTACATCGTCATTTTCATGTTTCAGGTCAACTGGAAACTGGCGCTCGTTTCATTCGCGATACTGCCTTTTCTGGCCGTGCTGACCACATGGTTCCGGCTCGGCGCGCGCGTGTCGTTTCGCTCAGTCCGGGTTCGCATCGCGCGCATCAACGCTTTCTTGCAGGAACACATCACAGGGATGCCCGTTGTGCAGTTGTTCAATCGCGAAGAGAAGGAGATGCGCAAATTTGACGAGATAAACGGAGCGCATCGCAAAGCGAACATTGATACGATCTATTACTACGCTATCTTTTATCCTGCGGTCGAAATCATCGGAAGCATCGGCATCGGGCTGATAATCTGGTACGGCGGCGGGCAGGTGATTCGCGGGATCGCTACAATCGGCACGCTGGTGGCCTTCATTCAACTGGCGCGATCTTTCTACGAGCCGATTTCAGACATCAGCGAGAAGTACAACATACTGCAATCGGCGATGGCTTCGTCCGAGCGGATTTTCAAGCTGCTCGATGAACCGGTCACGATCAAGTCTCCTGAAAAAACCGTTCCGGTCGGACGCGCCAGCGGGCGAATCGAGTTTCGTAACGTCTGGTTCGCTTACAAAGAGGATGACTGGATTTTGAAAGACATCTCTTTTACGGTCGAGCCCGGCGAGCGCATCGCATTCGTCGGTCACACCGGAGCGGGGAAGACCACGATCACGAATCTGCTGCTGAGGTTTTATGACGTGCAGCGCGGGCAGATTCTGCTTGACGGCGTTGACGTGCGCGAGATGGAACTGGAAGAGCTGCGCGCGAACTTTTCTATAGTTTTGCAGGATGTGTTCCTGTTTTCGGGCGATATCGCCTCCAACATACGACTCGGCAACAGCCGCATTACAGACGAGCAGTTGCAGCAGGCTGCGCGCGAAGTCCACGCGGATGATTTCATACGAAGACTGCCCGAAGGATACAAGACCGAATTGCGCGAACGCGGGGCGGGACTTTCGGTCGGCCAGAAACAACTGATAAGCTTCGCGCGCGCGCTGGCCTACGATCCGCCCGTGCTGATACTGGATGAAGCCACAAGCTCGATTGATACTGAAACGGAGATTTTAATTCGCGACGCCGTGGAGCGTTTGATGGAGGGCCGCACGTCGCTTGTGGTTGCGCATCGCCTCTCCACAATTCAGTCTGTCGATAAGATAATCGTGATGCACAAAGGTGAGATACGCGAAATCGGCACGCATCAATATCTGCTCGCCCAGCGCGGGCTGTACTGGCAACTGTACCAGTTGCAGTTCTACGAAGACGCAAAGCGCATGCTGGCCGAAAGCCTTGCCGACGATTAGAAGAGAGTTTCGATCAGACTGGAATTTCGATCAGACGTGACTTCGATAGACGCGAACTGTTGAAGCATCATCGAGCGCGGCGAGCAACTGGCTGCAACTCTTTTTCAATTGAGGGTGCACGAGGCGGGGAGCTATCTCGCACAACGGCGCGAGCACAAAGCGCCGCAGATGAAGTCGCGGATGCGGAAGAGTTAGAATCGCCTCGCCTGCGTACGCGATCTGATCGCCGTAAAGCAATATGTCAATATCAATCACGCGCGGCCCGTTCAGGATTGTGCGCTTGCGGCCCATCTCGCGCTCGATTGTTTGCAAGGCGTTAAGCAAAGCCAGTTGCGGATGAGAAACGGCTGCCGCTTTGATGAACTCCGCTTCGTCATCGCTGGCATTAAAAGTAAGCCCCGCAGTCATATCCGTTTGGATCACCTGATTTAAAAACCACGGTTGATCGAGATAACCAACAGGTTCCGTTTCATAAATCGAAGACGCGCGCCGTATCTCTAAACCGAGTCCTTTGATTCGTTCGATGGCTTCTTGAAGATTCGCTTCGCGGTCGCCGATATTCGTTCCCAACCCAAGGTAGACGCTTCGCCCGTCTGCATTTTTTATTTCGCCCGCATCGTGAATTGATTCATGGTCGGTTGTCATTTCAGCCTCAACAGTTATCATAGTCGTACTGGAATTATGGCGGCAACGGTCACAATAACGAAGCGCGGGGCGGAACGCGTGCGCGCGCGAAACCTCTGGGTCTATCGCAGCGACGTAAGCGACACGCGCGGCGCGAAGGCTGCGGAAGTCGTGCGCGTCAACGATTCGCGCGGCAGGTCACTGGGCCGCGCGCTCTACAGTTCAAGCTCGCAGATAGCGCTTCGCTTCGTTTCGTTTGAGGATGTTGAAACGGATAAAGAGTTCTGGGCTGCGCGCATGGTCGCCGCCGAACTGTTGCGCAGGCAGGTCGTGCGCGATGCGACTGCCTATCGTCTGGTCTATGGCGAGAGCGATATTTTACCGTCGCTCATCATTGATCGGTTCAATGATTGCTTTGTCATACAGACGCTTTCGCAGGGAATGGACGCACTGAAACAGATGTGGGTCGAGATCCTCGTCGAGCGATACAACCCGCGCGCGATAGTGGAGCGCAACGAAGCGCGCGTGCGCGATCTGGAAGAGTTGCCGCGCACTGTGGGCGTACTGTACGGCTCGGACCCCGGCGAGTTTATCATCGAAGAAGGCGATGTGAAGTTCGCCGTGAACCTGCTCGAAGGGCAGAAGACCGGAGCGTTTCTGGATCAACGCGAAAATCGGATCGCGGCAGAAACCTACGCGAGAGGGCGCGCACTGGACTGTTTCACGTTTCAAGGCGGATTCGCGCTTCATCTCGCGCGCGGGGCCGAGCGAGTTCAGGCCGTCGATATTTCAGGCGCTGCGATCAGTCAGGCAAAGCGAAACGCAGAGTTGAACGGGGCGGCGAATGTCGAACTGATTGAAGCAAACGTTTTCGATCTGCTGCGCGAGATGGAACAGGCCGGGGAGCGGTTCGACATCATCAATCTCGATCCGCCTGCGTTTTCAAAAAATCGCGCTTCGATAGAAGCGGCAACGCGCGGCTATAAAGAGATCAACCTGCGCGCGATGAAGATGCTCGAAGCGGGCGGCACCCTCATAACTTCGACCTGCTCTTATCACATGAGCGAAGACGCTTTCCTGAACTGCCTCGCGGATGCGGCGGCAGATGCGGGCCGCTCGGTGCAGTTGATCGAGAAGCGCACGCAGTCGCGCGATCATCCAATACTGGTTTCGATGCCTGAAACCTATTACCTCAAATGCATGGTCCTGCGCGTCGAATGAAACTATTAAAAAAGAAAGCGTTGGGATGTCCCAACGCTTTCCTGCCTGTAATGATGTCGGGCGACTTCAGCGCGATGACGCGGTAGTCTTGCTCTGGGCGAACGCGCTGCCTCCGTGTACTAATACGACGGTTCCGTTGGGGGTCATCTCGCTGAACTCTTTGGCCGCAAAAACGGGGATGCGTATGCAGCCGTGACTTGCGGGGCGCGTTGGCACGGACGGGCTTCCGTGAATGGCGACGCCGCTCAGGAAATAGTTCGGATAATAGATTGAGCCAAGCGGAGCCTTTCGCCAGCCCTCTACCTTGCGATAAACCTTGAATCGGCCCGTGGGCGTTACGGCGCGGCGCGTCCAACCTTCCGATGTGAACTCTTCACCGCTGCCCGACGAGATCGGCAGTACCTTTGTGACTGTGCCGTTCTCATCGACAACGAACAGGACCTGTTTGCCGAGGTCAGCTTCGACGTGCGCGTATCCGGTTTCAAGCGGCGACGGGCGAGTCGCAGATCGAATAACCTGCAACTCAGCTTCGGTCAATCGACCGGCTGGCGTACGGCCTTCGACCTTTTGAAATGCGATTATGGCGCTGCGCGTGGATTCGTCCATACGCCCGTCAATCGGCCCTGTCCAGTAACCGAGGTCTGATAGCGATTGTTCAGCCTGACGAATATCTTCTACGGTTATGGCTCGCGCGGCAGGAGCTTTCTGTTTGCGAGCCTGTTTTTGTTGTGCGTTGACATTGATTGTTGCGACTGTGCCCATTGCGATAACGATCAGGATCAATTGTGAAGCGTGTTTCAAATTTAATAGTTTCATAAGCCTCTCCCTGCTCCTTCCGCGGCTCACCCAGTCAGGGTGTAAGCAACTCGGAAGCCAGCGTCGTGCGGCCCATAAGATGCGGATTTATGAAATGAGTTGTCTCGAAACTATATGGAGGGCGAATCGAATCAGTGCAACATGGAAGAGTTTCACGCAGAGACGCAAAGCGGCCAGGGCCGCGAATGGGTTCTCAATTCTTTGCGCGCTCTCTCTGCGTGAAATCTATCTCTTTATTCAGCGCACGGTCGCCGTGACTTTGCTGGTGCCGACGTTGGTGCTTGAATCGGCGCAGCGGAAGGCTACGAGGTGCTCGCCCGGTTTGTCAAAATTCACGCGCACTTTAAAGATTTCGTGTGCGGAATCGGCTATGCCGTCAACCGGAAAGATCAACAGCCACGCGCCGCCGTCAACGCTGTACTCGCCGCGCACGACGCGGCTCGTGGAATCGGTCGCATCGAACGTGACTTCTGCCGTCTGCGCTGTGATCGCAGGCCCCGTCACTTTGATCGTTGGCGGGGTGTTGTCTATCTCGATTGCCTCGGTCGTCTCTTCGTTCGTCAGCGTCAGTTCAGCCGTGTTGCCCGGCGCATCGCTCACCAGAACTCTGAAGAGATAGGTGCCGTCCGGCAATCGATTGCCGTCAATCGTGTAGTACGGTTGCGAGAGATTGTCTGCCAGCAGATGCCAGTCGTTGTCGTTGATCGTCCGATACATCAGTTTATAAACGAGCGTGTCGTCGTTCGGGTCTGTAGTCTGCCACGTCAGCGTGCGCGCGCCTTTTTGAAAGAACCGGCGAGGCGGCACCGATGACACCAGCCCGAACAATTGCGGATCAAGCCCTGAGCTTGCGATTGACGGGTCGATGGCAATGGGCGTTTCCTGCAAAGCCACGCCTTGAGGCAGCACGGTCACCGATGCAATTTCGGGAGCCTGATTGCGCGGTAGGTAAGCCAGCGCCACCGATTGAAGCTGTGTAGAAGCAGACGATCCCGGTTTGGGCGCGGTCGATTGTGCGCTGCTTTTGAGCACTGCGCGCCACTGAATGAATCGCGTGCGCGGGCTTGTGATCTGATCCCCGGCAGAGTTCCGATACGCGACAGACCAGTCGCTCCAGGTCGCGTCAGGAGTCTCGGTGTTGCCGCTGCGCGTTTGCAGTTCGATGTTGCCTGAGCCTCGCCAGGTTATCACGCCCCATTGACCGGCAAACTTCGTATCGCGCACGGGCGAAGTGTAAGTGCCTTCGCTCACGGTTTCGCGGCCTATGCGATAGAGGCGGCCCAGATTGCTCGATGTTGCGTAGAGTTGATCGCCTGTTGCAAAGATAGTAGAGGTCTGATCTTCCGGCGATTGAATCAATAGCGTATAGGAGCGGTCGGCAGCTATCTGATATATGCGCCCTTTGGTCCCCGTGCCCACAAGCACGCGCCCATCCGGGAGCGGGCGAAGCCCGAAGCCCACTGTGTCTGTCGAGCGCCAGTATACTTCGTTGCCCACATCGGGGCGTATGCGAAAGACAGCGCTTCTTGCGCCTGTCGCGCTGCCTCGACCCTGCGATTGACTGCTCACCGAAGTAAGGTCGCTGGTTTGAACGGTCACCGAGCTGTCCGAATCATCCGTCGAAAGCGTAATCACGCCGTCGCTTGACAGGCTCGTTGTAGACGAGCCTGCGCTTGTGATTCTTTGCGCCGCGCTGCCCTGACTGATGCCGAGCGCATATATAGAACCGTCCGGGCCGAGCGAGAGGCTATGAATCTCCTGCGAAGGCGAATCGAAAAGCGCAAAGACTTTTCCGTTCGGCGACACTCTCAGCACCAATCCCGAAGGGTCAGTGCCCGCAATCACGTTGCCGCTCTTATCAGCTATGAGCGAAACGATATTGGTCTCGTTGGTGTCGGCAAAGACTGAGGCTTTGCCTGTCGCGTCGATCTTGTAGATTATGCCTTTGTCGCCTGTGCCCGCATAGAGCAGGGATTGGCTGGCGTCGTAGGCGAGCGACCAGATGTATTTGTCCGGCGGGTCATAGAAGACCGATTGCTGACCATCAGGAGTGATCTTATAGATTTTGCCTTCGGGCGATGTGCCTGCGTAAATATTGCCCTGCGCGTCTGTGGCAAGCGCCGTCACATCAAGCTCCTGCGCGTCGTAAAGCAGGCGGCCCGCGCCGCTCGGTTCGACCTTGAATATTTTGCCGTCGTGACCCGTGCCTAAATAAATGTTTCCGGCTGCGTCGGTCGCGCTCGACCAGATGTAAGCTTCTTTGGTGTCGTAGACGAGCGTGTAGGCAGGCGCGAGCATGACGTTGCCGTTTTCGGCGATTGACACTCCGCGCGCATCGCCTTTCACCACATCTTCCTGCCTGGTGATTTCCCAGAAGACTGGGCCGTTGGCGAGCGCCGCGCCGCTCACGAGAAGCATCAAAAGGCCGATCAATACTGTCTTTGTCGGGGTAAAAGATTTGAACATCACAAACAGTCCTCTCACAATTGGAAATTCAAAATAAAAAGCCCGCAACTCGCGCGGGCTTTTCTCAGTGCCGATTTCACAAACAGAGCGAGCGGTCTGCAAGCCTTATCGCATGACTTACTTGACCACGTTGATCGTTATCATTTGCTGCCCGCTGATGATGAAATGCGAAGGCGCAAGCTCGCTTTCGGCCATCGTCGCGACCGACAGCGGCGTGTATCCGCCCGATGTGCGCATAGAACCGAGCGTGGCAAGCATGGAGGGCGGCAGCGTCGGCATCTCTTCGTTATTGACTATAGCGCCCGTGCCTGCGCGCAGCAGCTTTACGTAGAGCCGGTTGTTGCGTTTCATCTTGTTGATCGTGCGAACGAGCTGGCTCAAATCTCGCGGCACGAAATCGCCTGAGGGTTGTTGCATCTCTGCGCGATTCATCGAAGCGCCGTCGCCGACCATTATCACAAGCGGCCCGATAGGCGCATCGGCAGGAATCGTCAGCGGTATGCGCTCGACGAATTCGCTTCCGTTGTCGTGGCGTGCGAAGACCTGCACTTCGACATTCTCTCCGCGCTCGACTTCCGTCTTGTCTACCCACAACCGGCTGAGCGCGCCGCCTGAGCGACTGTCGGTCGAAGTAACTTCAACGTCGAGGCTGCGCACTTCAAGCGCATCGAAGCCGCTGTTGAACAGGATGGCCAGCGGTCGCGCTATATCGTTTACGGCAGACATCCCCGCGCCGCTCGGCGCAGAAAAGCTGTTGTCTAAAACTATGTCGGGCTGCCCTTTGATCGATATGCGCCCGCTGAGCTTGATCGTCTGATTGCCCAGTTGTCGCTCGGTCGCATTGATGGCTGAAAAAATAGTGATGCGCGCAAGCAGCGGCGTAAGCAGCGAATCCGAGATCATCTCAAAGTTGTAGACTTCGGTCTTATTGCGGCTCGTGTGAACGGTCAGGCGGGCCGGTATCATTCGCGGCTTCTCGCCCAGTTGCCCGAACACGCCGGTCGAACGGTCCTGATTGATCGAACCGACCAGATTCGTGCCTGCCGCCAGCTTGAACGAGTTGTTGACGTTCGGCACGACCGTCACGACCGTCGATTCAGCCATCGGCCACGACGCTTTGCCCGAACTGAACCAGGGATGCCCGAACGCATAAATTTTTTCGCCGTCCCGATAAGTCACCGTGCCCGCCGCGTCGATTGTGAAATCGCCGCGCACCAGTTGCACGTTTACAGAAGTGCCGGGCCCAAGCGTAGTATCGTTAAAGGGAATCATCGGCGTGAGGCTCGACCCGCCGCCGACGCCCGCGATTGGCTGTATGCCGATCTTTTTGAGATCTTCGCCGAACATATCGACAGCCGCCTGCGAGATGCCTGAAAAAGTTACGGGCGTTGCTATCGGCGCTATCATGTGGCCGACAAACGGAGCAAGCTGAGGCGAGGTCGCGGCGCGCGCGCTGACCTGCGCGGAGAAGGGCGCAGAGATCGAACCGGTCGAAGATTCCGCCGCCCGGCTGATCAGCGTATTAAAGCTCAGAGGCTTGCCCGAAGGGGTTTCTTCCTGACGCCCTTCTTCGATTACTTCGATCATGTTTTGAATCGGTTGGATTCCGGCAATCGGCTCTTTCTCGAACGGAAAAGCGTAGGCCACAGCGCCCACAAGTTTGCCGTCAATGTAGACGGGGCTGCCGCTCATGCCTGCGAAAACGCTGGTGCGCTCGACGAGCGGGCCGCTCAGTCGCGCGATTATTATGCACTGCTTAGGGTTTTGAAACCCTACGAGCGTGCCGAGCACTTCGACCTCGAATCGTTCAGGCTTTGTGCCTTGAAAGACAGACATGCCATAGCCTTTCATGCCGGGCTTGACCTGATCGGTTGGCATGAAGTTAGGGTTCGATTTAGGGTCTGAAGCCAGCGACACAGATGTGAGGATGGCTATCAGGCAGAGCGCGCTGATTATGTGTTTCATAGGGTTTTTCACTTTACGGGGCTTGCCCAAAAGGTTTACTTTAATTTGCGTCCTCTGAGTTTTTTACAGAGCGCCTTCGAGAGCCACGGGTTTCAGTTCTGGGAAGCTCAGTTTTGATGATAACTTCGCCGATTTCCCGGCGTCAAGAGTTTGCACCTGTCGCATCACAAAGACAACAAACAGGCGGCATTATTTTTGAGGTCTAGCGCGTCCGAGCAGGTAATCTATATCCTGTCTTCTTCAGGTGAAGGGATGTGGCAGAGCACCTCATCCATCGCGTCGGTCGCGCCTTCGAGAATCACTCTCCCATCCGGTTCGACCACATGTATGGGTCGCGCTGTGAAGTCCAGCCATCGCAGGTCGAGTCGCCCGTTAAGCGCGCGTCGCTTTCTGGAAACGTGCTCGCGCAATGCGCGGCGTTCAAGCGACGAAAGCCCGTACTCGCCTCGACGACCGTACCCGTTGCCGCGTGGAATGAAGGGCAGAATGCTCAGCCGACGCACGCCAGCTTTCAGGCAGAATTCAGCAACCCAGTCCACAACCCACGTGCCGCCCGCGACCACTGTGGTCTGAACCGATGTCGGGACTCCGGCGGCGAGAAGACGGCTGATGTTGCGTGTGGTGTGATCGAAGGCTTCACGCCCGACGATGTCGTTGTGATGCTCGCGGTCGCCGTGCAGACTGACCTTGACCTGCGAGCCTGTTGTGCGGAGGGTTTTCAGCAAAGCATCCGAGATCGCGATGGCGTTGGTGGTGAGCTTCGTCTTTCCGCCCCGCTCCCGTACGTGCTCGATCAACTGCGGCAGGGCCGGGTGGATAGTAGGTTCGCCGCCGCAGAAATGGATGGTCTTCACGCCGCGCGACATGAGCCAGTCAAGGCGGTGCGCGAGCGTGTTTGCGGCGGGGTGAGTGCCATCCGGAGGGGCGAGGCAAAAGCCACAACTGGCATTGCAGTTGCGGGTGACGCGGAAGCAGATCATCGGAGGAAGCTCGAATTGTATAGCGAGGCTTCTCTGTATTTTGAAATAACTTCTATTATGTATATTGCCTTGTAAGCCTGGCTTCATAATTGGCTGTCCACCTTTACGTCTGAGTTAGCCTGAATCTTAAATTTATGACGGTGTTGTACCAGAGAGGCAATCGCGCACCCACTTTGTTACAGCGCCAGCCCCGCGCTTGACCAGTGCCGTGTTCCAGTCCTTGCACAGCGGTGGCGGCGGCAGCCTGCGCGCGTCGGCTTCGCGCAAACATCCCGAATAGCGAGCCGCGTTAGCCTCGCCAGATCTGCTGGCGTCGAAAGCGAGCCATACCACCCGACCAGCCGAGACTTCAAAAAGCCAGGGCACCCAGCGTCCGATGGTCGCGACCGAAGCCCATCCGCAGGTGGCCAGTGACAGAGCGTCAAACAATCCCTCCACTATTATCAGCGGCTCGACTCGCCATCCTCCAAGCACGCTCACAGCGCCACCACCGAGCCCGATAGTAAGCATCTTGTTCTGACGGCGCGCATTGTGCAAGTATCGCCCGTGCACGGAAACCAGCGCCTCCGCGTGGTCTCGTAACGACACGAGAACCGCTGGCCGCCCGCCATAGTCTGCGTCGAAGCGCACGCTGGCGGCATGAGCGACTTGCAGGGGAATGCCGCGCCGCTCAACATAGCCCTGTCCCTGCGTACCGGCCAGTGGTCTGGCCCGTGCGAAACGCTCCTCCGGGCTTTCACCTGTTCCGGGCATGTGCGGCGGGTCGTCAAAACGCTGCATCTCCTCTCCTTTTGAAGCAGGCAATCTATATCACAACTCCATTATGATTAAAAGCATGATGGTCGGCCTGCCTTACAGCAGTGGAACTATTCCGGTCGAAGCCTCTCTATAGCCCGGACGGCTAATTTTGTGTTGACCGGTGAAGAGAAATCTTCTAACAATCTCTGGGACGCTTGTGAGCGAAACCTGTCGCTTTCAACCTTACTCTCTCCCATGTCGAAAGGAATAAGATCAGCCGCGTTGCGTTACGGATTGGCGCTGTTGTCATTTGCGCTGATACTGCTGCTTTCTTATGGCCTTCAACGCTTTTTTTCATTCAGGCTCGACGTGACGCTTTTTATCATTGCGCTGATGGTCGCAAGCGCATGGTACGGGGGCGCGGGGCCGGGGCTGCTGATAGCCGTCTTATTGGAATTAACGCTTGATTACTTCTCGCGCGCGCCGCTTTCGTTCCAGTTCGTAATCATAGTTTTTAACCGCCTGTTTCTGTTCGTGAGCCTTGTATTATTTGCCAGCTCTCGCCGCAGCGCCGAGCGTCGCCTGCAACAGCAAAGCGAGTGGCTGCGCGTGGCGCTTTCAAGCATCGGCGATGCGGTGATTGCCACCGACATCGACGGCCTGATCAATTTCATCAATCCAACAGCCGAAGCCCTGACCGGATGGTCGAAGGCCGACGCCACAAACAAGCCTCTCGTCGAGGTATTCAATGTAGTTAATGAGACCACGAGGCAGCCGGTCGATAATCCTGTAACGAAAGTGCTTCGAGCCGGGGCTATAGTCGGCCTTGCCAACCACACCGTTTTACTGTCAAAAGACGGAAAAGAGATTCC
The DNA here is from genome assembly GCA_963804815.1 of Blastocatellia bacterium. Taxonomy (GTDB): domain Bacteria; phylum Acidobacteriota; class Blastocatellia; order UBA7656; family UBA7656; genus DATEKX01. The sequence goes on along the minus strand of CAWDRU010000001.1, from coordinate 619,793 downwards.
TATAGATGACAGCGGCGCGCCAATCCGCTTGCCCGGAGGCCCGATCATCGGCGTTGTTTTGGTGTTCCGTGACATCGCCGGGCGCAAGCAGGCCGAAAAGGAACGGGCAGAACTTCTGGCGCGTGAACAGACCGCTCGCAAAGATGCGGAGCAGGCATATAGCCTCAGCGCCGAGTTATTGATTCGAGAGCAGGCAGCCCGCAAACAGGCTGAAGAAGCCAGCCGGATGAAGGATGAGTTTCTGGCTACGGTCTCGCACGAACTGCGCACGCCGTTGAATGCGATTCTTGGCTGGTCAGTAATACTGCGGAGAAATCCGGCGGACACAAAGACAGCCGCTCAGGCCATAGAATCGATTGAGCGCAACGCGCGGGCGCAGACTCAACTGATCGAAGACCTCCTCGACGTTTCCCGAATCATCACGGGGCGAATGCGCCTGGATGTTCAACCGGTCGAAATGCCTGTAATTATCCAGACCGCGGTCGATGCGATACGCCCTGCCGCTGATGCTAAAGAGATCAGCCTTCAGGTTATAGTTGATTCCGGGGTCGGGCCGGTTTCATGTGACCCCGGTCGCCTACAGCAAATCGTATGGAATCTCTTATCAAACGCCGTGAAGTTCACTCCTCAGGGCGGGCGGGTTGAGGTTCGGCTTGAGCAGATCAACTCGTATGTAGAGATCACAGTGAGCGATACCGGCAAGGGAATCAGCCAGGAATTTCTTCCTTACGTTTTTGACCGTTTCCGGCAGGCTGACAGCTCATATAACAGAATTCATGGAGGACTCGGTCTAGGGCTGGCGATAGTGCGCCAGTTGGTCGAATTGCACGGTGGTACGGTAGAAGCCGGAAGCGTAGGCGAAGGACAGGGAGCCACATTTAGAGTGAAGCTGCCGGTCGCCACCGGCAGGGATGTCGCTCGTTCGCGCGCAGCTACTTTAGAGCCGGAAGAAACCGAGAGCAAGGCATAAGGCAGTTGAGGCAGAGCGGAGCAAGAGTCGAACTCTGTTACACTGTCTGTCGTAATCAAGAGCGCCAGTCATTACTTTCAGAGAGGAATACATATCATGAAGCTGAAAGCTTTTCTGCTTGTTGCAATGCTTGTGCTTGCAGCCATCTCTATAACAGGGTCTGTCACGCGCTTACAGAATTCGACGGATTTGGCCGAGAGAATCAAGCGGGTAGAGAACAATCTGCTCAGCCCTGTCGCGATCAAAGGCAAGGCGACTGCTATGAAGCTTGCCGACAGGATGGCTTATTACAAAGTGCCCGGCGTCAGCGTCGCCGTCATAAACAACGGCGCTATCGAGTGGGCGCGCGGTTATGGGGTCCGGGAAGCGGGAACGAAAAACCCGGTCACGGAAGAGACGCTTTTTCAGGCCGCATCGATCAGCAAGCCTGTTGCGGCAATGGGCGCGCTTCGCCTTGTCGCGGATGGCAAGCTCGACCTCGATGAAGATGTGAACAAAAAACTGACATCCTGGAAAGTGCCTGAAAACGAGTTCACGAAAGAGCAGAAAGTGACTCTTCGCCGCCTGTTGAGCCACACGGCGGGCATGACTGTTCACGGGTTTCGCGGGTACGCCACGGACGAACCTGTGCCGACGATTCTACAATTGTTGAACGGCGAAAAGCCTGCCAACTCGGCTGCCGTCAGAGTTGACGTTGTGCCCGGCAGTCTATGGCGGTATTCGGGCGGCGGCATCAGCGTCGCACAATTACTGATGACGGATGTCACGAGCAAGCAGTTTCCTCAGTTCATGCAGGAAGCGGTTCTAAGCAAAATCGGGATGACGCACAGCACGTATCAACAACCGCTTCCGAAAGAACTGCTGGAGAAGGCCGCAGCGGGTCACCGCGAAAGCGGAGAAGTGATCAAAGGCCATCGGCACACCTATCCTGAGATGGCTGCGGCGGGACTCTGGACTACGCCGTCCGATCTGGCGCGCTTCGCAATCGAGATTCAGAAGTCACGGGCAGGCAAATCGAACAAGGTGCTTTCAACAGAGATAATCAATCAGATGCTGACGGTTCAAAAGGGAGATTACGGGCTCGGCATCGGCATAGGCGGCGCGGGCAAAACTCTCACATTTGCGCACGGCGGATCGAACGAAGGCTTTCGCTGCATGCTGTTCGCTTACGCAGAGACGGGGCAGGGCGCTGTGGTTATGACGAACGGCGACACGGGCAGCCAGCTTGCCGACGAGATACTTCACAGCATTGCCAGAGAGTACGGCTGGCCCGATTATCAGGTCCGGGAGCGCGAGGTGGCTCAGGTGAATCCTCTGATTTATCAATCGTATGTGGGGAAATATCAGGTGCTTGGAGCCGATGTCACTCTTACGACGGAGAATGGCCATCTCTATATTCAAGCGCCGCCTTTCGGCGCGGAAAAGGTCGAGCTTTACCCCGAATCAGAGACGAAATATTTTATACTGCTCGACGAAGCTACATTTACTTTCGTCAAAGACGAAAAGGGACAGGTAGTCGAGCTGATGATTCAGGTTCCGGGCAATCGACCGCCGATTAAGGGAAAGAAGGTTAACTGAGTTCATAACCTCTCGGAGCAACCTGAAATGTAATTGTAGAGAGTAGCTTTCTGGCGTAGTATGAATTGAGGCGTTTTGAATATCAGAAATGTATTGATCGTCTGCGCTCTGAGCTTTCAAATCGCAATCCTTTAAATGCATGATAGACATTCACAGTCACATATTGCCCGAAGTAGATGACGGCTCGCACAGTCTCGAAGAATCGCTTGAGATGTGTCGCATCTCATCTGAAGATGGAATAGAAATCATCGTCGCAACGCCGCACGCACACGACAACGTTCACAAGACGCACGACCCGCTGTTTTTGCGCCGGAAGGTAGACGAACTGAACGCGCGGTTACAAGGCCGCCCCAGGATAGTCCTTGGGTGCGAGCTTCGCTTCACGCACGATGTAGTAAATCACGTCTGTAAAACAAAGAGCGCGCCGACGATTGACGGCGGCCCGTACGTGCTGGTCGAATTTCCGCATCAGGTCGTCCCGCTTGGCAGCGAGCGCGCGTTGTTCGAGTTGATGAGCAATCAGATTCGCCCGATCATCGCCCACCCCGAACGCAATCACCTGTTGATGGCCGAACCGGAAAAGTTTTATGAACTGGTCGAACTGGGCGTGCTCGGCCAGGTTGACACGGGATCGATAACGGGCCAGTTCGGCAAGAAGGTGCAGCAGACAGCCCGGTTGATGCTCGAACACGGATTGATTCATTTCATCGCAAGCGACTGTCATAACACTCGCAACCGCCTGCCCGGAATGTCAGAGGCCGTTCAGGCTACGGCTGAAATAGTCGGCGAAGAATACGCCCGCGCCATCGCCAAAGACAACCCCGGCGCAGTAGTCGAAGGAAAGCCCATTCCAGTGCGCCCGCAGGCCTCCGTTCCAAAGAAAAAAAAGAAGTGGCTCTTTTTTTAACCGGGCGCGGCCCCGCTTAATATAAGATGTGTCAGGTCGCAGCGACGGGTGCCTGACGCGACCCGATGCGGCATAACAACCGATTGCAGACGTGACTGTTTCTCATCTCCCCTTGACGTATGAACAGATCATGACGAGCTACGCAGAGCGATTGAAATTAATAAAATAGTTCGTGTAACGTTTCGGCCTTGTTGTCACTGGAAAACGGAGAAAAGTCATGCGGAACCTGAGCGAAAAACTCATTTTGACATTTCTGTTAAGCGTTGTTGTTTTCAACCTGACGGCACACGCCCAGAAAGCCGAACTCGTCGTGCAAACCGGGCATACCTATTTCGTTTCATCGGTCGCATTTTCACCAGACAATAAAATTCTTGCCTCTGGAAGTGAAGACACAACCATTAAATTTTGGGATGTGCAAACTGGACAAGAACTGAGAACGCTGATTGGGCATAAGGGTAGCGTTTCATCAGTTGTTTTTTTACCCGATGGAAAGACCCTTGCATCAGGAGGCGATGATAATACTATTAAGCTTTGGGATGTTGCTACTGGTCAGGAATTAAAAACCCTGTCCGGGCATACCGATTATATTTCGTCAGTCGTCTGTTCAGCCGACGGCAGGACCTTGGCTTCAGGAAGCGGAGATAAGACTATAAAACTTTGGGATGTGACGACTGGAAAAGAATTGAAAACTCTCAAAGGACATTCTAATTCAGTCTATACGGTCGCGTTTTCGCCAGACGGTAAGATGCTCGCTTCAGGAGGTTGGGATAGCACCGTCAAACTTTGGGACATAAAGAGCGGGCAAGAAATTAAAACTCTCTATGGGCATACTAGATACATGGAATCAGTTGCATTCTCACCGGACGGTAAGACGCTAATTTCAAGCAGTTCGAGTAGCGACGATAAGACAGTCAAACTATGGGACGTGGCAACCGGACAGGAATTGAAGACTCTAAAAGATTTCGATTCGGTTACGCTTTCACCGGACGGTAAGATACTCGCCGGAAGTATCAATGAAACCATTAAGTTACTGGATATGATGACGGGACAAGAATTAAGGACTTTTAAAGGACATTCTTATCTTGTCACAGAAGTAGAATTCTCACCGGATGGCAAGACGCTCGCTTCAGTAAGTCGTGAAGACCACATTATTAAATTATGGGATGTGCAAACAGGAAAAGAATTAAAAACCTTTTCCGGACATACTTCCCATATCAATTCAGTCGTGTTCTCACGGGACAATAACACAGTAATTTCGGGGAATTATAATGACACAATCAAGGTGTGGAATGTTACAGACGGTCAGGAATTAAAAACTTTTGCCGATCATTCTGAATTTGTTTATTCACTTACTATTTCACCAAATGGCAAAACGCTTGCCTCAAAAGATTTCAAGAGAAACTTCAAGCTGTGGGATGTGGCAACTGGAAAAGCGTTGATAAATATCGCAAGTACCGTTTCGAGTTACGGAGGAATGTTATTTGCGTTTTCACCGGACGGTAAGATATTAGCCTTACAAGGTAAAGACGGAATTACTTTGTGGGATGTGCAAACCGGGAAAGAACTAAGAACTCTGATTGGGCAAGAGTATATCAGTTCAATTATGTTTTCACCGGATGGAAAGACACTGGTTTCGGGAGGGTTCGACACAACTATCAAAGTGTGGGATGTGCAAACCGGAAAAAAACTGAATACATTGGTTGGGCATTCTGATTTTGTCCAGTCACTCGCCTTTTCACCGGATGGCAAAACACTTGCTTCGGGCAGTCAGGACAAAACTATCAAGCTATGGGATGTGGCAAGCGGAAAAGCGTTGAATACTCTCTACGGCCATAACGATGAAGTCGAATCGGTCTCATTCTCGCCAGACGGCAAGACGCTTGCTTCGGGAAGCGATGATAAAACAGTCAAATTATGGAACATAGCAACCGGACAAGAATTGAAATCTTTTGAGTATGACAATCCAAACACTGCTCGTGAAGTTTTCGCTATTGCTCCCGGTTTCTTTCAAAAAAGGTATGGAGAACGGGGAAAGGAACCGGGCGAATTCAGTTATTTCTATAATATAAGAAATAGCCAGCCAATCACGGCTGACGGTAAGTTTCAAATCAAGGTCAGTGAAAATGGCAAATTAGATCTTTTTGAATTCAAATCCGGTAAACTGTTGGCAAGTTTGGTTGCGCTTGATGAAAACGACTGGGCAGTTGTTACGCCCGAAGGTTTGTTTGATGCTTCGCCTGACGCCAGAAAACTCATGCATTATGTTGTCGGGTTTGAACCGATTTCTCTGGATCAGATGAAGGAGGTTTATTACGTTCCCGGTCTGTTGCAGAAAATATTCAGGGGCGACCCGCTGCCGCAAGTCGAACTTTTCTCTAAACAGGACCTGTTTCCATCAGTCGAATACGAACCTCTAAAGCCGAATCAGAAACAACTGACTGTTAAATTGACCAATCGCGGCGGCGGTATCGGACAGGTCCAGATTCTAGTAAACGGCAAAGAACTCATTTCTGATGCCCGCCCCGCAGGCTTTAATCCGAATCTGCCTCAAGCCGTTTTAACTGTTGATCTGTCCAAAGCTGCCATCAAAACGGGCGAAGAAAACAGTATCGAGATCATCGCGCGCAATACAGCAGGCTCGCTCAACAGCCGTGGCACACGCGGCCCGAAAATCATTTATCTGGACGACGGCAGGAAACAAACAGAAACGCCGAATATCTATGCCATCATCGTCGGCATCTCGAATTACACGGGCGATAATCTGAAACTGAATTTTGCCGCAAAAGACGCGGAAGATTTCGCCCGCGCGCTCGAACTCGGCGCGACCAAATTCGTCGGCGACAAAAACAAGGTTCATATCCGTCTGCTCACAAGCAATGGTGATAAATCGACTGTTAAATTCAACTCGCCCGACAGCCGGATTTCAACTGCGACGAAAGCCGATTTTGAACGCGCTTTTGCCGATTTCAAAAACGCCACGCCGAACGATGTTTTCATCGTTTATCTTTCGGGACATGGCGTTTCGCTCAATCTCAATCAAAACCCGAATCAAGCGGGCGGCGACACTTATCTGTATCTGACGCAGGAAGCGACAACGACGGATAAAAGCGTCCTGGCGATAGAAAATTCTCGCAAAGCGATGACGATTTCAAGCGAAGAGCTGAAGGAGTTGATGAAGCAGAACAAAGCGCTCAAACAGGTATTGATTCTCGATACGTGCGCGGCAGGCGCGTTGTCCAACAGTCTGGCGTTGAAAAAGGATTTGCCTCCCGACCAGATCCGCGCGATTGAGCGTTTGAAAGACAACACAGGCTTTTTTGTGCTGATGGGATCGGCGGCGGATGCAGTCAGCTATGAAGCCAGTCAATACGGGCAAGGGTTGCTTACATATTCGCTTTTGCAGGGAATGAAGGGGGCGAAACTCAGGGACAATCAGTTTGCCGATGTCGGTTTGCTGTTCGGCTATGCGCAGGATGCTGTGCCGCAGATGGCGAAAAACATAGGCGGGGTTCAACGACCGTTGATCATTACTCCCGACACGAGCAACAGTTTCGACATCGGACAATTCACCGTCGAAGAGCAAAGGCAGATTGTTTTATCGAATCCAAAACCTCTGGTTTTGCGCCCTCATCTTCAAAATAAGGAACAAGACTATGATGATTTGGAATTGACGGCGCTTTTGCGGCGGGAACTTCGCGAAGCAAATTTTGCAACTACGCGCGGAGGAAATTCCGCATCCCTGATATTGGTCGATGCCGATGAAATGGTTGATGCGATAAAGCCGAGCGGTTCTTATACCGTTGAAGGCGATGAAATAAAGATAACCATCAGGCTTGTCCGCAACAAAACGCCAATAAACAGTTTAACGATCAGCGGCAAAGTCGGCGACAAAGAAAGACTCGTCAAACAACTCGTAGCCGAAATGATAAAATCAGCGAAGTGATAATCCGAATGACACGCGTCGCAAGTCTGGTAATAATTCTGGTGGCATCGGGATTTGCTCAGATCAGCACAAAGCCGAATACTGCCCGCTCGCAAGCGGTGAAATTTGCTCCGGCAGCGGGCGCGAGTCTCGATGCCGCGACGGGATTGCCGACGCGCATCATTCATAAAGCGAGCGGAATCGTGTTGGTGCTGATTCCAGCCGGGAAATTTCAGATGGGGTCGCCCGTAAGCGAAGCCGACCGCAGCAGCATCGAGCGCCAACACCTGCGCATTATCAGAAAACCTTTTTATCTCGGCGAAACCGAGGTGACTGTTGAACAGTTTCGCCGCTTTGCGCAATCGACCCATTACCAGACCGACGCAGAGCGCGGGGCGGAAGATAACGGAAATTTCAAAGGCTCGTTTGCCTCGACACCTGAAGGCTCGGATGCCCGACAATGGACGGCGACGGCGAACTGGCGAAACCCGTTTCCACACGTCAAAGAGTATCTATTGAGCGACACGCATCCGGTCGTCCACGTCAGTTGGAACGACGCCCGGCGTTTCGTTGAACATTTCGGCTTGCAACTGCCGACAGAGGCGCAATGGGAATACGCCGCTCGCGCAGGCAGCCGGACTCGATTCTTCTGGGGCGATACGGAAAACGGCGGCGAAGGTTATGGCAATTTTGCAGACGCGACCGGCAGAAAACTCTTCAGGAACTGGAATCTATATTTTTCATTCGACGACAAAGTTGCATTGATAGCTGCGGTCGGCAAATACCGGCCCAACGGATGGAAAATTTATGACATGATGGGCAATGTTTCGGAGTGGTGTCAGGACGCTTACCGGAAAGATTATCCGAACGACGGCGCGGACGAGTCGGCTATAGATGGAGAGCGTAATTCGGCTCGAATACTTCGAGGCAGTTCATGGCTGGACGGGCCGGACGCCAATAGGTCAGCCAACCGGTTTGTATTTACCCCCACGGGGCGGCGCGACTTCGTAGGCTTTCGTGTTGCCGCGACCATCGAGAGCGTCAAATAAATCAGGCTTTAAATAAATCGAGCATCATACTCTCTCCCATCAAACGCATCACTTTTCCGGAATTTCGGTTACTGCTCCCGATACAACGAAACGGCTACTGATTACGCTCGTCGTTTTGGCGTCGGCCCGGCCTGTGAATCCGGGCTGTTTGCCTCCGATGCTGACTGTAAACTCTCCCGGCTCGACTACACGTTTGCCTGTGTCGTCTATGATCGTCATCTGTCTGGGCGCGAGCGTGAATGAAATGTTTTGGCGCTCTCCCGGCTTGAGCGAGATGCGTTTGATTCCGGCCAGTGTCCTGATCGGCACAGGGACAGATGCGGCCACATCTGTCACGTACAACTGCACCACTTCATCTCCCGCGCGGTCACCTGTGTTCTGCACGCTTGCGCTGACCTGCACGCTTTCACCTGCTTTGACAGTTTCTGCGCTCAACTTCAGATTGTCATACTTGAATTTCGTATAGCTCAGCCCGAAGCCGAATGGATAAAGCGGCTCGCCTTTGAAATAGCGATAGGTGCGCCCCTCCATACTGTAGTCATCAAACGGCGGCAACTGCGCGACCGATTTGTAAAACGTGACAGGCAACCTGCCGCCCGGATTTACGTCGCCGAACAATACATCTGCCAGCGCTGTGCCGCCTTCCTGCCCCGGATACCAGGCATCGATTATGGCACGCGCATTCTCGTCGGCCCAGTTGACTGCCAATGCGCTGCCGTTGAGCAGCACCACCACAACTGGCTTGCCCGTAGCCGTGACGGCTTTCAACATGTCTTCCTGCGCTTTTGGCAAAGCAAGGTCCGTCCGGTCGCCGCCGCGAAAGCCTGCAACATTCACCTTCATCTCTTCGCCTTCGAGCGCGGGCGCAATCCCTAAAACCATGATGACCGCATCCGACTGCCGGGCTGCGCCGACAGCTTCGTCAATGAGCCTTTCGGCGAAACGCGGAACCGACCAGACGAACTTCACTATCGCGTCGCGTATGTTATCGTAATATTCGATACGCACGTCGTAAGCTCGCCCCGCTTCAAGGTTCACTTCTTTCATGACGGTTCTGACCGAATCGTTCTTCCAGTCATCGATCAGCAGCCTGCCGTCCAGATAAACACGCACGCCGTCATCAAAAGTTGCCCCCAGTTTGTATTTGCCCGATTCCGTTGGCGTGAATTTGCCCGTCCATCGAACCGAAAAACTATCATCACTCACTTGCGGCGCGGGACGGCCTCGGCTCCAGTCAAAGTTTATCTGTTCGTCTGTTCTGACAAGAACGGGCTGGCCCTGCAACTCTTTGTTGTTGAAATATTCGCCCTTGAAACCCATCCCCAGCGCAGAAGCCGACACAGGCGCGACCGATTCGCCTGTCAACGTAGCTCCGAGCGCATAAACAACTTTTGTCGCGGGCGAGACTTTTGCTCGGATGCCTTCAAGCGGCGTGACCGATTTCGACGGCTGCCCGCTGTAGTTTCCCAGCAGCACTTCCGGCGCATCTGCATTCGGGCCGATGACGGCGATGGTTTTAAGCCCCTTTTTGAGAGGCAGAGTGTTGTTTTCGTTCTTCAACAGCACGATTGATTTTTGCGCCGCCTTCAAAGAGAGTTCCCTGTGCGCAGGCGTGTCGTTTTCTGAAATCGGGATGCGCGCATAAGCGACCATCTCCGGCGGGTCGAACATGCCGAGCCGGAATCTTGCCGCCATCAATCGTTTCAGCGCCGTGTCGATTTCGGCTTCACTGATCAAGCCTTTTTTTATAGCCTCGATCAACGATGTGTACTCTTTGCCGCAGGTCAGATCGGTGCCCGCTTTGACAGACATGGCCGACGCCTTCGCCTCGGAATCGGTGAAGCGATGGCCTGTGTGAATGTCATAAATCGCGCCGCAGTCAGAGACGACGTATCCGCCAAAGCCCCATTCGTTGCGAAGTATCTCTGTCAGCAGTCGCTTGCTTGCGCAGCAAGGCTCGCCGTTCGTTCGATTGTAAGCGCACATGACGGAAGCCGCGCGGCCTTCGATGATTGTCGCGCGAAACGCAGGAAGATATGTCTCTCTCAAATCTCTCTCAACGGCTTTGGCATCGAAACCGTGTCGCTCCGGCTCCGGCCCGCTGTGCACTGCGTAATGCTTTGGGGTGGCGGCAACTTTCAGATAGCGCGGGTCATCGCCCTGCAAGCCTTTGACGAAGGCGACGCCTAATCTCGAAGTCAGATACGGGTCTTCGCCGAAAGTCTCCTGCCCGCGACCCCATCGCGGGTCGCGGAAGATGTTTATGTTGGGGCTCCAGAAAGTCAGCCCCTTATACCTGCCTGTATCGCCAAGGCGCGCGAACTCGTGATGCTTGGCGCGGGCTTCGGTTGAGGTCACATCCGCGACGCTGTGTATCAGTTCTTCGTCCCATGTGGCGGCCAGTCCGATGGCCTGCGGAAAGACTGTAGCGTAACCGGCTCGCGCAACGCCGTGCAGCCCCTCGTTCCACCAGTCGTATGCAGGAATGCCCAGCCGCTCGATTGCTGCGGCCCCGTTCATCATCTGCGAGACCTTTTCTTCCAAAGTCATGCGCGACACCAGATCATCAACACGCTTTTCGATTGGAAGCGACGGATCTTTATAAGGCGGCGCACTGCTTCCGCCGGTTTGCGACAGGCCCGGCGACAGACTGGCAATCACGAGCACACAGGCAGCAGCCCAACGATAACGGTTCATAACGGAAGCCGATATTCTCAGCGCGAGCAATCGTTTCATAACTCGAATCCCCTGTTATCTTTCCATAGTGATCAAATAAACATCGTTTTCTCGCATACGGAAATCGCGTTTAAACTCCTGCCTCGCGCCGATTTGTATGCGAGCGGCGTCAACGGCTCGCCCGTCATTACTTTCAGCCAGCTTTCGCGCCTCGGCGCGATCAAGCCGGGAGGGCGAACCCATCTTCAGGTAATCCGAATAAGCATCGTTGATTTGATAGCCGATGCGATAGACGTTCAATTTGTAAGAGCCAGTCGGAAGCCCCGCGATTGATACGCTCACCTGCCCGAAATCTTTGGCGGGCTGATCTCGTTTGAAAAATACCTGATCGCTCTCTTTCGTCTTCGGAGGCGTGAAGTTCCAGAACAAGATCTGTATGCCTTGCGCGCTGCGACAGGCCCAGCTGTCAACATCGTTTGAAGCGATCTCTTCGTCGCCGAGCCTGTTCAGAAATTGATAAGCGTAGAACGCAGGTTTTGGAATCCCCTGAAAATTCAGCAGCCCGAAGCCGCCGTGAAAGGGTGATGGTACAGGGCCGTTCTCTTCAAATATGTCCGTGAACGTCCAGTAGGCCATCGAATCGGCATGGCCTTCGACGCCTTTCAACTTTGAAAGAATATAAGGCGCAGAGATGTAAGAATCGTGCACAGGATCGCGCGGCGAATAAGAGGTGCTCCATTCCGTATAATGGAGCGGCAGTTTTGGCAGCCGTGATGATTTTATCTGATCGCGCGAGGCGCGCACTGCGCCGATGATGGCTGTCGGTTCCGTGTCGAGATACAGTTTCTGAACGCCGCCTTCATCAAAGCCGATGCCGTTGACCCCGTAATCGTGCGTCGAGATGAAATCAATCGGCACGCGGTTCTGTGCGGCAAAGGCGATTGTCTCAGGTATCCAGCCGTGCCCGGCGGTCGCAGGGCCGCCGACCCTGTAATCCTGAGACACCTTTTTGATCGCCCGCACCGTTGCTTCGTACAGCTTGAAGTAATCACTCTGACTGCCCGACCAGAAGATATCGAGGTTGGGTTCGTTCCAGACCTCGAAATACCATTGCTTCACTTCAGCCGCGCCGTATCGCACGGTCCAATGTTTGACCAGGGCTTGAATCAGTCGCCCCCACTTGCCGTAATCTTTTGGAGGCGTGATGTTGCCCTTCCACCAGAAGACGGTTTTATCGCCGCTCGCAAGCGCCTGCGGCATGAATCCGAATTCAACAAAAGGCTTCATGCCGATATTCAGGATGGCGTCGTACAGAGCGTCGATATATTGAAAGTTATAGACCGAATTACCTTCTTTGTCCTCGCCGTAAACGCCCATTTCATCCTGCAACAAGCCGTGAAAGCGAATGTATCTGAAACCGCATTCGCGATGCGCCAGCGCAAGGTCGCGCTGCCAGTCTGCGCGCAACCCTTCGTGCGCGCGGCCTGCGCCCACGACCAGCCGAAACGATTTATTGTGCTTCCCCTTGACTTGCGAATAATCAACGGCGATCACTCGCCGCGTTGATGCGGACGGCTGATCCTGAGCGCCCGCATTGATCGGATTTATCGAGAATGCGAACAGACAAAACAGGAACAGGAGATGAAAAACATTCTTAACAGCAGGACGGTGAGCGTGGCGCATATTTCGACCTGTCATCTACTTTGCTTTCGCGGCTCGAATTACTGCATCGAATGCAGGCTTGGGCTTGCCCTCGCGGTCGAACAACAACGGGTAATTTGTTCTCCCTTTGACGGGCCAGTCATTCAACCACGAATCGCCGTCGGCCACGCCCCAGAAAGTTACTCGCGTGATGACATCGCGATGTTTAAGGTATACGCCGAACATATCCGCATAACGTTTCGCCATCGCCTGTTGCACAGCGTCGGGCAGCCCTTTTGTATACGGGTTCAGTTTAGCCTGCGACTCGACGTTGAGCGTGACATCCGCGCCTCGATTTTGCGAGGCCGCAGGCAGCGCGTCCATGTCGAGTTCCGTAATCATCACTTTGACGCCCAGTTTTCCGAAAGCCGCGATTGTCGCGTCCTGCTGTTCGACCGAAGGCCAGTCCATTTTGTTGTGCCCCTGCAAGCCTACGCCTGTGATCGGTATGCCCTGAGCTTTGAGCTTTTTGATCAACTCGACTGCGCCGTTGCGCTTCGCTTCGTTTTCGAGCGAATAATCGTTGTAATATAACTCCGCTTCGGGGTCGGCTTCGTGCGCGAACTGAAACGCCTGCGCGATGTAATCATCGCCGATGATCTTCATCCACATCGACTGGCGCATCGTGCCGTCTTCGTTCAGGGCTTCGTTGACTACATCCCATCCTTTTATTCTGCCCTTGTATCGCCCCACGACGGTCTGGATGTGATCGCGCATTCGCGCAAGCAGCACTTCGCGAGTTACCGGCTCGCCGCGCTCGTCTCGGAAAACCCAGGCGGGCGTCTGGTTGTGCCACACGAGCGTGTGACCGACGATGAACATCCGGTTTTTTTCACCGAATCGAACGTACCGATCAGGCGCTTTGAAATCGTAGCCTTCGGGGCGAGGATGGACGGATTGCCATTTCAAAACGTTTTCAGCCGTGATCGTGTTGAAGTGCATTTTGACGAGCGCCGCGCCGCGAGCATCAGTTTCATAAAACTGCGCGCGGTTTAACGCCGCGCCGATCATGAAAGAATCCTTGAAAGCATCTTTGAGCCTGTCCTGCGCGTGAGAATCGGTGAACAAACCGGCTGTCATAAACAGACCGATCACTATTCTGGTCATCAAAGTCATACCTGTTAAATCCTCCTTCAGGGCGCTGTAGCCAGCGGGCTTTCGGAATCGAATTTCTTCCGGCGCTCGATCAGTTCATCCTGTATCTGAATATTGAGCGGCTTGTTGATCTTGTAAACGATCAGGCACACGATAACTATCAATAAGAAGATCATCGGGTAGATGCTGATCGTCATGCGAATGCCCTGCAACGCTTCACTCGATTGCGCCTGATTCGCCCTGTAGCCATAGCCCGACAGTAACCACCCGGCGATTGCGCCGCCTAAGCTCAAGCCGACTTTGAGGCCGAAAATGATGGTGGCGTAAATCACCCCGGTAGTTCGACGGCCTGTTGTCCATTCTCCATAATCGACTACGTCCGCAAACATGGCCCACATCAACGGAATCGTCGGGGCATAAGTCAGCGCGCGAAGGGCTTCAAGAATGAACAGCGAGCCGATAGCGTCGGGCGGCAAAAATATAAACAGCGCCATGAATATCGTGGTCAAAGAAAAGCCAACGACGGCAACGGGTTTCTTGCCGAATTTTCTAGCCAGCATAGTCGAGAACAATACGCCGATGACCGTGATGAACTGGCTGTACATGTTGAACAGGCTGAACCCGACCGATACGACATTCTTCTTATCCGAATCGACGATCAGCCCGAACGTGTTCAGCAGATAATGCCCCAGCCCGCTCGCGCTGACTCCGTCCGCGGCGGTCAGGCCCAGCCCCTGAAGTAGCTCGTACAGGCGGTCGTGATTCAAATAGTAGTCAAAGTAATAAAATATTGTGCCGCCTCGCATGGCGAGAAAGATAAAGTGAGCCAGCGTCAGAATGAACATCGTAACCCAGGGCTGGTTTTTCAGCAGATCGCCGAAGTCCTGTTTTGCGGATGCCTTCTGCTGAGGGTCGGGCCGGATGCGCTCGCGGGTTGTAAGAAACGTGATGAAGAAAAGGACGACGCAGACGGTCGCCCACAACGCCATCGTCAGTTGCCAGCCTTTGGCCGTGTTGCCCTGCCCGAACTTCGCAACCAGCGGCAGCGTAAAGCCTCCGACGATCAATTGCGCGATCATCGCCGCTACGAAGCGGTAAGATGAAAGCGACGTGCGCTCGTTAATATCGCTGGTCATCACGCCGGTCATCGCCGAATACGGCGTGTTGTTCGCCGAATAAATCGTCATCAGCAGAATGTTGGTCGCGCAGGCATAGACGAGTTTACCCGTCGTCGAAAGTTCGGGGCTGGTGTAGGCCAGCACCATGACTACGCCCCACGGTATAGCCGTCCACAACACCCACGGGCGGAACTTGCCCCAGCGCGTGTTTGTGCGGTCTGCCATAATGCCCATCATCGGGTCAAAGAACCCGTCCCAGAGCCGCGCGACAAGCAGCAACGTTCCCGCCGCCGCCGCCGTAATCCCTAACGTGTCGGTGTAGAAACTGAGTTGGAAAATGATCATTGTGTGGAAGACGAAATTCGCGGCGGCGTCTCCCATGCTGTAGCCCGTTTTTTCGATGAAGGAAAGTTTTTGAGGTTTAGCAGACATCTTTGTGCCTCGTCCGTTTGGTCTGTTATTTCGCTACCGTAAGAATCACTTTTTTGAGATCGGAATCGCGCGACGAACTGCCGACCATGATCTCAAACTCGCCGGGCTCGACTACGTGTTTCATGTTCACATCGAAAAACGCGAGCGAGTCCGGTGTAATATCAAACGCCACTGTCTTTGTTTCGCCCGCTCGCAGAGAGACTTTTTTAAAGCCTTTCAACTCTTTGACGGGCCGTGTTACGGAACTTACAAGATCGCGAATGTACATCTGCACGACTTCCGCTCCCTCGCGTTTGCCCGTGTTCGTTACGTCCGCCTGAACCTGAGTCGAGCCGTCGCTTTTGATCTTCTTTCTGGCGAGCCTGACGTTTTCGATGGCGAATGAGGTGTAACTCAACCCGTAACCGAATGCATAAAGCGGCGAGACATCATCGAACAAATAACCGCGCCGCGCAGACGGCTTGTAATTGTAAAAGGCAGGCAGGTGCCCGGCAGAGCGCGGGATAGTGATCGACAGTTTCCCGCTCGGATTTATGTCGCCGAATAAACAATCGGCCACCGCATGGCCTGTCTCCTGACCGAGATACCAGCACTCAAAGATCGCTGGCACTTCCCGGCTGACGTAATTGATTGAGAGCGGTCGCCCGTTGAACAGGAGAACCACGACAGGCTTTCCGGTTGCGACCATCGCTTTAACCAGTTCCTCCTGTCTTCCAATCAGATCGAGACTTGTCCGGTCGCCCAGATGATTCAACGACCACGCCTCGCGTGAAGTCTGCTCGTTGCCGCCGAGGGCCAGCACTATTACATCAGCGAGGCGCGCGACCTTGACGGCCTGCGCGATCAGCTTACGGTCTTCGTCGGCGTTGGCCGGTATGACTTCGTCCTGATTCCATGACCCGCCGATTGTGATTTTGCAGCCTTCGCTGTAGCGCACTTTTACTGTGTCGCCGACCTTCGCTTTTATGCCGTCGAGCACTGTGACTTCGTGCCGGGGCACGCCGCTGTAACCGCCCAGCAGGGTACGATTCGCATTCGGGCCGATGACGGCGATGGATCGGAGCTTGCGCGGATCAAGCGGCAACAGGTCATTTTCATTCTTCAACAGTGTGATCGATTTTTGCGCCGCCTGTCTTGCAAGCTCTCGGTTGGCATCGCATCCGACAATGCGTTCGGCTTCTTCGGGATCAATATAAGGGTCATCGAAAAGCCCCATCTGAAATTTCCAGAAGAGCATCGGCGCAACTAATTCATCGAGCATGGATTCTTTCAACACGCCACGGCGTACGAGTTCGACCAGATGCAGATAGCAGTCCGGTTCCGGCAACTCGATGTTGACCCCGGCGCGGACGGCCAGCGCGCACGATTCTTTTTTGTCCCTGGCCACGAAATGACCGTGCGTGTCCGGGCGATGGCCTAATTCCCAGATCGCGTAATAGTCCGACACCACGAACCCCGCAAAGCCCCATTCCCTGCGCAGCACATCTCTGAGCAACCACTCGCTTGCGTGCGACGGCACGCCGTCAATCTCGTTGTAGGAAGCCATAACGCTGATGGCCCCGCTTTTATCGAGCGCTTCTTTGAAGGTAAAAAGAAAAGTCTCGCGCAGCACGCGCTCAGAGACATTGACCGGCGCGCAGTTCATGCCGGATTCAGGCTGACCGTGCGCCGCAAAATGCTTCAATGTTGCGATGACGCGCTTCTTATCTTTGAACAACGCGTCGCCTTGAAACCCGCGCACAGCCGCGATGCCCAGACGCGAAACCAGATAAGGGTCTTCGCCATACGTCTCCTCGACGCGGCCCCATCGCGGGTCGCGCGCCACATCCACCACAGGCGTCAGCGCCTGATGTGTTCCGCGCAGCCGGGCTTCTTCGGCAGTCATCGTGAAAAGCGATTCGACCAGATCCGTATCGAACGTTGCTCCGAGCGCGATGGGCTGCGGAAAACTTGTGGCGTCAATCGCCGCGTGGCCGTGCAGACATTCCTCGTGAAAAATCACCGGAATGCCGAGTCGGCTGTTTTCAAGGAAGAACTTTTGAATGGCGTTGGTGAGTTCGGCCATCTGGCGAGCGTTTTTGCCTTTCCCGGCATCGCTTGGTCGCCCAACCTGTCCGAGCCCGTGTCCCTTTTTGAAAGCGGCTTTGGCTTTATGAAGGTCGAAGTTGCCATCGGCGTCTACGAGTGTTTCTGCTTTCTTCTGCCAGACGCACATCATCTGCGCGGCCTTTTCTTCGAGCGTCATTCTTGACAGTAAATCTTTCACGCGTCGCGCCGCAGGCAGACCGGAATTTTTGTAAGCCAATGTACTTGTCTTTTTGGTGTTGGCGGTACTGCTCGCAGATTTTTTTTTCATGCGTTCCATTCTTTAACTGATATGTCGGTGTGGAAAAAATACCTGACAAGCCTGCGCCGTCAGATCGGTAACGTTGTCGGTCCTAGTTGCTTTTCACTTTCGCGTGAGCTTCGCTCAGGCCAACCCAGTCGCAAAAGTTGCCTGAAAACATTCGCGACACGTCGCGTTCGATCTCCTGTCGCGTCACAGCCCGCCCGCTCCTGAGCAGTTGTTCATATGACTTATAAAGCGATTCGGCGATTGTCTGGCGCGAATGCCGCCATTTGTAGATCAACTGTTCGAGTACGCGCGCATCCGAATGCTGCGGGATGAAACTCGTTCCCAGCAATTCAAGCCGCTCGCGTGTTATTTCAGAGACCGTCGAAGGGGTGTTGAGAAACCACCAGCAGCCGAACGGCATGAGGTTGCTGAATTTCCGCGCAGCCACGCACAACTCGTGCTGATTTTCGCGTGATAAGAAAGTCGCGAGAAAGCGCACGTCCGGCGTTTCGGCGCACAGTCGCTCTATTGCGCTGACATCGGCTCTTCCAAGACCATCACCTGCTGCGCGCAGCGCAGGATTTACACGGCGACGAACCCCGACCATCAGGGCGAAAGCGAGGGCGTGCTCGCGCGCTGTCGGCAACACTACCTCGCGGATGATGCGGTCGCGCGCATCCGTGTCCGGGAACCTGAAGCTGTCGGAAAGCGACACGGCCATGTAAAGAGGGCTGATGCGAGCTATCCATTCGTCGAGGAATCGGCGCACCTCGCCAACGGTCTTATCATTCAACTCTGCATCCACGCGATAGCCCAGTCGCGCGAGTTTCGTCGCGGCCTTCTGCCAGTTGTTCAGCAGGTTATCCAGACGCAGGGCCGCGTGAAAGCGCCCATCTATAGACGGGCCGCTTTTCCACACCGCTGCCTCCTGTGTGTCGAACGGATCATTGGTCATCACAACACGGCTTACGCGCGCGAGGTCGAGCACACGGTCGAGGTGACTTGCGACGCTTTGCGAATGAAAGAAAGCCCGCGCCTCTGTCAGGTCAGTCGCATTCACATCAAGGCCAAACGCGCTCAGGACAGTGATGACGCCGCGCGTCGCTTCGGACAGCGGCGTGTTCTCTACAAACAGCGTTTTCCAGACCAGATCGGCCTGCTTCGGTTTGCTCATCTCATAGAAGCGTTCAGGCGTGATTCTGGCCGAGCGGAATGTTTCGGCAATCAGATAGTGGTAGGTGAGCAGTTCGTCAATGCCGAACAGATTCATCGCGCCGAATTCGGGAGCAAACAGATGTGTGTGAAGATCGATGACCGGAGTCGCAAGCGCGACTTCTTCAACAACACGGCGCAGCTCGATTCTATCAGTCAGGCGAGCGGGCTGAGCGATTTTGTCTTCCATGCTTGTATGTGCCATTTCCTGTTGAGGCAAATCAAAACGTGATATTAGCCGGATGCCGCGCGTCGTCCGGATCAGCCCACCGATTATTCGGGATGGTTGGCGTCCAACCCGGCCTCAGCGGGTCCCTGTCATAAGGGTACGAACCCAGACGTTTATAAAGCTCGTTATACTCGCCGAGTTTATCATGATCGAGACTGACGCCCAGCCCCGGCCCCGCTGGCACTGCGATTGACCCCGCTTCATACTTGAATTTTCCGCCCTTGATTAT
The DNA here is from genome assembly GCA_963804815.1 of Blastocatellia bacterium. Taxonomy (GTDB): domain Bacteria; phylum Acidobacteriota; class Blastocatellia; order UBA7656; family UBA7656; genus DATEKX01. The sequence continues at coordinate 600,340 of CAWDRU010000001.1, read as the reverse complement.
GTCGTCGGCGACATGATGATAGTGAGCGTCGGCAGCGAATGAAAGATTCGGTATGACTGCTCCGAGGTGCAGCATCGTGGCGAGTTGAATGCCGAGTTCACCCGATGAGTGGACGGCAACTCCCAGTTGGAACGTATCACACACGCCCGCCGCTTTGACGCACTGGCGGATGCCGCCCCAGAAGGTCGTGTCGAGCAGAATCACATCCACACCCGTGTTGAGCACGTTGGCCGCAAGCTGCTCGAAGTTGACGACGACCGTGTTGGTCGCAAGCGGCATGCGTACACGCTCGCGTACGCGACGCATTCCGGCGAGTCCGAATACAGGGTCTTCCAGATAATCGTTGCGGATACTTTCGATCTGCTGGCCGAACCAGATAGCCGTCTCGGTTGACCAGACGCCGTTCGGGTCGAAGCGGAAGCGGTCGCCGTCGAGCGCAGCGGCTATCGCGCGATAACATTCCAGCTCATACTCCGGCGCGAAGACGCCGCCTTTCAGCTTGTGCGACGTGAAGCCGTAACGCTGTTTCAATTCGCGCGCGTGCGCGACCATCTGCTCAACAGTTCTGACTTCGCCCGTGCCGTCTCTGGGGTTCGGGTAACGAAAGAAAAGGTAGGATGCGAACGGCACGCGCTCCTGCAAACGGCCTCCAAGAATTTCAGAGACAGGTACTCCCCATTTTTGCCCCAGTATGTCGAGGCAGGCGAATTCGAGCGCGGCCAGCACCTGAGAGCGATTGTTATAGAGCGAGGCCGTCGGGTTACTGATCAGAAATCGCATCTCTTCAAGTCGCGCAGGATCGTGACCCACCAGCGATGATTTCATCGCGCGAAACACGGCTTCAGCCGACTCGCCGCCGCCGCCCATCTCGCCAAGGCCCGTCAACCCGTCATCCGTTTCGACTTCGACCACCGTGCGCACGAATCGCCCCCAGTGACAGCCGTTCGCATGCCTGAGCGGCGCTTCCAGCGGGACGGTGACAGTCGTGGCTTTTATGTCGGTTATCTTCATGTTGGATTCAATGTCTCACCGAACAAGACTCTGAGCCTTATACTCTTCAAGAGTTTTCTGCGGCCTCTCTACTCCTGCGGGCAGCGGGCGCTTTGAGAAGGTTTGAAAATAAAGCAACACCGAATCGCGCCACCAGACCGCGTCGCGCTCCTGAATGGTCAGCTTACCTGCTATTTCAGAGTGACGCTCGGAATCGATCACGTCAGCCAGCGACTGCCAGTCTCCGCGCGCGGCCCGCACCCAATCTACTCCGCGCTGGTAATGGAGCGCCAGTTCATCCCACATCGTCCGGCCAGATTTCATCCGATAATCCCAGGGCACGTGATGGAACCAGAGCAGGAATTTTTCCGGGCAGGTCTTCAAATCGGCGAACTGATCGCTAACAGTCGGATGATACTGGCTCACTGTATCGCTGCCCGTCTTCGTGCGGTCGAACCCAAGCCCCAGTTCGTCTGCCCGATGATAATAAACAGGATTCCAGTCATCGCGCTTCTCTTTGTCCCACCACGGAGCCGGGCCATAGTGATGCCCGCCCCACATGATGTGATGCAGACCGAGCGGAGTCATGTAATCGACCAGCGCCTCGTGCGATTCAATCATGATGCGGGCGATAACCTCTACGGCATTCGCGTCCTTAGTGAGCGTCATCTTTATCCACTCTTCGGCGATCTGCCGCGAAGCGAGATCCAAATCCCAGCTCAGCCGACCGAAAGCGTACCAGTTGGCCTGAGCAAAATGATGCCCTGTCCAGTTGCGGTCAGAGCCTGTGTTGGCTACTGCGGCCATGCCCGTCAGTCGCTGATGATAAAGACTGCCGTCTGTAAGTTTTATCACGGTCGAACCCGGCCCCGTTGAACAGGTGTCGGAGTCGAGAAACTCGCGCCACATGGGAGCCAGAAACACGAGATGATTTGAAAAGCCGAGATATTCCTGAGTGATTTGCAGTTCGGGCATAAGTTGTGTCTTTGGCATCGCTCCGAACAAGGGATGAAAAGGTTCGCGCGGTTGAAAATCGATTGGCCCGTTCTTGACTTGCAGCAGCACGTTTGGCGCGAACTGGCCGTCAAAAGGCTGAAGATTTTCATATGCCGCTCCGGCTCGATCATAGCCGGGCTTCGCATCATAAACGAAAGCGCGCCATATCACTATCCCATTATGAGGAGCCACAGCCCCGGCCAGCATATTAGCGCCTTCGACATGGCTGCGATTATAGGTGCGCGGCCCCGGCTGGCCTTCGCTGTTGGCCTTCACGATAAACCCGCCGAAATCGGGAATGACTCTGTATATCTCGTCCGCCTTTTTTTTCCACCACGCCGCCACTTCCGGGTCAAGCGGGTCGGCAGTCTTCAATCCGCCCAACTCGATTGGCGCAGAAAAACGCGCCGAAAGATAAACGCGCACGCCGTACGGGCGAAAGACGCGAGCGATGGCCGCAGCCTTGCCCAGGTATTCGGCGCTCAGGCTCTGGGCATTGGCGTTGACGTTATTGAGCACAGACCCGTTGATTCCCAGCGATGCATTGGCGCGTGCATAATCACGCAGCCGATAATTTTGCAGTCGCGCATTTGTTGTGCCGGGCAGAGCTTTCCAGTCCCACAGCGACCGCCCCGCATAGCCGCGCTCGATACTGCCATCGAGGTTGTCCCAGTGATTGAGCATGCGCAGTCGCAGTCTCGGTTTTTGACTTACCTGAAGATCTGTGATGGGCTGAAGCGTCTGCATCAAACGCAGAAAGTGGAAAGCGCCATAGAGCGCGCCTGTCTCACCTTGCGAAGCGATTAATGTTACACGGTAGCGACCGAGCTTGACGGAGCGGATTATGAATCCTTCGGGGCCAAGCTCTTCAAGTTGTCGTTCCCATTTCAGCTCTGCTATCAGAGGCAGGCTCTTCGAGGTTCCTGCGATCAATGCGCCATCGCGGCGAGCATCTTTTGCGACGGGAACCGACCGGCCAAGCAATCCCGCGCAGCCGTTCGCGAGTTCAGTGCGGATGGCGTCGAGAGTTGCAGATTTGCCGGGAACCGTTATGGACGTGATGCGAGAGCGATAAGAGGCCCTCATCTGATCCGGAAGCCTGTCGTAGCGCAGCCACAGGCGATAGCCGTCTTCGGCTTTTGCAGTTGCTCCGATAGCGAGCAACAGGGCGATTCCCAGGCACATTATAAAGATTCTATGGCTTCGATTATGACACGGATTCATGATCTCCCTTTTGCTCATCAAAGGATACCGGAAAGCTGACGCTCGGAAGGCCGATGTTATCACAAAACGGTCGCCCTTCCCGGTTGAAATCAACTGTACCGCGAGCGGGTCACAGGGCAAACAAACCCGCTCGCGGCACTGTTTCAAATTCGCTTTCAAAAAAAGGTGTGGCCTGAAAGTGTGAGCCACACTTCTTTAATCTGTTTAGAAGGACAGGCGCGCTCCCAAACGAATATTGCGCTCGCCTACGCCTGTCGTTGAGGTGATAAATCCGAATGATCCCGCGTTGGATATATCGGCTCCGGGGTTGCTGAAGTTTGGATGGTTCAACGCATTCAGAAACTCAGCGCGGAACTGTAGCCTGAAACGCTCCGTCATGGAAATGGTACGGAACAAGCTGAGATCTATGTTGAAGAATCCCGGCCCGCGCAGGTTGTTGCGTCCCGCGTTTCCGAATCGCTGCGCCTGCCCGGCGGGGATATTTACTACAGCGTAGGCTGTCGTATCGAAGTACGGATTGCCTGTGCCTATGCCGCCCAGATTCTTCACCTCAGGTTTGATCTGGTCGGGAACCTGCTGGCTTCCGCCCGCGTTGAGATTGCCGCCATTGCCTTGAACGACATAAAACGGGGTGCCGCTCATGATGCTCATGATCCCGTTCAATTGAAAGCCGCCTAACAGATGACCGGCAAAGCCGTCGCTGAGCCATCGCCGACCATGTCCAAACGGCAGATCATAGACGCAGTAGCTCTGGAAATTGTGTGTGCGGTCATAGCTGGCCAGCCCTCTGTTACGTTCGGCTTCGGGCATGTATTGTATTCTCGGATTGGCATCATTATCAGCGTAATTGATTGCCTTCGAGAATGTGTAGACAAGGCCGACCAGCGAACTGCCGAAGCGCCCTTTGAGTTCCGATTGCAGCGCGTCATAGGTCGTGGTCTTGTAAGGTATGATCTCGTTTATGTCGGCTGTCAGTCCGAATTCAGCGAAAAGCGCGCGCCCCGCGTTACCTGTGCCGGGTGCGCCTGCGTTGATGTTGATGAATCCCATCTGCCCGACTGCCCGCGTGCCCACATAACCGATCTGCGCCGAAAGCCGATTGGTCAGTTCGCGCTCAACAATGAAGTTGAAGGAATGTATCTCTTTGCGCATAGGCGTGTTCGGATAAGTCGTCGTGCCCGTGTTGGCAGGCAACTTGAGAATGCCTTTTGTGAGATCAGGCGCAATGCTGCTGTTAATCAATCCATCCCGAAATGTTGTGACGGGAAGGAAAGCGTTTGTAGCGCCGTTGAAAAGGCGTTGCGGCATTGCCCATGCGTTGACAATCGGATAAGCGTTCCGGAAATCTATAAAGGGTCTGGGGTCGGCAGATTGACCGTATCCGCCGCGAATCACCGTCTTGTCGGCGATGCGATAAGCGATGCCTATGCGCGGCAGGAACTGGCCCGGCCCTGATTCGGCCCCTGTGTCTCTCGGCACATCTTCGAGGCCGCCTGTGATGACGTTTCCAGTCGCGGGATCGAAGCGGTTGATTCCTGTATTGTCTTTGTCAGGGAAGGGGTAGCGTTCCCATCGCAGGCCGTAAGTCAGCGTCAGATTACGCGTCACCTGCCAGTGATCGCGCGCGTAGAGCGCATATGATTTCAGGCGAAGTGAATTCGGGTTTCTGAGTTGATCCACTTTGCCTGCGGCGGCTGGCAGTCCGAGCAGAAAGTCAGCCCACGCGTTATAGCGTATGTCTGCCGGAGTCGGGCCGTTCTGCAATCTCGTCGAGTTGCCGTTGAATTGAAATGTGCCTCGGACGGTCTGAAATGTCCCACCCTGCGGCTGAAAGTGATTGATCTGCTGATTCTGATAGTCCACTCCGAAACGTAAGGCGTGCGACCCTCTCAGCCATGAGAGATTCGCCGTCCCGACATATTGATTGTCCCGGAACAGAAACGGGTTGCCCGTATTGGCGTTGCCCAGATTCGCCCATGTTCCGCTGAACTGAAACGAGGGAATGCCGCCCTGCAACCTGTCTCCTCCGTTGGTTCCGGGGATTTTCAACACGTCCAATCCGAAATTGGATTCGATGTCGAAACCCTCAGCGCCTAATCGCTGGCGCGTGTACCCGAAGTTCGCATCCAGAATAACGGTCGGGCTGAACGTATAGGTGATGCCTCCTCCCGCAACCTGCACGCGGCCCGGAGCCTTTCCGTTCTGGCCGCCGTTGAGCGCGTCGCCGCCAGCTTCTCCGAGCAACGGCGGCTCGATGATGTTGGTGGGCGAAATGCTGTAACGCCCGAAGAGCGTGAACCTTTCACTCGCGTTGTAGTTGATCTTGTTGTCTATGTTGGTCCGGTCGAACAATGCCACGCCGTTTGCAACGAAATTGTTGACGAAGCCGGGGCCTGTTGGCAGTGGCAGACGGTCTATAAGCTCCAACGCCGCCTGATCAATACGGTTGGCCGGAATTATATTGCCCGGAAACGGCGTGCGCAGCCTCGGATCAGCATTAGAGGCAGGGTCAAATATCGTTACGCCGGTCCCGCTGAAATCAACCGCTCCCTGAGCGTTGGGCCTGAGGCTTGCCGGGGCAACGCTGATAGTATTGGTTCTGGAAGTATTTCGCCTCGTCGTGCGCTCCAGGTCTGTAAAGAAGAACAGCTTGTTTTTGATAATCGGGCCGCCAACCGCATAGCCGAACTGCACAAGAATGTCTTTCGGATTTTGCGGCGTGGTCTGAAAGTAGTTCGTCGCTCGGAGCGCGCTGTTTGTGTCATACACCCAGCCAGCGCCGTGAAACTCGTTTGTGCCGGACTTGATGATAACGTTGATCGCCGCCCCGCCCGCCAGTCCCTGTTCTGCATCGAAAGAGTTGGTGACGATGTTCACCGTTTGAATGGCTTCGGCTGGCGGCACATAGGCTGTGTTAGTCGGAAGCCACGGGTATATGACGCCTGCGCCATCAATCCTTGTGTTGTTTTGCAGTCGCGATACGCCATTCACATTGAAAGAGATCGATCTTTGCGGACTGCCCGCTGCGGAGTTTTGTTCGCCTTGCAGCACAGCGCCCGGAACCAGCCCCATCAGAGTCTGGTAATTGCGACCAACGGACCCCGCAATCGGCAGATCATTAACCTGTCTGGAGGGCTGAGTGATATTTATGTCGGCCCGGTCGGTCTGAATAGTGGCGCTCGACGCCGTGACCACTATGCTTTCGCTCACGCCTGAGGTCTGTAACTGCGCGTCTATGCGGCGAACAGTGTTGGCGTCAACCCTGACAGACTCCTGCACCTGAGATTTGAAAGATGCCGCCTCAATCGTCACCTTGTAGACGCCCGGCTGCAAGTCACTGAACAGGTATATGCCTCTTTCATCCGTATTCACACTTTTTGACACGCCTGTGCCGACGTTGAGCGCTTCGACTTTGGCCCCCGGAACTATCGCGCCTGCCGGGTCTGTTACGTTTCCAGTGAGGGAACCATAAAGCACCTGCGCGTAGTTTGCGCGAGGCAGGCTCAGTGCTAAAAGTAACACGATGAGAAAAACTGCGACGCGTGAGTTTGACTCAATCTGAAATCGGGAGGTTGAGCCATTCTCCGGGACTTTGACGCCGCGCCGGGCAACTCTCCACATCCCGGCGTGGCACACCGCTGTGCGACTTGTAAATTCAAACATTTGTGTTGCCTCCTTAATTCTTGATATTCATTCTCCTCGACACTTGTTACCCAGGCCCTCTGGTAATTGCTGCCGCAGGATTTGGGAATGGCAAAATCTACGGCAATGGCTTTTCTGCTTTGAATCATCTCCCTTTTTCGCTCTAATCAGGCCGATGATTGGCTTCCTGAACACGCCCGAGTCGAAAATGCAACATTAATTCGGGTCAACAACAAATAGATGAAAAATAAAAGACTGCCCTTTAAGCGACAGACGGCGCGCCGAAATGTTTCTGTAGCACGAGGGCTATCGTGCCGCGCAGTCTGGGCTGGGCGGATGGGTCTGTCAAAACGATGCGCGTACCCGCGTGCGTGAAGGTACGACTCTTGACGATCTTTTCGATGGCGGGCCCGATTCGATTCCAGAAACTTGTCACCTCTCCGACGATCATAATGACATCGGGTGCCAGTCCTGTGACGAGCAGGGCGATGCCCGCGCCAAGATAATGCGCCATCCGGTCGAGCGCCTCAATCGCCTTTGAATCGCCCTGATCTGCAAGGCGCAGAATGTCATCGAAAGTCGGGGCAGGCTCAGGCGGCCTGTTTGAATTCTTCCCCGCGCGACCGGGCGATATAGCCTGAGCGTAGTAGCGCACGGCAGCCGAGTTCGAGGCGTAGACTTCCCAGCAACCGCGATTGCCGCAGGCGCACTCGATGCCGTCTTCAACCAGAGTAATGTGCCCGAACTCACCGGCTGCGCCCGTCGAGCCGCGCACCAACTGGCCGTTTACCATCACCCCCGCCCCGATCCCTTCCGAGACCGTGACGGCAATCAAATCTCGCACTCCCTCCGTGTGGCGGCCAAACCAGATTTCTGCCAAAGCGCACGCATTTGCAGCATTTTCCAACTCTACAGGCAGTCCCGTGGCATCTTCGAGCGGAGTCTTAAAATCCACATCGCTCCATCCCAGATTCGGCGCAAATACCAGTTTTTGCGTTGCCAGATCAACGCGCCGGGTAAACTGATGCCTATGCCTTCGTAGTAGATTCCGGGGTGCGTTTGAATCAGGTTCTGAATGCGCGAGCTAAGCTCTGCGATGAACTGCCCGGAGTCCTGAACCGTCGGCATTGATTGTTGAGCTATGAAGTGCGCGTCAAGATCTGCGAGGGCAAAAGTGGTCGTAGCGGGACGAATATTGATTCCGATGATGCCTACTCGCTCTTTATTGAGGTGGAGAAATCGCGGCCTGCGCCCGCGCGGAGCGTGACCGCTTGCGCCCTCTGTCACCCATTTCTCTTCGATCAGCTGTTCTGTAATTACAGAAACAGTGCTGCGCTGTAGCCCCGAATGCCGGGCCAGATCGGCACGCGATATAGGCTGATGCCTGCGTATGAGGTTGAGCATTATGCGGCGATTTATATCGCGTGCCGTCTCGCTCGTCGCCACTTGAAAATTGTTTAGATCAATCTTTCGCATACAAGCCTCCGCTATGTCGAAACTCAAACATATCGCGGAATCTCTTCGCAAGATCAATCGCAGCTCGCGCTCGCCCTTTCGACAGGCATATGCTAACAAGCCCGCTCATTACTTATAGCATATGCCTGTTTTTCAGGGGAAAAAGCTTGATTCGTATATAATTCGAGTGCCGAACTATATGTCAGGTTGTATCCCTTGTCAAGAAATATTTTTGAGTTTGTCAGCCTGTGCAATGGGGGTATATTGTCGTTATGCGTTCGTGAATCGGATCAGTTGTTCAAGCTTTGTTCTTGCGCGGCCTGTGTCAATCGAATCAGCCGCCAGTTGCACTCCCTCCGGAAAATTACCTGCGCGACTGCTTGCGACCAGAGCCGCTGCCGCGTTCAACAGGACAACATCGCGGCGCGGGCCTTTTGAGCCTTCGAGCACTTCGAGAATTATCCGGCTGTTTTGACGCGCATCTCCGCCTCGGACCTCTTCAAGCGTTGCGCGCCTGAGCCCGAAGTCTTCGGGCTTGACCGTGTAGGTTGTCAACTCTCCGTCCTTCAATTCCGTCACCTTGCTCTCTGCGCTTATGGTGATTTCGTCAAGCCCGTCGCTTCCGTGAACGACGAGCGCGCGACTGCTGCCGAGCGCACGCAGCACATCGGCTAACACTTCGGTCAGGTGCGCAGCGTAGACGCCGATCACCTGCGCGTTCGCGCCCGCAGGGTTTGTCAGCGGCCCAAGCATGTTGAAGATAGTCCGAATGCCCATCTGACGGCGCGCAGGAGCGACGTATCTCATAGCTTCGTGAAGCAGTGGCGCGTGCAGGAAGCCTATGCCGATCTCATCAATGCAGGCGGCGATTCTTTCAGGCTCCAGTTCTATCTTCACGCCGAGGGCTTCGACTACGTCCGCGCTTCCGCACTGGCTCGACACGGAACGGTTGCCGTGTTTTGCCACGCGAACGCCGCAACCCGCGACCACGAACGCCGTGGCAGTTGAGATATTGAAGCTGCCGCTCACGTCGCCGCCCGTGCCGCAGGTATCTATCAAGGCTTCGCGCTCGGTGCCGCCGATTTCCAGATGTGGCCGGACGGCGGCGGCTTTGCGGCGCATCACCCGCGCGAACCCCGTCAACTCTGACACAGTCTCGCCCTTCATCCTTAACGCTGTGAGAAGCGAAGCGATCTGCGCGTCAGTGCACTGGTCCGTCATGATCTGATCGAGCACGGACTCGGCTTCTTCGGCGCTGAGATTTTGGCGGTCAACAGCCTTTTTTATAGCTTCCGTAATCTGCATGCCAGCTCAACCCTAACATGAAAGCCCGGTCGCGCTCCATCTACGGCTCGGTTTATCAACCAGTCAGCCCGACTCAGGGCTGTAACAAAGTCGGTTGACAATCAATGTAGGGGCAGGGCTTGTCCCTGCCCGAATGGCTGAAAGCCATGACAGATCATCGCCTATCGGCGATCCGGGCAGGGACAAGCCCTGCCCCTACAGTTACTTTGTTACAGCCCTGCCTGACTCTGTCTGCTTGACCGGCGGTTTGAGCGTGATTAAGATGGCGACTGTCCGAAGAATCAGTGATCGCCCCGACGGATTATCCCCACGCGACGCAAATCAGTGAGCAAGGTTGAGAAGTCCGAATAACCCGACTTGATAAGGAGAGCGAAAAATGTGGAAAGAGTTCAAAGAATTCATCGCACGCGGCAACGTCATCGATCTGGCCGTCGCGTTGATCGTCGGCGCGGCCTTCGGCAAAATTATCACCTCTCTGGTTGACGATGTTGTAATGCCGCCTATCGGGATGCTTCTTGGAAAAGTGAATTTCTCGGACCTGTTCATCGCCCTGAGCGGCAGTCCGAAATCTCTGGCGGAAGCGAAAGCCGCAGGACTGCCAACGGTCAACTATGGCGTGTTCCTAAACACAGTAATTCAGTTTCTAATCATCGCCTTTGTCATATTCATCGTGATCAAAGCGATCAATCGAATGAAGCGCCGCCCGGAAGAACTGCCGCCGACTTTGAAGGCATGCCCGTACTGTTTTTCCGATATCCCCGTTCAGGCGACCAGATGTTCGCGATGTACGTCACAGTTGACCGCATGAAATCAGGATGCGGCTAAACGGCTTGGGAGAATCAATTCGGTTATCTCGCCTGCGGTCATAAATCCGCGAATGTATACGGGGCGAGTCTCCTGATTATAATGGCTCTCGAATAACTGGTCGCACAACTGATCTATCTCGCGCTGAAATTTTAGATCCGTCGAGCGGAATCCGTCGTCGGTTAAAGGCTCTGTAACGGGAAGCCGCACGAGCAGATCGTAAGTATTCATCCACATGCGACAGTATGAGGTGAGGGCTTCGGGCTGCTGCCCGCTCGTGCCGTACAGCCTTGCATAATAGGCGAAATTGTCGAGCACCGAACGGTCACAGACCAGAACGTCTGCGCGAAGAGATTTTTCGATCTCCAGTTGCACCTGCCGGGCTATGATCCATTGATGCGCCTCGCGGCTTGCGCGGTCGTTGAGCGCAAACGGGCACTCGCGCGCTATTTCTGTCAGCAGTTCGACCGTTTTTCCTCTGCGCTTTATCGCGCCGCCAAGCTCATAAGCTATGGTTGTTTTGCCGATGCCGTGTGTTCCTACCAGTGCGACCTTGAACAATTATTTTGCCCCCCTGAGCGGCGAGACATTCTAGCAAGGTCGGGGGAGCAGTCTCAAACCCGTCATTGATGAAGCGCGCATTGCGCGTGTAGCATAAAGGCGCGCGGGCCTCTCGGAACAGGATATTCACCAATGCCTTCAGACGGAAAAGAGAAAGTTGCAATCGTGCTCTCAGCCGGTTATTTCGGCTTCTTCGCTCACGCGGGATTTATGCTCGCGCTCGAAGAGCTTGGCCTCGACTACGCGGCCATCGCAGGCTCAAGCGCGGGAAGCGTGGTCGCCGCGATGCACGCTTCGGGAGTACCGGCTGCGGAGATAATCGAGTTGCTTTCGAGCGTACGGCGCAAAGACATGTGGGACAGCATAGGGCTTGCCGGACTGCTCGGTTCGCTTATGAAAAGAGGGCGCGGGTGGACAGGGCTGCTCAAAGGCGAGCGGTTTGAAGAGCGCCTCAACCATCGTCTGCGCGTGAAGACGTTTGAAGAGTGTCCGCGCGCGCTCTACGTGACGGCGCTCAACCTGACCAGAGGGATTGAAGAGACCTTTTATTCGGGCACGATAGCCGACAAGGTGCGGGCCTCTTGCAGCTACCCGTTTCTGATGTCGTCGAAAACTATTGGCGGCGATGAATACTGGGACGGCGGCTTTCTGACGAAGATACCTCTGGAAACGATGGTCGAACGAGAGCGCCCTGATCGGTTGATAATTCATTACCTGCCCATGCGCGATGAAGAGACGGATTTGAAAGATCGCCAGTGGTCTGCGATTGGCTTGATGGAACGCGCGCTGAACATTTCGCGCAAGGATATGGAAGGCCGCCGCCTGGAAGCGCTCGGCGAAATGAGAAACAAGATCACGTGGATTGAGCCTGCGGTCCCGCGTGTGAGCGCAAGAGACCTTTCAACCGGCAAAGACGCAGCCCGCGCCGCATACGAACATGCGAAGAGAGTGATGAGCCAGTAGCCCGACCGGACCACGTGCGCGCAAGCTCAGGCGCGGGCTGAATCGTTACCGCAGCGCGATCCTCGGATCACGGTTGCGCGGCAGATCGAACCACACGTCGTTTAGCTGCTCCATCTCTTCTTCGTCAAGTTCAAGCTCGACTCCGCCCAGAGAGTCGCGCAACTGCTCGGCAGAGGTCGCGCCGATGATGGCCGAAGTCACGGCCCTGTGCTTCAAGGCCCAACTGATGCTCACCTGCGTAAGAGATTTGCCGCGCGCGTCGAACAGCGATTTGAGCCGCTCGACCGCGTCGAAAGAAGCGTCGTTCCAGTAGCGGTCAATATAGAGCTTTCCCGCGACAGCAAATCGCGTGTTGTCTGCGGGCGGCGCGCTGCGCTTGTGCTTGCCCGTCAGCAACCCGCCCGCGAGCGGGTTATAAACGATCACGCCGATCCCCTGATCCAGACAGAGCGGAAACAATTCGTGCTCGATCTCCCGGTAAAGCAGGTTGTATCGCGGCTGGACTGAATCGAACCGCGCAAGCCCAAGCCTGTCGCTCGCCCACAAAGCTTTGCCCAGTTGCCAGGTCTGAAAATTAGAGCAACCCGTATAGCGCGCCTTGCCGCTTTGAACTACGGAATCAAGAGCCGCAAGCGTCTCTTCAATCGGCGTGTCATGGTCAGGCGCGTGCACCTGATAGAGATCGACATAATCTGTTTGAAGCCTTTTCAGGCTCGCGTCGATTGCCGATAGTATGTGTTTGCGCGAAAGCCCTTCGTCGTTGGCTTTTGGCCCCATCTTCATTCTGCATTTTGTGGCAAGAATGAAATCATCGCGTTTGCCTTTGAGCCATCGACCTACGATCTCTTCGGTCCTGCCGACCGTATCCGGAGAGACGGGAATAGGGTATACATCGGCAGTGTCTATGAAATTGACGCCTGCCGACAAAGCTTCGTCCATCACGCGGAAAGAAGTCTGCTCGTCGCACTGGTGGCCGAAGGTCATCGTGCCCAGACAGACCTCTGTTACCTTCAGCCCTGTGCGGCCCAGTCGTTTTATTTTCAACTCGAAGCCCTCCTTTAATAGAGATTCTACCCCCGGCGGCTGCGGTCAACAAAGCGCCTCTTTCGGGGGCGTTTATGATAGTTGGACAATTGATCTTGTTAAATACGCGCGGCGCTGGGTATAATTTTCAGTCGCTGATCAACCTCTCAAGGGCAATATATCAGAGGATGTCTCGTAGTCTTCGCGGGTTTTACATTGCAAGGTTTCGCTCTGCGCGGTTTCTATTGTATGGCGAAACAGTTATCGAACAAACCGGGTGATGGGATTTGATGCGCAGCCTGTATCTCAGCCGAATCAATAATTTATCAACCACGCCGAGCGCGAGGTCGGGTTGCGTGAAAGCAGCAAGGAGAAAGACGTAATGAGGAAAGCAGTCGTATATTCACTGGCAGCGGTTTTTATATTATCGTTGGTTTTTTTGCCCGATTTGCAGCCTCGGGCAACGGTTCAGGCGCAGCAGGAAGAAGCGCCTAAACTCAACCGCGTCCGCCCTGACAAAATCAGCGCAGGCGCTCCCACATTCACCATCAGATTAGAGGGTAAGCGATTCGCGGAAGGATCGAAAATCCTGCTCGATGGCGCGCCTCTGGCTTCGTCGCGCGGCACTAAGAACGGCAAAGTGCTGCTGGCCGAAGTCGATGCTTCGGTAGTCGCAAACGTCGGCGAGCACACAGTGCAGGCGATGAGCCCCAACGGCACGACGACCGAAACGTTCGCGCTTTCAGTCCGCGAAACAGACCCTGACTATTTTATCCGGCTTCCGCAGAACTCCGCTCAGGAGGATAGCGGCGTCATATTTCTTCCGTTTGTAACGGGCGAGGGCCTCAGTGATACCGAGACGGTCTTTGTCTGGGGCAAGCCTGCAAATTTTGGAGTTGCAGACGACCGAAATATACAGATCCAGATTCCGGCAGGTATGGTTGACGAACCCGCGCGCATACCCATAACTTTGCGCAACAAAAAGGGTGATTTCTCGAATACTGAAATCTTTTTCATCGTGCCGCGCCCTGCCAAAATAAGCTCGTTTGACCCGGACACGCTCGAAGTCGGCGCAGAGGATACGCTTCTGACCGTATTCGGCACATTTAAACCCGGCACAGTCATAGTTATCAACGGGATTCCGCTTCCAACGGAGATGGTGAAAAAGCGTCTGGAAGCCACGATACCGGCCAGTTTTCTGACGGCACCCGCTCAATTGACTTTGCGCCTCGATCAGGACGGCATTCAATCCGAAGATCAAATTATCACGGTTACCCCTACGGACGCGCCTTTCATCTTCACGATAGCTCCTCTCCTGATAAGACAGGGCGAAGACCGCGAGGTGATTGACATAGTCGGAGCTAATCTCAACGGCAAATCGACGGCGCTCATCGACGGGGAAGAGGCCAGAATTACAGGTACCACGAAAAGACGCCTGACGGTTCGCGTGCCTAAAGAACTGCTCAGCGTGCTCGGCACACACACCATTCAGGTGAAAGATGAGGATGGTAATGTTACGGGAACCTTCTCGTTCAGGGTTGTGCCTGATGTTATCGTGAGCACGCTGGCCGGGGACAAGCGCGATGGGTTCAATACGGAAACCTGTGTTGCCGGTGTCGATGCGCTCTTTAGAAGGCCGCGCCGAATCGCTTTAGCCCCCGACGGCTTGCTCTATGTCACAGATCAGCAGAATCACGCTATTCGCACGGTCAACCCGAATACGGGCGAGGTCTGTACTATTGTGGGCGGTGAGGAAGGCTATAAAGATACCGCCGATGGAGCTGGCGCTCCGGCCTTTTCATTCCCGAACGGAATTGCTGTCGATACGAATGGGACGATCTATGTCACAGAGAACGGCAACAACGTTGTGCGCCGCATCACTCGAACAGGCGGCACGGTGACGGTTGAAACATTCGCAGGCGGCTTCGACATGATAACGGACAAGGACAAGCAGGATAAATTCAACAGCACTCGACGCGGGCTGAGCGGTTTCCGAAGCAGCAGTTTGCTTGATTCCAACTTCCGACTGCCTGACGATATTCTCGTCGCGCCCGACGGAGCTATCTATCTTGCAGACGCGGGCAACCACGTGATTCGCCGCATAAGACAGAACGTCGTTGAAACTATCGCAGGCAACGGAGTTCCGGGATTCGCCGACGGCGTAGCCGGAAATGCGCGGTTCAACACGCCGACGGGCATTACGCTCTCTCCCGACGGCAGATTCCTGCTCGTGGCCGACACGAATAACCACCGCGTGCGGACTATAGATCTGCTCAGCAATCGAGTCGATACTCTTGCCGGAGACGGTCTGCCGGGCAATGACGACGGCCCCGCCGGTGAAGCCTCTTTCAATCAGCCGATAGGGCTGGCGCTCGATTCCGACGGAACGCTTTACGTGAGCGAAATATTCGGAAGCGATATTCGCCGGATCGATACACTGGGAAATGTGACGACGCTTGCGGGCAAGACTTCCAAGTTCAAAGACGGCCCCGGCCTCGAAGCCTTTTTCGACAACCCGCGCGGGCTTGCCATAGACAAACAACGCGGAATTCTATACGTGGCGGATCAGGAAAACTCGCGTATACGAAAGATAGTGTTGCGCTGAACGGAAAATCAGGTCTGACCAGATGGGCTGGCTCTCAGTAGCTGGCCCATTTTTTTTCCGGCCTGTTTTTTTTAGCTGGCCTGTTTTTTTAGCTGGCCTGTTCCCGGCCCGGTTAAAACTGCGATGCTTGATTAACTGCGATACCTGATTAGCTGCGATGCCTGTAGGTTATGCGCCCCTTCGTCAGGTCGTACGGAGATAATTCAACCGTCACCTTGTCGCCCGGCAGCACCTTGATGAAGTTCTTGCGCATCTTGCCCGATAAATGAGCGAGTATCTCGTGGCCTTCGGCTATCTGCACCCTGAAGGTAGCATTCGGCAGGGAGTCAACTACGGTTCCCTCGACGGGGATCATATCGTCTTTTGGAATACTCTCACCTCCTTAAACGGATGTTTAAGCTCACAGCTTGAGCCGCTGCCAGGTACCGAGTAGCCAAGCTTTGAGCGCTTGATAGCCTAAGAATACCGCATCCGCGCGTCTGAGTCTATCACTGTGCTCACTAAATTTTCGTTAAATAACCTAACGTGAATTCGACATAAGAATCAGCCCTGAAAGGGCGAAATTCAATAGCACAGGGCATCGCCCTGTGTCGTGTATCAGGAGAAACTACAAGCCCTGTAAGGGCGAAATAAATTGAATTATTTATATCGCCCTTACAGGGCTTGTGAGGTGGTGGCAATCATACCCGGCGCGATGCGCCGGGCTATTGAATTTCGCCCTTTCAGGGCTTTTACTTCGATTATTATGTCGAACTCGCGTTAACCTAAGTGCCCCACGCAAAGCCGCCCTTTCCCAGTTTCCTGTTAGTAATCCCACGGAACTCGAATTGCCGCACGCAGGGTAAATGAATAGATGTATGAAAAAATTACTGCGCCTTGCAGATTTTCTTCGTTTAAAACTTGACAATGCGAGACTCATATTTTATGCTCTTATTGCCGCAAATTTTAATTAAGTAGTTTAAGATTAACCAGTATACTGAAGCCGAGGCCAAGCTTGATGGCTGTAAAATTCAAAGACTATTACGAGATTCTAGGGGTCAAGCGAGATGCGACGGAAGATCAGATTCGGCAGGCTTTTCGCAAGCTCGCGCGCAAGCACCATCCGGATTTGAACCCCGGCGACAAGTCCGCCGAAGAGCGATTCAAAGAGATAAATGAAGCCAACGAGGTTCTGTCGGATACGGAAAAGCGCAAACGTTATGATCAGCTCGGAGCCAACTGGCAAAACGGCGCGGAGTTTACGCCGCCCCCCGGCTGGGGTGGCCGTGTCAACGTAGAGTACGAAGATCTGAACAGTGTCTTTGGCGGCGGCGGCTTCAGCGATTTCTTTGAATCGCTTTTCGGAGGAGGCCGCTCGGCGGGACAGACCGATCCGCGCCGACGCAGCAGTCGAAGCCGCGCCAGAGGCCAGGATTCGGAAGCCGAAATGGAGATTTCGCTTGAAGACGCGCATCGCGGCGGGCGGCACCGAATAACGCTTCAACACACGCGAGTTTGCCCGACCTGCAACGGGACTGGCGCTTCGGGCGGAAATGTCTGCCCGACTTGTAGAGGAGCCGGACAGGTCGTAAGCCCGAAAAACATCGACGTGAACATACCGCCGGGCGCGCGCGAAGGTTCTGTGATTAAACTTGCGAGACAGGGCCAGCCCGGGCAGGGCGGCGGCGAGCCGGGCGATCTTTTGATAAAACTGAGCATCAAGCCTCACCAGAGGTTCGTTGTTTCGGGAGACGACATCACGGTTGACGTTCCGATCACGGCATCTGAAGCCGTGCTGGGAAGCTCAATCGAAGTGCCGACCATTGACAGCAAAGCCGAGATGAAGATACCTCCGGGGTCGCAGGGCGGACAGCGATTGAGATTGAAAGGGCAGGGATTGAACAAGCGCGGCGGCGGGCGCGGCGACCAGTACATCCGACTGAAGATAGTCGTCCCGACCAATCCGACCGAACGCGAGAAGCAGCTTTATAAAGAACTGGACGAAGCCAGTCAATTCAAACCGAGAGCGGGGAACTGATCGGAGGTAACAGAATGGACATAAACCGATTCACGGAAAAAGGTGCGGAAGCAATTCGCGCCGCTCAGACTCTGGCGACCAGATACGGCAATCAACAGATCGAAGTCGAGCACCTGATGCTCGCTTTGCTTGAACAGCAGGGCGGGCTTGTGCCTTCGATACTGATGCGCGCGGGCGTCAACGTCGAGCCTTTGATGCAGGCAATCGAGCGTGATATTAACAAGATGCCCAAGGTTTCGAGCCCTTCCGGGCCTGTAGATCAGGTCTATATCACTGCCCGGTTGAACAAAGTTTTCGTAGCCGCAGAAGATGAAGCCAAGAAGCTCAAAGATGATTACATAAGCGTCGAGCATTTATTGCTTGCAATCATAGAGGAAAACGGCCCGGCTTCACGGGCGCTGAAGACTGCCGGTGCGACGCTCGACCGGATTCAAAAGGCGCTGGTCGAAATTCGCGGCAACCAGCGCATCACTTCACAGAACCCGGAAGCGACCTATGCGGCGCTCGAACGCTACGGGCGCGATCTGACGAAGGCTGCCTCTCAAGGCAAGCTCGATCCCGTCATCGGGCGCGACGACGAGATACGCCGCGTCATTCAGGTGCTTTCGCGGCGCACGAAAAACAACCCCGTGCTGATAGGCGAGCCGGGCGTCGGCAAGACCGCAATCGTCGAAGGGCTTGCGCAGAGAATCATTCGGGGCGACGTGCCCGAATCTTTAAAGAAAAAGCGAATCGTCGGGCTTGACATGGGCGCTTTAGTCGCGGGCGCAAAATATCGCGGCGAATTTGAAGAACGGCTCAAAGCCGTGCTTAACGAAATTCAGGCGTCGGCAGGCGAGGTCATTCTCTTCATCGACGAGATGCACACGATAGTCGGCGCGGGCGCGGCGGAAGGCTCGATGGACGCCTCGAACCTGCTCAAGCCCATGCTTGCGCGCGGCGAGCTTCATTGCATAGGGGCCACGACGCTTGACGAATATCGCAAGCACGTCGAAAAGGACGCGGCGCTCGAACGGCGCTTCCAGCCCGTGCTCGTAGATCAGCCGACGGTCGAAGACACGATTTCGATTTTGCGGGGTTTGAAAGAGCGATACGAAGTGCATCACGGCGTTCGCATAAAAGATTCCGCTCTCGTATCGGCTGCGGTGCTTTCGCATCGCTACATCTCTGATCGCTTCCTGCCCGACAAGGCGATTGATCTGGTCGATGAAGCGGCGGCCAAACTGCGCACAGAGATCGATTCGATGCCCGGCGAACTCGACGAAAGTCTGCGCCGCATCATGCAGCTTGAGATCGAGCGCGAGGCATTGAAGAAAGAGACCGATGCCGCATCGAGCCAGCGGCTTGAGAAGCTTGAAAAAGAGCTTGCGAACCTGCGCGCCAACACCGACCAGCTCAAAGCCCAATGGCAGGCCGAAAAAGAGTCTGTTCAAAAGATCCGCGCGATACGCGAAGAGATGGAGCAGACGAAAGTCGATATAGAAAAAGCGCAGCGCGAGTATGATCTCAACCGCGCAGCCGAGCTTCAATACGGCAAGCTGACGCAGCTTGAAGCGCAGGTGCGCGAGTACGAAGACGGGCTTGATAAACAACATTCGCGCGGCAGGCTCCTGAAAGAAGAGGTGGACGAAGAAGACATCGCCGAGGTGGTGAGCCGGTGGACGGGCGTGCCTGTCTCGAAGCTGCTCGAAGGCGAGCTTCAAAAACTGCTGGCGCTCGAAGAGCATCTGCATAAACGGGTGATCGGGCAGGAAGAGGCCGTAAGCGCCGTTTCAGATGCCGTGATACGCGCGCGCTCGGGCTTAAAAGACCCGCACCGCCCGATTGGCTCGTTCATCTTTTTGGGGCCTACGGGCGTCGGAAAGACGGAGCTTGCGCGGGCGCTTGCGGAGTTCCTATTCGACGACGAGCATGCGATGATCAGAATTGATATGTCCGAGTATCAGGAGAAACACACGGTCGCGCGATTGATCGGCGCTCCTCCGGGTTATGTCGGCTATGAAGAAGGCGGGCAGCTTACAGAGGCCGTGCGACGCAGGCCCTATTCGGTCGTGCTCTTTGACGAGATCGAAAAGGCGCACCACGATGTTTTCAACGTCCTGCTTCAGATACTCGATGACGGGCGGCTCACGGACGGGCAGGGCCGCGTGGTGAATTTCAAGAACGCGATCATCATCATGACATCGAACATCGGCAGCCATCTCATACTCGACTACAGCGGTCTGCTCGAAGGCGAGCAGTACGAGCGGATGAAGAGCGGAGTGCTGGAAGCTCTTCGCCATCACTTTCGCCCGGAGTTTCTCAATCGCGTTGACGAGATCATCGTTTTCCACTCGTTGACGGAAGAAGACTTGAAGCAGATCGTTGACATACAGCTTGAGCGATTGCGCTCGCGGCTCCAGGAGCGCAGGATTAAGCTTGAGCTTACGACGGAAGCCAAGGCGCGGCTTGCGCGCGCGGGCTATGACCCTGTGTACGGAGCGCGCCCGTTAAAGCGCGCCATACAGCGCGAGATAGAGACTCCGCTTTCGCGGGCGATTTTGAAGGGCGATGTGAAGGACAATTCCATCGTTCAGGCCGAAGTGGTGAACGGCGAAATAACATTTTCGACTCAGCCGCTTGCCGCCGAAACAGCAGGCAGTGGACAGTAAACGGAAGTAGAGGTCAGATGTCAGAGAGGTAGTCTTCATCAGCCTCCGACATCTGACCTCAAGCCTTCGACCTGTGCTATCATGCGAGCACCCGCATTGAACGTTTATCTTCAAGAGGGTAGACCCTCATAAAGGTAAACCTTGCTCGCCGGAAGAATCGTTTCAGATCGGAGGACTATGTTAGTACCGACAGTTGTTGAATCGACCAGCAGAGGCGAGCGGCACTACGATATTTATTCTAGGCTGCTCAAAGAACATATTCTTTTTATCGGCACGCCGATAGTCGAAGAGGTGGCAAATCTGGTTGTGGCCGAATTGCTCTACCTCGAATCGGAAGACCCTGATCGCGAGATCTCGGTCTACATTAACAGTCCCGGCGGTTCGATCACGGCAGGGCTTGCCATCTACGACACGATGCGTTTCATCAAGCCCGATGTGGTGACCATATGCATGGGGCAGGCGGCTTCCATGGCTGCCGTGCTGCTTGCGGCGGGCACAAAGGGGAAACGCTTCTCGCTTCCGAATTCCAGGGTGCTGATTCATCAGCCCTCTATGGGCGGAATCGAGGGGCAGGCAACGGACGTGAAAATTTACGCCGAAGAGATGCTGAGGATGCGCAAACTTGTGTCGCAGATTCTTGCGGATGCGACGGGCCAGTCTTTCGACAAGATTGACAGGGACGTTGAGCGCGACTTTATCCTCAGCCCTCGGCAGGCAGTCGAATACGGGATCATTGATAGCGTTCTCACCTCTCGCGACCATGACGGGAAGGTCGAGGCGCTGGTAAAAGCAGGCGCATAATGGCAAAGACGGGAAAGATATTCATAGAGCGAATTCGTGACGAAGCATATCGTCGCCCGAGCGGCCCACTGTGGCAACCATCGGTTGACATCTATAAAACGCCGGAAGGCTGGAAGATCAAATTCGATCTGGCGGGCGTCAAGCCGGATGATGTCCAGATCCTTGTCGCGGATGACAAGCTGATCGTGCGTGGAGTTCGTCGCGATTCTGTCATGACAGAAGGGTGGAGCTACTACCAGCTTGAAATCACTTACAGCCGCTTCGAGCGCGTTATAAAAATTCCCTGCGACCTCTCGCAGGCAGAGATGCGCATCGAATGTATTGACGGGTGGCTCATACTTCACGTGGATTGCAATGGATAAGAAGTCGGGAGGCAGAAAACAGTAGTCAGAATGACGATGACTTGAAACCGGCTGTGGAAGCCGATTCCAAGCCATCTTTATATTCCGGCTTCTGACTTCTGACCTCTGATTCCTGGGGGAAAGAATGTCACAAAACATTATACAAGAACAAGAACCGAAAACATTGGAACTGCCGATAATGCCGCTTAGAAACACCGTCGTGTTTCCATCAGGCATTTCTCCTCTAACAGTCGGGCGACCTCTTTCGCTCGCAGCAGCGGAAGCCGCGCTTGCTACGGAAGAGAAACTTCTTGGCGTGATCGCGCAACACGAAGATCAGGACACGGAGCCTTCGCCCGCGAACCTTTATCAGATCGGCACGCTCGTGGTTATAAACAGAATGATGCGTTCGCCCGGTGCCGAAGAAGTGCTTCACCTCATAGTGCAGGGACAGGAGCGTTTTCGAGTAATAGGATTTACGGACCAGGCACCTTTTCTGAAAGCGCGGGTCGAGATTCTGCCTGAGCCTGTCCGCGAGCAGACCCCGGAAGTGGAAGCTTTGCAGCGCAACATACAGGCGCTCGTGCAAAAGGCGCTGACGCTGTTGCCCAACGTCCCGCCCGAAGTCAGAAACATCATCGTTCAGGCGGACGACGCCGTAAGACTTGCTTACTTCCTCGGCTCCATGCTCGATCTGGACGTTAATCAGGAGCAGGCGATGCTTGAAGCCAACACCGAGGGCGAGTTGCTCCGATTGATGCACGCATACCTGACGCGCGAGGTCGAAGTGCTTGAGATAAGAAGCAAGATATCGAATCAGGCGCAGGAAGAACTGGGCAAAGCCCAGCGCGATTACATATTGCGCGAGCAGATGAAGCAGATTCAAAAAGAGCTTGGCGAGACAGAGCCCGAACAGGCAGAGGCCGCGCTGCTGCGCGAGCGGCTCGAAAAGGCAGACTTGCCCGAAGATGTCCGCACGGAAGCAGACCGCGAGTTGCGCCGCCTTGAGCGACTGCCCTCAGCCGCGCCCGATTATCATGTTATTCGCACTTATCTGGAATGGATCATTGAGCTGCCATGGAATAAGAGCACCGATGACAGTTTGGATCTCAACAACGCTCGCGCCGTGCTCGACGAAGATCACTACGATCTTGACGACATCAAGGAGCGAATACTCGAACATCTGGCTGTGATAAAGCTCAACCCGAAGACGAAAGCGCCGATACTGTGTTTCGTCGGCCCGCCCGGCGTCGGTAAAACCAGTCTGGGCCAGTCAATCGGGCGGGCGATGGGGCGCAAGTTCGAGCGAATGTCACTGGGCGGCGTGCGCGACGAGGCAGAGCTTCGCGGGCATCGCCGCACCTACATCGGCGCGTTGCCCGGAAGAATAATTCAGACGTTGCGCCGCGCAGGCGTAAACAATCCTGTGATGATGCTGGACGAAGTCGATAAGCTTGGCGCGGATTTCAGAGGCGACCCGGCATCGGCGCTTCTTGAAATACTCGACCCGGCGCAGAACTTCTCGTTCCGCGATCATTATCTCGATCTGCCGTTCGATCTTTCAAAGGTGTTTTTCATAGCGACGGCCAACTCGCTTGCTCCGATACCCCCTGCGCTTCGCGACCGCATGGAGATAATCCAGTTGTCGGGCTACAGCGAAGAAGAGAAGCTTCACATAGCGAAGCGTTATCTGGCACCGCGCCAGATAAGAGAAGCGGGGCTTGGCGAAGAGCAGCTTCAAATCACGGACGAAGCCATGCAGGGGATAATCGGTCGCTATACGCGCGAGGCCGGTGTGCGCCAGCTTGAGCGCACCATTGGGCGGCTTGCCCGCAAGATAGCGCTGAAGGTCGCGCGCGGCGAAGGCGACGTGTTTACGATCACGCCTGATAATCTGGAAGAGTATCTCGGTCACGAGCGATTCTTCCACGAGATGGCGCGCGAGACGTTGCCGCCGGGCGTGGCCACAGGGCTTGCCGTGACGGAGATGGGCGGAGAAGTCCTGTTCATCGAAGCGACGCTTTTGCCCGGCTCGAAAGGGCTTACGCTCACGGGCCAGCTCGGCGAAGTGATGCAGGAATCTGCGCGAGCCGCGCACAGCTTCCTGTGGTCGCACAGCGACGGGCTGGGCATAGATTGCAAATCGGTGTTCGACAAAAACGGCGTGCACGTTCACGTACCCGCTGGCGCGATTCCGAAAGACGGCCCGTCGGCGGGCGTGGCAATCATTTCGGCGCTCGCCTCGTTATGCGCAAATCGCCCGGTGCGAAGCGACACGGCGATGACGGGCGAGATCACTCTGAGCGGTCTGGTCTTTCCGGTCGGCGGAATCAAAGGCAAGGTGCTTGCGGCGCGGCGCGCAGGAATGAAGCGCGTCGTTTTGCCCAAACGCAACGAGCCTGATTTGAAGGACGTGCCCGAAGAAGCGTTGCGCGACCTTGAGGTAGTATTCGTCGAGCGGGTCGATCAACTGCTGCCTCTGACGCTTGTGCCCACAGGCGAACCCGCCGCTCGAAACCCTGAACCGGCAGGGGAGACCGTCCCGACGAGCGAGGCGACATTTGAGAGCGGCGAAGCGCACGCTTGAATCGCTCGATAAACCTGCGCCTTGAATCCTGATTCACCGCAGAGACGCAGAGACGGCGCGAAAGAAAATTCTTTCGCGCCGTCTCTGCGTCTCTGCGGTGAACTCTTTTTACTTCCTACAGGACTTGATGGGCGGCCCTCAGGCAGTTACAGTTTGTAAACGAGCCGCAAACACGCTCGGTCATTTTCCCTGACAGGACTTGAGGTAATCATTCATGCAGATGCCACGCACTATCGGCGAATTGAAATCATCCGAGTTTAACGAAGCGCGCCTGCTCCCTTATTCGATAAAAGACGAGATGCGCAGAAACCTGCTTGGCAAGCTCGAACGGGGCGAAAACGCATTTCCGGGCATAATCGGTTATGACGACACTGTAATTCCTCAGATCGTAAACGCCATCCTATCGCGCCACAACTTTATACTGCTGGGGCTTCGCGGTCAGGCCAAGAGCCGCATACTGCGCGAGCTTACCAACCTGCTCGACGAACAGGTGCCCGCAATCGAAGGCTGCGAAATCAACGATAATCCGTACGCGCCTATCTGCAAGGCATGCCGTTTGAAGATAGAAGAGCACGGCGACCAGACGCCTGTGACTTTCATCCCGCGCTCGACTCGTTACGTCGAGAAACTGGCGACGCCCGATGTGACGATAGCCGATCTTATAGGCGACCTCGATCCGATCAAAGCCGCGCGCGGCGGGCATCTGCTCTCGGACGAATTGACCATTCATTACGGGTTGCTGCCGCGAGCCAATCGCGGCATATTCGCGATCAATGAACTGCCTGATCTGGCGAGCAAAGTGCAGGTGGGGCTGTTCAACATCATGCAGGAGGGCGACGTTCAGATTAAGGGTTACCCGATACGGATGCCGCTCGACGTGGTGCTGGTCTTTTCAGCGAACCCCGAAGATTATACTGCGCGCGGGAAGATCATCACGCCGCTGAAGGATCGCATAGGTTCCGAGATAACGACGCACTATCCCGCGACTGTTGAAGAGGGCGTCGAGATAACGAAGCAGGAATCCTGGACGCGCCGCGACGGTCAATCGCTGATTGTGCCTGAGTTCATACTGCGCGCAGTCGAGCACGTGGCATTCGAGGCGCGCGGCGACAACCGTGTGGACAAACGGTCGGGCGTGAGCCAGCGGCTCTCCATCTCTGTTATCGAAAACGCATTATCGAACGCCGAGCGCCGCCGTCTTATGACGCGCGAAGAGAGAGCCGTCCCGCGCATAAGCGATATTTATGCCGCATTGCCTTCGATCACGGGCAAGCTCGAACTGGAATACGAAGGCGAACAGCGCGGCGCAGCAAACGTGGCGCGCGACCTTGTGCGCGCGGCTGCCGGAAAGACCTTTGAAGCCTATTTCGGCCACATAGATTGTTCGAGCGTGATCCAGTGGTTCGACGATGGCGGCGCGCTTCGCATAAGCGACGCGGACAGCGCAGAGCTTTGCCTGAAAAGCTTTCGCCGCGTGAGTGGGCTGATCGATGTCGCTATTGAGTCGAGGCTGGCCGACAAGTCGCAGCCGGGAGTCCTTGTTGCCGCCTGCGAACTTGTACTGGAAGGCTTGCACGCGCTAAAGAAGATCAGCCGCAGCGAAGAGCGCGGATATTCGGCTGCAAAGCCTGAGCCTCGCGATTACGGATACGAAAGTTTCAGCAGGTCGAGAAAGATAAATTAGTCGTTTAGAAAGAAAGGAACTCGAAAGCATGGGTATTGCCTGGCACGCACCTTATGAGCTGATAAAACCCGAAACTCGCGACATGGCTCGCGCGATACATTCGCTGATGGAAGAGCTTGAAGCGATAGACTGGTATGGGCAACGGATGGATGTCACAGATGACGATGACCTGCGCCGTACGCTCGAACACAATCGCGACGAAGAGAAAGAGCACGCGGCCATGGTGCTGGAATGGATTCGTCGCCGTGACCCTAAA
Source organism: Blastocatellia bacterium (assembly GCA_963804815.1). Lineage (GTDB taxonomy): Bacteria > Acidobacteriota > Blastocatellia > UBA7656 > UBA7656 > DATEKX01. The sequence goes on along the minus strand of CAWDRU010000001.1, from coordinate 574,435 downwards.
TTCGACGAGCATCTGCGGACGTATCTGTTTACGACCGGCGATGTGCTCGCAATCGAAGAGCAGGGCGGTTCGGGCGGCGGGGCGGAAGCCCGATCAGCCGCGCCGCACATGCCTATAACTGACGCGGGTCACACGACGCGGGAGACTCTGCCAAGCTTTACAGTCGGCAGCCTGCGACCGAGGAAATGATAGTCCGAATCTAAAATCCAAAATGGCTTTCACCAGGTATTCAAAATGGGACGGAGTGGATTGGGAGTCGTTGAGCCTGGAAGACCTGCTCGAACGGCTCGCGGACTTTCTGCTTCAAAGCGGATTCGATGATCCGTATTCGCGTTACTGGGATGACACGGATCAATCGCTCGATCAGTTGCGCGACGCGATCATGCGCGCGTTGATGGAAGGGTTGCTTTCGGACGAAGAGCTTGAGGCTCTTTCAAACGATGAGGGCGATTTGAACATGGAGGCGATGGCCGAACTGCTTGATCGCCTGATCGAGCGGCTCATGGCGGAAGGCTACATCCGTGTGAACGAAAGTCAGAACGATTCGCCGCAGCAGTCAACCCGTGGCGGCAAGACCGGCAAGCCCGTCGAAAAGAGCGTGAAGTTCGAGATCACCGATAAGGGGCTGGACTTTTTGGGGTTCAAGGCGCTCAAGGAATTAGTGGCCTCGCTCGGCAAATCATCCTTTGGGCGGCACGATACGAATCACCTTGCGACCGGCGTTGAGGCGAGCGAGGTTTCGAGAAGGTACGAGTTCGGCGACACCTTGAATCTCGATGTGAACGCGACGCTGAAGTCTGCGATTCAGCGCGAAGGGCTGGGTACACCTCTCAATCTCGAATACTCGGATTTGATGGTGCATCAGACGGAGTATCAAAGCTCGTGCGCCACCGTGCTGATGCTGGATTGTTCTCACTCGATGATACTTTACGGGGAGGACCGCTTCACGCCTGCCAAGCGGGTCGCGCTTGCGCTCACGCATCTGATCAGGACTCAGTATCCGGGCGACAGCCTGCGCGTAGTCCTGTTTCACGACTCAGCCGAAGAGATACCGCTTGCAGAGGTGGCGCGGGCGCAGGTCGGGCCTTACCACACGAACACGCGCGCAGGCTTGAAGCTGGCGCGTCGCATACTGATGTCGCAGCGCAAAGACATGCGGCAGATCATAATGATCACGGATGGCAAACCATCGGCGATGACTCTGGAAGACGGGCGAATATACAAAAACCCGATGGGACTTGATCCGCGCATATTGCAGGAGACTTATAAAGAAGTGGCGCTGTGCCGTCGCAGCAATATAATGATCAACACCTTTATGCTGGCCGACGACTATTATCTGGTTGACTTCGTCAAAAAAGTGACGGAGATATGTCAGGGCAAAGCTTACTTCACCACGACGATGACGCTCGGCCAGTACATCCTGATGGACTACATGCGAAGGCGAACCAAACGGATTTACTGAGAACCGAATTCGCTTCTCGAAAATTATAAATCCCGGCGAACGTGTAAGATTCAAGCCGGGATTTATACTCTCTTTTTCAGGTTCCTTAGCTGTAGCGCAGCCAGCGACCAAGCTCGGCTATGCTGGGTCGTTTGCCGTACATCAGAATGCCTACGCGATAGATCTTTGCCGCGACCCACACGCAGCCCACTATGGTTATCACCATTATGGCCATCGATAAAAGGATCTGCCAGACGGGCGGGTTGATTATGGCGATTCGCATCATCATCAGCGTCGGCGCGAAAAACGGAACCATCGAGAGCACGATTGATGATGTGCTGTTCGGGTTAGCCATCACCATGCCAAAGATCATCATGGGCACGATTATCAACAGCGTGACGGGAAGCTGCGCCTGTTGCGCGTCCTCCTCACTGGAAACCGTCGAACCTACCATCGCGTACAGCGTTGCGTAAAGAAAATATCCGAGGACAAAATAAATAACGAAGCAGACCAGCAGGCTCAATGGGATGTGCGGGAAAGTCACGCCGCGCGAAGAGAAGATCGAAGCGCCGAACATCGAAAGCGCCCCCGCCGACAGCGCCCAGATTCCGATCTGCGTCAATCCGACAAGCCCTATTCCTATCAGCTTGCCCATCATCATCTGCATCGGTTTGACCGATGAGATCACGACCTCGACTATGCGCGACTGCTTCTCTTCGATGACGCCGCGCATTACGAACAGCCCGTAAAACAGGACCGACATATAGATAAAAAACAGCATCACGAAGCCGACAATGAAGCTGTTGCCTCCGTCTTCCTGCGCCTCGCCTGTGGCTCCGAGCTTGTTTGTCTTCAGATCGACTGGCCTTGTGTAGCTTCTTATTTTCGCTTCGTCCAGACCCGCCTGCGACAGTTTGCGTTCGGTGACTGCCGCGCTGATGGCCCCCTCCAGCGCGCGAATGCTGAAGTCGCTTGTGTTCTTGGCTCGATACTCCGGCCTGCCATCGTTTAGTACGTTCGGCGGCAGAATCAGGTAAGCGCGGTCAGAATCTTTTTCGCCGCCCTGACTGTAGTCGGTTTTGATGATCTCTTCTATATCCTGCTCCGGCGGCACTATCTTTTGCGAAAGGATGTACCGGGTGCCGCTAGGGCCTCGTTTATCGGCTGTCTCATCTGCGCCCATCGAACGCCCTTCGACTCTGCTTTTGATTGAGTCGAATAATTTCGAGTCGCCGCTTTGATCCAGCACCGTCACATCGCGGTTGCCGCCGCCGGTCGCGGCCAGCAATCCCGGCAGTATGACCAGCGCCAGCATCAACACAGGGCTTATGATCGTGCCGATCAGAAATGCTTTTGTGCGAACGCGAACCATGTATTCGCGCTTGATGATAACCAGAACTTTTTTCATTTTCCCCTACACGCCGCTCTCTGCGTTCTGCATCAGAGCGGATGATTTTCCAGTCACGCTCTCGATAAAGATTTCGTTCAGCGACGGCTCGACCAGTTCAAAGCGATGAACCTGCGCGCCCGTTGCAAGCGCGCGACGAAGAATCTCCTGCGCGTTCGCTCCGTCGTTGAGCAGTATCTCGCTGTAATTCGGGAAGCGGTTGTGGCGCTTCACCAGATCAGGTGTGAGAAATGACTCATCGCCCTCAAAATCTATTATCACAGTGTTGCGACCGAAGCGGCTTTTGACCTCTTTCAGTCTGCCGCCCAGCACTTTCGTCGCGTGGTTTATCAGGCAGATGTCGTCGCACATCTGCTCGACCTGCTCCATCTGATGAGTCGAAAATATTATGGTTTTGCCGCGCGCTTTCAGATCGAGTATCACGCTTTTCAAAAGGTTGACGCTGACAGGGTCGAGACCGGAAAAAGGCTCATCCAGAATCAAAACATCGGGGTCGTGAATGGCTGTGACAATGAACTGAACTTTCTGCTGCATGCCTTTCGACAGATCAGGCGGCTTTTTGGTTTTCCAGTCGGAAAGTTCGAGCCGCGCGAGCCATTCGTCCGTGCGACGGGCCGCCTCGCGCGAATCGAGCCCTTTGAGATTGGCGAAAAATATCAACTGATCGCCAACGGTCATCTTTTTATAAAGGCCGCGCTCTTCCGGCAAATACCCAATGCGATGTTGAAGCTCAGGCGTGACGCGCTGGCCCATCACCAGAACTTCGCCTTCGTCAGGAGCCGTTATATTTACGATCATACGAATCGAGGTGGTCTTTCCGGCTCCGTTCGGGCCGAGCAATCCGAAGATCGTTCCCTGCCGCACTTCAAACGATAAATTCTTTACTGCTACAAACTCGTTGAACCGCTTCGACACGTTCCTGAGTTCTATAACATTCATCAAGCATCCTCCACTCTGATGGCATCCTCAATACTGGCGAGCAGCAAGTTATTGGAGTTAAAGCAAGCTCAAGAGACGCTCACCCGGAACACAGCCTGACACAAGAGCTATGCTGTGTCCTTGTTCGACTGGCGTGCGCGAATCAGATTTTCATACTCTTCAAAATTGCGCGTCGTATGCTCGGTCACGCTTCCTATACTCTCAGGCGGGGCGGTTATCTGCGCGGGCGAATAATCTTTCGTCGCGGGTTGTTTGACACTCTTGATCTGAGGGAGCACATCCATTGGTATCTGCTGCTGGATGTGGATCAATTTGAGCAGAAGCCACACGAGCAGGCTGTCTATCCCCAGTGTGACCAGCGCGCTGACGACGAATATCAGAGTCGCGATGCCCGGCCCGAAGCCCGCGTGAGCCAGATCCTGCGCGGAAAGAAGCGGAACGACTATCCCCATCGTGGTGACAAACCCTATGAGCAATAGAAACAGGAAGACCATCCCTGTGGGGAATTTCTTGGGCGTGATTGTGTGTAACGGCGCGCTTAGGTTCATTCCGCAACGCTTACAGTATCTTAAAGCTTCGCTTACTTCAGCGCCGCAATTTGAGCAGTGCATTATCGCCTCCGGGTTCGGGCCACCCGCGCGGGGTTGCCGGTTCGTTTGAAAAGATTATTCAAGCGCGTGTGCCGGGCTCTTTGTAAATCTGATCGAAATTGCGTGTTGTGTGCTCGGTCACACTGCCGACCGAACGAGGCGGCGCGACAATCTGCGGCGCGACAATCTGCGGCGGGCGTTGGGACTCGGTTCTGCGACTGGTCGAGTGCCCCGTTTTGTTTTCTCTATCGGCCATGCCGATCAGGCGCGACAACTGTTGAATGAGCAACCAGGCGATCACGACAATGGCCCCCGATCCGAACATAAACATCGGAATGAGGATGCGCTTGTCTGCACCGAAAATCACCATTGGAATGGCGCACCCGAACAGGATGGCGAAGGAGATGAACCCGAAAACGGCTACGGCCCAGAACATGCTGGCCAGCTTTTTGACACTGATGCCGGGCGGTTCGATCTCTTCAATATCCCATCCGTGCTCGCCCTGTTTTACTCTTTTAATAGTCGCTCCGTGCATGTTTGTCTGTTGTTCCAGTTCGTTTGTGGGTTGACCCAGACTCTCGCCACATCGTTTGCAGTAGCGCAAGCCGTGTGAATTTTCTGATCCGCAGGATGGACAATAATTCATAATAATCTCCGATCACTTCGCGACACCCTTGAGCTATTCGCGCCTGTTGACCTCGTCATAAACTGGCGGGCGAAAGGTTCGGGTCGTGTGCTCTGTGACGCTCGATACGGCGGCAGGCGGCGCGGACAACTGCGGCGCGGACATCTGCGCAGGTTGATAAATGCTTGTCACAGGCTTTTTGCTTTGAGCGGAATTGTTGCCTGCCGGAGCTAAACCCATCACACGCGCAAACAGTTTGGCCAGCAGGAACACGACGATGGCAATAGTGGCTGTGCCGAACATCACCATCATTGACGCCGTGATGGCGGCATCATGCATAGGCGCAGAAAAGCCCGGCGGCGCGGGCCTTACCAACTCCATCGAGTTCGTAAAGACGATGCCAAGCCCGCCGAGCGTGATTGCCACGGTTGCGACTGCCAGAAAAAATGCGGCCAGAGTATTTCTGGCGGGCGGCATGACGGGGTCGTTGAGTTGAACCGTTTCGGTCAAATTTCCCCCGCAACGCTTGCAATACTTGAATCCGGGAGTAGATGCTGCTCCGCAACCTGGACAATACATAATGCCTCCATCACTTAACCGAATTAAATGAGCGACATGGGATAAAGCGTTCGATTCCCGCTCAGTTATATCATAGCTTATTTAATAGCAGATTACAGTTTTACTACGACGCTTGAGCGCTGCAGGTTCAGTGCGCGGAGGAAACTTGCGGCGCTTCAAACGCGCGTGTTAGATTGTGATTCACTTTCATGCTTCAACATTTATGGGAGTAAATCACAATGTCACATCCTCAAACCGCTTCTGAAACCGCCGTGCGACCGCTGACAACGCTTACGGACGAAGAACAGCTTTTCCGCCAGTCTGTCCGCGAGTTCGCCTATAACCAGATACGCCCGCTGGCCTCAGAGATGGACGAACAGGGCAAGTTCTCTGCCGATCTCATCAGGCAATTTTTCGATCTCGGATTGATGGGCATAGCCATCCCCGAAGAATACGGTGGGCAGGGAGGCAGCTTCTTCAATTCCATTCTCGCCGTCGAAGAGCTTTCGCGCGCCGATGCATCGGCAGGCGTGATCGTTGACGTGCAGAACACGCTCGTCAACAACGCGATTCTGTTATGGGCCACCGAAGATCAAAAGCACCGTTACTGCCCACGGCTGGCAACCGATATGGTTGGCGCTTACGCGCTGTCGGAAGCAGGCTCCGGCTCGGACGCATTTGCGCTTACGACTCGCGGCGAAGAGAGAGGCGACGCATTTGTGCTCAACGGTCGCAAACTCTGGATCACGAACGGTGCGGAAGCGGGGCTGTTTATTGTCTTTGCCAATGTGGCTCCGGATAAAGGCTATCGCGGCATCACGGCCTTTCTGGTCGAAAGAGATTTCGAGGGCTTCACCGTAGGCAAGAAAGAGAACAAGCTGGGCATCCGCGCAAGCTCCACCTGCGAGTTAATACTGGAAGACTGCGTCGTGAAGAAAGAGAACGTGCTCGGCGAAGTGGGGCGCGGCTACAAGATCGCCATCGAAACTTTGAACGAAGGCCGCATCGGAATCGGCGCGCAGATGGTAGGTCTTTCGCAGGGCGCGCTCGATTACGGCATCAATTACGCCAAAGAGCGACGGCAGTTCGGCAAATCCATAGCCTCGTTTCAAGGCGTTCAATTTCAGATCGCGCAGATCGCAACCGAGCTTGAAGCCGCGCGATTGATGGTCTACAACTCTGCGCGACTGAAAGACGCGGGCGAAGATTTCGTAAAGATTGCCGCGATGACGAAGCTCTTCACTTCGCAGGTCGCCGAGCACGTCACCTCGCAGGTCGTTGAGCTTTACGGCGGCTACGGCTATACGAAAGATTACCCGGCTGAGAAGTATTATCGGGATGCCAAGATCGGCAAGATTTACGAAGGCACGTCGAATATGCAGCTTCAAACCATCGCGAAACTGATACTGGGCGACGTGTGAGCTTTAATTTCCTACAGAGCCATTAACATAGAGAGTTCACCGGGATGGCCGATGTATGTGCTTCGCACGCGGCGGTCGCATGGATAATAGAGAAAACTTCTCTGCGTCTCTGCGGTGAATCGACTTCTTTTTTCAGAGATTGAGCATTGATCCTTTAGCTGCCTGCTTTTGTAAAAGTGCTCGGCTGCGGTTAAAATAAAATTTATAGTCAGATAAGACTTTTGAATACTTGCTGTTTTGAATTCATATTTCATAGAGGTGCCTCTGATGATTGAAAGCCTGTTAAACCGCAAGGTCGAAAAACGCCCCGCGAGAGTCCAACTCGAAGGCCGCATTCTTTTTCTCGCCGAAGACGCAGCGCTCGTCAGAGCGCAACTCGAAGGCAATGACCTGGACCCCGCAGAGATACCGGCGCTTCGTAACGACATATCAACAGACGAGATCACGCCCGCTTATATCTGCTATCACTTCGACGAGCAGCTTGGCGAGTTCGTCTATATCGGCCTCAAATGCGGCGAGGAATTTCCCATCAAGCGCAATGATGTCAAACGCGGCGGCTTCGTCGTTTCGGTCTCAGGCAAGCGGCGCGGCAAGGGGTCAAGCCGCGAGCAGTCGCCTTATGCTGAAATCGCCGCGGGCATCCGACTGGTCATCGCCGAAAACATAGAACGCATATACAAGCAGAACTGCCAGAACCTCGGATTGCTTGCCTCTACGAACTTCGAGTTGATCGAACGGGTCACTGCGGGCGAAGAGATAGCGCTCGAAGAGTTCACGCGCGGCGAAGATGAAATCACGCGCCAGATAATCGAATACGGCGGGCTGTTCCCGTTCAACGTTGCGCGGCTTCAGGGCAAGGTCTCGCTGCCCGAAATCAATACCGAGCGCCGCCCGATGACGCTTGCCGAAAAAATATTCGCGAGCCATTTCGTGACCGATCTGTCGAAAGATGAAATCGGCGTCCGGGCCGTCAAACCCGGCGACACCGGTTTCGTTCGCACAGACATACGCTTCAGCCACGAATACGTTACGCCGATGGCCGCTATCTTCTACGAACAGCTTGTCGGCGACGAACCGGTCAACGATCCGCAGTCGATCTACTTCTTTCAGGATCACCTGACCTTCCTCGACGATGTGATGCCGCCGGAAAGAAAAGCCATGGGGCTTTTAGACCTTGCGCACCAGCTTGTTCGCAAGCAGGAAGATTTCGCGCGTAAACAAAATATCCGTCTTCACGGCGCGCTCAAGGACCGCAAAGGATCGGAAGCAATCTGTCACAGCCTGATACTTCAAAACTACGCGCTGCCGGGGCAGATCATCATCGGCAGCGATTCGCACACGCCGCATGCTGGCGCGGTCGGCTGCATCGCTTTCGGCGTCGGAACGACCGACGTTTTCAACTCGTGGATTACGAAAGACGTGCGCGTTCGCGTGCCCGAACAGGTGCGGGTTCGCGTCAGCGGGCGCAAGCCTGAAAACGTCACGGCGAAAGATTTCATGCTTGAAATACTTCGCACAGATTTCGTGCGAAACGGCGACGCGATTGGCCGCATAATCGAGTACACGGGCGAGGCCGTTCAGGATTTAAGCATCGACGAACGGGCAACCATGACTAACATGGCTGCCGAGGTCGGCGGATTTACGGGCATCGTCGCGGCTGATGAAAAGACGGTCGAGTTTTTAATCGAACGCGGGTTGACGAGGGCTGATGCCGAACGGATGTGCGACGGTATTACGAGCGACGAGGATGCCCGGTACGCGCTCACGATAGAGATCAACGCAAGCGAGCTTCGCCCGATGATTGCGACGCCGGGCGACCCCGGCAACGGAATGTTCGTTGATGAACTTCGAGAGCCTGTCAAAGTAGACATCGCTTATGGCGGTTCGTGCACTGCGGGCAAGAAAGAAGACATGGATATGTACGCGCGCGTATTCCGCGATGCGCTTGCTCGCGGTCAGCGGGTTCACCCCGAAACGCAATGCTTCATCCAGTTCGGCTCGCAGGAAGTGCGCGAATATTCGGAGCAGCAGGGCTACATTGACGTTTTTAACGGGGTCGGGGCGCACATAATCGAGCCGAGTTGCGGCGCATGTATAAATGCCGGTCCCGGCGTCAGCACGCTGAAGGCGCAGGTGGTGATCAGCGCGCAGAACCGCAATTTTCCGGGTCGCAGCGGTCCCGGTCAGATGTATCTCGCATCGCCTTACACCGTGGCCGCCTCTGCGATTGCCGGGTACATCACCGAATACAACCCCGTTTCGGCAGCATCGGTGAATTAGATTTGGATTTTAGATTTTGAATTTCGGATTGCCGATTGATAGACCTTATCGCGATACGAAATCCATCTTCTAAATCCAAAATCTGAAATATAAAATCTAAAATGGAGTTTTCGCATGGCCGTTCAACCGCAGGTTGACAAATACGAACTCGACCGCGAGACGATGCTCAGGATTTATCGCCTGATGTATATGTCGCGGCGAGTGGATGACAAAGAGATTCAGCTCAAGGCGCAAAACCGCATCTATTTTCAGATTTCCGGCGCGGGACACGAAGCCGTTCTTGTTGCTGCCGGTCTTGCGTTGAAGCCGAGTTATGACTGGTTCTTTCCATACTATCGCGACCGCGCGCTTTGCCTGTCGCTTGGGATGACGCCGACTGATATGTTGTTGCAGGCTACGGGCGCGGCTGACGACCCCAGTTCTGGCGGTCGCCAGATGCCTTCGCACTGGAGCAGCAGAAAACTGAACATCGCCACACAGTCTTCGCCGACGGGCACGCAGTTCCTTCAGGCAGTCGGCTGCGCCGAGGCGGCCTATCGCGCAGAGCTTATCGGCAACCCGGCAGAGCTAATCGCGGGCTATCAGCCTGATTCTATCGTATACGTATCGGCGGGCGATGGGACGACGAGCGAAGGCGAGTTCTTTGAATCGCTCAATACGGCGTGCACTTTGAAACTGCCGGTGCTCTATCTGATAGAAGACAACGGCTACGCGATCTCTGTTCCGGTCGAAGTGCAGACGGCGGGCGGCAGCATATCGAAACTTGTGAGCGGATTTCCGGGCCTCTTCATTCAGGAGGTTGACGGCTGCGACCCGCTCGCCAGCTATAAAGTGATTCAGCGGGCGGTTCAATATTGCCGAGAGCGGCGCGGGCCTGCGCTCGTTCACGCGCACGTCATCAGACCTTATTCGCATTCGCTCTCTGATGACGAAAAACTCTATCGCCCCGTAGATGAACTCAAGTCCGAAACCGAGCGCGACCCCACGCGCACGTTCGCCACTTACCTGATTGAAGAAGGGATTGCGACCGAGCCGGAACTCAAACGGATTTCCGAAGAGATCGACGAAGAAATAAATACGGCGGCTGATAAGGCAGTAGCAGCGGCGAAGCCTGAGAAAGAGTCAGCCGCCCTGTACGTCTATTCGCCCGATATTGACCCGACCACCGAAGAGTTCGACACCGAAGCCTTACAGCCCGAATCCACAGAACGCAAGACGATGATCGACCTGATCAATGCCTGTCTGCACGACGAGATGGCTCGTGATAACCGGCTGATCGTGTTTGGCGAAGATGTGGCCGATTGCAGCCGCGAACAGAACCTCGAAACCCTGAAAGGCAAAGGCGGCGTCTTTAAGGCGACAATCAATTTGCAGCGAAAGTTCGGCAGCGCGCGGGTATTTAACTCGCCGCTTGCCGAAGCCAACATCATCGGTCGAGCCGTAGGATTGGCGATGCGCGGGCTGAAGCCGATCCCTGAGATTCAGTTCTTCGATTACATCTGGCCCGCGATGCATCAGTTGAGAAACGAAGTGCCGCTGATTCGCTGGCGCTCGAACAACGATTTCAAAGACCCGATGGTGATTCGCGTGGCGATAGGCGGGTATATCAAAGGCGCGATCTATCACAGCCAGTGCAGTGAAGTGCTGTTCACGCATACGCCGGGCATTCGGGTTGTGATGCCCTCCAACGCGCTGGACGCCAACGGATTGCTTCGCACGGCGCTTCGCTCGGATGACCCTGTGCTGTTTTTAGAGCATAAACACCTTTATCGTCAGACCTACAACAAAGGCCCGTATCCGGGGCCTGATTACATGATCCCGTTCGGCAAGGCGAAAGTGGTGCGCGAAGGCCGGGACCTGTCGATCATCACATACGGCGCGACGGTTCAGCGTTCGATAGTTGCGGCCAACAAAGCCGAAGAGCACGGCGTAAGCGTAGAGGTTATTGATCTGCGTTCATTAAGCCCTTATGACTGGCGGGCCATCAGCCAGTCGGTTCAAAAGACCAGCCGTGCGCTGATCGTGCACGAAGACGCCGTCTCGTGGGGCTACGGAGCCGAGATAGCCGCGCGCATCGCCGACGAGTTATTCGAGCATCTGGATGCGCCCGTGCGAAGAGTCGCCGCGCTCGACACGTTTGTAGGCTATCATCCTGATCTGGAAGACGCGATACTGCCACAGGTCGATGACATCCTGTCAGCCGTAAAAGACCTCGCGCGATTCTAAATTTGCCTGTAGGGGCAGACCGCAGACGCCTGTCCCCCCGTCAATTTTACAGGCTTATCTCAAAAAGAGACTCCCGCCCGGCTGTCTACGCGCAGCACGGATTCCTGCTGAAACGTCTGCTTGTAGGCTTCGCGGATGGCTTCGCTTTTTATTACAGAAAATTCTATCCGGTCAGATGGCTTGCCAGAAGCATATGAGTTTGGCAGTCATATTGAGAGTTGTGATAAACTAGGCAACCTTAAAATCGAAGACTGTCTGATTGCTCATTCGTGATTTTCCAGACTCGGTTGATTGCGCAGTTACTAAATAAGGAGATGGCGACATGCAAGCGGCTGTTGCGATTAAAGAAGAGACGCAAAGTTTGATTTCGATGGGCTGGATCATCAACAGAAAAGATGATTTGATCTGGTTCATCGGAAGCGTTGTTACCAGCTACGCTTTTCTGGCTGCGAACCTGATGCTTGTCAAGCTCGGAATGAGCGTGATGATAATGACCTGGATATGGGCTTTGGGATTCGACGGCCCGCACGTGTTCGGCACTATTTCCCGAACTTACGCCGACAACGAAGAGCGGCGAAAGCGCGCAAAGCTCTATTACGGCAGCCTTATTCTCTTTCTGATCGGACCGGCGATGCTGTTTGCAGACTCGCTGATGGGCACAAACACGCTTGGGCCGGTATTCTTTCTCCTCGCTTCGATGTGGGCATACTACCATCTGGTGAAGCAACATTACGGCTTCATGATCTTGTACAAGAAAAAGAACAGCGATCTGGCAGAGATCGATAACCTCATCGACCGAGCATTCATACTACTGGGGATGACTTACCCGTTCGTTCGATTTCTGACGCACAGTTATGCCGCTAAAGAGCGATTGGAAGGCATGAGCCTTTCGACCGACTCCAGTTCCGTGTGGTGGGTCGAAACATTGATCTTTTCGGCGTTTCTGATCTCGCTTGGGCTTTTCGTCGGGCGACAGGCGCAGCGACTTTACCTGAAACAGCCCGTCAACGTGCCCAAGATTCTGCTGCTGGCAGCCTGCCTGCCTATGCACTGGATAGTGCTGCGCGCGCTCGAACCTTTTGCGCCGACTGCGGGCGCGCTTGCGGCGGTTGCAACGCTTACGATCTATCACAACATTCAGTACCATCGAATCATCTGGTTTCACAATCGGAACAAGTACAGCCGCGCGGGCGCGACAAACTACGGAGCTGCGTCCGTCATAAGCCGTAGCGTCTGGAGCTACATCCTGTTTGCGCTTGCCTTCGGCGCGATCTATCACATCCCGCATTACACGGTAGTGAAGCCCGACAGCTACTGGATGGCTTTCATCTGGGGCGGCGCGTTCACGCATTACTACCTCGACAGCAAAATATGGCGCGTGCGCCGCGACACGCAGTTGAACGAGAACCTGCGAATGGATCAGGCGAAGGCGAGCGCTTAGAGAGCGTGCTCTTTGAGAGGCAGTGATGACGATGCTGTTAAGCGTATTGATCGCAACCGGAGCGCTGGTCGCCTATTATGTGATCGAAAAGCGGATCAACCAGCGAGCCTGCTCCGAATGCGGCTTCACTTTATCTGTAGACGCAATGGAAGAGCAATGTCCAAATTGTGAAGCGGAGATCAACGGCCCACGCGCTCCGGGCTACTAATAAATCCCGCCCGACAGTTATAATCATCAGGATGAGAAGGATATTTGATAACTGGCCGAAGATAGCTTTTATTTGCATCCCTGTCTGTTTAGCAACCGTGAACGCGGCAGTGCTCTTGAGCGAGCATCTGCAATCCGATGCCGAAAAAGCGATTCGACTGGTGCGCGAAAGCAGCTCGCGCAAAGAGAATTTCACCGTTCAACAATATCTCTACTCGACCATCTACTATCTCAAAGGGCAGGGCGAAGCGATAGAGATAGAAGGCTGGCGGGCCGCCGACGCTGACGCGGATGGCCCTGTCATTGTAGAGTTCAGATACAGCGATGCAAACGGCCAACACGTCGCATCGTGGGAAGCTCGGATCAAAGAAGGAAAAGTGACGCCGATCAACGAAGCTGCGCGCGACCTTTCGTGGCATTAAAAGCGCAGCGTTAAACATCAAGCCGCTACTCGAACTATTGTCCAAGTGCGCCTGATTTATGCCCACTCCTGCCTTTTGACAATTGCTTTAATGTAACGCGAGTTCGACATAATAATCGAAGTAAAAGCCCTGAAAGGGCGAAATTCAATAGCCGTGGGTGAAACCCACGGTATGCAATGCCACTACCACACAAGCCCTGTAAGGGCGAAATAAATAATCAGTTTATTTCGCCCTTACAGGGCTTGTTGGCTTGCTTGATGTGAGACACAGGGCGATGCCCTGTGCTATTGAATTTCGCCCTTACAGGGCTGATTCTTATGTCGAATTCACGTTAATGTAAATATGCACACGTTTCTTTATATCGGGTAGGCGATATAAAGAAACGTGTGCACGATATAGAGTTTCGCCTACCCGTTACTCTATATCAGGTACCCGATATAGAGTTTCGTGTACCCATAACTCTATATCGCCTACCCGATATAGAGTTTCGGGTACTCGATATAGAGTTTCGGGTACACGATATAGAGTTTCGTGTACCCGTTTCTTTATATCGCCTTCACGTTTCAAGCAAATGCCCACGCGAATCGAGCAACTCTGGATGTAGCGCGAGAGACGGGTCAAGCCATCTGGCTCAGAGCATCAGCGGCTCATTCGCAGCGCAGCGCAACTATCGGATCAACTTTCGTAGCCCTTCGCGCAGGGATGAAGCAGGCCACCAGCGCGACCCCGATCAGAAGCAAAGTTATTGCGGCGATAGTTGCCGGATCGGTCGCCTCGACTCCGAAAAGCAGGTTTGAGATAAGCCGGGTCAACGCAAAGGAAACAGCCAGCCCCGTTATTACTCCGGCTAAGACCAGTATGACTGCCTGCCTCATCACCGTTTTCACCACGTCTCCGGCCTGCGCTCCCAGAGCCATGCGAACGCCTATTTCACGAGTGCGCTGCGTGACCGAATACGACACCACTCCGTAAATGCCTATTGCCGCAAGCAATGCGGCCAGCGCCGCGAAACCGGTCAGCAACGTGGTTGTGAACCGCTGCGGAGCGACCATATAAGCGACTTTCTCTTCAAGCGCTCTGAAGGAATGAATCGGCTGGTTTTTGTCTATGGCCGCAAGCTCTGCGCGAATCGGAGCCGAAAGACTTATCGGATCACCCGAACCGGCGCGAACCACAAGCGACATCGACCACCAGTTATCCTGCAAGTAAGAGTAGTACATATGCGGGAACGGGTCGTAGTTTAAAGCCCAATACTTCGCACCTCCAACGACGCCGACGATCTGATAAGACATGTTCGGCGCGGCGCGGCTGACCTGACAATTGATGTGTTTGCCGATAGGGTCTTCGCCGGGGAACTCTCGTTGAGCCAGCGTCTCGTCGATGATGACGACAGGCGTTGCGCCTTTCGCGTCGCGGTCGCTGAAGAATCGCCCTGCGCGCAGCGGAATTCCCATTGCCCCGAAGTAATCTCCGCTCACCTGATTGATCGACGCATACGATTCCTCGTCGGCAGGTGGCGGCGCGTGCTCTTCGACTTTATAAGAGAATGACGCATTCAGACTGTTGATGAGCGAGGCGTGGCGCACGCCGGGAATAGAGCGGACACGTTCGAGCAATTCCTGATAAAACGCAGTGACCTGCCCGAACTCTTTGTAGTTTGCGCCCGGATCGATCTGCGCGGTCAGCACGCCCGCCGGATCGTAGCCCGGATTGACGTGCGCCAGTCGCCAGAAACTCTTGATCATCAGCCCTGCGCAGACCAGCAGCACCATTGCCAGCGCGACTTCGGCGACCACAAGCGATGAACGAAGCCGGTTACGAGAGCCTGCGGTTCTTCCGCCCTCTTTCAAAGCCTCGTTGAGATTGATCCTTGAAAGTTGCAGCGCAGGGGCCAGCCCGAACAAGGCGCTTGTCAGCAACGAGAGCGCGAAGGTGAAGCCCAGAGCCGTCGCGTCAATCTTCAACATCTCTATCCGCGAGTTGGCGGCAAGCAGGTATTCAGGCAGCCCGCTCGCGATAAACTTTATTGCCCAGCCTGCCAGAAACAATCCGGCTGCGCCGCCAACAACGGCCAGCAGCGCGCTTTCAACCAGCAACTGACGCACGACGCGGCTGCGCCGAGCGCCGAGCGCCGAGCGAATCGCCAGCTCTCTGCGCCTGACGTTTCCGCGCGCCAGTAACAGATTGGCTATGTTTGCGCAGGCGATGAGAAGCACGAATCCGACCGCAGCAAACAACAGCAGCAGCATCGGGCGGACTTCTTTGTTCATCATCTGCTGGGGGGGAGCAAGCCGCGCGTGGAGGTTCGCGCTATTGTCAGTCTTAAAGTTGCTTACGATTACATCGGTCTCGGCGCTTGCCTGCTCCGGCGACACATCGGATTTGCGGCGACCGATCACGTCAAGGTAACCGGACTTATCACTTTCATCGGCAGCCGTGAATGCCATCGGCGTCCACAAATCGGTCCTGGTATGGAATCGGAAATCGGCAGGCATCACGCCGACGACGGTGTAGGAAGCGCCGTTGAGCGTTATCGCTCGACCTATAAGCTCAGGGTCGGCGCTAAACCGCCGTTGCCACAGCGCGTGGCTGAGCACGACAACATGGTTCCGGCCCGGGCGATCTTCTTCATCGTAGAATGTGCGGCCCTGTGCTGCGCTGACGCCGAGCATCGGAAAGAGATTGGCCGAAACCTGATAGCCCTGCAATCGCTCAGGCTCGCCCCACTCGGTCAGGTTCGCGGGCCATCCCTTGTTGTTTAATGCC
The DNA here is from genome assembly GCA_963804815.1 of Blastocatellia bacterium. Classification (GTDB taxonomy): domain Bacteria; phylum Acidobacteriota; class Blastocatellia; order UBA7656; family UBA7656; genus DATEKX01. Next base: position 558,111 of record CAWDRU010000001.1, on the reverse strand, counting down.
GCTATGTCCGCGAATACCGTGCTGCGATTTTTCAAATCCAGATATGCGCCGGGCGAGAAAGGCCATCTCTGTTCGCCGCCCGGCGTTCTGATAATCGAAACCAGTTCGTCGGCTTTCGCATAAGGCAGCGGCTGCAAAAGAACAGCATTCACCACGCTGAAGATTGCCGCGTTCACGCCTATCCCCAGAGCGAGCGTCAGCACGGCTATTGCGGTGAAGGCGGGGTTTTTTATCAGCATACGCGCGCCGTAACGTAAGTCCTGCCACAAATCTCCAGGCATGTTTATCCTCCTCGTTCCCAACACGATGGGTTCCTGCGCAACGATGCGCTCGACTCGCTGTAGCTCTCGCTGAAGCAATTCGCTCTGATTCAATTCTCTCAGGATTGAGCGCCGGGCTTCCTGTCTGGTTGAGCCACGGGCGCGCAGTTCTTCGTAGAGAGATTCAAAATGCTGCGCCAGCTCTTCGACGATCTCCGATTCGCGTGTCGGCTCCAGATTCAAAGCCGCCAGTTGCCCGCGTATCTCTTCTTTCCATTCAGGCAAGATCGACTCCTTGTTCATTCATATCTGAGCGCTATCATGGGATCAACTTTGCTTGCGCGACGGGCAGGGAAGAAACAGGCTAACAATGCCGCAATGAATAACACCATCGTAACTCCGCCGAAAGCGGCTACGTCCAGCGCGCCGACGCCATAGAGTGTGGCTTCCATTGCGCGGCCAACCAGATAAGCACCCGCGAGACCGAAAAACGACCCGATCAAAGCCAGCATCGCGCCCTCTCGCAGGATGAGGCTGAAGACCTGAATACGACTTGCACCCAAAGCCATTCGCAAGCCAATCTCGTGAGTGCGTTGCGACACGGAAAAAGCCATCACGCCATAAATACCGACGGCTGCCAGCAATAGCGCCAACACAGCAAAGCTCCCATACAGCACCATTCCAAAGCGATCAAAAGCCAGCGATTCATCGGCGACCTGCTCCATCGTCTTGACGCCTGCCAGTGGCAGGTCCGGATCAACTGTGTTGACCGCAGCGGCAATGCTTTGGGTAAGATTTTGAGGATCACCCGTAGCCCGTACAGCCACCGATGCCTTCGGCCATGGACTCTGCGAGAATGGCACATAGATTTCCGGATAGTCCTCGCGCAGGCTCTGACTGTTGCGGACGTTATGGAATACGCCAACGATCTGCCATTCGACCGGCGGCCCGATCTGCATGCTACCGGGAATCAATTCATTAATCGCGATGCGTTGCGCCAGCGGGTCAACATCGGAGAAATAGCGATTAGCCAGATTCTCGTTCACCATCGCTACACGGACGCTCCCGGCGGTATCGTGATCTGTGAAACGGCGTCCCCGTATTACGTTTACTCCGAAGGTATCGAAGTATCCTGCCGTCACCATCTGGAATCCTGCGCCGGGACGCTCAGAAGGGTCGCCTGTCGGATGGCCCACAATGGTGAAGCTCATGCCGAACCCCGTCCCTCGTAAAGGGACGCCGGTCGTCACAGTCGCATGGCTTATGCCGGGAACGGATTCAATCTTTTGCAGTATCCGGGTGTAATAAGCGTCGATCTGCTGCGCATCGGAAAAGCGTTTGGCTGGCACTGGCAAAAAAGAGGTTAAGACATGATCTATGCGGACGCCCAGATCAACACGCGTCAGATTCCAGAAACTTCTAAGCGCGAGCCCTCCGCCTGCCAGTAGAGTCAACGCCAGAGCAAACTCTACGACCACGAGCACCTTTCGCGAACGGTTCCGGTTGCCGCCTGTGCCGGTGCGCCCGCCTTCTTTCAGAACCTGGTTCAGATTCAAATTTGTTGCTCGCCATGCCGGAGCACAGCCAAAGAGCAATCCGGTCAGGAGTGTGCAGGCAAGCGTGAAAAGCAGAACAGGAATGCTAAGCCTGACATCGGCCTCTGCGGGCAGCATGTAAGTCGGCATAATGGCCACGATTGCCTTAGTAATAAAGGCTCCGAGCAGGACTCCCAGCACGCCGCCCATAAAAGCCAGCACAAGGCTCTCAGTGAGGAATTGCCAGAACAATCGCCCTCGCGTCGCGCCCAGTGCGGCTCTGACGGCGACTTCTTTCTGGCGCGCAGTTCCTCTTGCCAGCATCAGGTTGGCCACGTTCGCGCAGGCAATCATCAGCAGGAAAGCCACAGCCCCCAGAAGCAGCCACAGGTTCCTGATCGTGCTTTCGGGCAGAAAGTTATTGTGAAGCGGTTCGACGCTGACGCTCCAGTTTGTATTCGACTGCGGATGCTCCTGAGCCAGCTGGCCAGCTATCGTCTCCATCTCGGCCTGCGCCTGTGTCCGCGATACGTCGGGCTTCAAACGCCCCATAACCAGAATCGAGTGGGTCTCGTGATTGACCTGCTCCGGCTTGAAAGCCAGCGGCAGCGATAGCTGGTTCGGGTGGCGTTCGGACTGGTCCGGCGGCAGCACTCCGACGACTGTGTACGGCTCGCCGTTCACGCGAATCTGTTGGCCGATGATCTCGCGGTTAGCGCCAAAGTTCTGTTTCCACAAACGGTAACCGAGGATTACAACATGATCTTTGCCGACTTCGCCCTCTTCCGGCAGGAAATCTCGACCGAGAAACATCGAAACCCCCACCATCCTGAAAAAACCGGGAGTCCACTCACTGCCTTCGACCTGCTCCGGTCGTTGCGCGGTGGCCACATTAAATGTGCCGCCGTTCCACGCTTCGAGAGACTGAAAAGATGTGCTCCGTCGTTTCCACTCTAAATAGTCGCCAGCCGAAACGACGTTGCGCCCGCCTTCCACCTTTGACCATACCATTACCAACTGATCGGGGTTGGGAAAGGGCATAGATTCAAACAACGTAGCGTAAACCACACTGAAAATTGCCGTAGTCGCTCCGATGCCGAGACCCAGTGTGAGCACTGCTACAATGCTGAAGCCGATGTTCCTGCTCAACATGCGAAAGCCGTAACGCAAGTCTTGCCATAGATTGCCCGTCATGGATTTCCTCCCTGCTCCCAAAACGACAGGTTCAATCGGCGCTGACCGCTCGACCCTGCCGAGTTCCTGCTGAAGCAACTGGCTATCGTTTAATTCTTCAAAGAGCGCGCGACAGGCTTCCTCTTTTGTCGAGCCATCGGCGCGCAGTTCTGCATAGAGCGACTCGAAGTGCTGAGCCAGTTCTTCGACGATCTCTGCTTCGCGTGTCGGCTCAAGCCTCAAACCCGCCAGCCGCTCTATGATCTCTTTTCGCCAGTCAGGCATTTTCAATCTCAGTTATGCGATTGATCGCGGCAACGAAGGATTGCCATGTGCTGCGCTGCGCAGCCAGTACCTTCCTGCCTGCGGGCGTCAGTTTGTAATAGCGTCGCCGTCTTTGCCCGGCTTTTTCTACCCATCGGCCCTGAATCCACCCGCGTTTTTCAAGTCGATAGAGAAGCGGATAAAGCGACGCGACATTGAAGCGCAGCGTTCCGTCCGAGCGCGCATCAATCAGTTTGCTGATTTCGTACCCGTGCCGGGGCCTGATCTCAACCAGCGAGAGGATGAGCAGTTCGGCGCTGCCTTTTTTCAGTTCACGGTCGAGCTTTTGTGATAATGTATGTGGCATAGCAATATATTATTTAAAAATACGAGCTTGTCAAAGAAAAGTTGCTCGAAAATCGATGCGGGATGAAATGGTATGGAATCTTTGCAGAAAGAACCTGTCTCCCGGAATGTAGAATCGCGGTGGCAGATGGCCGCGCCTGACGCTATTATGCGATTCTATCTTATGCGATTCTGGCGATGTAGTTAGAGATTTATGAGGCAACCGCTATGGGCACAAAAGACAATCGAGCCGTCTGGGAGGCTGAAAGTCGCGGCATCGAGTTGATCAATCTCACCATCGGCGACCTGCTCGATCAGCAGGCCGAAGCGATCCCTGATAAAGAAGCGCTCGTTTACAGTTACCCTGAAATCGGCCTCGACCGCAGGTTGAATTACAGAGAGTATCGCGATGAGGCGAATCGAATCGCAAAGGGGCTGATCGCCCTGGGCATCGAAAAAGGAGATCGCGTCGCAGTGTGGGCGACCAATGTGCCGGAATGGATATTTCTCGAACTGGCGCTGGCGAAAATCGGCGCTGTGCTTGTAACGATTAACACCAATTATCGCGCGGGAGAATTGGTGTACGTGCTCAGACAGGGCGACATCTCCACGCTTTTTCTGATTGAAGAAGTTCGCGGCAACTCTTACCTGGATTCAATCTACGCCATAGCGCCTGAGTTGAACGCAATTGCTGACCCCGCAGGCGAACGATTGCGCAGCGCCCGCCTGCCCGATTTGAAACATGTGGCTTTAATCGGCACCACACCGCGACCGGGGCTTCTGCTTTATTCGGATGTCGCGGCGCTCGGCGAAACGATTTCAGACTATGCTCTGCGCGAACGCCAGTTGGGCGTTGCGCCTGATGACGTGGCGCAGATGCAATACACAAGCGGCACCACGGGATTTCCAAAAGCCGTGATGCTGACTCATTACGCGCTTGTTAATCAGGCTCATGTTTCTGCGATCATCGGCGATCTCAGACCCGATGAGCGATACGTTACGCCCATGCCGCTTTTTCACATAGCGGGCTGTGTGGGCGGCGTACTGTTCGGGATTTACACGGGATGCACGCTGATACAGATGATCAGTTTTGACCCGGCCAAACAACTGGAATTAATGGCGAGCGAAAAAGCGACGTTTACTTTCAACGTGCCGACCATGCTGATTGCGATGCTCAATCATCCGCGCTTCATCGCCGGAGAGTTCGATCTGTCTTCGCTGCGGTTGATCATCACAGGCGCAACACCTGTGCCTGTCGTATTGATGGAACAGGTGAAAGCGAAAATAGGCGCGGACTGCATTATAGTTTTCGGCCAGACCGAATCGAGCGGCACCGTGACAGAGACAGTCCTGACAGACAGCTTCGAGCTGAAATCATCAACGGTCGGCATACCGCATCCGCATATGGAGATCGCTATAGTAAACCCTGCGACGGGCGAGCCTGTGGGATTTTGTGAATCGGGCGAGTTGCTGGCGCGCGGTTTTCTCGTCATGAAGGGCTATTACAACCAGCCTGAACTTACCTCCGAAGCGATTGACGCCGATGGGTGGCTGCACACCGGAGACCTTGCGACGATGAACGCGCAGGGTTATGTCAACATCGTCGGGCGCGTGAAAGACCTGATCATTCGCGGCGGCGAGAATATATACCCTGCTGAAATCGAATCGTTTCTTATGCGCCATCCGAAGATCGCCGAAGCTCAGGTGGTCGGACTCCCCGACGCTTTTATGGGCGAAGAATCTGCGGCGCTTTTACGGCTCAAGCAGGGCGAAACCGCTGACGAAACGGAGATTCGGGAATATTGCCGCGCGAATATAAGCAGGCACAAAATTCCGAAGTACATCAATTTCGTCGATGCTTATCCGCTGACGGCCAGCGGCAAAGTCAAAAAATTCGAGTTGCGCGCGCAGCTTATCAAAGAGCTTGGACTGGAAGACGCGGCGAAACTGAGAACCGCCTGAGTGTGTAGGAAAGCAATCACAAAGACAAGATGTTTACGAACCCGTCTGTGCTTATCGCGCTCAGTCTGCTGGCCCTGCCGATAATAATTCACGCGCTTGTCCGGTTCAGCGGGCGCAAAATGCGCTTCCCGACACTGAGATTCCTGCGTCAAACAGAGAGCCAGCGTCTCCGCTTGATTTCAATCAAGCGATGGCCGCTGCTCGCCTTCAGGCTTCTGGCTATGGCCTTGCTCGTGCTCGCAATTTCCGGCCCGGTCCTGATGAAAGAGAATCGCTCGCGCGTTGTGCTGTTGTTGATCGATTCATCTTTGAGCATGAAAGCGGCGACGATAAAAGAGCAGACTGCAAGCCGCGCCCGCGAAACGCTTTCCGCTCTTGATGCGGCGGATGTCGCAGCAGTCGCTCAATTCGATGGCTCTGTGAAACTGCTACAGGATTTCACAAGTGATCGCGTTGCGCTTGAACATGCCATCGCCGCGTATAGCCCGCGATTTCGGGCGGCGGACTTCGGCGCGGCTTTAAAGTGGGCGAGCGAGAAACTGGCTTCGCAGCCCGGAAGCCGCGAACTGGTCTTTATATCCGACCTGCAATCCTCAAACTTACACGCGCTGCCGCCAACTCGACTAAACGATGTTGATTTGAAAATTGTACGAATCAATAATGAGCGCCGCGCTAATGCGAGGATTGATTCGGTAATGGTGCGAGCCGTGGGAGAAACGCTGGAAGTAGAATCGACCGCGCTGTTTGATGACGGCAATCGAACAAGAATTGAGCCGGTCAACTCAAAGCTCAATCGAAGCGGCGCAAACGGCTCTACTTCAAACGCGCTCATTTCTGCCCGCCTGATCGAAGATGACCTGCTTGCCGGTGAGGTCAGGACAAGCGCGGCGGATGATTTCGATGCCGACGATGCCCGGTTTTTTGTCGCTGGCGTGGCAGGCGCGGAAAAAATTATGGTCGTTCAACCTTCGACGGATCAATCGACATACATTGAAAAAGCGTTGCAGGCAAACTCATCCGCCGCCGTTGCCAAAAGACAGGACGCGCTGCCTGTTAATGCAGATAGTTTCGAGGGGATTCACACAATCATTGCTCCGGTCGGCGCAATATCTGAAATCAACATTGCCGCCGCGCGCGAACACGTGCGCAAAGGCGGCTCGCTCGTTTTGACTGTCGGCGCTGAAACTGACGTTCGGTCGGCAACAGCGAAGCTCAAAGCGTTAGACGAACAATTCTCTTCACTCGCGCTTGATTCATTTGCGCTCGATTCAATTGCCCCGAATGATTCATTGGGCTTGAGGCAGCCTGCGCAGCAAGGCGACGATGTATTCGACGAAGAGACTATACCTGTATTTGCTTCCGTTCGATTTTACGCCGCCGCCGCGATTCGTCTGAGCGAAGGAGAAACGCAGTTGAGATACTCTAACGGCGAGCCTGCGGCAGTGCGCGTTCGCGCGGGGGATGGCCGGATTTTGCTTTTGGGGTTCGGCCTATCCGACAAAGATTCATCCCTCGTGCGCAGCCCAATCTTTCCGGCGTTCATCGAGTGGCTCATAACTCCGGCTCATCGCCAGGCAAATCTCATCATCGGACAAACGCCTGTGCTCCGAGGCTTGACCGGACTTAAGAGGATTTATTCCGGAAACGGGCAGGCGCATGCCGAGACAATCAGCGATTACCAGCGCGCGCTCGAAGAGCCGGGTGTATACGACGGTGAAGATTCAAAGGGCAGGATCGTTTTCGCGCTCAATACGCCCGTTGCTGAAAGCTCGCTTGCGCAATCGAGCGAGCAGGAATTTCTACAGCGCGTGGCGGTTGATAAAGCCGGGGCTTCAAAAACCGATTCAACCGGAGAGAAGACGGATTTGTGGATGATAATAGCAATCTGCGCGCTTTCGGCGAATCTGCTCGAACTGGTTTACAGCGAATTCAAGCGCGCGCGTCAGAGGTAGTTGTAGATTCGATCAATCCTTGCCGAAAATTTTCTTGAATACTTTGAAGAATCCGCCCTTCTTTTTCTCCTTGTCATCGGTCTTTTTCTTGTCAGACTCTTTTGACGAATTCGAGGTCGCGTGCTTCGGGTCCTTCTTCGGGTCGGGCGTAGCGGCGGCAGGTTTAGACGCAGTATCAGGCTCGCGCGTTTCACTTACAGTTTTAACGGCGGGAGCGGGTTCGGCTTTTGCTGGCGCAGAAGGCTCAGCAGCAGGCTGCGGGGTTTTATCCGTATCGTTGACGCCTTGCGCGGCGGCTTTCGGGTTCAGCGCAGGAGCGTTGGAATTCTCATCCGTCAGCGCTTTCAGTTTCTCTTTTTTCTTAGCGTCGGGCAGTGGCCCTTCTGTTACTACAATTTCTGGTTGCTCGGTTGTCGCCGAAGCAAGCTGGTTGTCAGCAGTGCCGCTGGAAGGTTTGCTTGCCGAAGCGCTCGCCTGAGATTCCGAACTGGAAACAGGCGTAGAGACGCGGGCCTTTGGTATCAGGAAGACCGACACGGCTGACAGGATAAGCGCGCCGACCAGCAGCCCTATGCCGAGCATTGACCAGAGCCTGTTGCCGCCCTGCGCCGGGACAGATCCATCGAGTTGACGAGTAAGACGAGTCCCATCAAGGTCGCAGAATTTAAGATCGTCTGCAAAGGATTCGCTGCATGCCGGACATACTTTCATAATGTTCTCCCTGAGTCCCCAGTGCCTGATGGTGAAATATTATTCTACCACTCAACTCGGCTCACTTCAATCTATCGGCCTGCGCACACAGGGCTGTAACAAAGTAACTGTAGGGGCAGGGCTTGTCCCTGCCCGGATCGCCGATAGGCGATGATCTGTCATGGTCTTACGACCATCCGGGCAGGGACAAGCCCTGCCCCTACCATGTCTGTCAACCGACTTTGTTACAGCCCTGCCTGCGCAGAACAAAAGGAGAGTCAGGGACCTGTTCACCGCAGAAGCGCCGCAGAACCCAGAGATTACGCAGATAAGATAATCTCTTAACCTCTGCGCTCCCTCTATGTTCTGCGGCGCTTCTGCGGTGAATCAACCTCTTATAAACTATGCGTCGTACATAGCTGCGATCAGGCAGCCGCGCGCAGTAGCCGTCAGCGGGTCAGAGGCCATGCGGATTTCCGATATTTCAAGCGGGAATCCGTCGCGCTCGATTGACTGTCGGAACTTGTCCAGAAACCCTTTCGGTTTCGCAGTCCCGCCGCTCAGAACTATCGGGATAGGCTTGTCGATCTTCGGCATATTTTTGGTTTCGGCCAGAGCGCCGCGAAGCGATTCGACCAGCGACAGGATTACGTCATCGTAATAGACATGCAGCGCGCTTTCGTATTTATTCTGCGGCGCACGCGACAGGTCCAGACTCTCTTCCTTAACCGTCCGAATGCGCGTGGCCATCTCGCCCGTTACCTGACCGACGTTGCGATCAATGTAATCGCCTGCCTTGTTTATGGAGAACGTGATCACTGGAATAGACATGAATGCGAGCGCGACGTTGCACATGCCGCCGCCGCAGCTTATGCCTATACCGCTGAAGTTCTCGCGCTCAAGCTCGGCAAACACCACTGCCAGTCCTTCGTTGATGCCCTTGGCGTTGTAGCCCATTGCGGCGAGCAGGTCGCGCAGCATCGCTTCGTGATAGACGAGGTCGGGCGAGCCTCCGTCGCGCAGCGCGCCCGGAATGCTGAAGCGCAACGTCTCGCCGTTTTTGGTCTTGCGAACGAGTTGCTGAATAAGAGCCTGCATGACGGAAAGCGAATACTCTTCGTCGGCATTGAGCGTGCCGCCCATCATCGGTCTTCGCACCTCGGTATTGAAGACGTTCGCAAAGCGGGCAGCCTCATTGCCGTAGACCTGCAATGCCTGGCCGCCGTTGAGCTGATATGTCACCTTGTTCTGCTTCAGAATGCTTTCGGTAAATTTCGAGTAGGGAATGGTGATAAACGCATTCAACTCCGCTTTCGATTTAACGTGATCTGCCGTGCCGCTGGCGAGAACCAGTCGGCTTGTGCCAATGTCGAGTCCCAGGGCCGAGCCCTCATTTGCGGCGGCCTCTGTGTGTTGGGTCTCTTTTTCGGTTTTCTTTTCCATATTTCCTCCAGATTTAGTTTCGATTTTATCGAGCTTGAGGGGCTCGGTATTCAAGCTCGCGACAGCCTTGCGTGTTGCTTTCAATCTCACAGATTTGCCTGCCGGAACGGGAATCGGGGGTGAGTCACGGGTTGTGGCGGGCAGGATTTCATTCTTTTCCGGCTTCAGGTGCAAGCGTCCCAGCCCGCGTATATTAACGCTGTTGCTCGTTCCCAACTCGCGCTTGATCAGCTCAAGCGCAACTTCAACGCCGCGCGCCGACTCGCGTATGGTCAGCCCACTGCGTCGCGCCGCTTCTCGTATGAGGTCGGACTTATTCATAACCACATCGACAAGCAAAGAGAAAGCGAGTGAGTCTTGTTTATCACTCATCGCTCGTCACTTTTTCCAGTTGTCGTTGCTTTGAAACGAGTCGTTCGAAAACGTCTGACATTTCACGCCGCTCCTCTTCGACCGACAGATCGTCGGCCTTCGCGGTCTCTCTCAATACGGCGTCGGATTTATCCAGCCCCGGCCATCTTTTCCCGCCCGCCGCCGTTATATAAACTGCGTCATAGCCGAATCCGAAACGCGAGATGGCCGGTAATTCCGATTCGTATTTGTTGCTCAACCCCAGCGCGTCGAACGGAAAAGCCGCCACCCAGTCCGTGTGATAACCCACCAGCCGATTCGCCGGATTCACGCTGACCAGCCCGTGCGTGACGCAGTTCGCGTCCGTAATCCCGTACTTCGAGCGCAAGACCGTCGTCAGCACTCGCGCGGCGTAAATCTGCGCTTCGTTGATTCCGTCTGCGCCTATGCTTCGGCCTCGTTTCGACTGGCCTTCAAAGCAGATGCCTATGAAACTCGCGCTCAGATTCACGTAGGCAAACTGGCCGTCGCTCCAGACGGAATTGCCCGCGTGATTCGCCGCGTCTTCGTCGCGCACTATGCGATAGACTCTGCCGAACCGGTCGATCACGTAATTATAGAGCGCGTGCGCCCTCGCATATTCCAGAAGCGCCTTCGAGTAATTCTGTAGCGACGAATTATACTTGTCATCGAACGGCAGCAGGTCGCTTTCCGAAAGATGATAAACGATTCCGACAGGCTGCGAAAGCTTCTCGCCTTCATCCGACCGGCGCGCAACTGTCTCGATGCCAAAGCGGTAAAAACTGCGCTTCGCCCCCGTCGTCTCGTGCTCCGTCAACACGCGCGCGCCGTTGCTGTAGAACTCGTAGCCGTCGCCGCGCTCGGCCAGCCAGACTTTAATAAGACCGGCTGCTGCCGGTATATCGCGAACTGCCTTGCCTTCGTCCGCTCCGCTCTGGTCGAGCGCAGTCTGCCCCCCGGCATCTTTGGCTTCAGACGAGCCGAAAAAGTTGCCTGCCATTTTCGTTATCACATACCCCAGCCCCAGGCTTACCGTTAGCGCGAAAACAATGCACACGGCATAGACTGCATATCGAGCGCGATATAGCAGCGCAGTCAGTCGAAACATCCTGGGCGCGGGTTTATCGAGCGGCAATACTTTCGATAGCTCGACTATCAGCAGCGCGCGATGCGGCAATTCGCCCAGCATCGGCAGCCTCATCAAAAATCCGCCCGGCGGTTCTATCTTCAATGCGCTGTTGAGGAATTTCAGCCGCAGCCCGGGCGACTCGATATAGCGTGAATATCGGTCAACCAGTTTCGCGTACTTGAGACTGTGTGGATTAAAGTCCTGCATCTTTGAAAATCCACGTTAACTTCTAGGGCTTTTCATATGCGCACAGATTCAGGCTCTTCAAAGCTACTCCCGCAGCTTTAGCTCGTTCGCGCGCTTCACCCGCAAAGCGCGTCGCCTCGTCAGCAGTAATGAATCGTCCGACACGCACTCTATGCCATTTCCCGCGCTGGCCCAGATCGGAAGAGACGACATAGGCCGCGACTCCTGCTCTGACAAGCCTTTCGGCAAACTGTGCCGCTTCCGTTTCGTTTTGAGATGCCATAGCTTGAAGCGAATACCGCCATTGCGCGCTGCCTTCATCGATTGCCGTGTTTTGAGCAGGCACAGTGTTTTGAGCAGGCGCTGTAGTCGGTGTTTGAGCAGGCTGTGCGTTCAATTCGGGCGTTGCAATCGAAATTTGCTCCTGCGGGTTTTCGGCGGGCGACTTGAAGACGAAATAAGCGATGATTGCGCACACCGCCAGCACGCCAAGCGCTATGGGAAACTTCAATCTTGCAAACACGCTCTGCTTTTCGGCTTCGACGATTATGGGCCATTCATTGCGTGAATACTCCCACGCTGGCAGCGGGTCGTCCCACGGATCGACCGCGCTTTCATCAATGGCCGCTTTCAATTCGCTGACCGTCTCTGCCGCTGCGACATCCGATATTGCCGTATGCTCAGCGTAGCGTAGTGGTAGCCCCTCTTCGATTGCGCTCGCCCGATCGAGCGTTGAGATTTCATCCCCCGGTTGAGAAAGCGCATTTTTATCGAAAGCCAGAGGCTGCGCAGGCGGCGTAAATGTTTCGCGCGCGTCTGTTGAACTCGTTCCGGGAGTTGAAGTCGTTTCGGCAGGCGAAGTCGTTTCGGCAGGCACGGCAGTTCGGCCAAAGGGTTCTTCCGCCTCTTCCAGAAAATCCCTTTTTGACTCAGTCGCAGGCTCAAACGAAACAAGTTCGTAATCTTCCTCCTGCATTTCTGTTATGGCTTCAAACTCGGTGGGCCGAGCGATCTCCCATCGGCTTGCGGCAGAGGTTGCATATTGCGGGTGCGCGACGGGATATGTTCCTGTTGTTGTGGAAACTCGCCTCGGAAGAATCGTCTCAATCATCGACCGGCAGGCTTCGCACAGCCGCGAAGAATCATTGTGGCCATTCGTCGCAGCCGCGCCCTTGCACAACGGACAAGTCCGATTTGTTGTTTCGATATGCATAAACATCTCAGGCTGTGAAAGCTTCGATTTAGACGCTCTCGCGCAGATCAAGCGTTCGGTTATCAATCCTGTATGCTTTGGGGCAGTTTCAACGCAGGGCAGCAGCTTTAAGCGAACCGATTATCACACAGGGACGGGGGCTTTACAAGGTTAATTTTTCAGCGAAACAATAACGAGAAAAGGTAATGAATCGCGCTAAAAAGATTCAAGCCCGCAATCCCTCTTTGGCTTTCAAACCGGCAATGATAGTCTCGATTTCTTCGCGATCTTCGTCATCGAGATTCAGGAACTCGACGCCGAGCCCCAGCCCTTTTTTCGTGTAGCAGACGCGCGAAACGGCGATTACGCGGTGCTTGTTTGGAAGCTCGAATCGCACCACCATTCGCGTCCCTGCCCGTATTGGTTCTTCGGTCGAAATGAACATGCCCCCCGTGCTGATGTTCGCCATGTTTCGTCGCACGCGCGACGGGCCGCTGCTGCTGTTGGTCAGCTCGTATTCGACCTGAGCCGACATTGGGGCGCGCTCGAAACGTCTTCGTTCCAGTTGCGCGGAACTTTTCATATCACTCCTTTGCTGCACTTCGTGTCGCTGGAGGGGGTACTACACGCGTGCGCTTATAATTTAAGATCGCTTGCCCGTGGAGGCTTGATGCCGCAAAGCGGTCGGGCTAACCGTTGCCTTAACATTTACATAGGTGGAGGGCTGTTGACAAGGCGAAAGTTGAAGACGCAGGCTGGCATCTCAAAATTCGGATTTCAAATCTGATACCCTGTTTATCTGCGCCATTAACACAGACTATCGGGGCGGGGTTATCGTCTAATATGCAGGGGATGTGTATGTTGACTGAGGTTTGCCATTGTGTGAGAATCCATCTGGCTTTCTCAACCACCTGTGGCAAAGCGCTGAAGAGATAAAAACGGAGCGCGATTATGAGCAGCAGACGAATCGGTAATTACCAGACCACGGATTACATAGGCGGCGGCGGCTTCGGCTCGGTCTTCAAAGCCGAAGACGTAAACACGCCCGGTCGCATCGTTGCCATCAAAGAGCTTCACAAGAAACATACGCGCAACTCTGTCATCAAACAGCGCTTTTTTCAGGAAGCGGTCGCAATGGCGCGGCTCGACCACGCGAACCTGCCTCGACTATTTACATTTGGCGAAGACAATGGCTGTTACTACCTCGTCATGGAATTTATCTCCGGCAAGACGCTGAGAGATGAGTTGCACGATAACGGCCCCGCGCGGCCTGAGCTTGCTGTTTTGATAGTCTCACAGTTGCTCGAAGCCCTGAGCTACGCGCATCATAACGGAATCATTCACCGCGACCTCAAGCCTGACAACATTATTCTTGTTGATGAGGGCGGCACGCTTAAGATCAAAGTGCTCGATTTTGGCATAGCGCGAATGGTTGGCGGCGAAAACCTCACGCTTGCAGGCGAAGGGTTCGGCACCCCTGCTTATATGTCGCCCGAACGGATGACGGGCGAAGCAGGCGACGACCCGCGCGTAGACATTTATGCCGTGGGAATAATCCTTTATGAAATGCTCGTCGGCAAAGCCCCTTTTGAATCGAGCGCGAGCAATCCGGGGATCTACTGGTCAGAAATGCGCGATCTTCATGAGCGCGAGCCTCTGCCGTCGCTCGCTTTGCTCGGAGTCCCGGACGAACTTGAACACATAATCCGGCGAGCAACTGCCAAGCGCCTCGATGACCGCTACGCATCGGCTGACGAAATGCTTGCTGATATAAAGCGCATGATGAGCCTGAGCGACAGCACTGCGACAGTCATCTCGCCCGCCGTCGCTCATGGGGCGCGGCTTGCAATGACCATCATGCCGGGCGGAGCGGATGTTTATGTTGATGATGAATTGCGCGGCTCGGCGGACGCGATAAGAGGAAAGGTTCTTATCGAAGATCTTGCGCCCGGACTGCACAGCGTCAGAGTCGCCAAAGCCGGTTACAGCGAATACAAAATCAACGTCGCGCTCGAAGAAGGCCGTCAGACTGACCTTCAGGTCGCGCTTTCGGCTCACCAGACCGCAGCGATGCCGCCTGCCGAAATGACCTCGGCGGCAACCTTCGACACTTTGAAATTGCAGGATGGCGACAACGTTCAAACCGCGCTGTTAATGGTCGAAAGCCTTCCAGCGGGCAGCACGGTTTATCTCGGCTCTTCGCCCGTGGCGACGGCAGATGCGGACGGGCGCGCGACGATCAGGGTTGCGCCCGGCGCGCACGAAGTCAAAGTAGCCGCCCCGTCCGGCGTAACCGCGATCAAAACGATCACTGTAACGCCCGCAGACAACGGGTCGCTGAAGAAGATCACGTTCCCCATTGCGGATGCTGCACAGACTACGGCCATGCCTGCCGACACATCGTCTGGCGCAAAGAAGGCTGTGGCCGTTTGCGCAAGCATAATTCTGCTGATGGCGCTGCTTGCGGGAGCTTATTTCGCTTTTCGCGGCCCCTCGCATAATGACGCGCCGCCCGAAGCGCAGGAAAAGGCCGAACAGTCTGTGCGGGTGGATGCGGTCATCAGTTCGAGCAGCGCTGAAGGTGATGCGAAGAAAATAACCGAGGACTTAAAGAGAGCGAAGTCGGACACAGAGAGAGCCAAACTTGAGAAGAAGCTGGCAGAAGTTGAAAAGAAGCTCAATGAAGAAAAGAAGGCGGCAGAGAGCAAACCTGAGCCTTCTGCTCCTGCCATTGTGGTCACACCGCAACCCGTCATACCTGACCCGCCCGCTCTGCCAGCCGCTCAAAGCAATAATGCCTGCGTCATGGTCTCCGTGTCAGCGCCGGAAGGCGTGATGATGGGCCGCTTCAGGATCAGTATAGTCGATCAGGCTGGCTCTGCGGATTTTGGCGGACGCCTGAATCCAAAAGGGCGCTGGCGTGTGTGCAATCTCACTGCGGGTCACAGAATCAAAGTAGACCTGTTCGGCCCTCGCGGCGCAATGCTCGGCAGCAAACAGGCGGTCCTCTCGCCGGGCATTAACATGGTCGAGTTTGCCGCAAGCAAAACGCCCGACGAGGGATCGGGCACAAAGCCCGAAACAGTGCCGCAGTATGAACGCGGAAGAAAACGCCCCCGCTTTCAGCGCCCATAGCCGGGTTCAATACGATTGAAATTTGTGACATCGTTCTGGTAAGCTATTATTTTGTGTCAGGCGCATGATTCGCGCCCATGTATATAATCTGAAAAGGAGTGAACAGATAATGTCTACTAGAAGAGGATCAGCGCGCGCGGTTCGCTTGACCTGCCCGAAATGCGCCAGCCCTTTTACAGTTGTCGCTTTTTTATCTCAGGGTATTGATGCTTCCGATTATTGGAAGGCGAGAGCCGATGAGCATGATTGTGCGGCACACGCAAAAGCGCTCGATTCGATGCGCAGAGGCGACGGAACGAAGAACCCGCTGAAGGCTTCAAAAGCAGCCGCCCGTGGCAAGAAGTAATTTAACGGATTTCAATTACAACCAGTGGCCGAATGCACAAGCATTCGGCCTTTTGCTTTTCATCTGCCTTTCAACTGCACTAAGGGTGTGAGCGGCATGCTGGCCGAGAAAACCGCATCGTTACTGTAATCGCCGCCAGCTACGTCCGTGTGTCGCCCTGCGTGATAAGAACTGCGAACGAGCGGCCCTGCTTCGACGTATCGAAATCCGAGGGCAAGCGCTTCTTCTTTCAAATGCGCGAATTCTTCGGGCGAATAATACTTCTCGATAGGTATGTGTTTGGGCGTGGGCGCAAGGTACTGACCAAGGGTTAGAATATCGCAGCCCGTTTGGCTCAGATCGCGAAATGTTTCGATCAACTCTTCAACCGTTTCGCCCAGCCCGACCATCAAACCCGATTTCGTGAGCATCGGCCATTCGCCTTTGCGGGCGTGAGCGCGGCTGAGCAACTCCATCGACTGCTCGTATATTGCATCAGGCCGCACACGTTTGTAGAGTCGCGGCACCGTCTCCGTATTGTGATTCAACACGTCGGGCCGCGCCGCGAGAACGGTGTTCAATGCCGCTTCGTTGCCGCAGAAATCCGGTATCAATACCTCGACGCGAGTGCCGGGATTCAGGCGGCGAATCCAGTGAATCGTCTGCGCGAAATGAAGCGCGCCGCCGTCCTGCAACTCATCCCGGTTGACGCTTGTTACCACTGCATGACGTACGCCCAGACGACGCACGGCTTCTCCGACGTGGCGCGGTTCATCGAGGTCGAGCAAAAGAGGCTTGCCCTTTGTAACTGCGCAGAAACCGCAATGCCGCGTGCAGACATCGCCCAGTATCATGAAGGTCGCAGTCCCTTCGCCCCAGCATTCAAATATGTTAGGGCAGCGAGCCTCCTGACAGACCGTGTGCAGGCTCAGATCGTTAATCATCTTCGTTACACGGTCAAACGTTTCGTCTGCGCGAATCCTTACTTTCAGCCACTCAGGTCTTGGCCCCGTCAGCTTTGGTTTAGCCATCTTGCTTATCTCTTTCTGAATGAATCAACTACTATTGTGACCAATGAATGGGTGGGTGACAAGGTTTCAATCCGGGATCTGACGCATACCGAAGGATTTCTGCGAATCAGCGCCCCTGCATCCAGTTCATGCAAAGACGCTGATTCGCTTTATCAATCGCCGCTGCCTGCGCCTACTTTCATCTTATCTTCCGTGACGGCTGTCGCTTCAAGCTCCGTTGATTCAACCGCGCGGCGGCGAGTGACGGCTGATTTGACTCGCCTTCTGAACGGATGGGTTATACCGTAGATTCGCTTTGCGAACGCGTTCCACGCATGACTCGCGGTCATGTCGTCGAATAGAGAATACGCAACCGGCGTGACGATGAGCGTCAATACCAGAGAGAGCGTCTGCCCGCCGATCACGACGACTGCAATCGCGCGCCGCTCGTCAGCGCCCGGCCCCGTCCCAAGCGCAAGCGGCATCATGCCAGCCACGAGCGCCAGCGTCGTCATCAATATCGGGCGCAATCGGTCGCGGTTAGCTTGCAGTATCGCGGCGTTTCGCTCCATCCCGCCCCTGCGCAGGTTGTTCATATGATCGATCTGCAAAATCGCGTTCTTCTTCACCACGCCAAACAACACCAGTATGCCGAGCGCGGAATAAAGGTTCAGCGTGTTCGATGTCAGCCACAGCGACAAAAGCGCGAACGGTATGGAAAGCGGGAGCGACAGCAGTATCGTCAGCGGATGAACGACGCTTTCAAACTGCGACGCCAGAATCATGTACATGAAGATTACCGAGAGCAAAAATGCCCAGATGAACTCATTGAACGTTCGCTCCAGTTCGCGACCACGGCCTGATACGCTCGTCGAATACGCGGCGGGCAGTTGCATGTCGGCCACCTCTTTGCGGAGCGCTTCTAGACGGTCTGCCAGCGCAAATCCCGGCGCTACTGCCCCGCGAAGACTGACCTGCCGCTGGCGGTCGAGCCGGTCAATGCGCGAAGCAGTCTTCGACGGCACCAGCTTAACCAGATTGTCCAAACGCGCAAGCTCGCCGTTTTGTCTGGGCACATACAATCTGGATATCGCAGCCGAATCGTTGCGAGTCCCTTCCGTCAATCGAAGCTGAACGTCGTAATCGTCGTTGACCATCGCATCGCGGAAACGCGAAACGCGCTGGTCGCCGCCAACCATCAATCGCAGCGCAGACGACACATCGTCCGTTGATACTCCCAGATCAGCCGCGCGCGTGCGGTCAATCTCGACTCTCAACTCAGGCTTGTCCAGCTTCAGCGTCGTGTCCGCGTCAACTATGCCCATCTGCGGCGCTTTCAGTCGAAGTTGTTCCGCGTAGGCTGCGAGCGCTTCAAGGTCAGGCCCGCGAAGATTGAAATCGATCTCGGCCCCGCCGCCGCCGATATTGAACGACGGCGCGTTACGAACCGATGTGCGAAGGTCTTTATATTTTCTGAGCCGCGTGCGGATCTCGTTCATCACGTCGCGCTGCGAATAGTTGTTTTGAAAGACCGCGAGCGGCTGCCCGTGAATAAGTCCTTTCCAGAGCCGTTCCATCGAAAAGCTGCGCTCTTCGATTGGCGCGATGCGAACGTATGCGCCGCCCTGATTGACGCCGCCGATGAATCCGCCTCCGGCAGTGGCAAGCACTATCTCAACGCCGGGAGTCGAGCGGATGTCGGTTTCGACTGCGCGCATCGCTTCATCCATAGCCTGAAGGCTGGTGCCTTCGCGGGCATTGATGTTAACGTCGAATTCCGATTCGTCCACGTCGCTCGGCAGGTAATCCTGTTTGACGACTCCGTAGAGCGGCACCGACGAAAAGATGACCAGAAGCGCCAGCACGCCTACGCTGATTCTGTGCTTCACTGCAAACGAGAGCATCCATGTATAGGTTCGATCAATCCAGCCGTAGAAGCCCTGCCGGGACTTGGCCGCCGCATCCTCTCCGTGCGAAGCCGCGTCTTCGGATCTGAGCAATCGCGCGCTCATCATCGGCGTGAGCGTGAAGCTGACGAGCAGGCTGACCATTATGGCTACAGCCGCCGTGATGCCGAATTGATAAAGGAAGCGACCCGATACGCTCGACATGAAAGAAACCGGAATGAAGATGACCACCAGACTGAGCGTCGTCGCCATGACGGCAAGCCCTATTTCGGCAGTCGCCGCGCGTGCAGCCTCGAACGGTTTCATCTTTTTCTCTTCGACGAAGCGGAATATGTTTTCCAAAACGACAATCGCATCGTCGATGACTATGCCGACCATCAACACCAGCGCCAGCATCGTCACGCTGTTTAAGGTGAAGTTCAGCGCGCGCATCATTCCGAAAGTTGCGATCACAGAGGCCGGTATAGCTATGCCCGCGATCAGCGTCGAGCGCCAGCTTCTGACAAACAGCAACACGACCAGACAGGCCAGTATGCTTCCCAGAATCAGGTGCAGGTTGATTTCGTGCAGCGCGGCGTAGATGTATCGCGACTGGTCGCGAATGACCTCCATCTTTACATCGCCCGGAAGCTGAGGCGCAACGCGCGCGAGCGCTTTTTTCGCCTCTTCGATCACTTCAATAGTATTAGCGCCCGACTGGCGTCGCACTTCGAGCGTGACGGTCGGCACGCCGTTCAAACGCGCGAGCGACCGCTGTTCTTTCGTGCCGTCTTCCGCCCAGCCGATGTCGCGCACGCGAACCGGCGCGCCGTTGATGTTTGTGATGACCAGTTCGCTGAAAACTTTCGGGTCTGCGACGCGGCCCATCGTGCGCAGCGTCTGCTCTCTCGATCCCGAAGTCACGTTGCCGCCCGGCGAATCCGCGTTCTGCCTGACGAGCGCCTCGCGAACAGCGGTGATGGGTATCTGATAAGCTGTCAGTCGATCAGGGTCAACCCAGACATTGATGGCGCGGCCCAACCCGCCGACGACGCTCACTTCGCCGACTCCGGTCGAGCGTTCAACCTGTACCTTTACAACCTTGTCTGCAAGCTCCGTCAACTCGCGCACGGGGCGATCAGCCGAAAGCGCAATCGTCATGACGGGCGAAGAGTCGTTGTTGAACTTTCCGACAACGGGCGGATCAACGTCTCTCGGCAGATCGCGTATGACTCCGGCGACGCGGTCGCGCACGTCCTGCGCCGCAACGTCGATGTCGCGGTTGAGATTGAACGTGGCGATGATGAATGACGTGCCCTGTCCCGATATCGAGCGCAATTCCTGTATGCCCTCGACCGTGTTGACCACCTCTTCGATCTTTTGCGAGACTTCGCTCTCGACCTCTTCGGGCGAGCCGCCGGGCAGGCTCGTGCGCACGCTTACAGTAGGCAGGTCAACGGAAGGGAAGCGATCAACGCCTAATCGAAAATAACTGGCCCCGCCAACGACGACGAGCGCCAGTATTATCATTGCCGCGAATACGGGCCGCTGAATACATATTTCTGCGAGCTTCTGCATAAAAACTAAGTATGAAGTGTGAAGTATGAAGGACGAATAAGGAACGGCGAGCCGCTTTGCGACTCAAGGGTTCCGCGTTCATCGTTCATCATTCTGTTACAGTCACCGGCTGACCCGATTGAAGGTTGCCAGGGTTGATGATTACCGTATCGCCGATGTTTATGCCGGATAAAATTTCCGTCCACTCACCTGAGCGGCGACCGAGCGTGATGGGTTTTTCCAGTGCCTTGCCGTCCTGAATCGAAATCACTTTATCGATTCCGGCAAAGCTGACAATCGCGTTTGTGGGAACGGCTGCGGTCAGACTTTTTTCGTTGGCCACGATGTCTGCGCGCGCAAACGAGCCGGGCCGCAGTTGTCCCTTGTTGCGAACTTCGGCTTCGACTACAAGTATTCGATTCTGCGCGGTGATGGTAGGAGAGAGCCGCACTATGCGACCCATGTAAACGTTCGTGTCGCCTTCGACAGTGACGCGGACTTCAAGCCCCTGTCGAACGTTGCGGGCTTCGCGCTCCGGCACTTCGGCGCGCAGCCTGAGCGGGTCTATGCGAACGATGTTGACAACGGGCGTGCCTGCTGCCAGATATTCTCCGATGCTCGTGCGCTTCTCCTGCACGACTCCGTCAAAAGGCGCATAGATGGTCGAACCCGTCAATTGTTGCCGGGCGATTTCAAGCTCTGAGCGGCGCTGTACGACGAGCGCCTGACGATTGCGAATCTCTTCGATGGCATCCTGAAAACGGCTGAGCGCGACTTTATGCCCGACTTCGGATTCGTCGAGTTGCGCGCGCGAAATTACGCCCTGCCTGAATAACGATTCCGCCCGTTCGAGTTTCAGCTTGGCCTCGTCGAGCAACGCGCGAGCCTGTCGGACAGTGCCGGTCGTTTCGATGTCTATCTTTTCGTCTTCTCCTTCAGGAGAAAGCCCGACGCGCGCCCGCGCCTGAGCCAGCGCGGCTTCCGCCTGTTCCAGTCTTAGCTGATAATCCTGCTGCTCAAGCTGCGCGATCATCTGCCCCTGGCGAACGACGCTGCCCAGATCGACCGTGATGACTTTGATGCGGCCCGGAACTTTCGCGCTCACAGCCGCCTGATCCTGCGCCGCAAGCGTGCCCGTTACTGTGACGGACTGCTCCATCGGCAACTCGGCGACGAGCGCAGTCTTGACCGCGCGCGATTCAGTTGCCGCCGCGTTTCGCGCCGATACCGGATAGCCGCTCTTGCACCCGGCGGAAGTAAATACGACAGCCGCGAGCATACACACGGCCAATAAAGATGATGAGGAATAAAATGGATGTTTGATCATTCTTTGCTTCAAAGCGTGCAACATTGCTGAATATTTGATGGTACTCCTTTTAAGTTTAACGAAGGCCGGGCTTAAGATGTATGAACCTGAAAGTCCTGGTGCTTGCGGGATAAGCCGTTAAACGCCATCAGCCACCCAACTCCTTTTCCGTAATTGCTGCCAGCTTCATCGTAGGGCAATCTCATATCTGAAAATATACACTACCCGCATTGTTAAATGAAACCAACAACAGCTAGTTAATACGACAGCGCCTGCTGCGAAGTTACGTTTAATTGTGACTTTGTGAGTTGCAGTTGTTAGAAGATGTTTTAGTAGAAAGAACCGAATTTATAGACACGTCGTCCCTGACAATGTTTCTCAAACCTGATTATTTACTCTCCGGCGATAGCGTCATCATCGTGGCAAGCATGGTGGCGACGAGCTTTTCCTCTCCCTCGCGCAAGGCGAAGACATCGCCCGCGCACACGGTCACCTTTCGACCTGCCCTGAGCACGCGACTTCGCGCGATCATCTTTTCGCCCGTCGCAGGCGCAACGAAGTTCGCTTTGTATTCGATGGTAAGTATCTCTTCATCCGTCCGCGTGAGCGTCATCGCGGCATAGCCGCACGCGCTGTCTACAATCGCTGTGACGACGCCCGCGTGCAGGTAGCCATGCTGTTGCGCGAGATCATCGCGGTAGGCAAGCTCTATTTCGACTTCGCCGGGCGCGACCTTCGTCATCTGTGCGCCGATTGTTCGCATCAGCGTTTGACGCGCGAAACTGGCACGCACGCGCGCCTCGAACTGAGGGTCCTGCGGATTGAATTTCGCCATAGCGGGTTTGCTTCTCAGTTGATAAAGAAAGTGAAGAAGCGCGTGGCCGCAAGCTTTGCCCGCGTGAGCCTCTGCCGCGCGCCTTGAAACAGGCTGCGCTGTTCAAGCTCTGCAAAGAGTGAATACGCAACGGGCGTGACCAGAAGCGTAAGAATCAAACACAGACTCTGCCCGCCGATGATCGTCACGGCGATGGCCGACCGCTGCGCCGAACCCGCCCCGATGCCGATTGCGGTCGGTATCAGTCCCGCGATTATCGAAAGCGTTGTCATCAATATCGGCCTCAGCCTCACGTGATTTGCTCGTTCAATGGCCTCGCGCACGGGCACTCCTTCCGCGCGCAGCTTGTTCGTGTAATCGACCTGAAGTATGCCGTTCTTCTTTACTATGCCGAGCAGCAGCAGCACGCCGAGCGCGCTCCATAAATTGAGCGTGCGGCCCGTCAGCCACAGGGACAGAAGCGCAAACGGTATCGAAAGCGGCAAGCTAAGCATTATCGTGAACGGGTGCAGGAAACTCTCGAACTGAGCGGCCAGCACCATGTACATGAAGATCGAAGCGAGCAGAAAAGCCATGATCAGATTCGTCGTCGTCTCGTCGAGCACCTTGACCGAACCGAGAAAACGATATGTGTAGTCGGGAGGCAAACCCACTTTTTTGATCTCGTCGGTGACGGTTCGCGCCGCCGCGTCGAGCGGGAAATCGGGCGCGTTGTTGGCATTGACCGTCACTTGAAACTGGCGATTGAATCGCTCGATGCGCGACGGCCCAAGCCCGTGCTCGATTGTCGCCAGATTGTCAAGCCGCACCTGCCCCAGTTTCGATGAAGGGATCATCAGGCGAGCGAGCACCCCGCGATCTTTCTGCTGTTCGGGCAACAACTGCATCGTGACCAGATACTGCTCGTCGCCTTCTTTGTAAGTCGAGATTTGATCTTCGCCCGAAATCATCAACCGAACGGCGGCTGCGACATCTGCCGCGCGCACGCCCAGATCAGAGGCCCGCTGGCGATCTATCTTCACCTGAAGCTCAGGGTTATTGAGGCTCAAAGATGCCTCTACGTCAAGCAGTCCGGGGATTGCGCGCATTCGGTCGGCGACCTGCTTTGAAAGCTCTGCCGCCTTTTGAAAATCGGGGCCTAAAATGAGCGCGCGAATCGGAAAGAAGGTTTCGCCGCCGCCGAGCGCCGAAGGAATGATGATCTTGCTGCGGAGGTTTTTGTACTCGGCTGTGATCTTGCGAAGCTTGGCCGCGACCTGAAGATTGGTCAAATCCCGCTTCGTCACATCGACCAGCCGAACATAGATATGATTGTGGCTCGAAAGCCCCTCGTGAACGAAGGGATTGACGAACTCGACTTCGGGAATCTGCTTTATCTTTTCGGCGACCTCAAGCGCCTGCTTCGACGTGCCGTCAATCGAAGTGCCTTCGGGCCAGTTCATCGAGATAGTCAATTCGCTCTGATCGTCAGGCGGAATCCAGTCGCGCCCGACCATCGCATTGAGCGGAAAGGTGAGCGCGAACGTGGCAATCGCAATCGCAATGACCGCCATGCGATGATCGAGCGACCACGCGAGCAATCCGCCATACAGCCGGTCAACCCAACCGAAGAACCGCGAATCTTTCGACGTATGATCTTCGACGGTAATCTCTGATTTGTCTCCTGCGTCGATATGCTCGTCGGTCGCCTTGTCGCCTCGTTTGGCCGCTATGCGTTTGAGCATGCGCGAACTGAGCATCGGCGTGAGCGTGAAGCTGACGAGCATCGAGACCATGATGGAGAATGCCATCGTCCAGCCGAATTGATTTACGTAGCGGCGAGCGTAGCCCGTCATAAAAGCGATGGGCACGAAGATGATGACAAGCGAAATCGTAGTCGCAACGACGGCGAGCGTGATCTCTTTTGTGGCTTCGATTGCCGCCTGTTTCGGCTCGTAATGTTTCTCTTCGATGTAGCGCACGATGTTTTCGAGCACGACTATCGCGTCGTCAATGACTATGCCGACCGCAAGCGTCAATGCCAGCAGCGTCATGTTATTGAGCGTGAAGTCCATTGCCTTCAGCAGCGTGAAGGTCGCGATGATCGAAGTCGGGATGGCGACGGCTGCGATCAGCACGGAGCGGAAGCTTCGGATGAAGAAGAGCACGACAAGGCTGGCGAGCAGACTGCCAAACAACAGGTGTTCTTCGAGCGATGCGACCGAGGCATTGATGAACTCGGATTGATCGCGGATGATGCGAATGGTGATTCCCGGCGGGAGATTTTTCTTGATCTGCTCAAGCTTCTTCTTTACTTCGCCGATGATCTTGACCGTGTTTGTGCCTGATTGCCTTCGCACGTCGAGCGTGACGGCCTGCTTGCCTTCGAGCGAATTCCATGTGCGCGGCTCTGCGAAGCTGTCTTCGACGCGGCCAAGATCGCTCACTCTGATGGGCGTGCCGTTGACGTTGGAGACGATGACATCGCCGAACTGGCTGATGGCGTCGATGCGACCGAGCGTGCGAACTCCCATTTCGGATTCGCCGCGAATGATGCGCCCGCCGGGTATCTCTACGTTCTCGTTCTGAATCGCGCGTTGAACTTCGCTGATCGTGATGCCGTATGCGTTGAGCTTTTCGGCGTCGGCAAATATTCTTATCTGTCGCTCGCGCGCTCCGGTCATTCCTACTTCGCCGACGCCGTCTACCGTTTCAAGCATGCGCTTGATCTGTTTGTCTGCTATCTCCGTCGTTTCGCGCAACGAGCCTGCGCCCGCGACCACCATAGAGATTACAGGGTCGGAATCCGGGTCTGCTTTCTGAATGATGGGCGGCAGTATGTTTTGCGGCAGACCTCGAAGCGCGCCCGCGACTTTTTCGCGCACATCCTGCGCGGCGCTCTCGATTTCGCGTTCGAGCACGAATTTGCAGGTGATTCGCGCGCTGCCTTCGGTTGCCTGCGAGCTTAATTCATCGAGGCCGCTGATGGTGCTGACGGCTTCTTCGAGCGGGAGCACCACCTGCGTAGTGACCTCTTCGGACGTTGCGCCGGGAAGCCGAACGTTTATGGTGACAGTAGCCGGGTCGGCTTTGGGAAACAGATCGACGCCAAGGTCGCGGAACGAAAACACGCCGAGCACGACCAGAAAGGTGATCATCATCACGGCAAAGACCGGGCGCTTTACGCATAATTCGGCAAGTGACATCAGTTCTGCTCCCTGCTTTACTGCACAATCTCTATGGTCGCGCCGTCTTTCAATACCGCGCCTGCGACGGGCAGTGCTATGCGGTCGCCTTCGTTAATGCCTTCGATTATCTCGACCTCTTCGCCCGCCCGCTCGCCTATCTTGACCTCTTTTTCTTTGAGCGTGTTGCCTTCGATGACGAATACTTTGTAGACGCCGTAAACGTACAGCAGCGCCTCCTGCGGCACAAAGAGCGCGCCGACCACATTGCTCGACGGGATGCTGGCTTTAACGAAGAAGCCGGGTTTGAGGTCGCCGCTGTTATTTTCAATCAAAGCCTCGACTTCAAACGAACGGGTCTGCTGATCGACCGAAGGATTGATGCGAGTGATCTTGCCTTTAAACGTGCGGTCGGCGTAAGCCTCTACTGAAACCGTCACCTCCTGCCCTGTGTGAACCCACGCGGCCATCTTCTCCGGCACTTTCAATCGCATGCGCAGCGGGTCTACGCTCACGATGATCATCACAGGCGTTTGAACCTTCAGGTACTGCCCCTGCGTCACTGTGCGTTCTTTGATCTGGCCCGCGAACGGCGCGCGAATGATCGAGTCGTTGACTTTTTTCTGCGCGAGCGCCGTCGAAGCTCTTGACTGCGCGAGCTGCGCTTTGAGGTTTTCAATCCCCTGCACGGATAGATCGTAAGCCGCGCGCGCGGCGTTGTAGCGCGATTCGGCTTCGTCGAAGCTTTGGCGCGGCACCAGCCCCTGCTCGAAAAGCCTCTTCGCGCGATTGTATTTCTGTTCGGCGTCGGCGAGGTCTGCTGCGGCTTTCTTGACCTCGGCAGCGGCGCGCACGTCTTTAAGATCATTGCCGTTTTCTGCCAGCCCCAGTCGCGCGCGGGCTTGTTGCAGAGTCGCGCGCTGCTGCTCGAAGGTCAACTGAAGCTCGGCTGGCGACACTTTGACGAGCGGCTGGCCTTTGCTGATGCGGTCCCCGACATCGGCCATAACCTGCTCGACTTTGCCTTCGACCTCGGCGCTGACCGTGACTTCTTCGTAAGGGAAGAGCGAGCCGACGGATTCGATGTTGCGGCGAACCTGTTTCTGCTCGACCATTACGACGCGGACCGAAACAGGCTTTGCCGAAGTGGCCGCGTCAACCTGTTTGCCCGAAATCTGCTTTGAGCAGGAAATGGAGAACAGCGTGGCAGAAAGAACGAACGCGGCGATCAATGTTTGAGCGCGACTCTTGACCGCAGGGTGGAATGCACTGAACATAAAATCCCTTCTCCGCAGTTGTAGCAAAAGATTGAGCCAATATGCAGCAGAGATAATACCTCAGATGACTCGAATGCGTGAAGCTACGGATATGACCTTGATACGATTGAAAGTTGCGCGGGGTTACGGTTAACGAGAAGGCTCGAAGGGCAGTATCACAGCAATTCAACAAACTCATCTATACTTAAACCGGCTTGCCGGATGATTGCGCGCAATGTGCCTCTGTCCAGTTCCTTATGATCTGGCACGACGACTTGAGCAAAAGGATCATCGCGTCGAACGATGATATGGCTTTCTTCCTGTCGCTTCGAGTAGAAGTCAACTTTTAACGCACTCGCGACCGGAAACTCTCGGCAATTTGCTCATAAATGAGTTGCCTGATTGTTATTCACTTTTTTATTAATGAAATCGCTTAAACTGCCAAAAGCAGGGTTTCAAAACGCTCTTCTGGAACAGGGAGGTTATCTTCTTCCAATGCGGCGATATATCCGCTGATCGCTTCTCTGATATTTGCAGCAGCTTCTTCTTTTGTCGCGCCCTGACTGATGCAGCCGGGCAGGCTTGGCACTTCGGCAACATAATGTCCATCTTCACCCGGATAAATGATCACCTGTCTCATGACTTTACCTCTCTTCGACCAATCATTTTATTCGTGTCTGCCCGTATCAGCAATGATTATGTGTGAACCCCAATAATGTTGCGGTCAAAGACTTCGCCGAAATGATGTGCGGCAACCTGAGCGACTTCCTTCATCTCTATCTGGCGACCGAGAAGGCGCGAAAGTGAAGTGACCCCTTTATCTGTTATGCCGCAGGGGACGATCATTTGAAAGTAACTCAGATCGGTTGAGACGTTGAGCGCAAATCCGTGGCTGGTGATCCATCGCGCAATTCGCACGCCGATTGCCGCAACCTTTTCATTGCCGACCCATACGCCTGTCAGTCCTTTGATGCGGTTGCCCGTCACGCCGAATTCCGCGATTGTTCTGATCAGCACTTCCTCGATGTCTCGCACATAGCGATGGACATCGCAGCGGTCAGGTTTTAGATTAATAATCGGGTAACCGACAAGCTGGCCCGGCCCGTGATAGGTCACATCGCCGCCGCGCCCCGTTTCATGAACTTCTATCGAATGAGACTGGAGTTGTTCCGGGCTTGCGAGAATATTGCTCGCGTCGGCTCCGCGCCCAAGCGTGAAAACGTGCGGGTGTTCAAGCAGAAACAACTGCTCTGCCCCATCTCCCTGTTTGATCTGCTCGACGGCCTTTTCCTGCATGCGCAAGCCGTCAGTGTATGAGACCCGCTCAAGCCATCTCGCTTCACATATTCGCATAGCAGGGATCGGAGGTTGGAGGTCAGTGGTCATATGTTTTTTGCTTTTATAGCGGTTTGCAAAAAATGTAGGGGCGATCCTCTGTGGTCGCCCCTACATTTATTTCAATCTGAACCTTGCGTTACGAAGTGTAATCAGCCGCTTCGATTACATCGCGCACGACGGCCAGAAACTGATCTGCTATTGCTCCGTCAATCACTCGATGATCGAAGCTCAAACCGAGCATCCCAATCTGGCGAATCGCAATCGCATCGTTAATAACCCATGGTCGCTTTTTGATCGCGCCGACGCCCAGTATGGCGACCTGCGGCTGGTTGATTATTGGCGTTCCGATCAGGCCGCCGTATATGCCGGGATTGGTGATGGTGAAAGTACCGCCCTGCACTTCGTCCGGCTTGAGCTGTTTTTTGCGTGCCCTTTCGCCCAGATCGTTTATCGAACGCGCGATACCGAGCAATGATTTCTCGTCAACGTTTCGCACCACAGGCACGATCAAGCCCCAGTCGAGCGCGACCGCGATGCCGATGTTGATATCTTTCTTGTAGACGATCTGATCGCCCCAGACGGACGAATTGATTATCGGAAACTTCTTGATGCCTTCGATCACGGCCTTGATGATGAAAGGCAGGAACGTAATCTTCACGCCGTCGCGCTTGAGATATTCGCCCTTGATCTCATCGCGCAGTATCGCCGTTTCGGTGAAATCGACTTCGATGAACGAAGTGACGTGCGCGGAGGTGTGGCGGCTTTCGACCATGCGCTCTGCGATGCGGCGGCGCATCATCGTCATCGGCTCGATTTCGTAGCGGTCGCCTTCGCTAAAGGGCGGCGGGCCGACCTCGCTCTCAGGAGCTTTGAGCGATTGAGGCGCGCGCGGCTGCGCGGCGGCTGTCTGAGCAGGAGATGTTTGAGCAGCAGCAGGCGCTACGGCTGCGGGTTGCGCTGCTGCGGGCTGCGCTGCTGCGCCGCGATTTTCGATAAAACTGAGAATGTCATTTTTGGTGACGCGACCATTGATGCCTGTGCCTTCGATCTGCGAAATGTCTACGCCGTTCTCTTCGGCGATCTTGCGAACGAGCGGCGACGAACGCATCTGGCGCGACTCTTCTTTTGAAGCGGGCGCTTCGGCGGCAGGTTTCGCAGACGGCTCTGGTTGCGGCGTTGCTGGTTGCTCTGGCGGCGCTGCGGGTTGCGCAGGAGGCGTCGGCGCAGCCTGTTTCGGAGGCGGCTCTGCGGCGGGCGGAGCGGGCGCAGGCGCTTCCTGCTCAGATGTTTCCTGCTCAGGCGCTTCCTGTTTAGGTGTTTCCTGCTCAGGCGCTTCGGCTGCGGGCGCAGGCTTTGCGCCATCGCCGCCGTTGATTATTGCAACGACCGTGTTGACCGCGACGGTTTCACCCTCTTTGACTTTTATCTCGGAGAGAACGCCGGAAGCGGGCGCGGGTATCTCTGCATCAACCTTGTCCGTAGAAATCTCAAACAGCGGCTCATCGCGTTTCACCGAATCGCCAACCTGTTTGAGCCATCTGACGATAGTACCTTCTGCGATGGATTCTCCCATCTGCGGCATTTTGACTTCTTCGCTCATATCTCTCCCATCTCTGAAAAGTGATGAGTGATGAGTGATGAGTGATAAGTATGGCGCGCATCCGAACGCTCATCACTTATCACTCATCACTCATCACTTACTAATACGCTGCCAGCGAGCGGGCTGCTTTCAGGACATCGTCCACCTGTGGCAGGAAAAATTCTTCCAGCGGAGGCGCATACGGCACAGGCGTATCAATCGACGTTACGCGCGTGATTGGGCCGTCCAGATACTCGAACGCTCCTTCGTTAATTATCGCCGTAAGCTCGCCCGCCATTCCGCCCGTGCGCGTCGCTTCGTGAAGGATTATGACTTTGCTTGTCTTCCTGACCGATTCCAGTATCGTCTCGCGGTCTATCGGCAGAAGCGTTCTCAGATCGATTACCTCTGCGGCAATGCCTTCCTGCTCCAGCGCCTCGGCTGCATCGAGCGCGGTGTAGACCATAGCGCCGTATGTGATGATCGACAGGTCCGTGCCTTCGCGACGGATGGCGGCCTTGCCGATCTCCACAATGTAATCGTCTTCGGGCACTTCCTGTTTGATCTTCGGATTGCGATAAAGGAGTTTGTGCTCGAAAAACAGCACGGGGTCTTCGTCGCGAATCGCGGCCTTGATCAAGCCCTTCGCATCATAGGGGGTTGACGGCTCGACCATCTTGAGTCCCGGCGTATTCAGAAAAAACGATTCGACGTTTTGCGAGTGGAAAGGCCCGCCGTGAACGCCGCCGCCGCACGGCCCGCGCACGACCATCGGAAGCCCTATGCCCTGGCGATAGCGGCTCTTTGCGGCGTAATTAGTCAGCATATCGAACGCGCAGGAGATGAAATCGATGAACTGCATCTCTGCCACCGGGCGTAGTCCCATCATCGCCGCGCCGCACGCCGCCCCGACAATGGCGCTCTCGGAAATCGGTGTGTCGATGACGCGGTCTTCGCCAAAGCGCGCAAGAAACCCGTCGGTCATCTTAAACGCCCCGCCGTATGCGCCCACATCTTCGCCGAGGATGAACACGCTTGGGTCGCGCTCCATCTCTTCCCACATTCCCTGTCTTATCGCTTCCAGCAGTGTTATAGCGGCCATAAAAACCTGTATTATTTTCCCGCGCCAATCGCGCTTGTTTTATTGTTGTCTGCAAAGACATCGCCGAGCGCTGATTCGGGCGCGGGCGGCGGCTGGCTCTCAGCCCATGCCAGGTCTTCATCAAGCAAAGCGTTTACCCGGTTGCTTACTTCTTCAATCTCCGCAGCCGTCGCGATGTTGTTTCCGAGCAACTCTCTTTCAAAGTGCTCTATCGGGTCGCGCTTGCGCCATTGTTCGAGCAGTTCTTTCGGCACATAAGACTGATTGTCGTGCGCCGCATGTCCGCGCAGGCGAAATGTTTTGGCTTCTATCATCGTCGGCCCGCCGCCGTCGCGCGCTCGATCAACCGCGCGCCTGGCCGAGTTGTAAACCGCCATAACGTCGTTACCGTCAACTATTTCGCTCGGCATGCCGTAAGCCTTCGCGCGGTCTGCAAGGTTCAAAATCCGCATCTGCTTTGAGGTCGGAGTCGAATAAGCGTAGCCGTTGTGCTCGGCTACGATCACAAGCGGCAGATTTTGAACCGATGCGAAGTTCGCGGCCTCGTGAAACGCGCCTGTGCTCGTCGCGCCGTCTCCGATATAGACCATGCCGACGGTCTTCCGCTTTTGCATCCTTGCGGCAAGCACGATTCCGTTCATAACAGAGACGAGCGTGCCGAGCGGGCTTACGGTCCCGATGAAACCGCGCTTGAGGTCCGTGATGTGAATGTTCTGATCGCGCCCTCGATTGAGCGAAGCCGCGCGCCACAGATATGACGAAAAGACTTCGCGCGCGCGCGCGCCCATGACCATCATCGCGCCCATGTCGCGCGTGAGCGGAGAGAGCATGTCGCCGTGGTTTTTATCCAGCGCGTAAGCCGAGCCGACAGCCGTCGCTTCCTGTCCGAGACTGCGGAACATTCCGCCGACGATCTTGCCCTGTTTGAGCAGGTTGTCCAGCTTGTCTTCGAGCGAGCGCGTCAATCGCATGTAGTAAAGCAGTTCGAGCTGTTGGGATTTATCGAGTTCCATTGAATGTCTGTTGTCACTGACAAGCAGCAGGCCGTGTGTAGCTGAGTGATAACGGGCCTGCCGCTTGCCATCTGCTATCAGCCGTGAATCACCATGCCGTGCGCGTCTTCAAACGCTTCGTGTAAGCTTTCCGAAACGGTCGGGTGCGCGTGAATCATATTGATCATCTCTTCGACCGTTGCTTCCAGTTGCAGCGCTGCGCCGCCTTCTACGATCATCTCGGTCGCGTTCGGACCGATGATGTGAAGGCCGAGCACTTCATCGTATTTTTTGTCGCTCACAACCTTGACCATGCCTTCGGTCGCGCCGACTATCTGCGCTTTTGCAAGGATCGGGATCGAGAATTTCCCGACCCTGACATCATAGCCCCGCTCTTTTGCCTTTGCTTCCGTCAGCCCTATGCTTGCGACCTCCGGCTTACAGTAAGTGCAGTTCGGCACGCGGTCGTAATTGATCGGGTGCGGATTCTTACCGGCGATTGTTTCGACCGCGAGTATGCCTTCGGCAGACGCGACGTGGGCGAGCCACGGAGTCGGAATCACATCGCCAATCGCGTAGACATTAGGCTCTGCCGTGCGCATGTGATCGTCAACCTTGATGTAGCCGCGATCTACTTCGACGCGCGTGTTTTCAAGCCCAAGCCCGTCCGTGTAAGCGCGGCGGCCTACTGCGACAAGCAGTTTTTCGGCTGTGAACTCGCGGGCCTCTTCGCCCACGCGCGCCGCGATCTTTACCATGCCGTTTTCGACCGTCGCGGATTGGAAGTTCGTTCCGACGAATGTTTTGATGCCCTGCTTTTTGAAAGCTTTCGCAAGCTCGGCGCTTATCTCTTCGTCTTCGATTGGAAGCAATCGCGGCAGCAACTCAATGATGGTCGTGTCGGAACCGAAGCGCGCGAACATCGAAGCGAACTCCACGCCGACCGCGCCCGCGCCAAGCACGACTAAGGATTTTGGAATCTCCTGTAGTTCAAGTATCTCGTCGCTCGTAATAATGTGCTGGCCGTCAATGGGAAGCGAGGGAAGCGAGCGAGGCACGGAGCCTGTCGCTATGATGACGTTGCGAGTTTGAATAGTTTGAGTCGCGCCGTCGGCTGCTGTCACAGTGATGCGGCCCGGCCCGTCAATGTGCGCCGTTCCTTTGAAGACCTCTGCCTTGTGTTTCTTCATCAGGAACTCGACGCCTTTAGCGCCTTTCAGGACGATCTTGTTCTTGTTCTTCTGGGCCTGAATGAAATCCAGCGCGACATCGCTCGCGGTGACGCCTATGGATTTGGCGTGCTTGAACTCGTCATAAACGTCTGCCGTGTGCAGCAGCGCTTTTGTCGGTATGCAGCCTCGAAGCAGGCAGGTGCCGCCCAGATTTTTGTCTTTTTCGATGATCGCAGTTCGCAGTCCCAGCTGCCCTGCGCGAACCGCCGCGACATAGCCGCCCGGCCCTGATCCGATTATAGTTACATCAAACGTTTCATTTGCACTCAAGTGGGTTGATGCCTCCTTTTCGAGCACCCTGTAGCCTGCGCGATTCGGTTACTCCAGCGATACTTTCACTTCTTCGCCTTCGACCCGGACATCGAACTGTTCGACTTTAGCCATCGGATTGACCGGCGATACGCCGGTCGTTACGCTGAAAGTCCACCCGTGCCAGGGGCATTGCACAGTAAGGTTGTTACAGTCAACATAGCCTTCGCCAATGGGGCCGCCTCTGTGCGGGCAGACGTTGTCGAGCGCATAGAATTCGCCGTTGACATTGAACAAAGCGATTGGGCGGCCATTGATCTCGACTACCATGCTCTGGCCCGAAGGCAGGTCGGATTTATTCGCTACTTTGATGAACTCTGACATTTAAGATTCCTCTGGAATTCAAGCGCCACGCGCACAGTCATATTAATGTTGTAACGAGCGACTGACCATCTTAGCAACTCGGTTGCGAGCGTTTCAAGTAGGATTGCCTGCCGCGAGCGGTGAAACATTAGTTTTCAATCGGCAATTTACTGCATTAAAGCCTCACAGCGTTTCGTCATAACATGCAGGCATAAAGATTTTTCCCTGAACGGCAAATTCAATCAGGCAGGAGCATCAGATTTCCTGTTGAGCGCAAGGAGGCTCTCAAATGATGCAGGTTAGAACTCAGATCGCGCCAGAAAGTATCCGGCTTATGCTGCTGGCTTACGGCATGGATCATCCCTTTCGTGTAATAGCCCAGGAAGAGATATTTCAATCATTGCCGCACGTCGATAGAGAAAATATCAAGGAAATGCTCGATCATCTGGCCACAGAAGGGCTGCTGACAAAATTTTCAAGCCGCTACTGTTTCAACAAACCCTTATGTGCGTCTGTAGAAGGGGTGATTACGCCGAGCGGCACTATAAAAATCGTCGATGAATAAACAGGGAAGAAGGTCAAGGGGAAAAGCAGAGTGAGTGCCTGCTTTTCCCTCTTCCTGATTACATGGGCGGCTCGATTTTGATGTCGGTGTTGTAGTCCGAATAGGTGATCAGCATTTTTGTAGGCTTTCCGTTAGCATCGGCTTCAACCTCCATCCTGCGCGGCAGATTGTCGCTTGCCGAGATCCACGCTTTCGACGTGCTTGTCATATTGGTCCCGAATGCGTTTTTGACCGTGTACTGGTATATCTTCACGGGCGTGCCGTCGATAGTATCCGTGCCGAGGAATTTGACATCCGTGCTGTTGCGCAGTTCTTCGATCATCTTAGGGTCGCGGAACGAAGAGATCATCTGATTGGCGTTCAAGGGAACTTTTTGCCAACTGCCGGTCGGGAGTTTGACGTACGTATTCGGGCCGACGATGATCGTTTCATTCATCGGGGCGGTCATGTGAAAGCGGTCGGGAGCCACGTATTCGATGATCGTCGTGAACTCCTTTCCGTCCATATTCGATTGCATGTGAGCGCGGTAGGATTTGGCGTCGAACTGCGCTTTGATAGACGCAGTCATAACATCAACCGGGTTTGCATTGGTCGCGGCGGCAGGTGACGTGTTGGAATTGCCTGAATGACCGCCGTCGGTCGAATGCAGGCCGCACGCGGCGGCGAACACCAGCGCGCACAGCAGCAATGGTTTCAAACGGGATGCGAAGTTCATCATGTTTTTCTCCTGTTTCAAGACGGATGCCATGAAAATAGCTACACATGGCGGATCAGTCAAAGAGTTTGGCCCCGCGCACCCGTACTGCTTCCGTATCCTGTTGATAAATGTTTCATTCGCTCAGGCGATAGCGGCTGGATCAATTGCACGGTCTGCGAATCGCCCTTTTCTCGTTTTCGTTGCCTTTAGACATCAAGCTGTCCACGCGAAATTTCATGCGAACCACCTCTTCTTTATAAATTTGCGAATCGAGGGCTTTCAATAATCAATCGCAGAAATTTCAGGTCGATTGGGTCAGGGGGTCGAAATTTTCCGGCCTGCTTGCTAAAGTTTGTAGACCGTATGAGCGAAAATTACTTGCCGAGCGTAACCCAGCTTTTGCAGCAGGCGCAGGTCGGAGATCGCGCTGCGCTCGATGAGCTTTTGCCGCTCGTTTACAAAGAACTGAAACGAATAGCCCGCCGCCAACTCGCAAATGAAAGGCAGGGTCATACTTTGCAGGCCACCGCTTTGGTGCACGAAGCTTATCTTAGACTTGTTGACCAGCATTCGGTTGACTGGCGCAACCGCGCGCACTTTTTCTCGATAGCCGCCGAGATGATGCGGCGCATTCTGGTCAATCACGCCATAAACCGTCGCGCGCAAAAACGCGGGTCGGGCGAAACGCTTCTTTCGCTCGACGAGGCCGTCAAATTACCGAACAAACAGAATCTCGATCTGATTTCGCTCGACGAAGCTTTGAACCGCCTCGCCGAACTCGACCCCGCGCAGGCGCGCATCGTTGAACTGAGATTTTTCGCGGGCCTGACGAATGAAGAAGTCGCGGCAGTTCTGGAAATCTCTGATTCGACCGTCAAACGCGAATGGCGAAGCGCGAAAGCTTGGCTTGCGGCTCAACTGATGTGATATATGTCGCCGGAAAAATGGAACGAAATAAAGCGTATATTTAACGAAGTCGCGGACCTCTCGCCGACCGAGCAAAGCGGTTATCTCGATTCGGCCTGCGAGGATACGGAAATGCGCCGCGAACTTGAACAAATGCTTGCAGCAGACCGGGCAAACTCTTTTACCCAGTCGCCCCTTGCGTATCTCGCCGACGACGAAAGCGCGCATTTCAAAGACCGAAAGATCGGGCGTTATCGCATCCTCGGCGAAGTGGGCCGGGGCGGCATGGGAACGGTCTTTGCCGCCCTGCGCGATGACGGCGAGTTCGAGCAGAAGGCAGCCGTCAAGATCATCAGGCGCGGATTGAACACACACATGATCGCGCGCCGGTTTCGCCAGGAACGACAGATCCTTGCTTCGCTTGAACACGCGAACATCGCGCGACTGCTCGACGGCGGGATGAGCGAAGAGGGGCTGCCTTTCTACGTAATGGAGTTCATCGAAGGCGAGCCGATTGATCGGTATTGCGGCAGCAGGGAACTGAATGTTACGGCAAGGCTTGAACTGTTTCGACAGGTTTGCGCGGCTGTTTCCTACGCGCACAGGAGGCTGATCGTCCACCGTGACCTGAAGCCGTCGAACATCCTTGTAACTGAAAGCGGGCAGGTCAAGCTGCTCGATTTCGGCATCGCAAAAGTTCTTTCCCGTGACGCGGGGCAATCGCGCAACACCGCAACTCAGCTTGGAATGATGACGCCCGATTATGCCAGCCCCGAACAATTTCGCGGCGAGCCGGTCACGACCGCAACCGACGTTTACAGTCTTGGCATCGTTTTGTACGAACTGCTGGCAGGCGCGCCGCCTTACGAATTGACGGGCCTCAGGCTCGATGAAATGTTGAAACTGGTATGCGAAACAGAACCACACAAACCGAGCGAGGCCAATGCAGACGCGAAAAACATTCTTTCATCCGGGCGGTTATCAGTGCAGGCGTCTCAGTTGAAGGGCGACCTCGATAACATCATCCTGAAGGCTCTAAAGAAGGAACCCGAAAGACGATATGATTCGGTCGAGCAGTTTTCCGAAGACATTCGCCGCTATCTGGAAGGATTGCCGGTGCTCGCCCGCGCCGACACGTTCGCCTATCGCGCGTCGAAGTTCGTTAAAAGAAACAAGGTGAGCGTGATGGCCGCGTCTCTGATTTTTCTCGCCCTGATCGCAGGGATTTTAGGGACTGCGTATCAGGCGCGAGCGGCTCAAAGAGAGCGCGCCCGCGCGGAAAAAAGATTCGAGCAGGTGCGCAAACTGGCTAACAATGTGGTCTTCAAATATCACGACGCGATAGCCACTCTTTCGGGCGCGACCGCAACGCGCGAAATGCTGGTCAAAGACGCAATCGAATATCTGAACAACCTGTCGGAAGACGCCTCGGACAACCCCGCGCTTGCGCAGGAACTCGCGCTGGCATATTTGAAAATAGGAAACGCGCAGGGAGAAATTTACCGCGCCAATCTGGGTGATTCTGAAGGCGCGATGAAAAGTTACCTCAAAAGCGTCGAGATACTTGATAATCTGGCGCGCGAAAATCCCGAAAGCGTTGAATACCTGAAGAACCTCCATCAGGCCAGTCAGCAAACGGCTTTTTTGATGGTCAGGATTCAGCATTGGAAAGAAGCCGAACAGATGGGCCAGCAATTGTTGACGATCAGCAAAAAGCTGGTCGAGCTGGAACCGAACAACCCGGATCATCAAAACCTGTTGGCCCGCGCTTACCAGATAAAAGGCGACACGGTGGAGTTTTCGGGCGGCGATCAGGAGACTCTGAAATGGTATCGTCAGGCCCTCGATGAAGCCCAAAAGATTTTTGAAAACAATCCGACGGGCGAAATGGCCCGGCGGCTTCTGACCGTCGCATTGCAGAGGGTCGGCACAAGGCTTGAGTATTACGCCGAAATTTTGCGAGAGATGAAAACTATTGATTCACAGATTGCGCCCCTGTACGCGGAAGCCGAGCGTTTGCATCGTCGCTCGGTCGAATTGTCTGAAAGTCTCAGGCGCGATTTCCCGCAAAACGAAGCTTACACACGCTTCCTTGCGGCAACGAGCACGAATCTCGGAACGGCGCTGGCTCGCGTCGGCAGAGGCAGCGAAGGCGTGCCTTACATATTGCGCTCGCTTTCCACCATGCGCGCGA
The DNA here is from genome assembly GCA_963804815.1 of Blastocatellia bacterium. Taxonomy (GTDB): domain Bacteria; phylum Acidobacteriota; class Blastocatellia; order UBA7656; family UBA7656; genus DATEKX01. The sequence continues at coordinate 519,917 of CAWDRU010000001.1, read as the reverse complement.
TCTCTGAAAACGACCCGAACAACAACGAAGCTCGACGAGACATAGCCGAACAGTGGCAGTACATGGCGTTCGCGCGCTCGGCCATGAATCAGCAGCGCGAGGCCATAGAAGCGAATCAGAAATCATTGAAGATACTCGAAGAGATCACGGCGCTTGATCCGTCGAATTTCGAGTTTCTGAAACAGACTCATCTAACCTATAACAACACGGGCGACATTCTGCTGCGCGAAGGAAAGATGGCCGAAGCGCTTGTCTATTATCAAAAAGGGATGGCTTTTGCCGCACGGATGTCTGCGGTCAACGATAGTTCTCAGATAGCGGTTTTGCGAAGCGAGTCGAATCGCAAAATCGGCGAAGCCTATTTGAGCATCGCGACGGCAGGTAAGAAGGCGGATGCGATTCGGTCTGCGCGAGCTTATCTGATAAAGGCGCGCGAAGATTTACTGGTTTTGAAACAGAGAAACGAGCTTGGCAAAAACTACGAGCACAGGCTGGATTTGATCGAGCGCGGAATTGATAAAACAGCTTGAGACTATATCTCATATCGCGGGAATACACGCGCCGCAAATAGATCATCCGACAGCGATGCAAATAGAAAGAAAGCAAAAGCAGTCCGGTGGTACACCAGAGCCGCAGAGGCGGGTCATGCCCTGTCTCAATATGAAAAGGGATTATTTGGAGTTGAACCCGATTTCGAGAAGGCCAGCTATTGGAAGCAACGGTCGGATGAGTTGAAAGACGGAATCTAAAGCGTACGGGTCTGCCCGCCGTCTACGTCGAGTATTGCTCCGTGACAATAGTCCGATTGCGGCGAGGCCAGAAATGCCACAGCGCGCGCTATCTCTGACGGGTCGCCGAAACGCGATACGCCCATCTCTTTGGCCATCAGCTGCGTTGCCTGCTCGCGGTCTATTGAATGCTCCGAGGCGAAACGCTCGATCCGCTTCTGCAATCGTTCTGTGGCAATCGAGCCGGGGTTAACCGCATTGACGCGCACCCCGTCTTTTAAGCCCCGGTCGGCCAGCGCCTTCGTCAGATTGAGCAGCGCCGCATTGACCGAACCTCCGATGGTGAACTCTGCGCTCGGTGTGCGACCGCCGATGCCGACTATATTGATGATGCCGCCGCTGCTCGATTTCAGATGAGGCCACGCAGCGCGGCAACATCGCATTGCCCCGAAAAACTTCAGCGCAAATCCGTCACTCCATTTCTCATCCGACAGAGTCAGAAAATCGCCGCGCTCGGTCGCGCCTGCGTTGTTGACCAGCACGTCTATTCGATTGAATCGCGCGACGGCGTTTTGAATTACATCGGCGGGCGCGCCTGATTCGCGCAGGTCGCGGGCCTCTGCGAGGCATTCGGTTGGAATCGATTTCGCAAGCTCTTCGAGCAGATCGCCTGAGCGCGCCACCAGCACCAGATTCATGCCTTCGCTGGCCAGAGTCTCCGCGATGGCGCGACCGATGCCGCGACTTGCGCCCGTTACAACTGCGACCTTGCCCGATAACCTGAGGTCCATAATTTTATTTGAGCTTCTTCAGTACCCAGTTGTCTTTATCGACCTCAACTCTTACGGGTAGCTTCGCTATGTTGAAAGTAAAGGTCTGTTTGCGAGCATCATTGATGACTACACGCTTCTCTGTCTGGCCGTCTCCGTATGTGATCGTCACGTCAAGCGGCATGATGAAAACGCTTTCGGAACGCCCCGGAATCGACTGCGTCTGTTTCTGCTTGATAGTGACGCGCAATGTGAAACCGGTTCCCGTATCAGGCGCGCCTACATCGGTCGAGACTTTATAAGATGGGCGGCCTTCCGCATAGATCCACTGAGTAAAAAACCAGTCCAGCTTTGCGCCGTAGTGGTCTTCGCACACGCGCTGGAAATCGCTCGTCGAAGCGTTGCCGTATGCGAAACGCTGCCGATAATCCTTTAACGCGTCGAAGAATGCCTGATCGCCCATCATATGACGAAGCATATGCAGCACCCACGCGCCTTTCGTATAGACCGCGCCCGTATCATCGAAAGGATCATCCGGGTCCTCTGCCGTTACAGTCCCTCCCAGTCGCCCGGACATCTTGCCGTCGTCATAACTGTCGCTCATCAACTCGCCCGCATTGAGGCTGGAGAATCGCTCGAAGAATAAAACCTCCGCATAGGTCGCAAAGCCTTCGTTGAGCCAGATGTCGTCCCACGTTCGCAAAGTCACAAGATCGCCCCACCATTGATGCGCCAGTTCGTGAGCGATGATTGACTGGCTCGTGCCCGACGAGCCGACGACATTTGAGCCAAGGCTCGTCAACGTCTGATGCTCCATGCCGCCGCTCCAGGGAAATTCGGCCATGCCGTACTTCTCGCTGATAAACGGGTACTCGCCAAACAGCGGCGCGAATATTTCCATCGCTCGCCGGGTGATTGCGAACTTCTGCTGCGCTATGGCCAGATGCTCTGGATAGACGTAATAGATGAGCGGCATCACTGTGCCGTCGAGCGCCGTATACGTGTCTTCAAACTTTGCGTAGTTGGTCGCCGCGATTGAAACCAGATAAGTCGAAAGCGGGAAATCTTCGCGCCAGAAAAAAGTCGCTGTCTGATTCGCGTTCGATTCGGTTTTAACAAGAACGCCGTTGGAGGCCGCCTGATAACCGGCAGGGACTGTTGCTTCTATCTCAGCCGTAGCCTTGTCGCGAGCGTCGTCAATGCAGGGCCACCACGAAGGCGCTGCAAAAGGCTCGCTCAAAGAAGCCATCACGGGATTGTCATCGCTCCCGTGTCTGGAGACGAGCATACCGCCGCCGAGCCTGCCCAACACGACGGGCGTCCCGTGATAATCAATCGCGATGGCGAATTTGCTACCGGCCAGAATCGGCGCGGAAAAGTCGAGCTTTATGAGGTCTTTTTTGTGGCGAAAATCGACCGGCGCGCCGTCAAACCGCACAGCATCTATTATGAGATTAGCCTGCGCGTCAATATTGATTTCGCTTGTCCGTGTCAGAGCTTCGCCTTCGATGGTCACGGTTCCTGCGATGGCGGGCGCGTTGAGATTGAGCCTGATCTGCAAACGGTAATGCTTCACGTCAACTGATTGGGTCAGGGCTGCAACTGCTTCCGGGAACAGCGATTTTGCCGGTGCGCGCTTATGCAGGTTCTTTTCAATCCATTCATGATCGCGCCTGATCTCATCGAATACCGACGCCCGGTTCTGAGCCGACGAGAGCGAAAAAGGAGAGATCAGATTTGCGGCCAGTAGAACGAAACAGGCTATGCGCATTTTCATTGTTGCTGCTCCCGGGTTCGGATTAAATCGAAGGCCCACATTATAGCCTAAACAGATGCGCTTCGGCGACGAGTTGAATGCGCAGGCTGAAATGTTTTATCTTGCGGTGAACCTTCATCGAAAGGAAATATTATGACTAATCCGCTATCTCGATACGCGGGCGCTAAGCGGACCCGTTTATTGATTCAGTTCGTCGCGGTCTCTTTATTATCGTCAATCATTTTTGTCACAGCGATGGCTGGCCCGAAAAACAGACCTTTGCTTGTGGCGCATCGCGGCGCGTCAGGCTATGCGCCTGAACACACGCTGGCAGCCTACAGTCTGGCGATAGAGCAGGGAGCCGATTTCGTAGAGCAGGATTTGCAACTGACCAAAGACGGCCACTTCGTCTGCCTTCACGACCCGGACCTTGCGCGCACGACGAACGTCGCGGAACTCTTCCCGGCCCGCGCGGCTATGCGCGACATCGAAGAGGCGGGCAAGCCAGTTCGCGGGTGGTACACAATCGATTTCACGCTTGCAGAGATCAAACAACTCGACGCAGGCTCGTGGTTCAATCGCGCAAATCCGTTCGCGGCAAATCCCGGCTACGTCCGACAGCGCGTTCCCACTCTCGAAGAGGCGATCAATCTGGTAGGCAAACGCGCGGGACTTTATATCGAACTGAAACACTACCCGTTTTACAAACAGATGGGCTACGACACGGTGCAGAAGCTTGCGGCCATCCTCAAGGCGCACGGCTTCGATCACGATAAAGAGCGAGAGCGAATATTCATTCAATCATTCTCGAAAGAGTGCCTGCTCAGAATGCGTGAGGCCGCGCCGCGCTATCGCCGCGTTCAGCTTCTGCCAATGGAAGACGCCGAACGCAAAACAGATTCAGCGAAAGTCACGCCGTCGCTTGCCAGAGAGATTGCCGCCTACGCTCAGGGGGCCGGGCCGAGCAAGTCTATGCTGAAAGATGCAGGTGATGTCGCCGTGTTTCACGCGGCGGGGCTGGTCATACATCCTTACACGTTTCGCGGCCCCACGCTTGCCAGCGCGCGAAAGCCGCTCGATGAATCGCAGCCGAACGGTTTGACCGTGCGTCAGAGCATAATCGCAGACATTCAACGCTACATCGCCTTTGGCATAGACGGCGGCTTTACCGATTATCCCGCGCTCTGGCGCGAAGCCGAGATCGTGAAGTGATTGCGCGACGACTTATAGTGCAGACTGGCTTTTGGAGGCATGTTATTCACTCTTGCGGCCAGATGTTATATAACGCGAGTTCGACATAATAATCGAAGTAAAAGCCCTGAAAGGGCGAAATTCAATAGCCGTGGGTGAAACCCACGGTATGCAACGCCACTACCACACAAGCCCTGTAAGGGCGAAATAAATCAGTTGGTTTATTTCGCCCTTACAGGGCAATGGCATTGAATTAAGCATTGAGCTTTTTGATGTACTTGTGAAATCGCAACTTATGCGCGTATTTCAGCTTCGGCCTCTCTTCTCGACGCCCTTCTCGTATTCGGGTCGGATTGGTCTGAAACAAGTGATGTAGTTCCTCCAGCACTTCTTCCACTTCCCGCTTCCACATCAATAATTCTACTACCCTATCTACCATCGCCACATAACTCACGGCTCGATTCACTTTTGCCACTCCCTTCCTCTCCCGCTTCTTTGACTCTTCGTCCATCTCCTCCTGCGCACTTTTTATCAAAATGCTTTCCAGCGTCGCTAGAAACATCGTCCCTTGGAAATCCTGTTTGATCGCTTGTACGCTCGTCCCGCTGAACCTCTCTACCTCGAATATGTTCTTGAATCGATCAAAGAATGTCTCCTCTCTCCACCTCCACCCGTATACTTGTTTCATCTCCCAGGCCGGGTACTTCTCTTTATCTATCATCGTTGTCGCAAGCACTTCCGTCTCCCCTCCGTCGAGTTCTACGCGCACCAGTCTCACTCTTATCTGTTTGGCTAATTCGTGCTTTTCTACGAAAGCTCGCGCTGATCGAGGCGCTTGCAATAATATCTCTTCTTCTTGCGATTCGCTTTGCCAGAACCCTTCGCAGGCTTTGAATCTGCCGCGCGGCAGCCTCACTAAAACCTCCCGCTTTTGCTTTATTGCATATGCAAATACGCAGTAATCGGCATATGCCCTATCCAGTACCAGAACATCCCCCTCCTTAGTGTCAGGCCACAACTTTTCAAGCAACTGCTTGCTTTCTCCCTGACGCGGAGATAGCACCCCGACAAGACCCAAATCGTTGCGCAGGTCATACAACAGACAGCACAAAGCCTGTACACACTCGCCCCCTTCGTGTTGATTGACCTGGAGCGTATACTCAGCGCGAGTCTCAGCCGTGTCCGGCAGGTTCAGATAAGTGCCATCGGCTGCTAATAAGCGATGCCCGTGCCAAAGTTTGACCGCAGAATCACTATGATAGAGTTGGTAGAAGTCGCTACAAGAGATCGAGTTGAGATGAGCGAAGAGTTCAGGCTTGAGTTTGAGACGAGCATGAGAATAGGCGCTTGAAGAGGGCACCTTAAAAACCTCACCCAGAGCCGTGAAGAACTTGTTAAGGGCATTCTGCAAGCTCAATTTGTGACCTCGTAAAATCAATAAGGCGACTCGTGCAAAGGTTAGGGCACGGATGCGAGTGAAGTCTTGTGGACGTTGTCGAAATAGCTCCCGCGTCGTAGTGCTAAAGAGTTCCTGCTGCAAATGTTTGATCAACTGCTGTTCGTTTTTTTGGCCATATTTACAGGTTTAGACGATTTCGTCTCTTAATTCAATGCCATTGCCCTTACAGGGCTTGTAGTTTCTGTTGATGCAAGACACAGGGCGATGCCCTGTGCTATTGAATTTCGCCCTTTCAGGGCTGATTCTTATGTCGAACTCGCGTTATATAAGAGCATTAAGGACTAATCGGATTCAGGATTAAGCTCCGCTTCAAACCGCTTGCGCCACATGGCCTCGCTTTGCATGCGATCTTGTGTGAAGCGAAATATGTAAGTAATCATCTCATTGATAATGTTCTGGCGACGGAGATTGTTGTCGCAATCTCTGAGAGCGGATAACACCGCAACATGGTCGCCGATGTCGAGGTCGCCGCTAGTCCAGAGATTCATAAGCATTTCAAGCGTACCTTTATCTTCAAGGTTGATTTGTCTGCGCCTGCGTGCTTGCGGAGGCTGATCGTCAAGGTCAACGGCTAAAGCTAAGAGACGGTCTAAAAAGATTTCTTTGAGGTTGCAGGCGATGTCTATAACGAGTGAGCGTTTTTGTTGAAGGGTGAGTTGATTTCCAGTCGCTTCGATATGGCTGTAGAGATGGGGTTGAGGGTTGAGAGGGTGTCGCTTTCTGAACGGGAGCAGGTTGCTGTCTGGTTCGATTTCCGTTGCAATAGCGGTTTGTTGATTTGATGTCTGGCGTTCGGCTTTAGCTTGAACATATCGCGGACGCTTGCGATTCGATCTGATTTCAGAGAACGTAGCTTGCCATTCTGGATAATAGGGCGCAAAGGGTGAGGCGATTGTTAATCCCGATGCATTCTCCGCTTCATCCATGCGGCCTACTTCGCCAAGCTCGACCGCATAGGAATTGAGAAAATCATAATACAATCGCGGACTGGCATGCTTGATTAATGGAACCAGGCTTTCCAAGTCTCTTAATGCTGACTTGTGAAATCCTTCCAGTGATTTTAATCCTGCTATGCTTCTCGACAAATCAATATACTCTGAGATAGTGGGAGAGGTTTTTTATGAAAAGATTTTTATCAATTTCTTTGCTCATGTTGTGCCTGTCCTTTCCGGCTCATGCAGGACATACGTTTGCTGGCGGGTATGCCTGCGAATGTGGGACGGTCGGATGCATTGAAGACTATCCCGGTGAATGCAGTGAGCATGGCTCGAACCAACAAAGTACCTCTCCCAATGATGGAACTGTTGAGCTAGGTATAGCGATTATCGCTTTGCTGCTTTGGCTCAGGCTGAGAGCGTAAAAACTTTTAGGTGTAACAACAAACTCGGTTTCCTATCACTCTATTGGTGACTAAATATCTGTCTGGCGAATTGTATTGCAAAATACTTGAGAACCGTTTTCAATCTTCATAGTGACGTAGATAACACGCCTTCAAAATTAAAGTCAAGCGAAATGGTATTTTTTGCTAATTGTAACGGTCGCGGCGCAAAAGATACCATAAGGCGATACTATGGGAACTCAGCAAACAGAACGAGACCGCAAGCGTTTTGGCGAGTGGCTATATGAACATCGCGTTGCGTTGAAGATCAATCAGGCCGAAGCCGGTCGCCGTGCAGGGATAAGTCGCACGCAATGGATACGACTTGAACATGGTGAGAGCGGCACAAAGCGCGAGAACATTCCAGCCATTGCGAAAGCTATCAAAGCGGATTTGCATGAAACCTATAGAAAAGCCGGATATGCGCCGCCAGCATCAGCGCATAAATCTACACCTGATTTTATTGCGCGATTTTATGATTTACCGCAGACCGTTCAAGATGATCTAACTGTGCAGATAGATGCGCTTTGGAAAAAATACGCTTATGAGCAAAAGGCGGCAGGTAAATAGTTAGACTTTTGGCGCAAAGCCCTTCCGAGTTTTTTTCTTGCCTGTTGTAACCGTACCGCGACGCCTGACGTTGTTTAAAAGCATCACATCACTATACGAAGGAGAGAAGTTATGAAGTCTAAATTCACGTTTGTTCTGTTTGCAATTCTCTGTGTTTCGGCTATTTCTGTGGCAGCCAGAGAGAACCCGCAACCCGCAGGCCCAAAGCTTGTCATCGCATCGCTTGAGCATTCTTTCGGGAAAATCAAGCCGGGCACGCCGCTCACCCACACCTTCACGATAAAAAATGAAGGCGACACGGATCTGGAAATCCAGAATGTCGCGCCTTCGTGCGGGTGCACAACCAGCGAGTTCGATAAGGTAATTCATCCCGGCAAGGAAGGCAAAGTAACTCTTGAAGTTAAAAAGACGGATGGCTACAAAGGCGAGGTCAGCAAAAACGCGACAGTGACGACCAACGACCCGAATCGTCAAACGCTCACCCTTGTATTGCGCGCGACTTTTTCAAACGAATAACCAGATCAGTAGCCCGCCAGTCTGTTTGACGGTCGGGCTACTGTTCATCGCCAATCGGCTCGGTAGAAGGAGTGTTTGTACCTGCCGCCGCGCATTCGATGTGTTATCCAGTAGCGCATAGTAAACAAGTGAGGTGGAGCTTTTCCAGCACTGTTAGACACCATGCGGTGTTATTTGTTCCTGATTTTATATGTTAGAGCAGGTTTGGAATGAGTGTAGGGGCTGCCCGGATGGTCGTAAGACCATGACAGTCATCGCCTGTCGGCGATTCGGTGCCCCTACACGGAATTGGAACCTGCTCTAGCTGCCGGATGGAACAGGGACCTGAATGGGCGTGCTAAGTTGCAGCTTGCCCCACGCGATCTTCAGCGTCACGTCTTTCGGATTGGCTTCTTGAAACAACAGGTCTATCGTCAGCTTCTCTTTCAACTCTGCGGCCTGTTCGGTTGTCATCGTTGCTTTGAAAGCAATGGGCGCGCGCCCGACCTCAGACGCGTCCATGTGATCGGCGCGAGCCTTTGCCGGGTCGATGAACACCAAACTCCACGTCGCGCCGTCGTCGGAGCGATGCAGGCCCAGATACCAGTGACCCGCCGGGATCGATTTGCCCGCGATGACAAGCGGAATATCCGAATCCAACGTAGTCCAGAAATTGCTGCCCAGACGATAGACTTTGCCTTTCGTTATCTTGTCGAACATCGCGGCGTCGTCATACTCCTTGCGCCAGACCGGGCGACCATAATCGATTGCAAACTGGCCCGCGCCTACATTTTTTTTCGTGTTCCACAATCCAACGCGAGTCGTGCCGCGCTCCGCAGAATCGCTGCCGAACGCCACTATCAGAGGCGTCGGCTTTTTATCCTGGGCCTGAAGCACAGGCGTAAAACAGATCACCAGAGCAAAAACTACAAAAACTAATCTCGAACTCTTGAGCATCATTCACCCTCTCCTTTTTATAGATTCATTATTCATACCTGAGCGCAATCATCGGATCAACTTTCGTGGCCCGCCGCGCAGGAATGTAACAGGCTGCCAGCGTCACAACTATAAGCATTATTACCACGCCTGCGAAAGTCGCAGGATCAGTCGCAGAGACTCCAAACAGCAGGCTTTCAATCAGACGCGTCAATGCGAAGGAAGCCATCACGCCTGTCACGACGCCAATTGCCGTCAGTTTCATCCCCTGTTTGATGACCATCTTCAGCACATCCGAGCTTTGCGCCCCCAGCGCCATGCGAATGCCTATTTCGTGCGTGCGCTGCGTGACCACGTAAGACATTACGCCGTATATCCCCGTGACCGCCAGCAGCAATGCCACGCCCGCGAAAACAGAGAACAGAATCAGGCTGAAGCGCCTTTCATCAAGCGAGGAAGAGAATATCTGTTCGACCGTGCGGAAGTTCGCGGGAACGTCACGGCTGAGCGATTCCAACTCGCCGCGACACGCGGAAATCAACGCCGAAGCGTCAACGCTTGCGCGAACGACGATGGAATTATTAGATGACGGCGGTCGCTGAAAAGAGTAGGCATAGATTGCCGGGCGCACATTCGATTCAAGCCCGTAATCGCGCACATCGCCAACAATGCCTATGACGTTGAGCAATCGCAGGTCTCCATCCATGTTGCCGAACTGAATGCGTTTGCCCAGAGGGTCTTCACCCGGCCAGTATTTTTCAGCAAGCGACTGGCTGATCACGGCAACGTGCGGCGAATCAACAGTATCGCTCTGCTCGAACATTCGACCGCGTAAAAGCGGTATCCCAATCGCGGCAAAATAGCCTTCGCTCGCCCTGCGGTATTCGGCATAGCCTGTGTTTGCAGGGTCGTTATCAATCAGAAATGTTCCGTCGGGGCCGCCTCCGGTCAGCGGCAGATTGGTTACGCCGCCCACTGCGGTAACGCCCGGCAGACGGCTTAATCCTTCGAGCAATTGACGGTGAAAGCGCACGAGTTGCTGTCTTTCCTGATCGGTTTTTGGCGAGGCTGGCGAAATGTCCATCGCCACAGCGCTTTCGGGACGGAAGCCCGGATCGATCCGAAGCAATTGCACGAAGGATCGAATCAAGAGACCCGCGCCGATCAGCAGTATCAGCGTCAGCGCAACCTGCGAAACGACGAGCAGGCCGCGCAATCGATGGCTGACGCTGTTTGCAGATTGCCCGCGCTCGGATTCCTTGAGCGTCGATTGCAGGTCTTTGCCTGCGCTTTTGAGCGCGGGAAAAAGGCCGAGCGCAACGGCAACCAGCATCGCGAGCGCTAAGGTGAATATAAGCGCCCGCCCGTTTACGCCAATCTCGCTGGCTCGCGGCAGGTTACCTTTATTGAGAGCGACAAGCAGATCAACTCCCCATAACGACAGCAGCGCTCCGATTGCGGCGGCGATCAATGCCAGCGTCATGCTTTCAGTGATGAATTGCCGCGCAAGCCTCAGTCGCGTGGCTCCGAGCGCCGAGCGCACGGCTAATTCTTTCCTGCGCGCAGTGGCCTGCGCCAACAGCAGGTTGGCGACGTTTGCACAGGCGATCAGCAACAGGAACCCGACTGCGCCGAAAAGAATCCATAGCCCGCTGCGAACATTTCTGGCCTGATACTCCTGCAACGGGATGATCGCCAGATCCACGGCGTCTACGTCTTTGCCGTAATCCTGTTTGAACTGCCTGCCGATTGCGCTCAAATCTGCGCGCGCCTGCTCGACCGCAACGTCTGAGCGCACGCGACCGATCACGCTCCAGTTGTGCGCCGTGCGAGAAGTTTGAGCGGGCAATGTCTCGCGAGGAATCCAGACCTCTGCGCCTTCGGGATAAGCGAAGCCCTGCGGCATGACTCCAACTACTGTGACGGTCTGGTCGTCAACGGTCAGCGCCGCTTTCGTCAGGTCGGAATTGCCTCCCATCAATCGCTGCCAGAAACCGTAGCTGACGACCGCCACCTGCGCGCCGCCGGGCGTGCTCTCTTCGGGAAGAAAGACGCGGCCTGCCATAGTCTCGACTTTCAGCACGCGAAAGAAATCGCCCGACACCCAGTAGGCGCGAGTCCGTACGGGCTGGCTGCCGCCCGTCACCGTAACCAGCCCGCCCGACAGTTGCGCAAGACCTTCGAGGCTGTTGTTTCGCGCGCGGGCATCGGTGAAGTTCGGCTCGGCCACAGGCATATACGTGCCCTTCTCGCTCACCTCGCGCAGTTGAACAATGCGCTCCGCTTCGGGGTAAGGCAGCGAGCGCAGCAGCACGGAATCGACGACGCTGAAGATGGCTGCGCACGCGCCTATTCCGAGCGCAAGCGAAATCACAGCCGCTGCCGTAAAACCGGGCCTTGTGCGCAACATCCGAACCGCATAACGCAGGTCTTGAAGCAATGTCTCCATTATCACCTCCGGTGATTGATTCTAAATTGATTATTCGTAACGAAGCGCGATCATCGGATCAACCCGCGTGGCCCGTCGCGCCGGAATGTAGCAGGCCGCAAGCGCCACCGCGACAAGCGCCACAGAGATTATCGTATATGTAGTCGGGTCGGTCGCCGTCACACCGTAGAGCAGGCTCGACATCAGGCGCGTCAGCGCGAATGCGCCCGCAAGCCCCAGCCCAAGACCAGCAAGAATGACCAGTGCGCCATGCCCTAAAATCATCCTGAGCACATCCGTGGAACTGGCTCCCAGAGCCATTCTCACGCCTATTTCGTGCGTTCGCTGCGTGACCGAATAACTCATCACGCCGTATATGCCAACCCCTGCCAGCAGCATGGCCACAGCGGCAAACAGTCCTAACAGGAGCATATTGAATCGCTGCTCGGCGACCGATGCGGCTATGACTTCCGACATCGTCTGAACTTTTGTGACGGGTATGCGATTATCGATCTTCCATATCTGGCTCTTAACGCGCCTCGCGAGCGTTTCCATTGCCTGATCGCCTCGCGCTACGACGTACATCCATCGCTTCCACGGCATCTCCAACTGCTCGTAAAGGCCGTAGTATGCCGGTTGCTCCGGTTGATTCAGCCCGAAGTGCTTTACATCAGAAACCACGCCGATGATCGTCATCCACACCGGAGGATTTCCCCGCGCCCATCGAATGCGCGCGCCTATCACTTCCTGATCGGGAAAATACTGGCGAACGAAACTTTCATTTACCATCCCCACCATCGGCGCGCCCGCTCTGTCAGAAGTCGTAAACGCGCGACCCCGCATCAAAGGAATCTTCATCGTGTCAAAATAATCGCGGCTCACGGTGCGCGTTTCAAGCTCAGGCGCTTCGCCCACAGCTATAGCAGCGCGTCCCTCGATCAGGAAATTGTGCGTCAGGCTGTCGCCGCTCAAAGGAAGCTCGCTTACCATCGCGGCCTGCACGCCCGCCTGCTCGTTCAATTCATCAAGCATCTGTTGCCGGAACTGCATCTGTTTTTCAATCTCGCGATAACGCGTTTCGGGCAGCTCTATTCTCATCGTCATCATGTTTTCTGCGCTGAATCCCGGATCGACTCTCCACAGCAGCATGAATCCTTTGATGAGCAGTCCTGCTCCGATCAACAGTATGAGCGCCAGCGCTATCTCTGAAACGACAAGCAGGTTGCGAACCAGTTGACGCGATGCGCTCGCGCTCGTGCTGCGCCCGCCCTCCTTCAAGGCATCATTCAGGTTGAGCTTTGAAGAACTGATCGCAGGCACAAGCCCAAAGATGACGCCCGTAAGAATCGAAACGGCGAATGTGAAACCCAGCACCCGGAGGTCAATGCCAATCGCGGACAGTCGCGGCAGGTTCGCAGGCTTGAGCGCGACGAGCAGATCAATGCCCCACATCGCCAGCACAAGTCCACAGGCCCCGCCCAGCACGGCAAGCATTACGCTTTCGGTCAACATCTGGCGGATGAGCCGTGCGCGATTTGCGCCCATCGCCGCGCGTATGACTATCTCCTGCTGGCGCGAGGCCGCGCGGGCAAGCAACAGGTTTGCGAAGTTGGCGCAGGCGATCAGAAAGACCAGCCCCACGGCCCCGAACAAAACGAGCAACGCAGGGCGCGTGTTGCCCACTACGCGCTCGTGCAGCGAAACCAGAGCGGTCTGCCGCCCTTTGTTGTCATCGGGGTACTGCTGCTCAAGCCACCTGTCTATGGCCTCGAACTCTGCCTGCGCCTGATTGATGCTGACGCCCGGTTTTAATCGAAAATAGGTGCGCAGAAAATGGACCCCGCGAAATTTGGCCGCAGGACTTGCCACCCGCACCGCGGCCCAGATGTCAGGGGTCTCTCTGGGCATGGTGAAAGCGGCAGGCATAACGCCGATGATTGTATAGCTGTTCCCGCTCAGTGTGATGGCCTTGCCCTCTACATTCGCATCGCCGCCAAAATGCTGCTGCCAGAACTGATGAGAGAGCAAAACGACGGGCGCTGCGCCGTACCGGTCTTCATCTTCTGAAATGATTCGCCCGATGACGGGTTGCGCGCCGAGCGCCTGAAACAGGTCCCGGTTGCACAACGCAGCCTGCACCTGCACGGGCTCGGCTTCGCCTGTGTAGTCGAGCGCCTGCATTACCACGCCGCCGAAATGCTCGAACATCTGGCTCTGCGATTTGATGTCGTCGAGATCGGGCAGCGATTGATTGAACCGCAACGTCACCAACCGCTCAGGCGCAGGGTAGGGCAACGGGCGAAGCAGCACGGCATTGACTACGCTGAAGATGGCGGTGTTCGCGCCGATGCCTAACGCGAGCGTGATTATTGCGATTGCCGTGAACGCGGGCCGTTTCACCAGCAGCCGAATGCCGTAACGCAGGTCCTGAAATAAAGTCTCCATCCGTCACCTCCGAGAATTTTCTATTCGTAACGAAGCGCGACCATAGGATCGATTTTCGTGGCCCTTCGCGCAGGGACGTAACAGGCCGCGAGCGCCACTGCTGTCAGCAACAGCGCGATCAAAGCGAACGTAAGCGGATCGGTGGCAGAGACGCCAAACAGCAAGCTCGACATCACGCGCGTCAAAGCGAAGGCGGCAAACAATCCAATCGCCACGCCAGTCAAAGTCAGTCGCAGTCCCTCACCCATGGCCAGCTTCAGCACGTCCGAGCTTTGCGCCCCCAGCGCCATGCGAATGCCTATCTCTCGCGTGCTTTGCGTAATCGTGTATGACATCACGCCATAGATACCTACGCCCGCAAGTGCCAGCGCGAGTGCACTGAAAATGGCGAACAGCAGCATATTGAATCGCGGGCGCTCGATTGAAGTTGAAAGCAGTTGCTCCATCGTGCTGATATCGGCGACGGGTTGATCTTTGTCTATCGCCCAGACTTCGCGGCGTACGGCTGCCGCCAGACTTTCCGGCTCCGTCTGCGTGCGTAACACCAGATCGCGCGGGCCGAAAGCCGGACTTTGCGTATAAGGCAGGTAAACCTGAGGCGTCGGCATCCTGCCCAGCCTCATTCGGATGTCTTTTACTACACCAACCACTGTAAGCCAGGGTTGCGTCTCGACGCCCATTTTCATGCGCTTGCCTACAGGGTTTTCGCCGGGCCACGAAGCCTGCGCCATAGATTCGTTGATGATCGCAACTCCTGTCGATGTGGGAAGGTCTTTTGCGTCAAACTCTCGCCCCGACATTATCGGCATGCCGAGCGCGCGAAAATAACTGGCGCTGCTTGCTCTTGGCAATGCGGGCACAACCTTCACCGCCCCCGATTGTTCTGTGATGTATGTCATATGTCCCAAATCGTCTTTAAGCGGAAGGGAAGTCACGACTCCCGCCGCTTCGACGCCGGGCAGGGATTCAACGCGCTGCAACAGTTCGTCATAGAACGCTGCGCGCTGGCCCGTCTCCGAATACTTTGAATAAGGCGGAGAGACTTCGAGCGTTAGCAGATGATCGGTGCGAAAGCCGGGGTCTACATTGCTCAGTCGCGCGAAACTCCTGATAAGCAATCCGCCGCCGCTCAACAGGACGAGCGCTATGGATATTTCCGCGATGACCAGTGTATTGCGCACCCAGCCGCGACCCCCGCCAGCCGTATTGCGCGAGCCTTCCTTCAACGCTTCATTGAGATTCAGTTTGGTTGCCTGCATCGCGGGGACAAGGCCAAAGATGACCGCCGTCAATAACGACACCCCGAAAGTAAAGATCAGAACTTTTGAATCGACCGAAGCGGCTTTCGCCTGCGCGATGTTCGCCGGTGTCAGCGAAACCAGAAACGGCACGCCCCACAAGGCGAGCGTCAAACCAGCCAATCCTCCAACCAGTGAAAGCAAAAAACTCTCGGTCAGTAGCTGCCTGATGATTCGCCAGCGACCCGCTCCGAGCGCGAGACGGACGGCGACCTCTTTATGTCGGACGCTCGCGCGCGCAAGCAGCAGGTTGGCGACATTCGCGCAGGCGATCAACAAAACAAATCCTGTTGCCGCAAGCAGTATAAGCAAAGGCCAGCGAATATCGCCGACCAGATTTTCGTGAAGAGGGATGACGGTCGCGCCGATGTATCGATTCGATTCCGGATACTGCTCGCGCAGGCGTGCTGCGATGGCTTCCAAGTCAGCCTGCGCCTGCTGCTCTGTGACGCCGGATTTGAGTCGGCCCAACACGGAGAGGTAATGCGCCTGCCGCGTGCCTGAGACCTGCGGGCTCATCATCGTCGCCACCCACAGATCAATGTCGCCTGATGGGAATTGAAATGACGGCGGCATGACGCCGATGATCGTCACAGGGTTGCCGTCGATTTTGACCTCTTTGCCGAGCACGCCCGAATCAGCGCCAAACTGCCGCTGCCACAGGGCGTGACTGATGACGATCACTTTCATCTCGCCGGGCTGCGTGATCTCCCCCTGCGCGAAAGCGCGCCCCAGCAGCGGGGCAACGCCGAGCAGTTTCAGGAAGTTGTCCGATGTGTAAACCGCGACGGCTTTTTCAGGCCCGCCCGCTTCGGTCAAACTCACCGCGTCGGTCGAGTAAGCGACCATCTCTTCAAAGCTCGTATTTTGATCGCGCCAGTCAACGAAGTTCGAGGGCGCTACCGGATTCTGAACTCCCGGAGCGTTCAGGAAAGCTTCCCACACAGTCATCAATCGCGCAGGCTCTTTGTAGGGCAGCGACCGCAGCAGCACGGCATTGACTACGCTGAAGATGGCGGTGTTCGCGCCGATGCCTAACGCGAGCGTGATGACGGCAACGAGAGTGAAGCCCGGTTTCCTTCGCAGCATTCGCGCACCGTATCGCAGGTCCTGCCAGATAGTTCGCATAAGGTTTCCTCATTCATATCGAAGCGCTATACCCGGATCAATTTTCGTGGCTCGACGCGCGGGGATGTAACACGCGGGAAAGGCCACAGAGATCAGCAATAATGCGACGCCCGAAAACATCATCGGATCAGTCGCGCTTACGTCGAATAACCAGCTTGCCATCAATCGCGTCAGCGCAAACGCAGCCAGCAGGCCCAGCCCCACGCCCGCAAACACCAGCGTCATGCCTTTGCTGATTATCATCTTCAATACATCAACCGGCTGCGCGCCTAAAGCCATCCGCAGGCCGATTTCGCCGGTCCGCTGCGTGACTGTATAGCTCAGGACGCCGTACAAACCGACTGCCGTGAGCGCCAGCGCCAGCCCTGCAAAAATCGCCATCAGCAACAACACGAATTGCCGCGATGCGGTCGTCGCATTGATTACCTCCGTCATCGGGCGAACGTTTGCAATCGGCATCTGCGAATCTATATCCCTGACCGCGTCGCGCAAGGCCGTCGTCAGATCAACCGGCGCGGAGGTCCGAATCATCCACGCCGTCATAAACCAGCGATTCATAGCCACTATCAAGCCATCGCTTATCTGCGGCAGCGGTATGTAAAGCGTCGGCTCGACCGGCTGATCAAGCCCCATCTCTTTGATGTCGTTTACGACGCCGACTATCTCGCGCGGCTTTCCCTGAGTAGTCAACTGGCTGGCCGTCGCATCGCGTTCCGGGAAATAACTGCGCGCCAGAGTTTCGTTGACGACGACGACCAGCGGCGAAGCCCGCATATCTGAGTCCGTAAACTCTCGACCGCTGGTAATCTTCATTCCGAGCGTTTGGAAATACTGAGGACTGATGGCGCGAATCTGAACCGACCGGTCAATCACGCGCCCGTCAACCGTTATGCCCATTCTCAGCCCGCGCTCAAGCGGCACGTTCGACGCCGCAGCCGCAGCGACTATGCCGGGCAGCCCTCGCAGGCGCTCCAGTACCTGCTGCTCGAAATTCCAGACCTGCGCGGTCGTGCGATATTTGTCCGAAGTCAGCGAAATCTGCGTTGCGGTCAAATGCTGCGGGTCGAATCCCAACTCGACCGCGCGCAGCTTGACGAAACTCTTTACGAGCAGTCCTGCGCCGACAAGCAAAACGAGCGATAGCGCGACTTCGCTTACGATCAACAGCCGGTCCAGTCTGCCTGCGCGGGTTCTGCTCGACGACGCCTTGATCGTCTCGCTCACACACGTTCGCGTCGCTCTGAGCGCGGGCACAATTCCGAATAACAGGCTTGTCAAAAGCGACATGCCGATGGCGAACATCACGGCCTGATAATCGAGGTTGATCTCCTGGTGTCGCGGCAACTCCTGCGGCATGAGTGCAAGCAATGCGGGCACGCTCCAGAGCGCGATCAGTAACCCGGCAATGCTGCCCGCGAGCGCGAGCGCCCAGCTTTCGGTCAACCACTGGCGAATAAGGCGACCGCGCCGAGCGCCGAGCGCCGAGCGAATAGCCATCTCGCCTTTGCGCGAAGTCGCTCGCGCCAACAGCAGATTTGCGACGTTTGCGCAGGCGATCAGTAACACAAAGCCGACGGCTCCGAATAACAACCAAAGAGTCCGGCCCGTGTCTCCGACGACCGTCTGCTGATAAGAGTTCAGGCCAATGCCTCTATCGCTCGATTTGGCGTGATTGGGATATGCCTGAAGAAACGCCGGAAGCCACTGCTGCATTTCCAGCTGCGCCTGTTCGCGTGTGACGTTTGATTTGAGGCGCGCGATTACGCCTGTGTTCTGGCCGTTGTCGCGCGCGTCTGCCGCCAGTTGCAACGGCAGCAGCAGATCTGTAGGCAACTCGAACTGAAAGCCGTGCGGCAGTATGCCGACTACTGTGTGGCTTTGGCCGTTCACCTGCACTTGTTTGCCGATCACATCAGGGTCGCCGCCGAAATAACTGCGCCACAATCCGTCGCTGATGACGACGACTTGTGGTCCTTTCGGGCGATCTTCTTCGGGCAGAAATCCGCGCCCGATGGCCGGGTTGATTCCAAGCACGCGGAAAAAACCCTCGGATACCTGTAGCCCGCGCACGCGCTCGGACTGTGCGCCGCCCGCCAGATTGAAGCCGGAATTGATGCCTGAATACCCGAAGACCGCATCGAACGCGCTGCTGTGCTCTTTCCAGAATTCAAATTCCAGCGCAGTGACAGCGGAAATGGATTCCTGCTCGAACTGCCACGACCATTGCACCAGCCGGTCGGACTGCGTGTAAGGCAACGGACGGAGCAGCACGGCATTGACTACGCTGAAGATGGCGGTGTTCGCGCCGATGCCTAACGCGAGCGTGATTATTGCGATTGCCGTGAACGCGGGCCGTTTCACCAGCAGTCGAATGCCGTAACGCAGGTCCTGAATGAAGGTTTCCATCCGTCACCTCCGGTGAAAGGCAAAAGGTAAAAGGGAAAAATAAGGAAGCGTATCGTTCTACTTTTACCTTTTACCTTTTACCTTTTACCTTTTACCTTTTTACTTTTGCCTTCTTCCTACTCGTAGCGAAGCGCTTTGAGCGGATCAATGCCTGCCGCTTTGCGCGCAGGGATATAGCCGCCGAGCAGAGTTGCGCCAGACAGCAGCAAGGCGGCTGCGACAAACACAACCGGGTCGCTCGCCTTGACGCCGAACAACAGCGATTCTGTGAACCGGCCCAGCCCGTAAGCCCCCGGCAACCCGACGACCAGCCCGATCACGGCCAGCACGATGACTTCGCGCAGGATCAGCCACGACACTGTTCCGCGCGTGGCTCCGAGCGCCATGCGTATGCCTATCTCGCGCGTGCGCCGCGTTACTGTGTAAGCCATCACGCCGTACAGTCCGAGCGAAGCCAGCAGCGCGGCAAGCCCCGCGAAACAGACCGAAAGCAGTGTCAGAAACCTGTCGGCAAAAAGCGATTCATCTATCTGCTGTTCCATACTCTTTATGTTGAAGACCGGAAGGTTCGCATCAAGGTTCTGCACATCGTTTCGGATTGAGGCCGCCATAGCGGTCGCGGTCTGTTTCGTCTTGATGTAGAAGCTGATGTTGCCAAGGGTCTTGAATTGCGAATAAGGGATGTAAGCGAACGGGCCCACCTGCTCTCGAACCCTGGCATGTTTGCTGTCTTTCACTACGCCCACGATCTCTATGTCCAGGCGCACACTATTACCAGCCCCGAAGGTGAACTTCGAGCCAACGGGTTCTCGATCACCGAAGAACCGCCGCACCATCGCTTCATTGATAATCGCCACCTTCGGGCTGTTGGCCGCATCCGCCACATTGAACTCGCGCCCTTTAACGAGCGGAATGCCCATCGTGGAAAAATAGCTCGGCCCGATAAAATTCTGCCCGACATCCATCTCTTCTTCTTCCTGCGCGTTATATCCCTCGACCGTCACATTGGCGCTCGAATTACTGTCGGTGAAAGCCCCCATCACAGACTCTGTGACAGACTCCACGCCCGGCTGCGATGAAAGCTTCTGGTGAAGCGAATCAAACAGGGCGATGGTTCGCTGTGGAGAGTAGGCGTTCAGTTCAGGCTGGATTGAAAATGAGACCAGATTATCGGGTCGCATTCCCAGATCGAGCCGTTTCAAATTGTTCAGGCTTCTGGCGAACAACCCTGCGCCTACCAGCAGCACTGTCGTCAAGATGACCTGCGAGACGACCAGTCCCTTGCGGAATCGCACCTGTCCGAGGCTGCCCGATACGCTCGACCCCTGTTCTCTGAGCGTGCCTTCGAGGTTCAATCGAGTGGCCTTCATCGCGGGCACTACCCCGAACAAAAGCCCTGTCCCAGCCGAAAGGAGCATAGTGAATCCGAGTAACCTGAGATCGAGTTTGTCGGAAAGGCCGATTGCGCCAAGGCTGTCCGGGATGGCCGCAACAAGCGCGCTGATCGTCCACGAGGCGACCAACAGCCCCACGACTCCTCCTATCAAAGAGAGTGTCAGGCTTTCGACCAGAAACTGCCGCACCAGTCGCCAGCGACCCGCCCCCACGGCCATGCGTATGGCGATCTCTCGCTGCCGCGCAGCGCCGCGAGCCATCAAAAGATTCGCGACGTTGGCGCAGGCGATCAGAAGCACCAGTCCCACCATCCCCATCAAAACGAGCAGCGGCTCTTTGACATCGCGCTGAAGAATCGCCCTGCCTCTCGACCCCGGCTCCATCTTCATCGGCTTATCAAGGAAACGCTGTTGCGTTTCGGCTGAAAACCTTCCCGCCAGCGGAAGCACTTCTTCGAGTATCTGGCGATAGACGGGAGCAAAAGCTTTTTCTCCCTGATCGGGAGTAAGCCCGGGGTTGAGCCTTCCGATTATTGCCAGCCAGTAATCTCTGTGATCGTTAAGCCCGTCCCAGTTGGGCGTCATCTGGGCTTTCATAGTGATGGGGATGAAAAGATCAGGCGTCTGCCCGACCTGCACTCCCGTGAAGCCTTCGCGCGCCACGCCGACAACGGTCATCAGCACGCCGTTGACCGTCAGCGTCTTGTTTAAGATATTCGGGTCAGCGCCAAAGTGGCGCGTCCAGTAGCCGTGACTCAGCACGACGACCGTGCCTGCACCGGCCACGCGGTCATCCTCGTCGTTGAAGACGCGTCCGAGCGCGGGGCGGACTCCGAGCACTTCAAAATAATTCCCCGATACCAGTTCGCCATCAGCGCGTTCGGTCTGCCCCTCGCCCGCGACGCTCAAAGAGACGGCGAATCGCGCCAGCAGCCCCGAAAAGACGTTGTTTTTGTCACGCACCAGTTTGTACAGAGGATAAGAGAATGGAGCGGCCCCGTCTCCATCGCTCCAGACTCGCCCGCTCTTGGGACCGGGCGAGCTTAATACGACAAGCTCCTGCGGTTTTTCTACAGGCAGCATGCGCAGCAGTATCTGATCGGTCAAAGAGAAGATAGCGGTGTTCGCGCCAAGCCCCAGCGCCAGCGTCATCACTGCTATAACCGTAAAGCCGGGATTTTTCACCAGCGTCCGAATGCCGTATCTGAAATCTTGCCAAAGTGTGTCCATAATCCCTCCGGTAGAACCGATGAACGCGGAATGATGAATGATGAATTAAGAGAATTTTCTCAGTTCATCATTCCGCGCGCATCATTCATCATTCATCATTCATAACGAAGCGCGGTCATGGGATCAACCTTCGTCGCGCGACGCGCTGGCACGAAACTGGCTCCCAGAGCCACTCCCATCAGTATCAGCGGAATGACGACGAATATCATCGTATCGGTCACGCTCACCTGATAGAGAAAGCTCGAAAGAACGCCGGTCAATAAAATGCGAGTCAGCACAAAGGCGCAGGCTATGCCTATCGTGACGCCTGCCAGTGTCAGAAGCAGCCCCTGTCGCACGACCATCCGCACGATGTCGGGCGTTTGCGCGCCGAGCGCCATGCGAATGCCTATCTCTCGCGTGCGCTGGCTTACGGAATAGGATATGACTCCGTAAATCCCAAGCGATGCCAATAGAAGCGCGAGCGCGGCAAAACCGCCCAGCAGCAGAGTGCGAAACCGAGGCTCTGCGACCGACCGGGAGAGCAGTTGATCCATGCTTCGGATGTTGAGAACGGGCAGACTTTTATCCATCTCTCTGACTTCGCTTCGGACGGCGGCGGTCAGGCTCAAAGGGTCGCCCGAAGTGCGCAGCACCAGAGTCATCTGTCGTTCCCACGGGTCTTGAAAATGCGGCACGTACAGTTCCGGCGCGGTTTCAATGTCCAGCCCGAAGTGCTTGATGTCTTTGATCACGCCGATGATTTCGCGCGAGACATGCTCGCCCGTATCCGGCGTCAGGCGCATGCCGACCGGGTCTTCACCGGGCCAGAACCGGCGGGCCATGGCTTCGTTGATGATCGCAACGGGCTGCCGGTCGCGATCCGAAAATCCGCGCCCCGATACTAAACCTATGCCCATGGCGCGAAAATAATCGGAGGTGATAGAGCGGTATTCGACGCACGGCTCCTCGCCCGGTTTAAACGGGCGGTCGTCTCGCGTAAAGCTGTCACAGGAGAACCCGCCGCCGAGCGGCAGAAAGTTTACCGCCGCAGCAGACTCGACGCCCGGCAGCGATTGAAGCCGCCCGGTCAGTTGCTGATAAAAATCTTTCGTCTGTTGATCGGTCGCGTACTGGGTTTGCGGGATCGAGATTTGAAACGTCAGCAGGTTCGCGGGATTGATTCCCGGATCGACATGCTGAAGCCGCCAGAAACTTTTTATCAACAATCCCGCGCCTACGAGCAGCACCAGCGCCATCGCCACTTCGCTTATGACAAGAAGACGGCGAACGCGGTTGGTTGAGGCGCTTGCGCTTCCTGTGCCTTCTTTGATGGCCGTCACCAGATCGGGCTTTGAAACCTGAAGCGCAGGCGCAAGACCGAACAACAACCCCGTCAAAAGCGATAACCCCAGCGTGAAAGCCGCGACAACCGTGTTGATGCCGATTTCATCAATACGCGGCAGCCCGACAGGCTGAAGCGCGACAAGCGCGTCTATGCTCCAGAGCGCGATCAAAAGCCCGACCGCCCCGCCAATCAATGCGAGCATTGAACTCTCGATTAAAAGTTGCTGAACGATTCGGCGGCGGGTCGCACCAAGCGCCGCGCGAATGGCTATCTCTTTGCTGCGCGAAGTGGCGCGCGAAAGCATCAGGTTCGCAACGTTTGCGCAGGCGATCAACAACACAAACCCGACCGCCCCGAACAGTACAAGCAAAGTTGCGCGGCTGTTGCGAACCACCAGATCCGTGAGCGGCAGGATTCTGATTGCCTTGCCCTTGTTGCTGTCCTGATATTGTTGCTCAAGGCCGGAGGCTATTGTCTCAACATCCGTCTGCGCCTGTTTGAGCGTAACGCCGGGTTTAATCCGCCCGTAAGCTTCGTACCGGTTCATGGAACGATCTCGTTTATATGCGGAAGGCATCACAGGCATCCACAGGTCGAAGCTGCGGCCCGTGGTCAGATCGCTCGGCATTTTTGTGTTCGGCGGAAGCACGCCGATCACTGTGTAACTATTCCTACTGAGCGTAATCGTTTGATTGAGTATGTCGGGGCTTGAGCCGAAACGGCGTTGCCACAATCCGTAGCTCAGCAACACGACGGGCGGCCCTCCGGGCCTGTCCTCTTCGGAGGTGAAGGCGCGACCCTGTACAGGCTCGACGCCGAGCAGCGAAAAAAGGCTGGCCGACACAAGCGCGCACTGGAGCCGCTCAGGCTCAGCCGCATCGGCCATCGTCAGACCTGCGCCGTCAATGAAAGCCATCTCTTCAAAGACGGAATTCTGTTCTCGAAGATCGACGAAGTCCGGATAAGAGACGCTCTTGATGACAGGCTCTTTGCTTTGCGATGTCCCGGCAATAAAGAGCCGGACTATCCGGTCGGGTTGCGGGTAGAGAAGCGGCTCAAGCAGCACCGCGTTCACAACGGAAAATATCGCCGAGTTAGCCCCTATCCCTAACGCCAGAGCAAGCACGGCAGTGGCCGTGAAGCCCGGACTTTTGCGCAGCATGCGAAAACTGTATCGAATGTCCTGCCAGAGTGTCTCCATGATTTCTCCTAACGCCGGGAGCGCATCTGAATTTTAAATGTTAAGTAACGTGAATTCGACATAAGAATCAGCCCTGTAAGGGCGAAATTCAATAGCACAGGGCATCGCCCTGTGTCTCACATCAAGCAAGCCAACAAGCCCTGTAAGGGCGAAATAAACTGATTATTTATTTCGCCCTTACAGGGCTTGAATAGTGATTTGCGGTAATACCCGGCGCGATGCGCCGGGCTATTGAATTTCGCCCTTACAGGGCTTTGACTTCGATTATTATGTCGAACTCGCGTTAAGTAATGAATTCTTTGCATAGATTTCAAACCTGCAATGGCCGAGTCATGCTGCGCCTCCCGGCGTTACTCGTAACGAAGCGCAACCATCGGATCTACTCTGGTTGCTTTTCGCGCCGGGAAATAACACGCCAGCATCGATACAGCGCCCAGCAGGACGGTGATGCCTGCGAATGTCAAAGGGTCTGTCGGGCTGACGGCGAATAACAGAAAACTCATAAAGCGCGTGACGGCAAAAGCCACTGCCAGCCCGATTGCCATGCCTGAAAATGTCAGCATCAACCCCTGCCTGATTATCAACTGCAACACATCGCCGGGACGCGCGCCCAGCGCCATGCGAATCCCGATTTCGTGCGTGCGCTGGCTGACCGTGTAGCTCATCACGCCGTAAATTCCGACTGAGGACAACGCCAGAGCGATCAAGGCGAAGACGCCCAACAGGGCCATTGCAAAACGTTGCTGCCCGACCGATATGGACATGACTTCTTCCATCGTGCGAACGGAGTAAACAGGCAGGTCCGGGTCGATTGAACTGACGCTCGTACGCACGGCTTCGGACAAAGCGGCGGGATCAGAAGACGTGCGGATGACGAGCGCCAGCGACAGGTTCGATAGCTGAAGCAGCGAGCGATATACCTGCGGCTTGCCTTCTATGTCCAGCCCTTCCGATTTCACATCGCGCACGATGCCGATGATTGTCTGCCAGTTCGTCTGTGACGGGCGATTGCCGAATTGTATGCGCTTGCCCAGAGGGTCTTCGCCTGAAAAGAATTTATCGGCCAGCTTCTGGCTTATGACGACTGTGCGCGGCGATTTGTCATCGTCCTGTTTTGTGAAGAGCCTGCCCCGTATCAACTGAATTCCCAATGCGTCGAAGTATTCGGGGCTTGCAAGAAGCGGCTCGACCGTGTTGAGCGAGTTCGATTCCACTGCGCGGCCTTCGATCATTATCGTAGAAGCCGCGCGCCCGCCGCCGAGCGGCAACTGGCTTACGCCGCCGACCGACTCAACGCCGGGCAGCGTCGCTATCTTATCTATCATCTGCTGATACAGCAGCACGCGCGCAGTATGTTGGAAGTAAGGGCCTGTCTCAGGCAAATTCGGCTGGGGCAGCC
Organism: Blastocatellia bacterium; assembly: GCA_963804815.1. Taxonomy (GTDB): domain Bacteria; phylum Acidobacteriota; class Blastocatellia; order UBA7656; family UBA7656; genus DATEKX01. The sequence goes on along the minus strand of CAWDRU010000001.1, from coordinate 494,378 downwards.
ACAGTCGGGCCGTCAAAACTTTTTGAGGATTGAAGCCGGGGTTTACGTTGTTCAATTGCCAGAAGCTGCGAATCAGCAATGCCGCAGAGATCAACAGCATCAACGCTAAAGCGAACTCTGAAACAACGAGCATGCTCCGCAGGCGATTACGCTTGATGCCGCCCGTTGCGCCGCGCGCCGCGTCCTTCAACGTCTCCTGCAGGTTCGGGTTGGAAGCGTGGACAGCAGGCGCAATGCCGAAGATGAGGCCCGTGGCAACCGAAACGGCCAGCGTGAACAGCAGAACAGAGGTGTCCAGACTGATGTCGCCGAGTCGCGAAATGTCCGTCGGACTGAACTTTACCAGAGCCGAAACGCCCCAGATGGCTACCAGCAAGCCGAGCGCGCCGCCTACGGTCGCCAGCAAAACGCTCTCTGTAATCATCTGGCGAACGAGCCGCGCGCGACTTGCGCCGAGCGCTTTGCGAATCCCTATCTCGCGCTGTCTGGATGACGCGCGCACCAGCAGCAGGTTTGCAACATTCGCGCAGGCGATAAGTAAGACCAGCCCGACGGCAGCCAGCAGAATCAGCAACGCCGGTCGAACGTTTCCAACCAGATCATCCTGCAACCCCGTGATGCGCGGCGTCCATCCTGCGTTTTCCGGATAGTCGTCAGGAAACTCTTTTCGTAATTGTTCGGCCATCGCGTCAAGGCCGGACTGCGCGGCGGCAACTGTCAGGCCGGGTTTTAGTCGCGCAATCGCGCCCTGAAGCATATATGCTCTGCGCGGCGGGTTGTTGAACGGAGAGCCTATCCAACCGGCGGGGGCCCAGACTTCGACATCGGTTTGAAGCACTCGGCCCGGATGGCGAAACGACGGAGGCATTACGCCGACAATCGTGTAGAGATCGTTGTCGAGCCGGAACTTTTTGCCAATGGCGTTCGGGTCAGCCCCGTAACGCCGCTTCCACAACCCGTCGCTGATGACGGCTATCTCTGCGATGCCGGATTGATAATCGTCCGGCTGAAAGATTCGTCCGAGTTGCGCGGTCGCTCCGAGCAGCGAGAAGTAGTTCACGTCAACCAGCAGCGCTTCGACTCGTTCGGGCTGATCAACCCATGTGATATTGGCGTTGATGGGAAAGATGCCGGAGATCTGATCGAATACATTTGCGCGGTCACGATAATCCAGTAACTCCATGCCGGACATTCCGACATCATTCAAGCTCATCCTTTGCAGGTCCGCCGTCACTCTGACGAGTTGTTCGGGGCGGTCAAACGGCATCGGGCGCAACAGCACGGCGTGAACGACGCTGAAGATGGCGGTGTTCGCGCCTATCCCAAGCGCCAGCGTGATGATGGCAACAAGGGTGAAGCCCGGATTCTTTAAAAGCATTCTTATGCCGTAGCGCAGGTCTTTGAGTAAAGTCTCCATCATTCCTCCGGAAGAAATGATGAATGCGGAATAATGAATGATGAAGTAAAAGAATTTCTTCGATTCATCATTCCGCGTTCATCGTTCGTCATTCGTAACGTAGCGCGACCATTGGATCTACTCTGGTGGCGCGGCGAGCCGGTACGAAACAAGCCACAAGCGCCGTCGCCAGTATCAGTAGAGAAACAGCCGTGTAAGTTGCCGCATCGGTTGGGGTCACTCCGAATAAAAGACTGGTCAGCAGACGGCTCAGCGCAAATGCCCCGGCCAACCCAAGCGCCAGTCCGATTATTGCGAGAACGAATCCATGCCCGATCACCAGTTTGAAAATATCGCGGCGCTGCGCCCCAAGTGCGATGCGAATCCCGATTTCGTGCGTCTGCTGAGAGACTGAATAAGAGATCACGCCGTAAAGCCCAAGCACCGACAACAGCATTCCCATTGCCCCAAACAATCCAAGCAACACTGTGTAAAAGCGCGGTTGCGCGACTGAATTGCCGAGCCTTTGCTTTATCGCCATCACGTTATCGACAACCACTCTGCGGTCTATCTCGAAAATCTGATTGCGAATCGCCGCCGTTAAATTTGACGGATCGGCTGAAGCGCGTATCACCAGATAGCTGCCAGCCGAAGGGCTTTGATCGAAAGGCGCGTAGAGCACAGGGGCCGCTTCCCGGTCGTACAATCTCACATCCGTGACCACGCCTATCACGGTTGGCTTTTGACCCTCTTTCCAGTTCCAGAGGAACCGTTTGCCGACGGGGTCTTCGCCCGGCCATGCCTGTTCGGCCAGTTGCCTGCTGACTATGACTACGGGCTGCGCGTCGGGCGTATCCGCGCCGGTAAAGAGCCTGCCTTTGACAAGCCTTATTCCCATCGTCTGAAAATAATCCTTCGTTGCAAAACGCGGCTCGATTGTCAGTTGCCCGTCGGGGTCTACCGCGACAGGTCCTTCGAGCATCCTGCTTCGTTTGTTGCTTTGACTATTACCGCCATCGGTCGGCAAAGAGTCTATGAAAGCGGCTTCGGTCACACCGGGCAGACCTGTGATGCGCTCAAGCGCCTCGCGGGCGAAGGCTGATTGCTCAGGCTCTTTGAGCCGCGAAAGCATCTTGATCTCCATGCTCAGCATGTTTTCCGTGTTGAAGCCGACATCGACGCCTGTCAAACGGATAAAACTTTTAATCATCAGTCCCGCGCCTATCAGCAGGACTACTGCCAGCGCGACCTCTGCGGTCACAAGCAGGCTGCGAAAGCCTCTGCGCGTCGCGCCTGTCGTCGAAGTGCCGGTCTTCAGGCTTGATTGCAAATTCACCTTCGAGGCCTGAAGCGACGGCAACAGGCCGAAGAGAATGCCTGTGAATAATGATGCCGCCAGAGTAAAGAAGAAGACCCTTTGATCGAGGCGGACCTCCTGCATTCGCAGCATACCTTTTGGCGTAAGCCAGATAATTCCCTGCAATGACCACACGACAAAAAACAGACCGACAATCCCGCCAGCCAGCGAAAGCATCAGGCTTTCTGTCAGCATTTGGCTCAAGAGGCGGCGGCGGCTGGCTCCAAGAACTGCGCGAATGGCTATCTCTTTTTGACGGCCTACGCCTTGCGCGAGGACTAGATTTGCCACGTTGACGCAGGAAATAAGCAGCACGAACCCGACCGCGCCCAGCAGAACCAGCAGGGGCTTTTGCGAGTCGCCGACGAAAAATTGTTTGACGGCGACTGCGTTTAAAGAAAAGTCGTCAGCCTTTCGCGGGGCGGCGTCAGAGGGCTGATTCCTGATTCGTTCGGCGATCACTTCAAGCTCGCTTCGAGTTTCGGCCAGAGTTGTTGCGGGTTTGAGCCGCGCAATTATACGAAGCCAGCTTATGTTTCTGCTGGCCATCATTCGACGGCTGGCACCAAGCGGCATCCAGAACTCGACCTTTGGGATTTCCGGTAACAGATCGGAGGTGAAGTCAGGGGCCATCACGCCAATGATTTCGACTCTCTCTTTGTCGGCGGTGATCGTCTGGCCGATGATGTTGGAATCAGCGCCGAATTGCCGTTGCCACAACCCATAACTCAAAATAACGAGAGCGGGTTTATTCGGCTCGTCTTCGCCGGGCAGAAAGTCGCGGCCCATGATGGGCGCAACCCCCAGAACAGAAAAGAAATTGCTGGTTACGCTTGACCCAAAGACAGTCTCTGGCCCATCCGCGCCGTCAAGCGTAAGTCTGCGCCATGAAAAAGCCGCGGCATCGTCGAAAGACTGAGCCTGTTCGCGCAGGTCGCTAAGGACAGGGTAAGAGTCTACAGAACGATAATCGGCAGCAGCCTGACTATGCTGAATCACGACTAAACGCTCAGGGTCTTTGTAAGGAAGGTTGTGCAGCAGGAAGGCGTTGACAACGCTGAAGACAGCCGTGCTTGCGCCGATTCCAAGCCCCAGCGTAACGATGGCAATAAGAGTAAAGCCCGGTTTTTTTAACAGCATCCGAGCGCCGTAACGCAGGTCTTGAAATAGAGTCTCCATCCGTCCCTCCGGAAGAAACGATGAATGCGGAATAAAGAGAATTTATTCGGCTCATCGCTCCGCGTTCATCGTTCATCATTCGTAACGAAGCGCGACCATCGGATCAATCCTCGTTGCTCTGCGCGCTGGCACGTAGCAGGCCAGCATCGCTGCGGCGAGCAACAAAACAGAGATACTGACAAAGGTCAGCAGATCAGTCGCGTTCACTTCAAACAGAAAACTCGCCAGCACGCGCGTCAGCATAAACGCCCCGCTTATGCCTATGCCCACACCGACGAGGGCGACTATCATCCCCTGCCCGATCAGCAACCGGAGAATATCGGCAGGCGCTGCGCCGAGCGCCATTCGCACGCCTACTTCGCGTGTGCGCTGCGCCACTGACCACGACATCACGCCGTAAATCCCAAGCATCGAAAGCAACAACGCGACTCCGGCGAAGACGCCGAGCAGCAGAGTGCGAAACCGAGGCTCGGCGACAGAACGATCTACAAGCTCTTTCATCGTGCGAAGATTTGTGACCGGCAGGCTGCTATCGAGCGAGCGCACTTCGCTGCGCACAGCCTGACTTAAACTGGCGGGATCGCCCGTAGTTCGCATCGCAATTGTAAGCGCCGAAGACCACGGGTCCTGCTGGTACGGAATGTAGTATTCCGGCTTCGACTCCATATCCAGCCCGAAATGTTTTATGTCGCGCACGACGCCAACGATCTCGCGTGAAACCGTTGCCCCCGAATCGGGCGTGAGCCGTTTACCGATGGGGTCTTCGCCGGGCCAGAACTTCTCGGCCATAGCCTCGTTAATCATCACCACAGCCCCGGCTGCGCCATTATCGCGCTCAGTGAAGGCGCGCCCTCTGGTCAAGCCTATGCCGAGCGTCAGAAAGTAATCAGGCGTGACGAGGCGGATTTCAGCGCAGGGGTGATCGTCGGGCGGCAAGGGGCGATCATCGCGCATAAAACTGTCGCACGAGAAAGCGCCGCTCAAGGGCAGGATGTGAGACGCTCCGACAGATTGCACTCCGGGAATTGCCGCTGCGCGTTCGAGCAAATTCTCGAAGAAGATGCGCTTCTGTTGGGCTTCGGGATAATCGTTGCGCGGAAGTGAAACCTGAAACGTGAGCAGGTGGTCCGGCTTTATCCCGGCATCGACCTGCTGCAATCGCCAGAAACTCTTTATCAGCAGCCCCGCGCCTATCAGCAGAACCAGCGCGAGCGCCGTTTCAGCCACCACCAGCAGGTTTCGCAGGCGGCGGCTGCTCGATTGCGTGGAGCCTTCTTTCATTGCGGTCACCTGATCTGATTTTGAAGCCTGTAGCGCGGGCGCGAGCCCTGACAGCAAACCTGTGACGAGCGATACGACCAGCGTGAAGCTGAGAACCTGCCAATCCATTCTCACTTCATCAAGGCGAGGCAAGCCGCCCGGATGCAACGCCACAACCGCATCCGTTCCCCACAAGGCAAGCAGTAATCCGGCCAACCCTCCTACAAGCGACAACAGCAGGCTTTCAGTTAGTAGCTGCCGGATGATGCGCCACCGGCCAGCGCCGAGCGTTGTGCGAATAGCTATCTCGCGGCTTCGCGACGCCGCGCGCGCAAGCATCAGGTTGGCGACATTCGCGCATGCAACGGCCAGCACAAAACCCACGGCTCCCAGCATCACCAGAAGCATCTTGCGACTATCTCTTACCACCAATTCGCCGAGCGGCATCAAACCAGCGCCCTTATCTTTATTCGTGCTTTGATATTGCCGTTCAAGCTGACCGGCGATTACGCTCATATCTTCGCGCGCGCTGTCAAAAGTCGCTTCGGGTTTCAATCGCGCATAGGCTTCAAAGCGATGTTGACCGCGACTGCGTTTGATAGCAAAAGGCGTGATCGGCATCCATGCATCTGTGTTGCCGCCTGAAAGATCGCTCGGCATTTTGAAACCGCGCGGCATGACGCCGACAACCGTATAGTCGCTGCGGTTGAGCGTGATCGCCTGCCCAAGGATTCCGGAGTCGGCCCCAAAGCGACGCTGCCACAATCCGTGGCTCAGAATAATCACAGGCGCGCCGTTCGGCTGATCTTCTTCATCGAGAAAATTGCGGCCCAGCGCAGGATTGACGCCGAGCAGTTCAAACAGGCTGGCCGATACCAGAGCGACACGCAGTCGTTCAGTTTCATTACCGCCCGTCAGATTCAAAGCCGTGCCGTCAACCGCAGCCATGTCAGTGAAGGACTGGCTCTGCGATTTGATGTCAACGAAATCGGGCCACGAGACTGTTTTAATCTCCGGGTCTGAGCCTTCATCGGGAAAGACAGCAAAGAGTTGTAGAAGGCGATCAGGCTCCGCATAAGAAAGAGGTTTGAGCAACACGGCATTGATGACGCTGAATATAGCCGTGTTTGCGCCGATGCCTAACGCGAGCGTGATGACGGCAACAAGGGTGAAGCCGGGCTTCTTTAACAGCATTCTGACGCCGTAGCGCAGGTCCTGAATCAGTGTTTGCATAATCGGCTCCTGTAATAGTTTTCGACCCACTCAGGCTACAGTGAAGCTACAATTCGAGCCTCCAGGTACTAAATGGCGTGCCAGTCGTTTTGAATATGGAAAGCGTACAGAACCGGGGGTTTAACAGTGAGTCAGGCAAAGAGATTGTTCATCTGCGGGAATCCGTCATCCCAAAAGCGGACGGGTGGCGCAGATAAACAGATCGGGCAGTACGGCAAAGTCAAGCGCGAGTTATAGTTGTCCGAAGCGTCAGCGCAAATCGAGCGCCACAATATTTTTTCGATCACGCAGGTATAGTTTTGTTCCTGCCAGCGTCGGCGGCGTCCACGCTCTGTTTTCAAGAACTGCCGCTTTTGAAATGACCTTCATGCCTTGCTGTGAAAGCGTGGCCAGCGCAAGATTGCCGTCTTCATCCAGCAGAATCAGTTTGCCGTCGGCATAGACAAAATTGGTCTTCGGAAAACTGCGGTCCTGCCATACGATGTTGCCGGTTTTGATCTCGACTGCCGTCATCGGCGCGGGGCCGAAATCTCCGCTCGACCCGAAAACCAGATCGCCCACGCGAAGCATCGTACCGTGATGAATGCGCATGCGGCGATTGGCCCAGAGTTCTTTTACAGTCGTCTTTCCGCCCGCTTGATTCAATTGCAGCGCGCGGCTGCCGCCACTGTAGGCCGACGAGACAAACAGTATGTTGCCTTCGCCCCATAACGGCGGCGTGATGTTCAGCCCCCAGTCGCATTGATGAGCGTGTTGCCAGAGCAGGTCGCCAGTCCCCGGATTCAGCCCGACGATCTGATCTGCCAGAACGATGACAAGCTGTTCCTGCCCGTCAACGTTGATGATGACAGGCGTCGAAGGCGAAAGGTCGAAATCCAGTTTCTTCCATATCACAGCGCCCGTCTTCTGGTCGAAAGCCATCAGCGCCTGACCCTTGCCTCCGACCGTGACTATCACGCTGTTTTTATAAGCGAGCGGGCTGCACGAATAGCCGCGCCCCTGCCTGACACCGCCGTACTCCTGCCACAACTCATGCGACCATACGACTTTGCCAGTCTGTTTCTCGAAAGCCTGAAGCTTTCCGATCACGCCGACCGTAAACAGCAGGTTGCCTGCGATGAGCGGCGTCGAGTGCGGGCCGTTGCCGTGTTCCAGTTTCAGCCCTGTGGTCGGCGCTTCGTAGCTTTTTTCCCAGATCGTTTTGCCCGTGGCCGCATCGAGCGCAATCACGAACTCCTGCGAGCCTTTGCTGTACATCGAATAAAGCTGCCCCTGATCGGCGATGATCGAGGAATGCCCCTCGCCGAGCGCGCGGCTCCACAGACGTTTGGGGCCGCCTTCGGGCCATACGGCGGCCAGCCCCTTCGCTTCGACGACGAAGTTGCGATTCGGCCCGCCCCATTGCGGCCACGCGCTCGATTGCCCGTGAACGCTGCCGGACACAGAGGCAAGAAAAACCAGCAGGCAGAAGATCGTTTTCGATTTCAGCAGGCTCATCCGTTAATTCCTTTCGCGGATATGATAGGCCACAATCACTTATATCGCCAAGCTGGCAGGCGAGCGAATGCTTCCAAAGATTTTATTCGTAACGAAGCGCGATCATCGGATCAACTTTCGTGGCTCGCCGCGCAGGGATGAAACAGGCTCCCAGAGCCACTCCTGCCAGAACTATCGAAATCGCTGCGAATGTCAGAGGGTCGGTTGCGGATACGCCGTAAAGCAAACTCTCCATCAGCCGGGTGAGCGCGAACGCCGCGCCAAGCCCTATTCCGACGCCAGCTATGGCAAGCGTCATGCCTTGCCTGACGACCAGCTTCAATACATCGCCGGGACGCGCGCCCAGCGCCATGCGAATGCCTATTTCGTGCGTGCGCTGCGTGACCGTGTAACTCATCACGCCGTAAATTCCCACTGCCGCAAGCACCAGAGCGACTACGGCGAATATGCCGAGCAGCAGCATTGAAAACCGCTGTTGTGATATTGAAGCGGCGATTATCTGCTCCATGGTTTTGATGTTGTTGACGGGTTGATCTTTGTCAACGGCAAGCACCTGACTCTTCGCTTCATTGATCAAACCCGTGGGGTCTGACGAAGTGCGCGCCACAACCGTCATGCCTTCGACCATGGGCGCAAGGAATATGTCGGGTATCTGCGAATAAGGAAAGTATAGCTGGTACTGGATCTTTTGCTGTGCGTCTGTGCCCAGCCCGAAATGCTTTACGTGTCCGACTATGCCGACTATCTCGCAGGCTATGTCGGGGATGCCGCCGACGCCCTGAATGGTCAATCGCTTGCCAATCGGGTCCGCATTCGGAAACAGACCGCGAGCGAGGTATTCATCAATCACCACGACAGTCGGGCTGTTTTGCGTGTCCTGCTCGCTTATGAACCGGCCCTTCATCAAGGGCAGCCCCATCGCCCGCGCATAGCCCGCGCTCGTCGGGTAAAACAGCGACCATTGCATGTCATCGGGAGCGGGTCTCGGCCCGCCGCCAATCCAGAACGGGACTTCACTGTCTGAGCCTGTCAAAGGCATATCGGCATTGACCGCCGCGGCCTCGACTCCCGGCACGCTCTCCAGCCGTTCAATGAGTTGCCGATAAAAATTCCTGATCTTTGACGGCTCGTCATATGTAGACAGCGATAAAGGAATCTCCATCGTCAGCACATTTTTCGGATTGATTCCCGGCGCTATCTGATTCAAACGGAAAATGCTTCTGATCATCAGTCCCGCGCCGATCAACAGAACGAGCGCGAGCGCGACTTCCGCAACTACGAGCGCGCTGCGCACGCCCTGCCGCGTGCTTGCCGAAGTGCGCCCGCCTTCTTTGAGCGATTCGTTCAGATCGAGCCTCGATGCCTGAAGCGCGGGCACGAGTCCGAAGACTACCCCCGTGACGAGCGAGACAGCCAGCGTGAATACGAGCACGGAATTATCAAGGCCAATGTCTTCGGCGCGAGGAAGCGTGTCGGGTATCGCGGCAACGAGCGCATCCGTTCCCCACATAGCCAGCAGCAACCCAAGTCCGCCGCCTGCAATCGCCAGCAACAGGCTCTCGGTCAGAAGCTGGCGAACAAGGCGTGTGCGGCTTGCGCCTAGTGCCGTGCGTATCGCGATCTCTTTCTGCCGCGACGCCGCGCGCGCAAGCAACAGATTTGCGACGTTTGCGCAGGCGATCAATAATACAAAGCCGACCGCGCCCAACAACACGAGCAGCGCGGGTCGTATGCTTCCGACCATGTCTTCGTACATTGAGACGAGTCCGGCGCTATAGCCTTTGTTCGTATCCGGATATTGTTTCTCAAGCGCCGAAGCGATGCCGACAATTTCAGAATCAGCCTGCTCCAAAGTCACGCCGGGTTTCAGACGGCCTATCGCCTGAAGGCCCGGATGCAGTTCGCGCGCATGCCATATGGCGTCGTCCTGCACGCCTATGGGCACAAACAGATCGGCCTGAGAGTAGAAACGGAAACCCGCTGGCATTATGCCGACTATGGTGTGATCTTTCCCGTTTATGATGATGGGTTTTCCGAGAAGACTCTGATCGCCGCCGAACCTGCGCTGCCACAGCGCGTAACTGATGACGGCAGCAGGCGCGCCGCCGGGCCTGTCTTCTTCGGGCAAAATCCCTCGGCCAATTACGGGCTGAACGCCCAGAACTGAAAAGAAGCTTGCGGAGATTATCCTCCCCTGTAATCGCTCCGGCCCTTGCGCTCCCGTGACGTTGAAGCCCTGATAGCGAAAGACTGACATTGCCTCGAAAAGCTGATTCTGCTTTTGCCAGTCGAGAAAGTTTGGATAGGAGATAGACATCTGATCGAACTGCGCGGACTTTTCGTGAATTCTCACGATACGGTCGGGCTGAGGGTAGGGAAGCGGCTTTATCAAAACAGCATTGATGACGCTGAATATAGCCGTGTTTGCGCCGATGCCGAGCGTCAGTGCAAGCACCGCAATCGCTGTGACCGCACGCCCTTTGAGCAATACACGAATGCCATAGCGAATGTCTTGAAATAGAGTCTCCATAAAACCTCCGGGAATTGAATCATTGATTCAATTCTTCATCATTCATAACGAAGCGCGACCATCGGATCTACTTTAGTGGCGCGACGAGCAGGCATGAAACAGGCTCCCAGAGCCACTCCTGCCAGAATTATCGAAATCACGATGAACGTCGCGGGGTCAGTCGCAGACACATTGTAAAGCAGACTCTCCATCAGCCGGGTGAGCGCGAACGCCGCCGAAAGCCCCAGACCGACGCCCGCAAGAGTCAGCTTCAAGCCCTGCCCTACGACCAGTTTGAATACATCGCGTTGTTTGGCTCCCAAAGCTATACGAATTCCGATCTCGTGAGTTCGCTGTGTTACCGTGTAGCTCATTACGCCGTAAATTCCCACTGATGCCAGAAGCATTGCCACGACGGCGAACGCCGCGAGCAGTATCGCGTTGAATCGTTTCTGCGAAACGGAATCCGCAAGATATTCATCCATCATTTTGAAGCTCGTAATGGGCTGGTCTTTATCGACTTCCCACACGGCATTTCGCATGGCGGCAGACACGTCTGACTGCGAGCGCGCGACAATCGTCAACCTGCCCCAGAGCTTCTGCTGATAAGGGAAATAAAGCTGCGGGCGAGTCTCCTGTTCAAGCGTCGTGTGCTTCACATCTTTCGCCACGCCGACAATTGTGGCCAGTGGAGCGCGCGACTCGAAATCGCCTGCCTTCAGCCGATGGCCAACCGCCTGCTCGTCCCTGTAGAAACGCCGGGCAAGGCTCTCGCTGATGATGACGACGGGCGGGGCAGACGCGGTATCCCGCTCGCTGAAATCGCGGCCTGCGACCAGCGGTATCTTAAGCGTTGAGAAGTACCCTTCATCTATGAATCGAAAATCCGCAAGCGGCGTATCGTTATAATTGGTCGGCGCAGGACTGCCCTCGACTGTGAACTGGTCAATCTCCTCGCCTCCGCTCAGCGGGATATCGGAAACAGCGCCTGCGGATTCGACGCCCGGCAGAGCTTTGACCTTTTCGATTATCTGTTGGAAAATGCGCGCCTGCTTCGGGTCGTCATCATCACTCGATGTTGCATCGAGTTTCATCGTCAGAACATTTGTGGGATTGAAGCCGGGATTGATCCCTGACAGTCGCGAAAAGCTGTTGAGCAGCAGCCCCGCACCGATCAACAGAACAAGCGCGAGCGCGACTTCCGCGACGACCAGCAGGCTGCGAAGCGGCGAGTTACCTGCGGTCGAGCCGCGCGCGCTTTCTTTGAGCGTCTCGCTCAGATTGAAGCGCGAAACCTGAAAAGCAGGCGCAAGCCCGAACAGGATGCCTGTCACAAGCGACACTGCGAATGTGAAAGCGAGCACGTAACCGTCAATGCTTATTTCGTACTTGCGGGGAATGTTAGAAGGGCTGATGGCCAGCAACACATTGACGCCCCACACGGCGAGCAGGACTCCGATCACGCCGCCCGCAAGCGACAGAATCACGCTTTCAGTCAGAAGCTGGCGAACTATTCGCCAACGGGTTGCTCCGAGCGCCGTGCGCACGGCAATCTCTTTCTGCCGCGACGTTGCGCGCGCAAGCAACAGATTTGCGACGTTTGCGCAGGCGATCAACAACACGAATCCGACTGCGCCCAGCAGCGTAAAGAGCGCCACGCGCAGATTGCCGACAAGTTGTTCTTTTATTGGAAGGACCTTTGCGCCCCAGCCTCTGGCTTCGGGATACTGCCCGGCGATTCGATTTGAGATGGCCTCGATTTCAGCCTGCGCCTGCGCGACCGTAAAGCCGGGCTTGAGCCGCGCGATCACCGATTTGTTATGGCTTCCGCGATTGGCAAGCTGCTCGCCCGTCAATCCTATCGGCGTCCACATATCCGATTGAATGGATGCCTGAAAATAAGGAGGCAGGTCTTCGACTCTGGGGAACTGAAAACCCTTCGGCATCACGCCGATGATCGTGTAACTGCGGCCATCGAGCATGATGGTCCTGCCGCAGACATCCTTGTCCGCGCCGAACCGGCTCTGCCACAGCGCGTGGCTTATGACGACAACCGTATTGGCTCCGGGCTTATCTTCTTCGGGCGAAAACACGCGTCCAAGAATCGGCGTCACGGACATCAGATCAAAGAAACCCGCGCTCACGCTCGCGCCGCCAACCCGCTCAGGCACGCCTGAGCCTGTAAAGGCGAAGCGTTCGGCGTCGAGGATGGAAATGGCTTCAAAGGATTCGCACTGATTTCGCCAGTCAGCGAAAGCCGCGATTGATACGGGCAGCAGGTCAAAGCCTATCTGGACTTCGGAATTTGTCTCCCAGATCATCACCAGCTGGTCGGCGTTTTTGTAAGGCAACGGGCGAAGCAGCACCGTATTGACTACGCTGAAGATGGCGGTGTTTGCGCCGATGCCTAACGCGAGCGCGATGATCGCAACGGCTGTAACCGCGCGCCCTTTGACCAGCATCCGCGCGCCATAGCGCAGGTCCTGATATAGAGTCTCCATTAGACACCTCCGTTAATCAATACGCAGGCGATACGGAGCAGAATGCAGAAAGCTGGAGACTGTTTTCTGCTTACTGTCTATTCGTAGCGGAGCGCTATACCGGGATCTACTTTCGTAGCACGACGAGCTGGCGCGAAACAGGCTCCCAGAGCCACTCCTGTCAAAACAAGCGATGTGATGATGAACGTCTGCGGGTCGGTGGCAGAGACATCGTAAAGCAGGCTCGTCATTATGCGAGTCAGGGCGAGCGCCCCGACAATTCCCAGAGCTATGCCCGCAACCGCAAGCCGCATGCTCTGCCCGACGACGAGCCGTAACACGTCTGATCTTTGCGCGCCCAGCGCCATGCGAATGCCGATCTCGTGCGTGCGCTCTGTGACAGAGTAAGAGATCACCCCATAAATGCCGAGCATCGCAAGGCACAGCGACGCGATGGCGAATGCGCCGATCAAAAATGCCGGATAGCGACGCAGAAAAGTCGAGGGCGAATTATCGATCAGCTGTTGCATGGTCATCTCTGCAAACATCGGAAGATCAGGGTCGAGCGCGCGGACCTCGCTGCGAACAGCATTGATCACGCCTGTCGGGTCGGCGGTCGTTCGCGCCACTACGTTGAACTGGCTCCCGGCATCCTGCAGGTAAGAGGAATAGACTATGGGAGTGATTTTGACATCGAGGCTCGTGACGTTTTCGTCGCCCACTATGCCTATGATCTCCCAGGGCTGTTTCATCGCGTCGAAGGTGAAAACGACGCGACGCCCCAGCGCGTCTCCGTCGGGGAAAACCCGGTCGGCCATTGTCTGATTGATTACTAACATCTTTGGCAGGTCGTTGTTATCCCGCTCTGTAAAAAATCGCCCTTTAACAAGCGGGATGCCCATCACGCTGAAGTAATTCGGGCTGATGGTTCGGATATTAAACTCAGTCCTTTCATCGGGCGCTGCGTCGGGCTGTCCTTCGATCTGGAGCGTGCCCGTGTTGCCGCCTCCGTTTAAGGGCAGCAGGTCAGTCGTTGCCGCGCCTTTAACGCCCGGCAGGCCCTCTATGCGCGTAAGAAGCTGTTCGTGAAATGCAACTGCCCGGCTTGCTTCCGGGTATCTGTTCGGGGGCAGCATAAGTCCAAAGGTGAGCAGGTTTCCCGTGTTGAATCCCGGATTGACCGCAAGCAGTCGGCTCATGCTCTTAATCATCAATCCCGCGCCGATCAACAGAACGAGCGCAAGCGCTATCTCTGACACTACGAGCAGGCTGCGCAGTCGCGCGCGTCGCGCGCCGGTCGAACTTTTGCCCCCTTCTTTGAGCGCTTCGGTCAGGTCGGGCTTTGAAGCCTGATAGGCAGGCGCAATTCCAAAGATGAGCCCCGTCAATAGCGACAGGGCGAAGGTGAAGCCGAGCATCTTTACATCGAGGCTCAGCCCTTCAAGATATGGCATCTGTGCGATCAGAGAGCCAGGTATGGCGGCCATCAAAAGATCTATTCCCCACACGGCCAGCAGGAGTCCTGCGACTCCGCCTGCCAAAGCCAGCAGCATGCTTTCCGTTAGAAGCTGCCGAATGAGGCGCAGTCTGCCAGAGCCGAGCGCCATGCGTATGGCGATCTCTCTTCGCCTGCTGCTTGCGCGGGCTATCAACAGGTTGGCCACGTTCGCGCACGCGATGAGCAATACAAAGGCTACGGCTCCGAGCAGCACGAGCAACAGCGGTTTTACGGGGCCTACGATGTCGTCGCGCAGAGGAGTGATCTTTATCCCCAGACCAGTGTGCGAATCGGGAAACTGTTCTTCTATTCGCCCCGCAATCGCGCTCATCTCGGAATCTGCCTGCTGTTGGGAAACGTTCGGCTTGAGTCGCGCGATTACATTAAGCCAGTAAAGCCCGCGCCTCTCCAACTGGCGCGATTGCGGGCGAAGCGGGAGCCACAATTCCGAGGCTCCGACTTTGGCGAAATGAAAACTCTGCGGCAGGACTCCGACCACGGTGAAGTTTGCGCCGTTTAACGCGATCTGCTGCCCGATGATCTGCGGGTCCCGGCCAAATCTGCGTTGCCATATTCCGTGGCTCAACACCACGAGCCGTTCAGCGCCGACGGCGTCTTCACCGGGCAGAAACGTGCGGCCAAGCGAAGCATCGACGCCGAGCAGCGGAAAGAAACTTGAAGTCACGCGAGTCGCCTGAATCAACTCCGGCTCGCCGCGCCCTGTAAAAGTAACGCTGCCGCGAGAGTATCCGGCCAACTCTTCAAAAGCGTTGTTCTGCGCTCGCCAGTCGAGATAATCAGGATAGGAGGCTTCGTGCTCGCCGAAATCCTTTCGCGGGCTGGTCTCCGACAGATGAACCAGCGCATCGGGGTTTTTATAGGGGAACGGGCGAAGCAGCGCTCGATCAACGGCTGTGAAGATGGCGGTGTTTGCGCCGATGCCGAGCGCCAGCGTCAGCACTGCCACAACCGTAAAACCCGGCTTTTTTATCAACATCCGAATCGCGTAACGCAGGTCCTGAAATAGAGTATCCATTATCCCTCCGGTAGAAACGATGAATGCGGAATAATGAATGATGAATAAAGAGAATTTCTCCGGTTCACCATTCCGCGTTCATCGTTCATCATTCGTAACGAAGCGCAACCATCGGATCAATCCTTGTTGCTCGTCTGGCCGGGACGTAGCATGCCACGAGCGCAACGCCAGCAAGCAAAGCCGAAACGATTATGAAAGTCACAGGGTCTGTCGCCGTCACTCCGTAAAGCAGGCTCGCGATCAGTCGCGTCAGCCCGAACGCCGCGATGAGTCCAATCGCAACGCCTGTCACGATCAGCTTCATTGCCTGACCCACGACCATCTTCATCACGTCAGAGCTTTGCGCGCCCAGCGCCATGCGAATGCCTATTTCGCGCGTGCGCTCGGCCACCGAATAAGCCATCACGCCGTAAATTCCGACCGCCGCCAGTATCAACGCCAGCGCGGCGAACGCGCCCAACAAAATCGTGTGCAGGCGCGGCTCGGCCATCGCGTTGCTCAAGACCATCTCTGCGCTATCGGATTTTGAAACGGGTTGATTTTTGTCTACTGCCCAGATGGCTTGCTGCGCATCTTTTCTCGCGGAGTCGGGGCTTGAGGCCACGCGCACAACGAGCGAAGCCGAAAGCCACGGTTGTTGCTGGTAGGAAACATAAATCTGCGGTTGAACCCGGCCCGGCTCCCCCTGATTCATGTCTCTGGCTACGGCGATGATCTCGCGCGTCTGGCGCGTGCCCAGATAATTTATCGAGATGCGTTTGCCGACCGGGTCACTGCCCTCGAAATACCTGCGCGCAAGTTTTTCGTTTATGATTGCGACGCCGGGTGTGCCTGTATTATCGCGCTCATCGAATTCGCGTCCCGTGACGAGGCCCGCCTTCATCGCTTTGAAATAATTCGGGCTGATGGTTTCGTAGAGCGCCGAAGCGTCGGCGGGCAATGGCTGCCCTTCGATGTTGAAGTTGAAATTGAGATACGGAAAGGCCGAACCTGATGTCACCGCGACCGACTCGACGCCGGGAGTGGTCGAGACTTCGTCAAGCATCTTTTTTATGAATCTCGCGCGCGACGTGTCATCCGGGTGCTCGCGAAAAGAGAGGCTGATTCCCATCGTAAACAGGTTGCGAGGGTCGAATCCCGGATCGCTGCCCCTCAAACGCACGAAGCTCTGAAGCAGAAGCCCCGCGCCTGCCAGCAGCACCATCGCCAGCGCGATTTCAGCGATCACAAGCGTGCTGCGCGTGCGTTGCTGCGAACTGTCCGTGCCGCGCGCGCCTTCCTTCAGCCATTCGTTTATGTCAGGCCGCGACGATTGCCATGCCGGAACCAGCCCGAATAAAAGCCCCGTCAGCAATGCCATAATCAGCGTGAAGATCAGCGTCGTAGTGTCGATGCGAACAAGGTCCTGAACCTGTAAGTAAGCGTACCTTTCCGGCAAAAGCCTGACGAGCAGATCAACGCCCCAGAGCGCAAACACAAGACCGACCGCGCCGCCCGCAAGCCCCAGCATCACGCTTTCCGTCAGCAGTTGCCTGATCAGCGTCCATCGGCCTGCGCCCAGTGCCAGTCGAATCGCCATCTCTTTGCGGCGCGAGGCTGCGCGAGCAAGCAAAATGCTTGCGACATTGGCGCACGCGATAGCCAGCACAAACATAACCGCGCCCAACAGCACCAGCAGCGAAGTCTTTACATCGCGCACCATGCGGTCGCGGTAAGGAGCGATCTGCACAGAGATGTTTTTGTTGGTGTCGGGGTATTGTGATTCGAGGCTTGAGGCGATTGCGTCGAACTCGGCCTGCGCGCTTTCAATCGTCTGATCGGGTTTAAGCAGTCCCGCGACAGAGAAATAACGATTGGCGCGATTTCTCATCTCGCCCGAATCGCGCGAAAGCGCAATCCAGCACTCTGCCGTGACCGGAAACTTGAAATCGGGCGGCATCACGCCGATGACGATAACGCCTGTATCGCCGAGCGTTTTTCCGATGATGTCGGGATCTGCGCCGAACCTGCGTTGCCAAAGTCTGTAGCTCAGTACGATTGTGTCGTCGGCTTTTACGAATCCGTCTTCAGGTCGAAAAGTGCGACCGAGCAGAGGCTTCGCTTTGAGCGCCTCGAAGAAGTTTGTTGATACGCGCGTTCCCGGAAACGACTCAGGGGTTTCGACGCCGGTCAAACTGAACCCGCCGCCCGACATACCGGCAAGCTGCTCGAACGCCTGCGTCTGAGCCTGCCAGTCCCAGAAATCAGCGGGCGATACGCCGCCGAACTCCTGCGCCCCTGCCTGCCTGTCGCCCGATTCCACAACGACGAGCCGGTTCGGGTCTATGTAAGGCAACGGGCGGAGCAGCACAGCATTGACCACGCTGAAGATGGCCGTGTTGGCCCCTATTCCCAGAGCCAGAGCGATTACCGCCACTGCCGTATAAAGCGGACTCTTCAGAAGCATTCGCACGCCGTAGCGCAGGTCTTTGATTAAAGTCTCCATCCGTCACCTCCGAAAGAAATAATGAATGCGGAATAATGAATGATGAAGTAAAAGAATTTCTTCGGCTCATCATTCCGCGTTCATCGTTCGTCATTCGTAGCGAAGCGCGATCATCGGATCAACTTTCGTCGCCCGTCGCGCGGGCAACCAGCAGGCCGCAAGCGCCACCGCTGACAGCAGAACCGAGACGATTGCAAACGTCGCGGGGTCTGTCGCCGATACGCCGTAAAGCAGGCTCGCCATCAGGCGGGTGAGCGCGAACGCTGCCGATAAACCGATCACTACGCCTATCAATGTAAGAATCATTGCCTGACCCACGACCATCCTGAGCACGTCCGAGCTTTGCGCGCCCAGCGCCATGCGAATGCCGATCTCGTGCGTGCGTTGCGCTACCGCATAACTCATCACGCCGTACAAGCCGACTGCGGTGAGCGCCAGCGCCAGCCCCGCGAATATTGCAAGCAGCAAAGTGTTGAAGCGCGGCTGCGCGACGGATGCCGCGACATAATCGTCGAGCATTTTGATGTCGAAGACGGGCAAATCCTTGTCCAGCGCTCTGACCTCCTGTTGAATTGCGCCGACCAGATTGCGAGGGTCGCTATCGCCTTTAATAACGAGCGACATGGAGTCGAATGGTATCTGCGCGTGCGGGGCATAAAATTCCGCGTCCTCTGCGGCGTTCAGTTTCAGATGTCTTACGTTGCCGACGATGCCTACGATTTCGCGCATCGCAGGCTGGTTGTCATCAAACGAGATGCTCGGCCTGATATGTTTGCCGACGGGGTCTTCGCCGGGAAAGAACTTCTCGGCAAAAGCCGAATTGATGATTACGACGCTGGGCGCTTTGCCGTCATCGCGCGCGGTGATGTCCCGGCCCTTGATGAGCGGAATTCCCATCGCGCGAAAGTAATTCATGCCGATGGTGCGCAATTCGGCTGAGGGCAGATCGCCCTGCGCAAGCGGACGGCCTTCGGTCTCGAAAGAGATTCGCATACGATCCCCGCTCAGCGGCAGCGGCAGCACTGCGCTCGCCTGCGCGACTCCGGGCAGCGCGTTTATGCGTTCGAGCAGTTCGCGATAAAAAGCGACCTGCTTTTCAGTCGTGTATTTCACATCGGGCAGACCCATCTTCAACGTCAGAACATTTTTCGGATTGAAACCGGGATTGATGTTCTGCAAACGCCTGAGGCTTTCGATCAACAAACCCGCGCCTACCAGCAGCACTATCGCGATTGCCACTTCAAAGACCACAAGCGCGCTGCGAATCAGATTGCGGCGCGCGCCTTCCGTCGAACTGCGCCCGCCTTCCTTGAGCGATTCTGAAAGGTCGGGCCTCGAAGATTGAATTGCCGGAACGAGGCCGAAGATCAATCCGGTCAAAACCGAAACGGCCAGCGTGAACAGCAGCACGCCGCCATCCAGCCTGATTTCTGTCGCGCGAGGGATGTCGTCGCCGCTCAACACGACGAGCAGGTCTGTTCCCCACAGCGCAATCAGCAATCCGAGCGCGCCGCCCGTGATCGCAAGCGTCACGCTTTCCGTAAGCAGTTGCCGCACGACGCGCAATCGGCTTGCGCCGAGCGCCGAGCGAATGGCCATCTCTTTCTGCCGCGTCGTGGCTCTGGCAAGCAGGAGGTTCGCCACGTTCGCGCACGCGATCAACAGCACGCACCCGACAGCAGACAGCAGTATCAAAAGCGCGGGGCGAAGGTCGCCCACCATGTCTTCGAGCGTGCCGACGACATAGACTCCTCTATGAGAATTATCATCCGGGTACTGCTGTTCCAGACGGCTGGCGATGGTGTCCATCTCTGCCTGCGCCTGAGATCTGGTGACATCGGGTTTCAATCGCGCAATCACGTGCAGACTATGCGCGCCGCGTTGAGTCGTCATGGCGTCTGCCCCTTCCGATTCAACGGCGAATGTCGTCCATAATTCGACCGGCTGGTTCCCTGTTGGAAACCTGAACCCGGCAGGCATCACGCCCACGACCGTGTAATTTATGCCATCGAGCGTGAGCGATCTTCCCAAAATGTTCGGGTCAGAGTTGAACTGCCTTTGCCACAACCCTTGACCGATGATGACTACGCGGCCACCGTCGCCGGGCTTGTCTTCTTCGGGCAGAAACATTCGACCGACAGCGGGCGTCACGCCCAGCAGATCGAACAGATCGGCAGACACGACCGCTCCTTCAAGGCGCACGGCATCATCTCCGCCGGTCAATATGAAGCTGTTATCATGAAAAGCGGCTATGCGCTCGAAGACATGGTTTTGGTCTCTCCAGTCGGCAAAATCAGGATAAGAGGCCGCGCCCTGGCTGACGCCGCGCTCTTTGTCTGTTTCGTAAACCGTCATGAGCCGGTCAGGCTCAGAGAAGGGAAGCGGTTTTAAAAGCACCGCATTGACTACGCTGAAGATGGCGGTGTTTGCGCCGATGCCTAAAGCGAGCGCGATTACGGCCACAGCCGTAAACCCCGGTCGCTTTAAAAGCATTCGTATGCCGTAGCGCAGGTCTTGAAATAGAGTCTCCATAAAACCTCCGAAAGAAACTATGAATGCAAAATGCGGAATGATGAATTAAGAGAATTTCTTCGATTCATCATTCATCATTCGTAGCGAAGCGCAACACACGGATCTACCTTTGCCGCACGACGAGCGGGGATGTAACCGGATAAAAGCGCTACTGCTGCGAGCAGCAATGTGATGCTCATAAATGTGATAGCGTCGAGCGCGACCACTCCGAAAAATGCGCTCGCCACGACTCGCGTCAGGGCGAAAGCCATGGGCAATCCTATGCCAAGACCTATGGCCGCCATCCGTGACGCCTGTCCGACGACAAGTCTCAATATATCCTTCTGAGTGGCTCCCAGAGCCATTCTCACGCCAATCTCGTGCGTGCGCTGGCTGACCGCATAAGCCATGACGCTATAGACTCCGACCGCCGAAAGTATCAATGCCATCACGCCGAAGATCGCCATCAACGTTGCAGACATCTCTATACCTGAAACATGTTCGATGATGAGCTTCTCCATGGTTTTGATTTCGTAGATGGGCTGATCGCTGTCAATCGCGCGGACCTGAGCGCGAACAGACGAAATGATACTCATCGGATCAGAAAATGAGCGCAGCGCAAGCGACATTCTGAATCGCGGCAGTTGTGCGTAAGGCAAATAGAGAGTCGAGCGCGGCCCGCTATCGAACATGAAATGTTTTACGTCGCCCGCAACGCCGACGATTGTAATCCATTGATTGTCTGATGTGTTATCGACGACCTTGATCCGTTTGCCGATTGCGTCTTCATCCGGGAAGAAACGATTGGCAAAGCTCTGACTGACGATTGTGACAGGCGAGCCGTCCTTGCCGTCCTGCGAGCCGAACTCGCGCCCCTTCATCATAGGAATTCGCATTGCGCGAAAGTAATCATCATTGATTGATTGGTAATCAACCAGCGGCTCTTTGTCGGGCGTGGGCGCGGGGCGGCCTTCGATGTTGACTGTTATTGTGTTCCAGTTGCCGCTCGAAGGAAGCGAACTGGCCGAACCAACAGATTCAATTTCGGGCATCGCTTTCAGTCGCTCTAACAGTTGATTGTGGAACGCCACTCTTTGATGAGCTTCTTTGTATTTCGCGTCTGGAAGAGCAATACTCATCGTCAGCAGGTTGCGCGAATCAAATCCTTTCCGCTGATTGTCCAATAATCGCGCGAACCCTTTGACCATCAATCCTGTTCCGACCATCAATACAAGTGCGAGCGCGATTTCGGCGATGACAAGCACGCTTCGCAAGCGATGGCGATGAGAACCAGAAGCCGAACTTCGGCCTCCTTCTTTGAGTGTTTCGTTCAGGTTGGGCCGCGAAGTCTGAATCGCGGGCGCAAGCCCGGAGATGATTCCCGTCAAAAGCGCGATGGCAAGCGTAAATCCAAGCGCGCGGACATCAAGACCCATGTGGCTCAAGCCTGTTATGTACTTGGCCAAATCCGGGGGGAAGCTGGCACGCATGAAATCAATGCCCCACACCGCAAGCAATAGCCCCAAGCCCGCGCCCAGAAGCGCAAGCATTATGCTTTCGGTCAGCAGTTGCCGCACTACGCGGAAGCGACTTGCGCCAAGCGCCGAGCGAATAGCAATCTCTTTGACGCGCCCTGTCGCGCGCGCCAGTTGAAGATTGGCAACATTGGCGCAGGCGATCAAGAGCACGAACGCAACAGCACCCAACAGCGAGAGTAAAAACGGGCGCGAAAAATCTTCAGAGCCATCACCCGGCACACGTTTGAGCATTACGCCTACTTCCTGATTGGTGTCGGGATAGATCTTTGCGAGGCGGCGCGCGATGATGTCCATCTCCGCCTGAGCTTCGGGCAAATTCAGGCCCTCTTTGATGCGTCCCATCACCATGAGATAGCGAGATTTGCGCGCGCTCATCTGTTCATTCGTCATAGCCAGAGGCGTCCACACTTCTGCGGTCATGGGCCATTCAAAGCCCCTTGCCATGACTCCGACTACTGTATGGCTTTTGCCATTGAGCCTGATCGTTTGCCCGACGATGTTAGGGTCGCCTGCGAACTGTCGCTGCCACAGGCTGTAATTGAGCACGGCGACTTGATCGCGTCCGGGCTGTTCTTCGTCGGGCAGCAGCACACGCCCCAGCAGAGGTTTTTCGTCAAGCGCTGCAAAGAAGCTCGGAGATACCTGGAATGCTTGAATCCGCTCAGGCTCGCCGTTGCCTGTCAGGTTTACGTCCCACCAACTGATTGCCGCAAGCTCGTCGAAGACATTGTTCTGATTCTTCCAATCTACAAAATCTGCGGGCGAGATGTTCTCGCGTGCGAGGGTCTGCGCAGTCCCTGACCATATCATCACAAGGCGATCAACATCTTTGAAATGCAAAGGCCGAAACAACAACGCATCAACGAGGCTGAAGATCGCCGTGTTAGCCCCGATGCCCAGAGCCAAAGCTATCACTGCGACAACCGTATACCAGGGGCGCTTTGTCAGCATGCGAAAGCCGTAGCGCAGGTCTTGAAGCAGTGATTCCATAAGCCCTCCAGAGTCAATTAAGCATCAGGAATCCCAATTCGATTCCTGATGCTTAATTGGCTATTCATATCGAAGCGCGACCATGGGGTCTACTTTCATGGCGCGTCGCGCCGGTAGATAACATGCCACCAGCGCCACCAGCGCCAGTATTAATGGAATGCTTGCAAAGGTCACTCCATCCGTAGCAGAGATGCCGTAAAGAAAGCTCGCAAGCAACCGCGTCACAACCATTGCCGCCGCAAGGCCCAGCCCGACTCCTATTGCCACAAGCGTCATCCCTTCCCTGAGCACCAGCTTGAATACGTCCGAGCTTTGCGCGCCCAGCGCGAGCCTTATGCCAAGCTCGCGCGTGCGCCGGGATACCACGTAACTCATCACGCCGTACAAACCGATCGCGGCCAAAAGCAATGCCAGCGCGCCGAATACGCCCAGCAGCATCGCGCCCATTCGCGCGGCGTAAAGCGAACTGCCGATGATTTCGATCATCGGACGAACGTTTGCCACCGGAAGGTTTTTCTCAAGCGATTGCACTTCGTTGCGCACTGCCGCAATCAGGCTCGACGGGTCAACCGTTGCGCGCACATGGAGGCTCACACCCGTTTCGTGATTCTGCGTAAGCGGCAGGTAGACGCACGGCACAGGCTCTTCGCCAAGCGTCAGATATTTGCTGTCGCGCACGACCCCGACGATCTCAGCCCACGGGCCTTGCGCGCCCGAAAAGCTCAGGCGGCGACCGACCGCGTCTGCGCCATCGTAATGCATTCGCTCGAAAGCTTCGTTGACGATCACGACTGCGGGTTTGTCTTCCGTGTCCTGCGCGGTGAACGTGCGGCCACTTCGAGAGGCTATGCCCATGGTCTGAAAGTATTTCAAGCTGACAACGTTCGAGCTTACAGAATTTCTTGTGTTTACCGTGACGCCTCCGCCTTCGTTGCGAAACTGGCTGCCCTGCCCCTCCTGACCCTGAAGCGTAAACCCGCGCACAGAGCCGCCACCGCTGAGCGCGACTATTCGCGCAAGGCTTGCAGACTCGACGCCCGGCAGGCTTTCGACGCGCTCAATCACCTGCCGGTAAAATTCGCGGCCCTGCGCTCTGGTGTAGCGCAGCAGGTTGATGTTGAGCGGCGCAATCAGTAATTTTTCCGCGTCGAAACCCGGACGGATTGCCTGCGCCTGCTGGAAGCTTCTGAGAAACAACCCGGCGGCAATCAGCAACACGAGCGACAATGCCACCTGCGCGACCACCAGCAGATTTCGCAGGCTGAGACGGCGCGTCCGCTCATCGAGCGCGAGCGCTTCATCTTTGAGAGCAGGCACTAAATCAGGCCGCGACGCGCGCCATGCCGGAGCAAGCCCGAAGATGATTCCGGTCAAAAGCGATAACGCGAGCGAGAAAAACAGCACCCGCGTGTCCATCGCGAAATCGGGCGTTATCGGTAAAGCGCCGGGCGGAGGCGGCATCGCTTTCAATCCGTCTATAGCCCACCACGCGATCAGCAGACCGGCAGCGCCGCCCAGCAGCGAAAGAATTATGCTTTCGGTTAGAAGCTGCCTGATAAGCCGCCCTCTGCTTGCGCCCAGAGCCAGCCGTACGGCAATCTCTTTGCGCCGCGCCGAAGCGCGAGCCAGCAACAGGTTGGCAACATTGGCGCAGGCGATCAACAACACCGCGCCGACGACAGACATAAGCAGAGTTGCGACTGAAATCATCTGCCCGCGCTGTGTGGGGTCGCCATCGTTTACAGGAATCAGCAGGATGCTGCGACGGCGATTGGGGTCCGGGGCCGTCTGCTCCTGTTGCTCGACTATAGCGGTCAGCGCCGCCTGCGCCTGCTCCTGAGTCACGCCGGGCTTGAGCCTGCCGACGGTTGAGAGCCAGCTATTGCCGCGCACATTCAGCAGATCGGGATTCATCTCGCCGGAATAACCCGCGCGTGGCGGGCGCATTACTGCCTGCATCATCATCGGCACATAGATGTCTCTGGTCACGCCCGGTTGCGCGCCGCCGAATTCCGGAGGAGTGACGCCGATTATCGTGAAGCTCTGTCCGTTTAATAGTATCTGTTGCCCTGTGATGTTCGGGTTGCCGCCGAAACGGCTCTGCCATAAGCCGTGACTTATGACGGCTACGGGATGCGCGCCCGGCGTTTTATCATCATCCGACGAGATGACGCGCCCGACATTTGCGCGCACGCCAAGCACGTCGAAATAATTGCCCGTGACGATTGCGCCCGTCACCAGATCGGCCCCGTCTGTCTGCCCGTCACTGTTAAAACTGGTTGTGATGCCGCCCCATGCGATCAGGCCGTCGAAGACTTGATTGTAATCGCGCAGTTCAACGTAGTTCGGATAGGAAAAGACGCTGCCGGGAGCGCCGCTGAAGACGCTGACCAGATGTTCGGGTTCAACAACCGGCAACCGTCGTATGAGCGTCGCGTTTACAAGGCTGAAAATAGCGGTGTTTGCGCCGATGCCTAAGGCGAGCGTCAAGACAGCAATAGCCGTAAAGCCGGGTCGTTTCAAAAGCATTCGCACGCCGTAGCGCAGGTCTTTGAGTAAAGTCTCCATGTTGCCTCCGGTGACAATGAAGAAATATCGAAATAAAGTTTCTGATCGCCTATTCGTAACGAAGCGCGATCATCGGATCAACTTTGGTGGCGCGGCGAGCAGGCACGAAACAGGCTCCCAGAGCCACTCCTGTCAAAACAAGCGATGTGATAATGAACGCCGCCGGATCGGTCGCCGTCACTCCGAACAGCAGGCTCTCCATCAACCGTGTCAGAGCATAGGCGGCAGATAACCCCAACCCCACTCCTGTTCAAAACAAGCGCCATGCCTTGTCTTAAAACGAGGCCCAACACATCACCTGCACGCGCGCCGAGCGCCATGCGTATGCCTATCTCATGCGTGCGCTGGCTCACGTGGTAGCTCAAAACTCCGTAGATTCCTACTGCCGTCAAAGTGAGCGCGAGCACCGCAAACATTCCCATCAACATCATCAGGAAATGCTGAAACGAAATCGACGCGCTTATCACATCGGTCATAGGGCGGATCTTTGCTACGGGCATTTGCGGGTCCAGTTCTTTAACTATATTTCTGAGCGCCGCGCCGAGATCGACCGGCCCGCTTGTGCGCACTATCCAGGAGGTCAGAAACCATTGATGCGTCGCCACCGTTAAGCCGTCCGACATTTGCGGCGCAGGTACGTAGAAGGTCGGCAGGGCAGGCTGATTGAGCCCCTTCTCCCTGATATCGCTCGCAACTCCGATAACCTGACACCTGCCGTTGAACACGATCTGTTGTCCGAGCGGGTCGGCGTCGGGCCAGAATAGTTGCGCGAGGCGATCATTAATGATTACTACCGGAGCAGTCCCCCGCGTGTCGGCTTCTGTGAAGGCTCGCCCGCGCTGTAGCGAAATTCCCAGCGTGCGAAAATAATCGGGACTTATCGAACGAACCTCGACCGATCTGCCCGATTTCTCGTCGCGCTCCGCAGGGAAGACGTAAGAGTTCAGCCCCCGTTCCATTGGCAGGGCCGGAACGGTTGTGGCTGATGTGACACCGGGCAATGCAGAAATCTTTTCTAAAACCTGATGCTCGAAATTCCACACATCAGCCGAGCTTTTATAGCGGTCCGAGGCCAGTGACAACTGCATAGTCGTGAGGTTGTTCGGATCAAATCCAAGCTCGACTCCGCTCAACTTGACGAAACTCTTGATTAACAGCGCCGCGCCCGTCAACAAGACAACAGCAAGCGCTACTTCACACACAATCAAAAGCCCGCGCATACGCGCATCGAACCCTCTTGCCCCCTGTCTGCCCGACGATGCTTTGAGCGATTGATTGATATCGACCCGCGCCGCGCGCAGGGCAGGCATTGTGCCGAATAACAGGCAGGTCGCAACAGACGCGAGTATTGCGAACAGCACCGCCTGATTGTCAATATTGACTTCGCTGAGACGCGGCAAATCCGCAGGACTCATCATCACGAGCGCAGGCAACAGCCATAGCGCGATCAGTATTCCGCACAGGCCGCCCGTCAAAGCGAGCAGCAGGTTTTCAGTCATCAACTGGCGAACCAGTCGCCCGCGATGCGCGCCCATCGCGACACGGATGGCCATCTCTGCCTTGCGCCCCGAACTGCGCGCAAGCAACAGGTTGGCAACGTTTGCGCAGGCGATCAACAGGATGAATCCAACTGCGCCAAACAACAGCAGCAGCACCTGACTTATATCGCCGATTACGTGCTGCTTGTAGGGGATTAACTTGATGCCTCTTTCAGTCGGGCCTGTGTGCGCGGGATATTCCGTGCGGAACTGAGGCAACAACTGATCCATCTCGGCCTGCCCCTGTTCGAGCGTAACTCCGGGTTTCAGCCGCGCGATCATGTTTGTGTTATGACCCTGATCTTTCGGATTGATTTTCAGTTGCAGAGGGACCAGCAGATCAACGGGAACCTCGAATTGAAACCCTCGCGGCAGAACTCCGACAATGTCACAGCCTCCGCCGTTCAACTCGACCTGCCTGCCAATCACCGAAGGGTCAGCGCCGAAATAGCTGCGCCATAATCCGTCGCTGATGATTGCCGCGCGAGGCCCGTTTGGGCGATCTTCGTCCGGCGAAAAGCTGCGCCCAAGGGCCGGGCTGATGCCCAGCGCTTGAAGGAAGTCCTCAGAGACAGGCATCCCCTGCACGCGCAGCGGCTCCAGGCCCCCGGCAAGATTGAAACCCGAACTGGTTCCGCTAAAGCCTCCTGTTGATTCAAAAGACTGGCTGTTTTCTTTCCAGAAAGTATATTCAATCGCCGAGATGGAATCGGATTCGCCCTTCGACCATTGCCAGTAACATTGGACAAGTCTTTCCGGCTGCGTGTAAGGCAGCGGGCGAAGCAGCACGGCATTGACTACGCTGAAGATGGCCGTGTTCGCGCCGATGCCTAAGGCGAGCGTCAAGACAGCAATAGCCGTAAAGCCGGGTCGTTTCAAAAGCATTCGCACGCCGTAGCGCAGGTCTTTGAGTAAAGTCTCCATGTTGCCTCCGGTGACAATGAAGAAATATCGAAATAAAGTTTCTGATCGCCTATTCGTAGCGAAGCGCGATCATCGGATCAACTTTGGTGGCGCGGCGAGCAGGCACGAAACAGGCTCCCAGAGCCACTCCTGTCAAGACCAGCGAAATCAGCGCGAAGGTCACAGGATCTGTGGCAGAGACGCCGAAAAGCAGAGAAACCATCAATCGCGTCAGAAAAAATGCGCCGACAAGCCCCAGACCGATGCCGATGCCCGTCAGCATCAGCCCTTGTTTTACGACCATCTTCAAGAACGTCCGAGCCTTGCGCGCCCAGCGCCATGCGAATGCCGATTTCGTGCGTGCGCTGCGTGACCGAATAACTCATAACGCCGTAAATGCCGACCGCCGCGAGCACGAGAGCTAAAACGGCGAAGCCTACCAGCAGAACCATTGTCAACTGCTGCTGAGCAATTGCATTGCCCATTAATTGATCCATTGAACTGGTGCCATAGACCGGCAGGTCCTTGTCAATCGAGCGGATTGTCTGTTCGATGGTTGAGGCCAGCGCGAGCGGATTGCCTGCGGTGCGTGCGACAAGGGCCAAAGAGCCTGCCGTCTCCTGCTCCAGCGGCAGGTATGCTTGCAAGGGAGTCTCCTGATCCACGCCGTTCAATTTTATGTCAGAGACTATGCCGACCACTTCACGCACAGGCGTATTGTTTTCCGGCCAGCCCTGCTTAATTCGTTTCCCAATCGGATTCTCGCCGGGCCACAAACGGCGCGCGAGCGTTTCGTTGACCACCGTCACGCGCGGCGCATTCGCGCCATCCGCCTCGCTAAACGCGCGGCCTTCGAGCAATCGTATGCCCATCGCCTCGAAGTAGCGCGCGCTTACAGGAGTGAAAGCTGAGGTCGGCAACTCTGCGCGCGGCGGCACGGGTTTATCAGTTGCGATGAAGACAGAATTCCAGTTAGATCCGTCAATCGGTAGCGAAAGAGTCAACGCTGCTGAAAGCACGCCCGGCACTGCTTCTACTCGGCTCAGACATTCACGGTAAAATGTGCGCCGATTCTCTTCTTTGTAAGCGGCTGCCGCCAGCGTGAATTGCATCGTCAGCAGGCGCTCTGCGTTGAAGCCCGGATCCACGCGCGTCAACTGGGATACGGTACGCAGCATCAGGCCCGCGCCTGCCAGCAGCACCAGCGCCAGCGCGACTTCGGCAACAAGTAAAACTTTACGCATCCTCTCTCTTGATGAACCGGCGATAGACCGCCCGCCTTCCTTCAACACGATGTTGAGGTCAGCGCGCGATGCTTGTAATGCCGGAAACAGCCCGAACAGCAAACCTGTAAACACAGACACGCATAGCGTAAAGATGAGCACAGTTCCGTTCAGTTTGATTTGATCCAATCGCGGCGTATTCTGCGGAGCCAGAGCCACCAGACCATCCATTGCCCATGCGCCGATCAGCAAACCAGCCGTTCCGCCCAGCACCGAAATCAATAAACTTTCGCTCAACAACTGTCGAATTATGCGCATACGACCTGCGCCAAGCGCGAGCCGAATAGCTATCTCTTTATGCCGCTCTGTCGCGCGCATCAGCATCAGATTTGCCACATTGATGCATGCAATCAATAATACAAACCCGACTGCTGCGAGTAAGACGAGCAAGGCCGGACGGATGTCTTCCACGAGCCGGTCCTCGATCTTTTGCACTATTGCGCCGTTGCCGCTGTTGGTGTTCGGATATTCGCTCTCAAGCTGCGCAGCAAGCGATTCCAATTCCGCGCGGGCCTGCTCCACGGTCACACCGCTTTTTAACCGTGCCAATATGTTCAGTCCAAAGTGATTGCCGCGATCAAGCAGGCCAAAACTCTGAGTGAGGGAAAGACCTATGGGTACATAGAGATCATCGCGACGCAGGAACTGAAAGCCGGGCGGCAACACGCCAATTACAGAGAACGGTTTTCCGTCTATCCTGATCGTTTTGCCAATAATTTCGGAATCGCTCCCGAATTTCTCTTTCCATAAACCTGCGCTGATCATTGCTGTCGGCGCGGCCTCAGGCTTATCATCCTGCGCTTCAAACAGACGCCCGAGTTGCGGCTTCACGCCGAGCAATTGAAGGAAATTCCAGTTCACCATCCGGCCTTGCAATCGAGTAGGCTGGTCTATGCCCGTCAGGTTGAACGACTGGCTGCGGGCACTCGCCATATCCTCGAACGACAGCGCCCGCTCGCGCCAGTCTTCGTAGTTCGGATATGCGACACCCATTCGATCACCATCAGAATCTTTCTCCGTCATAATGACTAGCCGGTCAGGCTCAGGAAAAGGCAATGGACGCAACAGCACGGCATGAACCACGCTGAAGATGGCCGTGTTTGCGCCGATGCCGAGCGCCAGCACCATCACTACCACTGTCATAAAGCCAGGGTTTTTCAGCAGTATCCGAAATCCGTAGCGAACGTCTTTGAATAGATTTTCCATAAACCCTCCGGTGATTAGAAGGCAAAAGGCTAAAGGCTAAAATAAGGAAGCGAATTGTTTTACTTTAGCCTTTTGCCTTTTTACTTTTGCCTTCGTTACTCGTAGCGAAGCGCGATCATCGGATCAACTTTAGTGGCGCGGCGAGCAGGCACGAAACAGGCCCCCAGAGCCACTCCTGTCAGGACCAGCGAAATCAGCGCGAAGGTCACAGGGTCTGTGGCAGAGACGCCGAAAAGCAGAGAGACCATCAATCGCGTCAGAAAAAATGCGCCGACAAGCCCCAGACCGATGCCGATGCCCGTCAGCATCAGCCCTTGTTTTACGACCATCTTCAAAACGTCCGAGCCTTGCGCGCCCAGCGCCATGCGAATGCCGATTTCGTGCGTGCGTTCGGCCACGGCGTAACTCATCACGCCATAAAGCCCGACTGCCGCAAGCAGAAGCGCAAGACCGGCAAATATGCCCAGCAGCAGAGTGCTGAAGCGCGGGCGGGCGAGCGAATCTGCCAGACGGCTTTCCATCGTCGTTATACTCGCGACGGGCTGATCTTTGTCTATCGAGGAGACCTGACTGCGAACAGCAGCCGACAGGCTCAAAGGATCGACCGTCGTGCGCACAGCCAGAGACATCGCAAGGTAAGTTTCAAACGCGCCTCCCTGTGCGTGCGGCACATAAATTTCCGGCTTGACCTGTTCGCTTAACCCGTCGCTGCGCAGGTCACCGATTATGCCGACGATCTTGAGCCGCGGGAAGCGAAAGCCGGGAGGCAGCAATCCCGGCGGCACCATCTCTTCGGGCACCCCTGTCAGCACGATTTTTCCAATCGGGTCTTCGTCGGGGAAGAAGCGCCGCGCCGCTGTTTCATTTATGATGGCCACCGTCTGGCTGTCGCCGTTGTCTCGCTCGTCGAAGAAGCGGCCCTTCTCAAGTGGAATCGCCATGGTATGAAAATAACCGGGGCTGATCTGGAAATACTTGATCAGCGGTATATTTTCGATTGACGTTGGGGCGGGTCTGTCCTGGCGCGTGAAAAGCTTGCTTGAGTTTCCAGTCATTGGAAGAATCGAAGTAGCTGAGGCGGACTCGACGCCGGGCAGCGTCGAAACTTTCTCGATCAGTTCGCGGAAGAAGCCCGATTTCTGTTCAGGCCGGGTGTCAGGATATTTCGCCTCGGGCAGCGCAATCGACATCGTCAGGACGTTTTTCGGATTGAAGCCGGGATTGACCGTACTGAGCCGCGCGAAACTGTTTATCATCAGCCCCGCGCCTATCAGGAGCATTAGCGAGATGGCGATTTCCACAATCACCAGCGTATTGCGAACGCGGTGGCTGGTTACGCCTCCGGTCGAGCCACGACTGCCTTCTTTAAGCGATTCGTTCAGGTCGGGCTTTGATGTTTGCAGCGCCGGAATAAGGCCAAAAATTATTCCCGTCAAAAGCGAAACCAGCAGCGTAAAGCCGAGCACACGGCCATCAATTTCGATCTCGCTGAAACGAGGCAATTCGTCAGGCGTAAGGCTGGCGAGCGCGTCCACGCCCCACAACGCGAGCATCATTCCCAGAATGCCGCCCACAAGCGAAAGCATCACGCTTTCCGTAAGCAACTGGCGAATGATGCGCGTGCGGCTTGCCCCAAGCGTAGTGCGGATGGCTATCTCTTTCTGCCGGGCGGCGGCGCGCGCAAGCAACAGATTTGCGACATTAGCGCAGGCGATCAGTAACACAAACCCGACCGCGCCCAGCAGGATGTAAAGCGCCGTCTGTATCTGGCCGACCGTCTCTTCGCGCAGCGAAACGACGTTTGCGCCAACGCCCGCGTTTTCGGGGTACTGCTGTTCGAGCTGTGATGTCAGGCCGACTATCTCTGCCCTGGCCTGTTCGATGGTCACGTTTGATTTGAGTCGCGCGATTGCAGTGAGCGAGTGATTGCCGCGCGTGTTGTTACTGTCATCGGCAGGGAAGGCCAGCGGAGTCCACAGTGCGATCTCTGCGTCCGGGTACTGAAAGCCTTTGGGCATAACGCCTATGACTGTGAACGGGTTTCCATTGAGCGTGATCGCCTGGCCGATGATATTTGAATCAGCGCCAAAACGACGCGCCCACAAGCCGTAACTCAAGACCACGACCCGGTGCTTGCCGAATTGCTCTTCTTCGGGGCTGAAGGTGCGGCCATGAATCGGATTGACCTTGAGCACAGGGAAAAAGTCGTTAGAGGTCATCGACCCCCGGACTCGCTCAGGCTCATCGTTGCCCGTGATGTTGTAGCTTTCGTACTGGTAAGCCGCCAGATGATCGAAGACCTGATTGCGCGCTCTCCAGTCATGAAAATCAGGTAGCGAGACATTCATATCCGCCAGCCCTCTGGGATAATTCGTCTCTTTGACTACCATCAACTGGTCCGGCTCTGGATAAGGCAGCGGGCGAAGCAGCACGGCGTTGACCACGCTGAAGATGGCCGTGTTGGCTCCTATCCCTAACGCAAGCGCTATGATTGCGATTGCAGTGAACGCTGGACGCTTCAAAAGCATTCGCACGCCGTAGCGCAGGTCTTTGATTAAAGTCTCCATTATTCCTCCGGGAAAGAAACGGTACGGCGAGCCGGTTATCCATGGCAGGCTACCCGCTCGCGGTACTGTTATTCATAGCGAAGCGCGATCATCGGGTCAACCTTTGTTGCTCGTCGCGCAGGGATGAAACAGGCTCCCAGAGCCACTCCTACGAGCGCGAGCGGTGCCCCGATGAAGGTTGTAAGGTCTGTCGCGCTGAGGCCGTACAGGAAACTCGTCAATACGCGCGTGACCACGAATGCCGCGCTTAATCCCAAAGCCACCCCGATCAAAACGGGGACGAGGCCCCGCCCTAAAACGAGCTTCAATATGTCTTTGCCCTCAGCGCCCAGCGCCATACGAATGCCGATCTCGCGCGTACGCTGGCTGACCGTGTAAGCAACAACGCCGTAAATTCCCGTGACCGCAAGCGTCAGGGCAAGCAGGCTGAACATGCCGAGCAAAGTGGCGGCGAATCGTTCGGCCACCAGCAGATTGCCTATGTGGTGGTCGAGCGTACCCGTGTCGAATAGCGGAACATTGCTGTCAATCAACGATGCCTCGCGCCCGATCTGCGCAAGCAGGCTCGATGGATTGCCGCTCGTTCGCGCAATGAAGGTGATGCCTGTGAGACTGCCCGCCTGACCGAGCGGCGCGTAGAGATATGGCAGAGGCGATTCGCGCAGGCTGTGATATTTCGAGTCCTTCGCCACGCCTATCACTTTGACCTCCTGGTCGAATATTTTGATCGACTGGCCGAGCGGGTCTCGACCCTGCCAGTACCTGCGCGCCATCGCTTCGCTGATGACGACGACAGGCTCGGTTCCCGGTCTATCCGCATCGCTGAACTCGCGCCCCGCGATTATGGGAATGCCCATCGTTCGGAAGTAATTGACGCCTATCAAATTCGTGTCAATCGACATACGTTCGCCTGGCTGAGGCGTGTACCCGCTGACAGTGAAACTCTCTGTGTCGATGTCTGCGTTGACGGGCACGTTTACTGCCCAGCTTGCTGATTCGACGCCCGGCAGGCGTTCGACTCTTTCAGAGAGTTGTTCGTAAAACGACGCGGCCTGCGCTTTCGTGTATCGCTGAAGTCCGAGGTTCACAGTCGAGAGCGCGACGTTATGAGAGTTGAAGCCGGGATCGATTGCCAGCGCATTGCGAAGGCTTTTGATTAAGAGGCCCGCGCCGACAAGCAACAACAGACAGAGCGCGACCTGCGCGGTTACGAGCGCGTTACGCAGGAAAGATCGACCGGATGTCTGCGAAACCTGATCTTTGAGCGCGAAGGCCAGATCGGGCTTTGAAGCCTGAAGCGCGGGAGCAAGCCCGAAGACTATGCCTGTGATGAACGAGATCAGGAGCGTGAAGCCGAGCGCCTGCGCGTTGAGCGCGATTCCCAGATGGCCGAGCGAAATATCGCCGGGAAGGTGATAGGCTTTTAACAGATCGATTGCCCAGACGGCGACCAGCAATCCGACCGCCCCGCCGATGAGCGAAAGCAACACGCTTTCCGTAAGCATCTGGCGAACGATTCGCCCACGACCGGCTCCCAGAGCCAGTCTCACGGCGATCTCTTTGCGCCGCGTGGTCGCTTTGACAAGCAGCAGGTTTGCAACATTCGAGCAGGCGATAGCCAGCGCGATTCCAACCGTGGCGGCCAGTAAGCCGAGGAAGCGCAGAAAATCGCTTCGGCTGCGGACGCCGGTTGCGGCGGTCGTGACAGGATTCAATTCAATGGAAAAATCTTCCGGAGTGCTTTCAGCATATGCCTGCGTCTGCTGAGTCGCCAGCACGTTCAAGGCCGCCTGCGCCTGTTCGAGACTGACGCCCGATTTCAGTCTGCCGAAAACCCGCAGCCAGCCCCATCCGCGCTTATCAATGCTCAGCCGGGTGTAGCTTCCCGTGGCAACGCGCGGCCATGTTTGAATCGGAATCCAGAGGTCGGGCGAATAGATCAGGGTGGCTCCTTTGAAATCGCGCGGCGCGACGCCGATGATGTCAAAGCTCTGGCCGCCCAGCGCGAGCGTCTTGCCGATGATCTGGCGGTCGCTTGCGAAGCTTCGCTGCCACAGGCCGTAGCTTAAGACTGCGACAGCCGGGCCGCCCGCCGTTTGATCTTCTTCGGCGGCGAAGGTGCGACCGAACGCTGCCTTCACGCCTAACACGTCGAAGTAATTGCCAGAAACCACGTCTGCGGAAACAAGCTCTGGTTTGCCCTCTGTGCCCAGGCTTAATGTTCGCGGAGCGAAGGCTGCGAGGCTTGTAAAGACTTCGTTCTGATCTCGAAAATCCCTGTACGCCGGATAAGAGACGACGCCGTTTGTGACTGCGGCAATCCTGTCCGGTTCTTCGACGGCGAGCGGGCGAAGCAGGACTGAATAGATCAGGCTGAAGATGGTTGTGTTTGCGCCAATCCCCAAAGCAAGCGACAGCACCGCGACTGCCGTGAAGGCGGGCCGCTTGAGCAGTGTGCGAACGGCGTAACGCAGGTCTTGAATAAATGTTTCCACTGTTTCACCTCAAGGTAGTGATGTGTAATGAGGGCACAGACGGGAAAATTGCCAGACTATTACTACGATAGGTCGCTCCTACGGAGCTAAATTCTGAAACAGCCGGTTACTTATCACTCATTACTACTCATTTGACCGCTAAAACGATGAGTGTGGCGTCATCCTGAAAGTCTCCGCCGCTGAACTCTGCGACGCTTGCCATCACCATCGCCTGTAACCGAACTGCGTCAAGCTCACGGTTTTCGATCAACAGTGTGATCAGGCGTTCTTCGCTGAATTCTTCCCCCTGCGAATCCCTCACTTCCGTAATGCCGTCGGTGAAAAGCAGCACGCGGTCGCCCGCTTTCAATTC
This sequence comes from Blastocatellia bacterium, assembly GCA_963804815.1. Lineage (GTDB taxonomy): Bacteria > Acidobacteriota > Blastocatellia > UBA7656 > UBA7656 > DATEKX01. Next base: position 458,497 of record CAWDRU010000001.1, on the reverse strand, counting down.
AATCTCGCCCTGAGTGAAATGCCAGTCGGGAAACGGGCCGAGTACAGATCCGCCTTCTTCGAGACGAACGACCGAGCCGTCTTCGCGCACGAGCATCGGGGCATTGTGTCCCGCGTTGGCATACGAGAAGCGATTGTTTTCTGAATCCAGCAAGCCATAAAAGAAGGTGATGAAACGATCATCGGCAGTATTGATGCAGACGACGCGATTGACTTTCTCGCAGACTGCGGCAGGCCCGACATCGGCAGAGGCGAATGCTTTGACGGCAGCCTGTACGTTCGACATCAGAAGCGCTGCGGGCATCCCTTTGCCGCTCACGTCGGCTATGCACAAAGCCACACGATTTTCGTCAAACTTCAACACGTCGAAGTAATCGCCCGACACCACGCGAGCGGGTCGCCACGCGCCTGAAATCTCGCAGCCGCGCGCCTGCGGAATCGTCTTTGGCAGCAAGCCCTGCTGAATGTCTCGCGCCTCTGCCAGCTCCTGCTCCTGCCCGCGCGATTTCAGACTGCTTATGCCTAGACCTACCTGCTCGACTATTGCGTCGAGAAATCTCATGTCTTCTGCGTCGTAGCTCGCGCCCGATGCCTTGTCGCCGAGACAGATCAGACCTAACAGATCGTTTTTGACTTTGATGGGCACTATCAAGGTGCTGTTTGAAGGCGATTCCTCTGTCAGATACGCAGTGCGAGCCTCAAAAGGCGCATTGATTAATTCAAGAAGATGGTTGTCAGGCTCGAATCTAAGTTCTTCGAGCGCTTCGTCAAACGAGCCTGCTCTGGCTATGACGGAAAACGATTGATCGCTGAGTGTGCGGGTGAAGATGACGACGGCAGAGCTTTGCAACGTCTCTTCGACGTGTTCTGCGACCGTGTTCAACATAGCGCGCAGATCGTTCGTATCAGCAATCATCCGGCTGAGAAGCTTCCGTTCGGCCTTCAATCGCTCTTTCCTGCGCAGCAACTGGCCCGCCTCGACCTGCTCGCGCAGAGTATTTACGAGCCTTGCGTTCTCCCACGGCTTCAGAACGAAATCGCGCACGCCCCGGCGCATCGCTTCAACCGTAAGCTCTATGGTGCCCCAGGCGGTCATCACGACTATGGGAAGCGTGTTGTCCAAAGCCTGTACGTGTGTCAGCAGGTCAAGCCCTTCCTGTCCCGACGTGGTATCGCGTGCGTAATTAAGATCCATCAGCAGTATGTCGTAACTGCGAGCTTTTAATGCTTCGATCACTTCGGCAGGCGAAGTCACAGCATCAGCCTGAAAGCCTTCGCCCTTGAGCAGCAGTCGGAGCGCTTCGAGCACATCCGGCTGATCATCGGCAATAAGCGTTCGCAAAGGGGCTGAACTGGCTGTTTTCATAATGCTCATATCCGTTGCCATAAAGAGAATCCCGCAAGGCTATAGCCAAGAAGCGTGCCACTAGAGTCGTACTACTTAAATGTTTGAATAGTTCGACTTAAATAATGACGAGTGTTTGCGGGCAGATGATTTTGTGTCCGCTTCCGGGAACACTTTTTCCCAAAACCGTAGTGGGAGATTGCGGCTGGCCCGCTTGATGTGTGGCGAGATGAAGGTGGAAGTTAGGCGGCGGTCATTGCTGCGACCGGATCTTTTCAAACACACCTGCGACTATGCGGTCGCAACGCGCGCCGTCGAACTGGAACGCCGATACGGTCGCGGCTCCGGTCTGCGTGTAGATCTCTTTGCGCAGTAAGGCGCGCGCGCGGTGCAGGCGGATTTTTACCGCCCCCTCGCTGATATCCAGACATTCGGCGGTCTCTGTCGTGTCCATCTGCTCAACTTCTCTGAGCATGAAAACCGAGCGATAGGTCTGCGGCAGCCTGTCTATAGCCGATTCCAGAATACCTCTTAATGTATGTGTCATCATATCCTGCTCCGGTGAAGTCAGTTTCGATTCCAGACTCATGCCGCCCTCCATTGTTCCTGACGTGGCGTCAATCTCTACAAACCTTTCGCGCCTGTTGCGTCTGGCCAGCGCCTCGTGCACGGCAATCTTAGTGAGCCAGGTTGAGAATTTTGCCCGGCCATCGAACTGACTCAAATGCATGTAGGAACGGACATAGGCTTCCTGCGTCACCTCTTCGGCTTCGCTGTCATTGCCCAGTATAGAGCGGGTTACTCGATATATCCGCTGGTTATACCGGCGCATTATCACTTCAAATAAAGCCGTCTCGCCAGCCGCCACCCGCTCGACGACCTCTTCGTCGGTCATCGCGCATGCCGCATTCGTAATCAATGATGTGCTCACCATAGTTTTAAGTGCTCCTGCCACCTATACAGAGTATCTTTTTCGTAAAAGGTTACAAACTTTATTTCGCTTCCGATTTGTAACCTATCCCCTTTTAAAAACTCTATTAGTGCAGGAGGAAAAAAGCCATGTCAATAATGGATAACAAGCTTAACTCTGCCTGGTGGGCGCTCAGAATAGGTCTGGGCCTTGGGCCTTTCCTGGCAGGACTGGATAAATTTTCTAACCTTCTCACAAACTGGGAAATGTACCTGAATCCTGCGGTCGCGCGCATGCTGCCTATGAGCGGAGCGACATTCATGCACATTGTGGGCGTAATAGAGATGATCGTAGGGTTAGCGATTCTGACGCGATGGACCCGCCTCGGCAGTTACGTCGCCATGATCTGGCTCGTCCTGATAGCCCTGACGCTCGTTTCAGCCGGAATGTTTTTAGACGTAGCGGTGCGCGACCTTTTGATGGCAATCGCCGCATACACGCTCGCGCGCCTGACAGAGGTGAGGCAGGCGGTCACCGAACCGCAGCGCGGGCATGCGCCACATGGCGCGCTGGCACGCTAGACCAAACAATATCAGCCGGAAAGAAGAGGAGTTATGTCCATCAAGAAAAGTCTCTCTATGGCAGTAACGCTACTTGCGCTCGTCGGAATTGCGTTGCTGCTTGCAGGCGGAGCGCGCGCGCAGGATGACTCGTCGTCGCGCAGCAAAAAAATAAAAGCGTTCGACGATCAGATCAACGATAACGCCGAGCAGATGATCGAAGAAGGCCGCAAAATCTTTCGCGACGATACGTTCGGCGACGAGGAGTTCTGGGGCGATCAGCTCCGGCTTCACACGGCGATAGCTGGCGCGCAACAGGGAGGCACAGGCCCCGGCGTCAGCCCAAAAACGGCGCTCAGTGTCGGGCTGAAAGTCGATTCCGAGGCGTTGCCAAAATCGCTTACGAAACAGCTGAAGAAAGGTAAAGTCAATCTCGACGACCCGGCGACGACGCTTGCTTTGCTTAAACTCGATGCGGTCATTGGCGTCAAAGGCTTTTTCAATCAGGACGGCAGCCTGCGTTCGATGGGAATTTCCTGCGCGATCTGCCATTCGACGGTAGATGATTCGTTCGCACCCGGCATCGGCAAGCGACTGGACGGCTGGGCCAACCGCGACCTGAACGTGGGCGCGATAGTCGGGCTTTCCCCCAACCTCAAGCCTGTCGCTGATCTTCTTGGAGTTGATGAAGCCACTGTGCGGGCCGTTCTGCAAAGCTGGGGGCCGGGCAAATTCGACGCGGAACTGTTTCTGGACGGCAAAGCGTTCAGGCCCGACGGGAAATCAGCCGCAACGCTGATACCGCCCGCGTTCGGGCTTGCCGGGATGAACCTGCACACGTGGACCGGATGGGGAGGCGTCGCGCACTGGAACGCTTTTGTCGCCAATCTGGAGATGCACGGGAAAGGCACATTCTACGATCCGAGATTGAATGACAGACAGAAATTTCCAATCGCGGCAAAGAACGGATTCGGAAACGTGAGAGCCACGCCGGATTTGATAACATCGAAACTCGCGTCGCTTCATTTCTACCAGTTGTCCATCCCTGCGCCAGCGGCTTTGAAAGGCGGCTTTGATAAAGACGCGGCGGCGCGCGGGCAGGCCGTCTTTGCCGGTAAAGCGCAATGCGCCGTATGTCACGTTCCGCCGCTGTTTACAGAGCCGGGCTGGAATATGCACAAAGCATCGGAGATCGGCATTGATGATTTTCAGGCGAAACGCTCGCCCGATGAAGCATATCGCACAGCGCCGCTCAAAGGGCTTTGGACGCATCAAAAGGGCGGGTTCTATCACGACGGGCGTTTTCAGACTCTGCGAGATGTCGTCGATCATTACGATAAATTCTTCAAACTGTCGCTCGCCGAACAGGAAAAGACAGACCTGATCGAATATCTGAAGTCGCTTTAGCAGGGTTTAAGCATGAAGAGAGTTCATCAGAGAACGCAGAGATTTCGCAGAGTCTTTCTCTGCGCTTCTCTGCGTCTGCGACGGTGAATCTTTCAGAGAACAAAAATGCAAAACATAACTTATCTATCAGAGACGCAATTTCTAAAACCCGCTGGCATGAACACGGTTCAGAGGGTTGCCGAAGCGAAGCTGCCGACCGAATTCGGCGACTTTCAAATCATCGGCTATCGGTCATTGACCTCAAACGAAGAGTTCATCGCGCTGGTCAAAGATGTTGAGCATCGCAATCGCGCCAGCCTCGTCCGCATTCATTCGCAGTGTATGACGGGAGACGTGTTTGGCTCGATCAGATGCGATTGTGGCGAGCAGCTTCATGAAGCCATGCGGCTTATTGCTGCCGAAGGCCACGGCGCGATCATCTATCAACAACAGGAAGGGCGCGGCATAGGCATCATAAACAAGATTCGCGCTTACGCGTTGCAGGATGAGGGCGCGGATACTGTTGAAGCAAACGAACTGCTGGGACTTGATGTCGATTGTCGGCGTTACGAGCAGTGCGCCGAAATATTGCGCGATCTTGGTCTATGGCGTGTGCGCCTGCTGTCGAACAATCCCGACAAGCTGCGCGCGCTCGAACAGTGCGGCATTGAGATCGTCGAGCGCGTGCAGCTTGAAGTCAAACCGGCGGAAGCCGCAATGCGCTACCTTCAAACCAAGAAAGAGAAGATGGGGCATCTCATCAACATGACCTGAAAATCTTATGCGTTGACCTGCGGGCCGGAGAGATAGAAAAATCCCGGTCGGCCCGGTTACCAAACCATTAATTCTAACTTTGGAGACCTATCATGACAGTCGCAATCTCCCCGGCGACCTCATTCACTGACAGCTACAGGCGCGAGCGCGACGCCGACGACCGCAACAACCAGACACCTGCCCACCGCGTGCAACTCTTCTTCGGGCTGAGTCAGGATGAGATAAGTCGCATCACGGGCTATGCCCGCAGCCTGTGCAGAGACAGGGGCGAATTCATCTACGTGCCCGGAGAGAGCGCCGATTTTATCTATTTCCTGAGAGAAGGCAGAGTCAAACTGTCTGTGTTGAGTGAGTCGGGCAAAGAGATCGCCATCGATATAATCGAGCCGGGCGAAATATTCGGCGAGTTCGCGCTTGTCGATGAATTGCTGCGCTCCAACATGACGCAGGCGCTCGACAACGTGACGATGTGGGTATTTAAAAAACGCGACTTCGCGCAGCTTCTTGCCGAGCCGAAACTCTCTATGAATTACATCCGCCTGGTCGGCGACCGCCGCCGCAGGATGGAGAAGAAACTGTCCGACATAATGTCGAAAGATGTTTCGGCGCGCGTCTGCGAATTGCTGCACGATCTTTCTACAGGCGCGTCTGAAATTCATGGGTATCTGGTGCCGCTCACGCATTACGACGTTGCCAGCCTGATCGGTGCTTCGCGCCAGACCACAACATCCGTTCTAAACGGGTTGGAGCGCAGCGGGGTCATCGAACTTGGGCGCGGCTGGATTCGCGTCAGACGCTTGAAAGCGCTCCAGACCTGCGCGGGGCTGATGCTTGCCACCGGCCTGCATGTTTTTTCCTGCTTATGTCAGCTGGCTGACATACCTCCTGTAAGTTTTCTGACATAGTCCTCTCGCATTCACAACAGTAAAAATGCTCGACCCGAAGCGGTCATCTGAGGCCATCGTGTGTCCGAAGCCGGGACCGGACCTCAGACCTGACCGCCGCGACCGGAACTGAATGAACCGACAATCTGACACATTAAAGGAGAACCGAGTCATGACAACGAGAAACAAGATTTCACAATGGACGCTACGGCTCACAGCATTCGCGATAGCAGCGCTGCTGGGCCTGTCCTTCAACATAACCAGCCTTGCGAGCGGAGGCGGCGACCTCGGCACGTCGCCGTTCGATTTCACAGATGCGGCTTATCGCGCGCAAGGCGTCGTGCCTGAAAACATCGTGCTGCGCGTAGGCGACGCGAGCCGCACGGGCGATTTCGTGGTTGATAATTCAAACACCGACCCGAACCGCAGAAACATCCGCGCCATCGAATCGACCCCCGGCACGACCGGGTCGAGCGGGCTGACTTATGCCAACATCTTCGGCGTGCTCAATCAGGCGGGCTTCGAGCACAACGCCGCCGGTCAGTTGACCTCGCGCGGAGAAGATGCCTTCGATACGGCGGAGCACTTCCGCGTATTCATCTTTCCGAAAGCGTCGAACGGCTCGATCCTCGACCCGTTCCTTCCTAACAAACGACAGGATAACGTCTTTGATACACGCGACGGTTATTTCAGCCATAACCCGCTCGGTTTGTGGGTAGCCGTCTGGGTAGTCTATCTGCCGAAGGCTTCGACTCCGTCGGGCCGCAAGGAACTAGACCCCATCGCCGCCACAAACGGGCGCGATCTGGACGGCACGCCCATCCTCACAAGCCCCTCGCAGCTGGACAATCTGGCGGCCAAAGGGCTGATTGAATTTCGCACACGCCCTGTAAACGATCCCCTGTTTCGCTGGGTAATCTGCCCTATCCCGGATGACCCGCGCGACGGATTCATCAGGCCCGATGCCTTCATTCGAGACGTGCGGCGCGCCAATAGCACACCGGTCTTTCCAGCGCTGGGCAACAACTTTGTCTGCCTCAAGCAGACGGGCGACTACTGCGACTAGATACGCGTCAACTCGGCCTCCGCGCCTGTCAGAGGCGGAGGCCGAAAGTCCGGCGGCTGCCTGAACCGCAAGAAGCCGAATCCATAAATTTCAGGCCCTGAATACCCAAACAACCAAAAAAATTCTGAGCAAGGAGGACACGCTATGGCGAACATCTCAAAGATCAATAAAAAAGCGGAGAAGGAACAACAGCAGGCCGCAGGCGAAAGGCGCGAAATCATAAAAGCAGGTTTGAGCCGCCGCGACATGATCAAGCTGGGGTTGCTGACGAGCGCCGGTCTTTTCATCCCGAAGAGGGGATTGAGCGCGCGAGCGCTTAATAGCGCAGGCGCTCTTGCGAGCGGCGGCGGCAATCCACCAAGCCCGCCAACACCACCTTTCGTTCAGCCCTTCGCGCGTATGACGGTCAAACAGCCGGTCGCGACGCTCAATCCCGCGCCGACCGTCCTGCCCAACGTCGCTGGCGGCGAGGGCCGAACAATCGCACATCAGGCTTACAACCAGTTCGCGCCGGTCAAGTTCTATGAAGTCGAGCAGCGATTGGCGAACATCATCACGCATCCAAGCCTCCCGGCCCAGCCGCTCTGGGGGTTCGACGGGCTTGTGCCCGGCCCGCTTTACGTCGAGCGATACGGCCAGCCTGTGCTCGTCCGCAATCACAACAACCTTCCGGCCAACAACGGCGGCTTCGGTAAGAACGTAGTCACGACGCACCTGCATAACGGCCACACCCCGTCAGAGTCGGACGGTAATCCGTGCAATAACTTCGGGCCGGGAAAATTCTACGATCAGCACTACCCGAACGTTTTGGCCGGAGTGCTCTCGACTCACATAAACACGGGCGGCGACATTCAGGAAGCGATGAGCACGCTCTGGTATCACGACCACATGCACGACTTCACATCGCAGAATGTTTACAAAGGGCTGGCCGGAATGTACCTGCTCTTTAACGATTACGACACGGGCGACGAGAGCACGGGATTTCACCTGCCCTCTTTCGGCGACGGCGCAAGCGATGACAGCAATTTCGACATTCCGATGCTGTTCAGCGATCACCTCTACGATTCGGAGACGGGCCTGCTTACCTTCGACACGTTCAACTTCGACGGCGTGCTGGGTGACCGATTTCTGGTTAACGGCAAGGTGCAGCCCGTCCTGCACGTCCACCCCCGGCGCTATCGCTTCCGCTGGCTCGACGCAGGGCCGTCGCGCTTCTATCAGTTATTCTTCACCAACAAGGCGAGCCTGAATCAGCACATCAGGTTCCACCAGATTTCGACCGACGGCAATCTGCTGGACCATCCGGTCGAAGTCGAGAGCATAAGACTCGGAGTCGCCGAGCGCGCCGATCTGGTTATAGATTTCTCGCAATACGCTGGCAAGACGCTCTACATCGAGAACCGTCTGGAGCAGCAGGACGGGCGCGGCCCCACGGGCAAGGTGCTGTCTGCCGGTCAGGGCAACTCGATTCTAAAGATCGTCGTGGACCTGCCGCCCATCGCCGACAACAGCGTAAACCCGGCCACTATCACGCAGTTCTACGGCCTGCCGAGCAAGACGGCTGCGCCGCGCATCACGCGGACATTCAATTTTGACAGGTCGAACGGGAACTGGACCATCAATGGCCGCTCGATGGACCCTGAGTGTCAGGAGGTGCGCCTGCGCGTGCAGAAGAATTCGGTCGAGCACTGGGTCGTCAACAACAGTTCCGGCGGCTGGCAGCACCCCGCGCACATTCACTTTGAAGAGTTCCAGTTCCTCTCGATCAACGGTGCGCCGCCGCCATCGAGCGGCCTCGTTTTGAACGGGCGCAAGGATGTCATCCGGCTCGAACATAACATGCAGACGAAGACGTTTTTCCGCTTCCGCGATTTTGAAGGCCGGTACCCCTTCCACTGTCACAACGTGGTGCACGAGGATCACGCGATGATGCTCATCTGGGAGATCGTCCCCGGCGATGGGGATAACAAAACGAACCCGTAGCCGTGAATCCACGAGCGCGAGAAAGGAGATTGACAGGTATGTATAAAAGACCATTCATCGGATTGATCGCAGTTGCGCTGGTTCTGGGGGCCGCCTCGCTTCCGAGCAGTCACGCCTACGACGAAAGCGCCAGGCGCGTGAAGACGCCGCGCGAAAGGCTGGCCGAGCGCAGCTTTCCGAACGTCACTTTGACTACGCACGAAGGCAAAAAGGTCAGGTTCTATGACGACCTGCTAAAGGACAAGATCATCCTCATCAATTTCATGTATGTGAAATGCGATGGTATCTGCCCCGGCACAACGGCGAACCTGCTAAACGTGCAACAGATGCTTGGCGACCGCGTCGGGCGTGACATCTTTATGTATTCGATCACGCTCAAGCCGGAAGAGGATACGCCACAGGTGCTAAACCGCTATGCCAAATCGTACAAGACAAAACCCGGCTGGTTGTTTTTGACGGGCGATCCGAAAGACATCGAACTGTTGCGACAGAGCCTCGGCTTCATCGACCGCGACCCCGCGCGCGATGCCAACAAGTCGAACCACATAGGGATGCTCAGATTCGGCAACGAGGCGCTGACGCTGTGGGCGGGCTGCCCCGGAATGCTTGGGCCGAGCAAGATCGTCAAGGAGATCGGTCTGGTTGACTGGCCGAAGACCGAAGAGTTCAGAAGAGGAGGGGAGAGATGAGAAATAATCTACTGACAATCACAGGGCGGCTCGCTGTGCTGCTGGCAGCGGTCGTTACAATCACACCGGCGCTGGCGCAGTCCTCGTCCAGAGCAATCGCCGTCGGTCAGGGGCCGGAGGGCGTGACTTCTAACGGGACGCATATCTTTGTGGCTAATCAGTTCAGCAACACCGTCACACGGCTGCGTGCAAGCGACGGCGCGCCTGCTGGCACCTTCGCAGTGGGTCGCTGCCCGGTCGGGCTGGCCTTTGACGGAGCATACGTTTGGGTGGCGAACTACCTGAGCAACAACGTCATGAAACTCGATCCGGCCACAGGGGCGACGGTCGGTACATTCGCGGTCGGCGAGGGACCGGGCGCGCTGCTTTGCGCAAACGACATCATCTGGGTGGCTAACCGCATCAGCAATACGGTGACAAAGCTCCGAACAAGCGACGGTTTAACGCTTGGGACTTACGAAGTGGGTACGCGGCCTATCGGGCTGGCGACAGACGGCGCATACATTTACGTCACAAACAACGAAAGCGATACTGTGACGAAACTGCGCGAATCGAACGGTACGTTTGTCGCCGCGTATAAGGTCGGCGACGGGCCTTTCGGTGTCGCCTTTGATGGAGTCTATATCTGGGTCGCCAACTTTGGCGACAGCAACGTGATGAAAATGGCTACAGACGGGACGGTGATGGGCACGTACGGGGTTGGCGACGGCCCCGTTTCGGCCATCCACAAAGACGGGGTCATCTATGTAGTTAACAACGGGGGCGACAGCGTGACGAAACTGCGCGCAAGCGACGGCTTGATGCTCGGCTCGTTTCCTGTGGGACGCAGCCCGATTGGCGTTGCTGCTGTTGGCTCAAACATCTGGGTGGCGAACTTCGGCAACAACACCGTCACGAAACAATAAGCTGGCGGTACTGTTTTAACGCGAGTTCGACATAAGAATCAGCCCTTTCAGGGTTTTTACTTCTACTCTTACGTCGAACTCGCGCTGTTTTATTATTCGTACCGGAGCGCGACCAGCGGATCGACTCTGGCTGCGCGGCGAGCCGGGATGAAACAGGCTCCCAGAGCCACTCCTGTCAGGACCAGCGAAATCAGCGCAAAGGTCGCAGGGTCCGTGGCAGAGACGCCGAAAAGCAGGCTCTCCATTACGCGAGTCAACGCGAAGGCTGCAAAAAGCCCTATCACAACCCCTGCAACCGTCATCGCCATTGCCTGCCGGACTATCAGCCTGACCACGTCGTTAGCCTGTGCGCCCAGCGCCATGCGAATCCCGATTTCGTGCGTGCGCTGCGCGACCGTGTAGCTCATAACACCGTAGATGCCGACCCCTGCGAGCACGAGCGCGAGCGCGGCGAAAACCCCAAGCAACAGCATATTGAATCGCGGCTCGGAGACTGATTGCGCGAGATGCTGATTCATCGTCATAACATTTGCGACGGGCTGATCCTGATCGACGGCCTGCACCTGGCTTCGCACTGCCGCGACCATGCTCAACGGGTCAGCTTCGGTCCGCACGGCTATCGACAGACGGCTTGTGGAGCTTTGAAGGTAAGGCATGAAAACTTCCGGCTTTACTTCTTCACTCAACCCTGTGCCGTGCACATCGCCGACTACTCCGACAATCGTGCGGCGGCCCTCGCGCGCGCTGCCCATAACACGCTTGCCGACAGCGTCTTCATCGGGCCAGTACCTGCGCGCGAAGCTTTCGTTGACGATGACCACTTTTTCCGATGCTTCCGTATCCTGATCGGTAAAGAAGCGACCTTGCAACAGAGGAATCCGCATCGTGTTGAAAAAATCTCTGCTGACCGCGTTGCCCAGTACGGGCGGCTCCTGACCGCGAACAGGTTCAGGCCGACCTTCGACCGACATGCTGAACATCATCATCATGGAAGAGCCGGTCAAGGGAATGGTGCTGGTCACGCTCGCCGACTCGACGCCCTGTAGATGTTCGACGCGCTCAAGCACCTGCCTGAAAAATTCCGATTGCTTGCGTTGTTCTTCGTACTTCGGCATCGAAAGATTCATCTGCATCGTCAGTACGCGCTCTGGCCGAAAACCCGGATTTACGGACTGGAGCTTGAGGAAACTTTTTATCATCAGCCCCGCGCCAACGAGCAGCACCAGCGCAAGCGCAAGCTCTGCCACAACAAGCACGCCTCGAAGGCTGCTGAGGCTGAAACCGGCCTTAGAACTCTTTGTGCCTTCTTTGAGCGAATTGTTCAAGGATGGCTTTGAAGCGACAAGCGCAGGCGCAAGCCCGAATAGAATTCCTGTAATGATTGATACGGCGAACGTAAAGCCAAAGACGCCGCCGTCAACGCCGATGCGCCCAACGCTTTGAGCGACGGCGGCAAGGTCCTGTGGAAGGCTTGCGATCAAAATATCGACTCCCCAAAGCGCGAGCAGAATGCCCAGGCAACCACCAACGAGCGCCAGCATCACGCTCTCTGTAAGCAATTGCCGGATGAGCCGTGCGCGGCTTGCTCCGAGCGCTGCGCGAATGGCTATCTCTTTCTGGCGCGCGGCTGCGCGAGCAAGCAACAGGTTCGCTACGTTCGCGCACGCTATCAACAACACGAAGCCGACGGCTCCGAGCAGAACGAGGAGCGCGGGCCGCACATCGCCGACGATGCGTTCGTGCAGATCGGATATTTCGACCTGCAAGCCGGTCGGACGCGCTGGCAGGTGTTGCTCGTCGAGCCTGCCCACTATGTCCTGAAGCTCTATGCTTGCCTGTTCGAGTGTGATGCCGGGCTTGAGTCGCGCGATGACGCGCACGAGCAATGACCTGTCGGATGTTCGTTGTTCGTGCGCGTCAAGCGCGAGCGGGATTAAGACATCTGCGGAATCCGGGAGCCGGAAGTTCGCAGGCATCACGCCTACGACGGTATAAATTTTGTCATTCAGCGTGAGCGTTTTGCCGATAACGTCGGGGTCGCTTGCGAAATGCCTTTGCCATAAACTGCGCATCAATATGGCGACAGGCTCGCCTCCGGGAAGGTCTTCCTCTCTGGTGAACGCGCGGCCTAAGAAAGGCTGGACTCCGAGCGTCGAAAACATATTGGCTCCGATCTTCGCGCCCGGAACCCGCTCAGGCTCTGCCGCGCCGCCCGTCATATTCCAGTTATCGCCGCTGTATCCGGTCACATCCTCGAAGACGTGATTTTGATCCTGCCATTCGAGAAGGTCGGGCGCGGGCACGCCACGGAAGCCGCCTCGCGGCATTCGCTCCGTAACCCACGCAAGTCGGTCAGGCTCAGAGAAGGGAAGCGGTCTGAGCAATACGGCGTTGACTACGCTGAAGATGGCGCTGTTGGCCCCGATGCCCAATGCCAGCGCGATTATCGCTACAGCAGTGAAGCCAGGCGACTTGAGCAACATGCGCAGGCCGTAGCGCAGGTCTTGCAGAAAAGTCTCCATGATTTTGGTTTCTCCTGTATGGCTTTATGTGTCGCGTAGGGATGCCAGTACAATGAGATTTAATGCTTAAATTGTCAATCCCTCCGCGCGAAACGGCATCTGGCGAATGCGCTTGCCGGTCGCGGCAAAGACGGCGTTCGCGATTGCGGGCGCGACCGGGGGCAACGCGATCTCGCCAAATCCCGTGGGCCGTTCCCGGCTCTCAACGATGTGGATTTCTACAGGCGGCGCTTCGCTGTTACGCAAAAGGCGATAGCTGTCAAAATTGCTCTCGACGGCGCGACCTTTATCAATCGTTACTGCGCCAAACATTGCCGCGCTCAATCCGTCGATTATTCCGCCCTGTGTTTGCGCTTCGACGCCTGCGGGGTTGACAACAATGCCGCAATCGACTGCCGCGACTATGCGATGAATCTTCAGGCGATTTCGCTCGACAGACACTTCGGCGACCATCGCAGCATAAGAACCGAATGTGTAATGCGCTGCGATGCCCAGCCCTCGTCCCGAAGCAGTCGCGCGGCCCCACCCGCTTCGTTCAGCCGCGAGTTGTAAGACCGCCTTGAGACGATTCGGATTGTAAGGCGTGGGGTTGTCGCCCGGAAAAGGGAAGTCTTTTCCGTCGCCGAGGAAGCCGATTCTCAATTCAACGGGGTCGCGCTTTGCGGCATGCGCCAGTTCATCAAGAAAGCACTCTATCGCGAAAGCATTCACGTTATGCGAAGGCGCGCGCCACGCTCCCGTAGGAATTCCTGTCTCAACGGCGGTGTATTCGACCCTGCAATTGGGAATCATCGTCGGGATCAAATCGGGCTCGTACTCGTCTTTCGGGTCGGTGCTGCGCGGCACGTACATGCCGTAGAGTTCCGTCGATTCAGGCGGGCGAGGGTCTTTGCGATAGGCGTTGCGTGATACGTTGACCAGATGATGCTGCCACGCTACGAGCCTGCCGTTTGAATCCACCCCTCCGCGCAATCGATGCATTCCGGCAGGGCGATAATAGTCCTGCGTGATGTCATCCCTGCGCGTCCAGACTATCTGCACAGGGGCTTTGACGGCTTTCGACACGACTGCTGCTTCGGCCACGTAATCAGACATCAAGCGCCTGCCGAACCCGCCTCCGATGCGCGTCGGGTGAATCGTGATTTCAGATGGCGGGATGCCCGTCGCTTTCGAGACTATCGTACGCGCTGACATAGGCATCTGCATCGGCCCCCAGATTTCGCATCGCCCGTCGCGCACATCGGCCACGCAATTGACCGGCTCCATCGCGACGTGCGCCAGAAACGGAGCTTCATAAATAGCTTCAAGCTGTGTTGCCGCCTGTTTCAAAGCCTGCTCGACATCGCCCGCCGCGCGAATTGTTTTGCCCGGTTTGTTTATCGCTTTCTGAAACTGTTTGCGAAGCTCCGCGCTGCTTTCATCGCGATGCGGCCCTTCGTCCCATGTCACGCTCAATGCCTCTCTGCCTTTCATCGCAGCCCATGTGGAATTTGCGACTACGGCAACGCCCGGACGCAGGTGCGTCGGATTATCGAGCCCTTCGATTTGAACAATGTGACGAACGCCCGGAACTTTGCGCGCGCGGGTGTCGTCAACGTTTTTCGGTCTTCCGCCAAAAACGGGGCATTTCTCGATCACTGCATAGAGCATTCCCGCCCGCTTTACGTCCAACCCGTAAAGCGGACGGCCCGTGACTATGGCTTCGTTATCAACCCCTTTAACGCGCGTGCCGATGATGCGAAACTGTCGCGGGTCTTTCAGCGCAGGCTGCTCTTTCGGCACAGGCAGCAGAGCGGCATGGGGCGCGAGACTGCCGTAACTCATCCTGCGGTCAGACGGGCGATGAACTACTTCGCTCGCAACGGCGAAGCAACTCTCTTTTTGAACGCCCCAGATCCCTGCGGCGGCCTGAATCAGCATTTCGCGAGCGACGGCTCCGGCAATTCGCAGCTGGTCCCAGTCGCCTGTTATGCTGCCGCTTCCGCCTGTTCCCTGCCCGCCATAAATTTTTTCATTGAGGTCTGCCTGCCGGACTTTGACCTTTGACCAGTCGGCTTCCAGTTCTTCGGCTGCGATCATGGGCATGGAGGTCTTTATACCCTCTCCGATGTCGGGGTTTTTGGACCAGATAGTGATGGTGTTATCGGGATCGATCCTGATGAACGCGTTTGGCGCAAACGATTCGGGGTCAGCTTTGGCCGATACCGAATGCGGCAAATGAAGGCTGACGACCATGCCGCCCGCTGCTGTTGCGCTCACACGGAGAAAGCTGCGTCGGTCAATCCTGAATCGGTCTTTCATTTTCGGCTCCTGCTGATTTCGACTGCGCGACGCACGGCCTGTCGAATCCTGAGATAAGTCCCGCACCGGCAAATATTGCCCGACATTGCCTGCTCGATCTCAAGGTCTGAAGGGTTGGGGTTTCGAGCGAGCAACGATGCCGCAGACATGATCTGACCTGCCTGACAATAGCCGCACTGAGGCACGTCAATATCGGCCCACGCCAGTTGAACAGGGTGACGGCCATCGCCGGACAGCCCTTCTATCGTCGTGATGTTTTTTCCGGCAGCCGATGAAACGGGTATAGAGCACGAGCGTCGGGCGATGCCGTTGACATGCGCCGTGCAGGCTCCGCAAAATCCTTCGCCGCAGCCGAACTTCGTGCCCACGAGATTCAGTTGATCGCGCAAGACCCACAACAGCGGTGTATCGGGGTCTGCATCGACACTACGAGCTGTGCCGTTGATGGTCAGCTTTATCCTCGCCATAAATATTGATTACTCCCTGATCGGAAAATGCGGGCACACTGCTACCGGAATTCATGAAAGCATTTTATGCGATTGCGCGAAAGCGCAATGCTGAATTGTGACTAAATGCCGAATTGCTGTGACGAAACCCGCGAAATCATCTTTGTGCGAGATGTGATTATGGCCCGACTGCTGGAAAGGCCGAGCGCAGGCCGTCCGCTCGGTATTATAAACCACATCGCAATAATCTTTTTCTGAATGAAATCTCGCGCGAATGCTATACAACTCGAACCGCTGTCGGGGCACCTCCGCCCCATCCACCAGAATCCCGATGGCAATCAGTTACGTTGAGTGTGGGCGCAAGTCGAGCTAAGAGCTTATGGGCGCAAGAGCCTCACCCATACCAAAAAAGCGAGCGCCATTAACAATGCGCCTGAACCGAAGTCTAAACCCGGAGAAGCGTCTTGTATCGCCGCTTTACCATCTCGGTCTGAAGCCGGTGTGCGAAGGTTGGTGCCGGGAATTTCGCCCGGGTCGCAGATGCAATTGCTGCTTCCGCATTCGCACCAGACGGTCCCGCCTATCACGTGACCTGCGATGGCTACCTGTGCGAAGGGAGCAGGGCTATTGTAAACAGATGAGGCCAGCAGTGGCAGCGCGGCCATGATGAACAGACAGGCAAGAATCCTTTTCAAACTAAAAACCTCCATTTTGCCAGACTCACGGCTGGCGTTCTCAAGGTGATTTTTGATACTGCAATCTTCAGGCTAGAATGCTGCTGGTTGAGGAGACGACATCTTGCCCTAACCGCCACGCATCAGGGAAGATTCACCGGGTCGCAAATGCAACGGGCGCATCCGCATTCGCACCAGGTACCGCCGCCCGGATTTGTATGACTGGCCAGCGCGACCATAGCCAACAAAGCAGCATTGCTTTGATCCTGTGAGGCCGGTAAGGGGAAAGCAGCCACGATGAACGGGCAGGCAAAAGTCCTCTTTAATTTCATTTTTTCCTCCGAGATTTCCCAGAGCCTTCACCTACCAGAAGGCATTCAAAAACCAGACAGACAGCTTGAAGGTATCGCGCGTCATGCTTTCACTGCAAGGCAAATAGACGTGATAGAGCAGGCAACCCGGATTTTGATGGCGCGCACAAATTGTTTGAGCTTGTAATAGAAGAAGCAAAGCCGCAGCGCAAGGCGCGGGCATTGCGACGAATCACGAACAGGGGAAATTCGCGCAGATTATGCAGAGGCGACCACGGCGAGTCGCCCCTGCACAGATTTCAATTCATTCGTACCTTAGCGCAACCATCGGATCTACCTTCATCGCGCGGCGCGCGGGGATGTAGCTTGCCAGGCTGGCCACTCCTGTCAGCAGAAGCGAAATGACCAGGAACGTGATCGAATCGGTCGCGCTGACGTTGTAAAGCAGGCTCGACATCAAGCGGGTCAATCCCACAGCCGCGCCCAGTCCTACTGCCACACCGATCAAGGTCAGTATCACGCCCTGCCCGACGACCAGTTTCATTACATCCGTGGAACTGGCTCCCAGAGCCAAACGTATGCCAATCTCGCGCGTGCGCTGAGTCACCGAATACGACATGACGCCATACAACCCTACTGCCGCAAGCACCAGCGCCAGCCCGCCGAATGTGCCCAGCAGCAGCATGTTCAATCGTCTTGACGAAACCGATTCCGAGACGATCTGATCCATCGTCCTGATCTTGTAAACAGGAAGGTCTTTGTCTATAGCCTGTATCTCGCCGCGCACGGCACCCGTCATCGATTCGGGGTCGCCTGCGGTGTGCACCACTATGGTCGCAAAGGTAAGCCCCATCTGGTAATAAGGCCAGAACATCTCCGGCCTCGTTTCAACGTCGAGCGCCGCCTGCTTTACATTGCCGACCACGCCGACGACCGTGCGCCAGGGGCCGTCGCCGACCGCCAGCCGTTTTCCAATCGGGTCTTCGTCGGGCCAGTACCTGCGCGCCATCTCCTGATTGATGATGGCCACTTCGGGCGCTTTCATCACATCACGTTCGTCGAAATCGCGCCCGGCGATCAATGGAATGCTCAATGTCTGAAAATATCCGGGTGTGCTTACATTGAGGTTCGCGTTGTACCCCTGTCCGGGAGGCTGAGGCGCGCGTCCTTCGATTCCGAAATAACGCGAGCCGAATCCACCGAACATAGGCAATGCCGCGACCGTCGCGGATGATTTTACGCCGGGCAGCGCCGAGATGCGCTCCAGCACCTGCTTGTAGAACGCTGTGACCTGCTCGCTCTCGTTATATTTTGAACCGGCGAGCGCGACATTGACCGCAAGCACATTTTCAGAGTTGAACCCCGTGCCGACGCTGAGCAGTCGCGCGAAGCTTTTGATCATCAGCCCGGATGAAATCAGCAGCACGAGACATATGGCGACTTCGGCAATGACGAAGAGGCTGCGAACGCGATTGCGAGAGAAACTGGCGCTCGCGCTGCGCCCGCCTTCCTTCAGCGATTCGTTGAGGTTGGGTTTCGATGCCTGAAGCGCAGGAACCAGCCCGAATATCAGCCCTGTCACAAAAGAGACGACGAGCGTAAAGAGGAAGACCGTCGTATCAAGCCTGATCTCTTTGACGCGGGGAATGCTGTCCGCGCCTGCCGCAAGCAGCAGGCTCAGCCCCTGCATCGCTAAAAGCGTGCCGACGAGTCCGCCTGCTACGGAAAGCAACACGCTTTCCGTCAGCAACTGGCGAACGATGCGGCCTCGGCGCGCGCCGAGCGCCGTGCGAATGGCTATCTCTTTCTGCCGGGTTGACCCTCTTGCCAGCAACAGGTTTGCAATGTTTGCGCAGGCGATCAAAAGCACAAGGGCGACCGCTCCGAGCAGAACGAAGAGCGCAGGCCGCGCGTTTGATACGACCTCTTCATGAAGCGAGAAGACGTTGACACCGTGCCCCGTGTTGACCTGATATTGCTGCTCAAGACTGCTGGCAATCCCGTTCATGTTCTCCTGCGCCTGTTCGAGCGTGACGCCGGATTTCAGACGGGCGACTACGTTGAGGTTATGGCCGCCGCGATTGTTGAGGTCATCCTGAGAAAGCGTGAGAGGAACCCACACTTCCGTGCTTTTGTTGGGAAAGCCGAAATCGGCGGGCATGACGCCGATCACAGTGTAGCTGTGATCATCCAGTCTTACTGTCTTGCCCGCGACATCAGGGTCTGCGCCGAAGCGGCGTTGCCATACACCATTGCTCAAGATAACTACAGCGTTCTGACCGGGTTTGTCTTCATCGTCTTGAAAGACGCGGCCAATGCGCGGTTGCGCGCGCAAAATCCGGAACAATCCCGGAGAGACTGTGGCTCCCTCGATGCGTGCTGCTTCATCTGCCCCTGTGAGGTTGAATCCTCTGCCTGTGAAGGCGGCCATGTCCTCGAATACCTGATTTTGCGCTCTCCAATCGATGAAATCCGGGGGCGACGCAGGATTGCGCAGTCGCCCCAAAGCCGGGCGCTTCTCCCAGACTAAAACAAGCTGTTCAGGCTGCTCGAATTGCAGTGGGCGAATCAACACGGCATTGACCACGCTGAAGATGGCCGTGTTGGCCCCTATCCCCAGGGCGAGCGCAATCACCGCGATCAGGGTGAAACCGGGATTTTTGATCAGAGTGCGAACGGCGTAACGCAGGTCTTGAAATAGAGTCTCCATAAGTCCTCCGGAAGAAATGATGAATGCGGAACGCGGAATAATGAATTAAGAGAACCTCTTCGGTTCATCACTCATAGCGAAGCGCGATCATCGGATCAACTTTAGTGGCGCGGCGCGCGGGGATGTAACTTGCCGCAAGCGCCACAGCGGCCAAAAGCAGAGCGACTATAGCGAATGTGGTCGCGTCGGTCGCCTCCACTCCGTAAAGCTGGCTTGCAAGAACTCGCGTCGCGGCATATGCTCCCCCCAGTCCCAGTGCAAGCCCGATGATAGTAAGCCCGATTGCGTCACGCATAACCAGGCCCAGGAGATTCCTGCGATTGGCTCCCAGAGCCATTCTTATGCCAATCTCGCGCGTGCGCCCCGATACCGCGTAAGCCATCACGCCATAGATTCCTACTGCCGAAAGGATCAACGCAAGCGTTGCGAATATGCCCAGCAACATCGCGCTGAACCTCGTCCGCGAAGTGGCCGCGCTGCTGCGTTGCCGCATCGTCATCACATCATAAATGGGAGCGTTTTTGTCGAGCGCGGTGATCTCCTGCCGCAACGCCGGAACTATCTGTTCAGGCTCGTTTGTCGTGCGTACGATGACAAAAGATGCAGGCTCGGTCGGCTGAAGATAAGGCAGATAGATTTCAGGCTCGAACATCTCTTCAACCTTGCCATACTTCACATCCGCGACCACGCCAACCACTTCGCCGAACTCTTTCTCCTCCCATCCAACCCCGACCCAGAGTTGTTTGCCTATCGCATCTTCGTCAGGCCAGTATTTCCGCGCAGCCGTTTCGTTGATGATCGCAACGCGCTGTGCGCCCGCGCGATCCGTATCTGTAAAAGCGCGCCCTCTAATTAAAGGGATGCGAAGCGCTTTAAAATAATCGGGCCCGATGCTGTGAATCCCCGTGGTGTTCATCTCGCCTTCGTCTCGCCCTTTGATCTTCATAATCGTCTTGCCCGAATTGTTTGACAGCGGCGTCGATGAAGCCACGGTCGCCGCTTCAACTCCCGGCAAACTCTCGACGCGAGCGAGAAGCTGCTGGTTGAAAGCGGCGGCGGCCTCATCTTTGTATTTTGGCAACTCGACGCGCATGGTCATCACGTTGCCGGAGTCGAACCCCGTGCGAATGGCCTGCAATCGCGCGAAGCTCTTTATCATCAGCCCGGCTCCAGTCAGCAGAACAACCGCAAGCGCAATCTCTGTGACGACCAGAATATTGCGCGGACTGAGGCGCGCGAGCCGACCCGCTCTCCTGTTCTGAGCGCCTGTCCCTTCTTTCAACGCATCGCTTACATCAGGCCGCGAAGCTTGAATTGCGGGCAGCAATCCGAACAGGATTCCTGTCACGACCGATAGACCCAGCGTGAACGCGAGCACCTGAGAATCTATCGTCGCCTTGCTGAAATCGAGTATCTGAATATAGCTCGTGTTCTGCGCGTCGGCTGCCGGTTTGAACGCGGTAAGAAATTCGATTCCCCACAACGCGATCAGCAGTCCCAGTATTCCACCGAACACGGCGAGGAATACGCTTTCAGTCAGCAGTTGACGAACTAATCGCCCACGACCGGCTCCCAGAGCCAGTCTTATGGCGATCTCTTTTTTCCGCGACACGCTTTTTGCAAGCAAAAGGTTTGCAATGTTGACGCACGCGATCAACAGCACCAGACCTACGGCGACGAACAGGATCAGAAACGATTCACGAATCGCGGGGTCAAGTTTCGCTTCTTTCAATGCAACTATCCTGATCGATTCGGGCGGCATACCGGCAGCCATGTCAGGCGGAACGGGGATGGCCGCTCTGATCTTTTCCGCAACGATTCCCATCTCGCTTTGCGCCTGCGTCAGACTGACGCCGGGCTTTACGCGCGCGATGACCTGCGTCCAGTGAGCGAACCGCGTTTGAAGGCGGCGCGCAAAAGTCAGTTGCGGAGCCATCATCACAGGAACCCATACTTCGGTTGTGCCTTTCTGGCCCTGGAAACTTTCGGGCAACACGCCGACGATTTCAAGCCCCACTTTGTTCAAGCTGATCGTCTTCCCGATGACGTTCGGGTCTGCGCCGTATCGCCTTTGCCAGAGTTTGTAACTCAAAAGCGCGACAGGATTCGCGCCGGGCGTTTTATCTTCTTCAGAAGCGAACGTGCGGCCTCGAACGGCCTCAATTCCGAGCATCGGAAAATAGCTTGCCGATACCATCTCTGCGCTCAGGCGTTCGGGGCTGTCGGTATCAGTGAGCGGAAATTGCTGTTCGCTTACGACAGCGACCTGCTCGAATGCCTGACTTTGATCGCGCAGGGCTTCAAATTTCGGATAAGACCAGACATCGGAACTCTCTTTGTCTTTGCCCGGTTGCTCTCTTTCAATAAAGATCATCGCAAGCTGATCGGGATTTTTGTACGGCAATGATCTGAGCAGCACGGCATTGATCACGGAGAAGATCGAACTGTTTGCGCCGATGCCTAAAGCGAGCGATAAGACTGCCACAGCCGTAAAGCCCGGACTTCTCAGCATCCCTCGAATGGCATATCGAATGTCTTGAAATAAAGTCTCCATAAGTCCTCCGGAAAAGAAACGATACGGATCTGGTTATCCAGCGAAGCTACCCGGTCGCTGTACTGTTACTCGTAGCGAAGCGCGATCATCGGGTCAACCTTTGTTGCTCGTCGCGCAGGGATGAAACAGGCTCCCAGAGCCACTCCTGCCAGAACTACAGAAATTGCGATGAACGTCAAAGGATCTGTAACGCTTACGCCGAACAGCAGGCTCTCCATCAACCTTGTGAGCGCGAATGCGCCCACAAGCCCCACCCCGATGCCGATTGCAACCAGCGCCATGCCCTGACCTACGATCATCCTGAGTACGTCGCCTGCGCTCGCGCCCAGCGCCATGCGAATGCCGATTTCGTGCGTGCGCTGCGTGACCGAATACGACATCACACCGTAGATTCCCACTACCGCAAGCACCAGCGCGACTGCGGCGAATATGCCGAGCAGCAGCATGTTGAATCGTTGCTGCGCGATTGCCGCAGAGATCGCATCTTCCATGCTCATGATGTCAGAGACGGGCAGGTTTTTATCAATCGCCCAGACTTCACCCTGCACCGTTGCGGCCAGTTTCATCGGCTCGGCGCTGGTGCGGATAACCAGTGTCAGGTAACGTGGGCTTGTGGCCTGAAGATAAGGCAGGTACATCTCCGGGCGCGGTTCAGCCGCCCAGTCTCCCTGTTTCACATCTTTCACGATTGCGACTATTTCGCGCGGGCTGGTGTCGCCCATACTAACCATGATGCGTTTGCCGATAGGGTCTTCGCCTGCCCAGTGGCGGCGCGCCATAGCCTCGTTGATGATTATCACGCCGGGCGCATGCTCGTTGTCGCGCTCGGTGAAATCGCGTCCTCGGACGAGTCTTGCTCCCATGGTCTGAAAATAATTGGGCCGGACGATTCTGTACACAGCGCCGATCCCCTCACCGGGAAGCGGAGCAGGGCGGCCTTCGATTGTGAAGCCCACGCCCCAGATGTCGCCTGCCAGCGGCAGATGATTGATCGCGCTTGCAGACTCGACTCCCGGCAAATTCTCGACCCGTTCATTCAACTGGTTGAAGAACGCCGCACGCTTTGGGCCTGTCGAATGCTCGGAACCCGCAAGCGAAACGACCATCGTCAGCACGTTGCGGGGGTTGAAGCCGGAATCGACCGATTGAAGCCGCAGGAAACTTCGTATCATCAGCCCCCCGCCCACAAGCAACACCAGAGCGAGCGCAATCTCTGAAACCACCAGCAACCTGCGAACGTGATTGCGGCGTCTGCCTTCGGTCGAACCTCGACCGCCTTCTTTTAGCGACTCGTTGAGGTTGAGCTTTGAAGCCTGTAGCGCGGGAACGAGGCCGAACAGCAGCCCCGTCACCACAGAGATCGCAAGCGTGAAGCAGAGCACGTAAGCGTCGAGGCTGATGCTTTGCGCTCGCGGCAGGTTCGCAGGACTCAACGCAAGCAGCCCGCTGATTCCCCACGAGGCCAGAAACAGTCCGGCTACTCCGCCTGCAATGGAAAGCACTACGCTTTCCGTCAGCAACTGGCGAACGATGCGGCTACGACTGGCTCCCAGAGCCGTTTTCACGGCAATCTCTTTTTGCCGCGCGGTGGCCCTTGCCATCATCAGATTGGCTACGTTTGCGCAGGCGATCAAAAGCACAAAGCAGACGGCTCCGAGCAGGATGAGCAGAGCGGGCCGCGTATTTCCGACAACTTTTTCATGCAACGGCTCAACAAATATTTCCAGCCCCTTGTTGCTTTCCGGGTACTGTTGTTCGAGCCGCTGACGGATCGTTTCTATCCCTGCCTGAGCCTGCTCGCGCGTGACACCCTCTTTCAGCCGCGCAAAGACACGCAGCGATTGGCCGTTACGGTCATCGATTCTGGGCGCAAGGTTCAGCGGCGACCACATTTCTGCTCGCGTTGCCCAGAACGGCGCGAACTGAAACTCTTTCGGCATGACGCCGATCACCGTGTAGCTCTGGCCGTCGAGCGTGATCTGCTGATTGATTATGTTGGAATCGCCACCGAATCTGCGCTGCCATAGTCGATGGCTGAGAACGAGCACGCGCTCGTTGCCGGGTTGATCTTCTCCATCTGTGAAGGTGCGGCCAAGCGCAGGGCTCACGCCCAGCAGGTGAAACATATCGGCGGTCAGTTGCAGTCCGTTTATTTGTTCGGGCCTGTCGCGGCCCGTCAGGTTAGCCGTCCAATACTGCGCGGCGGCGATTGATTCAAAAACCGTTTGCTGATTCCGGAAATCGAAGTAGTTGGCGGGCGCGACAGGTCCCGCCTCTTCGTGCAGCACCGTCATGATACGGGCAGGGTCGTGATAGGGCAGGGGACGCAACAGCACGGCGTTGACTACGCTGAAGATGGCCGTGTTTGCGCCGATGCCTAAGGCGAGCGCAAAGATTGCGATTATGGTGAAGCTGCGATTTTTCAGCAGCATCCGAAATCCGTAGCGAATATCCTGAATGAGAGATTCCATCAATCACCTCGTCCTTCGAGCGGCAGCGAATAAACTGAAACGTTGGCCGATAAGAAGGAAGTTTGGTGCCAATCGGCGACCGCAGAGCCTAAATGACTGCATCGCTCACTTTAAGACTACAGGGACTGCGTCGCGGCCCGTGCGCGGATGTCCGTTTCTGGGAAGCCGTTTCTCGGAAATGAAAGAACGGTACGACGAGCGCAGTCGAGCAGGTTACCCGGTCGCACGCGCTCCCTGTACTGTTATTCATAACGAAGCGCGACCATTGGATCAACTCTTGTCGCGCGACGCGCAGGCACGGCGCATGCCGCAAGCGCCACTCCTGCAAGCAACAGCGAAGTGACGGCGAATGTCACGGGGTCTGTAGCCGTCACGCCGAACAGCAGGCTGGAAAGCACCCGCGTTGCCAGAAACGCTCCCGCAAGTCCGAGCGCCACGCCCAGCAAAATCAATCTCATCCCCTGCCCGACAATCAGTCGCATCACATCCCCGGAAGTGGCTCCCAGAGCCATTCTCACGCCAAGCTCGTGTGTGCGGCGGCTCACGGTATATGCCACTATCCCGTATATGCCGACCGCGCCGAGCATCAGCGCGACTCCTGCGAATATGGCGAGCAGCAGCACCGTCGAGCGCCGCGCGGAAACGGACTTCGATATCACCTGAGCGAGCGGCTGAATGTTGGCTACGGGCACATCTCTATCCACGGCCCAGACTTCATCCCGAATCGTGGCATCAAGCCCGGATTGCTCGGATTCTGTGCGCACCATCAAAACCAGCGAAGAGACGAACGTAGCCTGCGCGTAGGGGCGGTACATCTCTAAATGCGTCGGGCCGTCGAGGGCCTGCTCTTTGACATCGCCGACCACTCCGACTATCGGCACCCACTCTTTGCCTTCAAATCCCCCTCTTATCCGTTTGCCGATGGGGTCTTCGTCGGGCCAGTAGCGTCGGGCCAGAGTTTCGTTGACAATTGCAACGGGCTGAGACTTCTCGTTATCGTCCTGTGTGAAAACGCGACCTCGGATCAAATTAATCCCCATTGCCTGAAAATAGTCATGTGTGATCAATCGCCAGTCAACCGAGGGGAGCGACGCGCCTGCGGGCATGGGATGATCTTCGACTTTAAGCTCAGGGTTCCAGTTGCTTCCTCCCATCGGCAGCAGATGAATTCCGCCTACTGATTTTACTCCGGGCAGCGCCGAGATGCGCTCGATGACCTGATTATAGAAAGCGCGTTTGCGCGGGCCTTCGGCGTATCGGACGGCGGGCGGCGCGATCTGAAGCGAGAGCACGCCTGCGGCTTTGAAACCGGGATCGACCTGCCGCAGCCGCCAGAAGCTCTTAATCAGCAGCCCTGCGCCAACAACCAGCATCAACGCCAGCGCTACCTCTGCCACTACCAGCAGACTGTGCAACCTGCCTCCGGCCCCGGTCGTCGATGTTCTGCCGCCTTCTTTGAGAGCGCGTTGCAGATCGGGTTTGGATGTTTGAATAGCGGGCGCGAGTCCGAAGAGCACTCCCGTCAGCAGAGATAATCCGAACGAGAAGCCCAGCACCTGACGATCTATTCCAATCTCGTTCAGGCGCGGCATTTCAGCGGGAAGAAGAGAAACCAAAAGCTCGATGCCCCAGAGCGCGAGCACCACACCCATCGCTCCGCCGATGAGCGCAAGCAGCACGCTTTCTGTGAGAAGCTGACGGATGACGCGCGCCCGACCTGCGCCCAGCGCCGAACGTATCGCTATCTCGCGCTTTCGCGCAGTCGCGCGTGCAAGCTGGATGTTTGCCACATTTGCGCAGGCTACAGCCAGCACAAGCCCGACTGCGCCGAGCAGGATGAGAAGCGTCGGTCGGGTATCGCCCACCATCTCTGTCTGTAACTGTGTGACCGCAGCGTTCAACCCGTAGTTGTCCGGCGTGTGCGCGAACTTGACGCGAGCGTTGCGCGCGATTGTAACCAGTTCGGCCTGAGCCTGCTCGACGCTGACTTCCGGCTTCAATCGACCCATTACATTCAGATAACCCGCGGTAAAATCGTCATTGTTGCCCGGATCGAGCGGAGCAGGCACAACCACTTCAAACTCGAATTTAGGAAATTGATTATCCGGGAATTTGAAATCGGGTTTGAGCACGCCGACAATCGTGTGAACCTCGCCGTCGATGTTGATCGATTGCCCGATAATGTTTTGATCCGCCCCGAAGCGTCGTTCCCATGTGCCGTGGCTCAGGATTGCTACGTGGCTGCGATCTGGTTGATCTTCGCCGGGAAGGAAGGTGCGACCGAGCGCGGCGCTGACACCGAGCAGTGAAAAGAATGTCGCGGTGGTGCGAGCGCCCGACACCTTCGCAGGCTCGTCTCCGCCCGTCAAAGTAAACGACCAGCCGCTGTATAAAGCCAGATCGTCGAATGACCGGTTGTTGTCTCTGATCTCGACGAACTCGGCTTTCGACACGGAGGTTTCATGTTTTTGCGGCCATACCTTTACGAGCCGGTCGGGCTGGTCAAACGGCAGCGGGCGAAGCAGCACGGCGTTGACTACGCTGAAGATGGCGGTGTTTGCGCCGATGCCTAAGGCGAGCGCCGCGATTGCCACAGCCGTGAAGCTGGAACTCCTGAGCAGCATCCTGAATCCGTAGCGAATATCCTGAAATAAAGTCTCCATAAGTCCTCCGGAAAAGAAACGGTACAACGAGCGGTAGCGAACTGGTTATCCAGCGAAGCTACCCGGTCCCTGTACTGTTACTCGTAGCGAAGCGCGACACCTGGGTCTATCTTCATGGCGCGACGCGCGGGTATGTAACAGGCGAGAAGCGCGACTGCGGCAAGCAACAGCGATACTCCTGTGTAGACAAGCGGGTCTGTTGAGGACACGCCGAATAGAAAACTCGACAGCAAACGAGTCAGCGCCATTGATGCGGCAAGTCCCAGCCCTACTCCTGCGACTGTCAGCATCATGCCTTCTTTCAAAATCATCCTGAGTATGTCCGAAGTCTGCGCGCCGAGCGCCATCCTCACCCCTATTTCGTGCGTGCGTCGGCTGGTCGAAAAACTTATCAATCCGTAAATCCCAAGGCTTGCCAGCGCCAGAGCAATTGCGGCGAACGAGCCGAGCAGCAGGAGATTGAATCGCCTTTCGCCGAGCGATCTTGAAACCAGCTCTTCAATCGTCGCCACAGACGAGAACGGCAGATTTTTATTCACTGCCCATATCTCACCTTTCACTGCCTGTAGCAACAGCGAAGGGTCGCCCGTAGTGCGGACGATGTAGGTCATCGAGCCATAAGGCTCCTGCAAATGAGGGAGAAAAATTTCTGCGCGCGGGTCGCTGTCCAGTCCCTTGTGGCGAGCGTCGCCGACAATGCCTATGATCTCGCGCGTCGCTGTCTCGCCGAAGAATCCGAGCTTGATCTTTTTTCCGACCGGGTCTTCATTCGGCCAGTAACGTCGGGCTAATGTTTCACCGATCAGCACGACGGGCGGCGCGCCCGCTCTGTCGAAACGTGTGAAGAAGCGACCACGCCTGAGAGGAATGCTCATCGCCGTGAAGTAATCAGACGTTGCAGCCGTTAGATAAGCAGACGGCTCAGTTCCCGGCGGCGGCTGAGGTTGATCTTCGATTGTAAATGTTCCGGTTATGACAATGCTGTTGTCATGAAAGGGAAGCGCCGACACTGCGCCCGCTGCCTGTACGCCGGGCAGCGCCGAGATGCGGTCAATGGTCTGCTCAAAGAACGCGGCTCTTTGCTGACCCGTTCGGGCCGGACCCCACACGTGAACTTCGAGTGAAACAGCATTGTCGGCGGCAAAGCCCGGATCGACCTGCAACAATCGCGTGAAGCTGCGAATCAGCAGGCCCGCGCCTACGAGCAGCACGAGTGAAAGAGCGATTTCTGAAACCACCAGCGCGTTACGCAAACGGTGACGCGCGGAACTGTCGGCAGCGGCGCGGCCTCCTTCTTTGAGCGTGTGCTGAAGGTCTGGTTTCGAGAATTGAATGGCCGGAGCCAGTCCGAATACGAGCGCGGTCAATGCCGACATCCCAATCGCAAAAAAGAGAACGCGCCCATCAAAACCAATCTCCGCGCCGCGCGGAAGATTGCCGGGGCTGAAAGCCATAACCAGATCAACTCCCCATCGAGCCAGCAACGCTCCGCTCAACCCGCCCATCAGCGACAGAAAGACGCTTTCGGTAATCAACTGTCGAATGAGGCGAGCGCGAACCGCGCCGAGCGCTGCGCGGATGGCAAACTCTTTCTGCCGTTCAGCCCCTCTTGCAAGCAACAGGTTCGCGACGTTGGCGCACGCGATCAGCAACACGAAACCTGCTGCGCCCAACAGCAGAAGCAGCGCGGGCCGCGACTGCGCCCTGATCTGTTCGGTGAGCGGCACGACTACAACGCCTTTTTCTTTGTTGTCCTGCGGGTACTGTTCGGCGAGCCGGGATTGAATTGCTGTCATCTCCTGCTGCGCCTGCTGGCTGGTGACGCCCGCTTTCAGCCGCCCGATCACTTTGAAGTAGGCCGAGCTGCGATATTGTTTGTAACTGTCTCGAAAAACCAGCGGCGACCACATCATTCTGCCGGAAGGAATCTCGACCGAACGAGGCATGATTCCTACGACCGTGTGAGGCTGACCATTGAGCATGAGCGATTGGCCAACCAGTCCTGGGTCAGCGCCGAATCGCTGCCGCCACAATGCTTCGCCCATGATGACGACTCGTTCATTGCCCGCCTGATGTTCTTCGGGCAGAAACGTGCGGCCATATAGCGGAGCAACCTTGAGTATGTCAAAAAATCCTTCCGATACCAGCCACGATCTGAACCGCTCAGGCTCATTGCTTCCGGTAAGCGTATGGCCGAAGGGTTCGGCTGTGGCCAGTTGCGCGAAGACTTGATTCTGGTCGCGCCAGTCGAGGAAGTTGGCCGGAGACGCGCCGTCCTCTTTTTCGCCTGTCTTCGTGTCGTTCTCCCAGACCGTCAGTATTCGGTCAACCTCTTCGTAAGGCAGCGGGCGAAGCAGCACGGCGTTGATTACGCTGAAGATGGCGGTGTTCGCGCCTATCCCTAAGGCCAGAGCCGCAACAGCCACCAGTGTGAAGGCAGGGCTTTTCAGCAACATCCGCGCCCCATAGCGAACGTCTTGAAATAAAGTGTCCATCTATCACCTCCGGGAATTGAATGATTGATTCACTTGAATCAATCATTCAGTCTTCATCATTCATATCGAAGCGCGACCATAGGGTCTATCTTTGTGGCCTTTCTGGCTGGCACGAAACTGGCTCCCAGAGCCACTCCCGGCAGTAGGGCTGAAATCAGCGCAAACGTTAGAGGGTCGGTCGCCGTCACGCCGAACAACAAACTCGACAACACGCGAGTCAAAAACAGTGACGCGATCAAACCTATGCCCACGCCCGCAAGCGTTAGCGTCAGGCCCTGCCGGATTACGAGCATTAATACATCGCCAGCGCGAGCGCCCAGTGCCATGCGGATTCCAATTTCGTGTGTGCGCTCGGCGACCGTATATGAAATCACGCTGTATATTCCGACGACTGCCAGCAGCAAAGCGACCGTTGCCAATATAGCAAGCAGCAGCATGTTGAAACGCCGTGTTGCGACAAGCCCCTCCAGCATCTGGTCCATCGTGCGAATCTCTTTAACGGGCAAACTCTTGTCGAGCGCCCATACCTGCTGGCAAACTGCGCTGGCAAAAGCCATAGGATCGCCTTCGGTTCGCACTACTAACTGCATCGAAGGATTTGGCATTGCAAGGTAGGCTTCTATGCCAAAGGGCGCGTCCAGTCCCATGCGTTTTATGTCGCGCACCACGCCTGTAATAGTGAACCACGGACTTTTGAAATTCGGATCATCGAATTTAAACCGCCTGCCTACGGCCTCTTCGTCGGGCCAGTACGACCGCGCGAAAGTCTCATTAATAATCGCGACGGGACTGGCTTCGTCGAGACTGTCATCAGGAGCGAACCCGCGCCCTTTTATGAGAGACATGCCCATCGTTTGAAAATAAGTCGGAGTGACGACGTTTACCGGCAAATCGGCGCGCGGCGTTTGCGTGTTGATAGCCCCGCCCTCTATGGCGAATGGGACCTTTTCGAGTTCACTAAAAAGAATGTTGGAAGCGGCTCCGACCGATACGACTCCGGGCAGGCTTTTAATACGCGTTTCGAGTTGCTGAAAGAACTCCGCCTGTTGAGGCGGACCCGTGTATCTGGAATCAGGAAGGCTCAGGTTTGCGATCAACAGGTGATCCGGGTTGAATCCGGGGTCAACCTGTTGCAGACGATTGAAGCTCTTTATCAAAAGCCCTGCGCTTATCAGCAGAACGAACGTCAGCGCCATTTCGGCAATTACCAGCAGTCTGCGCAATCTCGCTCCTTGCCCTCCAGCAAGTGTGCGGCTGCCCTCTTTCAGCGCCTCGTTGATCGCGACCTTCGAGCCTTGCAAAGCAGGAGCAAGGCCGAACACCAGCCCCGTCAGAATCGATATTACGAGATTGAAAGCAAGCACAGTGCGATTGATGCCTGCCTGATCGAGCCGGGGAATGCCGAAAGGATTTAGGGCCGTCAGCACACGGACGCCATACCACGCAAGCAACAGCCCAAGCCCCCCGCCCGCTATGGCAAGCAGCACA
Source organism: Blastocatellia bacterium (assembly GCA_963804815.1). Classification (GTDB taxonomy): domain Bacteria; phylum Acidobacteriota; class Blastocatellia; order UBA7656; family UBA7656; genus DATEKX01. The sequence goes on along the minus strand of CAWDRU010000001.1, from coordinate 427,361 downwards.
TTTTCGCAAAGAAGCTGGCGGATGATACGCCAGCGGCTTGCTCCCAACGCCATGCGAACGGCGACTTCCCTTTGTCTTTCTATAGCGCGCGTGAGCATAAGACTTGCGACATTTGCGCAGGCGATCAACAACACCAGAGCAATTGCCCCCCATAACAAAAGCAGCGACCTTTGCGACTTTCCAACCATCTGCTCGCGCAGAGGAACTATGTTGACGGCAAGCCCTTCGTTTTCGCGCGGGTACTGTTGAGCAAGTCCCGCTGCAACGCGATTCATGTCAGATTGCGCCTCGTCGCGCGAAACGTTCAGCTTCATGCGGCCAATCACCGACAGCCACACGTTCATTCGGAATTTTGTTTTCAAAGCCGGTGTGACTGAAATCGGCTGCCAGAAATCGGCCTTGCCGGGAAAGTCGAAGCCCTGCGGCATAATGCCGATCACTGTAGCAGTGCTCTGATTGAGTGGAATCGTCTGGCCGATCAGGTCCGCGTTTGCGCCGAAGCGGCGTTGCCACAGTCCGTGACTCAACACCACGACCGGCGCTCGCCCCTGCTCTTCATCTTCCGAAGAAAACCCATGCCCTATGACAGGACTGACGCCCATGACTGAAAAGAAACCCGTGGTGACGCTGGCCCCGTGAATCTCCTCAGGCTCGCCGCCCGTCAGAGTGGCGTTTGATCCGACAAACGCCGCCATGCTCTGAAAGCTCTGACTCTGATCGCGCCAGTCGCTGAAGTTGGGATAAGATGTGCGCCCTTCGCGTTCGCCCTTTCTCGAATTGTCCAGCCATACCATCGCAAGACGGTCTTCTGCCGGATAGGGCAGCGGTTTGAACAACGCCGCATTTATTACACTGAAGACGGCGGTGTTCGCGCCTATCCCTAAAGCCAGAGTCACGACAGCCACAGCGATGAAGACCGGTTTTTTGAGCAACATCCGAGCGCCGTAACGCAGGTCTTGAAATAGAGTCTCCATCATTCTCTCCCTCGTTACTCGTAGCGAAGCGCGACCATTGGATCAACTTTCATCGCGCGGCGCGCAGGCACGAAACTGGCTCCCAGAGCCACTCCTACGAGCGCGAGCGAAATCACGATGAAGGTCGCGGGGTCTGTGGCACTGATGTCAAACAGCAAACTTGACATCAGTCGCGTGAGCAGGAGCGCGCCACAGACTCCTATAGCCACGCCGACAAGTGCGAGCCGCAAGCCTCGCACTACAACCAGCTTGAATATGTCACCGGCCTGCGCGCCCAGAGCCAGGCGAATGCCTATCTCGCGTCTGCGCTGATTGACTGAAAAAGAGAGCACGCCATACGTGCCGACCGCCGCGAGCGTCAAAGCAAGCAGCGCGAATGCGCCCATCAGCGCCGTGTAGAAACGGGGTTTTGCAACCGAAGTCGAAAGCAGTTGACGGAGGGTCGCAATCTCGTAAACGGGTTGATCCCGGTCTACGGCCTGCACCTGACTGCGTATGGCAGAAGTCAGGCTGAGCGGCTCGGCATCTGTGCGCATGACGAGCGTCATCCAGCGCAGGAACTCGAACTGCTTCTGCGCATAAGGCTGATAGATGGCCGCGCCTTCCTCGGCGTCCAGTCCCATATGTTTTACGTCTTCGGCTATCCCGATAATTCCGTACCACGGGGCATCCTGCTGGCCGAAACGCAGGCGTTTACCGAGAGGGTTTTCGCCGGGAAAGAACTGCCGGGCCATGCTGCGGTTTATGATGATGACGGGAGGGGCATTCGGGCCATCCTGTGCAGTAAACTCGCGCCCGTCGAGCAGGGGAATCGACATGGTGCGAAAGTATTCAGGGGTAATTGCCCGATACGCGGCATCCGGTTCTTCGACATCGAGCGTCGGCGCGCGCCCTTCGATTTCAAACTTAAACCCCATTCGGTTTGCTCTGAGCGGAATGTCCTGAATCGCGCCGACAGATCGTATCCCTGCGACGTTTTCGATTCGCTCTGTCACTTCCTGAAAAAACGCGGACTGCTGCTGGTTGCTGCCGTACTTCGACGCAGGCAGCCATATGCGCATAGTCAGCATATTCTCTGTATTGAATCCGGGGTTGACTTCGTGCAGGCGCAGAAAGCTCCTTATCATCAGCCCCGCGCCGACCAGCAATACAAGCGTTACGGCGACTTCCGAAACAACAAGAATATTGTGGAGCTTCAAACCCGAATTGCCTGCCGAGGTCTGGCCGGTCTCTTTGATTGCGCGTTGCAGATCGGGCTTCGACGCAGAGAGGGCGGGCACAAGCCCGAAGATCAGTGTCGTCAGTATCGAAAGCATGAGAGTAAACCCAAGCGCGCGACCATCAATGCGAGCCTCGCTGAGGCGCGCGATTTCGCCGGGATTCAACGAGACGAGCAGGTCTATGCCCCATACGGCGAGCAGCATACCCGCGCCTGCGCCAAGCAAAGCCAGCAGCGCGCTCTCTGTCAGCATCTGGCTGATCAGGCGCAAGCGACTTGCGCCGAGCGCCGCGCGAATGGCCATCTCTTTTCGCCTTGCGGCGGCTCTTGCCAGCAGCAGGTTGGAAACATTCGCGCAGGCGATGAGCAGGACGAAGCCGACGGCTCCGAGCAGTAACAGAAGCGCGGGCCGCGCGCTGCCCGTTTCATTTTCCTGAAGCGGAGTAAGGTCAACGCCCCAGCCACCATTCGTATCCGGGTATTGTTGCTCAAGCTGGCTTGCGATTGCGCCCATCTCTGCGCGCGCAGCCTCGACCTGCGCACCGGGTTTGAGTCGCGCAATAACTTTAAGAAACTTTCCGGCGCGGTCCTGTTTCTGTGACGGATTGAATCCGGCAGGGACCCACAATTCGGCTTTTCTGTCGGGAAACTCGAAATCCCTCGGCATAACCCCGATGACCGTGTAGCTGTTGCGATTTAGAGTGATCGTTTTCCCGATGATGGCCGTCTCGGCCCCAAAACGTCTCTGCCAGATACCGTGACTCAGCACCACGACATTGTCTTTGCCGGGTTGATCGTCATCGGGGACAATCCTTCTGCCAAGGCTCGATTGAGCTTTCAGCACATCGAAAAAACTGCCCGTGACAACCGCAGCCTCTAATCGTTCCGGCTCGTCTACTCCCGTAAGATTGTATGTCCAGTTGAAGTAGGCTGCCATCTCTTCAAACACCTGATTCTGGCTGCTCCAATCTGTGAAATTGGCGATGCCTGTGGCCTGCGCATTCCTGCCTTGCTGATCGCTCTGTTGGAGGTTCGTTTCCCACAGCATCACCAGTCGGTCAGAGTCTTTGAAAGGGAGCGGGCGCAGAAGCACCGAATCCACTACGCTGAAGATCACAGTATTAGCGCCGATGCCTAAGGCGAGCGCGATAACCGCAATGGCAGTGAATCCGGGATTCTTAAGCAGCGTGCGAACACCGTATCGAAGGTCTTGAAATAAAGTCTCCATAATTCTCCAGAAGGAAACGGTACGGCGAGCGCGTGCGAGTTGGTTTGTCATACCGAAGCTACCCGGTCGCACGCGCTCGCGGTACTGTTATTCGTAACGAAGCGCGACCATGGGATCGACTTTAGTGGCGCGGCGCGCGGGCACTGCGCAGGCTAAAAGAGCCACCATCGTTAAAGTTAAAGGAATGAATATGAAAGTCGTTGGGTCGGTTTCACTCACTGCAAACAGCAGGCTTTCCAGCACGCGAGTCAGCAGAAGGCTTGCCCCCACTCCGAACGCGACTCCTGTCAGAGTCAGCGTCATGCCATGCCCCACGACCAGTTTGATTATGTCCCGATGGCTTGCGCCGAGCGCCATTCTCACTCCGATTTCGTGCGTGCGCTGCGTGACTGAATACGAAATCACGCCGTAGATTCCTACGCTTGCGAGCGTCAACGCGAGGGCCGCGAATACGATCAGCAGCAGCATGGAAAATCGCCGCAGCGAGATCGAATCCGCCAGCAGTTGATCCATAGTCAGGATGTTATAAACCGCCTGATCTTTATCCACCGCCTGAATCTGGTCTCTGACTGCCGCTATCAGCCCGTTTGCATCGACAGATGTGCGAACCACGAGCGACATAAACTGAGTGGGAAATTGCGCTTCGGGCAGATATATCTGCATCGGGTCTTTACGGTCCAACCCGTACTGCTTGACATCGCCCATAACGCCCACGATGGTGCGCCACGGTTGCGGCTGCTTTTCCGAGCCGGGAAACTTTATCCGCCTGCCGACGGGGTTCTGGTCGGGCCACAACTCGCGCGCCATGGTGTCGTTGATGAGCGCGACAAAAGGGAAGTTCTCCGTGTCCTGCTCGGTGAGCGCGCGCCCCTTCAACAGCGGTATCTCCATCGTTCGCAGGTAGCCCGGCGTCGTTATGTAGAGATCTACGTCGATCTCTTCCCCACGTGGTCTGGGATAATCTTCGACCGCAAGAGAGCGACCGTCGAAATTGTTGCTCAAAGGCAGCACGCTTGTGAATCCGGCGGATTGAACTCCCGGCAACGCCTCGATGCGCTCGATCATTTGATTGTAAGCAGAAACCCACATCGGAGCCTTCGGGTATTTCGCGCTCGGCAGCGTGACGTTCATCGTCAACTGGTTTTCAGAGTTGAAGCCGGGATTTACATCGCGCAATCTGAGCACGCTTTTTATCAACAGTCCCGCGCAGATCAATAGCACCAGCGCGAGCGCCACCTCCGCAACGACAAGCGCGCTTTGCAAACGGTTGCGGCTCGCACCTGCGCCCGAACTGCGGCCACCCTCTTTGAGCGATTCGTTGAGGTCGGGATTGGATACGTGCAGCGCGGGCGCAAGCCCGAAGACGATGCCGGACAGAAGAGAAACCGCGAGCGTGAAGATAAGAACGCTGGAATCTATCCTGATTCCAACAAGCAGCGGTGTGACTTGCGAGCCGAGCGATTCGACAAGACTGGTTCCCTGCAAAGCCAGCAACAGCCCCAACCCGCCGCCTGCAAGCGCAAGCATTATGCTTTCGGTCAGGAACTGCCGCACGAGCCGCGAGCGGGCGGCCCCTAAGGCTCGACGTATGGTGATCTCTTTTTGCCGGGCGGCGCTGCGAGCGAGCAACAGGTTGCCCACATTCGCGCAGGCTATCAACAGCACGAACGCCACGGCTCCGAACAACATCCATAGCGTCGGGCGCAGCCCGCCAACCGTGTCTTCAGGCAATGTCACAAGCCGCACGCCATAGCCTGTGTTGTCCGAAGGGTGTTGTTGCTCAAGACGGCTGGCGATTACATTCATCTCTGCCTGAGCCTGTTCGATGGTGACTCCGGGTTTGAGCCGCGCGATTGAGCGCAGGTGACGCGACGAGCGTTGCTCTTCGTCATGAAGCTCGTTTACGGGCCTGTAAAGATCTCCGCGAGAATTGACCAGACTCGCAGGAAGCGGCTGAAAATCCGAGGGCAGGACGCCGACAACCGTGTAAGGTCTGCCGCTGAGGTTTACCTTCTGGCCAACTACCGCAGGGTCGCCGCCGAATCGCCGCTGCCATAAGCCATAGCCTAAAACGAGGACAAAATCTTTGCCGTCCTGCTGTTCTTCGGGCAGGAACGTGCGGCCAAGCAAAGGCACGGCTTTCATTATCGAGAAGTATCCGTCGCCGACCTGTATGCCCTGTATTCTTTCAGGCTCGCCGTCGCCCAGCAGCGTAGCGCTCCAGTTGCTGTATGTTGTGACATCTTCAAAGACAGAATTCTGATTCCGCCAATCGTCAACATCTGTGGCCGAAACCTGACTTCGCTGCTTGCCTTCGGCAGGTAAAGTTCCCCACGCAAGGACTATGCGATCAGGGTCATTGAATGGAAGCGATTTCAAAAGAATGGCATTGACCACGCTGAAAATGACTGTGTTCACGCCGATGCCGAGCGCGAGCGAGATGACGGCTATCAGAGTGACCGCACTGCTCTTGCGCATCATGCGAATCCCGTAGCGAATATCCTGTATAAACGTTTCCATCAGTCCCTCCGGTGAAAGGCAAAAGTCAAAGTGTAAAAGCTAAAAGTAAAGGGCAGGATTATTTTACTTTTGCCTTCGTTATGCGCGGGCACTGCGCAGGCTGCGAGAGTTACTACAATTAGTAGTGATGAAATGGCCGCAAAGGTTGCAGGATATGTCTCGCTAATGCCGTAAATTGCATCTGTCCCTCCGGGATCAATTAAGAAACTCGCTTCGATTCTCGATTCTTAAATCTCAGAGCGCGTTTTGAAATGGCGATACAGCCCTGAAAGGGCGAAATTCAATAGCCGTGGGCAACGCCCACGGAAAGCAATCCAACTGACATCCTGACCCTGAAAGGGTCGAATTCAAAGCTTTGAATTCGACCTTTTCAAGGTCGTTTGCCTTAATCATGCTTTCTGGTGGTTTCACCACCGGCTATTACCTACATCCCCTTCGGGGATTTTTATTAAACACGCTCTTAATTCTTCATTCATGCCTGAGCGCCACACTCGGCTCAACTTTCGCGGCTCGTCGCGCAGGGATGTAGCACGCAAGGCCCGCGACGGCTGTCAGCATCAACGCCGTCACGACAAACGTCAGCGGGTCAGTAGCAGAGACGCCGAACAGCAGGCTTTTCAGCCACCGCGTCAGAGCCACCGATGCAAACACCCCCAGCGCAAGCCCCACAAGCACCAGCCGCATGCTCTGGCCGATCATCAGTTGCAACACGTCTCGCTTCTGCGCTCCGAGCGCGAGCCGTATTCCTATTTCGCGTGTGCGCTGCGTGACCGAATAACTCATCACGCCGTAAATGCCGATTGCCGCAAGCACGAGCGCGATGGCTGCGAACAGTCCCAGAAGCCACGTGATAAACCTGCGCTGCCCGACCTGTTGCGAAAGCTGGTTTTCAAGCGTATTGATTTCAGTGACCGGAACGTTCGGATTGACGGCCTGCACTTCGCTTTTGATTGCGGCAGCCAGCTTCATCGGATCAACGCCCGCGCCGCGCACCGCAAGCGTCGAACGCGGCAGCGGCGTCCGCCCGAATGACGTGTAGATTTTGATCCTGCCTGCTGATTCAGAGCCGTAATTACGCACATCGCCAACGACGCCGATGATTTCGATGGGGCCTGTGCTGTCGTGTTTGATGTGATTGCCGACGGCGTTGCCCTGCGGCCAGAATTGCCGCGCCAGTTGTTCATCCACCAGCATGACCGGAGCCGCCTGCGCGATCTCCTGCGGCGTGAAATCGCGTCCCTGTTTGATGGGAATGCGCATCGTCTTGAAGTAATCTGCCGTGATGATGCCCCAGTCAACGTTGATCAATTCGCCGGGATTGATCTTCTGATACGCGCCGTTGATTTCAGGATTGATGTCATTCTGCCAGCTGGGTTCAAAGCCGGGCAGGTCGCTGTTGAGCACGCACGCGGATTCGATGCCGGGCACAGCCGAGAGTCGTTCAAGAAGTTGCGTATGAAACAGCATCAACTTCGGGCGACTGGGATATGCTTCGCGCGGCAGCAACTCCATCGTTATTATGTTCCGCGCATCGAAACCGGAATCGGCAGCGATCAGGCGCGCAAAGCTTTTTATGAGCAGGCCCGCGCCGACCAGCAGCATAAGCGCAAGCGCGACTTCGGCAATAACGAAACTGTTGCGCAAACGCCCGCTGCGGGCATCGGTCGCGCTGCGGCTCCCTTCTTTCAGCGTCTCCTGTAGATCGACCTTTGCGCTCTGCCATGCGGGCGCAAGCCCGAACAGCACGCCGGTCAAAACCGATAGCAGGAGCGTGAAAGAGAATACGCGCCAGCCAATCGCCACGCCCGCAAGACGCGGCACATCCTCAGGCGCGAACTTCACAAGCAAATCGACTCCCCAGCTTGCCAGCAACAGACCCATGCCGCCGCCTATGACGGCCATCAGCACGCTTTCGATGAGCAACTGCCTAATCAGACGCAGGCGACCAGCGCCGAGCGCCGCGCGAATGGCGAACTCTTTCTGACGCGTCACCGCGCGCGCAAGCAACAGGTTTGCGACGTTGGCGCACGCAATCAGCAGCACAAGCCCCACAGCGGCAAACAACAGCAAAAGCGATTTCTGCGTGTCGCCGACAATGCTTTCCTGCAACGTGACCATGTGAATCGTATTGCCGTCGTTCTGCATCGGGTACTGGCTGATCAATTGCTCTTCTATAGTCTTCAGGTCTGCGTGCGCCTGTTCGATGGTGACTCCGGGTTTGAGCCGGGCGATGACGTTGCCCACCAGACGATCATCGCGGCGGAACCAGCCGCTGCCCGGCTCCGCATACTGTTCTGTCAGCACCCACAACGAAGGCGGCCCCTGATGTTGAAACTCTTTCGGCATCACGCCGATGACAGTGAAAGGCTGGTTGTTGAGCGTGATCTTTCTGCCGATGATGTCAGGGTCGCCGCCGAATTGCGCTTGCCAGAAATCGTGACTGAATACGGCCACCGCAGGCGCGCCGAATCTGTCTTCATCGCTGTTGAAATCGCGCCCGATCAAGGGATATGCGCGCATCACGCGAAAATAGTCTGTCGTGACCATCCGCGAGGTGACCGCCTGCGCTTCGCCGCTGCCGGTCATCGTCATTTGCCAGCCGCGAATCGTCGCCATCGCTTCAAACGACTGGTTGCGGTCACGCCAGTCCAGAAAGTTCGGATACGAAACCCATCGCGACGGAATCTCTTCGCTCCGCTCTGTGAGCCAGACCAGACGATCCGGTTCCGAGTAGGGGAGCGGGCGGAGCAGCACGGCATTGACGACACTGAATATTGCCGTGTTCGCGCCAATGCCAAGCGTAAGTGTGATAATAGCTACGAAAGCGAAGCCGGGCTTTTTTGCGAGCATACGCGCGCCGTAGCGCAAATCCTGAAGCAGCGATTGCATCGTCACCTCCGAAGTCAATTAAGAATTAAGAATGCGCCAGTGCCAAGAGCAGGTAGACTGCCAATACCCGCTCGCGGTACTGTGCTTCATTCGTATCTGAGCGCGACCATCGGATCGATCTTCGTAGCTCGACGCGCGGGGATGTAGCAGGCCACAAGCGCCACCGCCGTCAGCAATGCGGCTATTATTGCAAACGTCACAGGATCGGTCGCGTTTACGCCGTAAAGCATGCTTGTCAGGCTCGCCAGATATTTCGTCAGTACATATGTGCCCGCAGTGCCAAGCGCCACACCGATCATTACCAGTATCATCCCCTGCCGGAGAATCATCCTCCGCACATCCGCGCCCTGCGCGCCCAGCGCCATGCGAATGCCTATTTCGTGCGTGCGCTGCGACACGCTGTAAGCCATCACCCCGTACAACCCTATCGAAGCGAGTTGCTGCGCGAGCAGGCCGAACAGACTGAGCAGTTTGGCAAACAGTCGTTCCTGCGCGAGCGTCTGATCCGCCTGCTCGACCTGCGTCCTGATATTGTTGAGCGGCAGATTGCTTTCGATGTCGCGAACCGCTTCGCGAATGGCGGCTGTGTGAGTTGTAGGATCACCCGTCATGCGTACCTCGAAGGTTGCGCTGTTTAGCGAGCGCAGTTCCTGCAACCAGCAGGAGTATGCCGTTGGAGGAACCTCTTCGCGCTGGCTGCTGTATTTCGCATCTTTCGCGACGCCGATGATCTCTACCTCGCCGGGCTTTTTGGAATCGAAGCTGAACCGTTTGCCGACTGGGTTTTCATCCGGGAAGTAACGGTCGGCGAAGGCTTGATTGATCACAGCGACTCTGGGCGCTTGCGCGTTATCCCGCTGGGTGAAGCCGCGACCGAGCAGGACGGGAATGCCCATCGCCTCCAGATAATTTTCGCGCACCTGATGGATGTATACGTTGCCTGTCGATTTTATTTCTCCGTCCGGCGATGCTGTGGCCCCCGTAAGATAAAACGACCGGCTGCTCATAGAGCCTGAAAGCAGACCCACGCGCGAGAATGTGACATCGCGCACGCCGGGCACGGCTTCGATGCGCTCGGATATCTGATTGTAAAGCCCGACAAGGCGGTCGCCTTTGTAGCCGATCAATCCGGGATCGACGCCGAACAGCAACAGGTTCTGTTGATTGAAACCCGTATCCACTTTTTGCAGGTTGAAGAGCGTGCGCAGCAACAGCCCCGCGCCTATCAGCAGAAGCATAGATATTGCCACCTGCGCCACGATCAGCGATTTGCTCAACAGCGAACGCGACGCAACGCTCGAACCTCTGGCGCTGTCTTTGAGCGCAGGTGTCAGATCAACGCGCGTCGCTCGCCACGCGGGCGCAATGCCAAATAGAATGCCTGTCAAAAGAGAGAGCGCCATCGTAAAGCCGAGCACGCGCAGATCAAGCGCAGGAGTCAGCGCGCTCATTCTTGAGCCGCCCCAATCGCTTACCGACAGCAATCCATCTTTGATCCATAGCGCGAACAACACGCCGAGCGCGCCGCCTGTCGCCGCCATTAGCAGGCTCTCCGTAAGCAACTGCCGGATCAAACGCCAGCGGCTTGCGCCGAGAGCCAGTCGCACGGCTATCTCTTTTTGCCGCCCGCTCGCGCGCGCAAGCAAAAGATTTGCGACGTTGGCGCACGCAACGACCAGCACCAGGAAGACTACGCCCAGCAGCATGTAGAGCGAGGGCGCATAGTATTGCCGCGAATTCATCTCGCCCTGACTGCCGGAACGAACAACAAGGCGCGGATAGTCTTCCGCTTCAATCGGCTTTACGGAACTCTGCGCCTGCGAGGCGAGCGCCGCGTGATGCTCGGTTACGGATTGCTCAAACGCGCTTTCCAGACTGGCAGGCACCTGCTCAGGCGTAGCGCCGTCTTTGAGCCTGCCCATTATTCGCAACCACCATACCCCTGCGCCCTGCATCATCGAACGCTCGGTGTTGATCTGCGGCTCCCACGCAATTGGAATCGAAATATCCTGCGACGAGCCGACCTGCATTGTCCCGTTAAAGCCCTGCGGAGTGACGCCTGCAATCGTGAATGCAACATTGTTGAGATTGATCTGACGGCCTATGACTTCCGGGTCGCCGCCAAACCGCCGCTGCCAGTAGCGATGGCTTAACACAACGACCGGGCTTGCTGCTGCATTATCATCCTCGTCCGTGATCGTGCGACCGACGAGCGCCTCGACTTTCAGACCCGCATAGTAATTGCCCGACACAGCCTGCCCCGAAGCGACATCCGCCTGCCCGTCCGCATTCACGTTCACATAGACATTGCCGAATGCGAAAATATCAGACAGCACGCTCTCCTGTTCGCGCATCTGCCGGAAACTCTGATAAGGAAACGAGGTCATCGAAGTCAGCCCCGTAACCGGGTCGCGCGTATTGCTTCCTGTGTAACTGCCGGGGCTGAAGCTTCTTCCCGCAAGCGACCCCAGCAGCACTAACCGCTCAGGCTCTTTGACGGGAAGTTTTTTCAGCAGCATCGCATCCACCACGCTGAATAGCGCAGTGTTCGCGCCAATGCCTAAGGCGAGCGTCAGCACTGCAATTGCTGTAAAGCCCGGTCTCTTGGCGAGCATTCGCGCACCGTAACGCAGGTCCTGCCAGAATGTTTCCATCAGAACACCTCGGATTTGTTTACGAAGTCCAGAGCCGTGTGTAGGGGCTGCCCGGATTGCCGAAGGCAATGACTCGAATAATTCAACCATCATCGAGCTTCGCTCGATTCGGGCAGGGACAAGCCCTGCCCCTACCTGTCAATTGCCCCAGAAATCCCACGCCGCTTTCGCTATCCGCGCTATTACAGCTTCGCGCATGGCTGTATCGACCCTGGAGTCGGAAACGAAGACGGCCACTGCTATGCGCTTCTCATTCGGCAACGTGATTAATCCCACATCATTTGTTGCCGGGGCCAGCCCGTTAACTTCGCCCGAACTGCCCGTCCTGTGAGCCACAACCGTTCCGGCAGGCAAAAGCCCCTTGATACGGCGCGGCCCTGTCGAGGTCTCAATCATCATTTGCAGCAACAATGCGCGGCTTGCCGATGACAGGCCCCTGCCTTTGTGAATCGCGTGCAGCAATTCCACCATCGCTATGGGCGAAGCCCAGTTGCGGTACTGCACAGATATGTTTCTCCCTATCTCTTTTTCCATGTCGGCCACGCGTATGTCGTGTATGCCAAGCCCGCGCAAATAGCTCGTCACCACCTGCGGCCCGCCGACCAGCCGCAACAACACATCGCAGGCCGTGCCATCGCTTTCCGAAACCATGAAGCGCAACAGTTCTTTTACACTCAATTCCACGCCGCGCGGATTTTTGTCTCGAACCGGGCTGTGCTGACCCGCGCGGACGAAATCCTTTCTTGTTACGCGAACCTTTTGCTCTAAGCTCAATCGCCCCTGATCTATCTGATTCAGGACCGCCATGCCGATGGGCAGCTTGTAGACGCTCTGCATGGGGAATCGCTGGTCGCCGAGAAGCGCGACCGATTCACCGCTCTCAAGCAGTGTGAGCGCAACTCCCACGCGCCCGTTTGCGTCGCGGGAAATCTGTTCGATTTGAGCGCGCAAATCGCCAGTCGAAGATGATTGAGCAAGCACGGGAGCGCAGAAGAAAACGAGCGCGGAAAGGATTCTGAAAAAATCTTTGAACATAGAAGCTCCGGGAATTGAATCATTACAGCCGCCCGCGCATAAGCAAGGGCAAATACTCTCGCCTTTGCTTATGCGCGGGCTACTGACTATTCATAGCGAAGCGCGACCATCGGATCGATCTTCGTAGCTCGACGCGCAGGGATGTAGCAGGCCACAAACGCAATCAGCAGCAGCAGCGCGCCGACCACCGCGAGCGTGACTGGATCATTCGCCTTCACGCCGTAAAGCTGGCTCTCGATTACCTGCTTCAACGCATAAGCGCCTATCGCGCCAACGACCAGCCCCATAAGCACCAGCTTCATTCCCTGCCAGATCACGAGCCTGAGCACATTGCTTGTCTGCGCGCCCAGAGCCATGCGAATGCCGATCTCCTGTGTGCGCTGCGCGACCGAATAAGCCATCACGCCGTACAACCCGATTGCCGCAAGCATCACGGCAAGCCCGCCGAAAAAGCTCAGCAGTCCGGCAAAAAGCCGCTCCTGCGTCAGCGATTCACGCGATTGCATGACCTGAGTCCTGACATCCGTGACCGGCAGATTGTTATCCACTTCGCGCACGGATTCGCGCACGGCAGTAGTCAGCGCCACGGGGTCGCCTGTGCTGCGAATGGAGAAGAACATCTCGCCGATCTCTTTGGTGTCCTGCCGCCATGGCGTGTAGAGCAACGGCTGCGTCTCCTGACGCTGTTCGTTGTATTTGCTGTCGCGCACGATGCCAACGATCTCGATTTTGCCGACCGTCTCTTCATCCGTGCCTACGCGTTTGCCGAGGGGGTCTTCGTCGGGGAAAAACTTGCGCGCAAGGGTCTCGTTGATGATTGCGACTCTGGGGGCTCGCCCGTCATCCTGTTCGCTGAACCCGCGCCCGACAAGCAGCGGAATCTCCATCGTCTTGAAATAATTTTCGCGTATGACCTGCGTGTTCGTCAGGTGCTCTGTGTCTGATTTCGCCGTCTCGCCGGGAAGGATGATCGATATATTGTTCATGTAATGGGCGATCAGCGGAACGTTCGCGCATGTGACAGACTGCGCGCCGGGTATGGTATCGAGCCGCGCCAGCATGCGTTGATAAAATTGCAGAAGCGCTTCTTCCTTATACCCGCTCGAACGCGGATGCAGCGAGAAGTTCAACAGGTTTTCCTGATTGAAGCCAAGCTCTACCTGTTGCAGATTGCGCAGCGTGCGAACGAACAACCCCGCGCCTACGAGCAAGACAAGCGACATCGCCACCTGTGCGATGACCAGCACCTTGCTCAATCGTGAACGCGATAGGCCGCTCCCCGTGCGCGTGCTCTCTTTGAGGGCAGATGTCAGGTCGAGCTTCGTTGCGCGCCACGCAGGCGCAAGCCCGAAAAGTATTCCCGTGAACAACGAGACGCCGAGCGTAAAGCCGAGCACTTTCCAGTTCAGATCGTATTCCATGCCAGCAGGCAGGAAATCGCCTCGCGTCCCCATTGCCTCAAGCGCGTCCTTGCCCCAGAGCGCGAACAGAATGCCGACCGCGCCGCCCGCGACCGCAAGCAGCGCGCTTTCCGTAAGCAACTGCCGGATCAACCGCCACCGCCCTGCGCCGACAGCCAGCCGCACGGTGATTTCCGGAGCGCGCAATGCCGCGCGCGCAAGCAAAAGATTCGCTACGTTTGCGCACGCGATCAGCAGCACAAGTCCGACGACGCCAAACAGCGTATAGATTATCGTCGAATAAATGCTGCGCATCTCCCACATGCCGACGCTGCCGGGAAGCGCGACCAGATGCGGATAATCTTTCGGCTCTATCTGCACGGGGTCGCTCTCTTTTCTGGGCGGCGGCATGATGGCAAGGGCTTCGGCTTGAAACGCGCTGTCGAGACTCTCCTGCGCCTGCTCGATAGTCGCGCCGGGTTTCAACCGGCCCATTATATGCACCCACCACATACCGGGTTTGCCAGGTCGGTCTATCATCGGCCTTTCGACCTCTAACACAGGCTCGAACGCAATTGGCATCGTAACGTCCGGGCGCTCGCCAACCTGCATCGTGGATGTGAAAGCGGGCGGCGTGACGCCGATGATGGTGAAGGTGACTTTATTTATATTGATCTGTTTGCCGATGATCGAAGGGTCGCCGCCAAACCGGTTCTGCCAGTAGCGATAATTGAGCATGACGACAGGCGTGGCAGCCGGGTCATCATCGGCTTCCATAATCGCGCGCCCCTGTGCCGCCTCTACGCCCAGCGCCGCAAAATAACCGCCCGAAACGACCTGCCCCCCAGCCGTCTCTGCCTGCCCATCCGCCAGCACGTTCACATTTCTCAGCGAAGCGAAGGCGAACAATTCAGAGATCGCGCCATCTGTCTCGCGCATCTTCTCAAAGAGGCGATATTGAAACGAGGAACCGCCGCGCCTGTCAGGAGGCAGGCCGCCGACGAAAATTCCACGCTGGCCGGTCGTCCTGAAAGCCCGTCCCGACTGCCAGTTGAACTGAACCAGCCGCTCAGGCTCTTTGACCGGCAGCGTTTTCAGCAGCACGGCATCGAGCAGACTGAACAGCGCGGTATTCGCGCCAATCCCCAATGCCAGCGACAACACGGCGATGGCCGTAAACCCCGGCGCTTTCCGCATCATTCGCACTCCGTAACGTAAGTCCTGCAAAAGTGTCTGCATAAATTCTCCTGATCGAATTATTCATAAGTCGAAATGTTTCGCGCGAGCGTAATATAAGAGGCTATCGGTTATGGCGCGACCTTCTTTGGCGGACTCTGCCACAAGACATTTATGATCATCCACCTGCCGTCAAACTTCGCCAGATGCATGTAATCTATGCCCCACTCCGCAACCAGCTTCGCCGTTGCGGTCTGATCGAGCACGTCAAAAACGGTGATCTCTTTCGGCGCGTCTTTCCGAAGCTTGCCTTCTTTGTTCCATGTCTTTGCGACCTCGATCAGCCTCTCGAAAGTCATGTTTGAGCCGGGGCGAAAGGTTTCGTCCTTTTCCCCTCGATAGAAACCCGTTTTGGCAAGTTTGGGATGAACGCTGCGTTCGATGCGCGACGGGTCCACGTTGTAGATGGCTTCGACATAATCGAGCACCGCCTGACGGACGGCTTCGCGGTCTGTTTGATTCTGCGCCTGCGCTGAAGGGTTCGGAAGCACGATTAACAGGGCTGTTGCGAGAAAAACCAATCTCTTCATAAGCGAAACTCCTTTTAGAATTTAATCACCCAATCATTCATATCTGAGCGCGACCCACGGGTCTATCTTCGTTGCACGTCGCGCAGGAATATAGCAGGCCGCGACCGCGACCGTTGTGAGCAAAAGCGAGATGACCCCAAAGGTTGCAGGGTCTGTCGCGCTTACATTGAATAACAGACTCTCCATCAGTCGCGTCAGCGCCAATGAAGCCGCGAGACCAACCGCGACGCCGACGAGCGAAAGCATCAGCCCCTGCCTGATAACCAGTCTCAGCACATCCCCGGAAGTGGCTCCCAGAGCCAAACGTATGCCAATCTCGCGTGTGCGCTCTGTGACCGAATAACTCATCACACCGTACAGGCCGATTGCCGCAAGCAACAAGGCGACGAGCGCAAAGATGCCGAGCATCAGCAGGCTGAATCTGCGCGGCGCGATTGATTGAGCCAGCAGCGATTCAAGCGTGCGCACATTGCCCAGAGGTTGATCGGGATCGAGCGCCTGAACTTCGCGCTTGATGGCCGCGACGATACTTTCCGGCTCGTCCGAAGTCTTCACAATCAGGTCCATCACGCGGGCGAAGTCGGCAGCCGAACTCGGATTCATCTGCAACCACGGGCGATAAATTTCTGCGCGCGCTTCCTGGTCCAGTCCGTTGTGCCGCGTATGGCGTACGACTCCGACAATCTCGCGCCACGGCTCGTCTTTGCCCTCGAAATGCAACCGCTTGCCGAGCGCGTCAATCGTTGCACTGTTCGGGAAATGGCTGCGAACAAAATCTTCATCAACCAGCGCGACCAACGGTGAATCGGCTGTGTCGTGTTCGTTGAAGTAACGCCCCGCGAGCAGGGCGATGCCCAGTGCCTGATGATAATTTTCGCTGACCGATTGATTGATTGCGACAGGCCAGTCTCGTTGATGTTGAGGCTGTGGCTGCCCTTCAAGCAGGTAGCCTGACTGGCTGCCGCGTCCGAGCGGGAATCCTGTTCCGACGCTCACCCGCTCGACGTTCGGCAGAGCGGAGACGCGACTCATTACCTCTTTTAGAAAGCCGGTTGATTGCGCCAACTCCGGGTACTTCACATCGGGCAGACGCAGGCGCAGGGTCAGCACGTTGCGCGCGTCAAAGCCTGCGTCAACACTCATCAATTGCCGAAAGCTCCTGACCAGCAGCCCCGCGCCTGCGAGCAGGACAAGCGACAATGCGACTTCGGCCACGACCAGCAGACCTCGAAGCCGCCCGCCGCCCGCAGAGCCGCGCCCGCCTTCTTTCAGCGTGTTGTTCAAATTCACTTTTGAAGTTTGCAACGCGGGCGCGAGTCCGAACAGGATTGCCGTCAAAAACGTCACAAGCAAAGTAAAGCCCAGCACGCGCGGAGCGATTGTTATCTCTTCAATGCGCGGCAGACTGTCCGGGTCGAGTTTGACGAGCGCCGCGACCCCCCACATTGCCAGCAGCAGTCCCAGCGCCCCGCCCGCCGCTGCAAGCATCGCACTTTCTGTAAGCAACTGTCGGACGACGCGCATACGGCTTGCGCCGAGCGCCATTCGCAAAGCTATCTCTTTTTCGCGCGTTGCTGCGCGAGCAAGCAGAAGGTTTGCGACGTTTGCGCAGGCGATCAACAGGACAAGCGCCACCGCCGCCGTAATCACAAGCAACGCGTCACGCACATCGCCGACGTAGTCATCCATGAATGAAGTCAATTCTATGCTGTTGCCCGTGTTCGACGCGGGGTGCGCGGTCTCCAGTTGCGCCGCGATTGTCTTCATCTCTGCGCGCGCACGCTCAATCGTCACACCCGGTTTCAGACGCGCTATCACCTGCACGGGATGAGACTGGCGATCCTGCATGAAACTCTGAGCGGCGAGGCGACCGAGCGGGATGAAAAAGTCGTTATTCAGATTCGTCTGGCCGTAGAAATCAAACCTCGCAGGCATCACGCCCACGACCGTCCAGCTTTCGCCGTTATAGCGTATCGCCTTGCCGATTATCTCCTGATTTCCGCCAAAATACTGCTGCCATAAACCATAGCTCAGCACCATCACACGTTCAGCGCCGGGGTTGTCTTCCTCTTCATCAAAGAAACGCCCGACGTGCGGGCTTACGCCGAGAGTCGGAAAGAAGCTGGCCGTCACAAATCGCCCGATCACGCGCAGAGGCTCGCCCGCGCCTGTCAACACGCCGCCCGCTGGCATGCGCGCCGTCATGCTCTCAAATACAGATTGTTCGGCCTTCCAGTCTGAATAAGTCGGATAAGCGACCGACATGACGGGCATTTCTTTGGAAGTTTCGGCCACGACGACCAGCCGTTCCGGTTCAGGGAAGGGGAGCGACTTCAACAAAACTCCATTGATCACGCTGAAGATGGCCGTGTTTGCGCCGATGCCTAAGGCGAGCGTCAGTATTGCCACCAGCGTGAAGCCGGGTTTTTTTGCGAGCATTTTTACGCCGTAGCGCAGGTCTTGAAGCAGTGTGTCCATCCATCCCCCAGGGCAGTTTGAGCAATTAACAGTACCGGGAGCGCGAGCGACAGGGTCTGCGGTCAAGCCAACCCTGTCGCTCGCGCTCCCGGTACTGTGTTCATTCGCTATTCATAGCGAAGCGCGATCATCGGGTCTACTTTCGTTGCCCGTCGCGCAGGGATATAGCTTGCCACAAGCGACACGACTATCAATATCAGAGACGTGCCCGCAAAAGTCAGGGGATCGACAGCCGTTACCCCAAACAGCGAGCTTGCGATAACTCTGGTAACTCCGAAAGCCACGCCCAGCCCGATCACTACTCCGGCTGAGACGAGCGAAACGCCCTGCTTGAGCACAAGGCCCATCACGTTTTTGCGACTGGCTCCCAGCGCCATGCGAATGCCAATCTCGCGTGTGCGCTGCGCGACCGAATACGACATCACGCCGTACAGCCCGACTGATGCAAGCAGCAGCGCCAGCAGCCCCGCCGTGCCGATCAGATTTGCCTGTGACCGCTCGCCCTGAAGCGACCCGTCAACACGGTCGCTCAGGGTTTGAATGTTGAGCACGGACAGGCTCGGATCGATTCCCTGAATCTCGCTTCTGATTGCCGAGATCATGCCTTTCGGGTCATTTGACGTTCGGACTTCGAGCGTCATCTGCGGCGAGTATTCCTGAAGCATCGGGAGATAAACGAACGGCCTGCGCTGTTCTGTGAGGCTGTTTATTTTGCTGTCGCGCGCGATGGCGACGATTTCGCGGTAATCGTCGTCGCCGAAAAATTTGAACCGTTTTCCTAAAGCATCCTGATCGGGCCAGAACCGGCTGGCCATCGCTTCGTTGATGATGACCACCTTCGGAGCTTTCTCGTTGTCGGTTTCTGCGAAGTCGCGCCCCCGCTGTAAAGGAATGCCGAGCGTTTCAAAAAACTTCCGCTCGACGTTGTTTGTCTGAACCAGCACGCCGCGCCCGCCGGGCGGCGGCTCCTGCCCCTCGATGAAGACGCTGCGCTGGAAGCCTCCGGCAAAAGGTCTGTCGCGCGCGATAGACGCGGACTCGATGCCGGGCAGAGCCATCACGCGCTCAAGCGCCTGACGGTGAAACTGCCTGCCCTGTTCGGGCGTGTAACCTTCGCGGCCCAGATTGAAGCCGAAAACCACCACCTTGTCGGTTATGAAACCGGGATTGACCTCTTTCGCTTTTTGCAGGCTTCGCACGAACAGCCCCGCCGTTATCAGCGAGAGCAGCGAAAGCGACACCTGTAAGATGACCAGCACCTTTCGCAGATTCAACCTGAACCCGCGCTGGCCGACCGGCTGAGTGATGTCGCCTTTTAGCGTCGGCACAAGGTCGGGTTTTGAAGCCTGAAGCGCAGGGACCAGTCCGAAAAGCAACCCGCTCACAATCGTTACAGTCAGTGTGAACAGCAGCACGCGCGAATCAAGCCCGACCGAAGGCGCATTCGGCCCGCCGCCGAATGGCACGAATGAGCGGATGAGGTCTTTTGTCCACAGCGCCGCAAAGAAGCCAACGGTCCCGCCCACAAGCGAGAGCACAAGGCTTTCCGTCATCAGTTGCCGGATCAATCGCCCACGGCTTGCGCCTATCGCGAGGCGGATGGCGATTTCGCGTCGCCGTTTCGTCGCCCGCGCAAGCAGCAGGTTCGTAATGTTGGCGCACGCGATCAGCAGAATTATGCCGACCGTGCCCAGCAGGATTGCTGAAGTTCTTACGGTATCCCCGTCGCCATCCGGATCGATTCGCGCCTGCAACAAAGACATCAGCTTGACGTTTCGGCCTTCGTTGTCTTTGGGGTACTCCTTCTCAAGCTGGTAGGCGAGCGCGCTTGCGGCTGCCTGCGCCTGTTCGACCGTTACACCGGGCTTGAGACGGCCAACGACGTTGAATGCAAGGCCGCGCCTCGCATCGTAGAAGCCGTCAAGGTCGGGCTGAATCTCTTTATGCATCATCATCGGAATCCACATATCGGGCCCGCCGCCTAAAATCGTGCCTGTGAAATCCTTAGGCGCGACGCCGAC
Organism: Blastocatellia bacterium; assembly: GCA_963804815.1. Classification (GTDB taxonomy): domain Bacteria; phylum Acidobacteriota; class Blastocatellia; order UBA7656; family UBA7656; genus DATEKX01. Next base: position 407,177 of record CAWDRU010000001.1, on the reverse strand, counting down.
CACTGTGAAGTCGCGGCGATTGAGCGAGATTGTGCTGCCGACAATTGACTGGTCGCCGCCGAAGTCGCGTTGCCAGCAACCGTAGCTCAACACCGTTACGGGGTGCGAACTCAACGTTTTGTCTTCATCCGCAATAAAGCCGCGCCCCTGAACCGGTTTCACTCCGAGCACGTCGAAGTAGTTGCCCGATACGACCAGCGCGAAGAGTTGTTTGTTATCGCCCGCGCCTTTGCTCAAATTTACCTGAGCGAAGTTGTAAGCGAGCACCCCCGTGAAGACATCAGTTTTATCGCGGTAGTCGAGATAGTTGTAATGAGAGACGGGCAGAGGGCCGGGGTTTTTTGCGTCCGTAGTGAAGATGGATACCAGTTGTTTCGGCTCATCGACCGGAAGAGGCGCGAGCAGGAAAGAACTGATTATGCTGAAGATGGCGGTGTTTGTGCCGATGCCTAAGGCAAGCGAGATGACAGCCACAGCCGTAAATCCGGGGCTTCTCAAAAGCATCCGAAACCCGTAGCGAATGTCTTTTAACAGAGTCTCCATAAAACCTCCCGAAGAAATGATGAACGCGGAATGCGGAATGATGAATCAAGAGAATTTCTTCAGTTCATCATTCATAGCGCAGCGCGATCATCGGGTCTACCTTCGTTGCGCGATGTGCTGGCACGAAACAGGCTCCCAGAGCCACTCCTGTCAGCGTGATCGAAACCAGCGCGAATGTTGCCGGGTCTGTGGCAGAGACTCCGAACAACAGGCTCTCGATCATTCGCGTCAACAGCAGGGCCGCAACTGCGCCCGCCGCTACGCCTGCCAGCGTCAGGCGCAGCCCGTAACCTAAAACCATCTTCAGTATGTCGCGCCGATTTGCTCCGAGCGCGAGCCGTATGCCTATCTCGTGTTTGCGCTGAGTGATTGCGTACGACATCACGCCATATAATCCGACCGCCGCTATCACCATCGCAAGCGCGGCGAATATGCCGAGCAGGAGCATGTTCGAGCGCCGTCTGGCGACCGAACGCGAAACCAGCTGCTCAAGAGTGCTGACGCTGTAAACCGGCTGATCGGGATCGACTGCCTGCACTTCTTCTCTCAAAGTCTCGCCAAGCGCGGCGGCGTTTCGGGGACTGCGCGCTATGATGGTCATATACGGCCAGGGCTTTTTGAGGTACGACACGTACATTTCCGCCCGCGCCTTGCTGGCCTGTCCCATATGCTTCACGTCTCCGACAATGCCTACGATCTCGAACCACTCGCTTTCAAGCTGCAACCGTTTGCCGATGGGGTCTTCGTCGGGCCAGTAGCTGCGCGCGGCCATATCGTTAATAATGACGCTTGCGGTGGCCTGATCGTTATCACGTTCGGTGAACGCGCGACCTTTCAAAACAGGAATGCTCATCGCGCGAAAGTAGTCCGGGCTTATCACGCGGTAATCGGCAGAACCGCCCGCGTTGTCGCTTGAACGCCCTTCGATGTTGAAACTGCGACTGCTGTTGCCGGAGGTCAGAGGAAGCCGCGAGATTGCCGCAGCCGACTCGACGCCGGGCACGATTTGAATGCGCGCGAGCGCCTGTTGAAAGAATCTGGTCTGGTCGCGCTTTTCAGGATATTTCGCCTGCGGCAGAGTCAGGCGCATCGTCAGCACGTTTTCGGTCGCAAAACCCAGATCGACCTGTTGCAGGCGAACGAAACTTTTTATCATCAATCCCGCGCCGATCAGCAACACGAGCGACAGCGCAATCTCCGATACGATAAGCGCGCTCCGTATCGACGAGCCGCGTCGGCCTTCGGTCGAGCCTCGACCGCTCTCCTTGAGCGATTCGTTTATATCGGTCTTCGACGCCTGCATCGCAGGCAACAGGCCGAAGATCACGCCTGTCAGAAACGAGACCAGCATGGTGAAACCAAGCACCCTCGCGTCAACGCCGATGTTCTGCATGCCGTGAATGTCTGCCGGGATCAGCGCGGCCAGAGGTTTTATGCCCCAGAGCGCAACAAACAGCCCCGCGCCGCCGCCTGCAAACGCAAGCATCACGCTTTCCGTCAGCAGTTGCCGCGAGATTCGTTGCCGACTTGCGCCGAGCGCGACGCGAATGGCGATCTCTTTCTGTCGGGTCGCCGCACGCGCCATCAGCAGATTGGCTACGTTGGCGCAGACGATCAGCAGCACGAAGCCGACTGTGCCGAACAGAACCAGAAGAACCGGGCGCACCTCTCCGACTTCTTCCTCGCGCAGGGGTATGAGGCTTGCGCCCTGCCCCATATTCTGGTCCGGGTATTGCTGTTCGAGACGGCGGCTGATGTCGTCCATCTCCGCCTGAGCCTGTTTCAGCTCGACGTTTGCTTTGAGCAGGGCTATCACGCTGAAGTACTGATGGCCGCGATCAGCGGACGGGTCGGTCATCAGGTCAAGAGGGTTTTCAGGCACTTTGTATCGAGAGCGAACCCAAAGATCGTGTCCTTCCGGGAAATCAAACCCGGCAGGCATCACGGCTGTGATCGTAAGCGGCTCTCCGTTGACATTGAGCGTTTGCCCGATGATGTTTGGGGCGGCAGAAAAAAGCCGCTCCCACAGACCTTTGCTTATGACGACTGTGCGCAGGTCCTGATCGTCATCCTGAAACGCGCGGCCAAGCATTGGCTCGACGCCCAGTACCTGAAACAGACCTGGGTTAACGCGACAGCCCGGCACCTGCTCCGGCCTGTCTTTGCCTGTGATATTGAAATTGTCTTCCCTGTAAGCACTGATACAATCAAAGACCGTGTTTTGATCTTTCCAGTCAAGAAAGGTTCCCGCCGCTACAGCTTCTCGAAAACTGTTTTGTTGAGGCGTGCTCTGCCAGATCGCCACAAGCCTGTCAGAGTTTGCAAAAGGCAGAGGCCGAACAAGAACGCTGTTGACTACGCTGAAGATGGCAGTGTTCGCGCCTATGCCTAAAGCCAGAGCTATTACCGCAACAAGCGTGAAGCCGGGACTTCGACGTAAGGTTCGCGCCCCGAATCTTATGTCTTGCAGCAGAGTTTCCATCAGACCTCCAGAAGAGACAACAATGAATGATGAATTGATAAACGGCTTAAGAGTCCCGCCAGGGCTGAATGCTTTCTCTATTTTTCATGTTTGTCTTTGTGTTCGTGTTGATCCTGAGCCATATTCTGAAACCGTTTGAAGCGAATGTCAGTGCGCAGGTTATCAAGGTCTCGGTCACCCTCGACATAGCCGCCGACTTCAAATCCTGCCTCGACCGATTTGTCGAGCCATTCAAACGCCTCGTCGCGACGGTTCATCATCGCATAGGCGCAGGCGATATTGTACATCGCAGTCGGGTTGCGATAGCCAAGCCGTATGGCCCATTTGAAAGCTTCAATGGCCCGCGCGTGCTCGCTCGAATAATGGAGCGCGAACCCCAGATTGAACCATGCTCTCCCGTTGTCAGGCGCGCCGCGCAGGAATGATTCAAAGTGTTCGATGGCAGGCGTCCAGCGTTGTTTGGAGTAGTTCGAGCCATCGAATGAATCTTTGTTGAACCCGGAGAGCGAAAGATCCCTGCTCAACTTTTCAATCTGCCTGAATCGAGGCTCTGTGCGCAGACTGGCTATGTCTGAATCGTTTTGAAGATGGCCGGTGTCGTCATACCCGGCGTTGATCGATCTTTCAAGCCATTCGAGCGCCGCCGTCCGATCACCTTTGAGCGCGTAAGCGCACGCCAGATTGTACATCGCAGACCCGTTGTTGTACCGCAGATGATCTACTGCCTGAGTCAATGCGTAGACGGCGCGGTCGAAATCGCGCATACGGATGAGCCGGGAACCTGTCTTGTACCACTGGTGCCCGTCGTCGGATGATTCACGGCGAAGCTGCTCGAAATTATTGATCGCTTCCTGAAACCTGTCCGAAGTTTTTTGGCCGTCATTTTTTTGGCCGTCGTCTTTCGAGGACTTATCTTCTTTCTTAGCGAATGAAACCTTTCGGAGGAACTGCTGGAATCGAGCGTCGGAACGTATGGGGTCGAGGTCCGAATCGTTCCTTAACAGATCGGTTCTGTCGAAGCCCAGCGACAGCGCGCGTTCAAGCCAGGTCAAAGCGTTCTCTTTATCGTTCAACAGCGCAAACCCGCAGGCGATGTTGTACATGGCAGTCGCCTGACGATATCCCAGATCGATGGAATGCGCGAAGGCTTCAATGGACTGCTGATAGCGGTCGGACTGGAGCAGTTCATAACCGCGATTGAACCAGTATTGCCCATCGCGGGACTGGTTATCGCCGACCTCTTTAAACCTCTGCTGGCTGTCATCTCGACTGGATGCGTGTTTAAGCTTATCGAGCGATTGCGAACCGGCGGGCACAGTGAGGCCAAGCAGCACAAACAGGAATGCTGATCGCTTCAAACTTTTTTTCATGGTTTTAGTCCTCCTAAGCTGGATTACTCAATCTCGCACATGGATTCCGAATCTTCTCTCTAAAATCGCCGCTATTCGTAACGAAGCGCGACCATTGGATCAACTTTAGTGGCGCGCCGAGCAGGCACTGCGCAGGCTAAAAGAGCTACTCCTGCAAGTAACGCTGAAACGAGCAGGAAGATCGCAGTATCGGTAGCAGAGACGCCATAAAGCATGCTCGACATCAATCGCGTTAAAGCGAAAGCGGCCACAACGCCGATTGCCAGACCAATCAACGCAAGGCTCAAACCCTGCCCGACGATCAGCCTGAGCACATCGCCTGTACGCGCGCCCAGTGCCATGCGGATGCCTATTTCGTGCGTGCGCCCTGTGACCACATAACTCATCACGCCGTACAGCCCCACCGCCGCAAGCAGAAGCGCGATTGCGGCAAACACGCTCAACAAGACGGCAGTGTAGCGAGGTAAGGTTATAGATTCGGAAATCGCGTCATCAATTGTTCTGATCTCGTAAACCGGTTGATCTTTGTCAACTGCAAGCACAGCGCTGCGCATGGCTGCCATCAGGCTCATCGGGTTTGCCGCAGCGCGCACAAGCAGCACCATCGAATCATAAGGCTGCTGGCGATAAGTGAAATACATCGTCGGCTCCGCCTCTTTGTCCAGCCCTCCGTGCTTCACGTCGCCCACTATGCCTACGACTGAAAAGCCCTTGTCTTCCAGTTTTATTCGCTTGCCCACAGGGTCTTCGCCCGGAAAATACCGCCGGGCAAGGCTCGCGCTGACGATGACCACGCCGGGCGCAGTTTCATTGTCCTCGGCGGTGAACTGTCTGCCCTGTATTATTGGAATGTTCAGCACTCGGAAATACTCGGTGCTGATTGCGCGGTGTGCGGCTTCGGGCTGGTCGGCGGGCGATGGCGCAGGCTTTCCTTCAATGTCGAAACCGGCAGTGCTGTTGCTGCCGCCCATCGGCAAATGGCTGATTGCGCCTGCGGATTCGACGCCGGGCATCTGCTCAAGGCGTTCGGTGATCTGATTGTAGAAGGCGATCATCTGCGCATCTTCGCGATATTTCGCGCCCGGCAAAGTGGTTCGCATCGTGATCACATTCCTGCCGCTGAAACCGGGATTGACTTCAAGCAGTTTGAGCATGCTTTTGATGAGCAGGCTCGCGCCTATCAACAACACTGCCGATAATGCGACCTCTGCAATGACCAGCATCTGGCGCAAACGACGCCCGCTAAGGCCCGTGGATGTGCCGCGCCCGCCTTCTTTGATCACGTCGTTCAGATTGAACCTCGAAGCCTGGAACGCAGGCGCAAGCCCGAACACCATTCCAGTCGCAAGCGAGACAAGCAAGGTGAAACCCAGCACTGGCAGATTGATGCCGATCTCTTTCAACCGGGGGAGCGAGAAGGCCACGTCTTCGGGCACGTTGGCCACTAAGATATCCACGCTCCACATCGCCAGCAGCAATCCTGCCAACCCGCCCAGCAGCGCAAGCAGCAGGCTTTCGGTCAACAACTGCCGCACGATTCGGCGGCGGCTCGAACCCAGAGCGAGCCGGATGGCGATCTCTTTCTGCCGGGTGGCAGCGCGTGCGAGCAGCAGATTGGCTACGTTTGCGCACGCGATCAAAAGCACCAGCCCGACGGCCACCAGCAACACGAGCGCGGCGGGTTTGATCTGCCCGACGGTCTGTTCCTGCAACGTGACGACGTTTGCGCCCCAGTTCGTGTTCGTCTCAGGGTATTGCTGTTGAAGCTGACCGGCGATTGTCGTCATCGCGGCCTGCGCCTGTTCGCGGGTGACGCCCGTTTTGAGCCGCGCCATGACGATCAGAAAATGGGATTGCCGATTCGCAAGCGTTGTCGGTCTCAGGGCGAGCGGCGACCACAGATCGGCTTTACGATGCACCTGAAATCCGGGCGGCATGACGGCGATGACTGTGTAGTCGCGGTTATTGATGTTTAAAGTTTTTCCGATAATATCCGGGTCGCCGCCGAATCTGCGCTGCCATAAACCGTGACTGATTATGACAACGGTGTTTTTGCCCAACTCCGCCTCTTCGGGCAGAAAATCGCGGCCTATCAAAGGCGCGACGCCAAGCAGGGAAATCAGGCCGGGTGAAACCTGAAAGCCTTGCAGTCGCTCCGGCACATCGACGCCTGTGAGGTTGGCGTTCCAGAAATTGAGCGCGCCAATCTGAGAGAATACTTCGTTCTGCTTTTGCCAGTCTATGAAGTTGGCGGGCGCGACTTCGTTGAGCGGATTCTGCGGCGCGCGTTCCCACACGCCGACAAGCTGCTCCGGGTCAGAGTAAGAGAAAGTGTTGAGCAAGAGCGCATTGACCGCGCTGAAAATCACGCTGTTGGCTCCAATGCCCAGCGCCAGCACCAGAACTGCTACGACTGTGAACCCCGGATTTTTGATGAGCATTCTTATGCCGTAGCGAATGTCCTGTAGTATGGTTTCCATCAGTCCCTCCGCGATCTCGACGGATAAAACACAAATATCCCAACGACTTTTAGAGCGGTTAAGCCAAGTTGCGTGCCACAACTCCGTAAACTGTAAGCCGTTAAGCGGCTTAGTTTAGGCAGGAGGGCGCGGAGGCGGAATCCTTTCCGGGGTTTCGGTTTTGGGAATCCAATTCCCAGATACGGGCAGCTATAGCGTGGCCTGTTTTCAGCAATCTCCAAAGGACGCTATCGGGCAGAATCAAGTCATTCTCCATCGTACTGCAAGAAAGAAGCCTATTCACCGCAGAGGCGCGGAGATACGCAGAGATTTCGCAGAGAACATAATCTTTTAACCTCTGCGCCTCTGCTTTGAATCACAGGATTGTTGTGATATAAGTTGCGCCCTGATCAGCGCAGCTTTGAAAATGAAGGAGGATGTATATGCCGAATGATCCGGAACTCAGAGAGAAAATCTCAAAGCTGTCTGATGAAGACCTCTTGAAAATGGTCAATGTTGATTTTGCAGACTACAGAGAGCAGGCCCTTCAGTATGCCGAAGCCGAAATGAGAGCGCGAAGAATCCCGAATGAGAATTACAGGATTAGAAAGGAGAACGCGCCACGAACTGATGGCTATGGCCTGCCTCCAAAAGTAGAAACCAGCAATGATGTCATCATCACGGATATAAAGATGCCCTTTATATCAATGATTGTTTTTATGGTGAAGTGGGCGCTCGCTTCTATTCCGGCATTTATCATTCTGCTCATTATCGCAATGATTGTTATGGGAGCGCTTGGTGGAATCCAGACGTTCTTCGGGCCGTCATTAAACCGATGATGAAGGTTGTCAAACTGTATATTACGATTCCGCGCGGCAGGGAATTGCCTTCAGGGTTGAGCCAACTGACGATTCCTGTGCCGGTATCCGGCGCAAAACTCATCTCAGACTATTAATGAATAAAAGGAATATTACTTACAATCTGCGAAGTCTGGTGCGACGCAGTGTTCCGCTGGCGCTACGCCAGCTTTACGCTCAGGCGCGGCGGCAGCGCCGTGATTCGGTAAGCGGCATCCGATTACGAAATGAGATCGGCGGTGCCGACTGGCCGGTTAGAACAGAGCTGATACAGATCGTTTTTCCGGGGCAGCTATACGAGAATAAGTTGTCAAATCTGAAGCGCGGCGCGGCATTGATTGATCAGAGCTTGATAAACCCCGGCAGTCACTGGTCATTCTGGGGGCGGATCGGAAAGCCTTCGACGGGCAACGGCTTTGTAGAGGGACGGAATATCGTCGATGGCCAATTGGTGCGCCAGGCTGGCGGAGGGCTGTGTCAATTGAGCAGCCTTGTTTATCACCTTGCGTTGCTGGGCGGCCTTGAGATCGTCGAACGACATCCGCACAGCCTTGACATCTATCACGAGAATGAACGTTTCACTCCCCTTGGAGCCGATGCGACCGTTGTTTGGGGGTTCAAGGATCTTCGCCTGAAAAATCCTCATCATTTTGCAATTTCGATGGGCTGCTTTCTTGATGACAGGCGATTGGCAGGCCAGCTTCGCAGCGAAGAAACGATACCTTCGATTGAGGTATCGTTTCTTCGTGAGGAGATAGCGCCCGGCAGAGTGCGCGTCAGCACGGTCATCGGAGGCCGGACGCAGGCGATTACAGAGTACGAGCAGAGGCCCGGACTGCGAGCGCAGTAAGCACGGTTTTAAATGCGCCTGACCTGAAAGCGCAGCCCGCTCATTTATGAACAGGATAGCGGGGTTTTTTCGGCGAGATCGAAGGATTCTTTTTTATCTCTTCAAGCCCAACCTGAATCGCCTTTTCGAGCTGCGCATCGCGCCCGCTTAAAATGTCTTTCGGCAGGATCTCGACTTCGTAATCGGGCGTGACGCCGACGTTTTCGATTCCCCACGATGTGCCGTCAGGGTTGTAGGCTGCGCGATTCGGCAGTTGAACGTTTCCGCCATCAATCAGGCGAGGCGTGTATGCGTACGGCCCGATGCCGCCGCCGCCTGTTCGCGTGCCGACTATGGGGCCGACTTTCGCCAGCTTGTACATAAAGGCGAACGTCTCTGCCGCAGAGAAATTCTGCTCGTTGGTGATCAGCACCTTCGCGCGCGGGCCGGGATTGACGGGCGTGGCGATGTCGTCGCCTTCGCGGAATGCGTAATAGTAGAGCGGCTTTCGCTGCAACCACTCGATCAGGTAATCGGGCGTGATGCCGCCGCCGTTGTAGCGCTGATCGATGATTATGCCGGGGCGGTCGCTGTAGCCTGTAAGCCCGCGAATGAAATCAAAGATCCCAGGGCCGTAGCTTTCGACGAAAATATATCCGAGCTTTCCGCCCGATGCTTCTTCGACCCTGCGACGATTACCTTCGGCCCAGTTCGCCGTACGCAATCCCGATTCGTTAGGTATCGGAAAGACCGCAAGCTCACGCGCGCCCTTGCCGTCAGGGTTCAGGCCGACCCTTATCTTAACCGCCTGATTTACCTTGCCGTCGAATTGAGCATAGATGCTTTTCGACGAGTCAAGCTCCTTCCCGTCAACCGCAATCAGGTATTCGCCTTCGCTCACGTTTATGCCGGGCGCGTCGAGCGGAGCCTGCGCCGTACCGAGCGGCGAATTGTAACTGCTCGCTCTGTAGATGCGTTTGAACCGGTAACGACCGTTTGCGATCTCATAATCCGCGCCAAGCAGCCCTATGCGGACAGGGGGGCCTGCGGGCTGCGGCAGATCGCCGCCCCCGACTACGAGGTGGCTCACGGAGATATGGCCGAGCATGCGATTCATAAGCTGATTCAAATCCGCGCGCCTCGTAACAGTTGGCAGATACTCTGCGAAGTGCGCTTCGAGTTCGGCAAGGTTCTGGCCGTGATGATTGGGTTCATAGAACCAGTCGCGCATTATGCGCCATGCTTCGTGGTATATCTGCTTCCACTCGGCGCGCGGGTCGATTGTCGCTTCCATCTTTTTTAAATCGAGTCTTCCATCGTCGGCTTTCGGCGCAGCGTCTGTTGTAACCAGAAACCAGCCGCCCGCCTTCGCGTATATCAGCCGACTGCCGTCATGCGAAACCTCGAACCCGCCTATGCCTTCAACGAACTTTTCCGCGCGCGCCGCCTGCGTCAGGTCGATTTTGTAAAGCACGGGCGTAGGGTTGCTGCCAAGTCCCGGCGCAGCAGGCCATTCGCTGATGAGCGCAAAAAGCACGCCGGGTTTGCCCGCCGTAAGCTGCGCGTAGTCCCGCGATTGCGTGGGCAGGTCAACGACGCGCCGATTGATGTTTTCAAAATCGATCCGCACCATCGAGGCCGATTCGCCCGCTTTCGCTTCCGGGTTGATCGCACCCGTTGGAAGAATCGGAGACGGCGCGTCGTTCTGCAAAATGATCGCGTGCAACCGGCGCGTGACGAGCGGGCGAGCCAGAATGCCGTTCAATACGCCCCAGCCGAATTCGCTTGTGCCCGCGTTCGGGCTTGATGCGAAATACAGGTATTTGCCGTTCGCATCGAAGCAGGGCAGTTCCGTATGCGTGCGCCCGTCTGTGATCTGGCGCGCGCGCTTTCCCGCTACGTCATATATGAAAACTGTGCGAACGCGATTGCCCAGATGTTTCGAGTAGGCGAGCCATCGGCTGTCGGGTGACCATTGCGGGTACCATTCCTGCTGATAAGAGTAAGTGGAACTGTCGATGCGCGAAACCGCAGAGCTTTCGACATCCACAAACCACAGTGCGAGCCTTCGATCCGTGAAGGCGACTTTCTTTGAGTCGGGCGACCAGACCAGCTCGCGATAAAACGACGGCTTCGGCTCAATCGCAATCTTCTTTACCGCGCCGTCTCCGTTCGCGGGCCGGATGTTTAATTGATATTCGCCCGATTCATCCGAAAAACAGGCAATCGATTTTCCATCAGGCGAAAGCGTTGGAAAGCGCTCGGCTATGGCTGAACTTGCCGTGATGTTGCGCGCGTCTCCGGTTGCCGTGTCGAAGACCATAGCTTCGCCGCGCACACCGAATATGACTTTGTCACCGCTGGCGCTGAGCAGAACGGATTCAATCCCCCTCGACAAATTGACTGCGCGCGGCTTCAGTTCGGTGGTGTCGGGACTTAACCGCACGTCAACAACGCGGGTTTGACCCGTCGCCGTATCGTGAAGATGAATGCGGCCATCGCGCACGAAGACCACTGCGCCTGCGCCCGCGCCAATCGAACGAATGCCGTGCTGCTCGAAGGTGGTGAGCTGTTTCGTCTGTTTCGATGAAAGATCGTAAGAGTAAAGGTTATAAATTGCAGAGCGGTCCGAGAGGAAATAAATTTTATTGCCAACCCACGCCGGGAGATCGTCGTTGTAGTTTCCCTGCGGCAGTTTTTCAATCTCGCTGGTGACGGGATTGGCGAGCCATATCTGCCCTTTCGAGCCGCCGCGATAAAAACGCCAATCCCCGATTGCAGATGTCGGCGAATAGGCAATGCGCCTGCCATCAGGAGAAAGCGAGCCGTTTAAGGCTTCGGGCGCGAGCGGCAATTCGTTCTGCAACACGCCGTCGCGCGCGATGGTGTAGAGTCGCGGGCTGCCCGTAATATTAGACATAAACAGAATTGCTTTGCCGTCAGGCGTCCACCCGTATGCATAATCATTGCGCGGTTCATAAGTGACCTGTCGCGCTTCGCCGCCCGCAGCAGGCATGACATAGATATCCCAGTTGCCGCCGATCTGTCTTGAAAAGGCAAGCTCGGTGCCGTCGGGCGAGAATGCCGGATAGCTCTCTTCGCCCGGATGCGTAGTGATGCGCCGCGCTTCGCCGCCGCCGCGCTCGACTGACCAGAGGTCTCCGGCGTAACTGAAAACTATGTGCGTTTGATTGACGGTCAATCGCCCGTAGAGCGCGGGCGCAGGCTGCCCGGCTGAAACATTGATGAACCCTGCAAGCAGGAACAGGATTGCCGTTAAGATCTTTGACATGGATGATAGTCTCCGTAAAAAATTCATGCCTACTGCTGACAGTATGCCCGCCGAACTATATACCAGTTGCGGGCGCGCGTCTTGGAGCGAAGAAACCGGATTGGAAGCTGTTAACTTGAGCGATGGATGGCGCGATAAGCCGCGGGCGTAAATCCTACGAACCGTTTGAAGGTGTTTGAAAAATGGCTCTGATCGTAGAAGCCTACCGCGAGCGCGATTTCCGAAAGCGGCGCGTCAGAGCAGGCAATCTCTTCGCAAGCCGTTTCAACGCGAAGCTGTCTTATGAACTCTCCCATAGTGCAGTTGAAATGTTTGCGCCACGAGCGCGCCAGGTGAACCGGGTGAACGCCGACCTCTTCGGCCATCTCTCTTAGCGATGGGGTTTCAGTCAATCTCGAAGCGAGAATCTCTTTCACCTGTTCGAGCCAGCGCGGCATCCTGAGGTTCTGACACCTTTCTGCGGAGCGCGATACCTCAGCCAGTATTTCAAGCGCAAGCCCTTCGATGGCCAGCCCCGACCATCTGTCGCGATTGCGATATTCGTTATAAAGCCGCAGGGCAAGCGAAGCCAGCAGCCCTCCGTGAAATGCAGCAGGCTCTTCAGAAATCTTCGCATAGTTCTGAACACGATTGTTAAATGTCCGGTTCAACTCGATGCGAAAGATGTGAGAGACGCGGTTTTGAAAAGCGACCGAATGAGATTCCCCCTGAGGATGAAAGGCCGTAGTAAGCTGTTTGCACTGACGCGTCTTTCTTTCGACTGTTTCCTGATAGCCGCCGCTAAGCACGACGCCGAAATATGCAGGCTCGTGCCGGTGAACTCCCATCTTGAGATTGGCGGGATAAATGGATTCTGACAACGTCAATCCGGCCAACTGCAAGCCGCCTGATTCATCGCCATAAAAGCCCGTTGAATTGATCTTTAAGGGCATAGAGTTTTCCGCCTCAAACCTGCCACCTGTACGGGACAAATAATATTCCAGCTTGCCCCGATCCATGAATTTCTTATGTAGATAGCTTAACGTCGCCGCGAGGCAGGTTGTTCCGGCTTGATAAGATTTGGCCGTGAAAGGACGAGTCAACAGATCGTTAAAAACGATACATATGGCCCCTCAAGGATCTTTATTTTTGCATTATTCATAACGAAGCGCGACCATCGGATCAACTTTCGTGGCCCGCCGCGCAGGGATAAAACAGGCTCCCAGAGCCACTCCTGTCAAAATCGCGGAATACAAAACGAATGTCGCCGGGTCCGTCGCCCTGACCTCGAAAAGCAGGCTCGCCATCAGGCGCGTGAGCGCGAATGCCGCTCCGATGCCAATGCCAACCCCGATAAAAGTAAGCGCAAGCCCCTGACCGACCACGAGCTTTAACACATCGCCTGCGCGCGCGCCCAGCGCCATGCGAATGCCGATCTCGCGCGTGTTTTGAGTGACCGTGTATGACATCACGCCGTAGATGCCGACCGATGCAAGCGCCATCGCAAGCGCGGCGAATATGCCGAGCAGCAAAAGATTGAACCGCTGTCGGGCGATTGAGCCGGAAAGAATCTGCTCCATCGTGCGAATGTTAGAGACCGGCTGATCTTTATCAATAGCCCACACCTCTGAGCGAATCGCGGCAGAAAGACCCGCGCCGTCTGTCTTCGTTCTTATCACCATTTCGTATGGCGCAATCTCTATCTGGGAATAAGGCATGTAGACATGCGGTTTGACTTCGGCGGTCAACGATAACTTCACATCCTTCACTATTCCGACGATCAAACGGGGCGAATCATCCCCTGCCCATTTTATGCGCTGACCCAGCGCGTCTCCGTCGGGCCATACCCGTCGGGCAAGCGATTCGCTGATGATCGCACACGGCTCGCTGTCAGACCGGCTGAAATCACGTCCCGATAAAAGAGGAATGCCGAGCGTGCGAAAGTAGTCAGGGCTGATTATCCGATATGTGCACATCGGCGTTGTGGACTGAGCTTCGGCGCGGCCCTCGATTTTGAAAGTCGAGCCGCCGCCTTGAAAGCTCACGGGCAGACCGTTGATTACGGCTGCCGACTCGACGCCCGGCAGAGCCTCGATCTGCTCTAAGAGTTGATCGAAAAAGGCTGTGCGCTTGTTTTGCTCGCCGTACCTGCTCGATGAAAGCTGCACCTGCATGGCAAGCAGGTTTGCGGGTTGAAATCCCATGTCAACGTTATTCAAACGCTGAAAGCTCTTTATCATCAGCCCCGCGCCGATCAGCAGGACGAGCGCAAGCGCGACTTCCGTCACCACGAGCAGATTGCGCACCCACCTGCGACTGCCCGATGAATCCCGGCCTCCTTCTTTTAAGGCTTCGTTCATGTTCGGCTTTGTTGCCTGCAAGGCAGGAACGATTCCAAAGACGATGCCTGTCACAAGCGATACCGCGAGAGTGAAAGCAAATACTCTTGCATCGATAAAGACCGATTTGGCCTGCGAAAGGTTATCGGGCATAACCGATGACAGAATATCGACGCCCCACATTGCCAGCAGCAAAGCCGCCGCCCCGCCCAAACCCGCCAGCATCAGGCTTTCAGTCAGCAGTTGACGCATCAAACGCCATCGTCCTGCGCCCAGCGCACAGCGCACGGCGATCTCTTTCTGCCGCCCGTTTGCGCGCGCGAGCAGAAGATTGGCGACGTTCACGCAGGCTATCAGCAACACAAAACCTGTAGCGGCAAGCAGGACGATAAGCGCAGGGCGAATGTGCCCGACCAGTTGTTGGCCGAGCGGAACCACGTTTACCCCGAAACGGAAAGTGGCCTGCGGGTCCTGCCCGCGCGCCACGATTGTATCCATCTCTGCCTGCGCCTGATCGCGAGTGACGCCCGGTTTCATTCGCCCCAGAACCCAGAGGTTTCGTGACATCTCTGTTCTGGCATCAGCGGTGAAAGCGATAGGAACCCACAACTCCGCTTTCAGGAGCGGAAAGCTGAAAGACGGCCCCATAACGCCGATCACCGTATAGCTCCTGTCGTTGACGGTAATAGTTTTCTCAAGTATGTCGGGGTCCCGGCCAAACCTGCGCTGCCACAGGCTATGGCTGATTACGACCACGCGACTGGCTCCCGGCTGATCTTCTTCGGGCAAAAAGGTTCGACCCAGCATCGGCTCGACGCCAAGCAGCGGAAAGATGGAGGCTGAAACGCGCAGACTGTCAACCCGTTCAGGCTCACCCGTGCCCGTCAGATTCGTAAAGCCCACTGTGAAGGCGGCGATGTTTTCAAAGACCTCGTTCTGTTCGCGCCAATTGATATAGTTGGCAGGCGCGGGCGTGTTTTCTTCAAGCCCTATGCTCGGCAAAGTCTCCCATACCACGGCTATCTGTTCAGCGTCTTTGTACGGCAAGGGTCGAAGCAGAACCGTATTGACCACGCTGAAGATCGCGGTAGACGCGCCGATGCCAAGCGCCAGCGTCATCACGACCACGACAGTAAAGCCCGGCTTCTTTGTCAGCATTCTTACGCCGTAACGCAGGTCTTGAAACAGAGTCTCCATCCGTCCCTCCGGAAATTGAATCATTCATAGCGAAGCGCGACCATCGGATCGACTTTCGCGGCGCGACGCGCTGGCACGAAACAGGCTCCCAGAGCCACTCCTGCCAGTATCAGCGGAATCACCACAAAAGTTACGGGGTCGGTTGCCGTGACGGAATACAGCAGGCTCGACATCAAACGAGTCAACGCGAAGCTGGCAGCCATTCCCGTCGCTATGCCTGTTGCGGTAAGCAGCAATCCCTGCTTTGCCACAAGGCGCAACACGTCAGAAGTTTGCGCGCCCAGCGCCATGCGGATGCCGATTTCGTGCGTGCGCTCTGTGACCGAATAACTCATCACGCCGTAGATGCCGACCGATGCCAGCACGAGCGCCACTGCCGCGAATACTCCGAGCATCAACATTGCAAAGCGTTGCTGCAAGGTCGCGCTGGCTACTATCTGCTCCATCGTCGTGACATCGTAAATAGGCTGATCTTTGTCCACGGCCTGAATCTGGCCGCGCACGGACGAGGCAAGCTGTTTTGTATCAGTGTTTGATTTGATTACCATGCTCATGCTGCGCGTTATTAGCACCATGAACTGATCGGGAAGCTGTGTGTACGGCACATAGAATTGAAACCTGACTCTGGAATCAGAATCCGGGTCGAGACCGTAATGCTTCACGTGACCCACTACGCCGACGATCTCGCGCCCCGCATACGGAGGTGAATTATCGTCATCGCCGTTAAACAGTCGCTTGCCAATCGGGCTTTCATCCGGAAAGAAACTGCGAGCCAGCGCTTCATCAATGATCACAACTTTGGAAGAGTTTTCGTTGTCCTGCTCGGTGAAGAAACGGCCCTGAAGAAGCGGGATGCCGAGCGTGCGGATGAAGTCCGGGCTTGCGGCGTATTCGACCGCGAGCGGGTCGGATTCCGATTCACTCGCGCGCGGGCGGCCCGGAATGGCGAAGCTGGTTTCGTTGCTTCCCGCAAGCGGAATCCCTATCGTCCACGCGGCGGACTGCACGCCCTGTAAAGACTGAACGCGCTCCAGCGTCTGCTGATAAAACTGGCGAACCCGCGCCGCCTCCGAATATTTTGTAGGCGAGAGTGAAACCGACAGCGCCGCTACGTCTTTTGAATCGAAGCCCGGCGGAATATCTGTGAGCCTGAGCACGCTTCGCATCATCAAACCCGCGCCGATCAACAGAACAAGCGCCAGAGCGACTTCAGAAACGACCAGCGCATTGCGGGCAAAGCTGCGACCGCTCGTCGAGCCTCTTCCGGCGTCCTTGAGCGTTTCGTGAAGCCTGGGCCTTGATGACTGTAGAGCCGGAACAAGCCCGAAGGCTATTCCTGTGAGCAGCGAAACCGCGAGCGTAAAGCCGAGCACCAGACCGTCTATATGAACGCCCTCCTGGCGAGGCAGCCCGTCGGGGATGAATGCGACGAGCGCATCGGTCCCCCACAAAGCCAGCAGTAATCCGAGGCCGCCGCCTGCTACGGAAAGCAGGAGGCTTTCGGTCAGCATCTGGCGGATTATGCGCAAGCGTGTAGCGCCGAGCGCCGTGCGAATTGCAATCTCTTTTTGTCTCGCACGCGAACGCGCGAGCAGCAGGTTTGCGACGTTTGCGCAGGCGATCAACAGCACGAATCCCACGGCTCCGAGCAGGACCAGCAGCGTCGGTCGAATATTGCCGATCACGTTCTCGAACAACGGATTGGCGACCACACCCGTGCCTGCGTTCGACTGCGGGTACTGTTGGGCAAGCCCTGCGGCGACGTTTTGCATATCGTCGCGAGCCTGCTCCAGAGTGATGTCTGATTTCAAACGGCCAATGACGAACAAGCCCGGACGAGACCCGCGACGCTGCATCCAGTTCTCTTTGAACTGGTTGATCGGGACGAACAGGTCTGATGTAGAAAAGAACTGAAAGTCAGGCGGCAGAATGCCGATGATGGTGAAATCTTTGTCATTAACATTGATCGTTTTCCCGATCAGATCCGGGTCCGCCCCATACCGGCGCTGCCACAGCGCGTGGCTCATAATGACAACAGGAATTGCGCCCGGCTCGTTCTCTTCGGGCAGAAAATCGCGCCCCATCGCAGGCGCGACGCCGAGCACTGAAAAGAAATTCGTAGACATTATCCTTCCGGCGACGCGCTCGGCTTCATTGCCGCCCGTAATGTTGAAGCTGCTGCGCCGCACTACCGCGATCTGCTCAAACGATTGATTCTGTTTTTGCCAGTCGAGGAAATTCGGGTACGAGACGGCCATCACGTTCAACTGCTGCGACTTCTCCTGAAGCATCATAATTCGCTCAGGTGATTTATAAGGCAGCGGCCTGAGCAATACGGCATTGACCACGCTGAAGATTGCGGTGTTTGCGCCGATGCCCAAAGCAAGCGCGATCAAGGCGACCGTGGTAAAGCCGGGATTTTTCACCAGCATACGCATACCGTGACGCAGGTCTTGAAACAGAGTCTCCATAAAACCTCCGAAAGAAACTATGAATGCGGAACGCGGAATGATGAATAAAGCAAACTTCTTCGGTTCATAATTCCGCGTTCGGCGTTGATCATTCGTATCTGAGCGCGATCATCGGGTCTACTTTCATGGCGCGGCGAGCGGGCACAACGCAGGCCGTGAGAGCCACTACCGTGAGCGACGCTGAAATGACGGCGAAAGTCATAATATCGGTGACGCTCACGCCGAACAGAAAAGACGACATCAGGCGAGTGAGCGCGAATGCGGCACCCAGCCCAACCCCTATGCCAATCAGAGTCAATATCATTCCGTGCCCGACTATCAGCCTGAGCACCTCGCGCTGCCCGGCACCCAGCGCCATGCGGATGCCGATTTCGTGCGTGCGCTCCGTGACCGAATAACTCATCACGCCGTAGATGCCGACCGCCGCCAGCACCATTGCCACGGCTCCGAATACTCCGAACAGCAGCATTGCAAATCGCTGTTGAGCTACGGAGGTCGAAAGAATCTGATCGAGCGTCTTGATGCTTGATACGGGTTGTTCGCTGTCAATGCTCAGGACTTCGCTGCGAATTGCCGCGCTCAAACTGGTCGGCTCGCCAGCCGTCCGCACTACCAGAGACATGAAAGAGAAAGGCTCCTGTAGAAACGGCTCGTAAGTCTGCACGGGTGTTTTTTGATCGAGGCCGTACTGCTTTACGTCGCCGACTATGCCGACGATCTCTCGATATGTGACAGGCCCGTTCGTGACGTGAATGCGTTTGCCCAGAGGGTCTTCGTCAGGGAATATCTGCTTTGCCATGCTTTCGTTTATTATGACAACACGCGGCGCGTTTTTTGAATCCTGCTCGGTAAACAGGCGGCCTTTCAACAGAGGTATGCCCATCGCTTTGAAATAATCAGGAGTGACCGAATAGTAGTTGGTGCTTGGCTCATCACCCGGCGCATAAGGCGGCCTGCCCTGTATCTCGAAACCCAGAACAAAATCGTCAGTGAGTGGCAATACACAGGATGCGCCCGCCGTTTGAACACCGGGCAGAGTCGAAACTTTACGGAGCAATTGCGAGTAGAAAGCCTCTTGCTGATCCGCTTCCGGGTACTTTTTCTTCGGCAGCGACACATTTACAACCAGAGCATTGCTGGAATTAAACCCCGGATCAACCTGTTGCAGTTGAAGAAAACTCTTTATCATCAAACCCGCGCCGACCAGCAGCACGAGCGCCGTCGCGATTTCAAAGACGACCAGCCCGCTGCGAATGATGTGGTGTCGCCCGCCTTCGGTCGAGCCGCGCCCTGCGTCTTTCAGAGTCTCGTTCAGATTCGGCTTTGATGCCTGCAACGCGGGCACGAGTCCAAAGATCAAGCCTGTCAGCAGGGTTATTCCTATCGTGAAAGCGAGCACCTTGCCGTCGAGTGAAACGTCCCGCACGCGCGGCAGGTCTTCCGGCGCAAGCGACAGCAGCAGGTTTATTCCCCACAGCGCGAGCAATAATCCGACGGCTCCGCCTGCTATGGAGAGCAGCACGCTTTCGGTCAGCATCTGGCGGATTATGCGCAGGCGTGTAGCGCCGAGCGCCGTGCGGATGGCGACCTCTTTCTGCCGCGAGGCGGCGCGGGCAAGCAGGAGGTTTGCGACGTTTGCGCACGCGATCAGTAACACGAAGGCGACTGCGCCGAGCAATACGAGCAATGTTGGTTTTATGCTTCGGACTGCGGATTCAAGCAGCGGCATAACCTTCACGTTCCAGCCTGCGTTGCTGTTCGGATACTGTTCGGCAAGCCTGACGGCGATGGCGCTCAGTTCCTCCTGCGTCTGCTCAAGCGTGACGCCCGGTTTGAGCCGCCCGATTGCCTGAATATAATGGCCGCCATGCTGCTGGGAGTCCTGAGCCGTGAAAGCGATTGGCGTCCAAAGCTCTGTATTGCGACCTCCGTAACGAAAAGTCGGCGGCATAACACCGACCACATTGAAGCTCTGCCCGTTGAGCATTATGGTCTGGCTCAGGATATTCGGATCACCGCCAAATCGGCGCTGCCATAAACCGTGGCTGAGAATGACCACGTTGCTATGGCCGGGCTGATCTTCTTCGGGCATAAAGACTCGACCTATCTGAGGCTGCGCGCCAAGCATCGCAAAAAAACCGTCGGTGACGCGCTGGCCCTGCAATCGCTCCGGCTCGCCCGTGCCGACCAGATTGAAAGGCGAAGTCTGTATCGCGGCCATCTGCTCGAATACTGTGCTCTGTTTCTGCCAGTCGAGGAAATTGCCCGGCGCGACTGAGAACTCAGGAAATTGCGGAAGCTTCGTTTCGCGTATCACCATCAGCCTGTCGGGGGCTTCAAATGGCAGCGGGCGAAGCAATACGGCATTGACCACGCTGAAGATGGCGGTATTCGCGCCGATGCCTAAGGCAAGCGCAATTACCGCCACAACCGCGAAGCCGGGATTTTTGACCAGCATTCGAACACCGAAACGAACGTCTTTAAGCAATGTTTCCATAAGTCCTCTCTCTTCTCATCACTCATATCTGAGCGCGATCATCGGATCGACTTTAGTGGCGCGACGCGCTGGCACGGCGCAGGCCAGAAGAGCCACTGCTGCAAGCAACGCGGCGATTAAACCGAACGTCGCCGGATCAGTAGCAGAAACCCCGAAAAGCAGACCGGCCATCACGCGCGTCAGCGCCAGGCTTGCAGCCAGCCCGCAGCCTACGCCTATCAGGGCAAGAATCATTCCCTGCCTCACCACCATTCGCATTACATCCGTGGAACTGGCTCCCAGAGCCATTCTTATGCCGATCTCGTGCGTGCGCTGTGTGACCGTGTAACTCATCACGCCATAAATTCCGACCATCGCAAGCAACAGCGCCACTGCCGCGAATATGCTCAATAGCAACATGGAGAATCGCGCCCGCGAAACCGAATCTGAAAGCCATTGCTCCATCGTGCGAACGTCGGCGATGGGCTGATCTTTGTCCAGCCCCTGCACTGCCGTTTGCACCGCCGAGCGGTAGCTGAGCGGGTCGCCTTCCGTGCGCGCGACTATCGTCATTGCCGAATAAGCGAGTTCAGAGTGCGGCCAGTAAGACATCGCACGGGGTTCTATGTCCAGCCCCTGATGCTTTGAATCTCCCACGACCCCGATGATCTCGCACGGGGCAGGGTTTTCCATCATATCTATTCTCACGCGCTTGCCAATCGGGTCTTCATTCGGAAAGTAATCGCGAGCCATCGCTTCGCTGATTATGACGACGTGCGAGAGTTCGGTCGCCTCTTTTTCAGTGAAGGTTCGCCCTTTGATTAAAGGAATCCCCATCGTTTGAAAATAATTCGGATCGCATACGCGAACATCAAGCGTGGGCTTCTGTCCGGCAGCCGGAGCCGGTTGGCCTTCGATTGTGAAACCGGTGGCGGCCCCAAGCGTTGTGAAGGGCAGAAAGCTTATAGCGCCTGCCGAGCGCACGCCCGGCATCGCTTCAATGCGCGCGAGCGTCTGGCGAAAGAACGAGATGATCTGCGGGCCTTCGGGGTATTTCGAGGCAGGCAGAAGCAGCCTGACCGTCAGCACGTTTTCGGGATTGAAACCGGGATTGACCGATTGCAGTCTCGCGAAGCTGCGAATCATCAGCCCCGACCCGATCAACAGGACGAGCGCCATCGCGATTTCGGCAACCACAAAGAAGTTGCGCACTCGGTGACTTCGCGCGCCTGCGGCAGCAGACCTGCCGCCCTCTTTCAGCGTTTCGTTGAGATCGGGCCGCGAAGCTTCAATCGCAGGCACAAGGCCAAATATCAACCCCGTAAGCAGGGAGATCAGCAAGGTGAAACCGAGCACCAGATAATTTATTCCGACTCCGGCCATCGGCGGCAAATCCTTTGGCGCGAGCGCCAGCAGCAGATCGACGCCCCATACAGCCACCAGCAATCCGAGCGCGCCGCCCATGCCTGCAAGCAACACGCTTTCAGTCAGCAACTGCCGGACGAGGCGTGTGCGGCTTGCGCCGAGCGCCGCGCGAATGGCCATGTCTTTTTGTCTCGCCGCCGCGCGGGCAAGCAGGAGGTTTGCGACGTTTGCGCACGCGATCAGCAACACGAAGACGACCGCGCCGAACAGCACGAACAGCGGCGTGCTGATCTCGCCCGTGAACTGCTGGCGCAGGGGAACGAGGTTCACGCCCCAGTTCTTGTCGAATTCCGGGTATTGCTGTTCGAGCGCGCCCGCGATTGAAGTCATCTCGGCCTGCGCCTGTTCAACTGTTACGCCCGCTTTGAGCCGCGCGACGGCGCTCATAAATCTTCCTCTGCGAACGCGGAAATCTGCGCCAAGGCTGAAGGGAGCCCAGATTTCAGCCTGCTTGCCCGTCATCGAGCCGCTCTTGATGAAGAGTTGAAAATCGGGCGGCATGACGCCGATGATCGTAAACGGCCTGCCGTTGAGCTTGATCGTTTGGTTTATCACGCCCGGATTGCCGCCGAATCTGCGCTGCCATAAACCATGACTGAGTATGGCAAGATCCGCATGCCCCTCCTGCCCGTCTTCGCCTTCAAAGGCGCGACCGAGCATCGGGTACGTGCCGAGCAGAGAGAACATATTTGATGTCACGCGCTGGCCGGGAATCTCTTCCGGGTCGTCCATTTCCGTCAGGTTGACTCGCGTATCGTAAAACCCTGCCATGTCTTCAAAGACGTTGTTCTGCTCTTTCCAGTCCAGAAAGTTGGCGGGCGATACGACGTTTTGACGGCGGTCTCTCGTCCTGTTGTGCTCCCATACCATCACCAGCCCGTCTGCATTTTTATAAGGCAGCGGTTTGAGCATCACAGCATTAACAACGCTGAAGATTGCGGTGTTTGCGCCGATGCCTAAAGCGAGCGCGATTACCGCAACGATGGTTACGCCCGGATTCTTTGCCAGCATTCGTACGCCATAGCGCAGGTCCTGAAATAGAGTCTCCATTATCCCTCCGGAAGAAACGATGAACGCGGAATAATGAATGATGAATAAAGATGATTTCTTCGGTTCATCATTGCGCGTTCATCCTTCATCATTCGTAACGCAGCGCGACCATCGGGTCTACTTTCGCCGCTCGTCGCGCAGGCACGGCGCAGGCCAGCAATCCGACAGCCGTTAATCCGATTCCGACAAGCGCAAATGTCGCGGGGTCGGTTGCGCTCACCTCGAATAAGAGGCTCGCCATCAGGCGCGTCAAAAAGAATGCGCCGGTCAGCCCAACCCCCAGCCCGACGACTGTGATCTTCAGCCCTTGAGCTAAGATCATCGTCAGCACGTTTCGCGTAGTCGCGCCAAGCGCGACCCGCACGCCGATCTCCTGCGTCCGCTGCGCAACCGTGTAGGCCATAACGCCATAGATGCCGATTGCGGCAAGCGACATCGCTATTACCGAGAACGTTCCCAGCAAAAGTGAAAGCAGTCGCGGCCTGACCAGCGAAGCGGCTACCAGATCGCCCATCGTTTGCAAAGAGTAGATCGGAAGGCTTGGGTCCATTTCGGAAACCGTTGATCTTATGCTCGATGCCAGTGCCGTAGGATTCCCATCCGTCCGCACAACGAAATTCATAGTGCTGTCAATTCCAAAGGCGAGCGTTTGAGGCTGAAGGAAATAGAGTTCGGTTCCGGCGGGCTTGTCTGTTCCGAGATTCTTTGTGTTTTCGACGACGCCGACCACCGTAAACCATACAGGCTTATCAGCGACGCCGGGGTCCAGACGACGCCCGATAGGGCTTCCCTCCCAGAACCGCTGCGCCATTGCCTGATTGATAACGACGACCCTCTGCGCGCTGTCCGCGCTGTCTACGGGTTCAAAGAGGCGGCCCTCGGTCGGTCTAATGCCCATGACGTGAAAATAATCCTGTCCGA
Organism: Blastocatellia bacterium; assembly: GCA_963804815.1. Classification (GTDB taxonomy): domain Bacteria; phylum Acidobacteriota; class Blastocatellia; order UBA7656; family UBA7656; genus DATEKX01. The sequence goes on along the minus strand of CAWDRU010000001.1, from coordinate 383,487 downwards.
CTGTGTTCCAGAAATCTACGTTTTCGGCAGGGCCTTCGGGCGTTCCCTGATAGTCTTCGATGTCTGTGTCGTTGGCATTAATAGGACGGGCGGGCGGCAGGTCGCTTGCAAAGGCAGCCGACTTCACTCCGGGCAGGACCGCGAGCTTGCTTTGCAGATTATTTGCAAAAGCCAGACGTTCCGGGTCTTTATATCGCGATGCGGGAAGCGCGAGGCTGAACGACATTACTCCATTCGGATTGAAACCGAGATCGACCTGCTGGAGCTTCCAGAACGCGCGAATCATCAACCCCGACCCGATCACGGGCACAACCGCAAGCGCGATCTCTGCAATCACCAGAGCCTTTCTCAGCTTGTGGCCGCCGCCGCCGAGCGTTCGCTGGCCGGAACTGCGCAGCCATGTCGCGAGGTCGCGATGGCGCATTTGCAGCAGTGGTGCCATCGCAAAGATGATCACCGAAAAGATCGAAAGCCCAAGCGTAAAAGCCAGAACCGGCAAATCTATTCCAACATCGCTCGTGCGCGGAATGCTGTCGGGCGCGGCGGCTATGACCAGAGCCAATCCGACTTTAGCCAGCAATATTCCCGAACCCGCGCCCAGCAAAACGAGTATCAATCCTTCGGCGAGAAACTGCCTGAGCAATCTTGCGCGTCCAGCGCCTAAAGCCAGCCTGACGGCAAATTCGCGTCGCCGGGCTTCGGCCCGCGCAAGCAAAAGGTTTGCGACGTTTACGCAGGCTATCAGCAACACAAAGGCGACCGCGCCCAGCAGCATCAGCACGGCAGGGCGCGCCGCTGCGACAACATCTTCGTGAAGCGACATCATCAGTATGGGGTGCCTGTCGGGAGCTAAAAGATGTTGCGCGCGGTTCTCGCTCGTCCAACCGGCTATGAGCGATTCCATCTCTGCGCGCGCCTGTTCTATGGTCGCATCAGGAGTCAGGCGGCCTACGACGTTCAGGAAATGTCCCCCGCGATTGCCGGGATTTGCGGGGTCGAACTGGAATGAAACCCAGACCTGCGCGGGATCATTGCTTCCGGCAGGAAAGTCGAATCCGCGAGGCATAACGCCAATCACTGTGAAGGGCCGCGAGTTGATCTGAATCTCTTTGCCGATTATATCGCTTTCGGCTCCGAATGCGCGCCGCCACAAACCGTCAGAGATGATGGCCGTAAGCGGGCCGCCCCTGCGATCTTCTTCGGGAGTGAAGTTGCGCCCCATCGCGGGCTGCACGCCCAGAACTTCGATCAGGCCGCGCGTAATTCTTGCCGACGTTACACGGATCGGCTCGTTTTTAGTCGCGACATTCACCCCGCCCGTTGCCCACGCGCCTACGTTTTCCCATGATTTCGCTTCGTTGCTGATATCGATGAATTCAGGCGCAGACATCCAGAACTTTCTCAGATCCATCGACGGAAATTCCGTGTATATGCGCACCAGTTTTCCCGGCTCGCGGAAAGGCAGCGGGCGAAGCAGCACGGCGTTGACTACGCTGAAGATGGCGGTGTTCGCGCCGATGCCTAAAGCGAGCGTGATGACGGCAACGGCTGCGAAGCCGGGTTTGTTAAACAGCATTCTTACGCCGTAGCGCAGGTCTTGAAACAGAGTCTCCATTATCCCTCCGGAAGAAATGCGGAATGATGAAAGATGATCGCAGGCATCAGCATGGTAAAACGAGGTTTTGAAACCGAACTCGACACCAGTTGCTTCATCTGTAGCCCCATTCCCCGTGCCTGAAGTTTATTTGAACACGGCAGACAGCACGCGCCCGCGCTCGTATTCAGACTTTATCGAGCGCGCAGAATCTACCAGCGCGTTACGGACTGATTCATCGGCTGAGCTTGCGGCGGCAATCTTTATCAGCAGTTGCGCTTTCTCGTAATCCGAAGAGATGGTTGACGCGGATTTGACTGCAAACAGCAGGTTCTCTTTGCGAAGATCATCCTTCTTCAACAGCGCCGAAAGCACGCGCCCTTTTTCGTAGTCCGAAGTCATGGACGAAACGCCTTCGATATAAGCCACGCGCGCGCTTTCATCAAACGGGAAGGCGCTGGCAATCTTGATCAGCAGTTGCGATTTTTCATAATTGGAAGTGAGGCTATGAGCCGATTTTATCGCGAACAGCAGGTTCTCGTGGCTCAGATTGCCCTGCTTCAGAAGCGCCGAAAGCGCGCGGCCCTTTTCGTAATCCGAGCTAATCGAGTTCACTCCCTCGATATAAATCTCGCGCGATTGATCGTCGCGAACATAGCTTGCGGACATCTTTATCAGGAGCTGCGCTTTTTCGTAATCGGACCGGATTTCGCGCGAAGCCTGTCTGAGCGCCTGCCGCGATTGTTCCGCGTCGAGATTGCCCTGAGCCAGCAACTCGTCAAAATATATGCGCTTGACGTAATCGCTCTTTATCGTGGAAATCTCCGTCAGCACGCCGTTCGGCCCGCTCTGTGCCAGTATCTTTCTGACTCGCGGTTTTGCGTCATAGCCGCCCTGCCTGACCGTATCCATCAATACTTTTTTGAGCCACGCGCGCGATTCATCAGAGATCGGCGTTGCCTGACCGTTGACCGAATAAGATCGTTTTATGCCGTCGGAAGTTACTTTGGCTTCAAACCTGCGAGTCACGCCGCCGCGCTCGTCCATTATGCGAATCGAGCCGTCGTCCGTTTTTATCCCTCTGACATCGCTGTAATCGTCCTCGAATTCGACTTCGCCGTGTATAGCGACTTCAAGTTTTATACCGTCTTCTGAATGATTCCATTTCCACGTGTTATTCTCTCTGGTCGTCGTGCGCTGCGTTGTTGCGGTTGATTGCGACGCGGATGACGAAACGCGCCCCGCCCAGCAGATGAGCGCGACGACGAAGAGAAGAGAGAGAGCTTTGCCCAATTTAATCAACATAGCGAACCTCCATTTTTGTAAACAAATTTCATTTCATTCGTAACGAAGCGCAACCATCGGATCGACTTTCGTGGCGCGACGCGCAGGGATGAAACAGGCTCCCAGAGCCACTCCTGTCAAAATAACGGACGTTACGGCGAACGTCGCGGGATCAGTGGCAGAGACGCCGTAAAGCAGGCTCGACATCAGCCGTGTCAATAGAAACGCTCCTGTCAGCCCAAGCCCCACGCCTGTCAGGGCCAGTTTGAACCCGTGGCTTACGACCAGCCTGAGCACATCCGAGCTTTGTGCGCCCAGAGCCATGCGGATGCCTATCTCGCGCCTGCGCTGCGTGACCGCGTAACTCATTACGCCGTAAATACCGACCGCCGCTAAAATCACCGCGACAGTGGCGAATATGCCAAGCATCAGCATGGCGAATCGCTTCTCTGAAATCGTATCGGCGATCAACTGCTGCATGGTCTTGATGTTGTAAACGGGCTGGTCGTGATCAACTTCGAGCACCTGGCCTCGCACGGCTGCGATCAGAGATTTGGCGTCGGTACGAGTGCGAACCGCAAGCTGCATATTCTGCCCGACCCTCGCGTACCACGGTTCAGGGATCTGAGCGAACGCCGTGTACATCTGGTACCTGATCTTTGACTGCTCGTCGGTTTCAAAACCGAGATGTCGAACGTGGCCGACCACGCCGACGATGCGAAGCTTTATTGTCTGATCGAGAAAGATGAGCCTGCCCAGCGGGTCTGAGTCGGGAAAGAAATCTCTGGCGAAGCTCTCGTCAATGATTGCGACGAGCGGCGTCTTTACAGTGTCCTGCTCGTCGAAGTAGCGACCTTTGAGCAGCGGAATTCCCATAGTCGCAAGGTATTTCGCGCTCGTCGCAGACTGCACGGTCAAGGGCAGGTCGCTGATACTACCCTGCGCCGGGCCTTCGATGGAAAACCCTGTGACGGTGGCTCCGTTTAGCGGAACGCTTGTCGAAAGCGCCGCCGATTCAACGCCCGGCAAGCTGCCGACGCGCTCGATGATCTGATCGTAGTAAGCGCGAGCCTTACTGTCTTCACTGTACCTCGTGGGCGAAAGCAAAACCTGCATCGTCAGCAGGTTTTGAGCGTCAAAACCCGGATCGAGCTTGTTGACACGCGCAAAACTGCGAAGCATCAGACCCGCGCCGATCAGCAGAATGAGCGCAAGCGCGACTTCCGCGACGACCAGCGCAGAGCGTGCGCGGCTGCGCGCGGCGGTCGAGCCGCGACCACCCTCTTTGAGCGTTTCGTTCAGATCGGGATTTGATGCTCCGAGCGCGGGCACTAGCCCGAAAATAATCCCTGTGAACATGGAAACAGTGAGCGTGAATACGAGCACCGTTTTGTCCAGACCAATATCTTTTATCCATGGGACGTTGTTTGGCATCGCCGAATACAACAGGTCTGCTCCCCACAAAGCCACAAGCAGTCCAAGAGCGCCGCCAAGCAGTGAAAGCACGATGCTTTCCGTCAGCAGTTGTCGCACTACGCGCGCGCGAGTTGCGCCGAGCGCTGTACGAATGGCGATCTCTTTTTGTCGCGCGGCGGCGCGAGCAAGCAAAAGGTTTGCGACGTTTGCGCACGCGATCAGTAACACAAAGGCGACCGCGCCAAGCAGTATGAAGAGAGATGGTTTTATGTCGCCTACCATGTCTTCATAAATCGGAGTGATGAGCACACGGTTCGTGGAATTGGTTTTCGGATACTGAATTTCGAGGCTGGCGGCGATATTATTCAGATCAGCCAGAGCCTGTTCGGGCGTCACGTTCGATTTAAGGCGCGCAACAGTGATCACGCCGCCGTGCTCTTCGCGCGCCTGTCTGAGCCTTTCGGGCATAAAAGAGATCGGGGCGAAAACATCTGCGGGAGTGTAAAAATGAAAAGCCGGAGAGAGGACCCCGATGACTGTGAAGCTGGTATCGTTGAGCGTAATCTGACTGTCAATAATATCCGGGTTGCTGCCAAATCGCCGCTGCCACAATCCGTTGCTGATAATGACTGTGGGAGCGCTGCCAGCGCGTTCGTCTTCCGACGAGAAGTCGCGCCCCAGCTGCGGCTGCACGCCGAGAACCGACAGGAAATTTGAAGTAACCATCCTTCCCAGCAATCGCTCAGGCTCGCCCGAACCTGTGATGTTCAGATTGTTTCGCCAGGCTGCGGCCATATCATCGAAGCTCTGGTTTTGTGCGCGCCAGTCATTGAAATTTGGAATCGAGGCCGATTCTTTGTCCACGCTCTGTTGCGTCTCCCAAACCGTCATGAGCCGGTCAGCGTCTTTATAAGCGAGCGGGCGAAGCAGCACAGTATTGACCACGCTGAAGATGGCCGTGTTCGCGCCGATGCCTAAGGTCAGCGCGAGCAGGGCAACAGCTGTGAATCCGGGGCTTTTCAAAAGCACACGAATCCCGTAACGGACATCTTTCAACAGATTTTCCATAAGTCCTCCGGCGTCAATTAGGAATTAATTGACTATTCATATCTGAGCGCGATCATGGGGTCTACCTTCATCGCGCGGCGAGCGGGCACATAGCTCGACAGCAGCGCCACGGCTGTGAGTATCAAAGGAATAACTGCAAAGGTGAGCGGGTCCGTGGCAGAGACTTCAAATAACAGACTCTTCATCACCTCCGTCAACAGAAACGCGCCTGTAAGCCCCAGGCTTATGCCTACCAGCACAAGCTTCAATCCGTCCCATACGACCAGCTTCAACACGTCTGTCGCTCTGGCTCCGAGCGCCATGCGGACTCCGATTTCGTGCGTGCGCTGGGCGATGGAATAAGAGAGCACGCCGTAGATCCCGACCGATGCCAGAATCAATGCAACGGCGGCGAAGACGGTCAATAACATCATGTTCAATCGCCGCCCCGCGACTGAATCATTCAGTATGCGCTGCATGGTCTGGATATTTGCGACGGCGATATCTTTATCTATCGAAGCCACCCCTTCGCGGATAGCTGCGGTGAGGCTTTGAGGGTCGCCCGACGAGCGAATGGTGACCGTCATGGAACTATAACTGTCCTGACGATGAGGCACGTAAGCTATTGATTGAAGCTTATCGTCGCGCCCGAAATATCGCACGTCCTCGACTACGCCGACGACTTCGCGCAGCACATCCTCGTCACGCCATGACTTTATGCGATGGCCTATCGCCTCCGAGTCTCCAAACATCTCGCGGGCCATCGTCTGGTTGAGGATGATGACGGGAGTCGAATCCTCCGTGTCGCGGTCCGTGAAGTCGCGGCCTTTCAAAAAGCGTATGCCGAGCGTGTCGAAATAATTCGGAGAGGCAACATTCCATTGCCCGTCGAATTCATCACCGCCCGGCGGAGGGGCCGCTCCTTCGTTGAGGAACGAGCGGCCCAGATAAAAACCGCCGCCGCCCAGAGGCAGAGCAGAGCTTGCGGCGGCTGATTGAATGCCGGGCAGCGTTTGCATGCGGGCGACGATCTTTTCGTAGAAGGTCGCGATGTCGGCAGTCTTCGGATACCTGCTTCTTGGCGCAGCCAGATCGAGCGTCAACAGGTTATCGACGTTGAAGCCCGGATCGATCTGCTGCAATCTGAAAAAGCTGCGAATCATCAGCCCCGCGCCTACAAGCAGAATGAGCGACAAGGCTACTTCGGCCACCACGAGCAAATTGCGTGTTCGTCGCCCGCGCGCGCCGCCCGTAGAACCGCGCCCGCCTTCTTTGAGCGATTGAGTCAGATCGGGTTTTGAAGCGTGCAGGGCAGGCAGCAGTCCGAATACAAAAGATGTGATAAGCGATATGGAAATTACGAATGCGAGAACGCCGCCGTCGATGCCCGCTTCGGCCATGCGCGGTATGCTGTCAGAAGCCATGCTTTTCAAAACAGCGATTCCCCAGAGCGCAAGCAGCAGCCCAAGCGCGCCGCCCGTAATTGATAATAGAACGCTCTCTGTCAGCAACTGGCGAATCAATCGTATACGGCCCGCGCCGAGCGCCGTGCGGATCGCTATTTCCCGTTCGCGAGTCGCGGCGCGAGCAAGCAGAAGATTGGCTATGTTTACGCAGGCAATCAACAGAACGAAGCCGACCGCCCCGATCATTATTAGAAGCGCGCGGCGAAGGTCAGGCCCGACTATGTATTCGTGCAGAGGAATGGCCCTGCCGGTTATGCCCGCACGTGTTGCGGGATTTTCCTGTTCAACGCGGCTTGCATTTATTTTAATTGCAGCCGTAGCCTGCTCAACTGTTACGCCGGGTTTAAGCCGCGCGGCTGATCGCCATATCTGATTATCGCGGCGCATGGCCCAGTCGGGCGGTGTTGCTCCGAAGCCGAGCGGAATCCATATCTCTGCCGTCTCCGGCCACTGTGATTCTTTTGGCATAACGCCGACGACTGTGGACGACCGCCCGTTGATCATTATTGATTGATCGAGCACACCCGGGTCGCCGCCGAATCGCTTTTGCCATAGACCATAGCTCAGGACGACTACCGGCGGGCCGTTGGGTTGTTGCTCTTCGGGTATGAAGGTGCGGCCCAAAAGCGGGTCTGCTCCCATAACGCGAAAATAGTCTTCCGAGACGCGCGCGGCAGAAACACGCACAGGGTCGCCGTTGCCTGTCAGATCTGCGCTCCGCTGCTGGAACGCCGCGACGGCCTCAAAGACCTGATCCTCTTTTCCCCAGTCAACGACATCGGCATATGAAACGGCACCGAGATCATATTCTCCGGGCTTGACCGTTGCCGGAACGACCAGTCGATCAGGGTTGTTGTAAGGCAGAGACCGCAGCAAGACGGCATTCACAACGCTGAAGATGGCAGTATTCGCGCCGATGCCTAAAGCAAGCGCGATCAAAGCAACAATAGTGAAGCCGGGCTTCTGCGTAAGCATTCTTACGCCGTAACGCAGGTCCTGTAACAGGGTCTCCATAAAACCTCCGAGTTCGGTGTTGATCATTCGTATCTGAGCGCGATCATCGGATCGACTTTAGTGGCGCGGCGGGCAGGCACTGCGCAGGCCACAAGCGACACGCCGATCAAGAGCACGGATACTGCGATAAAAGTAAAAGGGTCGGTTGCCGTCACGCCGAACAGCAGGCTCTCTGCCACGCGCGTAAAAGCGAAGGCTCCCGCAAGACCGAGCGCCACTCCTGTCAGAGTCAGGCTCAGGCCCTGTCTGATGATGAGCGACAAAACATTCCCGGAAGTGGCTCCCAGAGCCATTCTCACGCCTATTTCGTGCGAGCGCTGCGTGACTGAATAAGATGTCACGCCGTAAAGCCCGACTACGGTCAGGATCAAAGCCAGGGCAGCGAATACGCCGAGCAGCAGCGTGTTGAATCGCGGTTGCGCGACTGAAGCCGAAAGGTACTGGTCGAATGTTCTGACGTTGAAAATCGGAAGATCGCTGTCGAGCGAATGCGCTTCCTCTCTGATCGCCGCGACCAGATTGTTCGGGTCGCTGCCTGCGCGAACCACAACCGTCATGGTCGAGCGCGGGTTCTGTTTGTAGGCGATGTATAGTTCCGGTTGAGTTTCGGCGCTTAGACTGCTGTGCTTGAAATTGCTGACCACGCCTACGATCTCGCGCATCAGTATGCCGCGATCATCGATGCCGAAACTGGGATTGATCCGTTTGCCTAAAGGACTTTGATTCGCGAAATAACGCTTCGCAAGCGTCTCGTTAATAATGACGACAGGATTCGATATCAATTCGTCGCGCTCGTCGAAGTCTCGGCCATTGATCAACTGAATGCCCATCGTGGTGAAGTAACCGGGACTGACAGCCCTGTAGTCCGAGTCGTAAGGGAAGGGCAGACCGGAAGCGTTCGGCTCGCCTTCGATAGAAAATCCCACGCCGCCGCCTTGCCCGCTCAAAGGCAGGGCGCTCGTGTATGCGACGCTTTTAATTCCGGGCAGCGATTCGATGCGCGATGCCAGTTGCCTGTAAAAATCTGTCTTCTGTTGCGCCTGTGGGTACCGTGTATCAGGCAGGCCGATTCTGAAACTGAGCGCGTTGTTCGTATCGAATCCGGGATTGACCCTTTGCAGCCGCAGGAAGCTGTTTATGAACAGACCGGCTCCCACAAGCAGCATCAATGCGATTGCCACTTCCAGAACGACCAGCGCGCTGCGTACGCGGTTGTGATGCGCCCCCGCGCCCGATGTGCGCCCGCCTTCTTTGAGCGTTTGCGTTAAGTCTGTTCTTGAGACCTGCAGGGCCGGAACGATTCCGAAAAAGAGTCCCGTGGCGAGCGTGACGAGCGCGGTGAACCCTAAAACTTTTGCGTCTATCGATATTTCGCCCGCGCGCGGTAGTCCCGGAGCAATCGATACGAGCAGATCTATTCCCCACATCGCAAGCAATAATCCAAGCACACCGCCCAACAGTGAAAGCAGAATGCTTTCCGTAAGCAACTGCCTGATGACGCGCAGTCTGGTAGCGCCGAGCGCCGTGCGAATCGCTACCTCTTTTTGTCGCGTGGTCGCTCGCACGAGCAGAAGATTTGCGACGTTCACGCAGGCGATCAACAGAACGCACCCGACCGCGCCGAACAGAATCAATAGAGCGGGGCGAATCTCTTTGACCAACTCATCCTGAAGCGGCACAACTCTCGCTCCGAATTGCGAATTGGTGTCGGGGTACTGGCTGCCTAATACGCCCGCGATTGCGCTCATATCGGCTTGCGCCTGTTCGAGCGTCGCGCCGTCTTTCAATCTGCCGATGACTTCAATCGCGTGATTGCCGCGTTGTACGCTGAGCGGCACAGCGCCTTCCTGCATGGAGGACGTGGTCGTCCAGAAATCAATGGCTGGCTCGTTTTGTATAGGGAACTGAAACCCCTGCGGCATCACGCCCACGATTGAGTAACTTTGCCCGTTGAGCGTGATGGACTTGTCGCGCACATTCGAGTCCGCTGCGAAATGCTGTTGCCACATTCTGTGGCTCAACACTGCTGCACGCGCGCCGGGTTTGTCTTCTTCCGGCAGAAAGAGACGGCCAATCTTTGGCTGAATGCCCAGAATCGGAAACAGATCGCCCGTCACCATCACGCCATGCAGGCGAACAGGCTCGCCCATGCCGGTCATTGTGAAATCTCTCGACGAATAGGCCGCCAGCTGCTCGAAAGACTGATTGCGCTGCTGCCAGTCCATGAAGTCAGGATAAGAGACTGCGAACTGATCCTCTTTCTCTACGGTATTCCACACCATCAGGATTTTATCCGGCGTATTGAATGACAGCGGGCGAAGCAGCACAGAGTTGACGACGCTGAATATAGCGGTCGTCGCGCCGATGCCTATCGCCAGAGCGATGACGATAATGGAAGTGAATGCGGGCTTCTGCGTAAGCATTCTTACGCCGTAACGCAGGTCCTGTAACAGAGTCTCCATCAGTACCTCCGGAAATCGAATCATTCGTAGCGAAGCGCGATCATGGGATCGACTTTAGTGGCGCGGCGCGCAGGCACTGCGCAGGCCACAAAAGAGACTACCCCCAGCACGACTGGAACAGCGATGAAAGTTACTGTGTCCGTAGCAGACACGCCGAAAAGCAGACTCGCCATCGCGCGAGTTGTCAGCCACGCGCCAAAGGTGCCGATTACGAGGCCGCCCAGCGCCAGCTTCATCCCCTGCCTGATGACCATGCCGAGCACGTCTGACGATTGCGCGCCCAGCGCCATGCGAATGCCGATTTCGTGCGTGCGCTGCGTGACCGAGTAAGCCATCACGCCGTAGATTCCAACAGCCGCCAGTATCAAAGCCACAGCCGCAAAGACGCCGAGCAGCATCAGGTTCAACTGTTCCGGCGCTATCGAATCTGCGCGCTGTTGCTGCATTGTGTTGAGGTTATAAATCGGCTGGTCGGGGTCAATCGACAGCACCTGTTGCCGCACGGCGGCGGCCAGGCTCATCGGATCTGTGCTTGTCTTAACGATTACAGTCATTCCGGCGAAAGGCAACTGGCGAAATGGATAGTAGGACTGCACGCGATTTGAATCCTGATTCAGCCCGTCCATCCTGACGCGGCGCACAATGCCTACGATCTCTACCAGTGGATTTTTCGGATCGTTGCCCCCCGGACGTATGTGTTTGCCCACAGCTTCTTCGTCAGGCCAGTAACGCCGCGCGAACTCTTCGTCAATCAGCGCAACAGGCGTCGCGTCTTTCGTATCCTGTTCGCTGAAGGCGCGTCCCTTGAGCACAGTGATCTGCATGGCGCGGAAGTAATCCGGGCTTGCCGAGGCGGCTTCCGTAATCGGAGTCTTGCCCGGTTCGGGCGGCGGCTGGCCGTCGATCACAAAAGAGGTTTGCCAGCCGTTGTTGCCGAGCGGCAGGCCCGAAGAAAGCCCTACGGTTTGAACGCCGGGCAGGGCGCGAATCTTTTCCGTAGCCTGATTGTAGAAGTTAGTTCTCTGCGCATCGTCCGTATATTTTTTCTGCGGCAGCGAAATATTGAACGTCAGAAGATTGTCGTAGTTGAATCCCGGGTCAACCTGTTGCAGGCGATAAAAACTGCGAATCATCAATCCTGCGCCGACAAGCAAAACAAGCGTCAGCGCGACTTCCGCAACGACGAGCGCGCTGCGCAGAACATGCCGCCTGCCGGTAGACCCGCGCCCCGCATCCTTGAGCGTTTCATTCAAATCGGGCTTGCTCATTTGCAGCGCGGGCACAAGCCCGAAAATGATTCCCGTCAGCAGCGAAACCAGAATGGTGAAAACAAGTACGCGATTATCGATGCCGATCTCTCTGGCGCGCGGTATGCTGTTCGGGCTGATGGCGACGATCAGTTTCACTCCCCAACTGGCCAGCAGCAATCCGAACGCGCCGCCGAACACGGAAAGCAGAATGCTTTCCGTAAGCAACTGCCTGATGATGCGCCAACGGCTTGCGCCAAGCGCAGTGCGGATGGCTATCTCTTTTTGTCGCGATGTGGCGCGGGCAAGCAGGAGGTTTGCGACATTTGCGCAGGCGATCAACAGCACGAATCCGACGGCTCCGAGCAGCACCATCAGCGCGGGCCGTATGGTCTGCACCACGCTTTCGAGCGCGGGAATTAACGTGACCCGATTGCCTGTGTTGGAATCCGGGTACTGCTTTTCGAGATTGACTGCGACGATCTGCATGCCTTCGCGAGCCTGCTCGACCGTCACACCTGCCTTGAGCCGCGCCACGCCCTGTAGCCCCGGATGATTGCCGCGATTTTCCCAGCCCGGGAGCGTTGAAGCCTGACCGACAGATGTCCACAACTCCGCGCGGCTTGGAAAGAGGAAATCGGGACCCATAATGCCGATAACCGTGTAGCCGCGACCGTCGAGCGTTATGCTTTGATCGATAATATTGGGGTCGCCGCCGAATCTGCGCTGCCAGAGACCGTGGCTCAAAATTACAACAGGACTAGCGCCCGGCTTGTCCTCGTCTTTTATGAAGACGCGCCCGTGTGCGGGTTCGACTCTGAGCGCATCAAACATATCTACTGACATCATCGCGCCGACCAGTCGCTCAGGCTCACCCGTGCCCGTCAGGTTATAGTTCTGACGGCGAAAGACTCCGATATTTTCAAAAACCGTGTTCTGCTCGCGCCAGTCAACGAAGTTCGGATAAGCGACCGACATGCGGTCTATCTGCGGACTTTCCTCCCACATATAGACCAGCCGATCAGATTCCGCATACGGCAACGGTTTGAGCAGCACAGAGTTGACCACGCTGAAGATCGCCGTGTCGGCTCCTATCCCTAAAGTCAAAGCGAGCACAGCGACCACGGTGAAGCCGATATTTTTCAGCAGCATGCGAATCGCGTAGCGCAGGTCTTGCAATAGAGTTGTCATTTGCCCTCCATCAAGGTTTCAAACATTTTAAGTAAGTGACTCATTGCGCCATTGGGTTTCACATGTTTGCAATAAGCGAGAGCGCAGGTGTTCACCTCCCACTGACGCTCGGACTACTGCCATTACTCGCGCTTCAGACTGACACGCCCTCTGTCGGCTTGAATCGAGAAGCGAGGGCCGCCGCCGTTTATCGCGCCTTCAAAACTTTTTCCGCTCATGGTCTTAACCGTCAGGCCGAAGTCCGTATCGAAACTTTCTCTGCGGCTGAGGTCTGCGATAATGTTCAGCCCCTGAGACTCGGCCAGCTTCAACTCGAAGTCGCCTCGATCAATTTCAAGCCGCGAGTCGCCTTCTATGCGAAGGCCGTGCATCCGTGCGTCGGTCCTGTCCGCTTCAATCTCGAATCGACCTCGCAGGTTGAAAAAAGTCGCATGGCCCCTGTCCATATTCGCCCGAAGCTCGCCTTCAAGGTCGCTCACCTGAACGGGCGTTCGATCTGTGTTGAGCCGGGTCATTCCCTTGAATCCCTGTAGCTCGACCTTGCACCGATCTGCTTCGACATGGATGTTGAGGCTGCGCGGCGCGCGAATCTCGTAGTGAATGTCCGGGAGCGTCTTTGATTGATTCAGGAATCCATCTTTAGAAGGAACGCCGCTGAAGTCCGAGCGCACCGTAAGCGAGCGGCCATCGCCTGAGACTTCGACTCGCGCGCCTTCGACTGTTCGCCTGCCGTAATCCTCGCTCACCTCTTTCGACGCTACAATGCGCGCGTAAATCTCTATCTGAGAGCTGTCCCACGAAGTCAATCGAACGCTGCCTTTATCCGTTTTGATCGTGAAATCGCCGCCCGACTCGAACTCGACAGTCTTTTTGAACTCTTTGCCGGGGAGCGACTGCCCGCCTGCCAGCGCGGATTGAAAAATCGCCAACGCTATAACCGTCAGCAGCAGGAGTGAATGTCTCTTCATTTGGAGTCTCCTTAGTTTTAGTTGTTCATTCGTACTTGAGCGCGACCATCGGATCGATCTTTGTGGCGCGACGAGCAGGGATGAAACAGGCTCCCAGAGCCACTCCTGCGAGCAGGAGCGAAATAACTGTGAAAGTCACGGGGTCCGTAGCAGAGACGCCATAAAGCAGGCTCGACATCAAACGGGTCAGAAAGAATGAAGCGACAAGGCCAAGCCCCACGCCGATGAAAGCCATCTGCATGGCCTGCCCGATGATCAGTTTGAGCACGTCGCGCGCACTCGCGCCCAGCGCCATGCGAATGCCTATTTCGTGCGTGCGCTGTGTGACGGTGTAACTCATCACGCCGTACAAACCGACTACTGTCAGCAGCAGCGCGAGACCTGCGAATAGACTGAGCAGGAAAGTATTGAAGCGCGGCAGGGCGATTGAATCGGCGCGGTATTCGTCGAGCGTCTTTATTTCGGTCAAAGGCAATTCAGGGTCGAGCGCATAGACTGCGTTTTTAACTGTCGCGATCACGCTTTCGGATTTGATGTTTGACCGCACCAGCAACGTGATGCCCGCATTTGCGAACTGGGCTTGCGGCACATACATTTCGGGGCGCGCGTCGTCGCTTAAACTGCGGTGGCGCACATTGCCGACAACGCCGATTATCTCTTTCGGGTCATCCCCGCCCCATCCGAGTTTCAGCTTTTTGCCAAGCGGGTTTTCGTCTTTAAAATACTCCCCGGCGAACGCCTCGTTTATGATGACGACAGACGGCGATTGCGGATTATCGCGCGGCGTGAAATCGCGCCCGTCGAGTTGCGGGATGTTGAGCGTCTTGAAGTAATCGATACCGATAAATCGCAGTTCAGCGCTCGGCTGCTGCCCCTTCGGGAACGGGCGGGCGGGCGTGTCGAATCTGGTGGAGTTTTCAATCGAAGTCAGCGGGACGCTTTGAGCGTAACTCACGTCGCGCACGCCGGGCGTATCCTTTATTTGCTCGGTCAGGCTGTTGAGAAAAGCATTGATTCGCTCAGGGTTCATCTGATCGTCGAGATAACGGCTGGCTGGCAGAACCATCTGCGCAGTCAGGATGTTGCCTGTTTCAAATCCCGGTTTGACCTGTTGCAGGCGAATCAGGCTTTTCACTAACAGCCCGGCTCCCGTCAGCAGGATCAAAGCGACGGCAATCTCGCCGATGACGAGCGCGTTTCGCAATCGCCCGCTCAGGACTGCGCCCTGTCTGCTGCGCCCGCCTTCTTTGAGCGCGCACGACAGATCGACTCTTGCCGAGGCGAGCGCAGGCGCAAGCCCGCACAATATGCCCGTGATGATTGCCGCGCCGAAGGTGAAAAGCAGCACGCGCCAGTCAGGCTCAAGCCCTGCGATGCGGGGTATCTCTTTGGGCAAAAGCGAAATCAGCCCATCGACCAGCCACATCGAAAGCAGCAGACCGGCCAGACCTCCGGCCAGCGACAACATCAGGCTTTCGCCTATCAGTTGTTGAAGTATGTGTCGCACGCTTGCGCCAAGCGCAGCGCGTATTGCGATCTCTCGTTGACGGGTTGCGGCTCTTGCAAGCAGCAGATTCGCCACGTTCGCGCAGGCGATCAGCAGGACCGCCCCGACGATGCCGAGCAACAGCCAGAGCAATCGCCCTGCATCATTTGTGACCAGTTCGCGCAATGGCGTCACGCTGACGCCGAGTCTGGCGTTGGTGTCGCGATATTTTTCCCGCATCCCAGCCGTGACGCTCTCCAATTCGGCCTTTGCCTGTTCGAGCGTCACACCGGATTTCAGCCGCGCGATTATGCCGAAATATGGCGAGTAGCCGCGACTGGCATTTGCCGCGCCCTGTTTGCTGATGCTGCCGTTGACCGCAACCGTCGCCCAATAATCAACAGGCTCTTTCTGCAAAGGGATGATGCCGGGCGGCAGTACGGCGATGACTGTAAACGGGCTTCCTTCCAGATTGATACTGCGCCCAATGATTTGAAGGTCGCCGCCGAAACGGCTCTGCCAACAACTGTCGGAGAGCATCACCGAGTTCTGCCCGTCGCTTGCGCCCGGCAGGTCGTCGTCCGGCGTGAAATCGCGTCCGAGTTTCGGCGCGATGCCCAGCGTTTTGAAAAAGTCTGCGGAGACGATTGCGCCGTGTACGCGCGCAGGTTCGCCTTCATTGAGCAGCGTCGATTCGTCAGCGCCAATAATCGCCATGTTCTCGAAAGACCGGCTCTCTGTCTTCCAGTCAACGAAATTCAGGTAAGACGCGCCGCGATCTTTTTCCGGCTCCTCCACGCGCGTCTGTTGCAGGACGACCAGCCGGTTTTCTTCGGTGAAAGGCAGCGGTCTGAGAAGCGCGGCATTGATGACGCTGAAGATGGCCGTATTGGCTCCGATGCCAAGAGCGAGCGTGAAGATGGCGATTGCCGTGAAGCCCGGTCTTTTTGAAAGCGCGCGAATGCTGTAACGCAGGTCTTGAAATAAAGTCCCCATCAGCCTCCGAGTTCAATTAAGAATTACTCTTCAACCCTCATTCGTAGCGAAGCGCGATCATCGGATCAACCTTTAACGCTCGTCGCGCAGGCACAGCGCAGGCTCCCAGAGCCACTCCTGCGAGCAGGAGCGAAATAACTGTGAAAGTCACGGGGTCGGTAGCAGAGACGCCGTAAAGCAGGCTCGACATCAAACGAGTCAGAAAGAATGAAGCGACAAGGCCAAGCCCCACGCCGATGAAAGCCATCTGCATGGCCTGCCCGATGATCAGTTTGAGCACGTCGCGCGCACTCGCGCCCAGCGCCATGCGAATGCCGATTTCATGCGTGCGCTGTGTGACCGAATACGAGATGACGCCGTAAATTCCGACCGCCGCCAGTATCAACGCCACAGCCGCGAACAGTCCCAGTAACAGCATATTGAAGCGTCGTTCGGAAGTCATCTCGGAAAGCGTTTCATCCATCGTTTCGATCTTGAAAACCGATTGGTCTTTATCGACGGCCCAGACTTCGCTTCGCAATGCGTTTGCAAAGCTCGCGGGGTTGGAAGCCGTGCGCGCCACAATCGTCAGCGTTCCGTCCGGTTGTTGATTTTGCGGCAGAAAGGTTTCGGGTCGCACTTCTTTATCAAACCCCGTGCGGCGCACGTCTGCAACAACGCCGACGATGGTCATCCAGGGCGGGTTATTGCCATCGGGTTGTCCGTACATAAACCGCTTGCCCAGAGGGTCTTCGTCGGGGAAGAAGCGGCGAGCGAATGTTTCATTTATGATGACGACGAGCGGCGAGCCTATCTGGTCGTGGTCGTCGAACACGCGGCCTTTCATAAGAGGTATTCCCATCACTTTGAAATAGTCTGTAGTGACGGCATCGAGCGGGACTTCGATGCTTTCGGCTTCGGTGAAGACCGGACGGCCCTCAATGGAGAAGCCTGTTGAGCTGGGCGTATCGCTCAGGAAGATGCTCGACGTGCCGCCTATGCTTTCGACACCGGGCACTGTCTGCATTCGCTGAATGATCTGCTGAAAGAAATCCGCGACTGGTTTCTCTTCGCGATACTTTGAGCCTGACACCTGCACTTTCATCGTCAGAAGATTATTCGGGTTGAAGCCGAGATCGAACTTCTGCAACTGGATGAAACTGCGAATCATCAAGCCCGCGCCGATCAACAGGATTAGCGACAGCGCGATTTCATAGATCACAAGCAGATTGCGAACGCGCCTGCCTTTTGTGCCGCCCGCAGAGCCGCGCCCGCCTTCTTTGAGCGTTTCATTCAGGTCGGGCTTCGACGCCTGAAGCGCGGGCACAAGCCCAAAGACGAATCCCGTCACAAGAGAGATTGCGAAGGTGAAGCCGAGCACGCGGCCATCGATTCCGACTTGCTCAAGGCGAGGAATGTTTCCGGGACTGAGCGCTATCAAAGCCTTCAGCCCCCAGTAGGCAAGCAGCAAGCCTGCCATGCCGCCCACAAAGGCGAGCAGCCCGCTTTCCGTAAGCAGTTGCCTGATGAGCCGCGCCCGACCTGCTCCGAGCGCAGTGCGTAGGGCTATCTCTCGTTCGCGCGCAGCCGCGCGGGCGAGCAAAAGATTGGCTACGTTGATGCAGGCTATCAACAGGACGAAGGCCACGGCTCCGAGCAGCACAAGAAGCGCGGGCCTGACTTTGCCTGTCTCCTGTTCGTGCAGCGAAACGATGTTCGCGCTGTAGCCCGAATGAAAATACTGTTCATCGAGGCGATCACCGATTGCGCCCATATCGGATTGCGCCTGCGCTACGGTGACGCCCGGTTTGAGCCTTCCGACAGACTTGAGCGAAAACCCGAAGCGCGCCTGTTTTCGCTGAGGGCTGACGACAAGCGGCACCCACAACTCAGTCTCTTTCTGGGGGAAAGCAAACCCCGCGGGCATGATGCCTATCACCGTACGCGTCGTGCCGTCGAGGCTGATGGGCTGGCCCAGTATGCCCGCGTCGCCTCCGAATCGGCGCTGCCACAGCCCGTGACTGAGTATGACGACCGTACCTTTGCCCGGCTCTTCTTCTTCGACCGAAAACGCGCGACCTTGCGCGGGGTCTGCGCCTATTACGGAGAACAGGTTCGCAGTCGTAACTGCGCCCATGACGCGCACAGGCTCGCCCGTGCCCGTTAAGGTGTAGCTGCGATCATTGAATGCGGCCATGTCTTCAAAGACCTGATTCTGCTCTTTGTAGTCAACGTAGTTCGGATACGAATGCCAGTCCTGAGCGACGCCGAGTTTTGGATTGTTCATCCAGATCATCGCTATGCGGTCAGGGTTTTTGTATGGCAGCGGACGAAGCAGGATAGCGTTGACGACGCTGAAGATCGCAGTGTTTGCGCCTATGCCGATGGCAAGCGCAAGCACTACTATAGCAGTGAACGACGGTTTCTTGACCAGCATCCTGAGAGAGTAGCGAACGTCCTGAAGCAAAGTCTCCATACGCTTACCTCCATTAATTTTCGCAGCTTTTTTGCGTACTCGTCCGTGAAAGTCTAGCCAAGTGCCGTGCCATCGGAGGATTTTAGATTTCAGGTTTCGGATTTTGGATTATCGGAACCGGTTTAAGACGGTTGTCGGAAGAGATTAAGTTCTGATTTGACAGGGAGTTTACTCAGGTGGCAACAGTAGATTACTGGCGCAGAAAGAAAGCTCGTATGGGCCAATCCGAAACCTGAAATCCAAAATCCAAAATCGGCTTGTGTTCGCTTGTGGGATTGATATTTGCCGAAATCGAAAATAGATCGGCGGAGTCGAATCGTTGCGCAAAGAGGTTCGCGCAACGCCGCTAAGGGCAAAGATTAAAGTTTTACTTTACAGGTTTTGCCTGTTGGCGGCTTTGCGCGAGCCTCACGCTCAAACGGTCGTTCTTCTGTGAGCGACAAGTCGGAGCAGGCCGTTGATTGCCAGATGCAATAGCAGGTAGACAATGATCGCGACAATGTAAGAGAGGCGAAATCTCATCTGCTGATTTGTGGGGTCGTCAACCAGCCCGCGAAACGGCGCAAGCAGCGGCGAGGTGACGGCGCTCATAAAGCGATAAAATGAGTTGCTGCGGTTTGCGCCGACCAGATCGAGCACTATCATCAGCCCGATCAACCCATAGATGAAATAGAAAATGTAGTCTATGACCTGCGAGACGCGCGCCGCACCGCGCGCGCGGTCGATCTCGGATTCGGTATCGACAACTTCTCGAACCGCTTTATGCTTGAACTGTTCGGCTACCTGATCGGTCTGTGCGCGTTCGGTTGCGTCCAGGTGATTGGCCTTGCGCGCAATCTCTTCGTGGACTTCGTTGCGCACAGCGCCTTTGGTCGCTTCGTGCTGAGCTATCTTGCGTGATTCGTCTATAGTCAATTTCTCGTCTTCGAGCATCAGTTATCTCCATTAATAGTATCTGCGGCGAGTGATGAGGCTGATTATCGCCACGAAGAGAGCAGAGCCGATGATTGACCAGATTATGGGGAAACCCCTGCCGTTTATACGCACTGAGTCTAACACCAGCAAATCCGGCAATCCCAGCTTATGCGCCAACAGCGTGCCCAATAGCGCGCCGATGAATCCGAGCGCTATTGCAACCAGACAACCGCCGCGACTATATCCGGCAATGGCCTGTCCGATTGATCCACAAATTCCCGCAACCAGCAAAAGGATCAACAGTGATACCAAATCCATACTTCGCTCTCTTTCTCCGCTCCAAAAAGCAAAGCTGATGCCAGCCAGTGCTGTTGAAACGGACGGTAATGTTTTCAACGGCTTAACCGTGATTACTGCTCACGATAGCAAATAATCATCTTTTATTGAACCCTTAAGCGAGCGTTTTTAGTACATAGCTCTGAATCGATTTTATGAACCTGCCTTGCTCAGGCCCTTCAAGTTTTTTTCAAGATTTTTTTCAAGACCTCCAAAACGACCATCAAGAATTTTCAACCATAAAGATTTACCTTCTCCAACGTGGACAGGTTGAACGAGATCAAAGCGGGGTAGGAAAAGTGAAAACTGCGCGTGCCCATAGCCGTCCCTTAATAGTCATTATCCTGATACCAATCATCGCCTGCCTCGGTTTTTGCCTGATCGTCATTCAAAAGAGCTTCACAGATTCGAGCAGACCCGAAACTGCCAACCCTGAACCTCCATCCGTTGTAGCCACCGTCGAAGGTCGCCAGATCAGCGCGAAGCTTTATCTCATGTACTTAAAGAACGGCATCGAATCGCTCGGCCTCAGCGATCAAACGGATGAGGGCCGCCGCCGCATCAATCTGCTTAAAGAAGGCATCATCGCTGAACTGATAGATCGCGCTTTGATCGAATCGGAAGCGCGCCATCGCAATCTTTCATTCACGGAAGAGAAACTCGAAAGCGAGCGCCAGTCGCGCATCACGCAGATGGGCGGTGAAGAGATTTATAGCGCTTATCTTAAGGAAAGCAATATTACAGACGAAGAGTTTCGCCAGATCGTTGCCGGAGAGATTTACGGATCGATGTTGAGGCAGGAACTTGATAAAGATGTTTCAGTCCCTCAAACCGATATTCGTAATTTTTATAACAAAGAAAAACAAAATCCGAAACTCGAAAGCTTTTTTGTAGAGCCAGAGCGCGTGCGCGCAAGCCATATACTAATCAACACGCGACGCGCAGGCAGTGCGGACGAGTTGAGAAAGCTCCGCGCGCGGGCCGCCGAGATTTTAAGTCGCGTAAGAGCAGGCGCGGACTTTGCGCGGCTCGCGCGCGAATATTCCGACGACACAGGCACTCGCGCAAGCGGAGGCGACCTCGGATTATTCACTCGCAACACGCACACAAAGAAGTTTGATGAAGCGGCTTTCGCTCTCAAACCCGGCCAGACCAGCCAGATAGTCGAGACCGATTACGGATTTCATATCATCAAGGTGGCAGAACATCTCCCGTCGCGCGTGAAAAGCTTCAATGAAACTCGCTCTGCCATCGAACAACAGTTGCTTGCGCGCGCGCGCGCCGAGCGCCTGACGCGCTGGCTTGAAGCAGGTCGCCGCGCTGCCAAAATCAACGTGACATCTTTTTACCGTGTGGGCCAGTTTCTGACAGTCGATCAATAAATGAGTGACGAACTCTCTAGTGATGTGTACGCCATCACCAGTCAATCAAATCTGGAGGCGCATAAGAAATGATTCGCAAGTCAGGATTTCAGATAATAGCCCTTGCGATGGCTCTGATGTTTGGAGCCAGCTTTTCAAAGGCAGCTACTCTTTCGTCAAATCTACAATCCGCGATCTCGAACGTGGCAAACGATATTTCGGTCGGCGTGGTTATCGTAGCGTTTAATACCGATTCTGGGCTTAACGATTCTCACCTCGCGTTGCTCGGCAATCTGAATATTACAAAAGGGCTGACTCTAAACAATCTCGGCATGGTGGCGACAGTTGCGACCGCCGGGCAGGTCAGGGCGCTTGCGGCAAATCCTGCGGTGCGCTCCGTATGGTCGAATGACCGCCTCCATTATTATCTGAATCAGGCGCGCGTCCTTGCGGGTGTTGATCGATTGCGACAGGACAGCAATTTCACCGCGGCAAACGGCGGACTGCCTGTGTCGGGCGCGGGCAATTTTTCCGTTGTGATAAACGATTCCGGCATAGACGCAACGCGAGCCGATCTTCAATTCGGCAGTCACGTCATTCAAAACGTGCAGCTTCTTTCAGACGCCGAAACGCTTACAGGGTTCACTTCGCTCCTTACGGTCGAAAACGTGCCCAACACAGACACGCACGTCGGGCACGGCACGCATTGCGCGGGCATAGTCGGCGGCACGGGCCAGAAATCCGGCGGGCTTTACGCGGGCGTTGCGCCCGGCGCGAAACTGATCGGCTGCGGCTCAGGTTACGGGCTGTTCGTGCTCAACGCGCTCGGCGGGTTCGAGTGGTCGCTTGCGAACCAGTTTCGTTATAACATCCGCGTCATCTCCAACTCGTGGGGTTCAAGCGGGCCGTTCGAGCCTGACAATCCGATCAACGTAGCAACACGCACGGCTTATCTCAATAACATCGTTTCGGTCTTTGCGGCGGGCAATTCCGGCCCCGGCAAAGGCACTTATAATCCTTACGCGAAAGCGCCGTGGGTGATTGGCGTTGCGGCAGGCACGAAAGAAGGCGGGCTTGCGGAGTTCAGTTCGCGCGGGCTGCCCCAGTCAGAGCGATTGATGAACGATGACCCGAACGACGACTTTGACGCGCCGACCATCACAGCGCCCGGCACTGGCCGCGAATTCGAGTCGAACGCGGGCAAATTCTCTGCCGCGATAGTCTCGGTTCGCGCCATCACCAACGTCGTATCAACCGGTCTGACCGATGACCTGGAACTGCCGCTCGCTTACCTGCCTTTTTACACGCAGATCAGCGGCACCTCGATGGCTACGCCTTTCATCGCGGGCACGGTCGCGCTCATGCTCGACGCGGACGCCGCGCTCACGCCCGACGAGGTGAAGAGCATACTCGTTGCCACGGCGAGCCGGATGCCGGGCCGCGAAGATTTTGAAGTCGGCGTGGGCTATGTCAACGCTTATGCAGCCGTTGACAAAGTATTCAATCGCACAAAATCATACGGCACGCTCTTCAACCATAACTTCAACGCTTCGTTCACCGTAAGCGGGCCTGCTCCCACATTGCAGCACCTAGATTACAGCCCCCTGGCGCTGCCCGGCCCCGCTTCTGCAAACGCCCGCACGTTCACAGTGCAGGCAGGCATGAGCGTGCTCGACATCTTTGCGACTTTCGACAACGCGCTCACTACGGGCGATGGGAATACCATTGGCTTGCTGGTTACAGACCCGACGGGCGCGACTTATTCGAGCGGCATCGCGCTGCCGATTCTTGATGGAAATACGCGCGAAGTCGTAGTGAAGAACCCCGTGGCAGGCAACTGGGTAGTCGAAGCGCGCGGCGTGCGCGGCCTTGCGACTGCTCCCA
The DNA here is from genome assembly GCA_963804815.1 of Blastocatellia bacterium. Lineage (GTDB taxonomy): Bacteria > Acidobacteriota > Blastocatellia > UBA7656 > UBA7656 > DATEKX01. The sequence goes on along the minus strand of CAWDRU010000001.1, from coordinate 360,365 downwards.
ACGCCAGCCTCCCTACATCAGGACTCGCGCTTCCGGGCCCTGTGGACATAACGATCACGCAGCAGCAGTTCACGCTTGCGCCGATTGCTGATATTCAAAGACACGCGGCGCAGGCGCAGATCGAATCGGTGCTCAAGAACAGGATGATGGATACGTTCACGGATGGCACGTTCCGCCCCGATGCCAATGTTACGCGCGAAGACTTTGTCCTGCACCTTTATCTCAATACTGCGATGCGGCAATCGCTCGGCGCTACGCCGAAGTTCACCGACATACCAGACCAGGCGGCAGCGATTGGAGAAGCCCCCACTACCAACACGGCAGCGATGGCAGAAGCCGCCACTGCCAACGGTTCGACGCTCAGAGATTTCAACTTCGCCCCGTCAGGGATGATGAGCGCGAACGGCTCTTCGTTCAATCCATCGGGTAACACGAGCAGGCTCGATCTTGCGGTTGCGCTCGTTCGCGCGCTCGGTTTAGACAGCGAAGCGAAAGCGAAAGCGGGTTCGGCGGTGACGGTCACAAGCAACGGGCAGACGCTTATGCTTACGGACAACGCAAGCATACCGGCGGCGCTGCGCGGCTATGTGCAACTGGCGCTCGATAGAGGAATTCTTCAAGCATATTTCACGATGGAGCAGGGGCCGTTCGATCTGTTCCCGACCTTGAAAGCGCGAGTAAAGCCAAGTGATCCGTTTACGCGGGCGTGGCTTGCTTATGCGCTCGATCATTACCGGCAGCATTTCGTAGCCGGAAACTGAATTGACTGGACAGGGAGGCGCTTCGATTGAATTTATTCGATCAGAACGCGCCCACTCTGCCCCCGCAGGTTCGGAAGTGGCTCGTGTGGGAAAACGAAACGGGTCACTTTCCGGGCCTGCTTACTTTTTTAATAAAGATGAATGCGGCGGGTTGTCATCATTTCGATTGATGATAACCCGCCGCATCTGTTCTGGACGGGTTAATATTCGTTTCTTACGTTATTTTCTTCACATACCACAGCAAGGGCGACAGAGCCTTATAAATTGCATAAGCGGTTTGACATTGTATACATATAACTGGATAAATAGCAGAGCGTACTTCAATGTAAATGTTCCTCTTTTAAAATACAGGAGTCGTGCGCCATGAAGTGGTCCCTTGATAGGCGAATCGCCATCCGTGCCGGATTGGTGTTATTAGTCCTTGCCGTCAATGCTTTCATCTCCATCAGTGCCGCGCGCACGCTCGTTAAGAACGAGGAACTGGTGGCACATACCCACGAAGTAATTGCCCAACTGGAAGCCACCCTCTCTTCGATCAAGGATGCCGAGACTGGTCAGCGTGGCTACCTGCTGACGGGAAGGGAAACCTATCTTGAGCCGTTCAATGCTTCATTATCCGAAATTAACGAACACCTTAAGCGACTCAGAGAGCTGACCGAAGATAATCAAAGTCAGCAACCCCTAATCAGGATTCTTGAGAGTAAAGTCGCCTACAAACTGAGCGAGCTTAACGAAACCATCGCTCTAAGGAAAACTCAGGGGGCTGAAGCCGCGATGCAGGTAGTCTTATCTGATCGCGGCAAGCAGGCGATGGGTGACATACGAGAGGTCGTTGGCGCACTTAAGGATGAAGAACGCAGCCTGTTGAATCAGCGGTACGAGCAATCGAGCAGGAGCCTGCGCCCTTCTACTCTCACCTTTGTGGTGGCCAGTCTGCTTGCCGTCACACTGCTGATCGTTGTGACGGCAAACACTATGCGCGAACTCGCCCGGCAACAAAAGTCCGAAGCGATTATACGCGAGCAGCGCGAGATGCTTCAGGTCACACTTTCCAGCATCGGCGACGCCGTCATAGCAACGGATAAAGAGGGATGCGTCACGTTCATCAATCCTGTCGCCGAATCTCTGACCGGATACAGTCGGGAAAAGGCTCTTCGGAAGCCTCTGGAAGAAGTGTTTCAAATCGTCAATGAGAGCACGCAGGAACGGGTTGAAAATCCGGCGGCGAAAGTGCTGAAACAAGGAACCGTGGTCGGGCTGGCTAATCACACCGTATTGATATCCGCCGACGGGCGGCAGACGCCTATTGATGACAGCGGCGCTCCGATCAAAGACAAAGAAGGAGCCATTGTCGGTGTGGTTATGGTCTTCCGCGATGTCACCGAGCGCAGGAGGAATGAAGATGCGTTACGCTCTTCCGAAGCGCGATTCTCAAAGGCTTTCAGCGCGACTCCTCTCGCCAAGAGCATAAGCCGCTTTTCAGACCGGCGCTTCATCGACGTAAACGACAGCTTTCTGCGCGTAACCGGATACAGCCGCGATGAGGTGCTGGGCCGCACTGGCCTGGAGTTGGGCATCTGGCCGACGATGGATGAGCGCGAACGCGTGCCTCGCATTGACGACGAGCACGCTTCAATTCGCGAGGTCGAATGTCGCCTGCGGTTGAAGTCGGGCGAGCTACATACTTTTCTGCTTTGGGCAGAGCTGATCGAAATCGGAGGCGAGAAATGTGTGCTGACCGTGATGAACGATGTCAGCGAGCGCAAACTGCTGGAGGAACAACTATTACAAGCGCAGAAGATGGAAGCCGTGGGCCGTCTCGCGGGCGGCGTGGCGCATGACTTCAACAACCTGTTGACGGCAATCATAGGCTATAGCGATCTCCTGCTTCAGGATATTAAAGGAAATGAAAAGCTGCGCGCCAACGTACAGGAGATAAGAAAAGCCGGGAAGCGGGCGGCTACGCTGACAAGCCAGTTGCTCTCTTTCAGCCGCAAGCAGGTGATGCAGCCAAAGCTTATCGACCTGAACGAGATAGTCACGGACTTAAACAGAATGCTCAAGCGCCTGATCGGAGAAGACATCGAGCTGGTCAGCCTGACCAGATCGAAACTCGGTCAGGTGAAAGCCGACCCCGGACGGATAGAGCAGGTGCTTGTGAATCTGGCCGTCAATTCGCGCGATGCCATGCCACGGGGCGGACAGTTGACTATTGAAACCAGCAACGTATGGCTGGACGAAGAATACGCGCGCCATCATGCAGAAGTCTCTCCCGGCAAGTACGTGATGATGGCGGTAAGCGACACGGGCTGCGGTATGGATTCCGAAACTATGTCGCATATCTTCGAGCCTTTTTTCACCACAAAAGAAGACGGCAAAGGCACGGGGCTTGGACTGGCTACAGTATACGGAATAGTCAAGCAAAGCGGCGGCCATATCTGGATCTATAGCGAGCCGGGGCAGGGAACAACGTTCAAGATTTATTTCCCAAGGGTTATTGAAGAGATCGATTCATTTGAATCATCAGCCCATTCCATGCAGTCACAAAGCGGAACCGAGACGCTACTGCTGGTTGAGGATGACGAGCAGGTTCGCAATCTCGCACGCATGGCGTTGGAGACGAGCGGCTACATCGTGCTGGAAGCTGCGGACGGAGCCGAGGCGCTCGAAAAATCGATGGAGTATAACGCTATGATCGAGCTAATGGTGACAGACGTAATTATGCCGAGGATGAGCGGGCGCGAACTGGCTGAAAAGATGTCGCAACAGCGGCCAGGGATGAAGGTGCTGTATATGTCGGGTTATACCGATAATGCGATTGTCCATCATGGGGTATTGGACTCAGGCGTTGTGTTCCTTCAGAAGCCCTTCTCGCCGGGCGAAATATGCAGAAAGGTGCGCGAGGTTTTAAACGCGGAACAACCATAGAATTGACGGCAGCAGTTCAGGGCTTATTGGCCTACGCAGGAGAAGAGACTTGTGAAGACAAAAAACGATGATGGTCAGCCGACTAAAGGCCAGTCTTCCATGGCGTAGCAGGTCTATCGATCAAACTCACAAGTACGGTGATTATCTCCGCAGGCTCAACCGGTTTGGGCACGTGTATCTGGTAGCCCGAAGCGAGAGCCTTCATCCTGTCCTCAGCCCGCGCGTATGCGGTCAGTGCCACTGCCGGAATCCATGTGCCTGATTCCCGCATCCACGCCTTCACCCGCGTCATAAACGAGTAGCCGTCTTCTCCCGGCAGTCCGATGTCCGACACAATCACATCCGGTCGCCACTCCTTAATCCGTGCAAATCCTTCCTCTGCCGTGGTAGCGGTTTTGATGTATGCGCCGCTTTGTGTAAGCACTGTGCTTAAGAGCAGAAGCGATTCCGGCTCGTCGTCAACGATCAGCACTTTCACTCCCTCAAGTGTAATGGAGGGTTGAAAGTGTAACGTCGCCACTTCGCCGTCTACTCTGGGGTGAATGCGCTCTACGCCTTTCGCTTTCGTGTGCGTCACCATCAAGGGAAGCTTGATGGTAAACGTTGCGCCCTGATCTTTCCCCGGACTGTCAACGGTGACGCCGCCGCCGTGAAGCTCAACGATGTGACGCACGATGGCGAGTCCCAGCCCCAGGCCGCCGTGTAATCGTGATGTGGAGCCATCCGCCTGTCGAAAGCGGTCAAAGACGTAAGGCAAAAACTCGCGAGCTATACCTTGCCCCGTGTCGCTCACCTCAAGCTCTATGTGCGAGTTAATGCGCGTGAGTCGTACCTGCACCCGCCCGCCTTTCGGGGTGAATTTTACGGCGTTGGAAAGCAAGTTCCAGACGACTTGCTGAAGCCTGCCCGCATCGCCTGAAACCGGCCCCGCGTCGGGATCGAGAATAACCTGCAATCTTACCCCTCTGGCCTCAGCTGTCGGGCGTACAGAATCGATTGCCGCTTCAATAACCGGAGCAACTTCGAGGGGCTGCGCCTTGAGACGGAACTTTCCGGAGATGATGCGCGATACATCGAGCAGGTCTTCGATAAGCTGCGCCTGAGCCTTTGCGCTTTGCTCAATGGATTTCAGCCCGCGCGCCGCCGTCTCGCTGTCGAGTCTACCGCTGGAAAGAAGCCTGGCCCACCCAAGCATTGCATTGAGCGGCGTTCTCAACTCGTGCGAGACGGTTGCCAGAAATTCATCTTTGGCGCGCGAAGCGGCTTCCGCGATTTCGCGCGCCTGTTGTTCCTGCGCCAGCAACCGCTCGCGCTCGGCTTCCCCATGCTTCTGCCCGGTGATGTCGCGGGCGATTTTCGACGCCCCGATGATATTTCCGGCTTTGTCCCGAATCGGCGAAACGGTGAGCGAAATATCAAGGGTTGTCCCGTCTTTGCGTCGCCGCACGGTTTCGTAATGATCGACTGTTTCGCCGCGCCTGATCTTTTCGAGAATCAGCGGTTCTTCGTCAACGTACGACGCAGGCATCAGCATGGTGACCGGCTGGCCGACGGCTTCCGCCACTGTGTAACCGAACAGTTTTTCCGCGCCTTTGTTCCAGCTCATTATGATTCCCTGTAGATTCTTGCTGATGATTGCATCGTCGGATGATTCCACTATAGCCGCCAGATGTGCCCTCGCTTCTTCGGCCTGCTTGCGTCCGGTGATGTCCCGGAACACCAGCACGACGCCGCCGACTACGCCCAGTTCGTCGCGTATCGGGGCGGCGCTGTCGTCGATGGGGCGTTCCGTGCCGTCTTTTGCGATGAGCAGCGTGTGATTTGCCAGCCCCACGACGATTCCATCTCGCAAGGCGCGGAGGGCGGGATTTTCGACCGGCTGGCGGGTTTCTTCGTTGATGATGTGAAATATGTCGGGCAGGGCGCGCCCGATGGCCTCAGCCTGAGTCCAGCCTGTCAGGGACTCAGCGAAGCCGTTCATGAAGGTCACGCGGCCCTCAGCGTCTGTGCTGATAACGGCGTCGCCGATGCTTGCAAGCGTGACCCGCAGCCAGTCCGACTGTTTGCGCAATGCCTCTTCGTCGCGACGGCGCGCGAGGAGAATGCTTCTGGCGTTCTGTAGAGCTACGGAACGAAGCAATTCCTCCTCATCATCGTTGTTTGCCATTACCGCCCCTCGATAATTTCTGTTGCGAGCGCAGTGCCTTGTACCCGCGCCCGGATCTTTTCAAAGGCCGTGTCGCGGGTCGTTGAGGTGTCGTCGCAGAACGGCGAGAACCCGCAGTCGTCCGTCGTGCCCAGTTGCTCGACCGGAATATATCGGGCCGCTTCGAGGACCCGGTCCCGCACTTCCTCCGGCGTCTCGACATGCGGGTCTATCGGCGCAATAACACCGACGAAGACTCGCTGGCCTGCTTTGATGTGGTTTCGGATGATCTTCAGGGCGTGGACGCGGTCCTTTTCGCCAGCCAGCGCGACGTAAAAGTTCCCCGCCATCAATTCAAACAGGCTGGGCAGCAGTTCGGCGTAATCAACGTCCGCGCTGTGAGTCGAATCGATGTCACCACCCGGACAGGTGTGTACGCCGATGCGCTTGCGCTCCTCTGCTGAAAACCTTGAAAGCGCCAGATTGTTCAAATCTATAAAGCTGTTGAGGAGATCCCCTGTGGGGTCGATTTTAACCGCCAGCCTCCCCTCCGTAAAATCGATCTGCACCTTATGCGCGCCTTTCCGCAGGCAGGCGCGAACCTCTGTTTCATGCTCAAAGAGCAGGTCTTCGATGAACTGCACGCGCGGGTAGCCCGGAATCTCATCGGGCGGGTACATGAGGCTCAGGGCCGAAGGCGAGATGACTGCCTGCTTCACAGGCACGTGAGCGTAGCGCAGCGCCATGTCAAGGTAGGAGTCCGCGTGCCTCTTGTAACGAAACGGGCCGCCCGTCAGCCTCGGCATCCGGCGTGTGTGACCGGCTGTGAACGGGATTTTGAAGCCGTCCGGGGCCGTGTTCGGCAATCCGTGCACGCAGTAGGTCCAGAAATTGTGATACTTTCTCTGCTCGCCGTCTGTGATGACGGGCGATCCCGTAGCCTCGAATCGCTCGATGGTGTCGCGAATCGCTGCCTCGTAGAGCGGCTCTAATTCCGGGTCCGCGCCGTCTCTTGCAGCAATCGCCTCGATCAGTGCAAGAGGTCTTGGGATACTCCCAATCGGCTCAGTTGGTATTATCATACATGTGCTCGCTTTTATGTTTTTCGCGCCCGCTGTGCAGCATCAAGAAAATGAAATACTATTAGTTCGGCGAGAGGCTAAATTGTAGCACTTGACCGGGTAAAATGTTACCTCCCGCGCAGCTTCTCGAATCCTTCATCACTTTTACACTCCTTATAAAATCTGTCATGGATTTATTATCGACGGCTCTACTGCACATGTATGAAACTTAATGGTAGAGTATAGTTCTTGATTGCGCGATTCATTCGGGGAGGGGTAATGGGAATAAAGCGAGCCAGCATATTTGCCCTTTTATTACTGTTTTTTACTCTGTTTACCAATCTTCAGATCGGACTGTCAAAAAACAAGAAGCTCCCGGATTTGACCCTGCCAAAACTTAACGCCAATACCTCAGCCATCGTCGGAGAACGTCTTCAGAATGTGGCGGCGGAAATCCTCAATCGTGGCAAGCGCCCGGCAAGCGCTTTTCGCATCAGGTTTTATCTGTCGATTGATGCCAACATAACTACAGACGATATTGACACTGGGTCCGGCTGCGAGATTACAGGGCTTGCGCGCGGAGAATCATCTCAGTGCACCACGGATGTTGACGTGCCCGCATCCGTAACGCCGGGGCCGTATTATCTGGGAGCCATTATTGATGACCTGAACGCAGTTATAGAAAAAGACGAGAGCAATAATTTCAATGCTTTCGGCCCCGTCATGATAAACAAACCAGATGCCGAGCCGCCTCTGCCTTTGCCTCCGGGCACAATACAGGTAGACGGCGATCCGGGTGATTGGGCGGGAATTCACCCTACTATTACCGACAGCGCAGGCGATGGGCCTTTCGATGCGTCGAACCAGTATCACGCAGGCAGCGATATTGTGAAAATCTTTGTCACAAACGATAACAGTCGGGTTTTTTTCTTATTGGAGTTCGCAGGAGCGCCCTATACAGGCGACATCAAGCTGTCTCTCGATACGGATGTGAATCCGCTCACAGGGTGTAACGGGATCGAAGCGGTAATTCATACGTCGCCTTCGGAACCGGGCGCGCATCTGGCACTTGCCGTTTATGAAAACTGCGTACTATCTGAAGATATACCCGGAATAATTCTATCGGCAGTACAGGAGCATGAAGGCCACAGCTTCGTAGAAGCGTCAATCAAACTTGAAGATCTGTTCAGAGTTACTCCGGGCAAGATTGACTTCCGATTTTACGCCATCGCGGACGCCGGAGGAACACCGGATTATATGTTTCCGGCCACCGTCTATTCCCTGACCTCGCGTTATCCGGGTGGAGCAAATCTGCGCATAGAATTCGACTCTGAAACCATACTGCCGGATTTTTCCAGTCCATGCAGCGCTACGCTTCCGGGCTGGAGCTTTGGGATGACGCTGACGGAAACGGAAGGCGTAGGGGTAACGATTACCAGCTATAAGACTGTGCTCTACGATGCAAACGGAGGGTACTTACACACAATTGGCTCTAAATCAGGAACCATTTTCGCGAGACTGTTCGGCGACTGCGGGGCAGGAAGCAATTATATCGGCCCGAACGCTAAAGCGTGCAGCCGGTCTTTGTGTCTGGATACAGTTGGGAGAAGCGGCGGACAGATAGATATTACGTTCAGCGGTACTGACGATAAAGGTAATCAGGTGAGATTTACAAGCGGCAGACTTGTATTGCTCAGTCACTGAGGCTGAGGTCATTAAGGCCGTTGAGTGTAGGTTCGTTGATATCTTAGTGTGCGCATTACACGCGGCCCCGCTGTCAAATATTCAAATCTTTTTCGATTCGATTAATAATCATGCTGAGCAGGTAAAGCGACTGTATTTGCAGAGCGTCTAAGGTGACAGAGATGCTTTTGCCTCCGTCTTCGAGCGACACCAGCGCTTCAGACAGAAAGACGGCGGGGGCATCGGATTTGCCGACACTGCGGGTCTTCTTTAACTTATCGCGCGCCTCTTTGGCTTCCGCGATATGCTGCCTTGCATAGTTGATTTTGTATTCCAGCCGCACGGGTATGCCGCCCGATTCAAAGATTAACTCCTTTGTCGCCTCATGGTAATTGGTCCCGTTTCCACTCTCCATTGCTCCCTCCTGTTTACCTGCTTGTTTAATGTGGGGCTTGAACTACAAGACATTGAGAACGGCTACATTGAAATACGGCCTGCTCAAAGGGTCAAGAGTTTTTGCTGGTCAAGTATTAAAGATCACGCGATTGCCACGTGAAAGATGAAAGTTCATGCGATCTTGCTGATGGGTTTGCTCAATTGAATTTCGATGCTGTGTCACAAATGTAAAGGGTTGCCTCCCTATATAGGAAAGAGGATAATTTTGATGATGGCTATGGATTACGCAGGCGGCAGCAGTAGGGTGTTTGAGCAGTTTCAGGGACGCCTCTTTGCAGTCGCCTACAGGATGATGGGGACGAGGGCCGATGCCGAAGACATCGTTCAGGAAGCCTACATCCGGTGGCACAGGGCGGACACGGATGAGATCCGTTCCCCTGAGGCATGGCTCGTCAGCGTGGTCACACGGCTTTCTATCGACCGCCTGCGCAGGGTCTCCGTCGAGCGCGAAGCCTACACGGGGCCATGGCTGCCGGAGCCGCTCTTAAGCACGCCCTCACGATCACCTGAGGAGCAGATGGAACTCGCTTCCGACCTCTCGATGGCTTTCATGGTTCTACTCGAACGGCTGGCACCCGTAGAGCGCGCGGCCTTCCTGCTGCACGAGGTATTCGATTGCGACTACCCGGAGATCGCTCACATCCTGGGCAAGAGCGAATCAGCCTGTCGTCAGATAGTACACAGGGCAAAGGAACGTGTACGGCGCGATCACCCACGGTTCAGGGTCAACGAGGAAGATCACCGCAGGCTGATTGAGAAGTTCATGGAAGCTTCAAACGCAGGCGACGAGGCCACGCTCCTCTCACTCTTTGCCGAGGACGCGACGCTGACGAGCGATGGCGGCGGCGTTGTTCACGCCGCGCGCAAGATAGTTCGTGGCCGAGGGCTCATTGCCCGCCTCTTCCTCGTCACCACGCGCAGGCTACATGAGCGACTCACGCAGGCCATTCTACTGATTAACGGCGAGCCCGGCCTCGTCACCTTCGTCAACGGGGTGCCGTTCTCGGTCACTTCGTTTGAGACAGACGGGCGCTCCATCCTGGCTCTCTACAGCATCCTGAACCCGGAAAAACTGAAAGGCATCGACCGACTCGAAGGCACGACCGACCGAGAGTAGGGCTGTCACAGCGACATACCCTCATCCGTCTTCGTGTCAGATGCGGGACGGCTGCGGCAACGGACCTCAGCGCAATCAGGCGTGAGGACTGTGGGCGCGGTAATAGACCCGCCATTACATAAAAAGGAGTAAGTCATGAAACCGAGATTAAACCATATGGAAGCCGGACAGGGCGCATTGAAGGCGATGTACGGGCTGAGCGCGTATCTGGCCAGAACCGGGCTTGAGACATCTCTGCTCCATCTTCTGGATTTCCGTGTATCGCAGATCAACGGCTGCGCCTACTGCCTCGACATGCACTCGAAGGATTTGCGGGCCGCTGGCGAGACCGAGCAGCGTCTCTACGTGCTTGAGGCATGGCGCGAATCGCCTTTTTACACAGAGCGCGAGCGGGCGGCGCTGGCGTGGGCCGAGGCTGTGACGCTCGTCACCGAAGGGCACGTCCCTGATGAAGTGTATGAGCAGGCGCGGGCGCAGTTCAGCGAGGAGGAACTGGTGAACCTGACGCTGGCCGTCGTGACGATCAACGGTTGGAACCGTCTGAACATTGCTTTCCGTACGGTGCCGGGCAGTTACCAGCCCGCATCGGCGCACAGCGCCTCGTGAGCCTTTACAGGGCAGAGCGTTTTGAGCGGGGGAGTTCGGAGACTGCCGACTCCTCCGCAACTCCCGGCTCCATCTGAGTTTCTGTTCGGCTGCTCACCCATATCGAAATTCGATCTTCTTATTATCTCTTATCATCAGAACAGAGCCGAGTCAGTATGGAATCTACGGAACCGCAACCCAAAAGTATCAGGTGCAGCAATCCTGTTGCTGCGCTTAATGGTGATGAGCACTCTAACTCTCTGAAAATACAATAACTCTGATACTGGCAACACCTGGAACGCGCGTTGCACTTACCACAATAGAGCGGTGATGAAAACATTGCCGCTCGAATCCAAAAACGATGAGAGTCGTTTCGGTCTAACACGCGCACTGTCTCAGAGCGGCGCGACGCTGGAGCGAGGCCAAAGCTATCGCTTGCATCGCGCCGCTCAGAGCGGAAACCAATAACCCGATGGCGAACTCGTCGCGATGAAACTTATGTGTTTAGCGACTGAAATCTATAGGCAACTGTTTGCTCTGTTTCTGATAAGCTCAACAACCATCACCGGACTTATATTTATGTTGATCGTAATCACAAATAAACGGATCGAGAAGCACAGATATGCTAATTCGATTCAAACCTTGCCAGCCCGATGACCGAAGGGATTTTAATTTTGATTGCCGCATCCATATTTGAATCTGACTGGCAATGCTGGTTGTTTGCGGGGCTGGCGTTCATTTATGGAATGGCGGTTATGTTGACAGTGATTGTGACACTTTCAAGAAGTGCTCGACAGGCAGAACAGAAGAAAGAGAAGTGAAATTAGAATTGATCTTGAGATTCCCTGGACTGGGTCACTGGCGAGCGGCCCTTAGAGAGGAACCGGGGAATAAGCGGCTGCGGGCCGCAAGCGACTACATTTGAAGCAGAGGCCACGCGCAGATAGTCGCTCTGATAGAGAGGTCCGCAGCCGCTCGATTTTTGACTGACAAACCTTACTTCGTTGTTCTGGTTCCCGCAATGGAAGTCAACCGCACGCGCACAGATCCCCAGGATGGTTCCGCCGTTATCTGCACAGGCAGGCGACGCGCGTCGTTTGTGACGTAGAGTTTCAGGTTGTAGAGATTGCTGTCTTTCGCTCCGCCAATCGTTTTGGTCGTCATTCTGATCGCATCAAAAGTACCCGCAGGCGTGATGATGCGCTCGCTCGCTTCAGGCTCAACGCTTATCTTGTATAACTTATCTTCTTCAAGCACATTGAACACGCGCGATTTGCCCTGCGTCAAATCCATCGCGCGAATAGCAAAGATCAATCCCGCCAGATCGTAAGTGTCTGCCGGTATCTCTATCGTGCGGCCATCGCCGAGCCGCGCTGTGCGCTTCTGTTGATCTATGGTGACGGATGCCTGCTGGCGTTTTTTGCCTCGTCGCGAATTCTTCTCTGCCCGGAAGGGCTGAAGGGTCGCCGCGCTGACGAACGATTCGTAAATGTCATTGACTTTGTAAACGACCGCGCTGACCAGTCCTACCGACTGCGCCTGCGCCGTGACGTGAAATCCGCCCGCGTCGTCAAAGCTGCGACGATCTTTCGTCTCAAGAGCTTTTGTCTCAAGGGTCAACTCGCCCGCAACGATAAAGTCCGACCACGACACGTCATAATTCAATCGCTCGCCGACTGTTGGAGAAAATTTCGACCGTTCTGCTTTTACCCCGGCAATCGCGACTGGAAATAAAAGGGCAGTTATTGCCAGCGCAACGAGACTCTTTTTAATCATCATTTATTACTCCGCGTATTTGCACTTACTCTTTAAGGTCTGATGCGCTCCACTGTTTTCATGATGCCTCTGGATTCGTTGCGCTGGCAAGTTGTTATTTTGCAAAAACATAAGCGGGACTCGATTCGTTCGAGCCCCGCTTATGTTTTTACCTTGTGATAGGTGTTAGTTTACGCGAAGCGGTTGCGCGGAGGGTTTTGATTCCTCGCGTTTTGCAGTCTGGGTAGACGGTTGCGCAAATTTGAAGTAATCCGACGAAGGATCGAGTGCCAGAACCTGAAACGGATTAATGGCGCTGCCTTCGACGCGCACTTCATAGTGAAGATGAGGCGAGGTGGCCCGGCCCGTGCTGCCTGCGCGCGCGATGATCTGCCCGCGCTCGACGCGCGTGCCGACTTCGACAAGGAAGCTCGACAGATGCGCATAACGAGTCGTTACGCCGCCGCCGTGATTGATTACTATCATATTGCCGTAGCCGTAATACCATCCTGCGAACTCGACTATTCCAGGCTGGCTTGCGCCTACTGTATCGCCTGTGCGGGCCTTGATGTCTACGCCTGCGTGAAAGCGAGCGCCGCCCGTGAACGGGTCGCTGCGATAACCGAAGCGGCTGCCGACCTGAGCCGTTGAAGCGACTCCGCGTTCTATAGTTGAATTGGTTGTGCGCTCTTCGTACCTGGGCGCAGCATTCGCATTTTCAGAAGGGATGGCAATCGCGCTCGCGCTCTTTTTTATGACATTAGGCGCGTCAGGAATGATTGCCGCCAACTCCTTTGGCTGGATGGTCTTTTCAACATGTAGATCGGGTTTAGGTTGCTCGGCTGGTTTCTGCTCAGTTGGTTTCTGCACAGGTGCGCCTACTATTTGATTAGTGCTTTGCTGTCGGGGTACGTCTTGTTGATTGGCGCTCTGTTGAGTTGTCGAAGCAGATGAGGTTGCTATAAATGAGGTGAAAACGAGGGCAACAAGTAGGTATCTGCTTGCTCTTGATATGGTCAAAATCCTCTCCTTTCAAAATCTTTCGAGGCTTCCTACTGCTTGCCTGACAAAAAACATTGATGCTGCTTAAGAATTCCGGGTGCATACTGCCGTGAGGCGGCATTCTATGAGGCGAGCATGGGGTTGTCAATGGATGACCCTCGATAAAGACGGCAAAAAAATCTTGTAAATTTCTTGCGTGAAATCGCGTTCAAGCTCAATTCCCTTGTAAATTGTTGCCATAACGACAGTTAGTGATAATCATACCTGACTGCTAATGCGCTAAATCGCTCTACCGGTGGACGAAAGAGGGGAAATCAAGCTTTTCATCCGCTTCATCCCTTACGGAATCCATCCGTCCGACGTACACATCCATCGTCGTAGAGATGACACTGTGGCGCAAATACTCCTGCACCGTCCTGGTATCTTGTGTGAGTTCGTAAAGCAACTTGCCGCATTAAGGTCTGCCGATAGCGGCGGTGAAGTGGGAGAGGTTGTTTTCGGATCTATGCCTGGAACTAAGAAAACCATTGGACTGCTAATTGAGCGTGACACAAAACTGTGTAGATAGATCGCGCCAAACGGCGTCTAACAGGGGAATGGATCGGAAGCGCGCGAAGCGAATTTCTCCGTGCCGTTCGGTGGCCCGGTCAGCTTTAGCGTCAGGCGCTGGCCTATGGAAATAAGGAACTCGTCCAGCGCAACCTTTGTTCTGAAAAGTACGCGACGCCGGATTTAAGATCAATTCTATTGCTGAATATATTTGCTGCTCAGTCTTTAATTCTTAACGCACAGATAATCTCTGCATTATCGCACACACACTTTGCGTCTTATGTATATGTAGGGAGAAGAACAAGGCACTGCCTGCGAATCGCAAGGCTTCGGACAACGACGAATCTTAAAACAGGCAGAGATGATTACCAATCCCGCACGGCCTCTCCCGAAAGGAACTCGAACAACTGGTGACACTTCTCGAAAGGGACTCGCGTTGAACTCCTTTTGATTATCTGCGCAGATCCGGCCCTATGCACAACGATTGAATCGCGGATATGAGATCGTTTTCAACAATCACATTTCCAAACGCATTTTCCATGATAAGGAGAAAAATATCATGATTTACAAAGCCCTATCGCGTTTCAGCCTCAACCTCCTGATTGTCGGACTTTTTCTGACAATCATGGTCGCACCCATTTCTGCTCAGGACCGACAAAATTCGCGGGTGGATAAGATTGCCCAAAATCAGGCTTTAATAGAAAGCATATCTGAGAAAATAGTATCTCCGCCGGTGGAGGGTCGCCTTGATCCAGGCACGATTAAAGTAGACACGCGCTCGCCTATCGCTTTCAAGCCATTCGAGATGCGTGATCCTGCGACGGGAAACTCACTCCCGCCTGAGACTATACTCACGCTTCCTAACGGCAATAAGCTAACAGCGCGCGAGTATTATTCTCAGCTCAACTCGCTTGAGCAGCAATTCAATAAGATTGGCTACACGCTGCGCGGTGGAACCCCGTCGAATGACGCAGGCATGGTGGAAAGGATGATGACTGCGAACGGTCCTCTGGACATGATAAATTTGCAGCGAGTCGTTGCTGATGAATCGACTCTGCGAAATCAGACTCAGAAAATCTCGGCTGGGCACATCAGCTTTAACCAGCGCTCTATGCAACTCATAACAACTGAGACTCTAAAGGAGTCGCAGGTAGCAAACCTGAAAGATTACTCGGCGCGGCTCAACCCTTTCCATGGATTTTTCCCTCCGGTATCGAAGACAACAGTCAACGAGACGCGCTCGTGGAATCACACTGTGGGAAACCCTTCAACGTTCGCTGCTTATATCAACGGGAAGATAACCCTGACGGCAAATGCTTCGGTTCAAGACATCGTAGGCGAAGCGAATGCAGGCGGCTCGATCTTCAATAACAGCAAAGACATTATACGCGCCACCGGCAGCACGCATGCGCCTGCAAACGGTCAGGACATGACGACGAAGTTAAACGTGAACATACTGGGCACGACTGTCTTGAATCTCGATAAACACTTCGCCTCGACGACGGTGAATCCGATCTGGACTGAGTCCGGCGCGATCACTCCAAAACCGGTTGATTTCAGCACGACTATACACTTTTCCCTCGGCTTCATTCCGATGAGCGTGAAGGTCGGTGTTCAGGGCAGCGCCAAACTCAGTTACTTTCTCAGCGTGTTTCCCACGTCGGTGCAGGCGCAAGCTGTTCCGCATGTCGAATCGAATGCCTATGTTCAGGCGGGCGCAGATATTGTTGTCGCCAGCGCAGGGGCAGGGGCCTCGATGGTCTTGCTCAACGACGATCTGACGTTGAACGGCGAGCTTGCGATCAAGTTTGACGATCCGGTAAAGGGGCCTTATTTTTCGGCGAAGTATTCCGGCTTCAACGACATGGAGATGTTGAGCGGCAGAGTCTACGCCTATGCCTGCGTCAAGGTTCTGACAACGACATGGGGCGGGTGGCATAATCTCATTCCTCATTTCTCATGGGAGGATAAATGCTACAACTCGGACTTGTTCAAGTGGACTGGCTTCAAGATCAACGGCTACCTGTTCAACGAGCAAAAGAAGTTCTACCTTTTTTAGTCAATGCCAGTGGCCCCTTTCGAGCAGTACGCTTTGAAAGGGGCTTTTTTTCTCTAAAGATTTACTCATCTTTTGCCTTATCAACATCGCCTGCGCCTGCGCTGAGGTTTCAAATACCCGGCGCGTGAGTGATAGACTTTCTGGAGGTATCCGATGTCATTGAGAAGAATGCGCGATAAAAGGTCGTTGCTGCCCTTTATGCCAGAGTTGATTATCTGCGCAATGCTGACGCTGTTGATTTGGCCTTTCCCGGCGGGTGCGAGCATCGCGAAGCACCAGTCAGCGCCAAAGCCTGCCGCAAACAATCAGGCTGCGCTTGTTTACCGCTTCGTTCCAGGCCAGCGCATCATTTACAGGCTCTATTACAACAACTCGTCCGCCGCCGATTTCAGAGTGTTGTTTGCAGATCACAAGCCTTCCGATGCGCCGGTTCAATCAAATCTTGCCAGCTCTTTCAAGACCGCAATCGAAGGTGAGATGACAGCCACCGTGCTTGAAAATAGAAATGATGGCGCAATCATCGTCTACAGCCTGCGCAAACTCGCAATGAACCTTGCCGTCAGCGGTCAACCCTACGGCGATCAGGCGGCGATCAGGCATAACCTTGAACGCAATATCTTTGCGCTTGTCAATCAACAGGGTAAGGTGGTTTCTGTTTGGCTCGATCCTGAGTCAGATGAAACATCGCAGAATTTCGCGCGGGCGTTGCTGGCAATCACGCAGTTCGTTCTGCCCGACCCGAAATCGCCTGCCCAACCGCAATGGGAGGCTCAAGAGGATGATCCTAACGGTCAATACATCGCTCGCTATCAATCTGCGCTTAACTTCGACAAAACAGCAAGGCGCGATCCCAAATCATCGTTCAAGATATTTCGCAAGACAAAGCTGCGCTACCGGAAGCCTGAGCGAAAACCGAAGCCTGGCGAGTTCGATGCTCCTATGACGATTATTCCAAAAGGAGATTTGATGGCGCGCTTTAATGCCCATAGCGGACAGTTGATCTCTCTCGACGGGAAGGAGTCGCAGACGATGATGATCGCGGAAAAAACTGTCGCATGGTCTGAAACTGCTCTACGATTGAGCCAATTGAAAGTAGAAGCTGCAACCGCTACAGAGTTTTCCCGACTAGTCAGTGAAAACGCCTTGCGAGAAAAGAGTGTTGCCGCCACACAGCTTTCGGCAACTAAATCCGACGAAACAGCCGAGCGCTCAATACAACACAACGCGCTCGGCAAAGAGACATCAGAGGATTTGCTGGCCAGGTTGGAAAATATCAGAGAGCCTGCGGGCGAAACGAAGTCAACTGCGGAGGCCAGTGATGAGAGTTCGCTCTATCTGAAGATTAAAGCGCTGGTTTACGTCGAGCCTGAATCGAGCGGGCCGCTCGGAAAGGTACTGGCTACTGCTGATCCGAAGAGCGCGAAGATGCGTGTGGTAGCAGGCGCGCTTGGCATCGTCGGCCATCCGCAGGCGCAGGCAGCATTAGTAGGTGCCATTCAGTCTCGCCTTGATGATTGGCCTGCCCTGTCTGTGCTGATTCCGACTTTGGGGGCGGTAGGCGAACCGACCCAGCTTGCCGAAGATACACTGCGCGACCTGGCTTTCAATTCGCGCAACGAAGATATAGCTTTGACGGCCCAACTCTCACTAGGTGCGCTCGCGCGCAACCTCGCCTTTAAGTCTTCCGAAAGGGCCGCGAAGATAGTCGAAGAAATCATCAGAAAAATAAAATCTTCTAAATCTCAGGAAACGACCAGACAGATGCTTCTTGTGCTTGGAAATGCAGGTTCAGCTCAGGCATTGCCGACGCTCATTCCGTTTTTATCTGCCCCGTCGCCTTCTCTGCGTGTTGCCGCTGCGTCAGCCATGCGCTGGATAGATTCGGATCAAGTCAACAGCGTATTGATCACCGCATTGACATCAGATATGGATGCTTCTGTCAGGCTGGAGGCCGCAGCCGCGCTAGGGCTTCGAGAGATTGATGCGACTACATTCAAAGCACAGAAGGAAGCGTTTCTGAAAGACAACTCAGAAAACGTTCGCCTCACCCTTTTGAGCAATCTGTGGAAGGCGCACGTGTCGTTCCCGGAAGCCCGCCAGCTTGTGAAGCAGGCTGCGGCAAGCGATAGCTCAGAAGTTGTTCGCAATGCAGCTGCCGATATAATGGCGATGTACTCTAAGGAATATTTTAATTGATGCAAAATCCAGACAATGATTTGGAATGAAGTTTCACCGTAGCCCGTAGGCTTAAGGTTGGCTGCTCAAACCCGTAGGGCAAGAGCATCTTAAATCTTGTAGGATGTAGACCTTCCGTATTTCTAAAGGAGGTCTACAATGGATAATCAATCGCCCAGAACTCTTGTCGAGCATTTCAGCTCTATCACTGATCCTAGAATTGATCGCACTAAACGTCACAAGCTCATTGATATTTTAGCCATCTCCATCTGCGCTACTATCTGCGGCGCTGAGGGCTGGGAAGAGTTCGAACTTTTCGGCAACTCTAAACAGGATTGGTTCAAGTCTTTTCTTGAATTGCCAAACGGTATCCCTTCTGATGACACTTTTCGCCGTGTTTTTGCCCGCATTGATCCTCGGCAGTTCCAGCAATGCTTTCTTGAGTGGGTTCGTTCGGTTTATCAACTCACTGAAGGTCAGGTCGTAGCTATTGACGGCAAACTCTCACGCAGGTCTTTCGACCGACCAACGGGAAAGGCTGCTATCAACATGGTCTCGGCTTGGGCTAGCGAAAATGAAATGGTTTTGGGCCAGGTGAAAGTTGATGAGAAATTCAATGAAATAACAGCAATTCCTGAATTACTCGATATGCTGGAAGTAGCGGGCTGCATCGTCACTATAGATGCTATGGGGTGCCAGACCGATATTGCTGCAAAGATTGTCAGTAAAGAGGCGGACTATGTACTATCGGTAAAGGGCAATCAAGTAACCCTGTATGAGGATTTAGTTCAATACTTTGATTGGGCGCTTGGTGATAAGTTCAACCAGACCGCTTATACGACAGAAGAAAGCATAGACGGTGATCACGGGCGAGTAGAAGTGCGACGTTACTATGCGACGAGTGACTGTGAGTGGCTGAGAAAGAAAGCAACCTGGAAAGGACTGCAAACGATAGCGATGGTCGAGAGTGAAAGAACAGTTCAGGGAGAAGAAACAAGTTTGGAACGAAGATACTACATCAGCAGTCTCGAAGCAGATGCAAAGCAGATAGGCAAAGCGATACGAGGGCACTGGTCAATAGAGAACTCCTTGCACTGGGTATTGGATATAGCATTTCGAGAAGATGAGAGCCGGATAAGAAAAGATCATGCGCCGGAGAACGTGGCGACATTGAGACACATAGCCTTGAATCTGCTAAAGCAAGAGAAGACAACGAAAGTAGGAATAAAATCGAAGCGGTTGAAAGCAGGCTGGGATGAAAGCTATCTGCTTAAGGTTCTATACGGTTAAGATGCTCTCGCCCTACTCAAACCCGCGTGATGTATGGCTATAGCAGATTGCGCGTGCTATCATTGCGCGCGAGGCGTAAGATTAATCACAAGTAAAATATCACCTCCATAGAGAAGAGGGTTTGTTTTTGCCCCGAATAGCAAAAAAAGGTGTCAGTGTGTCGAGAGTAGAATCATCTCCTTCCCAACGCCCAATAACCATAGATGAAACAATCAGAGACGCACTCAAAGCGACTCTGATTTGGAGCCGTTAAACGCCCGGCGCGAGTCGGGCCATCTTCTCAGGAGGAACATCATGATCCACAGAAATAACAGCCGCAGATTCCTGCTGCCAGTATTGCTGCTGGCGCTGTCAGTAATTGGCAACTTCGCGCTGCCTGCCGGTGCTCAGGCTGCATCACATCCCAAAAAAATCTCTATCGCCCAGGCGCGCAGCCTGCCATTGGGAACCATCGTAACGGTTGATGGTTCGCTTACAGTGCCGTCGGGTGCGTTCAGCTCTAGCACCTTTGATCAGGGCTTCGCGATTCAAGATCACACGGGCGGCATCTATGTCAGCGTTGCCGACAATTTAGGGTTTGCGCCAAGGCTACAGGTTCGCGTCACCGGTAGACTTGCCGATAGCTTTGGACTGCTCGTTTTGATTCCAAGCGATAACGATGACATCAAACCTCATGGACACGGGCCGAAAGTGGAGCCGCTTCCGGTCGCAACCGGAGCCATAGGCGAGGCCACCGAGGGCAAGCTTGTCAGGGTTACCGGAACGATCACTCAGCCCGTAGAGAATGACCTGCCATTCGGGTTCAAAGTGGTTGTAAATGATGGGTCAGGCGAGATTCAGATATTCGTCAACGCCTCGACCGGCATAAACGTCAGCGGCCTGCACGCAGGGCAGACCATAAAGGTGACAGGATTCAGCGGCCAGTTTGCCGATCACTTCGAGGTTGATCCTCGCTTTCAAAGCGACATCCAAATAGTACACTGATTCTCGAACCCCATGTTCACAGGGCAGTGCGACTGCCCTGTGAACCCGCTGGTGAAATTCAGATCAATCGATTTATAATCGCCGGGGAAATCTAAAGTGACTGGTTTTACTAAGAACCTCTGACTTAATTGTCAGCGCGCGTCAGGGTATTAACCGTGAATGAGCACGAGATATTTACAAGTCTGGGCTTCTATCTGAAGAAAGGTTTTCTTGACGCCTCGCTTTGCGAAGAAATATGCGCCCAGATAAGCGCGCAGGCTTCTGAGGCCGGTTCTGTTAAGGCTGCTGACAGAGGCTATACTGTAGATGCGAATGTGCGAAGGACGCGGGTGGCGAACGTCCCTGTGGATTATGCCTACATGATCAGGGATCGATTGGACGAGTTGACGCCCGCCATCGAAGCTCATTTCACAGAGCGTCTCGGACCTCAGGAGAAGCCCCAGTTCCTTTTGTACGAGCCGGGAGGCCATTACGCCCCGCACCGCGATATTCCTGTCGAACCGGTAGAACCTGAGGCCCGAATCAAGGGCCGCATCGTTTCCATAGTAATATTTTTAAATGATCGCGCGGGACCGCATCCATACTCCGGGGGCGAGCTGGTATTTTACGAACTCTCTTCTGATCCGCAGTGGAAAGATTATGGTCTTCCTCTGGAAGCTGAAACCGGCCTGCTCGTTGCCTTTCGCTCGGAGACGCTTCACGAAGTTCGCTCAGTAACCTATGGCGAACGTTATACGATAGTCACGTGGTTTCACTGAGAAGCTTCAGGTCGTAAAGATAAAAAGATGAGATGGGCTGGACAACTCGAAAGCCTCGGCTCTGATCTGCGCTTCGCGGCAAGACTTTTCCGCAGGACGCCGGGGTTTACTCTTGCCGCGCTGATTTCGCTTGCTCTGGGGATAGGAGCTAACACGGCGGTCTTTAGCCTTGTTGATGCCGTTATGCTCAAGTTGCTTCCGGTCAATAGCCCTGAGCAACTCTATTTTCTCACAGATGCTCCACGGGCGGATTCCGGGCCAGTCTCTCTGAAAAATGTGCCCACTCCTTTTTTCAGCTACAACGAATACGACATGATGCGCGGCATGGTGGTGACCTTTGAAGGGTTGGCCGCGTTCCGCAACACAGGGCGGGTAAGCGCAAGCCATAATGGCCGGGCTGATATTGCAGAAGGTCAGGTGGTTTCGGGCAATTACTTTTCGCTTCTCGGCGTCACCCCAATTCTTGGCCGCGTGTTTGATGAAACCGAGGGTAACGTGCCGGGTGCGGACCCCCTTGCCGTTATCAGTTACCAATACTGGCGGCGCGAATTCGGAGGCGAGCAATCAGTCATCGGGCAAGTGATAAGCGTTAACAACACCCCCCTGACGATTATTGGCGTAATGCCTTCCGGCTTTTTCGGGCTTGAGCCGGGCGTAATGCCGCAAATCTGGATTCCTGTTTCGATGAAGGATCGTCTGCTGAATGCTCGTGATCTCAGAACTGAGATCGTCGGGCGGCTGCGACAGGATATTGACATCCGTCAGGCGCAGGCAGAGATGGGTATAATCTTCGATCAGGCACTTGAGCAAAGAACCCCCTCGGCCCAATTGGAAACTCTGACACCGGAAGAGCGCGAAGAAGTGCTCGGCAGAAGGATCGAGCTTACACCGGGCGGCAAGGGATTGAGAGGCCTGCGCGAGCAGATCGGGGACCCCGTTATGGTGATGATGATTATCGTCGCGCTCGTGCTTCTTATCGCCTGCGCCAATGTTGCTACGTTGATGCTGGCTAAAGCCACACGGCGGCGGAAGGAATTTGCCGTGCGAATCTCGCTCGGAGCAAGCCGGGGCCGTCTGCTGCGGCAATTGCTGGCCGAAAGCATTTTGCTTACGGCGATGGGCGGGCTGCTGGGAATTCTTTTGGCGGGCTGGGGCCTGAATTCATTATTGAACCTGCTGGCTGGCGGGCCAAACCCGATCAGGCTATCTATAAGCCCGGACCTGCGGCTTATTGCTTATACGGCAGCCGTTCTGGGATTTACCGTGTTGATGTTCGGGCTGGTCCCGGCACTCAGGGCAACCAGCGTTGACGTAGCGCCGACGCTCAAGGAAAACTCTTCGGGAGTGATAGGCGGCAGGAACCGAATTGGCGTCGGTAAAATTTTAGTGGTCATACAGGTGGCGCTATCGCTGCTGTTGCTGGTGGGCGCAGGTCTTTTCGTTCGCACGCTCAGCAATCTGAAGAGTCTGGGGCTGGGTTTCAAGCCCGAAACAGTATTAATTGCTACAGCAGATCCGGGCCTCGTCGGTTACAAAGGTAAGCGGGCGATCAATCTGTATCGCGAAATTCTGGAACGCATCGCGGGATTAAATGGTATCCGTTCGGCCAGCCTCTCTGCCTTTAGCCCGATTGGTCAGGTGCGCGGGATTGCGATGGTCAGTGTTCCGGGGTACATTGCCGATCCGGGCGAAGACCCCGTAGTCAGCCTCAACAGAGTAGGCCCCCGCTACTTTGAAACGTTAGGGATACCTCTGCTCAGAGGCCGAGGCGTCGAGCCGTCCGACGGCGAGGACGCGCCCCGCGTAGCTGTGATTAACGAGACTATGGCCAACAAATACTATCAGGGGCAGGACGCCGTGGGGAAGAGTTTGAACCTGCGCCTTATCGGCGGCATGCGCCAGGTGGAAATCGTCGGTATTGTGAAGGACTCCAGGTACAGCAAGGTACAGGAAGAGATCTCGCCCACGGTCTACACGCCCGTCTTTCAAGGCAGCGAAGCGGGAAGAATGACATTCGAGGTCCACACCGAATTCGATCCGAGAAATATTATTCCCGATATTCGCCGCATCGTCTCTGAAATAGATAACAATGTTCCGCTGTTCGACGTAAAGACGATTGAAGATCAGATAGACGAATCGCTGATTCAGGAAAGATTGATTGCGCGCTTATCCGGTTTCTTTGGACTGCTGGCCTTGTCGCTTGCCTGCGTCGGATTGTTCGGAGTCACCTCTTATGAAGTTGCGCGAAGCACAAATGAGATCGGCATCCGAATGGCGCTCGGAGCAACCCCCGGCAAAGTATTATGGTCGGTGATGCGAGGGGCTTTGATTCTGGTTCTGATTGGAATGGCGATTGGGTTGTCAGGCGCGATTTTTCTCACGCCTCTGGTTTCAAAGCTGCTGTTCGGCCTTGAGACAAGCGATCCGCTGACGTTCGCGACATCTGGTCTGGTCATGGCCGCAGCCGCAATAATTGCCAGTTACATTCCGGCCCGGCGAGCATCGCGTATTGATCCGATTATTGCCATCAGGTATGAATAGGTGTGAGTGGAGAGGGGCTTATCACCTCATGGGACTTACCACTTCAGAATTTGCCGGTTATTCGTTCCGGTCAGTATGCCCGTTGATAGAACTATGTCGAGGTGATGCCCGCCGACCTTTCCGCTATTAGCCGCGTCTGCTCTGGGCAACTCCGCGCCCAGCCCTAAATGAAAACCGAAAAAACGTTCGTGCCAGCTATAGCCGAGTTTGTGTTGTTCGGCAGCCTTGCGAACCGCTAATGATTGGCCGATACCGGCTTCGGAAACCTGTCGAAGTCTCGGTGCATTCGACAAAGCGCCTTCGAGGTCAGCGCATAGCTCTCGGTTGGCCCCGCCGACGCTGATGATCTTGCGGTCCTTGAATCGCAATTCCAGCTCGCCGCTTTGAATTCTGCCGAATTTCACCCCGAACGGAATGGTCCCGATAATCCATCCCACGACCTCAAGCCTGCCGTCCACGGATTTGGGCAGGCAGGCGACCTCTCCGCTCGGCAGCACGTGATCGAAAGTTTTTCCGAACCCGGAGTAAGCGGTCCATTCGGCACCTGCGCAGCTTATGGTCAAGGGGTCAGCCGCGCCGTTCTGATAAAGCAGCTCGTCGCTTTGCGCAACCTGATCGCGCAGCCGCAAACATCTTTCGGCTATCACTTCGGGCAGCTCGGAAAACAGATCGCAGAAATTATTGTCCGTGACATCGAAGCAGATCTTCATTCTTGTTTCAGGCCACAAGATGAAGGCTTCCAACCCGTCAGCGCCGGGGCAATGGCCGTCGTAAAGAGAGGCGGGATAACGAATCACGAACTCAAGGAAGCCAGCGCGTTCATTCGCAAGATTCGAGTTTCCGACATCGAGAATGGTCTGGCTGGCTTCCTTTTCAAGATCAAAGAACTCGGCGCTTTTCAACCTGCTTTTGAGCTGAGAGACAATCCCGCTATGAAACGAGCCTTCATAAACCACTATCCAGTGATTAAGGTCTCGCGGCAGGTAGGCGAGAAGATTATCGAACGATCTGTCCCAGTTGCTCACTTGGTTCAAAAGCCCTCGCTCCAGCTATTCTTACTCTGGCTCTTCGTCTTTGGGGACATCAGGAACGGCTACCCAGGCGGTATCTTTTGGCGGCGGGGCGGCACCGCTAATCGGTACTTTATTCATTTTTATCCCCTTGGTTTCAAAGAACGGCTTCAGATCCAGGTTTGGCTTTTGCTCTAAATATTCAGCTGACATGTCTGTTTCCTCCTTTTGCGAGATAGCTTGTGTAGGCGAATACAATCAAACTTGTATCGCCTGTGATTTTGCGTGGGTGATAAGTATTACTGCCGATGAATTTATTTGTCAACCGCAATCCAAACTACAAGGCGGCGCGGCGAGCATGATCAGAAAAATTGTCGCTAATGAATCAGCGATAGCCCGCAGCCTGAAGGGAAAAAAGTTCCGAGTAAAGCCCTTTGCTCTGCACCAACTGGTCGTGACTACCGTCTTCGACCAGCCTGCCATCCTTCAGCACTATTATACGGTCGGCCATTCTTACAGTTGAAAATCGATGCGAGATGATGACGGCCATCCGCCCGGCCACAAGGCGCGAGAATCTCGCAAATACCTCGTACTCGGCGCGGGCGTCCAGCGATGCGGTCGGTTCGTCCAGAATCAAAAGGTGAGCATCGCGCATATAGGCTCTGGCCAGCGCTATCTTTTGCCACTCGCCTCCTGATAATTCCACTCCTCCTTCAAACCGCCGCCCCAGCATCTGGCTGTATCTGGCGGGCAGCCGCGTGAGCAGAGTCGATGCCAGTGACTTGTCCGCAGCCGAAGTGATGAACGAGGGAGTTGAATCAGAGTCAATCAATTCCTGCGCGCCTCCCCGTTGCTTTCCATCGGGCGATAATTCCACTTCGATTGAATCAAGGTAGGACCGGGCTATCTCTATCTCCCCCACCCCAATGTTTTCGGCGAATCGCAGATCGTACTTCACGAAGTCCTGAAAGATCACCCCGATAGCCTTGCGCAGCGATAGGAGGTCGTACTCGCGGATGTCTCTGCCATCAAGAAGTATGCGGCCTTCGGTGACGTCATAAAGTCGTGCGAGCAGCTTGGTGATGGTCGTCTTCCCGGCCCCGTTTTCACCGACCAGCGCCACACGCTCTCCCGGACGTATGCAGAAACTGACGTGGCGGACGGCCCAACTGTCGCTCTCCGGATACCGGAACCCTACGTCGTCGAACACAAGCCCCTCGCGAATCGGTCGAGGGATCATTGGCGCATCGGGCTGAGACCGAATAGATGGCTTCATGTTAAAGAATTCAAACAGATCCCTGAGGTAAAGCGCCTGCTCAAATATGGCGCTGACGCCGAGAAATAATCGCTGCATCACGTCGTTGCTGCGCTCGAACGAGCCAGCCAGAAAAGTCAGTGTTCCGATGCTGATTACGCCGTCAACAGCCCGAACCAGTATGATTGCATAAGCGATGTAATAAGCCGCGACTGAGATAAATGAAAAAGTAGCATTGCTTACGTTTTTTCGGATCGAGAGCTTTTTATTCTCGATGTAGAACCGGTCGGACAATCTGCGATATCTGGATACAATCCAGTTGGCCAGACCGAATAACTGGACCTCTTTGGCTGTCTTGTCGCTGGCACCGACATAGAGCAGGTATTCCAGCTTTCGCCGCTCAGGCGTCCTTGTGTGAAACAGGGAGTATTCGAGAATGGCGAAATGGCTCTCGCCGAAAAAACTCGGCATCACAGAGACGGCAAGCAGCAGCAGCAGCCACGGGCTGTAAATCACTAAGCCCACGCTGAGCGAAACCAGAGTCAATACATCCTGGCAAATTTGGAGTAGCTGCGTTAGTGGCCCCAGCCGGTTGGTGATCTGACGGCGCGCGCGCTCCAGTTGATCGTAGAAAGCGGGGTTTTCAAAATGGCTGATGTCGAGTTTGGATGCATGCTCCATCAACATGATGCCTGTGTGATTGGAAAACAGCTGGCCTAATAAACCTTCAACGAGCGAAGACCCGCGTGTAAGTATCTGGCCTCCCACGACGATACAGATTTCCATAAAGACAAGCTTCCAAAGCGCGGACGCGTTGTGGTCCCCGGATCTGGCCGAGATCACCGCGTCAATAATCAGCTTGCCGACCAGTAGAGTTCCAATCGGCACCATAGTGCGGGCCAGCCTGAAGAATACAATGGCGATTGTATAAAAGGGCTGGATTTGCCAGACCAGTTTTACCAGTGCAGGAATGTATCGCAGTGAGGCGAGTTTTTCGCGCCACGAGCTGTTTTGAGGCTTTGAATTGAGATTGAGATAAGCCATTTACTGAGATAATTGCGTAATTTACGCCACAGGGCAAGCGCAGATGGATTTCAACTTGCGCTAAGTGGTCAAAACAGGCGAGCAAAGCGGATCTGTATATCGCGGCTGAATCCAATTCATTCCTGATATGTTAAGGCGACCCGGTTTAGCTGCGCGACTCTGACTTTAAATCAGAAGATGCTTATGATAGATTGCCAGTCTTTCACGTGGAGCCTTGAAATGGATGCTACCTGGAGAGCTATCATCTGGCGGCAGTTCGGAGCCTCTATAGACATGCTCGAAAATGCAATACTGGCCTGTCCCGACAAGCTTTGGGGCGACCGTGTTGAGCAACCGGAATACTGGTATATCGTTTATCACACGCTCTTCTGGCTCGACTTTTATCTATCGGATTCGGCTGAAGGTTTTGCTCCGCCCGCTCCCTTCACACTCGAAGAGATGGACCCTGCGGGAGTGCTTCCCGCGCGCGTGTATACGAAGCCTGAGCTTCAAACTTATCTCGAACATGGCCGCAAAAAATGTCAGACGGCGATTTGCGCTTTGACGGACGAAAAGGCTTCTCAGCGCTGCCGACCGGACCGGCCTGATATGAGTGTCGTGGAGTTATTGCTCCACAACATGCGCCACGTCCAGCACCATGCTGCGCAATTGAACCTGATTTTGCGGCAGAAAACTGATTCGGCCCCTGGCTGGGTCTTCAGGACGAAACACGATAGCAGCGGTATACTCTGTGCGGAGGAAATCACCTTATGAAAAGGCTTCAGGCAGGATTCCTGAGTCTGACAATATCAACCATCGCTTTCCTACTTGTGACCAGTGCGCTTTCCGGAGTGATTATGACTCAAACGACGCAGGAACCGGCACCCTTTCCCCCACCCAACAATGAACCAACTGTTGTTACGCCCGGACAGGCCAGCAGCGACCCGCCTTCGGATGCCATCGTTTTATTTGATGGCAGGGACGTGCTCAAGTGGCGCAGCCTGAAAGAGAGCGGCGAAGCCAAATGGCAGGTCAAAGACGGCTATATGCAGGTAGTGCCGAGCACTGGCGATATTGCCACAAAACAGGAGTTCGGCGATTGTCAACTGCACATCGAATGGGCTACGCCTGCCGTTGTTAAAGGCGAAGGGCAGGGGCGAGGCAACAGCGGTATTTTCCTGATGGAACGTTACGAAGTACAGGTGCTCGATTCTTATCAAAACAAGACCTATTTTCATGGTCAGGCCGGTTCGATCTACAAACAATATGCGCCGCTTGTAAACGCGAGCCGCAAACCCGGCGAATGGCAGACCTACGACATCATATTCAAGGCCCCGAAATTCGACGAGCAGGGCAAGGTGACAGAGCGCGCGCGAATCACTGTGCTGCATAACGGGGTGCTGATACAGAACAACGTCGAGATTTATGGCAATACCTATCACGACAGGCCCGCGCTTTACACAGCGCATGGCCCGAAGGCTTCGTTGAAATTGCAGGATCACGGCGATCTGGTCAGGTATCGCAATATCTGGATCAGGCAGTTGTAATAACAGACGGCTTGACTGCTCGCCCTGAAAGAGAGAAGTGATGAGAAATTTTATTCTTGCGGCTCTCGCCTGCGCGCTGGCTTTCTCTCTTGAGCAAAATCCAACACCCGCACCAATAATCATAATTAAAGCGGCGCGATTGATAGACGGGCGAGGCGGCGCGATGCTCGAACCCGCCATGGTGCGCGTCGAAGGCGAGAAGATAGTCGAAGTCGCATCACAGCTTGCGATACCGAAAAATGCAAAGGTAATTGATCTGGGCGACGCGACGTTGATGCCGGGCCTGATAGACCTGCACACGCATCTGACAGACAGGTACGGAACTAACTGGGAAGAAGCGCTCGTAAAAACAACGCCGGGCCATAACGCGCTCTGGGGCGCGCATAATGCCAGAGTAACGCTGCTGGCCGGATTCACAACCTGTCGCGATATGGGGCCGACCTGGCCCTTTGTGGATGTCGATCTGCGCAACGCGATTGATGAAGGCGCAGTAATCGGCCCACGGCTTCTTGTCGCGGGCAATTATGTATCGTCAACGGGCGGCGCTGGCGATGCGCGGCAGTTTTCGATCTACGTCGATGTCCCAATAGTCAGAAACCTTGCAGACGGCCCCGACGAAGTCGTAAAGGCTGTTCGGACGAATCTGAAAAACGGAGCCGATTTCATAAAGATACTCGTCACAGGCGCTGTCTTGTCGAAGGGCATACATCCGGGCGCGCAGCAGTATTCGGACGCAGAGATTCAAGCCGCCGTGACCGAAGCCAATCGCTGGGGCCGTCAGGTCGCCGCGCACGCGCATGGCATAGAAGGCATAAAGGCTGCGATTCGCGCAGGCGTTCGCACGATTGATCACGGCACGTTTCTGGATGACGAAGCCGTCCGTATGCTCAAAGCTACGCGCAAGACCTTCTATGTTCCGACGCTCTACACCAGTGAAGTGATTCAAACAGAGGGAAAAAAACACGGAGTCCCGGAGTCTGAAATCGAGCGCGACAGGCAACTCCGCAGCACAGAGATTGCCGGGTTCAAGCGCGCGCTGGCCGCAGGGCTTCCCATTGGAGTCGGGTCTGATTCGGCTGTGATACCGCACGGCGATAATGCAAAGGAGTTGATAATCCGAGTCACGCTCGGCGAATCCCCCATGTCGGCAATCGTATCAGCAACCAGTCTCAACGCAGAGATCATCGGGTGGAGCGACCGCATAGGCAGCATCGAGCGCGGTAAATACGCGGACCTCGTGGCCGTCCCCGGCAACCCGCTGAAAGAGATCACGCTCCTGGACCGAGTCGGGTTCGTGATGAAAGGCGGAGTCGTTTACAAAAGCGATTTAGTGAAGTAATTAACCTGGGATGATTGACTATACTCAACTCGCGAGTAAGAATTGAAGAAAAGGAGAAACGATGAAAGAAGTAAGCCCGAAGGAAGCATACGAGTTGATCGAAAGCGACCCTGAATACATTTATCTTGATGTTCGCTCAGTGCCTGAGTTCGAGGCCGGTCATCCTGAAAAGTCGATAAACATTCCCGTCCTGCACTTCACGCCGGGAGTTGGGATGTCGCCGAATCAGGATTTTGCCGCAGTGGTCGAAGCGAATCTGCCTAGAGACGCAAAGCTGGTCGTAGGCTGCAAGTCCGGCGGACGCTCGGCTCAGGCTTGCGCCGTCTTGAGCCAGATGGGCTACACGAACGTGGCAAACGTGCGCGGCGGGTTCGTCGGAGCCATGGACAATTTCGGACGAGTGGCCGAGCCGGGATGGAGTATGCTCAACCTTCCGACATCAGTCGAAAGCGATGACGAAGCGCGTTACGAAACGCTCGCTCAAAAAGCGAAGCAGTAGCCATAATTTCCTCATCCGAAATCAAGCGCGTTCTCAACAAAAAAGTCAGGCCACCTCAATTGAGGTGGCCTGACTTTTTCATACCGAATCGATAAATCAGCTACGGCTTACGCCTCTTGCCCTGCCCTTGTCCCTGACCCGGTTGATGCGTTCTCGCATCAGGGGTGGATGAAGCCGGAGGTCGCAT
This sequence comes from Blastocatellia bacterium, assembly GCA_963804815.1. Classification (GTDB taxonomy): domain Bacteria; phylum Acidobacteriota; class Blastocatellia; order UBA7656; family UBA7656; genus DATEKX01. The sequence continues at coordinate 329,655 of CAWDRU010000001.1, read as the reverse complement.
TTGCGGCTGCTGCCTTATTTGCGGCTGCCTTTCAACTTGCCGCTGTTGTTTCATCTGCTGGCGCTGTTGCTGTTGCTGAGCGCGTTGCATCTGAACCACCTGCTGGCGCTGTTGCTGCGCCTGCTGCTGACGTTGCACCTGCTGCTGTTGCTGCCTCACCTGCTGGCGCTGAATGCTCTGTTGCTGAACCATCTGCTGCTGCCGTTGGGATTTTCGGGCTTCGCGAGCCTGATTCACCTGCGCCTGCTGAGCAGCAGCTTGATTTTGCCGTTGCTGATTCTGCTGCTGCTGTTGTTGCATCTGCCGCTGCTGTTTCATCTGTTCCCGCTGCTGATTGACCTGCCCCTGTGCGGCGGCCTGTCTTTGAGCGCGTTCGGCTTGTCGCTGCTGTTTCATCTGACCCTGCTGAACAACTGGGCGTTGTTGCTGCTGAGCCGTTACCTCTCGTCGCTGGAGCTGCTGCTGCCTTTGCGCCCTGAGCTGTTCTTTTATCTGATCTGCCTGAGCCTGCTGACCAGCCGCCCTCTGCTGACGCTCAAGCTGCTTCATTTCCCTGCGCGATTGGCCTTGCTGAATTGCCTGTTGCGCTGCTCTCTGTTGTTGATTTATCTGCTGCTGATTTGCGGGCATCTGGCGCACAGCGCGCTCTTCGTTGCGCTGCTCGCGTTTGAGCGAACGCAACTCTGTCTGCGCTGATTTGTCTCCCTGCTGAACGCGTTGAGAAAGTTCGGCCATCTTCTGTTGACGTTCCTGATTGACGGCAGGCATAACCTTATGAGTCATCGCTTCCGGCAAACCATCAGGGCGACGCGAGGCCACGACCTGCCCGCTGTTATCGACCTTCAGTTTGTTCTTTCTCTGCTTTTCAGTCACAGCCTGAACCTGAAAGCCGCCTCTACCCGGAGGAATCACAGGCGCGACACTCGTGACAACAGGAGCATTGAATGCTTCCGCACGGTTGCGGCGCGGCCCCTTCATCCTGCGCTCTGCGAACTCACCATTTTTTGCAAGCTGACGTACTCCGTCAACGGCGAACGCATCCGTCCCTCCACGAGATTGCGCGATCAACTGTGCATTTGCCGGAACGATCACTCGCCGGTCAATCCTATGCCTGAACTCCCGCACAGGGACGACCGTCACTGCCGTCGGATAATTCAGGTTCACATAGTTGTGCTGGACGTTTACAACCTCGGTCACGACCTCGCGCGATGCGAAGTATTGAGGATGAAAATTCGCGTCATAGTATCTCGACAAATATCTCTCGCCCGGACCTAACGGTGCCCACGCTATCTGACCTGTCTGCTGCAATGGAACGAATGTTACGAGCGCGGGCGCGTATACGGGATTCGTGCGACAGTCTTCCGGCACCCATGTCCAGCGGTGGTTGTTTATGTACGCCCATCGACCGTAGTGATAAGGCGCATAGCCCCACGGCTCTTCGGCAACCCAGGTCGGCCCCCATACGTTATTGACATCCCAATAGCCGGAGCGATACGGCGACCAGTCTGCTTCTACGCGCGGCGTCCAGCAGCGACCGTACCCGTCAACGTCTTCCCAGTCGCCATATTGATCAAGATCATAGAGTCCCGGTATATCTTCCGACAGATAGTCATAGCTTGCCGAATGACTGTACGGGTCATAGTAGTCAGGGTCATCAACGTAAGTGTCGTAATTGCGATAGCGACCATCGTAAGTGTTCGGATAACGATAGCCGTAGTAATCGTCAACGATGTTGCCTGCCAGATCGGGCGCAAGTTTTGACACCAGCAACTGCGTTGCCGCCTGACCTACGAGCGTCAGTATCTCGCCTTTTTCTATCTGGCCGCTTCCTTCCAGCCCGACCACCTGAGCCAGCCCGCTCAACACTGATACTATCGTGTTGCCGTCGTCGCCTATACCGACCTGATACAGACCCGGCTCGTTGAAATCAACGGCTCCGCCCGGAGTCGCCACTTCAAACAATTCGCCATCGGCAAGCTCCCCGACATCAAACAGCGCAGAGCCGTCTCTGAGCGCGAGTTGCGTTCGGCTATCGGCAAGCGACATCACGTCAAGCGATGCGCCCGGATCAAGCCGCGCATAATTGCGGCCTGTGAAAGCAATTGCCGCGCGCGAGTTGTCGCGAGTATAGACTCGGTCCCCGACCGTGATCGGCGTATTGACAACGGCCTCGGTCCACTCGGTTTGATCTTCGACATCTTGATTTGCGGCGTCGGGTTCCAGCGAATGCGCCAACCCCACGTCGCCTTCAACGCGCTCGATACGCGCTGCGCGCGGAGTGCTTAACGCTTCGGCTTTAGGCTCCGACCGCGACAACAAAAACGCCGCGCCCGCTACGCCGATAATTCCGATGATAACGGCTATCAGCGCGACAGGCAGCGGAACACTTGAGAATCGCTTGCTTAATTGTTTTAACATTGCTTGATCCCTCCCTACCACTGGTTCGCTCATGCGGATTAAGTGATTATCAGTGCAACAATCATGCCCAAAACGTGCCCATTTATTATGATGAAGATGGATGCGGATTAGTTTATTGGCGAGACAGTTTAGATCAGAGCAATGCAGTACGCCTGTACGTTTACCAAACGCAAAAACCGGAAAACCTTTGCACCATATCGTGCCTCAGGTGACTATACAGAGCGTGATACAGCCGATTGATTCAATCGGCCTCAGAGCTTTCCGCAACTTTATAAACGGTCTTGCTGCGCGAGCGCCAGATGTAATAAGCGGGTATGCCAAGCACGATTATGCTGAGCGCAAGCAGTGTGCGAATGGGATTATCCGACAACTGATCCTTGAGCGTGTTGATGACCAGAACGATAGCGGCGAGGATGAACAACAGCGGCGTGAGCGGATAACCCGGCGTGCGATACGCACGTTCAACCGCAGGCTGTCGCTTGCGATAGACGAATATACTTGCGGCGGCGAGCGCGTAAAAAATCCACCCGGAAAAAACGACGAGCGTAAGCAGTTGCGTGAACGTGCCTGACATCGCCAGCACCGCAGCCCACATCGACCCTGCGATGATTGCAAATGCGGGCGTGCCGAATCGCGGATGCACTTCGGCCAGCTGCCTGAAGAAAAGCCCGTCCATCGCCATCGCATAGTAAACGCGTGGCGACGTGAGCACGTTACTGTTGGTCGCGCTGAATATCGAAATTGCAATGGCGATGATTATTAATTTTGCGGCAGCAGGATTTACTACGGCAGTGAGCGAAGCGGCGGCGACGCTCTTTGACGCAATAACGCCAGCCGGGCCGAGTGCCGCCAGATAAGCTACGTTTGCGAGCAGGTAGATAAATATCAGCGCCAAAGAGCCGACCAGAAAAGCGCGGGGGAAGTCGCGCTGCGGATTTACTATCTCGCCTGCGCTGAAAGTGCAGTATTGCCATCCTTCATATGCCCACAACACGCTCACCATCGCCAGCCCGAAGCCCGAAGCGAGCGAGCCGTTGATCTCCGAAGGCCATACGCTCGCGCCTGTCCCCTGAAAGCCGTGACCGAACATCAGCAGCGCCACGCTCATCAGGATCAGCGCTCCCACTTTGATGGCCGTAGTCCAGTTCTGCACGTCTGCGCTCGTGCGCGTGCCGATGACATTTACAACGGTCACGACCAGAATCATCAAAAGCGCGATCACTTTTTCTGCCTCCGGCGGCAGATTGATTACCTGACCAAGCGTAGTGCTGAAGGCGACGGCCAGCGTTGCGACAGTCCCGGCGCTGATTGCAAAGAAGAGGGTCCAGCCGAAAAGGAAGGCTGGCAGCGGGCCAAAGCAATCGCGGATGTGAACGTAGAGGCCGCCTGCTTTCGGATTGACCGCGCTCAATTCGCCGTAGGTCAACGCGCCGAGCAGAGAGAGCAGTCCGCCGACCAGCCACACCATCAACGCAGGCCCTATGCGACCGTCTACCTGTTTGAGCACTTCGCCGGGAACGAGAAAGATGCCTGACCCAATCACCGAGCCGATGATAAGCAGTGTCAGGTCGCGGAAGGTCAGTATGCGCGCAAGCTTAGTCATAGTCTGAAACTCCTCGTCGATCACTTTCGCTTTATGGGAAAAATGTCGGCAGGCAATCTCTGATATTTTTTCTGGACTGCCTTGATGAAACGCGGGCTGGCATCTTCGGCAGGCATCGGGTCATCCGGGTCTTCGGGCAATTCGGGCAACTCCATAATCTTCCACGCGCCTTCCTCATAATGCAGAAGCGAGGGGCCGCCTTCGGCCACCGCTTTGCCTTTATCATCGAGCGGCGTTACATCAACCCACGCCCAGCCGTTATGCACTTTGAGATAGTTCACCTTGAAAGTTACGGTCTGCCCTTTGAAGTTGTCGCGCAGGCTGTCCATGATGGCCCGGCGTTCGGCGCTCCCTTTTTCCGGCGTGCGCAGGCTGTCTTTGCTTTGAGCCGGAACAGAGTAGAACGAGAGAGTCAAAAATAGTATCAACTGCAACACGGCGCACGGTTTCATAAATCTCCAATGGATTGATTCTACTTACTTGCCGAATACGACGCGCCCGCCCGTGATTGTGTAGACCACGGCGGTCTTTTGAATCTGGTCGGGCGGAACGCGAAAGATGTCTTCGGACAGCACGACTATGTCTGCGAGCTTGCCCGCTTCAAGAGCGCCTTTGTTGTTTTCGGCAAACTCTGCGAAAGCGCACGACGTGGTGTAAGCGCGCACGGCCTCTTCGACCGTTATCTTCTGTTCGGGAATCCAGCCGCGCGGGTTCCTGCCGTCGGTTGTCGCGCGCGTGACCGCCGCGTGAATTCCGAGAATCGGCGAAATCGGCGCTACGGTCCAGTCCGAGCCGAAGACGAGCGTAGCCTTCGCGTCTAATAGTGAGCGAAACGGATAGGTGGTTTTTATTCGGACAGGGCCGATCCGTTTTTCAGCCCATCGGCCATCGTCTATCGCATGATAAGGCTGCACGGACGCGATTACGCCGAGCCGCGCAAATCGCGCGATGTCTGCGGTCGCCAGATGCTGCGCGTGCTCTATGCGAAACCTTCTATCACGCGGGCCGTTCTCTTTTTCGATCTCTTCAAAATAATTCAGCAGGATGTTATTGGCTTTGTCTCCGATTGCGTGAACCGAACATTGCAGCCCCGCTTTGTCCGCGTCTTTGATGTTCTGCTTCATGATGCCTTCGGGAATGTTATCGTCAGCCATCAACCCGGAAGTGTTCGGCTCGTCTGTGAACGGCTCGAAAAACAGCGCCGTAGTCGAGCCGAGCGAGCCATCCATAAACGCTTTCAGCCCGCCAAGCCGCAACCAGTCATCACCTTTCCCCTGCCGCTCGATTGTATCGGCCTGTCGTTTCCAGTTGCCGAGCGGAGTGCGGGCATAGACGCGAACGGTCAACAGATTCGCGGCGCGGAATCTTTTATAAACTTCGTAATGAGGCCATAGGGTTATGTCCTGAACCGAAGTCACGCCGTTGCGCGCAGCTTCTTTCATCGCTGCCGCGAGCGCTTCATCATATTCGGCATCGCTTGGGTCAGGGATGAGCGGCCACACCAGACCCTGCGCAGCGTCTTTCAGCACGCCTGTCGGTTCATTGGTCTTCGGGTCTCGGACGATAGTGCCGCCCGGCGGGTCTTTCGTCTCTTTTGTGATCTTAGCCCGCCTGAGCGCGACGCTGTTGGCCAGAGCCATATGCCCGTCGAGCCGCGAAACGAACACCGGATTATCTGGCGTCACGGCGTCGATCAGTTCTTTCGCAGGCAGCGGGCCGCCGGGCCATAATTCGTGATCCCAGTCGCCTCCGGTAATCCAGCGACCCGCGCCGACTTTTGCGGCCTGCGCTTTGATTCGTCGCGCGAACTCTTCCTGCGTCGCCGCGTCGCGCAGATCGACAGAGAGCAGTTGAAACCCGCCGCTCATGAAATGCGTGTGATCGTCTATGAAGCCCGGAAGCGCGAGCCGCCCTCGAAGCTCAATAACGCGCGTTTCGGCCCCCACAAGCTTTTTGATTTCGTCTGTGGAGCCTGTGGCGATGATGCGATCATTGCGCGCAGCAATGGCTTCAACCCACGGACGAGCCTTGCTGCCTGTCCAGATGCGACCGTTCGTTAAAACGAGGTCGGCTGTTACGGGCGCGCGGGAAAATTCTTCTGCAACCTTGTTTGACACGAACGGCAGTATATCGGCCTGACTGCTGTTGTCAACCGTGAAGGCGACCAGTATGTAGCGTGCGCCGTTCGGCAAAGTGATGTATGCCGCGTCGTGCCGCGTAGAAGATGTCCATCCCGCTTTTGAATAAAGCTGTGACCCCGGCGGAAGCAGTTTGCCTGAAAAAGCAGTGGCTTGATCGTCAGCATCCATGCTCTTTGTGAACGGGTCGCGATGGAGCAGGTTCATCATCGCGCGGCATCGCGAAGGAGGGGCCGCGCGATCTGTGACTATCTCGTACATCAACCGCGCGACTGCCTCGGTCGTCAGCTTGTTGCGAAGCTCGAAGTTTGCCCCAAGCCCCTGCCGCTCTCTGCCGTATGGAGCCTCGCACCAGGTCTTCTGATTGACATTGATCTTTTCGTAGCCGAGGCTCGCGAAATAGCGATTCACTGCGTTGCGCTTATCCATCCACGCGCGGAGCAATGTTTCGTCAAGCTCTGGCCCGTCGGTTGTACCGGTAAGCTGGTTGAGCACGTAATGCGTCGCATCGTTCGACGAATCGACTATCATGTCGTGGAGCGCGCGCTCAAGCTCAGGCGTCGATTTTAGAGCGCCGGTCTCCATCTGATGATGCGCCGCGACGAGGTAGAAGAGCTTGACCACACTTGCAGGATAGATCTGTTCCTGCCCTCTGTGGCTGGCCCACGTTGTATGCTGGCGGTTGTTGAGATCAATGATCGTGAGCGCGATTTTATCTGTGGTGAGTCCGCCCTTGCCGAACTTTTCTACCGCCGCAGCGACCACCTCGCGCGCGAGTTTTTCAAGCCGCGAGGATTGTTCAAAACCCGGTCTGGTTGTCTGAGCCGGAGCGGTCAGGTGAACGAAAAGCAATGCTGCGATCAACAGAGCACACTTTAATCTGAGGCGAATCATCGCTGACCTCTGAAGGTGGTATGTGAAATCATTCGGAGAACGACAAAGTTAATTGATTTGCGTTGAGAAGGCCAGCTTGAAATTCAAAAGAGGGGCGATTGTAGAGGCAGAGACAATTCCCGATTTTATTTTCAGTTTGAATTTCAGATCATCGTCCGTTGTCGAAACCCGCTCTTCCGGCGTCAGCTTTATTCCCTTATTCAATAGATGAGCCGAAGTAAATAAATTTTAAATTTGGATAGAGGTTGATTAACCGGATTGCTACTATTTTTTCTTACTCTCCCACACGCGCGCCTGTAGACTTGCAAGCTGTTTGCGATTCTGAGCGCCTTCGATTATCACCACGTCACGCTCGCGCAACTCGATTGACACCAGCCCCTCGCCCGCCTCGTAAATGCGAAGCTGCGCGGTCGCATCGGTCGGGCCGCTTATCTTATATCGCTTTTCGCTTCGCAGCGCGTAAGCGTCGAAGAACTCTTTCGCATCGCCAGCCGTGTCCCAGGTCGTGTACTGAATGAGCGCCGATTCGCCTGTCGCTTTGTTCTCGTAGAAAGCATACCGGTCGCCGCCCCACCCTGTTGCAGCCGTGCGGGCCGTGGAACGGGATATGAACTGGCTGAGCAATACCTGATAGCCGAACTCGCCGTTCACATCCGCGTCCGATTGCTTCCACGCCCGCCCGAAGATGGTGGCGAGAGAGGGTATTTCGATCTTCACAGGATTGTCGTGCGCCAGATACTTTTCGGGATGAATGATCTGCTCGGTCGAGGCGGGCAGTTGTTGATAAACATTATCGAGTCCGCGCCACGAGCCGCTTTTGAGCACCGCCTGCGCGAAGCCTGCGCCGTATACGTAAGGGAATTGAAGGTTCTCGCGCAGAACGTTCGGAGCGGCGGAAAGAACCGGATAATTCGGATCTTCCGTGTTCGCGTCCGCTTCGATCAGACGGTCTGTGAGCGAGCCTATGAGGGTCATATCGATTCCGCGCAGCCCCGACTGTTCCAGATCATATTGAATCATGACGAGCGTCGCTTCGCCCTCTACAAGCGCGTGCGCAGCAAGCTCTGCGTCAGAGTTGCCTTTGGGCCATTTCTCGAATCGGCGCAGGTCGAAATGCTGATCCTGTAGCGCGTGAACAAGCTCGTGCGCCATGACTTTCTTCTGCTCTGACAGCGGCAGCCACGCGGCAAGATAAAACTCTTTCGACTTTGGCTCGTAAAAGCCTGCCACCTGTTCGCGCAGAAGCTTCACAATGTAATTGCGCAACTGAAAATCTTTGTTGATCAGCCCCATCTTGACGAGCGTTTTTTGCGACGCCTCGAATTCTTCGGGCGGAGTAGACTCGTCGAGGTCGCGTATGACAGAGGCTTCGATTTCATCTCTGGTCTTGAGCGCGCTCTTAACCGGGTGCCTGACTTCCAGATCGCGCAGTCGGCTGACGACTTTCAATATATCGTCGGTCGCTTCGAGCGTCGGAGCCGGGTCCGGTTTCTTGATCGACGCAGCGCCTTGCCACGCGGCGACACCCGATCCTGCAAATAATAGTAGCGCCAGCGCGAAAGCGAAACCGGATGTGAATCTTTTACCCATCATAAGACCTTTCATTATTAACCAATGATTGTAGAGAATTCTCCGCTCGCTTACGCGATTTGTCAATTTTTCAGTCAAACACGGCAGACCGGTTTGAAAACAGCGTCGGGAAAACGCTCCAATACGCGCGTTACTCGAATTTGAAAACTATTGTGGATTGATCGAAGGCGAGGTACTATACGACTGTCCCGCTCCCGAAATGTTCCGGTTATATTGATTACGAAAAAAAAGATGAAATCTGCCCAAATCCTTCTGTCCCGAAGCGAGATGGCTGCGAAATCGGTTATCCACGCGCCATCCATTCTGCTTGTGAACGATCATCCGGCCTGGATCGAAGCCGTGAGCACGATTCTCGATTCACATGAATACACGATAAGCAGCGCCGACAGCCTTGAAGGGGCGCTTGAGCGCGCGCGCGCGATGCCGCCCGATCTGATCGTCAGCGACCTGGCCATCTCCGGCATGAGTTGCGCTGAGATCTGCTCAAGACTGAAAGCAGAGCCTTGCCTGGCCGAGGCTCCCATCCTGCTCATCACTTCTCCGTCGGGCGACGACCAGAGTTTGATAGAAGGAATGGACGCAGGGGCTGATGATTGTCTTCATATCAATGCATCGGGCGGGTTGATACGCAAGAAGGCCGCGCGTCTCATCAATCAATTCAAAGAGAAGCGCGCGCGCGAAAACCTCTGCGACATCATTGAACACAAACCCGTAGAACCGGAACTGCGCCGCAGCGAGGAGCGATTCCGCCTGCTGATCGAAAACTCTTCGGAAGTCATTTCGATTATCGATGCCGATGAATCGGTTCGCTATCAAAACCCTTCCATCAGGCATCTGCTCGGTTACGAACCGGAAGAGTTTATCGGCAAAAGCGCATTTACGTTCCTGCACCCTGACGACCGGCAGAAAGCGACCGAAATGCTCAGTCTCGTGCTCGACCGTCGAGGGTTCGGCTCTGGCGTAGAGCTTCGCTTTCATCACAAAGACGGCTCTGAGCGAATACTCGAATTAATCGCAAACAACCTTTTAGCTGATCCGATTGTCAGCGGAATCGTAATCAACTCGCGCGATGTCACCGAGCGCAGGCGCGCGGAAGAAGCTTTGCGCCTCACGCAGTTTTCTATAGACCGCAACGCGGACGCTGTTTACTGGATAGGAAAGGACGGGAAGTTCCTCTACGTCAACGATGCGGCTTGCCGCATGGTCGGCTACACGCGCGAAGAGATGTTTTCGATGCATCTGTGCGACATCGATGTGATCTTTATAGCGGAAAACTGGCCGGAGACCTGGGAGATGACCAGACGACGAGAGACCTTCACGTTTGAATCTCGCCAGCGCAACAGGAAAGGGAAAATCTTTCCCGTCGAGGTGTCGGCGAGTTATCTGGAGTTCAACGGCAAGGAGTGTATTTGCGCCTTTGTGCGTGATATCACCGAGCGCAAGATCATGGAGAGGGCTTTGCGACAATCAGAGCGCGAGTATCGCAACCTGTTTGAAAACGCGACCGATACCATGGTCGTCTTTGATCCCGAAACCGGAGTCATACTCGAAGCCAACAGCAGCGCATGCGAGATGTACGGGCTTACAAAAGACGAGCTTTTAGGCATAAGCCTGAAAGTTATCGCTAAAGACGCGGCGGGCGGGGAAGAACGAGTCCGCGAAATTCTCACACACGGCAGCGTTAAAAATTTCGAGACCATCCATTTCAGAAAAGACGGAACCCCGATTGACCTGCTTGAAAACAGCTCGCTGATCGAATACGCGGGCAGAACGTCAATCGTCAGCACCTTCCGCGAGGTTACACAGATCAAGCGACTCCAACAGCAACTCATGCAATCTGAGAAACTGGCTGCGCTTGGCCAGCTTGTTTCAGGCGTCGCCCACGAGCTTAATAACCCGCTCACTTCCGTCATCGGTTACACGCAACTGGCTCTGGCAGCCCCAACGCTCGATCCACAGATCAGAGAGCGCCTCGATATAGTCAGCCGCGAAGCCGAACGTACGCGGCGCATCGTTCAGAACCTGCTCTCTTTTTCGCGCCATCATAGGCCCAGCCGCTCATATCTGGACATCAACGAGTTGCTTGAGCGGACGCTCGAATTGCGCGCATACGAGATGAGAGTGACCAATATCAGGATCGACCGCGAACTGGGTTCGATACCTTTGGTGATGGCCGACGGCCATCATTTGCAGCAGGTCTTTTTGAACATAGTGGTGAATGCAGAGCAGGCGATGAACAATTGCGAGCGCGGCGGGACGCTGACCGTAAAGAGCATGGTCAAACGTGTAGAGGGCAAGGATTGGGTCGAAGTACAGATTGCAGATGATGGGCCGGGCATAGAGGCGGAAAACATCCACAGGATATTCGACCCGTTCTTTACCACCAAGCCTGTAGGGCAGGGAACAGGGCTGGGGCTGTCAATCAGTTACGGAATAATAAAAGAGCACGGCGGAGCGATCAGGGCCGAGAGCAAACCCGGCCAGGGTACTATGTTCATCACAGAGCTTCCCGCATAACATCTTTTCATAGACGAAAGGGAGAAGCTGCTTTTATCGAAGCCATTGCTTCATCCCTTTCCCGCTTTCCACTTTTAGTTCCCACATGTCACGCTGGCAAGCGCTCTATATGCAATGATAAGATTCAGGATTAATTCGACCGGCAACATAGCGTCTGAAGACAGGAGCTTAACGGATATTTATGCGAGCGCACGTAATAACATTCGGCTGTCAGATGAACGAGTACGACACGCACGCCATAAAATCAGAGCTTGCGGGGATAGGTTACTCGTTCGTTGATGATTTCCGCGAAGCCGATCTGGTGCTGGTCAATACGTGCGCAGTGCGCGGCAAGCCGGTCGAAAAAGCGCAAAGCCTGCTGGGCGAGCTTCGCAAAGAAAAACAGAAGCGCGGGCATCTGACCATAGGATTGATGGGATGCCTGGCGCAACTGCCCGAAGGCCGCAGGATGGGCAAGAAGTTCGCCGTCGATATAATGCTCGGTCCCGGAGCGATTACAGAAATAGTTCCGGCAATCGAGCGCGGCAAGTTTCAATCGTTCGACTTCAAAAGCGAACTCCAATTCTATTCGCCGCCTCCGCCTGCGGGCGCGGTCACCGCGCACTTGACGATAATGCGCGGCTGTAATCACCGGTGCACTTACTGCATAGTTCCACAGACTCGCGGAGCGGAAGTGTCGCGCCCTGCCTCCGACATCATCAACGAGGCGCGCGCGCTTAAAGACTCAGGCGTCGTCGAAGTGACGTTGCTCGGGCAGAACGTGAACTCTTACGGATTGGCCGAAGGCACGGGCACGCGCCGAAAGCTTCTGCCCGGCTATCCGTCTTTTGCGGAACTGCTGCGCATGGTCGGACGCCTTGGGATTCCCCGTGTTCGATTCGTAACGTCGCATCCGGTCAATTTTGACGACGAGATAATCGAAGCCGTGGCTGATACCCCCGCCGTTTGCCGGTACATACACCTGCCCGTGCAGACGGGATCGAATTTCGTGCTCAAGCGCATGGCCCGCGAATACACGCGCGAATTTTATCTCGACCGCGTGCGCCGCATGCGCGAGCTTCTGCCCGACGCGACCATATCGACGGACATCATCGTCGGATTTCCGGGCGAGAGGGAAGAGGACTTCGAGGAGACGCTTTCGCTTTATCGCGAAGTAGGGTACGACATGGCCTATATGTTCATCTACTCTGAGCGCGAAGGCACGCCCGCCGCGATTCACTTTGAAGACGCGCCCCGCGAAGTGAAAGTCGAAAGGCTTGGAAGACTGATCGAACTCGCAAAGGATGTATCTCTTGAAAGAAACCGGGAATGGGTCGGGCGCGAAGTTGAAGTGCTGATCAAAAGCGAGGCCGAAGAAGAAGGCTTCGCTCAGGGCCACACGCGCGGCAATCACGTCGCAATGGTTCAGGGCAAGCTTGGGCCGGGCATCCATAGAGTCCGGGTCGCGCATGCCACGCCGAACCGCCTCTACTGCTTACCGGCGGTCGGAAATCAGATTGCGGAGATCGGTAAAGAGCAAGCGCCATCCGCTCTTTATCAACTGACCTCTAACCTCTGAGCCTTAAGCGTTTATCCTGCGCCGCATATGTTTGACAGGCGCGTTTTCGCGGTCGGTTCGCTCCTCAATTCCTGCTCTCATGATTTGCCTGATAAAAGGCTGGGCCGCCCCGTAAATTTCAATGTGAGCTTGACTACCGGATGTTTCCTTAGCATTATGTGTGCATCATGACGAAAGAAAGTTGGGGTTACGTAATTGGATGAAACTCAAACGCCTTATGGGGGGCACCTTTGCTGTCACGTTCCTGGTTGTATCAGAGTTTTTTCATCCGCGTTACTCCTGAAAAAGTCGAAGGCGGCGGTGAAGGGGTATCTCACCAGCGCACCGGCTGATGTCAACAAAAATCAACGCAGCAGATAAGGAGAGAGCATATGAGCAACACCCCTCCGGGATTTCCCGGTAACATCCCGATCTCACGGGAGACTTTTGAGAACTGGTCGCAGGGCATCAAGGTGCCCCGCCTCTGGACAGCCGTGCCACAGAGCTATGACGATGTTGTCGCCGTCTGCAACTGGGCTGTTGGAGCAGGCTACAAGGTCCGTCCGCGCGGCATCATGCACAACTGGTCGCCGCTGACGGTGACAGAGGGAGAGTCGCCTGCTGGCGTCGTTCTCCTCGACACGACACAGAAATTGAACACCGTTTTGAGCGTCACGGCACCGGCAGGCAGTCAACCGGCGCAGGTTAAGGTTCAGACCGGCACGACGATGCTTGCTTTGATGACGGCGATGGAGGCCGCATCGGGCGGCACGGGTTCGGCAACGGGTTTCAGCTTCGCGCACATCCCCGCGCCCGGCAACATCACAGTCGGCGGCGCGCTGGCGATCAACGCGCACGGCACCGCTGTCCAGACGCCGCCCAACGACAACTTCAACATTCCCTATGGCTCGTTGAGCAATCTGATCCTCGCCTTCACGGCGGTGGTCACCGATCCGTCGTCATCGAATAAGAACGAGTACGTCATCAAGACTTTCGAGCGAGGCCAGGGCGATGATAAGGCGTTCCTGACGCACTGTGGCCGCGCCTTTCTGCTCGATGTCACTTTGCAGGCAATCGATAACTACAACCTCCGCTGCCAGAGCATCATGGACATCACCGCCGATACGCTCTTCGCAGCGCCTGCGACCCCGACAGGCCCGCCGCCTGCCAACAGCATCGGAGATTTTCTCAACCGGTCGGGCCGCGTCGAAGCGATCTGGTTCCCGCCGCTGCCGAACAATCCCGGTGATTCGGTGCCGACCACCTATCCGTGGCTGAAGGTCTGGACGGTCGCCGCCCAGAAGCCGCCGTCATCAAAGCAGGTGAACGGGCCGTACAACTATGCATTCTCCGACAACATCCCCACGTGGATTTCTGACATCCTGAAGCTGATCACCGCCAGCGCCCCAAGCCTGACGCCGCACTTTTCCAGCGTGATGTCCGGCTTCACCTCCATGGCGTTGTACTGGGGCGGCCTCACAGACCTCTGGGGACCGTCGAAAGACCTGATGATTTATGTCAAGGACTCGACCTTGCGCGTGACGGCCAACGGTTATGCAGTGCTGATGAAGAAGAATGAAGTGCAGCAGGCCGTCGCCGATTTCACCGCGAAGTTCGTAGACCTGCTCGTGCAGTTCCAGAACACGCAACCGGACGCGCTCTATCCGATCAATTCGCCCTGCGAGATTCGCGTGACCGCGCTCGACGACCCGTCGCTGATCGTGACACCGTCCGGCTGTTCTGCGCAGAGTCCCGTCATCTCCTCGCTCAGCCTCGATCCGGTCGTGCAACAAAACGGCTGGGACGTGGCCGTCTGGTTCGACATCCTGACCGCCTTGCCGCTGTTTAATAGTGATGCACAGCAGGCTTACAACTTCTATAAGCAGTTGGAAGATTGGGTGGTTCAGCACTTCGGCTCGGGTTATCGCCAGATGCCTGAGTGGTCGAAGGGGTGGGCTTACACCACAAGCGACGGGCCGTGGACCGACCCGACCTACATCGCCAACCTGAAGCAGACGATGACCACGGGCCGTGCCGCCGACGACACCTGGGATTGGGAGGTCACGACGCTCGGCAATTACGATGCTGCCAATCTGTTCACCAATCCGTTCCTGACATCGCTCTTTACACCTTAGGAGAGTCGCTCACTGGCCGCCGTTGATCTCGGTATCGACGGCGGCGATGAGCCTCCAATCGAAGCCGCGACTGAGGGCAATCGCTTCTATGGCCCGCACGCCTGTCCCCGAATCACTGCACAGGTGGAACAAATCAGGGAGAATATTCAGATCCGTTCGGACGACTGCAACCGCGTAAAAATGTAAGGTTTTGCAGCAGGAACGAAACCTGCGCAATGCTTATGGATGCTGTCTTGAATACAATCAAATCAAAATGCTATATTGGAATGTCTTGAACCGGGTGTGGACGCACGCAATATTGACAATACTTTTTTCAGGAGGCGGCAATGGCGGAAAACGAAGGATCATCACCGGCTGAGAAACTGACATTCTTATTAATAGGCGCAGGTATTGGGGCTACCCTGGCCTTACTGTTCGCTCCGAAATCGGGACGCGAACTGCGCGGCGATATAGTTGACTACACCAAACGCGGAGTAGACGTTGCGGGCGAAGGCGCTCGCTCTCTGGGCGCTCGCGCGACGGATGTGTATGGCGCGGCGAGCGACAAGGTTGTGGGCGCGTACGGCGCTGCGAGCGAAAAAGTCGCGGGCGCATATGGGGCCGCGCGCGAAAAAGTTTCACAAAGCGCAGAAGCAATATCCGATGTTGCTGCGCGCCAGAGAGAGCAAATTCAGGCAGCGATTGAGGCGGGCAAACAGGCTTATCGCGAAGAGAAGCGCAAGGCGGGCGATTTGAGCAGCGCCGCTGTCGAAGGCGAGGCTTAGTTCAAAAGTTCACCCCTGCTTCTTTGAAATCATTTTGCATTAACTGCGCCTGCTCTTTATCGCGGCGCGGGTTGCAGGAAGCAGCGCGCAATCTGTCAAGGGCGGCCCGCACCAAACCGCGCCTTTCCGTTATAAAGCTAATTGACCCTGGGAGCTTCTGTACAAGCGAGGAGGGCTTGTGGATCAACAGACGTTCTATGTTGTCGTAACGGTCGCAGCCGCAGTCATCACTTTGAGCTTCGTAGTTCAAATGATGATGATGATCGCGCTTTATCGCGCGTCCAAAAAGCTGACCTCAATCGCAGAGTCGCTTCAAACGAAACTGGAGCCTGTAATCGCAAAGGCAGAGCCGGTAATTGCCAAAGTCGAGCCGCTGATAGAACAGGTTAAAGAGACCATCTCTCAGGTGCAGAGCACGATCTCCAGTGCCCGCGACACCGTTGACAAGATCGGATTGCAGGCCAAAGAGACTTTCGAGAAAGTTACGGTCGAAACGCGCGCCATAGCAGCCGCAGTCTCTACATCATCGCAGCAGATTTCGACCCTCGCCGAACGGCAGGCCCAACAGATTTCAGCGACTTTAGATCTGGCGACTTCAACGCTCCAGCGACAGGTGGTCGAGATTGACGCACTGTTTACACGCACACAGGAGCGCGTAGAGGATACGACCATAGAAGTGCAATCGACTGTCCTGGAACCGATGCGCGAAGTATCGGCTCTGCTTGTCGGGTTGCGGCGAACCATAGAGATGTTGTTTGGCCGAAATCGCAAGCAGATCGATCAGGCGTATCAGGACGAAGAGATGTTCATCGGATAGATCGCGAGTTGCCATAAAAGCGGATCTGCATAAAAGCGGATTTGCATAAAAGTGGCTCTGGAAGCCAACTTCAAGCTGTGCGGGATTGAATTAATACCGGTGACTCAAGGCGCGCGGCACCTGCCTCCCTGACCAGAGGAGACAGGTGCTTTATAATTAGGGCAGACCGGTTCCTGATATTATCGAGAGGCGGCTGTTTACTTCGTTCGCTGAGGGGTTGCAATAGATGACCCGAATGCTCATCCTTAGATGGGAAGGGATGGAAGTTTAATGAGTTCAGAAGCAATCAGCGCGAGCGCGAGCGCGAGAAAACTCCGCTATCTGCTTATCACGATATTCGTGATGGCGCTCGATCAGGTTACGAAGTATGCGGTGTCTGCAAGGATGCAGGAAGGCGATGAGATCGAGGTCATCCGCAACTTTTTCGCCATCAGCTATACGCAAAACCCCGGCATCGCTTTCGGCATGCTCAACAACGGCGATGTCAGATGGCTGCTTGTGGCCATCTCCGTTATGGCCGTGACGGTTGTCATCTATTATATGATGCGCACCGAATCATCGAACAGATTGCTGCTGTGTTCGCTTGGGCTGCTTGCGGCGGGCATCTGCGGCAACCTGATCGACCGCGTGCGAATAGGTCGCGTGATAGATTTCATACTGCTCCATTACAAAGACTATCAATGGCCGGTCTTCAACGTGGCGGATACTGCGATAACGATAGGCGCGGCGTTGATGGCGATTGAATTGTTTCTCACCCCACAACCGGACCGACTGGCAGTCGCCGAGCACGATGAATCTCCTATCGCGGAGATGCAGAAGCCGGAAGTCAGAAGCCAGGAGTCAGAATGAATTTGAATGATGAGCGATGAATGATGAATAATGAATTGAGATTTGCGGCTTGGCAAAACCGATCATTCACCGTTCATAATTTCTGAGTAGTATTTATGTTCCCAGAGCTTTTCAGGATACCCGGACTCGGAATCCCCTTAGCAACCTACGGCGTACTGCTTGCCATCGGCTTCATCCTTGCGCTGTGGATGACGGCCCGCCTTGCGGAGCGCGATGGACTGCCGAAGAATCGAGTTTACGACTTGGGGCTGTATATACTTGCAGCGTCGCTTGTCGGCTCAAAACTGCTGATGGTCATCACGGAATGGAGCGATTACGGCGGCGACTGGCGGCGCGTTCTATCGTTCGATTTCCTGCGCTCCGGCGGAGTCTTCTATGGGGGATTCATCGCCGCGGTTGTGGCGAGCGTGATCCTGATGCGACGGTGGAATCTACCATGGCGCAAGACTGCGGATGCGTTCGCTCCGGGTATCGCACTGGGGCATGCAATCGGGCGGCTGGGTTGTTTTTCTGCCGGTTGCTGCTGGGGCACGCCTACGACTTCGTGGATAGGCGTGCGGTTTACGGAAAAAGCGAGCGAGTTGACAGGCGTTCCGATTGATTCATTGCTTGTGCCTACGCAGTTGATTGAATCCGCCGCCAACCTGCTGATATTCGTTTTCCTCTTATGGTTGACGAAGCGGCGCAGGTTTGAAGGCCAGATCATCTACACGTATCTGATGATCTATGCCGTAGCGCGGTTCACGATTGAATTCTGGCGCGACGACCCGCGCGGCTCCGTGTTCGGTCTGTCCACCTCGCAGTTCATTTCAATCGTCATGTTCGTGTTGGGGTTCGTGATGACGCTTTACCACTGGCGACGAATGAAGATTCAGGATTCGGAAGTCAGGATTCAGGAAAAAATTTCCGAAGCTTCGACTCAATCCTCATTGTGAGCGCAGAAGCCCAGTTATTAACTATCGGCGAAGAGTCGGCGGGCGCGCGCCTCGACTCTTTTCTTGCATCGCGCATCCTCGAAATCAGTCGTACTCGGATTCAACGAGCGATTGAAGACGGAGACATCTTAGTCAACGAGCGCGCGGCGAAACCGGGTTATCGCCTGCGCTCAGGGGACCGAATCGAAATTGACCTGCCTGAGCCGCCGCCCGTCGCGCTTCTGCCCGAACCGATTCAGCTCGATATAGTTTACGAAGACGATGATCTGATAGTCGTCGATAAGCCCGCAGGGATGGTCGTGCATCCGGGCGCAGGCATTGAATCGGGCACGCTCGCAAACGCCCTCGTTTATCACTTCAACACCCTTTCGGATGTGGCAGGCCGCATTCGTCCGGGCATAGTTCATCGCATAGACAAAGAAACGTCTGGGCTGCTGGTCGTGGCTAAAAACGACGTAACGCACGAGCGACTGTCAGATCAGTTCCGCAATCGCCAGGTATTCAAGATGTATGTCGCGCTCGTCTATGGCCGCATACCTGAATCGCGAGGCGAGATCGAAGCGCGCATAGGCCGCGGCCCTCACAACCGCACACGCATGGCAGTGCTTCGCGGAGGCGCAGGACGGACGGCGCACACTATCTTTGAAGTGGCCCGAAGATATACTGAGTTCACACTGCTCAATGTGCAGATCAAGACTGGCCGCACGCATCAAATCCGCGTGCACCTGGCGCATATAGGCCACCCCGTAGCGGGCGATTCGACCTATGGCGGCGGGCGCGAGAATTCGATCAGAAATACTGCGATCAGGCGAGAGGCAATCGCGCTTGGCCGCCACTTTCTGCATTCGGCGCAACTCCGTTTCAACCACCCGCGCACTGATAAGCCGATGGAGTTTGTCTCTCAGCTGCCGCCGGAGCTTGAGTATTTTCTCGCGCTGTTGAGTTGATCGAGGCCAATGAATTGATCGAGTCCAAAGGCTGCAATCCGCTATCATCTCTATAGGCGCTTCCATTTCCCGACTGGACACTGATTCTTGCTGGCCTCTATAATTTTTCCTGAACAGAGCATCGTGAATTAACTTCCCGTGCATCAGACTCACATGGTCGGAGGTTCCCCGTTGGCGATGAAACGATCATCAGCACTTATGGCATTGACTGCCGTCTTCATTTTATTTATTGGCATAACTGACTTCGCGCAACCGCCTCAGGATAAAACCAAGCCATCCAACCCACAAACAAAAAAGGATGACCAGATTACAATCGGCACATTTGAAGTGCGACTGCCGATCACGGTCAAAGAGAAGAACAAGTTTGTGAGTGGGTTGACGAAGAACAATTTTGAAGTCTACGAAGACGGTAAACGCCAGGAGATCCTGAATTTTATAGCGCCGAGTCAGCTGCCGCTCAACATCGCGATGATGATGGATACGAGCAGCAGCGTGAAGCTCAAGCTCCCGTTTGAAAAAGACGCGGGCGAGGATTTCGTCACCACAGTAACTACGTTTCGCCGCAAAGATCAGGTGCTGCTGGTGTCGTTTGATTCGGGCATCGAGCTTCATCAGGATTTTACAGATAATCTGGAACTGCTCATTCGAGCGATCCGAAAGCTCAAAGCGGGCGGCTATACACGGCTTTATGACGGCGTGTATCGCATCATCGAAGAAAAGCTGGCAACCCTCAGCGGAAATGACGCGCGGCGCATAATCGTGGTGCTGTCGGACGGAGAAGACACCGCGAGCGAACACACGCTGAAAGAAACAATCGAGATGGCTCAAGGCCACGACGTAACCATCTTCGGCATCAGCACGAAGAATTTCAAAGGCATAGACTCCGGCACGGTCGAAAGCTCGGACGACAAGGATTTACGAAAGCTCTGCGAAGCGACGGGCGGACAGATCTTTCTTCCTTCTCAGAAGGCGGAGTTGTTTCGCGCATTCACGCAGGTGGCGCTGGACTTGCGACAGGAGTACGTCATTTTCTATAAGCCTGTAAATCAGCAGAAGACGGGCAAGGCTCGCGAGATCAAAGTGAAACTGGTTTCAGCGGATGGTCGTCTTTACCATAAGGAAGGTTACAGGCATTAAAGTATTGCGGAGTTCAATCCGTAATTCTAAATCGAGTTGTCTATGTCATCAAAAACAGTCGCTCTCGCATTAATCGCGCTCGTCGGTCTTTTCGCTTCCACGAGTATCGCTCAAAAAACCCGGCCCGCGCCGCCCTCTCGCACTGACGGTCAAAAGCCGAGGCCGGACGTGAAGCAGTCGCCGCAGGACAAAGATGACGACATAGGAACGAGCGACGATTCTGTAAGACTGGGCACGGAACTGGTCAACCTGACGTTCAGCGCAGTTGATCGAAACAATCGCGTCGTCAGCGACATTCGCCAGGAAGAACTCTCTATCCTCGAAGACGGGCGACCGCAACAACTTTTCACCTTCAAGCGCGAGACGACTCTGCCCATAAACATCGCTATCCTGATGGACCTGTCGGGCAGCCAGGAATACACCTTTCCGCAGGAGAAGACGGCGGCGGGCGAATTCCTTCGCTCCGTCATCCGCGCGGGCAAGGATTCCGCCGCGATACTCACATTTCAGGATGATGTTGATCTGGTGCAGGGACTGACATCGCGCGTTGAAACGCTCAATCGCGCCTTTGACGAGATACAGTTTTCGCGCCGTTTCACCTCAGGGTCTTCGCGTCATCAGGCGACGGCCCTGTACGATGCCGTTTACATAACAGCCGACGAAGTGCTGTCGCGCGACAGCAATCGAAACGCTGCGAGCGACGAAAATGTAATACGAAAGGCAGTCATACTGTTGACGGACGGCGCGGACAATGCGAGCAGTCGAAAGCTGGAAGAAGCAATTGATCGCGCGTGGCGGTCGGGCGTGGTCATCTATGCGATAGGCATAGGCGACCGCTTCAGATTTGAAGGCGTGCGCGAAGACGTGCTCCGGCGAATGAGCGAAGAGACAGGCGGGCGAGCCTATTTCCCGCACGGGCCGGATGATTTGCTGGACGATTTTCGCCAGATAGAAACAGAATTGCGCAGCCAGTATCTGGTGGCGTATTCGCCCTCGAACTCCTCTCATGACGGACGATTCCGTCGAATAGAAGTGCGTTTGGCCGCGCGGCCTGACGTGCGTGTCATTCATCGTCGCGGCTACTACGCGGCAACGGAAGATGTAAAAAAATGAAGTTCATCAGAAACATTTCAACAGCAGCAATTTTCGCGCTCGTCGCGGCGCTATCTTTTCTACCCTCGATCAACATCGCTCAGGCGCAGGAATCGAAGCCGCCCGCGCCCGTCAAGCCGCAGACTGAAAAAGAGAAAAAACCTGTCGAAGATGAAGGCGTGCAGGACGATGCGCCCGTCAAGCTGGGCACACAACTGGTTACCGTCCCGTTCAATGTGACGGACAAAACCAATCGTTATATCAACGATCTCAAAAAAGAGGATCTGGAACTACTCGAAGACAACAAGCCGCAGGACGTTTTTTCATTCGAGCGGCAGACCGACCTGGCCATCACCATAGCGATGCTGATAGACATCTCCGGCAGCGAAGAGTATTCGCTGCCGATGGAGAAGGCTGCGGGCCGTCGCTTCTTCGAGCGATTGCTGCGGCCACGCAAAGACCTCGGCGCTGTGGTCACGTTTGAAGGCGAAGCCACGCTCATTCAGGGACTCACGTCGGATATCGCAAAGCTTCAGCGCGGGCTTGATGAAATTCGCATCGCTGTTCCGACTGCGGCCATAGGCGGTGTCGGAGGAACGCCGCCCATCAACGGTGGCTCGCGCGCAGGATCAACCGCCATCTGGGATGCGGTTTATTCCGTATCGACAGACCTGCTTCGCCGCGAAGCCGGACGCCGCGTCATCCTTTTAATAACTGACGGCCAGGACACTTCGAGCAGTATCAAGCTGCGCGAAGCCGTAGAGCGCACGTGGCGCAACGAAGTCATAGTCTATGCGATAGGCATAGGCGACCCCGCATACGGCGTTGATTCGGGCGGGCTTAAAAAGATCACATCCGAGACCGGCGGGCGCGCATTTTTTCCGCGCAGCGAGGACGAACTCGACAAGGCGTTCGCACAGATAGACGAAGATCTGCGGTCGCAGTACGTGCTGGCTTATACATCCGCGAACGGAACAAAAGACGGGTCGTTCCGCACAATCCAGCTTCGCGTCAAAGCGCGCAAGGACCTGAATGTGCGCCATCGTCGCGGCTACTTCGCAGCGAAAGCGAGTTAGTGATATTCAGACTATTGCAGTCTGCCGATGACGGAGAGCAATCGTCCCACGCTTGAGGGCTGGCCAGCGGCTTCGCGGCGATACGAGAAGAACAATTCGTTCTGATGCATGGTGCAGTATTCCGCGACATGTATGCGGTCTTCACTGAAACCGCAGAAGACGAGTTGTTGAATGTTTGCGGCGCGGATGTCGAGATAAGCTTTGCCGCCCTCATTGAAATTCACGAGCAGGTCGCGCCAGTAACCGAACTCCTTTTTGTATCGCTCGATCACATCCGCGCCCACCTCGTAGCACTCTTCGCACGCGGTCGGCCCAAGCGCGGCAATCGAGTTGCGAGGGTTCACTCCCTGCGCAAGCATCAGGTCTGCCAGGGTTCGCTCTGTGATGCGACCTGCTGTCCCGCGCCAGCCCGCGTGTATCGCAGCCATCGCGCCTGACTTCGTATCGGCGATCAATATGGGCAAACAATCGGCGGTCTGAATACCGAGCAGTAAGTCTGCCATCCGTGTCGTCATCGCATCGCAATCGGGCTGCGGTTGTTGGGTAGACTCGATTAAACAACGTTCGGTTGAATGAGTCTGCCGCGCAGTGATTATGCCAGCCCCTTCTGCGCCGATGGCTTTAAGAAAGCGATTGCGATTTTCCGCAACGTTCTCTTTCGCGTCGCCTTTGAAGTGAGCAAGATTGAGCGCGTCCGAAGGAAAGGCGCTCACACCGCCCAGACGAGTGCTGAAAGCGTTTGTAAAGCCCGCGCGCTCCATCGGCTCGCAAACAAGATATGAGATGCGGGTCTTGCCGTTTTCTGTTTCAACCTCGCGCTCGCGCATCACGAACGCCTCTTCGTACATCGCTTCTTCGATAGCTTCTTCCATAATCATCATTATCCTAGCGAGAATCCGCGACAGAGTCCAAGCCCTCCCGTCTCAGCTTGATTCCTGTGCTGCCCTCTCCCACTACCTGACTTGCGAGTAAAGAATCGATGGCCGCAGAAATTGCCGCCTCCAGATTTGGCCCTGTACGATTGAAGCCTAACAACGCGCGCACTGCATTCGTCAGAGCTTTGCGTTCAAGGCCATTGCCCGGTTGCAGGATCAACAGTATCGCGGCTCGATATTCTTCCGGCGCAATCCGATCCGCCGGAATGCCGGTTCCCGCGCGCGAGCGAACGACAATCTCTTCGAGAGATCTGGCCGCAAATATGAATTCACCGCGCAAAAGAATCTTTCTCTTTTCGGCCATCTCCACCGCAAGAGCGCGTATTCGCCGCATCATGCTCGGCCCGACTACGGAGTGCCCCCATCGCGCGGCAACACGCGAGGCTAGATCCTTAATATGCAGCGGCCCTTCCACCGTCGTTATTTCGTCAATCGCGCGCTCTATGTGCGAAGCAGGCGCGGCATTCAAATCCTGATCGGGATAAAGCAGGGGCGTTTTTGCGAACGTATAAACAGCCGCCTGTGCATCAGGCGAATCCGGCTCTGATGACTCGGCTTCCTGTTTCTGCGTTTTTTGTTCCGACTCGCGGTCGAGCGCAGCCTGTCGTTCTGTTTCGGCGGCCTGCCGTTCTGCTTCGGCTATCTGTTCGGCTTCGGTCGTCTGCCGGGTTTGCTCGATTAACTTCAGCAGTCGCTCGATCTGGCCGTTGCGATCTTTGAACCAGTCGGTTGACCATAGGCGGTGAATCGTCCAGCCGCGCGCTTCCAGCACCTGCTGGCGCAGACGATCACGGTCACGAGCGGCTTCCGACATATGATACATTGCGCCGTCGCATTCGATGCCGCATAGATAGCGACCGGGCAGTTTCGGGTCTATCACTCCGAAATCTATGCGATAGCCCGCCTCGCCAACCTGCGGCTGTATGCTCAACCCGCGCCGCGTCAGTTCCAAAAACACTTCGCGTTCAAAAGGGGATTCCGTTTTTGCCGCAGCGCTGGCGCGCGTGCGATTTAACCGCCCGTGTTCGGCATAAAATAGAAAGTCGCGCAGGAGTTGAGGGCCTTGTGAGGTGGCGTGAACCGGATTTATCTCATCGCCTTTTATCGAAGAGAACACGCGCATGCTCTGGCGCGCGCGCGTTATAAGCACATTGAGCCGTCGCCATCCGTTTTCGCCGTTCAGAGGGCCGAAGTTGTAACGCAGCACGCCGTTTTCATCTTTTGCATAGGTGACGCTGAGAAAGATCATGCTCCGCTCGTCGCCTTGAATATTCTCAAGGTTCTTGACGAAAAACGGCTCCTTTCTGTCGCGCGCAAAGAATGGCTCAAGCAGCGGGTCCTGTCGGCGTCGCAATTCGAGTTCGTCCTGAATGGCAATCTGCTGCCGCAGATTAAACGTCCCAACGCCAAGCGATACTTCCGGGCAAGATTTCGCATGGCGCACGACCGCATCCGCCACGTGACGAGCTTCGACCGGATTGAGCCCCTTTCCTTCATACACGCCGTCTGTCACGTATTCAAAGCTCAGCCCCTCTGCGCGACTGTCTGTCTGTACGCTGGGAAAAGTATAAAGCTCGGAATCGTAAAAACTGATGTTGGAAAAATTGATCAGCGATTCGTGCGCGCTGCGGTAATGCCATTTCAGCCGCGTCATCGGAACGCCCGAACCCATGAAATCTTCCAGAATGCTCTGACTGTCTTCAAACATCGGCGCGCCGTCTTCGCCTACAGGAGCGCTGACCGTGCCGCTCATCACAGAGAAGAAATTGGTCGGCGGCAACTGCTTCGGATCGCCGACTACGACCAGCTGATTGCCGCGCACGATAGCTCCGACGGCGTCTTCGGCAGGAAGCTGGCTCGCTTCATCAAAGATCACCAGATCGAAAGGCGGGTGTTGATCATCGAGAAGCTGGGCGACGGAAAGCGGGCTCATCATAAAAACGGGTTTGATCGCGCGAATGGCGGCCAGCGACCGTTTAAAAGTAATCCGTAACGGGCTTAACCCGCGCTGGCGCGCAAGCTGCCCGCGCAGAAACGGGAGCGCGTCAACAGCCTCGCGGGTTCGCAATCGTTCCTGTATACGGTTTCGCAACTCACGCACAAGGTTCAAACGGTTCTCGGCCAGTACGCGCTCATCCAGTTGCCTGAACTCTGCCACGCGCTGCTCGTGTGTGAGCGTGTTGAAGGCGCGCAGCGGTTCGCGCTGCTCCAGCGCTTCGGTAAGCCATCGCTGAAAGAAGGCGCGACCGAACGCAGCCGCCAGGTCCGAGAAAGCGACTTCGCCTTTCATCGCAGGCTCTAAAAGCTCCGAGGCCAGACCCGCTGCAACTTTAGCCCGGACGTATTCAAACGCAGCCCATCGTGGCGCAAGCTCGAAATCGCGATGAAGCGCGTCGAGCCTGTCGGTGATTTCCGCGAAAGTTGAAGAGGCCAGATAATCCGAAGGCCAGCCGATAGCGACGCGCAGGTCGGCTAAATCTTTTGCGGCCTGCCCGGCTTCGCCCGACAGGGAATTGATGAGCGATACATCAGGGTGCGGGCGAGACGCGGCGATCAATGCTTGCTCTTTGAGGCCACCTGCCACGCACGCGCGCCGAAACTCCGTGACCCACTGGATATAATTGTCCAGCGCCGCCCAGTCCGAAAGCTCTCCCTGCCACAACGGGCCAAAGAGTTGTTGAGCCTGTGCATCCTGCGATGCCAGATTTGCGCACTCGCGGCGCAAGGCGTCCACTTTTTTCATATCCGCCGCCTGCTCAAGCAGCGTCGCCCGATAAGCGGGCAGGCGATATGAATGCCAGAGCCTCTTGATTGCGCGATAACGACCGTTAAAGAAGTTGAGCCATCGAAATATGCTGCTGTCTTTCGCCTCTACGAATGCGATGTCGCCAGCGTGTTCCCACTCTAAAACGTCGCCCGCGAATAGTTGCTCGACGTGCTCGCGCAACTGTTTGAGCGCGCGACCATGCTCGACCGTTTCAATTGCCTGACGCGGCGGCGAGTTCCACATCTCGCTTCCGAGCACAGCCAGCGGCGCGCCCGGCGAACGCGATATTACTTCGGCTACAGCGGCAGCCGCATTTACATCTGCAAAATCGTTGATGACGGGCAGGCTGAAATTCTCCTCCGATTGCGAAGCTAATTCCCTGATGCGAGAAATTCGCGCGCGAAGCCTGCTCAAAATTTCCTGCGCGATATCTAAATCCCGCTCCGAATAAAAGGTGCGCGTGGTGTCGCGCCATGCGTGCTCTGTCACATCGCCTATGGGTTGGGCCGCATCGGCCAGATTACGCAGGTCGCGCTCGGCGTCGGCTAACTGTTCGGCGGTGATCGTCTCAGCGGGTTTTGTAAACTTCAGTTTTTTTGCATTGCGAACGCGTTCAAGCTCACCGAAGCCCTGATAAGGCGAAAGAGCGAGCGCGCCGAACGGTTCGTGAACGGCAGTCACGTAATCGGTCAACTCTGCGCGCGTCGCGGCAATTCGCCCCGTAGCCGTTTTGATTGCAGCCGGACGTTCCAGCGACGCATCCAAAGCTGCCGCGATCTTCTGCATCACCGAGCGTTTGCTTGCTTTCGTCGAATGCAACTCCAGACAGAATTCCCCCAGCCCCGCCTCGACCAGACGGCTGTAAACTACTTCCAGAGCGGCCATCTTTTCGGCAACGAACAATACGGATTTGTTATCGGCCAGAGCCTGCGCGATCAGGTTAGTGATTGTCTGCGATTTCCCTGTGCCCGGCGGCCCTTCGATCACCAGATCGTGTTTGCGCGATACTGCCAGTATGGCCCGCAACTGGCTCGAATCGGCGTTCATCACCTGCGCAGTGCGCTCCGGCGCGAAGACCGTGTCCAACTCTGCCGCACGAATCGCTTCCGGCAGAGCGCGAATCGATGTGCCGCTGCGCAAAATAATTTGCCGGATGAGCGGATGACCCGCGAAGGTAGTGTTCGCTTCGAGGTCTTTATACATGATGAATTTCTGGAAAGAGAAAAATGACAGATAGATGTCGCGTTTGATCTGCCATCCATGCTGACCGGCCACTGCGACGGCTGCTTCTATAAAGAACTGTTGCAGGTCATAACTGTCCGGCAGACTGGCGGGGTCCGGCAAATCGGGCAGCGTGATCCCGAAGACTCGTCGCAGGTACTCAACAAGCGCAGGATTGACTATCGGCTCATCATCCGATGCGCGAACGCCGTACCCTGTGCGCGCGCTTTTGCGATTCAACTCGACCGGCAAAAGCACGAGCGGCGCGCGAAATATTTCTTCCGAATCGACGGACTCTTTAAAGTGCAGCATGCCAAGAGCGAGAAAGAGCGTATTGACGCCCTGCTCTTCAAGGCTCGCGCGCGCCTGTTCGTCAATGCGTCGAAGCGACTGGTCGAGCTTTTCAGGCGATGAAGACGTTTGCAGAATGTCGTCCGTATAATGCTCGTCCAGATTTGTTGTTTGATAAGGGACGAAATCAAGCTCCGAGATGAAATCATCTGTATCTTCCAGCGGTTGACCCTGAGCAGGCGCAGGCTCTATCGCTGGCGCTGGCCGGAAGCGCATCGAGCGATCCTGAATATAGAGCTGTCGAAAGACTTCTGCCGGTTGCTCATCCGTGATGTTAACGGTTGTGACTTTGTTCGGCCTGAAATTCAGAGCGCGATTACGTTTGCTCACATCCAGCAGTTTGCGTTTCCAGTTGTTGATGGTCGCCGCGATGCGAGCCTCTTCCGGGTTGGTTGCCATATGACCTCAACTATAATGCGCAGGTCAGGCTTCGTTCAATCGCGAGGTCGCTGGACCGGGCGGCGGCTGTTTGTGCTAGAATGTTTTTGCCACATAGCAATTGGAGGTGGATGATGAATCACACGAAGCGCTTTATCATCAATGTTGCTTTAATCCTGACGGTCTCCGTGATCGGCTCGTTCTTTATGATGGCCTTCGATCACGGCGGCACGCAATGGTTGAAATTCGTTCTCTACGTCGGTTTCTTCGCCTCTCTCTTCTCACCCCTTTTCTTCTCATCAAGTTCAAGTTGCAGCTTATTGCTCAATCATCTGCGTAAGCGAATCTGAATCGCGGCGTAAATCTTTATAGCCAGCTTTCCAGTCTTTGATCTGAACGCGCGCAGTTGACACTCTTCGGCGGCGCGGCTTACGCTATCCGTTTATCGTTCGTTTCTGAAAGGTGACCATAGCCATGCTTGACATAAATTTCGTTCGCGCGAATCTCGATCTTGTGCGAAAAAAACTCGAAGCGCGCAACTTTCCACTCGAAGCGATTGCCCGCTTCACCGAACTCGACGAGCGCCGCCGCGCGCTCGTACACCAGCGCGACGAGCTTAACGCCACGCGCAACCGCGAAAGCCAGGAGATCGGCAAACTCATGAAAGCCGGTCAGAAAGAAGACGCCGAATCGCGCCGCGCCGCTGTGCGCGAACTGGGTGACAAAATCGCCGCTGCTGAATCCGAACTGGGCGTTATAGAAAGCGATCTGAACAATCTGCTGGTGACGCTGCCGAATCTGCCGGGCGACGCTGTGCCGGTCGGAAAAGATGAGTCTGCAAATCAGGAGATCCGGACGTGGGGCGAGATTCCGAAATTTGATTTCGAGCCGCGCGATCACGTTGACCTTGCAACGCAGCTTGGCCTGCTCGACCTTGAGCGCGCGGCCAAAATTTCGGGCGCGCGCTTTTCCATTCTGACAGGTGTGGGGGCGCGACTGGAACGCGCGCTGATAAATTTCTGCCTCGACCTGCACACAAAGCGGCACGGGTACACGGAGGTTTTGCCGCCGTTCATCGTCAATGCAAATGCCTTGTTCGGCACTGGTCAACTGCCCAAGTTCGAGGGGGATCTGTTCAAGCTCACCGACGAGCGGAATTTCTATTTGATCCCAACTGCCGAAGTGCCGCTCACGAATATCTATGCTGACGAGATTCTTGACGGCGCACAGTTGCCGATCAATATGACTGCATACACGCCCTGCTTTCGCTCCGAAGCGGGCAGCTATGGCAGAGACACGCGCGGGCTGATTCGCCAGCATCAATTCGACAAAGTGGAACTGGTGAAGATCACACGGCCCGAAGATTCTTACGACGAACTGGAAAAACTTACCGCGAATGCCGAAGCGGTGCTCGAAGCTCTGGGGCTTGCCTATCGCAGGGTGGTTTTATCGACCGGCGATATGGGGTTTTCGGCGGCGAAGACTTACGACATAGAAGTGTGGCTGCCAAGCCAGAACACTTATCGAGAGATTTCGTCCTGCTCTAACTGCGAGTCGTTTCAGGCGCGTCGCGCGCAGATAAGATTTCGTCGCGAGCAGAAATCGAAACCGGAATACGCCCACACGCTTAACGGCTCTGCACTGGCCATCGGGCGAACGTGGCTTGCGGTGATCGAGAACTATCAACAGGAAGACGGCAGCGTGATTATTCCCGAAGCACTGCGCCCGTTCATGGATGGATTGGAGAAGATAGAAAGGCAAAAGTAAAAAGCGGTTTGGAAAGAAAGCGGACCATCATGCGTAAGCGCCGAAAGCCGTAGAGAGGGTTCTGACTCGGTTATCGAGCGCGAGTGTCGCGCCGCTATCATCGACCGCGCGGGGGGTGAGGCCCCTGCGCTTTGATTCGTAGATGACAACGCGCCAAACACTCGCGCAATTTTTTTCGGCGCTAAGCATGATGGTCCAAAAAGAGAGCACCATCAGGCGTCTCAAGCTTCCGATATTCTTAATTGCAATGGCCGTGCCACGGCTCATTACCACCTGAATCTCTGCATATCAAACGACTTTGTCCCATCGACTTCAGTCTGCTTATTCAGTTTGACTTACTTAGGTGACGCGGCTCGACTCTTTTGACCGATTGCGTACTTGCCCGCTTGAACCGGCGCTGATAAGCTACCGCTCGATTTTGAATTTTGCGCTACGGCTACGAAAAACGAGGTGTAGATATGCGCTCGAAAAGTTCCCGTCAGTATCATCGGATGATTACGTTGGTCGCTATCGCGATGCTAATGGCAACAGGCAACCTGCTCGCTGCGCGTCAGCGAACCGGACCGGATTTTAAGGCTCCTGATTTTGAAGCGGCGCGCGACGAGACTGTAAAGATACTTTCAGGATTCGTTCGCATTGACACGAGCAATCCGCCGGGCAACGAAACGAAAGGGGCCGAGTACCTTAAAGCCATACTCGACCGCGAAGGCATACCCTCAGAGATATTCGAGCTTGAGCCGGGACGCGGCAACATCGTTGCCCGTATCAAAGGCAATGGCAAAAAGCGACCGCTCCTGTTGATGGGCCACATTGATGTCGTAGGCGTCGAGCGCGATAAGTGGACGGTTGATCCTTTTGGCGGTCTGGTCAAAGACGGCTACGTTTACGGTCGCGGCGCGTCGGACGACAAAGGCATGACGAGCGTCTGTCTGGAAGTCTTCATGCTTCTGCACAGGCTGAAAATACCGCTCGACCGCGATGTTATCTTTCTGGCCGAAGCCGGGGAAGAAGGCACAACGCGAGTGGGCATAGATTTCATGGTCGAGCAGCACTGGGACAAAATCGAATGTGAATTTGCGTTGAACGAAGGCGGCGCGATTTACGCGCCCGAAGGCCGTGTTAAATATGTCGGCGTCGCCACTACGGAAAAGGTCCCGCGCGGATTCCGGCTCGTAGCGCGCGGAACAAGCGGGCACGGCTCTGTGCCGAGGCCCGATAACGCGATCACACATCTTGCGGCTGCGGTCGCAAAAATCGGCAACTGGAATGTGCCGATGAGATTGAACGAAACCACGCGCGCATTCTTTTCGCGGCTCGCAAAGATCAGCCCGCCCGAAGAAGCCGCTCTATACGCAAATCTCGAAGACCCTGCCCGCAGCGAAACGATTCAAGAGAAGATTCGCGCCGTGAACATAAGCTATAACTCGATGCTTCGCACTTCAATTGTGCCGACTATCATCAAAGGCGGATTTCGCAGCAACGTCATCCCTGCCGATGCCGAAGTCACGCTCGACGTGCGCGCCGTGCCCGACGAAGACATCAGCGCGCTCGCCGAAAAGATGCGCCAGCTTATCAACGACTCTGCGGTTGAAGTGATTCCGCCCTCGAATCGGGGCCGTCCGGCCAGCCCTCCGTCGGGATTGCAGACCGATATGTTCCGCGCTCTTGAATCGGCGCAATCGCGAGTCTTTGCGGGCGCAGTCACATTGCCGATGATGCTTACGGGAGCGACCGACTCGGCGCAACTGCGCGCAAAAGGAGTGAACGCCTACGGGCTTGGCAGCGTGGTGAGCGACAGGGACCGCTCAGGCGTTCACGGCAACGACGAGCGATTGTCGGTTTCCGGCATCGGTAAGTTTGTAGAGTTCCTCTACTGGGCGGTCATAGACGTTGCGGGCGCGAAGTGATTGCCCGGAAATCAACCTGCGCGCGAAAATATCGCGATCAATCGCGCTTTTGATTGCGGCATCCTGTGAGTCTTTACTTCAATCATCGACCCCGTCCGGTTGTTGATCTTTGCGAGCAGGTCGGGCGCGCAATAAAGCATGAATCGCTGACCGGCGTCGAGACGGGCGATGACGGAAGGCAAGACCTCTTCGGCGCGGTCGAGGGCGCGGCTCGTCAGCAGGTCGTATCCCGTCAGGTCGAATGATTCGAGCCGCGCCGTCGCAACTCTGAAATTTGCGAGTCCGAGATCGTCACGGGCTTCGTTTAGAAAGACCGATTTCTTTTGATTGGCCTCAAGCGCAGTGACCTCCGAGTCCGGCCTGAGCACTGCGAGCGGCAGGGCGGGGAATCCCGCGCCGCTTCCTATGTCCAGAATACGCCGCGCATCGATGATGAAGCGCCCGCCGAAAAGCGAATCGGCATAATGAAGCCGCGCGGCTTCACAGGGTTCAACGATGCGCGTCAGATTGACACGGCGATTCCACGCGCGCATCAACGAATAATGCTTCACCAGTTGGGCGATCTGCTTTTCACTCAGATCGGCAATGGCAAAGTCTGCCAGTATTGCTTCGAGCGCCGTTTTGAACTGTGTCTCCTGTTCGCTCATAATTCGATCAATCAGCTCGATTGGTCATCGGGCCACTATACAATTAGAATACTTGAGGGCTTGAAAAACAATCCGCGTCAGAAAGGTTTGACTTCTATTGTCGATAAGAGCGATCTCTTTTGATTTCTGGAATACGCTGTTCACTGAATCGCCCGGGGCGTTTGTGTTTTATCAGGAAAACCGTCTTCGCGCGCTCGAAGAAACTCTTCGCTTATGCGGAGAGTTCACAAACGAGCGAGTACGCGAAGCCTGCCTGCTGGAATCCGAGGCGCACTATCGAATATGGCGCAACGAGCATCGCACGCTTTCGACTGCCGAGCGCGTGGGTGTAATACTGACCAATCTTGAAGCCGTTCTGCCCGATGACGTGATGGCGGGACTGGTCAATGCCTATGAAGAAGGCATACTCGAACGCCCTCCCGTTTTGATCAAAGGCGTGCGCGATACGGTCGAACAACTTGCTCGAAACTACAGGCTGGGTATTATCTCCGATGTGGGCTTTTCGCCGGGTCGCGTTCTTAAACAGGTGCTCGCGCAAAATAATCTGCTCGGGTTTTTCGACTCGCTTGTCTTTTCTGACGAAGCGGGTCGCTCGAAGCCGCACGTAGAGGTTTTCACTCGCACCGCTCAGAGCCTGGCAGCCGCACCTGTCGAGATAGTTCACATCGGCGATCTTGAATTCACGGACATCGTCGGCGCGAAGCTGTCAGGTTATCACGCGATTCGCTTCACGGGCGTCACCCCTATCAATGACGCAGAGGTCTCGATGGCCGACTATGTGACAGCCGATTTTGCGGACGTGCCGCGTTTTGTTGAAACTCTGAATCGATGACGAAGGATTAATACGGAATGAAACTATTAAGCTTTAAGGAAGCCGAAATGTCGCCTGACATAGACATCAAGCTCGCGACAGTGCGCGCGTCACGTTATCGCCAATTCGGCTCCCCTGAGCGGATACAGGACGCAGAGCTTGCCGTAGTCGATCTGCGCGATGGTCTTGAGCCTGAAGATTTCGCCGCCCGCTTTCTAGTCCTTGACCGCCATCCCATGAAAGCGATTATGCTCGTGCGGAAGCTCGGCTAAATGCTGCCTTCGTCCACTTCCCGCCGCAGCTTTGTTATAAGGCTGGCAGCTTCCTGCTGAGTCAGATCGTCGCGAGATTCTTTGCCCGTCATCTCGACCAACACTCTGCGCTGGGCGCGGCGGTCTCCCGGCTGCAACATTTCGAGCAGGTCGAGAATATCCTGCTTCTGATCATCAGTCGCCGTTTGATTTGCGTTTGTCGCCTGTTGCGCCTGTTTGGCTGGCTGCGGAGGCGCGGGCTTCTCTTTCTCTCTGGGAGGTTCCACGCGCGCAGCCCGCGCATTTTTTTCCATCTCTTCCCGACTCGCAATTCCGCGCTTCACTTCAAATCCGGCCATCGCAAGCGCGCGGCCTACTGCGGAGGTCTCCCCTACCTCAATGTAGCTCGTGCGCTGTACATAGCCTTCGGATTTCAACTCGTAGGCATGGCCGGTTGCGGCAGGCATGTCGTCGTCGGCATTGCGATAAACTTCGGCGCGAATCAGTATAAATCCGCGCTCTGCGTCATGCTCTATTATATGAGTTATGATGCGGCCTTCGGGATAGCGTTCATAGAACTTTTCTATTCGCTCGGCCACGGTTACGTAGTCCTGAATGGGATTTCCTCTCAATGGTGCTTGCTGCGGCAAAGTAGATCTCCTTTTTCTGTTTTGAATCGTTATCCGGCGCGCGTGCCGTTGGGCACACGGGTTTCGGGCACTGCGAGCGCGGGCGTGATACCATCGGCAAAGCCCAGGTCGAACAACATACCTTCCGATATTTCGCCCATCATCTTTCGGGGTTCGAGGTTGACGACGAACAGAGCCTGTCGGCCTTCGATTTCTTTCGCGTTCTGGCGCTCCTGTTTCATCCCGGCCAGTATCGTCCTTTTATGATCGCCGAAATCGACCGTGAGCTTTACAAGCTTGCTCGACCCTTTTACCTCTTCTACAAGCTCTATAGTGCCGACGCGAATGTCGATGCGGTCGAGCGCGTCGAACGCAACGGTCGGTTTGATCGGCGACGGTTTTATTTCGCTCACAGTCAGTAATCCTATTCGGCTTCGGCAGCTTTCAACATCTGAACAACTTCCGCATGGCCTTCCGCTTCGGCATACATCAGAGCCGTTTTGCCCGTGTTGTCTTTTACCTGATAGTCAGCGCCCGCCGCGAGCAATGCTTTGACAGGCTCAGACCGCCCTCTGATTGCGGCGGCGATTAACGGCGTAGTGCCGAGGTTGTTCTTTGCATTCACCTCAGCGCCAGCTGTCAATAAATCTTTCACGATCTCTACTCTGTTATCAATCGCCGCATACATCAACGGCGTGTCGCCGTCGTTGTCTTTCGCATTCAGCTTTGCGCCCGCCGCGAGCAACTCTCTGACTATATCTGTGTGGCCGTCTTTGGCAGCATACATCAGCGCAGAGACGTTGAACCGGGTCTCGTTTGCAGAGGCCCCATGCGCGAGCATTCGCTTTACAGTCGTAACGCGCCCTTTGCGAACCGAATCGACGAAAGAGTCTTCGGAAGACCATCCAATGTTGGCTACCGACGAAAATACCATAAGGCCGAGCATAACAAGCGGCCCTGCGAACCACAGGACGGTCGCTTTGCTCATCTTATCCGTCCGTTTTTTATCCTCGCCCTGCCAGTCGCGCGAAGTCGTTTCGTCGACACGTTCGCCGCTCGCCTGTCTCGCTTTGAAATAGAGGGCAGCCAGCGGCACGGCGCTATAGACCGTGTGCATGATTATAAGGATGAACCAGCAATAACCGGTGATGAAGTTTCTCATCATCGGCACCATCAATACCTTGAG
Source organism: Blastocatellia bacterium (assembly GCA_963804815.1). GTDB lineage: Bacteria > Acidobacteriota > Blastocatellia > UBA7656 > UBA7656 > DATEKX01. Next base: position 294,356 of record CAWDRU010000001.1, on the reverse strand, counting down.
CGCGTCGTTGCGCGTGCCGCCGAAAAACATAGCCATCAACATGCTTATAAATGGAAAGAAGATCAGCGAGGCGAGGCTGATGCCAAAATCGCGGGTGGCGAGCGCAACCGCGACAGTCCGCAACGGCCTGACAAGCAATCGAGATCTGTCGAGCGCCTCTGCTCCCCGCTTGTCTTCCATCATCACGACAGACGGGAAGAGCGAATTATCGACGAAGGCTCTGATGCCGGGTGTAACGAACTTCAAAAGATTGAAAAGAATCCGCAGATAACTCAACGCCGTCGTGCTTGAAACGGCTGCCACCCGTTTTGCAAATGATCTCAAAACGACATTGAGCTTTACGTTTGCCGTAAGCATTAAACGTTTCTCTTTGATCACCAGCGCGCATGCGGCTGTGTTTAATCTGGAGGCGAATAACACCAGCAGGAAAAGAAACGCGCCAAACAGAAGCGAAGCCGGTTGCGACCGGGACAGAATCGAATCAAGCCCGATGCTCAACGACATGGCGACGACGGCGAAGGGCAGATAAATGAACAGCGACAGCAGAAAGAACTCGCGCTGCGATGTGTAGTAATAAGATTTGGCCTGTCGCAGGATCTCGGTTTCGCCTTCAGCCGTGGCCCGCACAGCGCTTGCGAAAGCTTCGGCGGTTCGAGGGCGATCTTCAGGCTTTTTGGCGAGCGCGCTCATTACCTGCTCGGCAAGCGACACCGGAATATCTCTGCGCTTATCTTTCAGCGAAGGCGGCAACTCGTCGCAATGCTTTGTGATCAGTTCGGTCATGCCGCCCGAAAACGGCGTTGTGCCCGCAAGCATCTGATAGACGATAACGCCCAGACTGTAGATGTCCGAGCGCGGATCAAGCGATTCGCTTCGGCATTGCTCCGGCGACATATAAAGCGGCGTGCCGAGCACTGAACCAACGCGAGTGATGTCTGATGCTGGAGAAACGGTGAAGCCCAATCCGCTCGTCATCCCTTCGGGGCGAGACGAATTGCCCGTAAAAGAGTCTGGCTGGATGCGCGTGGCCCCGTCTTCGTCGGGTTGAATCTGCGTGGCGGCTTCAACGTTTTCATCAGTATCGTGATCTAATATGCGCGTCTGGTCTTCCTGCACGGTAGTCGCGGTATGAATCTGAGTAGCCGTTTCGATCTCTGACGCGGCGGGTGCCTGAATCCGGGTTTGGGCTTCCTCTTCCTTGTAATGAGGTTGAGTCGCAGCAACCTGCCGAATGGTATTAGAGATGGCGCGCGCAGCCGGTTCAACAGCCGGGCCGTCCGCCGTTACCGTATCTTCGGTCGCGGAAGCATCGCGGAGTTTGGCCAGTCCGAAATCCAGAACTTTGACGATGTAGCCGCCGCGCCCATCGGGTTGCAGCAGGATGTTATCGGGTTTCAGGTCTCTATGAATGACGCCCTGATGATGAGCGTTGCCGATAGCGAGGCAGATCTGTTCCACGATGTCTACGACCAGCGCAAGGGGCAAAGCGCCCTTCTCTTTGATCATCTGGCCGAGCGAGCCTCCGTCGAGATATTCCATCACCAGATAAGCGACGCGCTGGCGGCCAACAATCGCAACGCCGAAGTCCGTCACGTTGACTACATTAGGGTGGCGCAATCGTCCTGCGGCCTCGGCTTCGCGGCGGAATCTTTCGCCGACCTCTTCGTTAGCCATGAACTGAGGCGCGATTACTTTTAGCGCGACCGGGCGTTTGGTGCCCAGGTGCGTGGCGAGAAAGACCGCGCCCATCCCGCCCTGACCGAGGCGTTTGTCGAGATGGTATTTGCCATCGAGCACTTCGCCTATAAGTTTTGAAAGTCCGGCCATCGATTTCTCGCTCTCGGAATTTGACTGACGATCCGGGTGCTATTCCCATTCAATCGTTGAAGGCGGTTTGGAACTGATGTCGTAAACGACGCGATTGACGCCGCGCACTTCGCTCACTATCCGAGACGAGATGCGCTGGAGAACATCGTAAGGCACGCGCGCCCAGTCCGCCGTCATGCCGTCGAGCGAATCGACCGCGCGAATCGCAACCGCGTTGTCGTAAGTGCGCGCATCGCCCATCACGCCCACGGTCGATACGGGCAGCAGCACTGCGAACGATTGCCATATCTTGTCGTAGAGGTCTGCGCGGCGTATCTCTTCGATAACAATCGCATCGGCTTTCTGCAACAAAGCCACGCGGTCGGCGGTCACATCGCCCAGTATGCGGACGGCAAGACCGGGGCCGGGAAAAGGCTGACGCCCGATTATATCTTCCGGCAATCCAAGTTCGCGCCCGACCCTGCGCACTTCATCTTTGAACAATTCGCGCAGCGGCTCGATCAGTTTCAGATCCATCTTTTCAGGCAGACCGCCGACGTTGTGATGCGATTTGATGACAGCCGATGGGCCTTTTACCGAAACCGATTCTATCACGTCCGGGTAAAGCGTGCCTTGAACCAGAAAGTCCACCTGGCCGAGCTTGCGCGCCTCTTCCTGAAAGACCTCTATGAATTCGTTGCCGATGATCTTGCGCTTGCGTTCCGGGTCCGAGACGCCGGAAAGTCGGGTCAGGAATCTCTCGCCCGCAGCAACGCCTATGACGTTGAGGTCCATCTGGCGGTAGTCTTCGAGCACTTCTTCAAATTCGTTTTTGCGAAGCAGTCCGGTGTCAACAAAGATACAGGTCTGACGGTCGCCGATTGCCCGCGCGACCAGCGCAGCCGCGACCGACGAATCGACTCCGCCTGAAAGGCCGCACACGGCCCGCCCGCTTCCGACGCGGCGTCGAATCTCTTCAACAGTCGTCTCGATGAACGAAGCCATCGTCCAGTCGCAGCGCAGGTGAGCCACATTAACCAGAAAATTGCGAAGTATATCTTTGCCCGACGGGGTATGCGCAACTTCCGGATGAAACTGCACGCCGTAGAGTTTGCGCGCGTGATCTTCGACCGCGCCGATTGCCGCGTCGGTCGAAGCCGTGACCGTGAAGCCTTCGGGCGGGCGGCTCACATAATCGCCGTGACTCATCCAGACTTTTGTGGGCGAATCTATGCCTGACAGCAACAGGCTGTCAGGCATAGATTCGAGTTCGGCCTGCCCGTACTCGCGCCGCGATGAAGCCTTCACCTCGCCGCCGAGGAAATAGGCCATCAACTGCACTCCGTAGCAGATGCCGAGCACCGGAACCTGCATATCTAAAACAGCGGGGTCGGGGTGCGGCGCGCCTTCTTCGTAAACCGAAGAAGGGCCGCCGGAGAGTATGAGGGCGCGCGGATTTTTTTGGCGCAACTCCTCAATTGAAGCGTTAAAGGGAATGATTTCCGAATAAACGCCAAGCTCGCGCACGCGGCGCGCGATCAACTGCGTGTACTGTCCGCCGAAATCGAGGATGAGGACTGATTCATGTTCATAGGCCATAACTTGAAGGATCGATTATACGGAGGCTGATTGAACGGTGTAAAGCGACAGGGCTGTTTATTCGATATCGCGAGCTATTGTGAAGAGGATTGTAATCCTGCAAGAGGCTCAACAGGCGAGGTGCGAATTTCGCGCTCCATTCGCTGCGAAATTCGCACCTGCGCATTGAGGGGCAACTGGTTGAAACCTTTCGGAATCCGAAGTTAACGTCACCGATGCGAAAGGTTTGTTAAGTGGCATATATCTTGCCAGTTATTGTTTGACCATCGGATGGGACGGGAATTGGAATGTTGGTTCTGCAACTGATGAGTTGCGGAGCGTTCAATCAAAAGCCGGAATGAATTGTGTTACCTGCGATAGCTCTTACATTGAGCCGGTCGAAAAAGTGATATAAACTTGATGCCGAGCTACCCCAGCTTTCAGATCCATTCCGTGCTTTCCCGGAAATAATCATAGCGTTTAAATAATGAGGCTCCTTCATGATCTTTATTTTTTGTCAGGGCTGTCGAGAGCATACAGAATATCTCAACATCAATGAGGCGTCTGCGGCAATAGGCATCAGCCGTCGAACGATTTATCGCTGGATCGAAGCGGGCAGATTGCACCTGCTCGAAAGCGCGAGCGGGCACAAATTCGTCTGTAAAATGTCACTGCTGCGGCCTTGCCTGAAGTATCTTCAGGCGAGCGCGCAGTTATGAATTATTATAATTGTGCGACAGAGTGTGCCAGAGTGTGCCAGAGTGTGCCAAAGTGTGCCAACGGTTAAGAAAATATTAGTTGACTGAGATCTGTTTCTGCGCTAATTTTGGGCCGAAATCATAACATAGTGACCAGTTGAAAGCGTCCCTGCCGGATGCGCCGATCTTCGCGTGCCTGCGAGTTTTACAACAGCCAAACGGGGCAGGGCCGGGTTCAACACAGGGTCATATATCAGATCAACCCATAAGCGTTAAGCAAGCGAAATGCCTGGCGCGAAGGAAGAGTTGCGCCCGTAGAAAAAGGAGAACGCATGTCAAAAAGAAGAATTCACAGACAAAGCAATGGCGCGATAGAGCAGCCAAGCAAGCATAGAGGTTTGATGGTAATTTTCGTTGTGATCAGCCTGATTGCAGCCAGCGCTGTTTTTGCGCAATGGAGAAACGGCGTGTCCAAAGGAGGGGGTAATATTCAGCCGCAGAATCCTCCGATGACGACACAGAGCCTGACTACTGCGTCAAAGGAGTACATTTATGCAGGCGGTAAACTGATAGCTACCGAAGAGTCCCCTGCCACACATCACGCCAGCACGATAGGGGCATATGATCCGAGCGCAGGTATTTTCTACCTGCGAAACAGCAATACCTTTGGAATCGCGGATTTGATAGTCCCGTATGGAGGGACGCCCTGGAAACCCGTTGTGGGAGATTGGGATGGCAACGGCACGACCACCATCGGAATTTATGATCCTGTCTCGACCAACTTCTACCTCAGAAACACAAATTCAACCGGAACCCCGGACATAACGATTGCCTTCGGAGGCGCGAACTGGGTTCCAATAGCGGGCGACTGGGATGGTGATGGCACAACGACTATCGGAATTTATGATCCGACCACAACCAACTTTCACCTGCGAAGCAGCAATGGCCCCAGCGCTACGATTTTGTCAATTCCTTTTGGAGGCGCGAACTGGATTCCTCTGGCGGGCGACTGGGATGGTGATGGAACGACTACGATAGGGGTATATGACCCGAGCGCAGCTATTTTCTACCTGCGAAGCAGTAATGGTCCCAGCGCTACGATTTTATCAATTCCTTTTGGAGGCGCGAACTGGAGACCCGTTGTGGGAGATTGGGATGGCAACGGCACGACTACCATCGGAATCTTCGACCCGGCCACGACCAACTTCCACCTCAGAAACACAAATTCAACCGGAACCCCGGACATATCGGTTCCTTTCGGAGGGGGAAGCTGGTTTCCAATAGCTGGCGACTGGGACGGGTTGTGATTTCTATTGCCCGGCTACAAAGCGAATGCACGCAGATTTCAGGTTTGTTGAGGTGACCGGGACATATTCGCAAATATACGAATACTTTGCTGGCCGCGCACACGACCGAGGGCTACAGGGTGTGCGCCCTGTCAGCCGAAGACATTTCAGGAGGTAGATGATGAAAAAAATTGATACAACAAATTCGAGTTTGAAGGCTGTTAGTAATCGGCCAAAGCGCAAAAGAACTATTAGATTGATTTCAGCCTTTCTTCTGGCTTCCTTGCTGTGCTGTGCGATTACTCTGCTTGCTGTCGGAGCGTTTAATCGAAACTCGCCTGAGCCTTCTTTCAGTATCGCTGCGCCTTTGAAAACAGAGACTGCTCAACCCGCAGTTGAACCTTTGGCGCAACCACAGCAACAAGCCACGCGGGTTGAAACAGAGCTTGTCACCATTCATCCCTACGGATTCGATCAATCAGAGATTACTCGTCCTGCCGGTCGCTTCTTTCTTGTGGTTGACGACCGCAGCGGTCTGGAGTCTGTCTCCTTAGATATTCGCGCCGAAGCAAGCAGCAGCGCTCTGCGGGGAGTTTCATTTTCTCGCGAACAAACAGACTGGGATGAGCTGTTTGATTTACAGCCCGGCAGCTACCTGCTGACCGAGGCCAATCATCCCGATTGGGTCTGTCACCTGACGATCACTGCCAAGTAAGAGAGGCAGGGGGCGAAAGCTTTCATCACACGCCGCTCATGGTGACATACCCAGTTTTGTCTTCGATTCTTGGTGTTGGAGGAAATCATGAATAATATTACAGTTAGACTTAACTTACATTTTATTGAAGCGATAAAGCGCACATTCGGAATGATGCTTTTACTGTTATTGCTTGCCATCCGGGCGAGCGCGCAGGCTACAAGCCCGACCGATGGCCTGACTCCCAGTGGGCTGACGCCGGGTTCGCCAGCAGGCTCATACCCTCTGAGCGGCTTCGACACGATCAATCCATACAACGGCAATCTCGATCTCCATCTGCCTTTATTGCAAATCGGCGGGCGAGGGGATGCCCAGATGATGATGATGCTTACCATCAATACAAAGAGGTGGCGCGTCAAGCATTCCTCTGTACTCATCAACGGCGAGCCGGTCGAGAGTTTTATTCCTGAGCCGAATAGCTGGTCGTCTCAGACAGGCTTTGGTACGGGCTCTCTAAGCGGGAGAAGAACAGGCGCAGGCAACTTTTCATGTTTCGGCTTCCCTAAGCTATACACCACAACCCTGACTAAACTGACCTTCACTACTCCTGACGGGACGGAGTATGAACTGCGCGATCAACTGACGGGCGGGCAGCCTGTTCAGCCGGGAACGGGCTGTTCAACGAGCAGCATTTCGCGGGGAACTATCTTCGTTACCGCTGATGGCACATCCATGACTTTTATTTCTGATACCCCCATAGTTGACACAAGAATCACGAGCGGGTCCGGAACGCTCATCTCTGTGTCAGGGATTCTATTGATGCGAAATGGCCTGCGTTATCGCATTGATAGTGGCCGGGTCACTTGGATAAAAGACCGCAACGGCAACAAACTTTCTTTCGATTATAACGAATTCGGCCAGGTCACTACGATCACGGATTCGCTCTCGCGAGTGGTCCATGTCAATTATATGGTTTCCGACCCTACGTACGGGCTTGTTGATCAACTCACCTTCAATGGGGTTAACGGGGTGCAGAGAGTCGTCAGCATCGCCAATTACACCCCGCTGGCAAACGCATTTCGGCCCGGCGCGGGATACTCTGTTAAGACTTACAAGCAGTTATTCCCCGAAATTGATGGAAGCCAAACCACTCAATATAATCCTCAATTAACCTCTGCCATTTACCTGCCTAACGGCAAGAGTTATCAGTTCTATTACAACCCCTACGGAGAGTTGGAGCGTGTCGTACTGCCGACAGGCGGAGCCATTGAGTACCGCCTGCCGACAGGCTCCGGCGTATATGCCACCTTTGGCGATTATCAGATTTACCGTCGCGTCAGTGAAAGACTGGTGTTGGCGGACGGCGCGAATCTTGAAAGCAAAATGGTCTTTACAGCTAACCACAGCCTGCCTACTGACCCTAAGCCCTGGACGACATCGGTAAATATAGAGCAAAAGGATGTAAACGGTACGGTACTGGCGCGCAACAAGCACTATTACAACGGGAGCGGCTTAGCCTCGTTGTTTGAGTCGTATGGCTATTATTTTTATTCGGGGTGGGATGAGGGCAAGGAAGTTAAGACCGAGATATTCAATAATGCGGGAGCAACGCTGACGCAGAGGGTCAAGAATGATTTCGAGCAGCGTGACTCTGTGCCATGGTGGAGCGCATATGCGGCACAGTTCAACATAGACCTCGCGCGCGAGCCTGCGCTCGACCCGCGCCTCGTAAATGTTGACACAATATTGTTCGATACATCTCCTAATCTGGTGTCCGCGCAGAAATACTTTTACGACCAGTACAACAACAGGACCGCCACGGAAGAGTTCGATTACGGCTCAGGATCAGTTCCGGTCTTTCCCACCCGCCGGACAGAGATCGATTATGTGACAGTCGGCGAAAACAACGGGATTGATTACAGGGCGACTAATGTCCACTTGAGAAGTTTGCCCAAAGAGCAGCGGGTATATTCGGTCAATACCGCAAACGGCACATTGACGCAGGTCGCCAGCACGCATCTCAATTATGACCAGACCGGGCTTACGAATCAGCCCGGCATCATCAGATGGGAAGCCCCGGCAACTGCGGCGCGAGGCAACCTGACTACAACATCGCACTGGCTCGATACGGGCGGCACGGTCACGACCTCGCAGCAGTACGACATCGCGGGCCGGACCGTTCAAAGCACAGATGCGATGGGCAATACTTCACTGATAGAATTTGCTAACGCCTTCAACACCTACGCATTCGCGACGACTTTAAGGACGCCCGTGCCCGACCCGACCGGGCAGCGAGGGTCAAGCACACGGCTCGTCGCTCTCTATGATTATGATTTTTCCACAGGCGCGCTGAAATCTGTCACGGACCCGAATCAGCAGGTGACGATTGCTGCTTACAATGACTCGCTCGACCGGCTGACCGGCGTCACGACTTCAGACGGCGGCTTTATCTCCTACACCTACGGAGACGCGGTCGGCAATCTCTTCCTCCGCGCGCAGACCAAGCAAAGCTCGACCGTCACGCTTGAGTCATACCAGTATTTCGACGGATTGGGGCGAAAGGTTAAGGCGTCCCAGACCGAAGGGAGCGGGTCAATATTCGCAGAGACAAAATATGATCCGCTGGGCAGAGTCTCGCAGGTGTCGAACCCCTATCGTACAGGCGACACGCTCCGCTGGACTGTGACGCAATATGACGGGTTGAGCCGGGTTGTGAGCGTAACGATGCCCGGAGGAGCAGTGACATCAACAGGCTATCTGGGTAATCAGGTGACGGTGACTGACCCGGCCCCTAAAGTTAGAAAGAGCACAAGCGATGCGCTTGGTCGGATCACCCAGGTGATAGAAGACCCTGCCAGTTTGAATTATCAAACTGCTTACACGTATGACGCGCTGGATAATATGCGGAAAGTAGCTCAAGGGCCCGCAGGCTCTCAGCAACTGCGATACTTCATGTATGATTCGTTGAGCCGGTTGATTCGGACGAAGAATCCTGAGCATGATGTCAACACCAACCTGCCTGCTCTAACCGACCCTGTGACTCAAAACAGCCAGTGGTCGTGGCGCTACTCGTATGACGGCAACGGGAATCTGACATCGAAGATAGACCCTCGCAACATCACCTGCAACTACAGCTACGACGCGCTGAATCGGGTGACGACTCATGGCTACGCGGGTGATCCTAACCAGACCCCTTCGGTAACGAACAAGTACGATGGCGTGGGAGCAGTGGTGCAGAACGCGCTTGGGCGACTGACGCTGGTGACCGCGTCGAGCGCATCAGGTTTTGCATCAAGCACAAGCTATGACAACTTCGATGCTTCGGGGCTGGTGCTCCATTCAACGCAGACAACAGACGGCCAACCCTACGGCATGGGCTATCAATACGACTTCGCAGGCCATCTGATTTCACAGACCTACCCATCGGGCCGAACAGTAGCGACGAGCTTTGATGGGTCGGGAAGGATCATTGATGTCAGCAGTGGGGCGACGCACTACGTAAGTTCATTCAGCTACGCGGCGCACGGCGGAGTGAAGGATCTGAAGCTTGGCAACAACTTGTGGGAGCACACCGAGTATGAGCCGAACCGATTGCAGCCTACAGAGATGAGGCTGGGAACAGCACAGGGAGCTATAGACAGGCTGAAACTGGGCTACGGTTATGGCACGCTTACGACCAACAACGGCAATCTCAAAAGTCAGACAATCACAGTTCCGGGAATTCCTGTGCTTACGCAGGACTACACCTACGACGGTGTAAATCGCTTGCTGGTGGCGCAGGAGAACAACGCGGCAAGCTGGAAGCAGACATTCACCTATGACCGGTACGGCAACAGACGGTTTGACGCGGCGAACACGACGCCAATAAATGTGCTGGGGCCGAACCCAACGATAGACACGGCGACGAATCGGTACGCAGCAGGGCAAGGCTACAGCTACGACTTAGCGGGCAATCTCAAGAATGAGCCGGGCAAGATCTATGACTACGACGCGGAGAACAGGCTGGTAAATTACAACAATGGAGCAGCAAAATACTATTATGACGGGGACGGGCGAAGAGTTAAGACCGTAGTCGGGAGTGTGACGACATTGTACGTCTATAACGCCTCAGGGCAATTGATAGCGGAGTACAAATCAGACCCTGTGCCGCCGCCAGCAGGAGGAGGCGGTACGAGTTATATGACAACGGATCATCTGGGAAGCACGCGAGTGGTGACAAATGGAAGCGGAGTAGTGAAGGCTCGCTATGACTACTTGCCTTATGGAGAGGAGATAGCCTCGAACATAGGCGGGCGAAGTGGCGCGAGTGGATATGGTGGAGCCGATTCCACACGTCAGAAGTTCACCTCGAAAGAGCGTGACAATGAAACAGGACTGGACTACTTCCTCGCACGGTATTACTCATCGGCGCAGGGAAGATTCACAAGCCCGGATATTCCCTTCGCCGGACAGGACTATACAAATCCGCAGAGCTGGAATCTGTATACGTACTGCGGTAACAATCCTTTGACCCTTGTTGATCTGGACGGGCATCGATGGTTCTACAAGCAGGAAAACGGAAAGGTGACCGATATTCAGTGGGTGAATCCGAACAAAGACGGGTCTTATACCTCGCCGGGCGAAGGCTATCAGGAGTTCATCCCAACTGAGCAGCATCCATATCTGGCATTGATGAATGCAGCGGGCACTGTAGAATATCATTTCTGGGAAGGCGCAGCCGGTCAGCCGATTGCCAGAGGTTACGCAACGGGCAGGGTTGAGGATGCCAGTGTCGGGCTTGTCATGGACTATCTCGTGGGTAAGGGCATCGGCTCCTTAATCGGGCGCGCATTTTCTTCATTTGCCAGTTATGTTTTGCGAACCACTGTCGGGGATGCCGCAGCGAGGTACATAGGCGGCCTCACATCTGCGCAGGCTGCCAAGTTACTTTCGATTCTTGAGCGGATACCAGGAGTGAAGCAGGTCCGTGCCTTCGGCTCCAGAACCACTGGCGCATTCACCGCCGGGTCTGATCTTGACATTGCCCTGCTCGGCAATATAAACCGGTATGACCCTGGCACGCTTAAGCTAATCAGGGAGGCTCAGGCTTATGCGGAAAGCATAGGGGTTGGCACAGGGAAGACGGGCCGGATGTCGCTTGATATTAATGTGTGGCGGTCCGCCAGCGAAATGAAATCAGCTTTCCGAGGAAGTCCCGGATTTGATGCTGCAAAAGGGGTGCCGAAATTGGTACCATTAGAATAGCTTATGGTGAAAATTTCAATTCAAGTCAAAGGCCATCAAGAAGACATAGCTACAGTGTGGGTGCATTTTCAGGAGATGGACAGGCAGGCTACGGTTCCCTACAGAATATGGGTGCCAGACATGCACTTCCATCAGGTTTTTGATCCCTACGCTACAAAGGCTGCGAGCCAGACACGTGTTGAGTATCTGAATGATACTATTCGTGAGTTTGGCACCTTCATTGTAGAAGGCTATGTGGAAAACATGGTTCAGGTTCTTGGAGAATCACGCAAGCCATATCAATGGGTCATTGTAAGCGTGGACGATATCCGGGAAAACGAATCCGGGATTGAACTCATGGGCAAGGCCGTACGCTTTGACCAGACGCAGTATCAATAACGGCATAAGTGCAGGGGCTATTGATTCTCTGGTAAGGCGACCGGCAATATCAGAGAGTCAATAGCCCCTGCATATCAGTTTAATCAGCCAGAAGTTGATCTGGCCGACATCATTTGGAATCCGGCTTGAAAATGCTTTTGTTCTCCTCTTGAATCTTGCCCGATTTTTCAGCCAGTTCGCCTGCCTCTTTTTCCAGTTTCTCGACGCGCTCTTTGTTTGCGTTGATGCTCTTTAAAAGAGCTTCGGGGGAGGCGCTCTCCATAAAAGCTTTCGGATTGCCTTTTGCCACATCGGCCTGTTCGGCGCGCTTTGTGAACTCCTGAGATTTCGCCGTCAGGTACTCTTTCAGCTTTTCGTGGATCTTCAGTTTGCTGGCCTGATCAAACTTGGTGGCGGCTTCGCGATATTTTACGGCGCTCTTCTCGAACCCGTCGGCAGCTTCCTGCGCCAGGCCCTTTATAGAATCACGTTCTTCCAGATATTGCTCAGGGCTGACAGAGTCAAAGACCTTATCGTTTTTTGAGTTGGCCTCCGTCAAAAGTTTATTGCCTTCGGTTACTGCCGCATTGCCAGCATCGATGATCTTATTGGCCTCTTCGGTCTGGTCGAGATTACAGGCGAATGCAAAGCAGACGAGCAGCAAAAGTGTGAAGCTTGTAAAGCATCTGGTTCGGATATTCATATTCCTCCTAAGTTTTATTATTCTGAGCGGAGCGAGCGCAGAAGATTACGCTAAATCTCCGCGCAGGGCAAGTGATTATTCATCTGTGACGACGACCCGCTAGCTTTTGGGAGTGGCCAGAGCCGTAATCGTCTTCTCGATTCTTCGCACGCGGGTTTCGGGCTTTTTTGCTTCTTCGATTGCTCTGGCGTACTCCTTGCGATGCGTGTAGCTGAGTTTGTCCCACGCAGCCATAGCGGCTTTGTTGGCCTTCAGCGCGCGCGCGAAATCCTTCGGCGGCGTGATGACGCGCGGCTCGTCGTCGCGCTCCATCATGACGCTGATCGTTTCACCTGCTTTGATCTTCGCGCCTTCCCGCATCTGGCGATTCACTACCAGCCAGTGACAGCCGCCGCCCATCGGAAAGACTGAACTGCGAAACGCAAATCCATTGAGAGTGCCGCGCACGGGAACGCGACCGCGAGAACCAAATGCTTTTTCGGTATTGAATGGAAGGGCTATAGCCGTTGCCGAGCTATCCGTATCTTTTTCGAGGACGGCGCGAAAACGCTTCGTCGTAGCCATAGAGTGCTCCTGTCATTTAGTGAAAGCTAGAGCGTGCAAAGCAGTGATTCGGGATGCTCGCGCGCATTAACCTGGTCTATCGCCTGAACTATGCGGCCATCGGGGCCGATCACGTATGTGATGCGTCTGGCATGTTGAGAGGTCGGATCGTCGGCAGCCCCGTATGCCATCCCTATCTCTCTTTTTGTATCGCAAAGCAGGCGGAAGGGGAAATTGAATTTTTCGGCAAAAGCCCGATTCTCTTCTACGGTATCGAAACTTACGCCGAGTATCTCGGCATCCTTGTCTGCGTATTGTTGGATTCGATCACGGAACCCGATGCCTTCAGCCGTGCAGCCGGGTGTGTCGGCTTTCGGATAAAACCACAAAACGACTGTGCGGCCCTTGAGGTCGCTCAATCGAACATCTTCGCCCGTATGCGCCTTCACATTGAAATCCGGCGCGCTGTCTCCTACGTTCAACATATCGTTCTCCTTTCTGACAGGAGATTGTACCCATAGCGCACCGCTAATGCTACACTACGGGCGAGCGTAATAAATTTCGGCTGTCAGGTTGCTTCACCGGTCAAATGAAATTGAAGATAGAAGGATTAAATCATGCTGATCGTGCGTAATGAAAAACCGGAAGACTTTGCCGCGATCCACGAAGTCAACGAAAAAGCGTTTGGGCGGCCATCCGAGGCCAACCTTGTAGATGCGCTGCGCGCGAACGGCAAGGTCACTATATCTCTGGTTGCGGTGCAGGACGGGAAAATCATAGGCCATATACTCTTCAGCCCTGTTACTATCGAATCAGAAAAAGAAAGATTCGCGGCTGTGGGTCTTGCCCCGATGGCGGTTTTGCCTGAGCATCAAAATCAGGGCGTAGGCTCAAATCTTGTGAGAGCGGGTCTTGATGCGTGCCGAAAATCACTGCATGAAATCGTAGTCGTGCTCGGCCATCCGGCCTTTTACCCTCGCTTTGGCTTCACGCCCGCAAGCAGGCACGGCATAAAATCCGAATACGACGTGCGCGACGAAGTGTTTATGATTATAAAGCTGCGCGAAGACGCGCTCGCGGGCCGCTCAGGGATTGCTAAGTACCAACCCGAATTCAATGAGGTTTGAGGCGCAGGAAGACGCGGCTTCGGAAGTTTGAAAAATTGACACTGTTTCCAATCGTCTGTATGCTTCTTGAGATTGTTTTGAACTGTAATTGCCCGCGTAGCTCAGTGGATAGAGCACTTGCCTCCGGAGCAAGGGGCCGCAGGTTCGACTCCTGCCGCGGGTACTAATATAACGCGAGTTCGACATAATAATCGAAGTAAAAGCCCTGAAAGGGCGAAATTCAATAGCCCGGCGCATCGCGCCGGGTATCATCGCCACTACCACACAAGCCCTGTAAGGGCGAAATAAATTGAATTATTTATTTCGCCCTTACAGGGCTTGTAGTTTATCTTGATGCAAGACACAGGGCGTTGCCCTGTGCTATTGAATTTCGCCCTTTCAGGGCTGATTATCATGTCGAATTCACGTTAATATACGTTTGCAGTCAACTACATCAGGAGCGGAGGAAATGTCCTGTACCTCACTACCAGGAACCATCAAGCTCAGCTCAGCCTGATGACAGATCACCGCTAAAAATTCCGATCAAAATGATGATTCTCCCCCAAAAAAGAAAAGAGGATTTTTGGGGGAAATTTGGTAGAGTATTGACATATGTCCCAGGAAAAATTGGAGGCGCAGTAAAAAGGGCAGTTCGTTAATCCACGCTTTCTCCATCACCACCCATTACCATATAAGCAGGAATGGAATAGTCTCCTAGCCACAAAGAAAATCAATCTACTTCTTTAGAGTCTTTAGCACAGACTTTATTTTCTCAGGCTTTTGTCGTGAGAGAGCTACTACTGCTTCTGCCAGATCAGGATTATTGGCTATTTGGTTTATTAGCTGTATGAGCGTATAAGTATCCAACTGCCCAGGTTCATTGGAGTCAAGATTCGCCGCTACCCTGAACACTTCGTAAGGGTCTACATCAAGACCTTTAGCCAAACCGAGCAAAATCTTTAGGGTCGGATTTTTAGCCTTGCCAGCTAAGACATAAGCCACATGACCATCGGTTATCATTTTCTCGCTTCGTTTTTCAATATCTACTCTAGTTAAACCTTTGGCCTTCATTTTAAGGTCTACATACTCAGCCAGTGCTTTGCCGTCCATCGCTCCCCTTTGGGAAGCGGCGAAACTTTGTTATTGACAACACAAAGGCAATCGGATACTATTTCGCCGTTCCGAACAATCAGAATTATTCTTATCTATCGGAGTGAGTTTTTGACCGGATTCATTCCGATAGAGCCTTTTTATTATCATATGCGAAGCATTTGACGCAAATGTACGCTCTGTAACGGATCGGTAATCATTGCGAAGCTAACAGAGATTTATCCTTTTGAAGTTGGTGTGATGAAGGGGATGTACGTTTCGGGAAGATCCCCAGAGTTGCAATCAATGTGCATCTTTCCTCTTTTTTATGACTGCACAAATAGAAGCTACTCGCTATATTACATATCTTCTCGCCAGCAGAGGTGTACACATAGAATCGGGTATATCGCTTATCGGGGAGTGTGATTGGCGGGTATTCGACTACAAAAGAAAGTGTCTTGCTGTAGACCCCAACGCTGGCCTATGGATTGGAATGTCAGGTGGTAAGTGGAACCTGCTCGGAACCTGTACGGTGAGTACGGCGCTTCAAGCTGTTGAATTTTTGACGAAAGAAGAAAGGCGTTCGGTTTGACCGACCTGAATTAAATTATTTTTTATTTTCCCAACGAAGCGCCTTCTGGCCCAACAGTTTCTTGATCCGGAAGCGTTGTTCCTTTGGGTGTCTAGGTAATTCTACCCGAAGGAATGATTCTTAATTCTTTCTCCCTTTTTTGCTGATAGCCACGTTGATTGCCAGGGAAGTTTCGGATTAATATCTCCCTCCCACGGCTTATAGACATCATCTTTTATTCGTGGTTTCATCTATATGGAAAGCGTCTATCTTTTTTACTTCTTCAGTAGGTGCGCTATATGGTTGTGTGCGTGACCAGATCCAAAAAAACCGCCGATTGCGATTCGCATTAGGGGCCTCTGAAGCCATGGCTGTAACAAAGTCGGTTGACAATCAATGTAGGGGCAGGGCTTGTCCCTGCCCGGATCGCCGATAGGCGATGATCTGTCATGGCTTTCAGCCATTCGGGCAGGGACAAGCCCTGCCCCTACAGTTACTTTGTTACAGCCGTGCCTCTGAAGCTGAGATACCCACTCTTGCTCGATGGTGCGATTATACTCCCGGCTGTCAAGCTGTCGCTGGAAGACATGTTATAGTCATGTTTTAAGTATGAATGAACAACTGGAACTGAAAATACGCGAGATAATCTGGAGAAGGTGGACTGCGGAAGGATACCCAACAGTAGACGAAACCCATCCCCCTATTTTCACAGGCGAGATTTATAACGAACTGATTGAATCAGGTGTAACTGTGCCGTGGGGAACGATGGAAAATATCTTGAAGGGTTGGATGTCGCAGGGGTATATACGGACAAGGGCAGTCGGCGGCAGCGGTGAAGACAAACGCTTGCACGGGAGTATGCAAATCGTTGCGGTCTATGAAACTCTCATCAACCCCCATTGACATGTATGGGGTAATAGATATGTAGAAGGCCCATTGCTTCGGCCTTTTTTGATTACTCGCTGGCTGGTAAACTGTTGGTTTGAATGGGCCGTGAAAATGATTCTATTTGAGCGCCTCCGGAGCAAGGGGCCGCAGGTTCGACTCCTGCCGTGGGTACTGACTACAACTGAAATTTCCCGCAGGTTTCAGCGTTGCTACTCTCGATAATTATCTTTCCAAAAAAAATACAAACAAGGTGAAACTATGCAAAACGTGATTGAAGATCTCAGACGCACAATCGATTCGTACTACGACAGGCTTGCGCTATTAACCGAAGAGGCGAGCGCCGAACCCGTTTCGACGGGCAAGTGGTCGCCGAGAGAGTTGATCGGCCATCTGATAGATTCGGCCTCGAACAATCATCAGCGTTTCGTCCGCGCGCAACTCGACGGCCCTCACACCTTTCCGGGCTATGAGCAGGAATCCTGGGTCGCACGCCAGGGTTACAAAAACGAATCGTGGGCCGACCTGACCGCACTGTGGAAGAGCTACAACCTGCATCTGCTCCACGTCATTTCGCGGATGTCGAATGACAAACTCGATGTTTTATGCACCATCGCCGCAGGCGACCCCGTGACACTCCGCTTTATAGCCGAAGATTACGTGAGCCATTTGAAGCATCACCTCGAACAGATAGTGGCCTGATCCTTTACAGCTATACCGCCATCATCATCACAAAAGATCAAAAGGAGAACCGTTGAATGACTGCGAAAATTAATCGCCAATGGAGGCTTGCCGCTCGCCCCGTGGGCATGTTGAAGGAGAGCGATTTTCAATTGACCGAATCACTCGTTCCGACTCCGGGCGAGGGCGAGATTCTGATCCGCAATATCTATCTATCGCTCGACCCGACGAACCGTGGATGGGCCAACGATGTGGATACTTACCTGCCCGCTGTTCAGATAGGCGATGTGATGCGCGGCGGTGCCATCGGAATAGTAGAGCAATCGCGCAATACGAATTTTCAGGAAGGAGCAATCGTTTCGGGCCTGCTCGGCTGGCAGAACTATGCCGCAAGCGATGGCAAAGGCGTCACTGTGCTTCCTCGGCTTCCGGGCGTTCCGCTCACGGCGTTTATGGGACTGTTCGGCCACATAGGTCTGACGGCCTATTACGGCCTGCTCGATATAGGAAAGCCGAAGGCAGGCGAAACGCTCGTGGTATCGGCGGCGGCGGGCGCTGTCGGCTCGCTCGTCGGGCAGATAGGAAAGATCGCAGGGTGCCGCGTTATCGGCATAGCGGGCGGCGAAGAGAAATGTCGATGGATCACAGAAGAGCTTGGATTTGATGCCGCAATCGATTACAAAGCCGAGCCTGTGCTTGAGGGCTTGAAGAAGCATTGCCCCAAAGGAATCGATGTCTATTTCGATAACGTCGGCGGAGAGATACTGGATGCGGTATTGAGCCTGATCAATCTCAGGGCGCGCATATCGCTTTGCGGCTTGATCTCGCAGTACAACGCCACAAAGCCTGTGCCCGGCCCGTACAATTTCGCGCAGATTCTGATCAAGCGGGCGCGAATCGAAGGCTTCATCGTGATGGATTATTCCAGTCGCGCTCAGGAAGCGATGACCGAACTCGGCAAATGGTTTATGGAAGGCAGGATAAAATATCGAGTCGATGTCGTTGACGGGATCGAGCAGGCCTCGCGCGCCGTAAATAAATTATTCGATGGCTCGAACAAGGGAAAGCTCATCGTCAAACTGTCCGAAGAGCCTGCCGGTTGACGAACTGTTCCATTAAGGCCAAACGGTCATTTCCTGTAACCGCGAGCGCAAACAGAGCGTCTTCAAAAGAGGTGGAACTGTTATTGCTCTTCTCAATGACAAGTCGTAGACAGGCTCGGCTGACAACAGTTTCCCGCAAATAAGCATAAAGGAGAAACTCGATGAAGAGGCTTTTAGTATTTTGCATTATGGTTTGCGCTCTGGCGATAGAAGTCTGGGCCGCGGGCGCTGCGCCTGCGAATTTCTCAGGCACATGGATTCTGGACCAAGCGAAGAGCGAAAACGTGAGCGGCATGATGGCTGGCGCTGATGTCACAATGGTGGTCACTCAGGACGCCAAACAGCTTACTACTGAAACAACGATCACAGGCGGGCAGCGTGAAGTACCTCCGCAGAAGGCGACCTACAATCTCGACGGCACTGAATCGACCGTTGAGATGAGTGGCCGTATGCCCGGCAAGGCAACGCTCAAAGCCAAATGGATGAGTGACGGCAGCATTCTTGAACTGAACTCTGTGCAAAATGTGAACGTGCAGGGCAATGATGTAACAATCACCCGCCAGGACCACTGGGAGCTTGCAGAAGGGGGTAAGGTTCTCAAGGTTCATCGCAGCAGCGAAAGCCCTCGCGGCAAGCAGGAATCGAAACTGGTCTTCAATAAAAAATAACCGGCTGGCAATGCCGCACATGAGAGAAGAGCGCACGGTAAATATTTACCGTGCGCTCTTCTCTCATGTGCGTGAACTGCTCGATCTCTTCTAAGGGGCGCGTTCTCTGGTCGAACGCCCGCGCGATCTGCTCCTTCTCGACTCGCTCAATATCTGCTGAAACTGTTCCCACTGCTCCGGCTCAAGCACGGCCTTCAAACGCTCGTCGGTCTGCTTGCGCACCTCGCGGAATTTTGGCTCGGACTCCTTGCGCAACTGACCCAGTTGCCCGCGCGCATCGTCGAATATAGCCTTGACCTGCGCCTTCTGTTCCTCGGTTAAACTCAGCTTATCAAGCGTCTCTTCAAATCTGCTGTGCCTGTCCCCATACGCGGACGGCCCTCGCTGCCCTCGATAGATATTCATTGCCAGCGCGCCCGCGATTACCCCGATGACAAAGATCATCAGGGCGGCCAGACGAACCTGCCATTTGGTTTTCGTGTTACTGGTCATCTGAATCCCCTGAATCATACATTGTCGAGAGCACCTGATCGTAAGCCAAACCATCGTCTGCGGCGTCATCCGGCTCGAACACTACATACTCCGGCGAAAAGATATTCTGGCTCGTCAGGTCCGGCTGCGAATCCGGGCGGTAAGTAAAGACCGTCAGCCCGACCAGAATCACCACCATCGCGGCCATCGCCGAGACGAGCGCGCCTGCGGCTCTCCACATCCGCACAAGCGTCGCCGGTTCAGGCTGTAGATGCCTTTCTCTGAGCGCGGCCATCACGCGTGTTTTGAAGAAGGGCGAAACCTCTACGGTTTCAGAGGCGCGCTCTTTGATCATCTCGAACGAAATCCGCGCGGCCTCGTGCGCGTGTCTGCACTCAAGGCAATCGGCAATATGAGATTTCACAGTCTCTCTATCCTTCTGGCTAAGGCTGCCAAAAGGGTTTTCTTCGAGCATCTGTATGATGTGGTTGTCTCGCATGTTACGGCCCGCCTTTCTACTCCTTGCTTTTTCGCTTCCGGCCCAATAATTTTTCTACGGCTTCGCGCATTCGGCGGCGAGCGCGAAACGCCTGCACCTTCACCTTCGATTCACTCCATCCGGTCATCTCGGCTACTTCTTTGATAGACATCTCGTTGCCGTCAATCGACATCAGCACTGTACGATCATCCGGCGACATGTCGCTCAATACTTTTTCGGCCAGGTCTGCGGCGACGATGCCGCGCTCGTTTGATTTGTGTCGCTCGATGGACACATCCGCGAGCTTGTTTTCCAGCCATCCGCTCTCATCCTCTGTCAGATCGGCGACTGTCTGTTCCGGTCGCCGCTTTGTGCTTCGGATCATATTCAGGCACTGATTCGTTATTATCCGCGTCAGCCATCCTTCAAAAGAGCCACGCCCTTCATAACTGGAAAGCTGCGTGTATGCTTTGAGGAAAGCTTCCTGAGCGGCCTCTTCGACCAGCGCGCGTTGACGAAAGAATCGGCTGGCAGTCTGAAACACTCGCGGGCTGTGTCGGCGCACTATCTCCTCGAACGCCCGCTCGTCTCCCGTGTGCGCCAGACTCACCAACTCCAGGTCCGAAACCTGTTCGATTTCTATTGCCAGAGCCTCTCCTCATCATTCCTTTAAAATGGCAGGCCCGAAACCAGACGGGCCTGCCGTCCATTTTTGCAGATATTCTTACTGTTTGCGAGCGCGACGTTCGGCCCATTTGGACTTGAACTCCGCGCGCTGTTGATCGAGTTTGGCTTTCTGGTCCGCTGTCAGCACGGAAAGCATCTGCTGATGAACGCGGGACCGCTCAGCCTGTAACTTGGCTTCGAGCGGAGCGATTTCAACAAGCTTCTGCGTTACCAGCGCTTCGTTGACGGTGCCGTCCTGATTTGCCTGTCGAATCTCCAGCCGTTTTGCGCGTATCTGCTCCATCAAAGGACTGAGGCTCTGGCGGCTGCTTTCGCCTATCTGCTTCATCTGGGCTTTCTGCGCGTCAGTCAAATCGAGATTGCGAAAGCCCATCATCCCGCCGCCGTGCCTGCCATGCCCGCGCCCGTGAAACCCGCGCTCCTTTTTGACGCTTCCGCTGTCGTCAGCAGACTGCGCAAGGGCTGCGGGGACGGCCACACCAATAGCCATAACCAGGGCTATTGCGATTGTCTGTATTTTGTTCAATCTTTTCATTAATTTACCTCTATACATTTGATTCGTATCGTCCGATTCCTTTCGAGTTCCAACTTCCTCTGCCAGTTAAGACACCGCGAACTTTTGAAAAGTTACAATTAATAATTCGCCGCCCGCCTGTAACCGA
The DNA here is from genome assembly GCA_963804815.1 of Blastocatellia bacterium. Classification (GTDB taxonomy): domain Bacteria; phylum Acidobacteriota; class Blastocatellia; order UBA7656; family UBA7656; genus DATEKX01. Next base: position 273,046 of record CAWDRU010000001.1, on the reverse strand, counting down.
ATTCGCCGCGCGATTGTCTATATATCAGGAGGCGAACAAAGGGAATGGGGCATAATACTTTAATCGGCATATTCGCAGCTTTCCTTATTTTGTGCGTACCTTTCAGCGCGCTTTCCGACAGCAGTAAGCCTGCCGATCAGCTTAAAAAAACTACTTCCGATCTGGTCAGCGCAACCGATAAATATAAAGCGAGCGTTGAAGCATTGATCCCTTTCTATGAGAACGCGCTCAAATCAGCAAACGAGACGGTTGAAAAACGAAAAGAGCTTTACGCGAACGGCATCATATCCAAACGCGACCTTGAAGCGGGCGAACAGGCGGTCAAAGCGGCGCAATCGCAGCTTGAGCAGGCGCGCAGGCAGATCACAGAGTCAGATCAATTGATCGTAGAAGCAAAGGCCGAAGCGGAACTGGCCGCGCGCAAGCCCAAACTGCCTTCCAGCGGAACTTACGCGGCTACGTCTGCAATCCTGCGCAACAGCGGATCAGCAGGCTGGACTATTGCTAAAGCGTCGAGCGTGCAAAGCTATTTCGCTTCGACCTTTGGCCGACAGCTTCCCATCAGCGCGTATGGTCAATCTGCCACGCATAACCGCATGGGGTTCGATCATCGCAACTCTGTAGATGTCGCAGTCCATCCCGACAGCGCTGAAGGCAAGGCATTGATAGCTTACCTGCACAACAACGGCATTCCATTTCTGGCTTTTCGCTCGGCAGTCGCGGGCGCTGCTACTGGAGCGCATATCCATATCGGCTACCCTTCACACAGAATCTAGGCTGATTGCAAAAGTCCCTGTGTAACCTCGTCGCACCGCGCGGTGTCTATAAATATAGACGGCATTTTTATCGCCGCCGAAGCAGATGGGGAAAAGTAATGCTGGTTTCAGAGATATTCCGGCAGGATGGTGGAGATATAAGGATGAAAGTAAAATTTAACACATTCGTTCAGGCAATCAGGAAACGGCAGAGGCTGCTTATAACTCTGGCCGTCTTGTCAGCGGTCGTTGTAATTGCGCTTGCGTTCTGGGGAAATAAGGCCGACGCGAGCGATTACATGACGGCGAAGGCCGAGCGCAACACCGTTGCCGTTACGGTATCGGCAACCGGCACATTGCAGGCTGTGACGACAGTGCAGGTCGGCTCGCAGGCATCGGGCACGGTTGCATGGCTCGGCGCTGACTTTAATTCTCAGGTCAAACGCGGGCAGGTGATCGCGCGGCTCGACTCTACGTCCTTCGACGCTCAGATAGAGAGCGCCAGCGCGAGCGTCGCCAGCGCCGATGCCGCCGTTCAGGCCGCTGAAACCGACATTACAAATCAGGACGCGAACATTCAGGCTGCAAAAGCCAACAAGGATGTGACGCGCGTGCAAAGCGATGACGCGGCGGCGCTCGTTGACCGCTACAAGGCTTTGAAGGAAGTTATGGCGGGTCGAGACATAGAAGCGGCGCAGGCACAGGCCAGCATGGCCGCAGGTCGCGTCGCTCAGGCTTCCGCGCAGGTTGCGCAGGCCGAAGCCTCGCGACAGGCGTCCTACGCAAGGCTACAGCAGGCGAAGGCGCAACGCGCGCAGGCTCAGGCTCAACTCGATCAGGCCAGGGCGAATCTCAGCCACACGGTTATCACATCTCCGATTGACGGCGTAGTCGTATCGCGCAATGTGGATATGGGGCAGACAGTTGCGGCAAGCCTTCAGGCTCCGACGCTTTTCACCATCGCAAACGACCTGACGAAGATGCAGGTGCTCGCTTCGATTGATGAAGCCGACGTAGGACAGATTCGCGACGGCATAAAAGTAACTTTCACGGTTGACGCTTTTCCGAGCGAGACTTTCAGCGGGCAGGTGTCGCAAGTGAGGCTGAACGCGCAGGCGTTGCAGAACGTCGTCACTTATACGGCGGTGATCGATGTCTCAAATCCCGATCTGAAGCTGCGCCCCGGAATGACCACGAATATAACATTTTCAGTCGAGCAGCGTGAAAACGCCCTGACAGTGCCGAACGCCGCGCTGCGATTCAAACCGGAGCTTTCGGAAAAAGAGCAGCAGGAGATGCGCGAGCAGCGGAACGCTCGCTCGAACACGAATCAGCAATCCGAACAACGACAGAATCGCCGCGACAGCGCGAGCCAGACAACTGACGCGAGCCAGACAACCGCGAGCCAAACAACTGGTGCGAGCCAGAAGCCCCAGGGGCAGACTATCTGGGTGCTGGGTGCGGGCGAAAAGCTTGAGCGGCGTTTCGTTCGGACAGGCTTGAGCAATGGCCGTGTCACTGAAATTGTCGCGGGCAATCTTCAGGAAGGCGAAACTGTTGTGATCGGGAAGACCGACAGCAGCAACAGCAAAGCCGCGCAGCCAGCAGCTTCTCCGTTTGGACAGCAGCCGGGTGGTCGTGGCGCGGGCGGTCGCGGTACGGGCGGAGGCCGGGGAAGGTAACAGGGAGTCAACAATGGCAGCTCGAATCATACAGGATATACAGCGCGTCGAAAGCGATGAATCAACGGGCAAGCTTGTGAGCATGTCGGATCATCTGCGCGACAAGATTGCAGGTGATTCGCTCATCGCGCTCGATTCTGTTCACAAGACATACAAGATGGGCGATGTCGAAATACACGCGCTGCGCGGAGTGTCGCTCTCAATTCATCCCGGCGAATTCGTCGCGATAATGGGAGCGTCTGGTTCAGGCAAGTCCACTTCGATGAACATACTCGGCTGTCTGGACAGACCAACGCGGGGCCATTACTTTCTCGACGGCCAGGACGTATCGAAGCTGTCGAAAGACGAACTGGCCGACATTCGCAATCGCAGGATCGGCTTCGTATTTCAAAGCTTCAACCTGCTGTCGCGCACGTCGGCGCTGGAAAACGTCGAACTTCCCATGCTTTATCTGGGAGTCAAACCGGCGGAACGCGCAGCGCGGGCGAAAGACGCTCTTGAACTGGTGGGATTGAGCCAGCGCATGCAGTAACATGCCGAATCAGTTGTCGGGCGGACAGCAGCAGCGCGTTGCAATTGCCCGCTCGCTTGTTAATCAGCCCGCGATCATACTTGCGGACGAACCGACGGGAAACCTTGACAGCCGGACTTCAATCGAGGTGATGGATATATTTCAGCGGCTCAACCGCGAGCGCGGAATTACTGTGGCGCTTGTAACGCACGAGCCGGACATAGCTCAGTATGCAAGCCGTGTAATCGTCTTCAAAGATGGCCGCATCAAGCGCGACAGCGAAATTGATAACCCGCGCTCGGCACGCGAAGAACTTGAAAGCCTGCCGCCTGTGGAAGAGGAGGACGAAGAATGAATCTCATAGCAACATTCAAGCTTGCGTTGACTGCGCTATCGCGTAACAAGATGCGCTCGATCCTAACGATGCTTGGCATCATCATCGGCGTCGGAGCGGTGATCGCGATGGTCGGCATTGGCCAGGGCGCATCGGCTTCGATACAATCGCAGATCTCTCAACTCGGCAACAACATGCTCTACGTGTCCGCGGGTTCGGCCAACACCGGCGGAATGCGCGGAGGCTCAGGGACCGGCACGACCCTGACGGTCGAAGACATCGAAGCGATTGAAAGGGAAGTGCCTTCTGTCAGCGCCGCTAGTCCATACGTGCGGGCTTCGGGTCAGCTGGTTTACGGAAACCTGAACTGGTCCGCATCGGGCGGCATCGGCGGCACGAGCGAAAAGTTTCCTGAGATTCGCGATTGGAAAGTTGCATCGGGCGAATTCTTCACCGAAGCCGATGTGAAATATGCCGCGCGCGTCGCCGTGTTAGGCAAAACCGTGGCCGATAATCTATTCGCAGGCGCGGACCCGATTGGCCAGACGATTCGCATTCGCAACCTGCCGTTTCGAGTCGTCGGCATACTCGCCGCGAAGGGCCAGAATCAGGTAGGTCAGGATCAGGACGACACGGTGATCGTTCCCTATACGGCGGCGATGAAGAAACTGCTTTCGACCACGCGGGTGTCGATGGCGATGGTTTCGGCCATCAGCGCCGACGCGACGACTACGGCAGAGCGGCAGATCGGAGAACTGCTGCGCCAGCGTCATCGCCTCGCCTCTAACGAAGAGGACGATTTCACAGTCCGCAACCTCAGCGACATAGCCGAGGCCGCCAGCGCATCGAGCAGCATCATGACGAACCTGCTCGCATCGATTGCGGGCGTATCGCTTCTGGTGGGCGGCATAGGCATCATGAACATCATGCTCGTAAGCGTTACCGAGCGCACGCGCGAGATCGGTATCCGCATGGCTATTGGCGCGCGCAGCGGCGTGATACGCCGACAGTTTTTGATCGAGTCAATCACTATCTCGCTCGTGGGCGGCATCATCGGCGCTCTGCTCGGAGTCGGGGCTTCGATTGCAATAGCGTCCACGCTCAACTGGCCGACGCTCGTTTCGCCCGCGTCTATCGTGATATCTGTCGTATTTTCGGCTCTGGTTGGAATCATTTTCGGCTACTATCCGGCGCGCAAAGCGGCTGCGCTCGATCCGATAGATGCGCTGAGATACGAATAGAGGGCGATTGGCAAACAAAGCCCTGAAAGGGCGCGATACAATAGCCGTGGGCAACGCCCACGGAAAGCAATCCAGCCGACATCCTGACCCTGAAAGGGCAATGGCATTGAATTAAGGATTTGCCAAATCAGAATCGCAAATTCGGCACAAGGCAAATCATTGACACCATTAAAGCCCTATTATCAGTTTTTTCTTAATTCAATGCCATTGCCCTGAAAGGGTCGAATTCAAAGCTTTGAATTCGACTCTTTCAGGGTCGCTTGCATTAATCCGGATTTCCGGCGGTTTCACCACCGGCTATTACCTACATCCCCTTCGGGGATCATTTTAAGACATCCTCTCATACATCCATCACGTGAAGTGTTCGAGCCTGCTTCCAAAGGCCGCGCGTGAAGTCGGGGAAATCGACGGCTCTGCTTTTGCGCGTGACCGATTGTTCGCTTAACGGAGTGACGACGCTCCACGCGACTCCGTCATACACATCCTGATCGGTCGGCTTTCCGTTCCTCAATGCCTCGATCAACCTGTAATCCTCGATGAAATCCATGCCGCCGTGCCCCGCGCCTTTCGATTGCTCTTCCATCTTTCGCCATAGCGGATGATCGAGTTCCTGAAATTTATCGAGCGTGTCCCATTGATGCTCCTGACTGCGGCCTTCGATATGAACCCGGTTCGGATACTTTTCAAATATGCCTTCGGTCCCCTGAACTTTATTTATGCGGCTGTAAGGGCGAGGCAGATTCGTGTCGTGATAAAGCGTGATGACTTTGCCTTTTGCCGTGTAGATCAAACTGATGTTGACATCGCCCAGCGCATACTTTTGAGTAGCTCGCGAATCGTTTGCGCCGAAATGTTTGGCCGCATAAAGATTCAACCCGCGTGACGGGCTGCTCATCGAAACGAGATATTCAAACCGGTCTCCGCGATTGATCTCCATGCATTGCGCCACAGGTCCAAGCCCGTGCGTAGGATATAGATTTCCGTTTCGCCTGATCGAATGAGCCAGACGCCACGCGCCTTCATTGACCTTATCGAATTTTACTTCGCGCAGGTCGTGCAGGTATCCGGCCTCTGCGTGCAGTATCTCTCCAAGCAAACCCTTTCTGGCTATGTTCAGACACATCATCTCCGGGCGGTCGTAGCAGCAGTTTTCCATCATCACACAATGTCTGCGCGTCTTTTCCGAGGTTTCGACAAGCTGCCAGCAGTCTTCGACGGTGGTTGCGATAGGAACTTCGATAGCGACGTGTTTGCCCGCGTTCATCGCTGCCAGCGCGACCGGCACATGCCATTCCCACGGAGTCGCCGTATAGACCAGATCAATATCGTTGCGCTCGCACAACCTTTTGAAATCTGTCGGGCCGCGCCCATAGCCTTCGGGTTTCGCAAAGCCTGCTTTGGTCGTAAGGCTCTGAGCGCGCGCGACGCGATCTTCTATGATGTCGCAGACGGCGCGAATCTCTACGCCTTCGATCTTCAGCAGGTTTTCGACGTGCGATGTGCCTTGCAAACCGACTCCAACGTAACCGACTCGGACTACGTTCATCGGAGGCGCTTTGAATTCCATCATTGTTCCGCCGCTGCGCAAACTCTCCGCGATGTTATCTTTAACGAGCGCCGCGCCGAGGCCGCCGACTGCGCCGAGCTTCAGAAAATCCCGCCGATTCCGTTTATTCATAATTGCTCCTGTAGGTTATTCTTTGTCCTGCTGTCTGCTCAATTCGCTGAAAAACTCGCGCAGGTCTCGAAATCCTTTGACTGATACGATCACAGTGATAAGGGCGAATGCCGCGCCTGCTGCGACGAGGCTGAAAGTCCAGAACCATTCCCAGTATTTCATATGGCCTCTTTTTCTGTATGCGGTCGCTTTGGGCTTAAGAGCGAGCCGATGACAAGGCCAGTTGCGGCCAGCCCGAATGCAGCAAAGCCCGCGAATGTTTCGCTCCTGTGCAAAAAGAAGAACGGAATGATTGCGCCTGCCGCGCCGCCTACCATCGCCGCGTAACCGCCTGTAGTCGTAGCCCGCCGCCAGTACAATCCGCCGACCACACATACGAATGCGCCCGCCAGAAAAATAGTCCCTGTGATATTCAGGTATAAATAGACAGCGCCGGGCGGCGTGTAATAAAGCCCCCAAAACAACAGAAACAGGCTGACGAAGACGTTGGCAATTCGATTGACCAGTATCTGCCGTTTTGAACTCAGCGGCGGCATGCGCATTATCTGCCTGAGCGGCAGAACGATATCCTGCGAGATGACCGCGCTCCAGCCGAGCAGATAGGAACTGTTTACACTCATCGTTGCGGCAAGCATTCCGGCAACGACGATGCCGCGCACGCCCGGCCCAAGGATATTGGCAAGCATCGCGGGCATTGCATCGAGCGGCGCAAGCGTCTGACCGTTAACCACTGCCGAAGGTATACCTCTATCAAGCGCGCCTGTGCCGAACATTGTGAGCGCCGCGATTCCCCACAGCATCGGCAGCATGCCTCGTCCGAGAAAAATAAACCCTGTCCACGTCATGACTTTCTTGGAGACTTCAGGGCTTTTGGTCGAAAACATCCGCATCGCAGTCGTCTGCCAGCAGGTATGCACGGCAAACCACAGCAGCACCTGCCAGATCAAAAAGGTCAAACCGTATTGCGAACTCGTCAAAGGATTGAAGCCCGCGCTCCCCATAGTGGCCGTGACTTTTTCGACTATGTTTCCCCAGCCTGCATGATAGACCGCATAGACGGTTACGAGAATCGTCGCCACCGACAACAATACGTATTGAATGAAATCTGTGATGACGACTGAAACCATGCCGCCGAGAACCGTGTAAAGCAGTTCGAGCAGCAGAATAGCTGTCATCACAGCGACCAGATATTTTGTGTTAATGCCGCTGACGATTGTGAGGAATTCGCCTTCGATTCTGAGAAAGACTCCCATGTTTAATATGCCGCCGAGCGCGACCAGCACGCCCGTAACCAGCCGAAGCCCGCGACTGTATTTGACCTCGAAGTATTCCGGCACGGTCATCAGCTTCAGCGCGCGAAAGCGGCTGATCACAAGCCCCGTGCGCCCGACTGTGATCATCACAAGACCGGAGATCAGTGCTACAGCAAACGCTGCGAATCCATAGCGGTAGCCGAATTCGGCGTTGTACATGAAAGTGATCGTGCCGATTTCCGTTGCCGCGAGCGTCGCGATCCCCAGATAAAGACCAAGCTCGCGCCCGGCCACCAGATAATGCGACACGTTGCCGACAAGCCGTTTGCCCATCAACCCGATTCCAACTGACAGCGCCAGATACGCGACGACGATGATCCAATCTATGATGGCAAAATTCACTCTTTCAGGCTCCTGATTGTTTTGTGCGAATGCCGGTCTATAACATTCTCGCCCGTCAATCGCAAGCTGATCCTCCCGTCATTGCGGCGAGTCGAGACGGGTGTTATAAAACGAGCGGTCAGATCAAACGCCGGTATGACGAAATCATCTCTTGAAATTTATGGCGATGACGAAGCCTTACAGAAACACATGCTCAATCGCCTGAGCGCGCAATGCGAGTTGTTCGAGCGATATTATGGCAGCGGCGCGGCCAGTGCGCTCAGCGCGCCTGCGCGGATAAATATTTTGGGCGAGCACGTGGATTATGTTTCGTACCTGCCGACTTCTTCGCTTCCGTTCGCCAGCCGAGAACAGGGTATGGTGATGATCTATCGCGCGAACCAGACAAGCCGCGTGCGCGGAGCTTCGACCTTAAATCAATTCACCGCCGCTGAATTCGATTTGACGGCGGTCGCGCCCGTTCGCGCGACAGACAATGTTCGAGCCGACTGGCAGGCTTACCTCTTCAACAAAACCGCAGACGCGCCGCACTGGATTAACTATGTAAAAGCGGCTGTTTATTTTGCGCGGTTCAAGCACGGTGCAGGGCTTGCGCAGGGTTTCGATTTCCTGATCGATTCAGAGATTCCGGCGGGCGGCGGCTCGTCTTCATCATCGGCGCTGACTGTGCTTGCGGGAGCAGCGGCGCGCGCTGTCAACAATATCTATTGCGACGCGCGCGAACTGGCTTTTGATTCCGCGAGCGCCGAATGGTACGTCGGCACGCGCGGCGGCGCGATGGATCATCTGACGATCTGTCTGGCAAAGCGACACAACGCGGTGCATATCGATTATGCCGAGGGGCGGATTGCGCTCGTCGAAGTGCCGGACGGAGAATTTCGCTGGCTGACGTTCTTCTCTCATGCGGCAGATAAAGGTCGCGAAGCGATGCTCGAATATAACGAGCGCGCGGCGGTTGCAAGGGTGATTATTCCGGCGCTGATTTACAACCTCCAGCCCGCGCTTTATGAAAGATGGCAGGCCGTGCTTTTAAATCTGCGCCCGGAAGATATTCTATCGTTTGATGAGTTGCAGCCTGTGATAAATGAACTGCCTGAGTTTGTCAGGCTGTGTGAATTTGAGCAGCAAGCGCCGGAAGCATATCGCGAATGCGCACGCGCATTTCCCGCGCTTGCCCTTGAGCGATACAAGCACTCGCTCAAGGTGCGTGACCGCGCTCTGCATCATCTGAGCGAATCGCGCCGCGTTGCTGCGGCTGTTGAGATTTTTCGTGACAAGCGTGAAAAGCAACCCGAATCGCAAATGTCCCAATTAGGCGACCTCCTGAACCGGTCGCACGAAAGCCTGCGAGACAGCTACGATCTTTGCACGCCGGATGTAAACGAACTGAGCCGAATAATTCAGCTCAGCCCCGGAGTTTACGGCGCGCGGCTGATGGGCGCGGGGTTTGGCGGAAACGTGCTTGCGCTGGCAAAGCGGGAATCAGTCTTCCCGCTGATTGATCGCATTCAGGCGGAATTCTACAGGCCGCGCGGGCGTGACCCCATTGCCGAAGGCGCAATACTCGTTTCTACTATGGGAGACGGGCTGTCATCGCTTGATTCGGATTTTTTTAAACCGAAAATAATCGATCAACCTTGAAATCCTCTGGCAGAATAAGTATCTTAAAGCCATGAGAATCTAATCTTACAATTCCTGCGCTATTGATGTAATGCAGATCGGCCACAACTCCGAGGCTATCTGGCGAAACCTCACTCACTTTCAATCCGTAGACTCTCTGAAAGGAAATTATGAACGAACCCGTAGAGATAAAAACTGCTGCCATGGCCTCGGAAGCCCATAAGGGTGGAATGCTGGAAACACTGCGCGAAGCATTCGCAGGTTCGCAGCAGGATTTTACCGAAGGCAGCATCCGCCGCGCGATTTTCCTGCTCGCCGTTCCGATGGTTTTAGAGATGGCGATGGAGTCGTTGTTCGGCATCGTTAACGTTTACTGGGTCGCGCATATCGGAAAAGACGCGGTGGTCGCGGCGGTCGGTATTACCGAATCGCTATTGACTCTAATATTCGCGGTGGCGATGGGGCTCAGCATGGCGACCATCGCAATGGTTGCGCGGCGCATAGGTGAAAAAGATATTGCGGGTGCGTCGATTGCTTCGGTGCAGGCGCTTTTGATCGGCATTGTCGTGTCAGTCCCAATCGGATTGATAGGCATATTCTTCAGTCCGCAACTTTTTCATATGATGGGCGCATCCGCCGAAGTCATCGAAGCGGGCACAGGCTATAGCCGAATTATTCTGGGCGCGAACGTCGTTATCATGCTCTTGTTTTTGAACAACGCAGTCTTTCGCGGAGCAGGCGATGCCGCGATAGCGATGCGCGCTTTGTGGTTTGCCAACCTCGTCAATCTGGTACTCGACCCTTGTTTTATCTTCGGGCTTGGCCCGTTCCCTGAACTCGGTGTGACGGGTTCGGCGATAGCCACGACTATAGGTCGCGGGCTGGGCGTGGTCTATCAGTTTTACATGCTCTCGTCGGGCAAAGGACGTATACGGATTCGCCTGACTCAGGCGCGGCTGAATATTCAGATAATGCTGCGATTGCTCCGGGTATCGCTTGGCGGAATGTTTCAATTTCTGATTGCGACGGCAAGCTGGCTCGGTCTTATGCTGATTGTGACAAAGTTCGGCGACGCGGCCATCGCCGGATATACAATCGCGATTCGCATAATCATCTTTGCGTTGTTGCCGTCCTGGGGCATGAGCAACGCGGCTGCAACGCTGGTCGGTCAGAATCTGGGAGCTGGCAAGCCTGAGCGCGCAGAGCGTTCCGTGTGGGTGACAGGGTTCACGAACATGGTTTTTTTAGGCGGCGTGACGGTCGTGTTCACAATCTTTGCAGAGCCGATGATTCGCATCTTCACTCAGGAAGAAGCGGCGCTTCGTTATGGCACGGACGCGCTGAGGTTCATCAGTTTCGGTTACATCTTTTATGCTTACGGGATGGTGATGGTTGCGGCCTTCAACGGCGCGGGCGATACGACGACGCCGACACTGATCAACCTGTTTTGCTACTGGCTGTTTCAGATTCCGCTCGCTTACACGCTTGCGTGGCATACGGGACTGGGCGCGCGCGGGATCTTTATCGCAATCACGATTGCCGAAACGACAATCGCTGTCGTAGGCATGCTCGCTTTTCGTCGAGGCCGGTGGAAGACGCGAAAGATATAAGCCAGCCGAGAAGAGTTATCGGATACGGGCAAAGCGTAGTATAGTTCGAGATTCGGAAGGCAAAATATGATTGCAACCGCTCTGGTTACTACGTCGAGGTTCGACGCCTTTAATCGTTTGCTGCTTGCTCTTTCGATAGGTTGCGGCGCGGCTTATCTGATCCTGCCCGCATTTCCGGGCAGCGTCATCATCAAAGTATTGAGCATCGCGCCGCTCGCCGTTATTGCCTTTCGCGTGCTGCGGGATCGCGATGGGTTGATGCTGGGAAACTCGCTTTCATTTTCAACGCTCGGCGATATGTTTCTGGGCCTTGACGCCGACAGGTTGTTCATCTTTGGTCTCGCTTCTTTTCTGATCGCTCACCTGTTGTACATTGTTTTGTTTATGCGCAACCGTGTGATTACGAGCAATGGTCAAAAGACGCTCGCTGCTCTTTTGATGATCTTCAGCGCATCGATGTTCGTGTGGCTGTGGCCGAATCTGGGCGACATGAAACTGGCGGTTGCGGTCTATCTTTGCGCCATCACCGGAATGGGCGTGACAGCGCTGCTTGCAGGGTTTCGCGCTCCGTGGGTAGTCATCGGCGCAATGCTGTTCATTGTGTCTGACTCTATGATCGCGGTGAGCAAATTCAAATCGCCGGTCGAGTACGGCAATTATCTGATATGGGCCACGTACTACATCGGCCAGCTTTTCATCGCACTCGGATATATCCGGGAGAAGCAGAGTCACAAGGAGGCTTGAATGTCTGATTCGAGTGATCGCAAATCAAAGCTCTCGCGGCGCGATGCGCTCAAGCTCTCTGCGAGCGCCGCCGCTTTCACCTTCCTGCATCGGCGTCTGGATGCGAAGCCTCTTCCGGCGTCGAGCTTTGTTGACCCCTTGAACCTTGAACGCCTTGCGGATCGCGACGCCGATCTGCACCCGCCGCTGCTTGTCGATTTGCAGACGCATGTATGGTGGCGCGCAGGCGGAATTCAAAAGATGACGCCGCGCGGCGAAGCCTTTCTGAAAAGCCTCGCGGGCGCGCGCGCAAGCATCATCGGGCGTCCGGTGCCCGTAGCAGACATGGGCCGCGTGATGTTTTTTGAAGACATATTCCTGCAAAGCAAGACGGACGTGGCGTTTCTCAACAGCTTCGGCATGCGCGCGGCGTTTGACGGCGTCGATCTGTTCCCGCCGCGCGAAGCGGCCTTGATTCGTTCGATGGCTCCTGCCCGCATCCGCGTGCTCGGAACGGTTGATCCGCCCGACGGGAAATCGGCGGTCGAATCGCTCACCTATCAATGCGAGACGCTGAAGATTGACGGGCTGAAGCTATATCCGCCGGGGCCGGATACGCGCGGCTGGCGAATGGACGACGAGAAGAACACTTATCCGCTCTACGAAGTGCTGCGCAGGCACAAGGTGAAAAACATCTGCGTGCATAAAGGGTTTCCCGGCTCGTTCCTCGAAGAGTATTGCCACCCCTCGGACATGACGCGCGCGGCTGCTGATTTTCCCGACCTCAACTTCATAGCCTTTCACAGCGCTTATCCGTTCGATGCGGAGCTTGCCGAACAGGCGAAGCGCGCAAAGGTGAAAAACATCTATGCCGAACTCGGCACGCTTGCCTCTGTCATGGTGCAAAATCCAACCCGGTACGCGCAGTTGATAGGCGGGTTGCTCGACGGGCTGGGCCCGGATAACATTTTGTGGGGAACCGACACTCCCGTTATTGGCCCGCCGCACTGGCAGATAGAAGCGTTTCAGGCTTTCACCATTCCCGCCGAGATGATCGAGCGCAACAACTACCAGCAGCTTACTGCGGAAGTTAAGCGAAAGATACTTGGCCAGAACGTCGCGCGACTCTTCAATATCGACATTGCCGCGACGCGGCGCGCGGTCGAAAGCGACCTGCTTTACAAACTGCGCGAGGATGGAAACCCGCTGCCCGTGACGGTCAACATAGACAAGCTCAAAAAACAATGAAGTGAATTATGGAATTGAATCTCGGCCACTTCCGTATACGCAACTGGCGGCGCGGAGATGAACAATCGCTTGCGCGCCACGCCAACAATCGAAAGATATGGCTCAACGTGCGTGATCGGTTCCCGCACCCTTACACGCTCAAAGATGCTGAGGCATGGATAAAGAAAGCGACCACTGACCCGGCGGGCAATGACTTTGCAATTGCAGTAGACGATCATGCGGTTGGCGGCATAAGCATCTTTTTGCAGACGGATATATTTCGCCGCTCGGCTGAAATAGGATACTGGCTCGGAGAAGAGTTCTGGGGGCAGGGCATCGTGACTGAGGCCGTGCGCGCGATGACTGAATACGCCTTCTCTCATTTTGACATCTGTCGAATCTATGCGGGCGTGTTCGAGTGGAACCCTGCATCAATGCGCGTGCTCGAAAAGGCCGGGTACGAATTCGAGGGCCGAACGAAAAAGAGCGTCACCAAAGACGGGCAGACTATGGACGAATTCATCTACGCGATTGTTCGACTTTAACCCGGCCCGGTCTTTGTTTGAAGGCGCGGTTGTTATTAGTCCCGATAAAGTCAGGCAGGCATCCCATACGGAATATTTCTGTTGGCCGGTAATTATACAGGCCGCGTTCATCGCTCCCTCCATCTAGATTGATTGCATACAATCTGCCTTATCTTGAGCCGCATACGTCACCGCTAAACGCGCTAGAAGATTGAAGAGAGGCTGGCATCTCAGTTGCAAAATAAAAGCGTGTAAAGGACGAGGCAGAGGCGTTTCAATTGCGTCGTTTTTAGAAAGGGGAAAAAAGACTATGCGTACTAATTTAAAGAGAACATTTGGTGCGGTGATGATGTGCTGCATGATGCTTGCTATGGCAGTGCCGAGCTTTGCACAATGGCGCGGTTCCAGCCGCTACAATCGGGGGTCTATTGATCGACTGATTCGTCAGGCGGAATCTCGCAGCAATCAGTTTGTCGCCGTCTTTGATCGAGCGCTCGACCGGAGCCGACTTGAAGGAACGATAAGAGAAGATCGTTTGAATGAACGGGCGGCAGAGCTTGAAAGACAGCTCAACGTGGCTCGCGGCGAGCTTGACCGCTCGACAAATCACTGGGCAATACGTTCAGCAATTTCAAACGCTCTGGATGTTGCTCAGAATATAAATACCGTTATGCGCCGCCGACAACTGACGCCTAACGCAGAGCGCCAGTGGATGTTGCTTAAATCTGATATGAACAGACTGGCTGTCGCATACGGGCTGCGCCAGTTGCGATAACTGCTAAAAAACAGATGAACAAGGTAAGCGTTCGGCAGATTGAGTGCCGAACGCTTACCTCACTTTTTATTACCTTTTACTCTACTGTAAACCCCATCCGAAGACCTCGCGCGTGCTGGCCGCCCATCCGCTATCCGTATGAAATCGACCAACAGAATATCGCTTTCGGCGCAGGGACGGGAACTATTTCCGGGTGCGTGACGAAAAACGTTTATTGCATAATGCACAGGGCTGCTCTATGGAGATCGTTGGCTCGTGGTCGGACATCACCGGATTGGGTAGACCTCGAAGATCGGTTGCGTCAGGCGCAGAAGATAGAGGCCATAGGTCGATTGGCGGGCGGGGGTGGCGCACGATTTCAACAATCTGCTTACGGCCATAATCGGGTTCTCTGAAAAGGCACTGGCTAAAAAAGTGCGCGACGTTTTGAACAGGATCAAGGGCTACTCACCGAAAAATAAAAGCGAAGGCGCTTGAATTTCCAAGCGCCTTCGCTTTTATGAGACTGCATTTATGAAGCTCTTTATTTGAAGAACTCCAGGGCGACCTGCGAGAGCGCGCCGACTATCGGCTCGGCTATGCGATTCGTGCGGCTTCGTCCTCCGCCGAGCGATCCTGCCAGCAACAGGCCGATGCCTATGCCCGCGCCGAACGCGATCAGCGTGAGCTTACCGGGATTCTCGCGACCGTATACCATCGCCTGATCGTAGGTGTTGGTCAAAACTTCGCTCGTTTTGCCATAGGCGTCGTTTACGACCTGTTTGGTCTGATCGTAAGCCGTCTGAGCGGTTTCACGTGCGCGCTGTGTGGCGCTGGCTGCCTGCGCGCCTATATTTCCGCTGCCTGTATTCACGTTGCTCGAAGGCGTGTTAGGCGTGTTGCCAATCGGGTTATTTGTTCGGCTCTGTGTCGAACCGGTCGTGGTCGAGCCAGTCGTGCTCGGATTATTGCCCGTCGTCTTTCCGGGTTCGGTTGAGAAATTCTTATTTTGATCCATGTAACTCCCTCCTTCAATGAATGATTTTTGCCAACCCTCTAGTTAACTGCTCGTAGAGGAATGAGACGTTTGAAAATTCGTATCGAAGTCTTCGCGCTGACTCGCAGCGCTCTGCTCGTTTGCCGATCTCTGCTCGCGCGGATATGTCTGGCCGTTGCCCGACGGACGATTATTGCCGGACAGGGCTGTCAGGGCTTTCTGTTTTGCAAAATCGACAGCCGCTTTCGTCACCATAGCGAAGAGCGCCGCCTTGACGGTTTTGCCTGAAACCAGTTTGCGCTTTATCACGTCGCCTGCAACATCGCTTATGCGGTCAGTCAAGTCGTCTGCAATATCTGCGACCGCATCCATAATGCGCTCCTGTGGCGTAGGCTCGCGCCTGAAGATTCCTGAAACCAGTAAACCGACCCCTGCCGCCAGCCCAAGCGCGACACCCGGATACTGGGCCACATACTCGCGCCAGTCGAGCGTCTTGTTAATGCGTTCGCCAAGCTTGTCTACGGTCTCCGAGATCGTTTCGCGCTTGGCAGCAATGTCCTGACGAATCTCGTGCGCGCTGCGCTCATCGGCATCCTCAGCGCTTCTTTGCGTTGCTAGGTTAGTTCTTTCACCCATTCCTTACCCTCCTCAAGTGTCTTTATAGTCTGTTCAGGCTTGAGGCTCGTCTGCTTGAGCCGGTTGAGACCCGTGGAGACTATAATGCCCCCGACAACGGCAAATAGACCTCCGATGATTAGCGCCGCATAGCCCGCATCCATAAAATGGGCCAGCCCGATTACAGCCGCAGCCGTAAGCGTCATCAGGGCTATTAATCCAACCACCGCTCCGATGGTGACCGTTATAACGCCTGAGCGAAAAGATGCGACCTTCTCGCCCATCTCCTGCCGGGCTAAGGCGAGCTCGTCGCGCACGAGTGCCGCAGAGTTATTGGCCAGTTGCCCCAGCAGTTCACCGATTGATTCGCGCGACATGTTCATATCATTCCTTCTATCAATCTCTGTGCGAGCTTGCATGAGTGTTATCTCCTTCTGAACAGTGCGCCGAGTATCAACCCGGCAGCGCCTGCGATGAGAAGGCTGCGACCCGGATTGCTGCGCACCTGGCGTTGAATGTCCGTTTTCATCTGTGTCGGGTCAGCGTCTCGGACGTAATCGGCTGCGCCAGCCAGCCAGCCCGATGCCTGACTGGTATAGCCGGACACATTGGCATTTTGCTCGCCTTTCGTCTTCAGGGCGGCGGCGGCGGATTTGAGCTTGTCGGCGACAGTGCTCTTAATGTTGTCAAAGGTCGAAGCGTTGCTCGACGTTTGCGGCTCGTAACCTGTTCTGTCCTGAACCGGGGTGAGGCTTTCGTTATTGTTTATATGATCCATAAGCACTCCTTACTCCTGATGGTCTCTTTTCGGATTACTGCTTCAATCGAATGAACAAAGAGCAAAACAGATGCCAGCTTCGACGGATGCCGTAAAGCTCAGCACCTCTTTCGCCTTTGCGACCGTTCGGAATGCATTAATCACGCGGGTTTGTAAATCATCGGTCGAAATTGGCGCGGGCGATGAGCGGACAAAATTGTTTCGCCGGAATGGCAAGCCTGTCCCTTTACCGTTCAGTAGTGTCTTATTAACACTCATGAAACAATATGGCTGAGAGCAGTTTTGACCGCTGTGCCATGCACGAGGCGGCTGCGGATGCTTTGGTACCTTCATTGCTCCTTGAGACAAATCCGCGTCTATGTGAATCGGAAGCGGTCAGCAGGGAAGTTTATCGACGGGACGCGATAGACAGTCATCCGGGAAGTGATTATCTTTTCCGTTGAGAACGAAACGGAAAGGATGAATAAATTTGAAACTCGCAACGTGGAATGTCAATTCGATTACCGCGCGCCTTCCTCTGGTGCTCAGATGGCTTACCGACGCACAACCCGATGTGCTCTGCCTACAGGAGACCAAGTGTACGGATGATAAATTTCCCGCCGAAGCATTTTCAGAGGCAGGCTATAAATCAGAGTCGTTCGGGCAGAAAACGTATAACGGCGTTGCTGTACTTTCGCGCTCAGCATGCAGTGATGTGCAGCGCGGTTTCCCCGAAGATACGGCTGATGCTCCGGCCCGGCTGCTTGCGGCAACTATCGAAGAAGTTCGCGTGGTCAACGTTTACATACCCAACGGCGCGTTCGTCGGTTCGGACAAATACGTCTTCAAGCTGGAATGGATGAAGCGATTGCGCGAGTTCTTCGATTCGCGTTACAAGACGGGCGAGCAGGTTCTTTTGTGCGGCGACTTCAACGTTGCGCCCGAAGATATGGACGTGCATGACCCTGAGTTATGGGAAGGCAAGGTTTTATGCAGCGAGCCTGAACGGGCCGCGCTCGACGAGATAAAGCGATGGGGATTTGTTGACGCGTTTCGATTGCACAACCCGGAAGCCAGACAGTTTTCGTGGTGGGACTATCGCGCGGGAGGGTTCAGGCGCGATAACGGTTTGCGAATAGACCATATCTGGACAACAAAGCCTCTGGCCGAGCGGACGAAAACGGTATTGATAGACAAGGAGCCGCGCGCGTGGGAGCGACCGTCAGATCACACGCCTGTCATAGTAGAGATTAAAGAATAAGAGGAGCGAGTTATGGGAGATCGGAACAACAATGCATTGCTTTTTACAGCCGCGGGCGCGGGAGCCTTACTGGCGGCCCGCGCGCTTATTCGTCGCGTGAATCAATACAGCTTTCAAAACCGCGTCGTGCTCATCACAGGCGGCTCGCGCGGGCTGGGGCTTGTCCTTGCGCGCGAGCTTGCGCGCGAAGGGGCGCTGCTTGCAATCTGCGCGCGCGACGAAAGCGAGCTTCAACTCGCGTATGAAGATCTGAACTGGCGCACGCGCGTCTTTCCTGTGCTGTGTGACGTTACCGACCGCGCGCGGGTAGAAGAGATGGTGCGAATGGTGCAGGAGCATTACGGGCGTATTGATGTGCTGATTAATAACGCGGGCGTAATCGAAGTCGGGCCTGCCGAAGTGATGACGCTGGCCGATTACGAGCGGGCGATGAATACACATTTCTGGGGGCCGCTTTACGCGATACACTCAGTTTTGCCTGAGATGCGCAGACTGCGCGAAGGGCGCATTGTAAACATCTCGTCGATAGGCGGCAAGATAAGCGTGCCTCATCTATTGCCTTACAGCGCAAGCAAGTTCGCGCTCGTCGGGCTTTCCGAAGGGCTGCGCGCAGAACTGCGCAAGGACGGCATCTGCGTCACGACAGTCTGTCCCGGTTTGATGCGAACCGGCAGCCCACGCAATGCGACGTTTAAGGGGCAGCATCGCGCAGAGTACGCGTGGTTTGCCATAAGCGATTCGCTTCCCGTCACCTCGATTAAAGCCGAGCGCGCGGCGCGGCAGATCCTGCGAGCCACAAAGCGCGGCGACGGCGAAGTAGTGATCTCGATTCAGGCGAAGCTTGCAGCCGTCTTTCACGGCCTGCTGCCGGGGCTGACGGCTGACATTATGGGCGCGGTCAACGAGTTTCTGCCGGAAGCGGGCGGCATAGGCACAGAGGGCGCGAAAGGAAAAGAGAGCGAGTCGAAAATTGCCCCCTCGTGGCTCACGGCTTTGAGTGATCGCGCGGCAAAGGAAAATAACGAGATGGCTTGAACAAAAGAACTCACGTCATTCAGGAAGGTCGGCGCGACATCCGTCAATCTGGCCCGGCACGCGGCGGCCTTCGCCATCGCGCAACAGTTTGTTAGCGCCGGGCTTTGGCGGATGATAGCGCAGCCGCTCGACTGGTCGGCCATTCAAAAGATGCTCTTCCACGATGACAGAAACATCGTCCAGCGTCAGGTGAGAGTACCAGACCGCATCCGGGTAAACGACAACCATTGGCCCATGCCCGCATTGATCCAGACATCCGCTGTTGTTGACGCGAACACTGCCCTTCAAACCCGTTTTTGCAACCAGCTCTTTGAATGCTTTATGAATCTCTAAAGAATTCCCATCGAGCGCGGGACAATATTTGCCTGACGTGCAGACGAATACATGCTTTTCAAATGGCGTTTCATTGTTGCTCATAAAATCCAAACCTTACCTGAAACTGAAATATGATAACAGGCCAGCGCGCCGCGAAAAAAGGGTTCACAAAAAACGGTTCACAATCCGAGTGCGACTCCCGACCGGCGTTCCTCGAACACTCGATTTATGCAATGCGCGATCTCTTCGGTCGCCGCAGCCGGTGATTTGCCTTTACTATGAATGCCGCATATGGCTGTGGTGTTCGAGTGGTCGAGCGAAGGGCTCCAGCGCGACCGCCCCAGAGTATCCCTGCCATAGGTTATATAAGCCGACATCGTGTTGAGACCCGTTCCCGGTCGCTCGCCAATCAGATGCACTATCACGTCAACGTCGAGCAATGCGCCAATGTGATAGCCCGCGCGCACGCGGCCATTTTTGATTATGATATCGGCGCTGCCAACGTAATGGCCGGACACTTTGAGCAGATATTTCAACCCCGCGAGCACTGCGCGCAGATTTTCGTTGATCGCGTTCGCGTTCAACCCGTCAGAAATCACAACCTGTATACGCGGTCGTCGCGCCGTATAAATTGAACGAATGCGCTCTGCGTCTTCATTGCGTATCATCTCGCCCGATGGCGGGTGCGATAAATAGTCGTCACGACTCGCGGCAATCGTCCGAACGCGAATCTGTTCGGGCGACGCATCGTTGATTGCAGCCGTATCAAGCTCGGCATAAAGCGCACGCCGCGCCTGCTCGTAAATAGCGTCCATTCGCGCTTCGACTTCGCGCGGAGCCTCAAAATTCCTGCCGTGTCCATAACCGAGATCGAAACCCCGCTCGCAAAGTCTGTTTACCTTTTTCCGGCCTTCCTCGCTGAGCGAATCGAACGAACGCGCATCGCCCCCTGTTTTCATGTAAATTGCATACAGCATTTCGGCATTCGGTCTGTCCGCCCTCAGCTCGCCCGAATGATTCATCACGCCCAGTTCTTCAAACCTTGCCTGCATCGGCGTAGCGACTTGTTTGCGCGCGCTGAGGCGCAACCGGGGATGCTCGCGAAAAGATGTCGTCAGATAGCCGAGCATCGGGTCGGCATTGCCCGCTACTGCCATCAGATAGGCGGGCGCTGTCTGCTCGATTACCTGCGCCGTGACTTGTTGAAGCTGTGTCGGGTTGATTCCCATGTGAAAAGTCGAGCAGACATCCAGTCCCATAGTCAGCCCATGCAGTTTCGCCATAGCCGTGTCTTCAAGACAGGCACGCAGGAGTTGATCCGAAGTGCGGAAAACTTCAGGCCCGATGAACCCTGCAACATCATTGACTATCATCCACGCGCCGGTCTGTTGTCTGATGTATCGAGCCAGCCCGTATGCGCGCGATTCAAGCGTGACCATGTCTACGCCTTCAGCCGCGCCGTTGGTGACGGCTGACCCCTGGCCCGTCTCGAAGTAGAGGCCGTCGAAGCCGCGCGCCAGATCGAGCAGTCCGTCAACGTCCAGCCCGACCATGCCGGAAAGCGCGGTCGAAGTACCTGCGAGACTTTGAAACCCCGCATCTACCCGCGTGTGCGCGCGCGCCGAATTTTGTTTGACGATGTCAGACAGCACGCAGTAACGAGTCGGCAGCGCGAGCCGTTGCTTCACCCGGCAAAGAAGCTCTTCGATGCGGATTATGGTTTCCAGATCATCGCTTGCGGGATTGACGCCGAGTATCACGTCGCCGCAGCCGTAAGATAGACCTTCCAGTATCGAAAAGAGAATCTCTTCTTCGTCATCGCCGGGGCTGTTCGGCTGTATGCGGCTTCCAAAGTGGCTCTGGGAGCCTATTGTGACGCTTTCGCCCGGCAATGGGTTGAATATCGAACGGGCGACTGCTGCCAGTTCTTCGCCCGTCATCACTTTGACGACCGCAGCTATCGTTTCACTCGAAAGCCCGTCGCGATAGCGATTGATCCATAACCCGGCATCAGGCCGAAGCAGTATGCGCTTTAATTCGTTTACAGAAAGATTAGAGATTTCAGATGCGAGTTGCGTGTTGGTTGAGCGATTGAGTGTTTCGCTGACAGCGTCTTCGACAAAAACGGTTCTGGTTATATCACTCAGTCGCAATCGGGAGAGCGCCTCGCGCGATTCTTTTCGTTCCTGCTCGTCGCGCGTTCCGCCGACCGGCATATCGCCTTCTTTGAACTCGTTGGCCTGCGCAAACAGCTGCGCCATCTCTTGACGATTCATCGCATTCACTTCGGTTTAAGTCAGGGTGCCGGTGGCTTGTCCGCAAGCCATGCCGGGCCGGGAAATCGTCGCCGCTCGCGCGCCGCGTACCACAAACAGAGCAGCAGCGTGAAGGCTATGATGGTTTTTCCCGCGCGCATATTATCCGGCAGGCTCAGTATGACGCTGATGAAGACTACCCACAACATAGCGATTAAATTGATTATCAAACTGTAGCGCCCAAGATGCCACGGGCCTCGCTGTCGGGGCGTCCCTCTTCTGCCCGCGCGCCACGATAGAAAAACAGGTATCACGTATGAAAAGTAAAGACCGATGACGCTGATCGATGTGATTACCGGATACGCCCCGCTGTAGACGGCTGCCAGCAGCGCCGCGATGACCGACAAATAGATGGCGGGCGCGGGGGTGAGATGTTTTTTGCTGACACGTCTCCACAACCCCGAACCCGGCATGCCGTTGTCACGCGAGAACGCATAGATCACACGCGAGCACCAGGTGACGGCTGCCAATCCGCAAAACCACATGGCCATCGCAACGAGCGCAGAAAATATTGCTCCTGCTTTGCTTCCCAGAGCGGTCTGCAAAATTACGAGCACAGCCGGAACCTGATTGCCGCTCGCGTCCACTGCGCTCAGAACCGAAGATATGTCTTTGATTGAAAGCGTCAACGCTATCAGCAGCAGGTATCCGACGACGCTTGAAACCACGACAGACATCACCATCCCCCACGGCGCGCGACGGCGGGGATCGACCGTCTCTTCTGACACGCTCGCCGACGCGTCGTATCCCGTGTAGGTCCATTGAGCCTGAAGCAATCCAATGATGAAGGCCCACCAGTACGGCCACCCGCCGGGGTTGCTTGTGATTCGAGCGAAGAAGAAACCGACTGGCTGTTTCGGCGCGAAGACCAGCAGCGCGACTACAAGGGCGATCACGCCGATGATGTGAACCGTGACGCTGAAACTGTTGAGCCATGCAACAAGGCGAATGCCGTAATGATTTATCAGCGCGTGCGAAAGCAGTAAGGCTGCATAAACGATCAAAAGGTTCGTGGGGCTTGCATCGATTCCGAGCAGCGGTGTGACAAACTGAGCGCAGCCGTAATCAACACCGGCAAGCAGTGTGATGTTGCCCGCGATATTGAACCATGCCGTAAACCATCCCCAGGACTTGCCGCCAAGCATCGATGACCAGTGGTACATAGCGCCCGATGTCGGAAGCGCCGATGCGAGTTCGGCCATGCTCATCGCAACTGTGAGAGTAAATAGCGTGACCAGCGGCCAGCCGAAAGCCATCTCGGCAGGGCCGCCCATCGTCAGCCCATGCCCGTATAGCGTAACCGCGCCCGTAAGTATTGAGATTATCGAAAATGACAGGGCAAAATTCGAGAAGCCTCCCATGGTCCTGAAAAGCTCCTGAGCATAACCCAGGCGGCTCAGTTCCTGCTCGTCTTCGAGCGCTGTGTGAGTGGGTTGAAGATTGGAGTCGGGCATATTTAAATTTTATAAAAGTAAATGCAGGCGTCAGTATATCGAATAATTCGCCGTAGTACATAGTTATGTCGTCCATAGTTACCGGTCGAGTTGATCGTGGATTCACGTTCGATCAATAGAATAAGCGGGTTCGCCGCCGCCATCTTAATATATACAGGCTTATGCCGTTAATCTTCTGTTCATCTTCATCCAGCTATGATGATAGAAGGTCACTTTCGTGGCTTTAAAAACCAGATTCAGCAATGAGTTAGATTGAACCGCAATGCAGTAGTTTGAATTCAGGGAGGAAACCCTTTGCGAGTAATTGAAACCAGATTCTCAACCATCGCAATAGTAATCGCGCTTGTCTCAGTTGCCAGTGTGGCGCAAACCCCCGGTCATAAGGAACTGCCGAATTTTTATAAAGTCAACGAGCGAATCTACAGAGGCGGCCAGCCAAAGGCAGGGGGCGTCAAAAAACTCGCCGAGCTTGGAATAAAAACCATAATCAACCTGCGCGGCGCAGATGAACTGACGCAGGCCGAAGAAGATGAGGCGAAAACCGCCGGTCTGTCATATTTCAATATATCCATGCCGGGACTTAGCCGCCCCACACACGAGCAGATTTCGCGCGTTATGGAGATTGTGGGCGCACAGGAGAGCGGGCCGGTCTTTATCCACTGCAAGCGCGGTTCTGACAGGACGGGAACAGTCGTTGCCGTCTATCGCATCTCGCACGACGGGTGGACTGCCGATCAAGCACTGACCGAGGCCAAACGTTTCGGACTAAGCTGGATGGAATTCGGGATGAAAGATTACGTTGCGGACTACTACAGGGACTGGAACACCGGCAGGCAAAGCTCACTCGATGCGAGCAGTCAATCGGTTAAATCGAGCGTTCAGCAATGAGCAAAGTGAAGCAGAACGACAGCAGCTTGATCACGCGGCGACAGGCATTGATTTCTCTGGCGACGATTTCAGCCGGAGCCTTCATCGCGGCGAGCTATGATGAAGCGAGCCATTTCATGCTGATCGAAGTGGATGACAAGCAGGTGAGCTTTCAGGCAGTCAGCGAGACGGGGACTGTAGTTGACAGCGGATTGATCAAGCAGGGATGAACGCAGGAGATAAGTCGGCTACAGCGCCGCGAGCGCAATCAGGCAGGTCTTCCATCAGGCTAATCCGCTCGCGGTGCTGTGCCCTATACGTAATGGCAATCGCCTTGCCTGCCGGGAAAGACTATTCTAAGTTTGTAATAGAAGAAAACAAAACATGAGGTTTTTGCTTGTTGAGGATGAGCCGCGAGTCGCGCACTTCATAGCGAAAGGTCTCCGCGAGCAGGGGTATGCGGTCGATACCGCTCAGGACGGGGAAGAGGCGCTCTACAAGGCGAGCATAAGCGAGTACGATCTGATCATACTCGATATCATGTTGCCGCGAATAAACGGATTTCAAGTATGCAATGATCTGCGCGGCATGGGCATCAAGTCGCCTATCCTGATGCTGACGGCTCGCGATTCGGTCGAAGACAGGGTCCGGGGACTGGATTCGGGCGCGGACGACTATTTATGCAAACCGTTTGATTTCACGGAACTGCTCGCGCGCGCACGCGCGCTGCTCAGGCGCGCGAAGGACTTAAGACCCGAAATTTTGCAGGTCGCCGATCTTACCTTAAATACCGCGAGCCATATCGTCATGCGCGGGATGAAAAATATCACCCTCACCGCAAAGGAATATTCATTACTGGAATTCTTCATGCTCAGAGAAGGCAAGATCGTAAGCCGCGACGAAATAGCCGGGCACGTATGGGATGAAAATTTCGATCCTTTTTCAAACGTCATAGATGTATATGTCAGACGGCTCAGGAAGAAGATCGATGAAGGTTTTGACCGGCCATTGATTCATACGCGGCGCGGCGAAGGCTATGTTTTTTCCGCCGACCTGGAGAGCGACAATGTTTAACAGCGTTCGCGCACGGCTGACGCTCTGGTACATATTCGTATTCGGCTCGTTGCTTGTCGGCTTCAGCATTCTCATATACGTGCTGCTTTCCAGAAGCTTAAACGCGCGATTCGATCATTCCCTTTCTAACACCGCGCAGGCAACGATGGCTGAGTATCTGGTCGAGATAACCGAGCTTGGAGGAAACGTCGAAGCGGGCGCTGCCGAAACTCTGGAAGAGCTACAATTTCCCAATACCTATACGGTGATCTTTACGGACGATAAACTGCTGGCCTCGAATTTTCCCGAAAGCGAAAAACATATTCTTCCTCAAATCCTGTCATCTGCCAGAAGCGCCGATGGCCCTGCCTCATTTCAGACGATAAAAGGTTTCGGTGAAGATGGAGCAAGGATGGCAGTGGTGCAGGTGAAGTCCAATGGCCGGAATTTTTATGCGGGAGTCGCTGAGCCTCTTCATGGTCTGGCCGAACAGATGGAAACCATCAGGCGAATATTCTATGTCGGACTGCCCGCCACTCTGCTTATCGCGGGAATAAGCGGATTCCTGCTTGCGAAAAAGAGCCTCTCTCCCATGATAGAGATGTCAGAGCAGGCCAAGCGCATTGGCGCAACGAATCTGGAGGAGCGATTGACGGTCAGCAATCCCGGAGATGAGCTTGGCCGCCTCGCCGAAACATTCAATGAATTGCTCTCCAGATTAGATCGTTCCTTTGAACAGATGCGAGAGTTTATGGCTGATGCCTCGCACGAATTGCGCACGCCTTTGTCGATCATACGAGGCGAAGCGGATGTGGCATTATCACTCGACAGAAACGCGACCGAATACAAAGAGGCGCTTGCGATAATTCAGGATGAAGCCAGACGTTTATCATTCATTGTCGATGATATGCTGGCGCTGGCTCGCGCGGATGCGGGACAACACCCGTTGAGGTTTGAAGAGTTCTACATGAACGATCTTGTGGAAGACGCCTGCCGCGCGGCGCAGGTTCTGGCCGTAAGAAAGGGAGTGATGTTGAGGCTTGACCTCAACGAAGACATCGCCTTTTGCGGTGACGAAGTTCTGCTCAGACGCCTGATCATGAACCTGCTCGATAACGCAATAAAATATACGCCTGCTGGCGGTTCTGTTTCAGTCAGACTGATCTCTGAACGTGATCGGGTAAAGTTCATCGTTTCGGATACGGGGATTGGCATTCCAGCCGAATCGGCTCCATACATATTCGAGAGATTTTACCGCGCCGATAAAGCGCGCTCGCGCGCCGACGGCGGAAGCGGGCTTGGACTGGCAATAGCCCGATGGGTGGCGGAAGCTCATAAAGGGTCTATCGATCTGGTCAGCAATCCCGATCACGGCAGCAAGTTCGTCGTATCGTTGCCGCGATTGAAGATGGCAGGTGAAGCCGATTGATCTGCGCATCAGAGTAGTTGCGGCGACACGCTTCTCACGGACTCGTTTCCTCGCCACGCAATCGTCATCAGAGACTACAGCCTTTCTGTCACAACCCTGTGAATTGAGCGCGCGTTTATGGCTCAATACCGGATGATCTTCAAGCAGGACACTTGCCTGATATATTTTTATTTAAGCGTTAATGCGTGTGGATATAGAAGATTGTTTTTTTGAGCTTGTAAATACCGGGCGCGCGGAATGGTTATTGCCTGTAACTATACCGATACATTTCTTGGGATAGCCTTTGAGCTATTTCTTACCTAATCATCTTACTAACATCAGGAGCAATTATGTCATCGAACAAACAGGGTGGTCAAAGTGGGCAGCAGGGCGGCAAGGGCGGTCAGCAAGGCAATCAGCAGATCGAAAAAGATGATCAACAAGAGATCAAACAGGGCGGCCAGGAAGAAGAGCGCGATACAGGTAAAGGGAACCGCTAATTCATAAATTCATACGGGCCGCGAGTCTGCGGATTCGACGGCCCGCTCGCAGTTTATAAATCAACTCAGGCTAATAGATGCAAAGCGGCAAGGGCAGTGTCCTGTCTCCATTGATCGTATTAGCCGACAGAAAGGCATAAGGATAAATAATATGGCTGATTCAACGGTTACAAAAGAGAAACGCTCGCAGATGGTGACTGGCATGTTCAGAGACCGGGATAGCGCGGAGCAGGCCTACAGGTCGATCACTGATCGCGGCTATGACAAAGACGATGTCAACCTGTTGATGTCCGAGGATACACGCAAGAGACATTTTTCGGCTGACGAGAATGCAGAGACAGAACTGGGCAACAAAGCGCTTGAAGGCGCAGGGGCCGGTTCAGCGATTGGCGGCACTATCGGCGCGATTCTGGCGCTGGTTGCGGCGGCGGGCACGCTTGCCATACCCGGCCTCAACATTGTTGCAGCGGGACCGATTGTTGCCGCGCTTACCGGAGCAGGGGCAGGCGGACTGGCTGGCGGACTGATCGGCGCGCTGGTCGGATGGGGCATACCCGAAGAGCGGGCCAGGGTCTACGAGTCGGGCATCAAAGAAGGCGGTATTGTGATGGGAGTCAATCCGCGAACTGATGAAGATGCTGAATACTTTGAGCAGGAATGGAAGAAGACGCGCGGCGAGCAGGTATATCGCTAACAGCCGCCGGAAAGATTTGGAAGTACGGGAAGCGTAACTTTCCGTACTTCTTTTCGCGCTCAGGTATAAGAGAGGGATAACTGATGAATAATTTTCTGAAAGCCCTGATGTTGTTGTTTACCTTAACAATGTCAGCCTGTGTTGGCGTAGGTTATTCCAACCGGGGCGGCTGGTTTGTCTGGCCGGGCGGGCTGGGGTTTCTTATTTTGATTATCGTAGTAATCCTGCTTTTAAGACGACGAAGATAATTATCATGCGTAGATAATTCAGAAGACTGTATGTAGTGTGTATCGCAACAAGGAGGAATCAATGGAAGGTCCTGCACGCGGATGTCTTGCCGGTCTGATCTCGTGGAAACTCGGAGGCGGACTGGTGTCCACTATAATAATATTTGTGCTTGCGTACTGGCTGCTGGGCCAGGTTCACTGTTGATCAACATATGGGGTTTGATCGTCTACGCTAAACGACGGTGATCGACCATCAGGCATCGGTCCTGCACCACTTTAATTCCCGCTTCCGCCAGACGCTCGGCCACCGCAGAATGCCTTATACCCGATTGCATCCACACCGCTTTGGGTCGTTTTGACAGGATGTCGTCGAGATGAGCCGGAACATCTTCGGGTCGGCGAAATATGTTGACGAGGTCAACGTCAACAGGGATTTCGACCAGCTTGCGATAGACCTGATGGCCGAGTATATGAGTGGTTTCCGGATAATAGACGGGCACAGGAATCACCTCGAACCCTGCCGAATCGAGATAGCTCGGAACATAGAAGGCGGGCTGGTTCGCCTGCCTCTCTGTTTTAATGCCGAGCACAGCGATTGTTCGTGTCTCTGCAAGCAACTGCCGGATTTGCGCGCTATCGTCAATGATGTTGTCTTGCCATCTCATGATAATAGAAGTATACGACGGCAAAGTGATTTAGTCATAGCTCGCAACAGCTTCAAAGCAATTGTGGCGATTCAAATCATTCGAGCACACCAGACAAAATCTGCCGGTTACTTAAAACCTCTTTGAAGAGATCGCCTCTGCGTTCGATCCGGCGAAGCATATTTTTGATGGTGAAGTCCTGCGGCTCAATTTTTTTACGCTTGATTTCGCTCCAGTCCAGCGGTGCGGAAACGGTTGCTCCCGGCTTCGGGCGCACAGAGTAGGGTGCGGCGATGGACTTGCCGCGCGCGTTCTGCAAGTGGTCAATGTAAATCTGCCCGCGACGGCGCTTCTTCAAAGACCGCTCGACGGTGGCTGCTTCCGGCATCTCGCGTGCGACAAGCGTAGCGACCCGCTCGGCAAACTTTACTAACTGTTCATAGCTGTAGGCAGGCTTGATTGGAAGGTAGACGTGTATGCCTCTGGAACCGGAAGTCTTGGCATAACTGTAAAGCCCCTGCCGACTGAGAACTTCTCTAACACAGAGAGCGGCTTCGCAAATGGTTTTGAAATCGACCCCCTCGCCGGGATCAAGATCAAAGACCAGCCAATCGGGATGGTCTAAATTTCTGGTACGTGAATGCCACGGGTGACACTCAATCGCGCCGAGGTTCGCCGCATAGAGCAGTGTCGCCAGATTGCCTCCGACCATGTAGTTAACTGTATGTCCGCCGCTATTGTCTTCGACCTCGACGGCGACAGTGCGAACATAGCCGGGCGCTTCATCCACGTCGTGCTGGTGAAAGGACGGCCCCTTGATGCCCGAAGGGTAACGCTTCAGGATGAGCGGTCGGTCTTTCAGATAGGGCAGGATGAATTTTGAAATTTCATAGTAATACCTGACAAGGTCGCCTTTTGTATAACCGTCATCCGGCCAGTAAGCTTTATCGAGATTCGTAAGCGATAGTGTCTGTCGCCCGATTTTGATATTGGCGTCTCCGCTCAGCTCTTTATCTTTGAGCGCGAGGCTCGCAGGGGTGCTGCCTTTTTTATCATTCTCGTTATCCATTCTGACGATGCGCTTGCTCATTGAGTCTCTTTCTCCGTCTAAGGCGCAGGCCCGAACTTATTATATCCGATATACTCGGATAGGGAGAGTAGCCACAGAAGCCGCCGTCTAATCCAGAGACTTGAGTTATCATTTGCCTATTCTCTATGATCTAAAGGAAAGGATTATCATTGCAATCTTTCGTAAGAAATCTGATCTGGCCGTTTGCGTGTTGTATGTTTATTGCCGCGTGGGTTCCTGCTTCGGATTCAGCAAACGGCGATCTTGGAGTCCGCTTTATCAACATTGCGCGGCAGGCTGGCCTGACGAGCAAAACGATCTATGGTGACGAGCGCAAAAATAAATATCTTCTCGAAACTACCGGGTGCGGGGCGGCTTTTATAGATTACGATAATGACGGATGGCAGGACCTCTTCTTAGTCAACGGCACCCGGTTGGGAGGTATGCCGCAGGACCAGACGCCGACCAATCATCTTTATCGCAACAACCGCGACGGCACATTCACAGACGTTACTCAAAAAGCGGGACTGATTCGCACGGGCTGGGGCCAGGGCGTTTGCGCGGGCGATTTTGATAACGACGGGTACGACGATATTTTTATAAGCTACTACGGAAAAAACGCGCTGTATCGCAACAACCGCGATGGCACGTTTACGGATACTGCTGAACGCGCGGGCGTAGCAAACAATCGCACTCGCTGGGGGTCAGGCTGCGCGTTCATCGACTATGACCGCGACGGCAATCTCGATCTGTTTGTCGCAAGCTATATAGATTTGGACTTAAAGACGGCCCCGCTGCCTGAAACAGGCCCATGCCTGTACAAAGGATTGACCGTGGCCTGCGGCCCGCCCGGTCTGACGGGCGGCGTCAACACGCTTTACCGCAATAACGGAAACGGCACTTTCGCAGATGTTTCTGAGAAATCCGGTATAAGGAAAACCAACGGCACTTATGGACTCGGCGTTCTGGCAGGCGATTTTGATAACGATGGCTGGCCCGATATTTATGTTGCGAACGATTCGGCTCCGGCTGCGCTCTATCACAATAACCGGAACGGCACGTTCACAGACATCGGCATAGAGGCGGGCTGCGCTTTCAGCATGGACGGCAAGCCGCAGGCAGGCATGGGGGTTACGGCTGGCGATTATGACCGCGATGGCTGGCTGGACATCTTCAAGACCAACTTCTCCGGCGATACTTCGAGCCTGTATCACAACACAGGCAAAGCCGTCTTTGACGATGTGACTTTTCCGGCAGGCATGGGTTTGACAACGCGCTGGCTGGGTTGGGGCTGCGGTTTTGTCGATGTGGATAACAACGGCTGGCTCGATACTTTTCTGGTCAACGGTCATGTCTACCCGGAAGTCGAAAAACTGACAACCGAAGCCGGATACGGACAGCGGAAAGTGCTCTACAGAAATTTGCAGAACGGTCGCTTCGAGGACGTTTCAGACCGCGTAGGCGGCAGCGTTATCGAACCCGTGTCGGCGCGCGGCTGCGCGTTCGGCGATTTCGATAACGATGGGGATACGGATATTCTCATCAATCCTGTGAACGCGCCGCCTGAGCTTTTGCGGTGCGATTCAAGTAATCAAAATAACTGGATCACGATCAAAGCAATCGGCGTAAAATCGAATCGCAGCGGGATCGGCGCGCGAATTAAATGCATAACCGAAGACGGAAGCCAGATAGACGAAGTGCGCAGCGGCGGCAGTTACTATTCGCAAAACGATCTGCGGGTTCATTTTGGCCTCGGTAAATTTCAAAGAGTGAAATCGCTCGAAATAAGCTGGCCGAGCGGACAGGTTGACCGGCTGAACGATCTGGCCGCAGGTCAGTTTGTCACCATAAAAGAAGGCGCTGGCATAGTGCGAACCGGTACGGCGAACAAATGACGAATCAGCTTCAATCTGTTATCAAGCCTGTTATTATCGGCATGATTATTTCTCTGTCTGTGACTTTCGCCAACGGGCAGAAGGTCGCCGCCTCTACCGCCGCGCAGCATTTCAATCGCGGCATTGCGCTTTTAGGAAAAGATAATATCAAAGCCGCTCTCGAAGAGTTCCAGACGGCTATAAGGCTCAATCCCCGTTACGGCGAAGCCTATAATGCGATGGGACTTGCGCTGGCTCGAAAGGGCGACTTGAAGCTCGCAATAGAATCTTTCAACAAAGCGATTGAGATCGATCCGAAGGGCTACAAAACACATTGCAATCTGGGAAGGGCCTTTCTCCAACTGGGCGATCTCGACCATGCCATAGCGGCCTTCAGGCAATCGATCTCGCTAAAGCCGGATGACGCCGACGCGCGCGTCATGCTTGGCGCTGCTCTTCAGCAGATAGGCCAGAATGATGCAGCTTTTGCAGAGTATCGTGAAGCCGCAAGACTGAACCCTGATCTGGCAGATGCGCGCTTCTATCTCGGATATATGATGGCGGCTCGCGGCCAGCTTCGAGAAGCCACCGCCGAGTTTGAAGCTACAGTCAGGCTCAAGCCCGATTACGGAGAGGCTTACTATTATCTCGGCACGGCTCGCTGGTTCTCTGATGATGTTAAAGGCGCAATCCTTGCGCTCAGGACGGCAGTAAAGCAGATGCCGGGTCACGCGGACTCGCGATACTATCTGGGCCTTGCGCTCCGCAAAAACGGGGACCCTCAGGGAGCCATAACCGAACTATCCACCGCCGCGCGCCTCGCGCCTGAGATGGCCGAGCCGCGCTATGTGATGGGGCAGATTCTGCGGGAGAACGAAGACCTCGACGAAGCAATCGAAGCCCTTCGAGCCGTGATAAAACTGAAGCCGGGTTTTGTTCAGGCTTATAACGAACTGGGGCTGGCGCTCGTCTCGAAACGTGACCCGGAAGGCGCGATAGCCGTATTCAATGACGCGCTGCGAATCGAACCGAATAATCTGATTGCGCACCACAATCTGGGCATGGCTTTCATTCAAAAGAGCGATTACGCTGCGGCAGTTATCGAGTATCAAAAGCTGATCGCACTTGCGCCCGAAAGCAGTGAGGCTCATTACAATCTTGGACTCGCACTAAAGAATAAAGATCAGTTCGCGGAGGCAATAGGCGAATTGAAAAAAGCTATCGCTTTGCAGCCTTCTTTGCAGGAAGCGCACTACACGCTTGGCGTCATCTTTCTACAGCAATCGAATCTTGATGAAGCGGCGGCCAGTTTCAGGGCAGCGCTGGCGGCCAGACCGGATTACGCTGAGGCTCAATATGCGCTCGGCACTGTGCTGCAACAACAGGGCAAAACGGATGAGGCGATAGCGGCTTTCCGCGAGGCGCTCAAGTATGCGCCGAATGCTCCTGAAATTCACAACACGCTCGGCACGACGCTTCGGCAGAAAGGCGATATGGAATCGGCGCGCGTCGAGTTTCAGGAGGCCGCGCGGCTGAACAGGAAAAAATCGGATATGCAGGCGGCAATGTTTGCGACCAACACCGGCCTTGCGCAACTGAAAGAAGGAAATATAGACGCGGCCCTCGAAAGGTTCGAGGCGGCCATCAAGCTCGACCCGACGAGCGCGCAGGCGCATTACAATCTGGCCAGAGCGCTCAAGCAGAAAGGGCAGCACGCCGCCGCCCGCATCGCTTATCAGAAAGCCCTGCGGCTCAATCCGCGTTTGAAGCCGTTGCAGTGAAAATCATTTCGTAGCGGGCTGTTTGATAATCCCGCTGCCTTCTTTGATTGTCACTATCTGACCGGCGGCCACATCCCTGATGGTTTCCATCTGACCGTTAGGCCATCGTATCTCTATCTGATCGGCCTTTTTGTTTTCACCCAGCCCGAAGTTCAAACGCATATCGTTATGCGAATAGTAACTCGACTGACTGCTGATCTCCTGAACCTGAAGCCGCGCGCCCGCTTTCAGTCGCACACGCGCGCCGATTGCAGAGCGATTCGATTTCGTGCCCGTCAGCTTCAACTTGAGCCAGTTGTTCGAGCCTTTATAGTCGTTGCGTAAAAGCTGCGGCGGTTCGTTCATGTTCATCACCAGAACGTCGATGTCGCCGTCATTATCGAAGTCTCCGAACGCGCAGCCGCGACTTGAGCGCGGAGCCAGCACGCCCGGCCCGCATTGAGCTGTTACATCTTTGAATCGCCCGTTTCCAAGATTGCGATAGACCAGTCGCGGGCTGCGATGCGGGTAATCCTTGAAAAGCTTCTCGACTTCCGGGTATACGTTGCCGGTCGCCGTTAAAATGTCGAGCCAGCCGTCGTTATCGAAATCAACCAGTCCCGTTCCCCACTGGACGTAGCGCGTATGGTCAAAGCCCGCGGCTCTGGATGCGTCTTCAAAAAATCCACGGCCCGTATTTTTGTACAGCGCAGGAAGATCATCGGCAAAATGAGTCTTGAAAATATCCGGAAAGCCATCGCCGTTGTAATCGCCGACCGCAACGCCCATCCCTGCCTGCGCCTGACCGTCTTCGTTATAGGCCGAACCCGTTTCCAGCGCTACATCTGTGAACGTGCTGTCGCGGTTGTTGCGATAGAGTATGCTCGCCGTCGAATCACAGGCTATATAAATATCGAGCCATCCGTCATCGTTAAAATCGGTTGTAACGGCGGTCATGGCATATCGGTCGCGAACGCGGCTCACGCCCGACAGGTCCGAAACATCCGCGAACGTGCCGTCGCCGTTGTTGTGATATAGCAGGTTAGTATCGGTCGGAAGCCCCTTTGGCCCGCAGTTGACCGGGATGCCTTTCCACATGCAGTTTGCGCCTTTGCCGGGTTCGGGCGCTGTTGCCAGATCGAACTTCAAATAATTTGACACGAACAGGTCGAGATTGCCGTCGCGGTCATAATCGATGAATGCGCAGCCCGACCCCCAGCGAGTGCCTGTCGTCTTGAGCTTTGCTTTCTGTGTGACATCTGCGAACGTGCCGTCGTGGTTGTTGCGATATAAGACGTTTTGCCCCCAGTAAGTGATAAACAGATCATCGTACCCGTCATTATCATAATCGCCCGCGCAAACGGCTGATGCCCAGCCTGTGCGGCGCAGCCCCGCCTTTTCGGTCACATCGCTGAAACTGCCGTTGCGGTTGTTGCGATATAGCCTGTTGGTTGGTTCTTTCCCTTTTGGAAAACCTTCGAGCCGCGTCCCGTTCAGCAGCAGTATGTCCATCCAGCCGTCCTTGTCATAATCTATAAAAGCGACGCCGCAGCCATTGGTCTCTATGATGTATTTTTTCTGCTCGATGCCGCCGTAGATGATCGGAAGGCTGATGCCTGCGCGGTCTGTGACATCGGCGAACGTGACAGGGAACTCGGTCTCCTGCGCTTCAGCAAACGAAGAGAGCTTGCAGACAAGTAATACGAGCAATATAGCTTGAGTAAGATGAAGGCCGATCTTTAAAGCATGCTTTGAAATAGTCCCCGAAGGGAACATATGCAATAGCCGGGGGCATCGCCCCCGGAATACGATATAGCTGGAAGCCTCCGACCCTGAAAGGGTCGTATTCGGCACTGATAGTTCGACCCTTTCAGGGTCGGAATGTGTATAGGCTTGCGACCGGGGGCGAGGCCCCCGGCTATTGCATTTAGCCCTTTCAGGGCTACTGGTCATCTCAAAACTCGCTTTCAGATCTTTCCGGCTGGCGCGGATTACCAAATCTATTTCTCCGAGCTTGTGCGCAGGCGATCTGCAAGCTCAAACTCTTTCCTGGCTTCTTCAGGTCGATTGGTCTGTTGCAGGACTTGTGCCAGCAGGTGATGGCCTGAGAAATTGTTGGGGTCCATCTTCAGCGCATATCTCAAGACGTTTTCCGCGTTCGACATCTCGCCCTTCTTGAGATAGACCTTTCCCAGAACGATGTAAGGCGCGCTGAAATCCGAATTCAACCAGATGGCTTTCAGCAGCGGCGCGATGGCCTCGTCCCACTTGAGCTGTCTGGTATACGCCTCGCCGAGCCTGTAATAAGCCATGTGGAAGGCCGGGTTGATTGCTATCTCTTTGCGTAAAAGCTCGATGCCGAGATCAATCCTTGCGCGATATATTGCCAGTTCGCCCAGCAGGAAATTGGCTTCGGGCAATTTCGGG
The DNA here is from genome assembly GCA_963804815.1 of Blastocatellia bacterium. GTDB lineage: Bacteria > Acidobacteriota > Blastocatellia > UBA7656 > UBA7656 > DATEKX01. The sequence continues at coordinate 237,460 of CAWDRU010000001.1, read as the reverse complement.
TCCAGTTCGATGGCCTTTTCAAGCTCCCGCTCGGCGAACTCCTCGAACTGCTGGCGGACCATCATCCGGGCATTTATCAGGTATGCCGATGCAGAGCCGGGCGCGACATTAAACATTCGCGCAAAGGTCTCGCGCGCTTTATCGGGATTGTGAGTCTGAATGTAGCTGATGCCGAGGGCGTTCGTTATTTCTATGCTGTCCGGTGACCAGTTTTTCGCCTCTTCGAGGAAGGGGATAGACTCTTTCAGATGCCCAAGCCTGTAATGAGCCAGTCCCAGAAATTGCGCGGCCTGTTGATACTGCTTGCTTCCCTGATTCGCCTGTTTGACCGCAAGCGAAAGATATTCGACCGCGCGGGCATAGTCGTTTTTTTGATAGTGCGCCAGCCCCATCAGGTGATTTATCCGTGGCTCCGTCGATTCGGATTTCGGGATGGCTTTTAAAATATCTATGGCTGCATCGACCTTGCCCGCGCTCAAAAACGCCTGCGCCTGCTCGATTGTAGCCGCCTGACCCTGCGCATTCACGATGGCCAGCGCTACCCAGACGTAAAGCGATAATAGACGGTGTAAGAACTTCCACATCATACCCGAACCCTGCGACTGAACTGGAAAAGAGTATATCGCCAAAGGCCGTAGGGCAACAGCGCGGAGAGCGAGCGCGTGCGCTTCGAGTCTAAATATTTGTAACACGAGATTCTTGACATCGGACTTCTTAAATTGGTATACCCTAGACAGCATATGAGTGGACGCGATTTTCGCGCAATAAAAACAAATATCTTTTTGGTAGAAGATAAGGATGCGCGACTCGACTGCTTAAAGAGGAGCAGTTCAATCTGTTAAAGTCTAACCCCGACTTATTACGGGGCCTTCTTCAACGTCCTCAAGTTCTGTGGGAGCAGGTAACCTGGAATGCACTTTCCAGAGCCTTCAACTTCTCTAGCAGCTCGGAAAGTTATCTGGAATGTTTCGTGACATCTCGGATTCAAACATAGGCTGGCCGGTACGCGTCCAGCCTTTAACTGTCTAGCTCACGATTGTATGCCGATCTCCAAGGAGGCAATACCTTATGTACAAAAGCAAGATACCATTGCTGATATTCAGCCTGCTGCTGACCCTTACTGCGCTTAATGTGAGCGCAGAAGCGCAGGCTGTTTATGGAAGCATCAGCGGCACCGTTACCGATCCAAGCGGAGCGGTAGTTTCGGGAGCCACTGTGACAATAACCAGTCTGGACCGCCAAACGTCAGACACCGTGACGACGAACGATTCGGGGCTATTCGTCAAGGAGCGACTGCTCCCCGGCAACTATGAAGTAAAGATCGAAGCACCGGGCTTCAAGCAGAAGCTGGTGTCTTCGGTCGCAGTCAACTTAGATGCCCAGACAAAGCTGGATCTGCCGCTCGAAGCGGGCGCGCCCACAGACACTGTCACCGTGACGGCCTCCGTTGGCCAGTTGCTTAAGACAGACCGGGCCGATGTCTCTACATCCATCGAGCAGAAGCAGATCACAGACCTGCCCATACTCGACCGGAATTTCACAAAATTCATCCTGCTCACGCCCGGCACGCAGCAACTTCAATGGCAGCACGCGGCGAGCGAAAACCCGCAGGGCTCGACGCAGATCATGGTCAACGGCCAGCACTTCAGCGGGACTGGCTATCAACTGGACGGCACGGAAAACCGCGACCCGATTCTGGGCATCATCGTCATCAATCCGAACTTCGAGGCGATTGGCGAAACCAAGATCACATCGCAGAATTACGATGCCGAGTTCGGACAGGCAATCGCCGGAGTCGTGTCCGTGCAGACTAAATCGGGCACGAACGAATTTCACGGCAGCGTCTTCGAGTTCCGGCAAAACGATGTGCTACAGGCGCGCAATCCATTCGTTCAGATTGTGCCGGATCTCAACGGCAATTTAATACCGCCTACGTTGAAGAACCAGTTCGGCGGCTCCTTCGGCGGGCCGATCATGAAAGACAAGCTCTTTTTCTTCGGCGACTATCAGGGAACGCGAAGCAAGATCGGCGGCTCGCGATTGCTTACGGTTCCGACGGCTGCGGCTCGCACGGGCGACCTGAGCGCATTCGGCGTCAACATATTCGACCCCCTGACCGGTCTGCAATTCCCCGGCAACAGGATTCCAAACGGTCGCTTATCGCCGCAGGCTCTCAACCTCCTGAAGCTGATACCTACGCCGAACACTGCGGGCACGGACAATGGAACTCGTAACAATTACGTTGCGAGCGGCAGCGAGATTTTCGACAACGATACCTTCGATGTTCGCGTAGACAACCGTCTCACAGAGAAGCTGAACATCTTCGGTCGATATAGTTTCGCCGATTACACGCGCGATGGCCCGCCTGCTTTTGGCGCGGGCGGCGGTATAGAGCTGGTCTCGCTCGGCGGCACGGCGAAGGTGCGCAATCACAGTCTGGCCTTAGGCTTTGACTACACACTTTCGCAGAGCATGCTGGTAGACTTCCGCTTCGGTTTCTTCAAATACGGAGTGGCCGTACTGCCTTCCGACTTCGGCACCACTCCGGCTACGGATGCAGGAGTTCCGGGCTTGAACCTCGATAGTGATTTCACATCGGGTCTGTTCTCAGCCTTTGTTGGTGATGACAACAGGCCCGGCAAATTCAACTTTGGCTCAGGTCTGGGCGTCAATCGCTGCAACTGCCCACTCGATGAACAGGAAAAACAGTTCCAGTTCGTAGGAAACCTGTTGAAGTCCTGGGGCAACCACACTTTCAAGTTCGGTATTGACGTTCGTCGCGCGTTCAACCTGCGCGTGCCGAGCGATAATCACCGGTCGGGCGAGCTTTCCTTCAGCCAGAATCGAACGGGCCAGGTAGCGGCAAATGGCACGCTGGTCAGCGAGGGACTGGGGCTTGCAACATTCCTGATCGGCGACGTGACATCTTTCAAACGTTTCGTCAGCACCAGTACGGATGCCCGCGAGCGGCAGTTGCGCCATTTTTACTACGGGCAGGACACCTGGCGCGTAAACCAGAAACTGACCCTCGCCTATGGTCTGCGGCTGGATGTCATCAACCCGCAGAGTGTGAACGGAGCAGGCAATGGCGGATTCGTTGACACGGAAACCGGAGAGGTGCTTGTAGCCGGAGTCGGCGGCAACGATCTGAACGGAGGCGTCGAGAACAGTTTGAATTTCGCGCCGCGCCTCGGCGTCTCTTATCAGTTGAGCGAGAAGACGGTTATCCGAGCGGGCTACGGTCGCAGTTACGACATCGGCGTGTTCGGTTCTGTCTTCGGTCATACGGTGACGCAGAACCTGCCTGTGCTGGCCATACAGAGCCTTTCAGGCAGCAATGGACAGACAGCGGTCTTTAGTCTGAATCAAGGGCCGCCCGCGTTTAACTCTTTCTTCGGTCTGAATAGGCCCCCAAATCAGGGCGGCGTTCCGTTTGCGTCGCTTCCCGATAACGGTCGATTCTTTCTTCCGAACGGAGTCACCCCGCGCGTGGTGAACTTCAAACAGCGGCTGCCGACCGTTGATGCCTGGAACGTGACTTTGCAACACGAGTTGACGAAGACCATCTCGGCTGAAATCGCTTACGTCGGCAACAAGGGCACGCATGTTTTTTGCGGCAACAACCCTGATTGCGAAGGCAACCAGCCTACGCTGGAAGGCTTCCCAAATGTGCCGAGAGATCAACGCCGGTTGTTCTTCAACAAGTTCGGCTGGACGCAGGACGTGCTGCTCTACTGTAACTGCGGCGACAATCGTTACAATTCGCTTCAGACGAAACTGACGAAACGCTTCAGCAACAGTTATTCGATTCTTGCCCATTACACATTGCAGCGGGCGACCAACTATGATCGTGATTACTTCTTCATAGATCGCCAGTTGAATCACGGTCCGTCTGATTTTGATCGCACCCACTCCTTCGTTTTCTCGCAGACGGCGGAATTGCCGTTCGGTAGAAACAAGCGATTTCTGGGTGACACATCAAAGGGGCTGGATTACGTGATAGGAGGATGGCAGTTCAACTCGAACACGACGATTCAAAGCGGGCTGCCGTTCAACGTCGGATACGATAACAGCGGAATCTCTGATACAGGCCCGAATCGCCCTGATATAGTGGGCGACCCGAACACGGGCGGCTCGCGAGACAATTTCTTTGATCCTACTGTCTTTGCGAAACCGGCGGTGGGGACTTTCGGTAATCTGAAGAGAAACGCGCTGCGCGGGCCGAAGTACTGGCGCACCGACGCATCGCTGTTCAAGAAATTCAGGTTTACGGAGACGAAAGAACTGGAATTCCGCGTCGAGACAGTGAATCTGTTCAATCATGTGAATCTCGATCAGCCAGATTCCTTCATCGGCAACCCGGCTAGTCCTAACGCGCATGCGGGGGTGATTTCCAACACCGCTTTCGGTGGCACAGACCCGCAGCGCAATTTCCAGTTCGCTTTGAAGTTCAAATTCTAAAGCGAACCCTTGATTTGAGCGCACGCGGCTCATCCAAAACTAAAGAGGAGAAGCCCAAACGGGCTTCTCCTCTTTAGTTTGTCGTAGCACGCGCCGTCACTTTTATTGGCGTTGAGGAACCGCCACCCCGCCCAGATTGAGCACACGCGCTTTTTCACTTTCGGACAGGTCGGCGTACAACTCTGTGAAAGCGGCGTTGGTCCAGCCGAAGCCTATCACGTTGGCCTCGTACCCGAATTTGATTCCCGCGCCCAACTGGGAAGTGCGGCGCTCGACATCATACTTTTCGACAATCGTGTTGTGCTCGATAAAGTCTTTCAAGATCATCGAGAGAAAATTTACAGTGATCCGGTCGGCCTCTTTCGCGTATCCGTAACGGCGCAGCCCCTTTATCGCTATTAACTGCATGGGTGCCCAGCCGAACGGGGCATCCCATTGATTGCCGCTCGCGTTGGTGCTGGTCTGCAATCCGCCCGTTCTTTCAAACAGGTGGAGGTTGGCCACAACGCGCGCGGCCTGTTTGCGGTCAGCTATCCCCGCCCACAATGGGTAAAACGTGGTGACAAACGGATACGGTCGCACTCGCTTTTCGACGAAGTTGTAATCGTAATAAAGCCCGTCGCCTTCGTTCCACATCAAGCGGTTTATTCTGCGTCCCCGCTCGTCTGCTCTCTGCTTCCAGATTCCGGCTTCGCGCGCCCGGCCAACCAGCGTCATTATCTCTGCCGTTTCTTTCTCCATTTCGCAAAGCAGAGAGTTCAAACACACGGGGTTGTAATGAATGATGTCAACGTTGAACTGGCCGAAGCGGTTCGACGGGTCGAACCCCGATTCGCGCATCGAGCGGTCGCCTTTGTAGAACAGAGGCGTCAACTCATCTTTTTCCTTATCGTAGTACTGACGCAGGTCGTAATCCTTGATTTCGTGCGTGCGATAATACTCTTTCACGCGGTCGTAATGGGTTCGCCCCTGTTTGTCGCGTTCGTCCGATACGACTTCGGGCGCGGGGCCTTCGCCGAAATCATAGTAACGCGAGAGGCCCGTAGCCGTGGTCTGATGCGGCTCGCTCGCCCAGAAGCGATAGTATTTTTCTATCGCCGGAACTGTGCTTTTAAGCCAGTTCATATCCTTAGTCTTTCGATAGACTCCGAGAATCATCTGCGTCAGAAAGGGCGGCTGCGAGCGCGTGAGGTAATAGGTGCGGTTCGCGTTCAGGACTTTGCCGTAGTTTTCTACCTGATAAAGAAAGTTATCGATCATGTTTTTTGCCAGTTCGGTTTCACCGTCTCGGAGCAATCCGACCTGAATGAAATAACTATCCCAGCCATACATCTCGTTGAAGCGCCCGCCCGGCACTACGTAAGGGTGAGGAAGGTAGAGCAGCCCCTGCGATTGAATCTCTCGCGCATCGTCCGGCAGGCGGAGCAGTTCGATCTTGCTGAAATCGGCGGCAGACATCTGAGTGCTGAGCGCGGTCGCTATGCGATTCGTATCTTCGTTGCCCGGCACGTAGACCGGCCAGCGTTCGGTTGCAGCCCTGTGAAACTTTGGATCGACTGCGGCAGCAGAAAGCCTGCTGTTGGAGCGCGTCAGCGTGTGCCAGCTTCGCTTGATGTAGTTTCGTAAGGATTGAATCTGCTCGTCTGTCGCATTGTCTGCCGCATGGCCGGGCGTGGCCATCACAGTGTTGGGTAGAATTGATAAAAGAATCATGAAATCGATCAAGAGCTTTTGGAATCGTTGTTTGAGTGTCACCTTAAACCCTCCTTGAATGTTGAAAGAGACAGCAGGATCGCCTGTGAACGGGAAGGGAATCTATCTCAGAAACGGTATGATTACTTCCCGACGGACGTATGTGTCGCCCGCGCCATCGAATGTGACGGTCAATTGCGGATCGCTCCCGTTCGCCCCGCTTACTTTCACTCCGCTCGCTTCGCCGATTCGCCGTGGGGTGCGAACTCGCAAAGTGTACGAGCGCCCGCCCAATCCTTCAAGCGTCAATCGAAGCGCCGTTCTATCCGCACGCGAACGCAACACGCGCAGCCCGCGCGTGCTCTGCCCGGCTAAAAGCGGTTCAGGCTGCGTATAAACTTCGGTGCCTTCATCGTAGGAAAAAATGATCTCTGTCGTGGGTCCGACCGCTTCAACTACGACCTCGCACCGCGCGACATCGCCTCTCGGCACGATCTGGAATTTCTGCTGGCGGCCATTGACCGTAACCGAGCGAATCTGCGCATCCAACGGGAACGCAGGCGCTACTGTTATTCGCTCATGGACTGCCCGCGCTCCGTTCCGGGTATCCACTTCGTGTCGCGCAATCAATATCCGCTCGCGCCCGTGTTCGCGCTCAAGCGTCAGATCAAACCGCGCGCGACCTGTTGCAAAGTTGCGAACCGAAACTCTCTGCCAGTCGGCTGGTATTTGCGGCGCAAACGAAAGCGCGTTGCCGCCCGCGCTTGCTTCGATCCCAAACAGCCCGCGCAGAGTCGGCGTTACGATCATCGCTTCGGACCACACCTGGTGATGAGACGAGCGACCGAAAGGCGCATTGAAATCGCCCGACAGCAACTCTGTCACATATCCGAGCGCCCCTGTGTAGGTAAGATGCACCGTAGCCATCAAGGCTTGATAACCGACCTGCGGACGGCCATAGCGGTAAGCCCCCATCGCCGCCCATCCTGTGAACAGCGGCCACACGGACCCGTAGTGATATGAAAGCGGATCGTAAAGCGGACTGCGATTGGATATGATTCGCGAACCCCAGTCCGTCATCATAGCGCCGCTTCCGATATGATCTATCTCGGATTGCGCCCGCTCTTCATCAAGCACGCGCCACCACAGCGGGACGGCAGGCAGCACTGTGTCTTCATCAATAAGCCGCGCGCCACTAAGCGCGTTCAAACGCAACTGGCGACGTTCGCGGTTCGGCCCCGGTTCTGCCGTGCGCGCGAGCGGCAGCGAGGTCGCGAAAGCATAAAATCCCTGACTGGCAACCCAGTATGTCTGCTCGATTGCTTTGTGAGTTTTATCACTGGCGGCGCGAGCGTCGGCGGCGAGCGACCTCTGGTTTACGGCTTCGGCCATCTCTGCCAGCCCTGCGAGCGCCTCTATCCACAGTCCCTGCATGTAGATCTCTTCGTGCGCGGGATAGAGCGCGCCGCCTTCGACCCATCCGTGTCCGAATTTAGCGTTCTCGACAAGACCGTTGCCGTCGGTGTCCGTTCCCGCCGTGAAGCGATAAGCTTTTATGATCGAATCCCAGTTCTTCTTTATGAAGTCCAGATCGCCCGTCGCCCGCCAGTAGTCTGCATGAGCGATGATGTAAAGCGGCGTGGCGTCCGCGCTCGCCCACGGGTAGCCGTACTGTTTGAACCACTCGATCAAGCCTGCGCTCTGAGATATTTCGTGCGGAATCTTGCCGTCTTCGCGCTGGAACTTTTTCAGGAAATCGAGCGCCGTGCGCGTTGCCGCAAAGTCTCCGTAAGATGTGATGGCGAGCGCCGTCCAGAGCGCATCGCGGCCAAAAAACCATGCGAATCCCGGTCGCTCGCTTTCGCCCGAAGTCCGAAATCCCGCAAGCAGACCCGTGCCGAGCAGGGGGTTGGTCGCAATGCCTTTATCTACGCCGACCTTCGCCCACTCGAATGCCTTGTTGAGCCGCTCGTCAGGCGTATCGATGCTGACGGTTTCACTGGCGAATCGCCTGTAGTAATCGACGTTTTTTTCATAAAGCGATTCAACAGAGCCCAGCAATTTATCGTAAGAGGCTTTCGCTTTGTCGCGCCCTTCGATGCTGCCTGCGATGATGATGGGGATGAAGTGACTCTTCATCGTTTCAGGAGACGCTTCGATGACGAATTGGACGGGAACATCGCGCGGCTCTTCCTGATAGGGCATGACTGAAATATCGCGCGCGAAAGGCGAGCCTATCAAACCGACGAAGCGATTCGTCTCTTCGGAGACGGTGTAAACGTGCGATTTCTCATCCCAGCCTAAATAGCCCGTCATCAATCCGGCGGGCCACATCAATCGAAGCCTCGGTTTGAATGATCCGGTGATCGTCATCGGCAGTGTGCTGTCTATGTCGAGCAGCATCGCGATGCCTGATTCATCAATGGGCGCGAATATTATCTGGCGCACTGTGAACGCCGCATGCGAATAAGTGAAGATCGTGGCTTCGGGTCGCGCGTTGATCGAAACAGCAATGTCAGTCCCGTGAATGTCGAGCGGATAGCCCCGAAGATTAAACGACAGGTTAAAGTCGTCGAGAATCTTCATCGGGTAAACCCAGGCTTCGAGCGCGCGATTCTCGTAGCCGAAAACTGCCGACCGGCGGCCAAGCACATCAAAGAAAGAACCGAATTGAGTGCGTCGCTCAAGCTCCAGCCCGCTCTTTCGCAGATCGAATTTCTGTGTAAGCGCGACGGATGTCTGAGCTTTTACGCCGGATGAAAATAAGGAAAAAAAGAGCACACACCAGATCAGAATTCTATGACCCGACCCTTTATTCAATGATACCTCCCCGTTTGAAAAGCGATTGAACTGGTTGCTCCGAATTGTATTCGGGCGCATCAGTCAATTCAAGCTCAGGCCGCGAGAGGCGGTTGAGTTAGAACAGTGAGATGGCGCAGTCAGGTATGATTTTGACAAAAATTTATCTGTAACTATAATTGTTACAGATGGTGTAAAAAGATGCCGGGAAGCAGTCGCTTTGCAGTCGCAGTTCACGTGCTGGCGTTAATGGCTTATTACGAAGGAGAAGCCGTTAAATCTGACGATCTTGCCTGTAGCGTAAACACAAACCCTGTAGTGATCAGGCGCATACTTTGTGCGCTGTCAAAGGCTCATCTGGTCACTTCGCAGACAGGGGCAACCGGCGGCTCGAAGCTGGCGCGCAGGCCCGAAGGCATAACGCTGCTCGAAGTCTACAGGGCCGTTGAGAGTGAGATGATGTTTTCCCGTCATCGCCAGCGACCGGACCGTCACTGTCCCGTGGGCCGCAATATTGAATCGGCCCTTGAGCATGTTTTCGATAAGGTGGATGTCGGTTTGCAGCAGGTCCTTTCTAAGATCAGTGTGCAGGATGTTCTGGCCCGCATGGGGTCGAATAAAACCGCGAAGCGCAGCCGGTAAATGAAAGACCTGAATTTCTTTCGCTTTTTTGCAGCAGGAGAAGCTGCAAATTACGCAAGGTAACACAGTTTTAATTGAAAGATAATTATGATTAATCACAATCAGTCAGAACCGGATGACAGCCGGACGCTACAAGGGATACAGGAGCCGGGGAGCGTTTCCGGCTCGGATGATGCGCTTCTGGACGCATACTCGCAGGCCGTCGTGGCGGCGGCGGAGAAAGTAAGCCCGTCTGTGGTCAAGATTGACGTGCTCCACAAAGCTAAAGCGAACCTGCGTTCGCCACAAGAGGCGCGCAGCAATGGATCGGGTTTTATCTTCACCCCTGATGGTTTCATCATGACGAACAGTCATGTAGTTCACGGGGCAAGCCGGGTCGAAGTCACGCTCCTCGACGGACGCCGGTTTGAAGCGGAGATAGTCGGCGATGACCCGGACACGGATCTGGCCGTCGTCCGGGTGAGCGCTCCCAACCTCATGCCCGCTCACCTCGGCGATTCGCGCGCGCTAAGAGTCGGCCAGCTTGTCGTGGCGATAGGAAATCCGTATGGCTTCCAGTGCACTGTAACCACAGGGGTTGTGAGCGCGCTGGGGCGTTCGCTTCGCGCCCAGTCGGGTCGCCTGATAGACAACGTGATTCAGACCGATGCGGCGCTCAATCCCGGCAACTCCGGCGGCCCGCTCCTGAACTCGCGCGGCGACTGCATAGGCGTCAATACGGCAGTGATACTGCCTGCGCAGGGCATTTGCTTTGCCACCTCAATCAACACGGCGAAGTTCGTCGCGGCGAGGCTGATCAGGGACGGGTGCGTCAAGCGCAGTTTCATCGGGCTTGTCGGGCAGAACGTTCCACTGCCGCGCGCCATAGTTCGTTTCTATGAGTTGCCGGTCGAGAGCGGAATCCTGATCGTCTCCTTCGAGCCCGACAGCCCCGCGCGAAAGGGGGGCTTTGAAGAAGGGGACATTATCGTGGGTTTCGACAATTACCCTGTCTCAGGCATTGACGACCTGCACAGGCTGCTTACAGATGAGCAGATAAGGAGAACCGTGCCCCTCACCGTCATTCGTCGCACAGACAGAGTGATGCTCGAAGTCATCCCCGAAGAGGTGCGGTCGGAGAGTGGAAAATGAGTTCCTTGCGACCTTGAAACCCGGTTCACTGCGTTCCGGCTTACCGCAGCCTGATGCGAGATGTCTTTATTGTTTTGTCTTCGGCATCCTTGACCTCAAGGGTGAATTCACCAACCGGCAGCATCAGAACCGGGACATTCCGACCGGGTGTAACTTCCACCTGATCTACAGGCACAGCGTCATCGGACTCGCTCGCTACGCGGGCGCGGACGAGGCAGCGCCCCGCCGGTCCGCAGATGGCTGCGGGTAGTTTGTATGGCTTTCTGTCTCCGCCCATGCGGAGCCATGTGGGCCGTCCGTCTTTAAACTCGCTGCGCGGATGAAAAAGCGTAACGTCATGCCTTGTCTTCTCTAACGCCCACAACTCGCTTCCGGCATTTTCAAAGACGCTCGGTTTTGAGACCAGCTTCTTTTCCGTGACGTATCGGTATAGCGGTTGCTCATACTCCGGCGCGCTGTGCTCGCTCATCCTTGTCTGGTCTATCGTGAAAGGGTCGATTCCTGTCATCTCCTTTAGTCGCTGGGCCATCGTCTTCGCGCCGACCAGTTCCCCCGTTTCATCAATGTGCGAGTATCCGGCGTGGACCAGGATTTTAGCTTTTGGATTGTCTTTCAGGATGCGTTCGACGAGGTTCTTTGCCTGTCCTCGCTCGCGATTGTCGGGCGTGTATTCCCCGAACCACTCGTAAGGGACGACGCGGTAACCCAGCCTGAAAGCCGAACGCACGAGGTCGCCATAAACAGGCTCGCTGGTATAGTAGCCCGTAGCTCTCGTCGGATAGCCGCGCTCGCTCATGCGCGTGTCCTGCTCCGAGAGCGTTTCTGCGGCGAAGTGGGTGAAGCCTTTACGCCGGAGCGCCTTCAATAACTCATAAGTGAATGTCCGATGCTGCGGAACATGGTGGGCTTCATTGATGAGGATGATTTGAGATGCACCGGCTCTGCTCAGGATAGCCGCGAGCGCATCAACGGGCTTGTAACCTTCCAGTCGAGAGATGTCGGGCGGCTTTCCCGCCTTCGACTCTCCGTAAATAGTATCTGCATACCTGATGGCTTCGCCGTAGTTGCCGATCTCGGCAGACACATTCAAAAGCATCAGAGCAAGCATCTGCTGAGGTTTTGGACCCGATTGATCGTCAGAGGATTTCAAATCTTTTCCAGTCCAGCGCGCGCGCAGCGATTCCAACTCCATGAGGGGATTTCCTTTTTCACGCGCGACACGACTCCGCTCCTGTATCTCTTCGATCATCTTGCCGTCCTTCGTCGATTCTGTCTGTTGCCGCGATGCGACGGGTGCAATGACCGAGACAAGCAAGAACGCGGTTAATAACAACCTCATATATTTCAACTCCATTATTGACCTGTTTAAGCCCACAGATTTCACGCCGGGCAGGGCTGCGATACCACCTGCAAAGGCGGTGACAGCAATAACTTTTTCATCGGAGCACCCCTCTAAGGATGTTTATTGCAGCTGAATCTGGGCACTGAGTTGAAGAATGATTTATCGCGACGGTTAAAAAGTCAACCTGGAAAATGCCGGACGCAAACTCGCCCTTGCTCATTATTATTTGGCCGCCGGGTAGCGGCAGGCGAAACCAGCAAGAAAGAATCATTTTCAGCAAAGTCGTGCAATACCCCGGAAGAGTGTTTAGCGAAAATGATCTGGAAGATGAAAGGACAACAGAGCGATGAGAATCAGTGATGCAATTCAATCAGAGAGATGGGAAATAGAGGCTTTAACAATGACAACCGATCTGAGCCGCGAAGCTGTCGAGGGCATCTCAAGCGCCCTGCGCCAAAGCGGACACAGGGACGCTGACAACATCTGATGTGGAAGAAAAGAGATGAGTTATTCCGGCTGCATCTCGCACTCTCGATCAATCGAGCGAGATAAAGTTCAGAGACAAGGAGACTAGCCGATGGAAGACAGATTTGAGTCTGGCTCAGCAACTGACGAGGCGGAGAGCGTTGGGCGTCGTGACTTTCTCAAAAGAACCGCGCTCGCCGGAGGGGGGGTGATCCTGTCGCAGCGGTTGCTCACAGACGGCGGCGCAGGCATGTTCGAGCAAACAGTGGCGGCGGCCCCTCAAACGATCAGCGAGAAGGTAGCCGTGCGCTTGCGCGTTAACGGGTCCAACTACGGGTTGCGCCTCGACCCGCGCGTATCGCTACTCGATCTGCTGCGCGAACAACTCGATCTTACGGGCACAAAAAAAGGCTGCAATCACGGTCAATGTGGCGCGTGTACAGTGCTGGTAAACGGCAGGCGCATCAATTCCTGTCTGGCTCTCGCAGTGATTCATGACGGCAGTGAAATCACGACCGTCGAAGGCTTGGCAAAAGGCGATGAGCTGCATCCGTTGCAGGCCGCTTTCATTCGTCACGAAGGCTTTCAGTGCGGCTATTGCACATCGGGCCAGATCTGTTCCGCCGTCGGGATGTTGCGCGAAGTCGAGCAGGGTACGGCGAGCCACGTGACTCAGGATGTCCGAAGACACGGACGCGTCGAGCTGACGGATGAAGAGATACGCGAACGAATGTCGGGCAACATCTGCCGTTGCGGAGCCTATCCGGGGATCGTTGCGGCGGTGCGCGAAGCGAATGGAAAAATCTAGAAAGGAGGGGGATTCACGATGAAACCGTTTGCCTATACACGGGCCGCGAACCGGCAGGCCGCAGTTCGAGCCGTGGCCGATGAGCAGACCGCGAAGTTCATCGCGGGAGGGACGAACCTCACGGACCTGATGAAAGAAGGCGTCGAAGCGCCTGATCGTCTGGTTGACATTAACCGCCTTGAACTGACACGGATCGAAGAACTCAATGGCGGCTTGCGTCTGGGAGCGCTGGGACGAAACAGCGACACGGCCAACCACAGCCTTGTGCGGGAACGTTATCCGCTCGTCTCGCAGGCGATCCTCGCCGGGGCCAGCCCGCAATTGCGAAACGCGGCGACCAACGGCGGCAATCTGATGCAGCGAACGCGCTGCTATTACTTCTATGACGTGGCGATGCCCTGTAACAAACGCCAGCCGGGTTCTGGCTGCGGCGCGCTCGAAGGCTTCAACCGCATACACGCGATCTTTGGCGCGAGCCAGCAGTGCATTGCCACGCACCCGTCGGATATGTGTGTCGCGCTCGCGGCGCTCGAAGCCGTTGTGCAGGTAGAAGGCCCCGATGGCGCGAGAAGCATCCCCTTCTCAGACTTTCACTGTTTGCCCGGCGACACTCCGCAGATAGAGACGAACCTAAAGCGCGATGAACTGATCACGGCTATTGACTTGCCTGCGGCGGCGGTCGTCTTTGCGCCTCACTCCTACTATCTGAAAGTGCGTGATCGCGCTTCTTATGCCTTCGCGCTTGTCTCAGTGGCCGCAGCCCTCGATGTGCAGAACGGAACAATCAGGCAGGCGCGCGTGGCGATGGGAGGAGTAGCACACAAGCCCTGGCGCGCAACCGAAGCCGAAGATGCGCTGACGGGCGCGCGCGTTAACGAGCAAATATTCAAACGGGCAGCCGAGGCTGCAATGCAGGGAGCACGCGGGTATGAACACAATCGCTTCAAAATCGAACTGGGCAGACGCGCCATTACCCGCGCGCTTACTGTAGCCGCAGGAGGAGGAAGAGCTGTATGAGTCAAAGAAGGAATGATGTCCCTCTAATCGGCAAGCCGGTTGAACGCATTGATGGTCGATTGAAGGTCACGGGCGCAGCTCGTTACGCGGCAGAATTCAAGCACGCGGGTGTGACCTACGGCGTGCTCGTGATGAGCACCATTGCCAGCGGTCGCATCACGGGGATAGACGCGCGAGCGGCAGAAGCACAGCCGGGCGTGATCGCTGTAATCACGCATTTGAACGCGCCGCGCCTGCCTTTTACCGAGAAGCGATTGGCCACGGACCCTGCGTTCGGGCGCACGCTGCGTGTGTTGCAGGAAGACACGATCTATTTCAACGCACAGCCCGTCGCGGTCGTCGTTGCAGAAACTCTGGAGCAGGCGGAATACGCCGCCACACTGGTCCGAGTCACGTACGACGAACGAAAGCCAGCGACGAGCTTAGAAGCCGAGATGGCTCGCGCCTTTCCGCCGCAGGAAGGGTTGAGCAAAAATCCTCCGACAGGAAGGCTCGCCGACGTTCTACGCGGAGACCCGCAAGCCTTGAGTAATGCAGAGGTGGTCGTTGACGAGACTTACACAATCCCCATCGAGCATCACAATCCGATGGAACTGCTCGCAACAATCGCCCAGTGGACGGCAGGCAAACTGACTGTGCACGACAAGACGCAATGGGTGCCCAATGTGCAGGAGCATCTTGCGGTCGTCTTCGGCATTTCGGAAGAGGACGTGCGCGTCATCTGTCCGTTCATCGGCGGGGCATTCGGCTCGTCCTTACGCCCGTGGTCGCACCCCGTCGCTGCGGCGATGGCGGCGCGCGTGGTGAAGCGTCCCGTAAAACTGGTGCTGACACGCAAACAGATGTTCAGTTCCCACGGCCACCGCCCGTACACCGTGCAGCGAGTTGCGCTCGGTGCGAGCCGGAATGGTCAACTGACAGCGATTGTTCATGAAGGCACTGCGCAGACATCTATGTATGAAGAGAACACAGAGAATCTGGTGAACGCCACGCGGATGCTATATGCAAGCCCGAACTGCATCACGAAGTATCGACTCGTGCGCGGCAATGTTCAGACGCCGTTATACATGCGCGGGCCCGGCGAATGCTCCGGCGTTTTTGCGCTCGACAGCGCAATGGACGAGCTGGCTTACAAGTTGAAGATTGATCCGCTGGAACTTCGCATCCGTAATCACGCCGCAATCGATCCGTCGAACGGGTTGCCGTGGTCGAGCAAGTCTTTGCTTGAATGCTATCGGCGAGGGGCTGAAAGATTCGGCTGGTCTCGTCGCACCATGGAGCCGCGCTCGATGCGCGACGGGCGATACCTCATCGGCATGGGAATGGCGACGGGGACCTATCCGACGTGGCGCGCGCCTTCGAGTGCGCGGGCGCGCATATTCAGCGACGGCACGGCAGTCGTCCAGTCGTCTGCCAGCGACATGGGGCCGGGGACATGGACCACGATGAAGATCATCGGCGCAGAAGCGTTGGCGCTCGATCTGGACCGTGTGCGCTCCGAGTTGGGTGATTCAACTTTGCCAAAGGCAGCCGTTCACGGCGGTTCCATGACGACTGCGAGCGTCGGCTCTGCGGTGCATGAGGCGTGTCTGGCGGCGCGCGCAAAAGTGCTGGCACTGGCGAGCAACGATCCTCGCTCGCCGCTGCACCGAGCGACCGACGAACAGGTTGCAGTCGAGAACGGTCGTTTCTTTCTCAGGAGCGATCCGTCGCGGGGCGAAACTTACGGCGACATTCTGCGACGAAACCGCCTTGAGTCAATCGAAGCAACCGTTGACTCGAAGCCCGGCGACGAATCGACGAAGTTCTCGATGAGCGCCTTCGTGGCGCACTTCGTCGAAGTGCGGGTGGATTCGGAATTGGGTGTGTTGCGCGTGAGCCGCGCGGTTTCAGTTTGCGGCGGAGGCCGGATCATGAACGAGCAGACGGCGCGCACACAACTGACGGGCGCAGTAGTTGGTGGAATTGGAATGGCGATGGCCGAGGAGACTGTGATGGATCACCGGATGGGGCGTTTTGTAAATTCGAGCCTTGCAGAGTATCACGTTCCCGTTAACGCCGACATCTCTAACATTGAAGCCTTCTTTGTCGAAGAGCGTGACGATCAGGTCAACCCGCTGGGTGCGAAGGGAATAGGTGAAGTCGGTTACGTCGGCGTCGCTGCTGCCGTTGCCAACGCCGTCTACCACGCGACAGGAAAGCGCATCCGCAAATTACCAATCACACTGGACAAACTTTTGTGAAAAACGGGTTCACGACGCGCTGATCTGAGCAGCTTTGTTTTCGCGGAGCGAAGAATACGATGAGTCTGAACGTCAGCACAAAAGTAGAAAAGAACAGTTGCCTGCCTGTGGGGCTGGTCATTCTTGCCGCAGGTGCCTCCACCCGCCTCGGCAGGCCAAAGCAATTACTGATGGTTGACGAATGCAGCCTGTTGCGGCGCGCTATTGAATCGGCACTCGCCTCGGTCTGTCAGCCCATCGCTGTCGTGCTCGGAGCCTTTGCCACGCGACTCATCGAAGAACTGATCGACCTGCCCGCATACGTCGTCATCAACCCGCATTGGGAGAAGGGGATGAGTTCCTCGATTCGGATTGGTATCGATGCGCTTGAGGCCGGTCTCAAAATCGAAGCGGCCATCATCATGCTTTGCGATCAACCTTTCGTGACCGCTGAAATCATTGATGATCTCGTCGCCGCTTATCGCGCGACCGGGCGGCAGATCGTCGCCTCGGAGTATGGAGGGACGCTCGGCGCGCCCGCGTTGTTTGGCAGGCCCTTATTTGCCGATCTGAAGATGCTTGAGGAGGCAGAAGGGGCGAAAAAGGTTATCAACGAGCACGCCAGCCAGGTGCTTCGCATCCCGTTTGCGCAGGGCGCTATCGACATTGACACACCGATGGACTATGCGCGCTTTCTGGCGATGACCGGGAAGCAGGTCGAAGAGGCCGGATAGTGAATAAGACTCGTCTACCGGGTGACGCGGGACGAGTCGCGGCAGGAGACGTTATGAAAGAATTGCAGAATATCTTAAACGCGTTTGGCAAGGTCAGGATTCAGGAAAAGTCAGCCGTACTGGCTACGGTAGTCAAGACGCTTGGCTCTACCTACCGGCGATGCGGAGCCAGAATGCTTATCACGGAGGAAGGACAGATGATAGGTTCCGTGAGTGGCGGCTGCCTTGAGCGGGACGTTGTTAGAAAGGCCAGGCGCGTGATGCAGACCAGAGAACCCATACTGGCCACATACGATTCAATGTCAGAAGATGACATCCTTACGGGATTCGGCATGGGCTGCAACGGCATCGTCGAAGTATTGATCGAGGCTTTGCCCGTAGGCAGCAGGCAGGGCCAGATGGATTTTCTTGATGCATGCCTTCACCACAAGCAGGGCGGCGTGCTCGCCACAGTCTTTGCCGTCGAAGGCAGGACGAAGGCGGAAATCGGATGCCGCCTGATGCTCAGGGAGGGAGTTCCTGCGCAGAGCGATATCAAAGATTCCGCGCTCGAAGAAGCGATTCTAAGCGATGCTCAGCAAGTCCTGAAAAGCGGCGATTCGGAGGTAAAGGTCTACGAAACAGAGGCAGGTCGCGCCGAAGTGTTTTTAGAACTGATCGAGCCGCCGCACCCGCTTATGATCTTCGGCGCAGGTCACGATGCCGTACCGCTGGTTCGGCTCGCTAAAGAGATCGGCTGGCACGTGACCGTCGTGGATGGCCGTCCCGGTTACGCGACAAAGGCCAGATTCCCTGCGGCGGATATTCTGATTGCCGCCCGACCCGACGACATCAAAGAGCGCGTCCCGCTTGACAGTCGCACCGCCACAGTCGTTATGAACCACAACTATCCTGATGATCTGGAGGTGCTCAGAATTCTGTTGCCTTCCCCTGTGCGATACATCGGCGTGCTCGGCCCGAGGCGAAGGACTGAAAGGTTGATTGGCGATCTGCAAGGGGATGACGTGACGGTGAGGGCCGAGCAACTGGCTCATGTTTACAGCCCCATCGGGATAGACATTGGAGCGGACACGCCGGAAGAGATTGCGCTGGCGATCCTGGCCGAAATTAAAGCCGTGATCAAAGGGCGTGCTTGCGGCATGTGCAGGGACCGGAAAGGGCCTCTTCATGCGCATAGCGAAAGAAAGGGACGAGTTACATTTGCCGGGAGCCTGGCTGTCGAGCTGTCTTGCGGGGTCTAGGCAATGAATATTATCCCTGTCTGGTTCTGCGCGAGTGTGGTTGATAAATCATGCATGAGAGCAAGAATGGGATTTTTTCAGCAAAGCGCAGAAAGACGCCGCAGGCCGACTTTTGTAAGCTTATATTGATGCTGTCGGTTGACCGCATCACAAAACATCGAAGGAGAGTTCAAATGAAACGCAAGCTGGCTGGCATAATTTTTATGACCGTTCTGCTGACTGTCGGCCCGACGGTTTCACGCGCGCAAACAACGGCTGCTCAAGTCCCTGCCGACGAGCAGTCAACCACTCCGACCGCAAATAAGCGGTTGAAGAAAAATAAAATCAAGCGGGCTGCCGTGGATGTGGAAAAAGGAACGAAGGCGACCGGCAAAGCGGTCGGCAAAGGCAGCAAAGAAACAGGAGAAGCGATAGCCAAAGGGTCTGAAAAAACGGCGAAAGTCACTGCCAGAGGTGCCGAGAAGACCGGAAAGGGAACGGCCCGACTTGGGCGCAGGATTGGCAGAGCATTCAAGCCGTCCGGGAAAGCTAAAGGTCAATGAGGCGTTTATGAAAAATCATCGTGTATGGCTTATCACAGGCAGCTCGCGCGGCTTTGGCAGACATATAGCCGAAGAGGTTTTACGACGCGGCGAACGGTTGGTCGCGACGGCGCGCGCGCCGGAACATTTGCAGTCTCTCATCGACCAGTATGGCGAGTCTGTGCAGGCAGCCGCAGTTGATGTCACCCGTCCGGCAGATATTCAAGCGGCGGTCGCGCTTGCGGTCAAAACCTTTGGCAGGCTGGATGTACTGGTCAATAACGCAGGCTATGGTTTTACGGGCGCTTTTGAAGAGATGAGCGCAGATGCATTTCAGAAACAGATCGATACCAATTTCTGGGGCGTCATCCATGCGTGCCGGGCGGCGGTTCCGCTCATGCGAAAGCAGGGGTTCGGGCATATCATTCAAATCTCTTCGGTCGGGGGGCGGGCAGCGTTTCCGGGGTTGTCCGCCTATCACGCCGCGAAGTTTGCGGTTGAAGGTTTCAGCGAAACACTGGCTCAGGAACTCGCGCCGCTCGGCATCCGTGTGACCATCGTCGAGCCTGGCGGATTCCGAACCGATTGGGCCGGTGCTTCGATGGGCTATGCGGTACCTCTCGCGGCATACGATCAGACCGTTGGCGCAATGCGCGATTATATGAAAGAGCACGCGGATGAAATGCCGGGCGACCCGCGCAAAGCGGCGGCCATTATCTGCGACCTGTTGAATATGCCGGAGCCGCCTCTGCGATTGCCTTTGGGCAATGATGCGCTGGTTCTACTGCGAAACGCCTACCATACCAGCCTTGAAGCTCTTGAACAGTGGAGGGATCTCACGAAATCAACTGACCGGGACGGGCTTGTCACCTCAGATACCGATCATGCCGTACTGCACATCAGACCGCATCATAGCTCGATGGTTTGAGGTACTCGATGGAGTCAGCACCCTTCCGCCCCGGTGTCCGGGCCGGGGTGCTGGCTTTCCGCCTGAGAGCGAATGCACCGTCTCTGTAGGAAGTCCAGCCGCAATTTATAGAGGCCGCCCTAACATGAGGCCGAACTTGCGAGCCGCCTCCGGCATTGCCTCGTTCTGAAAATCGGTCTTCAATTGATGCCGCCTCCGGCACTCTCCAACCCCGCCATACCGCTCTTGTAATCTTTCCCACGGCCCACGAGAGCGGTCTGGAAAAGCTGTCGATCTGGTGATGTGTTCTCGGCTCGAATGCTGTATATTGAGTGGAGCAAGGCGGTCGGGGAACGACAGATCTACAAACTTCAGGTTAGTTGTGGGAGGCTGGGAAATTCCGATGGTTGACCCTAAGCCCATTCGCATTCTGAGCGTTGAGGATCATCCGGTTTTCCGTGAAGGATTGAGTACGATCATTGCGTCCCAGCCCGATATGCTTCTTGTTGCGCAGGCAACCAATGCGATAGAGGCTGTGGCAGAATTTCGTCATCATCGACCGGACGTAACGCTGATGGATTTGCGCCTTCCCGGTACCAATGGCACAGATACGCTGATAGCGATTCGAGGAGAGTTTCCTCAGGCTCGCATCATCATGCTGACCACTTCCGACAGCGATGGCGAGATCCAGCGAGCACTGCGAGCAGGCGCTTCGGCTTACGTACTTAAGAGCATGCCGAAAAATGAATTGCTCGCAGTGGTCCGCTCAGTCCATGCGGGCAGACGACACATTCCACCAGAGGTGGCTGTTCGTCTCGCCGAGCACATGGGCGAGGAAGACCTCACGACTCGTGAGCTGGAGGTGCTCCGGCTCATTCGAGACGGCTATCGCAACAAGCAGATTGCCGATCAACTGGCGATTGCTGAAACAACCGTCAATTTCCACATCAAGAATCTGGTGGACAAGCTGGGGGCCAATGATCGCACGCATGCGGTGATGATCGCCCTGCGGCGCGGACTGCTTCAAATCTGATCCCGGCACAATGACCTGTAGAAAAATGCAGGATCGCGACTGGAGATTTTGATGTTCCCGCAAAGCAATAAAACCGATATGGTCGAAGGCTGCGGCAGTAGTCGCTGCCCGGTCTGTGCTTATGCCTGTCTGTGACGGCCCGGTTTATGTATGTTGTTCGGCGGGAAGCGGCTCACGACTGTTCGCCTGACAACTGAAAAATTACATGCAGAATTTCATTACAAGGTTGAGGGAAGTGACCTTTTCGCGGTCAGTCCCGCTCTGCATTCTGTGGCTCTTCTTCACGGTCGGTTCGGCCCTGGCAGTCGATCCGAACAGGCACATCTCTCAGTATGGACATACCGCCTGGAGGATGCAGGATGGAGTGTTCAACGGCACGCCGAATGCGATTACGCAGACTCTGGATGGGTATCTTTGGATAGGAACGCAGGCAGGGCTGGTGCGATTTGATGGTGTGCGGTTTGTACCCGGAACAACCGCTACAGGGCTTCCCCTGCCGGATGCCAAAATTACCTCGCTGCGAAGCGCGCGCGATGGCAGCCTGTGGATTGGGACACCCTACAGCCTGAGCCGTTTGAAGGATGGCGAACTGATCGGCTATACAAGCGCGCCCATAGGTATCAGCAACATTATCGAAGACCACACGGGAGCCATCTGGGTCACTCGATACAGGGTCACCGATGGAAGGGGGCCGCTTTGCCGCGCTGTGGATAACGAGCTTCAGTGCTACGGAAAGGCTGACGGCATTCCGGTTGGATACGGCGTCGGTCTGACTGAAGACAGTCTGGGAAACCTGTGGATTGGTTCATACGTGCTTTGTCGCTGGAAGCCGGGCGCTTCCCAGACTTTTTT
This sequence comes from Blastocatellia bacterium, assembly GCA_963804815.1. Lineage (GTDB taxonomy): Bacteria > Acidobacteriota > Blastocatellia > UBA7656 > UBA7656 > DATEKX01. Next base: position 215,593 of record CAWDRU010000001.1, on the reverse strand, counting down.
TGAAGAGGAACTGAAGCATCTGAAGGGGAGTCCCGGCGTGCTGGATATAGTCGCCGGACCGTCCGGGTCGCTTTGGGTGGCTTTGGAAAGGGCAGGCTCAGGGCTGGGGGTGCGCCACTACGCCGAAGGAAAATGGACCAGCTATGTGGTTCAGGGATTCGACGGCGCTCGTGTTAACGCGCAGAGTCTATTCATCGACCGTGAAAACACGCTGTGGGTGGGAACAGAGTCCGAGGGGCTTTATCGCATCCATGAGGGCATAGCCGAGCGCTACAGGAGCGCGGACGGTCTATCGGGCGATTCCGTGATCGGTTTCTTCGAGGACAGGGAGGGCAATCTGTGGGTGACGACGGACGGGGGAGTGGACGTTTTCAGAGATACTCCGGTGGTCAGTTTCTCAACGCATGAAGGTCTTTCATCTGCTATTGTGCGCTCCGTTCTGGCATCACGGGACGGTTCGATATGGGTCGGTACAGAGGGCGCTCTGGGCGTGTTTCGTAAAGGCGAGTTCTCGGCCATCCGTAGCGGACAGGGCTTGCCCGGGGAAGAAGTCTCGGCAATGCTCGAAGACCACGCCGGTCGGTTGTGGCTGGGAGTAGACGGCAAACTGATGATCTATGAACATGGGAAATTCCTTGAGATCCCTAAATCAGATGGCAGCGCTCTGGGCAACGGGGGGCAGATCATAGCCATCACAGAGGATATCGATCACAACATTTGGGCCATGGGATATTCATCATCCAGACATCTCTATCGAATCAGTGACCAGAAGGTTCGCGAAGAGATTCCGCTCACAGATATTCCATATGCTGCGTGGCTTGCGGCAGATAAAGAGGCAGGCATCTGGATAGGCTCTTACAGCGACAACAAACTGGCCCGCTATCGCGATGGACATCTGGAAATTATTTCGTTGCCGCAGAGCGAGAAATCTTTAATCGTCACCAGCCTGCTGGCTGAGCCCGGCAATTGCGTTTGGGCAGCGACCAGCAACGGTCTGTTCAGGCTGAAGGATGGGCAAGTGAAAGCCCTCGGCACTCAAAATGGTCTTCCCTGCGATTTGATATACGCGCTGGTCAGGGACGAGCAGGGTTCCTTGTGGCTGAACACAAAATGCGGCCTCCTGAATATAACAGAATCGGAGCTTGAGAACTGGTGGGAGCGACCGGACAGTCAAATAGTTACAACAGTCTTTGGCGCGTCAGAAGGTGTGCGGCCCGGAAGCGCCGCCGCTCAGCCAAGGGCTTCCATGGCGACTGACGGGCGACTCTGGTTTACGAACGGTTTTGCTCTGCAAATGATCGATCCCAACCGTTTGTACAGAAATGACACGCCGCCGCCTGTGTATATTGAAGAAGTTGTCGCCGACCGAAAAAGTTTACCGGCTCAGGCAGGTCTTCGGCTTCCTCCTCTCACGCGCGATCTCGAAATTAATTACACGGCGCTCAGCTTCTCTATCCCCCAGAAGGTACGATTCCGCTATATGTTGGAGGGGCACGATCTCAGCTGGCAGGAACCGGGAATTCGCCGACAGGCTGTCTACAGCGATCTGGGTCCGGGCAGCTACCGATTTCGCGTCATTGCCTGCAACAACGATGGCGTCTGGAACGATGAGGGCGCAACGCTGGATTTTTATATCGCGCCCGCCTGGTACCAGACCAACTGGTTTCTGCTCCTGTGCGTAGTCTCAGGTCTCTGCGTTGCGTGGGTGCTCTACCGGCTGCGTGTGCGGCAGATTGCAGGAACCATCAGCGCTCACTTCGATGAGCGGCTGGCGGAACGCACGCGCATAGCGCGAGAACTTCATGACACGTTCCTCCAGACTGTGCAGGGCAGCAAGATGGTTGCCGACGATGCGCTGGAACAGTCCGGCGATCCGATTCGCCTGCGACGAGCCATGGAACAGTTATCCGGGTGGCTCGGACAGGCAACAGAGGAAGGCCGGGCAGCGCTCAACTCTTTGCGCACGTCAACAACAGAGAGGAACGATCTGGCCGAAGCTTTTCGCCGGGCGACAGAAGACGGCCTGATCCCTGGAACTATGGCGGTTTCACTTTCGGTCGTCGGCGATGCCAGAGAGATGCACCCAATCGTCCGTGATGAGGTCTATCGCATCGGATATGAAGCGATCCGAAACGCCTGCACACATTCGGAGGCGAGTCGGTTGGACGTAGAGCTTACATATGCCCATGATCTTTCCGTGCGTGTGAGTGACAATGGCAAGGGCATGGATCCGGTGGTGGCAGATAGAGGGAAGGAAGGCCATTTCGGGTTAAAGGGAATACGGGAGCGGGCGGAGCGCATCGGAGCTAAACTGACTCTCAACAGTTCTGCAACCTGCGGAACCGAGATTACGATTGTCGTCCCCGGAAGCATCGTTTTCCGAAAGTCGAGCGCGACGAAGCGTACAACGCCAAACAGATCTTAACCGAACTGGGCGAGGTGATTCCTACTCTCACGAAGACCAGACAACTGCTCGAATTAGCAGTTGACAAGATCAGCATGGTGATCGCGAAAGTATTAGAGTGGCAAGGCGCGGCATCGCAGCACGACGACATTACGCTGATCATCATGAAGGTCAAATAGCTTTGCCCGCCTTCCTTTACATCTCGGAACGGATTAAGTTATCTCTGCGTGTTGCCATCCGGTGAGTTCGACGTTTTTATAATAGCCGCCGAATGTGCAGGGACGGCAAAGCGGCAACTCTCCGCCGTCTTTAACCTCACGCCCGTCATTGACGCCTTCACCGCATCGCGCACAGATGATGCGCGAGCGCGGGTGTCCGGGCGCATCCATTTCACTATATTCGACCTCGACCTGCTCTGTCTTGAATAACTCTTCGTCCATCGCTTCTTCATAGGTGCGAAGCTGGCGTTCCTTTTTATTTTTGATCTCAGGGTTCCGCGCATCGGCCAGAGCGCGGGAATCTTCACGCGCGACGATTCGCACTGCATCCCCCGTCTCTGTATTGAAGAAAGTCGCCGCCACTTTGCCGTAATCCAGAAACTTCAAGCTCCGCTTGCCCAGCCGCACGCCGGTCACTGCACAAATCGCATCTGCCATGCAGCGGTCGATCTCGACCCAGACAATCAGCTTTTTGCGGTCTGAGCCGCGCGGGTCGCCAACGCCGATCAGGCGGCAGCCGAGTACAGCCATCCGCGCTCCAAGCAACTGCCCCGGGCAGATGTGACCATGCAGGCGGTGGCATTCATCGAGCAGTTCAGTGAGTTGCTGCGGGCTTCGTTTTTCGGCTTTCTCAGAAGTTGTCAGCATATGGTCACCTCATGGATTTCCTGAATACGTGTCTCCTGAATACAGGACTCCTGAATATGCGCGGTCAGTTGAGGGAGTTCTTTGCGGGTATAAACAGGCAGGGTGTTTATCAGGTTATGGATGGCCGAGCTTTGATGCCTTGCGGCAAAGCTCCCACGGGCCGTCGCGGCGCATTCATCATCTTCAAAAATGTAGAGGGCGGAGGTTTTCTGAAGCGCCCATCGGGCCGACGCCTTGATCTTGTCATCATCCTTACGAGCGACCATAACGGCAAAATCAACCTCGACGAATCTTAAAAAGCTGTTGCCCTCGATCAGGACCCCCGGAGCCCGCACGCGATCAAGAGCCTGTTTGATTCCCTGATCGACCTGCCCGTCTGTGACGATCACCCAATGAACATTCGACGCTCCGGCATGCCAGTAACGGCCTGTATCTTTTCCCGGCGCATAGGTCTGTTCATATCCTGAACGGATTACCGGTTCATCGCTCAACAGATTACTCACACAGCAGGCATGCGGGTCTTTGCCGCAGGACCGATAATGCCCCCGCGTCAACTTAATCGCCTCCCAGCCGGGAAAGGCATTCAGCAAATGGCACATCAAGGTAGTCTTGCCCACCTCGGATGAAAAGCCGCCGACAGCTACAGTAGTCCTTATCATATTGTTTGCCTGCTCAAATCATGCTGCCTTGTCGGCGGCCTGATCATCTCTTCTCATAACTGCTATTGAATGACCTGCCATTGCGGGCCAGCAGGAACGCGGTGCGAAATTTCGTACCGCGCACAGTAGGTCGAGAGTGTTCAGGGGCGACGCCCGCCGCCACCTCCACGCCCGCCTCCGAATCCGCCGCGCCCGCCTCCGCCAAAGCCAGGATGGAAGCCGCCAAATCCCGAATGGAAATTGCCCCCGCCCGAATGGAAGGTGTTCGAGCGATTTTCACCCATCGACCGCGATTGCCTGAACCGGTCGAGGTCTCCTGTGTTAGCGTTCGGCGAGCGCCATTGATTGCCGTCATGCTGCTGCCAGCCGCGCCCGTTGTCGTAGCGGTAAATATTACCATCGCGGCCCGCAAAGATATTGTTATCACGGCCTCCGCCGCGATTGTCGCCCCTCGCGTGATCATCGGAGCCACGGCCTCCGGGCATCATCCCGTTGCGAAACCCGCGACCCTCTCTGTCTCTGCCGCCTCTGTCTCTGCCGCCTCTGTCTCTGCCGCCTCTGTCTCTTCCACCTCTGCCGATGTTGCCCCGGCCCGACTGATCGCGATCATGGTTATGACTGTGATCGAAATCACGACCATGTCCGAAACCACGGCCATACCCGAAATCACGACCGTGATCGAAACCGTGGCCGTGAAAGCCAAAGCCCAGCCCCGGACGCCAGAAACAATCCGGGCACCAGCCCCAGCCGATAGGCCCCCACCACGGATAAAAGAACGGATAATCGAACCCCAGCCCGAAATCGAATATCCAGCCGTCGGCAAGGCTCCAGCCGAATCCCGCCCCAAAGCCGTATGTCCACGGATCGCCAATCCAGACATTGCCGATGTAGGGCTGATAATCATAACCGGTTCCATAGACTACAGTATTGTCCGACGAGACCACAGTCCCGTAATAACCGGGCGTATAGCCTGTGTAAACATCATCCGGGGTCATACCATAAACCCGAACATAGGTGACGTTGTGAATCGGTGAACTCGGCGGAATCGAGTAGATCACAGGAGGCACAGAGGTGGCGACAACCCATGGCCCGCCGGGCGAACCGGCACTAAACCACACGCCATTATCAACCGCATAATAGCTGGCCTGTGACACCTGTATGACCGGCGTCGGCGTGTTCACCGCGTACTGAAGCATTGTGCCGTCAATCGACTTGAATTGCGGCTGGCTATCATAATTGATCGTCAGACTGGCCGTGTTACGGGCGATAGTCTGAGTCTCAGGAATGGAGTTGGCAATCAGAGATTCCTGAGCCTGCGGAGTGCCGGACACCGAAACCAGAACCCCTGCCTTCGGACTGCTCTCCGGTATACGCGCGAAGTCGGATGGCAGCGCGTTTCCGGCAACATAACCCCACCGGCCATCGAGCGCTTTGGATTTAAACCAGCGCCCGGACAGGCGGAGATAATAATCCTGGCTCGTAGTCACCATGAAGATGTCGTCGCTGGTGTTCGCCACATACAGCAGATTGGTTCCGGCAATCGGCGTGAATTGCGCTTTACCCTGCGTGACTATCAGTTCGGTCGGCACTGTGCTGATATACACCACCGGAGCCGTGCCGTTTTTGAATTGATCTTTGACCGATGGCGGTCTGGCATCACTGTCTGTAGAGCCGTTCGCCGACTGGTCAGTGCTGCTCTCTTTTTCGAGACGGCTCCGCACCTTCTCGACGCCCTTTGGCGGCTTTCCGGCCAGCGACCACGGCCCGTCGAGCGTGCTGGCTTGAACCCAGACATCGGTCAGGTACAGGTAATAGGCGTTCTGCTTCTGATCGAAGAGAATCAGCGCGCCCGTGTTGATCACCCGCTGAAGGTCCTTCTCATCTGCGACCTGACGCAAAACCGGCGAGCCATCAACTGGAATCAGGATGGCAGGCACTGTGCTGTAGATGATTTTCGGCGGATCGTTTTTTAGACTGTAACCCGCGCTTTTCATCTCGGCCTGATTGATCGCCAGATCGGCGTGCAGCCGGTCAAGCGAGATCGTTTTGATGAGGTCGGGCGCTGCCTGTTGAATCGTAGCCGAGTAGGCAGCGCCCGTGTCAGGGGCCGTTGGGAAATTCACTTTCGTCACTTTGAAGTCGGCAAGCGCGACCATCCGGCTGAGCTTATCGACTTCCGTCCGGGCCGTGAAATTGATGGTGCCGTAAGTGGGCTGTTGTGACCCGTCGCCCTGCACGGCGACGGCCATATAAGCGTTGATCTGATTGTCCTGCCAGCGATCAACCTGCGGCTGGTAAAACAGGAATGTCTGTCCATTTCGGGTGATGGTACGCGGCCAGCCCGCGTCGGTTGTAGTCTGGGTTGAATTGTTGACCTGCGCCTGCGCCACGGAGAATCCGTGAAGAACCAATACCAGCGAAATACATATTAATGAAAGCCTTCTCATAATCATCTCTCCATTTAACGGGTTGTAAACTCATGCGGGTTCGGTTCATGGCAGCGTGCTACTTTCGCAGTTCGACGCCCATCAATCTGGCCGGGTAGGTGCCGAAATTCTCGACATCCAGCGTCCCTGTATGCCGCTTGTCCATGTAGACTCTGGCAGCGCCGATCAGCGATCCTTCGCCTTTGCCCCTGTCATTGATAAACAGTTCGACGTACGTAAACGGATAGTCCTCTGACCGCGTGCCGTTGCGGGCCTCGAACATTTTCAACCAGCGCTCGAACAGCACGGTGATCTTGCGGCCATCTTCGGTCTCGGTCTCCTGAACGTAATTCAGATCACGGCCCACCTGACCCTCGAAGGCGAAGAAGCCGAGTTTGGTCTTGCCGATGGCTTTCATCAGCGCCTCCTGCCCCTGCGTCTGGAGGATCTGAAGATCCTGCTGCGCTTCTGCGTCCGGGGTGTGTCCGGTTATCTCAAGCGTAAAGGTGCGAGAGCGACCGCCGAACTGGCCGCCGATGGCCACCGCCGCGCCTGTAAAGACCTCTTTTGTAGAAGCCTCGTCCTTCTGCGGCCTGCTCTCTGCGCGAGCGATTGATCGCGGCACGGAGACGGCGATCATCATGATCAGGCCGAGTCCGAGCAGCGAGGTTCTTGATATTCGCGTTGTCATATTCCCTCCTTTAAATGTCCCTACTCATAAACGCGAGGATTTTCTGCGGCCCGTATCATTGGCCCTCGCGCAGGAAGAAGCAGGGTGTGAGGATCAGCAAGAAGTAGCGATTTTCAGCAAAACAATGAAAGACCGCGATATTGAATTGCTTATAGACTCGCTGTGAAGACCGATACCGCTGGAGAGAGGGCACGCGAATGATCGGAATAATGATTGATGGTCAAACAGTGGAAGCCAGAGACGGCGAGCGACTCATCGATCTCATAAATCGTACTGGCGGCAAACTTTCACAGGTCTGTTATCACCCGCAACTGGGCCCCATCCAAACCTGCGACACCTGCATGGTGGAGGCGGATGGCGGGCTGGTGCGAGCCTGCGCGACCACGGTCACAGCCGGGATGAATGTGACGACAGGTTCCCCGACCGCCAGTGCGGCACGTCGCGCGGCGTTTGACAGGATTCTCAGCAATCACGTTCTCTACTGCACGGTTTGCGATAACAGCAACGGTAACTGCACCGTCCACAACACCACGAAGCTGTTAGCCATTGAAGGGCAGAACATCCCTTATCGACCGAAACCTTATCAGGTCGATAATACGAATCCGTTTTATCGCTATGACCCCGATCAATGCATTCTCTGTGGCCGCTGCGTAGAGGCATGCCAGAACCTTCAAGTGAATGAAACGCTTTCGATTAACTGGGAAGACCCGCACCCGCGCGTATTGTGGGACGGAGGCTCGACGATTGGCCAGTCCAGTTGCGTCTCGTGCGGTCACTGCGTAACGGTCTGCCCCTGCAATGCGCTGATGGAAACATCCATGCTCGGCCACGCGGGGTTTTTCACAGGACTGTCAAAGCCCGCCCTGAACGGCATGATCGATGTGGTCAAAGGCATCGAGCCTGAAACCGGTTATAAAACGATTATGCGCCTGTCGGAAGCCGAAGCGGCCATGCGCGTTTCGCGCATTCGTCGAACTAAAACAGTCTGCACTTACTGCGGCGTCGGATGCAGCTTCGATGTCTGGACCAAAGACCGTCACATTCTCAAGATCGAGCCGGAGGCGGGTCCGGCAAACGGCGTTTCCACATGCGTCAAGGGAAAATTTGCGTGGGATCACATCAACAGCGGCGACAGGTTGACCAAGCCACTTATCCGCGAAGGAGACGGGTTTCGCGAAGCAAGCTGGGACGAAGCCTTGAACCTGATCGCGCGACGGTTGACCGAGATCAAGGCCAAGCACGGACCCGACTCAATCGGGGTGATCGCCTCCTCGAAATGCACGAACGAAGAAAGCTATCTCATGCAGAAGATGGCGCGCGCCGTCATCGGCACCAACAACATCGATAACTGTTCGCGCTATTGCCAGTCGCCAGCGACCGCCGGTTTGTTTCGCACGGTTGGTTACGGCGGCGATTCGGGTTCGATCAGCGATATAGCGCAGGCAGATCTGGTTGTCATCATCGGCAGCAACACGGCGGAAAGTCATCCCGTACTGGCAACGCGCGTAAAGCGCGCGCACAAGCTGCACGGGCAAAAACTGATCGTCTCTGATCTGCGCGAAAACGAGATGGCTCGCCGTGCGGATGTCTTTCTGCACGCGCGGCCAGGAACCGATCTTATCTGGCTCTCGGCTGTCAGCCGTTATCTGATCGACAACGGATTGGCCAAGTCTGACTTCATCAATCGCTGGGTGAATGGATTTGAAGAATATCGCAGGAGCCTGGAGCCGTTCACGTTGGAGTTTGCGGCTGAACGCTGCGGGCTGCCGGTAGATACCTTGAAGAAAGTGGCTCACATGATCACAGAGGCAGAGCGTGTCTGCATACTCTGGGCTATGGGCGTCACCCAGCACAGTCAGGGTTCCGATACATCAACGGCGATCTCGAATCTGCTGCTTGTAACCGGCAACTACATGCGACCGGGAACAGGCGCTTACCCGTTGCGCGGCCACAACAATGTTCAGGGAGCAAGCGATAACGGGTCGATGCCCAACAACCTTCCGGGCTACCAGTCGGTCGATGACGGGGAAATTCGCGCGCGTTTTGAAGCCGTCTGGAAGGTCAAGCTCCCCTCGACCAAAGGTCTGGACAATCATCAAATGGTCGATGCGATTCAGGAAGGCAAGCTCAAGGCGCTGTACCTCGGCGGCGAAGAGATGAGCATCGTTGATTCCAACGCCAATTACGTAGGCGATGCGTTTTCAAAGCTGGAATTCTTCGTCGCTCAGGAAGTCTTTTTTGGAGCCACCTGCCAGTATGTTGATGTCGTCCTGCCTGCCTCTCCAAGTCTGGAAAAGGAAGGCACCTTTACCAGCACCGAGCGGAGAATACAGCGGCTTTACGAAGTGTTCGAGCCGTTGGGAGAAAGTCGGCCCGATTGGCGGATCATTCAGGATGTTGCCAATCATCTCGGCGCGGGTTGGAACTACCGGCACCCTTCTGAAATCATGGATGAAATCGCTTCGGTGACTCCGATGTTTGCCGGGGTCAGCTACGAAAGGCTCGAAGGATACAAGTCGCTGCAATGGCCGGTCGCCGCCGACGGCAGCGATCAGCCTTTGCTCTACACCAGAGAGTTTGCCTTCCCGGACGGCAAGGCGAGGCTGTTTCCTCTGCAATGGACGGAACCGCCCGATCAACCCGATGCCGAGTTTGACCTGCACTTAAACAATGGCCGGTTACTTGAGCACTTTCACGAAGGCAATCTGACATACCGTACCGCCGGGATTCGAGAGAAGACGCCCGACACATTTGTCGAGGTCTCGCCGGAACTCGCGATTGAGCGCGGGATTCAGGACGGAACATGGGTGCGGCTCACGTCGCGTTACGGAAATGTCCGCGTGCGCGCGGTGGTGACCGACCGGGTTCACGGCAAAGAACTCTACATGCCGATGAACTCAGTTGAAAGCCCCGTTAATCGCCTGACGAGCAGCTACACAGATCCTGTGACTCATACTCCGGCATACAAAGAAGTCTCGATCAGGATGACCGTGTTGTCTGAGGTTGGCGAAAATCCACTGCCTCGAACCAACTCGCGCTGGGGTCACCCGACGCCTCAGCACGGCGTAGAAGTCGAGCGGAAATGGAAGCGCCCCGATTATCGCAATCCGGCAATTCAGTTAGTGCAAATCGAACGGAGATAGACAGGAGCAATAGCCATGGCTCAGCCCATTTCTTTCAAGCCGTCACAGCGCGACCCGCGCGAAGAACTTTTATCCCGGTTGCAGAGCGCGCCCGCCGCACACGCCGAAGCCCTGCTGTCGGCGTATGAAGTATTACAGGCGCTGCATGATCGCGGTGTACTGGACCTGCTGCGCGGCACGCTCGGCGCAGGCGACCGGATCATCGAAATCGTTGTCGAGGGAGTCAGATCTCCGGAAGCCATTCAGGCGATTCGCAACGCCCTGCTGCTTGCCAATGCGCTCGGCGCGATTGACCCTGACCTGCTCGCAGATTTCACCCGCGCGCTCCCGAAAGCGCTCTCGCAGGCGAGCCGGGAAGAGGCCCGACCGCCGGGTCTACTCAAACTGCTCGGCACCTTCTGGAACCGCGACTTTCGCCGGGGGCTGGCGGCGGTTAACGATCTGCTGGTGGCGTTTGGGAGGAACCTGGACAGAAAGCACCCTGAATCATAACCCGCATATCAATCCATCTTTCATCAAGAGGTATTTATGAAAACCATGAATCGCTGGGGCATCGCCGTTGCCGGGGTGTTCCTGCAAATCGCCCTTGGCGCGGTCTACGCGTGGAGCGTTTTTCGCGTCCCACTCGCAAAACAATTTGGCTGGTCGATTTCACAAGTCACCCTGACTTTTACGATCAGCATTTTCGTGCTCGGCATCGCGGCGTTTTTCGGCGGCCTCTGGCTGAATCGCAAAGGCCCGCGCATAGTCGCCCTGACGGGCGGTGTGCTTTACAGCGTCGGGGTGTTTCTGGCGAGCTTTTCGTCGGGCAAACTCTGGTGGCTGTATCTCAGCTATGGCGTCATCGGCGGCATCGGGCTGGGCTTCAGTTACATTGTGCCCGTTGCGGTGCTGGTCAAATGGTTTCCTGATCGCAGAGGGCTGATTACAGGCATTGCCGTCGGCGGCTTCGGCGCGGGCGCACTGGTCACAGCGCCTGTGGCCGAGCGGCTCATCCAGAGTGTCGGCGTGCTCGCGACGTTTGCTTATCTTGGCATCGCCTATTTGATCGTGACGGTCGTGTGCAGCAATTTTATGCGAAACCCGCCCGACGGTTGGCAGCCCGAAGGCTGGACGCCGTCGGCTTCGCAGACTTCGCAGCGCGCGGCGCGCGACTACACGCTGGGCGACGCGCTCAGGACATGGCAGTGGTGGGCGCTCTGGCTGCTGCTGTTTCTGAATACGTCTGCGGGGATTTCCATCATCTCGCAGGAAGCGCCGATCTTTCAGGAACTGACCGGAGCAAGCTCTATCGTCGCGGCAAGTATGGTAGGGATAGTCAGCATCGGCAATGCAGCGGGGCGCGTCTTCTGGGCATGGATATCGGATGCCGTCACACGGCGCGCGACCTTCTTTATCATGTTTCTGCTGCAAGTGCTCTTGTTCTGGTTTCTTCCGAGCGTCAGTTCAGCCGCCTTGATGACGGTCGTCGCCTTTATCATCCTGATGTGCTATGGCGGCGGGTTCGGCACGATGCCTGCGTTTGCCGCCGATTATTTCGGCTCTAAAAACATCGGGCCGATCTATGGACTGATGCTGACCGCGTGGGGTTTTGCCAGCGCCTTCGGGCCGTTGTTGATCGCTTACATGCGCGAGGCCAATGGGGTCTATCGCGGCGCGCTTCACGTCATCGCCGGGGTGATGGCCTTATCTATGCTGCTTCCCGTCATCGTGTCGCCGCTGAGCCGCGATGAGCGACGCTCCAACGAAGGAAACCAGATTCGCGGGGTACCAATCGGCAGCCGATAATCAGTAGTCGGTTGAATTAGATTGACCGGTTTAAATTGAATTAAGGGCGGCATATCGCGTATGCCGCCCTTGTTGCATGCGAGTGATTGACATTCATCATCAAACAAAAGCGTAAGTGATCAGGCCGCAGGTGAGGGTCATCATCGATAGCGCAATCAGAAAGTGAATATTGAAGCGAATTCCGAACGCAGATTATGTGTAGTGTAACTCGGAATACCGCGAAACAGCGGTAAGCCGCCGAAGTCCAGAGCGGACACGTTCGCCGCGCGCGTTCGATAGTAGCCTTGCTCGTAGCCGAACGTGACGAATGAATTCAGCTTGTATTGGATGTTGCCGGAAAACAGATCGCTTCTGCCGCGAACCGGAGAAAATCGCCGCGCATCGCGCGACAGCGCTTCATCAAATCCGTAATACAAATAAGCCGTCCATCCCGCGTTGCGCCCTTCCGGGTTAGCCGCCAGTATTCGCGAGAGCGGCAACCCCAGTTGCATGAAGCCGCCCTGCGCGCGGACAGGTCGTTGCGGCGCTACTGAGGCAACACCATCGCGCAAGCCGAAGACGACCGTCGATGCGCCGTCAATCGATGGCGCGCTCGCCGTCGCCGTCAATCCGGCAGCGTCATTGAAATTCGACAAAAGCTGCCCGCCGAGAAAGAAACGCAGGTCTGAGCCGTTATAGTATTTACCCGAAAGCGTCAGTACGCGCGTCGGCAGTTGCAACTCGACTGAATAACCGTCGCTCGCGCTGCTCACTTCAGCCCCACTTGGGAAGGCTGACTGGAACTGCGCGGGAACATTTGCCGCCGTGACGATGGCCTTGCGACGGGCATGCTCAAAGCTGACGATGAACTCGGCGGGCGCAACATTCGGAGCTTTGTCCAGCTGCCACTGCACGACCAGTCGGCCCTGAAGACCGGGCTTTTCGGAATCAGCGCCCTGTCTTTCGCCAAAACCTATCTGATCGGCGACGTTGGTTGGCAGATTGCCGAACGCCGGAAAGACGATGGCGAATTCCGGTTGTATCTTCACTGCGCGCGATCCTCCCGCGTTGTAGTTGAAGCCAAACCGCGCCTGCGGGATGCGCTGATAGATCGCCCCATAACCGATGCCGCCGAAGTTCGTGTTCTCGATTGTGTTGGGAAGCGTCGAGGAAGCGAACGGCGACCAGTCCTGGCCAAACAGCGCAAAGCCGGTCAGCTTATCGGTAAAACTCCGGTCGATGCGCGCCCAGGCAAGGCGAATCGACGGCTGGCTTGAGCGTATCGAAGAGACATTGCGGTTATTCACTCTGGTGAAATCGCCCTCGAAATCCAACTCGAAGCGGCCCGTTATGACCATATTAGGAGCCGGATCGAGCCACTCGAAATTCGCGCCTAAACGCAGCGCGCGTGCTTTGAGATGGAACTCAGGCGAGTCATTCGGCCCGGTGTCTGCGGCAAGCAAGGGCAAGGGAAAATCATTGCCTTGCGGCGATGACGAATCATGGATGATGCTCGTCTTGAAGAACCCGTAAGGTTTGATTCTTGCCCCTGAGCCGAGCTTGATGTCGGGGATCAGCCCTTCGCGTTTCGGCGGATCTACCTGTAGCAATCTGATCGGCGCAACTGCGGCGATGACCGATGGAGCCGCTGCCGGTTGCCGGACGGCTGTTGATGCGGGGATGGCTTTCTCCGGACTGGGCGTGGCCGCCGCCGCCACGTTATTTGATGAAGCCGAACCCGCGACGGAAACTCCCGCACGTAATGCGGCGAACTCTTCGGCTGAGATCAAGCCTTTATCCCTCAACAACGCGGCAAGCCGGTCACGCTGTTGACCGGGCGCGCCGTTATCGACGATGGCGCGCGCTTCATCTGCGGTCAGCAACCCCTTATCGACCAGCACACGCACTAGCGGGTCTGTACCCACTGCGGCCTTGTCCGTATCAGAGGTCGTTGCCGTGCCGGATGATTCTGGCCCGTCATGACTTTTCTTATCCGCAGGCGACGCCGAACCCTCGCCTGACGACGCTCGAACATCGCTGGATAGATTGGTTTGCCTGTTGGCCTGTGCGAGCGTAAGCGACGCTACGGCGAAGACGACAAACAAGCATAGAAAACAGAACAATCGAGTTTGCATAACCTACTCCTTTCGCAAGCGCAGATGAGCGTTCCACTGAAAATTTCTCTGGTCTTCCTTATGCAACAGCGTGCTTGAGCCGAAGCCGTGATTCATTTAATCATTTAACCGACGGCGTTTGGATAACCACATTATTGGCGCGCAAGGTTGTCGAGGTGGCGCGCTGGAAACTGGCAATCGCCTGATTGTAGTTAGCCTCTGCGCGCAATTCGGCGGTGCGCGCCGCGACCAGTTGATTCTCGTATTGAAAAACCAGATAGGTGGTCGATAATCCCGTTTGATAGCGCCGGATTTCACCGGCCAGCTGCACTTCGGCGCTCGCGCGCGCCGTATGCGCCGACAGGACCTGACGGCGCGCGATGTCAACCGTCTGCGCGGCATTGCGCACATCTACTTCGATGGCTTGCGTCTGCGAGCGTATGGTCGCCAGCAACTGTTGCCCCTGTATGCGCGCGCCTGCCAGATTGGCTTCTGCCGTGCGATTGCGCAGCGGGAACTGGATGGTTACACCCAGAGCGACAGTGCGCGTTTTGAAGTCCCAGAGATTGCGTAGCGCCTGCCCGTACCCGCCTGTCAAAAATCCGGGCGCACGCGCAACAATCGGATCGGCAGCCGCAGGCAACCCTTCGGCAGCGCGCAACTGGTTTATCTGCGCGAGCAGGAAAGCGCTTGCATTGCTCGACGGGTCGCCACTTACCAGAAGCGTTTGATTGCCGGATGGTGACGCGCTTGCGCCCGCGACACTAAGCGGAGTATCCGGCGCAGGCAACACCGAGCCTGCGTACCCTGTTGTCAGAACAGTCGATTGTAAGTCGATGCGCGGCAGAGTTTGATTTTTATAAAACTTCACATCTATGCCGTTGATGTCCTGCTGCACGCGCAGCCGATTCAACTCCGGGCGATTGGCGTAAGCATCGGTCAACGCTGCCCGCAGATCAATCGGCATCCAGTCATTCGATGGCTGGTCGGTCGGCGCAAGGGGGGCTGACCAATCACCCGTAGCCGGATCACCGAAGATCAACAGCTTGAGCGCGTTTTCGGTCGTCGTCACATACTGGACTGCGGCTAACAGGTTGATTTCGCTTGTGGCGATTTGCGTCAACGCCTGCGCGCGTTCGAGCGGGGCAGAGGTGCCAACGGCGATTCGCTCTTCGATCATGCGCAGTTGCTCGCGCGCCAGATTCAGATTCGAGAGCTGATTCTGCTGATCGCGCTGCGCGAAGACCAGTTCCCAGTATGCCTGCTGCACCTGAGCGATAACGGCTATCGTGCTCAACCGAAAATCATAGTCTGACTGGCTGAGCCGCTTACGCTGAATGCGTATATCGTGGCGGTAGAGATCAATCGAGCGGTCGCGCAGGAGCGGCTGCGTTAAGGTGACGCCGAGGTTTGTCGCGTAGTAGGGGCTGATCGTGGTGATCGGCGAATTGCTTTCGAGGCGCTGATTGTTGAAGAAAAATTGATACTGTCCGCCGCCTCTGCTGAACTGCTTTGACACGAAGGGCGAAAAGGTGAATAGCTTCTGCGAGATCGTATCCGATGCGGTGGCACCGCCGGGCGTGTTTGCCACGGGGGTCACGGTTTGGCTGAATTGTGGCGCGAGGCTGATGATTGGATCGTAAACGCCTTCAAGTGACCGCAAAGTCGTTTCGGCCAGTCGGACATTATCGCGCGCGACTTCGATATCGTTATTGCTTTGAAGCGCGCGGCGAATCGCTTCATTGAGAGATAGTGAAAGCGCGTTCGCATTCACTCCCAGGCGCGTCATGTCCGGCGGCGGCGGCACGGGCCGGGATTTCGGTGTGAGCAGCGGATTGGTCTTCAGATCCTGACTGGTGACAGGAGTTTTCATCTCTGAGTCCTGCGCCATGACCGAAACCGATAGCGCCAGCGCTGCGACGATGGTCTTTAGAAATTTGCTCATCGTGGGTCCCTCTGGCCTTGCCCCGGTTAAGGAGTCTGGCCCTGAGTCGGATTGTCTGAGTGAGCCACCCGGACCTGCGCGCCATCCTGCACGCCGTCTGCGAGATTGACGATGAGTGTGGCTCCGGGTTCCAGACCTGAGATGATGTCCAACTGGTCACCGTAATCGCGCCCGATGACGACGGTCTGAAAATGCACTTTCTGATCCGGGGTCACTACGGCGACCTGCGTCCCATCGGCGCGAACGATCAACGCCGTGGCCGGGATACGAACGGGCCGCTCAGCCAGAGCGACGCCAAACTTCACCGTCGCGTACATACCCGGCAACAGCATGGAATTTGGGTTTGGGGTCTGCACTTCCGTAAGCAGGGTGCGCGATGCCTGATCGAGCGCGCTCGTCGTGCGAACTACGCGCCCGGTGAAGACTTGTTGCGGAAACTCCTTGATGGTGATCCGCGTTGTCAGTCCTTCTCTGATCGAGTTCACATAGGTCTGCGGCACGCTGACAAAAATGCGCAGCGTATCGATGCGCGCGATTTGAAAAAGCCCGCCGCTCGTCGCGGGCGCGCCCGTGCCCGACTGCGTCGTGCCGTTTCCCGGCATCATCACTCCTGAAGGCGTTGCGCCGGTCGTCGAACTGGCAGTCGAATTTCCGCCCGCGTTGATCAGCGAGCCGACTTCAACATTGCGCGCCGTGACGATTCCCACAAAGGGGGCGGTCACGCGCTTGAATCCCTGTAGATAGACCAGCCGTTGCACGTTGGCTTCATTGGCGGCGATGGTCGCCTGTGCGGCATTGATGTTGGCCTGGTTGGCAGAAACCGTCGCTTTGGCTGCATTGTAGCTCGCCAGCATCTGGTCCCGATCCTGATCGGGAACAATGTGCTGTTCGGCCATCTCCTGCCAGCGCTGAAAGCTTACGCGCGCGAATTCCATATTCGTGGTCGCCTGCCGCAGTCCTGCTTCCGCCTGTCCGAGGCTGGCGCGTGCCTGCAACAGTGTCGCGCGCGCCTCTTGCAGTTCCTGATCGACTTCGGGCGTGTCGATATCGGCCAGCACTTGCCCCGCGCGTACGCGGTCGCCGATGTCTACGTACCATCGGTGCAGGTACCCGCTTGTCCGCGCCGAAATGGTGGCGATCTGAATCGCTTCGATGTTGCCCGGCAACTCCAGATCGTATGTCGCAGGTCCTGCTTCCGCGAGCACCACATTGACGGTGGGGATGCCGTCTTGAATAGACTGCGCGACACCTGTGATCTTTTTATGCCGTTGAATGCGAGGCAGGATAGCCCCGATCAAAAGCAGGGCGAGCAACAGCCCGGCAATCAGCGCAACCAGAGTCAGTCTAAAGCCGTGCTTCTTACTGCGCCTCGCAGATGCTCCGGCAGGCGGCGCGTGCGATTCATTTTGATCAGAGCGGGAGTTTTCTAATTTTTCGACCTTCATCAGCGGGTTCCTTTAACGAATCAGGCTCGCAAAATCATCGTCTATTCAGCGAGCATTTCAGCCTCTTCAGGTGACATCACCGTCGGCTGCCTGCGATGCAGGAGGCTGTAGACGACCGGCACGAAAAACAATGTGCACAGGGTGGCGACCAGTAAGCCGCCGATGACTGCCCGACCCAGCGGCGCGTTCTGCTCTCCGCCGTCGCCCAGCCCCAGAGCCATTGGCAACATCCCTATAATCATGGCTGTCGCCGTCATGATCACCGGTCGCAACCGCGTGTAACCGGCTTCCAGAGCCGCTTCCAGGGCCGTTTTCCCTTCGAGTCGCTGGTCGCTGGCAAAGTTTATCAACAGGATGCTGTTGGCCGTGGCGACGCCGACCGTCATGATCGCGCCCATCATCGCCGGGACGCTGACAGTGGTTTGCGTAACAAACAGCATCCAGATGATTCCTGAAAGCGCGCCGGGCAAAGCCATGACGATGATGAACGGATCGAGCCACGATTGAAAATTGACGACGATCAGCAGATAGACGAAGATCGCGGCAAAGGCCAGCCCAAGAGCGAGGCCGGAAAACGATGCATTCATCGTATTGACCTGTCCGCGCACATTGATCGAACTGCCGCGCGGCAACCGGGTTTTTACATCATCAAGAATCTTATCGACATCAGTGGAAACCCCCGCAAGATCGCGGTCCTGCGTGCTGGCGTAAACATCCAGAACGGGTTGCACGCTGTAGTGGCTGATGTTGGCTGGCGAACGCGTGCGGCTGACGGACGACAGATTGCTCAGGAGTTGCGGAGCAGGCGCGCTGCTCGACGTGATCGGTGTGTTCTGGAGCGCGTCAATCGACGGTATTTTGTATTGCGGCGTCATCACCACGACGCTATAGGTAACGCCGTTTTGGGTGTTCAGCCAGAAGTTAGGCGCGGTCTGAAAACTCGAACTCAGCGACACCAGCAGATCGCCTGCAACATCGCGCTGCGCGAGTCCCAACTGCTCGGCGCGCGTGCGATCAACGTTGACGAATAGCTCAGGGTTATTGATGACCTGATGCAGATGGACATCGACGGCACCGGGGATGGCCGCGACGCGCGTTTGTATCTCGCGAGCGATGTCAGCATTCTTCGGGTCACGCCCGACGATTTGAATATCAATCGGCGAAGGTAATCCGAAGTTCAAAACCTGACTGACGATGTCGGCAGGCTGATAGAAGAAGACCGTGTCGGGGAATTGGGCGATCAACTTGTTGCGCAACGCTTCGACGTACTTTTCGGTCGGGCCGTGGTTGGCTTTGAGCGAAACCAGAATCTCGCCATCCGCCGACCCTATGCTTGCCGAGTCGGTGAAGGCCATGTTAATCCCTGTCGGTAATCCGATATCGTCGATAATCGTGTCCAGTTCTTCGGGCGGTATCGTCTGGCGAATGACCTCCTCGACTGCGGCGAATCGCACTTCGGTTTCTTCTATGCGCGTCGCCGCCGGAGCGCGGACGTGCAGGCGAAACTGTCCGGCATCAACCGCAGGAAAGAAGTCCCGTCCGAGAAAGGGAAACAGGGCGAATGATACGGCGCAAAAGATAATGAATATCACACAGACAATCAGGCGATGCCCCAGCGCCCACGACAGACCATTGCGATACCGTGTATGCAGCTTTTCAAAAACATGGTTGAACCGCTCGCCGGTGCGCCATATGAAATCGCCGCGTTTCGGGGGATCGGTTTCGGCATTGTCCCGGTCATCGCCCGCTTTCTGATCGCCTCTGGCGCGATAAAGCTCGACTTCGCCGGGCAGCAGAAATCTGACCATCGTGGGAACCAGCGTGCGCGAGAGCAGGTACGAGGGCAGCATCGCAAACACGACCGCCATCGCCAGCGGTGTGAACAACGATTTCGCCGCGCCGTTTAAGAACGTCACAGAGACAAAGACGATGCAGATTGATAAGGTCGAAACGAAAGCTGGCGTAGCGACTTGCGATGCGCCATCGAGTATGGCTCTGATAAGCGGTTTGCTCATCTCCATATTGCGGTGAGTGTTTTCAATCTCAACCGTTGCGTCGTCAACCAGCATACCGACGGCAAGCGCAAGGCCCCCAAGCGTCATGACGTTGAGCGTCTGTCCGAGGAAGCTGAGGATGATTATCGAAGAGAGGATCGACAACGGAATCGAGGTGATAACGATCAACGTGCTCCGCCAGCTGCCCAGAAAGAGCAGGATCATCAATCCGGTCAGGCCCGCCGCGATGACCGCCTCGCGCACGACTCCGTCAATCGAAGCGCGCACGAAAACCGACTGATCGAACAGGAAATCGAGTTTGAGGGAGTCGGGCAGCGTCGCCAGCACGCTCGGCATACGATCTTTGACACGGTTGACCACATCGAGCGTCGAAGCCGCGCCGCTTTTCAGAATCGTCAACAGCGCCGACCGCCGCCCGTCGCGGCGCACGATGTTGGTCTGCACGGCGGCTCCATCGCGTACGTGCGCGACATCGCGCAGATAGACAATCGCGCCGTTGACCTGCTTGATCGGCAGATCATTCAGTTCTTCAACCACCGTCGGGCTGCTGTTGAGGCGGACGTTGTATTCACGCTCGCCCATCTTCGCAGTGCCGGAAGGCAGAATGACGTTCTGCGCATTGAAGGCGCTGCTGACATCCGACGGCGAAACGTTTTTCGCGAACATCTGTTCGGGGTCAAGATCGACCATGATATTGCGCGGTTTGCCGCCATAAGCCAGCGGGACCTGCGCGCCCTGCACAGTGGCCAGTTGCGTGCGGATGAACTGGTTGGCGTAATCGTTTAACTCGTCTTCCGATAGCGTCTCGCTGTGCACCACGGTTTGCAGCACAGGGACATTGGCGGCGCTGTATTGAATGATCAGCGGCGGCGTCAGCCCCGGCGGCAAAGCTCGCAGTATCACTTGTGACGATGCGGTGATCTGCGCGACTGCCGCTTCGATTTTTGCGCCGGGCTGGAAAAAGATCTTGATGACGCTGACACCGTTCATGGTCTGCGATTCGATGTGCTCGATGTCGTTGACCGTGGTGGTAAAGGCGCGTTCGCTGGTGGTGACGATGCGCTGCTCCATCTCCTGCGGCCCCATGCCGTTGAAGGTCCAGATGACGCTGACGACAGGGATGTCAACGACAGGGAAGATATCGACCGGCGTCGTCTCGATCTCGACCACGCCGAGGATCAGGATCAAAAGCGACATGACTATAAAGGTGTATGGGCGTCGCAGCGCCAGTCTGACAATCCACATTATGTCTATCCATCCCCGTCCGGCTCTTTAACCGGGAGCGGCGAAAACCTGACCTGATTCGCAGCGCAGATGAACGGACAGAGCCGCGCACTGGCACCGCGCGTTCAAGGGTCTAGCTTAAGGCAATCGCTTAACGAATTTCTTTCACCTTATTGCTTAAACTGTCTGCGGTTTGCGGCAGGTTGAATCGCCTGAAAGCAGGAGTCAATCAGGGATTCATCGAGAGTTGTCAGGCCGATGATGGGTCGGGTCGGCAATCACCTGACCCGCAGTCCGGGGTCAACGGCATCAATGAGGCTGACAATCGTCGAAACACAAATATTGTCGCCCAGAAGCGTGTTGAGCATCGCATGGTAGAGGGCACGAGTCGGCCACTGTTTGCCGAAGTAACGTTTGACGAAAGCGGTGCGCTCGTCGTCTACGGTGTTCAGCAGTTGCATCGCTTCGGATTGATCGCCGACGCGGCCCATCAAGCGGCGAATCTTTTCCGACCTTGGCGCGTACAGAAAAACGCTGAACGTATCGGGCCTGCCGCGCAGAAACCACGGTGCGCCACGGCCCACGATCACACAGTTGCCCGCCTCGGCAGCCGATTCAATCACCTGTTGAACCAGCATCACCATGCGGTCGGTATCGAAGATTTTTTCTTCATTGATATTCAATGCGCGTTCGGAACTGCCGCGCCAGAAGACTTTGCCCAGTCTGTACAACAGCGGGTCGAGCCGTTCATCGCATTTCTCGGCAACGGACTGCTCAACCTTCGCGAGTCTGGCGATCTCAGCAGTCAATTCCCGGTCAAAGAGCTTCCAGCCCAGACGCTCGGCCAGTCGCTCGCCAATCACCCCGCCGCCGCAGCCGAATTCACGCTCAATCGCTATGACCTTAATCACCTCTACCTCCTGTGTTTGTGGATCAATGAACAGCCACCGGCCCTGCCCGTCGCACTCGCTTGAACAGAAAGACGGCAAGCGAGCATATGGCGCAGACCAGAGCCATCAGGCGAAAATTATCTACGTAAGCCCACAGCGCCGCCTGCTTCACCAGTTCGCCATAAATTACGCCCATAGCCCGCCGCTCGGAGCCGAGCATCTGGCTGAGCGCGTGCAGATGCGATTGAAAGGCCGGACTGTAGGGCGAAAGGTGCGAGATCATTAAAGCCTGATGCGTCTGAGAACCGCGATCAATTAGCGTGGTTACAAGCGAGATGCCGACGCTGCCGCCAAGATTGCGCATGAGGTTATAGATGCCAGCCGCATTGCCCATCTGGTCGTTGCTGAGTGTGCCCATCGACGCGGTCGTCAGCGGCACAAAGATAAACGCGATGCTTGCGCCCAGTAAAATACTCGGCCAGAACAGAAAGCCCTGCGCGATGTCCAGCGTCAGGCTGCTGAATATCCAACTGGTCAGGGCGAAAAGCAGAAAGCCGATGGCAATCAACCAGCGGCTGTCGAATCTGCCCACCAGTATCCCGACAACCGGCATCATAACAAGCGACCCCAGCCCGCGCGGGCTTTGCGCCAGCCCGCTCGCGAGCGCCGTATAACCCATCAGCGTTTGCAGAAAAAGCGGCATCATGACGATTGAGGCGTAGAGCGAAATGCCGACAATAAACATCATCGAACTGCCAATCAGGAAATTGCGATTCGCGAAGATGCGCAGGTTGACGAGCGGCTGACTGGTGCGCAGTTCGCGAACGACGAATGCGATAAACCCTGCGACTGAGATGAGCGCGAACCAGCGTATCCAGACGGCAGAGAACCAGCCGTCTTCCTGCCCTTTGTCCAGAATGATCTGCAAAGTCGCGATCCAGATTGCCAGCAATCCGAGGCCAATGCCGTCAATTTTGCTGGACCGGGCTTGCCTGATATAAGGCGGGTCTTCGATAAACCGATGTAGCAGATAAACCGCCAGTGCGCCCACAGGGATGTTGATGTAAAAGATCCATCGCCAGGCGTAGTTGTCAGTAATCCAGCCGCCGAGAGTCGGGCCGATGATCGGCGCAACGACGATGCCCATTCCGAATATCGCCATGGCCATGCCGCGTTTTTGCGGCGGAAAACTCTCTAACAGAATGGCTTGCGAGAACGGCTGCAACGCGCCGCCCCCGGCTCCCTGAATGATACGCATGACGATCAAAAAGCCGAGGCTCGTGGCCGCGCCGCATAAGAAAGACGCAATCGTAAAGACGACGATGCAGGTAATCAGAAAACGCTTGCGACCGAAGACCGATGCCAGCCATGCGCTCGCAGGCAGGATGATCGCATTTGAAACCAGATAGCTGGTAAGCACCCATGTTGCTTCGCTGGTGCTGGCCGCCAGACTTCCGGCGATGTGCGGCAGCGCCACATTGATGATCGTCGTATCGAGCACTTCCATGAAAGTGGCAAGCATCACTGCCAGCGCAATCAGCCATGGATTCGCTTTCGGACGCCATTCTGCGGGCGCGTCTGCATGTGGCGCGTCTGCAAGAGGAGCGTTGCTCGATGATCTGTTTTCCGTTTCGTCGTTCATTTGACTTTCACCGTCGGGGTGACCGACATCCCCGGGCCAAGCGCATAACCGGGGTCGAGAGGCTCGTCAAACACGATTTTGACCGGCACGCGTTGAACGACTTTGACGTAATTGCCTGTGGCATTTTCAGGCGGCAATAAACTGAAGGCCGCGCCGCTGCCGCGTTGTATGCTGTCTACATGAGCGTTGAAGACTTTGCCGGGATAAGCATCGACCTCAACCTGCGCGGGCTGACCCGGTTGCATTTGGGTCAATTGCGTTTCCTTGAAGTTTGCCGTGACCCACAGGTCATCAGGCACTATCGCAAACAGCGACTGAGCGACTTGAAGATACGCGCCTTCTTCGACCGTTCTGCGCGTGACGCGGCCTGATTCCGGCGCGTAGATTTTCGTGTAGGAAAGATTGAGTTCTGCTTGTTGGATCGCAGCCTGCGCCTGTTGGATTTCGGCGCTTGAGGCAGCGACCTGAGATCGGCTGGCGGCTATCTGTTGCGGCGCGGCGCGAGCGGCAGCGAGTTGCCCACGGGCCTCGCCGACGCGCGCTTTCGATTCATCGACCTGAGATTCGGTGTGGCTCAGGTCTCCGGCAGCCGCCTGTTCCGCAGCCCGGGCATCGGCCACCTGCGTTTCGGCAGCCGCCACTCGCAGTCGCGCCGAATCGAGTTGCGCGCTGGCGATTCGCGCGGCGGCTGTAGCGTTGTCGAACTGCTGGCGCGACACTTCATCGAGCTTGAGAAGCTCTTCATAGCGGTCATGGTCGCGCGCCGTTCTGACCGCATCGGCCTCCGCCGCAACTACCTGAGAGCGCGCGTGTTCTGCGTTGGCCTGCGCGGTTTTGATCTGAGTGCGCGCCTGATCCAGACGGCTGCGGACGGCGAAAACCTGCGCCTGCGTCGTGCGAACGTTTGATCTGGCCTGATCGACTCCTGAGGCCGCCTGCTCGACCGCTGCGTTCGTGGTCACGCTTGTCACCTGAACGTTGATTTGCGAAGAGCTGTGTCGAGCGATAGCGGCTTGCAGGTTGGCCTGCGCTTCGGCGAGCCGTGCTTCATAATCGCGCGGATCGATCTCAAGCAGCAGGTCCCCCTTCTCGACGTGCTGATTGTCTGTGATGTGCAACTTCATTACGTAGCCCGCAACCTTCGGGCTGATGGGGATGATATGTCCATCAACGAAGGCGTCATCGGTCGATTCATGAGCGCTGGCGTAAACGTAAAAGCGCACGCCGAAGATAAGCCCGACGAGCAGAACCAGACAGGCTGGTATGAGGATCAGAGGCCGCTTGTAAAAAGGCTTCTTTCCCCTTTTCGCTTCGTTCACGTCATCGGGCGAGATGATTATCGAACGCGCCTTCGGCCTCGTCTCGTCCGTATCGGGCTTTTCTCTGACATCTGTCTCCGGCTCGACCACTCTGGTCATCGGCGTTCCTCCAATCTCTACCAGCGAAATGATTCCATCCGCCCCATCGCAGAAGCGAAATTGATGCGCGCGGCGTTGTATGCCGTGAGCGCAGCGACCTCTGCGTCGCGCGCGTTTGCGAGCGAAGTCTGCGCTTCGGCTACTTCTATGTTGTCGCCGACGCCTGCGGCAAATCGGTCGCGCGCCATTTCGAGTTCGCGTGTAGCAAGCTTGAGCGACTGCCCGGCGGCGCGCACCTGTTCGGCGGCGGCCTGAAGCGTTTCCAGCGCCAGCCGGACATCCTGTTCGACCTGCGCGCGCAGATCATTGAGTTGCAATTCGGCCTGCCGCTGGCGGCTGGTCGCCGCCGTGACGCGGCCTCTGGTCAGACCGCCGTTGAAGATCGGCACATTCAAGCGGATGCCGACGGTGCGCGTCGGTAGATCGAGCACCTCTGGACGCGTTCCGCTTGCGCCGTAGTCGCCAAAGACTTCAACTGATGGATATTGCTCGGCCTCTGCCGCACGGCGCTGATAATCGCTGAGCTTGACCTGTTGCTCGGCCAGTCGTATCTCGATGCGCTGTTGCCGGGCCGTCTGCACCGCCTGATCTGCCGACGGCAGGGCTTCGTCGGTATAGTCCAGTCGGTCAGTCAGATTCAACCGCCCGCCGAGCGGCAGGCCCGCGACCCGTTGCAGTTGCAGGCGCGCCTGAATCGCGTCGGCCTGCGCCTGCGCCAGCCTGAACCGCTGGCTGGCCACACGGGTTTCGGCGCGCGTTACATCCAGCCCGGTTGCCACTCCGGCGCTGTGTTGATCGACCGCGAGTTTGAGCAAAGTTTGCGCGAGCGCGACGTTGGCCTGCGCGGCTTCCACTGCGCGCTCGCCGCGCAGGGTGTTCAAATAAGCGAGCGCAGCCGCCGCGATGACCTGTTGCCGCGCCAGCCGTTCGCCGGTCGCCGCGATGGCCGACTCCGTGCGCCCGCCCTGATACTGGCGAATCGCGCTGAGATTGAAGACCGTCTGCGCCAGCCGGATTCTTGCGTCGAAACTGTTGAATGGCCCGATCAGCGGCGATTGGATGAGCGGGAAGGATTGTGGAGTCAACCCTTGTGCCGCGAGGTTGATCGTCTGATCAGCTTGCGACGCGCTGCCGGAGATGTTCGGCAAAAGTCCGGCCAGCGATTGGAGTTCGAGTCCGCGCGCTTCATTGCGGCGCTCGCGCGCAAGCAATGTCGTCAGGTTATTCCTGATCGCAAGCTGAACCGTTTCGTCAAAACTGAGTCCGCTCTGCCCGGCATCGCGAGAGACACTAGGCAGAGATTGCGCGCTCTGGTTATTCGCGGGCCATTTGACGATGAAACTGCCTGCGGTTGAGCCGCCTGCCGAATTGCTTTCATCGGCTTGCCGGGGTTCTTCCTGAACCGATTGATTTTCAACATCGTGTTTTGCCCGGTTCTGCTCAACATCGCGGCGTTTGATCTCTTGCCCTGCAACCGCAGTCGAGAGCAGACACAGCACGAAGGCAGCGACTATGAACATGGTTTGAGCGGTGCGGCTGGTCATCTTCTTCCTCATTTTTTCAGTGACAAAAGAGAAGCATAAGAAAGATGACCCCCCGCCGTCTTTTCAGATTTTGCGATTTTTGGCTTTATCGTGCGGGCAATTGCCCATCATACAATCCAGCAAATTAGAGACATTTTTCGCAAGATCAGGAAATCTCTGCGCGCCGCCCGTTGCTTACACTGTAAAGGGATGGATGGATCAGAGGTTGATCGAAAGGGGATTCTTATGAAAAACAGAACTCTTATACTTGCGCTCGTCAGCGCCGCTCTTTTATTTAATCCGGGTTTCAATGCCCGTGTTTACGCTGCGCCGCAAGCCGTCACGGTTGACACGTTTTACCAGTCGCTGGGAACTTACGGGCACTGGTTTTCGCACGACCGCCTTGGCTGGGTCTGGATGCCGTATGATGTGTCGGTCAGTTGGAGACCTTACTCGGTCGGTCAATTGGCTTATTCGGATTATGGATGGACATGGGATTCGGATGAGCCGTGGGGCTGGGCGACTTACCACTATGGCCGCTGGCAATTCGATGCCAACTACGGATGGCTCTGGATACCCGGCACGGTCTGGGGACCGGCATGGGTTTCGTGGCGGTTCGGCGATGGTTATTGCGGATGGGCTCCGCTGCCGCCGTTGGTCGGCTGGGACAGCGGGCTGGTGCTGGGCGGCCTCGATCTGGATGAATACATCCCGCCTTTCTGGTACAACTTCGTCGAAGAGCGATATTTTGCAACGCCGCACATCCACGATCATCTCCTGCTGCCCGCGCGCAACGTTTCTCTGATCGGGCAAACCAGAAACATCACTCGTTATGAAGTGAACGGGAATCGCATCATCAATCGTTCCGTTGATGTAGACCGCCTTGAAAAAGATACAGGACATTCCATCAGCCGTTATCGGGTGATGACTGCGAATTCTCCCGCCGCACAGCATCAGGCGAGTGTGAGAGATGGCGAGATGTCGATCTATAAACCCGATGTGACACAGCCGACCGAAGGCCATGCCCCGCGCCCGCTGTCATCCGACCGGCTCTCACCCGTGCTCGATCAGAACCGTGGAGACGCAACTGTCACAGGGCGGCAGCAGGGAGATGTCGTCGGCCAGTCAAACCGCTCGGCGGATGAGCTGGCAAAACAGCAGCAGCAGGAAAAGCGAATGCTTGAGCAACAACAAAACGACGACCGTGAAGCCTTGCGGCAGCAGCATCGCGAAGAACTCGCTCATCCGCCGAGCGGTATGTCGCCCGGCGATCTCGACCAGCGCCATCAGAACGAACAGCGCGAATTTGAAGAACAGTCCAAACGCGAAAGCCATGTGCTCAATAACTGGCACGGACTGGGCCGGGTCGGCGGAGTCTCGCCGGGTGGCCGCCGCCACTGATGCCAATGATCTGGTTGAGCCATGTCGGCGAGGGGCTGTGAATGGAGATGGGGAAGCGGTTGGTTTCAAGCCAACCCCATTTGAATGGACATGCGAAGGGTCAGCTTTAACCATTCGCATAAAGATGATTGGAGAGATTATATGAAAAATTATCTGGTTCGCGGGCTTTTAATTCTTTGTCTGTTTGCTGGTATCGGAGGGGCGCAGGCCAGCGCGCAAATTGATAGCGACGAAACCATCGTCGCCGATATTCCTTACGATTTTGTGGTCAGAGACCAGACGCTACCGGCAGGCAAATATACGATCAAAGTGTCTGATGACAAGGACCTCAGTGTGCTGGTTTTGCGCAGCGCCAATGGCCGCAGATCAGCGCTTTTCCAGACGCAGGATATTCAGGCAAATCAGACGCCGCGTAAAACCGAACTGGTATTTGATAAGGTTGGCGATGCTTACTTTCTCTCGCAAATCTGGTTGAGCGGAAGCGATCAGGGAGTAGAACTGGAAAAATCGAAAGCCGAGCAGAAGCTTGTAGATGGCGGCATGAAGTCCGAGCGCCAGTCCATTGCAGCAATTCACAGATCGTCGAAAAAAGCGAAGAAGGCCGAAGCCAGAGATCAGCGATAATTGTTCTAATCGCCTTTTGTATTCAGGCTTAAACCGCATCGCGCCCGGCGGGGTGATCCCACGGGCGCGATGCGGTCTTTTTTGATCAGGGGATTATTATGCCAGCCACACCTGCTATCCACGCAAACGATGGTAAAATCGGCGGCTCGCCTTCTATCGCAGGCATTCCAATCGGCCAGTGTGTCTGTCCCGCCTGAAGGGCTGCGCTTGAGGCAATGGCCAGAGTCACCGTCTGATCTCCTGCGGCCTGTTGCGTGGCTATTGCAATCACCTCGCCTTTCTTATTGACCACAGGCCCGCCGGTTGCGCGTGCGACCGAGGCAGCCGAAATCAGAAAGCTCTGTCCGGGCTCCGACAGAACCCGAACGTAGGAGACGGTCCCGGAAACGATATGTTGATGGCCGAACACCGTCACTTTTTCACCTCTGATCGCCCTGACATCGGCCATTCCCAGACAGGGAACCTCATCCTCCTTAAGATCAATGAGCAGCTGGATGAGATCGAGGTCCGGGTCCTCGGCTATGACTATATTGACCGGATATACCTTACCTTCACGAGTCTGCACCTCGGCTCTCGACGCTCCCTTCAGTAGATGACGGCTGGTCAGCAGGCGACCGTCCCGGCTTATAAAGAACCCGTTTCCCCACTCAATCACCTCGCCCCTGTCGTTGTATGCGATTAGAGCGACGACGGCGGGCCGGATCTTTTCGATCAGCCGTGTGGGACCCTCCTGTGCTGCTGCGGGCCGGGCCGACAGACCGAATAAAAAGAAAGCCACAGCCGCCTTGAACGCAATGTGTCTCTTTATCATATCTACCTCCTCTTGCGATGATGAGGCTTTTGACGGGTCAATCCTGCGGCGGGGAATCCTGTATTCCTGCTGCGGGACTCTATTGAGACAGAGAAGTCTTTGCCATCTCTGCCCCATTGTTCGGCTTGATACCGTTTCCACTCAACGGTATTTTCTGCGGATTATCCGGGTCGCCATATGTTATCAGGAGGAATGCGCTTCGAGCACCGACCCCAAGCGGACTGAATATGATCCCGATGCTGCAACTCTTTCCCGCCTCGATTGGTACGCCAGTGCACGCGTCATCATCAACATCGAAGTCCTCCCAGTGCCCTCCGCCCGTATTGACATCTCTGACTTCAATCGGCTTATCGGTCCTGTTTGTAAGAGTGATTTTCAATTGCCTGCTCGTCGTCTGGACCTCCTGATCGCCGAAGTCCAAACTCGCAGAGCTTGCGCTTGCCTGTGAAGGGCTGCGTTCCTGCGATGTTTCATTGACGTTTTGTCCGGATGTGAAAGCTGCCAGGCTGAAAGCCAGCACAGCAAGAGTCATTACTCGTTTCATAGATTGATCTCCTCTACCTGCGCAAGTGTATCGAAGCGACGCTGGCTGCGTCTTTTCATTTCTTGCGAAAAGAGATTCCTTCTTGCTGCGAGATGAAGCCGTTTACAAGGTTATTTGCGTGTTTCGCCGGGCCGCTCGGTAACGGGCTTGTCGCCTGCCACGGGCAGCGGCCTTTTTTTGCCTCCCCCCGCTTCTCCTTCGAGCAGGGCTTTCAAAGTGGCATACGCGTAAATGGTCGGCGCGTGGTTCTGCATCAGCCCGCCAGTATCAGCCGTCGGGCCATAATTGCTGTACACGTCGCAGGCCAGCATGCGCAGCATATTCAGAAGCTGCCCGCGATGGTGCGAGGTGTGCGTCATGCGCCGAACCATAATCCATGTACGCGGTCGCCGCACGTCGAAGAAAGTAACTTCTTCTTCCCACCATGATTCGTCTTTTTCGCGCAGCGCCACGAGGCGCTTTTCGCTATCCTCGCTGTAGCGTTTCATGAATTCCAGACGAGTCTCAGGGGTTGGCAAAGGCGGCGCGCCTACGTCGATGCCGAGCATCGTCCGAAACCAGAGATCCTCGCTGACACATTGATGCACCATCTGTTCATGGACGCTGCGTCCACGGGGATCGGTCGCATGAGGACGTACTGTCAGATCATCATCTCTGAACATTCCCCAGGCGCTGACAACTTTGATGCGTTCGGTTTCGTAGGTCTCAACCAGAAAATCGTATTTCATTGACGGCACTCCTTTCGGTAACGATATGCTTACATGATGCACGCTTTATAATCCTCCCGGCGAGTATTTGTCTGAACCCTCAGTATAGTAAGCGCGACGGCGGCAGGTCTTGCCGGTGATTGCTGAAAGTTCCAGATTCTTGCTGACCCGTCAATAGCGCAAGAGACTGATAGATTGAGCAAAGAGTGGAAAGAAGTTTCCTCGCCGCCTGATCTAACATGAACCGACTTTACGAATCGTCAATTGAGGGAGGGAGCAAAATGGCAAGAGTAAATCTGACAAGAAGAATCGGGTTCAGTCGGCAGACGTTGCTAAAAGGCAAGAGCGGGTCCGATGCCGATGATCTGAGGAATCTGGTTCGCGACGGATTGCTGAGCATGACAGCCGCCGCGCGTGAACAGTTTGTTCAGGCTCTGGAGACTGAACTGCGGCGCGCCCATCTAAGTATTCGCGCCTATCTGATTCCGCTGGGCATTCCGGCAAGAAGCCCCGATGAGATGATGCCCTCGGAGGTGGCTCATCTGATTCGCTTCCTTAAGATCAATGTGCCGCAGGCTGTGCCTGCGATTGAGAAAGCGATGGCGCGCTTTGGCATAACGGCGATGAAAGCAGCCGCGTCTGATGACTATCTGGCCGCTTAAATCGAAAGAACACAGACGCAGGCGAATCAGACGGATGATCTGTAAAAATCCGTCTGATTCGCCTGCGTAGATGCCGGGAAGGTTTATTGTCCGGATTGCATGCGCGGAAGCTGGACGGTGAAGACGGCTCCTTGCCCTGCACCGCAACTATCTGCCGTGATAGTCCCGCCGTGAAGTTCAATGATGTGATGCGCAATCGTCAGACCCAGACCGAGTCCGCCAGAGGCTGTGGCCGGTCTGGCCTGACGGTAGCGGTCAAAAATGAAGGGCAGAAACTCAGCGCTGATCCCTGCGCCTGTATCGCTCACAATGATCTTGTGGTAAACATCACTGTCTTCGAGCCTGACCTTGACAGTTCCCCCGAAAGGCGTGAACTTGATGGCATTTGAAAGCAGGTTTGAAAACACCTGCTGCAAGCGCAGGCCGTCGCCTTCCGTCTCGCTTTCCAAAGCGGCCAGTTCCACCTCTAAATTGATCGATTTTTTCCGCGCCATTGGCACCAATGCTTCGACGGCGGCCTTGATGATCGGCCCAAGCGCAAGGCGGCGCGTCGTCAATGAAAACTTGTTGGCAGTGATGCTCGAATAATCCATCAGTTCATCGACGAGTTGTGCCTGCAATTGCGCGTTACGTTTGATGACGCTCACGGCCTGCGCGACGGTGACCTGATCGGCGGGCATATGATTGAGAAGCTCAATCCAGCCGAGAATCGCCATGATCGGCGTGCGAAGCTCATGCGAGACCATCGCAAGAAACTCATCCGTATGCTCCGTAAGTTTATTCGATTCATGTGATAAAGTTTCATGCATCATTCGTCAACCTCCGATTTCAATCTCGACAGAGACGGTCACAGGATTTCCTCATCCCACGGCATGACGTTGCTGGATCGGGTGGCACTCTCGGCTTGTCTTCAAACACTCCAGCGCATACTCTCTGACCACTCCCAACATCCGAAAGCGCGGTTCCGACGCCCCCTGCGCTTTCTGCATCAGCAGGCTCTTATCGACCAGCGAGGCGATGCCATCCAGCACATCCATGCCTGAATCTTCGCCCGTGCCGCACACCGCCTCTGCCGCTTCGAGCGTCCAGTCTCCGGGAAAGACCGCGAGCCGTTCGAGCAGACGCTTCTCGCTTTCATCCAGCAGATCGAAGCTCCACGCAATGGCCCCGCGAATATTGTGCTGGCGTTCGGGCAAATCTCTCGCCCCGCCGGTCAATAGCTCAAGACTATGCTCTAATCTGGAAAGGATCGCCTGCGGCGTCAGGAGTTTGACGCGCACGGCGGCCAGCTCAATCGCCAGCGGCAGACCGTCCAAACGCGCGCAGATCGCAGCAATGCTCTCGGCGTTCTCATCCGTCAGCGCAAAGTCGGACTTCACCGCGCCCGCCCGCACGACAAACATCGCGATGGCCGGATAGTCGATCAACTGGCTTGCCGAAAACTGAGCGTCAGCGGGCGGCAGCCCCAGAGGTTGTAGCGTGAACCCGTGCTCGCCGCTCAGATGCAGCAACTCCCGGCTGGTAACCAGCACTTTCAGCCTGGCTGATGACGCCAGCAGTTCCGTGACGAGAGGCGCAGCGGCCATCACCTGCTCGAAGTTATCGAGCACCAGCAGCATCTCGCGAGTCCGCAGGTAAGCCTTCAGACATTCCGCCAGTTGAGTAGTTACCCCTAATGCCTGCGCAATGGCCGCCGTGACGCGCTCCGGATCGCGAATCGAAGAAAGGTCGATGAAGAAGACGCCATCCGCGAAGTCTTCAAGCAACTCGTGCGCGACCCGCTGCGCCAGCCGGGTCTTGCCCACGCCGCCAACGCCTGTCAGCGTCACCAGCCGTACGGGGTCGCGCCTGAGCAGGTTTTCGATGGTTGCAACATCCTCTTCGCGGTGGATCAGGACAGAGAGTTCAGCCGAAAGATTGTTACTGTGACACACTGGCGCGGCAGACAGGGCATAAGGAGTGATCGAAGATGAGGAAAGGCACTCTTCATAACTGTTCTGCCGCACACTTAACGGGTCGGAAATCCGCGTGCGTTCCAGATTATCCTCAAACTCGATCTGCTGTTTCAGGCTTTTCAAATCAATCGCCATGTCTTCAATCGACTGATAGCGCTCGTGCCTGCGCTTGCGCAACGCCTTCATGACAATGCGTGCCAAATCCGGAGGAACGTGCGGGGCAAAGCCTGCGAGCGGCGGCGGCTCATTTTGCAGGATCAGCGCGATCACGTCGCTGGTGGTCGCATCTTCAAACGGGCGATGGCCTGTGATCATCTCATAGAGCACAACGCCCGCGCTCCAGATGTCCGTGCGCGCATCGACCCTCAGCCCGCGAAGCTGTTCGGGCGACATATAGCTGGCCGTGCCCAGCACCTCGCCCGGTTTGGTACGGATCATGGATTTGATCGATAGAAGCGCGCTGGCATCTTCAACCGCGAACGGATGATCCGTAAGCTTGGCAATGCCAAAGTCAAGCATCTTGATATAGCCGTCGCGCCGTACCATGATATTGTCAGGCTTTATATCTCTGTGCAGAATGCTGGCCGAGTGCGCCGCGTCGAGAGCGCCCGCCAACTGTATTGCGATGTCGAGAACTTCGCCGATTCCGAGGCCCGTGGCCGTCTGACGCTTTTCGCCCTGCGCCGTCCGCAATCGGGCTTTTATCATAAACTGCGTTAAGGTTTCGCCGTCGATGAACTCCGAGGCAATGTATGGGATCGACGCCATGTAGGGAACCGAGTCGGTTTCTCCGAGCTGGTAAATGGTCAGAATATTCGGATGGTTGAGAGCCGAGGCGGCGCGCGCCTCACGTTGAAAACGGCCCAGGCGGGCACGGTCACCCGTAAAGCGCGCGGGTAAAAACTTGATTGCCACCTGCCTGCCCAACGTCATATCGCGGGCGAGATAAACTTCGCCCATGCCCCCGGCTCCGAGCAGCGAAAGAATCCTGTAATGATCGATTTGCTGCCCGGCGGCAAACGGGTTGTGATCCGCCGCGATCAGTTGAGCTGCCGCATGAACCATTGGCTCTTCGATAAAGCCGCTTGCCTGTCTGTGAGCCGCCAGCAGTGATTCAACCTCGCGGCACAGTTCCTCGTCACCGCCACCCGCCTCGCGAATGAAGGCAGACCGTTCCGCCGTTTCCCGCTCCAGCGCCCGGAGCAGCACGTCATTGATTTGCTTCCAACGCTCACGTTTCATTGTTGATCTCGCGTCGCAGCCAGGCTTTGGCTACGAGCCAATCACGTTTAACTGTAATGGGCGATACGCCCAGAACTTCAGCCGCTTCCTCGACCGACAGGCCGCCGAAATATCGAAGCTCAACAATTTCGGATTTGCGCCGGTCGATGACGGCGAGCCGTTCGAGCGCCATATCGAGCGCGATCAGGTCGGCGCTGCGCTCAGGCGACAGGACGGCGACTTCATCGAGCGAAACTTTGTACGCGCCGCCGCCCCGCTTGGCGCGAATCCGGCTGCGGGCGTGATCGACTAAAATCCGGCGCATAAACTGCGCGGCGATATGGAAAAACTGCGACCGATTCTTCCATTGCGTATGCTTTTGATCGGCCAGGCGGAGGTAGGCTTCACCGACCAGAGCTGTGGTTTGCAGGGTGTGGCCTGCACGTTCCTGCCGCATAAAGTGGTGCGCCAGCCGTTTCAACTCGTCGTAGACCAGCGGGATCAACTCGTCGAGCGCGTCGGCGTCCCCGCTGCCCCAACCGGCCAGCAACCGCGACACCTCATCAAGCGTGGGAGTCATTGGATAAGCACCCAGACCTGTCGGTTCAAGCCGTGATGACGGTTCCCAAACGGACGCATTAACCTGATAGCAGTCGAGTTCTCTTATGCTTGCAGCCATAGTTTCACCTGAATGGTTTCAACACGAAACCTGATGCATGCGCAATTGCACCTGTCTGCCTGAAAGGTGATCCCGGCAGTTCAGACCGGATGTTGCCCCTCGACCCTGCCCCCTCGGCTCCGCGCCAGACAGGCATTGATGGCATCGAGCAGCGCCTCTTCGCTAAACGGCTTTTGCAGGAAAGCAATTGCGCCCGCCGCGATTGCGCGCGCGCGCGCGTTCTCATCGCTGTGAGCAGAGATAAAGATGATCGGAATCGAACGATTGGATGCGGTCAGTCGGCATTGCAACTCAAGGCCGCTCATTCCCGACATTCGCACATCAAGGATCAAACACGCCGTCTCTTGCCGCGCCTCCGTATTCAGGAACTCTTCGGCAGACGCGAACAGTTCGACGCGGTATCCCACAGATTTCAAGAGACTCTCGATCGCTTCGCGAACCGAGCCGTCGTCATCAACTACTGAAATTACATCAAGCTGCGACACGCTCACCTTCCAACCCCATGATCGGAGGCATTGGATAATCTCAATTCCTAGCCTCCACGAGCTAAGGTAACACTGCGGTGAACGCGATTTCTATTATACTTTAGTATAGGGAGGCTAAAACCGCCCGAACCTGTGCGGTTGATGATTCGGTAACCGACCCCATCGACCTGCCCGATCCGAAAACTACTGCCGCGCGCGAAACCGTGACCCCTGACGACGGGTTTATCCGCGCCGCAATCTTCGCAATAGAGATCGATAGTTCCGGGGTTGCCTTCACTGTGTGACATCGAGTTTCTCCATTCCTGCTCTGGTAGTTTCCGTTGCCGCACGCCGCGTAAGTAAATCGCCTACTGCCTCCCTCTGCCGGGTGCGCCAGCTATGCTACACTTTGCCAGATCTGAGAAGAGAAAACATCACGAGATAGAGTGGTTTATTACCCAAAGAATAACGCTATGCGGGAGTACCACTATCCAGTTATCCGGGAACTATCCCTGCCCTGCGCGGAAGATGAACAGACCCCGGAGCGCGAACGCCTGTGGAGCGGAGATGCTTTCCGACACAGCGGGCCGGTTACCGGCTAAATGCTGACAGAGCTTGATATACAGAGCTTAATATCTGGAAGAGGAGAGGCCAAGCCGCTCGGCCATGCGCACCAGATCGGCCAGTGATTCGGCACGCATTTTGTGCATCACCTGAGCGCGATGCAGCTTGATAGTGATTTCGCTGGTGCCCAGTTCAAAGGCGGCCTGTTTGTTGAGCAGTCCCTTGATGACGAGGCCCATCACTTCGCTTTCGCGAGGCGTCAGCGATTCATAACGGCTGCGCAGAGCGGCAATTTCCGCCCGCTGCTCGCGCGCCAGTTGATCGCGCGCCAGCGCCTGCTGGATGGCATCGAGCAGATCCTGTTCGCGGAACGGCTTGGTCAGAAACTCAACCGCTCCGGCTTTCATGGCGCGCACGGTCATAGGGATGTCGCCATGTCCTGTGATGAAGATGATCGGCGTGTGGATACTGGCGTCGGTCAGTTCGCGTTGCAGATCGAGACCGCTGAGTCCCGGCAGCCGCACATCCAGCACAATGCAGCCGGGCAGGTCGCCATGCCAGCCCTGTAGGAACTCTGTTGCCGAAACGAAGGTTTCGACCCGCAGGCCCACCGACCGTATGAGGCTCGAAAGCCCTTCGCGAATGGCTTCATCATCATCAACTATGGCTATGGTTGCCTCACCTTGAGTCATAATCCCCCTTCGCCATCAACCGGCAGGGTGAATTGCAGGACCGCACCGCTCGGCTTCGCAGCTGTTGCCCAGAGCCGTCCGCCATGCGCCTCGATGATCGACCGGCTGATCGCTAGTCCCATCCCCATCCCGTCCGGTTTCGTTGTGTAGAAGGCGTCAAAAAGTTGATCGAGATGATTCGTGTCCACGCCAACGCCGGTATCCCGCACCGCCACCAGCACGCCTGTATTTTCGTGCTTTGCAGAGCTTATCATTAATTCTCGCCGCCCCTGACTGACCTCGCTCATCGCCTCGATGCTGTTGATGATCAGGTTCAAAATCACCTGCTGCAACTGCACGCGGTCGGCCAGCACCAGTTGCAGGTCGTCTGCCAGTTGAGTATGCAGATTGACGTGATTTCTGCGCACCTCGCCGCGCGCCAGAGCGATCACCTCCAGAAGCACTTCGTTGATGACGACGCGATCCCTGCGCGGCGGCGACTTTCGGGCGAGCGCGCGAATCCGCGCAATCACTTCGCTCGCCCGATTCGCCTCCCTGACGATGCGCTGTATGGCCTGGCGCGACTCCGTCAGGTTAGGCGATTCGCCCGCAAGCCAGCGCAGGCAGGCATTGGCGTTGAGGGCCACGGCGGCCAACGGCTGATTGACTTCATGTGCGATGGAGGCAGTCAACTCTCCCAGCGTCGTCAGGCGCGTGACATGCGCGAGTTCCGCCTGCGCCCGCTGCAATCCTTCTTCCGTATGCTTGCGCTCGGTCAAGTCCATGCACGTCCCGATGAATTCGATGACTTCACCGGATTGATCGATGATCGGGTGGCCGATGCTGTGCAGATAGCGCATCGATCCATCGGGAAGGACGATGCGAAAATCTCTCTCAAAATCTTTTTTCTCGCGGACGGCTGTGGCGAATGTCTCTTCAAAGCCCGGCAAATCGTCGGGGAAAACCCGCTGCAAAGCGCTTTGATAAGACGAACTCTCTTTTTCAGGATCAAAGCCGAATATGCGGTAATGTTCCTGCGACCAGTAGACATTCTCTCTGGTCGCAACATTCCAGGCCCAGCTTCCGGTGTGTGTCAATCGCTGACCTTCGCTCAGGTAAGCTTCGCTGCGCCGCAACTCTTCTTCGGCCCGTTTGCGCTCGGTAATATCCTCGACGACGCCGATGAGAAACTGCGGGATGCTCTCAGTGCCCGGAATCAGCGAGACGTGCGCGTGCGCCCAGATCAAATCGCCGTTCTTGCGCCAGTAACGCTTCTCCACTTCAAAGAATGACTGTCGGCCTTCCAGAAGCGTTCTGATAAGCTCCCAGCTGGAATCTCGATCATCCCGGTGAGTGATGTCGAGAAACGTCAATGCTCGCAACTCATCTTCTGAGTAACCGAGCATTTTCTGGTAAGCCGTATTGGCTGCCATGAAACGGCCATCGAGATCGGTCAGGGTGATTCCGACCGCCGAATTCGCAAATACAGCCTGCCAGCGCTCCTCGCTCTTACGCCGCTCAGATTCCGAGCGCAGATGCTCGGTGATTTCGATTTGCAACACTTCATTGGTACGCTGGAGTGCGGCTGTGCGCTCCTTGACGTTGGCCTCCAGGTTGTCGTGGGCGCGCTTGAGCGCCTCCTCAACAGCTTTTCGTCTTGCGCTGACCCAAGTGATGAGAATGGCCGACAACGAGAAAAAGAGGATGAACGGCAGATCTATCGCATCAGGACCCAGGAGGTGACCCGGCGGGCTGAAGTAATAGCCTAAGGCCAGCGTCGCAATCGCTACGGCAAGCACTCCCGGTCCGATTCCGCCGATCCATGCCGTGATCAGGATGGCGGCGTAAAACAACGGCGTCCGCAGCGTGGTGTAAGGCTCCAGCGACTGCGTAATCACAAGCGCCACAGCGACACTTGTGACCGCAAGCCCGTAATGCCAAACCGCCTGAGGAATCCGTCGTGCAAATGAGTCTGATTTGAACATCTCTGCGCCTCGCTCGATGAGCCGGAAATTCTACTCTCCTCCGATGAGCATGCGTGTGGAGGAAGCCCGATCCCCGCTCCTTAATACGTTCAAACCCTGAAAACCTCGCTGGTAAATGATACCGCGCGAAAAAAAATGTCGCGTCTTTGGGTGAAGGCGATAAACAAGCCTTCGATGCAGAGCCTGGCCACCCTGAACTGTTGAACCGGGTCGGGCGGCGCTCGGCATTACGCTCAAGCGGCAAAATAATTATGTGGGCGCTATCCGAGAAAGCGCAAACCAACAGATGATCGCTCGGCAGTCGATATGACTGCTGGCATCGTGTGAAGCGGTCAGAAGGGAATTATCAATGTTGTCGATACAAACGATCAGTATGGAAAATCACCCGATTCTTGCAGGGCTGTCCTGGGAAGAGTCTCCGCAGAAAAACAGCGTGCAGTTGAGCAGATTTCGCGGCAGTAACGCTTCCAGAGCCAGTGTAAGTAATCTGTCGCAGGTTTATCCCGAAGCGGTTATCGCATCGAGCCAGAACCTCGGCTGGCAAAATATTCGGGTTCTGCATATGCGCCACGCCTGTGGTGATATGGAGGTGCCGCCGCTCGACAACCACTGTGTGATTGTACACCTCGACCAGTCGCTGCACGTCAGCGCGAGCATCAACGGGCAGGACTTCAACACTTCGCTCAGCTGGGGAGAGATCACCATTATTCCCGCCGGAACCGCTTCCAGCTGGCGCTGGCGCAATCTCGATGCGCATGACGCTTTGCATATCTATCTTCACCCTCTGTTTGTCCAGAAGATCGCCCGGTCCTGCGATATGAATCCGGAACAGATCGACATTGATCCGCAACTCGGTGTAAGGGATGAACAATTGAGTTATATCGCGATGTCTCTGTTTTATGAGTTGAAAGAGGAAAATGTCGCGGGAAGAGTCTATGCGGATTACGTCGCAAAGCTGTTCGCCATGCAACTGATCAGGCGCTACAGCTATTTGAAGGATGTGCACCCTCGCAAGGGCGGGATGGCACCTCGCAAGCTGCAAAAAGCGGTGAGCCTCATCGCCGATAACCTTGAGCAGGAGCAATCCATCCCGCTCGCAGAGGTAGCCGCACAGGTGGGGATGAGCCGTTTTCACTTCTCGCGCGCCTTCAAACAGTCGATGGGGTTGAGTCCGATCAACTACATCGCACGTCAGCGCATCGAACGCGCGAAAAAGTTATTAACGCAGACCGATCTGCCCATCGCCGACATCGCGTTACGCGCAGGGTTCTCCGGCCAGAGCCACTTTACGACTCTCTTCCGAAGGCTTGTGGGAGTTACCCCAAGATTGTTTCGGAAGGGGATGTAATCACGGTCGTCGGAATCCGGGCATCGTTTGTTTATCGGGTGCCGCCGCCGATCAGAAGAAAGGATAATCGACATGGTTGCAAGAATTGAAGAACAGAGCTGGAATATGGAGGCGATCTGTCTGGATGCCGACCTGAAGAGTTCCCGTGGGCGCGAATTTGAACATACGCTTTCACGCCTCATCGTCGGGCAGGAACAGGCCGTGCGCAGCATGAGCGACATCTATCAGGTTTTTCTGGCCGGTCTCAATTCGACGGACCGTCCGGTCGGCACAATGCTGCTGCTCGGCCCGACCGGGTCAGGGAAAACCCGTATGGTAGAGGCAACTGCCGAAGCGCTCTTCGGCACGGCCAGTTCGGTGATCAAAATCGACTGCGCTGAGTTCCAGCACTCTCACGAAATCGCCAAACTTGTCGGCTCGCCGCCGGGGTATCTGGGCCACCGTGAAACCACGCCGCTACTGACGCAGGAGCATCTGGACCGCTGCCACACACAGGACACGAAACTGTCGATAGTGCTTTTTGACGAGATTGAAAAGGCTTCAGATTGCCTGTGGCAACTGCTGCTCGGCATTCTCGACAAAGCCACCCTGACGCTGGGTGACAATCGTCGGGTCGATTTTTCGCGGGCTTTGATTGTGATGACCTCCAACCTCGGCGCGCGCGAAATGTCGGAACTGATCTCAGGCGGCATGGGATTCGCTGCGGCGAAAGCCGCTAAAGCGCTGCGCGATACCACCGATCAGAAAATTAATCGCACTGCTGTTGAAGCGGCCCGGCGCAAATTCTCGCCCGAATTCATGAACCGCATAGATAAGCTTGTGGTCTTCCGAACACTCGAAGCGCAGCACCTGAGCCGGATTCTCGATCTGGAACTGCAAGCCGTGCAAAACCGCATCACTCATTCTGAGGGCGCAAGCTTTATCTTCGAGTGCTCTGACCGGGTAAAGGAAAAGCTGCTGGCCGAAGGCACGGACCCGCGCTACGGCGCGCGCCCCTTGAAACGGGCGATTGAACGGCTGCTCGTTTATCCGCTTGCAAACCTGTTGTCTACAGAACAGGTCGGGCTGGGTGATTTTGTTTACATCGATTTAAACCCCGAAACCGACAAGCTGATCTTTTCGAGATATCGTGACGCCCGGCCTGTCAGCAACACGTCTCGCCTGGCACCGCAACCGGAAGCCGGAAGGGCAAAGCTGCGCAGCAGGCTGTCATTATCGATAGGCGGGTTTTACAACGTCGTGTAGACAGAGCCTGCCGACAGCGATTCAAGGCATGGGGACGAAGTGGCGGGCGCTGATACGCTTCATCGCCCGCACGGCAGAATTGAAGGCAGTAATGATTGAGCCGCCCGTTTTGCCTACGACCAGATCTCCAAGCAGATAGAGGCCATCCACATTCGTCTCTCCGGCCTTATCAAATATCGGTCCTCGATCATTAAAGGCTATGCTCAGCATTTGCAGGAAATTTGTCGGCGTGGTGCCTCCAAGCGCATAGATCACACGGTCAAATGTGCGCGACGTATGGTGCTGTTCGTTGAATATGACGCGCGGGCGTCCACCTTCGATCTCTATCCGCTTAATGTTGGAGCTTCGCAGGATTTCAACCTCTTTACGCTCTTCCATCGTGAAGAGGGCAGCGCGGTTTTGCTCATTGAGTCGCGCGAACTCGGCTTGCCTGTATGACAGAGCGACGTGATTGCCTTGTTTGTAGAGGTACTGGACATACTCTGCGGCTGTATCACCTCCGCCTACGACGAGCACATTTTCCTGTTCAATCACCTGCGAAGTCATATCGAAAAGCAATCTCTCTTTCAGCACAGACGGAAGCCGGTACTCCTTCGGTTTGTTCGGGCGGCCAAATATGCCAATGGCGACAGCCAAAACTCTGGTCTCGTATACGCCCTGCGAGGACTCGACCCGAAATCGCGCGCCTGCTAGTCCGTCGATTCTGCGCGCAGCGTAAACTTCTGCGTTGTATTGAACGTTGATCTGGTAGTCCTTGATGACTTTATCGAAAAACTCGATTGTCTCCGATTTCGTCATATCGGTTATGCATAGCAGTCCTTCGCATTGAGGCTCGAATCCTTTGTAATTTGCCGTAGTGAGCTTCTGCTCAGGGTAGAGCTGTCTGATGGCCCAGTTATGAGTCGAGCCTTTTTCCAGAACGAGCGTCCGCGACGGATCGATGCCTGAGGCGCGAGCCTCTGCCGCAAGAGCGATTCCACCGGGACCGGCACCAATTATGATCAAGTCATGCATATTTCGTAATTTTCACATCACGAGCGACTTTCCGAAAGCCGACGGCTGGATTGTAAGACGAATATCGTTGTTTCAGCATCTGCAAAATGACATTGATATTGGCGCGAACTGGCTTCTTTTCTGTATACTCCCTGCGATGGGTTTACCTCGCTCCACAGTGACGAAATTACTTGCGGCCTGCCTGCTGATTTGCTCCGTGTGGGTTTTCATCGCCTGTGTGTTGCTGTGTTCGGCACATCCCGAATCGGCGAACACGAGCGAAACGTTTCTCTCCGCAGAGCGAATTAACACTTCGTCCGATGACGAATGCTGCCCAATCGGACAATCTCCCGCAGGTGTGTTAACGGAGCGACAATCATTACTCACGCACATAGACGGCGGCGCACAGGCGCTGTTCGCTTTAGCCATTCTTACGGTGGGCGAACGGCATTATGAATCGGCCCGGCAATCAATTCCGCCTCCCACCTCGGACCCACCGCTTGAGCGGCTTTGTACGCTCCGCATTTAGAATCTTCCGGCTAAGAATTGCGATGTGGCTTTGCGCTTCCCATCGAAGTATGGGCGCGCATCGAGTGTCTTTAGCTAATGGAGGTTTATATGAAGAGAATATTAGGAGGGTTGTTGCTCTGTCTTGCCGTCGCTACGCAAGTTTCAGCGCAGACGGCGAGCGTGCGACTCGAAGGGCAGGTTGTGTGCTGCGCTGACTGCTGGGCGAAGGCCGACCGCACAAAGGTCGAGTATGGCACAGCGGAAGATTTATTGAAGTCTCAGTCCTGTATCGCCAATGGCGATCCGACGCTAATCGCCATCCGCGAAGGTGAAAAGTTCACTCTATATCAACTTGAGCAAGGGAAATACCGCCTGCCCGGAAAGAACTGGCTTGAATTCGTGGGCAAGCGCATCGCCGTGACCGGCGTTATGCATAAGAAAAAAGAGGCGAGCGTGATTCGCGTCGATACGCTGGAGGTGCTGGCCGTCAGTCAGGCTGAACGCGAGGCGGCAAACGTCGTCGGCTCGGAGGCCAGCCTGACGCTCAAGGACCTGTTCGGCGTTGAGCAGACTTTGGGCGCGCTAAGGGGCCGCATCGTCGTGCTG
Organism: Blastocatellia bacterium; assembly: GCA_963804815.1. Taxonomy (GTDB): domain Bacteria; phylum Acidobacteriota; class Blastocatellia; order UBA7656; family UBA7656; genus DATEKX01. The sequence continues at coordinate 172,431 of CAWDRU010000001.1, read as the reverse complement.
AACTTTTGGGCGACTTACTGCGTGCCGTGCCGCAAAGAGATGCCTGATCTGGCGGCGATTCAAAACGACTACGCTGCTCTGGGCGTACAGGTCGTCGGCGCTTCGACGGACGAGGTAGCAGACCGGGCCAGAGTTCTACGGTTCATCAAAGAAGCGAAGATCAACTTTCCCATCTGGGCGGGCGCGACAACGGCAGATATGATGCGCTTCGGCTTAGGGGCGGCCTTGCCCGGAACGGTCATCATCGGCAGGGACGGGCGCGTTGTAAAAGTTATCTCCGGCATCATCAATCAGGCTGAGTTGAAAAAGCAGATTGACGTTATGCTCGCCGCAGCCGAAAAAACGTCGGCAAAGGATCGCAAGAAAGAACAGATCGCGTCGGCGAAAGGGCGCTCTGGCGAAGCATCCAGCGTCCCCTCTTGACCGCTCTGACCGGGGGAAGGTCGCGCCGTGAGCGGGACAGGACAACAGGACGAAAATAAGTGGACGTATGGCGTGCGCGTCATCTCGAACGTCATTGACCGGGCGAAGTGGCGTAACACGCTCACCTACAGGTTTCATCCGCGCGTTACAGCCGGAATCGAGTATAACCCTTTGGCAGGGAAGGTTTCCCCGCTGGCCAATGTCGTCGCGCTGACGGAGACGGATAAGCGTCCGGCACTGGTCTTCGGCACCAGTTCCGACCGGATAGGAACGCCCTCCGGACAGTCTTTCTACGCGACGCTGAGCAAGAATCTTAAAGCCGCGACCGGCTTGCCAATCGCCCCTTACGTCGGCATGGCTTACGGCACGTTTGAAGATCGCTTGAGGATGATCGGCGGATTGAACATCAGCTTCAAAGATGGATGGTCTTCGACGATTCTATTTGACGGCGTGCGCGTGCATCCGATTGTGAACTACACGCGAGGGCGACATCAGTTTGGGATCATCTTCGAGCGCGGGCGCAATCCCGGCGCAAGCTACAGCGTTTCTTTTTAGGTGAAGTTTCAGTTGGATTTTTTGTTGACTCTGTAGTCGTGTGCAGGGTTTATTATAAGGCAGGGCTGGCATATAATCAGCCGGAAACGTGATGAGTGCTCTCTTCTTACCAGGACTCAAAAGTATTGGCTGCCTGGCAATTGCTGTCGTAACGCTCTGGCTTGGCGGCCTGGGCTGTGTGCTCTGTTGCTCAGCGGGCGTCGTAGATTCCTGTTGCGCAGGCGAGCAGAATACATACAGTCGTCAGGCTCCATCAATTACTGATTGCTGTAAACGAGTAAAGAAGTCGTGCGCATCAGCCGTTGGCGACTCGATCTCACAGCCGCCCGATGCAGGCTGCTCATTGCTGCCGAATCAGACACCAGTCTTGCTTCGCGGGCCGAGCGCAACAAGCCTTCCCGCAGATGTGATTCCTGTCAATTGGTTCTTACCAGAGCCGGATATTACGCTACACGCTCCTGTGTATAGCGCCTCTATATTACCGGCCAATCGCGGAAGCACTTACCTCCGCCGCTGTGTCCTCCTGATTTAAAGCCTACCATGCTATAGCCGCTGCCGATCACGCCAGTAGTGTGCCTGCTGGCTTATCCAATCTGCTCGAAATCTATAAGAGATACGCGAATGATGAAGCGTCTGGAGGAAGAGACGATGAAAAGAGATCTTGCATTTATAGTAGTCAGCCTTGCGCTGGTAATCGGCCTTTCCGGTGGAGTTTCTGCCGAAGTCAAAACTGTTCAAATGAAAATAGCAGGCTATTTGTGCGGCAACTGAGTCTACAACATCAAGAAGGCCGTGAGCCGTCTGGATTTCGCACCTGAAATTGACGACATAAAAATTACCGACATTAAAAAGGGGATAGGCAACTTCGTTCCAAAGCCCGAAAAGGCCGCTTCATTTGCAGCACTGAAAACGGCGCTCAGGAAAGCCGGTTATGCACTCGATTCAGCCGAGATCACCGTAGCTGGTACGCTGCTGCGTGATGATAAGGGCTGGTGGATTGAGGCTGAGCCGTCGAGACAGCGCTTTGCCCTGGAAGGTAAAGAGATTAGCCAGAAGCTGGGTGCCACTACCGGCACCCGCCTTGAAATAACTGGTGATTGGCAGACAGTAGACAGCGGGGCAGCATCGCGGGAGGTGATCATCTTACACGGCGCAAAGAAGATTGCCGCTGATAAAAGATCACAAGCTATGGATAGTTCACTCGAAGGCATTCAGGTATCACTTGCCGGTACAATCCGCACGCCCGGTTTGTTCTTCTCACCCATCAGGACGACCAGTCCGGGCCTGACCGTGTATAAGGGAGGAGCGATTGCCCCGGAATACTCATTCACACGGCAGCACCTTGGCTCTCTCAAAGTAGATCGCCATACGTTCCAGATAAATGTTTCCTATACACCTACGTCGGATATTCAGCTGGAGGCCGACTTGCCTTATAGCGAAACGCAATTTGAAAGCGGCCCGGATTCAGGTTCAGGTCGCGGATTAGGCAACATTACGCTGTGGGGGAAGTATCGTTTTTACCGCATACTGGAAACCTGGGGAGACCGGCAGGCGGCTGTGCGTATAGGAGTAGAACTGCCGACCGGCAAGAAAGATGCTCCAGGCGAAACAGCGCTGCCGGTCGAAAGCTTCATTCGGCAGCAACTCACTCCAATAAACGGGGGATTGTCACTGCATACAGATGTTGCGTACTCTCAGGCAAAAGGCCGTTTCATTTACGGGGCAAACATTGAAGGTATTCTCCGGAGCGAGCGCGACGGCTACCGGCTGGGCCACGAGATACAAATCAATACTGATTTTGAGTACCTGCTGCTGCCGTTTAAGTACCAAAGCCCGACCAAAGAGTTATTCACGATTTTGGAAACCTCTTTCATTCATAAAGGGCACGGCCATGTAGATGGCTTAAAGGTTCCGGGGAGCACATCGACCGAGTTCTATCTTGAGCCTGGCTTGCAGTATGTGGCAACGTCTCGATTGGTGTTTGAGGCGAGCTATCAAATCCCTGTAGTACGAAATGTCGGATCGGTTGTACTTCGCACAGACCAGAATATCCTGGTGAGGATGAAGTATCTATATTGAGGGGCGCTTATGCGTTATGGCGCAAGCAGCCATTTTATGGCGCGTGAACAGTTCTACTCTATATCCATCTACTCAAAATTCTCAACGGTTAAGATGCGCTCACCCTGGCCCCGGCATACACGGCTGTAACAAAGTCGGTTGACAATCATGGTAGGGGCAGGGCTTGTCCCTGCCCGAATCGCTGTAAGGCGATGACTGTCATGGCCTGTCGGCCATCCGGGCAGGGACAAGCCCTGCCCCTACTTTTACTTTGTTACAGCCCTGCCCCGGCATAGAATCTGATTGACAAGTAATATCATTTACACTTATTATAGGCTCGTTTTAAAAGGCCCATACGGCACTTTCCAAGGTTTGTAGTAAATTACTTTGTAAGCAGTAACGCTCTATCATTTCTTTCAATCCGATATCGTCCGATTGTAATAATCCGGTGATATTATGATGGATTTAGACTTTTCTTTTGAAATGTAGTTCTTCGTTATTCTGACAACAAATGAAGATTGCTCCATTAGTTTTGCGGTCGATAAACCGGCGACAAAACAGTGAAGTCGATCCGTGGAGGTGGCGCTTATGCCAGTAACACCTACCTATCCTGGGGTATATGTCCAGGAGGTTCCCAGCGGAGTTCGAACTATTGTAGGCGTCAGTACGTCAATAGGGATGTTTATCGGCACCGCGAAAAAAGGGCCAATGCTTCAAGCGAAGAGATGCACAAGTTATTCAGACTTTGTGCGCGTCTTCTCAGGAGATACAGCGGCAGGCCAGTTGGCGAATTACGTCAAGCTGTTTTTCCTGAACGGCGGCTCCGATTGCTATGTGATGCGGATAGCTAATGGTGCATCACAGGCGACCGTGGGTTTGCAGAATGAGGCCGGTAAAGAGGTCTTGAAACTGATCGCAAAAGACGCCGGACTGGTCGGAGAAAATATTCGCGCTGTCGTCACGTATAACGGGCCGCAGCCTGAGGTGACATTCAATCTCGACCTCTTTCGATGGGAAATAGATTCATCCGGAAATCGCGTGAAGAGAGATGCTGAGACATGGAAGGGTATGAATATGGACCCTGCCTCGCCTTTGTACGCGCCGGACTTCATCACTCAAAATTCAAAGCTGGTTTCAGCAGAACCGGGCGCGGCGATCAAGGCGAATGATGCTGCGGTTGACGTGACGGCTGGGGTTTCTTTTTCGGGCCGTCTGGTTCCCGCGGCTGATCTTCAGACTGTGTGGCAGGCCCTCATAACGGCTGCCAGGACACAGTTCAGAATCAGCGTTGATGGAAGCGATTATATAGACATAGATCTGACGGGAATAACCGTACCCGCTACGCCCGCAGGCATTGCCGCGAATATTGAAGCTCGAATCAACACTCGCTTTGCTAATATCGGGCTGCCAGCCATCTCGGTTACTGTTGGTATCGCTTCCGCCCCGACCAACTTCAGGCGATTGTCTGTTACCTCAAATGGCAAGGGCGATGTTTTTATACGGCCTGCTTCGCAATCTGACCTCGCAGTGCCTATGATGCTGGGCACTGCGCAGGGAGGAATCGAGGTATCGGGCCGAGCAAGACGCCGCCCGGCTGCCAGCGGTATTACTTACAAAGTCGCGGACCTTTCAGGGGTTCCCGCGATAGGCCCTTTAAACGATTTTGCCGACCTCGATCAAGCTGCGTTCACTGACATAACGCTGGAAATGCTGAAGCCGGATGGCACGTTCGTCGGCGAAAAGATCTCGATGAACCTTCCAGTTCCTCCTCCGAGCATCGTTACTGTGACGCCCGGCGCGCACAAGATGATGGAGGATGCCGCTCCGGCAGCCACATCGCCTAACGGGAATGGCGATGGGGTGCGCGAAAAGCTGGCAATCATCGCCCAAAGGATCAATGGGTTTATCGCCACACTGCCTGCGCTCTCGAAATGGCGCGCAGAGGTGTGGGGATCGCGGCTGGCAATTATCCCTACAGATCTCGACGATAATTTCAAATCCTCCCTGTTTGCCACCACGCCTGCCGCAATAACAGGTAACTTCATCAGGAATGTCCACTATTACACCTTAGGCAAGGGGGGCAACAACATAGGTTTGCAGACCTCAGCCGCTGGAGTCGCCTCGGATGGGAACCCGCCGAAACCGGCAGATTATGACAATGCTTACGAGGTGATAGACAAGGACGTAGACCTGTTTAATCTCATGGTGTTGCCGCCTGATGCCAATGTTGCAATGGCTAACATCTATCCGAAGGCGAGCATCTTCTGTCAGCAGCGAAGGGCCTTTTTGCTTATGGACCCGCCCACGGCATGGGATGATGCGCAGAAAGCCTCAACGGGCGTTGCTGCTCTGCGAATCGGGCTGGTGAAGGATTTCAGCGCGATTTTTTTCCCCCGTGTGACGATAGATGATAACGGCAAGAAGACCAACATCGGTGCCAGCGGAGCCATCGCCGGTCTGTGCGCTCGCATAGACGGCACGCGCGGAGTGTGGAAAGCGCCAGCCGGTACGGAAGCCGATCTTCGCGGCGTGGTTGGCCTTGAGTATCGCTTCTCTGATCGTGAGAACGGTATTTTGAATCCGCGCGCCATAAACACAATCCGCATATTCCCGAATGGGATAGTGAATTGGGGTGCGCGCACAATGGATGGCGATGACGATTTCGGCAGCGAGTATAAATACATTCCCATCCGGCGGCTGGCGCTTTTCATTGAAGAGAGTCTTTATCGCGGTTTGAAGTGGGTTGTTTTCGAGCCGAATGACGAGCCGCTTTATGCGCAGATACGGCTCAACGTCGGCGCTTTCATGCACAACCTTTTCCGGCAGGGCGCTTTCCAGGGGCAAACGCCCAGGGACGCTTACTTCGTAAAGTGCGATAAGGAGACGACCACGCAAAATGATCGCAATCTTGGCATAGTGAATATCTGGGTTGGCTTTGCGCCATTGAAGCCAGCCGAATTTGTCATTCTCTACTTACAGCAAATGGCTGGACAGATTGAAGTCTAACTCATAGGAGCTTGCTTATGGCTGCGCCTCAATTCCCGGTTAATACCCACAGGTTCGATCCGTATAAAAACATGAAGTTCCGCATCAAGTGGGACGGAAAGTATGTAGCGGGTGTCAGCAAAATCAGCGCTCTCAAGCGTACGACCGAGCCTGTGACACATCGCGAAGGCGGCGACCCCAGCACCTCACGCGTATCGCCGAGCGTCTGGAAGTTTGAGCCGATCACTTTAGAGCGCGGGGTTACGCATGACCCGGAATTTGAAAAATGGGCGAACCTCATTTACAACAGCGATGGCGACATGGCGATATCGCTGAAGCTCTTTCGCAAAGACCTTATTATCGAACTGCTCAACGAGCAGGGGCATGTCGCTAAGGCTTACAAGGTTTATCGATGCTGGGTTTCCGAGTATCAGGCGCTGCCGGAACTTGACTCCAACGCGCACGCCGTTGCCATCGAGCGCATGGTCATTCAGAACGAAGGATGGGAACGCGATATCGAGGTTAATGAACCGGCTGAGAGCTAGTAGTTCGCGTGGTGGCAAGGCATGTCTTTGGATAAGGTCTCGTTTCGCATTGCTCGCAGCCCCGCGCAGGTTCAGGTGCGGGAATTGAACGGATTTGATGAGCAATCCGTCAATGACGTGGATACTGTGACCACGATCAATTTATTAGACAGTGTTATCGTGTTGCCTTCCGGCTCTTCTTCTGAAGCTTTTAGAGCCGCCCAGTTGACCGCCTCTGATCGCGACCGATTGCTGGCTGTTTTGTATGAGCGCACATACGGGCCTCGCATAGAGAGCACGGTTCGCTGCACGGTTTGCGAGAACCTGTTTGACCTGTCTTTTTCAATCAGGCAACTTGTCAGCACGCTTGATGCCGCGTCCATGTCTTCGCCGGTAGCCGAACCTCTTCCGGATGGCACATTCCGCATGCCTGATGGCGCGCGATTCCGATTGCCGACCGGAGATGATGAACTGGCGGTCGCAGGGTTGCTGCCTGAGGAAGCTGAACGTGCTATGTTACAGCGCTGCCTGATCGAACCCTCGGAATCCGTTGATCTGAACGCAATAGAAGAAGCGATGGAGATGTTGGCTCCTGTGCTGGACCTCGATCTGGATGCGCGGTGTCCCGAATGCGGAGGGAATCAGGCTGTCCACTTTGACCTTCAATCATACCTGCTTCGTTCTATTAGCCAGGAACGGAAAAAGATCGCGCGAGAGATACACCGTCTGGCTGTTGCCTACGGCTGGAGCTTGAATGAAATACTGAGCTTGCCCCGTAGCTTACGACAGACGTTTATGGAATTGATTGAAGCGGATTTGTCAGCGCAGCAAAGGGCTTACTCATGAGAAGCTATTTCCAAAGACTGATCGCGCGGGCCGAAGGCAGAAACTTCATGCCTGCCTTAACTCCGTCTTCGCGCAGAGCGCCTGATTCAACCGGCAATCAGGACCCTTTTGAAACGGTGGTGGAAAGTCCTCCATCCTTTTCAGGGCAGCCCGCTCGCGTCGAAACACGATCTGATTCTAAAGCTTCCGGCGTTGCGGTTGATTCTACGTTATCGAATCAGGCTCAGGAAAATAAGAAGCTGCGACAGGTTTCACGCCCCGCTTCCGAAACCTCATCTACGGAAGAGGTCGGTGATAGAAATATTGCTTCGCCAAACCCCAGCCCCACTCGCCGCCTGAAGACCGAGGTCGCAGAAGAGATTGAGGCTTTCAGCGTCAGAAAGATCGAGCGGAAAATATCCGAAAGAAAAATTAATGATGAACCTGAAACGCTCGAACCCGAAAGCCAAACGCGGGGCGGAATCAATCGGCCCGATTCATTGCCGGTAGTCGCGCCGGACCAGCTCTCTCGAACAGGCAAAGAAGATGAAACCGAAGATAATAACGACCGGTTCACCGAACTGGCGCGAGCTGTGGTTGAGCAATTGACCCCCCATCTGAAAGCTGTTGAACCATCTGCTCAAACAGCAAAGACTGCATCGGATGAAAGATTGATCGACGCTCGACAGCAACTGATGCCGCCGCCTGTTGCAATCTCTCCCGACTCGACGCGAGATGAGCCTCGACTTGTTATAGGTCGTTTGAGAGTCGAAGTTTTACCGGCTCCGCCTGAGGCTCCACGCTCCGATCAGCGAGCGGCGCGGCACGTATCCGCCCCATCTCGCAAGGAAGGAGTAGAGACCCTGTCTTCAAATCTGCGGTTTGGTCTGGGGCAAATGTAGATTATGCTGCTCGACGTTTCTTTAGTTACGCGGACGCTTATTAGTTTAGTTGATAAGCACATTACAGCCTCGCCCGAAGCGGCAAAGGTCAATCCTTTAACCGTGTCCGCGGAGCCGTTCGATAAGCTGAGCGGGAACCACACCATCGGCATATACCTGTATCACATCATCGAAGACGCTCATTTCAAAAATCTGCCTGCGGTAACAAGCGATGTCCCTCCGATTCGTTATACCCCTATGGGGCTGAACCTGCATTATCAGCTTAACGCTCACAGCGATATACAGGGCACACCTGGCATAGAGAACGAGCAGTTGCTGATAGGGCTTGCGATGAAAGCGCTCCGCGATTATCCGATAATAGATGATTCGACTCGAATTGGCGGCGCTCAGGTATTTCCTGCCGAGCTTCAGGGGACCGATAACCGTTTCCGTATTTCGCTTCTGCCGGTGTTGCCCAACGAAGCAATGAGCTACTGGAATGCAGGCAATCAGCCGCTCAGGCTCGCCGCTTACTATGAAGTTTCTGTGATCCTGCTTGAGCCTGATGAAGCGCGACTGCGCGCCGGGCGCGTGCTGACTTATGGCGTATACACTTTTGTAAGGGGCGCTCCGCGACTCGACAGCAGTTTAAGTTTTACGACTTTCACCATCCCCGGCACAACCTCAGCGCGCACCATCGAAGTACGGCCTGCCGAGGTCGCGATTGGCGAGAAGCTGCAATTGATAGGCTCTGAACTCGCTGGCGATGAAACCACCTTGCTGATAAAGAGTCCGCGATTCGCAAATCCCGTTGAGGTCGGCACAGATTGGGGAGTTATGGCCATCGCTAATACGATATTCGCAGTGATTCAACCGAAAGCAGATGGGAAGATAATTCTTCCGGGAATCTACTCCGCGATAGCGAAAGTTACTACGCGGCGATTGATGCCTGACAAAACGATGCGTGATTTCAGCAAGAGTTCAAATGAAACCCCTTTCATCATCATCCCTCGCGTTGACTCGCTCAGCGCTCCTACTGCGGCGGGAGTGGTGACCGTAAGTGGCGCGGTCTTTAAAGACCCGGATTTATCGTCTGACGCTATACAGGTATTTCTTGGATCGAACAACCTCCTTCCGGGCAATGTTGCCGCGCTTAATCCCGGCGAGTTCGGAGTTAAGGACTCGTCCACTTTAAAATTTCGCTTTCCCGTTACAGGACTCACGCCCGGCGAACAAATCCCATTCCGGTTACTTATAAACGGGGCCGAAAGTGCTCCAGCATGGGTGAATGTGCCATGACCGCGCAAGCGAAGAATATCCGAAAGAAAAACTCGCAGCCGGAACCATCGCAGGCCACACAGCCGGTCTGGGTTGAAATGGTGCTCGCGCGGTTTCGCTTAATGGCAACTCGCCGCGCGGCGTGGCTTCAGAAGCTATGGTCGGAAGAAAGCGATCCTGCCAGTAACGGGGCAATCAGTCACAGCGAACTCGAATCTCGTCTTATAGACCGCGATTCGCCCGAAGCGGAATCTGTCTGGTTTAACTCTAACGAAACTATCCGGTTTTACAGCAAAGAACTTGCCGAGATCGAATCCGCCCTTGAAAAAGACTCAGGCTCCCGGCTTCAGCAGATCAACCAGATTTTCAGGCTGAACGCGCAAGAGGCTGATCTGTTTCAGGTCTGTCTGGCGATAGCCCTTGACCCCTCTCTTTCGCGTGTCTGCGCATATTTGCAGGATCACACGGGGCGGGCTTACATGACCGAAGATTTAGCCGCGCGCCTGTTAAGGTATGGGCGGTGCAGTGTCTGGAGCAGCGAGTCGGCATTGTTGCGATGGGAATTGATCTCTGCGAAAGAAGTAGGGCCGGGAGAGCCTTGCGCCCTTTCGTGCGACCCTCAGGTTAGGGATTGGTTGTTGCGAAGAGAGACGCTCGACGAGTCGCTTGTGGGAATCGCCGGGTTGAAATCCTCGAAGCCTTCGCTCAGGTCGTGGCCTGTCGATATAAATGCCAGGTTTGTCAAAGATACGATTCATCGTGAATCTCCTGATCGTGTTCGCTTCCTGATTCTTGGGTCGCGTGGCAGCGGCAGGCGCACATTGGCGGCGAACATCAGCGCCGCGATTCGGCTTCCGCTGCTCGTCATCGATGCCGATCAGGTGGAAGATCAAAACTGGGGGCGAGTTTTCCTGCGTGCGCAGCGCCATGCCTTTCTGGAGCGATGCTCTATTGCATGGATTGGTGAAAGCCTCGCGCGACGAAACTGGCCTCAGACGGTCCCTTTCTTTCCGCTGCAATTTGTTATCTGCGAGCCGGGGCACGAACCGCCTCCCGTTTCGCAGTTCATCGAGAGAAGAATCAAGATGCCTGCGCTCGTCGGCGATGAGCGCGAATCGCTCTGGCAATCTTACTTCCCATCATCGAAGAGATGGCCTAAGACGGAGTTACGTAAGCTTGCGCAACTCTATCAGGTGAATGTCGGCGATATTGCCGATGCGGCCCGTATCGGGGCCAGCAGCCCGGCAGAAGCCGGTTCGAGGGTTCGACAATCGCTGAGGTCTCGTCTGGGAGGATTGGCTCAGTTGCTCGATTGCCCATTCGACTGGGATGATCTGGTCATTCAGGAGCCGCTTAAAGATACGCTCAGGGACATAGCCTTTGAAGCGACTCAGCGAAAGAGTTTCTGGGAGGACCCGAACGCGCGCCGCCTCTTTCCGCAGGGGCGAGGGTTGATAGTTTTGCTCAACGGCCCGCCCGGAACTGGCAAGACTATGGCTGCTCAGGTTATTGCGGCAAGCCTTGAATATGATCTGTTTCGCATCGATCTGGCTACAGTGGTCAGCAAATACGTCGGCGAGACTTCTCAGAACCTTGATCGGTTACTCTCACGCGCAGCCGATATGGATGTAGTGTTGCTGTTTGATGAGGCTGATGCTTTGTTCAGCAAACGCTCTACTGAAGTTCGGGATGCGCAGGATCGGTTCGCTAATACTGATACGGCATATTTGCTGCAAGCAATCGAGAGTTATCCGGGCATCGCTTTATTGGCTTCAAATCAGAAAAACAGTATTGATCAGGCCTTCATCCGGCGGCTTCGTTACGTTCTTGAATTCTCGAAACCGGACGCGGCGCAGCGTTTGAAGATATGGCAAAAGGTCGTGGGCGAGCTTGCCGGGGAAGACCGCTTCGCGCATCTTGCGGGCGATCTTCAAATGATTTCCGAATTAATCGAGACGACGGGCGCGCAGATCAAATATGCGATGCTCAACGCGATGTTCATTTGCAAACGCGAAAGGAAGCCGCTTTCGCTCGATCACCTGCTGCGCGGGCTTGAGCGGGAGCTTATGAAAGAAGGTCGCGCCCTGACCCGGCGTGATAGAGAAAGGATGCTCAGGAATGGCAAGCGAGACGATCAGGATTGAAGAACTTCACCTGCGCGTGCCGGGACTAAGCCGCGAAGAGGCACGGCGACTTGCCGAAGATGTTGTGCGCCTTGTTGCTGAAGCCCTGCCTGCTTCGGGCAGGGCTGAGCGCATCGAGGCGCTCGATATACGAACCTCGATTCCAGGCGGAACGCCGCGCGACCGTTTGGCGAGTCTGATCGCAGGATCAATTCTCGGAAAGCTTAGATGAAGACAAAGAGCCAGATTGTGACTGAGCCTCGAAAGACGCGCCGCGCCCCGGCCAGAACCGGGGCGATGAAGCATCGTCGTGGCTTTGCAGGCAATCATTCTCGAATCGGGACAGACAGCGCCCGTGATAAGTTTGAACATCAGGCTGATGAAGCGGCGACCCAAATCCTGCGTGGCGAGCGCGATGTGGCTCAACGGTTGAGCGCGGCCCCGGCTGCCTCTTTCAAAGTTCATTCGAGCACAGGCGAATCGCTGCCTCTCAGGATTCGCGAGAATCTGGAAGTCGGTTTCGGAGCAGATCTCTCCGAAGTCCGAATCCACCGGGACAGCGCCTCGGCAGGTGCCGCTCAAAATGAGCATGCGCTGGCGTTTACTTCCGGGCGCGACATTTACTTCGGTGCCGGATTGTATGATCCGTATAGCACTGCCGGGCTTCGATTGCTCATTCACGAAATCGCCCATACGATTCAACAAACGGCGAATATCGGTTCGGAAGGAATCCATACCAGCACGCGCACAGGCACGGGGTTCATACAACTACAGGACCCGTTTGATGAAGGCGGCGATCAGCCTTTGCCCGCGACGCCTCCGCCCAATATGGGAGAACAGGCTCTCAACTTCATCGTCGAGCGACATAGAGGCGCAAACCCTGCCGACGACGGCCTCGAAAAAGCGATAGAGTTCGTTAAAACCGAAACCGGCGGCGCATTGCCTCTTCACCAGGTTTCACCGGCTGGCGATCAGATCGCCGGGGTAGCGACTAAGGGCAAACTCAAAGACGGGTCTGCCCTGTCCGTAGCGGCAAGAGGATTCCTGCTCGATTGCCTGAAAGCCTGCATGCCGGATAAAACGGACGCATCCGACAAAAGCGATGAAGCCTATATGGAAGCCGCGACTAAACTGCTGGATGGCGATAAAGATTCGGGTGTCCGTGTGATCTTTGATTCAGTCGGGCTTATCAACTATTTTTCTTACAACAAAAACTATGGCGAAGAGTGGGTGGCGAAAGCATTCGCGCATCCTGACCTGAAAAAATTCTGGCCGGATGCCTATATTAAAGCATTTCAAAAATTCCTTTTTAATCCGTGGAGCGCGCAGACCGAGCCTCTTCAGGATTTGGATAAAGAGAAGAAAGACGCTCTGGATAATTTTGGCGGGAAGACGGGCGGGCTGGTTTTCAATGAGCGAGTCGTCCGCGCTTATCAATTGCTGGCGACCCTCGATAAACAGAGAAGAGAGATATTCAAAAAGAGCCTTGAGCAAATACCCGAAGGAACTATCGCCACTGACATCAGGCTCGTGGTTGCCAGAAGAATTCGGGATTGGGCGCGAACGGAGAAAAACGACAAGGCCAATCTGAAATACCGCATAAGTATGGCGGGCGTCATAGAGCATCTGTGTGATGATGCAATCGCTTTATGGGATGCGGGAGGCGGTATACTCACAACACTCTTGCAGCAGTTTGAAGCTCTCGATTTGGAAGCGCGCTTTACAGCGCCGTCCGGCATTGCTCCTTTGCTGGGCGGCGCAAGAGACCCGGCATTCGCATCAATCCGTTCAGCGCTTGCCGAGATCGCTGATGAAGGAAAGCTTCTTGCGCTCGATGAACTTTATGACGGTTTGGAAATTCCTGTGGCGCAGGACTACGGGGACCGCATCAAAGCGCTGAAAGCGAAATTCGGGTTTGGCGGGACCAAAGGGATCATCTTCGACCTCGAAAAGCGCGTGTTTGAATTGGCAATGAAAGGCAGGCTGAATACGGACCTGGGCCGCGCGCTCGGTTTTATGATGGTCTGGTGCTCGTTCTTTCACAGACTGCTTGATTCCTACAATCTTGAAGAAGATAAAAAGACGCCTTCCTTTGCTGACGAGCGGGTTTATCATCGCGTTCGAGTCGCCACGAGTATAACGCAACTTGGGCACGCTGCCGGTTGGCCCGAACTGATTCAAACAGGCCGTATCGTTGTCTTCGGCGAGCAGGAGCTAATGCCTTACATCGCTATTCACGGCCATTGGAAGCAAGAGGATGTTTCTATCTCCGAGATCATCAAAGATTATAAGAGCGGGGCTATCCGGTTCAATCTTGAAGGCGATATTAATAAACCTGTAAAGAGCCTGACCTTTTCCGCCGAGACACTGACAGTCTTCTACCAGACGGCATTCCTGAATGACCTTGCGAAGCTTTTGGAACAAACGACAGAGAAGGCGCGAAAAGAGAACAGGTTTCCGGATTTGGAGTCGGCGGTAAAGGGTATCGCCACGATTCAAAAACCCCGGCGCTACCGGCCTGACGGCTACGAGGTCGTCGGCAGTCCTAAAGAGAGAAAAAAGAGCGTCGCTGAATTTCTTAATAATAATAAGAAAACTCAGGCAGAGACTAAAGCGTGGGCGGATAAAGAAAAGCTAGGCCCGTTGTGGGTCTACTCTTATCCTCCCGTCGATTTAGAGGATGTTTTCGTCTGGATTTTTCCCGACCTGACGCCGCTTATAAATGCGCTGAAGGTTCCTTACCTGAAAGAGCTTGTGGCCAAAACTCAGCCGGGAATATTGAGCGATCTTGATTGGATCGAAGTGCTGCTGAGCGTCGCAAAGCCGCAAGACCTGCTTGCGCCTTTGCGAGTCGATCTTGGAAACGCGAGGGAGCGCGTCGCCAGAGATTTCAGACAGATAACGACTCTTGAGCGACTTTCAATATCCCGAAAGATCAACGAGCAGCTTAAAAAGTATGCGGATGATCCGTCGGTCGTGAACTTTGAAATACCGGGCAAGGTGATAAAGCAGATCGAAGATTTTCATTACCACGTCTTGCCGGAACTCGATATGATGCCGCAGACGGCTGCGCTGATGTTGTCAATCGCGGCCAATCTGAAAAGCGCCTTCGGCGACGCGACCGATGCGACGATGTTGCCTTCATCCGTCTGGGATTTTCTGGAGATCGGTATTCAATTCGCCGAGGGCGCTAAGGACAAAGACGACAAAGCCGGACAGTTCAAACACGAAGCGCTCGCAGCGGTTCTTTATAAAGACCCGGCAGACGCGACCAAAAGCGAATTCTTAAGCGAGTTAATCAAGCACAAACAGGATCTGACAGATGTTCGCACCAATCTCAGGGATGCGCGGAAAAACCTTCAGGAGCGATTCGGTTTCAAGAGCGCAGATGGGATCTCGCTTCAAAGCCTCGTTTATTATCCCAAACTACTGCCGGGCAAGCGCGACCTGCTCGAAATAGACAATGAGGATTGGGAACTTGTCCGCGTGCATCGTCCCTTTGTCTATCACCCGGCGCTAAATAGAGGCGTTGGCGCAACAACCAAGCCGTTACTTAAAGACGAGAGCGGAGCCGTAACCGCGCCGCAAAGCAATCCGCTGCTGACTTTCCTGCGCAACGGCGAAGAGTACATAGTCAAAGAAAACGATGCGCCAGCCCTTGAATTGCTATCGAAGGCTGTCGAAGGCAAAACGCTCCAGTACCAGCTTGAGAACCTCGCCGAAGCCACGCAGCAGGCGATGATGCTGACGATAGATGTTCTCGAACTGGTTCCCGGCGTCGGGCAGGAATTGATGGCCGCTCGCGTTATGACGCAGGTCGTGCAATTTATGGGCAGCGAGGAATTCAATACCATCGTTCTGCAAATTAAAGATGACCCGCTCAAGTTTATAAAAGAGAATTTACTAAACCTCGCAGAGAAATATCTGACGGCGGAAAAACTGATCAGCTTTGTGTTGCTGGGCGGCGCGAACCCTTTCAAAGAACTGCGGTCTCCGACAAAAGCCAGAGCTTCGACTAAAGGCCCGCCGACGGGCAAGCTCGGAAGGTTAGTGCAATTCATGCGTCGGCTCGGCGCGCTCATAGCCGATGGATTGCAATGGCTCAAGCTGCATATTCAATCGCCTTTGCGCGCCATTCAAAGCTTTATCATTACCAGACCGCGCCTTGTGTGGCTCATCGAACAGGCCGTTAAAGTCATTCAGTTTGTTCTCGACATTATCCCGGACGATATCAAGGAATTTGTCAGCCACATCATAGAAGACGGGCTGAGTTTTAAGACCAGAATAGTTGAATTTCTGGAGGGACTGCGCGAGGTCGAATTGCCGGAAGAGGTGTTGCCTCTGGATCTGGCTATGTCGGCCATTCTTGATTTCGTCGTCAGCAGGATGGGGGTCAAGGTGCGGCTCGTCAAAAAGGTGCTGGACGCCGTCGGAATGACGGATAAGATCGTCAAAGTAGTTAACGATGAACTGCTCAGAAGAAGCATACTCGATCCGAACAATCTTTGGCGCGAGCGAGTCATACCTGAAATAGAAGACGGTTTCAGAACGGGACGGAACGAATTAATCAGGGGAGTCTACACGCTCTTTTTTAATGTAGCTGAAACTACGGGTATTAAAGAACTGGCCCTGTCTCAGCCTGACCTTCTGCCTCAGGGGCAATTCAAACTGACGAAGACGCGATCCGCAGAAGCCGAGCTTTCGCCTACCACTTCCGTCTTGCCGTCGCAACCGGAAACGGCGGATTTGCCGCTTACCGGAGGGCAGCCGCTCGGCGTGTTAGTAAGGCTCAGGCAGGAACAGCGGTTCGGTCATGACCTCGGCCACGTCCGGTTGCATACGGGGCCGGAAGCTCAGGAGCCGACAAGTTTGCTGGCGGCAGACGGAATCACGAGCGGAAGCCATGTCTTTCTTCGCCCCGGCCTTTCCCCGACGGACGGAAAGGGCGCAAAGATACTCGCTCACGAACTGACGCACGTTCTTCAGCAAACCGGGCCTCGCCCGTTAGGCCGCTCGCATGATGAGCGCCCGGTTCGAGGCAAACCGGGCGTCGGCATCCGCTTCGATCAGGCGCGCGAGGCGGCGGCGGATATGATGGCCCGGAGCGCTCGCGGGGTTGCGACCGAACCTGTGGATGTCGGCGGCCAGGCCGAAGGGCTTCAGCCGAGTTTTATGATAGACCCGTTTACGGTCGGCAGGGTGCTCGAAACTTTTTTAACTTTTCAAACCGCGCCTCAGTTTCAAAAAGGAGTCACTCGCGATGTGCCCGGCAAAGCCGAAGCGCAGCAGGTGTGGAAAACCTTACTCGCAAGACTTGAAAAGAAAGAGACGAAAGATTTTCGCCCCTTCCTTCAATCCGTGATTCCCGAAGTCGTCGAGCAGGTCAAACATGCAGACGTGGAGTCCAGATTGATGGCGGTCGCGGATTTCGCTCAGGTGGTTGATAAATCCGAAAGAGGCAAGCCGCCAAAGACCAAACTCGATTTGAAGATATTCAAAAACCTGCTGGAAATGGCGATCTTCGGTCTGAGCGGCCTCTCCATGCACATCACTCTTGCGGATAAGAAACCCGAAGTTGAAAAGCTTGATGTCGCTTACCTGCATCTCGGCTCGATTCCGCCCTCGTCGAAATCGGGATTATGGAACAGGGTGATGGATAACTCTACGAAGATCATCGCGGGTGATGACAAAAACAAGCTTCGTATGGAGCTACACCAGCGACTTAAAGCCGTGGGACCGCTCCCGTTCATCTGGGATATAAACAAACCGGATTTCAAGTTCAGCCAGACCTTCATAGATGAATTCGTAAAGTACAGGGTGAAGGGAACGAAGACCGCTGGCCTTGAGAGCAAAATTCCGAAGAAGGGCGAGTATCTCGTTAAATCAGGGCAGAAGGGGGTCGGTCTGCGAATCGGTACTCACGGGGGGCAGGAGGGGACCGATAGAGAATCGCATCACACTACTCAATACCTGCTCGTTCAATTCTTTCGCAACAAAAACAACCAGCTGGCATGGGAGGATAAGAAGGATTATCCGGAGTCTCCCGACGACCCCGCGAAAACGAAGAAAGGCCGCACTGATTTCAAGGCGAAAAAAGGAACGCTCCAACTCCAGTCGCTCGATACCGCAGAGTCCGTGCGCGGCAAAGACATGCCTGCCATCCTCATCAGCGCCGACCTGCACAAACGCGGAGAACTGCACGTAGAGCGCGAGAAAGTGCGCGATCAGAACGACGACGAAGGTGACGATGGCCGCAGCTCGCAAGGCTTCGCCATTCATAACGAGTTCAGAAGAAACCTCAGAGAGAAGTTCAGCATAGATGACAGGGACGCCGACTGGAACAAGCGTGTGAAAAAAGACAATGATTCGTCCAACCACATTTATGATGCGATGACGGAAACCTACCGCTGGATGCACAGGAGAATGCTCCCTCAGCTTAAAGCCGGGCTGGTGAAACGAGAGCTTGCTTACTATCGCAGCATCGCTTCACGCCTGTACACAGCCGACCCGAACACAGGAAAGTTGCAGCAGGATTACGACCTGACGGATACGGACATGATTCAGATTGGCAACGATGCGAAGAAGAACAACGATGACGTGATGCGAGCCGCCGGATGGTATGAATAAGCCGGTTCGAGGTTAATGCTATGGCAAACGGATACTCGCGCAGTCCGAAACTTTTGAAGGGCGCTCTTATTCAATTCTCAGCGCCTTTGTTGATACCTATTCCGAATATCATCATCTTTCAATATAACCCGGAAACAATGAGCCGCACGCTTACGCCGTGGTCGCCGCCATCTAAAGACGACATGAAGGACCCGAAGGTCGTCGATAAATTAGCGCAGCCTTTCGACCCGGAAGAGACGATCAGTCTCAGCGTAGAGGTGGATGCGACGGACGCGCTCGAATCACCTGAAAGCCATCCGGTTGCGTTCATATCAGGTGTGGCCGACCGTCTGGCGGCGATGGAAATGCTGATGTACCCGCCGCAGGACAGCGCGCTGGGCGGGCTGCTCAATGTTTCGGTGAGCGTTTCTGTGGGCGGCGCAAGCGCGTCGGCTTCGGCAGGAGCGAAGGCGGTTGATGTGGTGCAGCGCACGGCGGTTCCTGTGGTGCTCTTTTTCTGGGGGCCGGGGCGGATCGTCCCTGTTCGCATCACAAGCTTTACGGTAGAGGAGCAAGCCTTTTCGCCTATCCTTTACCCGATCCGCGCAAAGGTCACGCTGGGCTTGAAAATACTCGACGCATCCGCGTTCAACGATCAGGAACAGACCGCGATAGTTAAAATCGCCAAAGCCTGTTACACGTTCACTCGCGCGCAAAAAGAGGCTCTGGCGCTGGCCAATATTGCAAACAGCGTCGAGTCAATTATGGGCATGCTGCCTTTCTAGGAGAAGCTATGTTCGATTCAAAGAGCAGGTACGCTGCCGTCGCTACCTACACGGTAACGGATCATCGCGGGCGGGCTGTTGAAGTGGTAGCGGTGCCTGAACGGATTGAAGAGTCAACGCTCGGCTTTCATGTATTGCGGCAGGGCGAGCGGCTCGATCATCTGGCACAAAGGTATCTGGAGAACGCGGCGGGTTTCTGGCGAATTTGCGAATTAAACAACGTGATGCTTCCGGAAACTCTAACCGAAGCGCGAGAGATCGCCATACCGGCGGGCAAGGCTCGTTGAACGGGAGTTAATTCAGAATGGGGCTAGGAATTGCCATCGCAGTCGGAGGAACCCCCGATCCCGACCTCGCCACCGCGTCGCTGGTAGAGGTCTATGAGCGAATGGGAGAGATGACGACATATAGACTTATTTACAACTTCGACTCTCAGGAAGGAGATTTCCCGTTGCTTGCCGACGGGCGGCTCGACGCAGGCTCGGAACTGGCAGTAATCGCCCCGCTGGGCGGCAGGAATAATTACCTTGTTAAAGGGCCTGTGACCGGGCAACAGATCCATTTCGCGCATGGCGGAGCAGGTTCATACGTCGAAGTTTACGGCGCTGACACTTCGGTCGCTATGGATAGAGAGACGCATACAGCCGTCTGGTCCGACCTGACCGACAGCGAAGCGGTAAGCCAGATATTGCAAAACTATGGCTATACGCTCGATGTGGCTTCAACGCAGGCCGGGCATTTTGAAAGCAAGCACACGCTGGCGCAGCGAGACAGCGATCTGAGATTTGTGCGCCGCCTTGCTCGCCGTAACGGGTTTTCATTCTGGATAAGCTGCGATGAAGCCGGTATCGAATCCGCGCATTTTAAAAGACCCGTCCTCGACGGCAACCCGGCAGGCGATCTGACGATTAATCTTGGCTCAAATAACATAGACTCGGTCGATATCACATGGGATGTCGAGCGGCCATCGAGCGTGGTGGCCGGGCAACTCGATTTGAATACTAAATCCGATATTGACGGGGCGGTGGCGCAATCTCCTTTGATTCCGCTTGGGACTAAAGGATTCAACGCAATCGCTTCGGGCGCTCGCTCTATTCACATCCTCGCTCCGGCTGATGATACGGGCGACCTGCAAAGTCGCGGGGAGGCCGCTTTGATCGAAGCAGGATGGTTCATCCGAGCCAACTGCCGAACCACCGTCAACGCGCTCAATTCAATCGTGCGCGCTTACACGATAATGAACCTGCGCGGACTGGGCACCCGCCACAGCGGGAAATATTTCGTTTCCGGCGTGCGCCACAACATAGACGCTACGGGCCATAGCATGGATGTGGAACTCATTAGAAACGGGTGGGGGAATTGAGATGAACGCCGATGTGATCATTCAAGTGCTCGACTGGGCCAGAAGCCATTACTTTGGCAAGTACAGGGGCGTTGTCTCTGATAACTCGGACCCGACATCGCGTGGTCGCCTGAAAGTCAGAGTGCCATCCGTGCTGGGCGAGCTTGAGTTGTGGGCCATGCCCTGCGTTCCATATGCCGGTAAGGGAGTGGGATTCTACAGCCTGCCGGAGCCGGGCACGGGCGTATGGGTTGAGTTTGAAGCGGGCGATCCTTCTTATCCCGTCTGGACGGGATTTTTCTGGGCCGATGGCGAGCTGCCTGATTCTTCAGGAGCGCCTGTAAAAATCTGGAAGACGGATTCTCTCACCATCAGGCTTGATGATAACGCCGATGAACTCCTCATACAGAACACAGCCGACTCGAAGATCACAATCGGCAGTGATGTTAAAACCGAGAGCGGTCAATCAACGCATGCGGTCGGGAGTCAGGGCGTGGTCAGCGAGCAGGGGATTCATAAAGTCGAAGTGACAAATACGTCTGTGAAGGTGAATAACGGCGCGCTGGAAGTGAAATGACGGCGCGCGAGGGGGGAGTTTCTGGGAGCAACGCTCACCACAGCATCGCAAATGCAATGCCCGCATGGCGGGACTGTACAGGCTGTTGCCTCAAATACAAGGGCGACAGCCGGTGGCGCTCCCATATTGACTTCCGCAGATACTTTCCTGGTTGTGGGATGCCCCTTTCAGTTGCCGACGACTCCGCCGACTCCGAGCCCATGCGTAAAGATTCAATGGATCGTCACCGATATTCGAGTTAAAACTGCGAGCGGTCAGACGCTCAGCAATTCGAGCGTGGGCCTTTGTTCGAGCGCGGCGGGCGTTCCGCAGGGGCCTGTAGTTATTCAAAGCACGCAGCCTTTTCTACAGAGCATTTGAGGTTTTTTATGAAGCAATCCTTCACCAGTATTCATTATCCTGTGGCGGTGGACGCAGCGCTGGGCCGGTTGAAAGAAGAGACCGACTACGCGGCTCATATAGATCAACTGATCCGTCAAATCCTTTTCACAAGCCCCGGCGAGCGAATCAACCGCCCCGATTTTGGATGCGGCCTGAAGCGGCTGATCTTCGCCCCTAACAGCGAGGTCTCTGCCAGTCTCGCTCAAGTGACCATCTTTGAATCGCTCAAGCGATGGCTCGATCAGGCGATTACTGTGAGCGATGTGAAGGTAAAGTCGATAAATGAAATCCTTGAAATTCGCATCGCCTACATCCTCAAAGCGCGGCAGGAACGGCGCTATCTGAATCTGGAGGTTACCCTCTGATGGCTGTAGCGGACAGGCTGGAAACTCTGCTGAGTCAAAACGTGGTTACGGGGATAGACTTCGTTTACGTTTATGCGGATCAGGTCACGCTCGATGTCTATTTTTTGCGCTCTCCTTCCACTCTTACTGTTCCGCTGGTAAACAATATTCCAATAAGCGCGATTCGCATCTACAGTCAATCGGGCGGCGAGCGCCTGCCTGAGGTGCCTGTCAATTCCATATCGTGGGCAATCGGGGTAGGCGGGCGTGACGTGCTGCGCGTTAAAACAGCATTTCCCGGAGACTTCTCGCGCTATCGGTTTCACCTTGAGGACGCGCGCATTGACCGGTTCTTCAATGACGTTTTCTTCAGTTTTAAAGCGAACTGTGAAAGCGATCTCGATTGCAAACTGCCCGGAGGGGAATGCCCTGCCGAGCCTCCTGTAGATTTTCCTGTTGATTACACGGCTCGCGATTTTTGGAGCTTCCGCCGCGCGCTGCTCGATTTTGCTTCCGAGCGTTATCCGAGATGGCAGGATCGGGTCGAAGCGGATTTCGGCGTGATGATGGCCGAGTTGATGAGCGCGCTTGGCGACGAGTTCGCATATTATCAGGATAGAATCGGGCGCGAGGCATACCTTGAAACCGCCACGCAACGCCGCTCGTTGAGGAGACTGGCTAACCTTGTCGATTACAATATTCATGATGGTCTGGGAGCTTCAACGTGGTTAGATTTTCAGGTCAATGCCGATTCATCAATTCAGGCGGGAACCCTTGTCACCGACACAACCCGTCGCGTTCAATTCGAGGTAGGTCGCGGTCTTGCCGAGTCTTTCGCCATCCCTCCGCAATTGCCGAAATTTTATGCGGTCGCTGTTGCGCGCAATCTTCTGTTCCCGCACCAGTGGGATGAAGATGATCTGTGTCTTCCGGCGGGCGCGACAGAACTGTACCTTAACGGGCATCACAAAGCGGACCTTCCGCTTGATGACATCACGCAGGGAAAGGCTTCCGGCAAGTGGGTGCTCCTGCAAACCAAACCGATCAATCCTGCTATTGCGGCGCGCGTCTGGCCGGTCAGGTTGATAGCCGTCGAAGATACGACAGATGTTGTGTTTGGACAAAACATCACGCGCCTGCGGTGGGAGCCTGAACAGGCAACCCCGTTTGAAATGGACCTGACAGTGCTCGAAATTCACGGGAATATTTTACCGGCAACGGCGGGAGCGACATTTGTCAGGCGATTTACAATTGGCGCTTCGGGCGATGAAACAGACCGGCCTTCGGCTGTCGAGCGTGAAGGGCCGGATGAATCCGTAGCCTGTCTCCTCAGCCTTAATGCGGTTCTGCCGGACATACCCGGCTCTGATGAAATTGATCTTGTATGGCTTGGCGAGGTTCCTGAAACTGCCGCTCCTGAGATTCGACTGGCGGAGGTGAAGCTCGCAGGAAATGTCTGGAATTTTATCCCGAATGGAGAATGGGTCTGGCGGCGCGTGCTGCTCGGAACTAATTCCGCTCAACCTAACGACAGAGTATTTACGCTTGATGACGGCCTTTGGCGGCGCGTGGTCGGTTATCAGCGCATCGGCAAACAGATCGT
Organism: Blastocatellia bacterium; assembly: GCA_963804815.1. Lineage (GTDB taxonomy): Bacteria > Acidobacteriota > Blastocatellia > UBA7656 > UBA7656 > DATEKX01. The sequence continues at coordinate 149,141 of CAWDRU010000001.1, read as the reverse complement.
TCATCAGGACTACGCGACCGACTCAGGCAAGACCATACGTTTCGGCGACGGCGAATTCGGAATGGTTCCGACAGATTCCACCATCTTTCAGGTGATCTATCGGTTGGGCAATGGTAAGCAAGGCAATATTACGGCAGGGACTTTGACACGGTGCGCGCTCGCCTCCGTAGCTTCGGTCACTAATCCGCTGCCCGCAATCAACGGGACTGACCCTGAAACGCCGGAGCAGGTGAGACAAATCGCGCCCGAAGCCTTTCGAGCAATCACATTCAGGGCCGTTCGTCCCGAAGATTACGCGGAAGCTGCCGAGCGCCTCGGATGGGTTCAACGCGCGGGCGCGGAGTTTCGGTGGACAGGAAGCTGGCTGACGGCTTATGTCACGCCCGACCCGAAAGGCGCTGTTACGGTATCAGCCGCGCAAGGCGCAGAGCTTAACGATCAGATCAGTCGGTTCCGACAGGCGGGGCGGCCTGCCTATATGCTCAATCCACGATATGCGAATCTCGACCTGGAAATATCTGTCTGCGTCGAGCCGTTCGCTTATCGAGGTGAAGTGAAGGAGCGAGTTCTGGAGGCACTGTTCGGAGCGGGCGGTATTCGTCCGAGACAGGGATTTTTTTCTCCCGATAATTTTACGTTTGGGACCCCGCTCGAACGCTCCGTTCTGGAAGCAGTTATTCAAGAGGTTGAAGGCGTGCGAGCCGTCGAAGAGATGCGAATTCGTCGGCGCGGCTGGTTCGGCTGGCGCAACTTCATCGAGCTTACTTACCGCATAGCCGATAACGAAGTTATTCGCCTGGAAAATAATGCGTTGCTTCCCGAACGCGGCTCGGTGAAGCTCTTTATGAAAGGCGGGGCGTGATGACCAACTGCCCATGTGATGAAGTAATCTTTCCGCGCAGGCTGGCGATTCCGGCAGGATTATCCAGGCTTCCGCGCCAGTTCGCTACATTCCCGGAGTTCCGGGCCGCGATGCTTTCATCTATCGGGAATTACCCGGCGCTCAGAGATTGGCGTGCCCGCAGCAGCGATGATTTCGGAATCCTTCTGTTGGAGATGTGGGCTTATGTATGCGATAACCTCTCCTTTTATGATGAGGTGATAGCAAACGAAGCTTACGTGCGTACAACGCAGCAACGGTCCTCGCTTCGCAGGATAGTTGGCTTGCTCGGCTACGTGCCTCGCCCGGCAATCGCCTCAACAGCAGAACTGGCAGTCTTCGCCGATGGGCGACAGCCGATAGTTTTGCCTGCGGGGACCTCGTTTCGATCAGGCGCATTTCCGGGAAGCGCTCCACAGGTTTTTGAGCTTGAAGCCGTTGCAAAGGCTCACCCCTTCCTCAATGACTGGAAAGTGATTCCGAATCGCTCTGCGACTATTGATGGCGGCAGGAATCTGAGCAAAGTCTCTCTTACTTCCGTATTGCTCGAATCGGCCTCGCCTTCGCTCAAGCCCGGCGTGCCGTTCCTGTTCGACATTGTACATGGCATGGGGGTCGCGGAAAGGTTTCCGCTTGTCGTGAAAAAGATCAGCAACTTTCCCGCGAGCGACGGGGTCAATTACAAGAGACTGGAATGGGAAAAACCCGTATCCATACCGGGCGACACTCTTTTGAGTAAAATCAGGATTACCGTGCCGACTAAGACGGCGGCGCTTTGGGAAACACCTTCGATTCCGGGTTACTCTACCGCGCGCGATATAGATGCCAGCTCAAGAATCCTCGCCCTCGACCGTGTTCATAAGGAACTTACTCAGGGAAGCGACCTGATGATCGAAAAATCAGGCGAGGTGCGGTGGTTCATAGCCAGCGTAGTCTATCCGCTGAGTGTCAATTTAGCCACGCCGGGCGCTACTTCCATAACAGACGACAAGGGTAAGGTTATATCGGTTATTGTTCCGCCCGCTTTAAAGACGGAAACCACGATGGTTTTTCTTGATGCGAAGTTAAACGATCCCCCGCGAAGATCTCCCTCGGCCCCGATCTGGGATTACGTTGTTGGAGGCGCGCTCGTTGTACATTACGCATTCGTCAGTGGCGGGACCGTCGCTATTGAGCCATCGCTTTTGCTGAAACCCGGTGACTCGCTCGCGCTCGCGCCTCCGTTTGAAGAGCCGCAGGATAAAAAATCTCCGAACACATTTCTGCTCGAAGATAAAAATAATCTTGGCGATGAAATCAAAGGAACCATCAATTTCTTAACAGGACTCTTTTCGCCCGATCAGAATTCAAAGCTCAAAGCGCCTTTGACCATGCCTGTTCATATGTATGGCAACATCGTGAGGATTAGCCAGGGAGAAACTGTCCCCGTGGAAATTCTCGGCAGCGGCGACGCTTCTGCCGCCAACCAATCTTTCAAGCTCAAGAAAAAACCGCTCACATACGCGGCTTCACCGACTGCCGGGAATGAGCATGGGATGGCCAGCACCCTGAAGGTCTATGTCAATGGGATTGAATGGAAAGAAGTTCCTTCATTTTTTGGCCAGCCCCCCGGCGCGCAAGTCTACATCGTCAGGCAAAACGATGCAGGCGAATCAGTCATCACGTTTGGAGACGGCGCACGCGGCTCCAGATTGCTCACAGGTTCCGACAACGTCTTTGCGACTTATCGCTTTGGGGCAGGCAGGATAAGCCCTCCTGCCGGGTCAATACACCAGTTGGGGAAACCCGTAAAAGGAATAAAGAGCGTTCGTAATCCCGTCGCCGCGTCGGGCGGGGATGATGCTGAATCGAGCGCCGGACTCAGCCGATACGCGCCGCGCTCGGCTCTTTTGTTAGGCCGCGCCATCTCGATTCAAGACATGGAGGCAGCGGCGGCTGGCGTTGGAGGCGTGCGCGCAGTGAAAGCCGAATGGCGCTGGAACAAAACGCGGCAGCGGCCTGTCGTGCAGGTGTGGTATATCGGCGCGGCGGGCGTAGCGGCAAAAGTTGCGCAAACTTTGCGAGGCTTGTCTGACCCTGCCACGCCTATAGAAGTCGAGCAGGCAATGGCGATTATGTCGTGGCTGCTGATCTCGATTCAAATTGATCCCCGATACCTGCAAGCGGACGTGCTGGCGGCAGTGCGCGCCGCATTGATGGATAGCGAGACCGGATTATTGTCACCTGAAAGAATCGGGATAGGCGTGCCGCTGTTTCGGAGCCGTATATTTGATACCGTCCTTTCCGTGCCCGGCGCGACGGCTGTCACAGGGCTTTATTGGAACGACAGGCGGTTCGTCCCTTACGGGGTGTCGCCCGGTGCGGGCAATTACTTCGACCTTGAAAGCGGCTCTCTCATCTTGAATGGAAAGGCGGGTACCAATGGGTAGAGTGCCTGATGATAAGTTCAGGACTTACTTCGCGGAAAAGGTCTGGGAGATGATTCCTGCCTTCTATCGCGACGAAGATGGGCTTGCCGAAAACCCCGGCGTGCTGCGCGCCACCGTAGAGATACTTGCCGAACATGCGGCCAATTTGCGGCGGAGTAATGACAGGCTCTGGGATGATATGTTCATAGACCTGTCGGATTCATGGGCCATCCCTTACATAGCCGAACTGGTCGCCACAAGGCTTGTCTCCAGCCTCAATGTCAGAGGCAGGCGCGTTGATGTCGCCAAAACGATCTATTATCGCCGACGTAAAGGGACTGTTCGCATACTCGAAGAGTTAATCAGCGACATCGCAGGATGGGAGGGAGTAGTAGTCGAAGAGTTCCGGCGATTAGCAAGATCATTTCACGGATTAGACCCGAAGCCGACGCCGCTCGCAGGGCGATTCACGGGAACGCCTCCGGGCGGGTGGGCCGACTTGAGGCGGCCTCGCGGGGCTGAACTGGCCGACGGGCCTTTTGACGAATACTCCCATTCGGCAGACCTGCGTAAGCAACGAGGGGCTGCCGGTCGCCACAACATACCCAAGATCGCTTTTCATATCTACAGGATTCCGGCGCTCGCTTTGAAAGGCGTGGTCCCGATGCAGGGCCCAAATAACAAGGCTTTCACTTTTGATCCGTCCGGGCGCGATATACCTCTATTTATGCGCCGCACTCGCGGGGAGAATTTCGATTGGGACGAATGGCGTTCGGCAAAAGAGTGGGAATCGCCCGCCCCTATGCGCTGCCGCGTGCTGGGCCATGCCGAATACCGGATCACCGAATCGCTCGTGCTGCGGCTCATAACGGATCACAACATCAACGTCGCAACTCAGACGGCGCTTCGCAAACTGAGAGATCATCTGTTCCTTAACGAATCCGTTTTTAGAGATGCGCTGCCCGCAGGACTTGCCGCTCCCGTGCTGCAATCTATTATGCAGCAGGCGTTAATACAGGATTGCGGCAAGAGCGTCCTGCTATCGAGTTATGTGTCGCCCGGCTCCATGCAGCCTAAGTCAATTCATGTCGAGACGACGCCCGGCGCAGAGGTGACAGCCGAAAAAATCACTTCCGGCAATCTCGAAAACTGGACGGGAGCAGCAACAGGCAAGCGCCTGATCATCGATCCTGAGCGTGGCCGCATGCTGTTTCTGGGGGTTGCCCCCGCTGCTACGCTAAGAGCCGATTACTACTATGGATTTTCCGCAGAGATTGGCGCAGGCGCATACGACAGGGGAGATTTTATCAGGCCGCGTACAGTCCCCGTCCTGATTAATGGCTCGGCCATAGCTGCGGGCAATATTGATTCGGGGACGGGGCTAGTAAGCGGCGTGACTGAAATCGGCGATAGCTCTACTTTCGGCCCGGCGGCGAATAAGAGCGGTATTAAAAACACCGTCATACAGGCGAAAAATTTCGAGCGCCCCTACATCAGATTAACTGCCACCTGGGTTTTAGACAGCGGAATCAATACCGAATCATTGTTGACGCTTGAAGGTTTATGGATTGGCGGGGCAGGGAATTTCTCTTTGATTCTGCGCGGTGATTACGAGCATGTAACGATTCAACATACCACGCTTGACCCCGGCGGCGTTGATGCTTCCGGCAATCCGATCAGCCCGCTGCCCCTCGTCATAGAAGGGAATGTCGAGCAACTGGTAATTGACCATTCAATCACCGGGCCCATTCGGATTCAAGGCTCAGGGGTGGTAAAAAAACTCGTCGTGCGGGATTCGATCATACAGTCGCTTGCTCCGGCGGTTCCGGCAATAGAGATTCCCGAAGCCGATGTTGACATGTTTCGCGTTACGGTATTCGGGGCGGTCGTCGTCGATCACCTCAATGCCAGCGAAGCTTTAATCACAGGGCTTGCAACCGTGACCGACACACAGAACGGATGCTTCCGATTCAGCGCCGCTGAGGAGGGAAGCCGCGTGCCGCACCCCTATCAATCACCTTTCATAAAAGACTCCGGTCACTTTTTCACCTCACGCGCATTCGGGCAACCGGGTTATGCGCAACTCAGCCTCACCGCACCCGAAGGTCTGCTTACAGGTGCGGAGAATGGCTCCGAGACAGGCGCTTTCAGCAGCTTGATAACCCCCATTCGCCTTGAAGGGTTGAGCGCAAAGGTGGGCGAGTTTATGCCCTTCGGTCTGATCCCTGTGTTTATCTTCGAGACGTAGGAGAATTTTTGATATGGCCACTATTGACCTCTCACGTTCATCCACCGATTTTCGCAAACATTACACCAGCGTTCGCGCGCAACAGGGGCGTGTTTTCGTAGATGACGATCATAACGAGAACGAGCGCCTGCACGTTGAAGCCGAACGCCGGTCCCGCGTTGATATAATCGGCCCGGCAGGGTCTCCTGATGACGGTTTTCGGATTTCAAATCCCAAAATTACTGCAAATAAAATTGATTTCGACATCAACACAGGGACTTTCTATCTGGGCGGTTTGCGTCTGGATATGGATAAGGTCGAAACGCTTCAGTTGCAAACCGACTGGCTTCAGTTTTCCGGCTCGAATTTGCCAAGCCCGCCCGGCAACGGGAAAAGGCTTGACCTCGTCTATCTCGAAGCCTGGCTTCAGACCGTCTCTGCGGTTGAAGATAATGAACTGTTTGAAGTCGCTTTATCAGGGCCTGACACTTCAACGCGCATGCGATTGATGCGTCGTGTACATGTGGCGACAGGCAGACAGACGACCGATTGTCACAAGGAATGGAAAGATATAATTTCCGACTGGGCGTTGAACAATCTGGGCACTCTGAACGGTCAAAACGAGCTTGCCTGCGATACAAAGCTGAAGATTGATTTTGAGCCGGGGACCAATCCTTCAGATCTCTGCTCTCCGCCTGTTGCCGGTGGTTACCTTGGCGCTGAAAATCAGGCAGTCCGTGTAGAGTTGGTTGATTCGACTCATTTCACATGGGGATTCGATAACGCCGCGCCGCTCTATCGCGTGAAAGTCAGCACAAACGGCGCGGGCCAGATGCGGGTTATTAACATGTTGAACGAGCCGAAAGATCAGGCTCACTGGCCATTGTCGGGGCAGACCGTCGAATTGCTGCCGTGGTCTGCTGTGCTTCCGAATAATGAAAAGCTCGCCGAAACCAGAGGCTTTCTTGCGCAGATAGATTCTTCTTACGACCCCGACGGCAAACAATTCACCATCACAGCGAATGTCCCGGCTAACTTCGGAAATGGCTGGAAGGCGCGAAGCGATGCGGCTCAACTCGGAGAAGAGTTCTTTTATTTGCGGGTTTGGAATCGCGGCTCCGATACAACATCCTCTCCCACCGTAGCCTTCATTACAGGGACGGCTGTCAGTCTCGGTCACACGGGGTTGACGATAACGATCACGGGCAACGACCGAAGACCCGGTGATTATTGGATCATAGCCGCGAGGCCGGAATCGCCGAACCGCGTAGTCCCGTGGCTGCTCGAAACGGGTCGCGGCCCGCACGGCTATAGGCGCTTTTTCACACCTCTTGCCGTTATAGAGTGGGATGGATCGGGTGCTGTCGTCACGGGTAAAATCGCTCATGATTGCCGCGACACATTTCCGCCGCTCACGCGAATGCGCAACTGCTGCACTTACACCGTGGGCAACGGTGAGACCAGCTTCGGCGCTTTTAACAACATTCAGGATGCGATAGACCAACTTCCTGCCGAAGGCGGCGAGATATGTATTCTTCCGGGCGTTTATCAACAAAGCTTCAAAATTGTAGATAGAGACAACATCATCATTCACGGGTGCGGCTCTCACACAATAATTGAAGCGCCGTCTGGCGGGATTAGTCCTTTGATTTACATTGAGGATTCGCAACGAATCAAGATAAAGAGCCTGACAATAGAGGCCCCGCATGTTATCGGTATAAGAATGGTGAACTCCATCACTGCCGAACCCTCGCGAGTCCTGTTGGAGCACATTCATATAGAGGATATCGAAATACTGGCGAGAGATTACAGCGCGATAGATTGCAGAGGCGGGCAGTTCATCACAGTAATCAATAATACGATCAGGCATGCCCCGCTCCTGCAAACGCTAAGCAGTAAATCGAACGCCGGAAAATCTCCGGCCATTTTCGTAAGGGCCGATGATGTCAGAATCGAATTGAATCGAATCGAGTGCGTTATTACCCGCCGTTCGATCTCGGCGATGGGCGGTTTGCAGATAGGCGGAGGCTCCGAGCGGGTTGAGATTCGCCGCAATCAGATCGTCGGAGGCAACGGCAACGGCATAACACTGGGAAGCTTCACCTACATCCTGGAGGCGAACGTTGTATGGCTCTCAACCGATTATATAAAGGCGTTCACAGGCAGCATGGAATCTTATCTTGGCGCGTTCCTCTTTATCGGAGATGATGATTGCCCTCATCCTGAACCCGACCCGAAAGACCCGACAGACCCCGACGGCAATCCTCTGGTTCCGATTTCTGACGGGAACCTTATTGATATCCGAATCCTTGAGAATGAAATTCTCGACATGGGTTTGAACGGAATCACCACTTTGAGGTTTTCCAGACGAGCGGGAGGCTTTCCGATACTGATTACCGATATTGCCATCGAGTCCAATCGCGTTCGCCGCTGCGTGCAGATAGATCTCGGAGATAACCCATTCAACCCGCTTTTCCCATACGGTTTTGGAGGCGTGGCTATCACGGCCAGCGAATACCTGACGCTGCGCAATAACTGGATTGAAACAAACGGCAGGAGCTTTATTGATCCGGTCTGCGGCGTCTTTCTGTTTTTTGCGAGCGGCGTGGTTATCGAGCAGAATCAGATCAAAGACAACGGGCCCCTGATCCCCGCGCAGAGGCCGCCCACTCCCGGACCGCGCGGAGGGATTTTTATTCGACTGGCGACCACGCCTCTGATGGAAGTCAAAGGAAGTGACGCCACAGGTTCAAACACCGAAGTAAAGAGGGAAGGTTTTCCCGCAGTCCGCATAACCGACAACATAGTCATCTCGCCTTTTGGCACTGCTCTGCTGGTGAATGCGCAAGGCGATGTATTTGTCGAGAGCAATCAGTTGGTTACCTGCCGCATTGATAATAGCGATGCGCAATCGAGTGCCGCGAATGCCTTTAACCTCATCGAGCCGATTGGCGGGAAGGCCGTGAAAATATTCAACGGCGGCGTGACTTTTGACCTGGCGGCTCAATTCACGAATTTCACAGGGTTTGCCAAAGCAAATCCGGGAGAAAACATTAATCAAGGTCTTAGAGGAGAGGGATCGCTTAACGCGCAGCCCGCGCCAACCGCGACCGGCAACATCCTGTTTAACGATAACCGGGTCATGCTCGCGCCGGACGTGGCGACCGATGATGAGATAGACACTTCCATAACACTGATGTCGGGCGATGACATTTCTATGCAGGATAATCAGTGCGATTGCAGACTCAACGGACAGATATTGGCGGTACACGCGCTCGTAATAGGTTATTCCATTCGCGTGGCCGGAAACCGTTTCAAAGAGCCTCTGGATGTGAACGGGTTCGCGGCATATACAATCGCGATGATGAATTCTACGACGGATAACCTTGGGACCTGCTGCTTCTTAATCGCCGGTACAGACGCAGTATCTATAAAGGGACCAAACCGCTCCCTGATGGACCTGTCGGGTTCCGATTTCTGCCAGGAGCGCGCCCGGAGTTTTGCGAACGCGTTTGCCGGAACGAACTTCAAGATATAGCTAATGCTGAGTGAAAGCGTGAGGAGTAATAAATGAAATCCGAAGAGAATTACAGCCTGGACAGGGGCGACATTTTTGAAGAAATGTTTTCTCGCGCCGATAAGGCGCTGGTTTCGATTGCCGAATCCATAAGCGAAAATTACGAGCTACAGGAATCGGCTTTCAAACTTGAGCAGAGCAGGCTTGCGGCCAAGTACGGGTCGGATTCTCAACAGGCGAAAATGATCCAATCGCGCCTTGACCTGCTGAGCAGACAGCGGTCTGAAATCAAGCTTCAGCTCGGTCGCTTTAGCGTTGCTACCCCTAAAACCTCCGCTGATACCTTTGTCGTATATGGCCGAATAATTAATCAGGATGGTGATGGGATTAGCGGGCTGAAGGTTTCAGTAATCAATAAGAAGTTGGAAACAGTTGGCCATGACACTACCGATGAGAACGGTTTATTTAATGTGTCACTGCCCGTTGCCGATGACCTTTCGGCGCAGCTTGGTTTGCGAGTTGCCGATAAGAATGAAAAGACTGTTTGGAAGGATAAAGGGAACTTCAGCCCTACTCCCGGTCGGGTGCTTTACCGCGAAGTAGTAGCGAGCGCCGAGCCTGTCAGGCGAACTGCCAAGAAGGCAAATGCTAAGCGACGATTAAAGGCGCAATAAAGTTCTATTGGAAGCAATGATTCGATTCACCGTCTTTATAATTTAATGGTTATGAAAGCTGGTTATTCCGGTTACATGGTTTAAAATATCCACCCGGACCCGGAGCAAAAACTCCACATCCACGATCAAATAGCTCAAGCGTGACCACGTAAATAACTGAAACTCATAGGCGCGTCACTTTTGCCCGGCGCGGCACAAATACTGCTCTAGTCTGGACAGGGCCTTCGGCGATGAATATTTCAGTTCAATCGCGAGGCTCTCGAATCAGGATCGGCCAGGCATAGGAGCGAGTTGGCAAAATTTGAAGTCATAGCAGCCGTATCTGAAACTCTAAGGGTGGTGCTGACTGCTGCGCTTAGCGTAGTGGATGGAACTCCTGAAGCTGTCCTGCATGACTTACAATTCGACGCCCCGCCGACAATCCCGCAACTGACCATCTTTCTGTTCGATATCGCAGAGGACCCAAGCGCACGCAATCGCCCTCGCATTCGCGAGACGGACCCGCCGGATTTGAAGATCAGGAAACCACCGGTAGCCCTTGTGCTGCGTTATCTGCTCACCGCGTGGGGGAGCAACGCCAAGACAGCGCAACTGATTCTTGGCCGGACCATACAGGCGCTTTACGACAAAGCCATTCTAAGCGGACCGGACCTCGCAGGGCCGGACGGCGTGCTGGCGGGTACGGATGAAGTGCTGAAAGTGACTATGTCGCCGCTCAGCCTGGAGGAACGGTCTCGCGTATGGCACGCCGTGCAGAAACCCTACAGGCTGTCGGTTTCTTATGAAGTGCGCGTGGTCAATCTCGAATCAGAGGATGTGACGCTCGCCAGACCTGTCACTCGGCGGACGCTGGATATGGACGAGCAGGAGAGACGTTGATGATAAGGCATCTCAGTTTGCCAGGCGAGCTGATAGAACTTTATAACCCCATCGGACTGCTCCCTGTAGACGCATTCACGGGCGGCGCACCGATGGGAAAGGTCAACGCTTTTCTCGACCTGCAAAGCGATAACGGCAACTGGCGCGAGACAGGCATCAAGGAGGTCAGGACGCCCGGCGGAGTGATTGCCTATCCGGGTCTGGAGCGACGCGGCGAGGTCACAGGCAAGCCGCCTCGCCGGTATCGGATACGGATCGAGGCCGAACTATATCAACCGCTCTATCTTATGACCGAAGATGCGATTGAATTCGACGCCTTTCCTTATAATGACACCAACCCGCCTGAGAATTACCCGAAGAATCCCGGCGAGTTTCCTGATTATCTCTCGAAGGTTTTGATTAAAGTGATGCTGACTCCGGGGCCGAACTATCCATTCCCCACTCACATAATGGTTCTGCGCGGTGTGGTGATTGATAAAACGACGAAAGAACCTGCGGACAGGGTTGAGGTCGTTTGGAACAACACGGAGATGACGCTGACGACAAGCGAGAACCAGAAGAGAGTGTTGACCGCAACCAAAGGGCTTTTTGCGTTGCCCCTGCGCATCACGACAAAGGCTCAACTCGAAAACAAGCAGGTTATAGACGCCTTTGATCACAGGACGAACCGCACTGGGCAAATCGAAATCAGCATTCCCCAGGCAGTGGGGAAGAACCAAACCATCCCTATTGAATAATGAGAGGACGAAACAATGGCTGAATATCTGAGTCCGGGTGTTTACGTTGAAGAGATTGATGCAGGGCCGAAGCCAATTGAAGGCGTGAGCACGAGCACGGCTGGTGCCGCAGGGGTTACGGACCGTGGGCCGACATCAGGCAAGCCCGTATTAGTCACGAGTTTCGCCGACTTTGTGCGGACATTCGGCGGCTATCTGAAAGAACCGGAAAGCGGCATTGTTAACCGCTGGGCGCTCGATCATGCGGAGGGCGGCCAATGGTGGAAATTCCCGCTCGCCGTGAAAGGCTTCTTCGACAACGGAGGCCAGCGCCTATATGTCAAACGAGTCTTCAGCAGCCAAGCCAGATTTTCGGAAGTATTGCTTGGTCAGGGAGTAGTAAGCGAGATCACGCAGGATGCCCCGGCCACTTCAAACCGGCTCAGCTTGCGACACAATATAGGCATTGCGGTGGGCTCTGCGGTCAGCGTCATCGCAAGCGGTTTCTCCATCGGCAACTTTACAGTGACGGCCTACGTCGGCGGAGCCATCGAACTGGATAACCCATTGGGGCAGGATGTCAAAGGCGGAAGGGACTTCGTTGTCATCTTTCCGCGTCAGGCCACACCGCCGCCTGCCGCTATCGGCGACCCGGACCCGCGATTGACTGTCAGAGCCAAAGCATCAGGTGACTGGGGCGGGAACGAAGACTCTACGGTGGGCACCGTCGCAGGCAACGGCTTGAGTGTACGGGTGCGGCCTATGATTGGCGCGACTCTCAAGGTGCTTGCCGACCCGCTGCTGGGCGGCTCGCCCGCAAGCACGACCGTGACGGTGCAGGCTAATGCGGGCGATACAGTCATCACCATCGGCAGCGCCGCAGGACTTGCAATCGGTAATACGGTCTTGATTGGCGGGCGGCATCACGAAGTACAGGGTATTGCCGTGGGCCCGCCCGATCAGATCACAATTAATCCGGCAGTCCCCGCAGGCCCGGGTTTCGGCCCCAGCACAACCGTCCGCCGTCTGCGCCGTGCTAACGACTCAGGCGTTCCGCGCCTGACGATCAACGTGCGCAATGCGTCATCGCTCTACACGGGCGCGCTGGTCGAACTCGACAACGGCACCGACAAAGAGGTTCTCACTGTAGCTTCGGTCAGCGGCGATCTGGTGACGCTGTCAGCGAATATGGCGGGGCAGTATTTCGATGATTCGCTGCTGCGCGTGATCGAGGTCGAAGTCGGAATCCGCTACAGGCGCAACCAGTTGATCGAAGCCGAAGAGACCTTTAGTAATCTGCGCCTTGTCGATGACGGTACTGCCAACTATATCGTCACACAAATCAACGAGAACTCTAAGTTGATTGATCTGGTTGCCGGAGACGGTTTCGCCGGATCAGTTGACACATTGCAGGAGTTCCCAAGCATCCCGCAGCCCGCCGCCGTCACAGACCCGCAGCGGCAATGGGCCGATCTGACAGGGGGCCGCGACAACCTCGGGGACTTGTCGGTAGATGATTTTGTCGGTCAGGACAACGGTATTGACGATCCGACCGGAATTCAAGCCTTCGAGCTGATTGACGAGATTTCCATCTGCATGGTGCCGGGCCTGTGGTCTTCGACGATTCATTCGGCGCTCATCCAGCACTGCGAGATGCTCAAAGACCGCTTTGCCATTCTCGACCCGCGCGACGGCCTGAACACCGAGGAGATACGCGAGTTCCGCGAGCCGCTCGACACCAAGTACGCGGCGCTCTATTACCCGTGGATCGAAGTGCGCGACCCGTCCATCAAGCGCAATATAGAGGTAGCGCCCTCTGGCCACATGGCAGGCATATACGCGCGGGTGGATGTCGAGCGCGGCGTTCATAAAGCCCCTGCCAACGAAGTGATCCGGGGGATAACAAGGATCGCAGACGATGTCACCAAGCGCGAGCAGGACATGCTCAATCCGCGAAACATCAACGTTCTGCGTTTCTTTCCGGGGCGGGGCAACAGAGTCTGGGGCGCGCGAGTGGTCACTTCCGACAGCGCCTGGAAATATATCAATGTCCGCCGACTCTTCATCTTCGTCGAGGAGTCGATTGATGAAGGGACGCAATTCGTAGTCTTCGAGCCGAACGATGAACCGCTCTGGGCGCGTGTGAGAGCGACGATCACCAATTTCCTGACCACTGTCTGGCGCAGCGGGGCGCTCCAGGGGGCAAAACCTGATGAGGCCTTCTTCGTCAAATGCGACCGGTCAACGATGACTCAGGACGATATAGATAACGGGCGTCTGATCTGCGTCATCGGCATCGCGCCCGTCAAACCTGCGGAGTTTGTCATATTCCGCATACAGCAGAAGACGCTTGAAACCACGGTCAGCTGATGGCGCGAACGCGACAGGAAAGCCATAACCTGAGAGGAAAACTATGCCTGTATTCAGAGAAGATCCATACGCCGGTTATAACTTTGAAGTAATCGTCACAGGCATCAGTGACGACGGCAAAACGGTCAAAGGCTCATTCGCCGAAGTTTCGGGACTGGAAGTGGCTCAGGACCCGATTGAGTATCGAAACGGCAGCGAAGACATAACCGTGCGCAAAGTTCCCGGCCTCAAGAAATTCACCAACATAACGCTCAAGCGCGGGATTACCGGCGACCTGGCCTTCTGGAACTGGATCGTCCAGGGAATGAACGGTACGGTCGTGCGCACGGAAGGCTCTATCATCCTGCTCAACGAAAACCGCCAGGAAGTTATGCGCTGGAACTTCAAGCGCGGATGGCCATGTAAATTCACAGGGCCGGGGATGAACGCAAAGAACAACGAGATCGCCATGGAGACCGTTGAGATCTGCCACGAAGGTCTTGCCATTGACGGGCAGGCCGGGTGAACTCTGTGGCGGCAGTTCCCGGACTCTATTTCACAGCCGCTCGGCCCATAGTCGAGCCGTCGCCTCTGCGCTCGGATGTCGCGGGCTTCATCGGGCGCACAAGGCGCGGGCCTGTCGGCCAGATCGTCCGCGTCGAAGGCTTGCGCGCATACCTGCGCGTCTTCGGCGGGCTGGCTGCGGATGCCGTTATGACCTATGCGGTCCGTGGTTACTTTGAAAATGAAGGCGAAGTCGCGCACATCATCCGTCTGGCCCATCCGTCGGCCAGAGCGGCAGCCGTCGAGTGGCGAACCGGCGAACTCGATGGTCTGGGAAACTGGATGTCAGATTCGCCACAGGCATTCGAGTATACGAGCTACAGGATTGAAGCAAGCAGCCCCGGAGCCTGGGCCAACAATACCAGAGTTACGATTCGCTATCGTAAGCGCGGAGCATCCGGGACGCCTGTGGTTGATCTGGGTGTGATTGCGCCGGACGAGCCGACCGAATATATGACTGGTCTTACAACTGACAATCTGATTGAAGAGGTAGCGGCGCGCTCGCAACTGATTCGCTTGATTCCTAACGGCCCGACGGCGACCAGTTATGATCGGGACAAGGGGCCGCACTCGCTGAACTGGGAATTCGCGCTCGAAGGCGGTCTGGATGCAGAGTCAGGCAAAACTCCGGGAAAGCAGGATTATCTGGACGCCATCATAAAAATGGGCGATGAGAGCGAAGTGGCACTGGTCGCGGCTCCGGGCTTATACGACGATGTCGCGGGTGATGAAGATCAGATAGAAATCCTCGTGCAATTGATCAATCAGGCTGAGGAACTTCGCGACCGCATGGTGATTGTGGATGTGCCGACCGACAAGGAAGACAGGGAGAACGAAGGTCTGGCCATCAAACAGGTGCAGGATACATTGAAGTGGGTAGACGGATTGCGAAACGAGGTGGATTTCAAAGCAAGGCGTGCTGCCGCTGTTTATCATCCGCGTCTGAGCGTGCCTGACCCGCTCGGAGGAATCAGGCGGCCTTTGCGTAACATCCCGCCGTCAGGGCATGTCGCAGGCGTCATCAGCCGTCTTGATCGCCAGCGCGGCGCTCATCACACACCGGCCAACGCTCCTATCTTTGAAGCTGTTGACATAACACAGCGTTTCGACCCGGCAGAGCAGGCGCAATGCAACGTTGCGGGCATCAATCTGCTGCGATGTTTTGCAGGCAACTGGCTTCACGTGTGGGGCGGGCGGACTTTGGGCGAAGAACAGCGCTTCATCGCGCATAGGAGATTGATACACAGGCTCGTGCGAGCAATCCGCCGCGTTACAGAGCCGCTTGTCTTCGACACAAACGGGCCTGAGATGTGGCTCACGCTTGCGCGCTCGATCACGACCGTTCTGCTCGAAGCCTGGCGCGCAGGAGCCTTGAAGGGCGCGCAGCCGGATGAGGCTTTTCGTGTGCGTTGCGACGAAAAGCTTAACACGCCGGAGGAGGTTGATCTGGGCCGCGTTCACTGCGAAATCGAGCTCGCACCCGCAACGCCTATGGAATTCATTCTGCTGCGCGTATCACTGAGCGGAGACGGCAGGCTGGAGGTCTTTGAATCGTGAGCATACTCGATCCGCTGACTTCATATCGTTTCATCGTGACGCTCAATCCGGGCGATGCATACCTGCCTGCGAAGCAAGCGGCGCAGGTCATACTCTTCGCCCTTGGCGGATTTCAGGAGGTCAAAGGACTGGGCGCAGACCTTGAGGTGACTGCTTATGCAGAGGGCGGCGTCAACGACTACGTGCATCAGCTCCCTGTGCGCCATTCCTGGACTCGTATCTCGCTTCGGCGTGGTCTGGCGCTCGGAAGAGGGCTATGGGAGTGGTACGAGGCCGGGTTGTCGCAGTCGCTGGGGGCGCGGCGCGATGGCGCGATCATACTGCTCTCGACTGAGGGAATACCGATGGTGGCGTGGGAATTTTACGGGGGCATCGCGGCCAAATGGACCGGCCCTGAGTTAAATGCTATGCAGAACGCCGTGGCTATCGAAAGCGTCGAGATAGCCCATCAGGGCGTGCGGCAGGTATCTGTGTTGTCTATATAGCGAGCCAGCCTGCAACGACAAAGAACCGGGAGCGAATATATGGTCACGATCAATAACCTCGAAGTGAAATTCGATGTCGAGAGCGAAGACGATAACGCAGCTTTCGCCAGATTGTTCGAGAAATACATACGGCAGTGGGGCAGTAAACAGGAAGAGGCGAAGGAGCGCGAGAGTTGGGCCGCGCGCGAACGATCACTGGGAGAGGGGGCATAAGCGATGAGCACTCCTATAACCAGCGCAGGTCAGGGATCGCAGCGGGCCAGGCTCGTGATCGAGTCACCTGCCGTGGATGATAAAGATAAGGTCATAGAGTTTCGCTTCAATCCGACCGAGTATCAGCTTCAGAAGACTAATAACTTCGCAGAGATAGCGATTCCCGGCCTGGAATCTCCGCCTATTCAGTTCGTGCGCGGCACCAGTGAGAAGCTGACGGTTGAGTTGCTGGCCGACACATCCGACACGCTCAAAGACGTGCGCGAAGTATACGTCAATAAGCTGCGCGGCCTGCTCAATATCAGGAGCGAATCGCACGCCCCGCCCATCGTTAATTTTGTCTGGAGCAGGAATGAGTTTAGGGGCGTCATTGAAAGCCTCAACGTGACTTACACGTTATTTACGCCGGAAGGCACGCCCTTGCGCGCAAAGCTCAGCCTGACGCTGAAGGAGTATCGCCCGGTCGAGATTCAACTCAAAGAGAGGCCCAAGACTTCACCCGATCTTGAAAAGACATGGGTGGTCACGCGCGGGGACACGCTCAGCAATATTGCCGCCGCCGTATATCGCGACTCCGGCGTCTGGCGCGCCATCGCGCTGGCGAACGGGATTAAAGACCCGCGCACACTTGCGCCGGGCCGTGTGTTGACGCTGCCAAGGCTGCGCTGATTGGAGTGATGGTTGAATGAGTAACGGCTTGCTCGACAATCCTAATCTAATACCCGGCCTGCCGCCGACGGATTACTACGCACCGAATTTCAAGGTGCTCGTCGAAGGCCGTGAGCTTGACGAAACGACTCATGGCGACATCCTAGATCTCAAGGTGACTATGGAGAAAGATCACCTCACAAGCTTCGAGCTGACGGTCAACAACTGGGACGATAAGAGCTTTGACTTCAAGTACAGCGACACAACGACTTTCGACATAGGTAATCGTGTGGACATTCAGATGGGCTATGCGGATCGGCTCAGGTACATGGCGCGAGGGGTGGTTACGACGCTCACGCCACGCTTTCCTGAATCCGGGGTGCCGACGCTCGGCGTTACGGGAGTTGATTCGCTCGTAAAACTGAAAGAGAAAAAGCCGAAGGATGGGCAGCAGAAGATATTCAAGAATATGGAGGATTGGAAAATAGCGGGCGAAGTAGCGCGCCGCAACAAGCTCGAATTCGAGCCGACGAAAGAAGGGAAGCCTCAGGAGCTTGTCAATCAAGGCGATCAGACCGAGGCGATATTTCTCTTAGAGCGTGCCAAGCGAAACGATTTCGATTGCTTCATACGGGTAAACCCTGAGACGGGTCACGACAGGCTCTTCTTTATGAAGCCCACCAACATTCGCGATGCACGTCGGTCGCGCATTTACGTATTCGAGTGGGGCAGGAACCTGATGAATTTCAACCCGCAACTAACCCTTAATCGGCAGGTCGCAAGCGTAGAAGTAAGGGGCTGGGACCCGCGAACGAAAGAGCCTATCACTTACAAAGCGCAACTGAGCGACCTGCCCGACAACGGCGGAGGCGGAACCAATGGAGCGAAGGCCGCAGATAAGAAATTAGATAAACCGGAACATATAGTCGTCAACAAAAAAGTATTGAACGTGCAGGAGGCGCGCGATCTGGCCATAAGTATGCTGCGCGAGCGCGCATACAAGTTCCTCACGGGCAGCGGTCAGGTCATTGGCCTGCCGGACCTCAGGCCGGGCGACAACCTGGAATTAAAGGGATTGGGCCAGCGTTTCAGCGGCCCGGCTGACAACCCCATTCAATATGAGATTACAAAAGTGGTTCACTCACTCGGCAACTCAGGCTATCTGACGCAGTTCAGTGTCCGCTCGGCGACCGACGGCGGGACAAGCAAAGGGCAATCACAATGAGCGAGCAATCGAAAGTGGACGGCGCGGCGAGCAATTTTTACGGTGTCTACACGGGGATCGTTACGGAGGTCAATGACCCGGAGAGGGAGGGTCGCGTGAGGCTGAAATTCCCGTGGTTCGACAGCCAGATGGTCACGGAGTGGTGCCGTGTGAGCCAGATTTTTGCAGGCAACGGCTACGGCTCCTTCTTCTCGCCGCAGGTCGGAGATGAAGTGCTTGTCGGGTTTGATCAGGGCGATATGCGAACGCCCATAATTATCGGCGGAATCTATAACGGTAAAGACAAGCCTCCGACCCACCGCGCTGATGACAAGGACGAAAAGGTGATTCGTACCAAAGGGGGCCATCAGATAACGCTCGCTGACAGCAATGGAAATGAACGCATAACAATCATTGATTCAAAGGAAAAGAACCGAATCGAGATTGATACTGCAAAAGACTCGATCCGGATTGAATCGAGCACCGGCAAGCTTACCTTGAAGGCAAAGGAAATAGAAATCTCAGCCGATACCACGATAAAGATAACTGCAAACGGAGATATGACCGTTAAGGGCGCAACCATCAATCTGAACTGAAAGAGCGTTATGGGACAACCGGCAGCAAAAAAAGGCGATCAGGTCACGGCCACAGATACACATATCGTATTAGTTCCCGCGCCGCCCTCGCCACCAGTTCCTACTCCTTTGCCGCATCCGTTCAAAGGAATCATAAACGGGCAGCTAAGCAGCAGCGTCAAGGTGATGGGGCTGGAGGCGGCAACGGTCGGTAGCACAGCCGACAATACCCCTCAGCATATACCCACGCCGCCCGGAACCGCTTTTCAGAAGACGCCAGCCAACAAGGCAACGATCAAGACAGGCAGCCTCACCGTCAAGGTAAACGGCCAGCCAGTCGCGCGCAACGGAGATCAGGCTGAGACTTGCAACGACCCTGTCGATATGCCCATTGGCACAGTGGTCGCCACAGGCAGCGTGCTTATCGGCTGAGGAGGAGCGAAAATGAGTTCAAAAATTGTCGGCACAGGGTGGCGCTTCCCGATTCTGCCGGATGCGGCGGGCGGCCTCACTTATGTTGACGGTGATGAGAATGTCGAGCAATCGCTCAAGATCCTGCTGTTCACAAATCTCGGCCAGCGTGTTATGCGGCCTGATTTTGGCAGCAAAGCCCAGAGCCTTGTCTTCGCGCCCGGAAGCATTCAGCATCTGGGCCTGCTCGAAACGACCATACGCGATGCCGTGCGCGACTGGGAGCCGCGCATTGACCTTGAAGAGGTGCGCGCTGAAACAGACCTCGAAGATGAAACACGGGTCACAGTTCACATAGGCTACCGCGTGCGCCAGACAAACACGCGCGGCAATTTAGTCTTTCCCTTCTACCTCGATAAAGTGGAGCGTTAGTTGATGGCTCTTGATCCGATCAAACTGGACGATCTCACCTGGAACGAGATGGTGGTGGCCATAAGGCGGCGCATCGCCGCTGCCTCTGGCGGCCAGTGGACGCTGCATGCGCCGGTTGATCCGGGCATAACGATGCTTGAGCTTTTCGCGTGGATGCTCGAACAGCGTGTCTACTGGATAGATCAAGTGCCTGATTCGCTCGTGCGTGGAGCGTTCTCGCTTTTGGGCGAAGCGCCGAAACCGACGCAGGCTGCCGCGACAGTCATTCGCTTTGACACTCCCAACCAGCCAAAAGTTGTTGGCAGGATGGAGGAGTTGCAGCTATTCAAATCAAATCCGCCGATTATCTTTTCGACAGAGAGCGAAGTTGCGTTGCTGCCCTTTGAGCCGCTTGATCAGAACAACGACAGGCTGAGCCTTTTCATCAATGGCCTGAACCGAACGACAGATCTGGAGCAGGGCAAAGTTATGAGACTGTTTCCGGCAAACGGCAAAGCCTCGGAAGTCAGGATCGTTCTCCCGCTGCGGGCTCCCTTGCCGCAGAGCATCGCGGGCAAACTATTCTCACTGTTATTCGACCTGCGCGATACGTCGAGCATCGTTCCCCAGTGGTCGCCCGGTGCGCCCTCCAACGTGCCGCCCCCTGCAAATATCAAATGGTTTTACAAAGGCGCGGACGACAACCCCATTCAATTCGACGAAAAGGAGATAGACGACGGCACAGGCGGTTTGCGGCGATCTGGTCTGGTGAAGCTGCCGATAAAGAATGACTGGCAATCTGAAACCCTCGCCGCGTCGCCGGGCACACATCTATATACATTGTGGATGCGCGTGGAGCAGACAAGCTTCACAGCGCCGCCGCGACTTGAGCGGTTGATCCCGAATGTCACGATAGCCTCGCACAAAAGAGAGACGGACGAGCACGCCTTGCTGCGCGAGTGGCGACCACTGCCGGGCAACGTGATTTCGCTTGCAGACCTGCCTGAGCGAGAGGCTTTGAAGAAAGATTATCCGCCGATTGAAAACACTGTCACGCTTAAAATCAAAGAGCGTGACGGAAAGGAGCATATCTGGAGATATACCGCCGATCTGTCTTTTCATGGCCCGACAGATCGCGTATTTACGGTTGACCGCGAGCGCGGTGAAGTTCGTTTCGGCGATGGACAGACCGGGCGATTGCCTGTTCTGGCGGCAGTTTTCAAAATAACCGAAAAATCTCTGGAAGCTCTAAAAGAAGCAGGCGTTGCCGACAGCCTGCTCGATAAATTAAAAATTCTGAAAGATGGAGAGTTCTTAGGAAAGCGGGCCTTCTTCGGTGCGCTTATAACAGTGATTGGATTGGATCAGCTCAATGAGTTCAAGGCATTGATTCTGAAACATGCCGAGGGCGAGCCGCAGTTGAAAGTGAAGTATTGCGTAGGCGGCGGCATCGCAGGCTGGCTCGGAGCAAACCTCAAATGGAAAGGCGAAGACCTGTGCGCAGTGAATGTTGTGCGGACCGAAGGCGGCGAGGAGCCTGAAGCGATTTCACTTGCGCGCGAACGCATAGCGTCTACGCTCAAGCAGCGCACGCGCGCGGTCACGGCTAAAGATTACGAAGAGATCGCACTCGCTATTCCCGGCGTCGCCATCAGGCGGGCGCACGCGGCAATCGGTTTTCATCCTGCGCACCCATGCTCGCCAGTGCCCGGAGCGGTCACATTATTCATAGTGCCGGTTGCGCCACGCCCGGATAAATTGAGCGAGGACTCGGAAGAGTTTGACGAAAAGCTGGTCGAGAGCGCATTCGTTCCAGCCCCTGTGCCGGACCCCGGCGCGCTTTTTGCCGTTCGCGCGCGATTGAATGAGACGCGATTGATTGCCAGCGAAGTCTTTGTTTCGGCTCCACGCTATCGTCAGGTACTGCTCAGCATCGAGATTGAATCCAATGTAGCTGATCGCACAAAACTGAGCATGAGGATTAAACAACGCCTGCGCACATTCCTCGACCCGCTCATTGGCGGTGACACGGGCGAGGGCTGGCCTTTCGGTGAGCCGCTGCGACCATCAGCAATTCTGCGCGAAGCCCAACGCATAATCGGCGATCAAGGCATGGTTATTGAAGTCTTTATTGAACTGGTTGATGCGTCAAAGCCGGGCAAATTGCTTAATGGGTTGCGCGATCAGATTTATCACGACTGCGCCACGCTGCAACGGATTGGGCAAGGGCCCGGTGAGAATTGCGCGGCCATCACGCTAGGCTCTTCCGAGGAAGCAAAGCTGCGCGGCGATTGTAGCCACTTAATTCTGCAAAATGCTCCGATAAACAGAGAGCCTACCTGTTTTGATGTCACCATTGGCCCGCACGATCTTGTAGAGCTGCTCCATCTGACTCTGAATTTCCACAGCGCGCGGGGAAGTCAGGGAGGTCTGCGATGAGCGACGTGTGGTGGGGTAAAGAATCAGGGCCTGACTCCAAGGCGCGGCTGAAGCCCGGTGATGAAGCATCAGCGGCTCAGCCCGAATTGCTCCCGTCATCGCGTCAGGAGATTACGGATGAGGTGCGCGCGCGTAGAAAGAATTTTACGCCCGAATGGACAAATCTGCGGGCGAGCGATGCCGGAATGGCGCTCACACGGTTGTTCGGCGAGCAGATGGAACCTGTGCTCGAACGATTGAACCGCATACCGGAGAAGACCTTCATCGAGTTTCTCAGCCTTGCAGGGATTCAGCCAATACAGGCATCGCCCGCCGCCGCGCTGCTTGAATTCGAGATCTCCACGAATGCGCCGCAATCGGTCTTGATCAGCAGGGGTTTTCAAGTCGGCGCACAGCCTGCCGATGACAGCGGTGATCTTGTCATCTTTGAAACCGAGCGCGACTTGCTGGCAGCACCCAACAAGATTGATCAAATACAGGTGCAGCTGGATAACCTTTTTCAGGCAATTGATCTGGGAGCAGAAGGCGACAAAGCAAACTTTCTTCCTTTTGGCGAGCGACCACAGGCGGGGGCTGCGCTCTTAATAGGTCTTTCGGGCGACGCAAAACCCGGGCCGACCATCTCGCTTGGCATTCGTGTGGCAGCGCCGCCGGGTGCGCCGCCGCCTGTGCCTGTTGGCGGAGTCGCGCCGCTGCCTGTGCCGCCGGGGCCGCTTTTGGAATGGAGCGTGTTTGACGGCTCGAAGTTCGAGCGAGCCGAGATTAACTTCGATGAGACTGGCGGATTGATCCACAGCGGCGTCATCGAATTGCGACTGCCGCGTCAATGGCGCTCCGGACGGCCTCGCGGTCTGGAAAAAGATCTGCGCTGGCTGCGGCTGGAAATTGCGTTTGGCACTTTTCAACAAAGCCCTGTGCTCGCGTCCATAAAGCTGAATATGGTGCGAGCCATCGCTGCGCGCACCATATTCAACGAGGCGCTGGAGCTTCTGCCGCAAAGCCGAAATCGCCAGATGCGTCTGAGTCAGAAACCGATTCTCCCCGATTCGCTGATCCTTGAAGTCGAAGAGGGCGGCTTCACTATTACAAGCGAGCCCGAAGCCAATGCGCCGGACGGGACTGAAACGGCCACAACGGGTGCGACTGACGCGCAAAACAAATCGAAGACCAGAAGATGGAGACAGGTCGATGATCTGGCGGCTTTCGGCCCCGACGCGGAAGTTTACGTGCTTGATCCGCTTGAAGGCATAGTCACATTCGGAGACGGAATTCATGGGGCACAGGTCCCGCAGGGGTTCCGCAACGTGCGAGCCGTGCGCTATCGCGTCGGCGGCGGAAGAGCGGGCGCGGTTGATGCCGAAGCTGTGAGCACTCTGCTGTCGTCAGCGTCTTTTGTTATCAAGGCGACAAACCCCTGGCCTGCTACGGGCGGGGCTGATCGTGAAAGCCTGACACAGACTTTGCAGCGCGGCCCGCAGGAGCTTCGTGCGCGCTCGCGCGCAGTCACCGTAGCCGATTATGCGTTGCTCGCGCGTCACGCGCAGGGCGCATTGATAGAACGAGCGCACGCCGTCGCCGGTTTGCACCCATCATTTCCCGGTCGGCCTATACCGGGTGTGGTCGCTGTCTTCGTCGTGCCGCCCGACCGCAACGAAGGACCGCCGACGCCCGATGAAGACACCCTGCGCGCTGTTGCCACACATTTGAGCACTCAGGCTGCGCCTGCCGGTGTGGAAGTCGTAGCCGCCGCGCCCCACTATCACAAAGTGAGGATCGAAGCCACGATCACGATTCGCTCCGGCGCGGATTCGGGCGACACTGTGCGGCGCTCGACCCAGGCGATTGATCAATTTCTGCATCCGCTTACAGGTGGGGCGGAGCGTACCGGCTGGCCGTTTGGCGGCACGTTGTATTACCAGGCGCTGCTGCGCCGCTTAACCAGCGTCGAAGGGGTGGGCGCTGTGCCATTGCTCAACATCATCGCTGACGGATTCAGGTATCCTGCCTGTCAGGATTTCGTGCCCCGGGCCAACGCGTTGCTATGGCCTGATGTTCATCAAATCATTATTCAGGAGACCAGATGAGTTGTGGCGGTGACAATCAGAATTTCAGGCTGCTTGATGGCTTCGTGGGCTGGGACGATGCATCAGTTGAGCACTTGAGCGGGCTTGATATCGATGATGCGGAAGGATTGCGGCTGGCGCAAAAAGATCCCGATGCCGTAGGTGCGAGCGTTGTGCTTGCCTATCTGCTCCCTCTGCGACTGGCGCGCGGGTGCGGGCGGTGCGATTGGTATCTGGTCACTAAAACGCGACTTTTGCGCCGCGATTGCTGCGCGACAAAATGGCTCCCTGTCTGGAGCAAATCGTGCGATCACCAGTTGCTGAAAGCGGCTGGCGCGGTTGCGGCAAGAGGCCATCGCGTGGCGGTCTCTGATAGCGCCGCGAGAAAAATTTGGATATGGGAACGCGATGGCGAGCAGCTTGTCGCTTCGATAGACCTGAACGCTCTCCTTGCCGATACTTATTGCGCTCATCCTGATGCTGAAAACCGAATTGCAAGGCCGGGGCCGCTGACCTTTACTCCGTGGGGCGAATTGCTTGTTGCCGACATCGAGACAAACAAAATATGGCGCTTTGGTCCGTCAGGCGATCTGCGCGGCGAGCTTCTGATTGCGCTTCCTGAAATGCCCCACAAAGAAAAGATCAACCGCCTCGCGGCAAGCGATGACTGCTCAATATGGCTTGTTACGAAAACTAAACACGGAAATTTAAGGCTCTGGCGCGCGGCGCGCGGCGCGACGAAGTTTGAGAAGGCTTCTATTGAGCAGTTGAAGAAAGCGTTCAAGCCGACGGGGCTGACAGCGGCGAATGGAAAAAATGGCTTCTGCATTGAGGAATGTGGCCCGGATGGGCTTGCCGTCCCTTACTGCTTCGACTGGGATGGCGAGCCGCTTGAAACCGTGATCGCGCCGCCAACTGCGCCACGGCGTCGAATGCAGGGGCAGTTACTGACGGAAGCAATTGACAGCGGTATCCCTCGCTGTCGCTGGCATCGTGTGCAGATTGATGCTGATGTTCCTTCCGGAACTATGATTTCAGTTGCGGTTGCGACGAGCGAAAATGCTGGCGAGTTGGATTCTACAATCAAAAGCAAGGATGCGGGCTGGACGAAATTTATTGCCGGAGTGCCGCATCCGTTAGATTGGAAAGGCGGTGAATCGGGCGCGCTGGATTTCCTGATTGACCAGCCGCCGGGACGTTATCTTCATCTGCGTGTGAGATTGAAAGGCGACGGCGTGGCGACCCCTGTTGTGCGGCGCGTGCGGCTCGATTTTCCTCGCGTCACGAGTCTGAACTATCTGCCGCCGGTTTACCGCGACAATCCCGAAGCAGAGGATTTCAGCGAACGCTTTCTGGCGCTATTCGATGCGTCAATAGGCCATCTTGACCGCGCGATTGAGCGTGCCCCGGCGCTGCTCGACCCGGAAGGTGTGCCTGACGATGTCCTGCCCTGGCTCGGCAGTTTTCTGGATGTCGTTTTCGATGCCGCCTGGCCGCCTGATTTGCGTCGAAAAATCTTGCAGGCGCTGCCTGACCTTTATCGCCGTCGCGGCACGATAGCCGGGCTTAGAGAAACAATCAAGCTCGTGTTCGGCGTAAACCCGGTAATTGAAGAACTGGCTGCCGAACGCAATTGGGGGAGCGTCGCACGGAGTGACGGGCCGCAAGTACAAAACGCGGCTTATCTGGGGTCTGTGCGGCTTTTCGGCAAATCGCGCGCGCGTTTTCGACTTAGCCGATCACCGCTTGGGAGTGCGCCGCTGCGCAGCTATGGCAACCCCGATGATGATCCTGTGTTGATGCAGGCATTCCGATTCCGTGTGCTTGTGCCGCCGCATTCTATGAACTCTGTCAACACGCGGCAGCGATTAGAGCAATTGGTTGCAAGTCAGAAGCCTGCGCATGCGCTCGCCACGATTCGCTTTGGCGGTGAAGGCTTCATACTTGGCAACACATCCGCGGTCGGCGTTGATACTCTGCTCGCCGCATTGCCGCCGCCTGTACTTGGAAAAGATGGCAACGTACGCCTGCGCCGTATGAGTCTGCTCTGGCACGGCAGACACGGAAGCCACAAGGGCGTAAAGGTCGGAGAGACCTTCGTTGTTGGTGTGCAAACGATTATCGAATGAGATTGCGAAGGAGTGATTACAACTATGGATAATGCTCAAAACAAAGATGCTGATGGATACAAACCAGACCGACAGGACCAACCTGATCCGTCGCACAAGGAAACATGTGATTCGATGCCGGATTTAACACGGCTGAGATATTTTCATGGACAAATGCTGGCGGCCACTGACTTACAGACCGAACAGGATTACTTCCGCAAAAAGCTCAAACTGCTCAACCGTTGTTTGCACGGGTACGGCACTGTATGTGGCTTAAAAGTCGTGGCGTGTAAGAGCGAGCCGGACTGCGACCCGCCGCTCAAGCCCAATCCCCATGAGCGGCACGCGCGCGTGCAGATCGAATGCGGCCTGGCACTCGATTGTGAAGGTAACGAACTGGTTGTGCACGATACGCTGACTGTTGATCTGTGGCAGGAACTGAGCGATACGGAAAAACGCCTGTTTGATAGCTCGATAGAGAAATGGCCGACGCTATATTTGAGCATTTGCTACTGCGTTCATCCGATTGATCCTGTGCGCCCTGTCCTCCCCGATGCCTGCATGGCAGTGTCGGAATGCGTCTACAGCAAGCTGCGTGATTCGGTGCGCGTAAAAGTCACAACCAAAAAGCCACACGTAGATCATTGCCGCAACAATTGCTGCCAACAGTGCGCCGACAACTGTCTGCTGCTGGCGGCCATTGATTTCAAGAAGGGTGAAGAAGTGACGGACCATCACATCCGCAACGATGTTCGTCGCTGGGTCGCGCTCTATAAGCCGGTGACGATCACCGGCATCAGTTGGGCGCACGGTGCGGAAAATTACACGATTGCAGAGACTACGAAACTGCTGCAAGAGAACGGCCTGAAGGTCAGATTCTCGCGTCCGGTGCTGAAAGAGACGATCAATAAAGGTCTCTTTGATGTATGGGTGCTGGAAGGGGGGACAGGGCGTCACGCCTACTTTTACAACATGGACGGTGATGTGACTTATGATGAGAATTATCGGGAGTTGACCTTCAGGCAAACCTCTGACGAGAGCCTCCAGCATGGAGACCGTGTGCTGATAATGGTCCGCACCGAATTCATTCTCGATGAATGCTGTCGCCCGGTGGATGGAAATCATGTGGGTGGCCGCGTCCCGCTGCTTGAAGATTCCAAGGGGCCAGCCAGAGGGCAGGCTACTCCCCAGACAAGATGTATAAACCCGCCGAATCGCTATGGGCCGTGGACCTCAGGCAACGGGTCGCCCGGAGGCAATTTTGAAAGCTGGTTCTATATCGATGACCCGCGACCCCGACGCGAACCGGTGAAACAGGATACCGTTCAACGCCCGAAAAGAGACGATATTGACGCCTAAGCGGGAACCGGGAACAGGAGTTCAGCCTAACGCTGTGGAGGAAATCAGATGAATGCCAATACCAGTCATAAAGGCACGGGCTGCGGCTGCGGCGGTGGCGGCGCAACGACCACGACGGCAGCATGCAGTTGCGGCGGAGGTGGATGCGCATCGTGTCAGGGACAGGGAATCGTGCGCCCGCGATTCTTCGCCGGACAGCTTTTGACCGAAGATGATTTGCAATTGCTGGCCGATTACTCAATTCAGAAAAGCCGCCTGCACAATCGCTACCTGTTCGGCGCAGGCGTCGTATGCGGTCTGGAAGTAACCTGCGACCCCTGCGGCAATGGGCAGGTCATTGTGCATCCCGGCTATGCGCTTGATTGCTGTGGCAACGACTTGACGCTTGATTGCGCACAGTCGCTAAACATCAACAAGATGATACGCGATCTGCTCCGCAATCAGTTAGGCGGGTTCGATTGCGGTGACCCATGTCCTGATCTACCTGCATCTGACGCGAGTAGCAAGGCAGGCACAGACGCCGCCCCCTTACGCGATAGTCCGGGCGGGGTCATAGTATTACCTAATCCAGAGCAGCCGGGCACCGTTCCTGCGCGGGTTAACCGGTATTGTCTGTACATTCGTTACTGCGAGCAGCCGACCGACCCTGTGATGCCGTACTCTACGGGCGACGATTGTGGGCGGCAAGGATGCGAAGCGACGCGTGTGCGCGAAGGCATAAAGTTTGAAGTGCGCTGCCAGCCGCAGCATGGTGCGGCCAACCCGCTAATTGCGCGGCTCTGCGCATGCCTCGGCGATATGGTTACGTTGCAGCGTATTGCCACGCTTGCCCATCAACTCGAATCAAGAAATACAAATTTGACTCTGATCTTCAGCCAGTCCTCTGATGCAAGTTTCAATGCGGGACTCGCAAGTCTGAAAGAAAAAGTACCAGCGCTTGACATAACAGGGCTGGAAAAAGGCACACAGTCAACCGACCGGCAAACAGGCTCAAGTGGAATGGGTGACGCCGTCAATCCGGGAAGCTTCGCCTCGCTGAACTTATCGCCGGAATTGACCGAGAATTTGAGTATTGTCGCCGGGGTAGTAAATCGCTACTACATGCTCCCAGTTGCCGAGCAAGCCGCTTTGCGGAGTAAAATCCAAGGGCTTGATGAGGCTATTCTGAGACAGGGCCTGGAAAAAATCGAGGTTGCGAGAGCTGTGTTTATCAATGATTCCAGAACGTCTTTCGCAGAAATCCATGACTGGCTGCTCAGACGCCTGGACAATACACCATATCTGACAGACTGTACGTTGCGCCCGCGCGTGAAAGCGATGATGATTCCTGTACTCAGTCCGCAAAGCCGCAGCCAGGAACCTGTACGATCATTTGTCAGCACCAGTAACCAACTGGTCGCGGCATTTTTCGACTATGTGCGCGATTGTCTCTGCCGCGCGCTCAATCCGGCGTGCGAGCCGTGTGAGGACTCCGGCGTACTGCTGGCTTGTTTTGATGTGCAGGAATGCAAAGTGGTCAAGGTTTGCAATCTCGAACGCACCTTCGTGCTGTCGCCTGCCGCCGTGCGCTACTGGATGCCGCCCTTGCAACTGCTGGGCAATCTTGTTGAGACGCTCTGTTGCGATCCGTTCGACTCGCTG
Source organism: Blastocatellia bacterium (assembly GCA_963804815.1). Classification (GTDB taxonomy): domain Bacteria; phylum Acidobacteriota; class Blastocatellia; order UBA7656; family UBA7656; genus DATEKX01. Next base: position 119,813 of record CAWDRU010000001.1, on the reverse strand, counting down.
TTTACCAATGACCGCGAAGGCCGGAAGAGCTTTAACATTAATAAGCTGCTTGAGACCGAGGTCAAAAAAATTCTGACGGACTCGCTTTGTAGCTTTAACCCTGATGCGAACTGGGGCACTACGATGGTCAACAGTATCTCCAGCTTGTTTCGGTCAGCCGCCTCGAAAGTGTCGGGGCTCGCTTCGGAGGCCAGCGTAGAAGCTGCCCAAACGGATGCCTCAGTCACCGCAAGCGATGAAGCTAATGCTGTTGATGCAGCCGCTCAGGCTGGCACTGATGGCGCGGAAAGCGAAGTCGAGGGTGTGGGCGAAGGCCCGGAGGCACCTGAGGGAGAAACCAAAACCCCTCCGAAAAAGAGATCAGTCAGGAAACCGCAGGTGGACAGTTGAGAGGAGGTAAGACGTGAGTAACCAGATTGAGCGGCCAATCTTTTTTGAAAACCAGATTCTGGGAGCGGCTGACCTTACGGTCGCAGTTGAGCATAGCCGGGGCCAGCAGGCTCGTCACAATCGCTACCTCCATCGCTGGGGCATAGCCTTCGGTCTTGATATTGGAAAGGCAGATAATCCTGACCAGACCAGGACCCTCACGCTCGCCGCAGGCATGGCCATTGATGGGCAGGGCCGTGAGATAGTCGTTTCGCAGCCCCAGCAGTTGAGCGAGACGACCTTCTCACAACTGCAACTGACAGCGGGATTGCCAGCCGGAACAGATCTGAAAACTACATGGTTTCCGATCTTTCTCTTTGGCAGGGAGCTTGAGTCGCCGCCGCCACCTATGGCCATGGGCGCATGCGAGAGTTCGTCCCCTTCGCGCCGAGTCGAAGGATTCAACGTGATTTTCGACAAACCCGGCAAGGCCCGCAATCTTGACGATCAGGACGCCGCAGGCATAGCCGATGGGCCGGGCGAAGGCGGTTGGAGGATTCTGCTCGGCTTTGTGACGTGGGATGATCAACTCCAGGCGTTTACCGATTATGTGCCGGAGAATGACGGGATTGGGCGACGTTATGCCGGAGTGCAGGCCGATGAAGTAGCCGCTCAGGGTGACACGCTTACACTCCGCACCGGCACGGCTGCGAAAAAGAAGTCGCCTTTGCTTGTCCTGAATGGACGGGATAAGGGCCTTCTGCAATACGGCACGGTCGATTCGGCGGGAAAGCTTAAGCCTGTCTTCACAGTGGATGCAGAGGGAAATATCACAACTGAGGGCAAGATCACAGGGGCATTGACCACTGGGGGAGTACAGGTTGAATCGGGCATTGCCACTGACGGAATGATCCTTCCACTGCCGCCGGGGATCACGGAAAAGCAGGTCGCCGATGGCGATGCGATTGTTCAGACGCAAATTTCCTTACGGCTGGGTGAAAACGCTGCGCCCGCAACTTTGACCGGGGATCTGGCGGCCACGGCGTTGGAAACCTGGGTGGATGATGAACGGCGCGTGCATTGCCTGATTCGATGGTTTCAAATCGGAGGCGCTACTCCTATTATTGAAGATCATCCGGGTGTTTGCCACTACATCGTTCTTGCTTCCGTGAAGGAGAAATCAGCATGAGCAGCAAGTTGCAGCTTAAGGTTATCTTAGTCAAGCAAACCGGCCACGTGCTGGCAGCCTTCACGTGCAAGGCAGACCCGGAGGGTAAGCCTTCAATGCAAGCTCTGGTTGGTGCCGGACTCATTGTCCGCAATATAAATCAGATTCAGCCCACCCCTACCGTCAATGAACCTATTGGTGAAACACTGGTCGTGCCTCCTGAGGGGCTGGATATTGCTGTGGTTGATTATGAACCGGCTATCTTCAGCAATCCCCGAAGTTTCGTCGCAGGCGGAGACAAGGTCGCGAAGCTGGGATCGGATTTACCCACGCTCGATTTATCGACACATTCAGTGCCGTCGGGAAACCCGCCTCTGCTACCAGCAGGATCTCCGCCACTGATAAATTTCAGCACCACGCGAGTTACGGTACTTCTAGATACCAATACGGTTGACGATAAGGGTGCCTGCGTGATTTTGCAGGAGGCGGACCCCTTGCCAGGCAATGACCCTGAACGTCGCATCGCGCAGGGAGCGATTAAAAGCGGAACGCACTTCATATCGCTGGATCTAAAGACGAGTCCGGAAGGCTCAGTCGCGTCTATTCCGAATAAAGACTTCTTTGTTCTGGTGCTGATTGCGGGCCTTCAGCCGCTGTTTGGGAAGCGGCCACCCCATATTTGATCAGTTGCTGATATGGCAAACATCATCGTCCAGCGTTGCAGGCTGCGCATCGTTCGTCACGGCGGCTGGTCGTGGGGGCCGGAGCCACGCAAGCTCCTTCAGAGTGCTGTCAATGCGCTTCCGGAATTGATTGCCCGCGAGCTTGCAGGACTATGGCCCGATACCGCAGAAGTCGAGATCGCTGCGCCGATTCGTATCAGCGTCCCCGTGAGAATGAGCGAATTATTGGCAGCAGCAACTATGAGCTATAGCGATAATGCGATTCACACTCAATCGCCCGTCGATGGCGTGAGCGCGCGAATCGCGCAGGCCATACGAGCGGCTATTGAGCAGGAGTCTATTGAGCAGGAGGCCATCGAACCTGATGCGAGCTTTGAATTTGAAAAGCAGGCAGGACTTGAAACCGTCGCCTTCGATGATCGGGAAAATTTGCCCGGCAGCGCCGTCCTGCAATCGCTGATATTGTGGCAAATGAGCGGAGTGATTGAGATGCGTTTGGCTGCCTTCTCTCAGGCAGCTTTGGAAGCCTGGCATCGTCGCGCGCTCAGCGGTGCCTGCGACCCGGTTGACCTTGATTCAGCTTCTCAGGAAAGGCTCGACAATCTGATTGATGAAATAGCGACACGTTCCAGTATTGCTCCGCGCAATCGGCAACATATTCTGTGCCTGCGCCTGCTCGCTCTGGCTGAAGCTATGGCAAGGCTACAGTTTCAACCAAACGCGATGGCCTTGCGAGAGGCGCTCAATCGCGCGCTTCCTGTAGAGGATGGGGTTGAAGAGAGAGCATCTGGTACAAACATCACTCACCCTGCTGAGACGCCGGACAAGCTCCGCGAGCCTGTGACGCAATCAATGGTGGAGTCACAGGCTGTACCGGCAGCACCATCGCCCTCGCTGGTAATCAGAGAAGAATTCAGGGCAGACGGGTCAAAGTCCGTACCGGCAGCACCCTTGCCTGCGCAACCCGTATTAATGCGGCGGCGTGTGATGATGACAACAGATCGTCACGTCGCATCAGCATTGCCATTTCTACTGCTTGGGCCGCTGTCGCGGTTGGGTTATTTGAAGACGCTCGCCGCAACTGCGGAAGCTGCTGAATGCGTGACTGAGTTGTCGCTTTTCGCTGCCGCTCTGGCTTACAAGGTTCTTGCCCCGCCCGCCAGAGGTTGGCGACGTGAGCAGGCAATGATCGAGGCTGCTTCAGCCTTCGCGGCGCTGGACGAGCCTGCCGCCGGGCCTGATCTGGCAGCCTTTGCGCGGCACATATCGCCTTATCTTTCGCCGCTTGACGCCGTTTTGTCAGGCGCGTTGATCGAAGGGCACGATACGAATCAACCGCTGCTTCTATATCGCACGGAGGCGGATGCTTATAGCGGCTTTCTGCTCCTGGATGCGGAAGGGATTTTTCTAATCGCGTGGGCAGAGAAGTTAAGCGGCCTTCGACAAACGTTGATTCATCTGGATTCGTCAGTAGTCTTGATTCCACAGGCTACGGCTGCGACAGAGTTGCTTGGATGGATGGACGGTGAAGGCTTTCGCTTCATCACGGATGCGATGCCTACGCGAGGCGAGCGCTGGCGTGCGTTGCATCGCAGATCGCAGGGGCGCTGGTGGACGAACGATTCTATTAGTGAAGAATCGGCTCTTTTGCGAATGGCGCGGGCGATGGGCGATGCAGTCACAGACTGTGAAACGATATGGCAATCACTAGCTGTCGAGCGGCCAGTCATACCGCTGGCCGATGCCGCTACTTTCGATTGCCACATCACGCTGACTGCCTCAGTTGCGCTTGCAGATATTGCCTGGAGGTTGTGGCGGGAGCGCGAGCAGACAGCGCCACATCTGGCGCTTGAAAGATTTCACGATATGGATGCGCACGTCTATTATTCGCCAGATTGTGTGCGCGTGAACTTGCCTCTGGGTAAGCGCTCGCAAGACCTGCGCGATCATGGTTTGCTTGACAGGGTTGATGATCTACCCTGGCTTGATGGCCGGGCGCTGATCTTTTCGGCGTGAACAAATCAAAGGCTTGACGCCACATGATTTTGGGAGACTGAGCGTGACAAATCTGCATGCAATCGAACACCTGCTGCTGAGATTGCGCCCGCTCAACCGTGCGCTGCGTGCGGCAGTCGAAGCACAGGGGCGGGCGGCGGCGCGGTTGCTCCGTCCTGATTTAACGCCGCTATGTGTCACTGAAGACCATGTGCAGACGCTGCTCAACGATGTTGACGGGTTGCCCGATTGCCGCATCCTGCCCGGCATACCCGCGACGCTCACACAAGAGGAACAAACAGCAGAAGAGGAATTGCGCGAGCGTTGCGCGGCATCTGAAATCGTCTTGCCGCTTGATCGGATTGCTCAATCTCTCGGTCTCTCCGCATTCGAGCAGGAAACCCTTCTGCTTTGCGCTGCCGTCGAGATAGACCGCTCCTACGAGCGCATCTACGCCTACATACTTGATGACCTGAATCGCCGTTATCCGTGCGTCGAACTTTTGTGCGCGCTAACGGCTGGCGCGTTCGTTGAATGGTGTGCGCGTCGGCAGGCGCTTGGCCGCTACGGCAAGCTGCGACGTATAGGCGCGGTGCAGGCGCGTGGGGAACCGGCGACCGAATTGCGCCAGGAACTGCGTCTTGCGCCAACGCTGCTCGCCTTTATGACAGGCATCGCGGCGGATACGACAAGCATTTTCCGCGACCGCGCCGAAATCGCGCTGCCATCGCGGTTTGATGAAATTGATCTGCCGTATGATATTAACCCGGCTCTGATAAAACGGCAGGGTCAGGCCCTGCGCGAGCGTCGCGTCGCGATATTGGGTGTTTGGGGACCGCGTCGCAGTGGGCAGGGCGAAGTCGCCATGGCTATTGCTGCCGCAGCCGGGCTGCCGATGCGCCGATTTATCTTCACAGAGACGTTGCCGCAAGGCGTCAGTCACGAACAACGCATAATCGAATCAATCCAGACTGCCGGAGCACTTGGCGCGGTTCTAATGATTGACACTGAACTGCTGACGGAACCGGGAAGCGAAAACCTGCGTGGACTCAGTTCTCTATTGGCCGATCATCTCGCATCTTCTGATGTCCGGATAATTCTTACGGGCATAAATCCCTGGCGTCCGACTGTTTTGCTTGAGGCACGGCCCTATGCAGATTTAGAGATCAATGCGCCAAGTTACGCCGCGCGCCAGATGATGTGGGAGCGCGCATTTCCCGATCTGAGCATAGAACAGCGTGATGATCTGGCCGCGCGATTTCGCATACACAGCACCGAATTGCGCGCGGTCTCGCGGGTCGCGCGCACGCGCGCCGCGTTGACGAGCGACAGCCCTGTTGCGCCTGTAAGCGAACAGCTCGAACAGGCGTGCTCTGCCGTGATGCGAAAAAATAGCCATCACTTTGCCACAGTGATCAGACCAAAACGGGGGCCGGATGATTTGATCCTGCCTCAAGCCTTGCATCAACAGGTCCTTGAGGTCGCAGGGTTCTTCAAAGCATGGCCGCGCGTTGCCGAAGACTGGGGGTTTGATCATCTGATTACGGGTGAAGGCGGAATAAAAGCGATCTTCACGGGCGACTCAGGCACCGGCAAAACGCTGGCTGCGGAAGTCATCGCCAATGAGCTTCAGATGACACTGCTCAAGATTGACCTTTCGCGTATAGTGTCGAAATGGGTCGGCGAGACTGAAAAGCATTTGGAGCAAGCCTTCCGCGAAGGCGAAGACAGCCACGCCATACTGTTTTTCGATGAAGCGGACGCTCTGTTTGGCAAGCGCGGCGAAGTACGTCATGGCGTAGACCGTTACGCAAACATGGAAGTAAGTTATTTGCTCCAACGCATTGAAAGCTACTATGGCCTGGTCATACTGGCGAGCAATCTGCGCGACAATATTGATCCGGCTTTTACGCGCCGCTTTCAAATCGTGCTCCATTTCCCACGGCCTGAGGCATCCGAGCGCCGTCGCATATGGGAGATAGCGTTCCCGAAATCCGCGCCGCTTGAAGAAGGAATAGATTTCGATCTGCTGTCGCGTCTCGACCTGACAGGGGCAGGCATAGTCGGCTCAGCGCAAACCGCCGCCTTGATGGCTATGGATTCAAGCAACACCAGCTCTGACAAAGGCTGTATAATGATAACCAAATCACATATTGTGCGCGCCATCGCTCGTCAATATCGCCGCGAAGCGCGCTTGCTGACATCGTCTGAATTAGGGCCGTATGCTCCGCTGTTGCAGGAGGCGAAATGAAGTCCATAGATGCTCAAACGTCGGAACCAAACCGCGTGAATCGGATCATTCTCCCCTCTGACAGTCCCGACTCGGTGCGCCATTCGGATGTCTCAAGCGGCAGTGAGAGATCCCAATCAATGATCGGGAATGCCGCCGTTGCCCACGCTGCCATAAACGAAGGCACTGGAGGATCATCTGCATGGCTTTCGCGGTCGGCTATCAATGGTCGGGTTGCGACCCCAGACCTGCAGCAGAGGTTCGGGAACTCCGCCGTTCAGCAGGTACTTCGTTCCGGTTTGATTCAGGCAAAGCTCTCAATCAGTCAACCGGGTGATGTCTATGAGCAGGAAGCTGATCGGGTAGCGGACATCGTCATGCGCATGCCGGATGCGACCGCCTCTGAAAACAGCCCGCCTGGCCTGCAAAGAAAGGACGCTGGCTGCGAAAGCGGTCATGGTTGCGCTGAAGGGCAAGGTATAGTACAGAGAAAATCACTATTCTCAAGGATCACGTCTTTCATTCAGCGGCATGTGGGCACAACAAACAGCTCCGTGGGCGAAGGAGAACTTCGGCAAATGACTCCGGCGGAAACCCCGATGATCTCAGGATCTGTCGAAAGCCAGCTCAGGAGCACGCGCGGCGGTGGGCAACCGTTGTCATCGACTGCACGCGCTTTCTTTGAGCCTCGGTTTGGCATGGATTTCGGCCACGTGCGCGTTCACACAGGGAGTGACGCCACGGAAATGAACCGGGCGGTCAGCGCTAAAGCCTTCAGCCATGGCTCCGATATTTACTATGGTCCGGGAAACAGCCCTAACGATCTGGCACTCACCGCGCACGAGCTAACCCACGTCGTGCAACAGACGAGCGACGGCGCGGTCACATCGGATGCCGAGCCAGCGGTGCAACGCGCGCCGGTTACCACCAACGGCGGCAGCTTCAACACCACCACCTACACTCCGCAGAGCGCGCCTACCGGGGCGGTCGGCGAACATCTCGGCGCGCACATCATTCTTGAGTTCATGGCCAATGACTTGGTGGAGAGCACCAAGATCGGCATGATCCAGAGCGTTAAGGCGATGAAGAGTTCGGAGGCTGGCGGGACGCGCGACACCGTCGCGACTGGCGTGGGCGATCCCGAAGAGGGCCAGCTCATCATGGGGTCTGATCAGGCTGATCCGGGGCGCGAAATAGATAGGGCAGTGCATCCCAACAGACGTGCCCTGCCCAATACCAGCCCGATCTACGGCGTTCACAACACCGCTGCCAGCACTGCCACGGCATTGGGGCACGGCACGCCGACGACCGCGACCAGCCAATGGGGTTCGCACACGAAAGACCCCATTACCGGAGCGTTTCTGCCAGCGGTGCCAGCGCGGATCGACGATACGCCGGGCCGCACCATTGAGTTTTCCGGCCAGACCTATGAACACACCTTCGAGTCTGCCGCCATCGCGGTCGAGGGCCCGATCCCGCCCAATACATACCTTGGATCAGTGTCGTGGGGCTGGCGCTCCAACGCCACCGGCCAAGTGACCGTCATCCCTCTGGCACTGGTGCGAGTCGGCGCGCCCAGCACTGAGTTTATGGCCGCAGCCGCGCTCTGGAACGCGGCCATCTTTGAGGTTACAGGCACCAGCGTGACGCACCCGTCAGTAGACATTCCGATCACCAGCCTGAACTCAGGCACTACACTACCGTCCAGCCGCACCACAGGCAATCTGATTATCCAGATCGCCAGACTCACCGCCGAATTGGCCCCGATGCCTCCCGGCCCGGACAAGACCAACAAGGAATTCGAGAAGAGAGTGCTGGAAGCCGAGCTGGCCAGACGCGCTGATCAGCCCACCCTCTCCCTTGCCGATCAGGAAAGGGCCGCCGCGCTCCTCTCGACGCTCGATCTGCTCAGGCGCTCCGACGCGCTGCCTGCCGAGATCTCGCGCCTGGCGACAAGTCCGGCGCGCACCGACAAGGAGTTGGAGCAGGAGGGGGTGAAACGAGAGATCGCGAAGCGCAAGGTGCTCATCACCGTCCACGTCCACGAGACCGAGGACATCATCGGGTCCGACAGCGTCTACGTGACAGCGGCGTCCGGTATCCTGAGCACGAGGACTTCCGTTGTCAATCTCAACAACGGGCAGGAACATAACTTCGTCGTGCCTCTCTCCGCCCTGTTCACCGGGCCGCCGTTGTCGCTGGCGTCATCTTCGCTGTTCATCAAGGTGTACGACGAGGACTGGGAGGGAGACGACCTGATGTTCGACAAAGGGTGGATATGGTCCGATCTCCCGGCGGAAGAGACGCAGTCCCGGGACGGCGGCAGGTACACCGTGCGGATCGACTTCGCGCAGCTCCGATGAGTCGAAGCTTGCAGCAAGAGCCGACGGTCGAGACGGGCGGTCGGATGCTCCGACCTGTTCTTGCGGGTAGGCACGGCCTCAATCACCCCTTGCGTGCTGGCGTGTCGTTGTGTGCCCGATACAGACTCGCAATCTGGGGGTCGGCTCGCAACACCAAATCGAGGGTCGATGCGAAACTACGAGGCTGTAGTGGTTTTCGAGCGCTGGTTTTAGTTAGCTGAGACTGGATTCCTCTTTACGTGAAGGTTAGTTGCTGAATTCAAGCTGTGCGTGTAATGCGCGGGCGATTGGAGTAACACATGACTACTGCATATCCTAATCAGGGTAATGCGATCAACTCCGGCGGCCTCGATCTGCGTATCGCCGCTCACGGCTCCAGCGCAGTGCTCACGTTGCACAACGGCGGTCGCGATGGGCTGAAGATTCTCAGCCATGTTGACGCCTCCGACCGACATTACGACTGGTTTACTATTGTGCTGGAGGGTGAACGAGAAGCGCGCTCACTGCACTTTTACGATGACCGTAACGAGTCCCACCGGGTGATTGCTGACCTCGCTCCCGGCCAGGAGATCGAGCACGTGATCGACGTTGTCGCGTGGGCAAAGCGCAAGCCCAACGGCGCGCGCCCGCTCGCGCCCGGGACATATCGCATGTGGGCATCCTACGAGGTATCGGACCCGGGCCCTGTGTGGAACGGGAAGTTGGTGTCGCCGACCGTGGACATCACTATCCCGTGATCGCGCAAGTGTTCAAAGCAAGGCCAGTATGATTACGAAGCAAAGTTAGAAAGAATTTGCTGCCGCACGAACTCAGGCAGCAGGCCCGCTTGTTGAAGGCGGAACCAGACTCGACGGATGGGCACGCGGGAAAAGAAGAGAGATTTCGCGATTGAACGCGACCGACCCATACCGGTTGCAAGGTAAGATGAGCCGCTACGACAAGAAACAATCGAGAGGTCGGCGTGAGAGGGTGGAATCTGTCCCCTCCCCGCTTGAGCCACTGATGGCCAACTCGCAGTCGGCCACTGAGGAAGCCACGCTTGAATCAGGAATAAGCAATGCCGCGCTCGCAGCCGCTGCGACAAAGGAACCTCTCGCCGGTCAGACCAGTCTCCTGCAATCGAGCTACGGAAATGCCGCTGTAGCGCAAGCGCTCGTGCAGCGCAAGCCCGAAGGGGAAGAAGTTGCCGGGATTACTCCAGCGCTGGCAGAAGAGCAACAATCTACCGAAGAGCAATCAGCTACTGGTACATCGGCGGCACCCGCCGCGAGCTTGATCGTTGAAGACTCGGCGGAAACGCTCATGCCCGGGCAAATGAGAAAGAGTGAATTTCTCTCACAACTGCGCGCCAGCGTCTCGAACACCGCATCCGAAGCATTGGCGGATACACCCTGGTCTGAAGCAGGGTGTCCTTACATCGATAAATGGTTCGCTTACTATAACGCACAAGACAGCCAGCATCTTGAACGCGCCATCCGCAGATACGCCGCCGAAGCAGCCTCTGCAATCGCGGCGAGTAGTTATATCCCAATTGTCACCGGGCGCGTGCGCCGGTCGGTCACAACGTGGGCGACTACAGGGGAGGTCACCGGACTGCCGGAGATTGGCCCGCCCGGTGCCGGTGTGATCGGAGCAGTCGCGGGAGCGGTTTCGGGAATCGCGAGCGCTGCCTCAGAAGTTATTGCGGGCGTCGGAAGCATCTTCTTCAAGGAACGCGAAGGCGGAGCAAAAGAAGCCGACGATCCACAGGCGATTCAAGCACAGCTTGGCGCGGGGCAGTCACTCGATGCCGATGTGAAGTCGCGAATGGAGGGGGCCTTTGGCGAGAGCTTCTCAGGCGTTGAGGTACACACGGACGGTAATGCTGCTGGAGTCTCATCATCGCTCAACGCTCGCGCACTGACGGTTGGGAAGCACATAGCATTCGGGGCTGGAGAATATCGACCCGGAACGCCGGTAGGAGATGCGCTGATCGCGCACGAGTTGGCGCACGTGGCGCAGCAACGCGGCGGCGGAGCATCTGTTGAATCTAAGCAAAACGGAATGGCGGGGTACAATGCTCTCGAAGAAGATGCTGACGCGTCTGCTGTGGGCGCAGTGGTTTCGCTCTGGGGTGGGATGAAGGGATCGCTGGCGGGCGTCGCTCGAAACGCCATGCCCCGGCTGAAAACCGGCTTGAAGTTGCAGAGTTGCAAGAGTGGTTCCAAGGAGAAGGAGAAAAAGACGGACAAGCTCACTGACGCCGAGATCGAAGGCACCACTGAGTATAAGACCTACATGGACCCGAAGCTGCAATGGCAGACTACGCATAAGATGACAAGAGATGAGGCGTTGCTTGCTTACCGCCTCATCGTCCGGACCAGAGCGGAAGGAAAGACGGTAACCTGGCCAGCGGATGCCGAAACATTCATGAATCTGGCGCGCAAGCAGCTAGGCACGCTTAAACAGGCGGAAGGTCTAAAAGGCAAGCTGGAGTGGGTACAAGTGACAGGCGAGATGGTGGAAGGGCGGACCCCCTGGGAGTCTGATTTTGGCAAGTGGTTAGTAGCAGGAGGGCCGGAGCCTGACTCGACAACCGGAAAAGTCAATTGTTGGGAGATGGTGCTGTTCTCGGCGTACAAAGGTGGATACATCGCTAGAAAGCGGATTGAAGATATCTACAACGAGGGAGTTAAGAAAGAGAAGGATGGTACGCGCATCTTTCCAGACACCATCGTGAAGGAGCTTCGACGGGGTAACGAATACGTACTCGATCCCAAAGACCCGAACTCACCAGAGCCTTTACCGGGAGATATCGTGATCTTCACCGAGGCGGCAAATCACGTGGCGATTGCCCTCGGGACCAAAGACGGATCGGGTCGGCACAGGATCATCAGTCATTGGCCGCCGCCCGATGGCAGCTACAAGACCAAGGAGACAACGATTGAGGAACTGCTGGCCCTGATGCGGCCAGGTAATGTTGTAAAATTCTGGAGTCCCGGGTGGTGATGCGATGAATCAAGACTGGCCTGCTCGTGTCTTTGCTTTTCTTGGGCCAGCGTACGGGAGAATGGAGTTCAAATGATTGGGAAAAGAGCTTTGATAATGATAATTCCAATCTTGATGGAGGTGTCAAGCGGAGGGGTATGAGCACCAATTTTACACTCGAAATCGTCGCCAGCGGTCCCTGGGGTGATGGACCGAATGAGATTCCGCTCGCGCTGGAGGATTACCCTTTGTTCGGGTACGTGTCAACCGAGCAGAGGCGCAGTATCCGAGCCCCTGTGCGGATGCGGCTGAGCCCACAGGGCTCCATTCACGCGCTGGCGGATGCGGCACTTCGCACGCCCGGTGGCGGCCCTGTTTTCATTCACCATTTCAATGCTGAAGGCACTATCATTCAGAAGACCCCGGTTCTCTCCCTGAATCACTCCAATACGGATGAGTTGATGATTCTGGATTATGCTGTGGATGCGGCAGGGAATTCTTATCTGCTCGAACGGATAGGCTCAGGGCAATCGAATCAGCCAGCCAATCGCCTCCGTAAGATAAAACCCGACGGAGAGATTCTGTGGTCTCGCACGGGTCCGATATCAGATCAGGAGTTTGATTTCAATTCGCTCAAAGGGTCCTTCACGAAGTTACTGATGGACGGGCGCTCACGTCTCTACCTGCCTGCCACCCAACACGAAGGGGCCATCGCTGAGATCGATCCGGCTACTGGTGCTGTAGCGCATGTCTACACATCCGACAAATTCAGCAACCAGATTTTTATGAATGAGCGAGAAGTTATCGTCTACATCCTGTACTTTCCGGATGTGAACCGGCGTGGGATCGGCAGTTTTAATCTGGTCGATCAGAGGCTCGCATTCTTTGTTGGAGAGGTCGAGCACTATGACTGGCTGCTCTATCCGTTTGGTGTGGATGCTTCGTCCAATGTGTATGTGTGGCGCGATTCTGCTATTGCCCGAATTTCCATGGATGGGAAGATCGATGTGTTGGCCGCCTTCGACAACGTTGTCGTCCGATCATCGGATGGCGCTATCTTCTCCAGTCGGCTGCTGTCAGGCAATGAGCGATCTTTGGTTGTTCGGGTGGAGTGTCATTCGGCTGGCAGCCTAATAAAGCACCGAGAGCTGCAATTGCCGGATGATATTAGCGCCCGGTATCGTGGAGGGTGGAAGCTCATCCATGTGGACGAGCAAGAGAGATACACCATCTTCGGAGGTGAAGAGCCGGGGCGTGCAGGGACACTTCTGGTCTATTCGACCAACGGGGATCTCGAAAAGAGAATAGCGCCGCTGCCGGACTTAGTTCCTACAGAATCAATACTGGAGAACCATTTGTTCTGGGAGGTTGATGCGCGCGGGAGGGTATACCTGCCCGTCATCGACCCTCAGGGCTTTAAGGTGATTCGTCTATCTTCCTGAGAGAAGACTTTGGAGCAGGACGGCCTGCCATACTTTCGTCCCGTATCGGGCGATGGAATCCATTAGCATGCTACTTATTGATGCCTTGAATAGTAATCTGGACAAACTGGTCCGACCAAAAGTTCACATACTTCGCAGATCATGGTCTGCTTTTCAGGTTTGTGGCTATCTGGGCTTGAGCCTGGCCTTCTTTCTGGTGATGCTTCTGGTCTTGAACGGCGGCCTGTCCCCGGTGGTGGTGAGTATGATTACGCTGGCCGCAGCGTTAACATTTTTTGGACTCGTAATGGCCACCCGGATCATCACTGGCGAGGAAAAAATCATCTACTATCATCACGAGATAGCCGTGATGGTAGTGGCCGCTGTTTTGTTGTGGCTGCTGGGCCAGCCGATTCTACCTTACCTCGATCTGACGATATTGGGCATCGGTATCTTTTTAGCCTGCGGTCGCGTTGGTTGTTTGATGGTCGGCTGCTGTCACGGACGACCGTCCCGCTGGGGAGCGTGTTATCGAGCAGACCACGCCGCCGTCGGCTTTAGCCCCTACCTCGTGGACGTGCGACTCTTTCCGATTCAGGCGGTCGAGTCGTTCTGGGTGCTCTGCATCGTCATCGTGGGCACCACGTTTGTCCTGCGCGGTTATCCGGCAGGCACCGCGCTGGCGTGGTATGTGGTCGCTTACGATCTGGGACGCTTCTGGTTTGAATTTCTGCGTGGAGACCCGGACCGCCCTTATTATCGGGGGTTCTCCCAGCCGCAGTGGATCTCGATCATTCTTCTGTTTGGCATTGTATGGTCAGAACTATCAGGACTGCTTCCTTTTCAAGCGTGGCATATCGGTATCACCGGCTTTGTGTCATTTACAATGCTCGCTGTTGCATTGAAGAGGCGGCTTGAAAAATCGAATAAATACCAACTTCTGCACCCAAGGCATATCAAGGAAGTAGCCGAAGCGGTCGAACTGGTATCCAGCCGCAAAACCAAAAGAGCGTCTGTTGCTCGACAGAGTTCTGTTTCTGAGTCTATTCATATAGCCTGTACTTCACTCGGCGTTCAGGTATCAGCAAGCCATGTCAAAAATGTGGCGGGTGATATATACCACTATGCACTCTCCGGTCGAAACGGAGCCTTGACCGAAGAAGCCGCAACCGCCGTGGCGAAGTTGATCCTCCAACTGAAGCCCGCCTCTGGTTCAAACGAATTGATCAGGGGCGATTGCAGCGTATTTCATTTGCTGATCCATTCCGCGAACAGATGAGCCTCCAGGACATGGAAAACTCCAGAGGTTATAGCGAGGCTACTGAATCTGCCTCGCCACAGATACCTGTTCCGCAGCCAACAGCCGATCAGCGAGCGGGAGCCGTTGACTCGAATCTTCACGCCAGCATCGGAAACGCACGGTTCGCAGCCGCTGCGACAAACGGCTCTCCGCCAGACGACGGTAGCTCCTTTACCTTGCAGTCGAGTTACGGTAACGCCGCAGTGGCGCGAGCCTTTATCCAGCGCAAACCCGAAGGGGAATCGATTCCTGGTGTGACGGCTGCTCCGACGGAAGGGCAAACAACTCCAGATGCGACTGTTGCGCCCGCGCGGGCTTTGATCGTCGAAGACGCTGCGGAAACATTCGAGCCGGGGCAGATGAAGAAGAGCGATTTTCTATCGCAATTGCGCGCAGCCGTCTGCAAGACAACGGCGGAAGCGCTGGCTGATACGCCGTGGTCGGAAGCAGGGTGCCCATACATAGATCAGTGGTTCAGCTATTACTCAAAGCAGAGCGCCGAGCACGTAGAGCAAGCCATACGCAGGTACGCACCGGCAGCGGGAAGGGCGACAGAAGCGAGCGGGTACATTACGGCAGTGACGGGTCGAGTACGCGATGGCGTGAGCAAGTGGACGGCAACCGGGGAAATGCCGGAAGGACTGCCAGCAGTAATGCCCGGCGCGGGAGTGCTTGGAGCAGTTGCCGGGGCTGTGTCGGCTATCGGGAAAATATTTTTCAAGGGGCGGGAAGGGGGAGCCAGAAAGGATAGCGATCCGCGAGCGATTCAATCTCAGCTTGGAGCCGGGCAACCGCTCGATGGCGGTGTGAGGACGCAAATGGAGAGCGCCTTTGGCGAGAGCCTGTCAGATGTTGAAATATACACGGATGGCAATGCGGCGGGAGTCTCCTCAGATCTCAGAGCGCGAGCCTTCACGGTCGGCAATCAGATCGCTTTCGGGGCTGGAGAATATCGACCCGGAACGCCGGTAGGAGATGCGCTGATAGCACACGAGTTGGCGCATGTCCTGCAACAGCGTAGTGGAGGAACGTCCGTCGAGTCCAAGCAGGTTGAAACGACAGACTATAACACTCTGGAAGAAGATGCGGATCAGGCTGCCGTTGGAGCGGTAGTTTCGACGTGGGGGAAGGCAACCGGGAAGCTTGCCGTCGTCGCCAAAAACTCCATGCCTGCTCTGAAGTCCGGGCTAAGATTGCAACGGTGCGGGAGCGAAGCCGCAACCTATCCGGGACCGGCCAGCCCCGATGTTACAGGCAAGTTTCTGGGGACATGGGAACAGCTATCTTCCAGTTCTATTACGGGCGGAGTCGAAATAGTGGGGCCTGGCAATAAGCCGGGAAGAACGGGGGGCGGGTTTGACACATTCCAGGACGCGTTAGCATACGCGCATGTCGGTATCGCAAGCTATGAGGCGGAAGGCGGTGTAATCATTAAGAAGGATGAACGCTACTTCGCATATACAATTACGCTGGATAGCTGGTTATATGATTTTACACGGGAAAATGTAGAGGAAGATATTTCGAGCCTGGAAACGACAGAGAGTCAGGTGGATGGGATTCAGGCATTTATTACAGAGGATGGTTATGCAGCCCCCGTCACCGTGAGTTTTTCTACTTCGCAGTCTATTCCTGTCCATATCGTAGACCGTGAGCGCGCCGGAGGTTATTGGCATAGCACACAGGACGCTGACGCATCGGGTTATAAGAACATGCTCAGTGATCTTGCCGAAGGCCGAGCCTCTGGCTTAAATGCCGAGGGATACGTTGCTCTATTCAAAGGGCTGCTTAAAGCCAATGCGCAGACACGACTGGAAGAAAATCGGAAACTTCTCACCGACGAAGAGGGAAAATATAAGAATACGCAAACAGATAATAAGCATTGGCAGCGTCTGCGCGAGGTTATCGAAAAAGACAAGGAACTCGCCACATACCAGCGCCTGTATCGTCAGAAAGCGATGGACAATTCGGCAATGATTGGCAGAGCAGGTATGGCAATTCTTACATCTTCTGTCGTACAAGGCTGGTGGGATGAGATGGCGGTTTACCACCGACTGTCTAACGAGGCAAAAGAGGCCCGTAATACCTTGCGAGTAGAGTATCCCCCGCTGGCTGTACTTGATACTGATGATATTTCGACGGATACGAGTAATAAAGAGGTCTTTGAGCGAATCTCTGAGGGGTTTAAAGATGTAAAGGACATGATTACTGATGTCTCCATCAGAATACACGAAGAAGATATACCGTTAGGCAAGATGGGTCCTCTCGTCACTGAAACTACGCAACAGATGGGCGTCACCGATGAAAAACGCAAGAGCGGCGACGCGATGAGCGTGGCTGTGCTGGATTGGTTGGACAGTCAGGATAGAAAAGAAGCGATTATTACCTGGAGCGGAACAATAGTTAGTTTAGTGCTTGGCATTGCAGCCATTTTTGCATCCGGTGGAACTGCCCTTCTCCTCGGAGTTTCAGGCTCGCTTGTTGGATTAGGTACGGCTGCATACTCATTTGAACGAGCGGAAGACATTTATGCTGCGGCGCAGGCGGGCACCGGAGGGAAACCGATGGTGGACGACCCCGAAGCCGCCCGTTTCAACTACATTATGGGCTGGGTCAATCTGATTTTGGCAGGTTTGGACTTAGGGATTGCTGCCAAAGCTGGCACGACAATGTTACAAGGCGCAAGAGCAGCCGAAAAATTGGCAGGCATGGCAGGCTCAGATATTTTGAAGAGTCTGAAACCTGAGCAGATAGTTCAATTCGATAAAGCTATGCAACTCAGGCGTGCTAACCAGCTTGCGGAATCCGAACTGATCCTGAGCAAGTTGAAGGCGACACTGGGAGAAGAGACATTCGCAAAAGCCAGCTCCGTTTTTGGCCGTGCGAATACCGTTGAAGAACTCTTTGGCGCAAGCACGAAAATAAGTGAGCAGGCTCGCAACGCGCTTCGTAACGTGGACGAGGCGGTACTGCAAAAACTACCGGCTTTAGGCGAAGAAGCGGTTGAGACTGTAGGGAAATTCATCAATCGGTCGGGACCTGAGGCGGCGCGTTTTGTCAGTGAAATGGGGGATGATGCCTTAAAATTGATAATCAGGGGCGGAGGTGAAGCTGATACAGTGCGGAAGGTATTTAGCGCGCTGGGAGTTGAACGCACACGTAAAATTTTGAACCTGCCTGCAATGACCGTAGCTAAACTTGACGACCTTCTGAAGGTTACAACAGATGCGGTCCAGCTTGAGCGCCTCTTGACGCACATAGACAATCCTGCGGAACTTGAGCGCTTGATAAATAGCGCAGGGCTTAGATCAGGGCCTGATGCCGTGCGCCTCGATAGGACATTGCAAGGGATGGGGCCTGGTAAGAAGAGCATCCCGGATGTGGAAGCGGCACTGGAGACCCAAAAGAAGATAGACAATAAGATATTATATGGTGAGCCGAAAGCAACACCGCCACCGGGAACGCCGCCTACGGGTGTGGCGAGGGAGATCAGGGGCGCACATTCACCACAGATTCTGTCCGATCCTGATTTTAATATATTGTCAAAGACGACAAATGCCGACGGGACTATTGAGGTGAGGTTCAATAAATTGCTATCGAAAGGACCTCCTCCCGTTTACTCTAAGACTAAGAGCAGCAGTACCCTTGCGCCACTCAGTTGGAGTGATAATGTTATTCTCGAAGCAGGCGATAAGGTTGCGAAGAGTTCACCCGTGAGAGTCGCTCCAGATGGCAGAACGCTCCATCTACAGAAAGTAGATGGTATAGAATGGTGTGTGATCAAAGATAACAGCGGAACTATAACAAGCTCATTCCCAACCGGTGGAAACCCTGTTCCGTTTTAGCCTTTAAAGGAAGATTAAATGAGCACTTTTGACGAACTGGACCAGTATCTCACACCTGACTACCAGATTGATTATTGGTCAGATTACGCAATTGATCACGCCACTGAGCTAATTGACCAGCTTAACCAGGACGACTGGACGCGCCTGGAAAAGACCTGGATGACTAAAGAGCCGGGGTGGCAGGTGAGACTGGCAGATGGAGCCTTTGGCTCTGATAAGAGTCGAGTCGTTGCTTTGCTGTCGGATATGCTGAAATCTTCTGACCTTAGAGTCGCACTTGCTGCTTTGGAAAGCCTGGAAGCGAGAGATGACGCGACGACATTAGACGCTTCTTTGCATCCCTGCCTGGAAAGACTCTTAGAGCAGACGGAAGGTACTTACCGGCAAATGATAGAAGGCTTAATATCACGAATTCAGAAGTAGCGTGTATAAATCTGACTGAGGCAACCTATCGCGCCTTCAACCTGTAGCACCGCCTTTGGTCAATGCCTTTACCGAAAGATATTCGCCCGCCTTTATCCCATGCCTTCGCATCATCTCAAAAAAGACCCTTCGTGGCTTCTCGCTCTGGCGCGCAGCTTCGGTGATATTGCCACGGCTACGTCGTAAAGCATCGTCGATATATTCGCGCTCGAAGCGATCAACTAAATCACGCTTGGCTTCGTTGTAAGGCCGTCTGGTCAGATTCGCATTCATATCCGTCACGCGCCAGTCCGCATTATCTCTCTTATTGCCATTCATCTGTTCGCAGGCGTGGCCATTCCCTTCGACATCCAGCAGCGGCAAGTCCGTCAGTTGGATGGGCCTGTTCAGTTGCCAGCAGGTCAAATAATTCATGCAGTTCTCAAGCTCGCGAATATTGCCTGGCCACGAATAACCAATCAGCCTCTGCATTGCCTCTTCGGTGAAAGTGATTCTTGGCAGATCGTATGCCTCGGCAAAACGACTGCTGTATTCATCTATCAGCAACGGTATATCAGTTGGGCGTTGGCACAGAGCCGGAACGTCAATGGGGATGACACGTAAACGGAAGAAAAGGTCTTCGCGAAAATAACCCTCGTGCACAGCTTCGAGCAGGTTTGTATTGGTAGCTGCGATCACGCGCACATTGGCGCGGCGCAAACGGGTTTCGCCCAATCGCCTGTATTCTTTCTCTTGTAAGAAGCGCAACAGCTTGACCTGACAAATCAAGGCGAGCGAATCAACCTCATCAAAAAATAATGTGCCGCCTTCAGCTACCGCGACCAATCCGTCGCTTTGACGGCGCGCGCCTGTAAAAGCCCCGCCAATGTGGCCGAATAGCTCGTTCTCAATCAATTCGGGCGGCAAAACGGCGCAGTTTATCGGCACGAAAGGAGCGTTGCCGCGCGGACTGCTCTTATGTGCATAGCGGGCATATAATTCCTTGCCTACGCCGCTCGGCCCGCTGATTAAAATCTCCGCATCTGTGTGGGCGACTTTGGCTAATCGATTGAGAAGCTGAAAATGCGCTTCGCTGCATCCGAAGAGTGGTGAGTTATACATGAATTTTCCCTCCACAAACTCGCGCCGTTAATGGATACACAGGCTTTGCACCCAGGTCGCAAAAGACTTGCCTGTTAACCTTGATTCCCGGCGTGCGGCTGCGTGCTCGTTAAAATCGCCATCTTGAGCCCGAAGTGAGGTGGCTACTGGCTTGTTAGGTACATTAAGCAATGCGTCAAATTTCCCCGGCCAGTTGACAGGCATTTTCTCATTCGTCGCCTCATCTGTGTACAGGAGGTTAACGTATGTGCTCGCGACCGGGGCGAGCGATACAGTGGCGTCGAAAAAAGACCAGTGACGCTCACGACCGCATTCATATTGAGCCACGCGAGCGTTATGACAGAATCATCGGAATTGGCCTTGCCTTATTTAAGCCAACCTCAAACGTGATCTTCGGAGCCGTGTCCGGACGACTCCAATCCTCGCACCTGCAGGTGCCAGGACAAGGCAATAGAGCGAGGAGGTACTGAAAGCGGCACGCTGGCGCGGAGAGGCTGCCATCGTGGTATGGTGGCATAACCGCCGGGGCCGCTCATTTGCTGATGCAATGACGACACTCAAGGAGCTTTCAAACTTGGCATCGGCTTTATAATTCTCTGAGGCCAACCGGGCCAAAAAACTGCGCAAGCGATTGACCTAATCGCAGGGCGCTAATGCTACCTGAAAAACAATCCATAATCAAGATCACTTTAAACTTCATCTGCCTTTTTTTTGAGAAGATATTGCCAGGACATCAACTTGTTAAACAATAATCCACCGGAGCCGGAGCCTTGTTCGGATCCCAAAACTCATGAGTGACTTTTCTGTTTTGAATATTGTGATTGATTCATCTTGAAGGGCGTATTGCTATTTGCTTACCGGATGGCTTTTTTCGCTTCGATCAACAATGTCAAACCAGCATCAGCATCTTTCCAGACCGCAAAGAAATCCTGATAAGCCTGGCGTGCTTTCGTCGTATCGCCGTTCATCACCGCCGCGCGTGCCAGACCGAGACGGGCGAGCGGGTACAAAACAGAGAGCGGAGCCTGGCCTCGATGATCGAGTATCTTCTGGAATTCGGCAGCAGCTTCTGCACCACGCCCAAGCTTCAGATAGGCCTGGCCGCGCAGATACTGAGGCCAGAATTCGGCAGCAGCTTCGTAACGCTTCGCGCCTTCCAACAAATCAACCGCTTGTTGTGCATTGCCGCGTTGCAGTTCGATTGCGGAGCGGGTCGTGGGTGCCCAGATGCCGTTGATTCTGGTGTCTTTTGGATAATGCTTCACGAGATCATCTATTAGCCGCTGCGCCTGAGTAGCCTCACCACACAACGCCAGCGCGAGTATCGCGCACGCGGTCGTCAGCCGATGGCGTTCGAGCGTGAGCGCTTGCGTTACCGCCGCCTTATTCTGCGTGCATTGGCCGAAGAGCGCGCTGCGCAACGCAACTTCAACCGCATATTCCGCTGCATCTTCTTTTGCATTGCTGCGTATGGCGAGGTCTATTGAACGACGCGAGAGTTCCTGCGCCCGCCGCCACTGCCCGGCAAAGGCTGCTGCGCTGGCTTGCCAGTCGAGCGCTACGTACTCATCCGGTTTTCCCTTCGCCCAATCAAGCTGCCGTTGCATAGCCGCCGCATCCCCGCTCGCGAAGGCGCTCTGATACAATCGGCTGTGAATATTTGTCCAATCAATACCCTTTTGAAGCGCCTGCTCGCAAATCTCACTGGCTTCCGCGAAGCGGTTGAGAGCAATGAGCAAATCTCCCAGTTGCGCATAGGCGACCATGCCATTTGGTTTGAGGCGCAAAGCTTCGCGGGACTCTGAGACGGCTTTCTCGAATTGACCAATCTGCGAGTAGGCGAGAGACAGATTGGTGAATGCAGAAGAGTCACGTGGGTACAACTGCTTGCGTAGCTCTGCCTCCTCAATTCTCTTGTCCACTTCCCCGGTGACAAACAAATAGTAAGAATTAAGTATGGTCAGCTTCTCGCGTTCGTTCGCGCGGTCTCTCCGCATATATGCCTTTTCCGCGCATTGTGTTGCCAGTCCTGACTGGCTGGCGTTGGCGTAGCTAAATGCCAATGCACAGTAGGCGAGAGCAAAGTCCGGATCAATCTCCACCGCGCGTTTATAATACCTGATCGCTTCGACAATTTTGGCCCGGCCATAAAATTTCTGGCCCAGAGAGAAGGCTTTGAGCGCCTCAAGCGATGAAGTCGTGCCTTCCAACGGCGCGTCGAATTTCCGGATCGAACTCAGCGACTCGCCCATCTTCTCGCGCAACCTGCTCGCCGCTTGAGAGAGCGCTTTCAGCACCTGCTCTCTGTTCTCGGCCTCAGTTTGTTCGCGGGCCACCACCTCGCCGCTGTTGCTGTTGATGGCTAACAGAGCCAACACGTAATGACTGCCGAGCGGCGCAATCGAGCCAGCAATAACTACCTTTAGTCCCTGCCGCTGGCAAATCTCTCGCCCGATCTCAGACGTAACTCGTTCATCGGGAGAACGATTCATCAGCTTCAACGTAGCGCGCACCCTGGTGTCCGGGAAGAGATTCAAAAACGGCGACTGCTCAAGATGCACGGCCAGCCCCTGCTTGAGCGTGTCGTCGAAAATCGCATCGCCGGTTTTGTTGTCAAAATCCGCGATCAGGATTGTGTCCTGCTCGCTCAAAGCAGGCGCGCGAGTGTGTTTCAAGTAGGAGAAGTAGCTAAGAGCCGAGGCGGCGATTACCAATACGACCAGCGTGAGCGCTGCGCTACGTTTGTGGCGCTTGATTTTATTGACGATGTATTCAGTCAGCCCCGGCGATCTTTCAGTCGTTCGTCGGCTCGCACGCTGAGTGCTATCTGATGATAGGATAGTGGTATCAACCTTCGCTGCTCCGGCCATCCCCAGTCTCACTTTCTTCAATTCGAGCGCCACGTCCTTGATCGTCTGATACCGCTCGTCCGGGTCTTTTGCCAGACAACGGCGGATAACTCTCTGCAAGTCAGGCGGAGATGAGGGATTGAAGTCTTTGATTGGCGGCGCAGCTTCGTAGATAACTTTGTGCAACGATTTGATAGTTGACTCGTCTGCGAACGGCTTTTGCCCGGTCACCGCCTCAAACAGAATGCAGCCGAACGAGAAGATGTCCGAGCGTTGATCAATCTCATTCACCTTGCCCTGCGCTTGCTCCGGCGACATGTAGCCCACGGTGCCCATCACCATACCAGACAAGGAGTGTTGGACAACGATTGCAGTGCCGGACTCGCTCGAAGCAGCGCTGCTTAAATCTAATGGTCGCTGTGGCTCGACGAGTTTCGCTAAGCCGAAATCGAGAATCTTCGCGTAGTCGTCACCCGTAATCATGATGTTGTCGGGCTTCAGATCACGATGCACGATACCTGCCGCATGCGCTTTTGCCAGACCCTCAGCCACCTGTTGTAAATACTTCAGAAGCTTGCGCAGTTCGGTGCGCTCGCTATGTATCTTCGCGCGCAGCGTAACCCCATCGACAAACTCCATCGCGATAAAGTGTGTGCCCTCGTGCTCGCCGATCTCGAAGATTTGCGCGATGTTGGGATGACTGAGTGCGGCAGCGGCCTTGGCTTCCTGAATGAAGCGGCGCATCCGATCTTCATTGGCGGCAGCGGCGGCGGGCAAAAGTTTGAGCGCGACCAGACGGCGCAAGGTAGTATCCTGCGCCAGATAAACGTCTCCCATGCCACCTTTGCCGAGCAGCGAGCGAATCTCATAGCGGTCGAGACGAGTATTGGGAGTAAGCGCCGCGTCGCCTTCCTGCTGTGCCAGGTACAACCCGGCGGCTATATCTTCAGGCGGTTTCTCCGCATAGGCTGCTTGCTGCTCATGGGCAGCAAGCAGTGATGCTAACTCGCGCCGCAAGTCAGCATCATCATCAGAAAGCTGGTCCGGAAAGGCTGCACGCTCGCCCGGAGCAATCTCTAAGGCGGCATGAAACAGTTCCGTCAACCGTTCGTATCGTTGCGGTGTCATACTTCACTTGCTGGCCGGAGCGCGCGATGTAACCAGGTCTTAGCCATGCTCCAATCGCGCATCACCGTGTCAGGCGAAACTTCCAGAACCGTGGCCGTTTCTTCCACGCTCAACCCGCCGAAGTAGCGCAACTCCACAACCCGGCTCTGGCGCTTTGACAGTCTCTCTAACTCTGTCAGCGCATCGTCAAAGGCAACCAGTTCGGCGGCCCGTTCCTGTGTCACAAGCGCAGCCTCTTCCAGAGAGATCGGGCGGGCCTGACCGCCTCGTTTGGCTGTATGTCGTTCGCGTGCGTAATCGACCAGAATGTGACGCATCGCTTGTGCGGCGACGCCAAAAAAATGAGCGCGATTCTGAAAGTGTTTATCTTTCTGTTTGACCATGCGCAGGTAGGCCTCATGGATGAGCGCGGTGGTCTGCAACGTGTGAGCGGGATTTTGCCGGTTCATGTAGCGTCTGGCCATCTTCCGCAATTCCTCGTAGATAAGTGGCATCAATTTGTCGAGCGCCTCACGATCACCGTGATTCCACTGATCCAATAACTGCGTGACTGTATGCGCGTCTGACATCCGAGACACCTTCGAGGTTGGAAAATCCTGGCTTGCCGCAGGGGATTATATCACCTTCAGGCAAACTCTTTTAATCAGATTCCAACCACCGGGACTGGAATCTCTGGCAGGCATGCAAGTTTTTGTTCACGAATCTCGTTTCTATAAGTAGAGATCAGAATGTTTAGTCATGCTGTTGCAACCCGCGAGGCATGAAGCTTTCAATCGGGATTAACTGCTTAACCCCGTCGTCTGATTCCGGCGAGCGCGCTGATACCAAGCGCTTGCTACTATTCAACCGCACATAGTGCGCCTTATAACAAATAGGAGAGAAAATAATGAGAACAAGATTAATGAGAATAAGTCTGTTGACACCGCTTTTGCTGGCGGTGCTCTTTATCACCGACAGTAAAGCTTTCGCCGACATTGATACAACCGTTCTGTACAACATTATCGCCAGACACAGCGGCAAATGTCTCGATGTTTCGGGCGGGCCGGGTGCCGTCGGCAACGGAGTCCGGGTGATACAATGGGACTGTAACGGAGAGGATAACCAGAAATGGAAGTTCACCTCTGTCGGTGACGGCTACTACAAGATCATCGCAAAGCACAGCGGCAAGGGGCTCGACGTATTTGGAGGAAGGTTCTCGACAGGTAACGGCGTAATCGTCGAACAATGGGATTATAATGCCGGTGCTAATCAACTGTGGAAGCTCACTTCCGTCGGGGAGGGCTATTACCATATTCAGGCAAAGCACAGCAGAAAAAATCTGGACATCGACCTCACACCTGGCGCGACAGCCAACGGCGCTGGAGCACAACAGTGGGTCTATTGGGGCGGCGATAATCAAAAATTCAGGTTGACTGCACTTCCCGGCAGACCCGCCTGTCCTGTCACGGATCCGCTCATATCCACATTCACGGGGACAGCGGAATTAAGGACGACCCACCCTTCTGCACTGGGTCCGTTCCTGTCGAACGTAAACCTGACAGTTAAGTTTACCGATTGTCGCACCAATATAAGTATTATCAGTTTTCCGCCTATCTCAAATTCGTTTGACACCCCGTTAGGTCAGAATACGTCAACTGCAACCTTGATCCAGGACGGTCTCGGAAGTTTTGATTCCTCAACGGGACGCACAGTTATTCCCGTCACACTTGGATTAGCAAACTCAATTAGAATATTCGGCAATTCCACATTGCCATTGAGATTATTGGCAGAGGGGGTTCCGGCAGGGACCGGGACTATCACTCTTAGCGGTACTGGAACATTCGTGGGCGGAGCCTTGAACGGCTATCAGGGCGCGTTAACTGTTACAGGAAGTTTCTCGCCCGGACCGAGATAGTCCCTGGCGGTAATGACAAAACTGATTACGGAATGTCAGTTGACTCCATAGTTGTAGCAAGAGAGGCTGGCGGGGAATTTTCCCGTCGGCCTTTCCATTGAGAGCTTTATGAACTTACGTGTACTCGGCAATCGCCCGCTCGATCTTACGTTCCTTCTTTGATCGCAGAGTATATCTCAACGGTCTGCGCCTAATGTTGCGATCATTCATTTTTCAACGCGAATATATAGGCGAATAACTGGTTGGGTATGGAGGTATCAGGCTATAGTTCGATCAGGCGCAAAAGGTGCCAGTAAATATGTTTTATATTCCGATCATACTTGGCAGCACTCGAAGAGGCAGGCGGACTCCAAGGGCAGCGTATTTTATCGCTGACAGGATGAAGCAGACCGGGTGTATTGAACCGGAAATACTCGATCTCGTTGAGTATAAGTTCCCAATGATCGAAGAGCGGCTCAGGTTCCGCGATGACCCGCCGCCGCAGGTGTTGGAATTCAGCAAGAAGCTTTCCCATGCCGACGCGCTAGTCATTGTTACCCCGGAGTACAACAACAGCTATCCCGGAGTTTTGAAGAACTGCCTTGATTACTTCAAACCGGAGTACCGACGCAAGCCCGTCGGAATCGTAACGGTTTCGGTGGCCGAATTTGGCGGGGTAAACTGCCTGGCTCAATTGCGGCTGGTGACGCTTGCCATGAGCGCTTTCCCGATACCGGCGAGCCTTCCTATAGCGAATGTCGAGGAGCGGCTGCAAGAAGATGGGACTCCGATAGACGGCTCTCTTGATTCAAAGGTCGAGACATTCTTAAATGAACTGATCTGGTTCACTGAGGCAATCACTGCCCGAAAAGCATTAGAGCCACAGGATGAATAACCTCCTCAGTGAGAGCGTCTGTCCTTGATCCTTCGAGTAGTGAATAATACAATTTCTGTCAGGGTTTACCTGATTGCTCAGGCTATAGCTTTACACCGCGTACTTGTTTGCCAGCGGTGCGAAATAGGGCAGGGCGAAAGAAACCCAAGAATCGTTCGATTTTATGTTCCACGGGTGCCGGGTATTCCAGCCCGCACCCGGCAAGCGATTCGTATGAAGAATATCTATATTCATATAGGGATTCAGAAAACGGGCACGACATTTTTACAGGAACTTTGCTTTCCTCACCTGAAAGGGATTCATTATGTCCATAAAAAAAATTACAGTACCCCGCCACCGGACGGAATCGTCGGACGGCTCAGCCGCATAGCGAATACAAACCCTCTTTTTCTGGACCTGAAAAAAGAAAAAAATGAGTTGGATTGTTTGCTCCAGACTGTTAAAGAAGAAACGGTGCTGATAAGTTACGAACGGCTGTTCGGGAATACGGCATTCAATTTTTATGACAACTTTTATACTACGAGTAGCTTAAAACACCTCTTCCCCACGGCCAGAATCATCCTCGTCATCAGGAAACAGGATGATTTATTAGAGTCGCTTTATAAACAGTGTCTTCGAGCATATTTCTGCCCTACGGCAAGTGATTTCCTCAACTATGTTAATGGCCGATTTGAAGACCCGTCTTATTATTCTACTTACCCTAGCGTTAACGCCAGGCAATTGAATTTTTATAAATATGCCCGAAATTATGCGAAAGTGTTCGGGCGAGATAACGTGATCGTTCTTCCTTACGAGATGATGAAGGCTGACCAGAAGGAGTTTTTAAATAGATTATTTGATTTCATGCACGTCGAGCCTTTCTATCCGAAAGAGAACCGCAACGTACATAGGAGCTATTCATTACTCTCATGTTATATTGCCTTCCTGCTCAACAGGTTTGTAAGGGTCAAGGGGCGCGAATCGAGGTTATTAAGATTCATACCAAACGAGCCGTTTTCCTCCTATTTAAGCAATCGCTCTTCGGACAACATTTTTTGCAGATTGCTGAGTAACGTTAACCGGCGGCTCAGTCTGAATTACGTTTTAGAGCATGGTCTGGACCGCGTTTTTTATGTGAAAGGTAATCTAATCGGTGATCGAAAGAGAAGGTCGATCATGGAACTTCACAAAGAGTCGAATAGAATTTTGGACGAAGAATTTAATCTGGGACTGAAACAACACGGGTACTATTGAAAGTGCGACGACGTTTACATATACTCCCGCCCTCTGTACAGCCTTAGCCGGTTATATCGCTTGTTGGCGAAAAACATTCTCCCCTGATAATCCCACTCGATCTCCTGCTTATATTCTGCGCTTGGCAGTCGTAAGCCCCATCTGATGCTGTCTTCGTACTCAAGCGCAAAATCGTCTCTCAATAATTCTTTTATGGCGTCTCTGTTCTCAACGCTATGATATTCGAGAAGTATTAGCGAAACTTCCTGAAGACTTGCCTCTCTCAAGATCATAGCCTCAGCGCCTTCGGCGTCTAATTTTATGATATCTGCTTCGGGCAATCTTCGAGGGTGTAAAACAGGTACTTCCTTTACATCTTCGCGGGACAGGTTTTTGAATATTTTACTCGTATGGACAGCTATCCCTGCCGCACTATCCCCGGCGTACCGG
Organism: Blastocatellia bacterium; assembly: GCA_963804815.1. GTDB lineage: Bacteria > Acidobacteriota > Blastocatellia > UBA7656 > UBA7656 > DATEKX01. Next base: position 91,544 of record CAWDRU010000001.1, on the reverse strand, counting down.
CTCCAGAATGGCTCTGATTCTTTCTCGCCGGGGTATACGGCTAATTTATGACAGGTGACGTTGGGCAAGTTCTCAACATTCACTGTTAGTATTTCAAAAGCTTCCGGGGAAGGCTCATAGGCGTGTATTCTACTGCCGGGCCACCTGAGATTAGCCCAGACCGTAAAGGAACCCAAATTCGCGCCTATATCAAGGATGGTCAGGTTTTCGCCGAAGTAACCGAATTCGTATTCCCCGGATAAAACCTGTTCGAGGCCGGGACCTAACCCATCAGGGCAATCCATGACCACTGGTATTTTTGCGATCATAACTTTTTTGCTCATTGTTCTTTCCTCCGGGAAAAGCCTGTTTATTTCTGCGCACTCCGACTCGGCATAAGCAGGCAGTCGTCTGACAACGGTGTTATGGTGGTAAAATTACTGGAAGCCTCATAGTCATCTTCTCGGAGCAAGCGGGTGCATTCGTTCTCTACCGAGTTAAAGATCACATAATAGATCGCCCTGTTCATCGGCGAAATGTTTTCGGTAGACCCGTGCACCATGGCCACGTCCATGAGAATGGCTGAGCCAGCAGGGCCGAGCGGCGCTACCATGCCGTGGGCTTCGACCAGTTCTCGTATAACGTCTCCCTCTATCACCAGCTGGATTTTGGGATCAGGATCAGGGGTGCTGCTTCGATTGATGACCAGCCCCCTTTTATGTGAGCCTGGAATCATCATGAGCGGGGCATTGCACGCGGTCACGTCGTCCATAAAGACCGACACGACCAGCGCTCGCGGCTCCGGCATGCCATCCAACCTCTGAAATGTGGAATAATCCTGATGCCATGGATACCCCCTCGATGGCGAACTCTTAAGTCCTTCTTTCAGGTTAAGGCGGGTTTGATGTACATAAACCTTTGACCCCAATAACTGCTCGGAAGGTTCCACGAGCCGGGGGTGGCAGGTCAGCCGCCGCATAACGTCGTTATATAAATGTGACCCTTTAATCATACGGATGGCATCGCCTGATTCCTCCAGTTTGACGTTTCGATTTGCCGAGTCGAGCACCTCCGACATGGCAGACCTTAAACTCGAAAGCTCCTCGCCGGTAAAAAGTTTAGGGAAGAAGAGGTAGCCGTCTCTTCCGAACCGTTCGATTTCGGCGCTACTCAATCGCATATGGCAACCCTTTCTATGAATCACCTGCTCTGAAGCGGACTACCATCTATCCTGCGGGTCTGTGATCCAGACCCGCTTAATCAGCCTTGAGCTATTACGGCCAATCTGCCCTCTGCCATGAAGCAGCCTGCGGTTGTTGATAAACAACGCTTCCTTCTCTTTAAGCCTCACTGTGATCAATTCACGTTCCTGTTTCTGCCGCAAATAGTCTTTGAATTTATCGAGCGCGTTTGCCTGCTTCTCGTCATACGAATCTAACAAAAGCCAGTCGGCAAAATATATCTGCGGGACAGAGCGTCTCCGGGAAAGCAACGGGGCCAGGAAGAACGCCTCTTTCCCGGCATCAGGGTCATGTAACAAGGGGTGAGGGCATTTCAAATCTATGGTCTGTAAAATCGCTATCTCCGAAGGGGAAAAATATCGCTCGATGTCGCAGGTATCTACAAGCATCGACGACCCGTCCGATTTATCCTGCCTGACGCAATACCACCCGATTATGTGCACGTTGGGATTATCCATGTGGAATCCGATCTCTTCGGATTTATAAACGACCGACTTCCGCCCTTCGGTAATGTGGAGGTCTGTCCGGTATACTATGGCTCCAAGTTGCCGGGAGAAGGATTCAAACTCGTCGTAAGAAATCGGACCTTTAACATGAGCGTACCCGGCGGAGTCGATGGTTTCCATTAAGTTCGGTGGTTCTGCTCTGCCACGCTGGGAAGCCTCCTCGTTTGTTAATGATGACATGGTTCTCCTTTCCGCGAGACTTCGCCGAATGAAATAATGTATTAGCCTCAACTGTCATCCGCCGACTATCTGCCCGATGTCGGATTTAGCCCTTAACCGGAAACCCGACGTTATGCCGATCTGGTCGAGCCGCATACGAATTAAAGCTTGCAACCGGTAAGCGCATTTCATGTATGCTTCATCACCACAACCGGCTGGGTCTTCAATCTCTCCATCCGGGTCCAGCGGGCTGGTTTTCCATGCCGCCGTCGGATACAGATTGATCACTGCGTCGCGATGGCTGTCGTCCAGGCAGTAAACGACCTCGGCTTGCCTGATCATCTCAGCGGTTAATGGCCGGGATAAGTGAGTGGCCAGCGGGACTCCGAGTCTTTGTAGCGCCATCCGAGCCTGACCCGCCATCGGCTCCCCCTCTGTGGCCTTTACCCCGGCGCTCAATGCCATCAAAGGTGAGTTGCCCAACGCGTCATACGGAATGTTCAGTCTGGCCGAGATTTCGGCGTTACTGATTGCTTCCGCCATCGGCGACCGGCAGGTATTACCGCTACAGACGAATAGCAATAACCGGCTTAACCGGCTAAGGTGAGCTATTGCCAGTCCGTCGGCAAGCCCATTGCCGGTCAGGGCGGCTTGCGCGATTGCCCGCGACGTTGAAGCTAGCACTTTCCTGGCATTTTCAGAGACGTAGATGAGCAATCGAAGACGACGCTCGGCTAATTTGCGCTCTACTTTGTCTTTCAGATGGTGCAGCGGCGATAAGAAGGCGAGGGCTACTATAATCAGCCCTGTGCTTGCATACTGGGCGGTGCTGGTCGGGTTCTGGTGATATAGGTAAGCCAGAACGCCGGAAGCGACGACCCCGCTCATCATGCTTGAGCCGCAGTGGATCGGTATGCAGAATGTGTTTTCCCGGCAATCCAAAAAGATGAAAGTCGTGCAAACCATCAGCGCGGCGTAGAAGACTCCGACCAGTACCGCAGGCAACACCGCGCTGGTGTGCCAGATGTCGGTAATCCCCCATCGAAAGCCTCCGAAAATTTCGCCTGATCCGATTGCTGCCATTAAGACCAATATCGCCAGCAGCATTGGTGTCGCCACGATCTGCTCTTCCACAAAATAGCGTATCGTCAGATCGCGGTCATTTGATTTGGCGAGCCTGCTCATAATGCGGAATCGGAAAAAATAGGCCGCGAGATAAGCCGCCACATCCGCTACTGCAAGCAACCTCAGACTGTAGTGACTAACATCACCAAGCGCCACGAACAATGATGAGAGGCTGACTATCATTGCAGCCCAGGAGAACCACCTTACCCTGCGACCTACCGTAACATCTACGATAGGCCCGATGATTAGCACCCCGCCTCTGAGCAGGATCAACACAAACAATATCGAAGACCCGCTGAAGCTGAATGCGAGCGTTGTGGTGGCGATGATCGTAGCCATGCAAAGCCCCGATAAGAAGGTCTGCATGCTGGGGAAGGGGGCATAGACCCCGAAAATCTTCCGATGCCCGGCATACTTCCACCATCTCATCACGGTGATGAACCCATATATGCCGACTACTGTTGCTGCTACGGACAGCGGCAGAAACTCGAACCCGGATAATGGCCGATCCATTCCCGGCAGCAAGCCATTGGCTAAGGCTTTGGTCAGTCCGCTGTAAGGGGTATAAAAAACAAAATACCCAAACCCTAAAGCCCAAATAGAAAGACTATATTTGCGATTATTTAGCTCTGTCATTGCTCTACCCGTCTGAAAGTAGTACTCAAACAGAGCGTCCACATAACCAGTCAGTCGAACTCACGGCTTATGAAAAGATGGGTCGTGAGTTTGCCCAAGCAGGGATTTGCCGATCATCGCCAGGACATGGTCGTCGTTATCATGCCGGACGTAGAAAGACAGGTCCCTGTATATTCTTTCGAGCGGGCTTGGCCTGTTAAGGCTGCGAGCGCCGCACGCACGGATGGCACGCTGAACCGTTTCTTCGGCCAGATGTTCAACGATGTGACGTGCGCGGCTGCCAGCCAGTCGCGCCTCTTCGAGGCGGCCCTGCTCCCACATATTCGCCACATGTTTTAGCCAAAGATGCGCGGTCTCAACATTGATTGCCATCTGCCCAATGTGATGGTGGATATAGGGGTCGGCTTCTTTGTGCTGGCTTTTGATATGCTCCAGCGTGTAATCGTAGGCCGCCTCCGCCGCGCCCGCAAAGCTTGCCGCATAATGCGGTATGAAACAGGTCTGCCATTCTTCTTTGATGTACTGGCCCGGATAGCCGACCAGATTGTTTTCGGGAATAAACGTGCGATCAAATCGAACCAGATGACTGACGGTGCCGCGCATACCGATGGGGTCCCACCACGAGCCATCAAATGTTATGCTGGCGTCCGACAGGTCACAGGCAAGCATCAGCAATCCGTCGTAAGAACCATCCGCGTGTCGAGCCCCGCCCGGTCCGGCTGTGTTCACAAGTAAGAGCGCCCAGCTTGCCCCGCCCGCGCTGGTGCAGAACACTTTTGTCCCGTCAACTACGTAACCGCCTTCTACCGTCTCGACGGTTGTGCCGAATCGCGTTCTCTCGCCGGGCGCGCGAGCTTGAGGTTCTCCGCTCCAGGCTACCCATGTTTCGCCGCGCTTGATGACTCCTTCAAACCAGCGCGCTTTCTGTTGCTCGTCCGCAATCCCGTCGAGCAGAACGAGCGAATTGCTGTGCCCTTCCCAGCAGCGCGCAAGCGAAAGATCCGCCTTGGCCAGTTCTTTGGTGATCATCCACAGGCTATACACATCGCCGAGGTAAGGGCCGAGACCCAAACCGCCATAGCTTTTCGGGATGGCTGCCCCCAGCAGCCCCGCGCGGAAAAGATCATCGAAGTCCTCGGACGGGAAAGAAGCCGTTTCATCATAATGTGCCGCGCGCGGCGCAAACCTTTCGCGCGCCAGTTCCTTTACGATACCCAGCGTCTCTTTTTTCTCGGCCACGATTTCAAGTTCAATAGTTTTCATTTTGATCACATCTCGCGGAAATAAAATTCCCGGCAAAGGGAATTTGAGCGCCCGCTGCTATTCCTGAACCGGTTAAAGGCCGCGATAATTATCAGCCCTTTATTGGTATTGGCCGCCAGCAGCGAATGAACAGTTTCAAGCTCATACACGGCGTGGAAGGCCAATTCCCCGATGTTGTCCATATATGGCACCGCTTCAACCTCTCCCCAATCAAAAGGCTCCGCTGCGCCGTGTACATGAATTGTGAAATTACTTCCTTTTTTGCCGAGCGTGAATCTTTTTATCCATTTTGTCTGAGAGTTGGAATTCGTCCACGCCCCCAAAATGGAACTTAGATCCACCTCTGTTGCGCCATCATTTTTTAATCGCTCGTCAGATGATATCTTGCCCATACGCCTCCTCGGTTCGCCGGTGTGAAAAGCTAGTGGTGAAAAAACTCTCTGGCAAAATGATTCATGCGACCGCTCGCGTCTTTGAACGACGTGTATGACTGGATGACAAGGATGCCCAGCTTTTGGTTCGCCGCAAGATATGTTTCGATTTCGCCGAAAGCATACTTGGCATGAAAGCCTATTGCGTCCAGGCTGCCTCCGGTCACGTAAGCCGTGGCTTCGGCCTCGCCCCAGTCAATCGGCTCCGGGGAATAAGCCCCGTAAACGCGCACGACAAGCAGCCCGTTTTTTCTGGCGATAGTGAGTTTTGAGATGTAGTCAGTTTCGGGATCGCTATTGACCCAGTCGCCGAGCAATGGCGAGAAATCAGGTTCGCCTTCGGTTAGCTGCTTACCGTCAGCCCTCATCATATTTAATGGATTGCTCATATTTGCAGCCCTTCAGTTTGTATTAAATCATACGGTTTGGGTTCGCGCCGCAGTCTCCTTATTCAACCGGAGAACTTCGTGCGCGACACTGACAGGCATATCGCGCCCCGTCATCTTGCGAAACTGCTCACAGACCTGAATCAGCAAAACCTCCCGCCCGTCGATTGTCGCCAACCCGAGCGCGAGTGCATTTGCAATCAGGGGAGTAATGGTCGGGCGATAAACCAGATCGATAATTATCGCGTCCTTGCTCAACCCTTTCAGAGCGAATGGCGCTTCGTCATCATCCCGGCCCACAGGGGTCGCGTTTACCAGAATGGAATAATTCCGAGCGTCGAATGAAGACAGCGCGACATAAGGCAAGCCGAGAAGTTTTGCAGCCATGCGGCCTCGTTCTGCTCCACGATTCACAAGCGTCACATCGGCTCCTGCGCTGTTGAGCGCTGCTGCGATGGCGCGACCTGCGCCTCCACATCCGACGATGGCTGCCTTCTTTCCTGTCACTGAAAAGTCCCGATTGCCGGTCGCAACCATGACGCCTTCAGGGTCCGTAGTATCGGCTTTCCATTGACCTCCTCCCCGTAGGAGAACGTTGGCAGCGCCGACATAACGAGACATCTGGCTCGCCGCGCACGCCTCTTGCAGCGCGATCTCTTTGTACGGAGAAGAAACTGTCAGCGCCTCGATAGAGAGTCCTAGTGATTCGAGCGCTCCGCTATGTACTACCTTGTTCCAGAACTTATCGAACGATTCCGTTTGAAAAGGGAGGAACAACGCCGGGCGCTTCAAGGCTCGATAAGCCGCGTTGTGAATCCGGGGAGAGAGCGAATGTATAACCGGGTTTCCCACGATTCCGTAGATTTTTTCGACCGGAGAGAGAGAAGGGAGGCCATAGTCTTCGATCAATTGGAAAACAGGCGGAGCCCCCTCACTTGTCCATGAAGTAGCGGCAGATCCGAAGATGATTGGAGCGCCAAACTGAAGCGCAAGCATGCGGCTCCAGAATCCGCTCTTCCCGGACGCGTATGCTACAAGGTCCGGTCTACCGAGGGATTTCATCAGGCGTAGAGGGCCGAGCGCGTCTTCACTATACCTCCCCTCGACCACCATCTTATAAATTTTGCCGGGCGTGGATGAAAGGCGACGGAAAGTTGTCACCATACCTTCATCGCCCATCGGCTGGCCGTACCAGGATAGCACCCGTCTCTGATCGGCAATCTCTGTCAAAAGGTCGGATCGAAGGTCGATACAGGCTTCTAATTCGATCAGGTCATAATTGCGAGAAGCATTCAGAAGGCGGCTTGCTCGTTCGGCTTCGGAGCCTTCAAACATCCCCCCTGAGGAGTTGCTACGCAAAGAATACAGTATTTTGCCCGGAAAGAAATTTCGGACCCAACCGGGGTCAAGGTCGCCTGTAATATCTGCCCGGACTTCAAGCCATTCAGCGGCCTGCGCAATCGCACGCAACTCTCTGCCATCAGCCGATGGGATTGCAGTCAACTCTGCGATGATGGATGCTCTCGCCATGCTGGTCACTTCCTTACGAGTTTGTTGTGAGCCTTAAGCAATCCTCTTCAGGACACACAACACCTGAAAAACAATCCTCCGATTGCCTTTGCAGTTTTCCTTACGACGGGCCACAACCCTGAATACCCTGTTGTTTGAGACAGAGACATCCTGATTACGGTCCGGCAGTATCTTTATTAAGCTGTAGCGTCCAAAGTGGATTTATCGGAAGGGTTGTGCAATGTGAGGACAGTTACCCTACCAGGCAAACCATAAGGCGATTCATCATCGACCTTATATTTTTACAAAACAAAGGTGCATCTTTAGATGCTCCTTTCTGCGACTGTGGGACAGAGATGCAAATAACATTATATAGTAATATTTCATACTTATACCATGGTAATGGAGGTAGCGTCAATGTAAAAGTGGGATTTGTTACGTTGCGAATCTCCTTGCAGTAGTCTGGGATCTACGCTGTGATAAAACCAGAATGTTTGCCGATGGAACTATTGCAAACAGGTATCAACATTGCGGGATGTTGTGAGGTGATACGTCTTGCCGACAGTCTTATCTTTTTGAGTGATTTTTAACACTGTATGTAATATACTGGGCGAGAAGTACGGAGCAAAGGCTGTACATTTTTGAATTACGATAATTATCGAGTTACATATATCACAATTGTCTTCTGGTTTCTCATCTTCTTCATTGGTAGACGATCTGGTTAAGTGTTCGGCTAAACTTATGTCATTCCAGTTGAAATAACAAGTCATACAACTGCCGGGACTATCATTTGCCGGTATGTTCCCCACATAAATCATGAACCGGCATAAGAATATGAAAAAGAAAGCCTTGATAATATCTTCCGCCAATCCTTATCCGATTGTGACAAGCGGTTGTGAGAGGCTCATCATGGACTATCAATCAGACATCCTGTCTGATTACGATACTTACTTTCTTCTGACCCAATCAGAGGAGTGGACGCCGCTCAAATTATTCCATAAAGACAGACTTGTGCAGGGCGAGATAACGGTTGGAAATATATTGGATCATGACTTTGAATTCATTTTATTCGTTGGTTTTAGAGAAAATGAATTCATGAGAAAACTCGTCGATCAGATTCCGGCCTTTTGTCTTACCGATATTCACCCGCGAGATGATTTGCCCGATAAATTATTTAGCGGCGTCATGGCTCATCTTAGTCATAAGCTGCATAAAGACGTGCTGCTTTTAGGCGCTTGCTACAACTCGGAAATCTTCTTCAAAGAGAGGAAAAAAGAAGAGTTCGTTTTATCAGTGGGCAGAATGCACTCGGATAAGAATCAGTTGGAATTAATCCGAGGCTATAAAGAAAGAATATATGAAAAGTACAAGCTGCCATTATATCTGGTTGGCGGCATCGGCGATATGAATTATTATTTTCAGATCAGTGACTATATAGATAATGTCAGTCTCTTTTCCACCATCGACCCTGAAAAACCACAGGCAGAAACAAATTGGAAAACGTCTCGACAAATAGCCGAACTCTGTAACAGGGCCAGAATTTTTGTTATGGCCTCACCAAAAGAGAGTTTTTGTATCGCGCTGGTTGAAGCAATGGCTTGCGGCACCACCTGTATTATAAACGGTAACTACTGGGGATTTGATGAAGCCGATATAAGGCCAAACGTTTTTGGAAACACGACCGAAAAAAGAGGCTCTATCCTTGATCTGCTAGATGAAGCTTTAAGCCGCGACATTCGTATCGATGGTTCTGAATGGGTCAGGAAATTCTCATTGCAGGAGACGAAGAAGCAGCTATTGAAATTCATTAACGAACGACTCTAGACAGTAATTAACCGATGATGAACAATGCATTTTTGCTGCGGGCAGGTATAGACTCACATTTTTGCCGATGAAAATTTGTCAGTGAAATATGGCTGGACATGCAAAGTATGACCGCCTACAGTCACTGACTGAGACGCTGGCTTGCAACATTTGAAAAGGCAATGCCTAATGCTTACAAATTCACCTGTAAAAAATGGCGCTTCGGGCAAAGAAGAAGCTTCTGAGAGCCAGAGCACCCGGCAAATAACTGCTCCCGAAATAGCGCCGCGAAACTGGGCAATCGGAATTTATACGGGCGATTCGCCTTTGCGTCTGTCATCCCCATCAGGAATTCGCAACCCTGTGATCTCTTATAAGGATGTGTCCGACGCTCGCGCCAGTTTCGTTGCCGATCCGTTTATGGTTATCGAACAAGGCGTCTGGCATATGTTCTTCGAGGTCATGAATGACGATAGCGACAAAGGAGAGATAGGGTTTGCAATCAGTGATGACTGCCTGCATTGGGAGTATCAAAAAATCGTTTTGAAAGAGTCTTTCCATATCTCTTATCCTTACGTGTTTGAATGGGAAGGCAACTATTACATGATACCGGAGACGCTGGCGGCAAATTCAGTCCGTTTGTATATAGCCGACTCCTTTCCTGCGCGCTGGTCTTATACCAGCACCCTTATTACTGAAAGATGCGCTGATCCTTCTATCTTTCGCTTTGACGAAATGTGGTGGATGTTTGTGTGCGCGCCTGTTAAAAAAAGCGACACGCTCCGCCTCTATTATTCCTCTCATCTGCGGGGAACGTGGCAAGAGCATCCCGGAAGCCCGATTGTGAATGGAGATGCCCGCATAGCCAGACCCGCCGGGAGAGTTACGCTATGCGATGGCAAGCTCATTCGCTTTACTCAAGACTGTCATGCTCTCTATGGCGCACAGGTCCGAGCTTTTGAGATCACAGAACTGACGACGACGACTTACAGCGAGAAGGAGGCCAGTCCAGGCCCGGTTCTTTTCGCGGCAGGTGAAGGATGGAACCGTCATGCTATGCACCATGTCGATCCGCACCTCATAACCAAAGATACCTGGATTGCCTGCGTTGATGGAAATTAATGCTATGAAAGAACGACCACTTTTCATCATCGACTGGTAAGTTGCTTATGCAATTAAATTATTGGAAAGCATCCTGGCCTTTGCAGGTCGATATATGTCCCTGCGACATACATTTTGTTGAATACCTCCGGGCACGCGAGGTCTCGAATAAGCTCATTTTCCACTTTGGCACAGGAGAGCACCATATTCTGGGCAAGATGAATTGCAAATCGGATGTGCCAAACGAGATTCTGGGTATAACTGCCTCGCGCGAGGAATATGATAAGTATATAGAGTTTATTATTGATAATCCTATGGCTGCCAAAAGCTACAAGGTCATCTTTGGAGATGTCTACACGCTGACGCCGCGAATCATTCCTGATTTTGATTTAGTCACACTGTTTCATCTTTGCGAATTCTATGTTGAAGAAGAAACTGCGTACGCTGAACTGAACGACTATTCGCTGCTGGAGCTTTTTTTGTTGAAATTGAACACGGGAGGGAGAATCTTTTTTTACAAAGGGTCGAGCCACTTCGCCAAAAGCCGGGAAATTATTGAAAGCTTTGTCGGTAAAGGAAGGATGTTTCAAATAGAGGAGTATAAAACTCTTCTAGTGTATGGCTGCCTGAGCGAGGAGAGGGCAGTAAGCTAGATATTTTCAGGCAAATCGTTAGCGGGTTCACTTCGAGGTGCTTATCTTAAATGTTCAGAAAATTGATAACAACAGAGGCAAATAGCACGGCAGAGGTAAGGGCTTTTTTTGATAAATGCGCCGAGGCTTATTCCGAGCAACACGGTAATCCGAAACGGCTGCTCGATTATCGGATCGCCCTGATAAAACAACATGCCAAACCCTCTGATGATGACACCGTTTTGGATATTGGTTGCGGTAATGGGCACCACCTGATGGCTCTGGCCAATACGATAGGGCGCGGCATAGGGATTGACCTGTCACCGGCTATGATCGAGATGGCTCAGGCGAGTCTGCTAAATTCGCCATGGCAAAATAAGCTCACCTTTTTCAGCGACAATGGAGAAAAGCTCGACTCTCTGGTTGAACAATCAATTGATTTAATCATCTGTATAGGCGCTTTAGAACATATGCTTGATAAGGCGTCTGTTTTGGCAAGCGCGTATCGAATACTCAAGTCTCGCGGGCGATTTTTTTGCCTCACCGTCCACGGAGAGTATTTCTGGTACCGGACACTTGCTCCGCTATTCAAATTAGAGACTAAACATCTTTCCACCGACAAATTTCTGGAAAAAGCTGAATTTACACGCCTGCTTAAAAAATCAGGATTTTGCCGTATAGAAAGCGGCTATTGGACCTTCATTCCTAAGGGGGATATGCCGCTGGCTCTCAATTTTGTTTGTCAGGGGCTGGATATAATCGGCAGAAGTTTTCACTTGAACTCATTGCGCGGCGGTCTTTGGGTGTGCGCGTGGAAAGAATAGTAATGCCAGTCCTTTTATAAACGGCTGCCGTCGAACTTTCAGCCTTTATGCTAAATTTCAAAGTCTGGAGGCCTTAAACACAATGGGCGAGATAACGGTAACTCAAATGGCATCCGCCCGTATACCTACATTGAGCGGCAAATCTCAATTATGCCTTTACATCAGTAATCTGGACGATAAAGAGCATCTGGCGCTGTTGATTGGTAACGTGATCGATCAACGTGACGTGCTGGTGCGAGTCCATTCCGAATGTTTTACCGGAGATGTTCTAGGCTCGCTTCGATGCGATTGCGGGGCACAATTGAACGGAGCTATGAGATTGATTGCAGAGGAAGGGAGAGGCGTTCTTATTTACCTGCGCCAGGAAGGGAGGGGCATTGGTCTGCTCGACAAGCTTCGGGCTTATAATCTTCAGGATCAGGGATATGATACTGTTGAAGCCAACCTCATGCTGGGACATGAGGTAGATAAGCGCGACTACACTATCGCTGCTCTGATACTTAAAGACCTGGGTATTCGTTCAGTTCGTCTGTTGACAAACAATCCTTTGAAGACAGAAGGACTACAGAAATCAGGCATTGACGTAGTTGCTCGCGTGCCGCTGCAATTCAGTCCGACCTCCGATAATGCCGCGTACTTGTTTACCAAGGTTCAACGGATGAGCCATCAAATCAAGCTGGACTCATTTGCCACCGCCCCGGCAAACCATACGAACGGAACTGAGTCGAAAATTCTGCATCCTTCGGGCGAGGTATCAGGCGACATTGACTATGCAATAGCGGACATATTAAAGCGGGCTGCCAGCCATAGCCAGATTCCGGGCCGTCCCTTTATTACTCTGAGCTACGCGCAAAGTGTGGACGGATGTATCGCGGCCAGTTCGGGGAATCCGCTGTCTCTGAGCGGCTCTCAATCTCTCGAAATGACTCACAAACTGCGGGCAGCCCATGACGCGATTTTAGTGGGGATAGGAGCCGTACTGGCGGATAACCCCCGGCTCACTGTTCGTCTGGTCGAAGGCGAAGACCCGCAGCCTGTAGTTATAGATAGCAAATTGCGCCTGCCCTTGAGCGCCAATTTAATGCAAAACAGTCTTGCGCCTCCATGGATTGCAACCACAGAGGCAGCCGACATCGAGCGTCAAAAAACACTTGAGGCGGCTGGAGCACGCGTGTTGCGGTTACCGGCCAATGCGGAAGGGCAGGTTGACCTGCGCGCTTTGTTGAAGCGATTGAGCGAAATGGGCATTTATCGCCTGATGGTAGAGGGAGGCGCTGGCATAATCACCAGCTTCCTGGCCGACAGGCTGGTTGACCATCTGGTATTGACCATGGCCCCTGTGGTTGTAGGCGGCCTGCATGGCGTGAAACGTTCGGAACAATGCGGGCCTCAATATTTTCCGCAGCTTCGTAATCTCCGCCACTATCGCTTAGGCGATGATCTGATCTTATTTGGCGATCCGGACTGGGGGCAATCATGAAGCGGTCGTCGCTATATTTTACCGCGCCGTATGAAGTATCTGTGCGGGAAGAGGAATCGTCGTGGCCTGCTGCCGGGCAGGTTATGGTTCAGACTGTTGTGTCGGCAATCAGCGCCGGTACGGAATTACTGATTTATCGAGGCCAGATACCAGCCGGAATCTGCAAGGATGAGCCTATTCAGGCTCTTGCCAGTGATGAGAGGTTTCCAATCAAGTATGGATATGCCGCCGTAGGACGAGTCGTTACTGTTGGCGAGGGCGTTGACAAACAGTGGCAGGGAAAGATGGTTTTCGCCTTTCACCCGCATACGAGTCTTTTTCTAAGTTCTCCTGCCGAACTGATCCCTATTCCCCCTGATCTGTTACCCGAAGAAGCCCTGTTGTTATCCAATCTGGAAACAAGCGTAAACTTCCTTATGGATGGGCAACCGATGATCGGAGAGCAGGTGGTAGTCTTTGGGCAGGGCGTTGTGGGATTGCTTACAACTGCACTGCTTGCTTTGATGCCGTTGAACGGACTGGTCACTCTGGATAATCACCTTTTGCGTCGAGAGAAATCTTTGGCGCTCGGCGCTCATGCCAGTCTGGACCCGCAGGCATCAGACGCAATTGAGCAATTGGACCTGTTACTACAAACAGAAAGAGATTATAAAGGGGCAGACCTGACTTATGAGCTTTCCGGCAATCCCGGAGCTGTCGAAAAAGCTATCCAGATAACAGGCTTCAATGGGCGCGTGGTGATCGGCTCATTATACGGTCAAAAGCAGTTGAGCCTGAATATGGATGGACACTTTCACCGCAGCCGGATTCGACTTATCAGCAGCCAGGTCAGCACCATTGCGCCGGAGTGGACAGGTCGCTGGACCAAAGCTCGCCGCCTTCGGTTCGCCTTGCAAATGCTCCGGCGCATAAAGCCTGCTCATCTTATCACGCACCGTTTCCCGCTGGCTCAGGCTTCTCAGGCATATGTGCTGCTTGACCAGCGCCCGCAGGAGGCTATTCAGGTAATTCTGACATATGAAGGTTGAAGGGAACAGAGAATGAATGATTAAGACAGTGCTTGTCCCGGTCTTTATGTTTCTGTCGAGTTGCCTGATGGCGATGGCCTGGCTTGGGCATCTACGCTTTCGCGACAGCATCGGCTTCTGGACGGCCCTCGGCGCGAGTTGGCTTCTGGTACTGCCCGAATACGTCCTCAACGTTGCGGCCACGCGGTTCGGATACGGCACCTATAGTGCTGCCCAGATGGCCTGCTTTCATCTGGCGTTCGGGGTTGTGTGCGTAGCTCTCGTTTCGCGCTATGTGCTCGGCGAAAGTTTTGCTGTTTCTCAGGTGGTTGGGTTTTTGTTGCTGGGGGTTGCGATAGTGCTGATTACATATCGCCCTTAACCGATTAAGCAGGGCGATAACAGGAGCCTGTTTTTATGTATAAATTGTCTGTGAGGAAGAGATTTACCGCCGAGCATTTTCTAATCGGCGGCGATTGGGGACAGGAGAATTATCCGCACTTCCACAATTATCAATTAGAGGTGCAATTGAAAGGGCCGACTCTGGACCGGCATGGATACCTTGTTGATATTGTTGACGTTAAAAATCAACTGGAATCGCTGATAGAGTATTTTCAAAACAAGATGTTGAACGAATTGCCCGAATTTGAGGGCTTGAATCCCAGTCTGGAACACTTCGCTCGCATCTTTTGCCAGGCCCTTTCAAAACGAATCGAATCGCAGAACCTGAGTACCGTTATAGTCAGGATGTGGGAGGACGAAAACACCTGGGCATCCTACCGGCAGGAACGTTGATGCGCGTCGGACTGATTATCTATGATGATCTGGAGAAGCTCACGGGCGGCTATCTTTATGATCGCAAGCTGGTCAACTACCTGCGAGCACAGGGGGATCACGTCGAAGTGATTTCTCTCGCGTGGCGCAACTACAGTCATCACCTTGCCGATAACATCTCCCAATCATTGTTGCGACGACTGGAGGGTGCGCAGGTTGATCTCCTCATCCAGGACGAGCTGAATCACCCGTCTCTGTTTTTGTTGAATCGGCTGCTGAAGAAGCGCGTTCGCTACTCAATCGTCACGCTTGTGCATCTTCTGCGTTCGAGCGAGTCACGACCGGCCTGGATCAATTGTATCTATAGAGCTGTAGAGCGCAAATATTTCCATTCTGTTGATGGCGCGATTTTCAACTGTGAGAACACTCGCGAAGCAGTTAATCAACTTGTAGGGCGGGATATACCCGGAATAGTCGCTTACCCTGGCCGAGATCGCCTGTATTATGGGCATTCCGTGGATGAGATTTCCCGGCGGGCACAGCAATCCGGCCCCTTGCAAGTGATTTTTCTTGCCAATGTAATCCCCGGCAAAGGATTGGATACCCTTATCGAGGCGCTCAATAAAATGCCGCGTGATAGCTGGCGGTTGACCGTTGTGGGAAGTCTCACGATGGACTCGTCTTATTCGCAGAGCATCCGCAATCAAATAATCCGAGCCGGGTTGGCTGATTATGTTGAGCTAAAGGGCGCTGTGCCCAACGACGAAGTTTCCGGCTACCTTGTCAGAAATCATGTCATGGTTGTGCCGTCTCGTTACGAGGCTCTGGGGATTGCTTATCTTGAAGCGATGGGATGCGGTTTGCCTGTGATTGCTACGGCAGCGGGCGGCGCACATGAGATTGTCAGTCACGGTGAAGTTGGGTTTTTGACCCCTCCGGGGGATGCGGACATGCTCGCCCAATATCTGTGTCAAATAAATCAAGACCGTGAACGACTGCTTCGGATGAGCCTTGCGGCCTATAAACACGTCAGTACGCATCCGACCTGGGACGAGAGCTTTTCCCGTATACGCGAATTTTTGCAAACTCTGGCCAGTCGTCGCGGGCCCGCGCGACGAGCAGGAGATAAACTATTTTGATTACACATAATGAAATACCGGATTATTACGATTGGCTTTCCCGTTATGTCCAGCTCGCCAACTGGCTGGATTACCGAGATCGGTTTGCCGCCTTCACAATGCACAAACGGCTTTCCGTGCCGCCCGGAACAGAATCCGGGAGCACGAGGACAGCAGGCTTAGAGTACGTTAATGACCGGTTGCTTGAAGCTGCAAATCTGCCTCCAAATCCCAAAGTGCTTGACGCGGGATGCGGATTCGGCGGGACAACTTTTCACTGGCATAGCCGCATTGGAGGGTCTTACGACGGGCTTACGCTGAGCCGTGTACAATTTCGCATTGCTCAACGCGAAGCTCGACGGCGCGGTATTGCGGGGGCTTGCCGCTTCCATCGCAAAAGCTATGACACGCCAATCGCGGAAACCTATGATGCTGTGGTTGCTATCGAATCGCTTATACACTCGCGCGATCTCGACACGACTATACCTAATCTCGCAAAGTGCCTGCGCCCCGGCGGCCTGATGCTCGTGCTCGATGATATGGCACAGGTCGATATTGACAGCGAAGCGCCGGATGAAGCCCGGCTCTTGCGCGAGCACTGGGGCTGCGCTCGCTATGGGATGGAGGCGGATTATCGAAAGGCTTTAAGGTCTGCGCATTTGAGCGTGATTCACGAAGATGACTTCAGCTCGCAAGTTCAGCCTCGAAGCACGGAAATACTCGATAAGCTGGAAGCGACATACAATCGTTTATACAAGGTAATTCCTCTCACTTCCGCTCGTACTGTGTTGTCGGCTTATATAGGCGGCCTGGCGCTTGAGCGACTGTACCTGAACGAACATGTGCGCTACAGGTTGATAGTTGCTCGCAACGAATAAATGGGAGATGTCGATTATGTCTGAGTTCAAGAGTCAATACGAATCCTGCCCCGAAGTTTGCGGGGCAATTGAAAGCCCCGGACTGGCGCTTGATATGCCGATCTGGGTAGATCACACAAAGGATGAAACGACTGTTGATCAGGCCGCGATAGAAGCTGAACTGGACAGGATGGATTTAAACGGTAAATCCATTCTGCACGTCGGCGTTGGTAATTCTAAATTTGCTCAACGATTCGCAGGCAGGGTCGATCTTATTGACGGACTGACCGTGAGCCATAATGAAAAAACGCTTGCCGATTCACTGAGCATTGCCAATTACACGGTTTTTTTTCTCAGTAAGTACGGCAGGGAATTTGTTCTTACGATAAAAAACAGGTATGACTTTATCATAGATAACAACATGGCGAGTTTTGCCTGCTGTAAGTTTCATTTTTACCTGATGCTGGATAATTA
This sequence comes from Blastocatellia bacterium, assembly GCA_963804815.1. Lineage (GTDB taxonomy): Bacteria > Acidobacteriota > Blastocatellia > UBA7656 > UBA7656 > DATEKX01. Next base: position 74,239 of record CAWDRU010000001.1, on the reverse strand, counting down.
TGTCCGGTCGCTGAAGCCGGGCGGGCAAATTCTTACTGAGCAGCACGGCATGGATTGGGTGATTGAAGACCCAAGATGGAAATTAACTTATCAGGATCTGGTTGCGCTGAAGGATAAATTCCCGGTGAGGGCTGGCAGAGTTACCGAGACAGTCTTTTTGCTTCAGACGATCAGATAAGAAGGGGCTATGAGACGCAATCCTGTTCTGAAAAAACTGGGGTTCGATGCTGCGGACCGCGTGATCGTCATTCACGTGGATGATATCGGAATGTGTCACGCCACGCTGCCAGCATTCCGCGATCTTATCGAAGCCGAAAGCGTCTCTTCCGGTTCGGTGATGGTGCCATGCCCATGGTTTCCGGAAGCCGCTCGCTTATGTCGAGAGCGCCCCTCTATTGATATTGGCATTCACCTGACACTTACAAGCGAATGGAGCGGCTATCGGTGGAAGCCTGTCTCAACCTGCGATACGCAGTCGGGACTGATAGACGCAGAAGGTTATTTCTATCGTAATCAATCATTGTGGCAACGCCCCGACCCGCAGGTCATCTGCAATGAGTTGCTGGCCCAGGTAAATCAGGCTCGGAAGGCGGGCATGACATTGACTCATATAGACTGTCATATGTTTGCGACGCTCGACAGGCGGCTCGCGGATCATTATGTAAGAGCGGGGTTCGAGCTTGGACTCCCTGTACTGATGGTCAGGCAGCCGCAATGGGTCGAAATATTGTCGGAGCAGTCTATCAGTGAATGGGAAGAGCAGGGGCTTCCGGTCTTCGATCACCTGAGAGAGATGTATTTGAACAAGCCTGCCAAAGACAGATTCGACCAGGCGAAAGAAGTCTTTGATATTTTGCCACAGGGCTTAACTTTTTTTATGCTCCATCCCGCGCAGGACACGCCGGAGTTGAGGGCTATTACTGATGACTGGCAACAGCGCGTGGCCGACTATGATGTTTTTATGAGCGCAAAACTGCGCGACCACGTGCGACAATCCGGTGTTCATGTCATTGGATGGCGAACTCTGCAAGCTGCGATGCTGGCAAGCCGCTAATCTGATCCTGTGAACCGAGTCGAGGCGGATTAATCCCGACCTGCATGTACGATAGTCCCGACATGCTCGCCATTAAGCGCTGCCTCAATACGATCCGGGTGGCGACCGTTAACAATCTGAAATGATCTCAAGAGCCTTGCGTTATCAAGCAAATCAATCAAAACCCTCTCGAATGGCAGAGTTTTAAAATTATGCTTTCTGAGTTCGGAACAGCTTGTCTCTCGAATGAAATTCGCATCAGAGTGTTGTTTGGGGTCGCGGTCGTAAAGACCATCAACATCTTTGACCAAAACCAGAGATTGGCATCCGAAGCACTCGGCAAGCAGAAAAGATCCGGCGTCCGTGCGATGCGGTGGTATGCGCCCGATTGCGGGCGGATGCTCCCACAGCGAGTAAGGCGGGACGCCGTTGAAGATTACTCCGGGCGCACTCTTCAGGAAGAGCGGCAGCAGATGACCAAAGAGTTCAGGCGGAATTGCCACCACTCCATAAGGCGCTAGTAGAGTGCCGAGTATATGCGCGTTGGCCAGAGCATCAGCCATTGCTAATTGCGCAAGCACCCCGCTCGGAAGCCCCATGTCTATGCCAATTGAAAAGACATGACGACTCCTTATGCCTCCGCCAGTTCCGATAATCAGTTTTTTTGACTCTAAACACCGAGCCAGGACTTCAGCCACCGGATAAACAATCTCTCGCCCCTGATCAATAATTGAGCGCCCTCCGATTTTAATCACGTATGCATCAGGCAGCATGCGAAAGACTGGAGTTTCAGTCGTTCTCTGCAAATCCTTATCCAACAGGCTTTCCCGCATGAGCATTGAATTGACGTGATGCCGACCGTCAGGTTTGTTGGGTGAATCGGTCAATTGAGTCTCTCCTCTTCATCGGATTGTGGACTGATTAAGAATTATGCTGAACGACTGTTTGCGGTGCTGCTCAATCGGCGGTGATAATCGTGCCAACGTGTTCGCCGTTCAGCGCTCTGGTCAAGTTGCCCCGCTCCAGACCATTTATTACCTGAATTGTCCGCCTGTAGGTAGCATTTCGCATGAACTCAAGGACGCTGCGCTCTACGACCAGATCTTGAAGATCGAGTTCAGCAAGCTCAGAGACGGTAATTTTCGGAATGAACCTGGCATTACGATCCTTCTTCGGGTCGGCTGTGTAGAGACCGTCCTCGTCCTTAACGTAGATCATGGATTTTGCCCCGAAGACTTCGCTAACCAGATAACTCCCTGTGTCCGTTCTGTGCGGAGGTATGCGCCCAAGCGCCGGGTTTGTATGCCAGTAGATGTAAGGAGGCATGCCAAAGAAGATCACCGCCCCTCGCTCGGCCAGATAGTGTGGGAGTTGAGCGAATTGAGCCGGTTCAATGAAAGGGATTCCATGCTTGGCCAGAAGATAGTTTAGTATGCGGGCATTCTGCATACTGACGAACGTGCCGAGCACGCTCAGGACGCCTGTCGGGAGTCCGAGATCAAGCCCGACGCTGTATGCATGTCTTGCTCTGGTACCAGCGCCCGTCCCTATTATCATTTTGTGATGACCAAGATTGACGACCACCTCTTCAAGCAGAGGGAAGACTGCCGCGCGACCTCTGTCAATGAGGCTCTGTCCTCCGATCTTGATCACGTTAGCCTCAGGCAATATGAACACCGGCGCAGGCTCGCCGGTTCGCGCCATCAAACTCTCCTCGTTCAGAGAGCCGTGAATTAAAGACTTGCCCAGTTCCGTAAGAAGGTCATTTTGCATGCGGTTGTCACTCACTAATGGAGATTATGGTGCTAGTCGCTTCTAAAATCCCGCCCCTGTTGCAGGACTGCGAATCAATCAGAATGAACTGGTGTCACCCGAACAGAGCGAAGCGTATAGGATTCGTCGGATTCAAATTCATTACTCAAGCCTCCGAATACTTCTTCCGCCCATAGCTCAAGCTCGGACAGTATTTCGTCTCTGACATTACGCGGCACAGGGACGCCGCCCAGCCCTTTGAGTTGTCGCCATGCATCAAGTGACTGGCTTGGACTTATCATCACTTTCCATCTGGCAACAGTCACGGTCTCCAAACTATCTGCGCCCTCACTACAGCACAACTCAAACAATCTGCGGTTATATTGTTTGCCACGACGGCCCTGGAACCCGTGCTTGCGCAATCGTTCGAGCATTTCGGCGGCCATGCGAGATCTGACGCTGGCAGGATCTCTGTCCACACGCCCGACGATCAACGTTGCGCCGCGCGCGTGCGCCACGCGAAATACTTCTGAAGCTACGTGCTCCGGTTCCAGCAGATGTACGGCCCGCGAGCTGAAAATAATTCGAGCTGCCCGATCTCGAATCGGCCAGCCTGCATTGCCATCGGCTTGAATGAGCAGCTTGTTTCCCGGATCATTCAGGCGACGGCAGAACTCCTTGAGCATGGCCGCTGACAGATCAAACCCAACGTAGCGTATGGGGCGGTCAAACCATTGCCCGATCTGCCCTGTCCCCGGCCCTACCTCCACTATCAGGTCACCCGGCTCCGCCTGTGCGATGCTAACTACTGCGTCCGCTATATTGCGGCAAAATTCTTCGGGCAGGCCGAGCCTTGCGTCAAAGGCCCCTGCTATCGGATCGAATAAATTAGGGCTAAGTTCCATGAAGTTCTATGAATTATTCCAGAAAGGTCTATGAATCTATTCAATTTTATGCGAATACTGTAGCGGCAATTCATTGTCTAATGCGCCCTGTTGTGCTAACATCCCCGCGTAAGTTACATTCCTAAAAAAGGGATCGGAGTATACCATGAAAAGATGGATGGCACAACGACCTGTTGCAGTCCAGCCCGCGTCTGACAACGAACAGGGAGGTAATATTCAGATGAGCGGGCCTGATCAGCGGTCATCTGGGCGTCGCGGACATTTGAAGCAGGTGGGAGGAGTTGGCATGCTGCTTCATCACGTTGAAGACTTCGACATTACGGACGAGCAGGTAGAGAAGCTGAGCAATTTTCTAACTGATTTCGAGCTTGAGAAAGTTGATCTTGATGCTGCCCTGCACAAAGCGAAAATTAAACTCCGCGTGTTGATGCGAGATGTCGATGCCAGGGAACACGATGTCCTGAAGGCCATCGACCATGTATCAGAAGGCGAGGCGAATCTTCGGAAGATGCGTTACAGGCACTTGCAGCAGACCCGCGCCCTACTGAACGATCAACAGCGAAACAGTCTAAAGACTTTTCACTTAAAGCAGTCGCGTGCGAAGGCTCAAGGCGGTCGCGGCGGGCAATAAGAGTGTAAAAACGGGCTTCTGCTTTGATGTTTGTTTCATAGAATAAAATTGGTGAAGGGTCTTCAGACCTGCGAGCCAAATAAGTCGTTTTTTGGCCTGATAATGGCTTGGATCAGCACAAACCTTTACTTTATGAGCATCGCGGAAAGCGTCATGCGCGCTAAGTTAATACGCAGACGACGATCTGACTTTTTAGCCTTATAACAGTTGTTGTATCATTCGCTACCAGGGGTTCAGTAACAATTCTAACAAAGCTATAATCTGTTTTAATCCGGCAATGGATCGCAGAGATAGGCTGCTTTGCAGGTAGAGCAATCCAGCAATGTAAGCCTGGTCGCTTAGGTTCCTATTTCTTTGCCAATTGGTTCAAAGGTTGGCGTACTAGTATCTCCAGTCTAGCAAATAGCCCCTGGGAGTGAGCTTGATTGTGATAGCAACTCCGCAAAGGAACGGTAAATAAGCCGAGAGGAGACTTTAATGACGAAACAAAAAGACGACCCAAACCAATCAAATACGACACTGGATGAAACGACGCAAGACGCTGTAGAAACAGATTCGGATAGCCGAAAACAAAAGATGAAGTTGAGCCGACGGGGATTCATCGTTGCCAGTACCGGGGCGGCGGCATCTATCCTCACTACAGGCAACTCGCTTGCCGAGCCGCAGCGCAGGTCCAGGGCTGGTGGGCTTCGGCAGGTCGCCGTTGGAAAAGTAGATAGTTCCGGTGAATCTCCCTCATTTCGGGAGCCTGAAGTGATACACGCCCGGTATGTCAACGGAGAGAGCGTACTCGAAGCTGATCTGAATGTTGAACTGGCCGACTGGCGATTTACGTGCGGCTCGACTGAAACCCATGTGCAAGTCCCTATTTACAATCAAAAGGTTCCGGGGCCTACGCTGCTTGCGGAGCCGGGCACTACGCTAAAACTCACTCTCAACAACAACATGCCTACGCAGTCTCCGTTCACAGGCGACACATGCGCGCACTGCGGCGACCACCACTCAGCAACTACGCCACCTCTCGCCAATTGCTTCATGCATACCAACCTGCACACTCACGGCTTGTTGGTGTCGCCGTGCAGCATAGACAAGGCGGGTAATACACATTGCGGGCCGATCTGTTCCGACCAGCTACGGGTTTCGTCGGATGATGTGCTCATAGACGTTCCTCCGCAGGGCAAGAACGAATACTGCATCGTCCTGCCGAAATTTCATGATTCGGGCACGTACTGGTATCACTCTCACCTGCACGGAGCGTCAGGGTATCAGGTCGCTGGCGGTCTGGCCGGAGCGATCATCATCGAGGACCGTCCGGGGGAAGAGCTGGTTCAGCAGGATCAGGATAAGGTGTTTGTTGTGCAGGAGGTGGTAACCACACAAGGCACCAATTACCCGGGCGTATATTTGTCAGGTCCGGCTGGGGCCTCTCAGTTCTTCGTCAATGGACAGTGCACGCCTACCTTACAGATGTGGGCCGGACAGACTCAGCGATGGCGTTTGATCAATGCTACGGGGACGCCGCGCGGGCTGATGAAGGTTTGGCTCTACAAGTGCAGCGACAACCCGACAGCCCAATGCCCCGCCCTTTCGACCAGTATCCAATTAAAGCCTGCGGGGCAGAACCCCATTATGTACCTGATGGCCGTTGACGGGATTGCCTTTTATGGCTTCCCTCCAATGCCCGTCGAAGCGCATATCATGGCGGCGGGCAATCGCGCCGATTTCCTGATCAACCTCCCACCCGGCAAGTATATGTTGGTCAAAGATGGTTTCCCCTTAGACGCGACCAACATCTGGGCCACCGGTAGTGCTAACCTCGGCGCAAGCGTTAACAGCAGGCAGGCGCTCGCTTATATCGAAGTGCAGGAATCGAAATACAAGAAGTATGAGGAGGCTATACCGAAAGTTATTCCGGGGAGGAAGCCGTTTTACCATGCGCCGATTGCGGACACCTCGTACCTGAAGAAGGGCAGACAGGTTACCTTTTCCGCAGTGCAATCCGGAGGCACCGGGCCGGGCGGTGTTATGCAGGGCCAGTTTAAAATTAACGGGAACTTCTACCCGGACAATTCGGATATCGAAGTCGATCTTGACACAGCCGAAGAGTTGACGATAACGAATGCCGGAGGGACCGGGGCTGCACAACTTCCGCATCCGTTCCACATCCATGTCAATCCGTTCCAGATGGTCAGAAGGACTATCGACTTCGAGGTCGCGGATGTAGATCGCAAGTATCTCCCGCCACCCTTCGACAAGCCTATGGACCCGGCTGACCCGTGCAATTGGATGTGGATGGATACTGCCTCCATGCCTGCGCCAGCCACCTCCATGCCGCCGGTTTACGGAACAGGGCCGGGCCAGATGAAGTTACGCACACGCTTCCTGGTTTATCCCGGCGAGTTCGTGATTCACTGTCACATGCTCGTTCATGAGGATGTTGGCATGATGGTGAATGTCAGAGTTAAGGGAGAGGGGAAAGGGCCGTGCGTAAAAGTAGATGATCCTCCTCCCGCATCCCTGGCTTGCGTGGAACGGACTACGAAACCCTGTAGATGACCGGTCTTGCAAGATCAGCGTTTGACCCGACAGCCGGGGCCACAAACCTCGGCTGTCGTTGTTGCTTTTATTACCTTATCGCATAAAATATAAGCACAGGACGCTGGCACAAGGCGGGTATTATGAAAGGGGCATAGATAACCTCGTGCCGCCGAAGTTGACCAAGCAAGAATCCCGGCAGCGACTTTCCGAAGATAGTAATGTCAGCCGCCGACGTTTTCTGACCGCTGGAACAGGCATGGCGGCTGGCTGGATGGCGTCAAGCATAATGGCCCCCGGTCAGAGTCTCGGACAATCCGCTGCGCCTGCGAACCGCGAACTGTTTTCCGAGCCACGCGTTGAATACTCCAGGAGCGGCACTCTGCGCACGCTCTTACGTGTGGTCGAGGCCGATGTTGCAATCCGCGAAGATTCCCGCTTGCGTGTGGAGCGGACACGTTGCTATAACGGTCAGGTACCCGGACCGACGCTGAGAATTCGATCCGGCGATAATCTCAGGATCAGACTCATCAACAATCTGACGAAGAACCCTGACTCCTCCTGCGGCCACGAGCATCTTAATCGGCCTCATTGCTTCAATACGACTAACATTCACACGCACGGATTGCATGTATCGCCGCAGGCTCCTTCGGACGATCCTTTTCTAAAGATCGAACCGCAGGCCGACTACGAATATTGCTTTCAGGTGCCGGAGTTCCACCCTGCTGGCACATTCTGGTATCACGCACACGTGCATGGTTCGACGGGATTGCAGGTGATGAACGGTTTGGCAGGCGCGTTGATTATCGAAGAGCCGGAAGGCCAGCAGGTCGCTCGCGAAGCTAAGGATGTGGTCTGGATGATTCAAGAAATTATGGGGAGAGAAGCGGAAAAGCTCTATTCCTGCGGACACCCGCATAGTCTCTCTACAGTGAACGGGAAAGTTAAACCCGGGCTTCGCATGCGTCCGGGCGAGGTTCAGCGCTGGCGCTTCATCAACGCAACAGCGACGCCTGGCGGCTATGCTATTCTGGAACTTCTCGATGGCAACGACAAACCGCAGGAGATTAGCGTGATTGCAATAGACGGCTACCCGTTGCGCCGAATGCGGAAGGCTAAGAATTACAATCTGCCGCCGGGTGGCCGCGTGGATTTTTTGGTTCGGGTGATGCGACCGGGCCAATACAGAATGTTTAAAAAAAGGTTTCAGGGGCAATCGCAGGATCAGGAACTGGCTTTCATTGATGTCGAAGGTAAGCCTGCAAATATGAAGCTGCCGGAGAGGCTACCCCCTTTGTCATCTTTTCTGGACCCCATCAACGATAATGAGATCAGCAGGCGCAGGACTGTGAGGTTCCAAATCTGTCCTGATCAGGCGCGCGGCGACACCTGCAAACATTTTCCCGATGCCAAAGTATGCAGCGGAGATGAGCCGGTAAATAACGCATTTCTGATTGACGGTAAATCATTTGACCCGGACCGAATAGATCATTCGATAAAGCTGGGGACCGCCGAGGAGTGGGAAATCATCAACGAGACTGGCGCGGAACATCCGTTTCACATTCATATTAATCACTTTCAGGAGGTGCGCGAAGGGGTCGCCCCGAAAGACTGGATATGGCGCGACACCATCAGCCTGCCGAAAGATGGTGCTGTTAAGATTCGATCTCGCTTTCGGAATTACCCTGGCCGGTTTCTTCTTCACTGCCACATCCTGCTGCATTCGGATCTGGGGATGATGCAGACTGTCGAAGTAGTCGGCAAAGGTATTGGGCCGTGCAGACCCGCTTAGCGTTCAGTTAACCTGAGCGGCGCGGTCTGCCCTGCTTGATGAAGTTGAACGGGCAGGTTCACCGAAAAGAAAGGAGTAGTTGTAATGAGGCGCACGATTTTAGCGTTGCTGAGCGTACTGATATACCTGCCAGTGATGGCAGTCACTCATTTTTCGGCACCAGCGCCGGACGAGCAGACCAAAGTGCTGCAAGCCAGTAAAGATAATACCCTCATCGAGGTCCCCGAAAATGCCTCGATCAATGACGAGTTGAGCAATGGGAAAGGCCCCGTACTTTTCGTAGGGCGCACAGGCCAGAGTAATGACAATCTCAGACGAGCCCTGATCGCGTTCGATATAGCTGGCGCGATTCCTGCAAGGGCTAAGATCACATCGGTCAGGCTGAAACTGAAGTTAACGCTCAGCGCGAGCGGGCCGGAGCCTGCAAGGGTCACCTTGCACAGGGTCAAGAGCGACTGGGGCGAGGGAGAATCCAAAAGCCAGGGAGGGAGAGGCGCGCAAGCGGCTGAAGGTGATGCCACCTGGCTTCACCCCTTCTATAAAATATCGGGGAAAAAGTGGACCAGTCCGGGAGGCGTCTTCGTGCCTAAAGCAAGCGCATCTCAGTTAGTGAGCGGTCAGGGAATCTATACATGGGATTCAACACCGGCACTGGTGGCTGATGTGCAGACCTGGCTCGATTCACCGAAAACGAATTTCGGCTGGCTCCTTCGCGGCGATGAGGCGAAGGACAAACCGACGGCAAAGGTTTTTCAGGGGCGTGATGGTGAAGATGAAGCAGGCCGTCCTCAACTAATCGTGACGTTTGTACTGCCAGCAAGTCAGAAGAAATGAGGATGGGCGTAGCGCCCGACCCCGGCGATGATTTCAATAGAGATTAAAAAGGGATTTAGCAGGAAGGCGGGAGGCTATTCGCGCCTCGCAAGCGAAGCGTTGCGTGGGGCAGATAACGAATTCGCACTCGCTGTAGAGTTTAAGGCGTCGCCCGGAATCACAATTCTCTTTGGCGCATCGGGTTCGGGCAAGACAACCACTATCAAGTCCGTCGCCGGAATCATCCGGCCTGATTCGGGTCACATCAGCATCAACGGCCATACACTGTTTGATTCGCGGCAAGGCATCAATGTTCCGATACGCAAGCGAAATGTAGGGTTGGTTTTTCAGAACCTTGCCCTTTTCCCGCATATGTCTGTGCTCGGTAACGTCGAATTCGCGATGAGTGATTTATCAAGACATCAACGCCAGCATCGAGCGTTTGAATTGATGGAGCGGCTGAGGATCAAACACACCGCGCATCGTCGCCCGCGCGAAATATCGGGAGGCGAAGCGCAGCGCGTAGCTTTGGCGAGGGCCTTAGGGGGAGCGCCACGACTGCTGTTGCTCGATGAACCGCTTTCGGCGATAGATGAAGTGACCAAACACGAAATCATAGCAGACCTTAAAATGATCAATCGGGATTTGAAGGTGCCGATCATCTATGTCACACACAACCGTAACGAAGCCGTTACGTTGGGCGATCATCTTATTGCATACGAATCCGGTCGCGTCGCAGCAAGCGGAGAGCCTATGGAGATTCTTCGCGGGCCAGTAATTGCAACTGTAGCCCGGCTTACCGGAGCGGAGAATGTTTTCAAGGGCATCGTGGTTGAAAGGAACCCTGACGCAGGGACTACGACAGCGCAAGTCAGTGATCGAAGCGGCTCCTGCTTTTTGGACATACCTCTGGGCAAACAGGGACAGGGCGAGAGTGTCATCGTTGCGGTACGGTCAGGCGATATACTGCTTGCTACTAAAGAGCTGCAACTGACTTCGGCCCGCAACATACTGCACGGGCATATAGCGGCGATTGAAGAAAGAGCCGATCATTGCGTTGTGCGGATCAAGAGCGGTGTGAACTGGCTTGCCAGCCTCACGTGGCAGGCAGTGAAGGACCTGGAACTGTCAAACGGGCAAGAGGTATGGCTGGCCATCAAAACTCACTCCTGCTATTTGCTGGATGATCAGCCTTAACCGGCTCAAAACGTCTTATAGAATGGAGGCATTCAAAATAATGTCTGCTCGACCGCTTAGAGAGCTATCGACTGTTCTGACCTGTTTTGCTTTCAGGGAAGAATACTTCCCTGAGCTAAACTTTATGCTTGCTACGGTCAAACGGCATCACCCTGACTGGTTTGTGGTGGTTGGGCGAGGTGTTCCGACGGTCAGCGGAGTCGCGAAATTTGATGTTGAATCTCCGTCGGGTCAATGTGAGTGGACTCTGCCCATCCCGCTCAATCTTGGCGGCGGCGAGGACGATTGGCGCAAGATCACCCGAATGAAGTCGTGGTGGCTGGAAAAAGTGTGGCACGGATTTAGAGAGCTGGTTAATACTCCCTGCAATCGAATTATGTGGCTGGATGCCGATGCCAGGCTTAACGCGCCTTTAGGTTTCGAGCTTGATCCTGAAGCTGAGGTCATCGCAGGCCCCTGGTGGTTTGACCCGAACGATAGCCGTTACGACGCTATCACAAGCGGAATGCTCTTGTTTCAAGGAACCAGACATGGGCCGATGGCTGAAATCCTGAAGCTGTGGAGGCAGTCTTGTTTGCAGGAGATCGAAAATCTAGTCCCTTCAACGGTTCCATGGGCGGACGGCGATCAGGAGGTTTTGACCAGAGTGCTGGCGCAGTCAATCGAGACCGGGTTGGATTTTCACATCCTGAAGTTGGATCACGATGAATATGTCGGCATCCCCACGGATAAAGGCGAGCCACGGCCCGGTGCGTTAGTGGATCATTGGATGATGAGCGCAAAGATGGGGCGAAAAGGGTGGCGCGGCGATGACTGGCCTCCCCCGGAACATCTCAGGAGAGTTCAGGATAAGTGATCGGTTTGAAACCAATTGATATGAGCGATCACGACAGCATGATTTTTGTCAAACAGCAGGGCGCGATGCGCACGGGTACTAATCTTGTGAAATTTGCGCTGGAAGAAAACTTCACCAACGTGTACGTGCTTGTGAACATCGGGCGCTGGAAGCATGCGACAGCCGAGACTCCCTTCAACTGGCACGGGATAAACTGGGAAGGCGAGGGCAGGAGTGTGGACGTACTCAGCCGCATAAACAGGGAAGACCTGTCTTTGGTTCGGACGGCGTCCGATGCGGGAGCGGTAAATTTCGCGATCAGCATAAGGAACGTCTATTCGTGGCTCGTGAGCTATATTCGATTCACCTATCTGGATGGTACGCCTCCTTACCCGCCACTAAAAGACCTGCCGCAGGAATGCATTGTAGAGGCCCTGAATCAGTGGAACTCGTTGTACGGGAGCTACATTTCGCTGTTGGATCGCGACCGCCGCACAATGCTCTTTCGTCTCGAAGACCTTCTGACTGACTTTAGCGGGACGTTGAACCAAGCTCGCCGTTTGTGGGGTCTCAAGCCGCGTCACGCGCAGTACGTCAAACCGAATCGTTATATGCGGGCTGGCATCGACGGGCAAAGCCGCTCAGAGTTGCTGCACCCGTCCCTCCAGTTTGATCGACGGCAATATCTGAGTGATAGTCACGCCACACAGTTGAGTGATTCATTGCTTGCGATCATCCGCCAAACCGTTGATGTCAGTATATTACGCGCCTACGGGTACGAAATTTTGTAGCTTATGAGAATAGGCATACTTGCGTGCTTATTTGATTGCGCCGCTAATTTGGAAAGCGTGCTCCGCCCGTGGTTTGATCTTAACCTTCAAGAGTCCGCCATTGAGTTCAAGATTGCGGCAGTAAGCGGCATGTTCAGGGAATACGCCGAGTTGGGCTATGAGCAGGACGCTTTAGATATCGAGACGGCGCGCGAGCTTTTACACCGCGAAAAATACCCATTTGATTACCTTTTTTTTATAAACAATCCATATTCTGTTACAGACAAAAGTCAATTGAGATTTTTTTCAGAACCGGAAACAAGGGATTTTGCTCTGAGGTATCTTTTAGCCGAGAAGGTTGATCTTTTGTGGTTATTGGATGGAGATGAAATATATGAAGCGTGGCAAATCGAATCGATAATAAATTATGTCTGTAAAAATAAACTGGCCGATTGGTACTCTATCAATTTCAAAAACTATATATTCGATGGCAAGGTCTGGATTGACGGATTTCACCCTCCCAGGATTTTCTGGACGAATCGAAGTCAGGGGATCAGAAAGTTTTATTCAGATAACGTAATACTTTATTGCGATGGCCGCAGGTCTGTTGAGCTTCCATGCATAATTATTCCAGAGCAGATAGCTCATATAAAACATTTAACCTGGCTATATGCAAATGGGAAGAAGAAGTATGAGTATCAGATGAAGCACTTTGGCGAATGCTCCTACGTCTGGAATTATGAAGAGAGCAAGTTAGAGTTTAATGAAGAATACTACAAAAAATACGCGCAACAACTGCCGCTTTTGAATTACGATTCATAATCTATGCACAGGAAAATCACACTTGATCTTTCCGGCAAGCAAGGTCGAGGAGCATAGTGGTGTCTGAAAAAAGAATGAATCCTCGTATTCTGATAGCGCGACCGGATCATCTGGGTGATGTGCTGTTGACTGTACCGGCGGCTGTTGCGTTGCGCGCAGCAATTCCCTGTGCGCATATCAGCTTTCTGGTGACGACTAAAATGGGCGACGTTATACGACGTTGTCCTGAGATAGACGAGGCGCTCACGCTGCCCTTTCCGCCGCTGGTTGCCTCACCCGATCCGGCCATTTGGACCGGCATTGTTACCCAGGCGGCAAGCCTGTTGCGCGGGCGGTTCGACCTCATAATCCTGTCGCGCCCGGAAGACCCATGGTCGGGCGAACTGGCCGTAGCGGCGGGCATACCTATCCGTGTTGGTTACGCAACGCCCAACACAGAGCAATTTTTGACCTTAGCCCTTCCGTTTTCCGAGCAGAGCCATGTTGTGATTCAAACCCTGGATCTTGTTAAGGCAGCAGTTGATTGTCTGGGAGGCACTACCGCCGATTATTCGACCCATTTCATATCAGGGAGTTTTGTACCAACGGCGCTGGAGGAAGCGGTTGCCGATGAAGTAATTCTTGAAGCGCCTGAGGCTGGTGCTCATCCAATTGTGTTTCAGCCCGGCTCCGGCTGGCCCCTCAAGAATTGGGTGCCTGAGCGTTGGGGCCATCTGGCCCGTATGATTCGCAAGCGTTGGGGTTTGATTCCGCTGGTGCCGGGTGGACCCGGCGAAGGCAAACTGGTCGAGGCTATTGTGCGGGCAAGCGAAGGATGTGCTTATGGATTGGCGGACCGGCTTTCAGTCGGCGCTCTTGCTGCGCTTTATAAGCGGGCATCTCTGGTTATAGCTCTCGACAGTGGCCCGCTTCATCTGGCGATTATGATCGGTGTACCAGTCGTAGGCGTATACACTGCGCTTGACCCTATGAAGTGGGGGCCGTGGTCTCCGCCAGATCGCTACAGAGTCATACGCGTGCCGCTTCCATGTAGCCCTTGCGATTGCATCTACGACCCGCCGTGCGGTGTCCCTATCGAGCCAGCCTGCTCTACCGGCATAACGGTCGAAATGGTTATGTCGGCTGCCGAGAGCTTTATTAACAGATGAGGTTAGCTATGGAGTATATGCGCCCGAAATTCTTTATCATCGGTGTGAATAAATGCGGCACATCATCTCTCTATCGCTATTTGATAGCGCACCCGAACGTTCTCCCCTGTGCAGAAAAAGAGCCGAATTTTTTTGGCCAGCATAATACCGAATATATTGCGTCGCATATAGACGAGTATTTTGCATTGTTTCCAACGAATGAATATAGCGGGGACCTGTCATTTGATTGGGAATCAGCGGATCAGGCAGGCACGTCACCGGTCACGAGGGTTCACGTCAGCCGCTACCCTGAACGAGACTATATTACCGGCGAAGCCAGCGCGAATACATTCCACGATGTTTGCCCATCACTGCTTTATTCGTATCTACCGGATGTGAAACTTATCCTTCTGGTTCGCAATCCCGCTGATCGCGCCTACTCGCACCATCGTATGTATGGGCGTTTTCGCGCAGGAGGAAATGGATTCGACGTTGAGGTCAGCGACTTTGAAACGGATATACAGGCTGAATTGGAGGCACACGCGAGGGGAGAGAAGACTCATTACATCGCGCCGGGAATTTATATTGATAAGTTGCGGGAGTGGGTTTCTCAGTATGGACATGAGCAGATCAGAGTCGTTGTCAGCGAAGAACTCGCTCAACCGGCAAAGGCAAAACTGATTATGCGCGATCTGGAAGGTTATCTGGAACTGCCGCACAACGACTATGGGAACTTCCTGACACATCAATTCAACCACGCGCCCATGTCCGAACTCGCGCCACGGTTGCGGTCATTGCTGACAGATTTCTACAGAACTTACAATTGCAGTCTACAAGAATACCTTGGTCGTGAACTTTATTGGGACTAGACCGGTAAGATCAGACCGGATTATGCAGATGCATGAACCTGGCTCGGCATGGCCTATGCCCATCTGGACAAAGGATATGCGATTGTTACAAGCCCGGATGTAACTAATATAAGGAGACGGCATGATGAGAAAGTGAAGCGGCGGTATACTCCGGCTACGCAGCTATGTGTATCTGGAGTAGATAGGTTAGAGGCTGAATATTTGCCTGTGGCTTGTGACCACGTTAAGGAGACTACTCAACCTTCTATCCGAAGCGCCACCATAGGGCTACTAGACCCTGTATAGGAGGCTGGTGACCGCCGCAACACGAAGTCTACTCCAGAATATCTTTCAGGAGGAAACTAAACATGCGATTTATCGGAGTAGACCTGCACAGCAACCAGATCACGGTTTGTTATTTGACTAAACAAGGCAAGGAGAAACTCGCAACTTTTGCCCTCAGCAAGCTCGCAGAATTTCAAAAGGGCTTGAGGCGCACGGATCGACTGGCTGTAGAAGCCACCGGCAACACTCGCTGGTTCGTCGCTCAAGTCAAAGGGCTTGTAGAGCAGGTGGTCGTCGTAAACACGAATCAGTTCGAAGTGATTCGCAAGAGCGTCAAGAAGACCGACCAGAACGACGCGAGAGCACTGGCCTTGTTTTTAAGCAAGGAGATGTTACCGGAGGCGAGGATGAAGTCAGAGCAGGCATCGGAGATCAACTCGCTTGCGACTACGCGCGACAAGTTGGTGAAGCTTCGCACGACGCTCGTTAACAAGTTGCACGCGCTTATGCGAGGGCGAGGCGTAGCGAGTCGCAAGAGCCAGTTCCTGAGCAGGAAGGGGTTGCGAGGAGTGCTTGAGCAGGAGTGGAGCGCGACGCAGCGAGTTGAAGTGGAAGTCATAGCCAGTCAGATCCAATCGCTCAACGAAGGCATCCATCGACTCGACGAGCAGTTAGTCGAAAGCGGGGAGCAGATGCGAGGGCAGAAGAATCTGGTGTCGATCAAAGGGATAGGGCCGAGAGGTGCAGCGATCTTGCTGGGAGTGATAGGAGATGTCGCAGACTTCGAGAGCGCGGAGAAGTTGGGGAGCTATTTCGGGATAGTGCCGAGGGTGTCGAACTCGAATGAAACAGAACGGCACGGGCGGATAACGAAGAGGGGATCAAAGCTTGGACGGACGACGCTGGTGCAATGCACTTTGGTTGCGAAGAAGTACAGCCCGTACCTGAGCCGGTTCTATGAACGGATAAAAGGAAAGAAAGGCGGAGGCAAAGCAATAATAGCCACCGCGCGGAAGTTTCTGGGAATAATCTATCGGACATTAAAGAATGATTGGGTGTTTGAGGATTTCCCTAATTTTGTCCTCGTCGAGGGCTGAAATATCAACCTCGGAGTAGACAACTCATCATAGGAGCCAAAATGGAGAGAGAAAAAATCAGGATGCGTGATTTGATAGTCGTGCTGCCAGGTATCACAGGAAGCGTTCTGCAAAAAGATGGAAAAGATCTTTGGTCCCCTTCATTCTCTGGTATATTCAACGCCCTGAAATCTTCCGGTAATAATCTTCATCAAATGAAGCTTTATGGTGATGACCCTGACAGAGATAGCCTTGATGATGGAGTTATTGCCACAAGGTTAATGCCGGATGCTGTGATAGTGCCGGGGCTTGTGAAAATCGACGGCTACACGAAATTGTCAGCGACGATTAAAGAGTATTTCCATGTCACGGAAGGTACGCTGGATGCCGACATTAGCCAGCAGCCTCCGGCTAATTATTTCGAGTTCCCTTATGACTGGCGGCGCGACAACAGGGTTGCTGCGCGAAAGCTGAAGAATCTAATTGATTTGCGCCTCCCTCAATGGCGCAAACAGGCTGGCGATGAGGCAAAAGTCATTTTACTTGCACATAGTATGGGCGGGATCGTTGCGCGTTATTACCTTGAAGTTTTCGGAGGGTTACAATCCTGCAAAGCTCTTATCACATTCGGTACTCCTTACAGAGGCTCTGTCAAAGCGCTCGACTTTCTTGCTAACGGTTGTCGCAAGTACTTTATTAACCTGACGGAGATGATGCGTACATTCACCTCTGTTTATCAACTGCTGCCAATCTACAAAGTTGTGAAAGTCAATGATGATTATAAAAAAGTGGAAGAATTAACAATTGATAAGATAAGCCATGAAATGTGCAGGGAGGCGCTGGCGTTTCATCATCAAATAATGAATTCCGTAGACGCACGGGTGAAGAACGGTAACACGTCTCCCTACACAATCTTTCCCATAGTCGGGACCTACCAGCCCACCTTACAGTCAGCAGAACTGCTCGACTCGGAACTGACGGTAAGCAATGCGCTGCCTTCAAATTTAGATAAACTGCTGCAATATGGCGACGGAACGGTTCCATATCTGTCGGCCATACCACACGAGCTTTCAAATTCTCACAGGAACACCTTTTATTCAGAAAGCCATGCTTCACTTCAGTGTAATGATGAGATCCTCAGTTTCGTTATCTCTCAGTTGAGAGATATGCAGGTTGTAGGGTTGGAGAATATTAGAGGGCCTCAGGTGTTTCTAAAGCAGGCAAAGCGCACAGCAATCAGCCTCTCCGTAAAAGATTTGTATGCGATTGGCGAGCCTGTCATTATTAGCGCACGCATCCTCGAAGACGGAAATGATTTAACGGATATGGACAAGTATCGAGAACACGTTTCATCGCTTGTCGCGCTGATTGAGCCAGCTATCTCTACAGGGGCTGCGATACGTTTTACATTACAGCAGGTGGACTCTGAGTGGTTGATCGCGATTGAAAATCTCCCTTCGGATATATATCGGGTGGAGGTGCGGGCGGAGAAAGACGGCCCGCTAGCTCCGCTCCCTGTTCATGAACTGTTTCAAGTGGCGGCAACGGAGTAAAATCATTACCGAATTTTAATAAGGACCTCTATGACATGGAGATGGTATAAGGAAGATCATTTCGGTTTGGTCTATTTTGTCAGCCGCGAGGCGAGAAACATACTTATGCCTGATCTGAATATCTTAGACCTTATTCAGAGTGAGAATGGGAATCGCGAGATCGTCAAAATTATTTATAATACTTTACTGGAAAAGAGAGTGCAGTATGCGTTAGAGCCGGGCAGGTCCACAAAAATCGCACAGGAAATACGTAACCCATCAGAAGTCCTTAAAACTCATAAAGAAGGCACCTGCCTTGATCTGTCCCTGCTGTTTTGCGGTATATGTCTGGGTTGCGAATTGCTTCCCGTATTAATCCTTCTCGAAGATCACGCTCTGGTTGCCGTGTCGCTCAAATACAGCCAATATTCGTGGAACCGCCCGCCGCCCATCGGAAAAGAAGCAAACATCTTCAGCAGTTTGATTGTAGATGTAGAGAAGGCTGCTGAGATTGGGGAACTCATTTCGACGGGCGCTTATCTAGCATTAGAATGCACCGGCTTTGCTCAGAGTAAAAGTTTGAGCGGCCCAACTCCCGAAGCCATCGGGAGGGAAATCGACGGGACTATGACGTTCGAGCGTGCCGTTCAGGCAGGCCATGAACATTTTCTCAATCTGGGAAACAGGAGTTTCAGAAAGGCAATTTTCATTGACACTGCCCACTCTTATATGGGGCTTGATCCTGTCCCGGATTCGAGCCACACGGCAAGGCCATTTAGCTTTCACGCTGGCGGCACACAACGAACGGGCTCTTCGGAAGACCCTTTGCCCTACCTGCTTGATCGCAGCAAGCAAGTGAAGGAACTGAAAGAGGCCATACTAAAACATCGCGTCGAAATGCCGTTACGCCCTCTCGTCTGTATTATTCACGGCAAAGAGAACGAGTGCCACGGCGAATTCATTAATCGTTTAAAAACATCCTCTCTGCCGAGGATACTTGAATTCTGGTACCAGAAAGAAAGAAAACCGATTCTGATTCCAAAAGAACGAATGGAGTTAGCAATGAAAAGCCTTACGGATGCGAATTGGAAACAGGTTTTTAAGGAAGAGCTTGCGGCCCAGACGATAGGTGATGAGACGGCCTCCCTCGAAGATGTCGCCGATTATATATCCAGCCAAAAGCTGGCGCTAATGATTGATGTTCCTGTGCTGTCCGGGAAACTGAACGGCGTGAAGCTGGAGAAGCTCAATCTCTTCTTTGAATTCTGGAACGGGTGGGTGAATCTCCCTAAAGACCTTTTGCTGATCGTCTGTTTGAGCTTCAAGTACGAGAGGTGTTACGAGCGCAAGTGGTTTAAGGGACTCAACGACAGATTGCGGCAATATCTGGTGGATTTGAACTACGGCGATTATAAGAACCTACAGATCGCCAAACTGTCAGAGCTGGAAGCAATCTCTCGAGCTGATGCTGAAGCGGCTGTCAATCATAAGCTCGTCACTGGCCTTACGGACAGTGACGTTATGAGGATATACACCAAAAAGGCCAGCTGGCGCGCGCAAAAAAAATGCATCCCGATGGACGATTTGCTCTGGGAATTTAGAGAAATACGCAAAGAGAAGGGATTAGGATGAAAGTAATCATGGAAACAATAAAATACTACAAAGGACGCCCCGAAGTTCCACCTGCTAAGTCGCCGGTCAGCATCCCCTCTATGGTATACAATAAGAAGCGCGACGCCGCTTCCTACATAGCTGGCGAACAACTGGTAGACGCCGTCAACGTAGCCCTCATTCTCAATCAACCGCTTTTGCTCACAGGCGAACCGGGCACAGGCAAAACCCAACTCGCCTATAGCGTCGGGCGCGAACTCGGTTACGATGTCTTAAAATTTGAAACCAAGTCAACGAGCGCCGCCCGCGATCTCTTTTATACATACGACACCTTGAGGCGGTTTCACGACGCGCAACTCAGGGTAAAACGGCGTAGCAATGAATATATTAGTTACAACGCTTTTGGCGCGGCCATCTTGCGAACAAGGGAAAGGGAAGAGGTCGCGCAATGGTTGCCGTCCTCGTTCGAGCATGATGAGCCACGGCAATCAATCGTTCTGATTGATGAGATTGACAAAGCCCCTCGCGATTTTCCTAACGACCTGCTCAACGAGATAGAAGGGATGTATTTCAAGGTCGCAGAGTTAGGCATGACTAATGAAAAAATCGAAGCCAATCAGGAGATGAGGCCGATTATCTTCATCACCAGCAATTCCGAGAAAAGCTTGCCGGACGCTTTCCTGCGACGATGCATTTTTTACGACATCCCATTCCCCAGCCGCGACCGCCTCACGGACATAGTGTTGTCGCACATGGCGGACGCGGTAGATAAGAAGCATACCTGGCTGGAAGACGCTATGGATTTTTTCTTAAAGCTGCGCGAGCCTGGCAGGGGGCTGGATAAAAAACCTGCGACCGCCGAGTTATTGAATTGGATCGCCTACCTGCGTAAGTCGTCAATTCAGGACAGCGAGCACCTGCGTGTAAAAAAGGGATTGATAAATTCGAGCCTGAGCGTGCTGTTTAAAAGCAAATCCGATCAAGCGCGCGCCAATTCCATACTGGACGAATGGCTTAAGGAACTGCCGAGATGACCTCACAGGAACAGCTGCCTGTAGAACTTGTCGATTTAATCAACGAGTTGCGACAAAACGGCTATAACGTCAGCACAGAGCAGTGTATTACCGCGTATAAACTTTTCGTTACACTTGCGGCGCGAGGTGATTTGCCCGCGCACCCGCACAAATTACGTAACATGCTGGCCCCTGTATTTTGCACCTCACGCGAAGAGCAGGAAAACTTTTCTCGCTTTTACGACCAGTGGCTGAGCTTTCATCCCGATATTTTTACGCAAGCCGTAAAGGCCCAGGAAGTTAAACCGACTGAGCCTTCGCCGGAAAGACGACTTGAGAGAAGCATTCCAGCCTCCCGTTTCAAGTGGTGGATTTTGCCTCTGGCAGTAGCTACTTTTACCGCCCTCTTTGTTCTTGTCGCTTTAGTCCGGTTCGTCCCGCCCCCCGTTAATCTGAGCGGGGTCGTTAACAACCAGAGCCAAAATCCCATCGGCGGCGCATCAGTTCAATTGATCGAGCGAGAAAATAAAATAATTTTGACAGAGGTTTTTACTGATGAAAATGGGCAGTTCACAGCCAATTATAATTCCGCTGCTTCCCCAAACCTGCTGCTGCGAGTTCATAAGCCCGGGTACGCTTATAAAGAAATGGCAATGGCCGATTTCCAGGGTTCTGTCATTTTAATGCCTTCTAAAACTGCCCCAGACCCGCCAGCCATCCGTAAATCTTCATGGTTTCTGAGGATGATTGATTTCTATCAAAACAACAAGCTCTGGATCGCATCGGGCCTGGCCGGAATAATTCTGTTATGTGTTGCGCTGGTGTGGCTGCGGCGATTCAGCCAGAGCCGGGAGTTGAAAAAATGGCGCGCGAGGAATAAGCCGCAACTGAGCAGTCTCACCGTAAAGGGAGCCGAAGAAGAACTGGCACGAATTCTGGCCCTGCGCCGCACAGCGCAGGAAATGCGACAGTATCGGCTGTATAACGCGCAGGACCTTGATGTTAAAAAAACAATCGAAACTACTATCAGGGAAGGACTGTTCACCCCTGCTTATTCGTCGCGAAGGTCTTTAACCGAATACCTCGTACTCATCAACCGCTCCAGCCTCAAGGATCAGAATGCGCAACTGGTCAACGAACTGGCGGAACGCCTGATTCAAAACGATGTTTTCATCGAGCGTTATTTCTTTCAGGAGGATGCCCGCATTTGCAGGAGGGCGGATGCGAAAGCCCCTTATCAACGCCTGACGGATCTGGCTGCTCAGTATCCGGATCATTATTTGATAATCTTCAGCGACGGGACCAGTCTATTCGACCCCTTAACCGGGCAGCCGCAGCCGTGGCTTGAGAGGTTCTCTTCGTGGCCGACACGTGTTTTGATGACTTCCGATTTTCAGCCCGACGATTATAACGAGCGGATGCTGTCAGAATTGGGATTCAGAGTGTTGCCTGCTAACAAGGCCGGACTTGCGGCGCTTAGCAAAACTGACCACAGCAATTCACTGCGCATGTGGAATGATGGTGGTCGAATCAACCCCTTGCCTTCCATACTGCAAGAGAGGCCGGGCCGCTGGCTCGAAAGTTACCCGCCCAATATTAAAATCATCAACGAGCTTTGTGATGAACTACAGAGTTTTCTGAGCAGCGACGGGTATTTCTGGCTTACCGCCTGTGCCGTTTATCCGATGCTGTGTTGGGACATAACTCTTTACCTTGGTTTTAATTTAGTCAGCCTAGACAATATACAGGAGAAGTTCTCGACGCTCCTGCGCCTGCCCTGGTTCCGCGAGGGCACCATGCCCGACTGGTTACGCGAGCGCCTGATTGCAGAATTGTCGCCAGAAAAGGAACAGGTGATCCGCGCTGCCCTGGAGGACTTGCTGTTGAGCGCGCTCTTGAATCCAGAAGGTTTCGTTCTGCCCCTGGTACATAAAAAGAAAGTCGTCGAGATTGGGCTTCTAAAGAAAGCATGGAGCAGGCTTTCAAAAAGAGTGAGAGAACTGAAAAACAGAAGGTTCATTCTGGGTATTATTAAGTCTGAACCAGACAACAGTCAGCTACAAGATTATGTTCTTTTAAGCTTCCTGTCTGGGCGCAAGCCGAATAGATTGGCGCTGGCTTTTCCCAACGAACTGCGCGCTCTTTTTTCTCCTCAGAAAGAGTCAAATACAGGAGAGGCGGTCTCACTGGGCGCGAATATTAAATCTTATGCTCGCTTCAATCCATTCACCTATGGCAATTTTATAAAAGTAATACTCGTCATGCGACGCGGCCTAATGAGCGTGTATGATCTGATTGACCCTCGCTTCAGCAAGCAACCGTCGTATGATCCCGTAGACCTTGATCTACGCTTGTCCGAGACGCGCGACGTATCGCTTACCCCAGGCGCGTTGTACCAGATGCCTTCTCCTCCTGCTCATTTTGTAGGACGAGACTATGAACTTAAAGAACTTAAATCAAAACTCAATCACGGCTGGATAACTATTTCCGGCATGCGCGGAATGGGAGGCGTCGGAAAGACTGCGCTCGCGCTGAAATTTGCCGAGCAGGTAGCCCCCCACTACCCCGACGCTCAGTTATTTCTCGACCTGAAGGGGACGAGCCGTGAGCCTGTTTTGCCATCTGAGGCGATGGCTTACGTCATCCGTACTTTCAACCCGACCGCAAAATTGCCGAATAGTGAAGATGAGTTAAAAGCGATGTATCTGGCCACGCTTGAGGGAAAGCGAGCGCTGCTGTTATTGGCTAATGCCCGGAGTGCCAGGCAGGTCAGGCTGCTTATTCCTCCTCCGAGTTGTATGCTGCTCGTCACTACTCGAAATCACTCCAGCGCAGCGGGTATGTTCCAGATGCAACTTGACACCATGTCGGACAAAGATGCCAGAGAGCTTTTGCTGGCTATCGCCCCTCACATTGAAGAATATGCGGATGAGATTGGACGTTATTGGCAAGGCCTTCCTATGGCGTTACGCCTGGCGTCCGGTGCCGTTAACCATTTAAGCCCGAAAGAATATTTGCGAAGAATAACGTGGAATATAAAAAAGAAACGTCTCGAATTAATTGAAGAAGCAATCAGCATAAATTATGGCTTGCTCGCCCCTGAAATGCAGGATCAACTACAGGGCTTAACAGTTTTTGCCGATTCGTTCGACCTTGCGGCAGCCGCGACGATTTTGGGGCTGGAGACAAATGAAGCGCAGGATATGCTTAACCGGTTTGTGGCTTTGAGTCTGGTCGAAGAAGATTATAAAAACAGGCGTTATCGCTTACACGATCTTATTCGTACTTTTACTGCCGCTCAAATCAGCAGATCAAGTATTGATGCCGCCTTCGAGCGCCACGCTATGTATTACCTGAATATACTCAAGCAGGCCGAAAAGCTGTATCTGAGTGGAGGCGAAGCGATTGCACAGGGACTGGCCTTGCTCGATTTGAATTCGACAAATATTCAAGCCGGACGAGCTTGGGCTGAAAAGAATATGAATAGATATAAATCGGCTGCCGTTTTATACGAGGGGTATGCCGTTGCGGGCCTCCACATACTTCGGTCGCGCCAGCCTGAAGACGAATTAACGAAGGCCGATTTTATTGTTGCGCCCGCGAATGTTCCTGCTCGCACACTCTCTCTCCGCAAACTCATACTGTTGATCGTAGGATCAGTTATCGGATCAGGAATCTTCCTCTCACCGAGCTTTATGCTCGGCCAGATAGAAAACTCGCCGGGCGTTATGCTACTCGCATGGGTATGCGGAGGCGTGCTCACTCTCTTTGGCGCGCTCACGTACGGAGAGTTGAGCGCGATGAAACCACAGTCAGGCGGTCCTTATGTGTATATACGGGATTGCTTCGGCGAACTGCCAGCCTTCCTTTTCGGTTGGACCATTTGTTTTGCGATATCCGGCGGTTATGTCGCGATACTTGCCGGGGTTTTCAGCAACCAGCTAGGAAATATCATCCCCCTCACGCCTGTCATGGTAAAATCAGTTTCCGTCGGAATGATTATTGTTATAGCGACGGTAAACATTTACGGCACACGCCTGAGCGCAAACTTGCTGAGTTTAACGACCATTATCATGCTTGGGGCGCTTCTCGTTATCAGCGCAGTGTTACTCTGGTTTGGGCACGGTTTTTCAGAACAAGGAATGACGTTCCTGCCTGCTCATTTTAATACGACGCTCCTGTCCGGCTTTGGCACTGTAATGATCAGCATTCTTTGGAGTTATGAAGGATGGCAATGTAGTACTTTTAGCGCGGGCGAAGTAGTTGATCCTCAAAGAAACTTTCCGCGTGCTTTAGTGATAGGCATATTGATATTAATCGGTGTGTATATACTCGCAAGTCTGGCATACATTGCGGCGCTTGGCCCGTCGGGTGCTGCCGTAACATCTAATATAGCAGTAGCTTCTGTTACTGCGGTGTTAGGCCCTAAGGGAGCGATACTGGTAACAATCATGATTTTGCTTTCAGTTTTCAGCGCCGCAAATAGCGCTGTGCTGACCGCGCCCCGCGTGTATTATGCGATGGCTAATGATGGGCTGTTCTTTCGGCGATTCGCCGTATTGCATGCGCGATTTAAAACCCCTGCTTTTGCGATAGTCATAAGTTCCGCATGGGCGGCTGTGCTGGCCATGACAGAGTCACTTGGTCAGCTAATAAGCGGTACGTACTTCATCATTTGGATTTTTCATGCGCTGACTGCCATGAGCGTCTTTGTTTATCGAAAGCGCAGGCCGGATGCTTTTCGGCCTTATAGGGTGCCGGGCTATCCATTGACACCTGTGATATTCATTATCGCCGCCCTCATCTTAGCCGCGTATACGGTAGTGCAACAACCCATTGGCGGGGCCATTGGGCTTGGTCTTGTCTTATTGGGCGTCCCGGTTTACGCGATCTGGCGCGCGCGCAAACGCTCTGCTGCAAATGCGCGAGAAAGCGCCACATCTTCCTAATCCATATTTAGAAGATGATTGCTTCATGTATAAACCGTTTGATTCGGAAGCGGCATGGTTAGTAGATAAATATGATTCTGACAAAAGGATTCACCGCCAAGGCATGGTGCAAGGCTTTTTTTGACCTGTGTTTAGTTGTTCTCTTTCTTGCATCGGCTCAGCAAACCTCGCCCCTGACTTTGCCTGAGGGGTCGCTGGTTGCGCGGGAATTGAGCTTGAGTGAATCTGACAGTTTCGATTTTAATCTGCGAGAGCAGCAAATGATCGAACTGGAGGTTCTGGCGGAAGACCAGAAGTTCAAGCTTCGACTAACTGCTCCGGGCGGCAACACTTTGCGAGAGATTAGTCACCTGCGCTATGGCGCAATGACTTACCGCTTCATTGCTACCGAAACCGGGAGTCATCGTATCATCATAGACTCTTTGGAGCAGAACCCGGTTTCAAGACAATACCGAATCAAGATCAATAAGATTTCATTCCCGTCCCTCCGCGAAAAGATGAGAGTGCAGGCGGGGGACGATTTTTATCGGGCCGAAGCGTTGCGCTTCAAGTGGAAAAACGAAGACTTGCGGCAGGCTCTGGAACTATACGAATCGGCTGCAAGGAGGTGGCAACAATTCGACTGGCCGGACGCGATTACTGCGTGGCAATGCATCGGCGAAGTGCATTGCCTTCAAGGCGATTATAAAAAAGCCTTGCTCGCCTTTACCAACGCGCTCCGGTTGAGCCGAAAAGCGAATGACGTTTCACACCTGCTCGCCCAAATGAATAACATCGGCTATGTGCATGTTTATTTGGGCAACATTACGCAGGCCGCCAGCCTTTGTGAACAGGTTCAAACATATCTTAACCGGATGACTACAGAAAAATCCGCAGAGCACAAGATTCTTGAAGCCCAACTTTATGACAACCTTGGTGAGGTCGAATACGCGCGTGGCAACTTGAAACCCGCTCTCAGCTTATTTAACAAAGCAGCAGCGCTTTGGGAGGATGTCGGCAATCGAAGTTGTCTGGCAACAGCCTGGCTCAACACCGGCCATTGTCAAATAGATGCGGGCAATGTTGCTGAAGCTACAAAAAAACTGGAACTGGCTTTGAAGATCGCGCGCGACGTTGATGATTGGAGAATCGAAGCCTTGTCTCAGACCGCACAAGGCAATCTTTATGCGCTTTTTGGCAACAGGCATGATGCCTTGAATGCGCATCATAAGGCTAGAGACTTATTTCGTAGTATAGGTGATCGGCAAGGCGAGGCGATAACCTTGAACGGGCTTGGCGATGTTTACGAGGGTCTGAACCTGAAGCAGGAAGCAATTGACTGTTACGCTCAGGCTTTGCGCTTGAATTTGGATATTGGCAATAAATCTTTCGCCGCAGTATGCAGTTATTATATTGGCAAGGTCTACCGTGATCAGGGGGATCTTCCAATAGCCATCAGCTACTATAGAAAAAGTTCCGCGTTGAGTAGACAGAGCGGTAAGACGCGGATGTGGAATCTTGCGTCAACAGATATGGCAGTCATTTATACCAGGCAGAATAGATTCGCGCTTGCCTTGCGACTCTTCAACCGGAGCCTGGCTTTTTATATTAAAATTGGCGACCTGCGTCGTCAGGCGCTAACGCTTTGCAATCTTGGAGACCTTTACCGGGCGACACTCGATAACGAATACGCAATCGGTAAATATCGGCAGGCGAACAATATTTTTCATACGATAAAAGATTCACAGGGCGAATCCGAATCGCTCTATCGGCTGGCCAAACTCATGCTGGGAGCCGGGCAGTTGAAAGAGGCGTTAACGGAAATCGAGCGAGCTATCAGCGTGATTGAAACGGGGCGAGGGCAAATATTAAGCCAGAATTGGCGCTCCACCTATTTCGCCTCAGTGCGCGGCCACTATGAATTGTATGTCGATATTTTAATGCAACTGTCGTTTCAACTCCCGGAAGGCGGCTTTGCCGAAATGGCTTTGCAGGTGAGCGAACGAGCCAGAGCCCGCACCTTGCTTGACCAATTAGCCGAAACCCGGAGCGAAATCAGGTTGGGAGTTGATCGAGCCTTGTTGTCCAGAGAACAGCACCTGCAAAGCCAGTTGAGCGCGAAGGCAGCATATCAAACCCGTTTGCTCAGCACCGCTCATTCTGATGTCGAAGCAAATGAAACGGAACGGGAAATTAGAGAACTTGCTGTCGAGTATGATTACGTCCAATCACAGATCAGGGCACAAAGCCCCTGTTATAGGATGTTGGTACAGCCCCAACCCCTGTCTTTCGCCGGAATTCAATCCGTGATCAAAGAGGATGCCGATAATATCCTGCTTGAATATATGCTTGGTGACGAACGGAGCTACGTCTGGCTTGTACGAGGCGATACGCTGATCGTCAAACAACTGCCGGGACGGCGCGAACTGGAACTGATGATAAAAACGGTCTATGAGGAATTCACGTCGCGCCAGCTACGACAGGGCGAAAAAATATCTCATTATCAGGAGCGGGTTGAGCAGATGGAAGAACAGCTTTGTTCGCATGCGGCAGAATTGAGCCGCGTCATTCTCGGCCCGGTTAAAAGTGAACTGGGGGTAGGCCGGTTGCTGGTTGTTTATGACGGTGCGCTGCAATACATCCCTTTTGACGTGCTGCCTTTACCCGACTCGAATTGCCAGAACGACGGTCAGACCCGGCGTTACACTCCTGTATTCACCGCTTTTGAAGTCGTCCACCTCCAGTCCATTTCCTCATTAATCCTCTTAAGACAAATGAAGGGCGAAACCTCTGGCCCGGCAAAAGCAATAGCCATCTGGGCCGATCCTGTGTATGAGTTCGACGACCCCCGTGTTCAGAATAAACTCGTAAGTCTGGGCGGTGAAGCCACCTTTGAAAATCGTTTCGAGCATTCACTACAAACTGCCCCCCCTGTGCCGCAATCCAGACTGCTGGCTACGCAACAGGAAGCCCGAAACATCATGCATCTAGCCTCTGGTAATGACGTTCGGCTCTGTACAGGTTTTGCTGCCAATCGCGAACGAACGCTTTCAGAAAATCTGCAAGACTACAGCATACTGCATTTTGCGACCCATGGTCTTGTTAGTACGAATCACTCCCTGCTGTCTGGTCTGCTGCTGTCAACCGTGAATGAACAAGGCCGCCCGCAGAATGGGTTATTGCAGCTGAGCGATATATATAACCTGCGGCTGAATGCGGACCTTGTCGTGTTAAGCGCATGCCAGACAGGGCTGGGCGAGGAATTGAATGGCGAAGGATTTGTCGGGCTAACACAAGGTTTTCTTCATGCGGGCGCAAGAAGCATCGTAGTCAGTTTATGGAAGGTAGACGACAAAGCGACGGAATTGGTGATGACGGCATTTTACCGCGCTATGCTTAAAGATGGGCTGGCTCCTGCGGCTGCCCTGCGGCAGAGCAAGATAGAGATATATAACCAGACGCATCACTCTTCGCCATATTTCTGGGGATCATTCGTAATTCAAGGTGAGTATCGGCTGCCGCCAAGACGATCAGGCAAAGCCTTTGCGGTCTACCTCGTGTCAGGCGTCATAACATTAACTGCCGCCCTGTTGTTTGTCGGCTGCCGCCTACAGAAATCACGCAGGCGCAATCGACATCATTTGGTGGATGCATGAGCGCGAAAACCGGTGCTTTGAAAATTTGTTACGCGCGGTCGGATATTATCGGTTGCTTGAATTAACTAAAAGGCTACATATAAGATGTAAGGTAAATAATATAGCCAGACGGGCGGAATGAATGTGTATGGTGCCTTGCAAGAACGATCCATCGGAGAAAGAAGTTTTAAAAGAAGATTTCGACATACTTTTATTATGGCTTAACCCCGACAGAGAAAAGGCCGGGCACAAGTACGAACAGGTCCGCAGGTGCTTAACCGACTTTTTTGTCCGGCGGGGAATGCGCGATGCTTTGAGCCTGACAGACGAAGTGATAAATCGCGTTACTCTCAAAGTGCGAAGCCTGCGATTAAATTATGTTGGGGAGCCCACGAAATATTTCCTCGGCGTAGCCCGTAATATCGCTCTTGAAGTACAGCGGCAACCTTTGCATTTTGAATTTTCCGACGATTTTTTCCTGACCCCTTATGATCAATCCGTTGATTATAAGGAATTGCTTTTTCAAAAACTTGAGCATTGTCTGGTGAAGCTCCCGCAGCATGATCAGGAAATGCTTTTACGTTATTATGGTGAAAATCCGAAAGCAATACTTACGAATGACCGGGAAATTATGGCTTTGGAAATGGGGCTGACTCTGAACAGGTTGCGAGTAACAGTTTATCGCTTGAAAGAAAAATTGAAGCGTTGTATCGAGAACCAGTTGAAGTAACTGAATGCGCGGCGCGGATTCGAGATTCGTCATAAATATTCTGTGAAGGTGACATTGAGTGGATGTTTTCGGAGAAGCGATTATGGAAGTAAGCGGTGAAAAAAAAGAAGAAATCAGAGGGTTTTTGCTCGGTCAAATTGATGATCAGTCATCTGAGATGATCGAGGACCAGATTTTCACAGAGCCCGATTTCGCCGAAGAAGTGCGGATACTTGAAAGTGAATTAATAGAGGACTATGTTAAAGGGAACCTAAGCCCTGCCGAGCGGCAACTCTTCACGAATAAATACCTCAATACACCGGCAGGGACCTGGAAGGTTCAATTTGAGAAGGTGTTAAGAGAATTCGCTCACGAAAAGCTTATGACTTCGGCTGCTCCCGGCGTGGGATTGGACCAGCCATCTGAAGGCGAGAAATCCGCCTCGCACCCGCGGCCCGGTTATCGCCCGGATCTTTCTGAGCGGATTCTGTCTTTTCTCATAGGCCGCAGAGTTTTCGTGTACTCGGTTATTGCAGTCTGCCTCGTGCTTATCCTAAGTCTGGTGGCTTATAAGCTGATCTCCACGTCCGGATCAGGGGCCGGTAATCTGCTACAGGCTAAGAGAAGGGCCGCAGAAAAAGAGCTGTCCGGCTTAAATGCCGGGACATCACCATCAGACGTAAGAGAGGTTTTTTCTGTGAATCTGGTGCCTGCTCAACGTGACGGCGGAACTATTATGCCGCGACTGGTTGTTACCGATAACAATTCAAATGACGTGGTGAAACTGGGCCTGAGTCTTCTGAACGGAAAGCGCAGCATGTATCGAGCAGTTATATTTGATGACCGGCAGAATGAGTTATTTACAATATCGGGCCTGACTCCGCGAGACACACAGGATGGCCAGCAGGTCTGGATTCTTGTTTACACCAGACTGTTGCCTGCTGGCGATTACCAGATCGATTTGACCAGTTTAAGCCCGAATGGGGCTTATGAAGCAGAGGGCACTTACCCATTTCGTCTTATAATCTCTCAATGAGAACGATTGCTGGTGCTGTCTAAACTACATGACCTCATGAACGGTTGGTCTGAACTGCTTTAAATTTTCCATATCCTGAGCCAGTTTTTGCGCCCTGCTGATCTCCGAAGATTTTACCGTAAAGAAACGTTTGTACAGCGAAGTGCGCTCGTCGCCCAATTCCTGAATCAGGGCAACGGATAATTCAGTAGCTATTTTTTTCATCTCGGCTTTGGCATCCTGTGTTATCAAAAACGGTAAGACGGGTAAGAACCATTTATTCACAGCCGTTTCCAGATTTGAAAATGCCGCCGTGTATTTCTCATCAATCTCTTTTTTGAGCCTATCCGCTTCATTCATTTGCTTATCATTAACCTGTTTCTCAACTGCTCCATAGGTAGAACCCTTTTCTTTATTGCCGGTTGTGATTTCTGTCAGGACCTGAAATTCAAGCAGACGACCTATAATAAACCCCCTACAGGCGTTTGTGTACTGCGTAAGGAGCGTGCTGGTTATTTTCTCGTTGAGTCTGCCTCTGAACTCATCTGCTCTATCCCAGATGCCACTCAGCCTGTCAAGCAGTTCCATCGCGTCACAATTAGTGATGTGGCGCTTTAACTCTTGAACCATGGTTTCGCACAAGCTTTGAGATTCATCGTAAAACCAGCCAAGGATGCAGAGATCGAGACTTTTCAGCGGTGGGAGGGCACCTTTAGTCCACAGCGGATAGAAAATGATGTCTTCCGAAGTATTCACCCCGCCTCCGTTGAGCAGATCGAGTTGAAAGCTGGCAGAGGCTGTGCGAGCTTTCACTTTCTCGATCACAGTTTCCATCATACTCTTTGTTTTCGATACAAATACCCTCAAAGTGTCTTCATCATTACTTAACGACCGCCACACCTGCTCGAACCTTTTTTGAAGTCTTTCAACATCTTCCATCATTTGGCTCCCGAAATCGCTTCGCAATTGGGCTTGAAAGGATTGAAAATCCGTCAGCGGCTGGCTGGAAGGTGTTCTTTTGAGGATCGTTTCAAATTTCCTGGCCAGTGCATTATAAAAATGGCTGCCTGCCAGACGATAGCGGATGTTAGCTTGATTGAGGTCGCGCTGAAATCGCGTGCTGCGCAGGAACAAATTCAGTCGTGTTAACAAAGCCTGTGCGCCGCTTCCGCATAAGAATTTTTCGCTGTACGTCTCCTTCGCCTGGCAATCGGCGGGAAATTTACTGATGGTCTTGTACCACTGATCGCCTTTCCCCATAAGACTGGTCGGAAAACTTGAAACCGACTGTCCCTTTAACCAGCGCGCTCCTTCTTCCGGGTGCGCAGCCATCAGCTTGCCAATGAAACCTGCATCTGCCATCAGACGGAAAATATTCTGCTTACCATAGCGTTCCCAAAAACCATGACAAATTTTTTCAGAGAGGTTGACCAAATCGATGTTCAACTGCTGCTCATCGTAGATATGATCGTCTTTGTTAACGACAAGAAATATGCGCTCGGCGAAGTCCAATCGCCTTTCGACGGATATATCGTCCATAATGACAGAAGTAATAGTAGGTATAATCTCTCTTGTATCCGGGCCGAAGCGAGTGCCTTTGGCTACAACGAGGATTATGGCGTCCAGCTTCTGATGATCGAGTTGCCGCTGGATAATTTTCCGATGGCGAGTGTTGGATATTCCTGTTCCTGGTATATCTATAATGTCCACGTTCACGATCTCGTCGCCTCCGACCGCCCCGGAAAAAAAATCGATTTCGGCATGGTCTACAAGGGTCGTCTGGCACACGAATCCACTTCGATCATCGGTCTTTTCATCGATGTGATTATGAAATTCTTCAAGCATTCCACCTTTATCCAGATCAAAGGTTTCGCCTCCCTCGGCCAGCAGCCCTCCATGTTGTTTCATCGCCTTGAGGACGCTTATCAGATCTGTGAGCGCATTGTCGGCTCTTGCTTCGCCACGCGCATGAGTATTTGCGGCAAGCCGCTTCTCGACAGCCCTCAAAGTGGAATCCGTATCCAGTCTTTGCGGTGCCGAACTATTATTAGCAAAAACCGGGATTACTTCATGTTTTTTACATTCCTGCTCGATGTAATTTATGAGGTCGGCCTCATCATAGTAAACCTTCCCCGTCTTGCGACTTTCTTTATGGTCTGCCACGGATCGCCGACTGACTTTGACGACCGTGCCGGTAACGGCCTCGGCGGAATCTCTCGAAGGAAGCAGGTATTCGCCGAATATCATATTTATCAAGGCGCTCTTTCCAGCGCCCTTCTCGCCAATCACGGCAATCGTATATGGACGCCTGAAATCGAGATGTCGTTCTGCGAGATTCAACAGCGTTTCTATCTCAGAATTCTCTTCGCGGGACAGTTCAGTTTGATAAAGCTGATTTTTCAGTTGAGTGACTTTTTCTATTAACTCTAACCATTTTAACAGCGCCTGCTCGTCACCCTCCTGGGAAAATTCTTTGCGTAGTTCTTCCAGCGCGACTATATCGTCCGAGGCATTCGTCATTGATATGGATTCAGCCATAATATCTCCTGTTTTGCTTTAATCATCTGATAACAGATGGCTGTTATTCAGAATCCCGGTAATTATCCCAATCCCCGTAATCTTCCCTCAGCGCAAGGATCGTGGGAATAATAAAGACATATTCCGCAAGTTTCTGACTCGGCGGGTGGTCTAACTTGACGGACCCATTCTCAGGGAGCGCGGGCTTGCCCTGCGCCGACACCGGCAGCAGAAACACATTTTTGAAAGTGCTTTTTATGACACTCAATAATCCGACACTGATGGTTTTTTCAAGAGTCATCTTGTCCGTAGCGGAAGATTTTGCCCCCAGAGCATTTCCTACCTTTTGAAAGGCCTGCTGAGCTTTTCGATTGATCAGTTTGATCACTTCGATTTGCGCAGAAATCAAGTCCTGGTTCTCGCCTGCGCCGCCTTCCGCTCGGTTATCTGACAGGAAAGAAACTGCCGCCATGGACCGAAGCTCGCTAAAATCCTTCCCATCCTTAGACTCGCTGAGCTGTGAACTGTCCAATATTTTTTTCTCTCGCAGCTCGTCGTAAAACGATGACAAAAAACGCGTTTCATCGGATTTATTACCCGCAAAAAAATCAGCTTTCGGGACGACGCATAACAACGAAACCTGCTGCTTTGTGTCGCCCGCCCCGCGAATCTGGCGCAGGTCCTCGATCAATTTACCGAGCAATAAGAGCTGATTCGTGTTGCCTCTTTTTTCTTCGCGAAGAGCCTTGACATGATTTATAAGGTCCGTCCAGCTTTCGTTAACTTGCCCGAAATAAAGAGAGTTGAAAAAGATTGGTTCCGTAGCCAGATCAAAGAAGAAGACAATGATTTCAGTGTACTTCAACAGGTTCAGAACGACCGGGTCCGTATCCGTTTTTTCCAGCGAGCGAGCGACCATCTCGCCCGGCACGTCCGTGAAAATAAAGTTCCTGCGATCCTCCGGCCTCTCTGTGCTGACTGTTGTTAACTGGACGCTGTAGCGGGTGCGTGTCTCTGTAGCCTTCGGCATTCGACCTTCGTAATACTGGGCCTGGTAGAAGTTAAGCATGCTCACGTCATCGGCAGAATTGCTTCTGACCGAAGCGCCGACAGAGCTTGCCGCAGCAAAGAAGGTGGTCAGCCCTGACATCATAACGCTCGACTTTGCGGTCCCGGTGCTGCCAATAAAGAGTACGGGATGTGTCGGCTCTTCTTTGGGATACCAGCCGCAGGTTTGCCTCTGCTCAACCGGGCTATTTTCGTCAAGGGCGGGAATGCTTCCCGGCAGACCCCGGCAAGCGAAGTCCACAAATTTCTTCAGGTCAAGTTTTAAAAATTCATACCGATCAATCAGAGCTTGAAGATGTTTTTCCAGTTCCTCCATGTCATCAGAATTAGAAACATCTGTGGCAGAGCCCTCGCCGTTTTTATCTGCCGATAGAAGATCGCGAAACGCGTCGCTCCAGCCAAAACCTTTACGGTCAATCACTACCTTGGCGCGTAATAATTCGGTAAGTCGCGGAGGCGACACCATCACCTGGCGCGGCAAGTCGAATGGAGTATCTTTGCTGAGAAAAGGAAACACCGCCTCTTCATATAGATCGTGCCCTCGAAAAATCGCTAGAATATAAATGCACCGTATTATTCGATCTTTCAAAATATTCAGATTCTCCAAATACTTTTTGGGAAGATAATTAAAATTACTTTTCCCTGAGATGGCTATCGCCTTGAGCGTTTGAATCAAGTAGTCATAGTAGGTAGGGGAAAGGTTTTGAACGGCCCTGAGCACGTTGCTCGCAGGCGAATCGCCCTGTTCCTGCTTCAGAATATTTTCAAGTTTGATCTCCTCGATCCATTTTCTGATATTCTCCTGCTCGAATACGAGGTTGAGAATTGGACCTATGATCGGGTGTGGCTCAAATCCCGAAATTATAGTCTTGATGACTTTATCGAAAACATCATCCGGGCGGGCTTTTGCATTTTGCAAAGGCTTATTATTTCGGGGCATTTCGTCGCCGGAATCATTGGAATCTTCTTTTGCTTTAAGCAAATCAATCAACTCGCCTACTGTAGGCAGCGCCGCGATTTGGCGGCTGATCCCCTGCAAATCAGGGGCTAGTAGGAAATCTTCAACAGACTTGGCCCCATCGCTTGTGTAGATGCCTGCCTGATCAAGATTTTTCCAGGTGGGATATGGATACGTACCGGGCAGAATTGCTTGCGCAAGACCGTGTAGGTTTTTCGCTTTCAGTTCGCTCTCGTTGCGTTGCAACAGGGACCGGTATGTGCGGAGAATTTCGTTGATGACTTTGCGGGCATTGATTGACAATATGAGATCGAAAGTCGCTTTGTTCTGTAGCGTCATCGGACTGCCACAGGCCGGGCAGATCAAATCCTCAACACCGGGCTTTATAGTCTCAAGCAGGTTATCTTTCGTGTTTTTAGGCATGACACATCCTTTCTATCCTAAAAGTGAAACAGGCTTTTGCTGTGCGACCGGATGAAGTAGAGATTGCCGGTTTGTGGGATTACCCTCACAACCCCGCATGCCTTGCATCGAACGCGAAGCCTGGCGAAGCTGGCTGACTTGCGGCAGTCAAACGGATCGCCTCAATCGCATGTAATAATTCAGGGCACGTTCTTTACATCTCTTGATGGTTGCCTCGGCCCCATCCGCCTCCCACTTACCGTTTGTCCGTATGTACTCAATGGTGACTTCTCCCAGGATGACTGTTCGGCGATACCTGAAATATGTTAATCCGACAACATCTCCGATAATGCCTATAATGGCCCCGAACGGGCCGAGTATTTTGACACTATCGAGTAAGATCTCCGCACCGGCGACGGCAACAAATTCAGCGGCAAGGTTCTTGCCGCATTCCTTAATCAAATCAGTAGCTACTTTCTTTGCGTCTTCTCGGGATATGTCTTTTCTTCCCATGACTCGGAAAAGGATATAGACCATGCTGCTGAGCAGCCCCGGCGTAACCACGAGTGTTGAGTAGGGAACAAAGGTGCTGACCGCCGACGCCGCGCCGAAACCGCTGATAACTTTCCGCGCCACTTTTGTGCGCACCTCGAATATCTTTTTGCGAACCGTTTCGCTTAACGAAGCTGCCTGTTCGGATGGGTTCAAAATATTCATAATTGTTCCCAACGTCCCGGCGTCTTCGTGCATTCGATCAAGCAACTGAGGCAATTCCTGCCGGACTTTTTTATTGCCCACTTTTAATTGGGCGCTACCGTATACGATGTCCCCCGGCGACTTAACGAACTTCATCATCTTTTGCTCAATCAGGTACTTTAATTCCGCGAGTTCTTCGTCGGTCTTCGTCAGTTGTTTTTCATCCCATTTATTCACAAAAACGATCCTGGGTATCTGAGGCAGAGCTTCGTGAGCAAGCTCAAACATGGTCATTTCGGGGCCGTAAGGCTCGTCTTCGATGACGAAAATATGACCGTGCGATTTTTTGGCTTCCTCTAATGCCATTGCTTCAAATTCGGATTTCCCCATGATGCCCGGCATGTCCGAAAGCATCCACGCGTCCTTTTCATAAGGTGTCACCCTACTGGTCAGGTCTTTTTTTAACCCGACAATGGCGATGTCTTGACCCAACAGCGAGTTGATGATCGCGGATTTACCAACACAGGTCTTTCCGAAAAGAGCCAGGAAGATTTTGCCGGTTTCGAGTCGCTCTAATAAATCAATCAGTTGATCGAACTCCTGCTGAATCTCAGCCTTCTCATGCGGCTTGAGCTTGTTGCCCACGCTGGTTTGCAATTCTTGTAATGCGTCCTTCAGTTCGGACTGAACCTCTTTCATTTCGGCTTGTAATTGCGCGTTGTTTGTCATTGCACTCCTCTTTTCCTCTTAGCCGCCTGTGCGACTTGAAATGTGCGAAGAAATTAAGCTTTTGAGAGAACTAATATCGGGACTTGTTTTTCCCCTCCGAGATATAGGTGCTGCTGAGCCAAGAACGATGCGATTGGCCGGAACCCTGTAGGAAACCTGCTTATGAATTGCGGCGATTTCCTGTTCGTACTCTTCGGCTGTCAGCAGAAGGTTTTTTATGTCGCGTTTGTTTACGTACAATGCCAGCATCCGCTGCCCATAACTTGCCGCCTCAATATCCCATTGCTGTTGCTTCTGGTATATCTGCTGGAGCATTTCCAATTCCTGGCGGTATAACTCTTCTGTCGCTGTAAAAATGACGAGATCGCTCGTCTTGACCGCCTCCCCAATCAGGTAACTGTAATCAACCGTATCCAGGATGCCGGGCGTGTCTCGGAGCCTGTACCCGTTCACGAAGCTTCTTTCTTCAACGACTTGAGTCGTTCCATGTTTCTGGCCCACGGGAAAAGCTGCGTATCCAAGCAATGCATTAATCGTGCTTGATTTTCCTGAATTCGTAGCCCCGACAAATGTGATGACCTTTTCCGGGCGGGCGGCTAAGGGGGCCGAGGCCGCAGAGAGCGCAGGCTTTGAATTGACCGACTTTATAAATGCCTGAACGGCTCTTACGGCGGCTATAATAGCCATCGTCTCCAGTATTGCCATCTCAACTCCTTCGGCGATTTGCGGTGATAGCAGTCACGGCTCCTGAAAATTTCTCTGCGCTTCATTGGAACCGGGCACACCTCTGCTCAACTGCCAGCGCCTTGCGCAAGCATCAAATCGGGCGACGAGGTTGGCTTGAGATGGTATCTGCTGAATTGATCCGGGTGGAGAACTGAGACGGTCTGAAAATCAGGAAAATTATGAGCCGATTAAACGGCCCCGGGTTATTAGCCCGCACCTCTGTTTTCCTACCCCTCAGCCCTCCACAAAACCAGATCAACCTGTTGCCAGCCGGTTAGCTCAGTGAACGAGATAGAAAGCCGCCTATATACCTTTGCTCTCGGCTGTGCCCCCTGCGCGCTTCGGTTTCTTTGTCTTTGCATCTGTAGGCGCGGCAGGAATATCGCCTTGAATGCTTTTGCTTTCCCCGCCCCCGCCAGCTTTTTTGGTATCGGTAGACACTACCGACGGATCTGGTTTGTTCGGTTCTGTCTCTTCGTTGATTTTTGTTTTCATAGCTTTGATGTTTATTCCTTTCTGTTAAATTAAAAACTTCCGGCGCACGGAAAAACTGGAACACTCATAAGCCCGTAATGCGGCCTAATGTCATTCTTGTTTTTAGCTTCGTCCTCCGAAAACTGATAGAAGGCGAATAGTCATATAAATTACCGCGCATTTCTGAGCAGTAAAAACCGCCTTTCATTCTTATATGCGGAAAACGGTTCCGAATTACATTTTTTTGTCAGAAAAATCGCGCGGCCAAATATTTTCGCGCGTGATTGAAACGGCTGTCGAACCCTTCATTGTCTTATCCATACCTGTGATTTGAAAAGCGGGATTAATTCCAATTGGGTATCCGGCTGATTTTCCTCCCAGATAAACATTTGCTCTAGGACTTCACTTACAGAGTCATAATCTTTTTCGGTTATAATATCAACTGGTCCTCTTACTCCCGAAAGATAGGTCATCGCTTTCATTTGCTCTACATATTCAATCCATTTCCTGTCTTCTTTATCAGGAAAGACTTCGAGCGCCTTCTTTGCATGCTCTTCAATCTTTGCAATCTTTTCATCCGGAGTTCCGCCAATACGACATGCATTCGCCATCATCAGTAATGTATGAAGCGTTGCCTGATAACCAGCATCTTGAGCGGCTTCTGATGACTGTAGGGCGTTCTCAAGATACGGTATGGCAATCTCGTAGTGTTCGGCACGCGGC
The DNA here is from genome assembly GCA_963804815.1 of Blastocatellia bacterium. Lineage (GTDB taxonomy): Bacteria > Acidobacteriota > Blastocatellia > UBA7656 > UBA7656 > DATEKX01. Next base: position 35,082 of record CAWDRU010000001.1, on the reverse strand, counting down.
CCGTCCATCTTTACAGCATAAGAGCAACCCAATACGGCTTGAATCTTTTCCCATGATTCTAAATTATCATCCCGTTTGAAAAAATTCTCTGCCTGATGGGCAAAATGAATGGCCTGATTTATGTCATCCTGGTTGAAATCGGAGTAAAAGTACGCCTTCCTGTAGTAAGATAAGGCCAACCCCAGATTAAACCTGGCTAGATGGTTTTTCTTGTTGTGGAAATAAATATCACGCAGTTGCATCTTGTGAAGCCTGATTGCTTCTTCAAGCTCTTCAATCGTTTGCGTATTAGAATGAAGCGGCAAAATGGTTTCTGCGGCGATCATTTTCTTCAACGAAAAGTATTCATTCTTCATCCGGCTAAACAGTCCCATTATTCTTTCTGAGCCCCCACGCGTCTTTGCGCATTTTTAGCGCGGGTCTCCGAGCAAAAGGAAACTCGCCCAGTCAACCGGGTCGGGGTTTCTGGCCATAGTCTCCAACATCGCGCAGCGCAAAGCCTTTGCTTTGATGAATTTGTGTCTCTCTTTAGACGCTTCGCGATAATGATGGTAGAAGCTCATCATCAGAAAGGCGGTTGGCCCGTCCGCAATCGCAGTCAGCGATACGATAATGCTTGAAGTTCCGGCCACCATAAAAGCTCTGGACAGCCCGATAGCGCCTTCCGCCGTCATTCTCCCTTGCCCTGTGTTGCAGGCGCTTAAAACCGTAAGCTCCGCGTGCAAATCGAGCCGGGCAATCTCCGACCCCGTCAGCACCCCGTTGTCCTGGCCTTCGGGAGCCAAAGCAATCGAGCCGGGTTCTTTGCTGTTATTCAGATCGTCGAAGATCCCATGTGTGGCTAAATGAATAAAGCGCTTTTGTGTCATCAACGATAATATTGCTCGTTTCGTAGCCTTCCGACCGACTAGGGCAGTGGTTCCTAATAGTTTTGCGATCTCAAGAGCTTCTTTTTCAGCCTGCTCCAGTGGTATTAATTTGACGGGAGGTTTGCCCAGCGCCAGGGTAATTGATGGCATGTCTGGATTTCCGACTACGACGGCCCCGCTCTTATTCTCCAACTCTATCCTTTCGCGCTGCTGCCGGGTCATCTGCAATGTCTGAATGGAGGGCGAGAAAGAAATGGTGTGCGACTCTATCAGGTACTTGTCCGACCGATCCACCAGCGCGGCAAATGGTATAAGAAGAAGTATTTGGTCAGGTATAAAAGTTACAAGCTCGTCAGGGTCTCGCGGCAGGTAATCGGAAATCGGTTCAATAAGAATTTCATGAAGACCTGCGAGCTCCTCTTTCTCAGGAAAATCCTCGGCCTGCCCATTTAAAATCTGAGCCTCACGATTTAACTTTCCTGTTGCCACATCGGGGGCGAGGCGGGGTTCTTCCGGCACGTCTTCAATCGCCGGGAGGAGTGTGCGGTAAAACTTAATCTCCTCTTTCTGATCTTTTGCGATAACCCATATGAACAGCTCTTTCCTTTGATTTTCATCCGTATACTGGAAACGGTCTTGAGGATTGACGATGATGGAGTAAACAACACAGGTCGTATCCTGCTCTGTGATTATCTGGCGTATTTTATTCAGATTCGGCGATTTGATGAAAGCGCTGCCGGACTGATGTTCGTTCAGCCGTTGCTCAAGATTTTCGACAAGAGCGCGCCCGCGCCCGCGCTCGGCTACTTCCAGAGCGGCTTCGTATTTGCCCTGCTGCGCTAATACCCATTGCAGGCCATAATAAGCGCCGATCTGACGCTCGAATATAGAAATCTTAAAACTTTCTTCGGTTTTCAAATTGCTGCGAAGTGTTTCCGAAATAGAGATTGTTTCCCGCAAATATTTTTCGGCCTCTGAGTATTCTTCTGTGAGGATGAAGACGTGAGCAATCTCTAACAGGATTGTCGCCTTGTCGGTACTCTGCGCCGAAGTATCGACCAACTTCAACGCTTCGCGCAAAAAGCCCTTCGCCTGCGCGTACTGGCCGATTTTTGAATGGATAGTGCCGATGTTGCTGAGTGCCTGCCATACGCCTTCCTTAAATCCGATCCGACTCGATATATCCAGCGCGCTATAAAAACTGGCAAGGGCTTCTTCGTCCCGGCCAAGCTTTTCGTAGCATTGGCCCAAATTATTATGTATCAGGCTTTCACCTTTAAGGTCTCCGACTTTGTTTTTGATGTCCAGACCATTGCCGAGAAAATTAATTGCCTCCTGATATTTTTTTTTCATTATAAACCCAATACTTATATTGACCAGAGCCTGCGATATTCCCAGAGGCTCTTTCATAGCCTTTGCATTTGCCAGTGCCTTGTCGAATGCTTCGTCGGCCAGATCATTTTCACCCACGCCGCGGTAAATACTGCCCAGAAGATTTTGCAGCCTTGAGTAAAATAAATCCTTGTATAGGTGCTCACCCGAACTAAGCTTGTCAGAGACTTCTTGCAGATAAGCGACAGCATCAACGTATCTTCCCTGCACCGCCAGCACATGCGCTATATTCCCGTATGCGCTGACTTCAAGTTGGGCGTTTTTCAACTCTCTGGCCAGCTTGAGACTTTTTTCACTGTGGCGCAAAGCCCGGTTATAATTACCCATCCCATGATAGCTTCCGGCCATAACCTGATGGGAGCGGCTCATGCCCTCTATGTCCCCGGCATGACAGGAGACTTTCAGGCTATAGCGGCCATACTTTATCGACTCTCTGTAGGCGCTGATGTGGTAATAAATTCCGGCAAGGGTTTCAGTCGCAACCCCAACTCCCTGATAATCATTCGAGTCGCGGTAGAGTTGAAGCGCCTCCTGAGATAATCGGATGGCATCCTGGAATCGGCTTTCAAAGAACATCTGCGTAGCTTCCTGCAATAACTTGAATGCCTTGTAGTTTTTTTTCATCATTAATTCTAATGTTTTATAGCTTTCTTCCATTTGCTTAAATTTACCCCCCGATTATTTTGCCGACCGAGATCATTCCAGCCTTGCCTGATCCTCTTAATCTTTCTCTAGCCAGAATGCTCGCTCGATAGTCATCCATTCATCCTGCGGGTCCTGTTGCGTGACCGCTTCGCGCTTAGTGCCCCCGCTCGTCGCCAGATAAACCAGTTCATCCAGCGGGTGTACCCGATCCCGCACAGGCTTTTTCATTCGTTTGACCCCTGATTGCTGAAGAAATCTGAGATCATGCGGTTGCGTGGTTACGAATAGCTTGAATATTTCTCTTCCGCGCTGCCTTTCCCCGCTTCCGACTGTGGCATGAAGGGGCAGATCATCCGGGAAATGAAGCGATATTTTTAGTTCCTTCTCGCCGACGTAAAGAACCCCTCCGGTTTCAGTCTCAGATGAAACTTCGCCGGACCGCTTGACGGAGATTGATTCGCTGGACCTGCTTTGCGGATAAAGAACCCCTATGCGCTTACTCAAACCGAAATCCAGCACGCTTGCATATATAGATGTGGATGAGCGATTGACCACGCGAAACGCGATCAAATCATTATGTTTATACGTGACTTCCGCACCTTCTTCGACCTCTTGCCAGTCGCCGTTTTCATCTTTTTTTAAGATGCTGAAATCTATTTTGCCTCTTAGCTCGCTGTTTTCGTTCCTTATCTCAAGGACTTTTTTGTAACGCCATATGGACTCCAAATTATCTCTGATTCTGATAGTGCTCATAGGGTCGTCAATACGGCATGGCAGCATCAGTAACACATCATTTGAAACCTCCCAGACGGGTGATGCGGATGAGTCTCCAGTTGATGTAATGTTGCTTGCCGAGGAAAGAGCCTGCCTGACTATACTTATCTTTGCCTGTGTCGCTTCGGGCGTATTCTTTAGCTCCAACAGATTGGATTCCATCAGCAAATTTCTCAGCTCGTCAGTCTCCTTTTCGTAACCGCCTGTCGGTGACAGCCAAATCGGCATGCGAGGCTCGCCGTCCGCATGAATCGTTTCAAAGGCGCGAGTCCCCGGCCTGACTGCGCCTGCCGTGGATTCAAAAATTATACTTGCTTTCGCGGTGGTTGAACCGACCGAGGTAAGTTCCACGCTGCCGCATCGCCCTTCTGCTTTCGGGTTCTGTTTACTCTCAGCCGGATATACGTCCCATTGAGAACCGGCTGCAAGTCCATGAATAACGCCGCCATCCAGAGACACCTCATCATCGAGCCTTGCCTTGATCAGCATGTAGCGCGTTGGCGCAAAATCCTGCACATCGAAAATTTGTTTGTCGCCTGTCCCTTCAAGTTGCGGCATCTGACCCTGGTGTCGAGTCGTCACCTGGATGGCGACCTGCTCCCATATATCTCTGTAAGTCTTTATTCTGCCCGCCTTATTTATCTCTTGAACAAGCGAATAAGTGAATGCGCCGTAACGAGTGACTTTCTCGGCGTCCCTGCATTCCATCTCAAATGCCCCCTGGTTTGCGGCGCAGGCGGCTAGTAATACATATCTGTCGCTGCGAAGAAGCCAACCGCTGCCGTTTGCATCCCTGCTCGAAATACCTTCTTTGAATGAAGGAAGCAAAACCATCGCATCCTCCGGCGACGGGTCAGGCGGTATCCAGCGAAGTTTCGTCCCGTTTCCGTCAGCCATTTCTGCCGTTATCCATCTGGTAATCGACCCTGAATGACAACTGTCAAAGATGAGTGTAATATGGCGAGTCTTACTAGACAGGCGTGCCAACCATTCCTGTATTTCGTTATCCCGAATATCGCGATTCTCGGCTTTAATGTCAAAACTCATTCGCCCGCTATCAGATGGCATAATGGTTTCATCATATCCGCTTGCTTTATCGCCTTTCTCAGAAGCCATGCGAGAGCCATGCCCGCTGTAATGAAAAACGACTATGTCTCCTTCCACCGTATCTGCGACTAATTTCAGCATGGCGTCACGAATGCTTCCTTGCGTCGCCATTTCATCTGTCAAAACTGCGATATTAGATTTGGGAAACCCGAACGATGCTTGCAACGTGTTTTTCATTATTGTCACATCATTGACACAGCCCTTTAACTGCGAAATGGCGGGCAGAAATGGATAGCTATTAATACCAATTAACAGAGCCCGTTTATTCAGTCTGATCCGGTCTTTTGACATCGTAAAATTCTCCTTACTGGTTTTGAGAAATCGTTCTCTTTAACTATGTACAGAGGTGCTATAAAATTACATGAAAAACTTCGGGCAAGAACATAACTGACGATGACTTCAGCCCCTATGGGCAGAAACTATTCATCAGGGAAGAGCAGGGACGCTAATACGCTAGTGCCCGGAACCTGGGGATTCTGAAAATATGAAACAGCTATTTATGCATCCTGGCCGCAAAACAAAGAGTCCGACGCGGTCTCAATTATTGAAAGAAAAAGAACATGATGCAGGAAGAAACGGTCGGGGTCACCGTCTTTATAATATAAGGGGGAAAAACGAAAATATCTGAGGCAACGACAACCTGGCGGCGCATAGTATTTTCGGGTTTGATTGATGTTGGATTTTTTGCGCGGCAAGAGCGTTATTATACTGAGGCGTGATGATGGAGAAAAATAGCATGTCGCCGCACCTATCGACTACGGACATCAACAAGTATCGCAGCAAGGCCATAACCGCCGATGAAGTGCGGCTGCTCGATAGCCACCTCTCTGAGTGCGAGGACTGCCGCCGGAGTTTCCTGGATTTTGAAAGCGTGGATGCCGCTTATGAGTTGGTGAGACGCAATCTGAAATCCGCCCTCCAACCAGCGGGAACACACATCTCATACGAAAAGATGGCTGCTTATGTGGACGGTGACCTCGACGCGACAGGGGATGATGTCGTTGAAGCTCATGTCACAACCTGTAAGGATTGCGAGGATGACATAGCAGAGTTGATGAAACTGAGAGAGACGATTCGGTCCGATGAAGGAGTCGTATCGGCTATAGCATCAGCTTCTGTGCCGTTCTGGCACAAGACGGCCTTCAGAATCGGACTTGAAGCATTGGCTGTTGTGCTGATCATTACAAGCGTGTTTTGGTTCTCGACCCGTCATATCGAATCGCTGCGGGCTGAAAATGAACGGCTTCGGAAGTCCGTCAGCGATTCGGAAGCGGCCATTGCCGCCTTAGAGCATCGCATCGGTTCGCTGGAACCGGAGCGTCCGGGCGAGTTAACACTAAATAACCCGGAGATCACCGTTAAGCTCAAGGACGGTAGCGGTATTGTAACAATGGATGCTGAAGGCGACTTGCGCGGCTTGGAATCACTCACTGAGGAATACCGTCAGGCAGTCAGGCAGGTGTTAAGAACTGGCCGGGCGTATCTGCCCCTTATTGTCGCGCAGCTTCGCGGAGACCCCGAAACTACGATGGGGGGAAATACCGATGAGGCTGGTTTCAGACTCCTTGACCCTGTCGGCATAGTCGTGCAGACGACCCGACCGACATTCCGGTGGACGAAACTGAGTGATGCAACAGATTATGAGGTTAGCGTGTCTGATATTCGCGGAGAGGTTATCGAGAGGGCAAGGGTTCCAGGCACTAACTGGCGAGCCGCCATCCCTTTTGTACGTGGGCAGATATACCACTGGCAGGTCAGAGCGATAACAAAGGATGGCCGCGAGGTAAAGTCACCTCCGGTTGGGCAACCGGAGGCGAAGTTCAGAATTCTCGATCAGGACAGGTTCAACGATATAAAACAGGCGAGGGGAGCTTATTCCAGTTCTCATCTGGTGATGGGGACTATCTATGCGAAGGCGGGTCTCATTAATGAAGCAAAGCGTGAGTTCCGCGCCTTGCTTGCTGCGAACCCCGAATCTCAAATCAGCCACCGTATTCCTGTCAGCTTGACGCGAAAGTGAAGTAATCTCGGCTCTGCTGCCGTTATCGAGCAATCAGCGTCAGCGGGCATCACCAATGACTACGAATGGAGCCCAGTAAAATGGATGGCGGTAACGCGGATTCCTCATCATCTTCAACATGACTGTGCGTAATGCTTCGGCTTTACTCATGTCAGGACTTTGCCTTTTAAAGCTCGGCTTCAGTCTCTTGTGGAACTCGACCATTAACTCAGTCGTGCTATTAACCTCAACGAAGAAGGCCCATGCCAGCCCTATCATTCCTTCACCCCCGGCCACTCGCCCCCACGCCGTGTCGCACGCCGACAAAATCACCATATCGGCTTTGAGGTCAGGTTTCATGACTTCCCATGCCTCAAGCATCCCCTCTTCGTGTTCGCCTACGCCTGACTGTGACATTACGAGCCTTGAATACATAGGGTTGGCGTTGTCGAGTATCCCGTGAGTGGCGAATTGCAGTATGCGGCAAGTGCCTGCTTCTTTCTTGGCCTGATCCTCGCGCGCCTCAGCGCCGACGTAAATCCTGCTCTGATCAGGCCCGTAGAGCTAGCCGAGAGACTTGACCATAACCTCAGTCTGAGGCAGTGGAAGAAGCCTCTCATCCGCCAACACCTCCGAGTCAGCAGTCTGCGGGTTTGCTGCCGTTGCCGGAACGACATCGGGATTGCCGAATGCAACCAGCGTTGATAGCGTGCTGGAATTTTGTCGGCGCTTTTGCTTCACATTCATCATCTCGCGGAGGACGGTCAGAGAAGGCGCGTATGATCTCGTGTAATCTTCAATCAAGAAGCGATTGGCGGATGGTTGCAGGGCCTGAAAAGGCACCTGCCACAAAACACCATCAGGCACAATGATGAGGTTGATCTTGTTTTTCAAATCAGCCTGGGCGGGGCCGACCAGCAGATTATACAAATCTCTTGAAAGCCCGGAAAAGTCGATGTCCTTCTGGCTCAGCCTGCCGTGAAAGCTGACAACGCGGGCGGCAAGGTCTTTTTGTGCTATGTTTATATTGTAAACATTCAAGTTTGGGACGTTAGCCGAAGGCCCCTGGTTGACCTGCGGTTGTTTCGCTTTTGTAAGGACAAACAGGTAGGTGTTGTCTTCGGTCACTACGTATTGCAAGATCGCTGTGCTTGCGTTTGGAATGAGTTTGTCAGCCTCTTCGAGGGTTATCGGCTTCATCTTGCCGCGCTGTATCTTCAGTTCGGGATGAGCGGCATAGAGGTTTATTTGAAAGGCTTCGTATCTGGTTCTGGCTTTCTCGCGCTGGGACTGGAGGTCGATCAGAACGGATTTATCAGGCTGTTTGCGGAGATTCTCGCGATAAATCCGGGTGTTAAGGGAGACCATTTCCGCGTTCAATTTTTGCTCTTCGGTCTGTTCATCTTTTGTCATCGCTTTGGTTACCTCTACGCGTCCGGTCTCAAGGGCATCGAGCAGCGCGCGGCCCTTAACCCGTTCGGCGTAATCGAAAGCTTCGACACATTTCTTTTCGCTTATCAATTATCAATAGCCTGATCATTTGACGATAAGGTGAGATCTTTGTCTGAAAGAACTGCTGCTGCTGTTGTTCGTCGCCTGCTACTCTGCCGCGCAGTTCTTCCACGGCGGCGATGGCATTAGTAAACCTGAGTATGGAGTTGAAAGGATGGGTCGCCATAGTTCCGAAGATGTATAGAATGTAGTTGCAAAACTCAATCCAGCACTCGGAGGACGACCCATTTGCCTTCCATTATAGATCAGATGACTCAAATCTACGTCTTTGTTGATGACTTCCTTAAAGCCCATACTCAATTGTCTCATTGGCGATCCTCGCCTAATCACCAGCCTGCTTTCACGGATTCCGAAGTTATTACTATCGCTTTGATGCAAAGCTGTCTCGGAGTAGATTCGCTCAAGCAGACTTATTCTCTTATCAGCAATAACTTTGCTTCGGCTTTCCCTCAACTTTGTTCTTATCAGCAGTGGATTGCCCGCTTGCACCGACTCAGTCCTCTTATAGGTCGTCTCTTTGAGTCTGCTCGTGTCGCAGGCAGATGCAAGCTTTACCAGGCAGATTCCAAACCTATTCCCATTTGTAAGCCAATTCGTCACGGTCGCGTGCGGTTGCTCAGGCAAGAGGGTGGTTACTTTGGCAAGACCAGTGCAGGGTGGTTCTTCGGCTTTAAGCTGCATACTCTGCGCGACATCAACGGATGCATCATTGACGCTATTTTGACTTCTGGGAATATAGATGATCGAGGCCCAGCCCTTGAACTGGCTCAGTCTGTAGATGGAGGAATATTGCTTGGAGATTTGGGGTATTCGGGGCCAAAGCTGGCTCAGATGCTTGCCGAGGAGACAGAGTTGTTGTTGATAACACGCAAAGATGTGCCAGAGAAGCGAGAGCTTCAAAGCAGTGTGAGACAAGGGATAGAAACTCTGTTTTCTCAGCTTTGGCATAAGTTCATAGATGGGGTCTTTAGTCGGTCGTGGCGCGGATTGTGGAATACGATCAAATTGAAACTGCTCAGCTACAATCTTCGCCACGCTGGAATCGTTTCGGCCTGATCAACTCAATACTCAGGTTTACTAACGACGTCACCCAAGCCATAGAGCTTGAAACTCTGTCCGAGGTGAGTGACCGTCGTCCAGATCGTTCGAGCGTAACTGAGCACTTGATCTCCGTCCGCGAGAACGAAGTACACGGGGTGTAGCTCGGGATGAATCAGAGGCTGGGCGGCTTCATTCTCATCCTCTCCAGGCCATTCAGCATACAGGAGGGAGCGAACTTGGGTCTCAAGACGAAGCGGGATCATTGTGGCATAGTCGTAACGCATCAATTGATGCATTTTGGTTCCCTCACCAACATCCCGGCAACTATATGAAAGCTACACCAAGAAGTGGAGCCGCTCGATGTAGAATGAGGATGATGAAATTTGTGCGACCGGAGTTGAAACGTGCTTGATGAACAAGATTATGCCGAATCATGTCGCCGTTACAAAGACCGCCGGACCAGGCTACCAGAACGCCAGCGCTACCACGCTTTGATTCTTGTTACACAAGGCTACTGCTATCGAGAGATCGGTCGCATTCTCCTCATCGATGAAAAATCTATCTCTCAGTGGGTTGCTCTTTATCAAGCTAATGGTCTCAACGCCCTCAAGAATCATCCTGGTTGGGGTGGCGAGCATGAGCAGAGATTCTTACAAGCTGATGAACTTCTTCAACTCAAGCTCTGGCTTGCCGCAGAAGCAATGCCTTGCACTAAAGTTGGTAGCGGGCGGACTGCGAAGGCTATCAGAAAGCTCATCCGTGACCGCTAGGGCGTAAGCTACAGCAAGAGCGGAGTGCGAAAGTTGCTCGCCGAGATAGGGTGGAGCTATCAGCGCGGGCGCAAGCTCTACATTCGCAGGAGCGTAGAAGAACAAGCCCGCTTCATATTGGAAACTGAGGAAGTCCTGGCAAATTATGCGAAAAGTGGAGAGAAGGTGGTGCCGCTGGCCGGTGACCAAAGCAAGGTTTACCTGGAAGCAACAATAGCCAGACGATGGAACCCAATCGGAGAGCAACCGCTTGTGACAGATGGCGCGCGCAGCAAACAAGCCGAGAACATCTACGGAGCGATACATCTAGGGACTGGCGAAGAGACGAGTAGCTTCTGCATAGACTGGCAAGACTCACAGGCAACCATTCGGTGGCTGGAAATGATATTGCAGGATCACGCACGAGGGAAGATTCTGCTATGGATAGATGGAGCATCACATCACACAAGTGAAGAAGTAGAAGAGTGGTTGGAAGCACATCCGCGAATCCAGGTGATACAGTTTCCGGCATACACGTCGGAAGAGAATCCGAAGGAAGGGACGTGGAAAGCGATGAAGGAAGAAGTGTCGCATCATCATTGGCATGAGAAGATTACAGATTTAAGGAAAGCGATCAACGAGTACTACCAAACAACAAAGCGGCACACAGTCAACTTTCTAGCGAAGTTCGGGTATGGATGGAAGGCTCTACACGCTGAATCCACTTCTTGATGTGCGCGGCATATAGGAAGCCAGCCTGAGGTTAGGGATCGGCGGGCACACAAGATATATTACGACTCGTAGAGAGGGCGAAAGTAAGAGGCCGCGTCACTCGCTCAAAATCTCAGGGCATATTATTTGAACAAGGCCAGTCGCAGGGCATAGACACTGGCTCTCTTGTGTGGTTGAGAGATCCACGCATCCGCCTGCATTTTACTCTAAACCAGACTGCGCGTGGATGGCACACTCAGGCAGCCTTGAGTAGCTGTTGTTTTTCAAGCTCTTTTACGGCGGCTGTCACTTCTGCCGTGTAATAAATCTCTGACAACTTGTACGGCCATGGGCCGTTGACTTGAAGATGCCGTTCTACATCTTCAACCAACTGCCCGATCTTCTTGCGCTGATGATTTCGCCTACATTTGTCATGTATCTCCCAGAATACCCGCTCAATAGGATTCGCCTTCGGGCAGTAGGTCGGCAAATACAGCAACTCCATGCGCGGATGATTCGCCAGCCATTGTGCTACCATCTTCGCTTTGGGGATTCGGAAGTTGTCTATCACTACATACAGTCGCGAATAACTGGCCGCCGGATAAGCAGCATCCAGCGCTTCGAGCAATTGCAAAAACAGCAAGGCGGTCTTGCGCTCGCCGATACAGGAGATAACACGCCCTGTCAGATGATCGAGTGCGCCAGCCAGGTAGCGTTTCTGATTTTGGCCGGGCGTGACCACCTCAACTACTTTGCCTTTCTCCATCCATTGATAACCGACCTTCGGCAATAGATGAATGTCCAACTCATCGGCGAATACCAAAGCCGCTCGCCGGGTGAGATTTTCAATGCGAAAGCGGATGCGCGCCAGCTTGTTGATGCGCTCCGGGGCATCGTCACGAGCGACGAGTTTGGCGCGCTTCCAGACCCAGCCTAATTGGTGCAACCAGCGACGAGTGGTCGCCGCCGAAGACTTGATGCCGCGCTGCACTTGGAGTTGTGCGGCAAGAGTGGCGCAACTCCAACGCGTGCGACACCAGCCGTAAGTCTCCGGGACTTTGTTGAGCAAGGCCAGCAACGAACGGCGCAAAGAAGGAGTCAACGAGTTGATGCGATGAGACACCTCGTCATCAGTCAAACCCGCGAGCGCGCCAGCACGATAAGCTTTGACGGCGCGATAAACGCTGGAGCGCGAACAGAACAATAGGGTAGCAATCTGCGTCGGCGTGTAGCCAGCAGCGCACAACAAGAGGATGTGCAGGGCCAGGAAGTAGCCGTAGCGAGCGCGTCGCAATTCAAAGAGCATCTGTTCTTGCTCAGAGCAAGGAAGATCAACTATGGTCGTACCGGGCACAGTGATGACTCCGTGATAGATCGAATGTTTCGCAACTATCGAAATATCAAAGAGCAACGCACTGTGCCAACCTTATGCTTCCATTGGCATCTACACATGTCGAGTACGCTAATATTATAAAATGTGTTTGCAACACCCAATCTTGAACTGCGCCTGCAACGGCGCTATCAGCAACTCGTGACCGAGCAGATGAACCCAACACAGGCCGTCGCCGCAGGGCTTCGGGCTTTGCCCGCTGCCGGTACTGCTTTCGCCAGCACTCAGGCCGCCTGGCGTTTTTATAGCAATCCGGCTGTTTCGCTTCCTCAATTAGCCGAGCCGCTGATCGCCGCTGCCAAACGAGTGCTTACAGACGAAACCGGCGACTTTGCTCTGATTATTCACGACTGGTCTGAACTCAATTACGATCTGCATACCCGTAAAGCCGACCGCAAGGCCATCTGTCATAAGCGTTCGCTCGGTTACAGCTTGCAAACTGCCTTATTGATATCTGATCGTGACGGCACACCCATCTCTCCGCTGTCGTTTAGCTTGTGGGCCAATGACGGTTTATACACGACACGCCAGTCGCCGGTATTGGCCGATTGCTCGCACCTTGATGAAATCACCGACACCCTGGCGACCATCAGCAAGATGCAGTTGTCCAAGCCCGTCGTGCATCTTATTGATCGCGCCGCCGACTCGGTTGGTCATTACCGACAGTGGGATGATCAAGGAGAAGCTTTTATTGTGCGGGCGCGGGCAGTACCGCAGGTGGAGTTTGAGGGAGAGAGGCGGCGACTGGGCCGTGTGGCAGCAGGCTTGTCATTGCGGCTGGGCCAGGCAATTGCTGTTGCGCCCGGACTTGTCGGGCAGCAACTGCTGGCTGAAACGAAGGTGACGATTACCCGACCCGCCTTCCCACACCGACAAAAGGGCGGCATCAAGCAGCCCCGTGAGCGAGTCTATGGCAAAGCTTTGCAGTTGAGGGTTGTCGTGAGCCGGATCGTTTTACCAGATGAATCGTTGTATGCGGAGTGGCTGCTACTGACGAACTTGCCTGAAACGGTGACGGCAGAGCAGATCGCGCAGTGGTATGTGTGGCGGTGGAAAATAGAGAGTTACTTTAAGCTGTTGAAATCCAGCGGCCATAATTTGGAGCATTGGCAACAGGAGAGCGCCGAAGCAATAGCTAAACGGCTACTGGTGACAGCAATGGCGGCAGTGGTGATCTGGCAGTTGGCAGGCAATCAATCGCCGGAAAGCGAGCAGGCGCGTAATCTCCTGGTGCGATTGAGTGGCAGACAGATGCGTCGTGACCGCCGAGTGACCGACTCGGCGATGTTGGCTGGATTGTGGACGTTGATGGCGACGCTGAGTGCGCTTGAGCAATATAGCCTCGATGAACTCAGACAGGTGGCTCGTCTGAGTCTGCCAGGATTTTTTCGCTACGATACAGGTTGATCGAGCCAACATGTGTAGATACCAATGCTTATGCTTTCTGGTTTAGATAAAATTGTTAGACTATCCTCAAATTAGCCCTGTATACAAAAATAAGGTTTTTTTGAGGGAAGGGAAGAAATGGCAGTCCCCACCGTCTTCATATAAAGAAGGCAATTTGATACTAAATTTGTAACTGATGTTACGCAGCGAGAGGCTGCGGTTTGAGCTTGACGAGTTCCGCATAGGCACTCTTCAAGGCTGAAATATAGATCTTTGTCTTTAAGGCAAAATGATTCAACTGGGTTCGTGACTTTAAACCTTCCAGTTTGACGTAGGCGCACAGACTGGCAAAGAAATGATTCCTCTGTGTCGTTTCCGTGCGCGTCGGCGATTTCTCTAAACTGGCATTCTGCTTGAGCGACTTGTGATAGACCTCCACACTCCACCGTTTTTTGTAGAGTGCTTGGATTTGTTCGCCCTCAAGCGTCAAGTCACTGCTTACCAGATAGAGCACACCCGTTGAGCCGTCTCCGTTTGTGAAGACTTCTTTGGTCAGCAGCAGAGCAAACTCCACGCTTTCCAAATAGATTTTACGGGTGGTGCCTTCCGGCAAATCCAGTTGCTCGGCTCCGTGATAGCGACCTTGCTTCTTGTCGTCGGACGAAAGCGCCACTTTACGATTGCATTTTATGGGCATGACAAACTCTTTTTTGAGATTGAGTTTGATGAACTTCATATTGTCGGCTGAGGCAAACCACGCATCATTGAGGACATATTTGAATTTCACCTGGTTGTGATGACAAAGTTGCAGCAGCATTCGATAGAGAGCATTCTTGGAGATTTGCGAGCGGCGTTTGGGTTTTTGCGTCTTGGGGTCGAGGAAGGTTTCGGTCTTGGTGACCAACTCAAAGGCTACAGGTAGCGCGGTGTCGCCGACAGCGTAGAGAGCCGAGAGGAAATTGATGCCTTTGACGTGCTGGTTTTTGGCATGATCGCAATGCCAGCAAACGATGTCGTTTTCGTCGGTATAAGGCTTTTCTTCAATGCTGTCATCAAGGATTAAGAGACCATCTTCGGATTCAATGTCGCGGACTAAGGGTTTGGCCAGGTGCCAGAGAGGGCGAGAAGTTTTAGCCTCCGAAGCGAGCAGGCGCGTGATTTTGTCGTGGCTGACTTGCTGCTCTAAAAGCGCGGCAAGGCCAGTGGCGGTAGTTGGGCCGAAGGAACAAATCAAATAATCGCTGTAGAGGTCTAAGAGGGATTCTTTCATCGGTCAACTCTAGCAAATCTTTTTTCGCTGCGTAACATCAGCTTGTAATTAAAGAATATCGAACTATGAAAAGTCTCTTGAGGATACAGGTCGTTTTCATCCTGACAGCAAATCCGATCTTTGCCGTTCAGAGCGACGAGATTGCTCCCAGCGATAATTTGATTGTCGAAGGCATACCGAATATTCCCGCATCACTCGCGAAATCGGCTAGCTGCTACACGAACTTTCGATATGCTGCGATAATTAGCTGGCATCCGACGAAGCGTGAGATGCTGATCAGCACGGAATTCGGAGAGACGCCTCAGATACATTCTTTGAAATTTCCTGGTGGCGCTTGCACTCAACTCACTTTTTTCACCGATTACGTTAGCGGTGGCATATATCAGCCGAAAAAAGGAACTTGTTTCATCTTCAGCAAGGATACTGACGGCGACGAGATCAATCAGTTACACAGATATGACATTTCTACAGGTGATTCTACGCTTTTGACCGACGGGAAATCGCGAAATGAATCTCCCGTATGGTCGAATTCTGGGGAGTGGCTGATGTATGGATCTACGCGCCGTAACGGCACGGACATGGACTTGTATGTCATTAATCCTCTCGACCCCAAAAGCAACCGGATGCTTGCCCAACTCGAAGGCGGGTTCTAGGATTCCTTATGACTGGTCGCCGGATGACAGCCAAGCGCTGATCTACCAGTATATTTCCGCCAACGAAAACAACCTTTGGATCTTTGATGTTGCAACCGGGAAGAAAAGTCTGCTTACGCCAAAAGAAGGAACCAAGCAGACGGCTTACTGGTTTGGCCCGTTCAGCAAGGATGGGAAAGGGATCTAAGCTCGACTTTATCCAATCAGGCGGCGTAACAAACAGCATCTGTTAAGCGCTCGAACAATGAGCGCGGGATTTTTATCACTTCGTTGTTTTGACTCGACGTTGAAAAATGACTTTTGCTCCACAGACATCGTCTTACTATCGCTATCGCATCGGCGAAGGTCGGCATCTTTTTCGCGTACCACGCCGCCGTGCGCACACCTTGGCTTGGCACTTTGATCAAGCCATTTGCCAGCAACGTCACCAGCGAGAACAATCCCAGCACGATTGGCGTACTTCGCTCTATCGCCAACGAATTCCATTGCCGTTGCGTCTCCATTCCCAGATCCGCCCGCGCTTCTTCAAATGTCACTTCCATCCGCCAGCGCCTCACGAACCACGAAAGCATCTGCAAGGGCGTGTGCTCTGGATTCGTCGTCATCAGCGCCTGCGGCTCAAACTCGCCCAGCGGGTCACGCACAACCACCCAGCGAATCACAACCGGCGGCTGTCCACTCTTGTACCAGATGGCGGTTTGACTATGTACCTCGACCTCGCGTTTGCCTCCGCCATACCACTGCGCGACCTCGATCTTCGCCCACTCGGTTTTGCCAGCCTCAAGCACTTGCTGCGGCGAAGCGAGGCGCTCGCCTTTCAAACGCGGGCGGCCTGTTTGTCCAGGCTTTCGCGGCGGCGCTTCGGCCCACAGTTGCGCGTCCATCCGCAAGCGCGTCACCAGACTGAGGTTCGGGATGCCACTTGCAAGCGCCAGCAACTCGAAGGTGGCAAAGCTACTGTCGGCGACAAAGACCAGCACGCGATCCGGCAACCAGCGCGCCACCAACCGAATGACTTGTGCGGCGCGATCCGTCAGCTTTTGGTGCGGCCTGCCCAGTTGCTTGTAGTAGCGCTCGGATGGACAGAGCACGGAAAGAAACGGCAAGCCCCAGACACAATCGGCCCACGAGACCTCAACGAGCAACATACAGCAGAGCCAACGCAAGCCGCTGGCTTTGACAAAGTGCGAATGACTCGAACGCACCGGGTCGCGGTATATGCCTTTGGCTTTGATCTGTTGACCGCGACGGCGCTCAATCGTGTCATCGAGCCCGCAAACGAGTTCACCCGTTGGCGCAAATGCCGCGACCAGCAAGCCAAGCAAGAGACGAGAAGCGGCCAAGGCCGACCAACGAGCGCGGTTCAAGACGCGATGATAGTTTTGAAAGCCGTTGTCGTGAGCCAGCCCCATCACGCGCAAGCAGGAGGTGACGGTGCGTTTGCCGATGGCGAGGATGGCACCTACCAAAAGCAGTTTGGCGTGAGGCCAAACGGGTTTGGAAAACAGCGGCTGAAACTCTATGATGAGAGGCAACAACTCGACAGGCAGAGAAAGCATATAGATCCTTTCTTGGAGGAAAGACCTGTAGCTTACTCAGCCTGTCGTTTATTTTTCAAAGACCTTTTTGGATAAAGTCGAGCTAAGAAACTGTCTAAAAAGTATTTCATGTTTTGGCCAATCGCCTGATCATTAATCGTGTCATCGCAGCATAGATCATACTCTCGCTCGTCTGCGTCAGTCTTTCATAGTCTTTACTCAAGCGACGACTCTGACTCAACCAGGAGAATGTTCTCTCAACTACCCATCTTCTCGGTAAGACTCGAAATCCTGGCGGCGGCATGATCTTCGACCAATCTATCTCTTCACTTTCTCGCGCCCATACTCCGCGAGGCTTCGGCGGGTGCTGCACTATCTCAGCGCTCCATCCAATATGCTGCTCAATCCACTGCTTGCCTTTACCTTCGCCTTTGTATCCGCCATCCAGCCATACATGCTTCATTCCAGGCAACTCATTTCTTTATCAGATAAATCTGTCAAATATCTTGTTTGCGTCATGAGCAAAGCATAACGCAGGGCATCGTTTATTACCTTTTCAGACAGTTTCTAAGGTTTCATTTGACGAGTCGGTTACTTTCAGGGTCATCTGAGATACATCAAGCACGTCTATGCGTTTAATGTCTCTGAGGTCTTTGGGAACCTTGAAAGAGCCAACATCTAAATGGACAGTAAAACTCTTGGAAAACGAGAGGCCGTCTATTCCTTCTGTCGGCTCATAGAGAAGGCAGGGTCTATTCAAAGTCTGAAAGAAAGAGGCGTTCCTCTGTAGAATTAAGGTTGCTAAAAACCAACTTCTTCAGGAGGAACGCCCGTGAGCACTCAAGTGCCCTCTTTAGCTCAAGCTTTATCACTACTTCCCGATTTCAGACAACCCAAAGGTAAGCGTTATGACTTGTTGCCTATTCTCCTGCTTTGCTGCATCGCTATGATGTGCGGCTGTACCAGTCAATCTGCCATTGCTGATTGGGGACGCAACTATTCTCATCACTGGCTCTACAGACTCGGCTTCAAGCGCTCTTGCTCGCCCTCCCAGTCTACTCTTCATCGCATCTTCAAAGGCATTGATGTCTTCAAACTCGAATCTCTACTCAGTCACTGGTGTCAGCAGGCTTTTCGGGCCATTGGCTTTAGTGCGCCCTCAGATCTCGAAGGCGCAAGCTTTGAGGGGAAACTGTTGTGCGGAAGCAGTAAACAAAAAGCTGCTCAACCTCACTTGCTGGCATCACTCAGTCATAAACTCGGCTTAATGCTCGGCCAGGTCGCTGTTGCAGAAAAATCCAAGGAGATAACGGCGGCTAATGATTTGATAGAGATGCTTATGCTGGAAGGCATTGTAATTACAGGCGATGCGATGTTTACCCAACGCGAGACGGCCCGAAAGATAATCAAGAAAGGAGGCGATTACCTCATAAGCGTGAAGGCGAATCAGCCGACGCTGTTGGAAGATATAAAGCAGGCGTTCACAGATCAATGGTGGATGAGTGATACCTTGACAGAGTCAAAGATGACGGATGCATATGGAGGTCGAATAGAAGAGCGAACCCTGAAAGCATCAACGGCGATGTATGGTTACAGCGATTGGCCGGGACTTCGACGAGCGCTGAAGATGGAAAGGAAGATAACGATCAAGAGGACAGGAGTAGAGAGGCAAGAAGAAGCATACGCGATAACGAGTCTGGATGAGAGTCGGGCGAGCATAGAAGAGTTGATGAAGATGTGGAGAGAGCACTGGCACATAGAGAATAAGTTGCATTACGTCAGAGATGTAACATACAAAGAAGACAAATCACGGGTGAGAAAAGGAAAGATACCACAAGTGATGGCGGCATTGAGGAATGCGGCAATCTCATTGATGAGGGTGGAAGGAGCGACAAACATAGCGGGGGCGTGTCGGAGGTATGCAGCGCAGCCGGGGCTTGCGATGGCAGCCCTTGGTCTTGATCTCCAGGAAAACACGCATGATGCCCAGCGCAAAGGCCGACTTGCGATGGCAGCCCTTGGTCTTGATCTCCGAGAATGAATTGACCCTGATAGAGAAGGTCGGTTACTTGAATTTTTTGCCCTTTCCTTGTCTTGACGGTAAACGAGACGGGTTGGGCTTGTTTCCAAGCTGCAAAGCCAATCACACATAGCAGCAAAACAGCTACGAAAAGTTTTTTCATACGATCTCCTTCTGGTGATTTTTGGTTACTACGGGCGGGATTCTAAGGCATCTGGCAAGGGTAGCTTTTTAGGGTAGGACTAAAGGGGGATCAAAAGAGGATTGTTTCGTAGACAGTATCGTAGACAAACGTTAGCGGGAACCTCACGATTCCCGCTAACGTATTGATAATGCTAGTGGAGCTAGACGGGATCGAACCGTCGACCTCTTGAATGCCATTGAAGCCAGCAACCTACCCGTCAACCCCGATGTGATTCCTTTTACTTCTATTTAATCAGGATTGCAGCCGAGTTCTTACCTATGTAGTTTGATGGAATTCTCAATGATTCTATAAATCCAAGTCACAAATCGGTCACAAGAGAAAAAACCGTGATCCAAACTGTGACCTGTTTTTCGGTGATAATTCATGCTCAGACTGAAAATTAAAACACCCCAAAGCTAGCCGGGCGAGCAACACGCTCAAGAAAGCGTTCTGCTTTCTGCGCTGGTTACAGGTGATCGACAACGGAGGAATTTATCAGTGAGTGAACAATCAGACGATAATCGCAAAAGAGTAAACGGAGCCGAGATCGATCTTGGCCAAAAGGAAGCCGCCTTCTGGATCGGCTCAATAGTTTCCGGCAGGACGCTTGAGCCGATAGTCGAATTCCAATGGGATGATAAGAAAGTACAGATGCCGCCTGAGAAGGCTATGGAGATGTCCTGGTGGATGTACGAGGCGGCTACAAACGCGCTGTTTGATGCTTTCCTTTATGACTTCATGATTAACCGGGTCGGCGCGCCGTCGGATAAGGCTGTTCAGCTTATGGCAGAGTTTCGCAATTATCGGGAAGAGCGCAGGCACGCCTATCAATCAGGGTTCCAGGTGCTGGATCAAATCAACAGGGAGAAGCCGTAGCGGTTTGAAGGCGGACTTGGATGATCTATCCCGGCGGTAAAAATTCGGGCGGGGCGTATCAGAGAATAATCTGCCAGATCCCGCCTCACAACATCTACATAGAGCCGTTCTTAGGCTCAGGCGCTGTGATGAGGATGAAGCGTCCGGCGCGGGTCAATATCGGCATCGATAAAGACGCCGGAGCCGTAGACAGATTCAACCACGCTCGAGCGCAGTCAGAGCTGGCTGCGTCGGCAGCTACGGTCAAGGTGGGCTGCGGGATATCATTTCTCAAAGGCTATCGTTTACGCGGCGGGTGGACCGGTAGTGAAGTCATCTACTGCGACCCGCCCTACTTGCCACAGACCCGTCGGCAGAGTAGACGACTCTATCTACACGAGATGAGCTATCAAGAGCATGTAGAACTTCTACAAACCCTGCTCGATATATCGAGCGGGTTCATAGGAGTGAAGATCCTGATCAGCGGATATGAAAGCGAGCTGTATGAAAAGGCGATAGGGCACTGGCGAAAGATAAGCTGGCAGGCGATCACGCGGGGAGGCACGCTTGCGACAGAGTGTTTGTGGATGAACTATCCGGAGCCGGTGGAGCTGCATGACTACGGCTATCTTGGAGAGAACAGAACTGAGAGGCAGCGGATCAGGCGGAAGATTCAGCGGTGGGAAAAGAAGCTTGCGGGTATGGCCGCGCTCGAACGCCAGGCGCTGATGGCTGCGATAGACAGGACTATAATGATAAGGGGTTAATCCTGCCGTGACTCAGCTCCGAAGCTCAACACCGACCAGCTCACACATATGAAATTAGTGCTGTCAGTATTTCCCGGCATAGACCTGCTCGGACGCGGATTCGAGGCGGAAGGGTTTTGCATTGTGCGAGGGCCTGACCTGATGTGGGGCCAGAGGATCGAAGATTTCCATGTGCCGGGAGGGAAGTTTGATGGGGTGATAGGAGGGAGTCCCTGTCAGCAGTTCAGCCTGAAGAATCGCAACAGGAATAAGGCTGAGGGAGAGCGGCTGCTGGAAGAGTTCGCACGTCTGGTCACAGAAGCACAGCCGGATTGGTGGCTGCTTGAGAATGTGCCGACGGTGAGCGATGTAGCAATTGACGGCTACGAGGTACAGCGGCTGGATCTGCGAGCGAGCGAATGCGGGTTGAAGCAAAACAGGCTGAGACATTTTCAATTCGGCAGCAAAGAGGGGCGAGTGTTGATACCGGAGCGTGATAATCCGGATGCGGAGAATACCCGGCGCGTCACACTTGAGCCATGCTGTCTGGCGAGCGAAGGGAAGAAGACGAACAGGCGAGGGTTTGCGGATTTCTGTGAGTTGCAGGGGTTGCCTCGAAGTTTTGATCTGCCGGGGTGGCCAATCGGGTTCAAGTACAAAGCGGTGGGAAACGGAGTGCCGGTGCCGATGGGGCGTGTGATTGCTCGATCTATAAGAATAGCCATCGAGTCACAGGGAGAATGTCCGCCGCTATGTGTGTGTAATTGCGGACGTGTAGTGAAGGGAAAGCAGAAGGCAGCAACGCCAGCGTGCAGAAAGCGAATGCAGAGAAAGCGTGAACAGGCGCTGGCTGGTGGCCCTGGGCGAGTCACGGTTGATCGAGGGTAGATGAATCTGACTGCGAGGGATCTGCTCAATGGGGAGCACATTCAGGAGATGCCCTCTGCTGTTTAATTGGAGCTGAATCTATGACAGAACTACTAACGGCGCTGGCGATCATCCTGATGATCTTCGTGGCAATCAACGTGCGGTATGTGTTCAAGCTGCGCGCCGCGAAGGTGAAGCTTGAGCGCGAAGTGTCTCGCTATGCTGATGCAGCTGCGGATCTCGAACGCGCGCGAAAGACTGAGATAGAGGATGCTCGCGCTGCCGTATATTACCTTATGCGTAGGGGATCATTTCTTGAGGATGATAAGGCCCGGCGCATCTTCAGGCGAGATTGAATTGATGGACGCAGAATTTATTCCTGATTTGAATTGCATTTTGTTGGGCGGCTTGAGGCAGGAAAGCATTACAACTGTGAAGGATTAGTATTGTTCTTCTTTGCGCTATCCTCAATATCTAATTCAATCTTCTGCTCTGCTTCTTGGGTTCTCTTTGAACCATATTTGGATGCTAGGAGTTTAGTTACAGCAGAGGCAGCGCCAGCAATTGCGGCAATTATCATAACAGGCGCACTCAATTCCACAGCAGCAAAAACTGAAGCTGATAATCCCGCAACAGCAGCAACGCTACTCAGTGTGTCAAGTGTAGCCTCTTGCTTTTGTGTCAGGGATTTTTTATCTTCAGGCTCTGCCTGAAGCTCAATCTGCTCTTTTTCTGTAGACATTATTGTACTCCTTTAACAACAAGTATAAACACCGCCATCAACCCTGAGCCAATCAAATTTGACAAGATACATAATCGCCAAAACTGTTTTTTTGCGTTTACTCCTGGCTTCTCCCAGTCTTGGTGGGTGGATAAAACCCATAATAAAAGAAAGAAAGTGAAAGCAACAAACACGGCAGTTACAGTTAGTTTAATGGAAGTTGATGCCGAATTTATTGAGGGATCAGATATTGCTTTATTCATATCCTTTGCTAAATCGAAAAGGTAAACAAGAGCAGATGACATTGCAGCTAAGGTAAATTCCACCCCAAGAAAGAAATCTCTGCGTTCCCATTCGGAGCCTCGCACAAGCTTCTTTGCAAGGGCTCCTGAGAACAACAGTATTGACGGAACCCCAACAGCAACCGTGTAAGGATTGGTTATGAGGGTTTGGAGCATTTAATCCTCCTGTGATTTTACTGGCTTAAGTAAGAAAGAGTGCTTTAAGGTCAGGCTTAAGATAGTTCCTCCTTATTGTAGATGTCAACAAAGAAAGCTAACAATGGAAGAATTGGCGACCTTAATCCGTCCAAACGTAATGGCGGCCTTAAGAAATGCGGTCATAGGACTGATGCGCTCAAATGGAGAAAGCAACATAGCAGCAGCTTGCAGGAGGTTTGCGGCTCGGCCCCGGTCTGCTTTGGCTTTGATTGGTATCAAAATCTGAAAACTGAATGGCCTTGGGATGTGGGTGAGGCTGTAAAGGTTCCGGGCCTCGCACTTTCGCACAAAACCCGGAATCATAAAACAATGCGATAGGACTATTATGCCCCAGTGTCACCCGGAGGCTCTGGGTCGCCCGTATCAGCTACCGTTGGCGGTTTTATGTCTTTTTCGCTTCCTGATTGCTGATTATCTTTCATTGGTGGTTTGATTGGAGTGTTTCCGCCCCCACTACCCGATTGGTCGCTTTGTTTATCACTCATAAATATTCCTCCTGATTTACAAGCGTCCTTAATATTACAGACGTAAAGGAATCTTATTATGATGCAACTTTAATCAATCAATTGCTTAATTGAAATAAGACTTCTGGATTCTCTCAATATGGAATTTCTTTTTCCTTACTCCGACAATCCAACCGAAATCAAAGTCGCGGCAGCGCCTTTATTTTTCACAAAACACTGCCAAAGTCCTAACAGGTGCAAACGGCTGTTATGTGCGACAAACGTTTTACCCTCGGCTTTTTTCAATCACTTTCTTGATCGTCTGCATATAGATATGCGTCACCCTCTGATTCGATATCCACATAGTGCTCGCTTGAGGCGATTGTGAACATAAGATTTTGAGCGACAGTAGCCTGCAATAGCCGCAGACCTGATATAATAATCCTGACTGATAGCCCCCAATCACATCTCAGATTCATCTACCCAAACGACATCCGCAGTGTTGAATCTCACGGCCTTCAATCTCCGTGAGGCCAATTCCGCGCTTTCTCAAAAATGACGTTTGAGCGGGGCAGGCGAAAAAATGTAGGACATGAAAACTATGGTAATAAAACAGCGAACCGGCACAGTCGCGATCCTCTCCGAGCACAGAGATAGAATCGAGCGAGAGCAGAAGCAGGCTCAGCGCGAGCGTGAAATCGCAGATAGCATGAGCATCGAGCAGATCGACGCCGCTTTGGATGATTACTGCCGCAGAGTCGATCTGCTCTTTGAAGCCTTCCTTTCGTAGAAGAATATGAGATAGAGCAACTTCAAGCGAGGATTAAATCCATAGAGGGCGAGAATCCCTAGCACATAACCAAGCAAGGCTCATTGAGAGCAGGGCTATGAATTCAGTTAAAACTGAAATTAAGTCGCATCAAATCATTGATTTGAACTCAGTTTTAAAACTGAAAGAATACTGAAAACCGGTCGTGGGTTTGCCAGAATTGAATGTTCTGACCGTCCATATCAAAGCCTATTCTAACCGCTATTATTCAATAATGTTTTTCAACGATAGCGCTTTTTCATCATCACAATGTAGTCAACACAACGACTCGGCATCAGTTTTGGAAAATAGAAATCGCATCAAATCAGCAATTTAAGATCAGTTTTAAAACTGATAAAAACTGATCGAGGTCAGCCCGATTGATGTTTTTCTGAAATTTTAACATCAATCGATTCAAGGTTTAGACCATGTTTTAAAACATCAAAAAAACATCGTTTGGCCTCAAAGCAACCGAGCCCGCACAAATCTACGGGTAGTTTAAACCCATGCCCGATGCGTGTTGCCCGTCGGCGCTGTAGCTGAAACTGACTGCGCTCCAGTTGTGATCCGGGCCGGTCGAGGGTTGAACTTTATAAAGAAGATGCGCCCGCCCGCCGGAATGAAATCAATCCTGTAAATCGAGCAGGGTGAATAATTATCGAATTGATTAATCAATCTTTTTCAATCTTTCAGCTCCAGAGAATGTCTTACATTCGATAACAGCGAGCAAGGAATCTGAGAGCGCCGCCTGACGGGAATCAAGCCAGTATGACGTTTCACTATATGCGTTTACAAACTTGATTAATCAAGTTTTTTCAAGCTTGCTGATATCAGAGCGTAGAACTACAGGCGGCCCGGCGGGGATGTAGACGGATATGACTGCGCGAGATCTGATTCACACCTGCGGCCTGACATCTCGATGTGATCGTCCCTGCCTGCGCAGCCGCTTTCATCTACAGGTGCCGGTGGATTGTTGCCTGTGCTATTATCGAGCAATCGCAGCCCTTATGACCCATGTCCACTGCGAGAGGTGACTGAATGCGAGAGATAGAGCGAATGCTTGCCCTCCTCAAGCGCCACACCCGGTTCTGGCATATCGGCGAAGCTGCTTTCCTGTGCGGTCGTTCCGAGAAGACTATCCGACGGGCTATACAGGCAGGGAAGATCAAAACAATAGGCGACGGTAAACGTCGCATACCTCATAGCGAGCTGGTGAAATTCTGCGACGGGCGCGATCCCTTTCTCGAATTTCAACTGTCGATACTTCAACTCAATATCAATGAAGAATTCTTTACCAGGAGAATTACCGAGCTCCAATCAGCGGTCGAGCAGTTGCAGCAACAGGCGACCGCGCAGCAATAGCATGTCCGCAAATGTCCGGATTTGTCCGGATAAGTCCCACAAGTTTTAAGAACGAGTTGAATTTTCTTGCATTGAATCTTACTTTGACTTATTCCTAACAACGGATGCGGCCCCAACCGAGCATCCGAAGCCATTTCAATCCGTCTCCTCTGAACAAGAGTCGCAGGCAAGTTATTAACCTTCCCGTAGGTCTATCTAACAGGTTCATTACATTATGACTAAAAGAGAGCGCAATCGTCGTCGCTACAGAATCGTGCTGTCTGATGGTGTAAATATCACCGAAGTGTCACGGCAGGAGTTTGAATCACATCTGGCTGCCCATCGCATAGAGCTGTTCAAACATGACGAACGCAAGGCCGCGACGAAAGAAGGTTGGCTATCTTACATAGACTTCAAGACGGGCCTGTTAATGTTTAATGCGCGCGAGACTGAGACAGGTGTCGCGCTCCCGTCCAATTTCAAACTCATACTTTCGAGACTGATTTTTAAACCGCCTTTCAACGAATGGCAGCAGGCGCAGGAGTTCGAGGTTTTCCGGCGCGTTGCATAAGGCTCGCCGCGTCTGACAGATGCGCGGCGTGGGCGGGATACTGAAGGCAACGGGGGCTGCGTTTGGTATCCCGCTCCTATCATCTCATAATCATTGAAGTGGTGACTTTTTCTATGTACAAAAAGGTACTTATGCTAGTATCGAATCATTAACGGATACGACCGGCCTGGGGAAACCCAGGCCGGGACGTGCCCATCGCAGACAGGTTCCAATCTTCCTGCGACAAGCCTAACCACAATACCTACAGATCGTTGCATTGAAAGGTTAACCTCTCATAGAGCCAATCCTGCACTAGCGAAAAAGGATTGAACGATCTGAGGTTTCTGGCGCAACCGCTTGATGGCTAGAGAAAGTTCTCCATTAAGATGACGCAAATTATCACAACAGAGATTACGCATCTCAACATGCTTGAGATGTTGCCATACGCCTTCGTCCGGGTTCAGGTCCGGCGCATAAGGCGGCAAGCTTTCCAAGTGAACCAACTGACTGCCGCCTTGCGCCAGAAATCTCTTGACCTCTTGCGAGCGATGGATCGGCGAGCCATCCCAAATGATCAACAATCGTCGTCCCAAGCACCGCGACAGGTGCAACAAAAACGCGATACTCTCAGCACTGGTCAACGCCTCCTTGCGCGTCATGGTGAAGAGTTTTCCACTCGGCGTCACGCCACTCATCACCGACAAGTGATCACGGGTCTGGAAGCAACGCAGGATCGGCGTTTGGCCGCAAGGGGCGTAAGTCCTGACCACTCCCGGCAACAGGTAGAAGCCCGCTTCATCAATAAAAACAATGATGCGGCGTTCCCGTCGCGCCTGCTTGAGCAACTCCGGCCAAACGGCTTCGCGCCATTGGGCGATCTTGATTTCGTCGCGTTGCGTCGCGCGGGCGATGGGCTTCTGTGGCGTCCAGTGCAACTCTTTCAAGAGCCGCGAGACGTGAGCCTTATGGTAGAGAACACCAAACTCGCGTTGAATCAGGATCGCCACGCGAGCACACGTCCACACCTCGCCGCGAAAGCCATAAGCTTGTGAGCCGTGCGACAAGAAGTCAGGCAGCAAGGCTTTTTGTTGAGGCGTGAGTTTGGGAATCGCGCCCTTGCGCAAGCGGGCTTGCAGCCCTAAACCAGACTGCACGAGCATTGGCATCTACACATGTCGAGTACGCTAATATTATAAAATGTGTTTGCAACACCCAATCTTGAACTGCGCCTGCAACGGCGCTATCAGCAACTCGTGACCGAGCAGATGAACCCAACACAGGCCGTCGCCGCAGGGCTTCGGGCTTTGCCCGCTGCCGGTACTGCTTTCGCCAGCACTCAGGCCGCCTGGCGTTTTTATAGCAATCCGGCTGTTTCGCTTCCTCAATTAGCCGAGCCGCTGATCGCCGCTGCCAAACGAGTGCTTACAGACGAAACCGGCGACTTTGCTCTGATTATTCACGACTGGTCTGAACTCAATTACGATCTGCATACCCGTAAAGCCGACCGCAAGGCCATCTGTCATAAGCGTTCGCTCGGTTACAGCTTGCAAACTGCCTTATTGATATCTGATCGTGACGGCACACCCATCTCTCCGCTGTCGTTTAGCTTGTGGGCCAATGATGGTTTATACACGACGCGCCAGTCGCCGGTATTGGCCGATTGCTCGCACCTTGATGAAATCACCGACACCCTGGCGACCATCAGCAAGATGCAGTTGTCCAAGCCCGTCGTGCATCTTATTGATCGCGCCGCCGACTCGGTTGGTCATTACCGACAGTGGGATGATCAAGGAGAAGCTTTTATTGTGCGGGCGCGGGCAGTACCGCAGGTGGAGTTTGAAGGAGAGAGGCGGCGACTGGGCCGTGTGGCAGCAGGCTTGTCATTGCGGCTGGGCCAGGCAATTGCTGTTGCGCCCGGACTTGTCGGGCAGCAACTGCTGGCTGAAACGAAGGTGACGATTACCCGACCGGCCTTCCCACATCGACAAAAGGGCGGCATCAAGCAGCCCCGTGAGCGAGTCTATGGCAAAGCTTTGCAGTTGAGGCTTGTCGTGAGCCGGATCGTTTTACCAGATGAATCGTTGTATGCGGAGTGGCTGCTACTGACGAACTTGCCTGAAACGGTGACGGCAGAGCAGATCGCGCAGTGGTATGTGTGGCGGTGGAAAATAGAGAGTTACTTTAAGCTGTTGAAATCCAGCGGCCATAATTTGGAGCATTGGCAACAGGAGAGCGCCGAAGCAATAGCTAAACGGTTATTGGTGACAGCAATGGCGGCAGTGGTTGTCTGGCAGTTGGCGCGCGGTCAGACACCTGAGAGCGAGCAGGCGCGTAATCTCCTGGTGCGATTGAGTGGCAGACAGATGCGTCGTGACCGCCGAGTGACCGACTCAGCGATGCTGGCTGGATTATGGACGCTGCTAGCAGTGCTGAATGCGCTTGAGCGATACAGTGTCGATGAACTCAGACAAGTAGCGTGTCTCAGTCTACCGGGATTTTCTCGCTATGATACGGGCTGATCCGGCCAACATGTGTAGATGCCAATGCTGCACGAGGTTGGCACACTCAAGCAGCCTTGAGTAGCCGTTGTTTTTCAAGTTCCTGCACGGCGGCGGTCACTTCCGCCGTGTAATAGATTCCTGACAGTTTGTACGGCCACGGGCCGTTGATTTTTAGATGCTGTTGAACATCCTCAACCAACCGCCCGATCTGCTGCCGCCGATGATTGCGCGTGCATTTGTCATGTACCTCCCAGAACACCCGCTCAATCGGGTTCGCTTTCGGGCAATACGTCGGCACAAACAGCAACTCGATTCGCGGGTGCGCCACAAGCCATTGCTGGATAACTTTCGCTTTGTGAATGCCAAAGTTATCCACCACCACCACGACCCGTTTGTAGGTGGCTGCTGCATAGCTGGCGTCAATGGCTTTGAGCAACTCCAAAAACAGCCATCTCGTCTTGCATTCGCCGATGCAAGAAATGACCTTGCCGGTCAGGGCGTCGAGTGCCGCCGCCAAATAACGCTTCTGGTTGACTCCCGGCGTGACCACCTCGACGACTTCGCCTTTTGGCATCCACTGGTAGCCGACCTTTGGCAGCAGGTGGATGTCGAGTTCGTCGGCAAACAGCAAAGCGGCTTGCTGGCCGAGATTTTCAAAGCAAAAACGGATGCGCGCCAGTTTATTGATGCGTTCGGGATCATCATCGCGCGCGACGAGTTTGGCGCGCTTCCAGACCCAGCCCAGTCGGTGCAGCCAGCGACCAATAGTGGCAGACGAGACTTCAACCCGGCGCTGCACTTTCATCTGGGCGGCGAGCGTGGCGCAACTCCAGCGCGTGCGACACCAGCCATAAGCCGAAGGCGCACGCTTGAGCAAAGCCAGCAGCGAACGGCGCAACGAAGGCGTCAATGAGCCGACGTGTCGTGGTTGCTTGGCATTGCTCAAACTGGCCAGCGAGCCTTTGCGATAAACGCGGACAGCGCGGTAGACACTCGACCGCGAACAGAACAAGACGGCGGCGATCTGCGTCGGGGTGTAGCCAGCCGCGCACAACAAGATGATGTGCAGGGCGAGCCAGTAGCCGAAGCGGGCGCGGCGCAGTTCAAAGAGCAGTTGTTGTTGCTCGGAGCAAGAAAGATCAATTATGGTCGAACCGGGCACAGGGCAGTCTCCTTGATAGATCGTGTGTTAGGCAACAAACGAAATATCAAAGAACAGCAACCTGTGCCAACTTCATGCATTCTGGTTTAGATCGCCATGTTCACGCACAGACTTCATCCATTTACTCACAGCGACTTTGCTGACACGGAGTGCTTCGGCAACTTCCTGATGCGTCCAGCCGTCGCGTTTAAGCTCCAAAGCACGGAAGCGTCGCACCTCCTGCCAGTCAGGAGTTCTTACAAGAGTCGTATTCATGCCGCACTGTTACTACAGCACGGCAGGTTAACCTATCAACGCAACGGTCAGTAAGTCTGTTGACTTGGGCAACGTGGTTAGTGTCTCAGGAGTCCTTCTTTGAAACCTGCATTCCCCTGGCCCGGCGGTAAAGGGTGGGCCGTTAAACATGTACTTCCACGCATTCCCGAACACACTTGCTACTGTGAGCCGTTCGCCGGAGGCCTGGCAATCCTGCTCGCGAAAGACGCGTCACGTGTAGAAGTCGTCAATGACATTAATTCTGACATCGTAAATTTCTACAGGTGTGTCAGGTTCCACCCCGACGAACTCATCAAAGATCTCCAGTTTGTATTAAACAGCCGTGAAGAGTTCAATGATTTCAAACGGCAGCCCGGACTCACAGACATACAGCGCGCGGCGAGGTGGTATCGCAAGCAGACGATATCCTTCGGCGGCGACGGTCATTCGTTCGCGATACAACGAAAGTCTGGCGGAGGCTCAAACAAGTCACGGGCATCTTTGATTGAAAAGATAGGCGCGCTGAATGAGAGGCTTGATCGCGTCGTCATTGAATGCCTTGATTGGAAGTACTGCCTTGAACTCTACGACAGCGACGAGACCTTTTTCTTTATTGATTCCCCTTACACGGAATGCAAAATCGAGAATTATAAATCCTGGACGGCGGGCGATTTGCGAGTACTGCGCGAAACTATAGACAAGCTTCGAGGCAAATACCTGCTCACTATAAACGATAGCGACGCGGCGCGTGAAATCTTCAGCGGCCTAAAATCGACGAAACTCAATCGCAAACGCGGAATAGCAAACAAGAATGGCCCGGCAAGCGATTATGTTGAGCTATTGATCAGTTCCCCTAATGTCTAAACCTGCAATATTCATCATCGAGCGCAAAGGCCGACCCATCGGTGCGCTCCGGATCGGCGACAAACCAGCAGCGGTTTTCTTCGACAGCGCATTTTCTGATTTAAAGAGTGAGCAAGCAACTGATCAGGCCACAACCGCCGGAGAGCCTTCTCGATGAAGAGGCCGGGATTGGATTCCTGCCAGCGCCTGACATTTCCGACTGGTATAAAAGCACATTCATCAAAAAAGACGGCCCGCTTTATCACAAAGAGCATGATCATCTCAACTTCGCTTCAATCGGCTGCCTGTGGACGAACGCAGAGAACGTCAAGCGCGGTCGAGTCATTGTCGGCACGGCAGAGATGCCGTTCTTTCGCGGGGATGGCTGGCAAAAGGCGAGGCAGCAATACCAGCTCGTCGAATGGTTCGGCTTCGAGCCTACTTTCCTGATCACTTTATCAGCACCGATTGCGGCTAAGGCGAGTGACGATCACTGGCTTGCTATCGCCGAGCACGAGTTGCTGCACTGCGGCCAGGCGAAAGACAGACTTGGATTTCCGAAGTGGACCAAGACAGGCCCCAAATTCTCGCTGCGAGGCCATGACTTCGAGCAGTTTTATTTGATCGCAGAGCGATATGGACCAGATGCAGCCGGAATAAGCCCGCTTGTTGAAATACTCGCGCGCAAGCCTATTATCAAACCTAATCAGATTCGACTCGCATGCGGCTCCTGTAACGCCAGTTTATAGTCGATTTTCAGTTTTCAAAATTTTAACATTAGGAAATTCAACGATTTAGGATCAGTTTTAAAACTGATAAAAACTGATGGCTGGATTTGGTGTAAGTGGAAATCGCGGCGGGAAGAAAGGTCGCTCAGGTCGAAAGCCTAAATTCGATGAAGCGGGATTAGAGCTGCTGCTCGATAAATGCTGGCCGTTGGCCCAGCGCGAAGAGGCTATCAAGAAGGCTGCGCTCAGAGCATCGCAAGGCGACCTGGAAGCGCTCAAGCTGTTGATGGCTTACGGCTACGGCAAACCGAAAGAGAAGCACGAGATCACAGGCGACTTTAATCCTGTTGTGAATGTCATCCTTAACTCTGACGTTTCCCATCCAAAGAAAACAGACTCTGGCGTTTCAAAGCCAGGCGACTGAGATTCTTTATGGAGGCGCGGCTGGTGGCGGCAAAAGCTACCTGATGAGGGTCGCGGCGATACTATGGTGTATCGCAATTCCCGGTCTTCAAGTCTACATCTTCCGCAGGTTATTCGCTGATCTCTGGAAGAATCACATGGAAGGGCCGAGCGGCTTCCTTGCCCTTCTCGCCGGTTGGATCGAAGCGAAGGCAGTAAAAGTCAACTATTCCGATAACTCCATCGAGTTCTACAATAAATCAAAGATCTTCCTCTGCCATTGCCAGTATGAAAAAGACGTTATCAAATATCAGGGCGCTGAGATCCACGTCCTGTTCATTGATGAGCTTACGCACTTCACTGAAAAGATTTATCGCTTTCTGCGCGGGCGCGTCCGCATGGCCGGGCTTCAGATCCCCGCTCGATTCAAAGGCTTATTCCCCCGCATCATCTGCGGCAGCAATCCGGGTTCTATCGGCCATAACTGGGTTAAGTTCTCCTTCATTGATAACGCGGCAGAGTATGAGATCCGCAGAATGCCGAAGCAGGAAGGCGGCATGCTCAGGCAGTTCATCCCCGCGAAGCTTCAAGACAATCCTGCGCTCAATGAAAGCGATCCTGACTATGAAGACCGTCTTGAAGGTCTCGGCGATCCGGAACTCGTGCGCGCCATGCGCGACGGCGACTGGAACATTATCGCGGGCGGCATGTTCGACGATTTGTGGAATGATTGCGGGCGTCGCGTTGTCCACATCATCCAACCCTTTGATATTCCCTCAAGCTGGCGCATTGATCGAAGCTTCGACTGGGGCAGCAGCGCGCCTTTTTCGGTCGGCTGGTGGGCTGAGAGCGACGGCACGAAAGCGCCGAACGGCAAGATCTATCCGCGCGGCACTCTCTTCCGAATCTATGAGTGGTACGGGTGGAACGGCAAGCCTAATGAGGGCTGTAAACTTCTTGCTGTTGACATCGCGAAGGGGATACTCGAACGCGAAAAGCTCTGGGGGATCAAAGCGAAGCCCGGCCCGGCTGATTCTTCGATCTATGACACGGAAAACGGGATGTGCATCGCCGACGACATGGCAAAGATCGGCGTGCGCTGGATTGAGGCGGATAAGTCGCCGGGCAGCCGAAAGAATCGCGCGGAGAGAATGCGCAAGTATCTCAAAGCCTCTTTGCAGTCCCCGATGGAATCACCCGGCCTGTTCATATTCGACCGCTGCACTCATTTCATAAGAACGGTGCCGGTGCTGCCGCGCGCCGAGAATAACCGGGACGACGTTGATACGGACGCGGAAGATCATGCCTACGATGAAGCCGCTTATCGCATAGCCCAGCCAAAGAGAGAAGTTAAGACCAGAGAGTTCCGTATATGACAGCTGAGGAAAAGAAAAACTCACCGGCGTACAAGTGCTCTGCCTACGAGGCGATGTCCGCGAAGTGGCCTTATGTGTCCGATGTGATCGAGGGCACGCTGAAGATGCGCCGGGAGAAGCAGAAGTATCTGCCCAGATTCCCGCGCGAGCATCCGGACTCATACGCTGACCGGTTAAATACCGCCGTTTGCTTCGACGCGACGGGCACGACTAAAAAAGGGCTGGTCGGCCTGATCTTCCGCAAAGACCCTACGCTTGGCGATAAGACTCCAAAGCAGATAGTTGATCAGCTCGAAAATGTGAACCTTGCCGGTACTCATTGGACCGTGTTCGCAAAAGAGGTTGCGGACGCGGCATGGGAGTTCGGGCATTCATTCATCGTGGTGGATATGCCGCCTTCAATTGAAGGCGCGACACATGCCGTAGACTTCGACCCGGCCTTCCGCCCATACTGGCTGCATTACAAGCCAAACCAGGCGATCAACTGGAACACTGTGCAGGCAGGCGGGCAGACCATCCTCGAACAGATCACTTTCGAGGAATGCACGACCGAAAAGGATGGCCGCTTCGCCAACAAGCCCGTGACCAGGTACAGGGTCTTTTTCCTCGAAGGCGGGGAGGTTAAATGGGAGCTTCAACGCAAGGTCAAAAATGACAGGGGCGAAGAGGTAACCATCGTTGAGGAGAAAGGCGCGCTCAGGAATGTTACTGAAATCCCGCTATCGGTAGTCTACGCCGAGAAAACAGGGTTTCTTACGAGCTGCCCGCCGCTTCTGAAACTCGCGCTGCTCAACATCAAGCATTATCAGCAGCAGTCGGAGTACGACTACACGCTGCACGTCTGCGGCTACCCTATTCTATGCGCCGATGACGCCGATATGGAGGAAAACAAGGAAGGCGACAAAGAAAGGGGCGTAGGCTCAGGACTTCAGTACAGCGTGCCGAAGGGCTGTGACGTCTGGTACGCGGAGCCAGCAGGCTCGTCGCTTGAGGCACAGGCTAAGAACCTCGAAACGAAGAAGCAGGAGATGGCAGCGATGGGCATCTCGTTTCTGGCCGAGAAGGTGCAGGTCGAGGAGACGGCAACCGAGCAGAAGATCAAGAGCGGCGAACGCACAAGCGCGCTGGCGACGATGCAGCGATCTCTAAAAGACGCGCTTGAGCGCTCGATTGGATTCCACGGCCAGTTCATCAGAATGAAAGCGGAGCAGTCCGGAACGGTCGAGATGGCCGACCCGTCCGAGCTTGTTCTATCAACAGAAGACATTCGCCTGCTGAGCGACTTGATTTTGCGCGGCCAGCTCGACAACGAAACGATGTGGGCAGCGATGAAGAAAGCAGGTCGGCTGCCTTCCAACTTCGACCCTGAACTTGTGCGAGACAACATCGGCCAGATCCAACCAACCCTCTGAGGTAAATAATGTTGAATAAAGCAATCCGAATAGCGCGCTGGCTGATCAGCGCGATTAAGTCGCTGTTTACTTTTCGTGGCGCTACGTCTGACGGGCGCATTGATCGCTCAATTCCGGGGTGGACTCACAGACGCGGAAGCCGAGGCCGTGTGCGCTACAGCTATCTTGCATCTGCCCGTCGCGTTCATATAGGCAGCATCATCTTGAAACGCTTCGAGCTGAATACGCAGACAGGCAAGCGAATCATCAGTCGAAAGTTCAAAGTGCTGAGGCATGGGAGACTGGTGGCCGCGTGAGTGTCATCCAGCCGAAGTTATTCAAGGGCGCGCCTC